>NZ_JAQMHR010000009.1 GCF_028309625.1 Trichococcus sp. K1Tr | reverse complement strand
AAAATGTGCGGTGACGATGGCAAGAAGGTCACACCTGTTCCCATCTCGAACACAGAAGTTAAGCTTCTTAGCGCCGATTGTAGTGAAGGGTTTCCCTTTGTGAGAGTAGGACGTTGCCGCGCTTTTTTTTTTGAAATAAAACATATATATCAGAATCACCATGTGCGGTGATGATGGCAAGAAGGTCACACCTGTTCCCATCTCGAACACAGAAGTTAAGCTTCTTAGCGCCGATTGTAGTGAAGGGTTTCCCTTTGTGAGAGTAGGACATTGCCGCGCATGTTTTTATATAAATAATCAGAAGGCTGTCGATGCAAATGTCGATTGCCTTTTTTGTTTGCCTCTGGGCTTACCCGGTTTGAGTCGATTTATTATATAAAATCTGGGAACCGTGCTAAACTATGTTTAAGGATAGTTGTCAGAAGGTGAGGGGGAATAAAGCATGGAAGATCTTGTTAAGACCAAAAATGGCTTCGCTTTGAATGATGAAAATGAATGTATGATAGCTGAAATTACTTATGCACCTTATGGCGAAGATAAAGTCATAGCCAACCATACTTATGTTGATTCCTCATTGAGAGGACAAGGTGTCGCTGAGATGTTACTGGACCGCCTTGTTGAAGAAATGCGGGCTGAAGGCAAAAAAATTGTTCCGCGCTGCTCATATGTTGTGGCGATGTTCGATCGCAAACGCGAAAAGTATGCCGATATCAAGGCAGAAATATAAAACTGTTCTCTCTTATTTTAATATAGATGAGAGTAGCGGGTCGGAATTAGGGGAAGTAGTTCCGGCTCGCTATTTTTTGTTGCGGAGAAATCCGCTAAAGTTAGTGAGCCTGTTTCCGAAGAGTTCAACTGTGATCGGTTTTACCTATTGACAAGATTAAGAAATGATGATAATTTTAACTATATTAATACAAGTCTTATCTGACAATAGCATGGGCAGCGATGAGAAGAGTAACTTTGGGAAGTACGTAAAGAGAGCTCCTGATTTGGTGAAAGGGAGCGTACCGGAACAGAGTGAAGATGGTCTTGGAGCCTTTAATCGGGTGAATAATCAGCTCGATTACGTAAGCAGGCGATATTCTGCAGAGTATAAAAGGGATATGCGATCACGCAATCACTTTATGTACTTTTTGAGGTAGGGATTGTGAGATCCTTATAAAAATGGGTGGTAACGCGAAGCTTTCGTCCCATGGTCGCAAGACTGTGGTGAGGGGAGCTTTTTTGTGCATAAGCGAGCTGTTGAAGAGCCAAGAGGAACTGTTTAATTATAAAGGAGTGGAAAATATGCCGATCAAAGTATCGAAGGATTTGCCCGCCATCAAAGAGTTGGCCAAAGAGAATATCTTCGTCATGGACGAACTTAGGGCCGTCACCCAGGATATTCGTCCGTTAAAAATCATCATCGTGAATCTGATGCCCACAAAACAAGCCACGGAAACCCAGTTCATCCGTTTGCTTTCGAACACTTCCCTGCAGGTGGAAGTATCCTTATTGCGGATGGAAAGCTATGATTCTAAGCATGTTTCCGAGCAATACTTGGACTATTTCTACAAGACCTTTTCGGACATCAAGGATCAATACTTTGATGGCATGATCATCACTGGTGCGCCTGTGGAGAATCTTGCCTTTGAAGAGGTGGAATATTGGCCGGAATTGGTGTCCATCATGGAGTGGTCAGCCAGCCATGTTTTCTCAACGATGCATATCTGTTGGGGAGCCCAAGCGGGTCTGTACCATCACTACAATATCGGGAAGTACCCTCTGAAGGAGAAACTGTTCGGTGTGTTCAAGCACAAGATCACCGACAGCAGAACGATGCTGCTCCGAGGTTTTGATGATGAATTTTTCATGCCGCATTCCCGCCATACTGATGTCCGCAAAGCGGATATAGAGGCCTGCAGTGAGCTTGAAATCCTTGCGATATCCGAAGAGGCAGGGGTCAGCGTTGTCCGCAGCAGGGACAACCGTTTTGTGTTTGTGACGGGTCATGCCGAATATGATTTTGATACGCTCGATAAGGAGTACAAGCGTGACGTCGCTTTGGATCGGCCCATCAATATCCCAATCAATTATTACCCTGATGACGATCCGAGCAAGCGTCCGGTGGTACGATGGCGCGGTCATGCCAATATCCTCTTCGTGAATTGGCTGAATTACTTCGTTTATCAGGAAACGCCATATGATTTGCAGCGTATCCATGAATTAAGGAATAAGGCTGCTAAAGATTAAAAGTTTTTACGGAAGCTGTTGTTGTCGTGCTGACCTCTGTAAAGGGATTTTTCTAGGTATGCAAAGAGGACAATTTCAATTTGACGAAATTGTCCTCTTTACAAATCGACAAAATTTATTTATAATTTGTTGTGTTGTGGTTCACTTGTTGAGTGAATCCATCGCAAGGCCGGCTTAGCTCAGTTGGTAGAGCATCGCACTCGTAACGCGGAGGTCACAGGTTCAAATCCTGCAGCCGGCATAATCATTTTTTAAGATATATCAAGTCTTTCGGGATGCTTGATATATCTGTTTTTTTTTGAAATTTTTAGCCGAAAAAAATTTCATATTTGTTGAAAAAGAAATTGCCTCCAGAATACGTATCTATTGAGTGAACGGCATTCATGAAGAAGGCAGCAAATTTGGAAAAAAACGATCAGCAGCACTTCCTGGTTAACATGGACAAGAAAAAAATCAAGGAACCGGCCCGACTGACTTGGGCAGGGGACAGCACGATCACAGGGATGGCTGCAACGCATCCTCAGTCGGTTGTTCTTAGGTTTTTTCAGGAGACGTTGCTGCGGCGGTAGGCTACAGAACGCTTCACGCGCATGATGTTTTCTTCACCAGGAAAATGGACAGGGTTTATAGGCTGCTGGTTGTACATTTCGAGTACATCCAGAACATCGGTCGACAATTCGCGGATATCGATCAAGCCGTACATGCGCGGTGGCAAGATGTAGATGGGTTTGTCGGGATTGGTGTTTTTGACCATCTTTTTGACGTCATAAGTCAGGTGCGGACAGCAAACAACAATATCGAACCGATCCATTTTTTCCTCGGCGATCATGAACGGGGAGAATTCGATTTCAAATTGGTCTTCCAACTGGTATTGCTGGATGTCTTTTTTTACTTTTGCCGCCAGCGCGCTGGATGAAAATCCGCCGCCGCAGCATAACAGGATATGGATCATAGGGTTTCCTCCATTTTTTTGATAGGTACATCATAGCATTCAATGGAAGCGCTTGAAATGTTTTTTGTACTTTTCCGGAATGGTATCCTTCTTTGCATACCATATTTTTTTCAATGGAAGGGGCCTATGGTATGATGAAGGAAACAACAAGTAGGACTTTTCCTGAAAGGGGTGAGGGATGTGCTGCAGGCATTCCGATTGACGTTTGAAGAAAAACGGATGTGGATTACTTTGGGAGGCAGTGTCCTCTTTGCGTTCGTGCTGGCGATTGGTGTCATTCTGCTCGACACGCGGTTGATCACGGCGCTTGATTATTTTCCGGCCTTTTTGCTGACGAGCGTCAACTTGGCCAAATCCATACTGAGCCTGTTGGCAGGATCCCTCTTCTCGGTGGCCACCTTCACGTTTGCTACGATGCTGTCAGTCATTTCCTTCTACTCCTCCAACTTCAGTCCGCGGACGGTGGAAAATTTTCTTTTGCACCAGACCTCCATGCAGACGTTGGGAATTTTTCTGGGGGGCTTCATCTACTGTCTTTCATCCTTATTCTTTATGCGCAGTTCGGAAAATGAACAGTTGGTCATTTCCGCGACGGTCGCCCTCGTCTATGCCCTAGCCTGTGTCGTCTACTTCATAAAGTTTGTCTATAATGTCGCAACATCCGTGCAATTGGAAAAACTGGTGAATAAAATCTACAAAGAGGCGGATACGATAGTCGATGAGACGATCGCATACTTTCAGGAGAAACCGGTGTTTGACCATCTGCCCCAATTAGAGACTTTGCATCAGTACACGGTCCATGCTGATAGGAATGGTTATGTGGAATACATCAACTTCGATCGTTTGGTGGAGCTGAGCACAGAATTTGAGGGGATCACGGTATTGCGCTTCAGGATTGGGGAATTTCTTTCTGTCAATGAACCGTTGGCCATTTTTCACACGAACCGGAAATTGGAGGCCGAGCCGCGGCTGCAGGAAGTGCTGAACCACAGCTTGACCTACGAAACGGAGCCCTCCACGATGTTCGATCCGAATTTTGCCCGTAAAAAAATGATTGAGATTGCGCTGCGGGCAGTTTCGCCGGGAATCAACGATCCGAACACTGCGATTCACATCCTGCATTACAAGGCCTTGTTGGATGCCAAGTTTGCCCGTCTACCCGGAAGATTTGTTTTGATGGGAGAGGAAAAGAAGGACTTCGATGAGGAAACATTGCGATATAGCGGCTGTGTGTTCTATGATTTCAATAATTTCTCCAAAGACTTATATGAAAGCTATTGGCAGTTGATCCATTACATGAAGACGGATATTTCCGGAGTAGTTGCCCTGTTTGATTCGTTGCTGACGGTTGCTTATGCCGCGCATCCGAAGAAATTGAGCTACATAAAGGATTACAGCAATTATTTGTCCAATCTGACGGGGCCGAATTTCACGGAAAGATTGGACCGGCAAAACATCGAGGAACGGCAGCAGCGCATTCTGGGAATCGCCCGCGACGAAGAAAAATAAAGAAGAGGAATTCGAGCGTGCTCGAGTTCCTCTTCTTTACGCTATACGGCTTCACTGAACGGTAGTCTCAGGCATTCATTTCTTATTCTTGCCGGATAGGATGTCGGGCTTGATTTGAAGGAGAGATTCATAGGATTGATCTTTCGGCCGGATCGTTCCGGGATCAGCGAAGAAATCGTTCGTCAATGCGACGATAGGTCCGACCAGGCCGATCAAAGCGATCAGATTCGGGATCGCCATCAGCCCGTTCGACAAATCGGAAATCTCCCAGACGACATCCACGGTCGCTGTGGCTCCGTAGACGATGGACCCGATGAAAAGGATCCGATAGACAAAGATCGTTTTTTGGCCGGCGATGAATTCGATCGCTTTTTCTGAATAGTAGTACCAAGCGATGATGGTCGCGAAGGCGAAAAGGACGATGCCGATGGAAATGATGTATTCCCCGCCTGGGATGACGGCGCTGAATGCGCGGTTGGACATCTCCGTGCCATCGATCGAGGCGTCTTTCCAGGTTCCGCTGATGATGATCACTAGGGCAGTGATGGTGCACATGATGATCGTATCGAAGAAGACTTCGAAAGCCCCCCAACAGCCTTGACGCGCCGGATGGTCGGTGTTGGCTGTGGAGTGGGCAATCGGTGCGCTGCCGAGGCCGGCTTCATTCGTGAACACTCCGCGTGCTACACCAATCCGGGCGGCATACATCAAGGAAGCTCCCGTAAAGCCACCGACAGCCGCCGTGCCGGTGAAGGCATCCGTGAAAATCGTGGCGAGAGCGGAGGGGATCTGATTACGCTGCACAATCAGGATAAAGATGGCCGCGCCTGTGTAAATCAGCGACATGAAGGGAATCAATTTCTCCGCGACGCTTGCGATCCGCTTGATGCCCCCCACTACGACCAAGGCCACAAAAAGACCCAAGAGCAGTCCGCTTACCCAAGCAGGGATTGACACAGCATCCCTCAAGCTGCCGGCTACGGCGTTCGCTTGGACGATGTTGCCGCCGCCGATCGAGGTAAAGGCCGTAAACAAGCAAAACAGATAGGCCAGCTTGGGAAAACCCAGGCCTTTGCTGATGTAATACATCGGGCCGCCCACATATTCACCTTTTGCGTTTTTCTCGCGGTAGGCGAGCGCTAGGGTGGTTTCCGCATATTTCGTGACCATGCCGAGGATAGCGGATGTCCACATCCAAAAGATGGCGCCTGGTCCGCCGACGCTGATGGCAACGGCCACCCCGACGATATTGCCGGTCCCGACCGTTCCGGCCAGAGCCGTGCAGACCGCTTGGAAAGGTGTGATTGTGCCGGCTTCGATTTCCTTCGGCTTCCGGAAAACCGTCTTCAGCGTGTTGGCCATCACTGTCCCGAAGCGGGTGAAGATGACGGCTTTGGTCTTGACAGTCAGATACAGCCCGGTCCCCAGCATCAGGACCAGCATGGGGATGCCCCAGATGATCGTGTCGTTGAGCCATTTTACGATTTCCATCATGATTGCCTCCTTTGTCGGAGTACCGACAGGAACAATAAGCGCTTCAGCGGAAGGATAAATTTCTCCATATTACTTTATATTACTTTATTTTTGCGCCCGTACAGACTGCTGACGGTGAGCGAGGTGCCGACCAAGCCCAAAATGATGATGTAGCCGGCGATGAAACCGGCCGAGATGTACCCGCTGAGCGTCAATGCAAAAGCGGCCAACAGGTCAGCGCCTTGGTAAGAGAGCGAGCTGAAGGCCAGATAAGAAGCTTGCTTATCTTCAGGGACAAGGTCGACTTTGCGGGCATTGATGTTCGGGGAGGAAGCCAACTCGCCGATGGTCGCCAAGATCATTAATGGAATCAGGATATAGATATTGTTCATGATGGCAATCAAACCATAGCTGACAACACAGACCACAAGTCCGTAAAGGATCGTCGCCTTTTCGGATCTCTTTTCAGTGAAGCGCGAGACCAAGAAAGTGAAGCCGACGACAAGCAGCGTGTTGAGGACCTGCAGCAGACTGAGCATCCTGACGCCATCGATCGGAACCGTGAAGAGCGTCAGCGTTTCGAACTCCTTCGAAAGCCGGACGGCGGTGTAGGTCTTCAGCGAAAATTCGGCCGTGTTGAAAAGCGCCATGCCAAGGATCAAAAAGAGCCAACGGGTATCTTTAGCGGCGATGCTGTAGTTCGAAAATAGGTCCTTCAGTCTGTTGTTATGCTGTTTCTGAGCGGTGGCATTGGTGTAGTCCAACTGGCTCCGAAACAACAGGGCCATCGCCAGTTGCGCTATACCGGCCACCAGAAACAGTTGGAACAGGAAGTGCTGAAAAAGGAACCCGCCAAGCGAAAAGCCTAGCGCCATCGACAAATTGAAGGTCCAATATTGCCATTGGTAGGCCTGTTTCCGATTTTCGACGGTGGTGCAGTCCATCAGTACGGCATCGTATGCAGGTGAATAGAGATTGAAGGAAATGCCGCAGACGAGATAACCGAGAATCAACCACCCATCTGCCGAAAGCAGGCCTAAAAATCTGAGGGCAATCAAAAGCAAAGAGCCTCCATACAGACTCTGGAAAAGATACAGGATTTTCTTTCTTTGAAAATTATCCGCCAGATAACCGCCGACGATGCCGGCCAAGAAGCTGACGATCACGTTTGTCATGACGAGCAGGCCGGTCAGCTGCGCATTGAAGATGCCGGCCAGATAGATTACTAGGAATGGGATCGTGCAGGAATAGATCAAACTGTTTATGAAAGAACTGGCCAAAGTCGATCGGATGTTCTTTGAGAATGTTGTTGCCATAAATCACCTATCTTATAAAAGTTTCTATACATTGAAAGTATCATAGCTGCCGGGATTTTTCCAGCCGGAGCCGCCTGTAAGCGCAAGGCAGCTTTACTTTTTCCTGCTAAGAAAATCTTAATTTTCTTTTTATGGACAAAATGTCGGGAAGTGTTTATAATCGGGGAAGAAAATCCGACTTTAGTCAGAGGCGGGCACACATTAGTTGCATTATACTGAAGACACGAAAAAAGGAAGCGTTGTCAGCGTGTGCGGTTCACGGAATCGATAAGGTAAATTCACAGGAAATTTATGTTTGTCGGGTATAATCGGAAGTAGGGCAACACCAAAAAGTGATAAGAGGTGAAGAAGTGGAATTGGAGAACACCACCCATCAAGGGATTGCATTCAACCGCAAGATCGTCCAGATTTTGACGGTAGCGGGAACCGTTGCGACACTTCTCTTAGGCATTTGGATCTATCGGACAGGCTTCTTTGAAGCTGAAGGCAGTTTGAAAGCGATGTTGGATGGAATGGGCATTTATGCACCCATCATTTTCTTGCTGATCCAAATCATTCAGGTCGTCTATCCCATCATTCCGGGCGGAGTAACAATCGTAGTGGCTCCACTTGTTTTCGGTCCGCTTTGGGGATTCACATACAGTTTCATCGGTGTGTTGATCGGTTCGATCATCAATTTCATCTTGGCTCGCAAATATGGGAAAACATTCGTAAGAGCATTCGTTTCGGAAGAAACCTACAGAAAATATTATGGTTGGTTGATAAAAGGAAATCGTTTCGAATGGCTGATGGCCTCAGCCTTTGCGCTTCCCGGCTTCCCGGATGATTTTCTCTGCATGGTCGCCGGTCTGACGAAAATGTCCATGAAGCGTTTCCTAGTCATTTTCCTCCTGTTCAAGCCGATTACCCTGTACTTCTATGGCATCGGTGGAGCATCGATTGTGACTTGGGTGTTTCTGAACATGCCGACGCTCATCAAAGGCTGGTTAGCCATTCAGCCGGTATTGCAATAAAATCCAAAACAAAAACGATGAGCCACGGGGGCGCATCGTTTTTTTACGCTTATTTTCTTCTGACCTTCATCAAGGCAGTTGCGATGAACGGCGCAATAAACCCGGCTGCGACGGCTTCGCCGAGTCCGTTGGTTGCGACGATGCCGGCCAGTACCTTCAACAAGTTGGACGGATCGACATTCAGGGCTGTGGCGTATTCATTGCCGTAGAAGAGGGCTATGAATCCCAACACAAGCACTGTGTTGGTCAGCGAGCCCAAAACGGCTGCGATGACCATCCCGCGTTTTTCCTGTTTGCGTTTCAGGAAAGCATGGAAAACAAGTCCTGCCACAAGCCCTACCATGACGCGCGGCACGACTGCGATGATCGGATTGGTCCAGAGCAGCAGATCCAACGGGGATGCCGGCAGGGTGTAGGCTTTGACCATGCGCGCCAAGCCCCAGACAAGTCCGATCAGCATGCCATCCTTCGTGCTCAGGACGAAAGCGGCTACGATGACCGTGATGTGGATGATGGTCGGATTCAGCGGTGGAATGGGAATGTTGCCCAGGAAGGGAACGAATGTCTGGATGATGATGAACGCAGACAGAATGCCAAGAATGGCGATGCGGTACGTTTTATTTTTTTGTGGATTCATTAGTGCTCAACCTCTTTTGTATTTGCATTTCGGCAAGCGCCGATATATAGGTATTCTACCAAATAGTTCCGAAAAAAAATAGCGGAAGCGGAAGTCCTTTTATTATGATACGCAATTATTTTATTTTAGGGAGAAAAAGGGTAAAATAGCAGTATAGAGCCAGAAAGGAAGCCGCCATGAAAAAAATTTTTATAGGTTTGATAAGTGGTTACCAGAAATTTATATCGCCACTGTTCCCACCGAGCTGCCGGTATTACCCGACCTGCTCGAACTATTCGGTCCAAGCCATCCAAAAACATGGCGCAATCAAGGGCAGCCTAATGGGCATCGCACGCATTCTCAGATGTCATCCTTTCGTCAAAGGCGGCTACGATCCGGTTCCGGAACAATTCAGCATCCGCCGCAACAAAGAAGACGAACACAGCCACCCGGAGCATGAACATTTCCATGAGCACTAAGATTTTTCGGATTTTCCCATTTCAACAATCAAAGGAGAGATTAAAATGGATGAATTAAAGAAGATTTTCTTAGCAGGTGTCGGCATCACTTCCACTTCGATCGAGAAGGCTGAAAAGCTGATCAATGAGATGGTCGAAAAAGGGCGCGTTACGGTCCAGGAAGGAAAAGAGCTGCAGACGGAGTTGACCCGAAAAGCCTCGGGCATCGTGCCGGCGACGAAAGCGGAACTCGATAATCTGCCGTTCGCTAAAAAAGAGGATGTGGAGGCGCTAGAAGCCAAGATGGACGCGATCAACGCCAAACTGGATCAATTGTTGAGCAAATAAGCAACCGTAAAAGTTGAAGGAGGGGTCAGGATGGCAAGAGACGAACGGTTGCATGAAATAGTCCGGATCCTGTCCTCTTACGGGCTGCAATTCCTTTACCATAACCAGGTGAAGCCGAGCCGAAAAGATCAAGATCCGGAGAACCTTCGTCTTGCTTTCGAGAAACTCGGGCCAAGCTTCATCAAGATCGGCCAGATCCTTTCCACGCGGATCGACATTCTCCCGCAGGCATTCGTCGAAGAATTGGCGCATCTGCAGGACAAGGCCCCGGAATTCCCGTTTGCGGAAGTCGAACGCATCTTTATGGAAGAAACCAAACTGTCATTAGGCGAAGCCTTCCTGTCCATCGATGAAAAACCGCTCGCCAGCGCATCGATTGCCCAGGTCCATCGGGCGGTTCTCCGTACCGGGGAGGAAGTGGTCGTGAAAGTGCAGCGCCCGATCATCGATGATCTGTTGATCCGGGATTTGGATATCCTGATCCGCCTCAGCAGAAAAATCCCGAAGGAACTGGTTGAGGTAGTCGATCCCAAAGAAGCGTTGGAGCAAGTGAAGGCGAACACCTTGATCGAACTGGATTTCCGCAATGAATCCCAGCTTCTGCAGCGTTTCCGGGACCTTAACGCCAACATCGCCTGCATCGGCGTCCCGAAGATCTATTCCGGGCTTACGACGCGCAGGGTACTGGTGGAAGAGTACATCGAAGGCACCAAAATCACCAACCGCGAACAGTTGGATTTGCTTGGCTATGATTTGGACGACATCAGCCGCAAATTGATGCTGGCCTATCTGAAACAAGTTTTCCACGACGGCTTTTTCCATGGGGATCCCCATCCCGGCAACCTGATCGTCAAAGAAGGCAAAATCTATTTCATCGATTTTGGCATTATGGGAGATCTGTCGGAGCCTACGAAAAAATCGCTGAACGATATTCTCCAGGGCTTGGCCTCGAAAGATCTTGATCGGATGGTGAAAGTCTGTCTGGAATTGGGGACGCCAAAAGGACGGGTTGACAAACGCAGTCTGTACGCTGATGTCGAGTTGCTGTTCGATATGTACCTTTCGAACAATATGCTGAACGTGAACCTGGGCACTTTCATCACCGATTTCATCCGGATGTTCAAACGGCATAACATCGCCATCCCGAGCGATCTGACAATCCTCGCGAAGTCTTTGTCGATACTGGAAGGCGTTTTTCTGGAAATTTCCCCTGAGTTGAACCTGATTTCGATCGCGAAGGATTATCTGAAGGAAAGTTTTACGCTTACGACGCTGATGCAGAAATTTTCTGCGGAAAAATTGGCTTTGCGGGGCTATGCCTTCATCAAAGACAGCAGCGAGATCCCAAGCAGCCTGTTGGCTCTGCTGAAGCAGACGGCAAGCGGCAGGACCATGCTGCGGATCGACGTCGACCAGCTGGATGACAAGTGGAAGGACGTCAAAAAAATGTCCAACCGCGTCGTCATTTCTTTGGTTGTTGCCGGGTTGCTTTTGTCATCCGCCATCATGTCGGGCACGCCAGGAGGGCAGTTCCTGGGGCAAGCGGGCTTTGTGATCGCCGGCTTGTTCAGCATCTGGTTGCTGATTTCGATTTTTCGTTCGGGGAACCTATGAGTGCAGAAGTTTGTGCTTTTTTCAGAGTTACCTCCGCATTAAAAACTGTTAAAAATTGAAAAGAACCTCTTGAAAATCGATTGCCGCTGTTATATCATATATTGGTCAGCTTTTTAAGGAAAGCTAACGGAGGGATAGCGAAGTGGCTAAACGCGGCGGACTGTAAATCCGCTCTTTCGGGTTCGGCAGTTCGAATCTGCCTCCCTCCACCATTGGGCTATCGCCAAGCGGTAAGGCAACAGACTTTGACTCTGTCATTCGTTGGTTCGAATCCAGCTAGCCCAGTCAAACGAGCTTATGAAGCTCATTGGAAACGAATAGTTTGTCTAAAAAGGCGTTCCTGAAATCATTTTTGATGATTTTGGGGCGTCTTTTTGCATTCTGCGGCATTGATTCCTGCTTGTCATGATAGAAAAGTTCATAATTTAGTAAAAAGTTTAAACAAAAAAACGTGATATGATGGATGAGGCGTATGTTTCAAAAAAATAGACAATTATCGAAGAGAAAGCAGGGGAAATACAATGGCTAAATGCACAGATTGCAACGTTGGTTTGATTGAAGGACTGGGTCTGTATTCGCAAGGGGTTTATCTTGTTGAGTTGGCGAAGGAAAAAACATTGAACGGACACACAAAAGCGGCTTTGGAAGCGGCTGTTTGCCCGCAATGCGGCAAAGTATCGTTCTACTTGCCTGAAGAAGAATTGGCGAAACTGGTTGATTGATTTTTATCATCACGAAAAAAACGAGCCCGGGATTAATTTCCTGGGCTCGTTTTGCTTTTCGTATTTAATGTTCGTTTGGATCGTTTTTTGCGTCTTCGTGGGTCGGGTGGACGGTTCCGGGCACGTGGTCAGGGCCTGCGTAAATCGTATACAGCTTGAGTGGTTTGTCCCCTGTGTTGGTGATGTTGTGCCATTTGTCGGCAGGGACAAAGACAGCATCATCGTCGGATACTTTCTGTTTGAAATATAGATCATCCTCTGAATCGCCCATCACGCAAACACCGTCGCCTTCTTCGATGCGGATGAATTGGTCGATGCCATGGTGGACTTCCAATCCGATGTCATCGTTCGGTTGGATCGTCATCACCGTCACCTGTAATTTTTCGCCGGTCCAGATTGTGGTGCGGTAGTTTTCGTTCTGCAGGGTTGCGTCCTCGATATTCACTACGTAAGGTTTTTTGCCGTGGTCCTTAAAATCGATACTCATTTGAATTCCTCCTAATTTAAATTAATTATCTTATTGTAATCATTATAAACTAAGTATAGCAATGTGAGCTGGATTTGCAAACGATATTCTTCAGCTGTGATCGATTGCCCATCTGCTTCCATTGTAACGCTCCTGAAGCGCTTTCTCAAGGAATCACTTCCATTCGGTCGGATTATTTGTGATATAATTGACGATATAACTTTGAACGTGGAGGTGCGCATGTGTCAATCGATTGGGGAGAAGTGATCACCTGGAGCAATGCCTTTGATATAGTGGATATCCTATTGGTATGGTATCTGGTCTACAAGTTGATCATGATTTTAAAAGGTACGCGTTCCATTCAATTGCTGAAAGGTATCGGGATCATCGTGCTGATCAAACTGGCTGCTGTCACGCTTCAGTTGCAGACCATAGATTGGATCATGAACCGCGTCATCCAATGGGGTGTCGTGGCGGTCATTATCGTGTTCCAGCCGGAAATCAGAAGAGGTTTGGAGCATCTGGGCAAAACAGGATTCAGAAAGAAAGCCAAACGCTCGGTCAATATGAGCGAACGCTTGGTGACGGAGTTGGACAAGGCTGTCCAATATATGGCAAAGCGGAAAATCGGAGCGTTGATATCCATCGAGCAGCAAGGTTTGCTGGATGAGTACGCTGCAACGGGGATAAGAATCGGCGGAGAGGTAACCAACCAGCTGCTGATCAACATTTTCATCCCCAACACGCCTTTGCATGACGGAGCGGTCATCATCCAGGATTACAAAATCGCGACCGCAGCCAGTTATCTGCCGCTATCAGAAAGTTCCTTCATCCCGAAGGAGCTGGGAACGCGGCACCGTGCCGCAATCGGACTGGGTGAAGTCAGCGATGCCATCACGATCATCGTTTCGGAAGAGACCGGGGGCGTCAGCATTGCCCATAAGACGAGTCTGTTGCGCGAAATGAACCGCGATGATTTTGTCGCCTACCTGACGGATCAATTGGTCGTGGAGGAAGAGGAAGAAAAGACTACCAATTTCATTCAGGATTTCTTTGACAATACGAAGTGGGGTGGTTCTGAATGAGAAAGCAGCAAGACGATAAGTTTTTGGAAAACAAGTGGGTCGTCAGAGGCCTCTCTTTCGTGATTTCCTTATTGTTGTTCGCCTATGTCTACTCAGAAAACTATGGCTGGTCCACGAGCACCAGCAACAGTTCCATCAGCACAAGCAAGCGTGAGACCATTTCGAATGTCCCAATCCAAGTGAACATCGACACGGACGAGTATTTCATTTCAGGATTGCCGGAAACGGTGGTGTTGGCCCTGACCGGTCCGGAGAGCGTACTCGTGCAGACGATTTCCGCTGCGGATTACCGCATCGTCACAGAAGACCTGGATGAACTGGGGCCAGGCAACCATACGATCCAATTGACCGCCGAAAATCTCTCGAATGAAATCGACTATGCGATCACGCCATCGCGTGTAAATGTCGTCATTGAAGAGCGGGTTGCCATCGAGAGCACAGTGGAAGTCCGCTTCGATGAATCATTGGTCAATCCGCTGTATCTGGCGGGCGTTCCGGAACTGAGTGCGGATACCGTGACGTTAACCGGACCAGCCTCGACCATAAGCCGTGTGGATAGTGTTTACGTGACGGTTGCGGCTGAAAATGGCTTGACAAATACTGTGAATATGAATACTGTAATACAAGTAGTGGACGCAAGCGGGAATAAGTTGAATGTTTCCGTCGATCCGCAAGAAATTTCCGTCCGGATTCCGATCTCCCTATACGGGAAAGAAGTGCCGTTGGTCATCCAACAGATCGGGGTGCCGCTTGAAGGCAAAATCTATACGATTGAAGTGGATGGGGAATCCAGTGTGACCTTGACAGGCGATAAGTCTGTGCTTGCCGATATCGATGAAGTGATTCTGCCGGTCAGTGTCACGGGTGTGGAGAGCAACACCACCCAAACACTCACGATTCCGGTCCCGAATGACACTTTGACGGCTACGCCGACCACAATCAAGGTAAACATCCGCGTGTCGGATGCTGCCGAGGCCGCAGCCGATTCGGAGGCCACCACTGATGAAGGGGAATCCTCCTCTTCCGCCGACGAAAGCAGCGCCATCGCATCTTCGGCTTCAGACAATCAGGACAGCGAAGCGAGTCAATCGGAGAGCAGCTCATAAAATCAAAAATCAAACAAATCCATGCAAAGAAAATAAATGAAAGATCTAAAGGAGATTACAGGTAATGGGTAAATATTTTGGAACAGACGGTGTCAGAGGCGTTGCGAACAGCGAATTGACGCCGGAATTAGCTTTCAAATTAGGCCGTTTTGGAGGATATGTCCTAAGACAGCATGCTAAAGATATCGCACATCCGCTTGTTTTGGTTGCGCGTGATACGAGGATCTCCGGTCAATTGTTGGAATACGCATTGGTTTCCGGCTTATTGTCGGTCGGTATCGAAGTATTGCAATTGGGAGTCATCCCGACACCCGGCGTCGCTTATCTGACACGCATCCAAGGTGCCGTTGCTGGGGTCATGATCTCTGCATCGCACAATCCCGCAGGCGACAACGGCATCAAATTCTTCGGAGCTGACGGTTTTAAACTGTCGGACGAACAGGAATACGAAATCGAGGCCTATTTGGATCAAGAAGGGGACGATTTGCCGAGACCTTCCGCAGACGGCTTGGGTACGGTGGATGAATATCCTGAAGGCGTCCTGAAATATGCACAATATTTGCAGACGACCATCCCGGATGATCTTTCCGGCATCACAGTCTGCCTGGATGCGGCAAACGGGGCAACTTCTCCGATCATCAATCGCCTTTTTGCGGATTTGGAAACGGATTTCTTTACGATGGGCGCAAATCCTGACGGCATCAACATAAACAAAGGCGTCGGTTCTACGCATCCGGATGTCCTAGGTAAATTTGTCGTTGAGAAAAAAGCCGATGTCGGCTTGGCATTCGATGGCGACGGCGACCGCTGTATCGCTGTGGATGAAAATGGACGCATTATCGATGGCGACCGGATCATGTTCATCTGTGGAAAATACCTGAAGGACCGCAACAAACTGAACCACAATACGATCGTCTCCACTGTCATGAGCAACCTGGGTTTCCATTTAGCGGTGGAAGCTGAAGGAATGACTGCCTTGAAGACGCAAGTCGGCGACCGTTATGTTGTTGAAGAAATGCGCAAAAATGGCTACAATTTGGGCGGCGAGCAATCCGGACACGTTGTCTTCCTGGAAATGAACACGACCGGGGATGGCCTTTTGACGGGTATCCAATTGCTGAATGTCATGAAACAGACCGGCAAAAAACTTTCCGAACTGGCCGATGAAGTGACGCTTTACCCGCAAGAATTGGTGAACGTGCGCGTTTCCGAAAAAGAAGGCGTAATGGAGATTCCGGCTGTGAAAGCAATCATCGAAGAAGTGGAAGCTGAAATGGCAGGCAAAGGCCGCATTTTGGTGCGCCCAAGCGGAACAGAACCTTTGTTGCGCGTGATGGCTGAAGCTGAAACGGATGAAAAATGCCATGACTACGTTATGCGCATCGTAAATGTCGTAAAAGCCGAAATCGGCATCTAAGATAGAGAGACTGTAAAACATTTTAGGTCGTGGAACACTGCTAGGGTAGTGTTCCACGGCGTTTTTTTATTTAGCGGTTGGCGATGGACAGTAGACTCAATGAGTCGTTTGGAGCGGTCATTTAGAACAATAATTGCAAATATACACAATCTTAAGTTTATGGTTATAATGTAAGCGAAACCAATGTGATGCGAGGTTGGCAGGTTAATGATAGGGAGGTGCGATCATGATAAAATCAAAACGATCCTATGCACAGGAAGATCTTTTGGAATTGCCTAAAATAAGGAGAATTGGCCATTACCTTAGCGGAATGATCATGCCGAACGTGGGTGTCTTCATCACATGGGGGATCATTACGACGCTTATTCAATATCTTCAGGGGCCGCTCCAAGATTCTTTTCTTGAAATGGATCACCTTATGATTCAATTTCTCCTCCCAGTGCTGATCGCTTATACCGGGGGACGATTGATTGAGAAACGTGCCGGGGTAGTGGCGGCCATTGCGGTGATCGGTATGCTCGTGGACTCAGAAGACCCGCAAATTCTGGGTGCCATGGTAATCGGACCGTTGATTGGCTGGACCGTTTTTCTGTTCGATAAATATCTTTTGCCTAAAGTCAAAGCGGGTTACGAGATGTTGGTCCGTAATTTTTCGGCGGGAATCATCGGTATGCTGTTCGGCTATTTGAGTCTTGTTCTCATCGGTCCTTTCATTGCGAGCGTCACGCAGCAAGTGGGTCTGTTTGTCGGATGGCTGATCCAGCGGAATCTGCTGTTGTTCACCAACCTTTTTATAGAGCCGTTGAAGGTTTTGTTCTTGAATAATACACTCAACCACGGTATCTTGACGCCGCTGGGGATTGAACAGGCGGGGGATGCGGGAACATCAATTTTGTTTTTGATCGAAACCAACCCCGGGCCGGGGTTGGGGGTTCTGTTGGCCTTCATCTTGTTCAGCCGAAAGGATTTGAGGGCCACAGCAAGTGGTGCTTTTATGATCCATCTGTTTGGCGGAATCCATGAGATCTATTTTCCATTTGTTTTATTGAATCCGCTGTTGTTTGCAGCCGTCATTTTGGGCGGTATGAGCGGCACTTTGATTTTCGAAATGTTTCAAGTGGGGCTGAAAGTTCCGGCTTCCCCTGGATCGATCGTGATGATTTTGGCGAATACGCCGCAAGAGATGCTGCTGGGAGTTGTTGGCGGCATTGCAGGAAGCACACTGGTAAGTTTTTTGATCGCTGCCTTCGTGATCAGGAAAGACCAGACAAAAAAAGAAATTTCAGAAAAGGTGACGAAAGTGACGGAAATTCGGAAAATTTTATTCGCATGCGATGCGGGTATGGGTTCAAGTGCCATGGGAGCCAGCCTGATGCGGCAGCAATTGAAGGAGAGCGGAATTTCGATACCGGTGGACTACACTTCCATTTACCACGTGAACGATGATCCCCACCTTTTGCTTATCACCCAGAATGAGTTGAAGCATTTGGCCGAAATCCAAGCCCCTCACGCACAACTTGTCACAATCGGAAATTTTTTGGACCAGGAAGAGTATGCGAGAGTTGTGGCCCTGCTGACCGATGAACAAGAAATAAAAGGGATCCCGGAAGCACTAGGAGAGACACTTCCTTATCAAAAAGTCGTCTTTTTGTATGCGGATGGTGTGCGGGGTTCGCAGACGATGGCGGTGCAAGCGTTCCGGAACTTAGCGGAAAAGCATAATATCAGGGTCGACATCGAAAAGCAGCCATTGGAACAGCTGATTGCGGATCAAAGGAATCTGTATATCGTCACTGAAGCTTTTGCAGCTGAGAATGTCCTGCCGGAGTGTCCGCTGCTGGTCGTCGGGCATCTTATCGCAACGAACAAATACGAGAAACTATTAAGGGGAGATTTGTCAGATGTTTCTAACTCCTAGAGAGACCATCATTTTAAAAGAATTGCTGCATTCCGCCTCGCCGGTTACCGTGGAACGCTTGATGAGCCTGCTGAAAGTCAGCAAGCGTACGGTTTACCGCGAGTTGGCAAATCTCGAGCTTTCTTTGGAATCCATCGGCGCAAAGCTGGAGAAAGAGAGCCGGGGCCGTTTCCGCTTGATTGCGGAGGATGCCGCAAAAGTAAAAATCCTATCCATTGTGTCTGAGGATGAGCCTTCCGAATTATCCGCCACGGAACGCCAACATGCCATTTTGCTGCAGCTGTTGAACAGCGACGAGCCGATCAGCATGCAGACATTCCTGGATGAATACTTGATCAGCAACACAACATTTTTTGCCGACATCAAACAGCTGGAGCTGCGCTTGGCGCGGCTGCCCTTGACGATCACGAGAAACCGCGGCTATGAACTTGCCGGCAGCGAAAAGTATCGCCGGCTCCTGCTGGCCAATATTCTGGGAATCGAAATCAACGAGTACCACTTCTTCCACTTTTCGGAATTGGAGGATAAAGAAAGTTTCTTTATGCAGTTTGTCAACCAGGAGCAGCTGCTTTTTGCTCAAAAATTGGTGCGGGAAATCGTCGAGCCCCGCTTTTCCGACTTGAGTGATCGGAAACTGGAGTTTTTGATTTTGATGCTGACGATTTCCATGGATCGCGTTCCGCGAGGCCGCCAACTGGTGGAAGATTCCTATGCGGGACAAATCAATAAGGAGCTTTTGGATTTGGCGAAGCAAATTTTTGCCAAAATCGCAGCACACACGAAGCAATTGTACGCGGTCAGCGAAGTCGTTTTCTTCGCTAACCTGTTGGGCGATTTCTTCAGTGACTTGGACAACGATTTTTTTAACGAAAGCTTCGATACGCGCTTGGCTTATCAAGTGAAGCAATTGATTGAAAACGTCAGCCAGGATGCCGAAGTCAATTTCTTTGAGGACAGCAATCTCTACAAAATGCTCTTGACGCACCTTTCCGCGGCGTTGAGCCGCGCCATCCTGAATCAAGGGAACCTCAACAATCCCATTCTGGAGCGGATCATGGGCCAATATTCGGAAGTTGCGGGTGCGATCAGCAAGGCCTTGCCGAAGGTGTTCCCGCAGCAGGAATTCTCCGAAGAGGAGATCGCCTATATGGTGCTGCATTTTGCCAATTCCCTCGAACGCAGCCCGAAAGTCATCGCGGTGGATATCGCCGGCATTTCCCCGAGCGGCTTGGCCTCGACGCGGATGCTGGAAATGCGCTTGCGGAAACATTTTCCGTTCATCAATGAGATCGTCTTTTTCCGCATAGCCGACCTCGGAAAACTGAATCTGGAAGAGAAGTTTGATTTGACCATCTCCACTTCATTGTTGCCGGGGTACAGCGGGAAATACTTACTGATTTCCCCGTTGCTTTTGGAGGACGAAATCAAGCAACTCAAAGAAGCGTTCCGTGCAATCGATCATACGAAGCGGCATGTTCAACCCGCGGCGAAACCGAGCCTGCCCGAAAATGATGACTATCAGGAAGTCATGACGTTCATCGATGAAATCAACCAGTTGCTGAAGCACTTCTTCGTCAAGACGTTGGAAAACAGCGCCAGCATTTCCGAAACCGTCGCTTTGGCCGTGAAACACATTTCCTCGGAAATCGTTGCGGACCCGGCAAAAGTCCGGGATAAATTGATGAACCGCTATCAGCAAGCGCCGATTGGGATCCCAAATACCCATTTTGCTTTGTTCCATGCCTCCCACGCCGCTGTCCTGCAGCCTTGTTTTTGTGTCTTTGATCTGCAGACGCCCTTGGAAATAGTCGGTATGGACAAAGAGACGATGACCTTGACGCGGATGCTGGTCATGCTGGCCCCTGACCCGATCGAAGAGAATGTCGCTAAGATGCTTGGGAAAATCAGTGGAGCGATCATCATGAACGATCTGGGGATGGAGATTTTCAATTCCGGCAACGAAGCGATCATCTACCAACTTTTGTCGGCGCTCCTGATCGAGGAAGTCAAAAAGTAAAAAAGAAGTGAGGAGTCCGTATGATTACGATCAAAGATGAGCATATTCTGTTGGATAAAACCTACAGCACAGCCGAAGCGGCGATCATCGCCGCCGGGGAATTTCTGGTGGTGCAAGGTTTGGTGTCCCAGCCATACATCCAATCGATGCTGGCGCGCCACCGTAAAGTGAGTGTCTATGTCGGTAATTTTGTCGCTTTGCCTCACGGGGACAGCGAGGCAAAGCCCTATATTGAAGAAGAAGGCATCTGCTTGATTCAGGTGCCTGACGGCGTCAACTTCGGCAGTGACAAGGAACCGCAAATCGCAACCATTCTTTTTGTGGTGGCCCTCAAGGAAAAACAATTGGAAGCTTTGCAGGACATCGCTTTTTTCTGCTCGGATATCGAAAACGTGATGGCGTTGAGCGATGCCAAAGATCTGCGGGCGGTCCAAACCATTCTCCAAAACAGCTAGCAGGTACAAGTCAAAATAAGTGCAAAAAGCAAGCAGCATCCCACCCGGTGGAATGTTGCTTGCTTTTTTTGCGCCTGCTAACCGGAGGAGCGCGAAGGAATGAGGGCACAGCTCCGGTAAAGAGTACGTTAACCGGAGATTGCCGGTAATAACCCTACTTAACTTCGATGAAGCTATGCTTATCGGAGATCACAAGCAGAATGTGGGCCGAACTCCGGCGAAGCCTCCGTTCCCCGGAGAAGAGTGAAACAGATTTCGGTGCCGGCGCTCCCAATACGCGAATCAAGACCTGGCACAAATAAACGTGCCAAAGCACGACTATAAACCAGAAAGGGAAGCGCATACAATAAAGACATCAAAAGAAACAGTTTGAAGGGAGAAACAAAAGATGGAACAGACACAACAAGCCTCGCTGAAGGCAAAGGTTCAAAAGTTAGGCAGTACGCTCTCAAGCATGGTGATGCCGAATATAGGGGCGCTGATCGCCTGGGGAGTTTTAACGGCATTATTTATCCCGGATGGGTATTTGCCGAATGAATCCTTCGCTTCGATGGTCGGCCCGATGCTAACGTATTTAATCCCTCTGTTGGTCGGTTATACAGGAGGTAAAGTGATCGCAGGCGAACGCGGTGCGGTAGTCGGCGCCATCGCCACAATGGGTGTGATCGTAGGGACAGAAATTCCGATGATCATGGGCGCCATGATCATGGGACCGTTGGGCGGTTTCACGATCAAGAAATTTGATGCGATTTTCCAGAGCAAAATCAAGACAGGTTTTGAAATGCTCGTCAACAATTTCTCGGCAGGCTTGATCGGGTTCGCTTTGGCACTTGTAGGGTTTCAGGCAATCGGCCCAGTGGTTGACCGTTTGACACAAGCAATGGCAGCTGGGGTTGAAACGATCCTGAACGCACAATTGATTCCTTTAACGAATATCTTCATCGAACCAGCAAAAATTCTTTTCCTGAACAATGCAATCAATCACGGGATTTTGACACCGTTAGGAACGGAACAAGTCAGCGAGACTGGCCGTTCGATCCTCTTCTTGCTTGAAGCAAATCCTGGTCCTGGTTTGGGCGTGCTGTTGGCTTTCACCCTATTCGGAAAAGGCTCAGCGAAATCGACAGCGCCGGGCGCGATGATCATCCACTTCTTGGGTGGTATCCATGAAATCTATTTCCCTTACGTCATGATGAAACCGTTATTATTCCTGGCAGTCATCTCGGGCGGTGTTTCCGGAAGCTTTGTTTTCCAACTTTTAGGCGCTGGTTTGCGGGCTCCTGCTTCACCAGGTTCGATCATCGCGATTTTGGCTATGACGCCGATGGGCTCTTACTTGCCAGTCATTTTGGGGGTTGTCGCCGGTGCAGCAGCATCTTTTGCGGTAGCAGCAGTCATTTTGAAGGCAGACTCCAAAGAAGCAGTCGACACGTTTGAAGAAAGCGTCAAAGCGACCCAAGTGGCAAAATTAAGCGCAAAAGGCTTAGCAGGACAAACAAGCCTGACTGGGATCCAACACATCATTTTTGCTTGCGACGCAGGGATGGGATCGAGCGCAATGGGTGCTTCCATCCTACGCAAAAAAATCAATGCAGCCGGGTTAACGCAAGACGTCACCAACCGCGCCATCAATAATCTGACGGATGCAGCCAACACGTTGATCGTAACCCAGGAAGAACTGAAGAATCGGGCCCAACAGAAAGCACCGAATGCAACTTTTGTGGCGATTGAGAATTTCCTGAATTCGCCAAAATACGATGAAATCGTGGCCACATTGTCCGGCACCGACCTGAAAGAAACAGTCGTTGCAAAACCAGCGCCGGTCCTGGACTTTGACTTGGCGAACATCAACGAAATCGTCTTGGTCCATGATGACCGCAAAGGCTCCGCCACGATGGGACAAAAAGTAGTGGAACGGATTTTGGAGAGGGAAGCGCTGGATATACCTTTAAGAAAAGTGCATATCAACGAGCTTGAAGCAACACCGCAAACGTTGGTCATCAGCAAAAACAGTCTGACGCAAGCGGCAAAGCAAAAAGTTCCTGCAGCCGTCCATCTGTCAGTCGACAGTCTGATCACTACGCCTAAATATGAGAGCGTCGTAGCCAACTTGAAGCAAATCGCTTAAGGAGAGGAAGATTAAAATGAATAATTTAGATACAGAAATGATCGTTTTGAATAAAGCTTTTGCTTCAAAAGAAGAAGCCATCCGTTTTTGCGGCCAAAAATTAGTGGAAGCAGGCTGTGTGGATACGGATTATGTGGAGGCCATGGTGCAACGGGATCGGATGTTGTCAGTGTATATGGGGAATTTCATCGCGATTCCCCATGGCACCGATGCTGCCAAGGACCACGTGAAAAAATCAGGCATCTGCGTTGTACAAGTGCCTGACGGCGTTGATTTCGGCGACGAGCAGGAAGAAAAATTGGCGACCGTGCTGTTCGGCATCGCAGGGGTCGGCGACGACCACCTGCAGTTGATCCAAAAAATTGCGCTGTATTGCAGCGACGTGGATAACGTCGTGACTTTGGCAGACGCTTTGACAAAAGATGAAATCACTGGCAGCTTAGCCATTGCATAGGGAGAGATGAAAATGAAAGCAGTACATTTTGGTGCCGGAAATATCGGCCGCGGCTTTATCGGGGAAATTTTGAATCACAACGGGTACGCAATCACTTTTGTGGATGTGAACGATACAATCATCGAAGCCTTGAAATCGCGAGGCAACTATACGATCGAATTGGCGGACGAGTCACGCGAACAGATCCAAATCCAGAACGTCACAGGCCTGAACAATGCCAAGGAAGCAGACAAAGTCGTTGAAGCGATCGTAGAAGCGGATCTCCTCACGACTGCCATCGGTCCGAATATTTTGCCTAGAATCGCGCAATTGATCGCAGAAGGGATCGAGGCGCGTGCAGCCCGGAACATCCAGCAGCCCATCGACATCATCGCCTGCGAAAACATGATTGGCGGCTCGACTTTCCTGGCTGAGGAAGTCAAGAAACATTGCACGGATACGGCATACCTTGACCAATACGTAGGATTTCCCGATGCGGCGGTGGACCGGATCGTGCCGATGCAGCAACATGCGGATCCGCTCTTTGTACAAGTGGAGCCATTCAGCGAGTGGGTCGTACAAGGGACTGCCTGCAAAAGCTCGATCCGTCTGGAAGGCGTTACCTATGTGAACGATCTGGAGCCTTATATCGAACGCAAACTGTTCAGCGTCAATACAGGGCACGCTACGGTAGCCTATACAGGCGCTCTGCAGGGCTATGAAACCATCGATGAAGCGATGCAAGATCATCTGGTCGTCATCCAATTGCGCTCCGTCTTGCATGAAACCGGCAAATTGCTGATCGCTAAATGGGGATTCGATGCGGCGGAACACGAGAAATATATTGAGAAAATCATCGGTCGCTTCCAAAACAAATATATTTCCGATGCTATCTCCCGTGTGGCGCGTACGCCTTTAAGAAAATTGGGCAATCATGAGCGCTTCATCCGTCCGATGGTTGAATTGACCCAAATCGATGAGATGCCTTTCCACTTGCTGGAAACGATCGGCATGGTCTTCAATTATTTCGACCCGGAAGATGAACAATGCCAAGAACTGAAGGAAATGATCCTGCAAAAAGGCTTGGATAAAATCATTTCGGAAGTAACCGGGATAGACAATCAAAAAATCTTGGGCAGCATCAAACAGAACGTCGAGAAGTACGCGTATAAGGTGGCTTGATCACCGCAGTTCTATCAGCAACTTTCAACTATGCCCGTTGTGCCGGTCAAGTGACCATTTGATGCATCTTGATGAAATCAAACGGCACAACGAGTATAAGTTTTTCTTAAATAGCTCTCCAAACCAGCGTTACAAGTGAAACCGGACCAAAAACGCTTTGACAAGGTCACTGTTTGTAGGATAAAATGCATATATTCTGGAAAATATAAAGCTAGGAGGATAGAGGAAGAAGCAAATGGATAGCGCCAGACTTCAGGGAGCACAGGAACATTGGCCCTGAAGTGACGAGGATTGGGTTTATCGAAGGATTCGGCGGATGACCCAAGGCAAGTGTAGTCTACAGGATTGAGGCAAAAAAGACCCTTATGCGGCTGCAGAGCCCGAAACGGTCTTACAGAGATCAATCCCCACACCCAGAAAAAATCGAGATAATAAAGGGGATTTTTACGCTTATGTGTGGAATAGTTGGATATGTAGGAAAAGGCAATGTACAAGAGGTATTGTTGCATGGATTAGAAAAATTGGAATACCGTGGTTATGATTCAGCCGGTATTTTTGTCGTAGACGCTGAAAACCAAGGTCATGTATTCAAGGAAAAAGGCCGCATCGCGGATTTGCGTGCAATCGTCGACAGACAGGTCGAGGCGCATGTAGGCATCGGACACACAAGATGGGCAACGCATGGCGTGCCGAGCGCAGAGAATGCACACCCGCACCAATCTGCGGATGGACGTTTCACATTGGTCCATAATGGGGTCATTGAAAACTTCAAAGAAATCAAAGATGAGTATTTGCAGGATGTCACTTTCGTCAGCCAAACAGACACAGAAATCGTTGTGCAGCTAATCGGGAAAATCGCTGCCGAAGAAAACCTGAACGGAAAAGAGGCTTTGCGCCGCGCTTTGTCGATCGTAAGAGGCTCTTACGCTTTCGCTTTAGTGGATGCACAAGCACCGGATGTCTTTTACGCAGCCAAAAACAAAAGCCCAATGTTGATCGGTTTGGGTGATGACTTCAACGTCGTTGCCAGCGATGCGATGGCTACTGTTCAGATCACGAACCAATATGTGGAAATCCACGACGGCGAAATGATCACATTGACGGCTGATGGCGTCACAATCGAAAAATTGGACGGAAAAACCGTAACACGTAATCCCTATACGGCCGAAATCGATGCCAGCGACCTGGAAAAAGGGACATACCCTTACTACATGTTGAAAGAAATCGATGAGCAACCTGCTGTTATGCGTAACATCATCCAAAAATACCAAAATGCAGAAGGTCGCCTGACTGTTCCTGAAGAATTGACTACTGCTATGTTGGAAGCTGACCGCATCCATATCGTGGCTTGCGGAACGAGCTACCATTCCGGTTGGGTAGGAAAACATTATCTGGAAAAAATTGCACAGATACCGACAGAAGTGCATGTCGCCAGCGAATTTTCCTACAACCCACCACTATTGAAAGGCAATCCGTTCTTTATCTTCCTTACCCAAAGTGGGGAGACTGCGGATAGCCGCCAAGTATTGGTGAAAGTAAAAGAATGGGGATACCCAGCTTTGACGATCACAAACGTGGCTGGTTCGACCTTGTCGCGTGAAGCGGACTACACGTTGCTGTTGCATGCAGGTCCTGAAATCGCAGTCGCTTCAACGAAAGCTTACACGGCGCAAATCGCTGTCTTGGCTGTCTTGTCGGATGCGTTAGGCGCGAGAACGGGTCATGATATGGGAATCGACATGGTCCATGAATTAGGGATCGTCGCAAATGCGATGGAATCAATCATCGATGACAAAGAGCGCATCGCTGAGTTGGCTGACATCTACTTGCCGAACACCCGCAATGCTTTCTACATCGGCCGCGGTTTGGATTACTTCGTATCGATGGAAGCTGCATTGAAACTGAAAGAAATTTCTTATATCCAAACAGAAGGTTTTGCTGCCGGAGAATTGAAGCACGGCACAATCGCCTTGATCGAAGAAGGAACACCGGTATTGGCTATCATTACCCAAGCAGACATGGCAAGCCATACCCGCGGAAACATTGAAGAGGTGCGTTCACGCGGCGCAAACACTTGTGTATTTGCAATGAAAGGTTTGGCCAACGAAAACGACCAAATCATCTTGCCGGCTGTTCACCCAGCGCTAGCGCCACTGATGACAGTCGTTCCGACACAATTGATGGCTTACTACGCAACGCTTCACCGTGGCTATGACGTCGACAAGCCAAGAAACTTGGCTAAATCCGTTACGGTTGAGTAATTTTAATTAAATGCATACTTATAACATCCTTTCGCTTATTATTTAATAAGTGAAAGGATGTTTTTTTGCGTTTGAATAGGTCCGATTAGTTCAAAGATAATAGCACTGCAGTGAAGCAATGATTGCACTAATTCGCTTTTTTCACTTGAAAAAGTTTTGCTGCTCTGGAAACTGCAGGCGTAAAAAATCAGTTTTTCCCATTCGTGGCGCGCTTTTCCAGGAATCAGACCATCAAATATGATTTTTATCCCATCCCTCTAAATTCCAGCAATTGAATTAGTTCAAAAATTGGACACCTTTTCCGGTCCGAGGTCTGTATTAATTTATTTTTTATTTGGTCTATACTCTGGACTATAGAGATTGAAAGGGGATACAAAACATTATGGCAAACAACTGGTTGGAATTAGACGGAAAAACGGTTATCGTTACAGGAGGCAATTCAGGCATCGGCTTACACATCGCGGATCACTTGAAACAACAAGGCGCAAACGTCGTTGTGGCGGATTTGAGTGTTGAAACGGGAACAAATGTTTATGGTAAACTGAATGTGAAGACAGATGTGACTTCCATCGAGAGCATCGAGGCAATGGTCGAAAAAGCTGTTGAGAAATTTGGCAAAATCGATGTTTTGGTCAATAATGCAGGTATGAACTTGCCGCGTCTATTGGTGGATGTCTACAGTGATGAAAGAAACTACGAAATCGATGAAGCCTCATTCGACAAAATGACAGCAGTCAATCAAAAAGGAATGGTATTCACTACACAAGCCGTCGTCAGAAACATGCTGAAGAACAAAGTGGAAGGCACGATCATCAACATCTCTTCCGAGTCCGGCATGGAAGGTTCGGTCGGTCAAAGCATCTATTCAGCAACAAAAGGCGCTACGAATTCTTATACGCGTTCATGGGCAAAAGAACTGGGTAAATTTGGCATCAAAGTCGTCGGTGTCGCACCGGGGATCAACGAAAAAACAGGATTGACAACTCCTGCCTACAATGAAGCTTTGGCTTACACAAGAAACATACCGGTTGATCAGTTGGATACAGGGTATGAAAAGAGCATTCCATTGGGACGCGTCGGAAAATTGGATGAAATCGGCTACTTGGTGGCATTCTTATCTTCCAATAAATCCGCTTATATCACTGGTACAACAATCAACATTACAGGCGGGAAATCTAGAGGATAGTATGGGGGCATTAACATGTCAACGGCAAGTGATAGAGAAGTTTTGCTGAGAAGTTTACTTTCAAATAAAGAAACGGATCTTCAAAGTCTCGAGGAAGCGTCGGGAAAAAACAAATACCAGATCAAAACGATCATTTCGGAATTGAACGATGTCTACAAGGGGTTCTTAACAATCCGGCACACGGATGAATCGCAATTAGCCATCGTCAGAAAGGAGGGGGCGAACATATTCAACACACTTCATTACAATATCCATCAGGACTTCAATAAGGTAGAATGCAGGATCGCGTATCTGTTGTACCGCTTGATATGCACAGAGGAGTACCTGAATATCGGAGACCTCTCCGAAGAAATGAGCGTAAGCAGGAGCACGGTGAACAACGACCTCAAAAAGCTGAAGCAGCTTTTGGAGAAATACAACGCGAAAGTCGTCGGAATCCCGAACAAAGGCATCACCTTCCAGTGCAGTGAATTCGGCACCCGCTTGGTCCTGATCTATGAAGTCTTCGAGTTGCTGCAGATGACCTTTCTGCCGGACCAAGAAATCCAGGCTGCGCTTGACGGACTCAGCCAAGCCTACAAGCTGGATGAGCAGGCGAAAGAACTGCTTTATAAGGCGCTGGCTGTAAGCGTTCACCGGGTGTCGCATGAGCATACGATAGATTCCGAAATTCCGATGTACAAAAACTTCGAGGCGGATTCAGCGAACATCATCGCCTATACCCAACTGCTGCAGAAGAAATTTGCGGTTGTGTTGAATGACCATGAAATTGCTTTTCTAGCCTTCCCGATCAACACGAGGAATTCGGCCTACGTAAAAGGAACAGAAAACGCCGAAAACGAAGAGGTATTGAGACAAGTCGTTTCCAGCATGCTGAAGACGGTACGCGATCAGGTCATGATCGAGATCGATGAAGAAGCCTTCTTCGACAAAGTCAAATACCATCTGCTTTTCTTGATAAACAGGCTCGTCTTCCGGATTCCGAATACGGACCTGTATCTGGAACAGATCAAACTCAAATATCCTTTGGCCTTCGAGCTGGCGAAGATTTCGCTGTCGGAACTGAACCGCTTGTACCAATTGAGCGCCAGCGCGGACGATATCAGCTATCTGGCTGTCTATTACGCACTGATGCTGGATGAAAGGCAAGCGAACGATTCCAAAGGCAAAAGCACAAGGGATGTCGGCATCATCACCAACCTTGGAAGAGGGAGTTTTGAGCTGATCTGCAGGCAGATCAAAGAGATCGTCGGAAGTGAGATGAATATCGTCCACATCAATACCGACAGCCTGCCGAAAGAAAAATTGAAGCGGTTCCGGCTGCTTTTCACAACCGAAGAGATTTCCGTGGACACCGAAGTCCCTGTCATCAAGATCGACAGATTGGTCAGCCCGGACGATTTGGCCCAAAAGATCTATGCCGTGGAAAAAGATCAATACAACATCAAATACCTGACAAACGAGGACATCAGTTATCACCTCGTCAATCTAAAAGGTCAAATGGGTTACTTTGATTACGTGGAAGAGATCATGTCCTACCTTTCCAGAAGATATCGCTTGTCCGAGGATATTCTGGACCGGTTCGTGGAAAAAGAAGAAAGACACACAATGATTTATGAAAACAAGGTAGCTTTCCCCCATTTGACCGACCCTAACATCAACAAGTTGGTGTTTGTCCTGGGGAACATCACGATGGCCAACCGCAACGATGCGTTTTCCTTGATGTTATTTCTAGTGACACCCGAGAAAATTTCTGAGCAGCAAGAAAGAATTTTGATGCAGGTATATGATTTTGTCTTTAAGGTCATCAATGATCCCACTCTGATCAATGATCTGAAAAAAGTGGATGATGCACAAGGACTTATTGAGATGCTGGAGAAAAGAGGTACGAAATAGATGAATAATATGCTTGCATTGGGTATTCTGGTTGTCGGCGCTTTTTTGATCCAAAGCGCACTGGGGTTTTTTCAGATCAGACATTTCGGCAATGAATACAACGAATTGAAGGCGGACGGCAGAGTTGCGATAGGCAAACGGGCAGGGAAGCTGACTTCCGGAACGATCATCATGTTCCAACTGGATGAGGAAGGCGTCATCGTCAGAGGCAAAAAGCTTCAGGGGACCACAATCTTGGCCAGGTTCAAACCATACAACAATTTCAACGGCAGACTGATCGAAGCCATCAAGGCAGAAGATCCGGATGTGCTGGCTGAAATCAAGATCACCCGCAAAACCATCATGAATGCGGTCACTAATTACCGGATGTTCATAAACGGAGAAATCATTCCGGAGAAGGAATCCCCATTTAAGGAATTGACCAAAAAAATTACAAACATTAAGTTCGGGTAAATCGTGTCAGAAATAATACATAAAATAAGGAGTGTTAAATATGGACTTTCTAGTTAAAGGTGCAGAAAGCTTTATCGGATTATTTCAATTAGGTGCAAATACATTTATGAGCTGGATGACCGGCATCGTCCCAATCGTATTGATGCTGATGGTATTCATGAACGTAGTAATCAAGCTGATCGGTGAGGAAAAAATCAATGGCCTCGCACAACGCTTCTCTAAATATTCCTTGGTCAGAAACTGTATCTTACCTTTCTTGGCAGCCTTCATGTTGGGGAATCCCGCATCATTCACCTTAGGAAGATTTTTGCCAGAATTCTACAAGCCAAGTTTCTATGCGGCACTTGCACAATACAACCACACGAGTAACGGCCTTTTCCCGCATATCAATGCAGGTGAATTGTTCGTATTCCTGGGAATCGCTTCAGGTGTTGAAACGTTAGGCTTGAGCACCACACCGCTGGCTATCCGTTATCTGCTTGTCGGGCTTGTGATGAATGCTGTAGGCGCATATGTAACCGACTTCACAACTGCTTATGTCTGCAAAAAGACGGGCATTCAATTGAGCAAAACAGCGAAAGTTCAATAATAACGATCAAGAAGATGTTGCATAAAACAAATAGAATGCGTATGAACGAGAGGGGTATTCATTATGACAAAATATAACAGCATCAAAGTCGAAAAAGGTTCCGGCGGCTGGGGCGGACCACTGATCATCACACCAACAGAGCAAAAACATAAATTCATCTACATCGTAGGCGGCGGAGAAAAACCTGCCATCGTCGACAGAATCGCTGAACTTACAGGGATGGAAGCCGTAAATGGATTCAAAACATCCATTCCGGATGATGAAACAGCATTGGCTATCATCGACTGCGGCGGAACATTGAGATGCGGCATTTATCCTCAAAAAGGCATCCCGACAATCAACGTCGTTGCCACCGGCAAATCAGGTCCTTTGGCTAAATACATCAACGAAGACATTTACGTTTCAAATGTTGGCTTGAATCAGATCCAAGTCACTGGCGAGACAGCAACTGTTGAGACAATAAGCGCAGCAGTTGCAGAACCAGTAGTAGAAGAGAAAGTCGCTTACACTACAGACAAAAAACTGACGCAACAAAACGCAGAAAAAGGCAGCATAGTAGCAAAAATCGGTTTGGCTGCAGGTAAAGGGATCGCTATCATGCTGCAATCAGCCCGTGAAGCGGTGCAGACAGTCTTGCAGACAATCATCCCGTTCATGGCCTTTGTAGCGATGCTCATCGGTATCATCCAAGGCAGCGGAATCGGCAATATGTTTGCGAAACTGATGATTCCATTGGCAGGCAATGTCTGGGGATTGATGGTCATCGGCTTCATCTGCTCCTTGCCAATCCTTTCTCCGCTATTGGGACCTGGCGCTGTAATCGCGCAAGTTATCGGAACATTGATCGGTGTTGAAATCGGTAAAGGCAATATCGAACCAAGCTTAGCTTTACCGGCTTTATTCGCCATCAACACACAAAATGCTTGCGATTTCATTCCAGTCGGGTTAGGCTTGCAGGAAGCAGAAGCTAAAACAGTAGAAGTCGGCGTACCATCCGTTCTTTATTCTCGATTCCTGAACGGTGTGCCCCGCGTATTCGTTGCTTGGTTAGCAAGCTTCGGATTGTATTAAAAAAACTAAAAATCGGAAAAGGTGAAGAAAAATGTCAATTTATTCAACGGTAGTCACAGAAATCGGACCTAACGCTAAGGAGTTTTTAGCTGAGGATATGATGGTATTGTTCGGAGACGATGCTCCGGAAGCATTGCGACCTTATTGCTTCCTGATCGAACAAAATGCACTGGAGCAAGATATTCAACTAGGACACGCGTTGGTTATCGGCGATGATAGTTATCGCGTCACAGCCGTAGGTAATGTGGTCAACAAAAACCTCAGAGATTTGGGGCACATCACCATCAACTTCAGCGGAGAAACAGTCGCTGAATTGGCAGGCTCGCTGTATGTTGAAAACAAAACAGTGAACGAAATCGCGGAAGGCACCATCATCAAAATCACTGAAACTGTGGGGTAGTCGCTTATGTACATAGATTCGAACGACATCAAAGCAATCGGAAGTTTTTTGAAAAGCGGATTTCTGAAAGGAGTCACCACCAACCCGACGATTTTGTCGAGCGGTTCCGGCAGTCGCTTCAAACAATTACAAGATTTATTGGCTTTGGAGCCGACGGAACTTTTTGTACAATTGCTGGGTACGACTTCTGAAGAAATGTTTGCCGATTATGAAGCAATAAAGACATTTGATGCAAATCACCGACTTTCGATAAAGATTCCCGTTACACAAGCAGGATTGGAAACAATCAAGAAAGTGAAAGAGGACGATCCGGAGAGAGCAATCCTCGGTACGCTGATCTACTCTGCGGACCAGGGGATCCTGGCCGCCGCAGCCGGATGCGATTATCTGGCACCGTATGTGAACAGGATGCTGAACAATGCAATCGATCCATTCAAAGCGATCCGTTCCATGCGGACGTTCATCGATGCCAGAGGCTACAAAACCAAAATTATGGCAGCGAGCTTCAAAAATTCCCAACAAGTCATCGATTCTTTGGAGTCGGGCGCCCACACTGCCACAATCCCTCCGGATGTCCTGAATAGTATGCTGAACAAAGATTTGGCATTGCAGGCACTGCAGGTTTTTGAAGCGGATGGGCAAGCGCTGTTCGGAAAATACGGAGCGTAACCCACCGAACTTGATCGTGTGGATTTCACTTACAGAAAAGGGGCTGTATCAGAACCAGAAAAAGGATTTTCTGGATTTGATGCAGCCTCTTTTGTATGGGAATCGAATTTATGCTCAGAGATTCCCCGCCAAAACCTATTTGGCGGGGGGAAATGTTCAAGGGCGACACAAGATTGCCCGCCAAACCAAACCAAACAGAAAAGGCGATTTGGTCTAAGGGCGAGTTGACTTCAGAGGAAATTATGATACGATAGGAACAACAACAAATGAACTGAATATTCTTTTTACCACTAGGGGTGCTTTACCGGCGGATGACTGTCCGCCAAAAAGCTGAGATCGAAGTAGGACTTCGAGACCCTTAGAACCTGATCTGGTTTGTACCAGCGTAGGGAAGTGGCAGCCTCTTTTGGCTAAGTAAGTCCCTATTGCATAAGGAACATACAACCACTTTTTTCCGTTGGGAAGAGAGTGGTTTTTTTGTTTGCAAAAATCAAGAGCGGCCGTCCGGACGAGTCGGGATCCTGGCGGAGCGCTCACAGCATATGGAGGGAAAGCAATGACATTTTCAACACAAATCCGCCAAGCGGTCGAACCGATCTGGGCGGCCAGCATGGAGCATCCGTTTGTGAAAGGGATCGGGGACGGCAGCTTGCCGTTGGAGAATTTCCGTTTTTACATCCAGCAGGATTCCTATTACCTGACGCGTTTCGCCAAAATTTTGGCTCTCGGCGCGGCCAAAGCACCGGACATCGAAACGACCAACCAGTTCGCCGATTTCGCGAAGCATACGTACAGCGCCGAAATCGGCCTGCATGAACAGTTTTCGAAAAGGCTGGGCATCACCGCGGAGGAAAAAGAGCTTTTCAAGCCCGCGCCCACTACCTATGCCTACACTTCCCATCTTTACCGCGCCGGCCATGCCGGTCATCTGGGCGATGTCATCGCCGCTGTTCTGCCTTGCTATTGGCTCTATGCCGAGATCGGGGACGCCTTCCTTGGTGCGGCACCTGAAGAACCGATCTATCAGGAATGGATCGCTACTTATGGCGGGAAGGATTTTCAGGACCGGGTGGATGAACAGATTGCGCATTTGGATAAGATTGCCGCAGCCGTGAGCGAAGCCGACCGCGAAAGGATGAAAGAGCATTTCATCATCAGCAGCCAGTACGAATACGCATTTTGGGAAATGGCCTATCGCATGGAAACGTGGCCGGTACCGTTGGAGCAATAAGAGACAGCATCAAACACAAAATAAAAGACAAAGAGGAGATAGAACGAAATGAAAAAAGAATTGAAGCTTACAGATATTTTGGTGACAATCGTCATCGCCATCGCTTTCGGGATTGTCTACATCCTGTGGGGAACGGTCTATTACGCGGTGCAGCCGTTGGGTCTGCATCTTGATCAGCTGTTGTACGGCATGTGGTTCATCGCCGGCACAGTCGCCTATTTCATCATCCGCAAGCCGGGTGTGGCGCTATTGGCGGAAATCGCTGCAGCTTCAGGCGAATTCCTTTTGGGTTCGCCTTGGGGTCTGACCGTCTTGCTTTCCGGCGTGGTGCAAGGGTTGTTTGCGGAATTGGTGTTCATGGCTTTCCGCTACAAACGTTTTGACCTAAAGGTTGCCGCTTTGGCAGCTTCGGCATCTTGTGTGGGTTCGCTTTTGGTGGATGCTTTGAACGGGCAGATCGCTGAGCTGGCTCCTTGGAACTTGGCGCTTTACTTGCTTGCCCGATTCGCGGGCTCGATTTTCTTTGCCGGCGTGCTGGCCTATTACTTGGCGGAAGTCCTGGAGGATACTGGCGTGACGAACCTTGTCCGCCCGCTGACGAGTGAAGATTTTACAGATATGGATTAAGGAGGATGTCGGAGATGGAGCAGCGAGCTTATGTGGAAAAGCTGAAGTTGAAATTTCCCGGCGACGCCGATTTGTTGTTCAGGGACCTGTGCTTTTCGGTCGCAGCCGGTGAAAAAGTGCTGCTTTTGGGCCCGTCAGGCTGCGGCAAATCCACGCTACTGCAGGTGCTGAGCGGGCTGATTCCGCAATCGATCGAAGTGCCGATGAAAGCCGACAAGCTCGTGACACCGGCTTCCTGGGGCTATGTTTTCCAGGATCCGGACAGTCAGTTCTGCATGCCGTACGTCGATGAAGAACTCGCTTTTGTGCTCGAAAATCTGTCGGTTCCGCGTGAGGAGATGGCTGCCAAAATAGACTTTGCGCTTCGGCAAGTGGGCTTGGAATTGGCGGACAGCCATATCCCCATCGCAAGCCTTTCCGGCGGGATGAAGCAGCGGCTAGCGATCGCCTCGGTATTGGCGTTGGATCCGGAGGTGCTCTTTTTGGACGAGCCTTCTGCGATGCTTGATCCGGAAGGGACGGAAACGATCTGGGAGGTCCTGAAGAAAGTCTGCAAGGACAAAACGGTCATCATTGTGGAACATAAAATCGATCATGTCCTGGCATTCGCCGAACGGCTTGTATTGTTCGATGCATCCGGCCGCATCATCGCCGATGGGCCGAACGAAGAAATCTTCTCGGAATACAAGGATGAGATGAAGGAGCAGGGCATCTGGTTTCCGGGGGTATGGGAACAGCATCTGGCGGAATCACCGCTGAAACGGGAGCAGAAGTCCTTTAGATTGAAAAGTCCGCTGCTGGAATTGCGCGATTTTAAAGGCTTGCGCAACGGAGCTGCAAAAATCCGCGGAGAAAGGCTGGCGGCCTATCCGGGTGAATGGATCATCATCCGCGGCCAGAACGGAGCCGGAAAGAGCACCTTCCTCCACGCCATCATGCAGTTCATCAAAACGAGCGGGGACTACGAGCTGGAGGGGAAGCCTATCAAAAGAGTGAAAAAGCTGGCTGACCGGGTGGCTTTCGTTTTCCAGAATCCGGAGTACCAGTTCGTGGCGAACACGGTCCATGAAGAGATGGCCTATTCGCTCCGGATGGACGGCAAGGGGAATTCGGAAATCGAGAAGCTTGTGGAGGAATATCTGGAGCTTTTCCAATTGAGCGGGCAGCGGGAGAAAAATCCTTTCCAACTTTCGATGGGGCAAAAGCGCCGCCTGAGTGTAGCGGCAACGATCATCCAAGGACAGCGGCTGATCCTTTTGGATGAACCGACTTTCGGTTTGGATTCCAAAAACACTTTTGCTTTGCTGGAATTTTTGGAGAGCTACCGGAAAAAGGGCGCCGTCATCCTGATGGTGACCCACGATGAAACACTCTCCCGGAACTACGGGACAACGTTTTGGACTGTTGCTGATGGCGAAATCAAGGATACCACGTCATCGGCTACGGACATGCGGACTGCATTCTCCGCTGATTTGCGCTTGGAAGGGGGACTGTGCGGATGAAGGAACGGGAATTAGTCAAAGAAACCTGGCTTCACCGTGTCAATCCAAGCCTGAAACTGGGCATGTCGCTGTTGCTCTGTATAGCGGCTATGTTTGTCCGCAACCTCGAGGGCATGGCGGCGATTGGCATCGGGCTTTTTGTCCTGTTCCTGCTGTTTACGGGGCAGCCGTTGAAGCGGATCTTGTTGCTGTTGATCCCTTTCTGCGCCATTTTCGTGTCCACTGCTTCCGCCATGATCATGTTCGGAAAAGGCGACACGCTTTGGTTCGAATGGGGGCTGATCCGCATCACCGAGGAGAGCTTTTTGCGGGGGATGCTGATCGGCCTGCGTGCATTGGTCTTCGCTGTTTTGGGCTTGACCTTCGCATTGACGACGCGACCGGTAAATTTATTTTATTCGTTGATGCAGCAGCTTCGGCTGGATCCTAAATATGCCTACAGCTTCATGGCTGCGCTGCGGTTGATCCCGATCATGACGGAGGAGTTTGAAACGATCCGCAATGCCCGCAAGGTGCGCGGAAGCGAAAAGGTGAAAGGCATACAGGGGATCCTTTTCAAGATGAAAGTCTACACCATCCCGTTGCTGTCAGGCAGCATCCGGCGTGCACACCGCATCGCCGTGGCGATGGAAGCGAAAAGGTTTTCCGGCAATGTGAAGCGAACCTATTACTATGAGATCGGATTTTCCGGCAACGATTTCGTTTTCCTCGCGTACATGGCGCTGCTTGCGGGCATGAGTTATGGGGCGAAGCATTGGATAGGTTGAGGAGTTTTGCATGGAGAAATAGTGGGGGTGCCCAGCTCCGGCTAAGGAGGCTTCGCCGGGGTTGACCCCACATTCAGATGCCGTCTTCCGACCAGCTGAAGCTACATCGGAGAAGAGCCCAGTTATTTACCGGCTCCTCCGGCGAACGAGACCCTCGCCGGAGCTGGTGGGTATGTTTTTGCAGCTTTGTACTCTCGATCTGTAGGCTTTCAGCTGCAAAAGTGGAATATGCACAAAAAAGGGGCAGTCTCATTACGAGACCGTCCCTTTTTGTTGCGGTGCCTTCATATCGAAGTGCAATGCGATTTACTTGGCTGGTTGACTGTTATTCAGTTTGGCAAGATTGATCGCGGACGCCGTTTTTGCCGTCGTTGTCTGTTTTATCCGTACCGTATTGGTTGCCGTCACCGTCTGTCTCGCCCGTGGCGTATTGGTTACCGTTGCTGTCTGTTCCGCCAGTGCCATTTTGGTTACCATCCTGATGGGCTTGCGTACCAGTTCCGTCGCACGTTCCGCTTTTCTCGCGGGCACGTTTCATGGTTGCCTCTTCATTGCCTTGTTTTTTTGCGCCTTCATTTGTGCATTCGCCTGACTTGATTTGCTCTTGGGTCATAGTGCCGTTCTGAGCTGCCGTATCGCTCGCTGCCAGTACCGGTGCGGCACCTCCAACAAATAAGCCTGCAACGGATAGGATAGTCATGATTCTTGTCTTGTTCATTTTTGTTTCCCCCTGGAATGTTTTTTTGTTATTTCTTACTGACCTAAGAATAATCAAAAAGTATGGCAGAAGCGTGTTTTTTACGGCACATTTGTATGGTATTATCGGGGTGACAACATAATCTTGCCATATTTTTAAAGTATGATTTCCCCGAGGAGGGATTCCGATGGTAAAGCTATTGATTGCGGATGACAACAAACAAATAACAGCCATCCTAAAGGAGTATTCAGAAAAGGATGGCTACGAGGCGGTCGTCGCCTATGATGGCGAACAGGCGCTGCAGGAATTCGGGAAAGGCAAATTCGATTTGATTCTGTTGGATGTGATGATGCCGAAAAAGGATGGCTTCGAAGTGTGTAGGGAAATCCGGAAAGTTTCCTCGGTCCCCATCATCATGGTGACCGCCAGAGGGGAAGATTTTGAACGGATCATGGGCTTGGATATCGGAGCGGACGACTACATCGTCAAGCCTTTTTCGCCGGGTGAAGTGATGGCGCGCATTCGGGCAATCCTACGGCGGTTGGATCAGACACCGGACAATAAGGATCACCATAAACTCTACGTCCATGAAAACCTGGAAATCCGCCTGGATGAGTTCATCGTGAAGGTCGCTGGGCATCAGGTCCATCTCACGAAAAAAGAGATCGAGTTGCTTTGGATTTTGGCAACGAACAAGAATAAGGTGTTCAGCCGCGACAATTTATTGGACAGCGTTTGGGGCTACGATTATTTCGGCGATAATCGGACGGTAGACTCGCACATCAAACGGCTGCGGGCAAAAGTCGATCAAATTCCCCATCCGTCGTGGGATATCAAAACCGTTTGGGGCATCGGCTACAAGTTTGAGGTGAATCCGGATGAAGTATAAGATCACCCGCAAACTAGTCCTCTATTTCACATCCGTCATCCTGCTGTTTTCCTTGGTTGTCGGAGGGGCCTTCCTGTTGCTGTTCACCCGGCATACCGAAGAGATTTATCGGGCGGATATGCAGGAACGGGCTGAGGCGATCGCGGCCGGCGTAGCCGATTATCTGGAAGACGGGAGTCCCGCTTTAGATGAGGTTGCGCTCACTGCGAATGGCACTATGAACGGCAATGCCATCGGAAAGCAAACAGGAAATAATGCTCTGTTCGCGCAAGGTGGTGCCACGGGTACGACCGGGCGCAACAATGTGAACGGATACAACGCCTATATCACAGCCATTCAGGATATCGCGATGGGCGAGGTGTGGATCGTCGACCAATCCGCAGAGACGATCAGTGTCGGGACCGGAAAAAAAGAAATCACCTATGCCGAACTACCAAGCGCCGCGCTGGCGCTTGTCGATGAGGTATTTGAAGGGAAAGTCGCCTTCAGCGAAGGCTTCAGCCCGTTATTGGAGGATACCTCCATCACGGTCGGGGCACCGGTGCTCTCCTCAGAAGGGGAGGTCATTGCTGCGGTCCTTTTGCACGACTATATCGCAAACATGCGGGCTGCCGTGCGGTCGGGATTTTCGACTTTGGGGATCAGCTTGGCTTTGGCTTTGATCGCGGCCGTCGGGATAGCGGTCCTGTTGGCGAAACGGTTCATCCAGCCGCTGAAAAGGATGGAAGAAACGACCCAGCAGTTGGCGGATAACCATTACGAAGCCCACACGGGGATCATCCAAAATGATGAAATGGGTTCACTTGCTGCCAACATCGATATTCTGGCGGACAAGTTGGCGGAAGCCGCACAAGAAAGCGCCAAACTGGACAAGATGCGGAAGGATTTCATCACGAGCATTTCCCATGAATTGCGCACGCCGGTCACGGTCATCCGTGGTTCATTGGAGGCCTTGAACGATCATGTGATCGAGGATCCCGCCAAAATCGATGAATACCACCAACAAATGTTGACCGAAAGCATCCATCTGGAGCGGATGATCAATGATCTGCTGGAACTGTCACGGCTGCAGAACCCGGACTATCAAATGGAAATGAGTTCCTTGAATTTTGTGGATGTCGTGGAGAATGCCATCCGTTCCGTGCGCTATATCGCAAGGGAAAAGGGGATTACGCTGACTTTCTCGAAAGAGCCGCTTTCGTTCATGCTGATGGGGGACTATACCCGACTGCGGCAGATGCTGCTTGCCGTGATGGAAAATGCCGTCAAATTTTCAGCCGAAAAGAGCGAAATCCGGGTCACGTTGACTTCCTTGGGTGAAGGCTGCCGATTGGCTGTCACCGACAACGGGCCGGGAATCCCCGAAAAGGATCAACCGTACATCTTTGAAAAGTTCTTCAAATCAAACGAAGAAAGCAACAAGAAAGGCACCGGTCTGGGTTTGGCCGTCGCCAAGCAGATAGCCGATCGCCACGGCATCGTTTTGTCGGTCGAAAGCGCATCGGGCGTTGGCTCCACCTTCCTTTTTGATCTGAACCAATAAAAAAATCAGCTCCAGCGTTTAATCACTGCGGCTGATTTTTTGTTTGTTTTCTAATATATGTTCTATGAGTCCAGTAGACATAGTTGCCATCTTTTCCATATTTAAGAATTGCATGGCCTGAATACAATCCTTAACTACTTCATCACCCTTAGAGTCATCAATCAAAATGAGTTTGACTCCAATCAAAAATTTTTGTAAGAGAGCTTCATAAGCTTGATCTTCGTTCAATGGATATTTTTCCAATATACGAATATATATTAGCGCCTGATGAATGCAATGATGGCGTTTATCAGTAGTCTGAACCCTTCGTTTGCATAAGGGTTTATTTCTTTATAGTAAGCTAGTTTGTTGATTGCTTTTGGCAATATTTGTTTTAAAGCTTCGGCATCAAAATAGAACATAGAATTATTGAACATGACAAGTTCGTAACGTGTCCATGTTTCCGTTTTGACTAGGTATTTATATAATTCATTCTCTTTAAGATCTACATTTTTGTGTTCAACTCTTGCCAGCAGGACTTCTGTCAGTGAAGCCAAATGATTATGTAATACATTTTTGTCGATGGCATACTCGTTCCGGCAATGCTGCAGTATAAAAGTAAGTTCATGAATATTCTGATCTTCAAACGCATGCTTCAATTCTTTCATTAATTGTTTTTCAACGTTATCCGTATACCCATTACACATAAATTCAATTTCTTCCAAGCTTACATGTAATTTTTCCAATAGTTCCAAAAAATGCGAGGTATACAGATCAGTTTTCCCGTTAATATAACGATTAAAGCTGGCTCTGGACATACTGTTGCCAATCGCTTCTTCAATTTTTATATTCTTATCTTTTCTAAGAGTTGCGACTGCTTCATAAATTTCCATAAGAACTCCTTTTATCAGCACTGTAAAACGTCTCATCTTTGCAACAAAAGTTTCTTGTTCGTGTCATTTTTCCGTTAATCACCCACATAAAAATATACTCCTTATAACAATATTATTTAGGAGGCATTGCTATGTGGGGATTTTTAATTTTCCTAATCTTATAATTATTTTACATTTCAGTCGTACAATAGTCGAGTATTTGAGTCATAAGTATTAATAAGCTGAACGCAATACAACATATGACGGAGGTGAATATGGATTTACATGTTATCGAGTTTATTAAAAAATTATACAAAAATATGAAATAAGTACGATAAACACGTTCTTGATTTTGTAATGAGGAGTATAATATGAGTTTAACCTATATGAATATTTGGAGGTATGGCGTATGAAAAAGTCACTTTATACAGTTGTTAATTTGATATTTGGAATAGTGTTCATTTCTTTAGTTTTTATTTTTTTCTCAGGTTACACTGAGAACGTAAGTAAGAATACTTATATTTTTGGAGGAATATTATTAATGTTGGGAATAGCATTTAATTGGTATATGTTTGTTAGGATAGCCAAAAAAAAGTAAAGGTGGGGTAAAAATGAGAAAAATAGTGTCTACTTTTATAATTTAAATTTAAGCAGCGTTTTAATTCCAAGTATTGTTAGCGCAAGTACTATTAATGAAGGAAACAAAGTGTTTGATGGTAAATATTATTATATTGAACAAAAAAAGACGAAATTTTTATACGTGATAAAGAGACTAATGAGACCATCACTATGGAGCTGTTAAATGATAATAAGGCGATAGTTACTGATGATAACGGAACAGCTTCAACATTAACGAGAGACAATACCGGAAATATTTATGTAGACAATGAAATAGTAAACTCTATTTCCACTTCAAAAATTGCTGACTTGAACATTTCGAATGCTACAGCATTAAACAGTGGTCAATATCATTATTTTCAAACGACTTACTCTAACAGCAGTATAGATGCAAATTTACAAAGCATTGCTTTGGGAATATTTTCTTTTGTTCCTTATGTAGGGTGGATTGGTACTATTGCAGGTGTCGTTGAAGCATTTAGAAGTCTAGGAAAAACAGTAATGTATACAAAAACGGATCACTACTATATTGATGGATATTCTAGATATAAATACGTTACTTATTATTATTCAGATTCTAACAGAACCAAACTCGTTAGAACTACGACTTTTTACAAAGATATGTGGTAATAAAATAGGGCTTAAATTTGAATCTCTGTGTTTTGCAGGAACTTTCTACACAATATTACAAAGAAAAAACACTTTTTTAAATAAAAGCATTACATAAAAGTAAGAACGAGCTGACTCAATGCCCTATGGAAATGCTAATTTTACAGGCATCAACATATTTTTCATTCGTCAGGGGCTGTCTTCTGGATTTTCCACTGCATATGGTCATAGACATGACCGCTCAAGGTCCGTTCGGAAACGGTCCGGAAACCTACCTTTTCATAGAGTTTTTTTGCCTGCAGATTGTCTTTTTCGCAATTCAGGCCGATGACGGTTTCACCCGCAACTGAGGCGAGTGTCGGCAAGGCCTGCAGCAATTGGTGGGCGACACCTTTTCCACGCGCTGACTGCTTCGTCACGATGGAATCCAGATACCATTCTCCGGCAAACGTTTCGCTGTCGGGGAAAAGGTTGGGCGCTGTGACGTGCATTTCCTTAAAAGCTTTCCGGAGTGCGGCATCGATGATGGGTTCGGATGCTCCCGGATAGCCGAAACAACAGCCAAGGATTTCACCGTTTTCTTCATAGACAAGACCATTCCGGTAACTGAATCGGTAGACGTCCTCGTGCATGGCTCGAACCATCGCGGCTTTCAGGACATCCGGATCCAACAGATCGAGCAGCGGTAATTCCATATCCACAAAGATTTCGTGGATCAGATCGTAGAGTTCCGGGCAATCCTCTTTTCGGGCTTTTCGTATCATCATGCATCGTTCCTTCCGTTGTTTTTAATTCCAGTATACCATTAGTTGCGGGGGTGTATCAGTTACTATCCGTAGCTTTTGCGCTGTGGTAAACTGGTTGATAGAAGAAAATTTCTCGTTCGAATGGAGGGATCGGTTTGGCAAAGATGAAGGCCAGCGGGAGTGGGAAGGCAATGAAGCGGATCGTCGTCATCGGGTGCAGCGGATCGGGGAAGTCCACCTTTTCGCGCAAGCTGCAGCAATTGACGGGCAATCCGCTGCATCATCTCGATAAACTATATTGGCTGCCTGATTGGGAATTGCGCTCTGATGTGGAACAGGACCGGGTCCAAAAAGAACGGATCAAAGAGGACAGCTGGATAATCGACGGCAATTACCAACGGAGCCTGCCGATCAGGCTGGGGCGTGCGGATACGGTTTTCTTTTTCGACTTTCCAAGGAGTTTGTGTCTCTATCGCGCGTTGAAGCGGATTGTTTTGAACCGCAAGCGCACCCGTCCCGATATGGGGGAAGGCTGCCCGGAACGCTTCGATTGGGAATTCATGAAATTCATCTGGAACTTCAACAAAAACAACCGGCCGGGCTTGATTGCTTTACTGGATCAGGCGCCTTCAGGCATAGCGATCCATCATTTCCGCAGACCGCGCGAGGCGGCAGACTATTTGCGGGCGTTGGAGGAACAAAAAGAAGAAGTCGCTTAAAACGGCGGCTTCTTCTTTTTGTTGTATTATTGGTTTCCTTGACGACGGTACTGTGAAGGCGTGCAGTTCGACAATTCCCGGAATGTTTTCGAGAAGTGGGACGGTGACTGGAAGCCGACCAAGTGTGCAATATCGGCGATTGCGATATTGGTGTTGCGCAACATTTTTTGCGCTTCATCGATACGGATATGAATCAAGTAGTCGATCGGGGACATGCCGACTTCCTGCTTGAAGATACGGATCAAATAGAATTTGTTGATGTGGACCAGATCCACCAAGTCATCCAAAGTGATGTTCTTGTGGTAGTTCACTTTCATGTAATTCTTAACAGTTTGGATTTCTTTGTGGTTCTTTTTGTTCAGCGAGTTCCGGATCGAGAATTCTTCCAGACGCAACAAGTGGATCAGGATGATCTCGACGAAGCGTTTGCTGACCTCTTCGTAGCCTTGGTTGCGTGTACTCATTTCATCCAGCAATAAATTCAGGAAAGTTGCGGTTTCTTTTTCACCATCGTTGTGGCGGTAATAAGAGAAATCGCTTTCTGCATCCCCGATTTTTGAAAACTCAAGTCCGTGGATACCGACTTCGATGATCTCTGCTGCTTTATCTCCTGTCAGGTCCCAATAGTACTCTACATTTGGATTCAATAAGATCAACTGATCTTTTGAAAGCTTTTCCGTCGTTTCTTTCATTATTAAAGAAACATCCCCAGATGTAACGTAGAAAAGTTTAACATAAGGGAATTTTTGGTAGTTAGTAGGTTGGGCGGCTGTGATTGTATTCTTTTCAGCGAGTACAATCTTCAAGGAGAGGTTTTTTATGTTGGACATGGTATACATATTTATCCTCCTAACGTAATCTATCTGATAGCAACGGTTCGACAATTTGAAAATTAATTGACTCAAATTCCATATCATCCGAACGAGCCAATAACAATAATAATATACTATTTTTTTGGTTTGTCTAGTATATTTTATAAAAATATCAAAATTTAATCCTTGTCATAAAAAGGCTTGTTTGTAATATGTCTGTAATTAAATCTGACATGTACAAGAGAGAAGTTAGAAATAATAAACTTATTGCGGAAAGTATGTTGCCGTTAACGAAACCAATTTATTGATGCGGCAGAGGGGACAAATATTTTTCCATTAATGTACGTGCTTTGAGGAATCGGTGCCGCTCCTCCCAATCGCGGCCGATTGCAATAAAAGTTTCAGGCTGAAGTGATCGCTATCTATTTTAAGCGTGCAATTTAACAGCCCCTTTAACATGGATTATCGGTCCCAAGATAGCGAAAAGACTTTCGGATCATAATAGACAGAAACTCTGTTTTTGTTTATTAAAAGTCTTATGAAAAACAAAATAGCTATAGTCGTTTGCGATTAAAGGCTTGTTAATGGGCGTTTTCAGTTTGGGAAGTTGTTCGAAAAATGCAACATACCTGATGTAAAAATATTTGTTTTTTTGGATGCTAGTATTTCTGCTCATCAAAAAGTGAGGGACAGGAGAGAATAGGAAGGGATGCTTTTCGGGAAATCCTTATAGGTTGGGATTCCTCAGGCGCTGTGCCATATTTGTACGCGAATGCAACAAACGTCATTTCATGTATAGTATAGCACCATCGCGTGAAAACGTCATCTAATAACTGAACATTTTTATATCAACTGATTGGAATTTGTATAAATTTCAATGAATTCTATGTAGGATGTTTGTTTCAGCTTTCAGTTAATTGCACAATTTTCAGTATTTGGCAGCCGATTTTATCAGGTGCGTAGGCTTTCTTGCTTTGTTTTGTGAGCAATATGGTAAAATGGACTTAGAATTGTAAGGGATTACGGTCCGGAGGTGCAAGAGATGAAAGGCGATTACGACCTGTTTTTTGAGTATTATTACGCGATTCATGACTATGTACTGGCTGACAAAGTCGCGGTGACAGAGCACACGTTGCATGATTTCCTGCATACGCAACAATATTATCGATTGTCCCATGAAGTGCAACGTTTTGCGAAGCGATTTGCTGATGAGGAAATCGCTGTGGATCGACTGCTGCTGAACGAACAGGAAGCGCATGAGTGGTATCTTTTCTACTACAAACAAAACTTTCCTGCGGGATATCCTTTCAATCATGCGAACTTGGAATTCATGGAAGGAGAATATGAGTTAAAGGACTTTTCGCCGATAATCGGTCCTCTTGGGCACCAGCCCTTGCATACGGGGATTTTGCGTAAAAGGATGAATGAAGATTATTTTATTTTCCCTTATTTCAAGAATCAAGCGAAGTTATCACACCTCATTCTCAGGCCTATTGTAAACAAATTAATGACAGAAAACAAATATAATGTTAGGAAGTCGATTGAACTCGTTCAGCTTTTTGAAGCTGAAGCAATCGGATCAGGTTGGGAGCGCAACAGAATCAAGGCGCAGATGGAAGAAGTGTTGCTGCAACAGTTACATTACCGCGTCAGTTATTCTGACATAAAAAAACTGTGGCTTCAGATGATTTTCATCAGCTTCCGTTACGAAAAGGATGAGACGAGCTATATCCAGTGGGAGCATCATGATTATGCAGATACCGTCCGGAAATTGGAAAATTTTGCCGCGGTTTTGGATGGTAATCCGGACATTCAGCTGACGGCTGAAGAAGGCGCGTTGCTGAAATGGGTCCGTTTCGTCGTTTTTCGATCCCGGGGTATGCATACCAAAGCGAAAGAAGAGGCGCACAAGCTGTTGGAACGCGAAGAATTGGTGGTGGGGGCAAGTAGGCAACCGCTGTACACTAAGTTGGACATTGTGCCCATAAATGATACTTACAAGGATTTGGTTGTCCGTAAACTGTCGATCGATTTTCGGGATATTTTGGTTTCCTATTTGTTGGATAGTTACATAACCGACCGGAAATATGAAGCAGCCTTTTTCCTGCTGCAACAATCCGATCCTTATTTCAAGCAATTCATCCCTCGTTATTACCGCAGTGCAAATCGCAACAAATGGATGTCGGGGGAGGGCGAAGTTTCCACTGAGCAGCTTTTCCGGGAGCAGTTTCAACGGGTGCGTATTGTTCTGGGGGACCATTGGGTCGATGCGTTGCATAAAGAGATTGAGGAAGAAATGAAGGTAGGGGTTACCCTGAAGAAGGATGCGTTTGATTGGTTGTTGCGATACTTGTATAATGTGATGAACATCTTCCATGAAATGCAGGAGGATGAATTGGCCGACCAGATGAACGCCTTCTATGCGCAGATCCGACTTGCGGAGTAAATAAAAAGAAGCAGCCGACAAAATGCAATGTCATTAACTTAAGCAGCTTGACAACTGAAAAAAAGGCGAGGATGCATTCATTATGCATTCTCGCCTTTTTTTATTGATGAGAGGAGGAATTTTTCCCTCCTCTCCAGATTTCCCGTTATACTTAATGTAGGGAGAATAGTCTGTAATTTAAAAGGAGTGTTCAAAATGACGGTCCAACTGATGGCATTTCAGGAATATATTGAGGAAGCCCAAACTATTTATCTGGAAGATATCCGTGAAGGGAACCCACAAGCCTTTACCCGAAAAAGGAAAACAACTCCCATCGCCTTGATGCTTCAAATGTTTGCGCAAAAGGGGAACTCACAATTTTGCGAACTCTTAAATTTTTACGAGGACCAGGGGAAACCCCTGGATATTTCGACCGTCGCTTTTTATAAGGCCCGAATGAACTACAACCCCAAAGCCATCCGGTTGATGATGACTGACTACATGTCCATGGTTTATGAAGAGAACGATGACCAGTTGGTCAAGCTGAACGGCTACATCGTGACCGCGATAGACGGCTCTGACATCATCCTGCCCTCCACAGAGGAAAACGCCAGAAAATACGGTGTGGCTCGTAACCCCAAGGTATCCGCCAATCCGGTGATGGCATCCGTCTCACTGCTTTATGATTGTATCAACAAATTGGCGATTGACACGTTTGTCGGTCCGTACAAGAGCAGCGAGCGTGCCTCTGCTTCGCAACACCTCTACATATTGAAAGAAACGCTCCGGCAGCCTACCCTCACCGTGTTTGATCGCGGCTATTTTTCGATGCGCTTGGTCAACCAACTGATCCAGGACGGGCAGAAATTTGTGATGCGGATGGATCACCAGAACTTAAAGCGCTATTCCAGCCAGCTTTCTGTCGGGCAAGACCAAACCTTTGAAGTCACCTTTAATCGTTCCCAGACAAACGACTACCGGAATGACAGGACTTTCCGGGCGACCTTGATGAGTACGGTTTATCCCTTGCGGTTTGTAAAAATCCCGCTTCGCAAGCAAGATAGCGAGAAGATAGAGGACGAAGTCCTTTTGACGAATTTAACACCCGAGGAATTTCCATTTGACGACTTGAATGAAGTGTACCGTTTGAGGTGGGGAATCGAAACTGCCTACAACGTCCTGAAAAACCGGATGAAGTTAGAGGAGTTTAGTGGCAACCGGGAACGACTGATCCTTCAGGACATTTATTGTAGTGTCTGGTTGTACAACCTGACGATGCTTCACCTGATCGAAGTGAGCGAAACAAGAGCAATACCCCAAGAACGTTATAAATATGAAATGAAGCAAAATCTCAGCATCGCTATCGGAATCGTGAAAACCTATTTTATCCGATCGTTCATGGGCGAAACACGCGAACAACGGAGAGAAAGTTTCGAACAAATGAGCGAACTGCTTACCAAACACCTTGTCCCCGTCCGCCCACACAGGTCGGTCAAAAGGAAGACCCCTGTGAACAAATCCAAACGTTCTTATCGTTACACATATTAGCCTGGATTCCCGATAAAATTATTACCTGGTTGATAAAAAGACCATAGGTATGGGCTTTTACAGTACCATGTCATAATTATCCGGGAATGAAGGTATTAGGGCAACTTTTTTCATGGAGCTGCCTTGCTTCGTTGTGCCTTCGATTGTCAGAAACGAAAGAGACAGGTGGAAATGAGAGAATTTCTCTCCCATTTCCACCTGTCTCTAATTTGTCAATACCCTTAAGTTAATGACATTGCGACAAAATGTCCGGCTGCTTCTTTTGGGTTCTCGTAGTTGAACTCTGAATTGCAGAGGGTTCCGCGATTCATCGTATCCTTATAGTTGAGTTCTGATCTTAATCGTGGCGGAGGGCTTCTACTGGGTCGAGGCGGGCTGCTTTTTGGGCAGGCATCAGGCCGGCTACCATGCTGATGATCACGCTGGTGACGATTCCGAATACCGCAAAGGCCGGTGTCATATTCAGGATGGCCGTGTCAAACAGATTCTCCACAACAATGTTTCCGACAACGGTGATGAGGTAGGCGATGCCTACGCCCAGAATTCCGCTGAACAGACCGATCAGGAAGGACTCGGAAACGAAGATGCGGCGGATATCTTTCTTCCGGCCGCCGATTGCTTTGATGACGCCGATTTCTTGTGTGCGTTCCACAACGCTGATGTAGAGCACCGTCAAAATCATGATGGCGGACACGAACAAGGAGATGCCGGCAACCCCGGAAAGGATATAGGTGAAGATATCCAGCATCTGGGTGAAAGTGGAAGCCAGGGCATCCGCTGAAGAACCGCGGTAACCTAGGGCAGCTACTTCATCTTTGATGGCTTGGGTATTGTCAGGATCGTCGGATACCAAGTAGACAACATTGGGCTTCACTTCCATATTGTTCTCTGCGGTCAATGTTTCAAAGGAATCAGCCGACATGTATACAGACTCGAATGCGCCGATGGCTTGGCCGGCCGTGTAAATACCGCTGATGATGTAATTTTTTTCCAAGGAATCACCGTCTATGGTTACGTCGAGGGTCACTTCTTTTCCGATGGCTGCTTCCGCAGTAGCGCCCATCTGGTTGGCGATGCCTTCTGTGATCAGGATTTCGCCTTCTTCAGGGAACGCGCCGTACAGGATATTGGAATCGGTCATGCCAGAGGTCGTCCCGAAAGTCATGAAGGAATATTTATTCTCTTCAAAGATGACGTTGTCGCTGCCGATCGTAAGCGAAGTGTAGGCCTGATTGACTTCGGCGACATGCGGGATGTTCCGCAATTCCTCCAGGTTCTCTTCTCCGAACGGATCGGATTGTGTCACGCCGGCTGGAGGACCCGATGGCGCAGAACCGGCAGGTATCTCCGCACCGGCCGGGGTCATGATCATCATGGATGAATCAGTGTTCTCGCTGTTGTTGGTTTCCATCACGATGGGCATCCGCACTTCGCTGACGAGCGGATTGACGTTGGCGTTCATCGTTTCGGTCAGGTAGTCATTGACCCCTTCGCCAAGGGACAGCATTACGATAATGCTCATGATACCGATGCTGCCGCCGAGAGCTATCAGGATGTTCCGGGCCAATTTTTCCTTCATATTAAGAAGGGCTAAGCGGATTGCTGCAAAAAAAGTGAGATTTTTGCTCTTACTTTTCTGCTGCAGTTCAAACGCGTTGTCGTGCAAGGCGATTTCGCCTTGACGGATATCGCCGATGATTTTTCCGTCATCGATCGTGACGACGCGCGTGGAACGGGCCGCTACTTTCTCCGAGTGGGTGACCATGATGACCAACTTGCCGGTTTTGGCGATGTCCTGGATGATGTCCAGCACCTGATCCGTCGTCTGTGAGTCCAAGGCTCCGGTAGGTTCATCCGCAATGATGATATCAGGATCATTGACTAACGCACGGGCGATGGCCACACGCTGCTTTTGCCCGCCGGATAACTGGCTAGGTTTCTTTTTGTATTGGTCGTCAAGGCCAAGTTGCTTCAGGACTTCTCTTGCCCTTGCGACCCGCGTTTTTTTGTCGACGTTCGAAAGCGTCATCGCCAATGTGACGTTATCCAGCACACTCAGGTGGGAAACAAGGTTGAAACTCTGGAAAACGAAGCCGATTTTTTCTTTGTGGTAATTCACGAAATCTTTTTCCTTGAACGTGCTCATGTTTTGGCCGTCAATGGTTATTTCGCCTGTGAACTGGCTGTCCAGACCGCCCAATAGGTTCATCAAGGTCGACTTCCCGCTGCCGGACTCCCCGACGATTGAGACCAATTCGCCCTTGTCCAAGGAAAGGTTGACGTCCTTCAGTGCCTGGAAATCTTCCGAGCCGCTGATCGGGTAATATTTATTCAGATTTTTTAGTTCGACAAAAGCCATAGTTATCGGATGCCTCCTTGTTATTTTAAAAGAAACGACGATGAGTGAGCATTTACTCACTATGCGATTAGTCAAGTATAGCGATTCGGCAAAGGGCTGTCAATGCTATTGCTCATCGGGTCTGAGGCCTTTGACGATCTGTTGGGTCAAATAAGCGATTTCGGCTTCTTTGTCGCGCTTTGTATCCGTGAAAAGGACGTAATGGGTCAGGTGATTACCGAACAGGATGCTCATGATGAATTGCCAAATGACGGGGTTCGGCCAATCGACGATTTCATTTTTCTCTTTGTAGCCGTCGAGGATCGCATAAATGCCTTCTATCAAGTCCTTGGGGATCATGGTGATGAACTCTTGGCAACGCTGTTTATCGTACATCATTTCAGTGAGAAAAATCTTTCCTGACTGGAAATGCTCTTCGGGCATCATAACATCCTTGCGCACGATGAATTCCACGAACCGCTCAAATGGCGCATTCTCTGCAGAGTTGCGGAACTGCTGCACTTGGGTGAGCGCTTCCGTTGAAATGATATCGCGCAGAATCGGGAAAATCGTAGCGTAAAGTAAATTTTCCTTCGTCCCGAAGTGCTTGTAGATGGTCCCTTCAGCAACATTGGCTGCTTTTGCGATGTCCTTTGTGCTGGTGTTGGAGAATCCTTTCGTCGAGAACAGCACGACGCAAGCATCCAGAATATCCTGCATCTTGGGGGACAAGCCCTCTTTACTGCGAATTTTTTGTTTTAAAGCTTCCACAAACTTTTCCATTTAACGTATGCTCCTCTTGGTGATGTTGCTTCCATAGTACTCGGACCGGCGGATTATTGCAAGCCGGCATCAAGGCTTGTCCACTTTCGCGAAATACATGTGATAAATCGCCGAAAAGGTGCTAAGATGAAAGTATGATGAGAACTGGAGGGGAAAAGATGCACAAAAATAAACTTGTTGTGGTGGGTGTGGGTCACGTAGGTTCCTATGTGTTGGCCGACGCGATGAAATTGCGGTTATTTGCGGAAATCGCGACGATCGATATTCTGAAGGATGTTGCCCATGGGGAAGCCTTGGATCAGGCGCATGCGACCGCGTTGACCTATATGTCCAATGTGGATGTACATGCCGGGGATTACGTCGATTGCGCGGATGCGGACGTCATCATCATCGCGGCCGGACCGAGTGTCCTGAAGGATGATAAGAATCCGAATGCCATCCCGGATCGCGCCTCCTTGACTGGGAAAAATGCGGCGGTCATCCGGGAAGTCATGGCCGAAATCGTAAAATATACAAAAGAAGCCATCGTCATCCTGATCACGAATCCATTGGACACGGTAACCTATATCGCAGCCAGCGAATTCGATTATCCGGAAGGACGGATCTTCGGGACAGGCACGATGCTGGACTCGGCCCGGCTGAGGAAAGTGATTGCGCAACAGTATGGTGTCGATCCCAAGAGCGTGACCGGCTATATGATGGGCGAGCACGGATTTACCGCCTTCCCGGTGGTGAGCCGTTTGGCCATAAACGGCATCCGCTATGATGAGTTCGGAACTTATTTCCCGGAAGTGGAGACATTGGATCCTGAAGCGATCGGGGCAGCGGTCGTGAAGTCGGCCTATGATGTGCTGAACGGGAAAGGTTGGACGAATGCCGGGGTTGCGCAATCCGCCATCACCCTGGCGCAAGCGGTCCTGTTGGATGAAAAGAGCGTCCACCCCGTCTGCACGATTCTGCGCGGACAGTACGGACATGACGGCGATGTGGCTTTGAGCATGCCTTGCCTGATCGGCCGCAACGGCGTAGAAAAACAATTCGGGGTCGCTTTGGATGAGTGGGAAACCACCAAATTAAATGCTTCCATCGACTATATCCAATTGGCGATGAAGGATGCGAAAACAGGTCCGTTCAAAAGTTAAGAAGGAGGGCATAGTCGAAAGCTATGCTCTTTTTTTGATGGCATATTTTTTGGAGCGACGACCATAAAGGCATCGCAAAATTTGACAAAGGTGCGCTTGAATATCCATAATTAAGATAAGCAAACTGTACGATTTCATCGGGAACAAATAGAAGTAACACGGGTGCAAAGGATAGGTGCAGAAAGGGGGATGGTTTCAAAAAAAAGAATGCTATCCGATCATCCGAATGCCTGAAAGGAGTGGCAAAAATGAAATTCAAAGACGCGTTTTGGAAAGCCTACAAAGGAATGGGGCGTTCCATCAGTCGTTATCCACTGACCGTGCTATTTTTGATCGCGGTCGCAGTGTTGAACAGCTTCATGATCGAAAATCCGCGCGAGGATTATGCCCGCTATCTGTTCACTTTTTTGGTGGGAGCCATGCTGAGCATCGTCGGCCAAATGGTTTATGAACGTTTCTTTACGCAACTGAATGCCCGCTATCTGCTGATGGGCGGGGCTGTATTACTTACGACCGGCTATTACTTCGCGGTCGGACCGCAGACGCAGTACAATATCGCCATAAGTGTAAAAACGGGTGTGGCACTGTTCGCTCTCATGATTGCTTTTATTTGGATACCATCGATCAAAAGTGTGAAGGTGCCTTTCCACCGGAGTTTTTTGTCGGCTATGAAAGCTTTCTTTACTACCGTACTTTTTTCAGCAGTGTTGACAGGCGGAATCAGCGCCATTTTCTATGCCACTGATTACCTGCTCTTCAACATCGATTTCAAGATTCTCTCGCATCTTATGAATATCGTCGCTTCCTTGTTTGCGCCGATCTATTTCTTGTCGATGACGCCGCTCTATCCGGGCAAACGCGAAGAAATGATTCCGGATGAGGCGTGGGCGAAACGCGGGGAAACGCTCGATCGTCAATTTATGGTGCCGCGTTTCCTGGAAATCCTGATTTCCTACATCATCATCCCGTTGACGGCCATCTATACGTTGATTCTCGTGATCTATGTTGTCATGAACATCGGAGGGGAGTTCTGGACAACCAATCTTCTGGAGCCACTGCTTGTTTCCTATGCGATCATCGTCATCATCGTCTATATCCTTGCTTGCAATCTCCAGAATAAATTTGCTGACCTTTTCCGCAAGATTTTTCCAAAGGTCTTGATTCCGATCGTCGTCTTCCAAACCATCGCTTCGTTTCTGAAAATCAGGGAGATGGGCGTCACGCACGGCCGTTACTATGTTATCCTATTCGGAATCTTCGCGACGATAGCCGGGGTGATCTTCAGTTTCATGAAACCGAAGCATAACGGTTTGATTGCCATCGCCTTGCTTGTGTTGTCGGCCATTTCCATCATTCCGCCGATCGATGCCTTTACTGTCAGCAAGAATAACCAGATTGGCTTTTTGGAACGGAAACTGATTGAAAATGATATGCTGGTGGATAATGCAATCGTTCCAAAAAGTGACGTTTCCATCGGCGATAAGATCGTCATCACCAAGGTCGCTTCCTACATCGACAACATGGGCTACAATAAAGAGGTATCCTACTTGCCGAGCGATTTCAATGTCTACAGTGATTTCAGCGATACCTACGGATTTGACATGACCTATTCCGAAACGGATTACCCGCAAGGCGAAGGCGAGTTCGTCTACCTGAATTGGGATGCCGATCCCGTCGTCGGAATCGCAGGCTTTGATATTATGCTTCACCAGTATCTTTACTACTCCGAAGTCGAAACAAGCCCAGTTGAAACTACCGATTTTGAAGCGAATGGCCAACAATATAAATTGGAAAAAAGATTGGATGACGAGTACTATATTCTGACTTTGAAGGATGCGGCAGGACAGGAACTGATTGCCTATAATACCCGCGAAGTGTACGATACCATTTTCGAGCAGTCTGTAACGTCAGGCTTCGATAAAGGGAATCTGACAATCGAGGATGCGACGATTATCACCGAAAATGACCGCATCAGAATGAATATTTTGGTCAATTCCTTGGAACGCACACCGAATTTCATAGGTGGAGATCTCTACCTCTTTATTGAATTCAAATAAACAAGAGGCCAGTCAGCGTACTTTCATAGCCTCGGATGCGCGAATGTAGCGTGTCCGGGGCTTCTTTTGTGCTTTTTTTCATCAACGGGCATGTGAGGAATAGTGACGCGGGGAAACAGCGGTTGGATAGGGAATCGAGGGCGGGGTTTAACGCTATGTGAGGTTTTGTGACCAAATTTGTTATGAAAAATTCGACATGAGCCCGAAATCCCCTTATAGTTAGTTTTATGATTGAATTGCACCCAAAAATAAGGGGCTGAACCGACCTTTGTGTGATTAAAGCTTACACGAGGAGGAAGGGAGAGATAGTATGGTGTACGGGATGGAGATTGAAGGAAACAAAAAAATATATGATTTCGAGTCGGTCCTCAGCAGAAAAGACAAAGGCTCCGTGAAATGGCAACAGATGTACCAATGGATGCCGGATGTAGCCGCTGATGTGGTGCCGCTGACGGTGGCGGACATGGAATTCAGGACCGCACCGGAAATCACCAAAGGCCTACAGGAATATTTGGAGGACAACATATTGGGCTACAGTGTGCCAACCGAAGGCTACTATCAAGCAGTCATCGATTGGCAACGGCGCCGGCACAATTTTGAAGTGGAGAAGGAATGGATCTTGACCAGTCCTGGCGTCGTCTCCGCCTTCTATGCGGCGGTCAGGGCTTATACGCAGCCCGGTGAGGGTGTCATCGTCATGACGCCGGTCTATTATCCTTTCTTTGGGGCCATCGAAAACGCGGGTCGGAAAGTCGCCAGGAATCCGCTCTTGAATCGCGCTGACGACTATACGATCGACTTCAAAGGGCTGGAGCATCTCTGCCGCAAGAAAGAGAACAAGCTGATCATTTTCTGCAGCCCGCATAATCCGGTCGGAAGAGTGTGGACGGAAGAAGAGCTGGCGCGCTTAGCGGATATCGTGCTTCGCTATGACATGATCATTGTTGCGGATGAAATCCATCACGATCTGATCATGCCCGGTTACGAACATAAAGTTTTCCAGACACTTTCCCACGCGGTGGCGGCAAGGACGATTACCTGCACTGCACCCTCCAAAACATTCAATCTGGCTGGGCTGTGCACTTCCAACATCATCATTCAAAATGAGGCTTTGCGGAAGAAAATGTCCGATGCGCTCGCAAGTGTCGCCTGCGGCATGGTCGGGACGCTGGGGTTGGAAGGGTGTCGGGTCGCATACAATGAAGCGGAACAGTGGCTCGATCATCTAATTCCGGTCATCGACAGGAACCAGCATCTGGTGCGCGATTTCTTCGCCTCAAATTTCCCTAAAATAACCGCGCCTTTGGTTGAAGGGACTTATCTGCAATGGGTGAATTTCAAGGCGCTGGGATTTTCGCCGGAAGAACTGGAACGGTTCATGCGTGAGGAAGCGCAGTTTTTTACCGATGAAGGGTATATCTTCGGCGAAGAGGGTGAAGGTTATGAGCGCATCAATTTGGCCGCGCCGACCAAAGTGATTGAAGACACACTCAACCGTCTTGGGGAAGCGTTGTACAGCATTTATGATAAAAAGTAGGAATATATGACGGACCGCAGTTGGTTATGCGTTCCGTATTTTTTTTGCACCAGACCTGTCCCGGCCGGTAAACTCTGTGATATGATGGGTGTACTATTTTCATCAATCAAGGGAAGGTGTGGGGTTGTGTCGAAAGGAAAAGGGAAAGTGATGCTGTCGATGCTGATATTCGGGACGATCAGCATCTTCGTCAAAAATATCGATTTGGCCTCCAATCAGGTTGCCTTCTTCAGGGGCGCTTTAGGGAGTCTGTTCCTCTGGGGAACATTGGTGGTGCGCAAGGAAAAAATCCCTTTGGCATTGGTGAGGAAAAATGCCAAGTTCCTGTTGCTTTCGGGTTTTGCGGTCGGCATGAACTGGATTCTGCTGTTTGAAGCTTTCCGCTACACAACGGTATCGAATGCGACGTTGAGCTATTATTTCCAGCCGATTTTCATGACGCTGTTGGCGCCGTTCGTCTTCAAGGAATCCTTGACCGCGAAGAAGATTGCTTGCGTCCTGTTGGCGATGCTGGGGATGTTCCTGATCATCGGCGTGAGCCCCAACTCGGGTACTTATAATCATCCGGTCGGGATCGGGCTCGGATTGGCTGCAGCGTTTTTCTATGCGGTGGCCATCATGTCCAACAAAAAAATCGCGGGTCTTGGCGGGATTCCATTGACTGCTTTGACGCTCGTCATCGCAACCGGAATCCTGACCCCCTATGTTGCACTGACTTCCGGGTTCGGATTGGGACAATTGACTGGAGGCTCCATCACCAGTCTGCTGGTTTTGGGGATCATCCACACGGGGATAGCCTATGTGCTGATGTTTGCAGGCGCCCAAGCTGTCGAGAGCCAGACATTCGCTGTGCTTAGCTATGTCGATCCGGTGACGGCGATTGTGGTTTCGGCTGTATTCCTGAAAGAGGACTTGTCACCCGTGCAATTGGCGGGAGGCGTGCTGATACTGGCTGCGGCCTTCCTGAACGAATTTCTGGGCAACAGAGAGAAACAAATAGCGACCAGCAAAGAGTAGAAAAAGCAGAAATGAGGCAGCCTCGTTTCCGCTTTTTGTCGTAAAAAACACAAAAAACCGGACAGATTTGTCCGGTTTTCGTAGAGCAGAATGCCTCGTTGCGTATGGCAGTACGCGGGTAAGACAATTTCTTCTCAAGAATGGAGTCATTTTTCCGACGCTTACTGACTGAGCGATCTCACGCCGGGAGGATTTCATTAAGAAATGAAGGTTCCTCTTTTATGGATGCACTCAGTATACGCCATAACTATTTGCGAGAAAAGATGCCGAGCCCCGAATGAAAGAAATCCCTCACAACTTGTGTCCTTACGCTTTGAACAGTGAGAGAATCTTTTCAGACGGAGCAGCTGTTCCGATGATCATCACCAGATAATTCGGCTGATTTTTTTGTAGTAATCCATCTTAAGTGCGACATTGTGCTCATAGTCGAGCTTGAAATAGCTGGTATAGAGGCAGTCCAGCAAGAACAGCAAAGAAAGCCTGGTCGAAAACGAAGAAATCTTATTATAATGACTTTCGTTCGAGCTCATGTAGAGATGGTGCGTAGCCGCATCCGCGAAAGGGATCTCATCAGTGGATGTGATCAACAGGATGGGCGATCGGTTATTCTTCAGGATATTCACGATTTCGGGAATGACCGTGCCCCGTCCTCCGTAGGAAACAACGATGGAAAGATGCGAAGAATCGCTGGCGGCCGCCGTCAGACGTTGATGATACTCCTCAATCGGGACATTGACGAATCTGCCGATTTCCTGCATCTGGAACTTGAAGTTCTCGGCGAAAAACAGATTTCCGGCGGAGGTATAAAGGTCGATGGCCGGCACCTTTTTCATCAAGGAAGCCGCTTGCCGCAGCTGTTCCAGATCCAAGTTGTTGAGCGAGGACACCACGGTCTGCTCATAGAGTTCCTGCATCGTCCGCGTGATCTGGTACTGGGTTTCGTTGGAGTGGATCGGATAGTTGAAATCCAGGGTCGTCCGTTCCTTAAGATAGTCGCCGACAGAAGACGAGACCAGTATTTTCAGTTCGGAAAGGCCGGCTAGATCCAATTTTTTGCACAACCGGTAAATCGTTGCGTTCGAAATGAAGCTGGCTTCGCTGATTTCCGAGGAGGTCATCTTCACGAATGCTTCGGGATTTGCTTTTATGTATGAAACCAAAATTTTCTCATTCTCGGTCAGGCTCACTAAATTGTCCATTTTGCTGAAGATATTCATCTGTCGTCACCTCATTGCTATTATAGCCTAGTTCCTGTTTTTGGAACAGCTTACATTTTCATCGTGTGTTAGATTATAAGAACGGTCATCCGGATTCCCTATTGGATCAAGATGGCCGTTCTTTTGTTGGATACCTATTTTGAAATAAACTGGCTCTTGGTTATTTCTTCAAAAAAATGCGCAGGAAATCCGATTCGGAAAGCAGGGTCAGATTGTGGCCGCTGCCTTGCAGTTCGCGGACGGATTGGATTTTGCGGCTCTCGCTCGGTGTGCCGATTTTGCGCCAATCATTGTCGGCTACGACCAGGTAGAGCGTCTCGTAGCTCAGATTGGCGTCGAAATGGCCACCGACATCGACGACGAGCTGCGCCAAATCATTGCGCTTCAATTTCTGGAAACGGCCGGTAAAGCAGACGTGCTTGTCGTAAAAGACGTGTTCCATATCGAACAGCAGGCTCTTCGGCTTCAGCGGTGCGGCAGTTTTTGCCCGTTTGGAAGGGGTACTTTTGCCGCCTTTCGCCACTCCGAAAGCATGCGAGAACAATTTCCCCATCCGGTATTGGTATTCGTCCAGAAAGCCTTGGATGTCGTAGTCGTATTGCGCCAGCATTTTGCTGGTGATCAGCCCGCAGGCGACCGCATCCTCCACGGCATTATGGTGGTTATCGATCGTCATGCCGAAGTAGTCCAGGACTGTCGGCAAGCGGTTATTGTGCAAATCCAGCATGCGTTGGGCCATCTTGCAGGAACAGAAAAATTCGTTCTGCATCTTAGGCAGTTTGTAGGTTTCAATCGTCTGCTGCAGGCAGCTCATGTCGAATTGGGCAAAGTGGGCGACCAGCGGATCTTCCCCGATGAAGGAACGGATGTCCGGATAAAGTTCGTCGAAGGAAGGTTCGCGGGCGACCATGGCCTCGGTGATGCCGTGGATTTGGATATTCCCGCGGCTGAAATATTGGCGCGGATTGATGAGCGCGTAGTAGCGGTCGATTTCCTTCCCGTTGGAAAAGCGGCTCAAGCCGATGGAACAGACGCTGTCACCACGGCTGTTTGCAGTTTCAAAGTCAATGGCGACGTAATCCATGTGCATACATACTCCTTTTGGTTATTTAGTGAAAAATGAATAGATGGCCTATTGCTGCTGCAAGGCCATGATCTGTTGATAGTAAGGGATCATGCTGCCCAAAGCCGCGCCGATGATGAAGAACAGCAGCATGCGGATCAACTGGTAGGCCCAGCTTGCTGTATAGTCCCGTGACGGGTTTTTATTGGAACGTCGGAAGAGGAAGAACATGCCGATCCCCGCAATCCAACCGATGGCTGATAAGAGTGCTTGGGAAGTCGCCGGATTCAGGTAGCCGACCACGAAGCCGACAACCGTTGCAAAGGTCAACAAAAGCCTTTGCTTCATTTTTTCTGTCATCAAAATTTCCCCCTTTTTCGTAAGCCTATTCTACCACAAAGCGCTCTTGCGGAATATGGTTGTGATCCGACAAAAAAGATCAGAACGCCTATTTGTCGGTTGAACTGTTCATGTCGCAACGCAAACAGCCGAGAGCTGCCCGGTTTGTCGGTTGAACTGTTCGTGTGGTAACGCAAACAGTCGAGAGAGCCTCTATTTGTCGGTTGAACTGCTTGATTCGTATCACAAACAGCCGACATCTGACGATTCGTGCGCTTGCAAATCAAAAAACCGTCTCATGACAAGACGGTCGGTAGCGGTTTTAGAGAAACAACAAACCATCGAGATCAAGGATGACGATTTCCCGGTGGTTCAGTTGTTTGATGAGATGTTGGTCCTCCAAGGAACCCATCTTCCGGCTGATCGTTTCCGGTGTCGTTCCGAGGTAGGAAGCCAGATCCTTCTTCGACATCGGAAGGGTGATTGTGTCGCCGTCCTTCGTGGCCAGTTCGGCAAGGTAAAGGGCCAAGCGGGATTCGACTTTTTCGGTCGCCACGTAGGTCGTCTGCCGTTCCGACTTTTCCAGACGGTTGGAGAATTCCTGCAGCAACTTCAGGGAGATGGCCGGGTATTTCAACAAAAAGTGCTGCAAATCGCTCCTTTGCATCCGGCAGACTTGGGTCTCTTTCACGGCTTCGGCATAGGCTTCGTGCTTCGATTCGCTGAAGAGGGCCAACTCGCCGGTGAAATCGCCCGGGTAGAGGAAGCGCACGAGCTGTTCCTTCCCGGATTCGGCTAACCGGTAGATGCGAATCAGGCCGGAATGGAGGATGTAGAGCGTATCCGACGCATCGCCGGGGCGGTAGAGCAGTTCGCCTTTTTTGTAGGTCGCCGGATGGGTGACGGACATGATTTCGTCCATCTGATCCGGCTCCAGGTGATTGAAGATCGGCACAAGCGAGATGCAGGAACTTTGCGCGTTACAGGTGCACCCTGCGCTGCAATTGTGCGCCGGTTTGTGGGTTTCGTTCATTGAGCTAATCCTCCTTTTCGGAATGGGACATGGGGCCTTGGTTGCTTAAATTGTACCGCAATCCACCGGCTGCATGCGAATTTTATCTTGGTTCAGCGTTCGATTTCCGGCCGAAACCGATCAGGCGCATGGCGTTCAGGATGACGGCCAGGATGCTGGCTTCATGGATAAACATGCCACTGGCGAGATGGACGGATCCCATCAGCACGCCCGCCAAAAGGAAGAGGACGACCCCTACCGCGATGGCGATGTTCTGTTTCATGTTGCGCATGGTCGCCTTTGAGAGCGAATAAGCATGAGAAAACTGCATCAGCTTGTCGGCCATCAGCACAACATCGGCCGTCTCCATCGAGATGTCGGTCCCGCCTTCACCCATGGCCAAGCCGATGTCGGCGGTCGCGATGGCAGGCGCATCGTTGATGCCATCCCCGGCCATTGCCACAACGGCTCCATCTGCCTGCAGTTGTTTGACGAAACGCACTTTATCCTCCGGCAACAGCTCGGCATGGAAGGCGTCCAATTTCAATTGTTCCGCGACCGCTTGGGCGGTATGGCGGTTGTCTCCCGTGAGCATGATGATCTGTTTGATGCCGTTTCGGCGCATTTCGGCCAAAGCCTGCGGTGCGTCCTCGCGGATCTGATCGGCAATGGATAAGAGCCCGGCGAGCGTGCCGTCAACGGCTGCGAAAACGACAGTATTGCCGGTTTTTTCGCGGGCAATCGCGTAGTTTTCCGCCGCTTCATTTATAAGGATTCCGGCCTGTTCCATCAGTTTGCGGTTGCCGGCGACGAGATGGCGGTTGTCAACTGTCGCTTTCAATCCGTTTCCTTTGATGACTTCCGCATCTTTCGGCGCAGCGGCCATTTCCAGGCCTTGTTGATGTGCGTATTTCACAATTGTTTGTCCGAGATGGTGTTCGGAAATGCGCTCCGCCGAAGCCGTCAGCTGCAGCAATTCCCTGCGGTCGATGTTGCCAACGATATGGATGTCGGTAACTTCCGGTTTGCCTTTCGTCAACGTGCCGGTCTTGTCGAAAACAAGCGTATCGACTTTGGAGAAGCGATCCATGACTTCGCCGCCTTTCACCAGCACACCGTATTTGGCGCCGTTGCCGATGCCGGCGACGTTCGATACCGGAGCGCCGATCACGAGCGCACCCGGGCAGGCAATCACAAGGAAAGTGATGGCAAGATGCAGGTCGCGTGTCCAAACGTAAACGATGACGGAGAGCGCCACGATGGCAGGCGTGTAGAAGTTGGCGAAGGCATCGAGGAAACGTTCGGCCTTGGATTTGGATTCCTGGGCCTCTTCGACCAATTCGATGATTTTGGCGAAAGTTGTGTCATCTCCGACCTTTTCCGCGATCATTTCGATGAAGCCGTCGTCCACCAATGTCCCCGAAAAGACTTTGTCATCCAAGGATTTATTGGCCGGGATCGCTTCCCCAGTCACAGCGGCTTCGTTGATGGCTGCCTGCCCCTTCACGATGATGCCGTCAACCGGAATTTTGCCGCCGGGCTTGATGAACAGCCGATCCCCGACAGCGACTTCCTCGACCGGCACGACGACTTGGTCAGTACCATGCATTACTATGGCTTCCTGAGGCGCCATGTCGATCAAGGCGCGTAGAGAAGAACGGGTTTTTTCCAAGGTGCGCGCCTCCAAGAAATCGCCGAACAGAAACAGAAAAGTCACAACGGAAGACTCCGTATATTCGCGGATGAACAGCGCGCCGATGACCGCGATCGTCACCAGCAACTCGATGCTGAAAGCCTTCATCCGCAACGCCAAGTAGGCTTTGTACATGATCGGCACCACCGCGATGAGCGTCGCGAGGATAAGCGCGTAGTCAGCAGCCGCAGCATTTCCGAGGGTATTCAGGATGAAGCCAAGCGCAATCAGGAGACCTGACAGAGCGGTGATGCGGTTTTTGTATTTATTGATCCATTTGATCATTTGAATGACCTCCTCTTGTATTTCCTATAGCCTAATCATACGACATCAGGCAGGAAAGCGACTTGATCATGGTCAAGCTTTGGATGCGGAAATACGATCAGCAGAACCTCAGCCGTTTTCCTCCGGCGAACGGAGGCTACGCCGGAGTACAGCCCACATTTAAGCCTTGTGCTCCTACGAGAAGCTGCTCGCAGGAGAAGGGCCCGCACATTACCGCTGTACTCCGGGGTGGGAAGCCTCACCGGAGGAACGCACCGACTTCGCCGCTCAACTCCGATGAGCGGCACGCAATCGTTCTCCTCCGGCGAACGGAGGCTATGCCGGAGTACAGCCCACATTTAAGACTTGTGCTCCGACGAGAACCTGCTCGCAGGAGAAGAGCCCGCAAATTACCGCTGTACTCCGGGGTGGGGAGCCTCGCCGGAGGAACGCAGCGCTTGCCCGGATGCACGCCACCGCTCAATGGTATCCGAACACAAAAAAGCTGCCTGCAAATTGCAGACAGCCGAGCCCTTGGGCAGGACAGATATATATAGAAGACTAGATGGCATCCCCATCAACAACAGCAGCGTCGTCGTTCAGGATGGAAGAGTCGAATTCCCCGATATTTCGGGAAGAAACGACGCCGGCCAGCATGCTGTCATTGACGTTGGTCAAAGTACGCATCATGTCGATGACCGGTTCAACTGAGATGACCAGTCCGGCGATTGTGACAGGCAAGTTCAGCGCGCCGAGAACGATCAAAGCGGCGAAAGTCGCGCCGCCGCCGACACCGGCAACCCCGAAGGAACTGATCGTCACAACCAGTATGAGCGTCAAGACAAAGCCGATGCTGGTGACGTCGATACCCAAAGTTGGAGCGACGATGGTCGCCAACATGGCAGGGTAGACGCCCGCGCAACCGTTCTGACCGATGGAAAGGCCGAAACTGGCAGCGAAGTTGGCGGAGGCATCATCGACACCCAATGCTTTCGTTTGCGTCTCAACGTTCAAAGGCAGTGCGCCGGCGCTGGAACGGGCAGTGAAGGCGAAGCTCAAAACAGGGAAAGCTTTCTTGAAATAGGTGATCGGATTGACGCCGACTGCTGCCAGAATCAAGCTGTGCACCAGCAAGACAACAAGCAGAGCGGCATAAGAAGCAACCACGAACAGCCCCAAGTTGACGATGGCTTGGTAGCTGGATGTTGCCATCATTTTGGTCATCAAGGCCAAGATTCCGTAAGGAGTCAGGCGCAGAACCAAGGTAACGATACGCATAACGATAGATTGGATGACTTGCAGTCCTTTATTGAACAGGGCGGCATTTTCGGGTTGTTTTTTCTTGATGCCCATATACGCAATCCCGACAAAAGCGGAAAAGACTACGACGGCAATCGTACTTGTGCTGCGCAGACCGGCCAGATCCTGGAAGATGTTGGTCGGGATGAAGCTGAGCACTTGGCCAGGGATCGTCAAATCAGCGACTTGCGACTGTTGGGTAGTCAAGGCTTCTATCCTTGCGGTTTCAGCGGAACCTTGCGTGAATTGTGCGCCATCAAGATTGAAGAGAATGACCGATGCCCATCCGATAAGGGCAGCGATGGCGGTTGTGCCAAGTAAAGTGCCGAGTACGGATCCGCTGATTTTGCCCAGATTCTTGGTTTCTTCGATGCGGGTAAAAGCGCCCACGATCGACACAAAAATCAACGGCATGATCAGCATCTGCAGGAAGCGGACATAACCGTTACCGACGATGTTGATCCAATCGATGGAAGTCAGTGTGATTGTGCTGTCCGGTGCAAAAAGCAACTGGATGGCGGCCCCGAAGATAACCCCTAAAGCCAGCGCGATGAAAACGCGTTTAGAGAACTTGACATGTTTGGTGCCTAAACGATAAAGTGCGAAAAGCAGTGCCACAAATACGGCTAAAATAATGACAATGGAAATGATGTCCATTTGAATTCCTCCTTTAATTTATCTATCCCGAGAACGTAAAAAAGCCCTCGTCCCTATACTCCAAATGCTTGGAATACAGGGACGAAAGCTCTTCGTGATCCACCCTTTTTCGCACGACCCTCGCGGATTGTGCCTTATGAAGTACGCAAAATCAGCCATACTTCTGTACGCTATCGGGTACAAACCGAAATGACACTAACGCATCATCTTGCTCCGAGACGCATTTTCGCTTTCCTGACCATGCCTCTTCTCACCGACTGAGGCTCTCTTTGATGACCCTGAAAGTTACTTCTTCTCTTCATCGCACAACTTATTTTCATTTGTATTTTCATGATAGCACGCTTATTTTTCGAAAGCAACTGATATCCCTCGGTTCAGGAATAATTGAATTTGCGGGAGTGATGGGCGCGGAAAAGATGAATAACTCTGCGGAATCCATGTTTCAGGAAACTATCGAAAACAAAAAACAGGAGTTGCCTCGAAATTGAGGCGACCCCTGAAATGATTTAGGATTCTTTGACCGATTGGACTTCGTAGCCCAGTTTTTGGATCGTTTCGCTGATGTCATTCCCTGAAGTTTTGTTATCATCGAACTCAGCTTTGACTTTGCTTGAGTTGAACAACACTTTGACGGTTTCGACACCCTCGATTTTGCTGACGGCGGATTCGATTTTCTTGACGCAGGATGGGCAAGTGACGGGCCCTAATTGGATAACGGCTTGGCTCATGATTCATTCCTCCTATTTGTCTGGTATGACTATAGTATAAGTGGAGTACGCCGGAAAGAACTTGACCAGCATCAAGTATTCGAAATCATTTTACGTCGTAATCGTAGAAGATGCGGCCTTCCAATTTGCAACGGTCGTAATCCTCCAGAATGCCCTTGACTTGATTGGACAGGTAGAAGAGACCGAACAAGTTGGGGATGACCATCAAGGCATTGAACGTATCGGCAAGCATCCAGACGATATCGACTTCCTGCAAGGCGCCCAGGAAGATGAAAATCGCGACCAGAATCTGATAAGGAAGGACACCTTTCGTTCCGAACAGATATTTGATGTTCGATTCGCCGAAGTAGTACCAGCCGACGATCGTCGTAAAGGCGAAGAAGGTTAGGCAGATGGCCAACAGGACGGATCCGCCGCCACCGAAGGCAATCGAGAACGCGGCCTGGGTCACTTGCGCACCCTTCAACGCAGGATCCATATAGGATTCGGTCACCAAAATGATTAGTGCAGTAGCGGAACAGACGACGACGGTATCGATGAAGACGCCGACCATTGCTGCCATTCCTTGCTGTACCGGGTGATCCACGTGCGCGACGGCATGCGCGTGCGGCGTAGAACCCATTCCGGCTTCGTTCGAGAACAAACCACGGGCCACGCCTTTTTGGACTGCCGCTCTTACGGATGCTCCGGCGATACCGCCGATTGCGGCTTGAGGTGAAAAGGCTCCGACAAAAATCATTTTGAGGGCAGGGACAACATTATCGCGGAAGAGGAAGAGAATAACGACACTGGAAACGATGTAAACAAGTGCCATGATCGGGACGACGAATTCCGCGAAGGTAGCGATGCGTTTCATTCCGCCTGCGAAGATCAGGATGGCTGCCAAAGCAACCAAGAGCCCGGTCACCCATTCCGGAATGGCAAAGGCGGTAGTCACAGCCGAAGCGATCGAGTTTGATTGCACCATGTTACCGATGAATCCCAACGCTACGATAAGGGAGACGGAGAAGAATTTAGCCAATGCATTGGAACCAACACCTTTGGAAAGGTAGAACGCCGGCCCACCGACGAGGTCTCCTTTGTTGCGGTCGCGCATCCGGTAGACTTGCGCCAGGATCGCTTCATTGAAGATTGTGCCCATACCGAGGAAAGCGGATACCCACATCCAGAAAATGGCTCCCGGTCCGCCGCCGAGGATGGCTGTCGCCACACCCGCCACGTTTCCAGTCCCGACTTGGGCGGCTATGGCCGTCGCAAGGGCTTGGAAGGAAGACATCGAACCTTCCTGGGAAGCGTCTTTTTTGAACAATTTACCGAAAACTTGTTTGAAAGCTTCCCACATGCGCGTGATTTGCGGGAAACCGAAGCGGATCGAGAAGTACAATCCGGCGAACAGTAGGCCATATGTCAAAAAGTAGTCCCATAAGAGAACATTCACATAGTCGGCCAAAAAATTATATATAACATCCATATAATACCAAATCCTCCAATAAGTGAATTCACACCATTTTATTATGTATCTTTGATATTCTAACGATATCACACGGCTGTGTCAATGTAATTATGAAACGTTCATTAGAAATAAAGTCCCCAGGCGAAGATAGGATTAAATTTTTGTGATTAAAAACACATGTTTCTGCTGGAGAATAACGTTTGTTCTCATGAATTAAAGCTGAAATCCCAACAAATATGAATGTTCGGAACAGTTGTTTTCAGAGAATGGAGTAAAAAAGTATAAGCAAATAAATTGATTAATTTTATATAGGTAGTCACGATGAACAATCTGAGTAAGAAGAGCGGCTTTAGTCAAACAAAAATTAAAAAATGATGAGAAAATAACCTGCGGCAGCCATTTCAGTATTGCCCATTGTCCCAATTGTTAGGGCTTTGTGATATGCAGGCCTATGTCTGATTGACGATAATTTGAAAAATATGAGAATTCATAATATATAGAAGCAACCATATTCTAGGTATTATGAAACGATTGAAGCAAATGCGAATCTTCCTCGATAGGATTTTTGTTTTGCGGAACAACAAAAGGTCTGTGTAAGCGGTGTATTCTTATTTTCCGGAACATAGCTTTGCGGATTTGGTTGGCCTATACTAATGACATCAATTCGCAACCGGCAACTGTGGCACTGTCACATTCCGGAGCGTTTGGAACGACCTGGCAGCCAACAGCTAAGCATGTTCTTTGCTGGTCCATCATAATGAGAAAGAAGGAATCATCATGGCCTACAAAGTTGTCATCCCAGAAGATATCAGTGCATTAGGAAAAGACTTTCTGCAAGACAAAGGGTACGAAATCGTCGTCGGAAACGGAAACATCAGCGTCGATTATCTGAAGGAATTGGTAGTCGATGCTGACGCCATTCTGGTCAGGCCAAATGCGCCATACCCGGAAGAAGTCCTGTCAGCTGCGAAAAAACTTAAGGTCATCGGTGTCCATGGCGTAGATTACGGCAATATCGATAGCGATTATTGCGTCAAACGGAGAATCCCGATCATAACGACGCCTGCAGCGACTTGCAATGCGGTCGCAGAACGGACGTTGGGGTTCATCATGAGCCTCGCGCATCAGATCCCTTTCATGGACCAACAAGTGCGCCATGACAATTGGGGTGCGCGCTACGAACACAAAGGGACGGAGCTGAAAGGCAAGACACTCGGTCTGATTGGCCTTGGACGCATAGGCTCGCTGGTTGCCCGCAAAGCGACAAACGGATTCGATATGAAGGTGATTGCTTATGATGAATTTCTTGTGAAAAATGAATACGCAGGCTTCGTGACTTGCGCTAGTTCGATGGAGGAAGTTTTGGCAAAATCCGATTTCGTTTCCTTGCATGTCCCTGTCACAGCGGAAACAATAGGAATGATCGATCAGGAAACACTGCGCTTGATGAAACCGAACGCCTACTTGATCAATTGCGCCCGCGGAGAACTCATCAATGAGGAGGCGCTTCATGAAGCCTTGAAGAGCGGCGTCATCAACGGTGCTGCCCTGGATGTCTTTCAGGAGGAGCCGATTGCGCAGGATCATCCTTTCTTCGAATTGGATAACCTGATCATGACACCGCACAACGCCATCATCACGCATGAAGCGCTGGATCTGATGGGCTACCACGCAGCCGTCGGAATCGATGACGTACTGAACGGCAGACAGTCGCAATGGCAAGAGCGCTTAGTGCAAACTGCAGTGGCAGAACAGGTTTAATAGAGCGGAAATAAGCTGAAAAATAGAGTGGAAAAGCCATCCGGAAAGGATGCTTTTTCCACTCTATTTGTTTACACTCACAAGGTCTTCAATGCCTCTTCGATCGGATCAAGTTCGTCCACTTCGGTCACGGGCGCTTCCGTTTCGGCATCGAATTTTTCCTCAACTTCAGCAGCCTTCGAGGCGAATTGTTGCTTCACCGTGTCTGTCGTTTCTTGGGCCATTTCTTTGGCTTGATCGACGGCATCTTTTGCAGTTTCCTTGGCTTTATCGGTGTAGTCCATCACTTTGTCCAACGTCTCATCGGCTTTGTCGGCCAAATCTTTGCGAATTTCTTTTCCGGGCTTAGGTGACAATAGCAGGGCGATTCCTCCGCCGATCACAAGCCCTCTGACGAAACTAGAAAATTTTCCCATTTTTGGTACCTCCTTTTTCATGCGGCAACGCGAACGCTGCCATCGGACATCAAAACAAACGAGTGTTGACCAAAAACCTATCTGAATGTGTGCAGTACCAACATTTCCTTCTGCCATCAGTATATAACACACCAAAAATTAAGCAAAACGATAACCACCAAGCTTCGTCTAAATGTCGTTCATCTTCTTGTTGATCTGAACCATGCGCAACCGGCCGGTATGTTCCAACAAGTATTCGTAGTTGGCCAAGTAGTCCTTTTCGAAGATGCCGCTGTAAAAAAGGTCAAGGATATAGCTGAAGCCAGCGGAAGAAGCGAATTGGCCGATTTTCGAATAATACTTTTCCCAGGGCGGGATGAAGAAATTGTAATCGCAAGCTTCGCTGAGGCTGTTCTGGCCGAATGACGTGATGGAGATCGTCTTCGTTCCGCCGTAGCGGCACAGTTTGGCGTCGCCGATCGTTTCATGGGTTTCGCCGGTATATGAGAGCAAAATCGCCACATTTTCCTCAGAGGAACGGCTGGCGTAGTAGTCCTGTTCGCCCGGACCGCTTGCGACGATCACGCGTTTGCCGATGCGCATGCAGTGGTATTGGAATTCCTTGGCATGTGCTATCGTCGAATGGGAGCAGTAGACATTGATCGTTTCGGCCGCCTCCAGGAGCGCGATGGCCTCCTGCAACTTGGTGTAATCCAACAGGCTTTTGGTTTCTTCGATAGCGGCTTCCTTCAGGGCTGCGATATGGGTTGCGATAGTCTGCACTTTGTCGCCGCTTTGGATCGGGAAGTTGGCATCCAATTTTTCGGCCATTTGGAAGTCCGGCTTCTGTTCCGTCAAGTACTTCAGTTTGAAATCATTGAAGCCTTTGTAACCGAGCTTTTGGCAGACACGGACGACGGTGGCGTTGGACGTGAAGGTGTGCTTGGCCACTTGTAAAGTCGTCATATCGACGACCCTGTCAAAATGATTGATGAAATATTCCACTACTGCCTTCTCCGTTCCGGAAAAGGACTCCGAAGCAAGCTTCGTCTGCAAGTCCATCCTTCTGATCACCTCATTCGAAATTTTTACTCTTGTAATGCCGTTACAAGTAAACGGCTCGATAAAAACAAATTATGTAACCGCTTTCCTAATGCTTTTGGAAGTATATACGCGGGTCCTCTTAATGGTTATGATAGCACTAATAACGGCTTTAGAGGAGGAAAAAAATGAGTAGATTTCCAAAAGGATTTTTATGGGGCGGGGCAATCGCCGCGAATCAAGCGGAAGGCGCCTATCTGGATGACGGCAAAGGCTTGGCCATCTCCGATGTGTTGACGAACGGGTTCCTGACCGAGCCGGATAAAGCGATAGATCCGGATAAATTCTATCCGAGCCATGAAGCGATCGATTTTTACCACCGATACGGAGAAGACCTTCAATATATGGAAGAAATGGGCTTCAAGGCTTTCCGGACATCGATTTCCTGGGCGCGCATCTTTCCGACAGGCGAAGAAGAGGAGCCAAACGAAAAAGGCCTGCAGTTCTATGATGACCTGTTTGCGGAAATGCTCAAGCGCGGCATGGAGCCGGTCGTCACTTTGTCGCATTATGAAACACCTTATGCCTTGGTGCAGAAATACAACGGCTGGGAAAGCCGCGAGCTGATCGGGCTGTTCGAGAAATATTGCAGCACCGTGTTCGAACGCTACAAGGACAAAGTCAGCTATTGGATGACCTTCAACGAAATAAACAATATGCACACGATTCCGTTTGCGGCAGGCGCCGTGATTTTGGATGAGGCGGATGAGAACGAGAAACTGCGCGTCATCTATCAGGCTTCCCACAACATGTTCGTCGCCAGCGCCCGAGTCAACAAGCTCTGCCACGAAATCATGCCGGAAGCGCAAATCGGCTGCATGCTTTCCTTGAGCGCAGTCTATCCGAACACTTGCAAGCCTGAAGATATCTTCGGAGCGATGTCATTGCGAAGACGATCCTTATTCTTCGGCGATGTGATGCTGAGAGGGAAATACCCATCTTATGCAGACCGCATTTTCGAGGAGTACGGCATCCAGCTTGAGATGGGCGAAAATGATCTGGCGGAAATCGCCGCTTATCCGAGCGAGTACCTTGGATTCAGTTATTACCGCAGCACGACCTACAAGGATGGCATGAAAATCCTGGGCAACACAGGCGGCATCATCGGCGAGAAGAATCCGTACCTGGATGAAACGCCTTGGGGCTGGCAGATCGATCCACTTGGCTTGCGTTACGTCTGCAATGAGTTGTACGACCGTTATCAAAAACCGCTGTTCATCGTGGAAAACGGCATGGGCAGCAACGACGAGGTGACGGAAGACAACAAGATCCATGACGACTACCGCATCGATTACACCAAGAAACATCTGGTCGAAATGGCCGAGGCATTGAAGGACGGGGTTCCGGTCATGGGCTACACCTACTGGGGGCCGATCGACATCGTCAGCGCAGGCACCGGTGAAATGAAGAAACGCTATGGCTTCGTTTACGTCGACAAGGACAACGAAGGCAACGGGTCGCTGAAGCGCCTCAAGAAGGATAGTTTCTATTGGTACCAGGAAGTCATCGCAACAAACGGAGAAAGCCTGTTCGAATAGGACAGGTTGATCATAAGCAAGACAGTTTGAAACAGTTGAAGGAGGAATTTTAAATGGGTTTCATGGACAAACTTAGCTCAGGGATCGATGTCGTTGCCGAAAAGGTCGAGGGGAACAAATATCTCCGCGCCATCAAGGATGCATTCACCGCCTATATGCCTTTCATCATTATCGGCTCGTTCGCATTACTGTTCAACGTGCTGCTGACCAGCCCGACTACCGGACTTGCCCAGTTTGCGCCGTTCAGCTTCCTGACCGCGTTGGCCCCGGCATTCAGCACGATCAATTTCGCAACGATGGACATCATGTCCCTGCTCATTCCTTTATTTTTAGCTACAAATCTTGCAAAAAGCAATAATACGAATCCGTTGATCACAAGCGCGGTCGCATTGATCGCTTACGTCATTGTGGTTCCGCAATTCTTCACTACGACAGTCGATGGCGTGCAACAGGTTGTCAAAGGGTTGCCGGCTACCAGCACAAACGCTTCTGGCTTGTTCATCGGCATGATTTTGACGATCCTGGTCGTCGAACTGTTCACAAAATTATCCAATGTAAACGTGTTGCGCATCAAAATGCCGCCGAGTGTACCGGGCGGAATCGTCGCATCCTTTAATGTGCTGCTGCCGATATTTGTGACTCTTATCATCGTGGCTCTTACAGCTCAATTGTTCCTGAACTTCACGGGCATGTACATGAATGAATTCATCTACAAAATCGTGCAAGCACCGCTGGAAAGCTTGGTCCAAAGCCCAGGCGGCATCATGCTTTTGGTCATCGTCAGCCAAATCTTCTGGTTGGTGGGCATCCACGGCGGCTTGATCATTTCACCGATCCGCAATCCGTTATTGATCGCAGCTTTGGCCAACAACATCGCAGCTGTCCAAGCCGGTGAGCCCGCAACGAATCCCGTCACAATGGGATTCTGGATGTCATTCATCGTTCCTGGGGGAGCCGGGTTGACGTTGTCGCTGTTGATCGCCATCCTGATCGCTTCCAAGCGTGATGACCATAAGGCTGTCGCTAAAGTGTCCTTCATGCCTGGTTTGTTCGGGATCAGCGAACCTGTCGTTTTCGGTCTGCCGTTAGTATTGAACCCGGTGTTTGCTATTCCTTTCGTCTTCGCCTCCAGTATTGGCACGGCGATTGCGCTATTCTTTAACCAGATCGGCTTCCTGCAGCCGAATACAGTGGATGTGCCATTCGGCCTTCCACTTGGCGTAGGCGCCTTCCTGGGCTACGGCATCAACGGCGTCATCGTACAGATGCTGATCATGGCCTTGGGGGTTGTTATGTATATGCCGTTCGTCTTGGCTGCAAATAAAGCGACGGTTGCAATCGAGGAAACCGAATCGGAAACTGCAAGCCAAATTGCCACAGAAAAAATCTAAGCACAGCATAACCAAAACAGAAAAGGGGACAGAATAATGAAAAGTTACTATCCGAAAGATTTTCTCTGGGGCGGCGCCATCGCCGCCAACCAGGCGGAAGGTGCCTGGAACGTGGACGGGAAGGGCATGTCGGTAGCCGATGTCGCCCGTTTCAAACCGAGCATCTCGGTCGAAGACTACAAATCGCAATGGCACGTTTCATTGGAGGACATCGCCACCGCGAAGGAGACCGATGATGTCGTTTATTATCCGAAAAGAAGAGGCATCGACTTCTTCCACCGCTACAAAGAAGATATTGCTTTGTTCGGCGAAATGGGCTTCAAGGTGCTGCGCGTTTCGATCGCCTGGACCCGGATTTTCCCGAACGGAAACGAAGCGGAGCCGAACCAAAAGGGCTTGGACTATTACCGCGATCTGCTGGAGACGCTGCGCGCGCACAACATCGAGCCATTGGTGACGCTGTCGCACTATGAAATGCCGTTATATCTGGTGGAAAACTACGATGGCTGGGTTTCGCGTGATGTCGTCGGTTTCTTCACCAAATTCAGCGAAACGGTCTTCCGCGAGTACAAGGACTTGGTGACATACTGGCTCACCTTCAACGAAATAGACAGCGTCTTCCGCCACCCGTTCACGACTGTCGGTGTGGTCGAGGAAAAATACGCCGACAAAAAAGCCTCCGAAGAAGCCATCTACCAAGCGCTGCACCACCAGTTCGTGGCCAGTGCGGAAGCGACCAAGCTATTGCGCGAAATCATCCCGGGTGCGCAGATGGGCGCGATGTTGACGAAGACGATGACCTATGCCGAAACTTGCGATCCTGATGAGGTGCTGATGGCGCAAAAAGCCAACCGCGACAACCATTTCTATGCGGATGTGCAGATTTTCGGGGAATATCCGAAGCATGTATTGAACTATTTCGAAGAGAACGGCTTCAAGATCGATAGGACAGAAGAAGACCTACAGTTATTGAAAGATTATACGGTTAATTTCCTTTCCTTCAGCTACTACATGTCGATGGTCGTGTCGAAAAATGCGTCCCAACGTGAAAAAGTTGGCGGCAACCTGATGACCGGCGTGAAGAACCCTTATCTGAACACCTCCGAGTGGGGCTGGCAAGTCGATCCGGTCGGGCTGCGCATTTCCCTGATAGATCTTTATGACACGTACCGCATCCCACTGTTCATCGTCGAAAACGGCATCGGCTCGACCGATGTGCTGACCGAAGACGGTACGGTAATTGATGATTACCGGATCGCTTATTTCCGCGATCATTTCGAACAGATGAACTTGGCCATCAAGGACGGCGTCGAGCTGATGGGCTACACTTCATGGGGCTGCATCGATATCGTCAGCGCCTCGACTTCCCAGATGACAAAACGCTACGGTTTCATCTATGTGGATGCCGACGATCTCGGCAACGGCACTTACGACCGCTTCAAAAAGAAATCCTTCCATTGGTACAAGGATGTCATCGAAACGAACGGCGCCAGCCTGTACACTGAATTGCAGACCGCAACAAAATAATCAGGAAAACCATATCGGGTGGCGCGACATGCCATCCGATATGGTTTTTGTACGTTTGGAAAAATTGTACAGCCGCTCGGATGGGCGTATAATCGAGTTGAGGAAACTATCTGATAACACAATTGTAAAGTGCGTCTGTTGTGGTACAGAAAAGAGGGAAAACAGTATGAAGAATCGATTTCTTCCGCAAACGTCCAAAGGCAAATGGGCAGTGGGTTTGTTTGCTGCCTTCCTGGTGCTGGGGATTGCAGGGAACCGGATCTCCAACGCGACAGTAAATACTATCGAATATCCCAATCCGATCAACAGCCCCTTGTTGGGGAGCGTGATCTATCTTGCTTTTACGGCTGCGATACTTGCTTCGATAATCGGATTCCTGGCCGTAAAGAAGGATCATGAGCGCTCGCTTTTGGTGTTCCTGTTGATACTGCCCGGCCTGTTCTTTTTTATCGCCATCGTGGGGTTTATGATTGCCAATCTTATCGGCCCGCCGGACTGATAAGACGGGTAAGGTGCTCTTAACAGGGGCGTCTTTTTGTTTGGGGATGTGGTTGCGCTTCGGATAAGAGTGAATATCGCCTTACTCCGCTAGCTCAACTCCGGTGAGCGGATGCTGGCCGGAGTTGGATGTGTTGCGGGGGTCTGTCCTCCGGCGAAGCCGCCGTGGTCGGAGGTGATGATCTTTTTGGAACTCCTCCTCCGGCTGAAGGAGCGCTCACCGGAGGAAACCACTCTATGTTTTCCTGATACAGACGACCTCGCATCTATTTTGACTATGAGTCCACAATAATTTGATTCCTTGTCTAACAATATTTACATTGTCCATCCAAAAGTGTTAGTATTATTAATGTAACCGATGCCGGGAACGTTCAAATGAATGGCAGCGGTTGCTGAAAGCTTTTGCATAAACGAAAGCAATGAAACTGTATGTAACATTTTAGTATAAAAGATCGAGGAGGATGGCAAATGGCTTTAAGAGAAGACTTTTTATGGGGCGGCGCTACTGCTGCCAATCAATGTGAAGGTGGATACAACGCAGGTGGACGTGGTTTAGCGAACGTTGACGTTGTTCCCGTCGGCAAGGACAGAGGGGCCGTCATCACAGGCAAAATGAAAATGTTCGATTTTGACGATGAGCATTTCTATCCTGCATTGGAAGCTATCGACATGTATCACCGCTATAAAGAAGACATCGCATTATTTGGCGAAATGGGCTTCAAAACATACCGTTTATCAATCGCGTGGACACGCATCTTCCCTAAAGGCGACGAGCAAGAGCCGAATGAAGAAGGTCTGAAATTCTACGAAGACTTATTCAAAGAGTGCCATAAATACGGAATCGAGCCATTAGTGACAATTACGCATTTCGATTGCCCAATGCACTTGATCACAGAGTACGGCGGCTGGCGCAACCGCAAAATGGTCGGATTCTATGAAAATCTGTGTCATGCCATTTTCAACCGCTACAAAGGTCTGGTTAAATATTGGTTGACTTTCAATGAAATCAACATGATTTTGCACGCACCATTCATGGGTGCCGGTCTATACTTCGAAGAAGGCGAAAACGAAGAACAAGTCAAATTCCAATCTGCGCATCATGAGTTGATGGCTAGCGCAATCGCTACCCGCATCGCGCATGAAGTGGATCCTGAAAACCAAGTGGGCTGCATGTTGGCGGCTGGTAACTACTATCCATATACTTGCGATCCTAAAGACGTCTTCAAAGCGCAACAAGAAGACCGCGAAAACTACTTCTTCATCGATGTGCAATCACGCGGCGAATACCCTGCTTACGCACTGAAAAAATTGGAGCGCGAGGGCATCAAAATCGAAATGGAGGAAGGCGACAAAGAAATCCTGAAAGCAAACACAGTTGATTTCATTTCCTTCTCTTACTATTCTTCACGCGTAGCTTCAGCTGATCCTGAAGTGAACGCAAAAACAGGCGGCAACATTTTTGAATCCGTCAAAAATCCTTATTTGGATGCGAGCGAATGGGGCTGGCAGATCGATCCATTGGGACTGCGCATCACGATGAATGCGATGTACGATCGCTACCAAAAACCATTGTTCATCGTTGAAAATGGTTTGGGAGCTGTCGATGTGCCGGACGAAAACGGATATGTCGAAGACGATTACCGCATCGCCTACATGGCGGCGCATATCGAAGCTATGAAAGATGCCGTAAACTTGGATGGTATCGATCTGCTGGGTTACACTAGCTGGGGCTGTATCGACCTTGTCAGCGCAGGAACAGGCGAAATGAAGAAACGTTACGGTTTCATCTACGTCGACCGCGACAACGAAGGCAACGGCACGCTGAAACGCACGAAGAAAAAATCTTTCGACTGGTACAAACAAGTCATCGCCAGCAACGGGGAAGACTTGTCCGTCTAAGGGACAATTAGTTCGCTTGCTGACGCAAGCGGAAATAGTATAAAGAAAAAAAGAGCAACAGTGAGGCAAAAATGCCTCGCTGTTGCTCTTTTTTGTGGTGTGCCCACTGTTGGGGTTGGCTTCTCCGGCCAGGGCCTGTTCACCGGAGGAGCCGGACGGAATCTGATCACCATATCCTGCGAGAATCCGCTCCCCGGAGTTGACGACTGAAACCGACCATTTAGCTCCGATGAGGCTGTTCCGTTTATTTTTTCCGGTAAAAAGCGGTCGGCCTCCCGACCGTCCCGTATTCCAGACGCATTTCGATGACCTGTCTGTCCTCCAGATAGCGCAGATACTTCCGGACCGAAACGTGGGAAAGATTCGCCAGACTGGTGATATCGTTCACGGTAAAATCGCCTTTCTGTTGGTCGATGCAGGACATGATCATGTTCAACGTCGAAGGGGTCAGCCCCTTGTCGATGGCGTCGTCATCCTTCTCCTCCGGCTGTTTATCCAGCGATCGGAACTGGTCCAGCTGTTTTTGCGTGATTGGCTTACGGGAATTGAGCAGTTCTTGGCGCTGCACGAAGGCTTCGATGCTCTTCTCGAAGCGTTTGAACTGGAACGGCTTGAGGATATAGTCGACGATGCCGCATTGCAGGCCGATCCGGATTGCTTCCTGTTCGCCGGCTGCCGTGATCATGATCAAATCGGCCGGGTAATCCCGTTTCCGCAGCGCCCGGATCAGATCCAAACCGCTCTTGCCCTGGATGTTGACATCGACCAGAAGCAAATCGTAAGTATGCTTGCTGGTCAAACGGATGGCCTCGTCAAAGCTGCCGCAAGTCCCGGATACGATAAAGCCGGGTATTTTTTCCAGATAACGACGATTGATGGACAATACCATCGGATCGTCCTCCACAATCAATACGTGATAGACCATCAGTTACCATCCTTTCGGTACGCCGTCTTCAAAGAAATCTTGATCCGGCGCTCATTGCTTTCGATCTCCAGTTGCCCGTCCACTCTTTTCAGCAGTTGGGAAATGACCGGCGTATGTAGTTCTTCCGTCAGCCGCTCTTTCATGGCAGGCTCCAGCTGCAATTCGTAAACAGTCTCCAACCGGTCGTTCCAGAAGCCGAAATGGATCTGCAGGTCATCGGCCAACCGGTTTTCCAAAATGAATTGGTCCAGGAACCGGATGATGTTGATCCAGCACTGGACAGCCGTGTGATCAGTGGTCGGCGGCACATCCGGATAGACTTCGATCATGAACGGATAGTTCTGCTCCGTGAATTTGCTGCGCTCGCCGATCAGAAAGCCTGCGATGACCGGGTTTTTGACCAGGAAAATCATGCGGTGTGAAAATTCCTGCTCCGGTTCGAGTATTTTGCCTAAATAGTCGTTCAATTCCTCGTATTCCTCCAAGTCCGCCAAGCCGTAGATGACATGCAGCTTGTTCAGGAAGTCATGCGATTGCGTCTGCAGGGTGGTGGTGTAGGTGGCCGCGTTGAACAGCTGATCGGTCAGCAGATAGAGCTCCGTGGCATCGCGCATCAGGATGATCTGGCCGATGACTTTCTTGGCGACGGTGATCGGGGCTGTCGAAAGCAAGTAGTCCACGCCGTCCTGATGATAGATCCGGTCAGTCGTTTTGTTTTGTCCGGCCAACAGCTGCAGATCCTGCGCAACAGGCAACAGCGATTGGATCGGCAGGCCGATGATGGCCTCATCCAACTCGTCCCGTTGAAACAATTTTTTCGCCTCCAGATTGGAAAGGACGACCCGATTGTCCTTGTCGGTGACGATGATGGCGTCCTTTGTGTTCTCCAGCATCGCATTGCGTTCTTCCAACAGTCTGGCTATTTCGATGGGTTCCAGATTGTACATTTGGTTTTTGAGCTGGAAAGCCGTGAAAATCGCGGCGGCAGCGCCGAACAGCAGGCTGACCGCGAAACTGACGGAGAAGGGCTGCATCGTTTTCTTGGCGATCGAAGCGAGCGTGGTCGTCTTGATGCCGATCGCGACGACGCCGATTTCCACGTTGTCATCATTGAAGACAGGGACGAAGGCGCGCAGTGATTGGCCCAGCGTGCCTTGCGCGATTGAAGTCGTCTCCTGTCCCGAAAGTGCGGCTTCTTCATCGCCGCCTTGGAAAGGGGCGTTGATCTTTTCCTGATCGGGATGGGTCAGGCGGATGCGGTCCATCGTCATGACCACGACGAAGTCCAACTGGTAGGTTTCGGTTATTTGATTAGCGTAGTCTTGCACTTCTGGGTTGGTGGCTCCATCGCTCAGCGTTTGGATCACCAACGGCTGCGCAGCCACGATTTCGGCGATGGAAAGGAGCTGGTCCTCTTCCTGCATCTGTGTCGCTTCATAGATGCGGTTCGTCAGCAACAAGTACAGGACGCTGACCGTCAGAGCCACCGTGACCAATACCATCAGGGTGAGCTTCACCCATAAGCGCTGGTTTTTCCATTTTTGCTTCAGTTTGATCATTCATCCATGTTCCCTTCCTATTACACAGCCATTATACCAAATGAAAAGTAGGCGTTCTCAATTTAATTAATTGAATAACACTTAAATTAATTAAATAATCTATTTTAAATCTGTAAGCGGTAGCATAATGAAACCAGGTTAAAGAAAGCGCTTCAAGATTGCGGTTAATCAAAAGGAGGAGAAGGAAAGTGAGAGACACGACAAAAGAATTGGAGCTTGAACAGCTCCCGGGCATTTCCGAGTTGACGGTTTTCGACAGATTCAAAAACGCGAAGGTAGGCGCGATTCCGTTGCCGACTTATCTCGTGATGTCAGCCATTATAATAGCTTCTGCGTATCTGGGCGAATTGCCCGTCAACATGCTGGGCGGTTTCGCAGTCATCTTGAGTTTGGGTTGGCTTTTGGGAGGGATCGGCGCAAGCATTCCGGGATTGAAGAATTTCGGAGGATCGGCCATCCTGTCGCTGATGGTGCCATCGATTATGGTATTCATGAATGTATTCAACCAAAACACGTTGGATGCAGCGAACATGCTGATGAGGGAAGCGAACTTCCTGTATTTCTACATCGCTTGTCTTGTCTGCGGTAGTATTCTGGGGATGCACCGCAAGATTCTGGTGCAAGGCTTGATCCGGATGATCATCCCGATGGCTGTGGCGATGATCGCTGCTTTGATTGTCGGAACTTCAATCGGAACTTTGTTGGGACTGGGTTTTGAGCATACGCTCTTCTACATCGTGACACCGATCATCGCCGGTGGAATCGGCGAAGGCATCTTGCCATTATCGCTAGGCTACAGCGCCATCACCGGCATCCCGAGTGGAGAATTGGTTGGACAATTGATTCCAGCGACCATCATCGGTAACTTCTTCGCGATCATCTGTTCCGGTATTTTGAATCGCCTAGGCGAAAAATATCCTGAGAAAAGCGGCAAGGGCCAATTGATCAAATTCGGCGGCGACGACGATATGGCTGACGCCATGCAGGAAGACAAGAGCCCGCTGGACATCAAATTGATGGGCGCCGGCGTGTTGACGGCCTGCACACTCTTCATCGCAGGCGGACTTTTGGAAAGACTTACGGGTTTCCCGGGACCGGTCCTGATGATCCTGATCGCGGCAACCATCAAATATTTGAGCCTGTTGCCTAAAGATGTTGAAAAAGGTTCGAAACAGCTTTACAAATTCGTTTCCGGCAACTTCACATTCCCGTTGATGGTCGGCTTGGGCTTGTTGTACATCCCACTTAAAGACGTCGTCGGCATGCTTTCTTGGCAGTATTTCGTGGTCGTGATCTCAGTCGTGTTGACCGTTGTACTGACCGGATTCTTCGTAGGTGGGAAAATGAACATGAATCCGATCGAAGCAGCAATCGTAACGGCTTGCCAAAGCGGCATGGGCGGAACCGGGGATGTCGCCATCCTATCTGCTTCCAACCGTATGAATCTGATGCCATTTGCCCAAGTAGCGACACGTTTGGGTGGAGCCATCACCGTCATTTCCATGACATCCTTATTGCGTTTCCTGTTCTAACGACATAAAAACCAAAAACTAAAACGAAAAGAAAGAGAGTGTGTTCACTATGACAAATGTAAATGAAAAAGCATTGGCTATCAGCAAAAAATTCGGCGGTAAATTGGAGATCATCTCAAAAGTGCCGATCGAAACAATGGAAGATCTGAGCATCGCCTATACACCGGGCGTCGCAGCCGTCTGCATGGAAATCGCGAACAACAAAGAATCCGTCTATACTTATACAACCAAGAAAAACTTGGTTGCCGTCATAACCGACGGATCGGCTGTCCTGGGATTGGGAAACATCGGACCGGAAGCAGCCATTCCGGTTATGGAAGGCAAAGCGGCTCTGTTCAAACGCTTCGGGAATGTGGATGCTGTGCCGATTTCCTTGAATACGCAGGATGTTGAAGAGATCATCTCGCATGTCGCTGCCATCGCACCTTCCTTCGGCGGTATCAACCTGGAAGACATCAGCGCGCCTCGTTGCTTCGAAATCGAACGCCGCTTGAAAGAGATGCTGGACATCCCGGTCTTCCATGATGACCAACACGGGACCGCGATCATCGTGCTGGCTGCCCTTTACAATGCATTGCGCCTGACAGGCAAAAAAATCGATGAGATTCAAGTGGTCGTCAATGGCGGCGGTGCCGCAGGGATCGCCATCAGCCAAATGTTCCTTTCCGCTGGCATCAAGAACCTGATGGTCGTGGACCGCACCGGCATCATTTCCGAAACCGATCCTGAATTGGCCGAACGCCATGTGGAAATCTCAAAAGTTACGAACCGCAGTTTCAGAACCGGAACTTTGGAGGATGCAGTTGTCGGAATGGACGTATTCGTCGGCGTATCCGCGCCAGGTGTCCTGAAGAAGGAATGGATCGCAACCATGAACGAAAAACCGGTCATCTTCGCGATGGCGAACCCGACACCGGAAATCTTCCCGGATGAAGCAAAAGCAGGCGGCGCCTATATCGTCGGCACAGGCCGCAGCGACTTCCCGAACCAGATCAACAATGTGCTCGCATTCCCGGGAATCTTCCGCGGAGCCTTGGATGCCCGTGCCAAAGACATCACGATCGAAATGCAGCTTGCTGCAGCGCGCGGCATCGCTAGCATCGTCAGCGATGAAGAACTGAACGTCGACTACATCATGCCGGATGTCTTCACTCCGGGCGTAGCGGACATCGTAGCCGCCAGCGTTATGAATGCAGTCAAAAAAGAGGAAGTACTTGTTTAAAACGTACGCCGCTGACCGGAGCTGAGCAGCCGGATCGGGTGCTCAACTCCGACAAGGATTCCGTCACCGGAGAACGTCGGTTTTTCCCGCGCTCTCCTCCTGCGAGTCTGTCCTCATCGGAGCACAGATTTGATATGTGAGCCGTCCTCTGGCGTAGCCTCCGTTCGCCGGAGGAGGACGTTCTGATCAGAAAAAAGAGAAGAAGGATGCCTGATTCAATCGGGCGTCCTTCTTCTCTTTTGTTGTGTCACTCAATATGTTTGATCTGCTCTTGATCCATGTTTTGGAATGCTCCCATTCGCTTCCTCTCTTTTACTAATATTTCCTTGGCAAAAGACATAAAACCATCTAAATCTTGCTTAGCTAGCAATTCGATATAAGTTGCCTTTGTTTCTTTTTCGATAATCAGCGGTGGGAATCCCTCTTGAAGCAATGAGTAATTCATAATGACACGCCCTGTGCGTCCGTTACCATCGGGAAAAGGGTGGATCCGTTCAAATTGGATGTGTGCATCTAAAATGCTCTCTAATTTTTCTTCATCAGTAGCTGCGTTCTCCAACCGGTATTCCAAGTTGTCCACTAACTGTTGGACCAGAAATGGCGTTTCTGATGGTGAAGCCGTCTGGAATTCTGCCCCTATAATCAAGTTTTCGTTCTTTTTGAACTGGCCTTTATCGTATTGAAGCCGATCGGTTAAATCGGCATGAACCTCTTTGATTATGGATACTGAGAGCGTATCGTTACTCTCCAAATGATCCAGCATGTTAGAAAAGGCTTGTTTATGGTTTTCAATTTCATAAAATTCGCGCACGGTCACTCCGCTGCTGATTGGTAGGATGCCATTTAAAATAATCGAGACTGTCGCTGACAACGAAATCCTATTTCCTTCTATCCCCGCTGAGTGATGGGCAAGACGCACAAGCGTATCATCTAAATAGTTTCGTGGCATTTTATTTAAAAATCCGCTCATAAATCCCATCATCCTCTCTATATTTTTCATCACTATCATACCGAAATGATATCTCAATGTACAAACATTTCTCCCCCAAAATGCTATAGAACAAGCATATCCACCCGAGCGCCTCCCCCATAATGTTAAAGTGGTAAAATGTTAGGATGGTAAAATGGTACAGTGTTACAAAGACACAAAGTGAAGCTGAATCTGAATTAAATGAGCTAGACAAAACCACCCGTTAGCAATATACGGGTGGTTTTGATTTTAGTTGTCTGTATTCATTTTTAGGTTCTGAATGTTCAGGAAATTCTGTGTGGACTTGGCCACACCCCCGAATAAGGTTGCTTTCCGCTTGAGCGAACTGTTGACGACAGGAGTCTCGTGCGAAAATTTCCCTTTGAGATCGTTCTTGAGGATCTGGATCAACTCAGGGATTTGCGAATAAATGGAACTGTTGATCACAACCAGATCTGGTTCGTAGATCACCGCCAGATTATTGACGGCGATGCTCAAATAATGCGCATTGGTCCGGAGTGCTTTTTGGACAACAGGATCACCATTTTTGTAGCGTTCAATCACTACGGACGAATTGAGGTCCGGCAACGCAAGCATCTGTTCCAATTCGCTGTAGATGGCCTGGTGGGAAGCATATTGTTCGAGGCAACCTTCATTGCCGCAAGGGCATTTTCTGCCATCGGGGTAGAGGATACTGTGGCCGATTTCACCGGCTTTGCCTTTTTTTCCGGTCCTCAGTTTCCCATTTTCAACAATTCCGGCTCCGATGCCCGTATGGATGCTAAGGCTGACGACGCTGTCCGAAATGGATCCAAAAGTATATTCACCGAGTGCCGCCAGATTCGCTTCATTTTCCAAATATACATAAAAGGGGAAAATTTCTTCTAATTGAGCCTTCAGATCGCTTTGCAAAGCATAGTTGGGCGTAAAGATGACCTCATCCTGATTGACGAGTCCATGGATTGCAACGCAGACTCCGGTGATGCCATGCGGGGTTTCCACAGCATGTTCACTCAATTTTTCAACCATTTCCGTGATATAGGCGAGGACATTGTTTGAAGAAACTTTGATGCCTCTGATTTCGGATTCATAAAGGACCCTTCCATCGATATAGGCGATGAGCCCTTCGATGTAGTTGGGGGCGACATCCAAGGAAAGGGTCAGTGCAGCTTTTCCATTAAAAGTGAGCATGATGGGCTTCCGACCGCCGATTCTGGCTGCATCGCCGATACGGTCTTCATGAATTAACTCGTCTTCCAACAGTTTTTTGGTGATTGCGGACACGGAAGCCTTATTCAAACCGGCAAGGACGGACAATTCAGCGCGGGAAATTTCTTTCTGGCTGATGATGGCATTCAAAATAATTGCCTCATTGTTTTCACGGATCGTATATTTGCTATGAATCAATAAAACCACTCCTTCTTCCTTCGTTATCTATCATATATCTTCTGAAAGCGCTTGACAACAAAAAAATAATCGTTTATATTATGTTCATGAGTTAGTTGAGCGAACTAACCCAAAGACAAGATAACATTTTTTAGGAGGAAAAGAAATGAGTTATTTTTCAACAGTAGATAAAATCAAATATGAAGGCGTTACCACAGAAAATCCAATGGCGTTCCGCCATTACAATCCGTCAGAAGTGGTGATGGGCAAAACGATGAAGGAACATTTGCGTTTCGGTGTCGCATACTGGCACACAATGACGCAAGACGGCTCCGATCCTTTCGGAAGTCCTACGAACATCCGCACATGGGAAGGTTCCACTCCAATTGAAACCGCAAAGAACCGCGTGGAAGCTTTCTTTGAAATTTTGGAAAAACTGGATGTTGAATTCTTCTGCTTCCACGATGTCGATATCGCACCGGAAGGAAATTCACTGGAAGAATTCTTCAATAACATCGATGAAATCACGGACCTGATCAAAGAGAAGATGGATCAAACCGGCATCAAACTGTTGTGGAACACAGCAAACATGTTCTCCCACCCACGTTATGTGAACGGGGCAGCTTCCTCCAATAGCGCTGAAGTTTTTGCCTATGCGGCAGCACAAGTCAAAAAAGGCTTGGACATCAGCAAGAAATTGGGCGGCGCAAACTACGTCTTCTGGGGCGGCCGTGAAGGCTATGAGTCCTTGTTGAATACGGATATGAAATTCGAGCAGGACAACATTGCCCGCTTGTTCAAAATGGCAGTTGCTTACGGCGAGAAGATCGGCCACAAACCACAGTTCCTGATTGAACCAAAACCGATGGAGCCGTCGAAACACCAATATGACTTCGATGCGGCAACAACAATGGCCTTTATCCAAAAATATGGTTTGGAAGGCGACTTCAAACTTAACCTGGAAGCGAACCATGCGACATTGGCTGGACATACATTTGAACATGAAATGAATGTGGCCCGTTGCTACGATGCGCTTGGATCGATCGATGCCAACCAAGGCGACATGCTGTTGGGCTGGGATACAGACGAATTCCCGACTAACATCTACGATACGACATTGGCTATGTATGAAATCCTTGAAAACGGTGGGATTGCACCGGGCGGAATCAACTTCGATTCCAAAGTACGCCGCTCTTCATTCGAGATGGAAGATCTGTTATTGGCACACATTGCCGGGATGGACACTTTTGCCCGCGGATTGAAAGCTGCTGCCAAGTTGAAAGAGGAACGTTTCTTCGATGATCTGAAAGACAAACGCTATGCCAGCTACAACGAAGGTGTCGGCGCAAGAATCTTGTCTGATGAAGAAACTTTGGAATCATTGACAGAGTATTCCCTGCAAAACGGAGACATCAAACTGGAATCTAGCCATCTTGAATTCGTCAAATCACGTTTGAATGACTACTTAGTATAATCCATACAGAAGTCGTTCGGCTGATGGATGCAACAGAAGAGGAGCAGAAATTATGGCGTATGTGTTAGGAATAGACTTGGGAACAAGTTCATTGAAGGGGTTGCTGTTGGATGAGCAAGGCAAGGCAGTAGCTTCCGCCCAAAAAGAGTATCCGCTGATCCATCCGAAATCCGGCTACAGCGAGCAGGATCCGGGACAATGGATCCTGGCCTGCGAGTACGTGCTGGACAGGTTGAAGGATGAAGTAGCGGACTTCACCGAAAATTTGGAGGGAATCAGCTTCTCCGGACAGATGCATAGTTTGGTTGTGCTGGATGAAGGGAATAATGTCCTCCGCAATGCGATCCTTTGGAACGATGTCAGGACAACCAAACAGTGTGCAGAAATCATGGATACCTTCGGAGAAGAACTGCTTGCGATCACGAAAAACATCGCGTTGGAAGGATTCACTTTACCGAAAATTCTATGGATCCAGGAAAATGAGCCGGAAATCTGGGACAAGGTGCGGCATATGCTGTTGCCAAAGGATTATCTGGGATATTGGATGACCGGCACCATGCATATGGATTACTCGGATGCAGCCGGCACGCTGCTTCTGGATGCGGAAAAGAAAGAATGGTCCAAACCGATTCTTGAAAAATTCCGAATTCCTGCTGCATATCTTCCTGAATTGATCGGATCTTCGGGCACGACCGGAAACCTGCGGCCGGAACTGGCGAACCGCTTCGGCTTTGAGAAGGAAGTAAAAATCTTTGCGGGTGGGGCGGACAACGCCTGCGCTGCGATCGGCGCCGGTATCGTGAATGCTGAGACAGGCATGGCCAGCATCGGAACATCCGGTGTGTTCCTCGCATTCGAGGATTCGGCTGAGCAGGATTACCAAGGTAAACTGCACCTGTTTAACCACACGATTGAGGATGGATACTACTCGATGGGTGTCACTTTGGCGGCAGGGCACAGCCTCAACTGGTTCAAGGATACGTTCGCGCCGGACAGTACGTTCGAAGAACTGCTTGAAGGCATGGATGCCATCAAACCGGGTTCGGATGGCTTGTTGTTCACACCGTATATCGTTGGCGAACGCACACCGCATGTCGATAGCCGAATCCGCGGCAGCTTCATCGGGATGGACACGAATCACACGATCAAACATTTTGGACGAGCGGTTCTGGAAGGCATCACCTTCTCCTTGAAGGATTCGCAAGTATTGATGGAGCAAGTCGCAGGCAAAGCCTTCAAACGGATCGTTTCCGTTGGCGGAGGAGCCAAAAATCCGGATTGGCTGCAGATCCAAGCAGATGTGTTTGATGCCGAAATCACCTGTCTGGAAGTCGAACAGGGACCTGGTTTGGGTGCTGCAATGCTGGCAGCGGTCGGACTTGGCTGGTTCCCGACAGTGACTGCTTGCGCAGATGTGTTTGTTGCCTACAAAGATGTCGTCCGGCCTATTCCGGAAAACGTGGAAAAATACACAACCGTTTACGACTTATACACACAGGTGTATGGAGCGACAAAAGATTTGTCCCATGCACTAAGTACTTTGTGATACATTCTAACAGGAGGAAAACATGATTACAATTGAAGCAAATCGAATCGTCAAAAAATACGATGATGAATTATTGATTATCGAACCATGGGGCCAAAATGCACTTCGGGTGCGTTCGTTTTTGGATCAACACTTTGTTGGTCGGGAAAATGCCTTGACCGAACCGCATGACTACGACGAGCAGCTGGTTAAGACGTATTACAAAGACAACCAAGCTACCATCGTGAACGGTAAAATAAAAGCTGTCCTTGATCACCGGGATCGTTTGACGTTTTACAATGAAAAGGGTGAAGTCCTCTTAAAAGAATTCATCCGTTTGAGAGCCGTTAAGCATGACGATGGCAGCGAGGATGTTGGGACGGTCGAATTCACCAAGGACTTCAACTCAACTTTGAAATTGAAATCTCGTGAATACCGGGCCAACAACGACGGGGCGAACTTCCGGACGAAAGTCCGCTTTGAACCAAATGTACAGGAAAAAATCTATGGGATGGGTCAATACCAACAAAATTACCTAGATCTCAAGAATACTATGCTTGAATTGGCGCAACGTAATTCACAAATGTCAGTTCCATTCTACGTTTCGAGCCGGAATTATGGTTTCTTGTGGAATCATCCTGGTATAGGGAAAGTGACCTTTGCCAAGAATATGACCGAATGGGAAATGTACGGCACTGATTATATCGATTATTGGATCACAGCCGGTAATTCGCCCAAAGCCATCATGGAGCAATACACGAGCGTAACGGGGCGTGTTCCGAAAATGCCAAAAAACCTGCTCGGCTTATGGCAAAGTAAATTGCGCTACCGCACTCCGGGAGAGGTTTTGGAAGTGGTGGAAGGCTACAAACAACGTGGTATTAAGCTTTCTAGCATTGCTATTGACTATTTTCACTGGCCGAAGCAAGGGGAGTACCGTTTTGATCCCGAGTTTTGGCCGGAACCGGAAAAATTGGTCAAAACGCTCAAGGAAGAGTACCATGTCGAACCGTTGATCTCGATTTGGCCAACCGTCCAATCCGATGCCTACAACTATGAGCAGTATCTCCAAGGTGGGTATTTGATCAAAGTGAACCGCGGTGTACGCATGACGATGCAGATTCAAGGAAACACCGTCTTCATGGATACGACCAATCCAGATGCCCGTGACTATGTCTGGAACCTGATCAAGAAAAACTACAAAGACATTGGGATCGATTACTACTGGGTGGACGTGGCTGAACCGGGCTACGCTGTTTATGATTTCGAAAATTACCGCTACCATGCCGGAACGGCCGTGGAAAGTGGTAACCTGTATCCAAACGGCTACCTGAAGATGGTCTACGACGGCAATAAAGACTCAAATGAAGCAGTTGTGACTTTGGTCCGCGGTGCCTGGGCAGGCGCTCAGAAATACGGTGCTTTGGCTTGGTCTGGGGATATTGATTCCAGCTTCGAAGCCTTCCATAATCAAGTCAACTCCGGCTTGAACATGGGGATGGCCGGCATCCCGTGGTGGACGACTGACATCGGCGGCTTCCATGGCGGTAATCCGGAAGACCCGGAATTCCGCGAATTGATGGTCCGCTGGTTCCAATATAGCACGTTCTCTCCGATATTGCGCATGCATGGAGACCGTCTGCCGCACAGCAAACCGCTCTCCAATTCCGGCGGTGGCTCGATGCCGACAGGCGCACCGAATGAAATTTGGTCCTACGGCAGTGAAGTCGAAACCATCATGACAGATTACGTTGAAATAAGGGAAGGATTGAAAGACTACTTGGCGGAAACGATGACGGAAGCACATGAACACGGCTATCCGATTATGCGGACCTTGTTCTACGAATTCCCAGAGGACGAAAAAGCCTGGGAAGTCGACAATACCTATATGCTCGGTTCCGACATCCTAGTTGCACCGATCATGAACTACAAAGAAAGAGGTCGGGATGTTTACTTGCCAGGAGGCGAAAACTGGAGACACCTCTTCACAGGTGAAGAGTACGCCGGCGGAGCGACTTATTCTGTCACAGCACCGCTTGAACAAATTCCAGTCTTTATCAAAGCATCCGCCTCTAAACGTTTTGAAGCGTTGGGCGAATATGCCAAAAAGAACGGGGAATAAGGGGCAAACCGATTGGAGGAAAGAAGCCATGCTCTTTAAATCAAAAGAAGTGACAGTTTCCGAACAGGCCTTCATTGTGAAAGATCGCGATCAATGTCTGAAAGTCGAGGAATGGGGGCGAGATACCGTGCGCGTCACCTGTTATCCCGATCACAAGGGTTTCGACCCATTGCACGGAATGGAAGAATTGGAAAAGAACGGCCCGACGACAGCATCTATCACGGCGACATCGGACCGATTGACCATTACCAACAACCGATTGACCGGTGTATACGATGGGGAAAAGTTGACATTTTACAACAACGGGATAAAAATCCTGGAGGAATACACCCGGCAGCAAAGCCAATTCCGACGTACGGTAGGCATTGACGATCATATTCCGATTCCGGATGAGCCGACTTCATCGTTGAATATTTCACCGCGGGAATTTACCCACCTAGGTGAACATACCTACCAGGCGACGCTACGATTTGAAGGAGACCTGGATGAGAAACTGTACGGGATGGGTGGATACCAAGAAGAGAACCTGGATAAAAATGGTGACACCTATGAATTGTTACAACGGAACTCCCAGACGACAATTCCGTTCTATCTTTCTGATAAGCAATACGGATTCATCTGGAATAATGCGGCAATCGGAGAAGTTACGTTTGGACGCAACCAGAAAATTTGGAAGAGTAACAACACGACCGTTATCGATTACCTAGTGACTGTCGGTGAAAATCCGAAGCAGGTCATCGAAAACTATACGCAAATGACTGGCCGCACTCCTCAGGCATCGTCTGAACTGTTAGGGTTATGGCAGAGCAAGCTGCGTTACCAGACCTTGGATGAATTAAGAGCAGTTTATCAAGGCTATATTAAACGGGGCATTGCACCTTCCGTATTAGTCATCGACTATTATCATTGGACGACAGATGGCGATTTCTCTTTTGATTCCCACTATTGGGACGGCATCGAGGCATTTGCGGAAGAAATTAAAGCCACCGGCACCCAACTGATGGTGTCGCTATGGCCGACGGTAACTGAGCAAAGCCGGTACTATCTGGGCTACCGGAACAATCAACTCTTGATTCGATCGGTCACGAAGAAAGATATCCCCTTTTCTGGCAAAGCCTTGTTAGATTTCTTCCATCCAGAGACAAAAGAGCACCTGCGTCAGGTCTTAGACGAAAATTACCGGCGCAAGGGAGTTTCCTTGTTCTGGGCTGACCAAGCCGAGCCGGAAATAGATACGTACCAACACAAGGAATACCTAGTGTACGACGGAAGTTTGGAAAAATATGCCAATAAATACCCTTTTCATTACTTGCAGGCAATCCAAGCAGATCCAGAAAGAGCGAATACGGCACCAACCTTGATCCGCTCTGCATGGTTTAACTCCCAGAAATATGGGGCGTTAGCTTGGTCGGGGGATATCGAAAGTTCATTCGCTTCATTAAGAAGGCAAATCCAAATCGGTCTTAGCATGGGCATCAGTGGCATCGCCTGGTGGACGAGTGACATCGGCGGTTTCCATAGCGGGAACAGTCAGTCCCCGCGATTCAAGGAGCTGATGATCCGCTGGTTCCAGTTCGCTGTTTTCAGTCCGATTCTGCGCATGCACGGCGATCGCCAACCCCACACCCAAAAAATCGGGACTTCGGGAGGCGGAGTTCGGACAAGTGGCGGACCCAATGAAATCTGGTCTTTTGGCGAAGAAGTAGAAGGTATCTTGACGTGTTTCACGCACATCAGGACACGACTCAAGAATTACATGGCGGAGGTATATGATGAGAGCGCCAAAACGGGCTTACCTATCATGCGCAGTCTGTTCATTGAATTCCCGGACGATCCCAAAGCTTGGGAAGAAACCACTCATTATTTATTTGGCAGCGATTTATTGGTTGCCCCGGTGGTGACGGAGGGCATAACCCACATGCCGGTTTACTTGCCGAAAGGCTGTAACTGGATCCATGTTTTCACGAAAGAAGTTTACACTGGCGGCCGGACGTACAATATTGTCGTCATATTAGACACCATTCCGGTATTTTGCAAAGAAGGTGTACCCCTCGAACACGATATAGCAGAAATATTCGAAAATTGAAAAGAAGAAATAAAAAATGAGATTAGTATTAGCTCGAATTGGTGAACGACTCGTTCACGGAATCGTCGTGACACAATGGACTAGCGCGGTCAAAGTGAAACGCATTATGGTGGTGGATGATTAAGTTGCCCAAAATGAACCAAAAAATGCAGAAAAGCAGCGGCATCATACTGTTCTTCCTCTACAAGGTAGTAGGAGGTGAAATAATTCGGTTCAACTTATATAAATAAATGAAATTCTTTTTGCACATAGTTAATGTGAATTGAAACATAATAGGAGGAAGTAATCATGGAAGAACTATTTATTAAATTTTTCGAAAAACTATCACCTACGCTAGAGAAAATATCAAATCATACATGGGTTCAAGGGCTGTCTTCTGGAATGATGGCAACTTTACCACTAACCGTTTTAGGATCCTTTTCATTATTAGCCTATGTTATCCCGTTCAAACCATTAACTGATTTTGTAAGTAATTCTGGTATGCTCCCTATATTAAGTAATACAACCACTTATACTTTGGGTCTATTAGCAGTGTACATGGTAATATTCATAACAAAAAACATTGTACATTTAACATTAAGAGATGATGATGGAGTTGCAGCTGCAGTGGCAGCATTGTTCGGGTTTTTAATTTTAACACCCGGTGGTATCTTAGAAAAAAATGGTGGAGGAGCTGTCCCAGTTCAATGGTTAGGCGCTTCTGGAGCATTCTCTGCGTTAATTGTTGCAATGATTTCTTCCAAAATATTTATTGAATTTAAGCAAAGAGGATTCACAATAAAAATGCCTGAAGGCGTTCCTCCTATGGTAGCAAATGTATTTGCAGGTATTATCCCTACTTTAACTATAGGTGTACTCTTTATGTTAGTTGGATATGTATTTTCTTTAACTTCATTTGGTAGCTTACATCAAGCTGTGTATTCTTTACTACAAGCTCCAATGCAACAGCTGGGTGGTAGTCTAGGCGCAGTGTTAATTGTGTCCCTATTAGCCAATATCTTATGGTTTTTTGGAATACATGGACAAAATGTTATTATGCCATTTGTTCAACCCTTATGGATGGCTCTTGATATTCAAAACCTAGAAGCTCTAGCGGCGGGGCATACACCTCCGAATATTGCAGGATTTGCTTTTTACAGTTTAGTCAACTTTGGTGGTTATCAATTGGCGTTGATTTTCTTACTAATGAGATCGCGGAGTAAAAGATTCAGAGAGGTTGGGAAATTAACATTAGGTCCATCAATATTTGGTATTGGAGAACCAATGAATTTCGGGCTACCATTGGTTTTAAATTTTAAATTTCTTTTCCCATTCTTAACCAATAGCTTACTAATGTTGAGTTTATCGTATTTTGTTATAAAAATTGGTTTAGTTCCGCATTTTAATGGATCGGCGCATGTGTTTGGATTGCCTATTGGGTTTGGTGCGTTTTTGCAAGGTGGGGTGAGAATTTTAATTTTACAAATTGTAACTCAGATTTTACCGATATTTTTATGGTATCCATGGTTTAAGATTGCAGAAAAAGAAGCTATTGAAGAAGAAAAAGGACTCAATACCACTGAATTTGAGAGTTCTGCAGCTAATATGTAATTCCCGAATTTGACAGTTTATAAAAGAAAAAGCAGCTAAAAACCGTTATATTAAGGTTTTTAGCTGCTTTTTCGCTTTTTAAAATTGTTGTACACACACGCTACTTCCCGTACTTCCGAAGGGTCTCTAGCGGCACAAATTGATGGGGCCATTTTTTTCCAAGCAGATAATTGATTCTCAAGAAATCATCGTTATCGAAGACCTCTCAATAACCTTTGTCCAACGGACGGCATTGCGCGCTGATAAGAGCATTCTGGATTCTTTCGTCCTTCTGTAAGTACACGAGACGAGTTCGCATTTTGGAAAAAATTGACGAAAGCCATACGTGCTGTGAAATCATTGAGACAATAAGCAGTATGACAGTATTACAAGTGCCAGCCGAAGGCTACATTCCCACTTACACGAGGAATTTGGGTTCCGTACGGATACCGAAATAGTCACGCAAAATAAGATGAAAAATATTTTACAACAAACCAAAAAGAAGAAATAGTACTCATTTTCGGATGCAAAAAACCACAATTTTGCCCGTTTTATAGGTATTATTGTGGTTTTTACTGTCAAAGATGAGAGTATAAAGGGGAAAATTCATTTTGTAAATGGACTGAACCTGTCTCTTTTGAAAATTTATGATTTAGACTCCAAGGGGAAATTGAACCAACCGATGCCTATGTCAAGAAGCTTTTTTTCAAGAGTAAAGATGCACACATATTGTGATATAAAATAAAATGCCTTATACGTGATCAGTTTGTTGTATGAGGGGGGCGGAAATTCGATTCAAATGATTCAGCTTCGATTCGGAATATTGTGCGTAGGTCCGATGATGTCTCCACTCAGCGGATTTATCCGATCTGTTCCCGCCTCACTCCAGCGGGAGCCCCCAACTACTTCTTCAAACACCCAAGCATCGTAAGGCTGCATCCGCAGCCGCTTTGCAACCGCAGGCACATCCACTGTATTCGTCGACAGCAGCTGCCATTGTTTGTGGGACACCCGTGTCGGAAGGTCGATTTGGCAAGGGTTCCGGCTAAGGTTCGTGAGAACGAGGACCTGTTTTGTATCCGATTTTCGCAAATAAGCGAAGACCTGCGGATGATTTTTCAGAATCAGTTCGAAGGTACTATCGGAAAATACGGACTGATTCTTTCTCAATCGGATCAATTGCTTGTAATGGCTCAAAACGGATTGTTCATCTTTTTCCTGCTCGGCGATATTCAAATGTTCAGCGTTACTGTTCACTGCCATCCAGGGCAGCAACTCGGAAAATCCGCCGAACATCCCGCCTTCCCATTGCAGGGGCGTGCGCGAATGGTCCCGCGTCCAATGGGTGACGTTCCTTAGCGCTTCTTCCGGGGACGAGCCGCTATCCAAGAGAATGCGGTAAAGATTGTGCGAATCCTGGGCGTCGACTTGTTCCATCGACTCGAAAGCGAAGTTGGTCATGCCGATTTCCTGGCCTTGATAGATGAAGGGCGTCCCTTTCAGCAACATATACATCGTCGCAATCGCTTTGGCTGATTTGGGCGATTCATCCCCCAGAATCGAAGCGATCCTCGGATTATCATGATTCTCCACGTACAGGGCGTTCCATCCATTCGACCCCAAGTCCTTTTGCCAACGGGAAAGCACCTTTTTGAACCCCAACAGATTGAGCCGTTCCGCACCCGGCTGGCCTTCGCGCACGTTATGCTCCAACTCGAAGATCATGTTCAAATAGCCGTCCTCTTTGGTCCAATTTACCGCTTTTTTGCTGGAGACGCCGCTTGCTTCGCCGACCGTCATGATGGGGTAGGCATCAAAAATCTCCTTCAGTTCCTGCATATAGACTTCGATCCCCGAGACATTCATGAAGGGTGCCCAGGGATTGTCGGTGATTTTGAAATCCCACGGTTCTTTCTGGATATGGCTGATCGCATCCAGACGGAAGCCGTCGATGCCCAAATCCAGCCACCAACGGATCATCCGGTAGATTTCTTCCCGCACTTGCTGGTTTCTCCAATTCAGGTCGGGCTGTTCGGGTGCGAAGACATGGAAGTAGGCCTGGCCCGAACCGTCGTAAGTCCAGGTCGATCCACCGAAGAAACTTTTCCAAGCGTTCGGCATTTTATTTTCCGTGGCATCCGCCCACAGATAATAATCGCGGTACGGGTTGCTTTTGCCTTTTTTCGCTTCCAAGAACCAAGGATGCTGATCGCTTGTATGGTTCACGACCAGATCCATGATGATTTTGATGCCTGCCGCATGGGCCGTGACCAATAATTCCTCGAAGTCAGCCATCGTCCCGAAATCGGGATGGATGTCCTGGTAATCGGAAATGTCATAGCCGTTATCGACATTCGGCGAAGCGTAGACTGGATTCAGCCAAATGAAATCCACGCCCAATGACTTCAGATAGGGCAGTTTTTCGATGATCCCCTGCAGGTCGCCGATGCCGTCGTGGTTGGCATCCCGGAAACTCCGGGGGTAGATCTGATAGCCTACCGCATTTTTCCACCATCTGTTCATGTCTTCACCTTCACAACAAAAGCTTGCCAAGGTTTCAGTTGCAGCTCCTTCAAACCGGTAATCTCATCCCCGTCATTCTGGATGATGACTTCGACTATCTCGTCCTCAACCGAGAACGGTTGCGCGGCATCGGAGAAATTGGTCACGATCAGCCAACGTTCCCCCTCATATTCCCGGTAATAGCTGATGACTTCGTCGACCGTATCAACCAGCTCGAAATCGCCCCAAACGATGATCGGCTGCTCTTTGCGCAAGCGGATCAGTTTTTGGTAGGTATAAAAGATCGAATCCGGGTCCGCCAATACAGCTTCCGCATTGATGACCGGATAATTCTCATTCACGCCGATCCAAGGCGTGCCTGCCGTGAAGCCGCCGTTCGAGGAAGCGTCCCATTGCATCGGGCGGCGGGCATTGTCGCGGCCTTTCGCGTTGATCGAAGCCAGGATCTCCGCCTCGGAATAGCCTTTCGCCAAGCGCTCGCGGTACATATTGATCGTTTCGATGTCCCTTGCTTCCGTAATGGATGTGATCGGCGTGTTGGTCATGCCGATTTCTTCGCCTTGATAGATGTAGGGCGTGCCTTTCATCATGTGCAGCAGGATCGCCAGCATTTTGGCGCATTCCGAACGGTACGTCTGGTCATTGCCCCAGCGCGAAAGCATCCGTGGCAAATCATGGTTGTTCCAGAACAAGGAGTTCCAGCCGTCGTGCCCGAGTTCCGTTTGCCATTTCGTCAGAATCCGTTTCAGTTCGGCCACCCGCATAGGCTGCAGATCCCATTTTTCGCCGTCCGGTTTTTGGTCCAAGCCGATGTGTTCGAATTGGAAAACCATGGACAGCTCCTTGCGTTCAGGAGCGGAATACAATTTGGCGATTTCGGGGGTCGCTCCCCAAGTTTCGCCGACGGTCAGCAGATCGTGGTTGCCGAAAGTCGCTTGCTGCATTTCCTGCAGGAATTCATGCAGCTGTGGGCCGTTTCCGGTGATTCCCTTTTCGGGGATTTTCCCGATCAGGTCGATGACATCCATGCGGAAGCCGCCGATGCCTTTGTCGATCCAGCTGTTCATCATCGCGTAGATTTCCTGGCGCATCTTTTGGTTCTGCCAGTTCAGGTCCGGCTGTTTTTTGCTGAAAAGATGCAAGTAATATTGACCGCTCGCCGCATCCCATTCCCAGGCCGGGCCGGAGAAGGCTGAGCCCAATCCATTCGGCACGCCGCCATCTGCGGCAGGATCTGCCCAGACATAATAGTCGCGGTACGGATTATCTTTGCCTTTTTTGGCTTCGACAAACCAAGCGTGTTCGTCCGAAGTATGATTGACCACCAGATCCATCACCACTTTGATGTTGCGCTTGTCGGCTTCCGCGATAAAATGCTCCATCTCTGCCATCGTGCCGAATTCATCAAGAATGGCTTCGTAATCGGAAATGTCGTACCCGTTGTCGTCGTTCGGCGACTGGTAGACAGGCGAAAGCCAAATCGCCCCGATCCCCAATTTTTCCAGGTAGTCCAATTTTTCGGTCATACCAGCGATATCGCCGATACCATCGCCGTTGCTGTCTTTGAAGCTCCGCGGATAGATTTGATAAACGACAACCTCTTGCCACCAATGTTTTTCCATGCTGCAACCTCATCCCTTATTCATTTCAGAAAATTTATTTTCGCATCTATCCGCCGCAACGGGCAGGGATTATTCTTTCATCAACACAAAACCTTTGCGTTCCAATTCGACCGATCCATCCGACACATCCGCAAGGTTCGAGAACAAAGCCTCCCCGATCAGCTCGACCCGTGCTGTATGTTCGCCGGTATTGAAGGCACCGCGGATGACCTCGCCGCCCAGCATGCGCTCCAAAATGATCACGCCCGATTCTTCGGACACTTGGCGCCAATAAACGGTGCCTTCCGAAAGGATCCTTTGCTGCTCTTTGCGGATGCCATTCAGTTGTTTCACGAATCGATGCAGATTGCGGTCCTGCTTTTCCTCTTCCCAGACCATGCACTTGCGGCAATCCGGGTCCATTCCGCCGGTCAAGCCGATTTCATCTCCATAGTAGATGCAAGGCACGCCGGGCTGGATATAAGTAAAGGCCATCGCTTGCTTCATGATGTCTTTGTCCTCGTTGGCTTCCGTCAACAGGCGCGGCGTGTCATGGGAATCCAGAATATTGAACTGCATCTGGTTCGTCTGATCACGGTAGAGCATCAGTTGGTTGTTCATTTCCGACACCATTTTACTTAATGATAGTTCATTCTTCACGAAATAGCCCATGATTGCGTCGGTGAAGGCGTAGTTCATGACGGCATGGAATTCGTCGCCCTGCAGCCAGTTTTGGGAAGAGTGCCAAATCTCGCCGAGAATGTAGAAATCTTTTTTGGCTTCATCGCAGATGATCCGGAATTTTTTCCAGAAAGCGTGGTCGACTTCGTTCGCGACATCCAAACGCCAGGCGTCGATATCGAAAGCCTCGATCCAATAGCGAGCGATGTTCAGCAGATAGTCCTGCACTTCCGGGTTGGCCGTATTCAATTTCGGCATATGCGGGTTAGCGGCAAAGACATCGTAGGTGATGTCATAAGCATCCTCAAAGTTTTCGCCTCGTTTGTACGAAGCCGGGAACTCATTGATGTGGAACCAATCGACATATTTCGAATCTTCCCCATTTTTAAGCACGTCCTGCCATTGCGGAGAAGAATCGCCGATATGGTTAAAGACGGCATCCAACATGACTTTTATGCCGCGCCTGTGGCATTCGTCCACGAGTTTTTTGAACGTTTCGGCATCGCCGAAGGCCGGATCGATTTTCAGGTAATCGATCGTGTCGTACTTGTGGTTGGAAGAAGCTTCAAAAATCGGGCAGAAATATATCCCGTTGATTCCCAGGTCCTCCAAATAATCAAGCTTGTCGATGACCCCCTGCAGGTCGCCGCCGAAGAAGTTCTGTCTGTTCGGGTCTTCCGAGCCCCAAGCCAGCGTGCCTTCCGGATCGTTGTTAGGATCCCCGTTGGCGAAACGCTCCGGGAAAATCTGATACCAAATGGTTTCTTTGACCCATTCAGGTGTTTTGTAGCGATCGACTTCATGGAAGAAGGGCATCCGGAAGTAATTATTCGGCATCCGCAAATACTCCTCTTCTAATGGGTAAACACCGTGATCGCCATAGAAGACGGAGATTCCGTCATGGCCGGTTAAGGCGAACGCATAGGATAAGCGTTTTAAAGGTGCGTTCACTTGCACAAACCAGTAATCGTAAAGATCGGTGGAAAGTGTTTTGATCATCTGAAGCGGTTTGCGGAACCACTCCTCTTTGTCCAAAAAATAAGGGTCCCCGTAAAGCAACCCCATCTCTCTAACGTCTCCGCGAGCGGTACGCAAACGGACATGCATCGTTTCTGGGTCATATAGATAGGCAAACTCGCTTTCGGGACGATGGTAAAGTGCTGAAGTGTTCATAGTAGTATCGGCTCCTTTTCACTCTTTGTTTTCCCACATTGTGGCACATTGCATAATCGGTTGCAAGAACTTTTAGCAATCGGTTGCATTTTATTTTTTTGGTTGAGAATTATGTGCATTGGCTCGCGGACTATTAAAAAACCTTGGTATACATATGTAATTAAACTTTTCACAATCGATCTGACTCATCAAAAAAATAAACCGTTTTCTTTTTATGAGAAATAACGCTTGACTATTTAAGCAATCGGTTGCATAATCAGACTTGTAAAGGAAATTCATTTCAAGGGGGACAAGTAAGTGAAGACGAATTGGAAAAAATATTTTGGAAGCGGTTTAATATTGGGGGCATCTGCTTTAATCTTGGGCGCATGCGGCGGCACAGCTGATACAAGCGACACAGGTTCGGCTGAGAACACATCCGGGGAAGTCGTCGTAGAAGGCGATGTTAAATTGTGGGTGGACACGGATCACGTGGAAGTCTTCAAAGGAATCGTAGCAGACTTCGAAAAAGAATTCCCAGAAGTTACGGTTGAAGTGGCAGCAGGAAGCTCAGCGGATGCGAAAAAAGATGTCTCGAAAGATCCAAAAGCAGCTGCCGATGTTTTCATGATGCCGCATGACCAGGTCGGTCAAATGGCTGAAGCGGGTCTGTTGTACCCGAACACAAAATACGCAGATGAAGTAAAAGCAAACAACGTGGAATCGGCTGTTGAAGGCGTAACGTGGAACGATGAGCTTTACGGCTACCCATACGGCGTTGAATCGCAAGTTCTCTACTATAACAAAGCGAAACTTACTGAAGACGATGTGAAGAGCTGGACGACATTGTCTGAAAAAGGCAAAATCGGCACAAACTTTGCTGAAGCCGGAGCCAACTATATCTTTGGGCCGCTGTTCATGAGTAACGGTCTTTACTTGTACGGTGAAAACGGTGAAGATCCAAGCGGAACCAATTTCAATAGCGAAAAAGGTGCTGAAGTACTTGCCTGGATTGCAGCTCAAAAGAACAATCCAGGCGTGATCCAATCTGGTGCTGAAGCTTTGGCTAACTTGGAAGCAGGCGTTTCGGACGCATTCCTTTCCGGTCCTTGGTCGAAAAATGATGTCATCAAAGCCTTGGGCGAGAACATGGGCGTTGCGGCTTACCCGACAGTCGATTTCGGCAGCGGCGAAGTTCAGATGAAAGCTTTCTTGGGCGTCAAATTGTTTGCCGTAAACCAACAGACAGATGCGCCTTTGGCATCCATGGCTTTGGCTAACTACCTTTCCAATGAAACTTCCCAATTGACTGAATTCCAGGAAATGGGCGTCATCCCATCTAACAAAGTCGTTCAAGAAACAGCGGAAGTGCAAGAAGATGTTGTGGCGAAAGCGGTCATGGAAATGTCCCAATCCACTCATTCAGTCGTAATGCCTAAAGTTCCGGAAATCGTTTCATTCTGGCCAGCAATGGATGCCATCATCAATGATGCATACAAAGGCAACATCACAGAATCCGAGTACATGGAAAAACTGGACAAATTGGTCAGCGACACTTCCAAAGTAACAGAACCTGAAGAAGAAAAAGAATAAAGCAAGAAAAGCGGAACGGGTTCGTTCAGCCCTGAAAGAAATTTAGGAAATCGTGCCGACTGAGCATCGAAGAGCGCAATAGGTACGATTTATCTAATTTCCGAAGGGCTAACCCGTGAAGCTAGCCAACAATATATATCACGCAGAGAGGGCGAAAGATCACGCATCTTTCGTCCCTCTTATTTAAATCATGAAAGTGAGTGGGGAAGCCATGTTCAAGAAAAAAAGTTACGGCCAGCAGATGACCTTTCGGGAATTGTTCAAAGAAGGGGACGTCGCAACAAAACTTTCCTTTGTTGTCATGGGAGCTGCCAATCTTGCCAATAAACAATATTTAAAGGGTTTGATTTTCCTGTTTTCGCAGATTGCCTTCTTCTATTGGCTGATCCGCAATGGACTGCGGGCGCTATCTATGTTGGCGACGTTGGGTACTCAGGGGCAAGGGCTCGTTTTTGACGAACGCTTAGGGATTGAAGTGCTGCAAGAGGGCGACAACTCGATGTTACTGCTATTATTCGGGATTGCTGCCATTGTGATTTGTTTGCTCCTTGTTGGTTTGTACGTCATCAATCTGAAAAGCGCAAGGAATATCCATGAACTGAAGAAAGCAGGAAAAAAAATCCCGAGCACGATGGATGATTTGGCGAGTTTGTTGAATGAACGATTCCATGCCACCTTGATGACGATTCCGTTGTTGGGCGTACTTTTGTTCACGGTCCTGCCGCTGCTCTACATGATTTCGATCGCCTTCACGAACTATGACCACACGCATCTGCCGCCGAAAAACCTTTTTACCTGGGTCGGCTTTGTAAACTTCGGTAACGTCATTTCCGGAAATATGGCAGACACCTTCTTCCCGGTCTTGGGCTGGACGCTGATTTGGGCGACGTTGGCAACAGTCACTTGCTTTTTCTTCGGCATCCTGCTGGCACTTTTGATCAATACTAAAGGCCTGAAATTCAAAGGCGTTTGGCGCACAATTTTCGTCACCACGATGGCCGTTCCGCAGTTTATTTCACTGTTGGTGATGCGTAATCTCTTGAATGGCGCGGGTCCCATCAACGCGACATTGTTGAACTTGGGCCTGATCGATTCAGCCATTCCATTTTTGACAGATCCGATTTGGGCAAAAATTACCGTCATTGTCGTCAACATGTGGATCGGGATTCCGGCAACGATGCTGGTTTCGACGGGGATCATCCAAAACCTGCCGACGGATCAGATCGAAGCGGCCCGGATCGATGGCGCTAACAAACTGCAGATTTTCAGGAACATCACTTTCCCGCAAATTCTGTTCGTGATGATGCCTGCGTTGATCCAACAGTTCATCGGCAACATCAACAACTTCAACGTCATTTTCCTGTTGACCGGAGGCGGACCTTCGAACTCCGACTTTTACGGCGCGGGTTCGACGGACTTGTTGGTTACGTGGCTGTACAACTTGACGGTCAATACGATGGACTACAATTTGGCATCCGTCATCGGTATCCTGATCTTCATCCTGTCCGCAGTGTTCAGTCTGCTGGCTTACACAAGAACGAATTCATTCAAGGAGGGCTAAAAAAATGGCAAAAGCAAAGAAAACAACAGGATACAAAGCGCAACGGCGGTCTTCGCTGGCTACAGTCTATGCCATCCTGGCTGTTCTGTCGGTCATTTGGCTATTCCCTATCGTATGGATCGTTTTGACCAGCTTCCGAGCAGAAGGCGGCGCGTTCGTTCCGTACATTATTCCAAAATCATTCACGTTGGATAACTACAGAATTCTTTTGCAGAACACAACCGGAAATTATCCGTTTGTGCGCTGGTTCCTGAACACGTTGTTTGTTTCCGTCATCAGTTGCATTCTGTCGACTTTCATCACAATCGCAATGGCGTACGCACTGTCGCGCCTGCGCTTCAAGATGCGGAAACCGTTCCTGAAAGTCGCGTTGGTCCTGAACATGTTCCCCGGATTCATGAGCATGATCGCCGTGTACTACATCCTGAAAGCCCTGAATCTGACGGAAAGCCTGCTTGCTTTGATTCTGGTCTATTCCGCCGGCTCGGCGCTAGGCTTCTACATCGCCAAAGGATTCTTCGATACGATCCCGATGGCATTGGATGAATCGGCCATGATCGACGGTGCCAACAAGTGGGAGATCTTCACAAAAATCACACTGCCGTTGTCCAAACCGATCATCGTGTACACGTCCTTGCTGGCTTTCATGGGACCATGGATGGATTTTATCTTCGCAAAAATCATCATGGGCGACAACATCCCGAACTACACGATCGCGATTGGGCTGTTCACGATGATGACCCGCACAACCGCGAACTCGCTGTTCATGGCCTTCACCGCAGGCTGTGTGCTGATTGCCATCCCGATCACGATTCTGTTCATCTTCATGCAACGCTTCTATGTGGAAGGTGTGACTTCCGGATCGGTTAAAGGATAAGAATATATGCTGAAAAAGCCCAAAAGGCGCTCTTGATTGAGCGCCTTTTGAGCTTTTCTGTGCGTTCAATCAATATTCCGACTTATGTTCCTCAGTTCACGATCGCCAAGCCCTTAATGATTTGAGACAACGCGTCATTGATCGTAGTTGCTGGACCGACAAGCATTTTGTCTCCAACCGCAGAAATAAGTAGGATGCGATCGAATGCCCTACTTTCTCAGACAATCAAGTAGGGTGTCAGAAGTTCGCGAACAGAGTGGTGTGATTCTCCGATAATTTGCCTGAAATATCAAATTTTCCGTTTTATGAATCTAGATAAATGAAAAAAGTAACACCTCAGTAATTTATTAGAGAGAGAATACTTTATATTCTAATGTCTATTTAAGGTGTACCCAAATTAGACACATGCCAAACATTGATTTTATTGCATTAATCGTACCGATTATAAGTGTATAATAAATACTGTGACAAAATGAGTAAAGGTAGATGAAAATCGGGTATGCGCACATGTAAATCCCGTATCCAAATCAGGATCGGTAAATTGAATCCCTATGATTTACAATATAATCATGAATAAATTGCAGCAAGATGAGCCAATCAAGAAGGTTGCAAATGCCAAAGGAATGACAAGAGGTATAGTTTATCGAATCAAAAAAAGAGCTTGTCAGCAATTATAAGAATAAGAAAGGATAATAAGTACAATGGATATTTCATTTTTAACATATGCAAGTGACATTCTGGCTGAAACAGATAGTGGTTTAACAGGCTCTAAGATTATTTCTTATTTTACTGGATATGCAGTCGATTTTAATAAGTCATTAACTTACGACAATTATCCCTTCCATTCCAGTAAAATGGTTTCAAAAAGACAAGCTTTTAAAAGTAACCTTTTATGCTTCTCTGAAGAACAGCAATACAAAATAATAATTGATCTAGCTTCCTTACCCACATTCAGAGAAAATGAAAATGCCCATGAGTTGAAAATGAAATTGGTAGAAAGGTATGGATATCTTTCTACTAGTAAGCTGGAAGACTCAGAGCTAATCATAAATACCAGACATTGGCTAGAAGACTATCCAACCTCACTAAATTTCTATAATGCAGCATTACTAAAGTATGAAAATGGTTTTGAATATAGAAACTCATTAGATGAAATGAGATTAGCCTTTGAAACCTTGTTAAAAGAAGTATTAGGCAATAATAAGAGCCTGGAGAACCAACTTAATGAGTTAGGGAGATTGCTAAAAAGTAGCGGAATTACTCCTGAACTCAGAAATACTATTACGACGTTGATTGATTACTACACTAAGTTCCAAAATCAATATATCAAACATACTAGGGAAGTAGTGACTAATGAAATAGAAGCTGAGGTTATCATTGAGCTCACAAGTATTTTAATGAAGTTTATAATTAAAAATCATGTGGAAATAAATTTATAAGAATTACTATAATTATACAAGTGGTATTTGCGGTAAGCTACTTCGCATTTAGTGATACATTTCTTTAACGAGTCTGGTAAAACTTATTGCAGAGGTGGTACATTTAAATTTTAGTTTTATATCATAAATATAAGGAGGATCTATATTGGAAGAACTTTCTAAAGAAAAAAAGCTTCTAAATTTACTAAATGATATGGAAGAGATTGAAGATAAGCTATCTGAATGGCTAGATGAAACGAACATATTTCAAATACTTAAATTATCAAGATCGGAAATCAGACACAGCAGTTTTTTAGCATACTTGCTATCCCCTAATGAAAGTCATAAATGGCAGGATAAGTTTTTCAAATCTCTACTTAAAACAGTAATCGAAGAAAATGATAGACAGAATGATTCGTTTGATTATTTTGATTTAGTGCTGAATGACTACAATGATTTGATGATTTATAGAGAACATAAAAACATAGATATTTTTTTAGTATCAGAGAATAATAAAGTAGTCATGGCTATTGAAAATAAAATTGGTGTCAACACCGGTTCAAAAATGTTGTTTTTCACCGGTTTAAAAAATGTCGTTTTTCAGCGGTAAGACGATGTTGTTTTTCACCGGCTTCTGCCGAAAAACAACGGGGGACTGTCTTTTTTCACCGGTCGATCACGGAGGATCGTCCGGTGTTTTTTTCTTGGAACGCTGCTCGCGTTCCAGCTTGTAGTCTTTCATGCGATATGAGTTTCCGGTGATCTGGAATACTCTGGAATGGTGGATC
>NZ_JAQMHR010000008.1 GCF_028309625.1 Trichococcus sp. K1Tr | reverse complement strand
GAATATCTTTTCTCATGCTCATTACCTCCTTGTGTAGATGAGATGAAATAAGTATATTCAAAAAAATGTATGATTTCCGACATTTTTCAAACCGTTGTTTTCCTACATTTTACTACCGGCGTTAACAATTGGTGCAAGTGAATCAAAACACCAATTAAATAAGTACCAAAATTATGTTGATAGCCATTATAGAGATTACACAAAGCTTTTTGTTTTTTTGACTCCTGAACGTGACGAAGCAACCAACAATAATTGGTACTTACTTTCATATTATGAAATCATAGAGATTTTAGAACGCTTAATTAAAATCTATGGACTAGATTCAAAAATTAACTTTTTAGTCGATGACTATTTGAACAGTTTAAGGAGAGATGTAATAGTGGATGAGAGGCTACAAAAAATTTGTAATAGAATCTATAGTCAACATCAAGAAGCCCTGGATTTAATTTTTGAAAATAAACCAGATAACTTGAGTGTGATGAGTGAATTATATAGTGAAGCAATAAATAATTTAGAGAAGGACGGACTGTTAATTTCGAATCCAAACCACTCAGGAAAATCTATCATTCGTTTTGAAACTAAGGAAATGAATAAAGTATTTCCAAGACTATCGAGTGATTATCGCGGAGGTTGGGGAAATCATAAAGCATACTCTTTTGAAATACTGAATAAAGATGCCAAATCATCAGGTAAAATAAAATTAGCTTTTACTGGCAGAATTGAGCCACAAAAAAGAGTAGTGTTAGAAAAAACACTTAATCATTTTGATAACCGCAATAAAAAATCAAATTGGGAATGGTGGACAGTTGGGAACTGGAAACTCAAAAAAGTAGATCAAAATTTTGTTGATAATATTATTTCAAGACTAGGGGAAGAAGAGAGGGAAGTTATTGTTAAGGAAATTACAGATAGCTTGAGAAAACAAATTGTGGAAATCGATGATTATTGTAGTGATTTGATTTCTAAATATAATGAATTAAGTGAGATGTAGGATTGATTAAAAAAATAACTTAAACTAAAACGCATTTTAAGCAGATTTCAAATTCTAAGGTAGGTAACTTACCCGCGAAATCAGCTTAATATGCGTTATTTGGGATTGCTTTTTAAGTAACGATAAATGGTAGTGGTTGTCATGTTGTATATAGGGTTGTATGAGGTAACGCTACTATAGCAAATCAACAACATGCGGGGAAGAAGAGCCCCTCATTTTAATTATATATACTATTTATTACCAAACCCTTGCATAATTTTTAGGTCCTCAGATTTCCATAACATCGAGTTAGGATTAAAATGCTGCACGGTAGAATCTTCCAATAATTCATTATGCTCTCCAAAAAAGGTTGTTTTACGAATTTCCTTTAACAGCCCATTGCCTCTTTCTGTATACGCAGCATTATAAAATATAACTAACATCTCTTTTTCATTTATAGTTGCTCTTAAAAAACCTAAGTAATCTTTTTTAATTTCTTCATCTGCTACTTTATCATTAATATATTTTACTATCCTATGAAAAATTCTAAAGTATGCACCAATTCTACTATAATGATTATTAATAGCACGTTCGATTCCTCGTTTTTTTCTATTAAAAGGTAGTAAACTTAAATGTCCTGATTTATATTTGTATAATGCCGCAATTAACTGGTTCCATTTCTCTGGAACATCGAAAAGATAAGCCTTATAGTTCCGAGTATAATTATCTAATTTTTCATATGCTCCTTCGAAGACCGCGTGAGAAAAATAATTTATTTTTTTATTCTCGACATCATCTAAAAATTTTTCTATACTAGCGATTTCTTCTAATGCATAGCAGAGATCGTTATATAAGGTTGAATCCGCTGTACCTGTACAACTATCGGAAAAAGTTGCCCCTGTTTTTCTCCTCTCCCAACGTTCTAAGAATTCAGCTGATACGTATTGTTCATTATTTTCAATATAATTTTTATATCCTTTTATGAATTCCTGCAATATAGAAACGATTGTAGCTTTTTCTGAGTAAAAAAAATCTAATCCTTCTTCTAAAAGCTGATTTTTCAGTTCTTTATTAAAATCGGAATATATTTTTTCAAATATACGCTCGTCGTTTAGCGTGTTCTTTTGATCATTATGTAGTGTTAGTAAATTAAAGAAAGTATTGTCAACTTTTTCGACCTCTCTACCTTCCCTATCCTCCTTCAATTGTATCTGTACTACAAAAATTGCTCCAGCTATCCCAATAATAGCACCTAAATATCCACCCCAAAAACCTAACCAACCGTCGTCCGACCCTTTATTAATCGTATCTATATTAATTAATATCTGAGTCAAGAGAGGGATTATAATAAAGAGGCCAAAAAAACCGCTTGATAGCCATTTCCAATTATCTTTAATATATTTTTTCATGTCAGCTCCTCGTACAAATGTATTTTTTACTAAATAAACTACATAATATAATCATATCAGATGAACTCTCTCTTTTCGTATATAAGACTGAAAAGGGTATTTTTATTTGAAAAATAAAATTCGTAATCAAAACTTAAGAGTGTTGACTATACTTTCTTGCTCCAGTAAAATCAAAGGATACGAATGTGTCATAACTTATAGTCAAAAGAGAGGGTAAAAAAAGATGAAATATGGCTATGCACGGGTGAGTACCCGCCAACAAGATCTGGAAGGACAGCTGCGTCAACTCGAGGAGGAACGCTGCGATCGGGTTTACTTCGAAAAAATTACCGGAACAAAAAGTGATCGTCCCGAATTCCAAAAACTCCTTCAGGAAATTGAAACGGGGGATACGCTGGTTGTGACGAAGTTGGATCGCTTCGCTCGCAGCACACAAGACGCATTGAACACGATCAAGCTCTTATTCGAGAAGGGCGTGCGGATCAATGTGCTGAATCTAGGAATTATCGAAAACACGTCCACCGGAAGATTGATTTTCACCATCTTCAGCGCTTTTGCGGATTTTGAGCGCGATCTGATTGTGGAACGTACGCAGGAAGGGAAAGAGCTGGCCAAACAGAAACCTGATTTCAGGGAAGGGCGACCAAAGAAATTCAATCAGCAACAAATCAATCTGGCCATGAATCTATTGAAGAATCATTCCTATAAAGAGGTAGAGAAAATGACCGGAATCAGTAAGAGCACTTTGACGCGGAATAAAAGAAAACTATAGTTAAACAACACTAAGATTTAGTATCTGTTATTGATAAATTCATACACCTAATTAGTATAGTAGACTACTACACTAAGGTGGAACCATAATTTTAGGTATTGGAGAAGATGAAAATCATAATCCTACTGTTGCTTCTGGCACTGGAGTTACTGAAGAACTATTTGAACAATAGGAACAATCATTTCGGTTATTCTGTAAAACCAAGATTTGACTAGTACTACATCGAATAGATTGCACTTCAATACAACATAAAGGGGTTAATCTAGTCAGGATAGAAGGACCAAAAAGCAAACTCATGCCACACATGCCTTCTGTGATGGCAATAGAGATGAGTTCTACATTAGATATGGAAATATATGTAATAAAATGAGCTATGATGATTTAAAAAGGTCTTTTACTGAACTGAATCCATTCAGTCGAAAATATCTAATTATAGAGATAATATACATCTCTATAATAATCAATGACGAAGTGATTGGGGACTTACTACAAAATTAGTGAGGAATTATAAATTATAATAGTTTGAGAATACTATAAATGCTATTATTGTAGTGTCGGAAAATTATATTCAGTGTCGAAGAGGTGTAGAGATGAAAGACTTAAAAGATAAGATTTATGATTATATAGTGGACCATTGTCGAAATTTAGATAGTTGGCAGCTTAATACTGCCGCAGCAGTATCAGTTTATTTTAATGTTAGTCGTAACATTGTCTCACAATATTTAAATGAATTCGTTAAGGATGGAACTTTTGGAAAAATAAACTCTCGTCCGGTTATATTCTTCGTTCTACCTAAAAAATCTCCAGACATGTTGATATTTTCTTCCATCACTGAAGCGCAGAAGTGGTTGACAAACACTCATAGCATCGGACTGGATAGTGTAATTGGTAGTCAAGGGAGTCTTAAAGGAATTCTTGCTCAAATGAAGGCTGCTATACAATATCCACCCTATGGGTTACCGATACTTTTACATGGTGAAACAGGAACTGGAAAAAGCTTCTTGGCTAATGCGGTTTATGAACATTTAGTTGTTAATAGTACAATATCAGAAGATAAAAAATTTGTAGCTGTAAACTGTAGCGAATACGCTAACAATCCAGAATTATTTCTTTCTAATTTTTTTGGGCATGTCAAAGGAGCGTACACAGGAGCTTCGGAAAATCGACGAGGACTAGCAGAATTAGCAGCTGGGGGGATTCTATTTTTAGATGAGGTGCATTCATTGAGTAATGAGTGTCAGGAAAAGCTCTTTCAATTTATGGATCTGGGAAAGTTTCACCGCTTAGGTGACAATGAGAAATGGTATGAATCACGTTGTCGAATTATCTTTGCTACATCAGAGCTGCCTGAGAAGCATCTGCTGACTACGCTCCAACGACGTATCCCGGTAAAAATTACTCTCCCAACTCTCGAAAATCGTTCCAACTTTGAGCGTAAACAACTAATTCAAATGTTTTTTAAGGAGGAAGAAGCCAGAATATCCAAAAAAATATATGTATCTGGGCAATTGTATGAATTATTGATGACATATTCTTTCGAAGATAACTTAGGAAACTTAAAAAATATTATCCAAATCTCTTGTGCGAATGCTTTTTCAGTAGCTAACGATAATACAGAGGGGTTACAAATCCAAATGAGTGCCCTTCCATCAACATTTGATTTTCGAGAGTACAAAATACATCATCATGAGAAACAAACTATTTATATTGGGGTCAATGAATTGATTCGAATTGATGAAAAAATATCATTTGTAGAATTACTCTTACTTCTTATCAATATCTGGGGAAATACCAAAGACGATAAATCTCTTTTTCAAAGCTATGACAAAGAATTAAAAAAAAGGTTTTTGAATTCTCAGAGAGAAAAACAAAATAATTATTCCAGTTATGCAGAAATCCGATTCCGTCAATTCATTAAGCACTTAGAGAAAAATTTTCAAATCCAGTTTGATTATTTCTATTTTCATCTAGGAATTATGTTCCTTAATTCTTGGATGTTCCAGTATATGAATACAACAATCGATTTAGAAAAATGGGAGAATTTTGAAAAGGATCTTACAAAAAGCGTTAGACAAGAGCTGCTATGGGTGCATGATTTTACCCGGAACGCCGATATTGATTTATCTGAAGAACATTATCTTGTACTAGCTATCTTATTTCATCTGATGACAAATAGAGATTATTCTAAAAGTCGATTAGCATTAATAATTGCTCATGGTGATACTACTGCCTCCTCTTTGGCCAGTACCGCAAATCGTATGATGGGAAGATATATTTTTGACTCTATAGATATGCCATTGAACACATCATCAAAAGAACTAGCAACAAAAATTAATCATTATCTTCAAGAGAGAAAGCATTTCGAGGAACTTATACTTTTGGTAGATATGGGGTCATTGGAGAAAATTCATGAACATTTAGAAATTCCGAAAGACCGATCCTTTGGAATTTTAAACAATGTATCCACTCGTATGGCTATTGATGTTGCTAATCAACTCTTTTTGAATATTCCTCTAAAAAATATCCTTGAACAGGCACAAGTAAATCAAACTGTTGAGTATAGATATCAGCCATCTAATCGTAAGAAAGAAATGATTATATGTTCATGTGCAAGTGGATTAGGAACATCTTTTAAATTAAAACAAATTTTAGAAAGTAGTCTGCCAAAAACTGCAGATTTTCTAATTGAAACCAGTGATTTCTATACATTAGTCAACGAAAACTATCTAGAAGAGCTAAAAAAAGATTATCAAATACTGTTTATAGTAGGTACTTTGAATCCCAATATTGAAGGTATGGCATTCTACTCAATTGAGGAATTAATTCTTGGGATAAATATAGAGGATTTGTCTAATAAATTGACTAAACATTTTAAAACGGAAGAATTGGACCTTTTAAATGAAAATATTCTGAAAAATTTTAGTTTAACTAACTTAATGGAACAATTAACAATCTTAAACCCTTCTAAATTATTAGAGCAAGTTTCTGATGCAATTTATATTCTACAAAATGAATTAGGCCTAAGACTCGATAATAATACATGTTTCGGCCTGTATGTCCATATTAGCTGTTTAATTGAACGTTTAGTCACGCAACCTCATCTACAAGATGAAATCTATGTGGATTTAAAAGATAAGCATTTGAGGATCTTCCATCAAAAATTCAAGAAATCATTTACTGTCGTAGAACAATACTATAGTGTCGAAATCCCAGCATTTGAAGTCAATTACATTTATGATTATACAAAAAAAGCCTGATAAAACAGGCTTTTTTTGTATTGGCACGATTTTTGCATATAGAAAAGTAGTAAATAAAATTTGGAGGGATACATGATGAATATAGTAATGGCAAGGATTGATAATCGGTTACTTCATGGAATTATCGTTACACAATGGGCCCCTATGTCGGGAGCGCATCGTGTCATGGTAATTGATGACAAAGTAGCTAACGATGATATTGCAAAAGCGAGTATGCGTTTGGCACGTCCAGCAGGAATGGCAGTTTCTATTATCTCAGAAGATACTGCCATAACCAATTTTAAGGCAGGTAAATATGAGAAGGAGAAGGTGTTTGTCATTGTAAGAGAGCCCGAATCAATTCTAAATTTAGTTGAGAATGGTGTTTCTATACCTCAACTAGTTGTAGGAGGGACAGTGGTCAAAGATGATGGTGTTCAATTATCCCCGAGAGCATATGCTTCTAAAAATAATATTAGTACCTATCGAAAACTCTTGGATTTGGGTATAAAAATCGTAACGCAGTTTGTTCCGGCAGATAAACCACAAGAAATAACTAATAAGTTATAAAGGAGAGAAACCATTATGGAATTAACGATTTTGCAAATTATCTTGTTAACACTATTAGCGTTTATTAAACATATAGATTATTATGGGATCCCTATGTTATTTGTTAATTACCCAGTTTTTTGGGGATTATTTACAGGACTAATAATGGGAGACATTGAAACCGGCTTAATAGTTGGGGGAACAGTACAATTAATGTCACTGGGAGTAGCTGGCTTTGGAGGTTCTTCGGTTCCTGATTACGGAACAACAGCTATTATTGCAACAGCCTTCGGAACAGCTCTTGGTGTAGAGGCTGGACTCGCTGTTGGTTTACCTGTAGGGATGTTGGGTGTCCAATTGGATGTGCTTGTAAAAATTTTAAATGGATTTGTAGTACGCAAATCTCAGGATTTTTCTCAAAAAGGTGAATACAAAAAAATGAATGGGATATTATGGCTGGGACCTATCCTCTTCGGATTATCAGCAGCTATTCCAGTGTTCATTTCTGTAACATTAGGGCAATCTGCAGTTAATTTCTTATTAGAAAATATGCCTGAATGGTTTATGAATGGCTTAACACTTGCAGGGAAAATGCTGCCTGCAGTCGGGATTGCAATGTTACTAAGATTCATGCCAACTACAAAATATATCAGTTACTTGTTAATAGGCTTTTTCATTGCAGCTTTTTTGAACGTTCCAATAATCGGAGCAGCAATAATCGGTTTTGCCTTGGCGTATAACGTATATAGACGAACAGAAAAAGATGCGCGTATCTTGGCTAAAGGTGCGTTTATGGAGACATATATCGGAGAGGATGAATAGTAATGGATAACCGTTTACAAAATGAAACCTACCAGGTAACCAATAAAGATTTACGTAAAGCTAATTATAGATGGTTGATGAGTGTGTGTACTTTTAATTACCAAACCCAACAGGGAGCCTCGGTCGTATATGCATTGTCGCCCATTCTAAGGAAAATTTACAAAAATGATGAAGATTATAAAACCGCATTAAATAATCATTTTCAGTACTATAATACACAACCTTGGTTAGCAGCGATCATTTTAGGGGCTGTCGTAGCGATGGAAGAGAAGCAAGGACTATCCGCTAAAGATGCAATTCAAGACTTTAAGGTAGGGACGATGGGGCCTTTAGCTGGAATAGGCGATTCATTGTTGATGACCATGATTCCAACTATTATGGGATCAATTGCTGCATATATGGCTCTTGAAGGGAATCCATTTGGTATTTTCATGTGGCTATTACTTATTTTAGTTATTTTCTTCTTCCGTATGCGTGGCTTTGAATTCGGTTATAAACAAGGTCTCAAAATTGTAACTGAGTATGGGGAAAAAATAACCTTCTTGACAGAAGCTGCGTCTGTTTTAGGCCTGACTGTTGTGGGAGCCCTAATTGCTTCAGTAATAAACGTTATTACGCCAATTACTTTTAATTTCGGAGAAGTAAATATGGAAATTCAACCTATGCTAAACAACATATTACCGGCTCTGATTCCTGTAATGATCACAGGCGCTGCGTATTATCTGCTCTCAAAGAAAAAAATGAGTATGACACTATTGATTTTAGTTGTAATTCTTTTTGCTATGATTGCATCTGCATTTGGAATTTTGGCATAAATATTGAAATATAGAAAGGAAAAATTTATGAGGAAAATGATTATCGCTAGCCATTCTCAGTTAGCAGAAGGTTTCAAAAAAACATTAGATTTCTTAACTGGTGGAGATGATCGAATTATTGCATTATGTGCATATACAGATCGGAAGACAGAAGATATCCGTCCAATAATTGAAGAGTTACTAAACTATGAAGATGAATTTATTGTTCTAACTGATATGGCGGGAGGGAGTGTTAATCAACGCTTCTTTCCCTATATGTCTAACCGGGTTCATGTCATTTCTGGAATTAATCTCCCTTTAGCAATCAGTATTGCAGTTCAATTAGACAGTCCGCATATTGACATTCCACAACTGGTGGCTGAAGCTCGACAACAGCTGATTTATGTTAATGATCAAATTATTCAAAAAGAAACTTCAGATGAGTAAGGAGAAAAAAATGGATACGTTAAAAAACATTTGGATTCATAAAGGAGAAGAAAGTCGAACAATTTCGCCTGAAAATATTACTGGTGAGAAGGGAAAAGCTGCGATGACTGCAAGTCATTTGGGCTTAGGAAGGAAAGGATCTCCTTCTGTGCCTATCCAACCCGGAGAGACTATAACTTTAGCAGAAATTGAAGGGCCAGGGGTATTACGTCATTTTTGGATGACTGTAACAGATAAAACAATTGCTGGTAGTTTTGTCTTAAGAGATTTGATTCTTAGAATCTACTGGGATGATGAAGTTACTCCTTCTGTGGAAAGTCCTTTAGGGGATTTCTTCTGTAATGGGTTTGGTGCACGATGTGAAGTAAATTCATTACCAATCGTCGTGAATCCAACATCTGGTATGAATTGTTATTTTGAAATGCCTTTCCGCAAAAAAGCTAAAGTAACGCTCACTAGCGAACATCCGGAATTCATTAAGCATATTTTTTACACGTTCAACTATGCATTGACAGAAATTCCTGAAGAGGCTATGTATTTTCATGCTAAATGGAACCGAGAAAGAATTACAACAAAAGGTGTTGATTATACTTTAGTTGACGGTATTACCGGTAAGGGTTATTACGTGGGGACTTATTTGGCACTTTGTGCACTGGAAAGATACTGGTGGGGAGAAGGGGAGTTCAAATTCTATATTGATGGAGATAAGGCCTTTCCTACCATTACTTCAACTGGAGCAGAAGATTACTTTGGAGGAGCCTGGGCATTTCACAAACGAAATTATGGAGAACTGCCCTATGCACAGAACTTTAACACATTATTTATGGGATACCCTTTCCAATCAAAACGAGATCAAACTCGGGACTACTTTAGTGCCGGAAAACCAAACCCTAATCCGGTTCATGGATTCGGTGATGATGCATTGCCTATGCATGGCTTGTATCGTTGGCATCTACCTGATCCGATATCATTCAAGTCTGATTTAAGCGTTACTTTCCAAAATCTAGGAAATGATGACATTAAACTCTATGAAAGGGAAGATGATATCTCGACAGTTTCTTACTGGTACCAACAAGAACCCCATAGTCCATTTTCAGAATTACTGTGCCGGGAAGATCGTTTACCAAGATAGAAAGGAGAAAAATATAATGTATGGTGCAATTGAAGCAGGGGGCACGAAGTTTGTTTGCGCAGTAGGTGACGAGACGCTATCTGTAGTTGATAGCGTCAGTTTTCCTACAGATATTCCCCAAAAGACAATACCTCAAGTGATTAATTTTTTTGAAAAGTATAGGGATGAGATGATTGGTATAGGAATAGGATCCTTCGGACCTATCGATATTCATAAAGAATCGCCTACATATGGGTTTATTACCTCCACTCCGAAAAAAAATTGGGAGAATTTTGATTTCATTGGCACGTTAAAAGAAGAATTTGACATTCCGTTCTTTTGGACAACTGATGTGAATGCAGCTTGTTATGGAGAATATGTAGCTGGGCATGGTAAAGGCTTACGCAATCTAGTATATTACACTGTCGGTACGGGTGTCGGCGGAGGAGCAATTCAAAACGGCTCATTTGTGGATGGATTTAGTCACCCAGAAATGGGACACATGCTCTTACAGCGGCATGAAGCGGACAATTTCAATGGGACCTGCCCATTCCACAACGGCTGTTTAGAAGGACTAGCTTCTGGTCCGGCAATCGAAAAACGGACAGGAAAAAAAGGATATGAGGTTTCGCAAACAGATGTTGCATGGGAAATTGAAGCCGATTATCTCGCCCAATGTGCCCATAACACAACCCTAATCTTGTCGCCGGATCGGATCATCTTTGGCGGTGGAGTGATGAAGCAAGCGCACTTGCTACCAAAAATCAGAGAAGCTTTTGAGAAGAAGCTGAATCAGTATGTAAGGACGCCGGATATCGAGACGTATATTGTTACACCTAAATTGGGCGATAACGCGGGTATAATAGGTTGTTTGGCTTTGGCCAGGGATCAAAAGTTATAACGAAAAAACTATTCCGACGAAAATAGATATTATAGACGATCTAAGTGCCTATAATAGAGGTTTTGTGGTTTTACCTTCTTTGAAAGAGACAGGTAGAACCACAGGGTCGCCTATTGGTTTCCCGTCAATCAAATCAAAAAGCAGGTTTAAAGCAGCCTCAGCCATTTCTTTAATAGGTTGTTTAATTGATGTCAATGACGTTTCAAAGTTCTCGAAATAATGAAATCCATCATACCCTACGATTTGAATATCCCTAGGGACCTGGATTCCTTTTTTATCCAGATAGGCTAATAACACTAGCGCAGTTTGATCATTCATTACCAGAAGACCATCAAGATTTGGGAATTCTTCGAAGAATTCATCAAAAAATACATTATAATCCAGAATAGGTTCATATCGTTGGAAAATATCCACGTCAAATCCGAGACTCTTTGCTTTATCTACAAATCCATCTTTCCTTCTTAGCGTATCGTTTTTCTGAGGAGCTATTGCTGCAACATACCCTAAATTTTTGCACCCTCGCTTGATTAATTCTTCTGCTGCAATTTCACCACCGTGGTAATTGTCAGAAGTCACATAAGCTACCGCTTCCTTAAAGTATCGATCTATACTCACAAAAGGAAGATTTGAAGATAAGTAATGGTCGATATTGTGATAAGTCAAGGCGATGATACCATCCACCTTATTCTGCCTGACCATATCTAAGAATTCAATTTCTACAGATGACTCAGCATTATTACTTGAAATAAGTAATCGATAGTCCTTCTGCAATAATTTTTTTTCGATATGAAACACAAATTCGGAAAAGAACGGATGCCAAATGCTAGGAACACTTACTGCGATAGTTTTTGCTTTCTGGGATTTTAAAACTCGAGCATATTCATTAGGAACAAAATTTAATTCTTTCATTGCTTGTTCCACGCGCTGTTTTGTCAATTCGGAAACTTTTGGACTTTTGTTTATAACGCGGGAGACTGTAGTAGTCCCAACTTTGGCTAGTTTAGCTATATCTTTTATCGTCGTCATTTTTTACCTCCTAAATTATACAAAACAAGTATACCATATGATGGTACCGTTACCAAAAAAAGTCTTGAAATTATTTTCCTAGCATGTTACGATAGTTTTGCTACCAATGGTAACGTTACCATTGGGTGGTTAGAGATTAATAAATAGCTAGAATTTTTATACAAAGAAATGGAGGAATTTTTATGAAATTTTGGAAAAGAGCAATGCTTAGCGCAACAGTATTGATGGGTACGACTATTTTGGCTGCATGTGGAAATGGTGCCGAAGGCTCTTCAAGTGATAAGACGAATATCAGTATGTTTTTATCAAAAGTCGAGTATAAGAAAGAAATGGAAGCGTTTGTAGAAAAGTTCGAAGAAAAAAATCCAGACATTAATATCGATTTGACATTTGTCGGCGGCGGTGAAGATTCGGAATCTACTTTAAAAGCTAAATTTTCATCAGGTGAAGCCCCAACAATTTTTATGGCTGCTGGCTTAGAACAGTTTGTTAACTACAAACAGTATGCTGCGGATGTTTCGGATACTGAATCTATTAAAAATGCTATTCCAAGTACAATTGAATTTATGAAACTAGATGATGGGGGCATTGGTGCAGTTCCGATGAGCATGGAGATCTATTCATATCTCTACAATAAGAATATCTTTAAAGAGGCTGGAATTGATGCGGATGCTATTAAAACGCAAAGTGATTTAACTGAAGCAGTCAAAAAAATTGATGAACAGAAAGATACATTAGGTCTTGACGCCGTATTTGCTTTTCCAGCAAAAGAAACGTGGTCTACCGGGATGCACGGAGGGGGCATTTTTATTGCACCAGAATTTGATTATGACCCAACCACCGCTGTTTCCGCACCAAATTTCAATTTTGAATATGCTGACCAAATGAAATATTACGTAGATGTCCAAAATGACTATGGCGTACAGCCGACAGTTAGTATGGATTATTCTACGCAAATTGATGACAAGTTTATCGGGGAAAAAGTAGCTATTGTTATGCAAGGAAGTTGGGTAGTTCCAACTTTAATGGAGGCAGATGAAGAATGGGCACAAGATAATATTGGAATTTTGCCGATCCCTGTTGAAGGAACACCAGAAAGTTACTTAGACGGTGGGTGTTTAAATTATTACATTGTCAATAAAGAGTCGGGCGAAAAAGAAGTAGAAGCAGCAAAAGAATTTCTTGACTATATGAATATTTCAGAGGATGGCAAGAAAAACACAGTTGACAGCTTTATGTTTATTCCTGCTTATAAAGGGTATGAGGAATATTCTTCCGATGTAAATTTGATTAATGAATATACAAACTATGTAAATGATGGAGCTTACCGCCAAGCGGTATTTAATGCAACAAATGTCGACTGGTTAAAAAATTCGATTGGAACAGGGATTCAGAAATATATCACAGGAGAAGCTACGTGGGATGAAGTTGTTAGTGACGTGAAAGATGCATGGAAACCAGCCGAACAATAATAGGAGGGAAAAAATGGAATCCTCAAAAAAATTGACTCTATCTAGAAAAATGAGAAAAAATAGGATAAACGACCAGAAATGGTCGTATCCTTTCTTAATCCCAGCGGCTATCGCTGTGAGTGCTATAGTAGTTATTCCATTTCTTATCGGCATATATTATTCATTTACCAAATGGGACGGAATTTCAGTCTCTACATTTGTGGGATTGGAAAATTTTCAACGAATTTTAGGTGATAAAGAATTCCTGGCCTCTCTTTGGTTCACATTAAAATTTTCTGTTGTTACTGTTCTATTGATTAACTTAGTCGGACTATGCTTAGCAGTAATTGTAACGAAAGGATTTCGAGGCAGCACAATTTTGAGGACCATTTTTTTCATGCCGAATTTAATTGGTGGCCTAATCCTTGGTTTTATATGGCAATTTGTTTTTATTAAAGCCTTCTCTTCTATAGGGACAGCAATAGGTGTTGAAGCATTAAATGGATGGTTATCTACCCCATTGACCGGTTTCTGGGGTATGGTGATGATGGTTGTTTGGCAATATGCAGGATATATCATGGTTATCTATGTTGCTTTCTTACAGGGTGTTGATGAATCACTATTAGAAGCTTCTAGTTTGGATGGAGCAACTGAATTGCAACAACTGCTGCAAATTAAACTACCAATGATACGTCCGGCTTTTACAATCAGCCTATTCATGAGTTTATCTTTCTGCTTCAAAATTTATGACCAGAATCTGGCATTAACTTCTGGGGGACCGTTTAAGTCAACAACAATGGTGGCCATGGACATAGTGAACACTGCATTCTCACAAAGAGAAATGGGATTGGCTCAGGCGAAAGGAATGGTCTTTTTCTTAATTCTGATGATTATCTCCGTAACACAAGTATTTCTGAGTTCTAGGAAGGAGGTGGAAGTCTGATGTTAAAAAGAAAATTCCATGCATATCCGTTTGTGGGAATCGTTTTAGCAATGTTATGGGTATTACCTTTTTACTTGATTATTGTTAATTCATTCAAGGAAAAAACTGAGATTTTTTCTAACACCCTAGGATTGCCCCAGACATTTACTACTGAAAATTACCCAGAAGCATATAGAGAACTAGACTTCACCCAGTCATTTTTTAATACACTTTTGATTACGATTGCATCAGTGTTATTGATATCAGTAATTTCAGCTATGGCAGCATATGCAATTCAGCGATCAGAAAGTAAAGTAAGCAAGATTGTCTATTATATTTTTGTAGCAGCTATGCTTGTAACTTTCCAATCGGTAATGATCCCCTTAGTATCGATTTATGGGAAACTAGGAATGTTGAATCGTGGCGGTTTGATCTTTATGCACTTAGGTTTTAATGTCAGTATGGGCGTATTCATGTTTGTCGGTGCATTAAAGGGAATTCCAAAGTCATTAGATGAAGCAGCAACAATTGATGGCGCGTCCCGTTGGCAGATTTTCTTTAGAATTATCTATCCTATGCTAAAGCCGACCGCCGTTACGGTAGCTTTGTTAAATGCTATTTCTATCTGGAATGATTATTTATTACCTTCGTTAGTTATTAATAAACCTGGGATGCAAACAATTCCGATTAAAATGTTTTATTTTTTTGGTGCCTATACAAAACAGTGGCATTTAGCTCTAGCAGGATTACTTATCGCCATTGTTCCAGTTATCATTTTCTACTTCTTTATGCAAAAGCATATTATCAAAGGGGTAGCTGATGGAGCGGTTAAATGATTTTTTACGAAAGGGATTTAAAAATATGTTGATAAACAAGTTTGATGTGCTAGCTGATCGACTTATAAATATGCGCCGATTAGCTGATATGCCTAAAGTTGGAGAGAAGTCTGGAAGTTTTAGTAGTTATGATCGCCAATCCTATTATGATGAGAAAACAGAGAAATATATGAACTGGGCAGCAAATAATGATGGCAGTGGAATTATTCGGAAAGAAAATGAAGAAAGTGTAGTGGTGGAATTAAATGGACCAGGAGTTATTTGGCGCGTCTGGTCTGCAAAGCCAGAGGAAGGGAATATAAATTTCTATTTTGACGGAGAAAATACCCCGAGTTATTCCAGGCCATTCAAAAAATTCTTTGAGCAGCTTACTGATGATATCTCACCGGCAGGATTTCCAAGTTTAGCACCCAAACTTTCGGGAGGATATAATTCATTTTTTCCTGTTCCATTTGAAAAAAGTATTAAAGTGACATTTTCTGAAGGATGGGGAGAGTATTATCATTTTACGTACAGTCTTTATCCTGAGGAAATCCTACCGAGTTTTGAAGAACTGACTTCAAAAGATGGGTTAAAGGTAATGGCAGAAATTGATCGAACACTATACAATCGTGGGGATCAATTTAGTCCTGACTGCCAAACAAAAGAGATTATTTTAACGCAAGGAAAACAAATAGTGTTTGATACAGAAACTTCAGGTGCATTGACCTATCTAGGAATACAACTGGATCAAGAAAAATATTCCGAAGAAGAAATCCGAACGCTTTTAAGGGAAGCTTTAGTAACAATCTATTGGGACCAACAAGAAACACCTTCAGTTTGCGCTCCCTTGGGTGACTTCTTCGGAAGTGCACCGGGATATAACCTTTTCAGAACCCTACCATTAGGGATGACAGAGAAACGACTATATGCTAATTGGTACATGCCGTACTCAAATGGTGCAAAAATTGAACTTATTTATACGGGGTCTGATGTAATCACCATACTTTTCAATTATAAAGTTGAGGAACTACAAAAGGATCAAGCGGATGAATGCTTACGATTTCATGCAAAATGGCATAATGGGGATTTCCAACAACTGGATAGAAAGGATTTCGAAGAAGGACAAGGACAGCGTTGGCCAGATTGGCCATTACTATTGACCAGAGGAGCAGGACGCTTTTGCGGAACACACATGCACATCCGTAATAAGTGGACCCAGCCAGAAAATTCCAGCAAAACCTGGTGGTATGGCCATTGGGATGATAAAACCATTGATTGGTGGTGGGGAGAAGGAGATGAAAAATTCTTCGTTGATGATGAAAAGTTCCCATCTACTTTTGGCACAGGCAGCGAAGATTATATTGGGTATGCTTGGGCTGCGGAACCGCCCTTTGCATTGTTCGATAGTGCATTTGCAGCGCAATCATTGATGCCCATTGATGGGAATGGCCATACTTCTGTAATCCGGCTGCAAGTATGTGATAATGTTCCCTTTTCAGAAGGATTTGAAGCTTTTATCGAAAAATATAAACCTGATGAGTGGGGTGATAATAATCACTGTATTTATGAAGTGACGCCTTTTTGGTATCAAGAACGAAATACAACAGATAGTTATAGGATACCGCAAATAGATGAATGTATTAAAAATATTAAGTAAGAATAGCGAATGTAGAAATAGGATCCTAGTGAGCATTATGTAACACAACTTATTTTCCTGGTGAAATGATTAACTTATATATCAATACCCTTACCAGCGAAGTTGATAACGTGTTTACGTTAAAAGTGATTAGGACCAGCGAGTTGCCTTAGCTTACATTCCGGTTTTCGATGTATAAATAAAAAATCACTCCTAACTTATATCGGGAGTGATTTTTTATGTTTGTATCGGCTTATTCATTAATTGGTTCTATTTCGGTAGCCATTTAATTAAATTGAGTTCGAACAAATTAATGAATCAGTCGATAAATGGGCGGGCTCAGTATTCATTTCCTCTAATTAATTGAGATAACGATAAATGGTTGTGCGGGACACATTCCATCTTTCAGCAATTGTTTTAATAGGTGTTCCATTATCGATCAACGTCTTCATAAGTTCCAAGTCACTCGTGCATGTGCAGCGGCACGTCCTGCTGCAGATCGTTCCAGGATCAGATTCCGCTCAAATTCTGCAAATGCCGCAAACAGATGGAACATTAATTGACCAGTTGAGCTTGATTTATCCATCGTGATATTTTCTTGTAAGCTGTGAAAACTCACGCCACGATTATTCAAACGATTGACGATCGTAATCAAGTCTTCCATATTCCGCCCCAGCCGATCTAATCGCCAAACAACGAGTGTATCCCCTGAACGAACAAATTCAATCGCTGTTTCTAATCCCGGACGATTGCTCTTTGCGCCACTCATGGGATCTGTAAAAATTTTCTCACACCCGAATTTTTTCAAACGATCTTCCTGGAGATCCAAATTCTGTAAACCAGTTGAAACCCGCGCATGTCCACTTTTCAAAAAATCTCCCATTTTTTTATTGTGCCCTAACTTCAGCCATGGCGATTAATTGGACATAGAATTTATAACGGGTTTATGGACACATATTTCAGATCATTTAGAGAAAAATCATGCCAAAATAGAAGTGTCCAGAAATGAACCATTTTTGGTACAGTGTAAAAACTAACTTTTCTAATATCAAATAAACTCGTTTGGGAAGCGGGTGATTTTGTGATTAACTAGGAATGTAGTCTTGCCCATTTAATGGAGTGTCTGATCCTTTTCTGTCACCATCAACAGGTGTTGTGCTAAAATCTAGCTATACAAATATACCGATAAATAAACAGATAACAGAGGATACCCCCATGAGCGAAAAACTATTGAAGGATCTATTTTTTAAAGAATACTATTTCTCGGATTTTTATTTTTTCAATGTAGGCTACGAGAAATGCCAGAGTGGGCATCGGTTTGGCCCTTCGTTACGGGACAACTATATCGTGCATTTTGTGATCAGCGGAAAAGGGCGGTATACCGTGAATGATACAACGCATCATTTGGGTACTGGTGATTTTTTTCTGATCCGTCCGAATGAACTGGTCGATTACGAAGCGGATGTGCAAGATCCATGGGAATACTATTGGATAGGCTTTTCGGGCACCAAAGTGAAAGAAATCCTGCATACGAACGGAATCGGAGCCAAAGACTATATCGGTCAAGTTGGCGCACAAAAAGAGTTGCAGGGGAAATTCGCGCATTTCATGGAATCCGATTTTTTTGATGATGCCAAAAAACTGGCGAATCAGGCGCTCTTCTATGAAATATTTTCATTCTTCAAAATCCATAATGAAAATATGGAAATGGGGATCCGCATCAGTCGAACAAAAAAATACAGTGAAGCTTTTTTGTTGTATGTGGGAAATAATTATTATCGTGAGGATCTGACGATCGAAGAAATTGCGAAATCGATGTACCTCCACCCAGCCTATTTCAGCCAGGTAATCAAGGAGGAGTTAGGCTTGACCGCCCTCAAATATTTGAATCTATACCGCATGAACAAAGCTAGCCAGTTGTTGAAAACAACGGAATTGTCGGTGGAGCAAATAGCAGGCGCGGTAGGATACCAGAACCGGCACTCTTTTACACGGGCCTTCAAAAGCCGATTTCAAAGTTCCCCGACCCGGTACAAGCTCGAAAAATAAGACCTAAAAAATTGTACCCTGCAGCTAAAACCATGCCCTTCTTATTCCGTGTGAATAGCCTATACTGAAGACATCAAAAGGAAAAGGAGCATGGATATGGTCAAAATTTGTTTTATCGGTGCAGGGAGTACAATTTTCGCAAAAAACGTTTTAGGGGACGCGATGTTGACGCCGAGTCTCCAGGATGCAGAAATTGCATTGTACGATATTGATGAGAACCGCTTGAAAGAATCCGAACTGATGCTTCAGACCATCAATAAAAACTCGAATCAAAACCGCGCAAAAATAAAATCTTTCAGCGACAGAAAAGAAGCTTTGAAAGATGCGAATTTTGTCATCAATGCGATCCAAGTGGGCGGATACAAACCGAGCACGGTGATTGATTTTGAGATTCCTAAAAAATACGGCTTGCAGCAGACAATCGGGGACACTACCGGTATCGGCGGGATCTTCAGAGGATTGCGCACACTTCCGGTGATGTTTGACATCGCCAAAGACATGGAAGAGGTTTGTCCGGATGCATGGTTATTGAACTACACCAATCCGATGGCCATTTTGACGATGGGCATCCTGAAAGCGACGAAAATCAAGACGGTCGGCTTGTGGCACAGTGTACAAGTCTGTGTGCCGGAACTATTCGAACATCTGGGCATTAAAGATCAATACAATCTGGATGAATTCCAATGGAAAATCGCTGGGATCAACCATATGGCCTGGCTGTTGGAAATCAACCGGAACGGAGAAGATTTCTATCCTGAAATCCGCAGACTGGCTTCAGAAATCGCCAATCCGCATAAGGATTCTGTGCGTTTTGAATTGATGAAACACTTTGGCTACTATGTCACCGAATCCAGCGAGCATAACGCGGAGTACCATCCTTACTTTATCAAAAAGAATTATCCGGAATTGATCGATCAATTGCAGATCCCGATCGATGAGTACTTGAGAAGATGCGTTGATCAAATCGAACGCTGGGAAACGCAAAGAGACGAGATCGTCAATGACGGTTCGCTGGAACATACAAGAAGTCGCGAATATGCCTCCTATATTATGGATGCGATTACAACAGGAACGCCAGCCGTGATTGCCGGGAATGTCCTCAATAAAGGCCTGATCACTAACTTGCCGGAAAATTGCTGTGTGGAAGTTCCGTGTTTGGTGGACAAAAATGGCGTTCAACCTACCTATGTAGGCAAACTCCCTACGCAATTGGCTGCATTGAACCGGACAAACATCAATGTCCAGGAGTTGACGGTTGAGGCCGCAATGACACTTGAAAAAGACAAGATCTATCAAGCGGCGTTGATGGACCCGCATGCTAGTTCCGAGCTGTCCATTTCCGAAATAAAAGCAATGGTGGATGAATTGATCGCTGCCCATGGCGATTATCTGCCGGCTTATAAATAAAACAGTGCCTGCGAATCGCTCTCCTGCTTCAGGTTGTCCGATATTTTGCGATTATCGGACAAGCAGGACAGCGTAGTCTGCGTAGATGTCCGATTCTATAGAGTTATCGGACAAGCATGCCGGTATAGTCATCCTGGATGTCCGATTCTATGAAGTTATCGGACATCCGTGTCACAATAAGCTACCTAAATGTCCGATTCTTCGCAATTATCGGACACCCCCCAAAAAGAATAATGCCCAACCAAAGCTGCCTCGTCAACGAGACAGCTTTTTCTCTGTACTCATCCACACTAAAAATTATACAGCCATATTTTGTTAGTGGGATGCTTATTTTGTGAAATAATTGAACAGTCAAAATGGTTACTAAGTCCAAGGTCCAATAGGCTGACGGCAATTAATCCTGTATAGTAGAAGCAACGAATGAAAGATGAGTAGGTGAATAGGTTGATGAAGATTATGATTATTGAAGATGATTTAGTCATTGCCTCAAGTTTGCAGGAAGAGTTGCTGAAGTGGCAATACAGTGCCTTTTATGTCACTGATTTCAATGACGTAATGAACACATTTACGCAAGAGGCACCCCAATTGGTCTTAATAGACATCAAACTTCCGTACTTTAACGGGTATTATTGGTGTACGGAAATTCGTAAAATCTCTCAAGTACCCATTATTTTTGTTTCTTCACAGAGCGAACGAATGGATATTGTAATGGCGATACAAATGGGAGCAGATGATTTTATCAGTAAGCCCTTTGATTTAACTGTTGCTTTAGCAAAAATACAGGCATTGTTGCGGAGAACCTATGACTTTACCGGCAATGACATTTATTTGAGTCATCGGCAGGTACAGCTGAAGACAAGTGAATTAAAGGTTCAATACCAGGATCAGGAAGTAGAATTAACCAAAAATGAAATGAAAATTTTAGAAGTACTCTTTCTGCAAAAAGGGGCCTTTGTTTCCCGAGAAACCATCATGATGAAACTATGGGAAAATGATTCCTTTATTGATGACAATACATTAGCTGTCAACATCAATCGCTTACGCAAAAAACTCGCAGAAATAAATGTAACTTCCTTTATTGTCACGAAAAAAGGATTTGGATATGGACTTCAGAAGGACGAGCATGATGAAACAAAATAAGAAATGGGCAGACATTTTGATAGCTTTTATTAAAGCCGAACGCTCTTTGATGATCCTATATATGCTTAACGTCATGGTGTTCAGTCTCGTCTATATATTGGGACGATTGCCACTCTATTTTTTGCTATTCGCTATCGAGCTTTCTTTGTTTTTAGGCAGTTGTTTTTTCGCATTTCAATTTTCGAGGTATTACAAGCGGTTTCGATTACTGGAACTCCTGGATAAAGATCCAATCCATGCGCTGAAACAATTAGCTGCTAGCCAAGACCCAAGTGAAGCTTTTCTTCGTCTTAAAATCGTAGACTTAATCAAAGAGATCCAACAAATCGAAAGAAATAATGTGCAGAGAAGCAATTCTCAGATGGATTATTTTACCTTGTGGCTGCATCAGATCAAAACACCCATTTCAGCCATCAGCTTATTGATGCAACGAGATAGTCAAATGAATTATCGGAACCAAATGGAACAAGAGCTGCTACGGATTGAAAATTATACACATATGGCATTGAATTATGTGAGAATTGAACAAAGTGGTACAGATTTGGATTTTGCAGATGTTTCGCTCGATCGCGTAATCAAAGAGACGGTAAAAAAATTTTCTATTTTGTTTATTTACAATCATATCCAATTAGACTATCAAGAGACAGCAGCAATTATCTTGTCAGATGAGAAATGGCTGCGTGTTCTGGTTGAACAAATTCTTTCCAATAGTTTGAAATATACGCCCGAAGGTGGCACCATCAAGATTTACATGAGCCCCACACAAGAGCAGCAGCTCATTATTGAAGATACAGGTATTGGTATCCGTTCTGAAGACTTACCGCGCATATTTGAACGTGGTTATTCAGGATTTAATGGAAGGATACATGAGAAGTCAACGGGTCTGGGATTGTTTCTGAGTCAGGAAATTACAAAACGTTTGGGACATGACCTAAGGATCGAATCAACTTTAGGGAAAGGCACCAAAGTCACGATTGATTTAGCCAGAGAACCGTTACGGAGGGACCATTGATGGGTAATCTTACAAAACTGTAAGGTTAAGCAACCCTTTGTAAGAAAAGATAAAGGCAGCCGATGTTCATTTTCATTAAACTAGTGATAGGGACAAAGAAATGAACAGGAGACAACAAACATGACATTATTAGAAGTGACGCATTTAAAAAAGACCTATACGGGAATATTTTCAACACAGGCAGTCCAAGCCTTAAAAGACATAAATTTTTCAGTTGAAAAAGGAGAATTTGTCTCGATTATGGGAGAATCGGGTTCAGGAAAAACAAGCTTGTTGAATATTTTGGCAACACTTGACACAGCTACTGCGGGTGAAGTAATGCTGGAAGGAAAAGACCTGACACAGATCAAAGATAGTGAGATTTCTAACTTCCGTAGAGATTACCTAGGGTTTGTTTTCCAAGATTTCAACTTATTGGATAATTTTTCGATAAAAGACAATATTTTATTGCCGCTTGTCTTATCCAATACGCCAATAACTGAAATGGAGAATCGTTTGATGCCCATCATTCAAAAATTGAAAATTGATGGGGTGATCAATCATTATCCGTATGAGGTTTCTGGGGGACAAAAACAGCGCGCAGCGGTAGCCCGAGCTTTGATCACAAATCCAAAATTATTGCTTGCAGATGAGCCCACTGGAGCATTGGATTCGAAATCCAGCCAAAGTCTATTGGAGACTTTCGAATCAATAAATGATGTGGGGCAGACGATTATCATGGTTACCCACAGTACAAGGGCTGCAGCTTACTCTAACCGTGTATTGTTTATTCAAGATGGCGAAGTGTATCATGAAATTTACCGTGGCGAACAGACACCGGATCAGTTTATGGACAAAATCTCGCAAGCGTTGGTTGTCTTGGCAAACAGAGGTGAGCAACATGAATAAATTTTTTTTTTCAAAGCTGGCCCTGCGTAACCTTAAATCCAATAAGCAAATTTATTTTCCTTATATTTTTGCTTCAATTGCAACGGTAGCGATGTTTTACATGATGGTCGCGTTAAGGGGAAATAAATTTATTCAAACCAGATCGGATACGTTGTCTTTGCTTTTCGCTTTAGGGGCTATAGTCGTTGGGGTGTTTTCCTTTATCTTTATTTTGTATACCAACAGTTTCCTGATCAAACGTCGAAAAAAAGAAATTGGCCTATATGCCATATTGGGAATGAAGAAGAGCCACGTTTCCAAAATATTGACGATTGAATCAATGGTAACAAGCTGTTTTAGTATTGTTGTAGGTGTGGTAGTGGGGCATCTATTGGGAGAACTTGCTTTTCTTGTTTTGAACTATGCTTTAAAGTTCGGGATAGAAATGTCTTTTCCTTTTACGATACAGGCAATGCTGGTTACGATCGGACTGTTTGCCCTCATCTTTTTAACAACGTTGGGTTACAATATCACTCAAGTTACGTTTTCTAATCCTATCCAACTGATTAAAGGCAAGCAGACAGGAGAACGGGAGCCGAAAAGTTCGCTTATACTGTTTATTCTTTCATTGTTATTGATTGGATCAGGATACTGGATGTCGCTGACCATTGATAATCCGCTTGATGCCATGATTTATTTTTTCCTTGCAGTACTGTTGGTTATTGCGGGTACGTATTTCTTATTCATTTCCGGCTCTATTTTCATCCTGAAAAAACTGAAGAAAAATAAGCCGTTCTATTATCGCCCGAGTCCATTTATTTCAATCTCCGGGATGCTTTATCGGATGAAACAAAATGCAGTAGGGTTAGCCAATATCACTATTTTAGCAACCATGGTCATTGTTGCGGTATCAACGACAGCAGCTATTTTTATTGGGACCGAAGATACTTTGACGGTTCGTTTACCTTATGAGAATCAACGAACCTACTATGAAACCGTCGATTTGGAAGAACAACTTGAAGCCATCGAAAAGGAAACAGAAACGAACGGATTAAACGTTACGGGGACAGAAATGTATGTGTACTATAATCTGTTCAGTATCATTGAAGATAACAAAATTATGATTGGTGCGGCTGATTTTGCTAAAGAGATACCGGATACTATTCAGCTGCTTATCAGAGAAGATTATGAACGGATAGTTGGCGAAACCGTCCCGTTAAGTTCTGATGAAGTATTACTGTTTGATTCAAAAAATACATTTGGTTTTTCCACAGTGATAATCGGAAATACAACGTATCAAGTCAAATCAAAAATCGATAACCCCTTGAAAATGGATAAATCACAGAGTCCTAATATGATTATGATAGTGGATTCTAGAGAGACCTTAGAATCCATTATGGAAACTGATTTTAGATTAAGAGAGATTGACCTTCCGATTGTTGCAGATGCAGTTATTTCTTGGAACACGAATGGAACGCAAGCGCAGAAGAAGGACTATTCTGAAAAAACGGCTGCTGTCGTTAGTGACAGTGGAAACTCATATTTTCAGTCAAGGGAACTTCTACGTGAAGAATGGTACAGTATGAATGGCGGCTTCTTGTTCTTGGGGATTTTTCTTGGGTTATTGTTTACTTTTGGAGCAGCGCTGATTACATATTTCAAACAAGTTTCAGAAGGCTATGATGACCGAGACAAATTTCAAATCATGCAAAAAGTTGGCTTGGATAAGCAAATGATTCGTAAAACGACCCGGCTGCAAATTGTCTGGATGTTTCTCCTGCCGCTAATCATTGCTGTGACTCATGTTACGTTTGCCTTTCCGATTATTCAAAAACTATTGCTCTTGTTCAGTGTGGTCAATACAGCATTAGTCTTCTGGTGCTTTATCGGCGTAATAACCGGATTTAGTGTGATTTATTGGCTCATTTATCAAGTAACGTCAAAAGTTTACTATGTCATTGTTGAATAGTATGCATCAGTAAAAACAGGAGCCGTTCCCGTGTGGAGCGGCTCCTGTTTTCGGATATCTGGCTTGGCTGTCCGATACTGTGGAGTTATCGGACAACAACCCCCACAAAAATCGAGCCCAACCAAAAAAAGCTGCCTCATGAGACAGCTTTTTCTCTTTATTCATCAATGAAGATGTAGTCGCTGCGGAGCGGGGGTTCGTTTCCTTCCCAGCCGTTGATTGTTGGGGATGCTTTTGAAAGTTGAGTTACTTGATTCCAAAAACAAAAGCTAAGATTAAAAAAATAGCGAGAATGACGATGGAATCTATTTCAATCTTATTTTCTCTTTTCTTTGTATAGAATATTTCCAGAATCAACAATCCTAAAAATACTGCTCCTAAAAGGTATTGTACCAACCGACTGTAAGGCATATCAACAAACTCACAAAGAATTAAGCTTATAAATATAAGCCCATAGAAGCGATTAAATTTCCTTTTCAATAGTATCAATCCATTCCGTTATCTGAATAGGTTCTTAAAGATGTCCCCTGACCAATATATCCAGTATAGTTGCTGTATTTCCAGACTGTGGTCTTCACTTCAACATAAGTTATACCATTCGTCCTCCAAGTTGTTTGATATACAGTGTAATAAACGGAGGGGAGGTTCTATTTCTGCTGCAGTCACTATAAGGTATTAAACCTAATAGTTTCGTAATCGATTACAATGTAATTATATCAATATGAATAAAAACTATGACAAAATATGCCAATATGAATATTTGTATTGATGAATCCTAGAGTTCCGGGAGAAACGAGGATTTCACAAGAATCACTAATATCAAGGATTTGATGATGTTAGATTATAATCCGCCTCGTTATATATCCGGGTAAATTCTGATTGTTTTCCAGTATTTTCGGTAGTTGGGATCGGACTCCGAGTATTCCGCGATCAATTCTCCAGTAGATTAGTTTTCTGCTTTGGCTTGTCCGATTCATTGGAGTTATCGGACAACTAGGTCAGTATCATCAGACTAAATGTCCGATTCTTTGCAATTATCGGACAACATCCCCCAAAAAATCGATCCCAACCAAAAAAGCTGCCTCATTATCACCTGAGACAGCTTTTTCTTTTTATTCATCAAGATTCATAATCACAAATATGTAACCGCAACCCCATAATGATCAGAAATGCAAGGGAATTTCTTCCCGTCGAACTTGACTTCGGACGTTTCAACCACTTGCGGTTGGTCCGAGAAGATGTAGTCGCTGCGGGACGGCACATCGTTTCCTTCCCAGCCGGCGAGTACGATAAACAGAGCCACCCAATGCGAAAGAAAAAGCCGCTGATATTGGGCAGTCCCTGCTTTTTGACTTTCATACTACATTGATATATAGTTTGTTGTATATAAATCAAAATAGGTGGTGATTACCGTGTCGGAAAATCAAAATAAATTAATGGAACTCGTAGCGCGCGAGGTAGAAAAAAATCACGGCGTTGTGTTCTTGGCCACGTTGAAAGAGGAAGGCTATCCGAATCAAGCATCGTTAAATTATCTGAAAAAAGAGGGATTCGAAAAAATCAGCGGGGGAATCTATTTGTCACCACTTTATTACGAGGATGAGATGTATATTTATCAAAAACGGTTTGCGAAAGGCGTATATTCCCATGAAACGGCTCTTTACTTGCATGGATTGTCCGACACAACGCCTTTTATCTACACGATGACCTTCCCGCGCGGTTATCATTCGAAAAAAATTAAAGAGCAACCCATTTCGTTGGTATGGAAGGAACGGTCAGTTTGGCAGGAGGACCAAATGACAGTGAAAAGCAGCAATGGGAACGATATTGTGATCTATTCAATGGAACGGACCTTGTGCGATATGTTTAGTACACGGTATGAAGCGGATAAAGATACACTTTTACAAGCAATCATAAAATATATGCGAAGACCCGATAAAAATATCCCAAAATTACTCAACCTGGCTGAAAAATATAACGTTTTGGACAAAATAAAAACTTACGTGGAGGTATTGTTGTGATAACCCCAACTCAAATGAAAAAAAATCAGAAACATACAAACCAAAACGGGTATCCCTGCACAATTACTACAGCGTAACTTTATTATGGAACGATTTCTTTTTCGTTTAAGTCAATCGGCTTATAAAGAAAACTTTATTCTGAAAGGTGGATATTTGGTCGGGCAAAATAAAAAGAAAAACAGATGGTTGGTGATATAGAGCCGCCACGATTTGAGAGGCTCCTGTTTTTTTTGGCCTGGATGTCCGATTCTTCGCAATTAACGGGCCCAACCAAAAAAATTGCCTCTTCGTTTTGCAGACAACTGCGCTTTTTTGCTTACATTGTTTATCATTTTTGATCACCGCTTTTACTAAAGGGTGCTCAAAGTAGTAACGGTATGATAAGATGAAGCTGCATAAAAGAGCAGTTCCAAAAACCTATATCATTGGTGAGGTGTTAGTGATGGTGAGCAGAGAATTGAAAGAAACCGTGTTGGAAGCAGTGGATAATCAATTAAACGGCAATGATCCAAAATGCACGACAGGTACTTTTGGCCATTCCGAAAAGACGATGGCTGAACTAATTGATCGCATCAAATGTGATCCCGACAGGATTTTCCCTGAGGAAGAGTTGGCGGAAATTATTGCCAGAAAAGAAGAAGCGATTCCTTTATTGATGGCTTTCCTTGAAGAGGTGAGGGATAATGCGGAACAATTCAGCAACAACTTTGATTATTTAGGACATATTTATGCGGTTCTTCTGTTGGCTCAGTTCAGAGTCAAGGAAGCTTATCCTATTGTGCTGGAACTGTTCAGTCTGCCGAATGGGCTGACGGACAAGTTGTTTGGAGACGCGATGACAGATTATGCCGGGAGGATAATGGCATCCATTTGCGGAAATGATGTGGCATCCATAAAGCAACTGGTTGAGGACGAGGAAGTCGATAAGTATATCAAAGTTGAAGCGCTAACCGCCTTGGCTATTTTGACATTGAACGGGGAGCTCGAACGGCAGGAGCTTATGGCTTATTACAAAGAACTGCTTCCCACGATCGATAATCCAACCATTCTCACGTTGCTGATAAATCTCTGTACGGATATCTACCCGGGCGAGGTGTATGATGAAATAAAGGAAGCCTATAAGAATGATAAGGTGGATTCTTTCCTGATTGGTATGGGATCCGTAGATCAGGCCATGGTGGAAGGCCAGTCGATGGTACTGTACAGAGCCGAGAGAGATAGAAACTTACAAAAAATCGATGATACGATCGGTGAAATGAGGAACTGGGCGTATTTTGAAAATGAAGAAGATTCTGCCGAAGAGAACTATTTTGAGCAGCTGACCAACAACAATCTGAATTTCGTGCACCAACCGAAGGTGACGCCAATCGTCAATGAACCAAAAATCGGCCGCAATGACCCTTGTCCTTGCGGGAGCGGCAAGAAATACAAGAAATGCTGCGGGAAGTAAGTGGAAAAACGATATAAGAATGTAGGTGACGAAGTGAATTAGCCCGTCAAAACGCTTTTGGCGGGCTAATTCCGCATTTCGCGGCACCCCCGCCACTGGGTCCAACAAAACTAAATGTAAAAAGAAGGTCTACCTCGCGTGAGGTAGACCTTCTTTCATCCAAACAGATTAAGTTCACACATACGTCACCGCAACCCCATAATGATCAGACACGCAAGGCAACTTCTTCCCGTCGAATTTCACTTCGTAGGTTTCAACCGCTTGCGGCTGGTCTGAGAAGATGTAGTCGATGCGCAGCGGGGCTTCGTTTCCTTCCCAACCGTCGATCGCCGGCGGAACAGTCGCAGATCCAATACGCGTTGCAGCGACGGCGTAGGCATCCTGCCAGCCGGCGTTCGTGATCAGGTCGTAGCCTTCGTTGCGGACGTCGGCTGGGTTGTTGACGTCACCCATGACATAGATGGGCTTGATGCCGCGCAGTTTTTTGACAGCCGTCTCAACGGAAGTCCACTCCAACAAGAACGGATTTTCTTCTTCCGTTTTCCACCAGGACAGGTGGACGGAGGCGAAAGCGGCTGCTTCGGTCTCGAGGACCAAAGCGCGGCGGGTGTGGATGCTTTCGAAATCATTGACTACAGAAAGTTGGACCTGTTCGACTGACTGAATCGGCGCTTTGCTGAGGATGGCGACTCCTTCATCGAAACGGAAGTAGCCTTGGTGGCAAGGTACCCAGGACCAATGATAGGAAAGTCCTTTCTCCGCCAAGGACTTCACCAAGAAGTAGGCGAAGTTATCCGATTTGATCGGGATTTCGTTCTGGGTGGGCAGATAGCCCGCCGGTTCGTTGACGCTTGTGCCGCTGGAAAGCTGGTTCACTTCCTGCAGGGCGATAGCGTCGTATTCGTTTTCCAGAATGTCCGCAATCAGGGCGGCGTAAGTTTCGGGGTCTGCTGTTTGAACCCAGCTGTACGTATTCAATGTCAGTAGTTTCATGAGGTCCTCTCCATTCTAAATATATAGTTATTAAGATAATCTTTTAAAATAGAAAGTGCATCATTTGGGATGTTTTACAGACTTTTAAAGTGTTTCGTGCATCCAAAATGATGGCTAGCTACACGGGTAAGCCCTTCGGAAAAAAGAATAAGGAACCTCTTGTCTCTGCGAGCCAAGACATACTGTTCGACTAATCTGCTGACGCAGAAAGTCTCTCAGCAATTGCGCTCTTCGATGCTCAGTCGGACAGATTTCCTAAATTTCTTTCAGGGCTGAACGAACCCGTTCCGCTTTTCCTATCTTCCTAATAGATCTATTATATCAGATTTTAGGACATCTGCTTGGGGACCGTACACGACTTGGATGCCTTTGCCTTTGCGGATGACGCCGCGTGCACCCAATGTGGACCATTTTTTATCTTCTGCAACTTGGGTTTCATCTTTGACAGTGACGCGCAGACGGGTCATGCAAGCATCGACTTCAGTGATGTTTTCTTGGCCGCCGAATGCGTCGATGATGTTCCAAACTAGTTTATCGTTATCGGATGCACCAGCGTTGCCTTCCGGTGTTGCAGTGGCAGGAGCAGCTTCTTCAGCTTCGCCGTCGAAGTCCGTGTAGTTGCCCAAACGGCCTGGCGTTGCGAATTTGAAGCGTTTGATCATGAAGTTGGCAACGAAGTACATGATTACGGCAAATGCGAGCGTCACCCAGATATAGTTGACGACATCCAACCACAAGCCGGCTTTCAAAGACATCGGGATGCGGGTCAGGAATTCCAGCGTACCGAAGGAGTGGACGCGCAGGCTGATGATGTCGGCCATAGCGAATGCGGCTCCTTGCAATACTGCATAAACGCCGTAAAGCAGTGGTGCAGCGAACATGAACATGTACTCAAGCGGTTCGGTTACCCCTGTCAGGAAAACAGCGATGGCTGCGGAGAAGAACATGGATTTGTATTTCGGACGTTTGTCGACATCGACGTTGCGGTACATAGCATAGGCCAAGCCCATCAAGCTGCCGGCTGCGCCGATCATTTGACCAACTTTAAAGCGGGCAGGAGTGAATGCGTTAAGCAACTCATTGTAGGCTGCTGTATCGCCGGTGTTGTTCAAGTTCACCAAATCGCTGGCCCAAGCCAACCAAAGCGGATCTTGACCGAACACTTGCGAACCTGCAGCAGCGCCTGTCAAAATGGTGTAAGTTCCACCCAAAGAAGTGTAGTTCATCGGAATCGTCAGCATATGGTGCAGACCGAACGGCAACAACAGACGCTCCAGCGTACCGTAGACGAACGGTGCCAAAATCGGTGCGGTATCCGCGGAATCCGCGATCCAAATCCCGAAATTATTGATGCCGGTCTGAACGACTGGCCAGATGATTGCCAAGGCAAGGGAAATGAGTACGGACCAGCCGATAACGACGAAAGGCACGAAACGTTTGCCGTTGAAGAAAGATAATGCATCGGGCAATTTGCGGTAGTTGTAGTACTTGTTGAAGATGACGGCGCCGACAAACCCGGCGATGATCCCAACGAAGACACCCATATTCAAAGCAGGTGCGCCCAATACATTGGTAAAGTAGCCGTTCACCAGGATGTCCTGGCCGAACAAGGTTTTGGTAGTCGCTCCGTCCGTAGCCAACATATCTCCGGTCACTGCGAAAAGTTTACCGGTCGTGCGGTTGATCAGGATGAAGGCAAGCAAAGCAGCGAAGGCTCCGCCGGCACGTTCTTTCGCCCAGGAACCCCCGATGGCGACAGCGAACAGGATATGCAGGTTGACGATGACAGCCCAGCCCAGGTCTTCGATGACCCCAGCCGTTGTCAGCAACAATTGGACATCTCCAGAGAACATAGCGATCATCTTGCCGATACTGATCATCAAACCAGCTGCCGGCATGACCGCAATAACGACCATCAAAGCCTTGCCAAATTTTTGCCAAAAATCGAATGTAAATATATTTTTCATTTTAAAACTCCTCTCAAATTTGTCAGTGCAATCGATTGCAACGTTTGCGATTCAAAGTATAGACCATATCCAGAAATTTTGCAAGCGGTCTATTTTAGAATAAATTGGTTTTTAAACGGATAGATGAAGAAAACGTTTCAATGCCAAGGAAATCATGCGTCGGAAATAATAATGCAACTTTTGCATTGACAATGCAACCGATTGCATGTAAACTAAGGGGGAAGAACAAATAAGGGGGAACCAATAATGACGCAACAAATTTTTGAAATCAATCCTTGGAAAGTAACAACCAAACAATTAGACAAAGAAAATCGCCGCCTGCAGGAAAGTCTGACCAGTCTCGGCAACGGCTACATGGGCATGCGTGGAAACTTTGAGGAAGCCTATTCGGGCGATCACCATCAAGGCACGTATCTGGCGGGCGTCTGGTATCCCGACAAAACACGCGTCGGCTGGTGGAAAAACGGCTACCCGGAATATTTCGGAAAAGTGATCAATGCGATGAATTTTCTGTATATGCACATCTTTGTGGACGGAGAAGAAATCGATCTTTACACCGATGAAGTGAAAGACTTCGACTTGACGTTGGATATGGAAAAAGGCCGCTTGGAACGCTTCTTTACGGTAGTGAAGAACGGTAAAGAAATCACCGTCCACTTCACCCGCTTCCTGAGCATCGACATCAAGGAACTTTGCGCTATCAAAGTGGAAATCACAGCCTCGGAAAAGGCCGCGATCCGTATCGAAAGTGCTCTGGACGGGAATGTCCAAAACGAAGATGCCAACTATGATGAAATGTTCTGGGAATGGGTCGAACAAACGGAAGATACGCTGGTCGTCGAAACGATCCCGAACAACTTCGGCATTGAACGTTTCAGTGTGGCTGCAACGATGCACCACAAAGCGACAGGCTTCAATCAAAAAGGCAACAACAGCAAAGAATTGTTCGTCTCCCAAGTGTTCGAAGGGGAAGCCGGAAACGGCCAAGTCCTTTTATTAGAGAAATACGTGACGCTGACGACGAGCCGCGATCATGCGAAGGACCAGCTGGCAGCAACTGCCGAAGAAATCTACGCCACCAAAGTAGCTGGCCAAAGTTTCGAAGAATTGGAAGCAAAACAAGCGAATCTGTGGACTAAGCGTTGGGATCTGGCGGATGTCGAAATCGGCGGAGATGACGAAGCGCAACAAGGCATCCGTTTCAACCTGTTCCAACTGTTCTCTACTTATTACGGCGAAGATGAGCGCCTGAACATCGGACCGAAAGGCTTCACCGGCGAGAAATACGGCGGCGCTACCTACTGGGATACGGAAGCTTACGGCGTGCCGTTCTACTTGGCGGTTACCGAGCCGGAAGTTACCCGCAATCTCTTGAAATACCGCCACAACCAATTGCCGGGTGCTTTCCATAATGCGAAGCAACAAGGGTTGAAGGGCGCGTTGTATCCGATGGTGACCTTCACCGGCGTGGAGTGCCACAATGAATGGGAAATCACTTTCGAGGAAATCCACCGCAATGGTGCGATCCCTTACGCAATCTACAATTACACCGCCTATACAGGCGATGAAAGCTACCTGGCCGAAGAAGGGCTGGAAGTGCTCAGCGCCGTCAGCCGTTTCTGGGCTGACCGCGTACACTTCTCACAAAACAAGCAATGCTACATGATCCATGGCGTAACCGGACCGAACGAGTACGAAAACAACATCAACAACAACTGGTACACAAACCGTTTGGCAGTCTGGGTGCTGCGTTATACTTTGGAAAGCTTGGAGAAGTATCCGGAACGCGCAGCAGCATTGGGCATCACCGCAGCCGAAAAAGCAAAATGGCAGGACATCATCGACAACATGTACTTCCCGTACGATGAGGAGCGCCAAGTTTTCGTGCAGCACGACACGTTCCTGGACAAAGATCTGAAACCGGTCAGCGCGCTGGACAAAGCTGATTTGCCATTGAACCAACACTGGTCATGGGACAAGATTTTGCGTTCTTGCTTCATCAAACAAGCCGACGTCCTGCAAGGGATCTACCTGTTCGGTGACGAATTCACGCTGGAAGAAAAAGAACGCAACTTTGACTTCTACGAGCCGATGACCGTGCATGAATCAAGTTTGTCACCATGCATCCACGCGATCCTTGCGGCCGAGCTGCACAAGGAAGAAAAAGCTGTGGAACTGTACCAACGCACTGCCCGTCTGGATCTGGACAACTACAACAATGATACCGAAGACGGCTTGCACATCACTTCGATGACCGGTAGCTGGTTGACGATTGCGGAAGGCTTCGCCGGCATGCGCGCCAAAGACGGTCTGAGCTTCGCGCCGTTCTTGCCGAAAGACTGGACGCACTACCAATTCCACATCAACTACCGCGGTAGCTTGATCCTGATCGCGGTGAACGAAGAACACGTCAGCTTGACCTTGGTGAAAGGCGAAGCGTTGTCTGTCCGCATCTATGATGAAGAACTGCAACTGAAAGATGAAATCAAAGTCGCACTGAAAAAGACCGTGTCCGCATGAGCGGCACCAAAGGAGAGAAAGAAATGTTGAAAGCAGTATTGTTCGACTTGGACGGCGTCATCACCGACACTGCCAAATTCCATTTTTTGGCCTGGCGTGACCTCGGCGCGGAGTTGGGGGTCACCGTTGACGAAGCCTTCAATGAAGAGCTGAAGGGTGTCAGCCGCATCGATTCGCTCGAGCGCATCCTGGCATTCGGCGGCTTGGCGGATAAATATTCCACAGCTGAAAAAGAAGCCTTGTGCACAAAGAAAAATGACCATTATCTGGAATTGATCCAGGAAATGACACCGGCGGACATCCTGCCTGGCATCCTGCCGCTTTTGGAAGAATTGCGCGAAGCGGGTCTGAAGGCGATCGTGACTTCCGCCAGCAAGAACGCACCTGGCATCCTGGAGCTTTTGCAGGTCAAGGACTACTTCGACGGCATCGTCGATCCAGCCTCAGTGGCTGCAGGTAAACCGGCTCCGGACATCTTCTTGGCCGGCGCGGAGCTGGCAGGGGCAAAACCAGCCGAGTGCATCGGCGTGGAAGATGCCGCTTCAGGCGTGGAGGCCATCAAAGCTGCGCATATTCCTGCGATCGCAATCGGCGACGCTGAAGTGCTGGCGCAAGCCGACCGCGTCTTGGCGGACACGAGCGACTTGTCGCTTGCCGTCCTGCGCGATACGTGGGAGAAGGCGACGGCCAATGGCTAGCATCTCTATCCGCGAATGGGGCAGCATCGGAACGGAACAAGTCATGCGCATCGATTTGAGCCAGCCGAACGGTATGTCCGTCAGCTGCATCAACTACGGCGCACGGCTGATCCGCTTGCTTGTCCCGGACCGGGAAGGCCAGAGCGAAAATGTTGTCCTGGGCTTGGCTGATGCCGAAGCCTACGGTAACGACCAGGCATCCTTCGGCGCGACCGTTGGACCAGTTGCCGGCCGGATCGCTGAAGGCAAATGGGGCGCAGTGCAGCTGGAACAGAATAACAGCGCACACCATATCCACGGCGGAAGCCGCGGTTGGGGCCAACAGTTCTGGGGATTTACGACCGAAGAAACGGCGGAAGCGGTGAGCGTCACTTTCTCGTTGGAATCGACTCCGGAAACGGTCGGCTATCCCGGCCGGCTGCAGGCGAAAATCAGCTATACGCTGGATGCGGAAGGCTGCTTGACAATCACAATGACAGGCGCTTGCTCTGAAGAGACGCTGTTCAATCCGACGAGCCACATCTATTTCAATTTGAGCGGCGAGGCCAAGCGTCCGATCACCGAGCATACTTTGCAGCTGGCCTGCGAAGAAGTGCTGGAATTGGATGCCGAAAAGCTTCCGACCGGGACGAAACAAGCGGTGGCGGGGACGGCTTTCGATTTCCGCGAAGCGACGCTTATCGGCGACGCCATTCAAAAAAAGCCGGAAGGATTCGACGATGTTTTCCTGATGCACTCGGACGAACAAAAGCAGTTGGCCCTCAGCGATGCGGGCAGTGGCCGGGAAATGGCGCTGTCCAGCAACCGCAGCAGCATCGTGTTGTTTTCGACGACCGACATGAATGAGCCATACCTTGTGAACGGACGCCCGATGCAAAGCCACCTCGGTTTGGCGATCGAAGCGCAGGAAGTGCCGGACGCCATCCATCATCCGGGCTGGGACAATATCGTTCTGGTGCCAAATACTTTAGCGACAAGGGTTCAAAATTACACTTTTAAATGGTAATCTAGAGATACAAAAATGAACCTGAGGAAAATGCCTATGACCGTTACGATAAAAGATGTCGCCAGAGAAGCGGGCGTCGCGACTTCAACCGTTTCACGCGCGTTGAAGGACAGTCCGCTGATCAGCGAAAACACAAAAGTGAAAGTGCGCCAAGCGATGCAGAAACTGGGCTACACGCCCAACTTCGCCGCCCAGAACCTGGCCAATAAGTCCACGCAGACAATCGGTGTGATTCTGCCGGTGGGAACGATGGGGAATCCTGCGCAGAATCCGCTCTTCCTGGAGATGATCCAGGAAATCGGCGTCGTCTGCAACGAACAGAAATACATGATTTCCCTAGCGACCGGTAAGACGATGACGGAACTGAAGGACAGCGTACGCTTGATGCATCAACGCAAACTGGTCGATGGCTTCATCCTGTTGTATTCGGAGGCGAAAGATCCGATCCGCATGTTCCTGCATGATGAGAAGATTCCTTATGCACTGCTGGGGAAACCGGATGTCTACGAGAACGAAACAATCTATATCGACAACGACAACCGCCTGTCCGGCAAATCGGCGGCCGACTGCCTGATCCAGCATGGGCACCAGCGGATTGGCTATGTCGGTCTGACGCCTTCCCAAGTCGTCGACAAGGAACGCTATAAAGGCTATTCCGATGCCTTGCGCGACGCCAATCTGACCGTCCATCCGGAACTCTATTTCGAAACGCCGACTGATTTCATGGCTTTCCTGGAGTTCCTCGAAGAGACCCAACCGACCGGACTCGTCGTCGGCGATGACCGCCTAGCTTTGCGTGTCCTGCAGTATCTGCAGCTGGACAAGTACAAAGTTCCGGACGACATCTCGCTGATCAGCTTCAACAATTCCGTCTTTGCGACCCTGTCCCACCCATTCCTGACGACCATCGACATCCACGTCCAGGAACTGGCCAGACAAGCCGCCGCCCTACTGATCCGCCAACTCAACGAACCGAGCGCCTTGCTGCCGAAGATGATCGTGCCGCATGAGGTGATCGAGAGAGAGACGGTTATTTCAAGATAATTCACTCACTATTTTATCGATAGAACCGACATGAAAAAAAGAGCCGCTTTGTAATCCAGTTTTATTGGATAACAAAGCGGCTCTTTTTTTGATAGTGGAAGGTATTACATAATCAGCTGCCAGATAAAATATTCATAATTACTTTGCCAAAGGCTTTTGAGAGAAGTGGTGGGACCGCATTGCCAATTTGTTTGAAGGCAGCTGTTCTAGAGTTTTCAAAATAAAAATCATCCGGAAAAGTTTGAATCCGTGCGGCTTCTCGTACAGAGATTGAACGATTTTGATTTATATCAGGATGGATATAATAATGACCATCTTTTGAAATATGGGCGACTACAGTATGGCTAATCGAGTCACCTTGAAGGGCTTTGAATCTATCAAGGAATATATTTGATTTTTTATGTTTAATTAATTCTTGAGGTAAATCGGAATATTTGAGATTATTATTCGTATTTAACTTCTCTTGAACTACGATTTTGTATATTTCTAAATCGTTTAGATTATTTTTACGAGATATATTTTGTGTTAACGGGAATTCTTCGGTTCTGATGAATTTCTTCACGAATTCGACAGGTTCCACTGGGCGGTAATCATTATTAGTTTCGCCATTCTTCATTATTGGCAAATCATAAAAAAGTTCATTAAGTGTTGGTGGATTAGTCTTAAAGTGGCTTAAATCGTCAAAAAAATTGAAACCGTTAAAGCTAGGTTTCCTTCCGAAAATTATCAATCGTTCTCTTTTCTGAGGTACTCCAAAGTCAGCACTGTTAATTATTTGATGTTGCAACACATAACTATTCTCTCCTAATGCATTTTGAAAGTCTTTTTCTATCTTAGGAAATAGCAAGTTGCCGTCAACATCCTTGTACGAAAGGAGGCCTTTTACGTTTTCGAAAATAAAAAAATCAGGACTATATTTCCTTAGAAATTCGATATAGTATTTATAAAGATATATTCTTTGGTCCTCGTGCTTTTTTGACTCATTTCGAGCTCTGCCTATAGTAGAGTATGCTTGGCAGGGAGGGCCTCCTATAATTCCGTGTACAGAATTATCAGATAATTCTGCATCAATTCTATTAAAAATGCTCTGAATGTGTTCTTCGCAAATAGGTAAGTTGATAATTTTATTTGTTATTGATTCGGGCACAGATGATGTTAATTGGCTGAATGAGAGGTTCCCGGCAAGGTATTCATTATAATTATTCAAATTGTTATTATTTTTTAAATGATAATAAATTTCACGAACTTGAAGAGTCTGGCAAGCAGCCTTATCCATCTCAACGTGGGATACAATGTTGAATTCACTACCTCTAAAGCCTTCCGTCAATCCCCCTGCCCCGGAGAATAAATCAACAATATTAATCATGATTTCCCCTCCTTAATAGATATTATATCAGTTCTTTAATAGTTGATAAACCATGAAATTTTAATTGTATAAAAATTTCATGGTTTATGCAACATAAATAATTCCGTTAATGTATAATTAAGTTATATAACTATATTTAGGGGTGATCTTGTTGGATTTAATTGAGACTTTAATTTATCAGAATTCTCCCTTCGGATATGTTTCTGGAAATGTGAAAAAAATAGTAAAAGACATTTTGTCTGTAGAAAATGATAAATCTTTCGCTTATTACTACATAGTAGAAGATTATTATCAAACCCTAATGCTATATGTCTGCTTAAAGGCTGTGTATGAAAATTTAGTTCACTCCAACAAAATTAAGTTGGCTGATATTAGTTTAGGTGACTCCTTAATATATGGAGGGGAATACTTTACATTTGGTGGGGAAGCTCCCGATTTTAAAGGGAAATATATTTTACTAGGAGTAGGGGCAAGAAAAAAAGGGAGAAATTCTCCAGTTAGCCGAATATTGGATGAGGAGGCAATTGTTAATGGTGTGACAATTGCAACTACAGTAAAACGAGGTAGCCGGGTTAAGGATACACGAAAAAAATTAGCTGATTATCTAGGAATATCGGATTTCAGTAGAACAAACTCACAAAAAATTATAATAATAGCTGAATTAAATCTCCTAAAAAAAATAGAGCAAGTTCGGCTAACGGTTAAAAATGAAACCCTTTTCTTTGGTGAACTTTGCCCGGCGTGGTACTTTCCAAATAAAGGCGAAAAAAAAAGAATTGCTCATGACCTAAGTAATAATGATCCCATTGTATATTTTTTTTCCAACATATCTGAGGCCTTAGAATATATTGAGAATGAGAAGTTACCTTCCCATATCTATATTTTCGGAGATAAATTTGAGAAGGGATTTAAGCGTAGTGATTTTAATTCAATTATAGATATACACAATGAAAATGACATCCAGCTGGGAATATTCGGAACAGTACCAACTTTATTTGAGTCAGATTTAATTGAAGATTTATCTTTAGTTTTAAAGAAATATATTTGGACGGATTCTTATATGACAGCTAATAGAGAAGATGCGTTAAAGGTTTCCTATAATTTTATTCCAGTCTCAAATAATGCAGCTTTTCATCTTAATGTTGAAAAGCTGCATGAGTTCTTAGATGAAATGAGTAATGATAGTAGCAAACGTTACTTGCACAACTTATTGATTGGATTCTCGAGGACTGTCTTAGGGCAAACGCATGGAGGAGAATCATCAATATTTGCGGAAAAGATGAATGTGATATCAGAATATTCAGAAAAAATTGGGTTTCATGAGACAAAAAGATTAAGGCAACTGTTGACTGATTTAAGTATTAATAGATTCGGATTTAATGTATCTCAAAAAATAAAGCAAATAACACATAGTAAACATAAGATAGCATTAGTCGTGTATCCAGATTTGTTAAATGATACTGTTGAATATTACACAACAAATAATATTAACATTATGGTTTTACCAAGTAATGCAAAATTAACCGAGGACATGATATATCAATATGATCATGTCATTCTAGTTAATTTAAAGCCGGCAGATAGACGGAAGTGGGTATCTGCTAATGTTGCAAAAGATTATTGTTTCATGTTTCCTAAAATGCACTCTAACTGGCTTGCTAAATCTTTAAAAAGAGATGAAAGAATTCTCCAGCAAATCAATAAAATTAATGAATTGAGTGGATGCATTGAAGGTAGTTATTATCAATGCGTTCAAAAGTATCTCCAAAGCGAAGAATTAGTTCAGGGTATTAATGGGAATGAACTACTTGATGATGGCGCCGAAGACCTGTTAGAAGAAATGGAAGATGAAATTGAGAGTGAAATGGAAGTTATTAGTAGGATTGTCGAGAAAAATAGTAATGAGTCAGAATATCTTATAGACAAAGATGCAGATAAGAATGCATTCGTAACAATAAATAAAAAAATTCTCTTGGAATCAGGAGATGTCATCCTTGGAACAGATTTTGGGCGGGCATTTGTTTTAGTAGATGGAATAACTTATCGAAAAGACATTTCATCAATAAATGTGTTTGATGAAATTGTTGAGTTTGTAGTACCGTATTCCAACGAGATATATCTTAAGAGATTTCAAAATGATGGGTATCTTTTTAAAAGCTATTCAGATTTCAATGAAAAGGAGAAAGCTGAATTTCTTGATTACTACTGGAAAACTAGCCTTGAACACTATAGAAAAAAAAACATGTTAAGTAGTGAAGACTTAGCTGACCTATTTTATAGAGCTGGTGATGGCGAACGTAAAGCGGCATTTTTAAATCAATGGACTAATTCAAGCAAATTCCCTTTACTTCCTAGGGATAAAGAATTCATCAAATTTGTAGGAAAAGTGATAGGAGATAAAAATATAGAAGAGAATTATATGAGCTTCTATCGAGCAAGCGAAAAAGTAAAGAATAATCTTCGAGAACTTCGAGATCAAACAATTGAGGGGTTTGATGGAATGCCGCTAGAGCAAATTCTCAATAATGCAGAAATTGAATTTAGCCAAAGACGTAGAGTAATCGGACTATTGGATATAAATTATCCCGATGTGCCCAGACAATTTACTAATAGGATAATTAGAGGGGAGTCATAGAATGTTAAGTGAAATAGAACAATATGAAGTCAGAGAAAAAATGATGAATTCTGTACGTGAATTATTAATGGGGCCTGGCTCTGAAAAGATGGTGAGAGACTCAAGCCGAGAAGTTATTTCAGAGCCACCATCGCAGAGGTATGTTACTGGAATTTTATACCCATACGGTGAAAAAAATCATGAAGAAATAAGTGTCAGTGACAATGATGTTGATGTTGTGGATGAGGAAACAATAGTTATAGATAATGAGTTTAAACCTAGAACAATGGGACTAACTGTTTATTTTACAGGGGAAAAACAAGAGGTAAGTACTAGCGTTGAATTTGCCTTTTATGAAGAAATAGAAAATCCATTAATCGAGATGACCCAAGAAGAATTTGATGTCGTTTCTGGGGCCATTAATAATAATGAAAAACTAGAAGCAGCGGTATTGTTAGATTATGAAAATATAGGAATAAAATTAAAAGCAGACAATGGAGAAAGCGTATATGCCATCAATGAGGTCTTGTCGACACTATCTAGAAAAGAACAAAGCTTACTATATTTCTGTTTGCAAAAACTTTCTAATATAAATGGTAACAAGCATAAAAACTATAAGCGGAATCCTTTTATAAAAGAACTTTTGATCCCGTTAGATAAAAAATATAATTCAGAAAGGATAAAAGTTAGCGACCAGACAGAAGTAGAGATTATTTCAATTATTAAGAAACTTGAAATATCTGGCGGAAAAGAAATTGAATCCCTTACACTGGTCCTGAAAAATTTATCTAGCCATGAGATTTTTCAATCTAAAATAACGATAATAAAGCCAGATGAGAGCTTTGAATTTGTTCCATTTGAAGTTATAAAGTTACCTGATATGAATAAATTAAGTTACGATGATAGGCTTAATTTATTGCTGTATAGAAATAAAAAAACATATGCAGTTGGACATGGGACTTCCGTTAATTGGAAAATTATAGAGGATGAGATCATGCCTAGACAAATTGAGACGACATATATGCCTAGTCATGAAATTTCGCCGATGAGTTTTAATGTTGACAATCTAAATGCTAAGGTCCTTAAGCCTGAATCGTACCTTGTGGATTCTAAAGAAGAACAATTGAAAATGTTGGATTCTTTTGTTAAGGCATATGATGATTGGATTTTGAAAATAGAGAAGAAACTAATATTATTAGACTCCGTTTACTTGGAAATTGCTTCTGAGAATGTGAATAAATGTAAAGAATGTAGCCAACGTATGAGGAAAACAATAGATTTCCTGAGATGTGATTCGAACGCTTGGATCGCGTTTCAAAATGCAAATGAAGCGATGCTACTGCAACGTATGGGGAAATCTAGTGATAAGGAAGCTGCATATAGAACTAAAGATTATTCTGAAGCAAACTTTACTTGGAGGCCCTTCCAATTAGCATTTGTATTGAATTCACTGGAGTCAATTTTGAACGAAAAAAGTTCGGAGAGAGAAATACTTGATTTAATTTGGGTTCCGACTGGGGGTGGGAAAACCGAAGCATATCTTTTTGCCATTGCAGCAGTTATTTTTTACAGAAGACTAGAATATGATAATTATGATGGAGTAAGTGTAATTATGAGATACACACTCCGTTTGTTGACTGCCCAGCAATTTGAACGAGCAGCGGCATTGATTTGTGCGTGTGAGTATATAAGGCTGCACAATGGGATGTTTGGTGAAAAGGAGATCTCAGTTGGGTTGTGGGTAGGAGGAGCTTCCACTCCAAATAATTATAAAGACGCTAATGAAAGTATTGATAAGATGACGAATAGCAGGACATTAAATGATGCTAAAAAATATAATTCCTTCCAATTATTAAAATGTCCTTGGTGTAATGAGGAGCACAGTATTATCCCTAAAAATGAAAACGTTAAATTCAGTCGTAGGTGGGGGTATCAAAAAGCATCCACAAGAAATGATTACCATAATATAAAATGTGTGAACAAAGATTGTGCATTTGAAAAACTTCCAATTCACGTTGTCGATGAGGCAATTTATTATCACCGCCCAACTCTATTGTTTGGGACGGTTGATAAGTTTGCACAAGTACCACTTAAGGAAGGGACTGAAAAACTATTCGGATCCGATAATCCTAATAAGTTTAGACGGCCAGAGTTAATCATTCAGGATGAGTTGCATTTAATTTCAGGTCCACTTGGGAGTATAGTGGGGCTCTATGAAGCAGGATTTGATTATGTTTTAGGCGAGAATGCGAGGCCACCTAAATATATTGCTTCCACTGCAACCATAAGAAATGCAGAAGAACAGGTTTTGAATATCTTCGATAGAACGGTTACGCAATTCCCTCCTAACGGTCTTGATGCAGAAGATAATTTTTTTGTTAAGGAAAATTATCTAAAAAAAGGCAGGAAATATTTGGGGATAATGGCAACTGGTAAAACTCAAATTACTGCTGAGGTAAGGCTGGCTGGGGCACTACTCCAAAGTGTCAACGATTTAAATTTCACTAACGAAGAAAAGGAATTATTTTGGACTGTAGCTGGCTATTTTAATAGTATTCGTGAACTTGGAAAGGCGTCGACTTTAATAAAAGACGACGTAAAAGATTTTCTATCGCAATTAAATGCTCGAAATAATACAAATAAAAGAGCAATTTATGATAATACGAATGTAGAATTGACAAGTAGAGTATCCGGTACAGAAATTCCTGATATCATTAGTCAATTAGAGATTCCGTTAGGTAATAAAGGCGTACTTGATTCTGTCATTGCAACGAATATGCTGTCAGTTGGTGTAGATATAGGCCGTTTAAACTCTATGTTTGTCGTAGGACAGCCTAAACTCACGTCAGAATATATTCAAGCTACTAGTCGAGTTGGTCGTAGGAGTTTAGGGTTAGTTTGCACCCTTTACAATTCTTCAAGAAGTAGAGATAGATCGCATTATGAGACTTTTCAATCTTATCATCAAAGCCTATATAGATATGTGGAGCCGAGTAGTGTGACGCCATTCTCAGTACCATCATTAGAAAAAGCGGTGGCAGCGGCACTTGTAACTATGGTAAGAAATTCTTCAGTCGAATTGATGAGTAATGAGTCTGCAGGAAATGTATTGAATCATCAACAGAAATTACTTGAAGCAGTGCAGTTTTTAAAGAAACGTATAGCTAAAGCAGATGAAAAAAGTAATTTATATTTATCTGATGCTGAAAAGTTGATTGATACATTTGTCCGTAACTGGATAGCATTATCAGAAAAAAGCATCGATGAAAAAGACTTGATGTATTATGTAGGGCCTACTAAATCTTCAGAAATTCAAAACTCTATATTATTGCGATCCTATGACGATAAGAGTATGCATGGTGAAGCTACTAGAGTTATGGGTGCTATGAGGAATGTTGAAGAAAATGCATTTCTACGAATAATAGACTAAGGAGAATAAAATGGTGTATAACAAACAAAACATAAATCCTGAATTCAATGTTAGAAAATCACAATTACTCACACCGTTTGGGATAGGAGCATTAATCGATATTAATAATCAATCCATTATGGTAGCTGATTCAGAGTATTGGGAAACGGAAAAGCTGATCAAGTTACATGATATAAGGCTCGAAAGCGTTTTGAAAGCGACAGGTTTTGTTGAGCCGCCATTAGGGGAGATATCTGATATTTTTGGGAAAAGATTTCCTCGGTGGTATTTTTCTCCAGTAGATAGAAGTTTAAAGACAATTAATCAATGGAAAAAAGGAATTGAAGCAACCAATAAAAGTTATTTGATGACGGAATTCGATAAGGCTCCATTTACTTTCTCAAATAAGGGGAATAATCATGTAGAACTGGTTCCTGTCAGAATCATTTGTGCTTGTTCGCATGGACATGTGCAAGATTTTCCTTGGAGTGAATGGGCACATCAAAAGACGAACCTAACTAAAGAACAGTTTTCGAATCATGATTTAAAATTGATTAGTCAATCTCAATCAGCTTCTATTTCTGAATTAATAGTGAAATGTGTGCAGTGTGGAGCCAGCAATTCTCTTGCAGGTATATTCGACAAAAATAAAATGGAATCGCGCTTTGAAAAGATAAATGTTCATTGTAATGGTGACTTTTTATGGAAACAGACTTCAGGTAACAAAGCATGTTCTGAAAATCCTGAAGTCCTATTAAGAAATGCAAGTAATTTTTATTTTCCAAAAATTATGAGTTCCGTAAATATTCCGTTTAACGAGAATGCTTTTTTAGAGAAAATAATGTCACACAGTGTATATCAACCATTAATTGAACGAATGACAAAAGCAGATAAAGGAAAAGAAGTTGAATTCTACGAAGAAGACAGACGAATAGGGAATTATATTCTTGACATAGTTGAGGATATGGAAACAGATGAAAATACAATCAGAGAGATAATTGGAAAGAAATTAGGCTTATATCTAGAAGGTGATGATGCTGTTCCTGAAACAGTAATGGACTATCGACGTTCTGAATATGCAGTATTAAGTGGTGAAGAAAGCTTCAATGAGGATTCCCATATTGATTTTAAAATTTCTATCCATGATCATACAATGTTTCCTAAAACAGATATTTCAGAACTATTTACTACAGTGACATTAGTTCATTCGCTGGAGGTAATCAGTGCTTTGACAGGTTATTCTAGAATCTTAACATCGGATACAGAGAAGATACTTGCGGGAGAAGCGGACGAGAAAGAAGAACATGTGGTGTCACTGAAGCGTAAAGATGATACTTTTGTTGCTGTCAAATCTAAAGGGGAAGGTATTTTCTTTGAATTATCAAAAGAGAAAATTGATTCTTGGTTTGAGAAAAACCAACATACATCGATGATAGAGAAGATAATAAGGAAAGATGAGAATGTGACCTTTAGCGATGAATTATCTTCGATTAATCCAAAATTTTATTTATTGCACACATTGTCTCATTTATTGATTAAAGAATTAACACTAACGAGTGGCTATTCATCATCTTCTCTCCGGGAGAGATTATATTTCTCAGATAATTATGGTGAAGAAATGTATGGGGTATTAATTTATACTTCAAGTAGCGATTCAGAAGGAACTTTGGGGGGATTAGTAAAACAAGGGATTCCTAGTAATTTCTTTTCAATAGTTGAGAATGCAATTGAAAAAGCTAAATGGTGCAGTTTTGATCCGATTTGCATTGATAGTGAAGGGCAAGGTAGGAATTCGCTAAATGTAGCAGCATGCCACGCGTGTTCATTGGTATCAGAAACCAGTTGTGAGAAAATGAATGTTTTCTTAGACAGAAATGTTTTAGTTGGCAGTCTTCAACATCCCGAGTGGGGTTTCTTTACTGGAAATAACTTTTAGTTTAAAGCTTTTTATGGGTTCTTAGCTTCTATGAGGCGATTTTTTAGACCTTCAGCATACGTATAATTTGGTGATTTATGATGTGATGGAAAACGCCAAGAGCGACTGTCTTTTCTAAAGCTATTTTCTCCAGACCAGCAAGCCCCCAATTTCCGGCACCAAATCGGAGATTGGCGCTTGCTGTTTTCGTTTTGCCGTCAAGATTTTCAGAAAGCGCCTCCATAAATTAATTACTTTTGTCAATTTACATATGTGACAAAAGTATATAGACTGTGAGGTGGGAGGGTGAGGATTTGATGAGAAATGTAAGCAAAATGATGGTTCTGATTGTCTCTGTTTGTGTCATCGCGGTTTCATCCATCTATTATAATTATAAATTCGTCAGATACGACAGTGAAAAAATTGTTTTTGGCGCTACATATATGACAATGAACAATAGCTTTTATAAGGCCATAACAGATGAAATAGAAAAACAAATCAATGATCGTGGGGATATCTTATATACCCGTGATCCGGCTCTGGATGTCGAGAAACAAAACGAACAAATCAATGACTTGATCGAGATGGGAATTGATGTATTGATCATCAACCCCGTTGATTATTCGAAAGTGAATGAGTCTTTGAAAAAAGCCAAGGAAAAAGGCATCAAGATCATTGTCATTGATGCGCAGCTGGATGACGACACCATTGCCGACACGACGGTTTTGTCCAATAATTATGATGCCGGCGTGCAGTGTGCCAAGGATATGATGCGCAATCTGTCTTCGGCAAAGATTGTGCTTTTGAAACACAGCGCTGCTTTATCCTCTGTTGACCGGATCAACGGCTTTCTGGACACGATCAAAGATAATGACAATTACAAGGTTGTTGCAAGCGAAGAGTGTTTGGGCCAAACGGAAGTCGCGATGCCCGTCATGATGGAAATCATTGATAAAAAAATCGATTTCGATGTTGTCATGGCTTTAAATGACCCCAGTGCATTGGGTGCTTTGGCGGCAATAAAAGATAAACAAATCAATCATGAAGTACTGGTCTATGGCGTGGATGGTTCACCGGATATGAAAAAACTATTGATTGACAGTGATGAAGTCCAGGGAACTGCAGCGCAATCGCCTACTACGATGGGGGCAAAAGCGATTGAAGCAGCCTATAAAATTGTTAATTATGAACAATATGAAAAGTCGATTGTTGTGCCGGTTACCTTAATAACCAAGAACAACATCAGCGAATATGACATTTCGGGGTGGCAATAATGAAAAATTTAGGAACGAAGCATATAGCGTATATTCATAATTCCTTATTGCTACTGAATTTTATTATCGTATTGTTTAATGCCTCCATCTTTTTACTTTCAACTAAATACTTGCAAGCACATGGGTATGCCTCGGCTTTTTTGGAAAACCTGTCTTATGTGCCTCCGGCTCCGGAAAAGACTTTTTTTGGGGCGATTCTGTTGTTTTTGGTATTACTGGCGAGCATGTACTTCCGCACGAAAGACAGTTACATCGTTTATTGGCTGATCTATCTGGAAATTATCGTGATGATCACATTGATCATCGTTTTGAACGGCAGTTACAATGGCATCGTGTTGTTGGTGTTCGCAGATATTTTGTACAATACAAAGAAAATTAAATATTGGCCGGCACTGCTGATCATCAGCTTTGGCCTGCTGATCATCTCTGATTATGCCATTCTTTCGCTCATTGTCAGAATGCCATCGATTGAAACCTATATTAATTTTTATCCCAGCGGAGCCAGAACGTTGATCTTGTTCTTCAGAAACATCCTTGCTTCGCTGAATATCGTTGGCTTCATTTCTTTTCTGGCGACTTCTTTATTTGTCCAACAAAAAGAAAAACAACGGGTCGGAGAACAGTTGGCGATGGTCTCACGCGTAAATGTCGAATTGAAGAACTATGCCAATCTGACTGAAAAAATCGGCGAAGATAACGAACGGAAAAGAATCTCCAGGGAAATACACGATACGCTGGGCCATGCTCTGACCGGAATATCGGCGGGTGTCGATGCCTGCATTGCCATCATTGATATCGATCCGGAAAAAACGAAACAGCAACTGTTGCTGGTCAGCGACGTTGTCAGGATGGGCATCAAAGATGTGCGGCGTTCCTTGTATAAATTGCGCCCGGGCGTTTTGGAAGACAGCACGCTGAAAGATGGATTGACCAAAATGATCGCCGAGTATGAAGGCGTATCCAATCTGAAAATAGATTTATATTACAAATGGGATAATGTTGATATTGAGAATACCAAAGAGGACATTATTTTCAGGATGATCCAAGAATCGATCACCAATTCTTTGCGGCACGGGCATGCCACAGAGATTGAAATCAATATGTTTGTCTACGATAATGAATATGTCATCATCATCCAAGATAATGGGACGGGCTGTGAAAGCATTAAATGTGGTTATGGGTTAAAGCAGATGTGTGAACGCGTATCGATTTTAAACGGTACGATCAGATTTTCTGGCGAGAACGGTTTCCGGACTGCCATAGAAATACCGATCGAAAGGGGAGCAAATTATGATTAAAGTAATGATTGCCGATGATCAAGAGTTGATTAGACAATCCCTGGAAATTGTTTTATCGACCAAACCGGGTATTGAAGTTGTCTCTACCGTAGCTGATGGGTTTGAAGTGCTGGAAAGCATCAAAAAATGCCGTCCGGACCTTATCCTGATGGACATCCGAATGCCCAAGATGGATGGCGTCTACTGCACCAAGATGGTCAAGGAACAATACCCTGACATCAAAATCATTATCCTGACTACTTTTGATGACGATGAGTTTGTGTTCAGTGCCTTGAAATACGGCGCCAGCGGTTATCTGTTGAAAGGCGTAAGCATGGACGGTCTGCACCAGGCTATTCTGACTGTCGTGAATGGGGGCGCGATGATCAACCCGGATATCGCCACCAAAGTATTCAAAAAATTCTCGCAAATGGTAACCAGCAATTATGCGATCCAAGTGGATGACAAAAATGTTGCGGATATCTCCAACCGTGAAATGAAGGTCATCCAACAAGTGGGATTCGGCCTGTCCAACAAAGAAATATCGCAAAAGCTGTTCTTGTCGGAGGGAACGGTCCGGAATTACCTCAGCACCATTTTGTCCAAATTGGATTTAAGGGATCGGACCCAACTGGCCATTTGGGCAGTCCAAACGGGTCAAACGACAAAAGATTTCGGTAATGATCATGACTAAAATGAAAAAGGTATTCCTCGCATTAATCGGTTTTAGTCTGTTGATGATCTATCTGTTTGTCAGCTCTCGCCGGGAAATCACGATTACGCTGGGGATGTTCACCGGCAGCAATTGGGATGTCTACAATGCGGAAAGTTATAAAGTGATCGATGATGCCATCGAAAAATTCGAAAAGGAACATCCTAACGTAACGATAGAGTATAAGAGCGGCATCTTGAAACAAGATTACTCAGCCTGGTTGGCATCCAATATCGCCAGCGGGGAGCAACCGGATGTTTTTATGGTATTGGCTGAAGATTTCAATAAGTTGTCTTCATTGGGCGCATTGATGCCGTTGGATGAATTGATCAAAGCTAACAACGTAAGTACTGATATCTTCTATGAAAGTGCGCTCAGTTCGGGCAGTTACCAAAATACGCAATATGCCTTACCCTATGAGATCAACCCGACCATGATGTGCGTCAATCGCGATCTGTTGGAAAAGGAAGGTATCGCGATACCTGAGGGTAATTGGACGATCGAAGAATTTTATCAAATCTGTGCACAAGTAACCAAGGATACGGATGGTGATGGCACGATCGATCAGTATGGCTCCTATGGTTTTAAATGGCAAGATGCGGTCAATGGTTATGGCATCAGCTTGTTTGATGAGGAGGGTGCCTCAAGCAATCTGAATCAAAGCGATGTAAGGGAAGCTTTATCCTATATTCAAAAACTAAAAGATCTGAATAAAGGCTATCAAGTATCGTCAGAGGACTTCGATAAAGGCAATGTCGCTTTTTGCCCGTTGACGTTTGCGCAATACCGGACTTATCAACCATATCCTTATCGCGTCAGTAAATACTCTACTTTCAAATGGAGTTGCTTGGCGATGCCCGGGACAATCGCTAATCAAAAGACTTCCCAAATAGCCACCTCTTTGATAGCGATAAATTCCAAAACGACACAGCAACAATTAGCTTTTGAGTTTCTTGAAACCTTAACGATCGACCAAGAGATTCAACAGGAACTATTTGAAAATTCGCAAGGGGCTTCGGCTTTGAAGAGTGTGATGGCCAGCGACAGCACCAAAGGGCTGCTGGATCAGGATGCCATGAGCAATTATTCCTTAAAACAAGATGTACTGGATGATATCATCGAAAATGCGGTGATCGAACCGAAATTCAAAAAGTACAACAATATCATCGAAAGATGCGATTATCTGATCACGAATGCTTTGAATGAAAATAAAATTGATGATGAGCTGGTCGATATCGAAAAAGAAATCGATAATCTTTTAAAATAATCGGAATGACAAATGTCACACGGAGGATGAGGTCTGTTGAGCGCCGAGTAATCCGTTGGAGACTGCAACATAAATAGGGGCTGCATCAGAACCAGAACGGTATTTTCTGGCTTTGATTCAGCTTTTTTTTGTATGGGAATTGAATTTATGCGCAGAGATTCCCCGCCAAAACCCTTTTGGCGGGGAAAAACGTCCGCGGACAATACGAGATAGACCTCCAAACCCAATTTGGCGGGGAATTCCACCGCTAAACCGCAGTCCGGTAGTGAACAGTTTTAATTATTTCGTGTCAAATGTCACATGAATGTGTTGACACGCGACACGATGCAAGCGCTTCGATGGGTGGTATTCTTTAGAGGCTAATTGATATACGTGAAGGAGGAAAACAATTTGAAATATGTGGTTCTGGTAAGCCACGGCGATTTTGCGACGGGCTTAAAGACATCGTTGGATATGCTGGCTGGAAAACGGGATGATGTGATCGCAGTTGGATTGCCTGATGGGAAAACAGCAGATGAGTTTGCTTTGATGTTCAAGCAAGCTGTTCAAGCTGTGACTGGGGAGGATGAAATCATCTTGCTTGCTGATATTGTAGGCGGCTCACCTTTGACAACTTCATTGAATGTTTTAGCGGATGAAGGCAAACTTGCCAATACAATTACTATCGGCGGTATGAACTTGCCATTGGCTTTAACTTCCGTTTTGATGAAAGACAGCTTGGATAAAGAAACTTTTACCGCTACGGTCGTATCCGAAGCGAAAGCAGCTTTGCAGGAATTCAAATTAGAACAACCAGAAGAAGACGATGAAATTTAGAGGAGGAAAGAGAAATGACAGTATCATTTATTCGGATTGATGATCGTATGATTCACGGGCAAACATGTACGCGTTGGGCAAAAGAGTTCCCTTGTGACGGGTTGGTAGCTGTGAATGATAAAGCAGCTCAGAGTGACGTTTTAAAAGCGGCCTATAAGAGTGCCAGTGGTTTAAAAACGTTCATTTGGACCAATGAGGAATGGCAACAAAAAAATCAAAAAGTATTGGACAGCAAAGATCGCTATTTCCTGATCACCAAAGATCCTTTGGACATGAAAAAGATTTTGGTGGATCAAAAATTCAAACCCGGAATCGACACTGTAATCGTAGGTCCGTGCAATGACCGTGAAGGTGCTACGAAATTAGGGAATAACCAATCGATCACACAAGCAGAAGCAGAAGCCTTTGAAGAGATATATCAAGCTGGTTACAAAATTAAGTTTGCCTTGTTGCCTGATGTTTCGATCGGAACATGGGAAAATTTCAGAAGCAAATTCGGTTTTAAATAATAAAACAAAAGGGGAGAAGCAATCATGACAATCAGTTGGATTCAAGCAGCTATGCTAGGGCTGTTCGCCTGCTTATCAAGTATGCCTGGTTTAGGCGGTACATCATTCGGAAATTATACATTAGGTCGTCCTTTAATCGGTGGTTTAGTATCAGGCATTATTTTAGGCGATATCCAAACGGGTATTTTAGTCGGTGCTGCAATGCAAATCGTGTACATCGCATTGGTCACTCCTGGTGGAACGGTCTCAGCTGACGTTCGCGCGGTCAGTTATATCGGTATCCCGCTTGCGATGGTCGCTCTAAAAAGCTATGGCTTGGCGGCTCTTAGCGTGGAAGGTGCAGCATTGGCTACATCATTCGGTACGATGGTCGGGACTTTGGGTACCGTATTATTTTACGGAACTGCAACAGCTAACTTGGCATGGCAACACATCGGTTGGAAAGCGGTGGAAAAAGGCGAATTCCGTAAGCTATATGCAGTCAATATGGGCTTGCCTTGGATTTCTCATTTCTTCTTCTCCTTTATCCCAACCTTGATCATGTGTAAATTGGGAGCCGATGTTGTTGAGTTGATCAAAGAAACCTTACCGATGGACGGCTTGGCAATGAAAACTTTATTCACAGTCGGATCCTTGCTTCCTTGCGTCGGGATTGCGATTCTGTTGAAACAAATCGTTACCAAAGCAGTAGACTTTATTCCCTTCTTCTTTGGCTTTACGTTGGCTGCTTCATTAGGGATCAACTTGGTTTCAGCGACAGTGGTTGCGGCTATGTTTGCGTTAATCAACTATCGCATCAAACTGCTGTCATTGCAAAGAGTGGTTTCAGTAAGCGGCGATGAAGAGGAGGACATTTAAGATGATGGCTAAGGAATTAAGCAAAAAAACATTGACGAAATCTTTTCACAACTGGTATTACGGAAACCTGACCTGTTTCTCCCAAGAACATATGCAAACATTTGGCTATCTATGTTCGATGCTGCCGATCGTTGAAGAACTCTATGATAAAAAAGAAGATCAAGCAAAATCGATGAAGACCTATACTGCCTTCTTCAATACGGAACCACAAATAGGTACAGTCGTAGTCGGTATCACAGCAGGGTTGGAAGTTGCTCGTGCCAACGGGGCAGCGGATGTTGATGATGAAACGATCAATGGTTTACGTGCTGGTCTGATGGGTCCTTTGGCAGGTATCGGTGATTCTCTGATCGTTGGAACGTTGATTCCGATTCTACTCGGTATCGCACTGGGCTTATCTACGGATGGCTCACCCTTAGGCGCAATTTTCTACATGATCGTGTGGAACCTGATTGCCTACTTCGGGATGAAATTCCTTTACTTCAAAGGCTATGAACTAGGCGGTAAAGCTGTTGATTTCTTAGTAGGACCACAAGGGTTGGCGTTACGTGAATCGATCACTTTATTAGGCGGAATGGTCATCGGGGCGGTTGCAGCTACTTGGGTAAGTGTCAAAACATCGTTCGCGTTGATTGGATCAGACGGAAACAGCATTTTGACGCTGCAAGACAAATTCGACTCCGTATACCCAGGCTTATTGACTGCTTCCTTTGTAGTAGGCTGCTGGTATTTGCTGTCCAAAAAGAATATGTCACCGATCAAAGTCATGTTGATCTTGGTAGTCGTTGCCTTTGTCGGCGTATTGGTTGGATTCTTCAACCCAGGATTGTCTTATTAGTATCTAGTATTATTGTCTTGGCTGACTGACCTTGATAAATTTAAAACGAAATATCCCCATAAGTCGCGTTGTATACGCGGTTATGGGGATTTTTTTTTTAGTTTGGAAATAAACAGTTGAAACTTCTCGCATAAAAAACGATCTCAAAGCCTTGCTGCTGTAGTATCTGTAAGCGCAAAAAAGCATGAACCTTTTCGGTCGGGTATAATTGAGTCACAACGAAACAATTATTAACGCAGTTAAATTCAGTACTTAGTCTGATGAATGAACAAGGTCAATTGGCAACGGGTGGCTTGTATGGTTATGCCCCGATGAGCGTGAAAAGTTGTAAAGTGGTGTATATAAACATGCGTTGTCGAAGAGAATTGAGAGGGAGTGGAAATATGCATGCAACTTTAACATCAGAAATTTCTCAAAATATCGTAAATCGCACGATGAAAATACTTCCGTATAATGTGAATGTTATGGATAACGAAGGTAAAATCATAGGATCTGGGGACCCGAAAAGAATATCCATGAAACATGAAGTAGCGGTTGAAGTTATCCGCAAAAAGCAATCCATAGAGGTAAAATCAGAAGATGCTCTTCCATGGGGAGGCGTAAAGGAAGGTCTGAATTTACCGATTGTAATAGGGGATGAAATTGTAGGTGTAGTAGGGATTACAGGGAAATTAGATGAAATTAGAGGCTATGGCGAGTTAGTGAAAATGACAGCTGAAATGATTATTGAACAATCAATTCTTGAGAAAGAACTTCAACTTGATGAACGCATCAACCGAGAAGTTATCACACAATTGATAAATAAAGGGTATAAATATGACACCCTGTTCTATAAAAAAATCAAAATATTACAGTTAAACTTGAATGAACCAAGGGTGGCTATTGTAATCAAAGGCAATACCGATGAATTGAGATTATTAAGCCGCTTAACAGATATGCTGAAGGAATTAATTGAAGAACACGATTTATATACCACCCTGTTCACAGGAGAAATGGTGATACTAAAAAAAGTAAGTCTCAATGACGGGATTTGGAATGAAGAAAAAACATTGCAAGTTTTGAAAATTTGGTTAACGAAGTTAGACAGATTGGGATTGGAAATATCAATTTCCATTGGCAGTTTTTATAGTGAGCATAAAGAATGGTGGAAATCATACGAAGAAGCAAAAGACGCTCTAGTTGTTGGAGAAAAATTAAAAGTCACCCAAAGAATTTTTCAGTTTCGAGATGTTTCTTTATATGTACTTTTATCAAAGATGATCCCTACTATAAAGGAAAATTCTATTTTCCGGGGTTATGATAAGCTGAAACTGAATGATAAGAACCTAGAATTACAAAATACATTGGATTCCTATATAAAAAATAGTGGTAACAGCAAGCAGACGGCTGCTGAATTGTATGTCCATCGTAATACTGTCCAATACCGATTGAGTAAAATTCATGAGATTACAGGAAAAAATCCTTTTTTTTATTCTGATTTATTTGAATTATATCTGTCATTGATTGTTGATAAATTAGATTAGATACAAAAAATGGAAAATTGCACAATAAATTCATTTGGAAGCGCTTCTCATTTGTGCTGTATGCTAATGCTTCCGGAAAGTGAAACGGTTACAATTTGTGTATTGAAATTTGGGGAGGAATTATTAATGGATGTGCAAGTAAGTGCTTTAGGAGCAATAGTGGGCTTGATAGTAGCTATTTTTTTGATTTTTAAAAAAGTTCCACCGGTATATGCATTATTTAGCGGAGCGCTGATCGGAGGGTTATTAGGCGGTGCTACTTTGGTAGAAACCGTCAGTTTGATGAATCAAGGAGCGCAAGGAATTGTCACTGCAGTTCTAAGAATACTATCTGCTGGTGTTCTGGCAGGAATACTAATAGAGTCAGGTGCAGCTTCATCTATTGCCCAAACAATCATAAAAAAATTAGGTCATTCAAAAGCTCTGTTTGCCTTAGCTTTAGCAACGATGTTGCTTACGGCAGTAGGTGTGTTTATTGACATAGCAGTTATTACTGTTGCTCCTATCGCAATGGCGATAGCCTATAAAACAAACATGTCAAGAACGGCTATTTTATTAGCAATGATTGGCGGAGGCAAGGCTGGGAATATTATTTCGCCAAATCCAAATACGATAGCAGTATCCGAAGCTTTTGGTGTACCTTTAACAAATGTTATGTTGGCGGGAGTCATTCCTGCTGTTTTCGCAGTGGTTGCCACTTATTTTATCGCTAAACGTTTAGTGTTGAAAGGAAGTTCCATTTCCGAAAAAGAATTGTCGGAAGAAACGCAGTCAGTTCCTTCTTTTGGGAAAGCGATTGTGGCGCCTTTGGTAGCGATTGTTCTGTTGTCATTAAGGCCGATTGCCGGTATTGCAATTGACCCAATGATTGCATTGCCAGTCGGAGGAATAGCCGGAATAGTTGTGATGGGAAAATTTTCCTCAATCACAGCTTATACTATTTCGGGATTAAATAAGATGTCTGGAGTAGCTGTATTATTGTTAGGGACGGGGACACTGGCCGGAATAATCAGTAATTCGGCGTTGGGTGAGGTACTGATCAGCGGGATTGAAACAATGGGCTTGCCTGCCTATATGCTGGCTCCAATTTCAGGGATATTCATGTCAGCTGCAACAGCATCTACTACATCGGGAGCTGCCGTAGCAAGTAGTGTCTTTAGTCAAACACTATTAAAAGCTGGTATCAGTAACATCGGAGGAGCAGCTATGGTTCATGCGGGAGCTACTGTATTGGATCATTTGCCGCACGGGAGTTTCTTCCATGCAACTGCGGGAAGTGTCACGATGGATTTTAGAGAAAGACTAAGATTAATTTCTTATGAGTCTCTTATAGGGTTGATCATTACTGTGATTTCTACACTTATTTTTGGAGTATTTAACTTATTTGGTTGATGAGATGAAAAAGATGGCCATTCATCAATAAGTAAAGCGAAGTATCTCACTGAGACGAAAACGATTTGGAGAAAGATAAAGGAGAGTGACTGATTACATGAAAATTGTTATCGCACCAGACTCATTTAAAGAAAGTTTGACAGCATTAGAAGCAGCTAATGCTATTGAAGAAGGATTTAAAAAGGTATTTCCTGATGCCGAATACTTAAAAGTTCCGATGGCCGATGGAGGCGAAGGAACGGTACAGTCTTTGGTCGATACAACAAATGGTAAAATTCAGACGCTCACTGTTCATGGCCCATTAGGAGAATTGGTAGAAGGATTTTACGGCATTTCAGGAGATGGGAAATTAGCCATTATTGAAATGGCGGCAGCTTCAGGTTTGGACTTGGTTAGCCCTTCAGAGCGAAATCCGTTGATCACATCCACATGGGGTACCGGGGAATTGATTCAAGATGCTATAAACAAAGGGGTAAAGGAAATTTTGATTGGCATAGGAGGCAGTGCGACCAATGATGGTGGTGCTGGAATGATTCAGTGCCTGGGCGGTAAACTCTTGGATAAAGAAGGGCAACAAATCGTTCCTGGTGGAGTCGGCTTGGCTGATTTAGTTTCGATCGATCTTTCCGAATTAAATCCCAAATTAAAAGAAGTTGAAATCAAAGTAGCTTGTGATGTGGATAATCCTTTTACCGGACCTAAAGGCGCTTCTTATATTTACGGGTTTCAAAAAGGCGGAACGGCTGAGCAAGTAGAACAACTCGATAAAAATCTGGCACATTTTGCCAGTTTGATTCGCCAGTATCTGAATAAGGACATTGAGTTTGTTGCTGGGGCAGGAGCAGCTGGCGGTTTAGGCGGTGCTTTGATGGCCTTTTTAGACGCTAAGCTGCAAAATGGCGGCGAGTTGGTAAGCGAACTGGTCGGTTTAGCAGAAAAGATTTGTGATGCCGATTTGGTGATAACGGGTGAAGGCGGAATAAACCACCAAACGATTTATGGGAAAACACCCATTTGTGTAGCTAAAATTGCTCAAAAATATCAAGTCCCAGTCATCGCTATTGCAGGAAGCTTGACTGGTAATTACGAGACAGTCTATGAACATGGAGTGACGGCGGTATTCAGCATTCTTTCTGAGCTCACTTCATTAGAGACAGCGTTGGAGATGGGATATGAGAATATAAGAAAAACAACACAGAATATTGCGTCAGTTATTCAATTAAGTCAGAGCAGGCTTTGAAAAATAAAATTAAACATCCGTAAAAAGTTCAATCGGCAGCTTATTCAAAAAGTTGCTGATTGGATTTTTTTTATTGCACTGACTTTTTCAAAATCTGCAAGTGGTACTGTTTTCGTTGAGTTTATGATTTCAGGCGGAAAATTCAGTACTTAGTCCGACGCCTTTGTACGCAACAGGGATTATAATGTAAGGGAAAGAGAGGGGAAAGGCCATGAATTTCTTAATGAATCTGATTTGGTTTGTGTTGGGTGGTTTCATCAGCTTCATTTCCTGGGTTGTGATCGGTGTTTTGTGGTGCCTAACGATAGTCGGGATCCCAATCGGTATGCAATGCTTCAAGTTCGCGGTGATGGCGGCTGTGCCGTTCGGTAGGGAAATCCGCATCAGCGAAAGCGGCACGTCTTTAGTGTTGAATATAATCTGGATGCTGTTGGGCGGCTTGGCATTGGCTGCTGAGGAAGTCATCCTGGGCATCGTCTTCTGTCTGACTATCGTAGGCATTCCGTTCGGGCTGCAGCACTTCAAACACGCCAAGCTGGCATTGTTTCCGTTTGGGGCGGAAATCTATCGGGTTGCATAACAAGCAATATCATTGTCGGATGAGTACGTTACCGAAGACTCTATTTTAAAAAGCAATGAGGCCCTTTATTTCCAGTCAATCACTGGGAATAAAGGACCTCATTTTTACGGTTCAATGCAATAATTAATTTTGCGTAATGCCATTTACGATTTGGCTCAAACCCTCATTGATCGGGGTTGCTGGACGGCCAAGGAGTTTTTCGAAATCATTGCTCTCAACATCCAGGGAGCCAACTCGAATGCTTCTCTGGATTTCAACAAGGATAGGGATGACGAAATCCGGCACGCCAGCGTCCTGCATAATAGCGGCGTAGGTAGCGTCATCGACTTGTTGTACAGTTACTTCTTTGCCCAATACACTTCCGAGAGCTGCCGCTATTTCTTCCTGAGTCAATACCTTGCCGGAAAGCTCGTAGATTGTATTTTCGTGCCCTTTACCGGAAAGTACAGCAGCCGCAGCCTCTGCATAATCTTGCTGAAGAGCCCAGCCCACCTTGCCGTTTTCTGCTGATGTGACCCATGGAGCTCCTGCCAGGACACCTTGAATTCCTGAAATTTCATTCTCCAAGTACCAGTTGTTGCGCAAGAAGGAGTAGGGAATCCCAGTTTTCAGAATTGCTTCTTCTGTGGCCTGATGCGTTGGGGCGAATAAGTTTTTGCTTGCCTGTGCATTCGCTAAACTGGTGTATGCGATGAAGGAAACGCCGGCACGCTCTGCCGCAGCTACCGCGTTGGCATGCTGGCGAATTCTTGTTTCGTTATCCCCATCCGCGGAAACAAGCAATAAACGATCAACGCCTGCAAAAGCAGCATCCAGTGTTTCCGGGTGATCAAAATCCCCTTGGCGGACTTCCACGCCACGAGCCCTTAACGCTTCCGCTTTCTCTGGGTTACGAACACTGACGGCCAATTCACTGGCCGGTACAGTCTTCAACAGATTTTCTACAACCTTTGTTCCGAATTTTCCTGTTGCTCCCGTTACTAATAATTTCATTTTGCATCTCTCCCTTTCTTTTATTTACTTATTTAATGTAAACTAATAGTATAGTAATAGACAGATTTTTGGAAGTAGGCACTTTTTTATTACCTAGTCACAAAAAAAGGACTAATACGGAAGGGAGGCGTTTATTATGGCAAAAAGTCGGTTTGGGGAACCTGTAGGGGATCAAATAGAAGTTTGCCCCGTAACGCAAACGCAGGACATCATTGCAGGGAAATGGAAAATCATCATCCTGTGGAATCTGAGCACGCAGACGAGAAGGTTCAATGAACTTCAACGGTTGTTGCCAAATATTTCAAAAGGGATCTTAACAAGACAATTGCGGGAATTGGAAGAAGACCAGATGGTTCATAGAGAGGTCTATAAAGAAGTTCCGCCGAAAGTGGAATATTCCTTAACACCTTTGGGGCAAAGCTTTATTCCGATACTGCAGAGTATGGGCGAGTGGAGCAAGAAAAATTTGGTGAGCAAATAAAAAGTTGAAGTGATGGGGGAATCAGCCCCCTCTTTTAGTTTGGATAATTTGATAGGCTGATTGAACAACTGGCTGTAAAATAATTGATGGTCAAAGGTATCTGTTGACAGGTTCCTTTTTCTTGCGTAAGCTTTGATATATATTTCAGCTTAGGGAAGGAATATGGCTGAAAGGAGCGGATATGTGGAAGCGGTATCAGTTTGTTTGGATAGCGAAATCACACCGATACGGCGAAACTTCATTTTTTTACGAGGGCTAAACACACACGTATGGGTGACCGATCGCTAGCTCGCCGTTTTGTGGAAAAACTGGGAAAAGCAAAAAGTACAAGGAGGCAAAAATATGATTGTTGAAACGATAAAATTGTATCCGGAACGGGAAGACGTCACGCTGACGACTTATGTACTGCAGGATTCGCCGGAATTATTGGACGGCGCAACGCGTCCGGCCGTACTGATCTGCCCTGGCGGCGCCTATCTTTCCTGTTCGGATCGGGAAGCTGAGCCCGTGGCGATGCGGTTTACGGCGATGGGCTATCATGCTTTTGTGCTGCGCTATTCTGTTTACTTGGATAAGCACGAACCTTACGAATCCATTTTCGAAGGAGTTGAAAGGCGCGAGCATACGGTCTTTCCGGCAGCGATCCGGGACATCGGCAAAGCTATGCTGACGATCCACAAGAACAGCGAAGCATGGTTGGTGGATATGGATCGGATCGCTTTGTGCGGCTTTTCGGCTGGTGCGCACAATGCCGCGATGTATTCGGTCTATTGGGACAAACCGATTCTGACCGATCATTACCAAGTGTCGGAAGAAAAACTTCGTCCCGCTGCTACGATTTTGGGCTATACGTTGAGCGATTATCTGTTCATGAAAGCGACCGAAAAGGATGAAATGGGCACCCTTCTGTTTGATGCCTCCGTAACGTCGCTGCTGGGAGAAGCGACCCCTAGCGATAAAACGCTGAAGGAAGTGAGCCCGGCGTTGTTGGTGACCGAAAAAACACCGCCGATGTTCCTGTGGGCCACCGCATCCGACGCACTTGTTCCGGTCGGGCACACGTTACGGATGGGGATGGCTCTTTCGGAGCGCGATATCCCGTTTGAGATGCACGTATTTGAAGAAGGTCCGCATGGATTGAGCCTTGCCACGCAGGCTACAGCCAACGCTAAAACGTTGGTAGACCAAAATGCCGCCAAATGGATCGACCTGGCGGACGCCTGGCTGCTGAAACGCTTCAGTCTCGATTTGCAGGATAAAACCGAGTGGGATTAGGAACTGTGCTGGTAAGATCCTGGGGGGGAAAGATGAATAAGAGAAAATTACTCATCGTTTCGGCTTCTCAGGTAACCAATTAAATGTGGGAAAAGCGCAAAAAAGTTAAGGGAAGCCTCGTTATTTCGAGGCATTTCCTTAACTTTTCTTTTTCATCCAGATTTGTTTTCAAGGAACCTTAAAACCCATGCCGTTCGACTTCCAACAGCGCAAAAGTTTTCGCTTCTACGTCGTATTCGTACTTGAAGACGCAGCAGTTGGTGATGCCGTTCTTCACTACTTCACGGGGATCCTGCCATGCGCGCAGGAAGTGGATGCAGGCGCCGGCATGGGAAACGGCGAGCACGTTTTGATGATCATCCTGTTCCATGATTTCGGTGCAAGTACGGACCATCCGTTCCATTACCTGGTCGCCGGATTCACCGCCGTACTGCACAAAAAAGGTGCTCTTGTCTTTGGGATTGAGGTCTTCGCTCTCGCCTTCAAAAGTGCCGAAATGCATCTCCTTCAGTCCTTTCAGGCGTTTATAAGGCATCAATTCGTTCGTCACGATTTCCAGTGTATCACTGGCGCGCTCGGCGGTGGAGCTGTAGGCATGGTCGAGATCGATATCATCAAAGTAGGCACTGGCGATTCCGGCTTGCTGGATGCCGAGCTCCGTCAAAGGCGAATCGCAGGCGCCCTGGATTTTTCTGCGGACATTGAAAAGCGTCTGGCCATGGCGCATCAAGTATAAGGTTTTTTTCATATGGAATCCTCCTGAATTGTGAAGCGTATGCATTATCATTATACTACTTGCTTCGGGTGATACGTCAACAACAATGAGGTTTGTCCTCCGGCGAACGAAGGCTATGCCGGAGGACGCTTCACATTATAAGTCTGTGCTCCGATTAGAATAGGCTTGCCGGAGAAGAACATGCAAGGTACCGCTGTCCTCCGGTGGGGGAACTCTCGCCGGAGGAGCATTTTCAGCGCGCCCTCCGCAGGTAATCTGTCGTCCAAATCTTCCAGCTAAACGATTGGGATGGGCAGTTTCTTTAGCCTTATCAGGAGTTGAAGCATTTTTTCTTCAGAAATCCGAACGACCAGGTATAGGTGACGTACGGCAGTGCAAGCATCGACAATGCTGATTAAGGCCTAGTATTGTATAATGGAAGCAAATCAACTTATTGTCAATGGCCCTATGACGTTTTGGAGGGGATCAATGATGTTAAACAGAAAATACAGGACTAAGATCCTGTTTGCAACGTTGCTTCTGACGTTTTTTGCAACCGGCTGTACGAATGAATCGACTACAGAAACCATAGTCGGAGATTCGGCTTCAGCCACTAAAGATCCGACAAAATTGGACGCATTCTATATTGCTTTTTCCCCCGGTTCAGACGAAACGGAGCGGACATTCAGCTGGCATACTCCGAAAACGAACAAAGAAGGTTTCGTTGAGTTGCGTTTGTTGGATGAGGAAGGCAATGTTCTATCGACTGAAATTTTTGAAGCGACGGTTGCGGATACGCAGAGCGGTTATTCTACGCACGAAGCGTCCGTTTCCGGTCTGGAACCAAACCAATTCTACACCTACCGCTTCGGGGACGGCTATCGAGCCTGGTCGGAATCCTACTCTTTTCGGACCCAAGAAGCTTGGGACGGGGCATTCAATTTACTTTTCTTCGGCGATCCGCAGATTGGGGCCGGCGACGGCACGCAGATCGATGCGGATGGATGGAACAAGACAGTGACGGTTGCGACGGAGATGTTTCCTGATACGGATTTCCTTGTATCGGCGGGTGATCAGGTGAATATCGCCAACAATTTGAACCAATATGACGGCTACTTCTTTCCGGAAGAACTGACCTTCTATCCGATCATGACCCTAATCGGCAACCATGATTACACGCCTTTTGCCGATTATTTCAATCCGCCCAACGAGACGGGGCTGGGCGCGGATGATGCCGGCAGTGACTTTTATTTTACCTATGGGAACACGCTGTTTATCGCCTTGAACACCCAAAGAAACAATATCGAAGAGCATCGGGAAGCAATGGAATTGGCTATAGCGGAAAACCCGGAGGCTACGCATCGAATCGTGCTGATGCATAAATCCATCTACAGCAGTGCCGATCATGCGCGCGATGAGGATGTGTTGGCTTTCCGGGACGGATTGGTGCCGGTCTTCGATGAACTTGATATCGATGTGGCTTTGATGGGGCATGACCATGTCTATGTGCGAACCTATCAGATGAAAGGCGATGCGGTCGTTGAGGAAATCGCCTACGATGAGGCAGGCGCCGCTGTCGATCCGGAAGGCACACTGTATTTGACCGGTAACTCAGCTTCTGACTCCAAATATTACGACATGCAGGATTCCTCCGTCTATGAACGCTATGCGGCCGTTGCGCTGCAGTTGGAGGAACCGACTTTTATGAATGTCGAAGTGACCGACGATTCCCTGACTTTCACAACCTATAAAACCGCCGATCAGTCGGTTGTGGATGCTTACAGTATTGTGAAGACGGTTGGAGATGAATGAGCGGGAAAAGCTGGATAGTCTTTTCGTTGCCTGCGGGGAGTTTCCCTTGAGGGCAACGTTTTATTTTTGCGCCAAAATAAAGCCATTTTTTACCGAAAAATGGTATAGTGTCAGTGCGTGCATCATCAAATCAGAGTTGAAGGAGAAAAGAGGAATATGTGTGAACTTAAGCCAAAGCCAAAATCTTACCCAAACGCAGACACAAAAGCAAACGCTTTCCCAAACGATGCTGCAAGGAATCCATATACTTCAGTTAGGTACTCTCGAACTGCACGATTATCTGAATCAGAAGGTTTTGGATAATCCGTTTCTGCAGATGAAAGTAAGGGAGTCGCGGGTTTCCAGAAGAGGCAGTCAAGCCAATGATTTGAGTTGGATACCTGACCGTAAACAATCCCTTTATGAATATATTACGGAGCAAATTATGCTGACTTATCGGGATACCTACCTCCGCACCTTGATTGTTTGGTGGATTAACCAATTGAACGATAAGGGGTATGTCATCAAAAGCATCGAAGAAGCTGCTGCTGAAACGAAGGCCACCCCGATCCAAATGATGGATGCCTTGACACTGCTGCAGCAACTCGATCCGCCTGGCATCGGGGCGCGTAACCTGCAGGAGTGTCTGATGCTGCAGACGGAACGGCGGGAGGATGCACCCGATATCGCTTATATCGTGTTGGAAGAGTCATTTGATGATTTGATCAACAGAAAATGGGGCGCCATTTCTAAAAGATATGCGGTAACATTAGAAAATATCCAATCCGTTTTCGATTTTGTCCAGCATCTGAATCCTTCTCCCGGGTCAGCATTCCAAACCGACGAGCAAATCTCGATCAGACCGGATATCATTGTCACCATCAAGGATGCACAACTTCAGATAAACGAAGCCCGCTACGGTGTGCCGATCCTTTCCTTCAATAAAGCCTACGCAGAGGAACTGGAGCAAATGAAGGACAAGGAAGTCGTTAAGTATGTCAGGGAAAAAAAGAAAGAGTACGAATCGCTGCAGGAAAATTTGTCGCTCCGCAGTGAAACGATTTTGCGCGTGAGTACGGCAATCGTGCACAGACAGGCAGCTTTTTTCTTTGATGAAGCGCATCCGCTTGTTCCACTGCAATTAACAGACCTCGCCGAGGAATTGAATCTGCACGAATCCACCATCAGTCGCGCAATAAACGACACGTATGTCCAAACAGATTCGGGTCTCTATGAACTGAAGTACTTCTTGTCCCGGAAAGCCAAATCGGGAAATGAAGACGCCATCTCCACAACGTCGGTCCAACAGATGATCCAAAAACTGATTGAGGAAGAGGACAAGCACAAACCGCTGTCCGATCAGAAAATAGTCGATCTGTTGGTCCAAGAGAAAATCGATATCTCGAGGCGGACAGTGGCCAAGTACAGGACGGAGCTCAACATCCCAGCCACCTCGAAGAGGAAACGGTTCGATTGAATTGTAGCAAGCAACAGAAAGGAAGGGAATTGTGAAAAGTAAAAGACTACATTTGATTGTTTTGGACTCTGTTGGAATTGGAGTGGCTCCCGATGCGGCAGCTTGCCCGGATGCGAGCGTGAGATGATGGAACTATTGCAAGAACTCTTTCATGTGAAAGAGAAAGGGAGTTCTTTACGGACCGAACTGTTGGCGAGTGCGACTTCCTTTTTCTCTATTGTGTATATTGTGGCCGTCAATGCGTTGATTTTATCTCAAGCCGGTATGGATTATAATTCGGTTGTGATTGCGACGATACTGACAACGGCCGTCAGTAACATTCTGATGGGCCTGTATGCCAATTCACCCTTGATACTTGCCCCGGGGATGAGCGACAATGCTTTCTTTACCTATATCTTGGTCGATGCCTTTGCTTTTACTTGGCAACAAAGTTTATCGATTATCTTTATCGTCGGGCTACTCTTCTTTCTGTTGACGCATTTCAACGTGGTCGATCAACTCCTTCGCTCCATCCCGGTGACTTTGATCAAAGGGATGAGCGCGGGAGTCGGCTTCTTCCTGATATTCCTTGGTTTGAAGAACGGCGGCATCATCGTATCCTCAGAGGGTACAATCGTGGCACTGAATAATATTTTTCAACCGGTGCCGTTGACGCTCTTGGCAACGCTGCTGGTCGGGCTGATCCTGTTCGTCAAAAATGTAAAAGGCAATTTTTTATTAACGATTATTTTCGGTGTTCTCATTTCCATTGCTTTAGGGGTAACGGACATCAGCTCCTTTTCCTATTCCTTTATCGATCTGGGTTCTTTAGAGCCGTTTGTCTTCCAACTTGGTTTTTCGGGCGTTCTGTCGATGGACTACTGGGTTACCGTATTTTCTCTTCTGATTTTGGTCGTTTTCCAGAACTTAGGGACACAAGTCAGTTTTTTGACATCCGAACAACCGAAAGTATTGAAACGAACGCTGGAATCGAATGCTTTATCAGTGATGATTGCCGGTTTGTTGGGCTGCAGCTCCACCTGCACAAGTGCGGAAGGCGCAACGGGCATCGCTGTAGGAGGAAGAAGCGGATTGACATCCTTTATGGTGGGCGTTTATTTCCTGTTCACCATCGCGTTGATTCCCTTCATTGCCCTTATCCCGCTGGCGGTCATCTCGGCTTTGCTCATCATTGTAGGGTCCTTGTTAGCGGCCAACAATCTGAAGGGCATCAATTTTGATGATTTCACGGAATATTTTCCGGCTATCCTGATGGTGCTGATGATGGTGTTGACGTTTAATATCGCGGATGGTATCGGCTGGGGGTTTATCCTGTATACGTTCATCAAAGTGTTTTCGGGTGATCGACAAGCGGTATCAAAAATGATGTACGGATTGACGGGTATCTTTATTCTGTATTTCGTTTTGAAATTTATTTGAAAAAGGCAAAAAGCTGGTCTCTTTTGGAGATCGGCTTTTTGCTTTTTGATCGAGACGCAGGGGTGCGGGTCTTAGCTTATGCGGAGTGAATCGCTGTGCTCACCGATTCATCACCGATAAAAAACTGTACAGGAGGGTGAGATTGTCGAATAGTGGACGGCTATTCGACTAATTAACCTCAGCGTAAGGTGAAATTGTCGAATAGGTGAAATCATTCGACAATTCGATTACAGCATGGAACGGAATTGTCGGATGTTGCAGTGACATTCGACAATTCTCCCCCAACGTAAGACGAAATCCGCGAATGTTGGAGGTCTATTCGGGAAACCGGCCGCGCCACACTTTAATATTTTTATTTCGAGCCGTTTTTTTATTATGTAGCCTCATTTCCAATACTGTGTTCACGCTACTGACAATACCTTTAGCATCGCTGTTGAGGAGGCTGAGATCCCCGGTCATGACTTCATAACGACTGTCTTCGTAAGGGGCATCGTTTTTCGCGGCCGTGCAGATCGGATAGGTCGTTCCTTCTGCGGGCTCGAGAATTTTTTCGAGGACAATCTTATGTTGCCAATCATCGCCGAAGTCATAGGTGTAACGCGCCTGATCCTTCTCCACCAGAAAATGATCATGCAGACGCTCCTCTGTTTCGGAGAGGTAGGTCTGTTCATCATCAAAAAAGAGACTGTCGAAGGGGGATGAGGCTTCTTCATCAGATTCGATGACGACGTTTTTCTGGCGGATGCCGTTCGATTTCTGGATCCTGAATTCGTGCAGATGGTCATCCTGCCAATCGAACAGGATCTGGATGATTTTGTGCAACTCCAGGAAAGTGCTGGAGCTGTTGACCTGCACCTTCCTCCAGACAGGCACGCCGACGTTTTCAAGCGTGATCTTGAAGGAGTAGATTTGTGGCTGCTTAGGTGCGGCTGGCTTTTTCGATTTTCTGGAGGATGGATTCAATAGCTGTGTTAATTCATCCATCTGCCCTTTTATAATGTCATAGCTATCTCCGCGTTCGGGAGACCGTTCAATGAGTTGGTTGAGCTCTGCCAAGATAGCCTCTGCGGGAGTTAATGTTTTTCTGAAAGTGACTGTGTATTCATCTGGAATATCCTGAACGGAAATGTACGTTGCCGCGTCACCGGGTTTCTTGAAGTAGTCCTTGAGGGGTGTGCCATTTTCATAGAATCTTTCATCGAAAAGCGAGGTATTCTCAGAGTCTTCGTTGTAAACAAAGGGATCTTCAGACACTTGGTCAGGGGCAGGTTGCGGCTGAATCGAGATGCCGGACTGCTTTTTTCCGTTGGAGCGCATGATCTGGAAAGAATGATTTTTGGGAGCCTCTTCCTGGAGGACTTCCAAAATATCTTGATACAGTTGCTCGAATGTGGAACTTTCCTCAATCCGGATTGTGTGTGAAATCGGTTCGGTCAGCAGATTTTTTTCTATCGTCATTTCGTAAATCACGTAAGAGCCTCCTTGGCAAAAATAATTGCCGCAATTTGGGTGTCAGTATCCCTATCATAACCAATAATGGGGTTGGGAAGCAACCTGATATTTTGCGGATGAGCATACCAGAAAATAGTTATATCAGTATAAAAAGTTGCCGTTTAAGCGGCCGTATCAAGGGGCATGAAAGTCAATTTTGTGAAATATTGATGACGAATTCACAAAATTGTTTCAGTGTGTGTCTAGGTGTATGATAGGTATATCGAAAGGTTGCAATCGTTTCGTATACCCATTTGTTTTTTGAGCACTGTCCCTTCGGATTTGTCATTCAGAGGAATGGAGTGTTGAAAATGACCAGAAAAAAAGATCAGAGAATGGTCCAAAGCAAGTTCATCTGCCAAGAATGCGGAGCGCAGATGGTGCTTTACCGCAAAAGAGCAGAGCAGCGTAAATTGGGGCACGTCAAACATATGTATTGCCCGAGTTGCAAGGAAACAAAGGCCTTCACGGAAATCAAGGATTGGGACCGGAATGTTGTTTTTTGGGAAGATTATCAAAATGCGCTATTGACCGAAGCGGAAACGGACGAACTCTGGGATTCACTCTGGACGCGCAGTTCCGAATCATTGTTACATGGTTGAAAGGGAGGCGGACAATAATGGATGAAGACAATATTTTTGAGAGTCATGAATTTGAGGCAAAAGCTGATTTTGAAATGGACTGGGAAGACTTGTTGGAAGAACTGAGCGATTATGAAATACCTGAAGAGAGATTGAGTGAATTGGCTGCTCAGGATGGTGGCTTTCCGTTCCTGGAACTGCATTTCCAAGAACTGCGCTATCTGAATTTGATGGATGAACAGCTCTATGTCGGAGAAAACGAATCTGCAGAATTCTACACAAGCATGGCGAACACATACGGCACCAGGGTAATCGATGGGATCGAATATGCCCTCATGGATGACTTCGCCTATCATTATTTTCATGAAATGATGACGGTTGAAGCGGTGGACCGCCAAGGCAGGCAGTTCGTCATGGTCTACGGCATGCCCGATAACTGGGAGGAAATTGAGAAATATGTAGAGGAAAAGGTCTGGGATCCCAGTGAGGAGGATGAAGTGGCGGCAGCTGATGGAACCGAGACGTGGGAACACCCGGATATGGTCATCAGCATGATCGATTTCCGCAACGAAATCATCAATCGGGCAGCGCTTGAGTTGCGAAAAAATGGCTTCCCATTGGACCTGAATTTCCAGTCCAAACGGATGTTCATGGACGATGTGCTCATATCGAGGGCGATCACACTTCAGATGCCGGGCATAATCGCGGCTTTTGAAAAGATCTCCGCAAACTTCAGTGATGTCGACCACATTGGGTTTTCGATGGATGAGAAAAGGATCCGCATTTTTTACACCGACACGGACGAAACAATCGACCATATGCTTTCGGCTTGCGGAAAGATAGCGCACGGATCGGCAAAAAAGACCGGAATCGGTGAGGTTTTTTATGATACTTTCTTGGATCGGGTCGAACGCGCATTGTTCGAACTGATCTTCCTTGTCAACAAACCGACAGATGAGTTGGCTTTCGTGAGTGGGGTCGCGAGGCAACAATTGGATGCTATCCGGGCAGGTGAACTGGAGTTGGGGGAACTGACCTTGGACCAGGTCAACCGGTTGATGCTCAGCTTTCCGGAACTGTTGAATTTGGAATGGCTGTTCGTTTAAGAAAGTGAGGTTGTTAACGCTCAATCAATCCCCTTAGAGCTTCGTCGTATTCAGCCATGGATTCAATCACACATGCTAAAAATGTTTCCGAATCATTCGTTTTCTGATTTTGTTGTCGGGAAAGAAGGGTGCTTCGCGCATCTGATGAGAGTCGAATGATCCTGGCGGATGCTCTTTTGGCTGAGAACCGATTTATCTTTTTCATACTGTTCACGCCTTTCGAAGAAATGGATTTTAGTTATTCATAGCTTATCAGAAAAACCTCACGATTGTATCAATATTTTTCGTTTTCACCAGAAAAACGCTTGTAAATCTGCCGTTATAATGGTACATTCTCATTATAATCTAATGTTCGGAAGAGAGAAGGGAATCAGCATGAATTATGTATTTATTTCACCCCATTTTCCCAGTAATTTCAAGAATTTCGCGGTCGGTCTGAAGAAGGCGGGCGTGCATGTTTTCGGGATCGCCAGCGAACCTTACGAGTTGTTGGATACGGACTTGCGCGAGAGTCTGACCGAGTATTTCCGCGTCCATAATATGGAAAATTATGATGAAATGCTGCGCGCGGTGGCTTACTTGACATACAAGCACGGCAAAATGGACCGAATCGAATCGCACAATGAATACTGGTTGGCGCAGGATGCGCGTCTGCGCACCGATTTCAACGTGTTCGGCTTCAAAAATGAGGATATGGCCTTCGTAAAACTGAAGTCCGCCATGAAAGCAAAATTCAAGGAAGTCGGTATCCGGGTGGCACGCGGGCGTGTCATCGGCGACTATCAAGATGCCCTTGGGTTATGCCACGAATACGGATTTCCGGTCTGCATCAAGCCGGATTCCGGTGTCGGTGCGGCGGATACACACAAAATTCGTTCCGAAGAGGAACTCGGGCACTTTTTCCACGTGAAGAACCCTTATGAATCCTACATTCTCGAAGAATTCATCGACGGAAAGATCGTCACGTATGATGGTCTGACCGATGCCGCGGGGAATATCCTTTTCGATGCTACTCTGGTGTACGAAAAAGCTGTGTTGGAAATCGTCGAAAATAATGCGGATATGTTCTACTATGTCGACCGCAATATGCCGGAAGATTTGCGTGAAATCGGCACCAAGCTCGTGCAGGCTTTCAATGTCCGCGAGCGTTTCTTCCATTTTGAGTTTTTCCGATTACCTGACGGCAGCCTTGTTGCCCTGGAGGCCAACCTGCGTCCGCCTGGCGGGCATACGATGGACATGTGGAACTGGGCGAATGACGTCGATCTCTATGCCGCTTATGGCGAACTGGTCGCGACCGGAAATTTCACGGCGCAGATGCATTTTCCTTATTACTGCTGCTACGTCAGCCGCAAGGGCGTCCATCCTTACCGCTTCACACATGAGGAAGTGATGGCCCGTTACGGTGGCAACGTGGTCCTGTTTGAAGAAATGCCGGGGATTTTTGCGGCTATTATGGGGGATTTCGGCTATGTGATCCGTGCGGCAGAATATCAAGAACTGATGGACATTATCCATATGATTTCCGTAACCGAATAGACTGGGGGAAATAAGATGCACGTAGAATATTCATCACAATGGAGCGGTCACCTAAACCGTGAGATGCGTTTCAATCGCTATGGACATGCTGGTAAACCGATCATCGTCTTCCCATCATCCGGGGGAAGCCACAACGAATACGCGGACTTCGGCATGATTGAAGCTTGCCAGTGGTTCATCGACCAAGGCTTGGTGCAGTTTTATACGCCGGACAGCATCGACAACGAATCGTGGCTGTGCGAATGGAAAAGTCCATACGACCGCGCCAACATGCACGAACGCTATGACCGCTACATCATCGAGGAACTGGTGCCGCACATCAAGCATCAGACGAACCATCAGGGACCGATGATTGCGACCGGCTGCAGCATGGGCGGCTACCACAGCCTGAACTTTTACCTGCGCCATCCGGACGTTTTCGACAGCGTCATCGCGCTGAGCGGGCTCTACGATGTCCGTTACTTCTTTGGAGACTACCATGACCGCAACGCTTATGAGAACTCCCCGATCGACTACCTTTGGAATCTGAACGACGGCTGGTTCCTGGATAAATACCGTTCCGGAAACATCATCGTTGCGACCGGCCAAGGCAACTGGGAAGAAGTCAGCATCAAAGACACGAAGAAAATCGAAGAAGCCCTGCGCTTCAAGAACATCCCCGCCTGGATCGACTTCTGGGGCGAGAACGTTCACCACGACTGGGAATGGTGGCGCGTCCAGATGCCGTATTTCCTGGGCAAACTGAACGAGCAAGGCAAATTGAATTGATGAAAAATCTGTCCTTCCGGCATTTTACCGGGAGGACTTTTTGTTGCGTGACGATGGATGTTGTGGGGGGCGGGCCGTCCGTCTTTTTTGAGCGTAAACATGAATAACTAGCCGTTATCCATCTTTTTCGTCCAGCGGCGGCTCGAAAAGATGAATTCATAAATCTTATTCATCTTTTATGTAGGTCAAACATTCGAAAAGATGAATACTTTCGCGGTATTCATCTTTTTGGGCCCTTTTCGCATTCGAAAACATGGATACTTGGCCGTTATCCATGTTTTCCCCAAGCATGCATACTCAACCGGCCACTCCACTGTTCGCTTTTCCCTGTCAATCCTGTTCGGAATCGTGTGCTTTTCAGGCCGTGGCTGCGGTGGTAGACTTTGTCTATCAAATAAAAGCCACACAGAAAAAAGCAAAGAAGAGGAAAGTACTGGTTGGATAGTCCTTCAGAGAGCTCTTGGTCGGTGGAAAAGAGCGGACGGCAGCACAGGAAAAATGGCCTCGGAGTTGATGCGTTGACAGGGATTTTCCTGCAGACGTATCCGGACGCCCCCGTTAGACAGGCAACGGTATCGAGCGTAGCAAAAGGCTCTGTACCGGTTGAGGCGGCAAGCGCAAGCTTTTCGCGAAAAAAGGTGGAACCACGATCTAACAGTCGTCCTTTCTGGAACAATCCAGGAAGGGCGGCTTTTTATTTTACATTTTAGGAGGAAAACATATGACAGAGACGAATAGAAAACAATTGATTTTTGACACTTTCGACAACAAGGAAACGGAGCGTGTGCCGGTTGGCTTTTGGTTTCACTTTGTTTTCGGTGATGCTCAATTCCGTGGTTTGGAGGACAGATCGATTTTGGATCGAGTGATCGCGGGGCACAAGGAATTCTATGACGCCTTCAAACCCGATTTCGTAAAGATCATGAGCGATGGCTTTTTCGGGCATCCGAGTCTGTTGGAAAAAAGGATTGAAATAGCGGATGACCTCTACAACGTCCAAGCAGTTGGGCCGAATCACCCTTGGATCACGGAGCAGGTCAAGACGGTGAAACGGATCAAGGAATCCTTCAACGGCGAAGTCGCAACTTTCTATAATATCTTTTCGCCGGCGAACTATATCCGGATTGCCTTCGAAGCGTGGGACAAGGATCCCGAAAAATTTACCCGCTTCTTCGAAACCGAACCGGAAGCCCTTGCTTATGCGGCGAATGAAATCGCCAAGGATATCGCAGTTTTGACCCAGAGAGTCATTGAAGAGGCTGGCACGGACGGCATCTATCTGAGCGTGCAGAACGTCCAAAGCAGCACTGCCACCAAAGAAGCCTATCAAAATTATATCGCGCCGAGTGAGTTAACGGTATTGGCGGAGGCGAACAAAGTCAGCGACTACAATATCCTACATATCTGCGGCTATGAGCATCATCAAAACGACTTGTTGTACTACCGAGATTATGAAGCCAAAGCCTACAACTGGGCGGTACACACCGAAAAAATCAGCCTGAAGGAAGGCAAAGATTTCTTCGGCAACAAAGCGGTGATCGGCGGCTTCGACAATAACACCGGCACCTTGTTGGACTCGGGGAACAAGGCGGACATCGCCCAATTCACGGTCGACATCATCCACGAAATTGGCGATACAGGGGTCATCATCGGAGCGGATTGCACTGTCGATCCGCAGATTGAACTGGACCGTTTGGAATTGGTAAGGCAAACGGCGGCGGGTGTCTCAGGCAAAAACAACAAACAAACGACGTCGCTGCAAAAATAAAACAGGACGGCAGGAGCGGTGTTCGCCAAAGCCGGTCAACCCTGATAGACAATCGGTATTATTTTTAAAATAAGCACCGTGTTAGAATCAGACACATACTAAAAACGATAGCCATTCCGGTAAGCCGGAGTTCAGGAAGGAGGGGTCCCATGGTCGGGATCGTCATCATCGGTTGCGGGGATGTTTCGAAACAGCGGCACGCCCCTCTAAGCGATAAAAACGAAAAAGTCGATCTGGTTGGATTCTATAACCGCACAATCGCAAAAGCAGAAGCTTTCCAAAAGAAGTACGGCGGAAAAGTCTATCGGACTCTTGAGGAAATCTGGGAAGACGGAACGGTCGATGCCGTTATCGTCGCAACGAACGAACAATCGCACAGCCCCATCACCATCGCTGCACTGGAAGCCGGTAAGCATGTGCTGTGTGAAAAGCCGATGGCGGATTCGGTGGCCGAGGCCGAACGCATGCAGCAGACAGCCGAAAAAACGGGGAAAAAGCTGATGATCATCCATAACCAACGGCTTTATCCCGCACATCAGCTGCTGAAAAAGTTGCTGACGGAAGGGACACTCGGAAAGATTCATGCTTACCGGACGACATTGGCCAACCAAGGTCAGGAAAATGACGGTTGGGGTACGGCGGTCCCCGATTTCTACGATCGGATCGGCCATACGAACGGCGCTCTGGCGCAGGTGGGCGTCCACCGTATCGATTTGTTGAACTACTTATTCAGCGAAGATCCCGTCACTGCAGTGTTGGCCCAGACCGCGACACAAGGCAAGCAGTTGGCGGACGGAAGCCCGGTTCCTTATGAGGATTATGCAGTGTTGCAACTCCAACATCGCTCGGGCATCCAAGGAACCTTGCTGACCCACTGGTTTGATTATTCGAACGAAAGGCAGACCGTCATCTACGGCGAAAAGGCCACGGCCGTAACTTATGCGGACGGGCATCCGGTGGCACTTTACCGGAAGAACGGGGAAAAGACCTACCTGGATGATCCCTCGCAGGACGGCTTCTATACAGAACCATTGACACCGATCGTCGACAGATTCGTCGAAAGCATCGAACAGGATACAGTTCCCTTCGTGACAGCGGAACAGGGGATAACGGCATTGCGCATTCTGGCCGCCGCTTACCGCTCGCAAGCAACACAGACATGGATACCCATCGAACAGGAGGATGCATAACATGACAGAAACATTTAATGGAAGAAAAAGAATAGAAGCGGCACTCAAGAAGCAACCTTTGGACAGACCGGCCATTTCCGGTTGGCGTCACATGCCGTTGGTGGATCGGGATGTTGAGGCGTTCGCCGAAGCGACGATCGCCTTCACGGATGAGAATGGTTGGGACCTGATCAAGCTGATGTCGCAAGGCCAATTCTTCGCTGAAGCCTACGGAACGCCAATCACCTTCTCGACGGATGCGAAAGAATGGGCGGGCAAAATACTGGACTATCCGATCCGGAGCGCGGAAGATTTGACCCGTTTGGTGCCTCTCAAGGCGGACAATCCGGTGATCCATCGCGAAGCCGCTTTTGCCAAGAAAATCGTGGAGCACTACAAAGGCGAAAAAGTGGTCGTCGGTACCGTCTTCTCGCCTTTGTCATGGGTGAAGCAATTTGCGCCGGGTAACGATTCGATCGCGCATATCGTCGACGGACCGGAAGAAAGCCCGATTGCAGAATTTCTGGAGCATCACCGTGAGGAATTGAAGGCGGCGCTCGATGTGCTGCATGCCTCCAACAAGGTGTTCGTGGACGAATTGATCGCTGCCGGCGTGGACGGCTTCTTCATCGCCGAACAGTACAGCCAGCGCGGCGACATATCCGAAGCCGATTATGCCGCTTTCGCCAAACCTTATACGGATGACCTGTTGGCTTATATCAAGGACCGCACCTGGTTCAATATCCTGCATGCGCATGGACATGTCGATTTGGCTGTGGAGCGTTTTATCGATTACGATGTCCAAGCCATCAACTGGGAAGACGGCAGCGATCACGCGGAGGATCCAACCCGGTTAAGTTTCCGCAAACTACGTGCCCTGACGGATAAACTGCTGGTTGGCGGTATCTCGCCAAAAACCGATTTGACGTTCTCAAATCAGGCGCAGGAAATCGAGGACTTGCTGGTCGATCGCTTGGCGGATGTCCTGACTGAAACCGGCGACACGGGCATCGTATTTGCGCCGGGCTGCGCGATTTCATTGGAAGCCAACCCGGATTTTTACCAACGCATCCATGCGGCTGCCCAAAAAGTGCAGGCGACCATTCTAAAAACAGCGAACCATTAAACGAATCGGAAACATACAGGAGGAGTAAATATATGAAGCGAAAAAGATTAGTGACGACAGTAAGTTTATTGGGGGCGGCATTTTTGGCTGGCTGCGGCCAGATCGGAGCGGAAACTTCAAGCGAAGCAACGAGCGGTTCTGCAGCTGAGGCGGTGGAAGTGACTACGGTGAAAGTCGCGCATACACAAAGTTCCGCACCGATGAATTATGTCGATGAGAACGGCGAATCGACCGGCTATGAAGTCAGCGTGCTGAAGGCCATCGACGAGTTATTGCCGCAGTATGAATTCGAATATGTGCCGACTTCCGACGAGGATCTGCTGATCGGGATCGAATCCGGCAAGTATGCTGTCGGAACGAAAGGCGCTTGGTACACCGAGGAGCGCGCACAGAAATTCATTTTCCCTGAACATTACATCGGCGCCAGCAGTATCGGCGTGCTGATCCGTTCGGAAGATGCGGCTGAAATCACGGACTTGGAAACATTCGCGGCTGCCGGCAAGAGCCTAGTGCCGATTTCGCCGAACAACGCCCAGTACAATGTGATCCAAGCATTCAATGAAGAGCACTCGGATACGCCGATCGAGTTGACTGCGGCAGACGTATTCGAAATCGCGGATGCCTACACCTGGTTGTTGGAAGGCCGCTATGACGGCTACTTCGCCGTCAAGACCGCTTATGAAGTGAACGTGCTGGCAGAAGGCGCACCGTACAGCCAATACAAGGATGATTTTTCCTACTTCGTCTATGAAGCGCTGCCGACATGGCCGTTGTTCAACAAGGACCAACAAGCGTTGGCCGAGGCATACGACGAAGCCTTCCTGCAATTGCAAGAAGACGGAACAATCGATGATTTGATGATCGAATTTCTTGGCGAAAACACATTCCAATACGTGAAGGAATAAGATTCGCGCTGCTGCCGGAGAACGGAACACAACAGCTGAAGCTACAAAGGGAGGCAAAAAGATGAATCGTCCATTCGACATCACTTATATTTGGAAGGCAGTGCCGGACATTCTGTCCGGTCTCGGCGTGACGTTGCAATTTTTGATCGGAACGATCGTGATCGGAGGCATCCTGGGATTTTTGGCGACCTGGGCAAGACTCCGCGGTCCAAAATGGCTGCGGGCAATCGTCCATAGCTATATTTGGATCATCCGCTGCACGCCTTCGATCGTCATGATGTTCTTGGTCTTTTACGGCTTGCCGGAGGTGCTGTTGGGTGTCTTCGGCATCGACATCAATAGCTGGAACCGCCTCTACTTTGTCGTCATCGCCCTGTCGCTCCTGTTCTCCGCACCTTGCTCGGAAATCATGCGTTCGGCTTACTTGGCGGTCGCTAAAGTGCAACGTGAGGCTGCCCTCAGCATCGGCCTTACGGAAGCGCAAGCGTTCAGAAGAATCGTTTTGCCCCAAGCGCTCGTGAGTGCGTTGCCGAACCTCGGAAATTCGTTCATCCTGTTGATGAAGGAGGGGGCTTTGGCCTACACCATCGGCATCGTCGACATCATGGGCAAAGGCCAGCTGATCATCGCGCGCAATCTCGGCGGATATTCGATCGAGACCTACATCGCCTTGGCGGGCATCTATTGGCTATTGACGCTGGCGATCGAAAAAGCGTTCAAGTTGGCGGAAGACAAACTATCAGCAGGAAAACAACCGCTGCGCGCGGCCTAAGAGAAAGGAGCAAGACGCATGACCATTGATTTAGCCTATGTGCAGGAAATTCTGATCCTTGTGTTGAAGGGCATCCCGACAACACTGCGCTTGACCTTTATCCCCTTGCTGCTCGCGTTGCCGTTCGCTTTCCTGATCGCAGTGGCAAGACAGCGCAATCTCAAAGTACTGGCCCGTGTTTCCCAAGTTTATGTGTCCTTCATCAGAGGAACCCCTTTGATCGTTCAGATTCTGGTGATGTACAGCATCTTCCCGAGCCTGTTGAATGTGTTCGTGAAAAGCAGGGGAATCGATTTCGACGTTTTCGGCATCAATCCGATCTACTACGCCTATATCGTCTTTACGCTGAATACGATCGCAATCCTGTCCGAAGTCTTCCGTTCGGCCCTCGAAACGGTCGACAAACGTCAGCTGGAGGCGGCCCTTTCGATCGGCCTGCTGCCGATCCAGGCCTACCGTCGCATCGTGATTCCACAAGCATTGGTTGCGGCAACGCCGAACTTGTGCAACAGCACCGTCAATCTGCTGAAATCGACCTCGCTGGCTTTTCTGATGTCGGTCCAGGATATCACGGCCATCGCCAAGACGGAAGCGGCATTCGGCTACAATTATCTGGAGTCGTACCTTGTGATTTTCATTGTGTACATTGTGCTCTGTTCACTCGTTCAGGTGTTTTTCCAATTGTTGGAGCAGCGCTTGTCCCGCTACAAACGCGGGCGTAACATTGCCGTAAAATCAGAAAACCAACCGGAGTATTTTGTAGATGCGCGAAAGGAGCGATACCATGCTGGAATTGAAGAATATTCATAAGAAATTCGGTGAACTGGAAGTCTTGAAAGGTGTGGACATCGCAGTCGAAAAAGGCGATATCGTCGTGATTCTGGGCCCAAGCGGTTCGGGCAAGACGACCTTGTTGCGCTGCATCAACTTTTTGGAGCGCGCCGACGAGGGCTCGTTGCACTTCGATGAAATCCAGACCGAATTTTCGAAAGCAAGCAAAAAGGACATCACTGCAGTAAGGAAAAAATCGGCGTTCGTTTTCCAGAACTATGGCCTGTTCGACAATAAGACGGTATTGGACAATGTCACCGAAGGCTTGATTATCGGGCGGAAAGTGCCGAAGAAGGAGGCTGTCGAAACCTCCATCCGCGCCTTGGAAAAAGTTGGCTTGAGCGACCGCTTAGCTTACTATCCTTCGCAACTGTCAGGAGGCCAACAGCAACGGGTGGGCATCGCCCGCGCTTTGGCGGTGAATCCGGATGTCATTCTGTTCGACGAACCCACTTCGGCTTTGGATCCGGAACTGGTCGGGGAAGTGCTGCAGGTCATCCGCAAACTGGCGGAGGAAGGGACCACCATGGTCATCGTCACGCATGAAATGACATTCGCCAAGGAAGTGGCCAACCGCGTCATTTTCATGGATCAGGGCGTCATCGTGGAGGAGGGCGCCCCTGAAGATATTTTCGGCAATCCAAAAGAAGCCCGCACCAAAGGGTTCCTGCAGCGGATTTTGGTCCGCGCTTGATCTTTGTGGCTGCTCCCTTAATCAGCTCGTCCTGCCGTTCACAATGGGGGACGGGCTTTTTGTGTTGCAGGATGTATCGGTTCTGCCTGTCACACTTGTTCGGAAATCGGAATTATCCTAAAGGTTGCTGCAATGGTAAGCTACTCTTACGAACTATAAATGGAATGACTTCCAATATAGGGTGAATAAATATGGGAATTGTCAGGGGGGAGTATATTGAAAGGTAAATGGGTCATCGCTACAATTCTAGCGATCAGTTTGGCGGTACTCGAGAACCCAAACTAAAGGCTCTGCTTTAACAGGTTGACCAGAAGGTAGTGTTTGAACTGGAAATCATTGCCGAAGAACTGTTCATCAGCGAAAGAGTTGTAAATTTCGGAAATTAAGGTTATGTAGCAAAGGCTGGTCGGATTATTATTTTGATTTATTTAGTAAGTAATTTAGTTTTTTGGGGGTTTAGGTATATAAGTATGAGTGACTGGGAAAGGTGAAATGGTGCTACGCAATTATATATTATTTTATAACAATTAGGAGGAAGTAACATGTCACAAGCACTATCGGAATCACAAGTAACAACAAGAAAGAGACCTTTCTTGCAACCAATCATAGGTGGTGCACTTAGTTTTGGGGCTATTTTTTTTGCGGCCTATTTGGCCGGACTGAAAGAAAATCTGCCGCTTAATTTATTTGCCGGAGTAGTTTTGGGATACATTTTGACTCGTTCTCGGTTCGGTTTCGCCGGTGGAATTAAACGTATCTATATGCGGGGAGAAGGGAGCTTATCAAAAGCCTTACTTGTCCTGATTTTGGTTACATCTTTCATTATCATGGGGATTCAATGGAAAGCAGCTGCTGGTGGTGCAGTCCCTGAGTATTTGGCTGCAGATGGTCAATCAATCATTCCGGGAACCGCGAATGTGTACTTTACCAATCTAGCTACAATCGTGGGCGGCTTTATTTTCGGTGTAGGTATGATGCTTGCGGGAGGGTGTGGTTCAGGTACGTTGGCGGACTTCGGTGAAGGTTCCGGGCGTGCTTTGATTGCATTTATTTTCTTTGTTGTAGGCGCAGCTCCAGGTCAATATACTCGTGAAGTTTTTGACAAGACTGTGCTTGGGAAAATCGGATATCAATTGCATTTACCACAAATGTTCGGATATTTCGGCGCTTTTCTGATTACGGTCATCCTGTTGGCGGTCATCTATTGGATTGTCGTCCACTATGAGAATATGCGCAAGCAAGAAGGGACTTACATGGATCCGAAAGGGGACTATGAAGATTTCGAGTTGCCGCTTGATAACCGTGATAAAGATTCTTTCTTCAGTTATCAAACATACCACAAACTGTTTGTTGAGCGCTGGAGCTTCACTGTTGGGGCGTTGGCATTGGCACTTGGTGCGGTATTTGTATTAGTGACGACGGATAAAAACTGGGGTGTGTCCACTGCGCTTGTAACATGGAATGTAGCATTATTCCAATCGCTGGGCTTTGAATTCCCTGTAGAATATTTCCAGTCCCATATAGATAAAGTGAACGCCGGACTATTGAGTGATGGAGGAACAATCTTGAACATCGGACTATTCTTGGGTTCTATGCTCAGCTTCTTGTTGGCAAATCGCTTTATATTAAACTTTGACTTCAGCAGGAAAGATGCATTTTATTTCGGATTAGGTGGATTGATGTTAGGCTTTGGTTCTCGTTTGGGCCTAGGATGCAATCTCGGGGCAATGTACGCAGCCATTTCTAGCTTTTCCTTCTCAGGATGGATTTTCTTGGTCGCTATGACGCTCGGCGGTATCGTAGGAATGAAGGCATTTGCTGGTAAAGTATGCATCCTTCCACACCGAGTCGGAAAGAAATAAACATTATTGAATCTGGATTAATAACATCAAACCAGAATACAGCTAATAATATATTAGGAGGCCATTACAATGGGCAAAAAAGTATTGATCGTTGGAGGCGTTGCTGGGGGAGCTTCAGTCGCGGCACGCATAAGGCGTTTGGATGAATCAGCTGAAATTACTATATTTGAAAGAGGGCCTTATGTGTCATTCTCGAACTGTTGTATCCCGTTCCACATCAGCGGCGATATCGAAGAGTCAGAAAGTCTGGTATTGATGACACCAACGGAATTCGATAAGCAATACAAAATTGATGCACGTGTATACAATGAAGTAGTCGGAATCAACAAAGAGGAAAAGACAGTATCCGTAAAAAATACGCTTACTGGTGAAACGTACAAAGAGACTTATGATGTCTTATTCTTGGCTCCGGGTGCGAATGCTTTACGTCCACATTCTATTGAAGGAGTAAACTCCGAACACGTTTTCGTCATGAAAACTGTACCGGACGTAGCTTCCCTTACTGCATATGCCCAAGATAACCAAGTCGAAGATGTAGCTGTGGTTGGTGGCGGATATATTGGACTTGAAGTTGCTGAGAACTTGAAATACGCCGGATATAATGTTTCGTTGATTGAAGCACAAGACCAAGTGTTGTCACCTATGGATTATGACATGGTTCAAATCATCAATCGTGAAATCAAGGTGAATGGTGTGGATTTGATTTTAAACAACAGTGTCCAAGCAATCAAACCTGACGGAGTGACTTTGACTTCGGGCCGTACGATCAAAGCGCAAGCAGTCGTGATGGCAATCGGAGTGACACCAGAAAACACGTTGGCAAAGCAAGCAGGCTTGGAATTGGGCCTCGGGGGCTCCATCAAAGTGAACCATCACTACCAGACAAGCAATCCACACATTTATGCCGTTGGGGATGCTATTGAGACAACTGACTTCTTTGCAGGTCAAAAAACACAACTGACTCTTGCCGGCCCAGCACAGCGTCAAGCACGGGCAGCAGCTGATCATGTATACGGTCGCACATATGTAAATACAGGCGTCATCGGTTCTTCAAGCGTGAAGATGTTCGGTTTGAATGCCGCAAATACTGGATTAAACGAAAAACAATGCCAAGAACGCGGCATCGTATATGACTTTGCCTACGTTATTCCGAAAGACAAAGTCAGCATCATGCCAGATGCGGAAAACTTGTTCTTTAAATTGATTTTCGCTGTACCGTCTGGAAAAATATTGGGAGCGCAAGCAGTGGGACGCGGGAACGTCGATAAGCGGATCGACGTCATCGCAACAGCGATAATGTTGAATGCTAACCTTGAAAGTTTGAAAGAGTTGGAATTGACTTATTCACCACACTTCTCCACGGCCAAGGATGTTGTAAACCATGCCGTTCTTGTTGGGCTGAATATTTTGAACGGAGAAGTGAAAAAAGTACCGGTTACCAAAGTCCGCGAATTGGTTGAAAGTGGCGAGATGATTATTGATGCACGTGAAGAACATGAATATCACTTGAGCCATATCAAAGGTGCTGTCAATATCCCGTTGAGTCAATTCCGCGGAAGACTGGCTGAGATTCCTAAAGATAAACCAGTTTACGTTCACTGCCGTTCAAGCCAACGCAGCTATAACATGGTGCGTGCGCTTGGTCAATTAGGTTACGAGCTTGTTTATAATATCGATGGTTCTTTCCTGGGTCTTTCGGAATATGAATACTTCAATGACGTTACTTTCAATCGTGATCCGATTGTGACAGAATATAACTTCAATTAACACAAGAAATCACTTAGTTCTGTTAATTCAATAATCAGTGTCAAGCGAGGAGAAAGCTATTTCTGCTCGCTTGATTGTTATTGTCTGAAGTACAGTTTATTAAAAATAATTAATGGAGGATGTTCATGAATGTGAAAAAAACCAAAAATCGCTTCGAAGTTACGTTGACATTCGTTACTTGGGTTACCATTTTTCTGCTGTGGTTTTTGGTCACCAACTTATATGATGTATCTTCCTTGCTTCTTCCGTCACCACAAGAAGTATGGAAAACATTCATCACTATCGTCCGGAAAGGTTACAACAACATTAGCCTATGGCAACATTTGAGCGATAGTTTTGTGCGTCTGTTATGGGCTGTGGGTATTGCTTTTGTGACAGCAGTTCCGCTGGGGCTATTGAGCGGCTATTTCAGAAAATTTCGGGCTATTATAGATTCAATCGTACAGTTCTATCGTCCCATCCCGCCATTAGCCTATTATGCATTGTTGATTTTGTGGATGGGAATCGATGATGGGTCAAAAGTCACCCTGCTTTATCTCGCTGCGTTTGCACCGATTTATACCGCATGTGTCGCCGCGGTAAATAATGTGAATCAGGACTACATTCTGAGTGCGCTGTCTTTGGGGGCAAGCCAAAAGGATTTGTTTGTCAAAATCGTCCTGCCTGCTTGTTTGCCGAATATTTTTACAGGACTGCGAACCGCTATAGGATTCTCCTACACGACACTGGTGGCTGCTGAGATGACTGCGGCAACTTCCGGTATTGGGTGGATGGTGATCGATGCCTCTCGTTACCTAAAATCGGATGTCATGTTTGTTGGAATCATCATAATGGGTGTCACAGGCATTATGATGGACAGCGGGTTGTTGTATTTGGAAAATAAATTGATATTCTGGAAAGGGAAGGATTAATATGAAAAGAAAAAAAATATTTGGATTTATGCTCACTATTTTGGCAGCCGGTGCATTAGCCGCATGTGGCGGAGCCGATGAGACGACGGAACAGGTCAGTTCCGAAGGAGGCCAGCTGCCGAAAGAAATCAATATCGGTTATTTGCGCGTACCAAACGATGAAAAAATTGCCAAGACGGAGGCCCTGTTTGATGAGTATTTCGCTGATAAAGGCATCGAGACCAATTTTTTGGTTTTTGATTCGGGGGTGGAAGCGAACCAAGCCTTTGCGTCAGGAAGTATCGATTTTGCATCGATGGGAAACACCAACGGAATCATCGCCTTAGCAAGAGGACTAGATGTAGAATTGATTTGGCTACATGAAATACTGGGTGAAATAGAAGCTTTAGCCGTTCGGAAAGATAGCGAAATCGAGAAAGTCGAAGATTTGGCGGGTATGACCGTGGCAACAACATTTGCGTCCACTGCTCATTACAGCCTTTTGCAAGTTCTTAACGATGCGGGCATTGCCGATCAAGTACAACTGCTTGACATGAAGACCGTGGATATTGTCGCAGCATGGGAACGAGGGGATATTGATGCAGCCTATACATGGCAGCCTTCACTAGGGCATCTGTTGGAAGATGGTGATATACTGATTTCTTCAGAACAGGCTGCTGCCATGGGCCACAAAACGGCGAACGTATTGCTTGCAAGAAAAGGATTCACTGAACAATATCCAGAACTCACAACTGATTTCATTGCAGCGCTTGTCGCAGGTGGAAATATTTACCGGGAAAATCCGAACAAAGCTGCTGAAATCGTTGCGGATCCATTGGGAATCACAGCTGAAGATGCGTTGGCACAAATGCAAGGTTCAATTTGGTTGACTTCTGAAGAAGAAATATCTGATGAATATATGGGGACCAGCGAAAAAGCTGGTGCTTTTTCGAAAGTTATGAAAGAAACATCCGATTTCTTGTTGGGACAAGGAACAATCACAGAATCCCCGTCGCAAGATGAATTTGATGCTTTTATTAATCCACAATACATTGAAATGTACTTGGAAAGATAAGGATGTTTTGATATGAATTCACAAAAATCTTTAATTGAGCTGCGCAATGTCAGCATGGATTACGGCAACGGAAAAGAGCAGATGTTGGCGTTGGAAAGAATTGACCTGACGATTGCCCCCCAAGACTTTGTTTGCGTGTTGGGGCCTTCCGGTTGTGGAAAAAGTACGTTGCTGAAAATCATTGCTGGTTATCAACAACCAACAACAGGTGAAGCAACTTTCCAAGGCAACCCGATCCAAGGCCCGGACTGGAATCGAGGTGTGGTTTTCCAAACACCTACCCTATATCCTTGGTTAAGTGTAAAAGATAATGTCGGCTTCGGCCCGAATATCAGAGGGTTGGGCAAAAAAGCAGTTGACCAAATCAGTAATCACTTCCTCGAACAAATCGGATTACTGAAAGATAAAGACAAAGCCGTCTTTGAACTTTCAGGCGGTATGCGCCAGCGTGTGGCATTGGCGCGAGTTCTGGCTAATCGGCCGGAACTGATTCTCATGGATGAGCCATTAGGGGCATTGGACGCTCTCACGCGCTTGAATATGCAGACATTGATTCGTGATTTGTGGCAAGAAAACAAAAATACGGTTCTCATGATTACCCATGATGTCGACGAAGCGCTATCTTTGGGAAATCGCGTCATCGTGATGTCCAAGCAACCAGGGAAAATCATAAAGACTTATGAATTGGACTACACGCATAAAACGCTAGATACAAAAAGTAATCGCGTAAACGTAGACGCTGCCTATCTGGAAATAAAAAATGAAATTCTGGATCTTATCAACACAGACATGGACGTTTCTTTAACTTCCAGCGACAACGGGTAAGTCTTGCTCGCCCTACCGTTCGCAACGGGGGCGAGCTTTTTGTGGTTATTGGAAGTATCGGCGTTGCCTATCACAGTTGTTCGGAAATCGGAATTATCCTAAAGCATCCTGTGATGGTAAGCTACTTGTACATACATATCAAAGAAATGAATTCCAACATAGGGATAAAAATAATGAGAATCGTCAGGAGGAACAGTATGTTAAAAGATAAATGGGTCATCACGACAACGCTAGCGATAAGTTTGGTGTTGGCGGGCTGTTCGACCGGGGATGCCGCAAATACGGAAAGCAGCGAAGGGGCAGCCGCTTCATCAGCCACACCTGCCGCGGAGCAAGTCATCACTATCACGAATACGGGGGAGTTGGCTTCCTTGGACAACGCCATCTCAGCAGATAACTCCAGCTTGGTGGTGCTCGAGAACGCAAATGAAGGTCTTTATCGCGTCGGTGACGATGGCGCGTTTGAATTGGGTATCGCCGCCGAAGAGCCTGTCGTCAGTGAAGACGGACTGGAATATATCTTCAAGATCAGGGAAGATGCGAATTGGTCGAACGGTGATCCGGTGACTGCGCAGGATTTCGTCTATACCTACCAAAAAATCGTCGATCCAGCAACGGCTTCCCCGAACATCAACAAACTGTACCCGTTGAAGAATGCCGAAGCAATCAACAATGGGGAGTTGGACAAAGCCGAACTGGGTGTCGAAGCGGTCGATGAAAAGACCGTGAAGTTCACTTTGGGCAATCCGACCGCTTATTTCAAGGATTTGTTGGGGACGTCCTCCTATTTGCCGCAGAACCACCAAGTGGCGAGCGAGTTGGGCAGCGCCTACGGAACGAACAGTGAAAACACGGTGTACAATGGACCTTTCGTCGTGGAAGGTTGGGAAGGCACGGATCTGAACTGGTCGATGGTTCCAAACGAAGCTTATTGGGACGCGGAAAACGTCCAATTGGATCAGATTAACTGGGAAGTCAGCAAAGAAATCGCCACGAACATCAACTTGTTCGAATCCGGTGAGGTCCAGTTGACGCAGATCAGCAATCCTTACATTGAACAATATGCAGGATCCGACGCTTTGGTGACGGAACCGAAAGCTCTGTCCGGCTATGTCTGGTTTAACCAAGGCCGCACGAGCACAGCCAATGTCCATCTGCGGAAAGCTCTTTCTACTTCGTTCGACAAGGAAGCGTATGTGGATACCGTTTTGAATGACGGTTCCGTGCCTTCGAATGGTTTTGTGCCTTCCAATTACGCCTTCAATCCGGAAACCGATGAAGATTTCCGCGAAGAGAGCGGCGATTTGGCAGTCTACGATCTGGAAACGGCACAGGCCGAGTGGGAAACCGCTAAGGAAGAATTGGGCATCGAAACATTGTCGATCGAATTGCTGACTTCCGATACCGAAACTTCCAAGACGACTGCCGAATTCCTGCAATCGCAATGGCAAGAGAATCTGCCGGGCTTGACGATTACAATCCGCAATGTGCCGCTGAAGAGCCGGATGGAATCGACCACGAACGGTGATTACGACATCGCCTACGGAACGTATACCCCGAGTTACGCCGATCCGATTGCCTTTCTGGAGATGTATGAATCCACAAGCGGCCTGAACAGTTCGCGCTTTGCGGATGAAGGTTACGATGCCTTGTTGGACGACACCAGAAGCACGTATGCGAACGATGCGGAACAACGTTGGGAAACACTATTGGCGGCGGAAGAAACCTTGATTGCCGAGAACGCCGTGAATGCGCCGATCTATCAAGGCGCCAACGCCAACTTGGTTGATCCGTCCTTGAAGGATGTGCAGATCCAACCAGTGGGCGCAGCGATGTATTTCCGAACGGCTTACGTGGAAGAGTAAACGGACAATAGACTGAAAACAAGCACTTGAGAAAATATCCGCTTAACGGACTTGCCTTCAGAAGGCGACCGTTAGTCGGATATTTCCTTTTTGTGGAGTATTTCGCGCTGACCGGAATTGCGGGGCGAAAAACTGAATCCGCTCCTCCGGCGAGGGGACGCTCACCGGAGGAGCGGATCAAAAACGAGGTCCCAACTCCGACGAGGCAGTGCTCACCGGAGAAGAGAAGCGTTAACAGAGGCCCAACTCCGGCGAGGCCACGCTCGCCGGAGTTGAGCGCCAAAAAGTGAACGCAAGTCGCTGCTCCAACTGCGCCATGAGTGTAAAAAAGCAGAAACCTGAGAAGAATATTCTGCTCAGAATGTCTTTCCCCTTAACGCAATCCATCAACAAGCGGGTATAATATACTTAGTAGATCGTAATAGGGGAGGATGGAGTGTATGAAAGAGACGGAAAAGATGATGAAACAGTTGAACAATTTCGTGATGAAACACGGTGAGGAATATGATTCTGTGGAGGAAGCAATCGAAGCATTCATGAAACTTTCCAATGAGGCGGGTGCCCAGGGATCGGTGTTCACAGCCGGAGAATTGACTGATGAAGAGAAAGCGAGCGAAGAGTTGGAAAAGCTGGAGTTCGCGACTTCCGAACGCGAACACGCGGCCATTTTGGAGCGTGCCTTGAAATTGGATCCGGATAATCTGGAAGCGAGACTCTATCAACTGGACCCTGAGTCACTCGAATTTATCCATGAAATCAAGAAACTGGTGGCGTTCGGAAAAACTGTGATGCAAAAGCACGGTCGGGATGATGAAGAGTCCATCGGAAAATATTGGGGAATCGTCGAAACCAGAGCCTACATGCGCGTCAAGGCGCTGTATGCCGAAGAACTGCAAAGACGCCGGATGTTGACAGCGGCCGCGAGGGAATACGAAGACATGTTGCGGTTGAGCGTGGGGGATAACATGGGAGCCCGCTACATTCTGATGGGTATCTACTGTCAGTTGGAACAACTGGAAAAAGCCAAAGAGCTTTATGAATGCTATCCCGAAACATCCGCCCAAATGCTGTTGCCGCTGATTCTGATTTCGTTGAAATACGATGATGAGTTGAGCGCGAAACGCTACTACAAAGATCTGCAGAAAGAAAACAAAAACTGCAAAAAAGTTTTCGGCCGGCGGGAGTTTGATGTGGAAAGTATGTTTGACGCAACGGATGCTGCCGATTATCTTGCGGGCAGCGAAGAAGAACTCTATATCGCGATTTCAAATGTGATGGCCGACTTTGCTGTCGTGCCGGACATGTACTATTTTGAATGGCTGAAGAAAAATCTGATTAAACCGACCGCTTCCCGGAAAGGAATCCAGAAGAAAAAATAGTTGACTGATTGCTCAATAAAAAAAGCCGATAAGGAAACGGAATATCCGTGATCTTATCGGCTTTCTGTGTATTTATGGGAATTTTTCTTTCTACTTCAAACAGTCTTTATGGAATTGCAGATGTTCTTCTATGTAGGAAGCGATCGTAAAGTAACTATGATCGTAGCCGTCCAATTTTTCGTAGGAAACTTTCTTGCCTTCAGCGGCTTGCAGGAAAGATTCCTCGTTCAGCTGGATGTCATAAAAAGCATCAGCGGTCCCTTGCGAAATATGGATGGGCGGAGCTGTAGGGCTTTCCGCGATCAAGCTGGTCGCATCCCATGCTGCCCAATCTTTTTCATCCGGACCCAAGTAGGCGGTGAAGGCTTTTTTGCCCCAAGGAACTTGTGACGGATTCAGGATAGGGGCGAAAGCGGAGATGGACTGGTAGCGCTCCGGATTTTTCAATCCGATGACCAACGCGCCGTGTCCGCCCATCGAATGGCCCAGGATGCTCTCTTTTCCTGAAAAATTCGGGATCAGAGTGTAGACAAGTTGAGGCAATTCTTTCGTCAAATAATCATACATCTGATAATTTTTTGCCCACGGTTCCTGGGTCGCATTCAGATAGAAACCGGCGCCTTGACCCAGATCCCAGTTTTCGTCATCCGCCACATCCGTTCCGCGCGGAGAAGTGTCCGGCATTACAGCTACAAACTGGTGCTGGCTTGCGTATTTTTGGAACGCGCCTTTTTGGCTGAAGTTGTCGTCGGTGCACGTCAATCCTGAAAGCCACCAAACCAAAGATGTCGGCTTGTTATCTGTTTGTTTCGGCAGGAAAAGGCTGAAAACCATGTCGCAATCCAGCGTTTCAGAAAAGTGACGGTATTTTCTTTGTTCGCCCTCAAATACTTTATGCGTTTCGATCAAAGTTGTTGTCATCATTTTATTCTCCATAGGTCAAGATAGTGCGGATGGATTCCCCTTTGTGCAACAGATCGAAGGCTTCGTTGATGTCGGTGAAATTCAGATGATGCGTGATGAAGCTGTCCAGATCGATTTCGCCGTTCATGAAATCCTCCACCATTCCGGGCAGTTCCGTGCGGCCTTTGACACCGCCGAATGCGGAACCTCTCCAAACCCGTCCTGTCACCAATTGGAACGGGCGTGTGTGGATCTCTTTGCCGGCACCGGCGACACCGATGATGATGCTTTCGCCCCAACCTTTGTGGCAAGCTTCCAAAGCGGCTTTCATGACTTCAACATTTCCGATGCATTCAAAACTGTAATCCACGCCGCCGTTGGTCATTTCGATCAGGACTTCTTGGATCGGACGATCATGATCACTTGGGTTGACGAAGTCAGTGGCGCCCATTTTTTGGGCCAATTCCCATTTGGCGGGATTCATATCGACTGCGATGATGCGTTTGGCTTTGGCTTTTTTCAGCCCTTGGATGACCGCCAAGCCGATTGCGCCCAAGCCGAATACTGCAGTCACTGCGCCTTCTTCGACTTTAGCCGTGTTTTCGACAGCGCCGAGACCGGTAGTCACTCCGCAGCCGAACAAAGCGACTTTATCCAATGGTGCTTCCTTGTCGATGTTGACCAGGTTGATCTCGTTGACGACCGTGTACTCGCTGAAAGTACTTGTCCCCATATAGTGATAAATAGGCTCACCATTATAAGAGAAACGGGTCGTTCCGTCCGGCATCAAGCCTTTGCCTTGGGTTTCGCGCACGGCTGAACACAGATTTGTCTTGCCGGACAGACAGAATTCGCATTCCCCGCATTCCGGTGTGTAAAGAGGAATGACATGGTCACCGGGTTTGACGGAAGTGACTTCATCGCCTACAGAAACGACAACGCCGGCGCCTTCATGTCCCAGTACGGCAGGGAAAACACCTTCCGGATCGTCGCCCGACAAAGTGAAGGCATCGGTATGGCAGACGGAAGTGTAAAGGATCCTCACTAATACTTCTTTGGCTTTTGGCTCTGCCACATCTATTTCCACGATCTCCAACGGTTTGCCTGGTCCAAAAGCGACAGCTGCTCTACTTTTCATAATTTTATTTCCTTCTTTCTTAAAAATGGTATTTCGTTCTGTTTCAGAATACTATATAATGACTCTTGTGTGAATACTGACATAATTGTCACTATGGTTAATTTTATGAAAAGAGGCTGCCCGATGATCCAATACCAAGAGAAAGAGTTTTACAATACAAAGGATTTAGCCCTATCTGTTGTGGGTGGAAGATGGAAAATTGCGATCATCTGGTCCTTGCTCCACAACGGTACGCTACGGCTGAGCGAGTTCAACAAGATCCTTCCTGATATCAACCAACGGATGTTGATCCGCCAGTTGCGGGAGCTGGAGCGCGACCTGATCATCGCAAGGACGGTCTATCCCGTTGTTCCTCCGAAAGTCGAGTATCACCTGACCGACATAGGCAAGGAATTGGCGCCTGTCGTCCAATCCATTTGCGACTGGGGAGACCAGTATCTGAAAGTGATAACGGAGGAATAGTCTGTTGCATAAATAGGGGAACAAATAGTAAAACCGCATCAAAATGGCGTTTCAACTCCATTTTGATGCGGTTTTCTTCATCGTATATTTGTATGCAGTATCCGCTTTATCCTGTTATGGATTTAATATTTCCTCTTCTGTTCCAATTCCGATCTGCCAGGTCACCCCATATTTATCCGTCACAATGCCGAATTTTTTCGTGTAAAATGTTTCCTGAAGCGGAAACAAAACGATTCCACCTTCTTTGAGTGCATCAAAATAAGTTTGCACCAACAAAGGATCCTCGATTATCATCGACAGGCTGAGATTATTTCCGGGAATAAATTTTTCCCCTAAAGGGAGGTCCGCAAACATGATGATACTTTCTGTGATCTTCAAAGTCGTATAGATAACGCGATTATTGGCTTCCATGGATTGTGGGGGGATGTTCGGATCCGGTGGTACATCGCCATACGACTGGAATTTCGGTTTCTCAGTGCCAAAAACTTCTGCATAGTATTCCACAGCTTCTCTGCAGTCCCCGTCAAAATTGATGAACGGATAAATCATGTCAACCACTCCTTATTTTTCAAATCGAATCAGCCATTTGCAGTAACCAGTTATCTTTGGGCTAAAGTATCTTCGTCATGGCAGGAAAGGATGGGGATGTGCCGGAACAGTTTTTTTGGCAAAGCGCATTTTCATCATAATCTCTGGCTTACAAGTTCAAGTATAGTCATTGCGAAATCGCTTTACAAATTTTAGCGACCGAAAACGTACGGATGGGTAATCGGAAATGTTCTTGACGAATAACCCTCCAGCTTCCTCAAAATAAAAAACTAACCGTCGACCATCGTAATAGTTGTACGAACAAATGAATTGTGATATCTTGATTTGTAAGTACAAATATTTTGTGCGGATGCAAATGATAGCGGTTGCAATTATAAAGGAGGCGTTTTTTATCATTACCAGATCGAGAATATCCAAATTGTTGCTTTGCGGTATGGCCATCAGCATGGCTACCGCGGTCCAGTCCAAGTCACAGGTGCACGCGTCGGAAACGGATGAGCCCATCACTTTCTCGAATGCATCGGTCCACGATCCGTCCATCATCCAAGATCAGAAATCCGGGATGTACTATGTGTTTGGCTCGCATATCGCAGCAGCGAAATCGTCGGATCTGATCAATTGGCAGAATTTCACCAATGGTTATACCAGTACGGACAACACGATTTACGGGGATTTGAGCGAAAATCTTTCCGAATCCTTCGCCTGGGCAGGGGAAGATGATGCAGACAGCACGGGAGGTTATGCGGTCTGGGCGCCGGATGTCATCTGGAACAAGCACTATCGAAACGAAGACGGCAGCAAAGGCGCCTACATGCTGTACTACAGTGTTTCCTCCACCTATATCCGCTCGGCGATCGGTCTGGCTGTGTCCAAGAACATCGAAGGACCGTACGCGTATGTAGATACGATCATCTATTCCGGATTCTCGGAGGAAGAAGCGTATGATGCGAACAGTGACGTCAACAAGCAATGGGAGAGCACGAACATCGATGAACTGATCGAAGAAGGCGTGCTGGAAGAGCCCAACCCAGAGTGGTTCACGGAAAACGGTGCCTACAACAATGCAGACTACACAAACGCCATCGATGCCAATATCCTATACGATAAGCAAGGGAAACTGTGGATGACATACGGTTCGTGGTCAGGCGGGACCTTCATCCTCGAGCTGGACCAAAAAACAGGCATTCCGCTTTATCCGGGCGAAGACGGAGTGACTGAGGACGGCAGAATGATCGACCGCTATTTCGGAACCAAGATCGCCGCCGGGTATGGGCGTTCGTCTGAAGGGACTTATGCCGTCTACGACAAAAAGGCTGGCTATTATTATCTTTATTTGACTTACGGCGGGTTGGCTTCGGATGGCGGTTACCAGATGCGTCAGTTCCGTTCGGAGTCGATCACGGGTCCTTATGTGGATGCGGCAGGCAATGAAGCTGTTTATCCCGAGTCCTTCGACAAAGGAGTAGGCAATTTCCCTGGGGTCAACGATCATCAGGACATCGGCAACAAACTGATCGGAAACTTCCTCTTCACCCGGGAATTGGGTGAGGACGGAACCGGGGACGGCGTAGGGTATCTGTCAGCGGGACACAACTCCTATTACATCGATGCAAAAGCCGATAAGGAATTTCTCGTATTCCATACCCGTTTTCCGAACAAAGGCGAGACGCATGAAGTGCGTGTCCATCAGACATTCAAGAACAGCAACGACTGGCCGGTTCCGACACCGTATCGCTATGCTGGCGAGACGATAACGGAAGTGGCGCAGGAAGAGGTCACCGGCACTTACAAGTTCGTCAACCACGGCAACCAGATCACCGGCCAATTGACGGAGTCCACACTGGTTCAGTTGCAGGCTGACGGTACGGTTGCGGGTGCGCAGGAAGGTACATGGCGGCTTTATGATGGCTATCGGGCCGAGCTGAAACTGGCGGACGGCACTTATGACGGGGTCTTCATCAGCCAATGGGATCCGACGACAGAAGCGTGGGTCATGACTTTCAGCGGTATGTCCGAGAACGGACATGTCATTTGGGGAAGCCAAACAAGCACGGCTTCGGACTCGGAACAGATGGAGAAAATCAAAACCGAGCTCACGGAGTCCATGCCTGACTCAGTCATGAAGGACATCTTATTACCGACAACCGCTGCGGGTGGCAGCACCATCGAATGGACTTCCTCCGATCCTGCTGTCATCTCGGAAACAGGCATCGTCACTCGTCCTGAAGCCGGTCAGCCGGCAGCGCTCGTGACGTTGACCGCACTCATCCAAAATGAGCTGCAATCGGAGCAAGTCAGCTTCGAAATCCAAGTCGAACCGAAGGAAGCCGGCAAGCTTTCGGCTTACTATTCCTTCGATGAGACGTATCAGAATGCGGCAGGCGATCAGACCGATGCGCAAGTGACCGGAGACCGGATCAACAATACGGGCGGAGCTGTACCATTCGTTGAGGGCATCAAAGGACAGGCCGCTTCGTTTTACGGCAAATCCGGACTGTCGCTTGGGAAAGGCTTGATCACCCAAAATGCCTATACCGTAGCTTTCTGGATCAATCCAGCCGAGCTGAACCAGTTCACGACCGCCTTCTTCGGCGCTGCCACAGAGCAAAGTTGGGTCAGTCTGACGCCAGTAGGGCCGGCCAATCAGACGATGCTTTGGTCCGGCCAGCAATGGTATGATGCGCCGATCGGTTCCACTATCCCTGCTGGTGCGTGGACCCACCTGGCCTTTACGGTGGATGCCGGCAGGATCGCCGTATATGTCAATGGTGAGGAGCGGTTCACTGGTGAGAATTTCCCGAACGTTTTCGAAGGTGCGGCAGCGTCATTCGGTCTGGGCGTCAACTATTGGGATCAACCGTTTGAAGGGCTGATCGATGAGTTGTACATCCAAGACGGCATTGTCCTCCCGGCGGATGAAATCAAAGCATTGTACGATGAGGCTTCCGCAGCAAATCCGGATGCTCCCGTCGCCGAAGAAGCCACCAGTCAATCTACTTTGTTGTATGGCGCACTCGCATTCGGAGCGGTGGCAATTGCAAGGGTACCGATGCACTATTACAAAAAAGCAGGCAAGAAAACAGAAGAATAAATTATCCAAAAGGAAAAGTAATTTTTCCCTTGAACTGGAACGTAAAAGAGGCCGGATCGATGATCCTGGGCCTCTTTTGGTGGTTTCCGGCTATGGCTGAGCCGAAAAGGCCAAAAGGGTTCTGGCTTTACTTCAGGCTACGTTTGTTCGATAATGAACATGTATGCGGCTCATTTTTATTACAAATTTTTGGCTGAAAGGAGGATGATGAAATATGATTACACTTTTCCAAACGATTGAGCCGTTGGAATTGCTGTTCATCATTGGTGTGGCCGGCACTGTCCTGACATTCCCGCTCAATGATATTTTGTCTGTGGGATTCTACGACATCACTGACTTTTTCCTGGGTATTTTAATGACGAGCCTGCTCGTCAATGCGCTGCAAAAATCGGATGGCTGGTCATTTGGTTTGTTCGCATCGGTTTTTCTGGTTGTTTCAGCCCTCATCATCGCCTTCAAAATTTTCTTTGTACTGCCCTTATTGAAACGGGCAGAAAACAGCACCATCACGAGTTCAAAAGATTTGGAAGGCAAAGAAGCGACGGTGACTGTGCCGATCGGGCAGAAAACGATCGGGGAAATCATCGTATCGACCGGATTCGGTAAAATGAACAGAATGGCGCTTATCTATGCCTGTTCTGATACGGCGGATGTGTTGAACATCGCCAGCGGGGAAACGGTGTTGATCATTGAAATTCGGGATAACATCGCCTATGTCACACCGTACAAAAATGCTGTCCACGATTTGGTGGATGAGCCTGCTACATGGAATCAAAAAAAATATAAAGGTGGGAAATAAATGACGAATTTTTTGGATCAGTTTATGGGTATCGGTATCTTAGTGATTTTACTGGTGGTTGCCTTGATAATTTTCATAGGGCGATACAAGACAGCTTCACCGGATAAGGCGCTGATCGTCAGCGGGAGTTTTCTTGGCAGAAAAAATACTTATATCGATAAAGCGACAGGCAACACGATGAAAGTTGTCCGCGGCGGCGGTACTTTTGTCATCCCAGTATTTCAGACAGCCAAGGAATTGTCGCTCTTGTCGAGCAAGTTGGAAGTCAGCACGCCGGCTGTCTATACGGAGGAAGGGGTCCCCGTCTCTGCGGATGGAACAGTCATCATCAAGGTCGGTTCCACAGTGGAAGAAATTGCCACCGCGGCAGAGCAATATTTGAGCAAGCCGACAGAGGATCTGGAGAATGAAGCTCGTGAGGTTTTGGAGGGCCATTTGCGTTCCATTCTGGGTTCCATGACGGTCGAGGAAATCTATAAGAACCGCGATAAGTTCTCACAAGAAGTGCAAGCGGTCGCCAGTGTGGACCTTGCGAAGATGGGCTTGGTCATCGTCTCTTTCACTGTGAAGGAAGTGACGGATGAAAATGGTTATCTGGATGCCCTTGGGCAACCGCGTATCGCCCAAGTCAAACGGGATGCGTATATCGCTCAGGCAGAAGCCGATAAGGAAACGCGCATCAAGCGTGCCCAAGCGGAACAAGAATCGCAACAAGCCGAAATTTTGAGAGAGACCCAAATCGCGGAATCGAATAAACAAAAAGAATTGAAGCTGGCTGCATTCCGCCAAGAACAGGACGTCGCCAAAGCGAAAGCCGATAATGCCTATGCTTTGGAAAAAGCGCAGCTGGATATCTTGTTGAAAGAAAAAGAAATGAACGTCGAAATCACGGAACGTGTGAAACAAATCGAACTGGAAGAGAAAGAAATCGTCCGGAGAGAAAAACAATATGATGCAGAAGTGCGTAAGAAAGCCGATGCAGAGCGGTATGCCATCGAAACAAAGGCGGCTGCCGACAAACAAAAAGCGATCTGGGAATCCGAAGCGCGGGCCAAGGAGAAAGAGCTGAACGGTTTGGCGGAATCCGCCAGCATCCTTGCGATCGGGGAAGCCGAAGCGAAAGCGAAGGAAGCTTTAGCGAACGCATTGAAACAATACGGGGAAGCGGCCATCTTGACGATGCTGATCGAAAAATATCCGGATATCGTGCGCGCTGCCGCTGAGCCTATTTCCAATATCGACAGAATCACGGTAATCGATGGCGGCAACGGCAGCCAAGGCGCTGCCAAAGTAGCCAATTATGCCAGCCAAGTCCTGGCTGCCACTCAGGAAGGTCTCAAAGAAACGACCGGCTTGGATGTGACGGCGTTGATCGAATCGTTCGTCGGAAACAAAAATATCGGCAGTAAATTGGGTGTGATCAATGAGACAATGGCAGCTGAAATTTCAGCAGATAAGGCAATCAGTCCATCGGAAGCCAATAAAGAACCGGAAACAGAAACAGCCGTTTCTTAAAAGCAGGCATACAGGTAAAACTTTGCAAACAGAATACGCATAAAATCAGAATCCTTCGGAAGCATAAGAGCTCCGAAGGATTTTTTGTGGAACAGGAAAATATAAGAATAGCTGTGGTAAAATAAATACATAATAAATAAATCACAAATGGAAAAGGGGCGCACATATGGCTTATCATGTTTTTCGGTCGCCTAGCCGGTATATTCAAGGAGTAGGTGCTATAGACGCATTGGGGAAGGAAGCGGCTGTCTACGGAAAAAAGGCATTCCTGCTTACGGATGATTTCGTTTGGGGCTTGCTCCAGGAAAAAGTGGAACGGGCTCTGGAGGGTTTTCCCTATCATTATGAAGCATTCACTGGCGAAGCCTCGCTGGAAGCAATGGTCCGTTTGGCTGACGAGGTCGCCGATGCGACGGCGGACGTCATCATCGGCCTCGGAGGCGGCAAAATCATCGACGTTGCGAAAGGCATTGCAGCTGCATGCGAATTGCCGGTCGTGATTGTCCCCACCACCGTATCCACGGATGCACCGACCAGCGCGATATCGGTGCTCTACACGCAGGACGGGCTGTTCGATCATTACCGTTTCTATGCGAAGAACCCTGATCTGGTGCTTGTTGATACGCAAATCGTCATCCAAGCGCCGATCCGATTCTTCGCAAGCGGGATGGCGGATGCCTTGGCAACCTGTGCAGAAGCGTTGGCAACGAAAGCCTCCGGGGAGAATACGTTGGCAGGAGGATTGCCTACCATCGCCGGCACCGCCATTGCGAAGGCCTGCGAAGAAACCTTGTTCCGTGACGGACTCAGCGCGTTCACTGATGTCCAAAAAGGATTGGTGACGCCGGCTGTCGAGGCGATTGTCGAGGCGAATACGCTGCTGTCGGGACTGGGCTTTGAAAACGGTGGCTTGGCGGCCGCACATGCCATCCATAATGGCTTCACCGCCATCAAAGGCGAGGTCCATCGCCTGACGCATGGGGAAATAGTCGGCTTTTGCTTATTGGTTCAACTCGTACTTGAAGAGCGCCCTCTTGCAGACTTCCAAAAATACAGTCGTTTCCTGGCGGCAATCGGCATGCCGACGACTCTAGCCGAGATGCATCTGACCGGAGCCACGCATGAAGAGCTCGTTAAAGTCGGAAAACTTGCAGTATCCCAGAGCAACACCATGAAAAATCTAAGCAAAAACATAACGGCTGAGCAAGTCGCCGACGCCATTTTGGCGGTGGACGGACTTGTCGGAAAGGAATGATCGGTATGATCATCGGAGTGCCGAAGGAAATCAAAAATAACGAAAACCGGGTGGGTGTGGTGCCTGCAGGCGTGCAACTGCTGGTCCAGAACGGCCATCAAGTCTGGGTCCAATCCGGCTGCGGTGTCGGATCGGGATTCGAAGACAGACAGTACGAAAAGGCAGGGGCGACGGTGTTGGAAGACGCAGCCAAAGTCTGGGCCGCCGAACTGATCATCAAAGTGAAGGAGCCTTTGGAATCGGAGTACCCATACCTCCGCGAGGACCTGATTCTGTTTACCTATCTGCACTTGGCGGCCGCACCGGAGCTGACGGAGGCGATGCTGCAAGCGGGCATGACCGCAATCGGCTACGAAACGATGGTCGGCAAAAAAGGTGATTTGCCGTTGCTCACACCGATGAGCGTCATCGCGGGCCGCCTTTCCGTCCAGATCGGCGCGCAGTTCCTGGAAAAACCATACGGCGGCAAAGGTGTTTTGCTGAGCGGCGTTCCGGGTGTAGCGAACGGGAAAGTCGTCATCATCGGCGGCGGTGTGGCCGGGCGCAATGCCTTACAGATCGCATTGGGACTCGGCGCCCATTGCACGATTCTGGACGTCAGACCGGAGATCTTGACGGAAATCGAGAATTTGTACGGGAACGCGGTCATTACCTTGCTATCGAACGAGTGGAACATTGCCCATGCCATCAAGGATGCCGACGTCGTCGTCGGGGCTGTCCTGATTCCCGGCCGGAAAGCGCCGACGTTAGTGACCGAGGAGATGGTCAAAAGCATGCAGCCGGGTTCCGTGATCGTCGACATCGCCGTGGATCAGGGCGGCATCTTTGAAACCGAAGACCGCACGACCACGCACGATGATCCGGTTTATGAACGGCATGGCATCCTGCATTATGCGGTGCCGAATATGCCGGGCGCCGTTCCGCGCACAGCCACGATCGCGTTGACGAATGTCACGTTGCCTTATGCAGTGGAAATCGCGAATCAAGGTGCGCGGCAAGCGGCGGCAAAAAATCCGACCATCCTGACCGGATTCAACGTGCACAGAGGCAAACTGACGAACAAAGATGTCGCCGAATCGATCGGCGCAGTCTATACTCCAATCGAAACTTTGTTGTAAAAGGCGCCGGATTTCCTGAGATATCAAACAGGAAGTCCGGTTTTTGCATAGAATTCGTCAACGTGCACTTGTATTTTTCCGGTTGGTTTACTATACTATTTGTACGGACATATACAGAGGGAGAGCATGCCATGAAAACAAAATACCAGGTGATTGCCGATGAGATACGCTCAAAAATACTTTCGAACGAATTTGTGGTAGGCAAAGTCATTCCGCCTGAACTGCAGCTGCAGAAGGATTATGGGGTCAGCCGCCATACCGTCCGGGAAGCGATCGCCTTGCTGGTGAATGAAGGTTTTCTGCGTAAGGAAAAAGGTTCCGGGACCTATGTCGACGATACATATCAGAGGCGTGGTGACGGGGTGTCTTCCAGCAAGACGATCGGCGTCATCACGACTTATCTGTCGGACTATATTTTCCCATCGATCATCCGCGGCATCGAGCAGAAGTTGCGGGAGAATGGCTACTCTTTGCTGCTGGCGAGCACGAACAACGACGTCGATCAGGAGCGGGAGTGTCTGGAACAGATGCTCAGCCAAGGTGTTTCGGGGCTGATCGTGGAACCGACAAAAAGTAACCAATACAATCCGAATTTGGCTTATTACCTTTCCTTCAAGGAACGCGGCATACCGGTCGTCATGATCAATGCCTACTATGAAGAACTTTCGGTCCCATTCATTTGCGTCAATGACACGAGAGCGGGCTACCTTGCCACGAAACATCTATTCGAGCAGGGCCATCAGCATTTGGCGCTGATCACGAAGATCGACGACCTGCAAGGGAAGTACCGGATGAAAGGCTTCATCAAAGCCCATGAAGAGATGCGTACAAATTTCGATCCGAAAAATGTGTATACGTACACGACCGAAACCAAAGGGCAAGTGTTCCAGACGATTCGTGAGAAGCTGGCGAGCGATCAGGAAGTCACCGGCATCGTCTGCTACAACGATGAAGTGGCGCAGGGCTTGATCCAAGCGCTTGCTGACATGGGCAAACGGGTTCCGGAAGATTATTCGGTGGTCGGCAATGATGACTCGTTCTTGAGCACGGCAGGCAGCGTCAAGCTGACGACCCTTTCCCATCCCAAAGAAGAATTGGGAGCGGCAGCTGCCGAGTGGATCATGCTGGCCGTACAGCAAGAAGTGACAGGCAATAAAATATTCGAGCCGGAACTGATCATCCGCGATTCGGTCAAACGGATCCAATAACTGAAAAACGGAGCTATCCCTGAATCGGGATGGCTTCTTTTTGTTGCTGCATCAGGTTTTTAGGTAGATTTTAGGGCTGCGATTGGGAAGCGAGCGATGCATAAGGGACAGGCAACCGCCAACTCATTGTTTTTTGTGTTCGGACAAATATTCAATTTATCTCTTTACATGTACGGACATATGGAATATAATATGCCTAAGAAGAACGGACAGCATCCGAAAAGGGTGTACCGCAAAAAGGAGGAAATATTTTGACTGAGAAGTTACAAGCGATAGTCACTGATATCGAATCGCGGCAGACGAGCATCGGAATCGAATTCGGCTCCACCCGCATCAAGGCGGTGCTGATCGACTCCCGCTTCGCTCCGATCGCATCCGGCAGCTACGAATGGGAAAATCAGCTAATGGACGGCATCTGGACATATTCGTTGGACCAGATTTGGGAAGGGCTTCAAACAAGTTATGCAGAACTGACACGCGAGGTCAAAGAGAAATACGGCGTGACCTTGACCGCAGTCGGATCGATCGGTTTCAGTGCGATGATGCACGGCTACATGGCGTTCAATCAGGAAAATGAGTTATTGGTGCCGTTCCGGACTTGGCGCAACGCCACTACAGCTGATGCCGAAAAGGAATTGACCGCACTGTTCAAATACAATATCCCGCAACGCTGGAGCATTGCTCACCTGTATCAAGCGGTTTTGAATAAGGAAGAACATACAAATGAAGTCGCTTTCTTTACGACTTTGGCAGGCTACATCCATTGGCAACTGACAGGCAAGAAAGTTTTGGGAATCGGCGACGCATCCGGGATGTTCCCGATCGATGTCGAGAAGAAAAATTACGACGAACGGATGATTGGTCAGTTCGATGCATTGGTCGCAGAAAAAGGCGCGACTTGGAAATTGGCGGATCTGCTGCCGGAAGTACTGTTGGCAGGGGACGCAGCCGGGAATCTGACGGAAGTGGGGGCCAAACTGCTTGATCCGACAGGCACACTCGAAGCGGGCATCCCGTTATGTGCGCCGGAAGGGGACGCCGGGACCGGCATGGTCGCCACGAACAGCGTGGCGGAGCGAACCGGAAATGTATCCGCAGGGACTTCGGCATTTGCGATGATCGTATTGGAGCAGGACTTGAATGAAGTGCATCCGGAAATCGATCTCGTGACGACACCGGCAGGAAGCCTGGTCGCGATGGTCCATACCAATAACTGTTCATCCGATATCAACGCCTGGGTCAAGCTTTTTCGGGAATTCAGCGAAGCTGCCGGTTTCGCAATCGATACGGAAAAATTGTTCGCCACTTTATTCAATAAAGCCCTTGAAGGCGATGCCGATTGCGGCGGTTTGCTTTCCTACGGTTACTACTCGGGCGAGAATATCACTCATATGGCGGAAGGTCGGCCGTTGTTTGTCCGCACACCGGAAAGCAACTTCAACTTGGCCAACTTCATGCGCGTGCATCTCTTCACCGCTTTCGGAGCGATGAAGATCGGCATGAATATCCTGAAGCAGGAACATGTTGCAATCGACAAGATCGTCGGCCACGGCGGTATCTTCAAAACCCCTGAGGTCGGCCAGAAAGTATTGGCTGCCGTCATGGACGCACCGGTTACGGTAATGGAAACAGCCGGAGAAGGCGGTGCATGGGGCATCGCATTGCTGGCTGCCTACGCCGATCGCAAGGAGACATCAGAGACTTTGGATGCATTTTTGGACAAGAAAGTATTCGGTGCCGATGAAGGCGTCACGATCGCTCCAGATGCGCGCGATGTAGAAGGTTTCGGAACTTTCATCGAACGTTACCAAAAAGGGCTGGCGATCGAACAAGCTGCAGTCACGCATTTGAGTTTGAGATAGAAGGGAAGGAAACATCTTGCTGGAACAATTAAAAGAAGAAGTTTTTCAAGCCAATCTGGAATTGCCGGAACGGGGATTGATCAAATACACCTGGGGAAACGTCAGTGCGGTTGACCGCGAAAAAGGCTTGTTCGTCATCAAGCCCAGCGGTGTCGGCTATGACGACATGAAAGCGAGCGATATGGTTGTCTGCGACTTTGACGGCAACGTCATCGAAGGGGATCTGAACCCGTCATCCGACATGCCGACGCATGCCGTCCTCTACAAAGAATTCCCGGAAATCGGCGCGGTTGTGCACACACATTCGACTTGGGCCACGATTTGGGCGCAAGCTGGATTGGATGTGCCGGCCATGGGTACGACACATGCCGATACCTTCTACGGCACGGTTCCCTGCGCGCGTTTCCTGACGCAAGCGGAAATCGATCGGGGTTACGAGGAAGAAACGGGAAACGCCATTGTGGAAACGTTCCGCGAACGCGGCATCAAACCGATGGAAGTTCCCGGCGTATTGCTGCATGGGCACGGGCCTTTCACTTGGGCCAACGATGCGAAGGGTGCTGTACTGAACGCGGTCGTATTGGACGAGGTCTGCAAAACCAATCTGTTCGCCCGTCAATTGGATGCCTTCGCGGAAGAACTGCCGCAACGCATTCTGGATAAACATTATTTGCGAAAACACGGAGAAAACGCCTATTACGGGCAGAAAAAATAGAGGAGCTGGAGATATGTTAGAAGTAGGAAAAAAAGAATTTTGGTTCGTAGTCGGTTCACAACATTTATATGGTGAAGAAGCTTTACAAACAGTTAAAAACAATGCGGCTGTTATCGTGGAAAGCCTGAACAACAGCGGCAAACTGCCTTATCCGCTTGTGCTGCAGGAATTGGCGGTAACGCCCGATACGATCACGAAGATCATGAAAGAAGTGAATTACCGTGATGAAGTGGCAGGTGTGATCACTTGGATGCATACCTTCTCGCCAGCCAAAATGTGGATCCGCGGCACGAAATTGTTGCAAAAACCGTTGCTGCATCTGGCAACTCAATTCAACGAAAGCATTCCATGGGCAACAATTGATATGGATTTCATGAACTTGAACCAAGCGGCACATGGCGACCGCGAGTACGGCTTCATCAATGCGCGCCTGAAAAAGAACAACAAAGTCGTTGTCGGCTATTGGGAACGTGAAAATGTCCAAACCCAAATCGCGGAATGGATGGACGTTGCGGTAGCCTACAATGAAAGCTTCTCCATCAAAGTGGCGCGTTTCGGCGATAACATGCGTAACGTTGCCGTGACCGAAGGCGACAAAGTGGAAGCACAAATCCAATTCGGCTGGACAGTCGATTACTACGGCATCCGTGATCTAGTGGACTATGTCGATGCGGTCGCAGACGAAGAAGTCGATGCTTTGTTCAATGAATACAAAGATTTGTATGATTTCGACTACGGCGATTATGAGCAAGGCAAATGGGAAGCGCACGTCAAAGTGCAGGCGCGTCAAGAAATCGGCATCCGTCGTTTCTTGGAAGCGGGCGGCTATACTGCCTTTACCTCAAACTTTGAAGATCTGCATGGCCTGCAACAATTACCAGGTCTCGCAGTACAACGTTTGATGGCAGAAGGCTACGGATTTGCAGGCGAAGGCGACTGGAAAACAGCAGCAATCGACCGCTTGATGAAGATCATGTCCCACAACATCGACACCGGCTTCATGGAAGACTACACGTATGAAATGGCTGAAGGCAGAGAAGCGATTCTGCAGTCGCATATGTTGGAAGTCGATCCAGGACTGGCGGCCAACAAACCAAAAATCTTGATCGCACCATTATCGATGGGGAACCGTGAAGAGCCTGCCCGCCTTGTATTCGACGGCAAAGCAGGGGACGGCGTTGTCGTTTCAATGGCTGACTTCGGAACGCACTACAAGTTGTTGGTGAATGAAGTTGTTGCTTTTGAACCGACTGAGGCAGCTCCGAACCTTCCTGTCGCACGCGTCCTTTGGGAAGTAAAACCGAATTTCCATGACGGAATCCGCGCTTGGATCGAAGCTGGCGGCGGTCACCACACTGTCGTTTCATTGAGTTTGAGCACAGATCAGATCCTGGCTTGGGCAAAACTGGTCGGTCTTGAAGTAGCCTTAATCAAATAGTTTTTTTTCGATCGGTTTGACAGAAAATCGTCAAACCGATTTTTTGGAGGATGTTTGTGAAAATCGTGGCAAGCGTTTTCAATAATAAAAATGAAAAGGAGCAACAAAAATGACTGCATTTGATTCAAAAGAGTATCTGGACAAGGTGGATGCCTTCTGGCGCGCCGCCAATTTCATCTCCGTGGGGCAACTGTACCTGAAGGACAATCCCTTGCTGCAACGCTCGATCGAGGAAACCGATGTGAAACTCCATCCGATCGGCCACTGGGGAACGATCTCCGGACAGAATTTCATCTATGCCCACTTGAACCGCGTCATCAACAAATATGACCTGAACATGTTCTACGTCGAAGGGCCAGGACATGGCGGCCAAGTCATGGTTTCGAACTCCTATCTGGACGGCTCCTACACGGAAATCTATCCGGAAATCACCGAAGATCTGGAAGGGTTGACGAAACTCTACAAACAATTCTCCTTCCCGGGCGGGGTAGCTTCCCATGCGGCACCGGAAACACCCGGATCGATCCATGAAGGCGGCGAATTAGGCTATTCGCTTTCCCATGCTACTGGTGCCATCTTCGACAATCCGGAAGTGATTGCAGCGACTGTCGTTGGTGACGGGGAAGCGGAAACCGGTCCTTTGGCGGCTGGTTGGTTCTCCAATGTGTTCATCAATCCGGTTACAGATGGTGCCGTTTTGCCGATCCTATACCTGAACGGCGGCAAAATCTCCAACCCGACAATCCTTGACCGCAAATCGAACGAAGAGTTGACGCAGTACTTTGGCGGCATGGGCTGGGAGCCATTGTTCGTGGAAGGAACCGAACCGGAAGCGGTGCATCCGATTATGGCACAAGTGTTGGATAGGGCTGTCGAAAAAATCAAAGCGATCCAAACAGAAGCCCGCAAAGGCTCTGCAGCCGAAGCGAAGATGCCGGCTTGGCCGGTCATCATTTTCCGCACACCGAAAGGCTGGACGGGTCCGAAAACGTGGGATGGCGAACCGATCGAAGGCGGCTTCCGCGCCCATCAAGTGCCGATTCCGGTGGATGCGCACCATATGGAACACATCGATGCGCTGGTGGATTGGATGCAGTCCTACCGTCCGCAAGAATTGTTCACGGCGGGTGGTCAACTGGTGGCTGAATTGAAAGAGATGGCACCGAAAGGCGACCGACGGATGGCTACAAATCCGATCACGAACGGCGGTATCGATCCGAAACCGCTCAACATTCCGGATTGGAAGCAGTATGCCGTCGACACGACCGTTCCAGGCGCAGTTATTGCCCAGGACATGATCGAATTCGGCAACTTTGCGCGCGACTTGATCGTGGACAATCCGGATAATTTCCGCATCTTCGGACCGGATGAAACCAAATCCAACCGCCTGAACAAAGTATTCGAAGTGACGAACCGCGTCTGGATGGAAGCGATCGATCCTGCTTATGATGAGTGGCTTTCTCCATCAGGCCGTGTCATCGATTCGCAGTTGTCCGAACACCAGGCGGAAGGTTTCCTGGAAGGGTATGTCCTGACTGGGCGCCATGGTTTCTTCGCAAGTTACGAAGCCTTCCTGCGCGTGGTGGATTCGATGATTACCCAACATTTCAAATGGTTGCGCAAAGCCAAAGAACAGACATGGCGCAAACGCTATCCGTCCTTGAACCTGATCGCGACTTCGACCGTGTTCCAACAGGACCACAATGGCTACACCCACCAAGATCCAGGTTTGCTGACGCACTTGGCTGAGAAGAAACCGGAATTCATCCGCGAATACTTGCCGGCGGATGCGAACTCCTTGATGGCCGTAATGGCGGAAACGATGGCTTCCGAGGAACAGATCAACCTGATCGTGTCTTCGAAACACCCGCGTCCGCAATTCTACTCTGCTGAAGAAGCGGAAGTATTGGTCAAAGATGGCCTGAAAGTGATCGACTGGGCTTCGACTTGCGGAGACGAAGAACCGGATGTCGTGATCGCAGCAGCGGGAACGGAACCGAACCTGGAGGCACTTGCCGCAGTCACGATTCTGCACAAGCAGTTTCCGGCATTGAAAATCCGTTTCATCAACATCGTGGATCTGTTGAAATTGCGACATCCGGATGTGGATCCGCGCGGCTTGAGCGATGAAACATTCGATGCCTATTTCACGGCAGACAAACCGATCGTCTTTGCTTTCCACGGCTTCGAAGGCTTGATCCGTGACATCTTCTTTGATCGTCACAACCACAACCTGCACATCCACGGCTACCGTGAGAACGGGGACATCACGACACCATTCGACATGCGCGTATTGTCCGAAATGGATCGCTTCCACTTGGCGCAGGATGCTGCCAACGCCGTCTATGGCGAAGAAGCGTCAGCCTTCTCGCAACGGATGACGGAAACTGTGGATTTCCACCACCGCTTCATCCGCGAGAACGGCGAGGACATTGCGGAAGTCATGGAATGGAAATGGGAAGCACTGGAAGGTGCGGCAGCAGCCAAAGAGCTGATCGCAAACAAAGCGGACTGAGGTAAGAAAGACTGTTAAAAAATAAAAAAGATGCGTTCCCGCCCTTGGAGCAATTGCTCCAACGGACGGCAGCGCATCTTTTTCGGATATTTCCTGCTAGCGATAAACAAAGAAGTTGCCGAGGAATACGACAGCAGCCATGTTTGTGGGGCGCGACAGCTCTTTGTCAGTCCGGCCCATCTTTCAAAAATCTTCAAGGAAGCGACCGGTGTAGGGCGTATCGATAACAAGAAAAGGGCTGTATCAGAACCAGAACAGAATTTTCTGGATTTGATACAGCCTCTTTATATGGAAATTTAATTTACGCTCAGAGATTCCCCTTCAAAGACAATTTGGCGGGGAATTCCACCCCCTAACCACATAACCCCATAACCGCGAATCATCATGCTCTGCTGTGGGTTCTTCGGAATTCTTTCGGTGTCTGTCCTTCCCGTTTTTTGAAGAGGTAGCTGAAATAATTGGGATCGTTGTAGCCGATGTCCATCGCGATGGCGGACAGTTTGTCATCCGTCCCGACCAGCAACTCCTTGGCATGCTGCAGACGGCATTCCGTCAGGAAGTCGATGAAGGTCTGCCCCAAAGATTGCGAGAAGATGGTGCTGAAATGCGACGGACTCAGGTTCACTGCATCAGCCACGACGTTCAGGGAGATGTCCGGATCGGTAAAATTCTCCTTGATGAATCCCAACGCTTTTTGGATGACGCTCTGATACTTCACCATGGAGGGATTGATGTGGGCCGCCATGAGGAAGGCCAACAGCTTTTCGATGATTTGGGTATATTCCGCGGCATCGGCCGCCACCGCCGCCAGTTGATCCAGATCATTCATTTTTTCAAGCAAAGGCTGCTCCGAACCGGGCTTCTTTTTTTGGACAAGATGGCCCAGCTCGGTCAGCACGAAAAATCGGAAGAGGCGGTTGCGTTCTTCGGTATCCCCGGGTGTTCCCTGAAGCTCCAGCACCAGTTCCTCCAGTTCATCCGCTTCGGTCTGGGCAATTTTCTGGGCCAGATCGAGTTTGAAAGGATTCGTCGGGGAAACTTCGCCGTCCTTGATGTCATCCTCGTAGCTGATGATCCGTTCGGTCCGCAACACGCCGTAGGTCTGGAGCATGTTCTGCGTGTAGCGGTAAGCCTGCGGGATTTCGCTGAGCCGTTCGACGATCGGCCCGATTGAAACGATCAGGTCCTCCGCTTCCTCATCCTTCAGTTCATGGACGAGCGTCTGAGCCAACTGATAACTTTTTTCCAACAGCCTGTCCGTATCGCTGTCCATCAGCAGAAACTTGATGAAGCGCGACGAGATGCTGGAGAAGATGATGCTCTCATCCGCTCCGAAAAGGAAATGCAGATAATTGCTGAAGCGGAAATAATCATCGAAGTTCTTGTCGTAATGATTGGTTGCCAACACGACGCAGGTCTTTTTCCCGACTACCGAACGCTTCAAGGCGGCGGATTCCTGCAGCACTTCCGGAACCGATAAGTCACCGCGGAAGATGCCGTTCAGGAAATGATTTTTCTTCAGCTCGAAGATGAAATTATCCGCATGCGTATCCCGTTCCGTGACGGGTTCTTTTTGTTTGTCCAATACCGCGATGACAGCCTCCAGCGTTTGGATCAGTTCGGTGTCTTTGATCGGCTTCAGAAGATAGGCGTCCGCCTGCACTTGGATGGCGGTGCGCGCATATTCGAAATCATCGAAGCCGCTGATGAAGATGATGCGGATCCAAGGGAAGATCTTCCGTACTTCCTTTGCCAAACTCAGGCCATCCATGAAGGGCATCCGGATATCGGTCAGCAGGATATCCGGCTTGACATCCATGATCGATGCCAATGCCATTTCCCCGTCTGAGGCTTCCCCTGAAAAGATCAGCGGGTGTGTTTCGGCGAGGGACAGCAGTTGGTTCCGCAGGCTGTCCCGGATCAGGTGTTCATCCTCGACTATAAAGATTTTATACATGCTTGATCGCTCCTTTTAGGTAATCTTCGGTACTGTCACTGCGACGGTCGTGCCTTTTCTGTAGGTGCTGTCGATAGCGAGGGAAGCGGTGTTGCCGTAATACAACAGCAGTCGCTTTCGGACGTTGTAAAGGCCATAACCGCCTTCACCGTAGTCATCGACTGTGGCTTGGGCAAGGCGTTCCTGGATTTCAAGCAGCCGATCCTCCTGCATGCCGATGCCGTTGTCGGTCACGAAGAATTGGATCGTGTCAGCCGTATAGGTCGCCGCGACGGTCACTTTCCCGGCTCGGCGGACATGCTTGGTTCCGTGGTAGACCGCATTTTCCACCAACGGCTGTAGGATCATCTTCAGCACTTCCGTCTGGAGGATGGCATCCGGGATGTCGATGGCGAACGTCAGCATGGCCCCGTAGCGGATCTGCAGAATCGTCAGGTAATCTTCGACGTGGCGGATTTCTTTCTCGATCGTGATCCAGTCCTGGCCTTTGCTTAAGGAAATGCGCAGGAAATCGGAGAGGGCGTAGGTCATCGTCTTCACCTGCTCGCTGTTGCCTTGTTCAGCCAAGGACAGGATGGCATCCAGCGTATTGTAGATGAAGTGGGGCGTAATCTGCGCCTGCAGGACACGCAGCTCGCTCTGGGCCAGGTCGAATTGCTTCACGGCGTTTTCTTCAATCAACACATGCAGATTCCGTGCCATGTCATTCATGCTTTCTGTTACGACGCGCAGCTCCGCGACTTCCGGCTCTTTTGCGCGGTAATCGAGATGGCCTTGCGACAGTTCCTCAGAAAGGACGATCAGGTCGTTCAACGGCTCTTGGATCTGCTGCGTCAAAAAGCGGTTGTTTTTTCGGGCATAATAGACGATCGTGAGCACGATGATGAGCTCAAAAAGGATCAGATAATAGAGCGACACAAGGATATCATCGCTGGTTTTACCCGCGATTTCGATTTCGACGCGCACGAAGTCCTGCAGGATAGCATAAAGCAGGACCGTGACGGCATCGACCTGGACCATGATGGCTTCATTTTCATCGAACGGCCGTTCATTCTGTATATTGCTTTCCATCTCAGAAATGTAATGGTCAAGCGTGTCCAAGGTCCGCAAAGCGACATCCAGTGTGGCGGATTCCTTTGCGGTAGTGGTATTGGCCTGGATCTCTTCGATGGAGAGGCGCACCTTCTCCAGCTCATTGCCTGACTCGTAATCGGTGACTTGGATGAGGCCGAAGACTAGGTCCCACAGTTCCTCCAAAACATTTTCCTGGACGATGGTCGAAACGGCATTAGCCTCTTCGACGTTCGCCAATGCGCTGCGGGAGATCAGGATATTGCGCGTGTAAAAGATGCTGATCACCAGCAAGGGAATCAGGGTGATGCTGAAGAGCAGGCGATTGGTCTGCTGGAATATCTCTTTGATGCTGGCTATTTTTTCCATCGCATTGCCTCCTAATATTCCCTTGGCGGAATGCTGTCGAGGTTCCCTTTATCGGAAAAGACCGTTTCGGGCATGTATATTTCCTCCGGGATGGGATTGCCGTTCAAATAACGCTTGATGGTGTTGCGGACATACCAGCCGGCGTTCGGGTTGCATTCGACGACGCAATTGACCTTGCCGGCGCGCAGATTCTCGATCATTTCCGCTTGGCCATCGATTGTGACGATGAGGATGTCCTGACCGGGGACGATGCCGTTTTCTTCCATGATTTCCAACATGCCCAGCGTCATCTCATCGTTATGGCTGTAAAGGACATCGATGTCTTCCCAGCCGTTCTCCTCGATGTATTTCCGGAAAACATCCTTCGCCTTGGAACGGATAAAGTCCCCTTCCAAGGAGGCGGCGATGGATATCCGCGAATCGCGGCTGATCACTTCCATGAACCCTTCGCTGCGGAAATGAGTCGGCGAAGTATTCGCAAGCCCTTTCATTTCCAGGATCTTCACGGAGGACTGGGAGCTGTTTTGGAAATGATTAGTGATGTAGAGTCCCGCTCGATTGCCTTCAGCCTTGAAGCTGGAACCGATGTGCGTCAAATAAAGATTATCTTCTGTTGTGCGGATATGGCGGTCTACAACGATGACGGGAATGCCAGCAGCTTTAGCTTCCAACAGAACAGCATCCCAACCGTCTTCCACGATCGGCGTGAAGACAATCATATCCACTTTATAGGCGATGAAGGTACGCATATCTTGGATTTGGCGGTCTTGATTCATGAAGCCGTTCCTGTACAGCACTTCGTAGCCTTCTTTAGCCAATTCTTCTCTGATTGATTCTGTGTGGCGCTTGCGCCAATTGCTCTCCGTTCCGGATTGCGAAAATCCGACGACGATGTTCGCCGCATCTTCTTCTGTATTCGGAGCATTTGTGCAGCCAGCCATCAGGAAGAGGAATAAGAGCAAACGTAATAAATATTTCATGACTGGAAAACTCCTTCCTATATTATGCAGTAAATAAAACGCTGCCATCGAATAGTTTAGCACAGTTTCTGGGGCCTTCGAAAAAAAACAAAGAAAATCGGAAAAAATCCCTATGGAAACGGATACAAATCAGTAAGAATATCAAGAAACTGGAAAAGATAGTGAATGTAAGCGGTATCTGATAGGGGTACAATACGTATATCAAATAAAACAGCAGTGGAGGAATTCGGAATGAAATTCAATTGGAAGAAAAGTTTGCTCACAGCAACAACGTTACTATCAGCCGTGGTCTTAGGCGCTTGCGGAAGTGGTGACGCATCAACCGGAGAAAGCGGTTATGTCGGAATCGCGATGCCTACGAAGTCAGCGGAGAGATGGATCGCGGACGGCAACAACATGGTTACAGAGTTGGAGAAACTGGGCTATAAGACGGACCTTCAATACGGTGAGGACAAAGTGGAAAACCAGGTGGCGCAGATCGAAAACATGATCACAAAAGGTGTGGATGTTTTAGTGATCGCTTCGATCGACGGATCCGCTTTGACGGATGTGCTGGGAAAAGCAGCGGACGAAGGCATCGAAGTCATCGCTTACGACCGTTTGTTGATGAATTCCGAACACGTGGACTATTATGCAACTTTCGATAATTTCGGGGTCGGCGTGCTGCAAGCTTCCTACATCGAAGATGCGCTGAACTTGAGTGAAGGCGAAGGCCCATACAACATCGAATTGTTCGGAGGCTCTCCGGACGACAACAACGCCTTGATCAATTACAACGGTGTGATGTCCGTGTTCCAACAATACATCGACAGCGGCCAATTGGTCATCCCTTCCGAACAAACGAAGTTCAACCAGATCGCAACGCTGCGTTGGGACGGATCGACTGCACAAGCACGGATGGACAACTTGTTGAGCGCGAATTACACAGATAAAACCTTGGATGCAGTCTTGTCTCCTTATGATCCGATCAGCTTGGGGATCATTTCTTCCTTGAAAGGCGTAGGTTACGGTTCGGCCGAAAAACCATTACCGGTCATCACTGGTCAGGATGGAACGCAAGCTGGCGTGAAATCGATCATTGCCGGTGAACAGACGCAGACCATCTTCAAGGATACGCGCATCTTGGCTCAAAACACAATCGAAATGATCGAAGCGATCTTCAATGAGGAAGAAGTGCCTGTAAACGATACGGAAACGTATGACAACGGCGTGAAAATCGTACCGACTTACTTGGCTAATCCGGTCTCAGTGGACAAAGAAAATTATCAAGCGGAATTGATCGATACAGACTACTATTCTGAAGAAGATTTAGACCTATAAAAATGTGAATAATGGAGACTTCCTTGGAGTAGAGAAGGAAGTCTCTTCCATAGAGGAGAGGTATTATGGCGGATTATATATTGGAGATGCGGAATATCGTCAAAGAATTTTCTGGCATCCGGGCATTAAGCGATGTGAATCTAAAAATCGAGCGTGGGGAAATCCACGCCCTATGCGGTGAAAATGGCGCAGGGAAATCAACGCTGATGAATGTGTTGAGCGGATTGTATCCATACGGCAGCTATGAGGGGGACATTGTCTACAACGGCGAGCCCTGCAAATTCAAGAATCTGAAGGACAGCGAAAATGAAGGCATCGTCATCATCCACCAGGAGTTGGCGCTAAGCCCATATCTGTCCGTAAGTGAAAATATTTTCCTGGGCAATGAACAGGCAAAGCACGGCATCATCGACTGGGATCTGACGGAAAAGAAGACAACCAATCTGCTGAAGACAGTCGGTTTGAGAGTGAATCCCAATACGCTCGTTTCCCAGATTGGGGTCGGGCAGCAGCAATTGGTCGAAATCGCGAAAGCTTTCTCTAAATCGGTACGCCTGTTGATTTTGGATGAACCGACAGCCGCACTGAATGAGGAAGAGAGTGCCAATCTGTTGGAGCTGATCAAGGAATTCAGAAGGCAAGGGATCACTTCTATCATCATTTCCCATAAGTTGAACGAGATCGTCAATGTGGCCGACCGCATCACCATTCTGCGGGACGGTAAAACGATCGAAACGCTGGAAAAGGAAGCCATCAACGAGGAACGCATCATCCGCGGCATGGTCGGAAGGGACTTGACCAACCGTTACCCTGAACGCCATCCGAACCTCGGTGACGTCTACTTTGAAGTGAAGGATTGGACGGTCCATCATCCGATTGATGCGCACCGCGTCATGAATGATAAGATCAATTTCAATATCCGCAAAGGCGAAATCGTCGGGATCGCGGGATTGATGGGGGCAGGCCGGACGGAATTCGCGATGAGTGTTTTCGGACATTCCTACGGCAGCAACATTTCCGGAAAAGTCTTTAAAGAAGGACAAGAGATTTCGGTCAAGGATGTGCCGGCTGCCATCGAAAACGGGCTTGCTTATGTATCCGAGGACCGGAAAGCACTGGGATTGAATCTTTTGATGGATATCCGCGAGAACACGACGATCGCAAGCTTAGGGAAGATCAGCAAGCAGGGCATTTTGGACAAAGAAAAGGAAGTCCAGATAGCCGAAGAATACCGCAAAAAAATGCGGACGAAGACGAGCTCGATTTACCAAAAAGTCAGCAGCCTCAGTGGAGGGAACCAACAGAAGGTCGTTCTGGCGAAATGGCTGATGACAGAACCGGATGTTTTGTTCCTGGATGAACCGACACGAGGGATCGACGTAGGTGCCAAATTCGAGATCTACACGATCATCGAGGAAATGGCGGCTGCGGGCAAATGTGTCTGCATCATCTCTTCCGAGTTGCCGGAAATCTTGGGGATGTGCGATCGCATCTACACGATGAATGACGGCAAATTCACGGGTGAGGTTCTACGGAAAGATGCAAACCAAGAATCACTGATGAATCTAATGACTAGGGAAGAAGAGGGTGTGTTATAGATGGAAACGACGAATGGCATAAAAAAAGAAAAGCAAACGATGAATCTAAAAACAAAGGCGCTTGATATTTTCAGCAAATACAGTATGGTAATCATTTTAATCGGCTTGTTGCTAGCCTTCCAGCTCATGACGGACGGCATCTTCTGGAGACCGTTGAACATCACGAACATCGTGCTGCAGAATAGCCACATTCTGGTTCTGGCTGCGGGTATGTTGTTGGTAGTATTGTTGGGCCATGTCGACCTTTCGGTTGGATCCGTGATGGCTTTCGTGGGTGCCATCTCCGGTATCTTGATGGTTAATTGGAACATCAGCCCTTGGTTAGCAGTGCCGATCTGCATCGCGATCGGAGCGATCATCGGCGCTTGGCAAGGTTACTGGGTAGCCTACTTCGGCATCCCGGCTTTCATTGTCACTTTGGCGGGGCTGCTGATGTTCCGTGGGTTGACGCAGGTCGTGTTAGGCGGGCAATCATTGGCGCCTTTCCCAGAAATATTCCAAAAAATCTCTACAGGCTACCTGCCTGATTTGACTGACAGTAGTATCCATCTATTAACGATGATCCTGGGTGTCCTCATTGCTGCAGCGCTCGTTTTCGGGCAATGGCGCACACGCGAAAAACGTAAAAACAATTTGTTTGAAGTGGAATCAATGAACGCTTTCACGCTGAAAGCAGTCATGACAGCAGTAGTAATGATCGGTGTGACTTATATCTTCGCATCTTATCAAGGTTATCCTGTCATTTTGGTCATCTTGGGAGTCATCGTAGCAGCATACGCTTTCTTGACTAACAAAACAGTTGCGGGACGTCAAATCTACGCAACCGGTGGAAACCGTAAAGCGGCAGAATTGTCCGGTATAAAAACGAAAAAAATCACTTTCTGGGTATTCGTGAACATGGGCGCGATGGCTGCATTGGCCGGCTTGATCTTGGCTGCGCGTCTGAATGCGGCCACACCGCAAGCGGGTACTTCCATGGAACTGGATGCGATGGCAGCCGTCTACTTCGGCGGAGCCTCCACTTCAGGCGGGATCGGCACCATCGTGGGAACGATCGTCGGCGGTTTGGTTATGGGTGTCTTGAATAACGGGATGTCCATTCTCGGCGTCGGTGTCGACTGGCAGCAAGCAATCAAAGGTTTGATTTTGTTGTTGGCCGTCGTATTGGATATCTACAACAAGAAAAAGAAAGCAGCATAAGGGGTTGAAGCAGATGACCGAACAAAAGACAGCTTTATTGATTTGTACGGCAGGCATTACGACCGGCTTACTGGTGAAGAATGTGCAGAATGCGGCGGATGAAAGGGGACTGGACATCCACGTCTACTCCGCGCCGGCGATCATCGCGGAGCAGGCGATCCAAAGCCAAGCGATCGATGCTCTGATGATCGGACCGCAATCCAAATACGAAATCGCGCGGTTGAAGGATTTTCTGACCTATAAAGCGGTGCCTTACAAGCTGATTTCGAGAGAAAATTATGAGATCTTGGACGGGGAAGCTGTTCTGGAGGAGATCATTGCGTTGATCGGGAAATAATCACAAATAAGTATGGGAGCCGCCTCAACTTGAGACGGCTCTTTATTTGGAAATTTCCGGATACCTGATGACATATCGCTGAACGCAAGATTCGGCTCTCAACTCCGGTGAACGGAGGCCTGGCCGGAGTTCGGCTTGTATTTTTTGCATGCGTTCTCCGATTGACTTAACTTTGTTCGGAGCGCGCGGCCGGCTTAATCAGCAGTTTCCCGGACGGCGTAGTAGTCACCGTTCCTGTCGGGGAAGTTGAAGGTCCGGGCGCCGCCCATTTCGATGATTTCGCCGACCGTTTCGTTGTTTTCCTTGAAGCGCGCATACAATCCATCGAAATCGGAGATGTCGAACAGTAAAGAAGGTTTGTTGGATGCCACTTCCGGTGAATTCTTTTTGATGAAATCGATGTCGAACAGCTGCAAATTGCACATAGGGTTCACCGCCAGCACAATGCTGATGGAATCCCCAAAGTCATAGCGATCGACTTCTTTGAAAGCGAGATATTGTTTCCAAAAATCGGCATTCGCTTCCACATCCTCTACATAAAGCATGATATTCGCTGTGGTCATATCATTTCCTCCGTTTCTTATCGGTCATAGGCTTATTATACGTCGGGAATTATTAGGAGGCCAACGTGAGGAACGATTGCGGCAAGTGTTTTTGGATGAAAGGCTTCGGATTCGTATTTCCCGCTTCAAATTGTTAGAATAGAAGCATAAAGAGAGCAACAAGAGAGAGGGTGAAGGCGATTGAACAGCAATAATGAAGCATTTATGGGTTATTTCAATGACATCGAGAGTTTCTTCAACAAGGAATACAAGCCCAATCGCGGGAAATCCTACTACAGCTTTTATGAGTTGGTGGAGAACGCCGCGCGCTACGACAGCTATGTGAAAAGGAAACGGGATGACTTCCAGATATTAGGGGATCTGCGCAACTTCCTGAGCCACGGAAACCAAAGCGATCTGGTGCTCGTCAACGAGGAGTCCCTGAATCTGATCAAAGCAATCCATGAACAACTGTTGAAACCGAAGACGGCTTTCGACATCAAGTCGGATGATGTGAAGTTCTTCAAGGAAACGACCCAATTGTCCGCAGTCCTCGAGACGATCCGGAACACCGACCTGACCCAATTCCCGATCAAGGACGGAACCGGCAAAGTGATTGGCTTGCTGACGGAGAACGGCATCACGCATTGGCTGTCCCAGCATGCGCATGAGGCAACCGTGTCTATCAGCGGAACGCTTGCGCGCGATATCCTTGTGCTGGACGAGAATAAAAATAATTTTGCCTTCATAAAAAAAGATGCAACCATCTATGAGGCGGAAGCGCTATTCGACAACCAAAAAATCGATGCGCTGCTGGTGACGCACAGCGGCAAAAATACGGAAAACCTGCTCGGCATCATCACGCGTTTTGACTTGGTGGAAGTGTAGAGACAGGCTTTGATCCAAAAAAATACATCCCGCACTCTCTGCAGTTTCAGAGTGTGGGATGTATTCGTTTATTTTTCCTTATGGATCGAAATACGTTTGAAGAGGGCCGAGCTTTGCGGATTCGCACCGGTAAGCGTCGTTTTCACACCCCGTTTGTTGTTGCGGGTGATGAGCTTGTCGATCGCTTCGACAGCAGTGGAATCCCATAAAGTCATGGCGCTGATGTCGATGACGACTTCTTCCTCGTGTTCGATTTCTTCAGCAAAGAAATCTAGGAATTTTTCAGCGGAAGCGAAGTACAGGTGGCCATCCACTTTGTAGTGGTGATCATCATCGGAAGTCCCGGCTGCAACATGGAGATGGGACATTTTGAAAGCAGCGAAGACGGCGCTGACCAAAGTGCCGGCTACGACACCGTAGGCCAAGTTATGCGTTCCGATAACGATGGCGACGGTCAGGATCATTGCGAAACTTTCGTTTTTAGGGTTCGTACGCAGGCGTTTTATCGAATCCCAATTGATGGTTTCGATGGAGACAACGACCATGACCGCCGCCAAAGCGACAACCGGAATCTGCACGACAGAACCGTTCAAAAGAACAACGGACAACAACATGAAGAATCCGGACAGGAAAGTCGCAAGACGGCCAAGGCCGCCATAATTCAAGTTAATGATCGTCTGACCGATCATGCCACAACCGGCGATACCGCCGAAGAATCCGGAAACGACATTCCCAAGTCCTTGGCTCAACGTTTCCTGATTTTTGTCGCTCTTCTCTTCAGTGATTTCATCGACCAATTGTGCAGTCAACAAGGACTCAACCAATCCGACGATGGCAACCGAAAGTGCAGTTGGAAAAATGATCCGCAAAGTTTCCAATGTCATCGGAACAGCCGGGATGCCGAAGCGCGGCAAATCCGTAGAGATGGAGCCCATATCACCCAACGTTTTCACATCCAAGCCAAAGCCCAGCACAATCGCGGTGATGACGAAGATCGCAACGATAGGCGCAGGGATTTTCTTCGTGACTCGAGGGAACAGGAAAATGATCGCGATTCCCAACAGTCCCAGAAGCGGCAAAAGCAGGCTGCCTTGGAAATGGTCCAATTGCGAAGTGAACATCATGATCCCCAAACCATTCACGAAACCGATCATGACAGGCTTCGGAATGTAACGCATCAAGGTACCGATTTTGAGGAATCCCAAGACGACCTGCAGGACACCTGCCAGAATCGTCGCGGCAAAAAGGTACTGGATTCCATATTCGGCGACCAGATGAGCCAGCACCAAGGCCACGGAGCCTGCGGCAGCAGAAATCATGCCCTTGCTGGAGCCGAAAAAGGCTGCGATGGCTGTGATGAAGAAAGTGGCGTAGACTCCCACGATCGGTGGCACTCCTGCGACGATCATGAAGCCGATGACTTCGGGGAATAGGGCCAGACAGACGACGATACCAGCCAGAATATCCCCTCTGATATTACTGAACCATTCTTTTTTATATTGTTGCATAGATACCTTCCTTCTCGAAAAAATGTTATTAATTTGATTTTCAAAATCATTAGACATGCTTACAAAAAACATATTAACACATAACTGAATACAGGGGAATAAATATTTATGTATAAGTGTATATTTTGAATGATAAGTTTAAAAAAGAGTGAAAAATGCTTTAAATTTCAAACCTAGATGTGTTAGTATGTAAAAAGCAAAGTTGAATCTAGGGAAAGAGGAGTGGATCAGTATGGAAGTAGGCAGTCGCATTCAGGAATTGCGTAAACTGAACAAAATAACGGCGAAAGAATTGGCTGAGCAGATCGACGTCTCGCCTTCCTTCATTTCGGCCATCGAACATAATTCAACCAAATTGTCTCTGAAGACGCTCAACCATATCTGTGAGATTCTCGGCGTGACTGTGGCGGAATTCTTCAATTCGGAAATGAGCCCGGTGGAAAAGAAACTTACCGCTCAAATCAAAAAAATGCCGGAAGAGAAAAAGTATGAATTATTGACCTTCTTGACAGGCTTGATTTAATAGCGACATAAGAAAAGGAAGATGCATCCCGCTTCAGTATGAGGCGGGGGCATCTTCCTTTTTTAGTTCATTCCATTTCGAGCAGTTGTTCGATTGCAGCCAACACGCCTTCTTCGTTGTTCGAAAGGGCACAGTATTTGGCGGCTTTTTTGACGTCATCGGCTGCGTTCGCCATCGCGAAACTGTAGGCCACATGCTCCAGCATTTCGATGTCATTCCCGCTGTCGCCGAATGCGGCGGTCTCCTCATCGGAGATGCCCCACAACTTCTGCAGCAGTTGGATGCCGGAAGCCTTATGCATGCCGGGAATGATGAGGTCGATTGAGCCGTGGCCTGTCGGTACGGGGGAGACGACATCGCCCACTTCGCGCGCGAAGTGCTCCAAGAGGGCCGGGACTTCCTCTTCAGCGAAACCGGATGCAAATTTGAAGATGATGTCATCTATTTCGGAAAAAGAATCCACACGCTTCAAGCGATGATAGAAGCGTTTCGTATTTTGGAAAAAGTAATCGGAAACGGAACTGTCGACATAGGCACTGTTTTTGCCGCAAACGACCAATTTTGAATAGGCATCCAACTCCTTGAAGATCCGGAGCACCTTGTCAATCGTCTCCTGTGTCATCTCGCCGACGGACAGCTCTTTGTTGCAATCCACGACGAAAGCGCCATTTTCCGCTACAAAAGCAATATTATCCTGTATTTCAGGAAAAAAAGAACGCAGTTGGTAGTATTGGTTTCCGCTGGCCACGACAAAACGGATATCCTTTTCGAGCATGCGTTTGTAGAGGGAGTCGAAGCGCTCCTTGTTGAATTTTTTCCGGCTGTCCAGGAATGTCCCGTCCATATCGACGGCGATCAGTTTGATGGGCATGGCGAATCTTCCTTTCGTTGGATGCAAGAGTCTTCCGGCTGGAGCCGCCAGTTTTGAGCATCCGCTTATGTTTAGAACATCTTAACACGTTTCCTTACTATTCCCAAGAGGAAAAGAATGACTTTAGCGGTTTTTCCGAGAAGGAAACAGTTGACAAAAAGAACGTGCGTTCGTATTATAAGGTTAAAGGATGTGACTGATATGGAAAATGGGAATTGCCTGATCCGCGCGCATTCGTTGGATTTTCTGTATCAGGTCACCGAAGGGAACGCGATCGTGATCTACGGCAGGAAGAACAAGCGCAATCAAGTCGTGGTGCAGAAATATCATGTGAATCAAAAATGATGGCTGATGGATAGGGTGAGGGAAATGAGGCTGATGCAAAAAGGAATCTGGAGAAAAAAGCTGGATGTCGCCGATCTGTTGGAACGAAAAGGTTGCTATGAGTTTACTCTGTTGGAGGATAAGTTTTCCGTCGGGGCAGAGCTATTCGAGATCTGGTGGTATGCCTATGCTGGAAACAATCATATTTTGGCCAAAAGCAAACGTTATCCAATCCGCCTCTATTTCTTTTTGCTTGAGCCAGGTGATCTTTTCGCGGTGGATGATTTCCGCATCTATCTGGAAACAGGGGAATTGCAGCACCCTGTCGCCACATATTACAAGAAAAACGGCTGGTGATCAGAACCAGCCGCTTTTCTTGAACCAGCGATACATTGCCAAACCGATTCCAAACATCAGAACGATAGCCAAAAAATAGCCGTATTTCCAAGTCAATTCCGGCATGTTTTCGAAGTTCATCCCATAGATGCCGGCGATTAACGTCAAAGGCGAGAAGATCGAGGTGATGATAGTGAGTACCTTCATCACGTTATTGGTCTGATGGGAATTCAGTGATAGGTAGCTGTCGCGCATGTCGGCAGTCACTTCGCGGTTGGAGGTAATCATCTCAGATACCTTCAGCAGATCATCGTGGATATCCGAAAAGTAGCTTCGTCTTTCCCTTATGCCTTTCAAATGCTGTGAATTCAGCATCCGGTAAAGCAGATCGCGCATCGGATTGACGGTCTGCAGCAGACCCAACAGGAGATGTCGAGACTCCATCAATTCAGGTATGAATCCGGCTGTCGTTTTGTTCAGGTTATCCTCTTCAAGTTGAACAAGACTGTCTTCGATGGCGTGGATCAAAGGGAAATAATTGTCCACAATCTGATCAAGGATTCTGTAAAAAATAAAGTACGGATCCCAGTTTTCGGCATTTTGGTGAGTCGACAATCGTTTCTGGATATAGGCGACCTCTTTTGAAGGGGAGCGCTGAAAAGTGACGATGAGCTTTTCACTGACAAAGAAATCCAATTCTTCTTTGAAGAGCTCTCTGCCTTCTTCACGAACATGGTGTGTCACATAAAACGTGTAATCTTCATAATAATCCAGCTTCGGGCGCTGCAGTATCTGCAGGCAGTCTTCGATAGCGAGTGGATGGAAACGAAAGGTTTTCTCGAGATGTTTTACTTCGGTTGCGCTGGGCTCATTGAAGTCTGCCCAGATCCATTTGTAGGACGACAGATCGGTTGTATCCAAATCGATGTCTGTGTGGACGAGATTGTCAGCTGTGACGCCGATGACCGTTATCATATAATTGCACCTTCTTTACGAATGATTTCAATATTCATTATACGGGAAATGCACTGCCGATGCCATTTTTGGGTCATTCAGCGGTCAGAAGCGGAGAAATATGCGATAATGGGAGCGAGAAGACCATCGGAAAGGAGGACATTGGATGATCAAGTTGATTTTAACGGATATGGACGGCACTTTCCTGAACAACCAAGGGGATTTCAATAGGGAACTTTTCAAACAGGTCAAGCAGTTGATGACGGACAAAGGGGTCGTCTTCGCGCCTTGCACCGGCAAGCAGAGTGAGCGCGTCGAAGAAATATTCGGCGAAGATGCCGCTGATTTTTGGATCTTGGGGGACAGTGCTTCGCGGATCAAACGCAACGGCGCAGTCGTCTACGAATCGTTGTTGGAGAATCAAACAGGCCGTGACATCCTGCGCGAACTGGAAGAGATGCAGCTTGGGCATACGTTGATTGCCTGCACGAAAGAAGCCGCCATGATCAAAAATGATCTGTCACCCGAAGAATCCGCAGCTGTCAGGAGATCCTACAAGAAAGTGATCACGGTGGCTGATTTCGGGGCCATCGAGGACGATTTCATAAAAATCACGGTCCGGGATATGCAAGAGCGTTGCATCCAAACTGCTGAAAAATTAGCCGATTTTTGCGACCGCGCGCATATCGTCGCTTCGGAGAAGGCCTGGCTGGACATCACCGATTTGAACGTGCATAAAGGCAGCACCGTCGCCCATCTGCAGGAGTTGCTGCAGGTCACCCCGGAAGAAACGATGGTGTTCGGTGACGGAATGAATGATGTCGAAATGATGAAGAGTGGGAAATACAGTTTTGCTGTGCGGAATGCTTATCCGATCATCAAGGACACGGCGGCCTTTATCACGGGAAGGTCGAATGATGAGGATGCGGTGTCGCACACGATCCTTCAGTTGCTTGCGTTGCAAGGGTAAAGGTTTATTGAAGCGGGGTAAGTCCCCGTTGCCCGAAGTTTCTATTTGACTTGGAGTCCACTCCAAGGTGTAGGATGTACCTGAAGCTAACTGTCAGGATAGGTTTAGATGCCGAAAGGATGGACGAGATGATAAACATAAAGAAAGCCAGCGAGGAAACGGGTGTGTCTGCTGATACGATCCGCTACTATGAGAGGATCGGTCTGATTCCTCCAATAAAAAGGAATGAGAACGGGGTCCGTGAGTTCGATGAAGAAGATCTGAAGTGGATCGTCTTCAGCCGCCAGATGCGCAATGCAGGTTTATCGATTGAGTCCTTGATCGAATATCTCGCGCTTTTCCGCAGCGGAGAAGAGACCATTCCGGCAAGAATGGATCTGTTGGTCGAACAACAGCGTGAACTCCAGGAGCGGATCGCTGTCATGCAGCAGGCAATGGATCGGCTGACATTCAAAATCGAAAATTATACGAGCCACATGGTTCCGAGCGAAAACAAGCTGCGGGAATTCAAGTGATGCAAGCATAAAAAAGCTCCCGTCAAACATTGCAGTATAGCGGCAATGTTTGACGGGAGCTTTTGCGTTTTTTTAGTTGGTTCGGATCCATTGGGTCGACATGTCGACGCCCGCATCCAGCATGAGGTTATAGACCGGACATCTTCTTTCAACTTCAGCCGCCAGCTTCTCGATGGCTTCGTCGGTCTCATCAGTCTCGATATGGTTGATGAGCGTGACTTCCTGGAAGTAGGTCCGGATATCATCTTCCCCGGCAAAACCGCGCGGATCAAAGGTGCCTTCAACGGTGAACGACAGGCCTCTGTAGGAGAGCCCTTGTTGTTCGGCTACATAGTAGGCAATGATCGAGGTGCAGCCTGCCAGCGAACTCAAAAGGTATTCCAGCGGATTCGGCCCTTTGTTGTCGCCGCCCATCCGTTCTGATTCATCCACAAAAAATTCAGGTAGATTACGGACTTTTACTGTAGTGGTGATGCCTTGGTGTGATTGGCCAGTGATTCTCAGTTTCGATAGTTTTGTTTCTGTCATCTGGATAACCCCGTTTCTATGATTTTTCAGTCAGCGCTTACAATTTCATTTTATCATAGCTTATCAGGATAGACTTAACAGAAGCACTCCTTCCAAATGAGGAATCGGAAACGGAAAAAGAGCTGATATCCATTAATCGGTGGATGTCCAAAACAGCCTGGGAGTGGTATACTATCCTTGAAGGAGAAGTGCGGGCAAGTGTTGAAGGACAAGCCTGTGTTCACGTTTTTTAAGCAAATGATCGTCTGTTTGATTCATGAGGAAAAGGGGTTTTTTCAATGAAAAAGAAGGATTTGGAACTGATATTGGCCAATTTCGGACCGGAAAAGGAATTCATTGGCGATGGCTATTTCCGCATCCGCGACAAAGGCAATGAGCATTATGAAATCGCCTATCTTGTCTCAGCATGCTGCGGAACAACGAACTACTACCCACAGATTGCTGTCCATGTCGAAGGCGACAAGGTGGTTCCCGACTCCGTTCTGGATCTGGTATCCAATCCGGCAAAAATGCTCAGCTATTCACCTGAGACGAGCGCTGTGATGGAAGAAGAATTGGATAAACTCTGCCAAAAGTTTTTGGATATAAAGAACTTGAAAGCAACAAACGTTGGAACACCAGACTAATCTCTGGTGTTTTTTTCATAGTAGAAATCAAAAAGGAGCAAGTGAGTGCGTCATTCCGCATTCCCTTGCTCCTTTTTTGTTTTTTTTCGATTGGATTAATAAGGCTTTGCCGCTTCAAACGAACCTTCGATGACGCGATTGCAGTCTCCGCATTTCAGCCAGTGACCAAGATCGTTGCTTTCCTGATAAACACTCGTTGGCTTTTTGCATTGGCAGTAAAGGATTTCGGTTTCTTGAGGGGGATCTTCGGGAATGATATCCAGATAGGGTTCTTCCGTTAACCAAGTGGCATCGATAGAATCGTGTTCATCTTTTGGTAGTTTATCCATCATAACCCCTCCTATGGGTAAGTTGTCCGTTCTTGTCCGCAAATTTTAAGGAGCATCTTTGCTCACTTTGATGATACAACTTCTGCTGCCGAAGGCCAAATGATATGGTTCCGAAAAGAATGAAGCGTAATCTTTCTCTGATGTAGACGCTAATCTTTAAATGGAATCGCTGTAGGCTTTCATCAATTCCTTCGCCATATCAATCATGGCCAAGTCGACTGAGGAAAGGGTCTTTTCTTTGCTGTAGGCGATGAAATAACGGGTGCGGACGATGCTGGTTTCGATATAAAAAATATTGTAGCTGTCCATCAATTCGCTGTTGTTTAGCGCACTCTTCGGCAGAAAAGTCAGTCCCATCCCTTTTCTCGCAAGCGCTGCTGCGGTTGAAATGTTCTGCGATTCCATGACGACATCCGCTTTGATGTCCAGATGCTTCAGGAATTCGTTTGCCTGTTTGCGGATCCCGGATTGGGAAGTGGTCAGCACATACTTTTCGTTCTTCAGCAGATTTAAAGGATAAGGGAATTTTTCTATCTCCTTCAAACCGTGTTGATACAGCGGGCTCGTGTCCGGAACGATGACGCACCATTTATCTTCCGCAAGCACGGTGTAGGAAAGTTGTTCATTATGGATCGGCATCATGCCCAAGTAGAGATCGACTTTGTTTTCCAGTAGGTCCATCTCCGTCGTTTTGGCGTCCTGTTCAATAATCTTCAGGACGATGCCGGGATATTTTTCATGGAATTTCGGCAGGATCAAGGGAAGTAGGAAGGACCCCATGATCGGATGGACACCGATGCGGATCCGGCCGTACTTCAGCTTTGTGATCAGGGTCAATTCGTTGACCATATCTTCGTACTGGTTCTGCATCTTTTTCATGTGCGTCAGGAACCGTTCGCCGGCATAGGTCAATTCCATCGGCGTCCGGTTGCGCTCGACCAACTGGGTTTGCAGTTCCTCTTCCAGTTTCGTAATGGTTTTGCTGAGGTAAGGTTGGGAAATATATAGAGACTTTGCCGCCTGCGTGAAGGTCCCTTCACTGACGATGGCATCCAGGTAGGCAATGATTGTGGTCTGTTGCATCATTTTTTTTAGTCATCCTTTCGATCGCGATGTTCTACTGATGGTTATACGGGAAAATGATTAAGAATTGCAAGCGTTATTGTACCTCATTTTCGATTGTGAAAGATAAAATAATCACAATTATAACAGAAGAGTTATGGAGATGATATCTATTCAGAACAAAAAAGGTATAAAAGAAGAACGACCCATTAAAAAAGAGGTGTATTATATTTGTTCATAAACTCACTAATAACGAGCTTTACATTCCAAATCTAATTATTTCATATAACCAAATGGTTATGATAAACCGGTGGAGATTACTATTTCACAAATAATCGGATCAATTCTATAATGCAACTATAAAGAGAAAAGGTGAGCAAGCGGAACGGCAATTTCAGCCGACCATGCAGACTCATCACTCACAATTCAAGGAAGAAGGAAAAACAGATGACAACAATATGCGAAATGCTAGGAATAGAATATCCTATTTTTCAAGGAGCGATGGCACGGATCGCAACGGCTGAGATCGCTTCTGCCGTTTCAAATGCAGGCGGACTCGGCATCATCGCTTCAGGCGGAATGACAGCAGATCAATTGCGTGCAGAAATCCAAAAATGCAAAACGATGACGGACAAACCTTTTGCCGTCAACTTGATGCTGATGATGCGCAATTGTCCGGAATTGGTTGATGTCGTGATTGAAGAAGGCGTCAAAGTCGTGACGACGGGAGCGGGCACACCGAAACCATTCATGCCGAAATTCAAAGAAGCCGGCATCAAAGTCATTCCGGTAGTCGCTTCCGTGAAACATGCACAAAAAATGGAAGCCTTGGGCGCGGATGCAATCGTAGCTGAAGGAACAGAAGCGGGCGGACACGTCGGCGAAACAACGACCATGTGCTTAGTGCCGCAAGTGGTCAGTGCAGTGAACATCCCCGTATTGGGAGCCGGTGGAGTCGGTGACGGCCGCGGAGTCGTTGCGATGTACGCGATGGGTGCTCAAGGGATCCAAGTAGGAACACTGTTCTTGTCCGCTGAAGAATGCCCGGTTCCGGCTACGTTCAAACAGGCGGTACTTGATGCTGATGATACAGCTACGATCGTTACAGGCCGCCGCAACGGAGCGCCTGTCCGTTCCATCAAAAACAAGATGCTTACGAAATTCCAAGAACTGGAAAACAACAATGCATCCCGTGATGAATTGGAAGAGTTGGCATTGGGCTCATTGAGCAAAGCTGTATTCGAAGGCGATGTAGAGAACGGATCGGTCATGGCCGGCCAAATTACCGGTATGGTCCGCACTATCCGTCCTGCCAAAGAAATCATCGAAACATTGTTCAAGGATGCTGAAGCAATCGCAGCATCATTGAAGATCGCTTATTAATCAAAACTGAAAAGCTCAGATCAAGGCTGAGCTTTTTTCTTACTTATTTATGTGAATGAACGAGCAAACAGGAGGGTACACTTATGACAAAAGTAATCACAGCTGCGGAAGCGGCAAAATTGATCAAAGACAACAGTACAGTGGCGTTGACCGGATTCGGTCTGGCCTGTGTGAACGAAGAAATGGCCATTTCCATCGAAGATCGCTTTAAAGCGGAAGGGCATCCGAACAACCTGACAGTCATCCACGCGAGCGCTGTGGGGGATCGCCGCACAAAAGGGATGAGCCATCTTGCCCACGAAGGTCTGATCAAACGTTGGATCGGCGGCATTGTCAGTGCTTCTCCGCAACTCAGCGACCTAATCGTCGAAAACAAATGCGAAGCCTACAACCTTCCGCAAGGGGTCATCACCCAACTGTACCGTGAAATCGCCGCAAAACGTCCGGGCTTGTTCACTAAAGTCGGCATGCGCACCTTTGTCGATCCGCGTCTGGAAGGCGGCAAGCTTTCCCCTCGCACGACCGAAGACATCGTCAAAGTGGTTGAAATCGAAAATGAAGAATGGTTATTCTACCCGACTTTCCCGATCAATGTCGGCCTGATCCGCGGAACGGTAGCCGATGAAAAAGGCAACTTGACGCTTGAAAAAGAAGGTTTGCACATGGAAGTACTACCGGTCGCACAGGCTGTCAAAAATTCAGGCGGTATCGTGATCGCTCAGGTGGAAACATTGGCGGCTGCAGGCACGCTGCATCCTAAAGACGTAAAAGTACCAGGCATCATGGTCGACTACATTGTCGTGGCACAACCAGGCAATCAATTCCAAACAGAAAACACTGAGTACAATCCGGCTTTCTCCGGCGATACAAAAGTACCATTGAATGCTGTAACAGCACTTCCATTGGATGCACGTAAAGTAATCGCCCGCCGTGCAGCGATGGAGTTGGTTCCTTCGGCTGTCCTGAACCTTGGCGTAGGTATTCCAGTCAATGTCGCGACAGTCGGTGCCGAAGAAGGCATCAGCGATCAATTGGTGTTGACTACCGAAGCAGGATCGATCGGCGGTGTTCCGGCAGGCATGAAGGACTTCGGCCATGCCTTCAACAGCGAAGCGATAATGGATCACCATGCCCAATTCGACTTCTACGATGGCGGCGGTTTGGACTTATCCGTGTTGGGACTGGCTCAGACCGACGCCTCCGGAAATGTGAATGTATCCAAATTCGGCAACCGTGTCGCTGGTTGCGGCGGATTCATCAATATTTCCCAAGCTGCCAAAAAATTGGTGTTCGCAGGAACCTTTACTGCCGGCGGATTACAGCAGGAAGTCAAAGATGGCCGTCTGACGATCATCCAGGAAGGCAAAGCGAAGAAATTCGTAGCGGAAGTCGAACAAGTGACTTTCAGTGGGGAATACGCGTCCGAAGTGGAACAGGAAGTATTATATGTGACAGAACGTGCGGTATTCGACCTTGAGAAAGGCAAATTGCGCTTGATCGAAATCGCGCCTGGCGTCGATCTTGAAAAAGATATTTTGGGACAAATGGGCTTCAAACCGGTCATTGCCGAAAATCTGAAAGTAATGAACGAAGGCATGTTCCGCGAAAATTGGGGAGAACTAAAAAACATCGTCATGGCGAATGGAAAATAAGGGAGTGTTGTTGATGAAAAAGGAAATTAATCGTTGGGCTGTCTTGGTCAGCTCTATGGGTATCTTGATGTGTACGGGTGCAGTTTATGCTTTCAGCGTGTTGGCAGGACCGTTGTCTGCCGCGAGAGGTTGGACAATGGCTGAGGTCATGGTAGCCTTCGCGATCAACGCGGCTTTGGGGCCGATTCCGATGATCTTGGGCGGCTTCTTGACCGACAAAGGTTGGTCGAAATGGAGCACGATGGCCGGAGCGGTATTGTTCGGTGTCGGTTTTGCTTTGGCGGGTACTGCTACGACTTTGACTGAATTGTACGTGTATTATGGTTTGATGGCCGGTTTCGGACAAGGCTTCGCTTACTCAGGCTGCCTAAGTAACACAATTCGTTTCTTCCCGGATAAAAAAGGTTTGGCTTCCGGACTGATCACAGCAGGTATGGGCGGAGCGGCCATCATCGCAGCTCCGATCGCGAACCAACTGATCCAAAGTATCGGCGTTGGCGATACTTTCGTGCGGATGGGTATCGCCTATGCAATCATCAGCTTCACTTGCAGCCTCTTCATCAAGGTCGCTCCGAAAGATTATATGCCAAAAAATATGAACGCAGCGGCTACTGCAGCAGCGAATAAACCGGTCGTAAACAAGAACTGGAAAGAAATGCTGCAGGATCCAAAATTCTATATGATCATCCTGATGTTCGCCATGGGTGCTTTCTCAGGCTTGATGATCGCTTCAAACGCTTCTCCGATCGGACAATCCATGTTCGGGCTATCCGCAGCAGCGGCAGCCGTTTATGTCAGCGTGTATTCTCTCAGCAATACAATGGGTCGCGTTATCTGGGGCGCTGTCTCAGACAAATTGGGTCAACCAACGACTATCAGCATCATGTATAGTGTCATCATTCTTACTTTCTTGATCCTTATTTTCGTCAAATCCATGTTCGGTTTTACAGTAGGGATCATTGGTTTAGGCTTATGCTTCGGCGGTGTGATGGGCGTATTCCCATCGTTGGTTATGGATAACTTCGGACCGAAATTCCAAGGCGTCAACTACGGCATCGTGTTCATCGGTTACTCGACATCCGCTTTTGTTGCACCTAAAGTAACAGCGGGCATCGCTGCTGCGAACAACGGTGACTTCACCAAAGCTTTCTATGTCGCTATCGTGGTTGCGGCTGCAGGTCTGATCCTGGATCTTGTTTACAAGAAAAAAACAGCAACTAAATCGATCACAGAAACTGCTCAATAAACATAAAAAAAGCATCCCCTACGCTCGAATATGAGCGCAGGGGATGCTTTTTCTTGTAGGGTGTCAGCTTTTCACAGATGGCCGCCGTCATCTTCCCATTCATCTTCGTCATCATCCAGGGCTACCCACTCGTCCTCATCGAGCCCCGGCAGGCCTTCGCCTAGGCCACTGACGTTCAGGTAGGCCAATTCCTCATTGATCGCTTTCGCGATTTCCCCGGAATCTTTGTACGCGAGGTCCAGTGTGCCGTCGGTGATGTCCAGGCGGGTGTGGTCTTCCTCAGGAGCCAGATTCTCGGCGCGCGCGCAACGGGGATAGAGCACGTCAGCCTTCGCCTCAAAGGCTTTTTGCAGGATGATTTCATGTTCCCAGTTCTCTTCCATGTTGTACGTGTAAATGATTTTATCGTCTTTTCCTTGGATATGGTCCCGCAGACGATCGGTTTCTGCCAATGCATCTTTATGTGGTTGGGCAAACCGGAAAGTATGCGGGTGGAGATCGGACCAATTGAATGCACTTTGGAGAATGAAATGCAGATCGGAGAAAGTCGTGTCGTCATCCAATTGTATATCCCGCCAGACTGGTATGCCGACATCCAAAAGCGTAACCCTGAGTTCGAACATCATCTGAAAAACCACCTTTTTTATTTTCAGTATAGCGTTTTCATAGAGCAAGTTCAAATAAGAAGGGTATCCGAAGCGCAAAGGGATCTTCTTCCCACAGTGCTGCAAAATCCGCAAAACGGACTTATTCCGATTCGCGTGCTATAATGGCGAAAAATGAAATTAGGAAGAAGGTCAACCTGTGTTTTATCCAAATAATTTTCAACAAGCAACTTCAATAGAAGAAATCCGTCGTTTCATCGCAGAGAATAAGCTGGCTTTCGTATACATTTCCCGGACGAACTGCGGCGTCTGCCACGCGGTCCAACCGCAAGTGCAGGAAATGCTGGAAGAATTCCCGGCAATCAAAGCGATCCAGGCGAATGCTGATGACATCCCGGAAGTCGCGGGCGAATTCACCGTCTTCACCGTTCCGGCTTTGTTGCTGTTCGTTGAGGGCAAGGAAATGCTGAGGGAAGCCCGCTTCGTCGTGATGGACGAGCTGCATCACCAATTCCAGCGGATTGCGGATAACTTCTGATAGCTTGATAAAGGAACGATAGCCTGAAGCGCAAAGCTTGGGCTATCGTTTTTTGTGCACAAATTAGTTGCTTCTGGTGTAAACTATAGATAATCATTTTCCGGAAAGGAGCGGCCATGTTTAATCTATTCATTTTGATATTGGAGCGGGTCGGGCTGATCATCATCTTGGCCTACCTTTTGATGAATACCCACTATTTCAGGGACAAATTGGGCGAACGTCAACGCTTGAGCACCAAAGTGGCGCTGATTGTCGTATTCGGAATATTCGCGGTCATCTCGAACTATACAGGTGTTGAAATCAGTCAAGATCAAATCATATCCGACCAGGTACTGATGAAACTTTCGGAGGGAGCGTCCTTGGCGAACACCCGGGTGCTCACGATCGGCGTCGCCGGTCTGATCGGCGGGCCGTTGGTCGGCACATCCGTCGGCATCATCTCGGGCATCATCCGTTTCTTCCAAGGCGGGGAAGAGGCCTATATTTATGTGATTTCTTCCATCTTGATCGGGCTCATTTCCGGTCTGTACGGCGCCAAAACGATGCACAAAAATGCCTATCCGACAATAAAGGAAGGTTTTATGATCGGAGCCGTGACGGAGGGTGTCCAGATGCTCAGCATCCTGGTGTTGAGCCGCAATCTTCAGGCAGCTTGGGAGCTGGTGACATTCATTGCGTTTCCGATGATCCTCGTCAACAGCATGGGGACCGGCATTTTCCTTTCCATCATCGGCTCTACGCTGCGCCAAGTCGAACAGACGAAAGCGGTGCAGACGCATGATGTGCTCCAATTGGCGAACCGAACGATGCCTTATTTCCGTTCCGGCATGAACGAAGCTTCGTGCACGGAAGCGGCAAAAATCATCCAACAATTGATGAAGGTATCCGCCGTAAGCATCACGAACACTGATCGGATCTTGGCCTATGTCGGCGCAGCCAGCGACCACCACATCGCCTCGAACGAAATATTGACCGAATTATCAAAAGAAGTGCTGCGGACAGGGGAAATCAGGGAAGTCCATTCCCATGACGAAATCGGCTGCAACCATCCGGGCTGTCCCTTGCAAGCGGCGCTCGTCATCCCGCTGAAAGCGCAGGGGAAAACGATCGGAACTTTGAAGCTGTATTTCACGGATGCAACGAAATTGACCTTTGTCGAAAGGCAGTTGGCGGAGGGGCTCGGCAACATCTTCTCCAGCCAAATCGAGTTGGGCGAAATCGAACTTCAGAGCAAGCTGCTGCAGGATGCCGAAATCAAATCCTTGCAGGCTCAAGTGAATCCGCATTTCTTCTTCAACGCCATCAATACAGTCTCTGCTTTAATCCGGGTGGACAGCGAAAAGGCGCGGAAGCTGCTGATCCAACTCAGCAACTTTTTCCGGGCCAATCTGCAGGGCGCCCGCACCAACCTGATTCCGTTGATGAAGGAACTCACGCAAGTGGAAGCCTACCGTTCGTTGGAGCAAGCCCGCTTCCCGGACCGCTACCAAGTCGACATTTCCGTCGAGGAAGGATTGGAAGAGGTACTGTTGCCGCCATTCCTGATTCAGATTCTGCTGGAGAACGCGTTCAAGCATGCTTTCGGCAGCCGGAAAACGGACAATCGGGTGTGGATCGACGTGAGAAGCAGTCCGGATGGCGTGTTCATTTCCGTCCGGGACAACGGCGAAGGCATCGATTCAAAGCGCTTGGAGAAATTGGGCAAGGAAGCCGTGTCATCGCAGGAAGGCACCGGCTCGGCGTTGGAAAATCTGAATAAACGACTGATCAGCCTGTTCGGCGAATCGGCCAAACTGCATTTCGTGTCTTCACCAACAGGAACGACCGTCTATTGCACGGTACCATATCAAGAAAGGCAGGGATGAGTATGCGGGTATTGATTGTGGATGACGAACCATTGGCAAGGGATGAACTGGCTTACCTGCTGGGGCAATGCGAAGGCGTGAGCGCCATCGCCCAAGCGGATTCGATCGAAGAAGCGCTGGGCACGATGCTCGAGGACCCGGTGGACCTGATCTTTCTGGATATTCACCTGACGAACGAGAGCGGCCTCTCGCTGGCTGGCAAAATAAATAAACTGAAGAAACCGCCGATGATCATTTTTGCAACGGCCTATGACGACTATGCCGTCAAAGCGTTTGAGCTGAATGCGACCGATTACGTCCTGAAGCCTTTTGAACTGGAACGGATCCAACAGGCGGTCAAAAAAGCCTACGGGCAGTACCGCAAGCAGCAGAACGGAGAATCGGAAACACCGAAGCGGAAGGATACTGGATTGCAGGTGCTGCCCATCCAGATGGACGAGCGCATCTATATGCTGCAGGTCCCGGAAATCATCGCCATCGGAATCGAGAACGGCGAAACGACCATCTATACGAAAAATATGGAGTACATCATCCACGAGCCGCTCAGTGCGCTCGAGAAAAAGATTGGCGGACATCCTTTCCTGAGGGTCCATCGCGCCTTTCTCATCAATCTGAAGGAAATAAAGGAAATCCAGCCATGGTTCAACCATACGTTCCAGCTGACGATGAGCAACGGCTTGAAGATACCCGTCAGCCGTTCTTATATGAAGGAATTTAAGGAAAAAGTAGGCATCTGATCAAAAAATAAATGAATTTCAGGACTGCAGGCGTGCAACTCAGCCTGCAGTTTTGTCGTTTCGGGCGCAAATGACCCAAAAGTTTCTTTTTCTCCAGTAAAGTAAGGGCATAGAAAGACGTGTTGGCCGCACATTTATATTGAAGGAGGAAAAAAGATGCTTACTTTACTTGGAGGAATCGCCTTACTGATTCTAGGTTACTTTACTTATGGGCGCTACATCGAAAAGAACTTTTCCATCGATCCGGAACGAACGACCCCCGCTGAAGCACTGAAGGACGGATATGACTTTGTCCCGATGTCAAAATCAAAAAATGCCATCATTGAATTGTTGAATATTGCCGGAACGGGTCCTATTTTCGGTCCGATTATGGGAGCGCTTTACGGGCCGGTCGCCTACATCTGGATCATCGTCGGCTGCATCTTTGGAGGAGCCGTCCACGATTACATGGTCGGGATGATTTCCTTGCGGAACAACGGCGCCCACTTGCCGGAGTTGGCCAGCAAATATCTGGGCAAACCGGTCAAGCACGTCGTCAACATCTTCGCCATGCTGCTGTTGCTGTTGGTAGCTACGGTCTTTGTCATTTCGCCCGCCAACCTGATCGCCAGCATCACACCGGATTGGATGACGATCGGGATGATTACGTTGCTGATTTTTGCTTACTATCTCATCTCGACTGTCTTGCCGATCGACAAGGCGATGGGGAAAGTCTACCCATGGTTCGGCGCAATTTTGATCATCAGCACAGTGGCTATCGGCATAAGTTTGTTGACTGTTGGTCATAACTTGCCTGAATTGACTATGGGTGCTGTGCAGAACTTCCATCCGAAAGGCACACCGATTTTCCCGGCGTTGTTCTTCACGATTTCCTGCGGCGCCATTTCCGGATTCCATGCAACCCAAGCGCCGATGGTTTCCCGGACGTCGACGAACGAACGGGAAGGCCGCTTCCTTTTCTACGGTATGATGATCGCCGAAGGAGTCATCGCCATGATCTGGGCTGGAGCGTCCATGGCCTTGTTCGATGGCCAAACGTTGAGCCAAATGATTGATGCCGGTACGCCATCATCCGTGGTTAACCAAGTTTCAACTATGTTATTGGGTAATGTCTTCGGTACAGTCGCCATCATCGGCGTCATCGTCTTGCCGATCTCTTCAGGACTTTCAGCATTCAGAAGTCTGCGGACAATTTTGGCTGACTACATGAACATCAAACAGGATTCAATGAAAAAGATCCTGATGATGACGATCCCGTTGTTTGTCATCTCGTTCTTCCTTACTAAAGTGGATTTTAACCTGATCTGGAGATACTTCAACTGGGCGAACCAAGTTACAGCCGTTATCGCTTTGCTGATGTCGACGCGTTACTTGTACCTGAAAAATAAAAATTACTTGGTTACCTTATTGCCTGCAACCTTCATGTTGTATGCCTGCGTCGTCTATATCCTGAGCGAACCGATCGGATTCCGGATGGGGCTGCAGACGGCCACTTACCTGGTCGGTCTGGTCGCAACCGTAGCGATCCTGGCGCTTTACTGGACAACCGGCGTGAAACAGAAAGCAGCCTTGGATCCGGAAGCGGAACTATTGAACGACCATCTGCCGATCGGAACGTTCGCTTCCGCTGGGGCAGTACCGGCAGCAGTAGTAGCCGAATAACCACAGCTTCCAACTGGAAATTTATTGAATAAAGAAACTCCTTTGGAGGATTACCGCGGTGTAGCCCCCCCAAGGAGTTTCTTGTTGTAGATGCCTTTACCTTATTACAACAGAGGAAACCTGTTGACGACCATATGTTGGTATGCTATAGTTTTGGCTGTAAGAAACGTTTCACAACTTTCATATGATTTAGGGGTTGAAGCGAATGACATACACTGGAAGTTCAATGACAAAAGGACAAATCGAATCGAGATTAAGCGAAGCGATCAGTAAGTTTGAAGTTGAACAAATGGGTAGAGGTCCAGAGAAAATCCGGACCGTCATCTTTCAGGATTTGATCCTGATAAGACTCAAAGGTTTCTTGAGTATATCTGAGAAAAACCTGGCCAGAAACCCAGGGGGAATCCAGCTGATAAAAAATGCTCGGACTGCTTTGTTTGAGAATGCTCGGGAAGAGCTTGAAGCAACAATTAAAACAGTAATTGACGTGAATATCGTAAGTACCTATTCCGATGTCAGCACCAAGACAGGTGAGAAAATAATCGCGATAGTTGTAGATCGAGATATCGAAAGTTTGATGAAGTAAATATGGAAGATGCAACGAAGGGCAAACAGCCAGTCGACGCGTAAGCCAATAGCAAGTACTCCATAAGGGGCTTGTTATTGGCTTTTTTTGTGCGGATTTGAAATTTATATTGTGTGGCAAGGCGATATGGGAAGATTTTTGAATTTATCTATTTTGAAATGGAAAGAAGGCGGATGCAGATGCAACAGAAAATGATAACAGAAAAGAAGCTGATACTAAGGGGTGAATGGCTATACGTATTTTTGGGGCTGGTGATCATGATGGTGCTTGGCACGGTCTATTCCTGGAGTGTTTTTCGTCTGCCTGTGGAGGAATTGTATAATGTGGGGGCTGCTCAAAGTGGATTGCCATACATGACGGCGCTACTGTTTTATTCCCTGTTCATGTTTTTGACCGGGCGTTTTTTTAAAACGTGGGGTCCGAGATCAACTATCCTGGTGGGGTCATTGCTGGTTTCAATCGGGTGGATTTTATCAGCGTTTGCTCCGAATATTCAAGTATTGACTGTTACCTACGGTGTAATAAGTGGCGCAGGGGTCGGGATAGCTTACGGGGCACCATTAGCGGTAGTGACTAGATGGTTCCCTGAAAAAAAGGGTCTTGTGATTGGGCTGGTGCTGCTGGGATTTGGACTTTCGCCTTTGTTGACGGCACCATTGGCCCGAACGTTGGTTGAACAATACGGAGTGACGAAAACATTCCTCGTATTGGGAGTCGTTTTTGGAATGTTGCTGCCTTTGCTTTCGATGCCTTTCAAGTATCCCGAAAGCGAGGGTGCTGAAGGAGTGGGTTCGTTTGGAGCGAATGCGGGTGTGCATGATGTGACCAGTGCTGAAATGATGAAATCCGCTCACTTCAAAGGGTTATACTTCAATTTCATTATCGGAACGATGATTGGACTGATGATGATAGGTTTGACAAGCAGTATAGGCATTGAGCTGATAGGGATGGCGCAAAAGGATGTAGTGCTGTTCATATCGGTGTTTGCAGTGTTCAACGGCATCGGGCGTCCGGTGTTCGGGTGGCTGACGGACAGGCTATCGGCAAAGACAGCCATGCTCCTTTCTTACGCTCAAATCATCACGGCAGCCGTCTTGATGCTGTCGGCAAAAAATGGAAGTGTTGGCTTGTTTGCCGCAGCCTTTTCGATATTTTGGTTTAATGTTGGTGGTTGGTTGGCTATAGCGCCTACTGCAACCAATAATCTGTATGGACCCAAACACTACAGCCAGAACTATGGCATCGTATTTACCGCATATGGAATAGGCGCAGTGCTGGGAGTGAGCAGTTCAGGATTACTGCTGGATACTTTCCAGAATTACGACTATATATTCTATCTTGTGATTGCTTCATGTCTAATGGGCTCGTTGTTGACGTTGGTGCTTTTCAAGGGAAATAGGGAGTATAAAAACGAAGCAGCGGCAGAAAAACATCTGCCTGATTTGGCGGGCCGCAACAGCAGCCACTAAACTGTCAGTCCTGTGGCAAAGTCAATTTAAAAAAAGAACTCCTCGAAGCCTAGCAGGTCTTCGGGGAGTTCTTTCTATAGATATTGTTTTAAGGACTCAGCGATATCTTCAAGCATAGCCAATTCATCATTTGACGGGTTTTCCAACGTAATCAAGGCTTCCTCAGCGCGGGCTGTAGCGTTTCCCTCTGCATCCGTTGCTACATCCAGGATCAGCAGTTCGGCATAAAGATCATCCAAATCCCTTTGCGGCTGCACGAAGAATTCAAATGTACCTTCGGGATGGTTTGCTTTGAACGCTTCAATCTTTTCAATCAATTTTTCTAAGTTCATTTATTTTCGCCTTCTTTCTGTTCGTGTTCATTTACTGCACGGCTTATTATACATCATTCGGACTGCGTATGTATCGCGTAACAGGTTAAAACTGACATGGAAAGCAGAATTTTGGGTTGTGGGATATATCGTTTCGGATCGGAAGTCGGTATACTGGATAGTGAGAAAGTCCGTATCGTTTTGGACAAGGAAGGGGCCATCCTATCATTATGCAATATTTAAAACAATTTACCGTCATCATCGCTATTTCGGCCGTAAGCGAATTGCTGGCCATCTTCATTCCGCTGCCAATTCCGGCCAGCATATACGGCATGTCGCTGCTGTTCCTGTTGCTGATGACGGGCGTGTTGAAGCTCAAACAAGTGGAAAGTGCCGCCAATCTGTTGTTGGGCATCATGCCTGCTCTGTTCGTCGTGAGCGGGGCTGGGCTCATCACTTCCTACGGGCAAATCGCCGAAAATTTCGCCAGCTGGATTGCCGTCAACATCGGCTCCACCATCGTGATTTTGGCGACGACCGGGATTTTGGCGCAAGGATTGATAAGAAGGAAGAAAGCAAAGGAGGCTGAAGGGAATGATTGATCATCTGTTGGAGACGACAAAATATCTCGGGCTGTTCATCAGTTTGGGGGCCTTCATGATCGGTTTGAAGCTGAACAAAAAGTACCCGTACGCCTTCATGAATCCTTTGCTGATCGGGACGATCCTGGTGATGGGCTTGATCCTTGTCCTGGACGTCGAAGTTGCCGTTTTTCAAAAAAGCGCGCAAGTGTTGTCCGACCTCCTGACACCAGCCACGATTTGCCTGGCTGTTCCGGTCTATCGACAGTTCAAGATTTTGCGCGAGAACAGCTGGGTCGTCTTGATCAGTTGTCTGGCGGGGATGATCAGCGGTCTGGTCACAATCATCGGCTTGGCTCTGATCCTTCAGATGAGCGAAGTCACGACCCTTTCCACCTTGGCGCGGTCGATCACGATGGCCATCGCGTTGGATACGACCGAACTGATCGGCGGGGTTGCAGGTATCATAGTGGCAGGGGTCATCTTCGCCGGCATTTTCGGAACGGTGGTTTCCGGCCTGATTTTCAGAATATTCAGGATCGAAGAGCCGATTGCGAAAGGGTTGGCCTTGGGTGCGGCTTCCCACGCCATGGGGACGGCCGAATCGTTGAAAGCAAGCGAACTGCAGGGTGCCATGAGCAGCCTGGCGATGGTCGTTTCCGGTGTCATGATGGTGGGGTTGATCCCGCTTGCGGCGCTGTTCGTCCAATAAGGGCAACAACTAAGAGAAAACATAAGAAGCAGCTCTAATTAAAAAAGAGACTGCTTCTTTTTGTGCGCCGGGGAGACCGTCTTTCCATCAAGGGTTATCCGGTGCCAGACGTTGGGCTCTATGCTATACTGAACTCATAATGGGTATCAGTATCTTGAAGTTTTGTCGGGCTATTCCGGGGTCGATCATTGCGCAAAGGACGGTGGAGAAATGGAACAAACATTGCAGGCGCATATTCAATTATCAGCCGATCTGGATGTGAAATATGCGCTGTTGCCGGGTGATCCAGCCCGCGTTGAAAGAGCGAAATTACTGTTGGAGGACGCTGTCGATTTGGCGTTCAACCGTGAGTACAAGAGTGTTCTGGGGACTTATCAAGGAATGAAGGTACTCATCATTTCCTCCGGGATCGGCGGACCATCCACGGCGATAGCGATCGAAGAGTTGGCAAAGATCGGAATAGAAGGCATCATCCGCATCGGCAGCTGCGGGTCCTTACATCCAGCAGTGCATTTGGGCGATGTGATCATCGCGACTGCAGCGGTCCGGGATGATGGCGCCAGCAAAGCTTATGTCGATTCCACATATCCCGCCGTTGCCGATCTGGATTTGTTGATCAATCTGAGGTCAATCGCGGAAACGGAGCGGATCCCTCATCGTTTGGGGATTGTCCGCAGCCACGACAGTTTCTACACCGCCCGGGAAGCGCAACTTACTGCTTATTGGAGCGGCAACGGCATCATCGGATCGGATATGGAAACAGCCACTTTGTTCGTTGTTGGGGCGCTGAGGGGGTTGAAGACCGCTTCGCTGCTGAATGTCGTCGTGGGTCCGGAAGAAGGGATGGAAGAAGGCGTCCGTCAATTTGTTTCCGGAGAAGCGGCCACCAAGCAAGGGGAACAGAATCAAATCAAACTGGCATTATCCGCTTTCCATGCATGGCATCAGGCAAAAGGAGGAAAATGAAATGAATGCAGAAACAAAAAACAAACTGAGTTACAAGTTGTCTACGGCTTCCATCGTTTTGATCCCGATCGCGATCGGGATCAATTATCTCGGCAAATACATCGCGGGCGTATTGCGTCTGCCGCTTTGGTTGGACTCAATCGGAACGGTATTGTCCGGTATGTTGGCGGGTCCGGTGATCGGTGCCGCTTCCGGGATCATCAACAACGTCATCTACGGCGTGACGGCCGACCCGATTTCGACAGTGTACGCGATCACCAGCGCAGTCATCGGTTTGATGGCGGGTCTGTTTGCCGCTAAAGGCTGGTTCAAGGACATCAAGACCGTGCTGTTGGCCGGTTTGATCATAGGTGTGGTTGCGGCCACCGTCTCGACGCCATTGAACATCCTCTTTTGGGGCGGACAGACCGGTAATGTCTGGGGGGATGCCCTCTACGCTTTGCTGATTTCGAATGGGCAACCGCAATGGCTGGCTTCTTTCCTGGACAGCATCGTTGTGGACGTGCCGGATAAACTAGTGACGGTGCTCATCAGTTACTTTATCTTCAAGGGCTTACCGAAGAAACTTACGAACACTTTCCTGAAGGATGGCGCGATAGAAGAATTATAGGGGCTGATTTGAATGGATGCAATGACATTGTATGTGCCGCGCAACTCGCCGATCCATCGTCTGGATCCGCTGACGAAGATGCTTTATGTCGTCGTGAGCATCGCCGCGGCCTATGTATTAGATAGTCTGTGGGAAGTCGGGGCAGTCATGCTGACCAGTTTCGGCATCTTATTGGTGGGGAAAGTTTTCCGCAACATTATGCCGGTGATTGCGCTCAGTTTTTTATTGATTCTGTCGATCGTCATAGTGCAGGGTTTTTTCAATCCTGCCAATGAAACGTTGCTTTATGAATTGGGCCCGATAAAATTCTACAAAGAGGGCCTGGTTATCGCCTTTCGTCTGACCATGCGCGTCATCAATATGGTCAGCGCCTTTGGAGTATTGGTGCTGACGACTTCGCCGACGGAACTGGTTGAACGGCTGCAGCAGAAAGGCATGTCGCCGAAAATCGGCTACGTCATCCTTTCGGTCCTGCAGATCATCCCGCAGCTTAGGGCTACGTATGGCAAAATCCAGGATGCACAACGGTCGCGCGGGATGGAGACTGAGGGCAGCCTGTTTGTCCGGGTAAAGGCATTCTTCCCGTTACTGGGACCGGTCATCCTGAACGCCCTGAACGATACCAGGGAAAGAGCGATTGCGCTCGATGTCCGCGGCTTCGACAGGGATACGCCGAAAACCTATCTGAATGAAGCGAAGTCCTATCGTTACAGTACTTTTTTGAATATTTTGCTCTTGTTGATTCTGGCCGGTTTGATCGTTTGGAGGTTGATGGGATGAGTATCATAGAAGTGAAGGATCTGAAATATCGCTATCCCGACACGACCAAATTGGCGTTGGACGGCATCAGCTTTTCGGTCGAGGAGGGCGAATTCATCGGCCTGATCGGAAGGAACACCGCCGGGAAATCGACTTTGTGCTATGCGCTGAGCGGTTTGGTGCCGCACTTCTTCAAAGGTGCCTACGGCGGATCGGTAATGATAGCCGGTTTGGATGTGCGCACGACGGATGTGAGTGAAGTCACTGCAGCAGCCGGATTGGTGTTCGAAAACCCGTTTTCCCAGATCACCGGCTCGCGTTTTACGGTATATGAAGAAATCGCCTTCGGGCTGGAGAACATGGGACTGCCGCGCGATGAAATCATCAAGCGGATCGAAGAAAGTTTGGACTTGCTGGATATCCGCAAAGTGAAGGACAAGAACCCGTTCGATCTTTCCGGCGGGCAAATGCAGCGTGTTGCGATCGCCGGCGTGGTCTCGATGAAGCCGAAAGTGCTGATTTTGGATGAACCCACTTCCCAACTGGATCCGCAAGGGTCGGAAGAGGTCTTCAAAGTGGTGGAGAACCTCACAAAAGAAGGCATCACAATCATCATGGCCGAGCAGAAGATGGAAAAGATCGCGCAGTACGCAGACAGGGTCCTGCTTTTGGATGACGCCAAATTGATCGCCTTTGATACGCCCGAAGCCGTTTTTTCGCGTGAGGACTTGGCATCTTTGGGAGTGCAACCGCCAGCCGTGACCGCGATCGCCCGCCATTTGAACAGGCGGAATACCAATGGGCATTATCCTGTGGAATTGGATGAGCTGAAAGGCTTGCTTGCGGAAGAAGGTGTCCCTCATGAATAAACTGGAAATAGAGAAGCTGCATTTTGCCTACGATAAAGCGACACCCGTCATAAAGGGCATCGATCTGAGGTTGGATGACCGGAAAACTGCCATCATCGGGCAGAACGGATCGGGAAAAACGACCTTCGTGAAACTGCTGAAGGGACTCTTGCGCCCCGATTCCGGCAGGATTCTGCTGGACGGGACCGACTTAAAAACTTTGACGGTTGCCCAGATATCCAAGAAGATCGGTCTGGTTTTTCAGAACCCGGATGATCAGATTTTCAAGAATACGGTTTTGGATGAAGTGATGGTCGGTCCGTTGAACATCGGACTTTCCTTGGATGAGGCGAGAGCTAGTTCCCGTGCGGCATTGGCTCAAGTAGAACTGGTTGACGTCGAGAAGGTGAATCCGTACGACCTCAACTTGGCGCAAAGGAAGATGGTGGCGTTGGCCTCCATTTTGGCGATGGACACGCCCATCGTCATTTTCGATGAACCCACGATGGGACAGGATGCTGCCGGGAAAGCAATCATCAAAAAGGTGATCGAAGATCTGCAGGCAGAAGGGAAAGCCGTCCTGTGCATTCTGCATGATATGGACTTTGCGGCAGCCGTTTTTGAACGCGTCGTCGTCTTCAGCCAAGGGCAATTGCTGCTCGAAGGCGCTGCAAGGGAAGTCTTCAGCAAAAAAGACCTCCTGCAGCAAGCGTATCTGGATCAGCCCCAAGCCATGAAAATCGCGCAGGCTTTGGGCATTCCAGGAAATCTGTTGACTGTGGAAGAAGTGGAGCTTGCTTTGGAGAGACACTGATAAGTTTTTTGTCACTATGTAGCCACCATCATTGCAGCCTATTGGTAAACAAAAGTTGATATAGTATATATGAAGTCAGTATCGAAGGCTGAATGAAAGGGGGCAAAATAAATGGAGAAGGAATTTAAAATAGTCATCGCTGCCGATTCCTTTAAAGGCAGCGCGTCAACCATCCAGGTGGAGGACTACATCGAACAAGGAATCCTGCGTCTGAACCGCAACGTGGAAATCGTCAAGGTTCCCGTAGCTGACGGCGGCGAAGGGACCGTGGATGCTTTGGTGATCGGATGCAAGGGGGAATACCGCTATGCTGATGTCACGGGACCGATGGGTGACAAAGTCCAAGCAAAATTCGGCATCATCAAAGACAACATCGCTGTCGTCGAAATGGCTGAAGCATCGGGATTGACCTTGGTTGACCTCGCGGATAACGACGTTTATCGCGCGACGACTTATGGAACAGGTGAATTGATCCGTGCTGCATTGGATTGCGGCGTCAAAGAAATCTTCATCGGTGTCGGGGGCAGCGCCACCAATGACGGCGGAGTCGGAATGGCGCAAGCGCTGGGGGTCTCTTTCAAAGACAGTGAAGGGAATGAAATTCCTTTCGGTGCAGGTGAGCTGGGTGACATTGCTTCTATAGATGACAGTGGTTTGGATAAACGCATCCATGACGTCACCTTCACGATCCTGTCCGATGTGACGAACCCTTTATGCGGGGAGAATGGGGCATCTTATATTTATGGTCCTCAGAAGGGGGCGACCCCGGAAGATGTCCGGAAGTTGGACCAGTTATTGCGTCACTATGGGGAAAAGGTTGAAGAATGTTTAGGTATAGCTGTGCTTGAAGCGCCCGGAGCGGGTGCAGCAGGAGGATTGGGTGCGGGTTTGATGGCTTTTTGTGGAGCGAAAAGCTACAGCGGCATCTCGAAAGTCCTGTCCATCCTCGAAATCGAATCACATTTCCAAGATGCCGACCTTGTCATCACCGGCGAAGGCAGAATGGATTCGCAATCATTGAACGGCAAAGCGCCAGTGGGCATCGCCCAATTGGCGAAGAAATACCACTTGCCGGTCATCGCAGTGGTCGGCAGCAGCGATGATGATTTAGGTCCAATCTATGCGACAGGCATCGACCTGGTTTTGGACATCATCAACAAACCGATGGATTTGGATACAGCCATTTCGCAAACGGAAAAACTGATCACAAATGCCGGAGAGACGGCTTTCCGCGCCTTTTTGTTGGCAAGGAAAGTGCCTATTTCCGTTTGACTATTCATAAAACAGCTACAGCAGCAAGACTTCCTGACTCCTTGGAAGACCTTGCTGCTGTAGCTGTTTTTTATTTTTATTTGGAAGACTGGCGAACAGTTTGTGGGAATGATCGATGATTAAGTGGTATACAAGTGAACCATTTAACGGTAAGATGGTTTCAGTTTGAATGCATGGAGGCGCGCAATTTATGAAAGAAAAGAAAAACCTGCTGGTCAGCTTGTCCAAGCTGTCGAAAATGTATCGGGCAGAAGTGAAGGCAGAGATGTCTGATTTGGATTTTTCTCCGAATGAGTTGGATCTGATCACTTTTTTGTCAAATAACGAAATGGACACATCCAAAGAAATAGCAGATTCCCTGGGATTATCAAAGTCTTTGATTGCCAGGTCGGTCGATTCGCTTGTTGCGAAAGGTTACCTGGAAACAAGGGTGGACAAGGCGGATCGTCGTTACATTCATCTTGTCTTGACTGATCAGGCAAAACCGATAGCGAACCGATTGCGTAATCGCCGAAAACAGTTTATCGCATCGATAACGGAAGGGATCAGTCAAGAACAGTTCGCACAGTTTGAATGGGCGCTCGAAAAAATGATAGCGAATGTGGGACGAAAGAAGGAGGAGTGATCATGCAAGAATTGAAAGGATCCCGGATGGGAACGGAGAAAATCCCTAAACTGATGACGGAACTGGCCGTACCGAGCATCGTTGCCCAAGTCATCAATATCCTCTATAACATTGTGGATAGAATGTATATCGGCCATATCCCGGAGGTGGGAGCTATTGCGTTAACCGGCCTAGGCATCAGCGCCCCGCTTGTGCTGATCATTGCAGCTTTCAGCAGCTTTGCTGGAGGGGGAGGAGCTCCTTTGGCGGCCATTGCGTTAGGGAAAAACGACAAAGATGAAGCCGAAAAGATTCTCGGCAATGCTTTTTCGATGCTGTCGCTGATGGCAGTCATTTTGACCATCGTCTTTACCCTGATCAAGGAGCCATTATTATATTTATTCGGTGCCAGCGACGTCACCTTCAACTATGCGAATGACTATACATCCATCTATATAATGGGCACGATTTTTGTGCAATATGCACTAGGGTTGAATCTCTTCATTACCAGTCAAGGAAAAACAAAAATCGCTATGTTTTCAGTATTGATCGGGGCTATCGCCAATATCATCCTGGATCCTATTTTTATTTTCGTTTTTGGTATGGGTGTTAAAGGTGCCGCGATTGCTACGGTTATTTCCCAGACGTTGAGCGCGCTTTATGTACTCAGATTCCTGACTTCCGAGCATTCGATTATCCGGATCCGCAAGAAGAACATGGGTCTGAAGTTCGGACTGCTAAAGAGAATTGTTTCCCTGGGGATTTCGCCATTCATTATGCAGGCGACGGAAAGTGCGATTGTGATTGTTTTCAACACGGGGCTGCTGAAGTATGGCGGAGATCTTTACGTCGGATCCATGACGATCATGCAAAGCATCATGCAATTGCTGACAGTGCCTGTACAAGGATTTACGCAAGGGGTTCAACCCATCATCAGCTATAATTACGGAGCGGGAAATTTCAAGCGTGTGCGAGAAACGGTGCGCCATTCCATGAAGGTAACGGTTGGACTTACTGCCTCCTACTTTTTATTGGTGCTGTTCGTCCCCGGTCTGTTCACACGCATCTTTACGACAAATCCGGATTTGTTGGCTTTGGTTACCCGTGTTCTGCCGATCTACATGGGCGGAATGTGGCTGTTTGGAGTGCAGATGAGCGCGCAAATGTTTTTTGTCGGTGTAGGGGAGGCGAAAAAATCACTTTTCATAGCCCTGTTGCGCAAAGTGATCATCCTGATTCCGTTGGCGCTTATTTTACCCAACTATTTTGATGTGATGGGAATATACTATGCAGAACCAATAGCGGACATCCTGTCTGCGACGACATCGGGTATACTTTTGTATATGACTTTGAAGAAATTGCCGAGGTGAAGATCCCAACTTCAATGTATCTTTTCCTGAATAAGATGAAGAAAAACCGGACTGGCCCGAAAACGGGATAGTCCGGTTTTTTTGATATCCCAAAAAGTTCAAAAAAGAATTGACAATGACAGCAGAAGAGTGATAGTATAAATGAGTTGTCTGAAGTGCCTAACAATTAAATGCAAGAAAGATGTTGACAGGATGGCTTCGGAATGATATTATATAAAAGTTGCTGATCGGGTAATTTTGCTTAAAGAATAATAAGAATAAATAATTCAAAAAAGTTCTTGACGAAATCGAGAAGTTGCGATATTATAAATAAGCTATCACGCAACGAGTGATGCACGATTGACCTTTGAAAACTGAATAAAGAATGAACGAACCAAATGTGCAAGGAGCTTAGACTTCGGTCGAAGCAAACGAAGACGATACTTAGTATCGCAAACATAAAGTCAGCAAAACAACAAGAGCAATCAGCTTAACGTGTAGGATTTCTGTACAAGAGTCCACATTTACATGAGAGTTTGATCCTGGCTCAGGACGAACGCTGGCGGCGTGCC
>NZ_JAQMHR010000007.1 GCF_028309625.1 Trichococcus sp. K1Tr | reverse complement strand
CCTATACGTACGACACTCATGACGCCTACGAGATTTTGAAGTCTGATGTGTTTAAGCATAAAGAGGACGAAGAAATCTATGCGTTCATTGAAAATTCTTTGGCGCAGTATGATGATGTGTAGGAGGTGCTGCAATGAGTAACCATGTCCAACTCCTCAATAATTTTGAAAAACTCGGTCTGCTTCGGATGCGCGAATACTTCCCCAACTACCAGGAAGTCGTAAACCGTGAAGCGATTCCCTTCACGGAAGCCCTACTGGAATTAACCAATCGAGAGCTGGCGTTTCGGTCCGATCGGAAAGTGGAGCGTGCTGTAGAAAACGCGCGGTTTCCGGTCATTCGTGCACTCAAAGACTTCGATTTCTACTTTCAGCCAAGCATCAACCGGCATGAAATTCTGGATCTCCAACACATGGGCTTTCTTGAGAAAGCCGAAAATATTATATTCATCGGTAATTCAGGTGTCGGGAAAACGCATTTGGCGACTGCCCTCGGCGTTGAAGCCTGCCATCAAGGCGTTAAGGCCATATTCATCAACTGTCATGAGCTGATCCAAAAGCTCCAATCGGCTTATGAAAAAGGAACACTCGAACGGATTTTAAAACGTTATGCGAACTACGAGCTCCTCATCATCGATGAAATCGGCTACCTGCCTATTGCCAAACAAGAGGCCAGTCTCCTCTTCCAACTGATCCGGTTGAGGCACGAGGTGCATTCCACCATCCTGACGACTAACATTCCCTTTTCCAAATGGGGAGACGTTTTTCAGGACAGCGCCGTGACAGCAGCCATTCTTGACCGCTTGATCCACCATTCCAGAGTATTCCAGATCACCGGAAACTCATATCGCATGAAAGACTACAAGCTGGAACGCGAGCAGCGTTCCAAGAAAAAAACACCGGACGATCCTCCGTGATCGACCGGTGAAAAACAACATCGTCTTACCGCTGAAAAACGACATTTTTTAAACCGGTGAAAAACAACATTTTTGAACCGGTGTTGACAACCAAGCGTAGAATCGAAGAAGAGTGGCTTGAGAGCAATAGACCTCCGACAAGTTTGCAGCAGTTGTTGAGGCGCGATAGAAATTCCTTGCTACGGCTGCATATGGTTGCCTGTATTGGTTAAAAAACGCTGGAATTAGCGATGAAAAATTAGTTGATTACGCCTGTAAAACATTTGTTTAAAAAAATTCAAAAAGGGCTTTTCTTTTGAATAAACCTGTGGTATTCTAATTGAGGGTTAGTTGATAAAAAGAATAAACTTGATTTTAAAGTTAAAAATAGGGACGTTAGTCATCGTTAAGCAAAAATATTGGATCTTTTCCTTAGGGATATTGTATGCTTATAAACTAACGTTTGGTTTTTTATGATAAATGAAAGCGCATACTTTTGTTGGCTTATCCAAAAAATATGAGTTGGGGGATACAGAATGAAGTTTAATGTCATTTCACCTTATTGTGGTTTGCACATGGAAGGTGATGCGGTAAAGGTTTTTTATCTGGAGTCGGAAGATTTGGCGAGGGAGTATGTTTTTGCCAATGTGCAAGATGCACAGGAATTCTGCAATGCAGCTAAAAATTTGGACGCGTTTATGATCAACGTACCGAAAGGGAAAGAGGAGCTGTATCATCTGGAATTTCTGGAACAAATTATCAAGGATAAAGAGTACGAATTGATCGTGCACGAGGCGACTCCTGAGGATGAGCAAGAAGCAAGCTGATAACTACAAATTACTTGGGGGTAGATGATTAAACACTGTTTTGCCGATACAATTGACTGTGTGCAGTCATTGATGCGACGGGAACGAGTTGCAGCGGAATGCTCACTTTTGAACAACAGCAATGACGAGTAATCGGCAGCAAATATTTGTTTGAATTTAAATGAAAGCGTTTTAACTAAATCGGAATTATTGGAGGAATACTATTACATGTCAAATTTTAAGATGGTTGCACCGTACTGCGGTGTCAGCAGATACGACAAGAATTTTTTCGTTTATTACCTGAATACGGATGAGAACCTACGCCGTGAGTATGTATTCAATACGGATGCAGATGCAAATAATTTCAACAAGGCCCTCGAGAACCTGACCGTCTTCATGAAAGGCATTCCCGTACGCAAAAAAGAAGTCTATCATCAAGCCTTCCTGGATTTGCTGCTTAAAGAAGTGGACTATAAACTGTCCGTCCGCACAAACCCAGGTGGGGCCGCAGCAGCCGCAGCAGCAATCCCATCAGCACTGTTATCAGCGATCGAATAAAGGCTATCATAAAGGAACAGAGCCGTGTCAACAACGGTGCTCTGTCATTTTTCACCGGTCGATCAACAATAGAGGGATGAGTACCAGATAACTAATTCAAATATAAATAAAAGCGATTTAACGGGAGACGAATAATATAAATTATCGGAGGAAACCTATAGCATGCCAAATTTTAAACTAGTTGCACCTTACTGTGGTGTCCGGAAATATGACAAAAGATTTTTCGTCAACTACCTGGAGACAGAAGAGAACATACGCTGCGAGTATATATTCAATACGGATGAAGACGCAAGTAATTTCAGCCATGCCCTCGAGAACCTGACCGCCTTCATGAAAAATGTTCCTGTATGCAAGAAAGAGGCTTACCATCAAGAATTTCTGGATCTGCTGCTCAGCGAAGTCGACCACAAATTGAACGTCCGCACAAATCCACCCGAACCTACAACCGCCGCATTAGCAATCGAAGCGTAAGGCAATCATAAGTTCGCATAAGCAAGAGGCACAGCCCGGTTGTCTCGGTCTGCGCCTCTTACTGTTGTGACCCATCGAAGAGCTGTCCGCCGGATAGCCGAATTCCGAACAAGCGCGGCCAGTCCGGAGCGCTGTGGCACACCATACTTGTTCCCCGGTAAGATTTCCTTGGCTGAACATCCGATCGATTCGGAACATGTGTCTTTGAGCCCTGCGCTTTCGCCGTAATGTGCGCCAGTCATTCCATTCAAAACAGCGCACATACCCGATCATTTCAAAAAATAATGCATGATAAGAGGAGCAAAAATGTGGAATTAACCTTAAGAGAAATACTGTCTTATGGAACGGTCAGAATCGAATGCACGGGGAAAAATAATCAGGTTACGGCGGGGACAGGATATGTAGTTGAGTTCAAACAGGATGAAGAAGCAAATACCTGCATCACGGTAATCATCACCAATAAGAGCGTCGTGAGAGGTGCAGAAAAAGGAAAACTTGTTTTCACAAGAGAAAGCGAAGATGGGGATCCTGATGATAAAAAACAACACAAAGTAGTGTTGAGCCAATTTGAAAAAAAGTGGGTGATGCATCCGGATCCTGCAGTTGATTTGTGTGCGTTGCCGATAGACGAGCTAGTCCTTAAAGCACAAACTAAGGGAATAGAGCTGTTCTTTACGATAATCGGGATGGATTTGATTCCAACGGAGGAACAACTCGATGAGCTGGACGCAATGGAAGAAGTCGTGACGGCAGGCTTTCCTGATGGACTATGGGATGCGGTAAACAACAGGCCCATTTTGAGAAGGGGTGTGACGGCCACGCATCCCAGAATGGATTATAAGGGCAAGAAAGAATTGTTGATAGATGCTGCGGCTGTGCCGGGCACGAATGGTTCCCCGGTGCTCATCATCGAGGAGAACGGCTACTTCGATCGGGACGGGAATTTTTATCCTGACGAAAACCGTATCCTGTTGTTGGGCACGCTCTCTACGGCGCCGCACCCAATAACGGATGACCGGCCGGAGAGGGGTGACGTGCCCGCAGCGGCTTCACCGCATCCGCCGTTCAATCTCGGAGTTGTCATCAAATCCAGCTGTATTTTGGAACTGGAAGCATTATTTTGAAAAGAGGTTGATGTAAAAGAGAAGGGTGATTGCCTGTGGATGGCGGTCGGTCTTCTCTTTTTTTCCTTCAACACCTCTAAGTGTTGCTGCGGCAAGCGGGAGAGGGAGTGAGCCAACTCCGATTAGACGGGCCCTCATCGGAAGACAGCCATGTGTCGGCTAGCTCAACTCCGGAGAGCGAATGCTGGCCGGAGGAGGGAGCAGTGCGGGCGGCTAAACTCCTAGGAAGCCGCGGTGGTCGGAGGTGATCATCATTTGGGATGTTCTCCTCCGGTGGAAGTATGGTTCACCGGAGGAGGGCGGCAACACTGATGACAATATATAAGCATAAGAAAAAAAGCTAAGTCCCCAAGCTTGTAGGCAGGAGACTTAGCTTTTTTTCTGTACTAGATTGTGAGCAATGGACCACTATGGCAGAGAGGAATATTGCAAATGGATAGAGCCACCTGTGCGGATGATGGAGCCGGCGAGTGCATGAAGGAGAGCCACCAAGTACGAACCTGGTTACCGATCATTGAAAAATGCTAGCGCCAAACTGAATTGAACAGTTTCCAATGATTAAGATTGAACATTTTCGCCAAAGTTGAATATTGCAAATGGATAGAGCCACTTGTGCAGAGAAATGTACCAGCAAATGCAAAGCTTGTTACCACTCTCGGCGAAGAGATTACCAGTTGTTTGTAGCTAAGCCACCATTTCCACCAATCGTATCAAGTGGTAACATCCGTGGCACTCTGTGGTGATTCTCGTGTCATTGAATGGTAAGTATTCTGTCATTGGTGGAGCATGTTGCAGATGAACAGAGCCTCATATCCGGGTGAAAAGAACTCTCCTCGATTACTCCACCTCCGATGAGAATGTTTTGGCCGGAGCTAGTCAATTTCCGCATCACTGAAGTACGGTGAAGCCAAGCTGACAGGAGGTAGGTATCTTTTCGGATCTCCAGCTCCGGCGAAAGAGCAGATCGTCGGAGCTGAGATATTTGAATATTTCGGCAGAAAAATACCAGCGTAACGGCTAAAATGGACCAAATTGACGGAAAAAGAGCCATGGATTCCTTATTTCGCAGCGGCTATTATTCAATTTTTTTTAATTGTATCATGTGGTAACGCCCATGGAACTCGATGGTAATTTTCGTGTCATTGACTGGTAAGTGCCCTGTCAATAGTGGTAATTTTAGCTGCGGATATCAATAATTGTTGATATAGCTTAAAATAGAATCATGAACAAGAAATTGAATTAATAATGAGAGGTGACCCATGACCAACCAATACTTTGCATTTTACGCATCATCCCACGGCTTCGGGCATATGACCCGTTGCTTGGCGATCATCGAGGAACTTTTGGAGACGACCGATCACTTGATTTATCTCGCGAGCGGCACCTTTCAGAACAGTTTCGCCCGCGTTTACCTCGAGCGCTTTGGTGACCGCGTGACCTACAGGGACATCCGCACCGAAGTCGGCCTGGTCAACAAGGAGAACAGCCTGCAGGTCGACATCCCGCGTCTCGAGCACGAGCTGACCGATTTCATGGCCGGCTGGGATACCGCCGTCGTCGCGGAAGTCGCCATTTTGCGCGATCTGCCCGTCGCCTGCGTCATCAGTGACATCAGCGCCATCGGCATCCAAGTGGGGGAACAACTGGGTGTGCGCAATATCGGCATCGCCAACTTCACCTGGTGCGAGCAGTACGAGTTCCTCGGCCTTTCCGACGCCATCATCGCCCGTTTCCGTGAAGTCTACGCCAACCTCGACCTCCTGATCGAATACGACCTGATGCTGCCCGCACCCAAGCTGTCCGTCCCAAGAAAACAGATCGGCTTCATCTGCCGCCGCTTCAATCCCGACCGCATCGCCGCCATCAAAGCCCAATACGGCCCAAGCATCTTCATCACCTGCGGCAAATCAGCTAGCTTGGTAAATATCCAAATCGACAACTACGATGGCAACATCTTCACCACCAGTGGCATCAACATCACCGCTACCGGCAACGCCACTGTCGTCCAACTATCTGTCGAAACTTTCGACACCCACAACTACCTCGCCGCCAGCGACATCGTCATCGCCAAAGCCGGCTGGGGTACGATATCTGAAGCCCTGCTTTCCAAAAGGAACCTAGTGCTGATCGATAGGGAAGGCGTTTTGGAAGATACCGAAAACATCGAAGAGCTCAAATGTCGCGGCGTTGCAGTCTCGATCAAAGAATCCGATTTGGTGCGGATCGATATGAATGCGATCAGGGAGCTAGTAGCAGAGGACATCATCAGAGAGAATCTGGATGAATATGAGAATACAGTTAGGGATATCATACGCGAATTATAACGCCAAAGGTGTGCCAGCTCCGATGAGAACCACCCCAACCGAAGCAAAGCACCAACATAAAAAGCTCACCGCCGACCAACAAACGCTGGCCCGAGGTGAGCTCTTTTTTCGCAAGTCGAACTCCGGCGAGGCCACCGTGGTCGGAGGTGGCAATCATAAAAAGAAGAGGGCTCATAAAATCCAACGCGGTTATTGCTTCTGAACGTCACTGTTGTTTTATTTTCAAAAATAGACACATTTTAAGATTATGTTGATTAGGCGTTTTTTAATAAATCACTATTTAGTGATCGGCAACTGACAGTTTTGCCAACAAATTTATTTTCAATGTAATCCAGCCACCATGGAATTCAGCATAAGCACTTATTCGGAATTTTAGTAAAATATTTATAGTTATTTCAAAAATGATATAGTACAATATTATACAGTAGGAGAATTTTATTCATCTGTTGGATTTCCTTATAAATGGTTGTAAGCAGCAAGGAAATTGTGGAGGATGTTATCTCCAACACCAACTTCAATCTGACCATCTCGCACTCGCGACGCCGTATGTTAAATCACACAAAGTCAAAGGACGTAGTTGCTCAGTTTGAAGCTGTTTTGGTCACGGGAAAGCAGCCTATTTCCGAACAATGTAAAAAACATTCTCAATGGGGATAACGTTTATACGAAGGCTCCTATTGAACTGGTTATGCTGTAGAGATGTTGTGGGAAGCTAACAAGAGTTAAGAGAAGTTTCTTTAGGAGGAGTAGTGAGATATGCCGCTTAAGTTATCACGTAAACAAAAATCGATTGTTTTAATTTTACTGGATTCATTTTTTATTTTCGTATCTGCGTTATTGGCCTACTGGTTGATCCAGACTTATATTGCACCGCCGAATACGTTTTTTTACGTCATGGTAGGTGTCTGTGTCAGTAGTTATATTATTCTTGGGCTGCAGTATCACCTGTTTTCAAGGATCATCCGCTACACGAGTGTCTATGAAGTCGGGAAATCAACGATTTTGATGACGATTTCCTATGCGATTTCAGCACTCCTTACCTTAGTCTTCATCAAAGGTGTCAGCTTCCGTTACATTTTCTTGATGTACATGTTCAGTCTGGTCTTCATACCCGGTTCGCGTGTGGTGTGGAGATTGTATCACGAATGGAATAATGGGAAGCTCAAAAAGAACAACTTGTCCTTTGAAAATACGGTCCGGACGTTGGTTGTCGGTGCCGGTGATGGAGGAAGCATTTTCATCAACAGCATCATGCGGAACCCGAGTGAAATCGAAATCGTCGGTATTGTGGATGGCGACAAAAATAAGGCGAATTCCCGCCTGTTCGACATCCCGGTAGTCGGTACGAAAGAAGACATCCCGGCATTAGTGAAGGAGTTTGCCATCGATCAAGTGACGATTGCCATTCCATCATTGAAGCCGCCAGAGTTGGAAGCCATTTTGGATTACTGCAATCAGGCAAATGTAAAAGTGAATCAGATGCCCCGTATTGAGGATGTCCTGAAAGGGAAACTGACCGTCAGCCGCCTTCGAAATATCGATGTTGTCGATTTGTTGGGACGTGAAGAAGTGCAATTGGACCGCACGAAAATTGGAGCGCAATTGGAAAATGAAGTGGTCTTGGTGAGTGGTGCCGGTGGTTCGATCGGATCGGAAATCTGCCGTCAAATTGCAAAATTCAGCCCGAAAACGCTGATTTTATTGGGTCATGGGGAAAACTCGATCTATCTGATCGATAAAGAATTAAAGAACTTATATGGACGCACGATTACTATCATACCTATCATCGCGGATATCCAAGACCGTAACCGAATTTTTCAGGTAATGGAAAAATACAAACCCGACCACGTATTCCATGCGGCTGCACATAAACATGTTCCTCTGATGGAATACAATCCGCATGAAGCAATCAAAAATAATGTCTACGGATCAAAAAACATGGCTGAAGCTGCCAAAGCTGCTGGTGTGCAGAGTTTCGTGATGATCTCCACCGATAAAGCGGTCCGCCCGACAAACGTTATGGGTTCGACGAAGCGTATAGCAGAGATACTGGTCACTTCATTGAACGAACCGGGGAAAACGAAATTCGCCGCAGTACGATTCGGGAATGTATTGGGAAGCCGAGGCAGTGTAATCCCTGTCTTCAAGGAACAAATCGAAAACGGCGGCCCAGTCACTGTCACCGATATGCGCATGATCCGCTACTTCATGACGATACCGGAAGCAAGCCGACTGGTTCTTCAGGCGGGTGTTCTGGCCAAAGGTGGAGAGATCTTCATCCTAGATATGGGTGAACCTGTCAAAATATCTGACCTGGCGCGCAAAATGATCAAGTTGTCGGGTTATACGGAAGCTGAAATCCCGATTGTGGAATCAGGTATTCGACCCGGTGAAAAGCTTTACGAAGAACTGTTGGTCGATGGGCAACTGTCCGATAATCAAGTCTTCGATAAAATATTCGTCGGGAACGCCACAACGCATGACCGAAAAGAGGTCTTGAAATTTGTCGAATCACTTGGTGGTTTGAGCCATGATGACCTTCGTGACGAAGTAATTGCCTTCGCAAATGAGAACGTCTAAGGATTGAGCCAGTAATTATTTATTTGTAAAACAAGCATATCTTTTTTGACCAGTATAGTTGCTGGTTGGGGGTGTGCTTGTTTTTTTGTTGCGTGTCGTGCTCCGACGGAGATGGCGCTCGTCGGAAGTGGTGATGGTGCTAGGTAGCTTAACTCCGGGGATCGAATGTTGGCCGGAGGAGGATGCGTGGTGGGGGCAGCCTAACTCCAGCGAAACCGCTGTGGTCGGAGGTTAGGATCTTTTTTGGTGTTCTCCTCCGGCGGGAGAGACGCTAGTAGTCGCTGAAAAGCACTAGTGACTGGCGGGATAGGTGTTAGCGGAGTGAACTCTGTTGGCGCCTATTTTTACGTTTCGGATATTCTGCCGGGTGTTTTGCGTTTTACGAATTTTCTTATAAATCATTGTACTTTATCGTGTATAAGAATACCACCTATGGTATAATTACTATTTGTAATCGATAAATTAAACATAGCAGTGGTTATGTTTTTGAATGACTAAAGAAAGAGTGAAACATAGTTGGAAAAAAGAATACACTATAAAAAACGTAAGGGCAGAAAAAAAAGGTTTCTTCTGCAATTTGTAAGTCTAATTTTCATCGTAATTATTATTCAAATGTATCTGCAATATACTCTAGACACCACGCTTTCTGTAATCAATAATAGTGGCGTGATTCCTACTCGCGGTACGCTGGTTTTGAGCACAAGTGTTCTTCTGCTGCTGGGCTCATGGTTGTGGGCTCTGTTGGGAGATGTCGCGTTGACAAATTTGCTCCTGCTTCTGGTCGGAGGCATAACGGGGGTTGTCAACCTCGAAAAAACGCGGCAGCGCACCGAGCCGCTGTATCCGAGTGACTTGAAAATGATCACCGCAAGTAAATCTTTACTTGAGATGGTATCTGGACAGACCGTAGCAGCAGCGTTGGCGTTTGTTTTATTTTGTGGATTCTTGTTTTATCTTGTGATCCGCAGAAACATAAAAAAAAGAACCCCGCTGTTGCCGAAAAAAAAACGTTTAGCCATCCTGCTGGTGACATCTTTAGGGCTGCTTTACATTGGGCAATTTCAACAACAAGGTAATTTGTTGAAAAGAGCCTATGAACAGAAAAGTGCTTGGATACCTTGGAGCCAATTGGATAATTATTACGCGAATGGTTTTGTCGCAGGGTTTCTGTATAATCTTCCATCAGATTCGATGGAAGAGCCGACAGATTATTCGGCAAAAAAAATCGTTGATCTTCATGAAAAATACCAAGCCATTGCAGATGAAATCAATGAGGATAGGGACAAAACAGAACCGGATGTAAATGTCATTTTTGTGATGAATGAAAGTTTTTCGGACCCTTCTGAATTAGAGGGGATTAACCTGAAAATGGATCCGATTCCTTTTGTCAGAGCTTTGGCGGACAGCTCCCATAATGGAGAGATACTTTCACCTGGTTATGGCGGTGGGACAGCCAATATAGAATTTGAAGCTTTGACCGGTTTTTCGATGGAGCCTTTTCCTGCGAATATTACCTCCCCATACACGCAGTTTCTGTCTACTATCGAACGCTTTCCGTCTGTCGTTTCGCGTTTGAAGGATGCTGGTCATGCTACGACAGCTATTCACCCCTTCAATACGACGATGTACAAGCGGAAAGAAAATTATAATGTTCTTGGCTTTGATGAGTTCATTTACGACACCACAATGAGTTTTACTGAAAGGATTGACGCGAATCCTTATATTTCCGATAAAGCAGCTTATGAACAAGTCCTCCAAAAGCTGGTCGAGACCCCAGAGAAAGATTTTATCCATCTGGTTACGATGCAAAATCATGCCCCGTATACGGATAAATATACGGAAATTCCAACATATTCAGAGTCCGGAATAAAGGACCCAGATGCTCGTAATTACCTTCAGGACCTTATCTATTCAGACCAATCCCTGGAATTATTTACATCACAATTGGCCGAATTGGATGAACCGATCGTTGTCGTATTCTGGGGCGATCATTTATCAAGTGTATTTGGTGGAAAGGTATATGAGGCCAACACAGTCCCAGATATGCATAAAACACCTTTGCGCATCTTCAGCAATTATGAGAGTAATTATAAAGACCTGGGTACCATTAGCCCAATCTATTTCTACACGGAAGTGCTGGAAATGACCCAGACCAGATTGTCCCCTTTCGATGCGTTGCTGGAAACACTTCAGTCAAAAGTCCCTGCTTTTGAAAAATCCATGTATTTGAATGCAGAAACAGGGGTGTATGTATCATCCAGAGAAGACCTGTCTGAAGAAGCGCGTGAAATTTTATTGGACTATGATCAAATCCAATATGACGTATTGACCGGGAAACGCTACAGTCTAGAAAATGATTTTTTTAAGTGAATTCGTTAGTGGTGTGGGAAAGTCAGCAACAAATAATTTTGTTAGCCTAACAGCCACCAGAAGATGAACACTCTTCTGGTGGCTTTTTTTGGTATAATGGATATTAAAGAATACCCGAGGGTGTCAGCTCCGACGAGCGCTCCGCTCGCCGGAGAAAAACACAATGCCGGATTACTCAACTCCTGTGAACAAATGTTAGCCGGAGGAGAGCTATCTTGATGTAGCTGAACTTCGGCGAAGGTCTTCCTCATCGGAGCAGCACGACCATCCAATAAAAGAACAAAAATAAAAAGGAGGCATACCATGCACAACCAATGGCTTGCATTTTACGTATCATCCCATGGTTTCGGGCACATGACCCGTTGCCTGGCAATCATCGAGGAATTTTTGGAGACGACCGATCATCTGATTTATCTCGCGAGCGGCACCTATCAAAACAGCTTCGCCCGGTTTTATCTGAAGCGTTTCGGAGACCGAATCGTCTTCAAGGACCTCTGCACCGAAGTCGGCCTGGTCAACAAGCAGAACAGCCTGCAGGTCGACATCCCGCAGCTCAAGCAGGAACTGAACGACTTCATGGCCGGTTGGGACATGGCTGTAACCGAGGAAGTCGCATTTTTGAGCGATTTGCCCGTCGCCTGCGTCATCAGTGACATCAGCGTCATCGGCATTCAAGTGGGGGAAAGATTAGGGGTGCGCAACATCGGCATCTCCAACTTCACTTGGTGCGAACAGTACGAGTTCCTCGGCCTTTCCGAAACCATCATCGCCCGTTTCCGGGAAGTCTACGCCAAACTCGACCTCCTGATCGAGTACGACCTGATGCTACCGACCCACGATCTGGATGTCCCAAGAAAACAAGTCGGTTTCATCTGCCGCCGCTTTGATTCCGACCGCATCGCCGACATCAAAAAAAAATACGGCCCAAGCATCTTCATAACCTGCGGCAAGTCTGCAAACTTGGACACCATCGAGGTCGACAACTATGAAGGCACCATTTTTGCCACCAGCGGCATCAATATCACCGCTACCGCCAATGCCACAGTCGTCCATCTCCCTGTCGAAACCTTCGACACAAACAACTACCTTGCCGCAAGTGATATCATCATCGCCAAAGCCGGCTGGGGCACCATATCAGAGGCACTGCTTTCCAAAAGGCACCTCGTGCTGATCGAAAGGGAAGGCGTCCTGGAAGATACCGAAAACATAGAAGAACTGAAGCGGCGGGGAGTCGCCGTATCGATCAAGGAATCCGATTTAGCGCGCATCGATATGCAGGCAATCACCGATCTGATCGCGGCGAACATCACCAGAGAGAATCTGGATGCATACCATAATGCGATGGGGGATATCATCCGCGAGTTATAACGCCAAAGGTGTGCCCACATCCGACGAGGCTGCCCTGACCGCAGAAGAACATACATCCAGCTACACCAAATCCGACGAGAAACCCTTCATCGGAGTTGGAAACATTTTAGACTGGTTCACCTTCGACAGGCACCTTTCTCGTCGGAGGTGAGAATCATTCAAGGCAATCCCATCAGAGAATCCTATTTTCTTCTACCAGCCAGGCCGGTCTGGGCATAGAATAGTCGAATTAGCATAGATCAATATGACCGAATAGATGTTCTATCATATACGCATTATGCAAAAGCAGTTCATTCTTCTATAAAGGAGCCGAACATATGGAATTTCTGATATTATTTTTACTCTGGGCCCTCCTGGGCAGAATTCCGCCTAACCAAGGTCGCTTCAAATCCTCAGGCTACAAAGACGCGAGCGGACACAGTTTATTTGAAACGATTCTGGATCCTGGGCGCAATGGGGAATTTTTGATTTATTCCTGTTTGGAACGTTTCGGCGAGGAGCACAAATTGTTGACGAATGTCTATTTGCCCAAGGAAGATGGTACCACCACTGAAATTGACCTGATCATGATTACGGCAACAGGCATCTATGTGTTCGAATCGAAGAATTACAGCGGCTGGATTTTTGGGGACGAGAATACCAAATTCTGGACCCAATCACTCAAGGGTTGGAAAAAGTATCGATTTTATAACCCCATTTGGCAAAACAAAAAGCACATCAGCGCATTACAAAAGCACCTGAGACTGGGCAATGACGTATTCCGCTCTTACATCGTCTTCAGCGAACGCTGCGAACTGAAGAAAATGTTTGTCCATTCCCCGGAAGTGAAGGTCATGAATCGGAATGTGCTGTTTAGAGAGGTCGAGGACGATATGGCGCAGCTGCCTGATCGTTTGAGCATATTCGAAATCAACCAGATCCACAGTGAACTAAGCAAATATGCCCTCGCAGATGACGCCACGAAGCAAGCGCACATCGATGCGATGAGGTGGAAGAACTGAATACTGAAAGGCATGACTGATCCCTGGTGAGACGATACTCATCGGGGATTTTTTATGGTGTGATATCCAAATACCCGGCGAAGCCACCGTGGTCGGAGGTGATAATCTTTTTGGGTGTTCTCCTCCGGCAGGAAAACCTAAATAGAGAAAAAATTGCATTTTTATAAGGTACCATTTCGCAAACGCATTTGATAAGTGCATTTAAATCATTGAATAAAGTTATCGTATATGATAACATGTGGCCGGTGGAAGTAATGATACGAGATTTTTTCAAATCCTTACTGCCAAGAGAAAGAGAGAGAGCAAGGAAATATAAAGAAGATTATGAAAGAAGGTGTATCGATGAGTAAATTCGATGTTAAAACAAAATCCGCAGGAGTAAAGTTTGACGACATTAAAGCGCAAATGATGAAAGATGCTGAATTTCAAGAGGAATACAACAAGCTGCAGCCAAGATACGAATTGATTTCACAGATCATTGAAGCAAGAAAAAGTATGAAGATGACTCAAGAAGAGCTGGCTAAAAGAGCTGGAACCAGAAAGTCTAATATTTCTAGACTTGAGAGTGGTTCTTACAATCCTTCATTAGATTTTCTTATCAAAATCGCTAAGGGCTTAGGAAAAGATGTGCACGTCGAAATTCGCTGATGCTTACTTCTGATTGAATACCTACAGCAAGAAACAAAAGAATTGAACCTGATGATACCTTAAAAACTTCAAAGGTGTGCCTACCTCCGATGAGACCTACTCCAACCGAAGCTAAACACCTACATAATAAGCTCAACCCCAATCAGCAAACCCTGGTCGGAGTTGAGTTTTTTTTGGGGGGGACCGAACTCCGGCGAAACCGTGCGTCCCCGGAGGTAACGCCGGGAAGTGATGCACCAGCTCCGGCGAGGGAAGCTTCCCCGGAGGACAGCCCCAGAAATCGGCGCCAACTACGACGACGGCGCCTCTCATCGGAGGAGAGAGCGCAGAATGCTTGGCCGGCTGCTCCGGCCGCAAAAAACAGCCCCACCTGGCTAAGTCGGGTGGGGCTAGTTAGGAAAGCTCAGCTCAATATTTGGGCTTTCCCATGGTAATAGCCTTGCTGATATACCAATCCTAAGTTTTTAAGCTTGTTGCTGACGCTTTCTGACTCAACGCCTTCAACAATCAATTTAAGATGGTAATGGTGTGACAAATTAAGCCAGCTGGACAAGAAATTGAACATGATATCTTCATTGATGTTTTTGAATTGTAACAATGAGATTTTAATAGTATGAATATTTTGAATATTTTTTGATACTAATTCAAAGTTGTTTTGGCCACTCCCTATATCATCGATCGCTAATGTAAAACCTCTATTCTTTAGATTTGAGATATAGGTTTGGAGGTCATCCGCTTTTTCGACTGGGTCAAATTCGCAGTAGTGCTCAGTCAATTCGATTGAGACATTCCTTTTCATCAAGGAAATATTGTCCAAAAACCCCCAAGTTGAAGGATGTTGCAACTGTTTTGGATGCAGATTCAGCGATAGTTTGGTGTTACAGTGGCTACCCATTAATTTTTTCAGTTCCTTAAAATAATAAGCCATCAACTTGGAATTGCGTTCTTCCTTCTCTATGAACCACAGGAACATTTTTTCAGGGAAAGCACACAGCTTTTTTGATCTTAATAAAATCTCGTACCCGTCGATACTATTTGTTTGTGAACACAGCATGATTGGCTGACAAACTAGGTATAAATCGTCTAACAACTCTTGCGTCTTATCCATTCACTTTTCCCCCTATACGATCAAAATGCAATATTGTATTTTTTTGAATATAAAAGTTTGCAACAGTTTCTAATATTACATAATATGAAATAAGTAAGTTATAATAGGCAAGCTACTAGTGTTTTAAATAGTATTTTCGGTTAAACTAAACGTTTGTTCTGAAATTATTGATATTTTAACTTTCTACTAAGATGTAAGATTTGAAAGAAAGTATGGACTTGTTTGCGATAAGTAAGGATTATAAACCAACTTACGAAGTTGATACCGTTCTGCTTAAAATAATGGTAGATGGTTTGTTGTTTTTTCCCAGTTATTCTATTCAGAAGAACTATATCATTAAGAGGTGGTCTACATGCAGCTAAAAAAGAAAATCTTATATGTAACGGCATTTATCCTGACTGTTGTTTACCTTGTTTGGAGAGGGCTCTATACGCTCCCATGGGACGAATCTATTTTTGCACTCGTATTTGGAATTTTGTTATGGGTCAGTGAGCTTATATCCAATTTTACAGCTGTAATCCTTATTTGGAGCAAAAATAGTCCTAAAAGAATAATCAAACCCGATGTGTTACCTGACCAGTTTCCGGAAGTGGATGTTCTCATCGCTACCCATAATGAAGAGGTATCATTGTTGTTGAAGACAGTGAATGCGGCTGTGAATATGGAATATCCTGATAAAACCAAAGTGCACATATATTTATCGGATGACTCCAACCGGACTGAGGTCAGGGAACTGGCAAGTCGTTTCGCTATTGGTTATATTGGTTTGCAGGGCAATAAACACGCCAAGGCAGGCAATCTGAACAACGCTTTAAGGCAAACGCATTCTCCACTGGTTGCTACATTTGATGCAGATATGATTCCTTACTCCAACTTTCTGCTGGAGACTGTTCCTTATTTCGTAGATGATTGGATCCGGAAGGCTGCGGATGACAGGGAAAAGCCACTGGGCTTAATCCAGACTCCCCAAAGTTTCTACAATGCCGATTTGTTTCAGTTCAATCTCTTTTCCGAAACCTCCATTCCGAATGAACAAGACTTTTTTTCAAGGGAAGTCAATGTCCTCAATAATGCTCAGGATGCTGCAATATACACTGGCTCCAACACCTTGATTTTGCGGAAAGCGATCGATGATGCCGGCGGATTTCCTATAAATACCATCACAGAAGATTTTGAATTGGGAGCAAGAATCAATACAAAAGGGTACCGGAACATTTCCACTACCGAACCGTTAGCAAGCGGTTTGACGCCGACTGACATACCCAGCGCAATCAAACAGCGCATCAGATGGGGGAGAGGCGTCGTTCAAAGTGTGCACAACTTGCACATTCTGACCAACAAAAACCTGACTTTCAGACAGAAATTGATTTTTCTCAGCAGTTATTTGTATTGGTGGTCTTTCCTCAGGAGGATTATCTACATAATGGCACCAATCCTCTTTTCGGTCTTCGGCATCAAAGTTGTGGATACCGATTTCTGGACGTTGCTGCTATTTTGGTTGCCGAGTTACTATTTTATCCATCTTTCGATGCAGGATTTGTCCAGTGACATCCGGACGCAGCGATGGGGTGAAGTTCAGGAGACAATTTTTGCTCCGTATATGATCATTCCAGTTTTTATGCAGGCGATCGGATTGAAGGAGAAGCGGTTCAAAGTGACAAATAAAACTGCTGTGCAATCAAAAAAAGATATCCTGTATGTTATCCCACACTTTATCTTGCTGATATTGACTGTCATTGGGATCGTGACATTCAATTACGGCAAGTACGGATCGGAAATATTTTACGGCAGCGTCATCACTTTTTGGTTGTTGACGCATTTATTTAATCTTACTTTTTCGGTGCTGTTCTTTTTGGGCAGACCCATTTACAGGAAGTCTGAACGCTTTCTGGCAGAAAATTCTATTCTTGTGAAATATAACAGCAAGGAATACCAGCTAGTGACAAAAAACCATTCAGAAGATGGCTTATCCTTCCTTTCTGAAGACCCGCTTTATTTTCCAGAGGATGCCGTGCTGCACTTTACGATTGAAAAAAACAAATACAGAACGCACCTTACCGGAAAAGTAGTCCGGGTTTTCCAAGAAAGCAGCGGCTGGGTTTATGGGGTGGAACTTGAAGGAATTCCTTTTGAAGAATTTCTCCAATATTTGTTGATCATCTACGATGGTTTTAATCAAAGTCTGCCCCAATTCCGTGATCCTTGGGTAAACTCATTCGATCGTTTCATTGACAATCTCAACAGGAGGTTGGGCGACCAAGGTGATAAAGTCGGTAAAGGCGGTAAAGGCGATGAGGCCAGCAAATTTCCGATTATCCGAATCAACGAAGAAGTCGACGTCTCAGGTGTGACGTTGCTGCTCAGGAGATTCAATTATCATCATTTTTACCTCGCTTCTCAGCAGGATCTATCAGAAAATGGAGAGCTGCATGTGAACATAGATGGCGTTCCGTTCGAGTTAAGCTATATCGCCCAAAATGATGAAGATGAGTATACATTTGAAGTCGCTAACTTAGCTGCGTTAATGAATGATTCTGCGTTCGAAACGTTGCTGCATAAATGGCGTAATAGTATGGGGGGGATTTCATGATTCTGATAATCGCGCGTATGTTTCTGTTCATCCTCTCCATTTATGGATTCAAGTGGCTTCTGCAGCAATTCCTTGGAATTGATCCGAAAGTCGGATGGATCGCTGCTTGCTGTTTGAATATTCTAATTTTATATTTTGGTGCTTTTGCAGGAATGCTTGAGTCGACAGCCATCGTTTTAGCTATCGTGGGCTGGTCGTTTGCCAGCTGCGGGCTGTATAGTAAATTCAGAAAAAAGAAGCTCTTCCAACCAAGACTCAACTTAATCAATATTGGTCTTCTGGTTTATTTCCTGCTTTTTGCATACACGCTTCTCAACACTAAATTGGAGCACGCTGACAACTTCTCGCACTGGGCGACGATCGTAAAGTTTTTGTATACGGAATCCAGATTGCCCACTGCGTCAGACACAATCATCAGTTTTGGCTCCTACCCTTTAGGCAGCTCTCTTTTTGTGTATTATGCGACAAAAATGGCCGGTTTCAGCGACGGCGCTATGCTGATCGGTCAATTTTTGTTGATCTACAGTTGTGTCATCGCCTTATTTGCACCTGTAAGGGATGAGTCCCGTACATTGGTTGTGGCAATGAATTTTAGCCTGCTGGCTGTTTTTAACTACTTCAATGTTTCCATCAGGATGAGCAATCTGTTGGTGGATTTTCTTCTCCCATTGCTGACTCTGGCTGGGATTGCAGGCATCTATAGCATGCGCAAAAATATCAAAGCATTGTCCGTCTATTTTATTCTGATTGCTTCGGTTTTGAGCCTGATCAAAAACAGTGCCATTTTTTTTGTCGGGATCCTGTTCATCTACTATCTTTACACGGTGGTTGTTGCCAGAAAATGGTTCGGTAAAATTTGGCATCTTCCGGCTAACGTACTGGCAGTTTATGGCGCTTCACTGATTCCTTATATCATGTGGACCATTCACGTAGGTCAACAGTTTTCCAGTTCCAAGCACGCGGTGAGCCTGAGCCGTTACCAGCAGATTTTTCTGGAAAAAGATGCTTCCATTACTGCAGAAATAACCGAAAAATTTATGGCTGCATTGGCGGATTTCACAAGTATTCCATCTCAGGGAATCCTTCTTTTCAATTTTGTGATGATCGCTTCCTATATTAGTATTCGCTTTTTTGTAAAGCGGAATAACAGCATCCTGCGTTGCACCGTTATTGTCGATCTGATTATCGTGGCCTACTATATCGGCATGTATGTCATGTCCCTCTTTTCCATGCCCACGGAGGAGGCTCTCGTTCTGGCAGTATTTGAACGTTATGCCTCCAGCATCATCATTTTCTCGCTGGGGATTGCTATGATGGTGCTTTCCCGGGAAATTGATTATTCTCTGTTCGAACAAGGGATCCAAAGCAGAAACCATCGCAGCTTTAAAAACTTGACCACGAAAAAAGTCTATCAATTCAGCAGCATGGGACTCCTTTTCTTCGCTACAATAATGCTTCTGTCCGAAAATAACGATATGATGTACAACAACATGTACAAAAATTCAGTTCCTTATGCATTTTCCGAAATCGTCGAGAATCAGATGACAATGAGTTCAGAACGATATTTGGTGATAAGCGCCGACAAGGAAGCTATCGAAGATGGCCTGATCAGCTATGTCGGCAAATATTATTTGTATTCTCCGAATGTTGAAGCAGTGGAGAATTTCATGATGGATGATGACTCTTTCCTGAACCTGATACAAAAATACGATAAAATCGTAGTGCTCGACGATCATAATACATTTAACGCCATGACAAACAAATTGATTGACACCCAATTTGAGCCAGGGATCTATGCTGTTGATGAATATTTTTAAGGAACTGAGTACTGACATTCAAAGCTGATTCCCGGTGAGACGATGCTCACCGGGAATTTTTTATGGTGTGATATCTAATAACCGAGAATGAGTGGTTCCCCGAACAAGCAAGCGTTGGAAGGGGGAGTGCCCGAACTCCGGCGAAGCCGCCGTTCACTGACAATCTTAAGGCAGTAATATGGAATCAATTACTTTTAATCATAGTGTAATTTGTTTGGATATAGTAAAATTGATATTGTATTAATTGCTTAAATAAAATTGAAAACAATGTTAAATCAGCCCCCTGTTTACAGAAGAGCGCTTCGAGTATTTCGCTCAGTCCTGAGCGAGTGATTAACAAGAAACCCGTATTACAAAATAACGCAAATGAGAATGGAGGATTACGATGGGAGTTTTTGATTCATTCAAAGAATTGGTTACGCAAAAGCCGGTAGGTTTGAAGAAACCGCATTTTTACAAGGCTGACAGCGATTCAAAGAAGCAGCTGGACCGATTGCAGCAGCTTTACACCACCGCGCCGGACAAGGTAAAGCCGCAGATCGAGCGCGATATGAAGCTGCTCGCGTACGGCATTGCCGGGGAGGATAACGTCGCGTTTGAGCTGAACAACAGCTACCTGCCTATCATCATTCTGCACGATCTGCGCCTCGAGCACGAAGGTCTGTCGGTGCAGATCGACTACCTCATCATCACCACGAAATTTTGTCTTATCGTCGAATGCAAAAACCTCTTCGGCAATCTTGAGGTCAATAGCCGCGGCGAGTTTATCCGTGAGCTGGACTTCAATGGAAAGCGCAAAAAGGAAGGGATTTACAGTCCGGTTACGCAGAATGCGCGCCATATGGAGATGATTAAAGCGTTGCGGCTGGCAAATAAAAGGAATCCGCTGATGCGGGTTGCGCTCGATAAATCATTCGGTGAACTCCACAAATCCGTGATTGTGCTTGCTAATCCCAAAACGGTTATAAACCTGAAGCATGCGCCGAAAAACGTGAAAGATCAAATTATTCGCAGTGACCAGCTGATTGAATACATCAAGAGATTGATCCGCGAAAACAAGGATTTGGCATCTTCGGAAAAAGAGATGTATGAGATGGCTGAATTTTTTGCGGGGTTGCATAAGGAGAATCCTATTAATTATGCGGAGAAGTATTTTGTTGATGGCGGAGCTGGGCAGAGTGAGGCGATTGTAGATAGGGAAGAGAACGTCGGAGTTGAAGTTGGGATTGAGGAAACGCCGCTTTATCAGGTTTTGAAACAATATCGGTATGAGACTAGCAAAGCAGAGGGCGTCAAAGCTTATTATATTTTTAATAATGCGCAGTTGGAGATGTTGATTGCTGCTATGCCTCGGAGTTTGGATGAGCTTAGGAAGGTTTCCGGGTTTGGGGAAGTTAAGTGTGAGAAGTATGGGGAGGCGATAGTGGGGATAGTGGACAAGCATAGAAGGACTGGAGTTTGATCAAGAATACAGGAATTTGGAAGGATGGCCTAAGAAGAGGCTCGCCTTCAGGAAATTGCCAGCAGTGCGATAAATGCGTACAATGAGCTGCCACTGCCCTTAAAGGTTTTGTTGGCAACGACAGTTGTGGATGAGAGAGCGATTACCCCAGGACTGCAAGGATTTTATTTACACTATAATTTAATAGGAGATGACATGCTCGTGAATATCAGTTCGGGAGCAGGTTCGGGGCATCCTTGGTATATCCTCCGTTATGACTCGGAAACAATCACACCTGTTCAAGGAGTAGTTTATTTGGGAATATCCGGATACGGAGACGCACCAGTAGACGCAACCCCGACCTCTAAAATTGATTTGTATAATCGTTACATGACATCGAAAGAGTCTTACGATTCTGCTCTAAAAAATGTTACTGAATACCCTGAAATGACCATGGCAAAATATCAAGAATATCGTTCTAACATCAAATAACGATGAATGAAGAACAAGCATACCAGGAAAGCGATTGGATTCATCTTGCGTAGAGCAAGGAACGAACAGTTCATTTCTCGATAAAGGAGCGATTTGGATGGAAATTCTATTATTTTTCTTTCTACTATACCTCTTTAGTTTCCTGGCTAAAAGACATTACAACAAGTCAGGCTACAAAGATGCCAGTGGACACAACTATTATGAAACGATGACGGATCCTGGGCGAAAAGGAGAATATCAGACTTACCGCGATCTGGAGAGTTTAGGAGAGCAGCATAAATTGTTGACGAACATCTATTTGCCGAAGGAGGACGGAACCACTACTGAAATCGATCTGATTATGATCACTGAGACGGGTATCTATGTATTCGAATCCAAAAATTACGGTGGCTGGATTTTTGGAGATGAGAGCTCCAAGTTCTGGACACAATCGCTCAAAGGCGGTAACAAGTTTCGTTTCTACAATCCCATCTGGCAAAACAAAAAGCATATCAGCGTTCTACAGAAACACCTGGGGCTGGGCGGCGAAGTGTTCCGCTCTTACATCATTTTCAGCAATCGCTGCGAGCTGAAGAAAATGTCCGTCCGCTCACCGGAAGTGAAGGTCATGAATCGGAATATTTTGATCAGGGAAATCAATCAGGATGTGACTTCTCTGGCGAATCGGCTGACCATCTGGGAAATCAACCAAATCTACAACGACCTCAGTAGATTTGCTCTGGCGGACGCCCAAACCAAACAGGCTCATATTGATGCGATGAGTTGGAAGAACTGAATACTGAATTGCATAACTGATCCCCGGTGACGATTCCCCGGGGATTTTTTAAGGTGTGGATTCGTAGTGTAGAGGATCATTATCTCCAATAAGGATGTCGCTCATCGGAGAACAGGTTGCCCCCGACAGAATAGCTCTGGTAAGCGAATGCTAGCCGGAGGAGGAAGCATTGCGGGCGGCTGAACTTCGGCGAAGCCGCCTTGGTCGGAGTTGATGATTTTTATAAACGCTATTCTCCGGCGAGTCTTCAGTTTAATTGAGAGGGATGGAAACTCTGATTTTGATGCTCTGTATTTCTCAATATCATAGATTGAATGGGGTGTCCGTATGTTATACTTTACTGGAGGTATGGGTAAAGTAAAGATAAAATGGGGGGATATAAGATGTTGATGTATGTCCAACAGGATATTTTCAAAAGTCCCGCGCAAGTGATTGTCAACACCGTGAACACAGTCGGGGTGATGGGAAAAGGCATTGCCAAACGTTACAAAGAAATCTACCCGGACATGTATAAGCAATATCAAAAATTTTGCGAGCAACATTTGCTGGATATCGGCAAACTTTGGATCTATAAATCAGACACGAAGTGGATCCTGAATTTCCCGACAAAAAAGCATTGGCGAAATCCATCCAAAATCGCTTATATCGAACAAGGCCTCAAGAAATTCGTGGAAACATATGAGGAAAAAGGGGTAACATCTGTTTCATTCCCGCAACTAGGCTGCGGAAATGGTGGATTGGACTGGGAAAATGAAGTCAGACCTTTGATGGAGAAATACTTAAAAGACCTTCCGATTGATGTATTCGTGCATATTTACAGTGACAGGACTGCTGGTGCGGAACACATGAATGTTCAAGAAACAAAAAAATGGTTACAAAGCAGTCCGAGTAACTTAAGTGCGGAACAAGTATGGGATGACTTGCTGGATGCTGGTGAGGCTGATAACCAACTGGTCATAAATGACGAGATATGGGAAATTACTTCAAAAAATACAGCCGGCAAATCCGACTTCAGTTATGATCCAAACTCAGAACCATATCTTCTAATGACCAGTGAAGGAAAGAGACACATTTTCTATCAAGCGGATTTATTCGATTTGTGGATTAAATTGCGAGAGACCGAATTCATAAGGGATACGGATTTCCCTTCACATTTCAACCGTAGCGAGGAGTTGCGCCTTGTGTTCAATCTGTTGGGGAAATTGGATTATATTGAGATGGCTAAGGTCATCGATCCAAACGGGAAAGCCATCTTTGGGCTTACTGTCATAAACAGCGAACTACCCGAAACAGATTCTGCAAATCGAGAAGAGGTAACATTATGAATGGTTCTGTTACATCCTTTGGCGAGGTCATCAGTGAACTTCGAAATGATAAATCGTTGGTTGGCTTGAACCGTGACAAGAAAAAAGTGTGGACCTCATTTTGCTTCCACTTTACCAATCTGAACAATGCGGTCTCGATTTTACAAAATGGGATGTTGGTATCCCGGGAAAAGGCATCGGAATCGGGAATAATGGAAAATGAAAATGCCAGCATTGAGGTCATCAACCAGACGGATGAGGAATGGAAAAAATATGTTCGCCTCTACTTTAGGCCGAGAACACCTACCCAATACAACAATGAGGGATTCCGGAGCAAATCGAATTTGGGGTCACTTCAGGCGCACTGCCCCTTTCCAGTTTTTTTCCTTTTTGATTTAGAGGAAACCCTTCAGAAACCAAATTGTTATTTCACAAAAAGTAGTCTTGCTAAAAGCGGAGAGCATGAATTGCTCCAGGCACCGCAGCAATTCAGTGAGCTGCCATTTTCCAAGATATATCATGAGGGCCCATTTGAGAGTCATGAAAGAGATGAGATAGTCGCTTGCAGACATGCGGAAATCATAGTTTCGGACGAACTGAAGTTGGATGGGGCGTTAAAATTTATTCTTGTCAGAAGCCAGGCAGAAAAGAATACACTTTTGAGTTTGTTGGGACCCACAGAAACAGAAATGTATGCAGATAAAGTTAGGGTTGATAATAAGCAGATTGTGTTTTTCTCGCTTTGGACATATGTCAGTAAAGCAGAGATATCAGGTGATAAAGTCATTTTGACATTCAATAATGGGTTAGGGGACAAGACTTTCGATCTGAAAATCAAAATGACGGACCTTCAATCCGGATTAACCAATGAAGTAGTTTTTTCTGATTATAATTGTAATGGACCTTTTAAGGGGAAAATAGGGACGCCCTTAATGGAATACCGAATAGAAGTATACCTTGATGATAATTTGGCATTTGCTGATTGCTATAATGGTCATGAAGAAAGCGATCTACCGTTCTAAACAGAACTAAATCAAGTTGGCTAACTCCGGCGAAGCCGCGGAGGTCGAAGGTGATTACCGATGAGAAGTGATGAGAATGCATTAAGGAATGTAAAGCAATGGTTAGCGGAACACCACCGCACGCAGGAGTGGTTAGCAGGTCGAATGGGTGTGACCCATCCTTGGTTTGCCAATTGTTTAGTGGTGAAAGAAAACTTCAACCTGTACATATTGCAAAAATGGCAGAAATTACTGATAAGTCGATTGCGGAATTAGAAAGCTCCGAAGACGTTATAGCTGACGAAGTGGTCTATCCTTTGCTCGGGGAAATATCTACTGAAGATGGTAAACGTGCCCTCGCGCAATTATTGCTTGACGTTGAACATTTTGCCCAACTCGTCAGTAAATAGAGGCAAACAGCATGATGAATGTGTAAAAATAGCTGAAATTATAGCGGGCAGTGTGCAATTGAATGAACGTTTGGATACAGTCGAGGAATAACATTCCTCGGCTTTTTTGATTTGGAAAATATGTGATTGTCCCATTTCGGTCTTGATTGTGGAAGAGTGCCGGAATTCTCGGTGAAGCCGTCCTCACCGGTAATGTACCCTTAAAAAGAAGACAAATTTCCCGATGAAACGCTCCCCAGGAATCCCCAATCAGAGTTATGCAGTTTATAGTTTTTTAACATGGTCTAATCTGTCTGGATACAGTAAAATTGACAATATATAAAAGTTGAAATGAAATCAAGTCTACTTAGCCATCTGTCTAAATAGCGAATAGGAGTAGAGAAACGATTATGGATCCAGAAAATCTATCTGAAAAGTACCATTTATTGTTGCAGGAGAACCAATTGCTAAAGGAACACATTTCATTGTTGGAATCCGCACTTAAACAGGCAGAAGTATATTTTGTGGAGGGGGCTGCTGGTGATTACCACCAATCTAATTTTACCAATATTCCAATACCCTCGAAAGGGGATCCGTCTCCAGAGCCAGAAAAAAAATCCGTCCCGACTTTGAATAAATACTCTTCTCCCTCCGAAAAAATCCGTCTTTTCATGTCGCTTTTCAAAGGTCGGGAGGATGTGTTCGCGCACAAGTACTTCAACAAGAAGCAAGGAAAGATGGTTTACGGCCCGATGAAATCCAAGCCTTGGGAACGGAAGCCGGGGGATGGAGAGTATGCGCCGTTTGATGAGCGGGTTGTCGATCATCATCTGCGTGGGTTTGATGGAATGATTGCAGGGGTGTTTCCGATTTGTTTGGATGATAGTTGTCACTTTTTGGCGATCGATTTGGACAAAGGGGAATGGCAGCGTGATGCCGAAGTGTTGCGGGAGGTGTGCCATCAGTTTGCGATTCCGGTGAGCATCGAACGCTCACAATCCGGCAACGGTGCACATGTGTGGTTCTTCTTTGCGCAACCAGTACCCGCAAAGAAAGCCAGGAAATTCGGAAGTGCACTACTTACCGCGGCGATGAATCGTCGGCATGAACTAAAGATAGCATCCTTTGATCGTCTCTTCCCGAATCAGGACAGTCTGCCTTCGGGCGGGTTCGGCAATCTGATTGCTTTGCCGCTGCAGAAAACGGCACGACAGCATGGGAACAGCGAGTTTGTTGATGAGGCTTTCCGTTCTTATGAAGATCAGTGGGCGTACCTGGCCAGCATCAAAAAGATTCCGGCTGAAGATATCTCATTATTCCTGGAGAAACTGCAAACGCAAAATGGAACCGAGGATTTTTCCGAAAATGCGGGTACAAGTGAAGGGTTGAAGCCATGGAAAAAGAAGGAAATCGTTTTGACAAAGGCAGATTTCCCGGATCAAGTGAAGATCACTTTGGCTAATCGCATTTATATCGAAAAAGCCGAGCTGACGGAACACGCGTTGAGCTATTTGAAAAGGAGGGCGGTCTTCCATAATCCGGCGTTCTATATTGCGCAAAACAGTCGGAAGTCCACTCATAATATTACCCGGTTGATTTCATGCAGCGCGGAGGACGCGCAGTATATCGGACTGCCGCGCGGCTTTCAGGAAAAAGTGATGGCGTTGTTCGAATCTTTGGATATCCCTGTTTCGGTGACGGATGATACCGTAAGTGGGGATGCATTACGTGTGGATTTCAAAGGAGAGTTGTGGCCGGAACAGGAAAAAGCGGTGGCCAATCTGCTTGTGCACGATAACGGGATTCTATGTGGGACGACCGCATTCGGTAAAACGGTAAGCGCGCTGAACATCATTGCCGAAAAGCAGGTGAATACCTTGATTATCGTGAATAGAACCAGCCTGGTCAGCATGTGGCGGGAGAAAATCAATGAATTTCTCGATTTCAAGGATGCCGAAAACGAAAAGGAAGCAAAAAAGATGGTCGGACAATTGGGTGCCGGCAAGAAAAAACTGACCCAAAAAATCGACATTGCTTTGCTGCAGTCCCTTTACCACGAAGGTGAAGCCCACGAATGTCTTCAGGATTACGGAATGGTCATCGTCGATGAGTGCCACCATCTGTCTGCGGTCAGTTTTGAGCAAGCTCTGCAGGCAACCACGGCGAAGTACGTCTATGGTTTGACGGCCACACCGACTCGAAAAGATGGCCTGCAACAGATTGTCTTTATGCAGTGCGGTCCGATCCGATATAGGGATAATGCGAAAAAGCAGGCGAAGGCAAGACCGTTTGACCACAAAGTAAGGATGCAATTTACACCCTTTGACCCGACAATCCGGCAGGATATGTCCCTGCAACAAGTTTATCAACAGATTTCCGAAAATGAAGAGCGGAACAGCAAATTGGTTGCGGATATCATCAGCAATTACCGCGAGGGCAGAAATGCCATCATCCTAACGGAAAGAGTTGCGCATGTGAAACGGCTGGAAGAACTGTTGCGGGAGGAAATCCCAGATGTGGTGGCGATTACGGGCGGAATGGGCAGGAAGACGGAACGGGAGAAGATGCAACAGATACGCAATGCTCCGACAACCCAGCCTCTGACGATTGTCTCAACCGGTTCGTTCATCGGTGAAGGTTTTGATGAACCGCGCTTGGATACACTGTTCTTGGCGATGCCGATTTCCTGGAAGGGCCGGCTGCACCAATACGCCGGACGCCTGCATCGTCTCTACGAAGGCAAAACGGAGGTCCGCATCTACGATTATGTCGATGTCCATGTTCCGGTACTCGAGCGGATGTATCGCAAGCGGCTGACGGGCTATGCCGGCATCGGCTATACGGTCGAACTGGCGGATCAGGAAGCAGCCAGCCGAAGTTTGATGTACACAGGAAAGAATTACGCCGACGAACTGAAAGAGAATCTGCTTTCTGCCAAGAGCGAGATTGTCCTGGTAAGTCCTGCTCTAGCGGGCAAAACAGTGGCGACATTCCTGAACACCATCAAACCGCGCATCCCGACAATAGTCGCGGTCAGCGTAATGACAAAGAGCGCTGACAGTATTGTCAATCCTCAGCATCGAGCCAATCGTACACAACTGATTGAGTCATTGGCGGACAAAGGAATCGACGTGCAGCAACAAGACGTGACCGGCCCAAAATGTGTTCTGATCGATCGTAAAATCGTGTGGTACGGCAGCATCGATGTCCTCGGCAACCAAAGCAACGATGCTAGCTTCATCAGGCTGGAAAGCACGAAACTGGCCGAGGAATTGTATGCGTGTTTTGGAAGGTAGTGAAAAGTAATTGAAGGCTACACCGAATGACCGCTGGGTTTCTCAGCGGTCATTTTGTCTTTCATTTGGTCAAAAGTGTGTGCCACTTAAAGGTATGTGCTCCTCCGACCAGGAGTGAATTGGACGGAGAAGAATGATGCGCCAACTACCCAGCTCCGGGGTGCGACTGTTGGCCGGATGAGGATGTGTTGCGGGCGGCCGTACTCCGCTGAAGGTATGAATTCAGAGGGGGATGGACTGCTGTCAAGTGCACAAGTTGAGAATGGCTGTCGCTACCAGATGATTTTTTGGATATACTCGTTATTCGTAAAAAAATGATAAATAAGAAATTATTTCAGAGTTGCATTTATGTTGAAACAACATGGTAATATTTCCAAGCAGAAGTTTATAAATTTGGTATCTCAACATCTGTAAATATATATTGAGTTTATTAAAATTATAAATATAATTAATATTTTGAGAATTATTTATTGTATATAATTTTTCATCAACTTATAGTATTATAAAATAAAGCAAGTGATGTATAATGAGGCAATGTTATAAAATTTTAGCACACATACTTCTGTGGGAAACATTTGTTTCGATGGGTAGTATTATAAATCGGAGCAAGTTGGCAAATGGTTGGTTTCTATTAGGCATATAAATAGGGAGTGCACAATGGTTAATATACTGGCAAACGTAGGCATCATGTTAATGGCTGTATATTTTTATATGAGGACCAGCTCTGGTTGGCATGATCAGGATGGAGGGAATAAATCCGATATCATCAACAGCATTTTGTTGGAAGTGTTGGTGGGCTTCATTTTGATGAGCTTTTCCACAGTTGTAGATGGCTTAAGATATGATTTCAGATTTCTTTTATTTTGTTTTTCTGCGAAATACTTGGATTGGAAAGTGACCAGTTCGAGTATTGTTTTATTGGCTGTCTTAAGATTTGGGTGGGGAAATGATCAGGTCGCGCAGATGAATTTGCTTGCAAGCATTGTTCTGGCAGCCTCTTTGCCACTCATTGCAGCTTTTATCCAGAATAAGTGGAATAGCCTGACGCAGTTGTATATTTTGGTCAGCTACTGCATGTGGCCAACCATTTTGCTTTCCAATTATTTGATAGCTGATAAATCACAGGCTATCTATATAAGTCTGGTGATGATTGTGGTCGGTTATGGGAGCATCTATACCATGCATCATTTTGTTTTTGACCTCTACTATCTGATTATTTCCGCCAGCACCGATCATCTGACAGGGCTTAAAAATGTGCGTACGTTCCATAGAGAGATGACTGCAGTAGAGCAGAAGAAAGATAAATCGGTGACAATGGCTGTCATAGATATCGATTATTTTAAGGACTACAATGATTGCTTCGGACATGATAGTGGAGATGCGACCTTGAGACAGTTGGCGGATGTATTCAATGATCAAACAATTGCGGAGACAACATTTTACAGAATCGGTGGGGAGGAATTTGCGCTCATCCTCGAAAACACTCAGCCAACCGATGCAGAAAATTTTGTGCGACACCTTCAGCAAACGATTGAGGAAAAAGTTTTTTTTGCAACATCAGGAGACCCGATAGCCCTCACCATATCAGCAGGTGTAGCGCATCGCCGTAAAAAAGAATCATTGAAAAAAACCCTTAAAAGGGCAGATAACGCCTTGTATCAGGCTAAAAGAAACGGCAGGAATAAAGTAATGATAGCTCTGCCGCACTAGCAAACGAACAAAAAAATGAATAAATTACCTTATCCCCGGTGAGAGTTTCTCATCGGGGATTTGTTTTGGGAACTTTTTGTGATTAGTGAGTTTGATTAGCTGGATGTATGTTTGGCAGGTGGGACCAGCCTGTGAGGGCATCCTACCTCCGGCGAAGCCGTGCGTCCTCGGAGGTAACACTGGAAGTGGTACACCATCTCCGACGAGGGAACCCTCCCCGGAGCACAGCCTAAGAAGACGGCACCAACTACGACGAAGGTGCCGCTCATCGGAGGAGAGAACACCAAAAATGTCTGGCCCGGCTTATCCGGCCGCAAAAAAACAGCCCAACCCGACGAAAGCCGGGCTGAGCTGGATGGGGAAATTCAAACCAACACTTGGCCTTTCCCGTGGAAATAGCCTTGCTGATAAACCATACCCAAATTTTTAAGCTCATTGCTGAGGCTTTCCGATTCAATTCCTTCGACAATCATTTTAAGTTGATACTTTTGGGACAAAAAAAACCAGCTGTTCAAGAAATTGAACAAAACATTCTCATTTAGGTTTCGAAACTTCAACAGTGAGAATTTTATAGTGGAAATGTTTTGGATATTACTTGTTACTAATTCAAAGTTGTTTTGGCCAGTCCCTACATCATCAATCGCTAAGGAAAGCCCTGTATTCTTCAATTCTGAGATATAGCTTTGGAGATTATCCGCTCCATCAACTGGATCAAATTCGCAGTAATGCTCAGTCAATTCGATTGAAACATTTTTTTTCATCAATGAAATAGTATCCAAAAAATCCCAAGTTGAGGGATGCTTTAATTGTTTTGGATGCAGGTTCAGCGATAGTTTGATGTTACTGTGGGCATCCATTAATTTTTTGAGTTCCTTCGAATAATAAGCCATCAATTTGCAATTGCGTTGGTCCTCTTCGATGAACCACGAAAACATTTTCTCAGGGAAACCAGGTTGTTTTTTTGATCTTAATAAAATTTCGTACCCATCGATAACATTTGTATTTGAACACAGCATGATTGGCTGGCACACTATGTATAAATCATCTAACAACTTTTGCGTATCATCCACTCACTTTCCCCCTTTACAATCACTGCAAATTAACTAGTGAAAAACAAGTGCAGTGATTAAAATAAATTATATCCAATTACTATTCGAATGTATTTGTTCTTGTGCAAAGCTGAGATTTTTTCCTGAAATTCAAAACTAATTTATTATATCGGTCAAAAAAAAAAAAAGTTAAGCTGATATGGAATACAATATTGTTTTTTTTGAGAATGTAAAAGTTTTCAATAATTTAAACATTACACAATATGAAATAAGTAAGTTATAATAAGCAAGATATTACTGTTTAAAAAAAGATATTCGTTCTAATCAAACATTTGTTCTGAGGTTATTTATACTTAAACTTTACATCATGGTTTAAGGTTTAAAAAGCACAGTAACTCGTTTCTATTTAGCATGTATGTAAGGAGCACACGATGGTTAGTCTACTGGCAAATATTGGAATTATGTTTATGGCTGTTTATTTCTATTTGAAGAGCAAGATGGGGTTATCAAATCAAAACAATACGAAAATAGCCTATTTCATGAAATGTATTTTATTTGAAGTTCTGTTAGGAATCGTTTTGTTAAGCTTTTCTACAGTTATTCTGGGGTTAAGATATGATTTCAGATTTCTGATGTTTTGTTTCTCTGCTAAATATATGGATTGGAAAATAACCAGCTCGAGTATCCTTTTGTTAGGGATTATCAGGTTTGTGTGGGGCAGTACTGACATTGCCCAAATCAACTTGATCGTCAGCATTTTGCTGGCAGTCACATTGCCGTTGATAATCCATTATACCCAGGATAAGTTGAATGATCTGACTCAATTGCTTGTCTTGGTCACTTATTCTCTCATCACTTCAATTGCGATTACCAATCACCTGATAGCTGATAAAGCACTCGTGCTGGGGATAAGCGTTATTCTGTTTACTTTCGGGTATGCCACAACTTTCGTCATGCATTATTTTATGTCGGATCTGTATAGTTTGATTGTATCTGCCAGCACCGATCCTCTGACTACGCTCAAGAATGTGCGCACGTTCAACAACAATCTGATGGAAGTGGAGCGAGAAAAGAAACCAGTAACACTGGCAGTGGTTGATATCGATCATTTTAAGAACTTTAACGATAGCTTTGGACATGACAGTGGGGATGTGCTTTTAAAACAGATGGCGCAGGTGTTCAATGAGCTTGCGGCTCCTGGGACAGCCTTCTACAGAATCGGTGGTGAAGAGTTCGCCGTAATCATCGACAACTCAAACCCCAGTAAAGCTGAGGAGTTCATTAATGATTTGCAGGAAATAATCGCCCACAGGAGTTTCTTCATAACTACAGGTGAACCGGTAAACATTACAATATCTGTGGGAGTAGCCCACAGTCACACAGAGGAAACATTGAATAAAACGCTCAAGCGAGCTGATTTGGCTCTTTATAAAGCCAAAAAAGGCGGCAGAAACAAAGTTATTGTTTCTTTCCCGCTTTAACAACAAAGCAGTCATTGATTGTAAAAGAAAATCATGACTTTGTTTGCGATAAGTAAGGATTACAAACTAACGTATAATCGGCCTCTGTGTATTTCCGTTAAAAACAGCCACAAATGTTGATAAGACAACTTTGTGGCTGTTTTTCGATATGCTGATTTTAACTTCCTGAAAATGAAAATAATCAATATTGTTACCATGGGTTTTTAAATAAGATGATATAATCATTTTAGTAATAGTCGGAGAATAATTGATATCGCTGCTATTCAAATGGCCGATTCGGAAAAAAGAGTGCAATAAGTGTTATCGGGGGTTGTGTGTTGGGAAGAGACAAATTAAAGAAGGTAGAAGTAACCTATTTCTTGATACCCTTTTTGATGATATCGATAGGTTTTTCGATTTTGACAGCTTTAACAGTCAAAAATCGAATTGATGAACAGTATAATCAGCTTGAAGAGACGACTTTAGAAATTGCAAACAGCTATTCACACAGTTTGACTCATACAAGCGAAGCCTATGAAATCATTACGGAACTTTTGGATGAAAAAATAATGATAGCAAGTCAAGCAGTCATGCTTATTGAAAATAAGGATAATAATGAGGTGTTGGATAGTATTTCCCAAACGTTCAATGTGGATGAAATACACTTGTACAACAATGAGGGAGTCATTACAAATAGCACTGACGAAGAATTTATCGGGTGGCAAGCATATGAAGGACATCCGGTTCATGATTTCATGATGAGCGATCAGACTATGCTGGTGGAAGACGTCCGTCCGGACACCGAGAATGGCGTTTACTATAAATTTGGCTATGTTAAAGATGGGACGGGTGGATTTGTACAATTAGGGATTCTGGCAGAAAGTATACAAGATTTCATTGGGGCGTTTGAAATCACAAAATTATTAAGTGATATTTCAAACAGGGGAGATGTAAAACACGTGTTCTTTGTCGACACGAAGTACGAAATCCTTGCGAGCAGTCTTCCGAACTATATAGGCAGCACAATCGATGTTAAAGATATTCGCGCGGAAATGGATGGAAATGAATCGATTGTACATAGAGATGAATTAAATGGATCCTCATTTTTTAGAGTTTCTGTACCTATATTTGTCGAAAATGAAAAAATAGGGTCGTTGTTGATACATTGGCCCACCGATAAAGTGGATGCTAAAATTACTCAAATGTTTCGTTACGCGATTACAGTCTCCTTAATTGTTATTAGTATAACGGGGTGCATCCTCTATTATGCTTATCGGAAAAATAAGTCCAACATCAAAATTGCTTACTATGATGAGCTTACGGGGCTTCGTAACAGCAAATATCTTACGGAGTATCTCAATCAAGTCCTACGAAATCCATACAGAAGAAATAAAGCGGTGTTGCTTCTCAATTTCGTTAATTTTAAAACACTGAACATCACCTACGGATTTTTATATGGAGATGAGGTACTAAAACAGATTGCAGTTAAAGTCAGGACATTATTGGATTCGGAAGACTTATTTTTCAGGTTTGACGGAGACAGATTCATATTAGTGCTTGATGATTACGCAGACCAGCGGGAACTGAGAGCATTCGCTGATAAACTTATGCACATTTTTGAGAATCCGATTGTGGAAGGAACGGAACATCAGTATGTGGATATTCAAATAGCTATAGTGGAGATTAAAGATAGACATACCTCAACGGATAAAATTCTGCAGGATGCAACTCTGACACTTTCTCATATCAAGGATAGTTCAACGGATCAGGTGGCTTTCTTTAACGAAGATATGGAGAAACGACTCTTGCGGCAAGATAAAATTGTAAAAGTATTGCGGGAAGTCATTGAAGGTAAAGATAACGAATCTTTTTACCTGGAATTCCAACCTAAGCTCGACTTGATGAAAGATAAAGTCATTGGTTTCGAAGCGCTGGCTAGGCTTCGAATTGAAAATCTAGGCCAGGTAACTCCAGATGAATTTATTTCTTTAGCCGAGGAGAATTTAGTGATCTATGATTTAGGGAATCACATCATCGAGCTTGCATGTAATTTTTTAAGACGAATCCAGGACGAAGGTTTTCACGAAACGACTGTAGCAGTAAATATCTCCGGCATTCAATTGCTTCGAGAAGACTTTGTGGGAAATTTGCGACAAAAACACTTTTTAACAGAAAATATCAGGAAGTCGCTGGAATTCGAGATCACAGAAACGGTGTTGCTCAGCCATTATAGCCAGATCAACGAAAGTTTAGAGGAAATCAAAAAAATGGGCATAGCCATTTCGCTGGATGATTTTGGGACCGGTTATTCATCTTTTTCCACATTTGCTGAACTGAATATAGATGCCGTAAAAATCGATCGGTTCTTTATCGGTAAGATAAGCCACACATCTGAAAAAAACCTGGTCATTTCAGACATTATCTCTATGGCCCATAAAATTGGTTTAAGCGTTGTAGCAGAGGGCGTAGAGGACGAACAGCAAAAGGCGTACCTGAAAAAATATGGGTGCGATATCATCCAAGGCTATCTTCTTAGCAAACCCTTACCGGAAGAGAGTGCCATTAACTTTTTAAGACGTTACGAAAGTGACATACAGCGATGAATTGGCTCAGTAAAGGGGACAAAAGCATAACTTGAATGCACCGGGAAAGTAATTAAAGGAGGATAAAATGGTAGATGGATTTCAAGAAAATAACCTGGGTAAACTTGACTCGGTAATTGAGACTGATCCCCATGAGGACAGCTCAGTTGGAAATCAAACAGAAAATAATCTGAGGGAGGAAAACATCGAGCTTCAGCGCTATATCTCAGTGACAAAAGATTTATTCTGTATTTGTTCATTCAATGGAATAATCATTAAAAGCAATCGGACGTGGCGCGAATCATTGGGTTACAATGATTCGCAGATGATTGGCAAGAGTATTTTTGAGATCATCGTAAAGGATGATTTATATGCCACAAAATTTGCCATCAGTGAGTCAGTGAAAGATGGCGGGCTTGATAAATTTGTCAACCGAGTCCTGAACCATAAGGGGGTAGTCCGTTATTATGAGTGGCGTGTGAAAGTTTTTGAGAATAGTATCTATGCATCAGGACGCGATATCTCAGATCTGATTATGACGCGGGAAAAACTTGAGTTCTATCATAACAGGGATACATTAACAGGGATGTATCAGCGCAGCTTTATCCAGTCTTCATCCGAGGCGATGGTTCTGCCCTATCAACTGCCTCTTAGCGTCATTTTTGTTGATCTGAATGGTTTGAAACTGATCAATGACTCTTATGGGCATGATCAAGGGGATGAATTGTTACGCACGATTTCAGAGAAAATGCTAAGTTATCAACGGGAAGGCGATATTTTTGTCCGTTATGGTGGAGATGAGTTTGTGTTGTTGCTCCCATACACACCTTATGATGTTGCCTATTCACTTGCTGACAAAATAAAAAATAGCGATACTTTAAAAATTTCCGGGAGATTCCCGTCAGAATGGGTTTCTATTTCATTAGGGGTTGCAACAAAGACAGGGATAGAAGACTCTGTTGAAGATATCATTTTGGAAGCAGATAGATTGATGTACGAAGATAAGTTGCGCAAAAGCCGGAAGCACAAAAATTCGATTATTGAAGGTATCAAGTCGAATCCTAGGTTATTAAGGAAATGGGATCCGACGCACGCAGAAAATGTTGCCGACCATGCCGGGAAAATTGCAGAAAAAATGGGACTTGAGCCATACTTACAAAAATTAGTGAAGAAAGCTGCCTTAGTGCATGATATCGGAAAAATCACGATACCGTCAAAAATTCTCAATAAGGACTCTTCATTAACTCAAAAAGAATTAGAGCAGATCAAACGCCATCCTGAATCGGGGTACCAAATCCTTCGGTCCGTAGATGAATACGCATCTGTTGCGATGATTGTCTTGTCCCATCATGAGTGGGTAGATGGATCAGGCTATCCAGAAAAATTGAAAGGAGAGGACATTCCTTTAGCTTCCCGAATCATCGCAGTTGCAGATTCATATGATGCAATGACCAGTGGGCGTAGCTATACCGACTGCAAAACAATGGAAGAAGCTATTCAAGAATTAAGAGCATGCGCAGGATCCCAGTTCGATCCTGAAGTTGTCTCCGTATTCATCGAAAAAGTACTTCTTTATGGAGAATAATGAGGCTGAAGATCACTTTGATCCATTTAAAATAAGGAGATACCCCCCTTTTTGGGTACACAACGATCAGGAATGGATGATGCGATTTCGGCCAGTATTTTTTGCGTGGTAGAGACGCTTGTCGGAAAGATCCAAGAGTTCCATCAAATCTTGCGTTTCGTGGCTTGAGGCGATGCCGGCGCTGATCGTCAACACATGCTCGATGGGAAAATCAGTATTTTTCAGGCTCTGCTGAATGCGTTCACCTATAATTCTGGCGTTTTCCCTGCCTAAATCTGGGAAGACAATCAAAAATTCTTCTCCGCCATATCGAGCAGCGATATCTACTTCACGAATGTTGGAACGGAGGACAGGACCGAACCTGTTCAATACCTGATCACCTACCAAATGGCCGTAGGTATCATTTATGTTTTTGAAGTGATCAATATCCAATAACAAAATAGAGTAGTTTTTATGGTTCAGAAGACTATATTGATGAATAAAAGATAACTTTTCATTCAATGCCGCCCGTGTGTACAACTTGGTCAGGCTATCAATTTCTGCCCGTGCACGCCAGAAAGTCGATTTATGAAGCAGTTCCCGTTTCTGGTTCTCGTCTTCAGTTATATCAAACACATTTCCTACAAGGAAAAGTGGTTTATGATCGGCTGACCATTGCGTAACTTTGCCGCGATCATAAAAAACTTTCCAAGATCCGTCCTTTGCTTGAATGCGATACTTGACTTCCCATACAGGGACTAAACCTTTGAGGTGTGCACGCATTTCATCCATCACAGTGTCATAATCTTCAGGATGCAACTTTTCTGTGAAAAATTCAAATCCTGTTTCTGCAGGTACTTCATCCTGTGAATACCCCAGCGCACTTGCTTTCAAAGGATTGAAAGTTACAATATTTTTTTGGCAATCCCAAAACCACTGCCCCAGGTTTCCCAACCATGGGAATTTCGAGAAATCATCTTCATATAATTGACTGCTCAGTTCCTTGTTCAAACGCTTCAAATAGGCAATTTCGTCCAATAGTCTCTTTTGCTCTGTTTCATTTGTCTTCATGATAACCTCCGTGTCAGTATGCTCCATAACAACCATTTTACCATCATATTTGTGAATAGTCTTGTTGTAAAATGGGGGCTGTATGCTCCAACGAAGGGGCATCGTTTTCCATGAATTCAATATCATTGACAGTCAATCGTTAAGATAATATACTCAATAATAACATTTTTAACAAAATTGTTGCATTCTGAGATTGGCAAAACGGTCCGTATTTATAAATATATTTCCAAAGAGGGAAGAAGACAATGAAATGTTGGTATAGAAAACTAATGAAAGGTATGTTATCAGAAGAAGAAGGGATGACGCTCGTCGAGGTGTTGGCATCCATTCTGCTTCTGTCGCTTATCATCACAACTTTTTTATCCTTTTTTATCCAAGCAGCAAAAATAAATAATAAGACCGATGCCGTCAATGAAGCAACTTTTATCGCACAAGAACAAATCGAATTGCTTACCTACTATTCAGAGACAGAGAGTGTGGGTGATACGTTGAGCTTTATTGAGGACGAAGGCCCTAAAACGGTCTCCGGTTTTGAAGTGACATCTAAAGTTGAATCATCAGAGCTGAATGCTGCCCTTTATAAGGGAACAGTGACGGTTTCTAAGGGAGAAAAAAAATATGCGGAAATGGAAACGCTGCTGTCGTTCCGTACAGCAGAATAGCTCGAAGATTAGTCTGCGGAACGAATCAGGTATGACGCTCATAGAACTGTTGGCGAGCATTGCGCTACTTTCGGTTGTGCTATCGCTCGTAGGGGCCGTTCATCTGTTTGGGCAGAAGCAATACTTGGCTCAGTCCTATTCTGCTGGCCAGTCAAATGATTTCGCTTACACACTCTCTGTCATTTCCAGAGAAGTTCGCAAGAAGCCTTTTGCTGATATAACAGTATCGGAATCAGAATCAGAATCAGGGGATGCCATTTTGACTGTCGGTGCTGAGTCATTCAGCCAAAAAGGCGCACAGCTTGTGAAAAATAATGATCAGGTTTTGGCGGATGGGGTTGCTGATTTTACGGTTGAATTGAATGCTACTGAAAAGAGTGTGGCCATCGTATTAGAAAGTATGGCCAAATACAACAATCAATCAATAGAATATCAAACGAAGATCTATTTGAGGAGGTGAGTGGGAAAATGAGAATCAAACATCTCCGAGAAGAAAAAGGCAGTGGCCTCGTTTTGACATTGATGGTGCTGCTCGTGCTGTCTGTACTTGGTGTTGCAATCGGGACACTCACACTCGGCAGCTATCGTCTGAGTGTTGCCAACCGTGATGATACGTCCGCTTATTATGTGGCAGAGGCAGGAGCTGTTGCAGCTTATGAAGAGATTCAGAGTAAAGTGTTGAGCGCTTATGAAACCAATGCGACAGAGGATTCCTTCGATGCTAAAGTGTCGGCAATTGTGAGCGAGCATAATGATCGATTCGCTGATGGTTCTGTGTACCATTTTGACAGTGGAGCGACCGCAACAACTAAAATAAACCCAGAAACCTACACAATCACCTCCATTGGAGAAGTGGGTGGAAAAAAAAGAACCGTCACCAAAAAATTCAGTGTGACTTGGGTCGATAAGAATACCGGTGGCAGTGGTGGATTGCCGACACTTCCTACTGATGCGGTTTTATTGACCGAAGGAGCTATTTACATTGGTGGTAGTAGTACTATAACAGGCGATAGTATATACACGAATGCTCCAAAAACAGGCATAAATATTTTTGGAAGTACTAAATATAAAGGCAATGAAGTGAAGTCTATTGATTTTGAACCCTATGCAGCTATTAAAGCGCCTGATATAAACAATCTTAATACAGAAATAAACTTAACGATCTCAAAAAAAAGCACTAAGCTCGTTTTAGATTCAGATGTTTATATTTCGGAAATCCAAAATAAATCCAATGAAACGTATACAATCGATACTACAGGACAAGATCGGACGATTGTAGTGAACACGCTGAATAGTGGTGGAAACATTGTAGTTACTGGTGGAGGGACGCTAACAATTGTTACTGATACAATCACGAATATTAATAACATATCTTTCAACGGAGGTGAGTCCGCAAATATCACTTTAGTGTATTTGGGGGATACTGCGTTGGATTTCGCTGGAAATGCAGTCTACAACATGATGCTGATAGCTCCGAATGCGGCGGTCTCGTTAACGGGCACCTGTTCAATAAACGGCATGGTCATCGCAAAAACATTCAAAATGTTGGGCAATGCAAGCCTCAACTATGCGGCCGTAAACACGGCAGGCTTTCCGGTCGGGTCGACGGCGCCTACTGCTGAACCGGATCCGGAAGATATCATCAGCTCAGGGCCAATCATTGAAAACTAGTAGAAAGGTGGGAGAATGTGGCAGATTTTAGGAAGAAAAAACTAGGGGATTTATTGAAAGAAACGGGTATCATAACGGAACTGCAGATTGTGGAAGCACTCAGCATGAAAAAGCAAGACGGAAAACTAGGTGATTTGCTGGTTGATCAAGGGTACATCACTGAGAAGCAATTATTGGATGCACTGGAAATCCAATTGAAACTGGAAAGTGTGTCATTGTATCAATATCCGATCGACATGTCTGTAGTGGAGCTGATATCAAAAGATTTTGCCCGATCGAAATTATTGCTCCCAATCAAAAAAGAGCATAACCGCTTGATTGTGGCAATGAATGATCCGTTGGACTTCTATGCCATAGAGGAGCTTGAATTTTCTACTGGCTATGCTGTCAGGCCGGTGATAGCGACACGGGATGACTTACTGCAGACAATCAACCGCTTATACGACTCAAAAGAAGTGAATATTGAGTATGTCGAGGGTGAGGATGCTCCAGCAGTGAGGATCTTCAATCAATTGCTGGAAACAGGTGTATCGCTTCGTGCATCAGATATTCATTTGGATCAAACTGAACGCCAAGTATCCGTTCGGTACCGCGTAGATGGCCTGCTTCGTAATGAACGACCGTTGCCGAAAACCCTGATGAACGCTTTGGTTGCTCGAATCAAAATCATAGCCGGATTGAACGTTACGGAGACGCGCCTGCCGCAGGACGGACGTATCAGCACGACGGTTTTAGGTAAACGGGTGAATTTGCGTGTGGCTACTTTGCCGACCGTTTTTGGTGAAAAAATTGTGCTGCGGATATTGGATATGTCCAATATGTTCAGAAAAGTAGAGGATATCGGCTTAGAAAAGGATATTTTAGCTGATTATCGGGAATTGATCGCGCAACCGTCAGGACTGATTCTGTTGACAGGTCCGACTGGTTCAGGGAAAACGTCCACGCTGTATGGTTCCATTAATGAACTGAACCATCCCGAAAGTAATATCATTACGATCGAAGACCCGGTTGAATATCAACTCGAGGGCATCAACCAAGTCCAGGTCAATACGCAGATTGGGCTGACCTTTGCGACGGGCTTGCGTTCAGTTTTGCGTCAGGATCCGAATATCATCATGGTGGGAGAAATCCGCGATAAAGAAACGGCTGAGAACAGTGTGCGCGCGGCTCTAACGGGCCATTTGGTGTTCAGCACGCTGCATACGAACAGCGCCATTGAGGCCATTCCCCGCTTGCTCGATATGGGGATCGAACCCTACTTGATTGTATCTGCCTTAAGTGGTGTCGTAGCGCAACGGCTCGTCAAAACCATATGCAAAGATTGTGCCGACACAAGAGAAGCAACCCCGGTAGAGAGGGAAATATTTGAGCGACGCAATCAGACCATCGACACGATCACCTTCGGCAGGGGATGCGATGTTTGCCGTCATACCGGATACCGTGGACGGATGGCCATTCATGAATTGATTGTGATCACGGAAGAGGTAAGGCAGTTGATGATGAATCAGGCATCCATCCAGGAAATCAAGCAACATATCAAGCAACAAGGAGTCCGCTTTTTGGTTGACGATGGCTTGATAAAAGTGAAGGCAGGCAAGACGACGTTGGAAGAGGTGTTGCGGGTTGCTTCAATCAATGAATAAGCATGCGGAAACAATGGAACAATTGGATGCTATATTAATCGCAGCAAATGAAAAAAAAGCTTCCGATGTTCATCTTGTCGTAGGTTCTGCACCGGTTTTCCGGGTGGACGGAAAGCTGATTCCCCAAAAACAAGCTTCCCTTGCGCCTCAAGATACGGAGCAGTTTGCCAAAACATGCCTTAGCCAAGAATCGTGGGAGGTGCTGGAACAGAAACGGGAAATTGATTTTTCGTACGACATCGTTGGTATTGCCCGCTTCCGCGTGAACGTGTTCTACCAGCGCAGTGCGCTTTCGCTTGCTTTTCGGATCATTTCAAAAGAAATTCCCAGTGTGGAAAGCTTAGGTCTTCCCGAAATCGCCAAAAAATTGGTTCAACAACCACACGGACTTTTTTTAGTGACGGGTCCAACCGGCAGCGGGAAAAGCACATCTTTGGCGGCCCTGATCGATTATGTGAACGAAACGATGAACCGACACATCATTACCTTGGAAGATCCCATCGAATATTTGCATATGCATAAGCAATCCCTCATTGAACAAAGGGAAGTCGGATTCGATACCTTATCATTCAAAGAAGGTCTGCGCGCGAGCTTGCGCCAGGATCCCGATGTCATTCTGGTAGGGGAGTTGCGCGATATGGATACCATTTCCACGGCCATCACGGCATCGGAAACGGGCCATTTAGTTTTGGGGACGTTGCACACTTCGGATGCAGCCGGCAGCATTGAACGGATGATTGATGTTTTCCCAGCAGGGCAAAGGGATCAGATCCGTTTGATGCTGGCGAATGTGCTCTTGGGCATCTTGTCGCAGCGATTGCTGCCGACCAAGAAGGTTGATGGTCGCGTGGCAGCAACCGAAATGTTGGTCAATAATGCCGCAATCAAGAATTTGATCCGAGCTGAAAAAATGCATCAAATCCCCAATGTGCTGCAGACATCACTTGATCAAGGAATGCACACTATGGAGATGAGCATCAAGCGGCTCGTGGAAGATGAAACAATCAGCCGGTCGCATCTATTATTATAGTAGAAGAAAACAATCGTTAAATAAGAAAGGAGGGTAATGATGGCTGTTTTTGCCTACAAAGCCAAAACAAGAGACGGAAAACTGATGAAGGGGAAAATAGAGAGCACCAATAAAAAAGAAGCCCTGAATGAACTCAGGCACATGGATCTTATCGTCTTTGAAGTGGATGCGCTGAACGCTGTCTTGAACAAGGACATCAATTTTCGTACCTCATTGAAATCAAAGGATTTCATCGTGTTCCTGAGACAGTTTTCCTCTTTGACGAATGCAGGAATCTTACTTGTCGACGCTTTGGACCTGCTGGCTGTCCAATCAACGAGCCTTGCCCTGAAAGAAGCATTGGAAGAATTATCCGAGGAAATAAGGGAAGGGGTTGCTTTGTCTGAAGCGATGGCGAAAAAACCGAAATTATTCCCTAATTTATTGGTACACATGATTCATTCGGCGGAAGTCAGCGGGCGTTTGGAAGAAGCCCTCCAGCAAATGGCGGACTATTATGAAAAGCAGCACCGCATCAAGCAGAAAATCACGACAGCCATGACCTATCCGCTTATTGTAGGTGTGTTAGCCTTATTAATCACAGCCTTCCTATTGGTATTCATCGTGCCTATTTTCGGGGATATGTTTGCCTCCATGGGAAGTGAACTTCCTGCGATTACCCAGTTTGTCCTGACACTGAGCGGGTTGTTTCAGCATTACTGGTGGCTTATGATCGTAGTGGTCGGAGTTCTCGTGGCGGTTATCATTCAGCTTGGTAAAAAAGATCAGGTCGCGTACGTGTTCGATGTGGTGCAACTGAAGATGCCTATTCTGGGAACCTTCTTGCAGAAAACATTGCTTGCGCGGATGACGCAAACATTAAGTTCCTTGATCAATAGTTCCGTACCGATTCTCCAGGCCATCGAAGTGACCAGTCAAGTAGTGGGCAATCGTGTGGTTGAAAATGTACTGTTGAAAGCACAAAAAGATGTTGAACAAGGAGAATCGTTGGCTAAGCCGATGGTCGACCATTGGTTTTTCCCTCCGCTGATCATTCAGATGATCCAAGTCGGGGAATCAAGCGGAGAATTGGACGAGATGCTGAAAAAAGTTTCGGAAATCTACGATCAGGAAGTGCAGGAGTCATCCGAAAGACTGCAAGCTTTGATTGAACCGGTTATGATAATTTTCCTTTCAGCCATCGTTGGTCTGATCGTTCTTTCAATCGTTGTGCCGATGTTCAGTATGTTCGAAACTTTCGGATAATCCAGCGCTAAATAGATTGCATGTCCAAAATAATTGTTGTATGATTTGGATTGGAAATAAACTTCTGTTGGTTTAAGAAGTGAGTTTTTTTACTAAACAAACATTCATAAAATAGAAAAGAAAATGGAGGGAAAGAATATGAGGAATAAAATCAAACAGTTGTTGAAAAAAGAAGGCGGGTTCACATTAGTTGAATTACTAGGGGTTATCGTAATCTTGGGGCTTATCATTGGTATCTCGATTCCGTTGATCGGGAATGTTGTTGATAAGGCTAAAACCGATACTGATAAAGCTGAAGCAGAGCTAGTTTTCGATGCTGCGAAAATGTACTACCTTCAAGAAACAGATGCAGTAGATCCTGTTACAACTGTTATCTTAATCGATAAAGAATACCTTGAAGCCGGCTATAAAGGTACTGTAACATCAGTGACAAAAGCTGAAGTGAAAGCAGGGAAATTGGCAACAACAACACAGTAACACCCATTTAAATACATAGAAAGACTCCTTCGTGGAGTCTTTCTTGCTTACTAGGAGTTTTTTCATGCAGACAATCGTAACCGTTATTTTTTTCATCTACGGCTTGGTATTTGGGTCTTTCTTTAATGTGGTGGGGTTGCGGGTGCCGAACGGAACGTTATTGGCTCAGACGCGTTCCTATTGTGACACGTGCCAACGGACCTTGACTTGGAAAGAATTGATTCCGGTCTGGTCTTTTTTGCGCCAAAGGGGCCGATGCAGTCAATGCAAGGAACAAATTTCGTTGCTGTACCCAATCATGGAGCTGGCGACCGGAATTTTGGCGGCCATTACTTTCTACCGTTATGGTTGGAATGAACAAACGTTTCTGGGTTTGCTTTTGATTGCGCTCATCATTCCGATCACGGTATCGGATTTGGCCTACAGGAAAATCCCAAATAAGTTACTTTTGTTTTTCACGCCATTGTTTGTGGGTTTGCGCTTCCTGTATCCGCAGCCCTCTCTTTGGGAGTCCTCAATCGGAGCGGTCCTGGCCTTTGTTTTAGTGTTCGTGATCATCCTCGTATCTAATGGGGGCATGGGCGCGGGTGATCTGAAATACTTCACTTTGTTGGGCTTTATTTTCGGACCTTATCTATTTTTGTTGCTTTTCTTTTTGGCCACGCTTTACGGAGCAATCACGGGAATGATCATCATGAAGTTAAAAGGTGGCGATCGAAAAATGACCATTCCGTTTGGTCCCTATATCAGTCTGGCTGCAGTAACTGTTTTTTATTATGGAGAAACGATGATTCAGTGGTACCTAGCACTTTTTAGCTGAGTTGGACCACTTTTTGCGTTTCGGATACGGAGGGAGGCACATTATGTTGTTTCAGAAAAAAACATTGCTTTATTTTGAATTTTTGGAAAGGCGGATCCGCTATCTGGTCGTGGATGCGCAATCCCGCACAGTACTGGAAAAAAATGAGATTCTGTTTGATACCGAAATCCTTCATGAAGGGAGAATCAACAATCCTTCGTTGCTTGAGAATCGACTGAACGCACTTGTTATTGAAAAAAAGTTGAAAAATGCGCAAGCAGCTATCTTGTTGCCGGACGATTTTGTCATAGTGCGTGAAGAAAAAATACCGGCACAGCTGGCACCGTCAGAAATAAAGGCTTACGTCACGCTGCATATGGGCCAGCTGATCCGTTCCCCGTTCAAGGAGACGCGTTTTCAATTTGAGTTGCTTGAGGTTGGCGATATATACCAGACTATTCTTCTGATGCTCTATCCGCAAGAAGTCATTTTCCAGTACGAATCCTTGTTGCAAAAGGCATTCTTGAATCCGGTCGTAGCGGATATTTCTTCCCTATGCCTGTACCGGATCATCTTGCAACAAAATGACTTGGAACAGAGTCCCGATAAGCATGTGATGGTGTTGCAATGGAGCCCTGTAGATCATGCAATCATGGTTTTTCACCAAAATTTGCCCAAATTTTCGCGCCATTCGCGCTTAGCCCGTTTGGTTGATTTATGGGATGTAACCAAAGAAGGTGAATGGATCTGGAAAGACGATCAAAATTCTTTTGAAGAGGCAATTACGGACATGTTGGATGTTTTGGAAAGGCTACTGGAGTTTTATCGCTATTCTGTGATGAACGGCCAAGGCGGAGTGACGCATATCTTTTTGACGGGTGATTTTCCGGATCTGGAAAAGGTAAGGGAACAATTATCTCAGCGTTTCTTCCTGCCGATTCATATTCTGCAGGCTTCTGAAGAAATCGGCTCCAAATTTTTGCCATTATATGGGCTTGCATCGAAAGAGAAGCATGCAGCCGTTCCGAAGAAGGTTGCTCAGAAAAAAGTGAAGCTTGCCAGAAAACAAGTACAGGAGGAAAACGAACATGTTTGAAGTCAATTTTTTTGAGAAAAAACAGAGAAACTTTCTTCCTTATGTGCTCGGTGGTTCTTTCATAATCCTGCTTGTCCTTGTGGGCATTTATTTCTTCTCAGCGCAAGCGTATTATACAAAAGCGGAAATACGTGCCCAGGAGTGGCTTCAAGCCGAGGAAGAGCAGCTGAGGATGTCTCGGCAAATGCAAGAGTACGCGCAATTGACGGATCAAGTGGCAGAAAATAAAGCCACTTTTGAAGCGAAGCAATATCCAATGGCCTTCGTATCAAAGGCAATCATTGAGCAGGTTCCGAACGGGGAACAGCATGTGACCATTTTTAATAAAAATGAAACGAATCAAATCACCTTAGTATTGGAAGGATTGACGGTTACGGAGATTTCCGAAGCTGTCGAAAATTTTAAAGCACTGGAGTACGTCTCGGATGTTCAATTCATAAGCATGGAAAATCAACTGGATGGAGCGGATTCGACAGTTGAGCTCTGGCTGGAACTTGATGAAGCAGCTTTGAGAGAGGAGGTTCTTTCATGAAGCTGAAATGGAATCGCATGTCTTTTGTACTGGCTTTTGTGATGGGGCTGATGGTTCTGGCGACTTTCATTTTCGGGCAAGTGTATTTTCTCGATCCGATTAAGCAGCAAGCTGATCTTGTAGCGCAACAGGTGAATGAAGAAACGCGTTTGAAGGCCGAATATCCACCAGAGGAAACGTTGCTGGCTGACTACAGGCAAAAGTATGAAGAAACCTGGGGATTTTTACCAGAAGGCGAAAAGGTTAATCAACAGCTGATCATTCTGGAACAGACCGCGGCTGAAGAGAATGTCATTGTGCAAAAGATAGCACGTGTCGGAGAACCTCAACCGATCGAAGGACTTGATGAAACTTACATGAAGAGCACTTACGAAGTTGAAATGACAAGCAATACTGCGGACAATATGCAGAGGCTAGCCGAAAGACTCGAGGGATTAGAGCGCATCTGGAATATCTATTCTTTTGGGTTCGAAAAGCTTGCCGAGGAATCTTTCAGCGGTACATTCACTTTTGAATTGTTTTACTATGTGGCTGTTTCCGAGGAGTCGCAGTAATTAAGAAACAATCTGCACCATCACTTAGGCTTGTGATGGTGCAGATTTTTTTGTGTTAGAAAGTAAGTATGTCTGGCCGGCTGCTCCGGCCGCTGAGGGCAGCGCACCTCCGGCGAAGCCGTGCGTCCCCGGAGGTAACACAAGGAGATGATACACCACCTCCGGCGAGGGAAGCTTCCCCGGAGGACAAATCGAGAAGAAGGCGCCAACTCCGACGAGACCTACGCTCATCGGAGGAACGAGCGCAAAATGTTCAGCCGACGGACTACACCGAACTGAAGCTTTCTGATATACTGATAAGAACATTCAGTATATCAGGAAGGAGGCGCTGCAGATGAAAAGGGAGCGACGCTATTACGACTGGCTGCCGGTATTTGCTTGGATGATTGTCATCTTCATCCTCTCGGCTCAACCTGCTGACCAGTCCGTTGTTTTGAGTGGGAGCGTGACGCGCTTCTTCGCAGATGCAATCAATCATGTTTCTGCGTTCATCGAGTATTTTACCCGTGCGCAAGGGACGGTCGTATTTTTGGCAGGCATCCTACTGCTGATTTATCTGTTGGAAACGCAAGAGAATGAACCAAAGCTTTTTGGAATCAAAAAACGCTGGATCATCAGCTCAACCGTCAGTTTTCTGGTGCTGGCAATCAGCTTATTTCTGTTTGTCGATTTCGTGCAAGACACCAGTATTATGTACGCAGGCCGATTGATACGGAAATCCGCACATTTCATCGCTTACCTCATCCTCGGTTTCTTGGTTTCGTATGCACTGAAGAATGAAGACGTTACTGCGACCGCATGGAAACGAAGAGGCGCCAGCCTATTGTTCTGTGTGGCATACGCCGTTAGTGATGAGTTCCATCAACAGTTCGTGCCTGGCCGCGGCCCCCTGCTTAAGGATGTCCTCATCGACGGATCGGGCGCAGCCCTCGGTATCATTCTTTACCTTGGTGCTAGGAAGCTGTGGCTGCTCAGGAAAAATAAATAGCCGAGAAACACTATGAATTCAGTGTTCCTCGGCTTTTTACATACCTACATTTAATGGATAATCAGACAAGTTCATGGAACTATTCAGTATTCTTTTCGGGCAGCCTCTACTACGATCTCTGGACGATCAAACCATTAGAATCAGGGATATGTCACCGAGACACCGTAATGATCGGAAACAGAGGGGTGTTTTTTTCCGTCGAATTTGATTTCATATGTTTCGGCAGCTTGTGGTTGGTTCGAAAAAATATAGTCGATGCGCAACGGTAGTTTATTTTGATTCCAGCCGTCGATTGCCGGTGGAACGCTTGCTGATCCTTCGCGGACAGCTGCGGAGTTGTAGGAATCATACCAACCGGATTGAAGGATGACATCGTAACCCTCGTTGCGTTTATCGGCGGGATTATTAAAGTCGCCCATAATGTAAATGGATTTGTCCTGAATTTTACTGACCGCAGTTTCCAGTGAATGCCATTCTGTCAAAAAAGGTTTTTTCCATTTCCATCTGAATCTCCTTCGCCACCAGGACATGTGGACCGAGAGAAAACAGGCTGAATCGGTCTGAACAACCAATGCACGGCGCGTGTGATAGCTTCGAAAGTCATTTTTGGTGGATAATTGGATTTGCTTAACAGACTGGATTGGTTCTTTGCTCAGGAGGGCAACGCCTTCGTCATAGTGGACGTAACCGACGTGACAGGGAACCCAGGACCAATGGTAGAAAAGGTTCTTTTCAGCTAAGGCCATCACGAGGAAATAAGCAAAGTTGTTTTCCTTGATGGGGATTTGGGTCTGTGTGGCATGATACCATTCCGGATTGCTGATTACCGGGCCAACAGCGAGTTGATTCACTTCCTGCAAAGCAATCGCATCGTATTGGTTAGTGATAATATCTTCTATTAATGGGGCATAGGTTGCGGTATTTGCGCCCTTGATCCAACTATGAGTATTCAGTGTCAGAAGTTTCATATTCAGTCACCATTCCCTTTTCCTGAAGTAGCAAGTATTTCGGATCTCAGATTTCAGCAAAGCTGCTTGCGGATTATAGACAACGTGGGTATATCACTTATTTTGAGTATACCTATTGAGATTTAATCTGTCCAATATTCTCCTGAAAATAATTCATCTCAGATTAAACTCGCGGACGGTATGGATCCTGAGTAAATACATGCGACTTGTCTTGGCTCATATTTATTTGGATTATTTTTTTGTGCGAGGTCAATTATTATGTTCGAATGAAGTAAAATGTGGTAGAATTCAGATAGATATATTTCCCCCAAATTCTCCTCTCTCACCCATTAGGATGATAGATGTAGTATCCTAACCAGCCAAGCTATACCCTCTCATTAGGTTGTTTGATGCATCAATAAATAAAAAAATATGAAACTTTGCTCACCTACTCCAACCCAAAACCATCCCTCAACAGTAACTCCAATTTTCCCCTTATATAAAACGAAACAAAATGTATACGCTTTCAAACAAGAAACTGCGGAGGTTACAACGCTGAATTTCTCGTAATTGCTAAGAAAAGGAGGGAATCCGTTTCGTCAAAACAGTAACATCTTAAAAGTCGAACACGAATTCAAGATAGTCGCGAGTGATACGTTGGATTCGTTGCATCCGAATTTAAACCGGAAAACTTTTACAGAGTTTTGGCAACGGTGAGAAAATGGAATCGTTCCGTAACCGCCACCTATTTCCCCTAAAGCGTGCTGCTGACGAAAATGATGCGCGGAAGCCCATCGTTCCAGTCGGATTATGGGAAAAATGTCCCCAGTGTCAAACAATCATTTACAGCAAGTCCTTGGGAAAGGCGAAAGTATGTCCGCACTGTAATTATCATTACCGGATTACGGCTGATGAGCGTCTGAGCCTGATTATTGATGAAGGTACTTTCTATGAATGGAACACGATCATGCCTTCTCAAAATCCGTTAGATTTTCCGGGTTATGATGAAAAATTGCAGGATGCCAAATGGAGAACAGGTCTGGATGAAGCTGTCGTTACTGGAACGGCTGCCATCAATAATAAAAGGGTCGCTTTGTGCGTGATGGATTCCAATTTCATCATGGCAAGCGTAGGGAAAGTCGTCGGCGAAAAGATTACGCAAGTATTCGAGCGCGCGACTGAAGAACGGTTGCCGATCATCGTGTTTACCGCTTCCGGTGGAGCCAGAATGCAGGAAGGCATCATGTCGCTGATGCAGATGGCCAAAGTGAGCATAGCGGTGTCCAACCATAGTCATGCGGGCCTCCTGTATATCGCCGTACTGACGGATCCGACGACAGGCGGGGTGACGGCGAGCTTTGCTACGCAAGGGGATATCATTCTGGCTGAAGCAAGATCTACGGTGGGCTTTGCCGGCAAAAGGGTCATCGAACAGACCATCAAAGTAAAAGTGCCGGAAGGTTTTCAGACGGCGGAAAAAGCCTTGGAAAATGGCTTCATCGATAAAATTGTCATCAGAAAAGATCTACGGAAAACATTGCAGCATATACTGGCATTACATGATCCGGAAGAAGTGGGTGATGAAGATGAATGATGTGCAGAAAATCATACAGGCGGCAAGGAGCATTTCACGCTTGACGGTATTGGAGGTGATCGACGGCATTTTTGAGGACTTCATCGAATTCCACGGCGATAGGCGTTTCGGGGATGATCCTGCGATTGTGGGCGGCATCGCCAGCCTGGATGGCATGTCGGTTACCGTTATCGGGACTCAGAAGGGGCATGATGTGACAGAAAATGTGTATCGGAATTTCGGGTCACCGCATCCGGAAGGTTACCGGAAGGCGATCCGGCTGATGCGGCAAGCGGATAAGTTCAACCGGCCGATTATCACATTCATCAACACGGCGGGCGCCTTCTGCGATGTGGAGTCGGAAGAACGGGGGATTGGTGATGCGATCTCCGAATCGTTGCTGGTCATGAGCCGAGTGAAAGTGCCTTTGATCGCCATCTTCATCGGTGAAGGGGGAAGCGGCGGTGCTTTGGCTTTGGCGATGGGCAATGAAGTGTGGATGCTGGAGAACAGCATGTACTCCGTCCTTTCGCCGGAAGGATTCGCTTCGATTTTATGGAAAGAAAGTTCCCGTTCCGAGGAGGCTGCGCTCGTCATGAAGCTGACCCCGGATGATTTGCTTAAATTGGAGATAATCGACAGAATCATACCGGAAAGAAGGCCGGAAGAGTTGTTGCCGGATCTGAAAAAAGAGTTGCGAAGTTCGTTGAAGAAATGGAGACGATTGAGTTCCGCCGAAATTGTTGCGCAAAGGCAAGAGCGTTTCCGGAAGTATTGATGCAGCCAGTTTGTTCAACTAATATACTGAAAGGTTATCGTTGACTATGGGGGAATCAATTGTGGATAAAAAAATAGGGATCGTAACAATCATTGATTATAACAATTATGGGAACAGGCTGCAGAATTATGCTTCTCAACAGGTGCTGAAAAAGTTGGGCTACGAGACAGTGACTCTTAAAAATGAGGTGGCAGTCTCTAAGCAAGATAAAAGCTTGTCTGAAAAAATTCGGGACAAGAAAGTAACAAAGTTGCCTTCAGCCGTGATCAAAAAAATACAGTACGAGATGAACAAAGAGTTCCATAAATTGCGGAAGGAATGTTTTATCGGATTCACCAATGAGAACATTGCAACAAGTGACTATGTGCTATCCGATAACCGGATTCCGGAAGGTTTGTCCGATCGGTTTGATTATTTTATCACCGGAAGCGATCAGGTCTGGAATCCAAGATATCGCCTCGGGTCTTCGGTTGATTTTCTGACGTTTGCCGACAAAGAAAAAAGAGTGGCGCTTTCTCCCAGCTTCGGCATTTCCGAAATACCTGCGAAATTTCAACCGAGCTACAAAGAGTGGCTTTCTGATTTCAAGGCATTGTCCGTAAGGGAAGAGTCCGGCGCAAAAATCATCAAAGAGCTTACGGGAAGGGATGCAGAAGTGCTGGTCGATCCAACCTTGTTGTTGGATAAGAAAGAGTGGCTTGAAATAGCACGGGAATCCCCGGTGAAGCCAAAAGGGAAGTATCTCTTGACTTATTTTTTAGGGAATATCCGTAAAGCGGACAGGGCATGGATCGACAAGGTGGCGAAACAAAATCATTTGGAAATTGTGAATTTAGCGGATCCGAAGGACAGAGACTGTTTCATCACAGGGCCAAGCGAGTTCATCGATTATATCGCTTCAGCAAGTCTTGTTTGTACCGATTCATTCCATGGGTCGATTTTTTCCATTTTGATGGAGACGCCGTTCGTTGTTTTTGAGCGTACGGAAAACAGTAAAATACAGATAGGCTCCCGGATGGTCACGTTGTTAAAAACGATGCGCCTGGAAGACAGACATTTCAATGCAGTGAGCAAGCAAGCAGATGTTTTTCAAATGGAGTTTGCTCATACCGGAGATATCATCTCAAAAGAAAAAAAGAGAGTGGAGGATTATCTCACAAAAGCTTTTCGATGAAGGAATGATGAAAATGCGGATCGATGCTGAAATGAGGAAATCGGATGAATTCATACAAAAAATTATTGAATAACTCATTCCTTTTTGCGATAGGCAACTTTGGCAGCAAAATCATCTTGCTGCTCCTGGTTCCCTTGTATACGTATTATCTGACGACTGCCGAATACGGATTCGTGGATCTCATTACGACATCCACCATATTATTGCTGCCGATCGTATCGGCAAATGTGTTTGATGCAGTACTGCGGTTCACGATGGACAAAGAGGAATCCCAAAGCCAAGTGCTCTCGAACAGTTTGTTTGTTGCGGCGTTGGGGTCGATAGCGGCTGTTTCGCTCTATCCGCTCCTCTCCTTGCTGAAGATTGACCAGGATATGCTGAATTACACCTACGTCATTTTGCTCCTGCAGGTGTTCCAGAACATTCTTTCGCAATTTGCCAGAGGGCTGGGGAAGATTAAGGTTTTTGCCATCAATGGCATCTGGATGACGCTTGTCATGAGTATCGCGAATGTCATTCTGTTAACGCGCTACGATATGGGGATTGCGGGATACTTGCTCAGCATCGTCATCGCGAATGTGGCTTCCATCGGATACTTGGTCGTGGCTCTGAAAATATGGCGGTTCCTGGATCTTTCCCATATCAATAAACCGCTTGTGAAAACAATGCTGGCCTATGCGCTTCCGATCATCCCAAACAGCATCATGTGGTGGCTGATAAGTGCCTCGAACCGGTATTTCATTCTGGGCTTCTTAACGGCCAGCGCGAATGGAATCTATGCGGTAGCGAATAAAGTCCCCGCTATTTTGAGCCTGGTCACTTCCATCTTTACCCAATCCTGGCAATTGTCTGCTATCGAGGAATATGAGAGCGAATATAAGTCGGAGTTCTATTCCAAAGTGTTCAGCTACTATTCATCTTTGCTGTTTTTGGGGACGAGCAGCATATTGGTCGTTTTAAAACTTTTTATGGCAAGCTTCATTGCGCCGGAATACTATGAAGCATGGCAATCGGTTCCGTTTCTTTTGCTGGGTGTCGTATTTTCGAGCTTTTCAGCTTTTCTGGGAACGAACTATTTAGCCGCAAAGGAAACGCGCGGCGTCTTTCGGACTTCCGTGTACGGCGGAGCGGCAAGTTTGGTGCTGAATTATTTGTTGATCCCCTATTTCGGCCTGATTGGTGCCGGTGTGGCAAACATGATAAGTTTTGCCATCATGTGGATCCTGAGAATCTTTGACACGAAACGATATATCGTGATAGTCATGAATACACAGATTATGATAGCAAACTTGGTGTTGGTGGGCTGCCAAATCGGCATCTTATTTTTGAATCTCAAATTTGAATCCCTGATCGAAATGCTGTTTTTTGCATTAGTTTTCGCCAACAACAGGGAGTTGCTATCCCCCTTGAAAGGACTTGTAAAAAGCAGAATGAAAAAATAGGGATAATCAGGGACAGGAGATAACGCCTGCCTTTGGGCCTCCTTGCTGTTGCAATGCGCCGCTACAGACGGATGACGGATTGAGCCAACCGGGTGAAGGACGCAGACGACAGTCTGTTGCTGCCAAATGGAAACCTATAGGGAATTAAAGACACGATTGTCTGGGTGTTCCTTTAGCAGAAGTTGTGGCTCTTAAGGAGGGCATTAAAATGAAACTTAAGATGATGGCGCTCATTCCGCCTGTGCTGATGGTGCTTATGTACGGCAAGCTGCCGGAAATTGTACAGGCGCTGAAATCGGAAAGCGCGTTTTACAATAGCGATAATGATGCACTGGTGACGGAAACGGCACAAGGGGAAATAAGCATCGACTCTTTCCCGAAATTGGAGACGGATAAGGATGACACAGAACGCATCCAAAGGGCCGTGGATTATTGCTTGGCCAACGACAAGGATCTTTTTTTCCCGAGTGGCGGATTGTATGTTTTGCGCTCGGTAAACGTTGAGGCAGGGCTCAGAATCGTTGGCTATGGGGCAACCTTCACCTTAGCCGACAATCAATCCAAATTCACCAGAATGTTCACGACCGAGAATCGGTCATGGGAATCGTCGGAGGATTCTGATTATCTGATTTTTGAAGGGATGACCTTTGACGGAAACTGTTGGAATCAAGGCGAATTCCAGAACTACGAATTGGAGCAGCAGTTCGGCATCATGTATATGGGTTCTTTGGAGGATACAGGCATGCTGCGCGGTAAAGTGATCAATTGTCGCTTCCAAAACTGGGCTGCCGACGGGGTGCACATCTATACGAACGCGGATGTTGAAGTCACAGGGTGCACAGCCATCAACTGCTTCAGGGGCGGGATCGTTGCCAGCGGGAGCCCGGCCAACATACGGGTGACCGATTTTATCGCTGAAAAAGGCGAATTCGGGAAAGCGATGGATTTCGAAATCGATACCGGGGAGAAAATAAATCTCACCGTCGATTCGGTGCTCGCTTATCGCGGCGTTGACTTCGAGCTATCAGAGGGTTCAACGGCTAACATAGAGGGATTGACGGTCATCGACAGCTTGACAACTGTGTATGGATTTAAGAATGAAATCACCATCAACAATTCCAATCTGGGGCAACTGGAGGTCATCAATGCCACAAACACCACCATCAATGACAGCACAATCACGGTAACGCCAAGCACCACTGAAGATGTTGACGGAGCCTATGTATGGGTGGTGGACAGCTTTGAAGAGTTGCCTAAGGAAGATTACTATACGGAATTCAATAACTGCACCTTTGTGCGCTTGGACCAAGATAATCCTGTCGAGACGGACAAGGAGATAAATGCAGTGAAGGGTTACTTCGGGAAAATTGCGCTGAATGATTGCACGATTGGGGAAGGTTTCACTAACGGGTACTTTGGTTTTGGGGTGGCCTATGCTTATCTCACCAATGTCTTCTTTGATAGTGACACGGCAGTAGCTATGCAGCCGCTGACTTGGGCAAGGACCTACGAAGTCGTTCACGACAATGTTCAATACGGTGAAAACAACAGTGTTCCGTTCCTTTTTTTGGACTCTATGGAGACGGAGCCCTATACGACAGTAGTATTTCAGAATATGGCGTTGGCCAGCGCAAAGGCGGGCTTTGGCGGAGCTGAAGAGATGGGCACCACTAAAATAGAGAGTAGCCGCACCATTTTCGTCACTGCCGACCCGACTGCCGTTCCGATTCCTGGCTTCATCGGCGATACCGCCAGATTGGTCACGCCTGTGGAAGGGGAACCGGATGAATGGGTGGCGACCACCAGCGATCCCGTATCCGCCACTTGGGAAGTGTCCGAAAAGTAGCATCCCTCAAAGGACAAGGTCACGCCGATTGTCTTTAACAGAGAAAACGGAGGGTATCATTTCTATCTTCCCTTCCTTCAAGATATAATAATACTAAATAAACAATTCCGTAGGGGAAGCGTTTAATTATCCAAGGTAAATCGTTCTATCGCCATACTGAAAAGGGAGGTTGGTATGCATGAAAAAAAATGTATTGGAATATTTTGAACACACACTTCTGAAGTACAGGTACAAAACGGCCATCAAGGATGAGCACAGAGAACTGACTTTCGGCGCCTGGGAGCAAAGCTCCAAAAGGCTGAGTCTTTCCATCCGCCGCAGATCGCAGGATATGAAAAAGCCTATCGCTGTATTTTTGCCGAAAAGCGCTGACAGCCTCGTCGCTTTTATGGGTATCCTTTATAGCGGGAACATCTATGCTCCCCTTGATGTCCATTCGCCTGCCGCAAGAATCCACAATATCCTGGAACACTTGGAAGATCCTCTTGTTATAACTTCGCAAGAATATTTGGAGTCTTTGCTTGCGATGGGCGTAGCCGCCGAAAACCTGATCGGCATCGAGGAGGCGTACGATACCTCCGTATTCTTTGACAATGATGAGGTGCTCGGACGACTGGATGGACTCATCGATACAGATCCCATCTATATCATCCATACCTCGGGCTCGACGGGCACCCCAAAGGGCGTCGTCATCTCCCACAAAGGCGTCATCAACTACATCGATTGGGCTGTGGCATGCTTTGACATCAGCCCAAAGGAAATCATCGGCAGCCAATCACCTTTTTACTTCGATAATTCAACCCTGGACATCTATCTCTGTTTAGCCACCGCAGCAACGCTTGTCATCATTCCGGAACACCATTTTGCCTTTCCGGTCAAACTGATGGAATACGTAGCCTCAAAGAACATCAACTTCGTCTTCTGGGTGCCGTCGGTGCTGATCAACGTGGCCAATACGAAGGCGTTGGACCATGTCTATGTCGGTGGCCTGGAAAAGGTTCTGTTCGCCGGAGAAGCGATGCCGAACAAACACCTCAACTATTGGCGCAGCAAGCTGCCGGACTCTCTGTTCGCCAACCTCTACGGGCCTACTGAAATCACCGTTGATTGCACTTATTACAAAGTTGAGCGGGCTTTCGAGGACAGTGAACGGCTGCCGATCGGGTTTCCGTGCCGGAACGCTGATGTCATCATCCTGAATGAGGAGAACCAAGCGGTGACAGGAAGCGAAATGGGCGAACTGTGTGTGCGGGGCAGCTCCATCGCTTTGGGCTATTGGAATGACGCGGCCAAAAGCGATCAGGTCTTTACCCAAAACCCGCTCAACAACCATTATTTCGACCGCATCTATCGCACCGGTGATCTGGTCTATATTAACGAGTATAACGAAATCATCTATGTGGGCAGGAAAGACACCCAGATCAAGTACATGGGATACCGGATCGAACTGGGCGAGATCGAAACGGCTTTGCTGAGTCTGAGTGGCATCCATAATTCCTGTGTCATTTACAACTCGGACCGAAAGGAAATCACGATGTTTTATGAAGGGCCGACCGATCTCGGCAAGGCGACGATCAGAAAGGAACTGACCCCGCTGCTGCCGAAATACATGATCCCGACCAAAATCATTATGCTGGAACAGTTGCCGTTGAATAAGAACGGGAAAATCGACAGAAAGACATTGGCTGCGGAGTGGTTGCACAGTAATTGACGGGACAACCGCATAGGGAGGAGCAGGGGATATGGAAAAAATTGTGGAGATACTGAAGGAAATACGACCGGAATGCGATTGGGAAAATACCGATGATTTCATTGCAAACGGGATGCTCGATTCCTTCGACATCATCGTTTTGGTGACGGAACTTGAAAGCGCTTATCCGATTTCTATCGATGGGAGCGACATCTTGGCGGAGAACTTCAGCAGTCTGGAATCGATTGCGGATCTTGTGAGAAAGAGTGGAGGGATTGTATGAACTTCAACTATGAAAACAAACGGATCAGCGGCATTCTGACTGTGCTGCCGAAAAACGAAGTCGCATTCGAGGATGAAGCGGAAAATTATAATTTCTCCGTCAAGCAGTCCATGAAGCTGAAGAAAATAATGGGCTATGAGAAGCATCGGATTGTCGAAGGCGATACGAGCGTGTCGGACCTCTGCATCTTCGGGATGAGGCAGCTTCTGGACGAAGGCTTGATCAGCGGTGATGACATCGATGCCCTGATACTCGTCACCCAGACACCGGATTATTATCTGCCTCCGACGAGCAACGTCATCCAAGGGGAGTTGGGGCTGAAGCAGGATATGCTCTGCTTGGACATCAACCAAGGCTGCGCCGGTTATTTGGTGGGATTGATCCAGGCTTTCAACCTATTGGAACAGGATTCGATAAAAAAAGTGGCCCTTTTGAATGCCGATGTACTCAGCCGCAGGACATCCAAACGTGATCGGGGCAGCTATCCGCTGATCGGCGATGCGGCATCCGTGACGATCCTGGAAAGAACCGACGACAATAATCGGATCCATGCGAACCTCAAGATGGACGGGTCAGGCTACAAGGAACTGATCATCCCTGCAGGCGGCATGCGGTTGCCTGCCACAAGCGAAACCGGTGTGATGGAAGTGGATGAGGCCGGGAATTACCGAAGCCTGGACCATCTCAAAATGAACGGGGAAGCGGTATTCAACTTTGTGCAGACAGAAGTCCCGCCGTTGGTTGAGGACTTGCTTGCGGTTGCGGAAACGTCGAAAGAGGACATTGATTATTTCATGTTCCACCAACCGAACCGGTTTATGCTGGAAAAGTTGGCTGACAGGATGGGAGTGGCGCGCGAAAAGCTTCCGAACAATGTGGTCGAAAATTTCGGGAACTCGAGCAGTGTGACCATTCCAATAAACTTGGCCTTCAATCTGGGCGAAAAACTCCTGACGGATTCCTATAAAGTATGCCTGTCCGGTTTTGGAGTAGGGCTTTCCAGCAGCGCCATGCTGATGGACATCGGGAAATTGGATTTTTGCCGGATGATTGAATATTAGGATTTAGGAGGAGAGGCATCATGGAAAACTTCTATGAGGAGTTTGCGGAAATTTTGGAAGTGCCTGAAGTGAACAGGGAAGATTCGTTGGATGATTACGAAGGCTGGGATTCCCTCGGGCTGTTGTCCACCCAAATCATGGCAGAGGAAAGCTACGGCGTGAAGATCGGCAACGATGACCTGAAAGGCCTGACGACTGTCGGGGATATCGCGGATTTGATTCAATCAAGAAGAAAAGCCGAATAAGGGAGGACGACTAATTGAAAACATTGTTGATAGTCGGAGCAGGCGGTCTTGGCCGCGAAACGTACCAGTGGGTTTTGGATCAGGAAAAGGCAGAGAAGCGGTGGGAGGACATCGGCTTTTTGGATGATGACCTCCATGCGTTGGATAACTACAAACTTTCCGCTAAGATCGTCGGAACCGTAAAAGATTATGAACCCAAAGCCGGCGAAGAGGTCATCTGTGCCATCGGCGATGCGGAGATCATCGCTGACATCTGCCCGGTCCTTTTGGATAAGGGAGCGGTTTTCGCGACGGTGATCCATCCGACAGCCTTGTTGGCGGACACTTGTGAGATCGGAAAGGGCGTCATTGTAGGGCCTTATGCCATCATTTCGACGGATGCAAAAATTGCCGATTTTTCGGTTGTGAATTCCTATGTCAGCGTCGGCCACGATGTTTCCGTGGGGAAGGGCTGCGTCATCAGTGGTTTCAGCGATCTGATGGGTTTTTCTGCTTTGGAAGAGGGCGTATTTTTGGGGAGCGGCGCTCGACTGCTGCCGAGTGTGCGGGTCGCAGAGAACGCCAGAGTCGGTGCGGGGAGCATCGTCCTCAAAAATGTTAAAGCGAATACAACGGTTTTCGGCAATCCGGCCAAAATCATTTCCACTCCCTGAACGAAGAGGGCGCTAATTTCTGCGGTGACAAGGGGGCGAACTGAAAAAATGAGTAATCCAGTAATCGTCTATGGAAGTAAATTTTTAGCTGAAATGCTTTTTTATGATTCCTTAAAACATCCAGATTTCAAAGTTGCGGCTTTTGCAGCAGATGAATCGCATGTGGATAAGGCAGGCTTTTACTTAGGTTTGCCGATGGTGGAAATCGAAACGCTTACGGAAAAATATCCGCCATCTGCATACGATATGATCGTTCTGACATCATCTTTTCATGATATGCGCAATCGGGAAGGCATGTACGCGAAAGGGAAAGCTTTAGGGTACACGTTGCGGAATTATATCAGTCCGTCCAGCATTGTTTCGCCAGGCGTTGAAATGGGGGACAACAATCTCATTTTTGAGCAAGTATTCATGGGTCATAGAGGTCGGATGGGATCCAGCAATATCATCCGCCAACAAGTTTATGTGGGCCACGAATTTACGTTGGGGAATAACAATGTCATCACATCAGGGTGCACGATCGGCGGCGAATGCCATATCGAGAATAATTGCTACATCGGTCTCAACGCCACGATTCTGCATAAGATTACGATTTCTGAAGAGAGCTTGGTTGGAGCAGGAAGCGTCGTGATACGAAATACGGATCCTTTTTCAAAGAATGTAGGAAATCCAAGCCGGGTCTTGAGTTACCACAAGGAAGGATTAAAGGTGAATCTTTGACATGGATAAAATAATTGTGAATTTCACCCCGACTGGCATGATACCGACCAAAAAAGATACTCCTTATGTACCCATTTCGCCCGAAGAAATCATCCGTGAGGTTAAGGATGCTTGGGAATTGGGAATTTCGATGGTGCATGTACATGCCAGAAACAGCGACGATGAAAAACCAACGTATCGAAAGGAAGTTTATGCTGAAATCATCTCCGGCATACGACAATTCGCACCGGAACTCGTCATCTGCGCTTCGACATCCGGAAGGAATTTCAATACGGTGGAAGCCAGAACGGACGTTTTATCGCTTGAAGGGAATTTAAAACCGGACATGGGCAGCCTGACACTAAGTTCTCTTAATTTCAACAGGACCACCAGCGTGAATGAGCCTTCCATGATTGTCGCCTTGGCGGAACGGATGAGAGATAACGGCATTCGGCCTGAATTGGAAGCCTTTGATTTGGGAATGGTCAATTATTGCAACTACCTGATCAAAAAGGGGGCGGTGACTGCGCCTTACTACGTTAACTTGATATTAGGCAACATCGCCTGCGCCCAAGGAGATCTGCTGCATATTGGGTGTATGCTCAAAGACATCCCTGAAGACAGTGTTTTTTCGCTGGGTGCTGTCGGAAGCGATCAATTGAAGATGAATTCTCTGGGCATCACCATGGGCTGGGGCGTACGCGTCGGACTTGAAGACAACTTTTGGTATGATGAAAATCGGACGAGGCTAGCAACGAACATGGACCTTCTGAACAGAATCCATAAGCTGATTTCAGCGAACGAGAAAGAGGTCATGACATCCAAGGAACTACGGAAAAAACTCAATTTAGACCCGGGATTCGGCAAATATGGCGTTGCCGGCTCCAACGCTTAAGGAATCAGAGAGAAGGGATATTATGGAACATGCTTATCTGATACTGGCACATCATAATTTTGATACTTTAGCCATGTTGTTTCGGCTACTCGATGCGCCCAACAACAACCTTTATTTACACGTCGATGCGAAAGCGAAGGATTTTAATGAAGAAGATTTGCGGAGCGTTTTAAAGTTTTCGAAGTTGACTATGCTGCCTAGGCAAGTCGTTTATTGGGGTGGGTACAGTCAGATTGAAGCAACCCTGAACCTGGTCGAATACGCCTTGAAGGACGGTTTCGATTATTGCCACAGCATCACTGGTGTGGATCTCCCGCTGAAGACTCAATCGGAGATAGATCGTTTTTTTACCGAACATGCAGGATATGAATTCATCAACTTCAGGCCAGAGCGCTATGACTATGCAGAGTACAAATGTGCGTATTATCATCCTTTCGTGGAAACGAAATACAATCGGAAGTACAAGTTTGTCCGTCTTGCGGATCATGCGGTAGCCATGCTTCAAAAAACACTGGGACTGAAGAGAAGTGATACCAAGTTTTATCAGGGATCGGCCTACTTTTCGATCAGTGAAGATTGCGCCAAGTATGTCATTTCAAAAAAGGATGAAATAAGGAAAAATTATCGGTACACAGTCGGCGCGGATGAGGCGTATTTGCAGACGATCATCATGAGCTCCCCTTTTAAGGACAAACTGTACCGGTTTGAAGAGAAGTATTACGGTAATGCGATGTTGGTGGATTGGGACAGGTCCGAAAACAGGAACAATTCCCCGCACACGTTCAGAATCAGCGATTACGACAGCTTGGTGGGCGTCGACGAAGGCATCCTGTTTGCCCGGAAATTCGATGAGAACATTGATTCGGAAATCGTCCATAAGATGTTCCATTATGTCAACGAAAAACAAATAAACGAAGCAAACGACAACCGAACACATGCCCTAAAAGAGCATTCTGATCAAGCGGTTGTGGATTGAACAGGCTGGTCATTAGGTGGCGAATGAAAATGATAATAAGGAGTGTGCAGTGGTATGTACTATCAGAGATATTTCAAAAGGCCCTTGGATTTTCTGTTGTCATCAATGGCCATTGTAGGCTTAAGCCCTGTCCTTATTGTCATCGCATGGTTGGTCAGGGTCAAAATCGGCAGTCCGGTACTTTTCAAACAAGAGCGCCCTGGTCTTAACGAAAAAATTTTTTCCTTGTATAAATTCCGGACTATGACGGATGCGAAAGGGGAGAGCGGGGAATTGCTGCCCGATGAGGCTCGTCTGACGAGGTTCGGCGAGCTGTTGCGGTCGACTTCATTGGATGAATTGCCGGAATTGTTCAACATCCTATTCGGGGACATGTCCATTGTCGGGCCGAGGCCGCTGTTGGTGAAGTACCTCCCACTCTATGACGAGCATCAAAAAAGGCGCCATGCTGTCAGACCGGGATTATCCGGGCTGGCGCAAGTGAACGGCAGAAATGCCATCAGTTGGAAAGAAAAATTTGCTTTGGATGTTCAGTATGTCGATGAGGTTACTTTTTTTGGGGATTGTAAAATCATCTTTCAAACTATCCAGAAGGTTTTGTCGCGGGAGGGCATCAATTCCGCAGAATCTGCGACAATGGAAGACTTTAAGGGGAACGAAAGCGACGGGGAAAAGCCGTTCGCATATGCGGAATCAAGGGAATGAAAAAAGGCAACGGCAGGAGGTGGTTTTTTTGCAACTCTATCACTATCTATTTCTATTTTCTTTGTTGTTGAAGCCGTTCTATATCTTCAGCTCTGGCGGTTTGCAGATAGCGGATCTGTTTTTTATCCTGTCTTTCGTTCTGTATGTCGTTCTCGCGGGTAAGAAGGCTAAAATCACTATCCATAAGACCGACAAGTGGCTGTTGTATTTCGTCATCTTGGTTTTTGGCATCAATTTAGTCTATTTTCTGTTGTACGGAAGATTCGAATTTTTGAAAGCATCCCTGTACTACATCTATAATTTTCTGACCGTGCTGTTTTTCCGGATATATTCTGAGGACGAACGCTTTCTGGTGAACGTAGGGAAAGTCTGCAAACTGAATATCGTGATTCAGCTGGGCATCTATGGACTGAATATCGGCAGGTATTATGCAGAGACCCGTTATATGGGCACTTTCAATGACCCTAACCAAATGGCTTTCTTCATCTTCATGTCGCTGATCACCGCCTTCATCATCTCAAAGATCGAGCGCGGCAAACTGCATGTACTGTATCATATCATGGCAGTCGGATTGATCTTCCTTACGTCATCCACCGGGATATTTCTGGGGATCGGAGTTTTCTATGCAGTCAGCACTGCACTCGCAATCAGAAAGCTGACGAAGCGCAGCCATAATGTGATGGCAATTTTATCCATCACGGCATTGCTGATGCTGGGATTGATGTTCAGCTCGCAGATAACTGATTACGTCAAGGGATTTTCGGAATCATCCATAATGGATCGAGTCGAGCAGAAGTTGGACAGACTCAACGAAAGCACAATTGGTCCGACCAATATCCAAGACCGGGGCATCGACAGGCTGGTGATCTATCCAGAAAAGATCATTTACGGAGCTGGGGAAGGTTATCATGGACGCTTTGACAGATCCTATTCCATGAATGAAGTGCATTCGACTTTGTTGAGCATTCTCTTCTATTACGGCATCATACCGACTTTGCTGTTTTTGTTTTGGTGCTATCAAAACATACGCATCCTCACGGTAAACAACCTGGCTGTGGTCTTGGCTCTACTCGCCGAAAGCCTGACCTTGCTGAATCAACGACAGCCCCTTTTCTGGATGGTTTTCCTCACACTCAACATCCTGTACCAACAGGAGTTGGCAGCGAAGAAAGCTTTGCAAAATGAAACAATCCTGGCATCCGAGCAATGGGACACCCCGTTCAGCTCCAATAACCTTATGGGCATTTCAGAAAAATAGAAGGCAAGGAGTGAGCATCTATGCGGATTTTGTATGTTTCAACTATATCGGCGACCATCAATGCGTTTTTAATCCCGCATATACACCTGTTACTGGATTTGGGACATACGGTGGATATGGCTTGCAATGTAAAAGATCCCATTGATCCATCACTTTTGGAACGCGGATGCCGGGTATTCCCGATGAGCTTTCAGCGTTCCCCTTTAAAGAAGAGCAACTACGCAGCCTATCAAAGCCTCAAGCAACTCATCAGCGAAGGGAAGTATGATTGTGTGCATACGCACACGCCAGTTGCTTCAACAGTGACGCGGCTTGCCTGCAGGAATATGCCTGATGTGAAGGTTATTTATACAGCACATGGTTTCCATTTCTTTGAAGGTGCACCGCGGAAGAATTGGTTAATTTATTATCCAGTGGAAAAATGGCTTTCCGGCTATACCGATCTGTTGATCACCATGAATAGTGAAGACTATGGACAGGCCAAAAAGAGGTTCCATGCCAAAGCGGGCCGCTTTGTGAAAGGTGTGGGGGTCAATTTGGATAAATACGTTGTTCCGTCTGAGAATGAGAAGCAGAAACTGCGTCAGGAATACGGCTTCGCTTCAGAAGCTTTTATCCTTGTCTATCCGGCTGAGCTGAGCTACAGGAAACATCAAGATTTGTTGATTGAGGCGATGGTAGGAGTCGCGAAGAATATCCCGAACAGCAAATTGCTGTTGGTCGGAGATGGACCGAGTGAAGAAGATTATCGACAATTGATCAGCGAACGCCAGCTCGAAAATCATATCGTGCTGATGGGATACAGGAAAGATGTCGCTAAACTGCTGATGCTTTCTGATGTGGCCGTTTCCTCATCCCGCCAGGAAGGCTTGCCGGTTAACGTCATGGAAGCGATGGCGACCGGGTTGCCTTTGGTTGTGAGCAATTGCCGGGGGAACAGGGATCTGGTCAAGGACGGCAGGAACGGGTATGTGATCACGGGCGATTCGCCGGAAACGTATGCTGAAAAGATAGGTCAGCTTTATAAGGATGCCAACGTTAGGGAAATGATGAAACACGCCAATTTGACGGATATCCAACATTATTCCACTGAAAGTGTCTTGAAGGAGATGGAAATCATCTACAAAGAATTGCTTGTCTAAGCGTGCTGACGGGAAATGGCAAAGCGCTAACTTTTGCTCCGGAAAGGAAGCCAAACAAATAATGGGGGGAAACACCATGATAAAAATAACGGTCATCATGGGTGTCTACAACGGCGCAAAAAAGCTGACGGCGGCAGTCGAATCAATCTTGAATCAGACAGTTACGGATTTTGAATTCATCGTGTGCGATGATGCATCATCCGACAACAGCCTCCAAATTCTCGAAGGACTAGCGGCAAGGGACAAGAGAATCAAGATCATCAGGAATCCCCACAACCTGAGTCTGGCGCCAACGCTCAACAACTGCCTACAGGCTGCCAGTGGTGAATATATAGCCAGGATGGATGCTGATGATATCTCGCATCCGGAAAGGTTTGAGAAAGAGGTGGCCTTTTTGGATGCACATCCTGAATATGCCATCGTCGGCACAGGCCGCAATATATATGATGACGGCGGCATTTGGGGGAGCCAGGGGGTTAGGGGAGAACGGTCAAAGTTGGATATCTATCGTGGGCTGACTTTTCTTCATCCTTCCATAATGATGCGCAAGGAGGCTCTGCTTGCTGTCGGAGGATACACGACTGGGTCGGAAACTGAAAGGCTGGAGGATTTCGATTTGTGGTGCAAATTGTACGAAAAAGGCTACAAAGGCTACAACCTGAGTGATGTGTTGATTGATTATTTTGAGGCCAAGGAATCTTACCGCAAACGAAAATACAAGTATAGGGTAAATGAATACAGGCTAAAAAAGAAATGGCGGAAAAAACTTGGGTTGCCTCTGAAATACCACTTACATGCTTATAGGACGCTTGCTGTCGGTCTGGCGCCACCGAGACTGATCCTAGCCTATCATGGTTGGAGATATAGGGGCAGGTCATGACAGCAGGTTAGATAGGATGGTGGCCAATTGCTTGCGTCGGGAACGATCCTGAGAAACTCGAAAGAGCATTGGGGGTGAGCGGATGTCACGCACAAAAAATTCACTGATCAATTTAACGGCAGCGATGGTCGGACAATTGGTGGCGGTGCCTATCGGGTTCGTGGCACGCTTGGTCTTCATAAGGATCCTGGGTGCCGAATATCTCGGTATCAACGGCCTCTTCACCAGCATCCTGACGATGCTTTCGTTGGTGGAATTGGGAATTGGCCCAGCCATTATATTCAGCCTCTACAAACCCTTGGCGGAAAATGATACAAAAAAAGTGCAGGCCATCATGCAACTCTACAAAAAAGCTTATACCATCATCGGTACAGGGATAATTGTTTTGGGCATGGGCATGACGCCATTTCTATCGTACCTCATCAAAGACGTACCCGACGTCAACAATATTGAAATCATCTTCCTGCTGTTCGTCGGCAACTCAGCCATCTCCTATTTCTATGCCTATAAGCAAAATCTGATCGTAGCGGATCAGCGGCGTTATATCGTTACCATCTACCGCTATGCTTTCTTCTCGTTTCTCAATCTTTTGCAGATCGCATTTCTGTACGTCACCAGAAATTATATCTTTTTCTTGATTGTGCAAATTGCCTGTACCATGCTGCAGAATCTCATGGTGGCAAGAACTGCCGATAAGTTGTATCCTTTTTTGCGGCAAAAAACTGCAGAGAGAATGGATGATGACACGGTCAAGGAAATCAAGAAGAATACAGGCGCGATGGTTTCGCACAAAATAGGGGAAATTGTGACGAATTCAACCGACAACATCGTGATTTCTGCGATAGTTGGGACAATTTGGGTGGGGCTGTATTCGAACTATGTATTGATCACCATTGCGCTGAATGGGATAATGGGCCAATTTTTTTCTGCGATAACCGCAAGCATCGGAAATCTGGGGGCAACGTCCAACAAGGAACGGCTGTTGGTTGTCTTCCGGAGGGTACAGTTTGCAACTTTCTGGATTTTTGGTTTCAGCGCCATCTGTTTGTTCTATCTTTTCAATCCCTTCATTGCTGTCTGGATTGGGAAAATCTACTGGCTGTCTATGGATACAGTGTTGCTGTTGGCTGTGCTGTTCTATGTTCAGGGGATGAGAAGAGCGGTGCTTACCTTCCGTGAGGCGCTTGGCTTGTACTGGTATGATCGCTATAATCCCTTGTTTCAAACCGTGATCAATATAGGCGTTTCGATTGCTCTTGCGCCGAAATTTGGTGTTTCCGGGGTCATCATCGGGACATTGGTAAGCTTATTGACGACTTGTTTTTTGGTGGAACCATATTACCTGTACAAAAAAGGGTTTTCCGCTCCATTGAAATCATACTATTACAGATATGCCGTCTATACCGCGACAACGGCGGCTGCAGGCGGGGCTACCGGAAAATTCATTGGATTTATTACTGGAGAAACGCTTTCGGCATTGACCGGGAAATTCGTAGTTTGTTTAACGGTTCCGAACCTCATTTTCTTCCTGCTTTTTTGTCGGACGAAAGAATTCCAGTATTTCTTTTCACTGGCAAATAAGTTTGTGTTCAAAAAAGTAATGAGGAAAACAGAGTAATAAGGCATGAGACTGCCATACAAGATGAATCTTAACAGATTAGGTGATTAAAAGCGTAATCAGACGGGCTTTTATGATATAATCAGGGTATATAAAAAACAAATTTTCACCCCTCATCTTCAAAAAAATAGAGCAACAGCGCAAAATATTTTGCTGTTTGTTGCACACACTAACCTCGCATATCCCGCATATCCCGCATATCCCGCATATTTTCATCCAATCTCCATCTTTTTCCTTCCTTTCAATCCAAAATCACGCTATTCGACCTGCTTGTTTAACTGTGGTCAAATCTGCCTTTAAAGCAAAAGCCAACTCTTGTCTCTTGATAATAAAATAACTGAAATGTTAGGTGGTGCAGGATATGAAAACGTTATCTTTCAGAGGAAAAATGGTTGTGCTGATGATTGCTGACATCGGGTGTATCACATTGGCGGCTTTGCTGGCGTACTGGCTACTTGAAAATTATATCGCTCTGCCGGATGTTTACTATTATGTGATGGTGGGCATAACATGTGGCATCTATATCTTGTTGGGAACAATGCGGCATTTGTTCTCGAATATGCCCCATTATACAGACATCCACGATGTAGTCATCAATATTCAGATTTTGTCGGTTGCCTTTTTGCTCTCCGCAGTCGTTTCAACTGGGATTTTTGACCTGGTGAGTCGCCGCTATATCCTATTGACCTATCTTTTTAGCCTGTTTTTTATACCAGGCATTCGGATAGCCTGGCGCATGTTTCGCGAACGCAATGAGGATCTTTCCCGACAGAATATTTCGGATGGTAGAGGAAAAGTCAGAACGTTGGTGGTCGGTGCCGGGGAAGGCGGACGCCTCTTCATCTCGAGCTTGATGCACCGGCCGAATGAGATTGAAATCATCGGCATCGTCGACAGGGATGAGAAGAAGCGTAATTATCGGTTGATGGGCATCCCCGTGCTGGGTAAGGAGGAAGACATCCCACGACTGGTGGCCGAGATGGAGATTGATCAGGTGACGATTGCCATCCCTTCGCTGAAGCCTAAAGAAATGGAACGCATTTTGGATTACTGCAACCAAGTGGGCGTGAAAGTCAACCAGATGCCGAAGATAGAGGACGTCATGACAGGGAAATTGTCTGTCAATCGCCTCCGCGATATTGACGTAGTTGATCTGTTGAGCAGAGAAGAGGTCGAACTGAACAAAGAGTTGATTTCCGAAAATCTGAAGGACAAAGATATTCTCATCAGCGGTGCGGGTGGATCGATTGGATCCGAAATTTGCCGACAAGTAGCGAAGTTTGAACCAAGAAGCATCATATTATTGGGACATGGAGAGAATTCGATTTACTTGATCCACAGGGAGCTGAGCCTTCTTTATGGGAAAACGATAGATATTGTTCCCGTGATTGCCGATGTGCAGGACCGCAAGCTGATTTTTGAAGTGATGGCGCGCTATCAACCGGAATATGTTTTCCATGCTGCTGCCCATAAGCACATTCCGATGATGGAGTGGAATCCGCGGGAAGCGGTCAAAAACAACATCTACGGCACCAAGAATATGGCTGAAGCGGCCAAAGCCGCCGGAGTGAAGAGCTTCGTTATGATTTCAAGTGATAAGGCGGTTCGCCCTACCAATGTGATGGGTTCGACGAAGCGTATTGCGGAAATGATTGTGACGGCACTGAACGAACCCGGCAAAACAAAATTTGCAGCGGTCCGTTTCGGAAATGTCCTGGGCAGCCGAGGCAGCGTCATTCCCGTATTCAAAGAACAGATAGAAAAAGGTGGGCCTGTGACGGTGACCGATTTCCGTATGATCCGTTATTTCATGACCATACCGGAGGCAAGTCGTTTGGTCATCCAAGCCGGCGTGCTGGCAAACGGAGGAGAGATCTTCATACTCGATATGGGGGAACCCGTAAAAATAGTTGATTTGGCTAAAAAAATGATCAAACTGTCCGGCTACACGGAAGGGGATATCACGATTGTCGAAACAGGGATACGCCCCGGAGAAAAACTCTACGAAGAGCTGTTGGCAGACGAAAGCTTGCTGGATAGCCAAGCCTACGAAAAGATATTCGTCGGGAAAGCATCCGCTTACAAATTGGAAGACACCCTCGCTTTTGCGGACGAACTCGTCCAGCTTCCTGTCGGAGAAATCCGCCAGAACCTGATTGATTATGCTTGCGAGCATCAATAATTGTCTGTCATCAAGAAAACTGATAAACCACCTAAAGAAATATCCACCAAATACCTCGAAAGAAACCCTCAACATAAAGACACTCAACAGAATCAACCACAAGATAAAACCTCAAGAGATCATTCAAAAAATCCCCCAAATACAGCTTCGTGTATTTTTAACGAATAAGCTGTTCCTCATTCTGCTACCCACGGAAGGGAGACGGTTTTAATGACGGAAAAGAAAGAAAAGAGAATATTGTTGGCTTCCCCGCATATGTCGGGTTACGAAATGGACTATATCCAAGAGGCATTCGATACGAATTGGATTGCTCCGCTGGGACCGAATGTCACTGGATTCGAACAGGAAATATGCGCCTATACGGGCGCAAACTATGCAGAGGCTCTTTCTTCCGGTACGGCTGCCATTCATATGGCGCTGATGTATCTGGGTGTGGGCAAGGGGGACGTTGTATTTTGCCCGTCCTTGACTTTTTCCGCATCCGCTAATCCCATTATGTATCTGGGGGCAACACCGGTATTCATCGATTCGGAAAGGGAATCATGGAATATGTCGCCGATAGCTTTGGAAAAAGCTTTTGCGAAATATCCTCATCCAAAAGCGGTGGTCATCGTGAATCTTTACGGACAATCTGCCGATTATGATCAACTGAAGGCGATTGCGGATGAACACCATGTGCCGATAGTGGAGGATGCTGCCGAAAGTCTGGGAGCCACCTACAGGGGTGTGAAGACGGGTACAATCGGGGAAATCGGAATCTACTCTTTCAATGGGAACAAAATCATCACAACGTCAGGTGGCGGAATGTTGGTGGCGCGCGAGAAAAAAATAATCGAGAAGGTGGAATTTTGGGCAACGCAGGCAAAGGAAAATGCCCCCTATTACCAGCACAAGGAAATCGGATATAACTACCGGATGAGCAATGTCGTCGCTGGAATCGGCCGGGGGCAGTTGCAGGTATTGGATGATCGTATAGCCAAGAAAAAATATATTTTCGATTATTACGCGAATGCCTTTCAGGATATCGAAGAGTTGGAAATGATGCCGATTGCGGCTTATGGCGAACCGAATTATTGGCTTAGCTGCATGACGATCAGACCGGAATATGATATACGTCCAAAAGTCTTGTTGGACTATCTGGCAACGAAAAAAATTGAGGGGCGGCAAATCTGGAAACCGATGCATCTGCAGCCCGTTTTCAAAAGCTTCGATTTTTTCAGCAACAATCCGGAAGGGACAAGTGTGTCGGAAGACATCTTCGCGAGAGGGTTGTGCCTTCCGTCGGACACGAAGATGACGGATGAGGATCTGGAGAGGGTTGTGACGCGGGTCGGTTGGTTTTTTGGCGCTGAGGCCGCGCGTGGATCGAGTTTGATTCTGACTTTGATCCATAAGGGGATTCCTTTCTAGTACCTATGGAAATATGGTATAATGAAGACAATCATAAGGGGCGAAGCGGCACGTTGAGAACCTTTTCATCAGTTGCCTATTTGCCTTTGTCAGGCTGATTGTCATATGCCGAATACTAGGAGGGAATGCGATGAAGGAAGAAGTTTCTTTAAGAGACCTGATGGCAATAATAAAGCAAAGAATGATGATCATCATAAGCTTTGGCGCCTTTGGTCTTATACTCTCAGCAGTCTACACGTTTCTGGTTGTGACCCCGATGTACGATTCTACCACTCAATTACTGGTGAACCGTACAAATGATGGGACCAATAGTATTCAGCTCAATGACATCAATTCGAATGTACAAATGATCAACACCTATAAAGACATCATAAAAGGACCGGTCATATTGGATGGGGTCAAAGAGGATTTGGGCCTTGACTACTCTGTCACAGAATTGGCTGAAATGGTAGTGATTGACGTAAATCAAAATTCACAGGTTTTCTCGCTGACTGTTACGGGACCGAATCCAGACGAAGCAGCTGAGATCGCCAACGGAATCGCTGCGACATTTCAAAGTGCCATTTTTGACATCATGAATGTCGAAAATGTAAGTATCATTTCCGCAGCGGCTGTCAATTCAAAACCTGTTTCTCCTGTTGTAGTAAATAACTTGGTGATAGGTCTGGGGGTCGGCTTGCTGCTCGGATTCGGAGTAGCTCTGCTGCGCTATGCGATGGCGAAGACGGTTGACGATTATCAGTTCATTACACAAACCATCGGCTGGCCAAACTTGGGTATCATTTCAGAATTGAATAAGGAAGAGCGGACGGCCATCATTGCTTTGCAGAAACAAAGACTTGCAGCCGAGAGAGCTGCAAAAGGTGTGGTGGCTGAAACTGGACAAGTGGCTATCCCAAAACGGATTCCTGATGATGAAATGCCTTCCGTTGCGGTAGAGCAGCTGGAAAGCCCTAGGACGGCAGTTGATAGTGCCGTTGAGCAGGAAAAGGAAAAACAACCCAAGAAGCACCCGAAACAGCATTCGGCATCACATTCGGGCTTGAGCCGCGAACGTCTTGTGACAGTTGCGGACATGTCGAGGGAAAAAATCGGCGTCATCCTACAGAACAGTGATGGTACCCAATCCGTGGATTCAGGCAACAAGAGGGGGGAAAGATGATGGTGGAGGTAGCTAAAAAGAAAGCAAAAAAATCCAAACAATCCCACCGCATATACGGGCTGATCACCTTGGCCAGGCCGAACTCCCATGTTTCGGAGCAATTCAGGACGTTGCGGACCAATATCCAGTTCTCGATGGTCGATAAAAAATTGAAGTCGCTGATTGTGCTATCGGCAACGCCCGCAGCCGGGAAATCGACAGTGGCCGCGAACCTGGCGGTGACCTTCGCGCTACAGGGGAACCAAGTCCTGTTGGTTGACTGCGATCTGCGCCGTCCATCGGTCCACCGCGAATTCGGACTGCAGAACCAAGAAGGACTGACGAACCTGTTGGCCAATCAGAACGGGAACGGGATTGATGCTTATCTGCACTCGTGCGAAGTCGAAGGTCTGTCGATTCTGACTGGCGGACCGGTGCCTCCGAATCCGGCCGAATTGCTCTCCAGTAATCGGATGAAGCAGCTGGAAAAGGATGTTGCGGAACGGTTTGATTTAGTGATCTACGATACACCGCCTTTGTTGGGGTTCACTGATGCACAGATCTTGGCTGGTCGCGTGGATGGCACCATTTTCGTGGTCCATTACGAAGAGGACACAAAAGAAGATGTCCTGAAGGCGTCTGAATCATTGAAGATGGTCAATGCCAATGTGTTGGGCGTCGTCTACAACCGTGCGCCAGTCGGTCAGAAAGATCAAAGCTACTATTATTATAGCTATCACTACGAAGAATGATCTGTGTATTTATGTGCGTAGAAATGCGTTGAAACAGGGCGGTCTCGGATGAGGTCGTCTTTTTTTCGTGGATATGTGCTATTCCGAATAAGCAGGCTTTGGTCGGAAAATCCGGCTAGACGCAGCCTCATTGGAGCAACTGCCGCATTTCTGGGCTGTTCTCTGGTGAGGGTTTTTTGGCCAGAGAAGAGAATCTCGGTGTAAGACTACCTCCGGTCAGCACGGCTTCGCCGGAGGGACTGTGCTCCCCAGGCCGTTAACGCCGGCCAAGGGTACTCTCGCCGGAGTTCGCATCCCAAAAATCTCCAAATCAACCGCAAACCCTTTCGCCAAATTCCATTCCCCATATTGGTACTCACACATATATGAGGAATTTTATCAAAGGATGAAATTTATTTAGTCATCGCCCGCATTTAATGTATAATGAAAAAGAATACTTTATAGGAAGAGGATAGAATATATATGATAACTTTAAAATCTGAACGTGAAATTCAAGCGATGGAAGCGTCAGGCGCAATCCTAGCGGGAGTCCATGAAGAATTACGCGGTTTCATCAAGCCGGGTTTGACGACGATGGAAATCAATAACTTTGTGCAGTCACGCATTGAGGCTGCTGGTGCCATCTGTGAACAAATCGGTTTCGAAGGATATGAATATGCGACTTGCACAAGCGTCAACGACGAGATTTGCCATGGTTTTCCGGGTAAATATGTACTGAAGGACGGCGATCTGATCAAAGTTGACACGGTGGTGAACTACAACGGTGCCATGTCCGATTCTTGCTGGAGTTATGTGGTCGGCGAGGCTACACTGGAAGTCAAACATCTGATGGAAGTGACTGAGAAGGCTTTGTACTTGGGTATCGAGCAGGCGAAAGCAGGCAACCGTGTCGGCGACATCGGCCATGCAATCCAGACTTACGTCGAAAGCGAAGGGTTCTCTGTCGTGCGCGAATTCATCGGCCATGGCATCGGACCAACGATGCACGAAAGTCCATCCATTCCGCATTACGGTGAAGCCGGTAAAGGTCTGCGCCTGAAGGAAGGCATGACAATCACAATTGAGCCGATGGTCAACACGGGCATTTGGAAATCCAAAATGGATGACAACGGCTGGACAGCCCGAACGAAAGACGGTGGCTTAAGCTGCCAATTCGAGCACACAATCGCCATCACCAAAGAAGGCGCGAGAGTATTGACGCAACAACAATAACCAGAAGAGAGAGCATCTTATTCATAAAGATGAAGCCCTGAATTTATATTCCGGGCTCTTTTTTATTGAAATATTGATAGAAATCACCGAATAAAATATTGATAAATTTAGAGTGATTCAGCAATTTAATTTCGGGATATGGTGAAATTTACTTTCTTTTCGGGGGATTATGTAATAAGCGATATGCTCCTGAACTAGTACTTTGAAATCCAATAAAATACTTATAGTTATTTCAACAATCGTATAGTACAATGGTTTATAGTGGGAAAATCCGACACAAATGTCGTTTTTTGTTGTTTGAATAAATTTAGTTAATTTAAAATGTATAACCAGGAGGGAAATTATGGAGGAAGAAATATCATTAGGTGAAATTTTTGCAATATTGAAGCAACGGCTTGGCTCAATTATCTTGTGGAGTCTGGCGGGGTTGTTGTTGGCTGCTCTTTATACATTCTTTTTTGTGACACCGGCTTACCAATCGACATCTAAAATCGTGGTGAATCAAACACAGAACGCTGAACAGGCAATCACAAACACGGACATACAGACAAACCTGAGTTTGATTAATACCTATCAAGGCATAATAAAGGAACCGATTGTGCTTCAAGATGTAATTTCGAGTACCGAATCAGATTTAACTGTGGAAGAACTCGGAGAAAAATTAACGGTTCAAACGGAAACCAACTCTCTTGTATTTGGAGTCACAATTACAGATGGAAATCCGTACACAGCTGCTGAATTGGCGAATGCTACAGCCATTTCTTTTGAAGAAAAAATTGGCGATATTCTTGATGTGAACAGTGTGACGATTTTATCGCAAGCAGTGGTAGATCCTGATCCAATTTCTCCGAATATTCCAATGAATTTAGTGCTTGGTTTGTTGGTCGGATTGATGATCGGTGTGGGCCTAGCTTTCCTTGCGGAGTTCATGGATAAGACAGTAAAAGATGAAAAATTCATCGAACAGTTTGGTTGGTCTAATTTGGGTTCTGTCATGCAGATGTCTGAAAAAGAGCTTGTATCAACGCGCTTTGTACAGGTGAATCCTAATTTAGAATCTCGGAAATCGAAAAGACGTGTATAGGAGACGAAAAGTATGTTTAGATCTAATAAAAAGAAAATAATGAAGTTGAATAACCAACAACGCAAAGGTTTAAGTTTGATTTCAAGGATGAGACCAAAATCAGTCATTGCAGAACAATATAGAACTATTCGTACCAATATCCAATTTTCTATGGTGGATCGTGAAGTGAAATCCATTGTTATGACATCTTCGGGACCATGGGAAGGGAAATCTACGACGTCAGCCAACTTAGCTTCGGTTTTTTCCGATCAAGGAAAGAGTGTTTTGTTAGTTGATGCTGATATGCGCAAGCCCACCGTTCAGAAGACTTTTGGTATTAGCAATACACAAGGCTTAACCACTTTGCTCAGCACGCCGGGGCAGGAGGTTACCGAAACTATTCAACTGATTGATGGGACGGATCTACATGTATTGACCAGCGGGCCGATTCCTCCAAATCCATCTGAATTATTGAACTCAAAGAGAATGAATAATTTGATGAAACAACTGGAAAGCATGTATGATGTCATCATTTATGATATGCCTCCGGTTACTTCTGTAACGGATGCCCAGATTATGGCTGCAAAAGTGGATGGTGTGATTTTTGTTGTTCGTCATGGGGTTTCGCAAAAAGACGCTGTCTTAAATGCGAAAGATTTATTGGAAAATGTGAATGCGAACATATTAGGATTTGTCCTTAATGGGATTGAGAAGAAAAGCGGCCATGCCTATTATGGTTACGGCTATACGAGCGAAGGTGTTGAATAATGATTGACCTTCATTGTCATATTTTACCTGGTGTAGATGATGGAGCGCGCTCACTTGAAGATTCTTTAGCTATGGCTCAAAAAGCGGTTTCTGAAGGTATCGGACATATTTTAGTGACTCCTCACCACATGAATGGAAAATTTTTGAACAAAAAAGAAGATGTTATCAAAGCAACAGAATCTTTACAAATCGAATTAGATAATAGAGGGATTGATTTAACCCTATATCCAGGGCAAGAAATTCGGATCAATGGTGATTTGATTCAGGATATTGAAAATCACAATATATTATTTGTCGATGATGAAGAACGGTATGTTTTGATAGAATTTCCAACTTTGTCTATACCACACTATACAGAAGCTCTCTTTTTTCAACTAGGACAAAAGGGAATCACTCCAATCATTGTGCATCCTGAAAGGAATCAAGAAATTATTGATAATCCGGATATTTTGCTCCCGTACATTGAGAGAGGTGCTTTGGCCCAACTTACCGCCAGTAGTTATGTCGGAGTCTTCGGTAAAGAAATAGAAGAGCTCTCTGCGCAACTGATTGAAGCAAATTTGGTGCACATTCTTGCTTCTGATGCGCATAATATTAATGGTCGTGGGTTTCACATGAAAGAGGCGTACGCAAAGCTAGAAAAAAATTTTGGTTCAGAAATAAGCGACTATTTCTCGAGCAATACAAAAAAAATTTTTAATGGCGATTTTCTCCATTCAAATCCACCAACTGAAGTAAATCATAAACGTAAAAAATCCCGGAAGTTTTCTAATTTCATGAATAAACTTGTTAAGAGAAATGAAATAGGATCTTGAACGAATCATTTCATTTTCAAATGACTGTTTGAATAAGGAATCTTTTGACTATTCGAGACGTTTATTGCCGAGAATAGAAGCCAGTAAAAATTTTAAATGATAAAAAGAGCCTTCGATTGTTATCGCAATCTAGGGCTCTTTCTTTGTCATAGTGAATACGACTTTTCGTTTTTGCTAGCACCTTTTTTTGCATTGTCAGGTACAAGAGAAGTTTGTTTTTTTATTATGATTTTCAAAATTTCTTTTTTAGTATCCTAAATTGTTTTATACTGATAAAAGTATATAGGATTCTATCGCATAACGTTTTTTTGTGATAGACAACAATTCAGCAGGGGATGAGGAGCGCAACGATGGATGATTCCAAGAGCAGTTTCAAAAAAAAGAGAGTTCAGAAAAGACTGTTGCTTCTTTTCTTTCTTGGGGTTTTGGTGGTTTCGGGAGGCTGGATGTGGCGAGCATATGACCATATGGACAGCACGTTGGATGCTGTGTTTTATGGTGTGGAAACGCGGGACAAACGCAAGGATGCGGTGTCCTTATCTGCTGCGCAACCGATTTCCTTTGCATTGTTGGGAATCGATAGTTATGGCGATGAGCTGGAGGAGATGGGCGGGCGATCGGATACGATTATCGTTGTAACGATCAATCCTCAGACAAAGCAGACTACCTTAGTCAGCATTCCGCGCGATTCTTACACCGAAATGGTAAATTATCAAACGGATATAAATAACGAATACAATGATAAAATTACACATGCTTATGCTTTCGGGGGAACAGAGATGGCGCTCAATTCCATCCAAGAGTTCCTGAATGTGCCTGTCGATCATTATGTCGAAATCAATATGCACGGCTTAGAGTATTTAGTCGATGCCATCGGTGGGATCGAAATCACCAGTCCATTGACGTTCGAATATAACGGAGCTTCCTTCAAATCTGGGGATACCGTGACCTTGCAGGGGTGGGAGGTGTTGGCCTTCGCCCGTATGCGGTATGATGACCCACAAGGGGATACCGGACGTCAGCAACGTCAACAGTTGGTCATAAAAGCAATCATTGACCAATTATTGAGTATCGAAGGTATTTCTAATTATGAAGCGATCCTCTCATCAGTCGGAATGAGTATGCGCACGAATTTGACGTTCGAGAATCTGGTCGATATTCAAAAATATTACAGCGACTCCATCACTTCCTATGAGCAATATTTGATTCCAGGGGTAGGAATGTATATGGAAGATATCTATTATTATTATGTCCAACCAGAAGAACGTCTTCGTATTTCCAACTTGTTACGGGAGGAGTTGGGATTGGAGCAGGTTAGTGTTGATGATTTGAACTTCTCGGACGCGGATCTGCAGTTCGGATATGGGGGCAATGGCACTTTGGCGAAATGAATATGTTATAATAGGGATACATTTTTTTGTAAAACGGAATATAGAAAGATCATCAATTGAAAAGAGGAATCCTATGTCAGTATTAATAACAGGCGGCGCCGGTTATATCGGCAGCCATACCGTAGTGGAATTATTGAAAGCAGGCCAAGAAGTGGTCATCGTCGACAACTATTCGAACAGCAAGCCGGAAGTATTGAACCGGATCGCAAAAATCACTGGCAAAACACCGACTTTCTATGAAGTGGACGTGCTGGACCGCGAAGCGCTGGACGCAGTCTTTTCAAAAGAAGATATCGATTCTGTCATCCATTTCGCTGGCTACAAAGCAGTCGGCGAATCCGTAGCGAAACCGATCGAATACTACCACAACAACATCACGAGCTCTTTGGTATTGTGCGATGTGATGCGCAGCCATGGTGTGAAAAAGATCGTCTTCAGCTCATCCGCGACGGTTTACGGCATGAACAATGTGTCGCCGTTGACGGAGGACCTGCCGACAAGCGCAACCAACCCATACGGCTACACGAAAGTCATGATTGAACAGATCCTGAAGGACGTGGCGTTCGCCGATTCCGAGTGGAGCATCGCGCTTCTGCGTTATTTCAACCCGATCGGTGCGCATGAGTCCGGCTTGATCGGAGAAGACCCGACCGGCATCCCGAACAACCTGATGCCGTACATCACGCAAGTGGCTGTAGGCAAATTGCCGCGTTTGAGCATCTTCGGTGACGATTACGATACACCCGACGGCACAGGCGTGCGCGACTACATCCACGTCGTCGACTTGGCGTTGGGCCACATCAAGGCTTTGGAAAAAATCAAGGAAACCAACGGAGTCGGCATCTACAATCTTGGGACGGGTATTGGATACAGTGTGCTGGACTTGACGTATAACTTCCAGAAGGCTACAGGCGTCGAGATTCCGTACACGATCATCGCCAGACGCCCTGGGGATGTCGCTACCTGTTACGCGGATGCGACAAAAGCCAAAGAAGAACTGGGCTGGACAGCTCAGAAGACATTGGCGGACATGTGCCGTGATTCTTGGAACTGGCAAAAGAATAATCCGAACGGCTACGAAGCATAAAGAAAACAAAAAAACTCTTTCCAATTACTTGGAGGGAGTCTTTTTGTTTTTGTCTTAAATTCGGATTTTGTATTTTTTATGCAACATTAGTGTGCTAAACTAATTGTTGTACTTATATCTATTATTAAGAGGAGGCTTTTTATTGAAAAGGTTAACGGTTTTGTTAAATAAAAGCCTGCATCTGAGCCTGTGCCTGATGGTTCTTCTTTCAGCATTTTACTCAGGCGGTGGTGCGGTTTTTGCAGCCGAGGAGGTCGGCAATCAGAATGTATCGCAGTATATGGTTACTTATGACGGCAAGGCCACAGAGATTAACTTCGAGGAGAAAGGCATTCTTCATCTCACAGAGGTCAGTGCAGAAAAGCCTGATGTTTTGACAGGAAGATTTGAAGACTTGACCAAGGAAATCCAAGTGGATAGCAGTGCTACCGTTACAAGTGAAGCTGTTACTACAGAAGAGTATGCAGTGGACGGAGCAACCGAGTATGAAGAAACTTTGTCGACTGGTGAAGTCATCGTATTTTCTTTGGAATATGGGGATACTTTGGCAGTGGTGCCTGTAACTCTGCCAAGTGATGTGGTCGCTGTTTCCGAAACCGAATCGACCTCAGATACTGAAACGCCTTCGGAATTCGAAAAGACGGAGGTCGTGACCACCAATGAGAATGGTTCATTTATCGAACGCATTTATATTGTTGATGCTGCAGGCGAAGTAAGCAGCGAAATTGGCTTTAACTATTATGCGTTGAATGAAACTGGCAACAGTGTTGAAATCACGAAAGCTGAATACGATCAATTGAACGGAACGATTCAATCGCTGGCTAGCACCAATCTAACCGTGAGCGGTCCATCGGTGGTATACAATACTCATGTTCAAAATATTGGTTGGCAAGCAGATGTATCAAATGGTGCAACAGCCGGAACGACAGGCAAAGGTTTACGCCTCGAAGCGATGAGAATCTCCTTATCAGGCGGAAGTTATTCTGGTTCCATTTCTTATCGTACTCATGTTCAAAATGTGGGGTGGATGGATTTGCAATCAGATGGAGCAGTCAGTGGATCACTGGGGAAATCGCAACGGATGGAAGCTATCCAAATACAACTGACAGGTGACATTGCAGCAGCTTATGATGTCTATTATCGCGTTCACATTCAAGACATCGGTTGGACAGCTTGGACTGCCAACGGGAAGTTAGCGGGTTCTGAAGGTATGGCCAAACGTTTGGAAGCGATGGAAGTGAAGCTTGTAAAAAAAGGGGACACTTCTCCCGTTACTGGTAAGGCTTATTATTCTGCCGTAAATACTTTGCCTTTCTCCCCAGCAGTAAACTACAGTTCCCATGTCCAAAATGTCGGTTGGCAAACCGAAGTGAAAGACGGCGCAATCAGCGGGACGACTGGTCAAGCGCAACGCATTGAAGCAGTCAAAATTCAGTTGAGCCATCTTTCTGTTGAGGGGTCCATCAAATACCGCACCCAAGTCGAAGGCATTGGTTGGACAAGCTGGTCTCAAGATGGGGCAGTTAGTGGTACGAGTGGACAGGCGAAGCGCGTTGAAGCTATCGAGGTTCAACTGGCGGGCGAAATTGCAGCTTATTATGATGTTTATTACAGCGTTTATTCCGAAACTTACGGTTGGTTAGGCTGGGCTAAAAATGGCGAGTCTGCCGGGACGGAAGGTTTGGGGAAACGAGTGGAAGCCATCCGGGTCTTGCTGGTGGAAAAAGGCAACAGTGCTCAGGTGCCTAAAAGTACATCTGTTGCTTTCCTGAAAGACAGCAGGCCGGTAATTACATACCAAGCACATGTGCAGGACTATGGTTGGCTAGCTAAGGTCGCTGAAGGAGAGTTGAGTGGCACGACGGGGACAGCTAAACAATTGGAAGCTTTCCAAATTTCGTTGGGAGGCAGTGGCACTTCAGGTGGCATTACATATCGTTCGGATGTGGATGGAATTGGTTGGAAAGACTGGACTACAAGTGGCTCCACCAGCGGAACGATTGGCGCGGGTAAAAAAGTAAAGGCAATTGAAATCAAGCTCACAGGCTCATTTGCCGATAATTACGATGTTTACTATCGTGTCCATGCTCAAAATTATGGCTGGCTTGGTTGGGCTAAGAACGGCGAACCTGCAGGAGTCGAAGTTAATAATACGCGACTCGAAGCCTATGAAATAAAAATTGTGAAAAAAGGAGAAGCTGCTCCAGGATCAATTGCTAGTCCGTATATTGAGGCGAAGCAGCTCATCTACCTTGATCCCGGACACGGTGGCTGGGATAGTGGTGCATCCTTCAATGGGGTGTATGAAAAAACAATCAATTTAAAAGTTGCCAATAAAGTGAAGGCTTTGCTGGAAGCGAAAGGCTACAATGTCGCCATGACACGAACCACTGACGTTTCAGTAAGTGGGACTACCGATCTTTCTACCGAACTTTTGGCTCGCGCAGCCATGGCCAATGCCGCTAAGGCAGATATTTTTGTGAGTATCCACCACAATTCAGCCGGCTATACTTCAACGGTTTCAGGAATAGAAACATTTTATTATGGTTATTATGCAGGTTGGGAACCAGAAATTAACCAAGCGATGCACTTGGATCCTGCCAGACTGGCGAATAGCGTCACCTTGGCCGATGAAATTCAATCTTCTTTGATCAGTGCTACTGGTGCAAAAGACAGAGGAATATATGATGAAACCTTTGCTGTGCTTCGCGAAACGGCTATGCCGGCTGTTTTGTTGGAGTTGGGATTCATGAGCAATGCTACCGAATTGGCAAAGCTAGCAACAGATAGTTATCAAAATATCCTAGCCCAAGCGGTTGCGAACGGCATCTTTAATTATTATCAATAAATAGAAGGAGTTTGGACAGTGGTCCAGGCTCCTTTTTTGTCTGGTTAAAAAAATCTAGCATATCCCAATATTCCATAGCACATTTTGTTTGTTTATAATATAATAAAATTAACTTCGAATTAAATAGTGTTAAAAGATTATACAGACTAATAAGTAGTGGGGATTTATAAACAAAATTTATTGTAAATTTTTAAAATTATCAGAAATAAGGGGGAGTTTGCGCATGAAAAAATGTACGCGGAAATGGAAATTAAAAGGATTTTTTTTGGTGGTGATGGGGATCACCTTTGTAGGACTGGAAACAGCGACAGATACGATCAATATGTTTGACGGTTTGTTTATGACGGAAGTCCATGCTGCTACAACTGAAATAGGTACAGCAAATATTACAATTGATATTGCAGATTGGGAATCAGGTCTAGAGAGACACTATACATCTTCCAATGATGCAGATATTTATGTTCATTGGAATGCTGAATCTTCGGCAAGTGTGTTTATGGATAATGGGAACGGCTATACTGAAACAACGTTGTACGATGGGAACTCAAAAACAGGTTCAACGCAAGCATATATTGGTATGGGTTATACAACAGTCAACTACAATGTTGTTGATTCTAGAGTTACGACAGCTACAGTAGATACGACCATTGCAGCGACTGCGACTGCTACAACAGATACGATAGCTACCACAGTCACAGCTGAAACTCCATTTTCCCTTTCATACCAATCGCATATTTCGGATATTGGTTGGCAAGCCGATAAGCACGACGGGGAATTGAGTGGTACGGAAGGAGAAGCACGCAGACTGGAAGCCATCCAGATCAAAAGGAGCGACAGCCTTCCAATCGGGGATATCGTATATCGTACGCATGTCCAAGACTATGGTTGGTTGAACTGGGTTTCTAATGGGGAGTCGAGTGGTACAGAAGGAAAAGCTAAACGGTTGGAAGCAATCGAAATCAATCTGACAGATGATCTGGCTCAACAATATGATATCTATTATCGTGTCCATGCGCAAAATGTGGGCTGGTTGGATTGGGCGAAAAATGGCGAATCATCAGGAACAGCAGGCTATGGTTATCGTCTGGAAGCAATCGAAATAATACTGATAGAAAAAAATGGGGAAGCACCCGGGCCTACGATAAGATCATTTGTAAAATATCCAACAGTTTCTTATCAAACGCATGTGCAAAATATTGGCTGGCAACATGATGTGAGCAATGGAGATTCAAGTGGGACTACAGGGCAGGCGCTAAGATTGGAAGGAATTAAAATTCAATTGACAGACTTGCCTTATGCAGGATCTATCTCCTACAGCACCCATATTCAAAATATTGGGTGGCAAAATTATGTGAATGAGGGACTTCTAAGTGGCACTTCAGGACAAGGACTGAGACTGGAAGCAATAAAAATCAAACTAGATGGAGAAATGGCACAAAAATTTGATATCTATTACCGCGTTCATGCGCAAAATGTTGGCTGGACGGGTTGGGCGAAAAATGGAGAACCCTCAGGAACGGCAGAATATAGCTATCGTTTGGAATCCATTCAAATTAAAATCATGCCAAAAGGCAGTGAGGCACCGGGAAAGACCACCGGAGCATTCTTAGAAAACCCAAAAGTCGTCTTAAATGTTCCCTTTGTATCACAATTAACCCCAACATATGCTCCAATGGGGTGTGAAGGTGCAAGCTTACTGATGGGACTACAGTATAAAGGCTATTCAAGCGTCTCGCTTAAAACCTTCTTAGATAAAATGCCCAAGAATAGCAATAATCCGTTTGAGTCGTTCGCGTCCTCTCCTTATAAGATTGTGAACGGGGTCTTCCAGTCTATTTTCCCCGGGGCTCTGACAGCATACGGTAAAACGTATAGCGGGAAAGTTGCTGATGCATCAAATTTCACTACAACACAATTAAAATCGGAAATCAAACAAGGTAATCCAGTGGTCGTCTATGTAACCAATGAATTTGCTGCTCCTAAATGGGAAATATCCTTCATGGGTAGTGCTGGTTATGTCAGATCAGTTGATAACATGCACGTGATGACCCTGGTTGGCTATGATGAACAAACAGGCAATTATTTGGTGAATGACCCAAATTCATATGCAATTAGCCAATACTGGGTAACGAAAGAAAAGTTTGAAAAAGCATATAATGCATTAAGATATGCTGTTGTTGTGAGATAATCTGAAAAGAATAGTCTTTTACAAGGCTTCAATTGAAAGAAAAAAATAGAAGCCAGAATAAATCCCAGCTGAAAAATGAAAATAGGAGTGAGCTTATCTGAGTTGGATGAGTTTACTCCTATTTCTATTAGCCAAATTGACTGTTGCGAAAATTAAGTATTTATAAAACTATTTTTCAGTCTATTTACGGAATAATTCGTTTGTGATATTGTCGGTTAGACTGATTTGCCCGTGGGCTTTCTTTCGGAAGACTGTTATTATATATAATAGACAGAAATAAATTAATTAGATTTGAGGTAGTTTCAACAATGGAAAAAATATCTTTAAAACGGAATGCATCTCTTAATGGGATAAGGACCGTGATTGCAATCATATTTCCATTAATAACTTTTCCTTACGCGACGAGGGTATTGCAAGTTGCTAATTTGGGGAAAGTGAATTTTAGTAGTTCCATCGTCAACTACTTTTTGTTAATGGCGGGACTGGGCGTTGCAACCTATGCCATCAGGGAGGGGGCGGGGTTGAGGAACGATCCGGAAAAATTAAATGAATTCGGGAACCAAGTGTTCACAATCAATCTGATTTCGACAGTGATTTCCTATCTTTTCCTGTTTACCATTTTGTTCACCGTCCCTTCGTTAGCTGATTACAGGTTGTTGTTGATTATCCAAAGCTTGAGCATCATTTTCACAACGGTAGGTGTGGAGTGGATCTATAGTATCTATGAGGATTTTCTATTCATAACACTGCGCAGTTTGGTCTTTCAGGTTTTTTCACTGATTCTGCTGTTCGTTTTGGTGAGAGATACAGAGGACTACTATTTATATGCGCTGATCACTGTCATCTCGACTGTCGGGTCCAACTTAATAAACTATGTCCATTCGAGAAAATATACAAAGCTGAGATTAACCAGACAACTTGGTCTGAAGAAGCATTTAAAACCCATCTTGATTATTTTTTCAAATAATATTTTATCAACATTTTACGTCAATTCTGATATTACGTTATTAGGGTTTATGGTCGGGAACTATTCCGTTGGTATTTACAGTGTAGCCGTAAAAATCTATACCACTGTCAAATCCGTTCTGGCTGCTGTCATTATTGTCGCCATTCCGAGGCTGTCTTTCTACTTGGCCGACAACCGTATGGAAGACTACCGAAATACAGTCAATAAAGTTTTTAACTATATTTCTGTGCTTATTTTGCCGTCGGTAGTAGGTATCAATCTGTTAAGTGAGGAGCTGGTCATCATTCTATCCGGTGCTGACTATCTTGAGGCTGCTGTTTCACTCAGAATACTGAGCGTGGCTTTGCTCTTTTCAATATATGCGACAGTCATCGTGTCCTTGATTCTGTTGCCGATGAAGTTGGAAAAATATATCTTACAAGCGACATTGGCCAGCGCCATCGTGAATGTGGGATTGAACTTCGTCATGATTCCAGCTTTCCAAGAAAAAGGGGCAGCTGTGACTACGATGATTGCAGAATTGCTTGTATTGCTGATGAGTTATCATTATGCCAAAGAGCACATCGAGTTGAAAGGTATTTTAAAAAATATCGGTGCCAGCTTGGTTGGCTGTGTGGCATTAGTAGTCGTCGCTTTCGTGCTACGCAATCTGATCGCTAATGTAATTCTGTATACGTGTGTGACTGCAGGATTGGGTGCTGCTGTCTATTTCTTAATTATGCTGGCTTTGAAGAACGAGGCAGTGTTGGAAGTGGCTGGGCCGTTGTTCTCGAAGTTAAGGAACAAAAAAGATTAAAATTAAATGGAGTTGTCGGACATTTTTGCACAAATAAATAATAGATTTGAGGGGAATAAATTGGGAAAGAGTGTTCACATTGTTGTTTTGAATTACAATGGTTACGAAGATACAATCGCGTGTGTGGATAGTTTGATGAAGATTCAATATGAGAATTTCAAAATCATCGTGGTGGACAACGCGTCTGCTAATGACCTCTCCGCCTTGCAACAGAATTTGCCAAGTGAGATTATTTTGTTGCAGAGTGGGAAGAATTTGGGTTATGCCGGCGGAAATAACGTTGGCATTCGCTGGGCTTTAGAAAACGGTGCTGATTATGTTTGCGTATTGAATAATGACACGGAAGTAGATCCTGGTTTCCTGAAGCAGTTGGTCGATTTCGCAGAAGCTAATCCTGATTATGGAATGGTGGGGCCGGCAATTCTGGAATTTGATGAACCGGAAATTGTCCAAACGACTGGCGCGAAGATCAATATCTCCAAGGGAGCCGACTTGCCCCTAAATCAAGGGAAACATATCGATGAGGTAGAGAAAGTCATTTCCTGCGATTATATCGGAGGTGCTTGCATGTTGGTGCGGAAAGAAGTGATGGTAAAGATCGGTTTGATACCGGAAAATTACTTCTTATTCTATGAAGAGACGGAATGGTGTTGCCGGGCTAAACAAGCCGGATATGGCGTTTATTGCCTGACATCTGCGCATATCTACCATAAAGGATCCAGTTCAATCAATAAGGTCAAAGGTTTGAGTAAATATTTATTGTATCGAAACCGAGTGGTCTTTGTGAAACGGAACGGAACTTTTTCCGAAAAAGTGAAGTTCTTTGTTTACTTGGGGTTGAAAATGGTCCAGACATTAGTATTCGATTTTTCCAACCGAGAGGAGATAAAATATTATCTTCACGGGGTGTTCAACATAATCGATAAGAAAAAGTATCCTTTTATCATCATAAACCAATAGCGAACGGAAGGAAATTCGCTCAAAAGCAAATCACTCGGGCAACACAGAAAGGCTGGAGACTGAATCGGATTTTACTGATTTAGTTTCTGGCCACTCTTTGTATTATTTTGCTTTTTTGCTGCGAGATGAATTATTTAGGACTTGTTACTTTGTTAAATTTTTAATATATTTTTGATTTAGCCTTTTTTAATCAAGACTAATCCTTTATACTAAAAAATGACTATTTGTGAATGGGCCTATTTTTTTGTTAAACCTATTTAAGGAAAGAGGATAAAAAATAATGAATAAAAGTAGAAGTCGGCAACAGAAAAGTAAAAGAATAATAAAAAGTAGTTTAGCTGTACTTGCTGGCCTAGTTATCATTTTAGGGCTCTTTTTTTGGAAGTCCTATTCAGAGGTTGATAATACCGTAACAGCTATGTACGAAAGTGTTGAAACAAACAATCTTAGAGAAGAAAAAGTATCCACTGATGCAACCGAGCCGATTTCTTTTGCCTTGTTTGGGGTTGATAACGGAGCTTTGGGGAGAGATACGGATGTTGGCCGGAGTGATGCAATCATTATCGGAACAATAAATCCGACTACAAAGACAACTACGTTGGCTAGTATTCCCCGTGATTCTTATGCAGAAATGGTAGATTACAATGGCTTAGATGGATTTCCGTATTATGATAAAATAACTCATGCTTATGCTTTTGGTGAAACGAGCATGGCTATCAATTCGGTCCAGCAGTTCCTGAATATTCCGATCGACTATTATGTGACAGCGAATATGCAGGGCATTGTGGATATTATCAATGCAATAGATGGCATTGAAGTTGTTAGCCCATTAACTTTTGAATATGATAATTTTGAGTTTATTGAGGGTGAAACAGTTGAGTTGGATGGTCAAGCGGCGTTGGCCTTTGCCAGAATGCGCCATGACGATCCCGCAGGCGATGCGGGCCGACAAGATAGGGAAAAATTGGTTGTGGAAGCCTTGCTTAATAAAATCGTTAGCTTGGATTCGCTTAAGAATTATCAAAAGATTTTAGACACGCTCTCGGCAAATGTTAAGACCAATTTGACATTTGATGAGTTGGTTGACCTTCAATCTGGGTATAAGAGTTCCTTGCAGAATTTTGTGCAAGATTCTCTTGTTGGTGAGGAAACATATATAAATGAAATATACTATTTATATGTGAATCCGGAAGAGCGTTTGCGCATTTCCAATATTTTCCGAAAAGAGTTGGGATTGGATGAGATTGTCGAAGATGATCTTGAAATGACAGATATTGATTTCGATGGCACCTACAACGAGAACGCTTATTATTACGAAGACACATATGAGGAAGAAGTCTACTCAGAAGAAAGTTACACCGAGGATACTTACATAGAGAGCGACTACACAGAAAATGATTACACCAACGATGAGACTTACTCAGAGGCATACAGCTATTAGCACTATTATTCGTAACAAACGAGGGTGGACAAAAGTCCCACCCTCGTTTTTTTTAGGTGAATTATTTGTTATAATAATAAGGAGAAAAGTAGAAAGAAGGTCAGGAATGAAAAAAATTAAAAAAGCGGTTATAACAGCTGCTGATTTTGGGATAGATTTCCTTCCGGCTACCAAAGCCATGCCAAAGGAAATGTTACCTATTGTTGATAAGCCTGTTATTCAATTTGTTGTTGAGGAAGCCATTGCTTCTGGCATAGAAGAAATATTAATCATAAGTGGAAAGAACAAATCTTCGATAGGCAATCATTTTGACCGGAATGTCTTTTTGGAAAAACTTCTGATGGAAAAGAATGAAAGCGAAAAATTAGCAGTACTTGCCGAATCTGATGTTCCGAACATCTATCACATCAGACAAGCTTATCCTAATGGTTTGGGCGATGCGATCCTGCATGCGGAGTCTTTTGTTGGCGATGAACCATTTGTCATTTTGTTGGGGGATGACATCATGCCAAATGGTAAACCGTTGACTAAGACCTTGATGGATCTATATGATAAACACCAAACACCCATTATTGCCATGATGAAAACGGGAATAGAGGAGCTGGCCCATTCAGGTGTTGTGGAAGTGGTTGGAGTGAGAGGGGAAAACCTTTTTGGCATCAGGCATGTATTTGAAAAAATCGGTTCTTCAGTTGCAACCAATGATTTGGGCATTATCGGCAGATATGTGATGACGCCAGATATATTTCCCAAGTTGCATGCTTTGTCCGCAGATGCAAAGCCCCACCTACAGTTAACTGATGCCATCGAGGCGCTGAACAGGGAACAAGAAGTGTTGGCTTACGAATATCAAGGGGAAAGACACGATGCAGGGGATAAATATGGACTGCTTATTGCCAATATCGAATTAGGATTGAAGCACAAGGAAACAGCCCAGCCATTGGCTGAATATCTAAAAGAATTAAGCAAACAATTGAAGCGGGAATAACTGTTTCAACGATGCTGTTCAAGTGAACTCAGTTAGGAATGCAGGTACCGAAAAAAGTATGAGAAGTACGCTGAGAGGCGCTTAAAATAGGAGAAAAATATGAAAAAAATGTTATATATGATGCATATTGATTGGGATTGGATTTTCCAAAGACCGCAGATTTTGGCTTTGGAATTAGGTAAATATTTTGATGTAACCGTCCAGTATCGTTTTGCCAATAATCGCAAAACCGTCAGGAAAAACAAAATTCGTCCACCGAAACAAGTTATCTATTTTCAACTGCCGAAAAATAATTTACCGATTATCAAACAACTCAACACGATGATCCGCAGCAGCTACAAGAGAAAAATCATCAAGGGTGATTATGCCTATCTTTGGGTTTGCTCTCCTGAGCTGTTCGATGCCATACCTGAAGGTTATCAAGGTATAATCATCTATGATTGTATGGACCGTCATGTGAATATGGCGAGAAGTGAAAGGAAGGAAAAAGTACAAGAGATGGAGTTAGCTTTAATCGCGAAAGCCAGTTATATTTTTGTCTCAAGCCAAAGTTTGTATGAGGACATCAAGCGCGTGGTTCCAAACAAAAAGATAGCGATAATCCGCAACGGGTTTGTACAAAGTGAACTATTTTATGATGAGCGGGATGCCTCTGCTGGGGAAAAGGCGAGCTATAAAGTGGCGTACATCGGGACTGTCGATACTTGGTTTGACTTCGACACGCTTGCGAGCAATATCGCTCATTTTAAAAATGTGACCTATGATATTATAGGACCGACCGTTGTGAAGAAACCGATTGAGAGAGTCCATTACCGTGGCATCGTTCCGCATGACGAATTGTATTCGAACATCAAGGATGTCGACTGCCTAGTGATGCCGTTTATTTTGAATGATACGGTTCTGGCGGTGGATCCGGTTAAGTTATATGAATATATCAGTTTCGGAAAATGCATCATCTCGGTCTATTATCCTGAAATAGAAAGATTCGGTGATTTCGTGTATTTCTACCGTAATGCCGAGGAGTACAATGAATTGATGCAAGCGTTGATCGTAACCAACTTCAAGCCGAAGTATTCCCAAAAACAACAGGGTGATTTTTTGGTGAATAACACTTGGGACAGACGGGTATCAGATATTGTCGAGATTCTGACAGAGAAAATTTAAGGGTGTGCAAAATGAAAAAGATAAAAGTTATGACAATTTTTGGAACAAGGCCTGAAGCCATAAAAATGGCTCCTCTAGTGAAAGAACTAGAAAAACAATCTGATCGATTCGAGTCAATTGTTACTGTGACTGCACAGCATCGACAAATGCTTGATCAGGTTTTGACTATTTTTGACATCAAACCGGACTATGATTTGAACGTTATGAAGGATCGTCAAACCCTATCTCAAATCACTGCCAATGTCTTAATGGGGTTAGAGGCGGTCATGTTGGAAGCTAAACCGGACATTGTCTTGGTTCATGGAGATACCACGACCACTTTTGCGGCTGCTATTTCAGCATTCTATCATAACATTAAAGTAGGCCATGTTGAGGCAGGCCTGCGTACTTGGAACAAATACTCTCCTTTTCCAGAAGAAATCAATAGACAAGTAACAGATGTCATCTCTGACTTGTATTTTGCGCCAACAACGCAGAGCGAAATCAATCTTCTGAAGGAAAACCACGATAAAAACACCATTTTCATTACTGGGAATACGGCAATCGATGCCCTAACACACACAGTCCGAGAAGATTACGAGAATGGAATCTTAAGCAGCATTCCTGAAGGACGCAAAATTATCTTAATGACTATGCATCGCCGCGAAAATCAAGGTAAACCTATGGAACAAGTATTTCGTGCAATCAGACAAGTCGTGGATGAGTACCCTGATATCGAAATTATCTATCCGGTCCATTTAAATCCGGTGGTTCAGGAACTGGCTAATGCTTTTCTGGGTAACCATGAGCGCATCCATCTTATTGCACCGTTGGATGTTATCGATTTTCATAACGTTGCAGCCAGAAGCTATATGATTATGAGCGACTCAGGTGGCGTCCAAGAAGAAGCGCCATCACTTGGTATACCCGTACTTGTCTTGCGTGATACCACTGAAAGGCCAGAAGGAGTCGACGCCGGGACACTGAAGTTAGTAGGGACGGAAACAAATGATGTAATCGAAGCTATGACGGAACTGCTTGATAATCCCGCTTTGCACAAAAAAATGTCTGAAGCAAAAAATCCTTATGGAGACGGTAAAGCATCCCAACGAATTTTGGATTGTATCGCCTACGAATTTGGTTGCATGGACCAAAGACCTGAAGATTTCAAGTATTAGGAAGTTATATTTTTAAATAGTATTCTATAATTTAATATGCTATATTATGTTTTATGTTTGCTATTTAAGTGAGTTTTAAATAACTAGGAAGAAAGGTACAGGGCAATGCAAGTAAATCATTCAAAATTAAGCTGGAAAGATATTTGTTCTTTCAATTTTAAGCACGCCTACTTGATTAAGAATGCTATCTTAATCGTACTCGTGTTTCTCTTGATGAGATTAGTCGGATTTGAAAACGAGATGATCTCGTTTATTATCATGTTCGGTTTAGCAGTATTCAGTTATTTTTACATTTCAATAAAGAATAAAGATTTCTTCGATTTCAGGGCGATATTTTTAGCAGCCTGGTTGGTCTCGTTCGCTTTGAATTTGATCAGATTGAACCCTATCTATAATGAACTGAGTTTAAAGACCTCAATCGTTCTGATTGTCACGCCCGTTACGTTATTGTTGGGGTCTTTCCTCTATGAAATAATGCATAATAAGCAAACGGAGGGAAAAGTAAATCCAAGGGTATTTATGGACAGCAAGCTGTTTTTTGCTGTATCACTCCTTATTTCCGTGTTCATTTTAGGCTGTTTTATCGCGGAAAGTATCATAATCGGTGAGTTGCCATATTTCAGCAGTGACATGAATGCCTATGTTACCTTTTATGTCAGCGGGCTGCATCAATTTGTCGTGTTATCATACTTCGTTCCATGTTTGGCGATCATCTATATTCATCAGTATGGTGTAAAATGGTATTCGCCTAAAGCGTTGCTTTTGATTGCATTGAGTTTAATCAGTTATGCCATCCCAATACTGATTGTTTCCCGTCAGTTATTATTGCAGCAACTGTTTGTCATGTTCTTCACGTTAGCATTCTATCACCGAAAAAGAACATTTCAACTGTTTATCGCGATGGTGCTTTGCTTTGGATGGGCTTTTGTCTTCTTGTCTGGGGCGAGAAACCAAAGCGAGGAATATTTAGCCGATGCATACACACAAAGTAACAAACAAGAGGAAGATAGCAGTGAAGAAGCTTCAGAGGATTCTGAAACGATAATGCCAACCCAACATGAGGTCGCTTTTGATTTGCCATCGGTGTTGGTGACACCGTATGTCTATTTTTCAAATAGCCTCCAAAGTTTCAATAATCAGGTCAATTATCAGAAAAAATACTATTACGGCGTGTCTTTGCTGGAACTTCCGGTAAAGGCCTGGTCGAAGATTACGGGTACAGAAGTTGAGCTTATGGCCGCCTATAAACACGACAAGGCAAGGCTGCAAATCAGTCCTTTCCTCAATACTTTCGGCTTTGTATCTGATTTCTACTTTGATTTCGGCATTTTTGGGGTCATCGTTGGTATGGCCTTGTATGGCTATGTTTTGTCATGGCTGAAGCATAAATCGCTGGTTAGTCAAAATCCATTCATAATCATGCTATCTGGCCTGTTTGTTTACGCCTGTCTGTTTTCGTTCTTTATCCCATGGTTGAGCAACAGTACATTGCAATATACAGTTGTATTCTTGGTATTATTGGCTTTCTGGAACACGAAGATAAAAAATAAGGTTCCGGAAATGAACAGTCCGACCTACTGAAAACTGATTCTTGCTATTCCATAAGGCAATCCCGATAATGTTTCGGGATTGCCTTATTTTTGATTTTGAATGGAAAGTGATTTTGTAATGCGACGGTAATTATAATTCTCATTTTCCAATTTTCGTGAAGTTATGGTATTATAAGATGCGTATATTGTATCGGGAATTCAAAGGATAGGAAGGCATATCAACTTGTTTTTGAATGGGTACTTCCATGGTTTAAATTTATGAAGAGAAAGATTGGAGAACAGGCATGAAAGTCACAATTGTAAATTGTTTTGATACAAACCGTGATAGGGTGGATTTGATTTATGATTACTTTAAAGAGAAGGGTTATGAAGTCACCGTCATTGAATCCGATTTTCATCATGGCAGAAAAGAGAAAAAAAATATTACCCGTAATGATTTCCTGTTCATCGAAACTTTGCCGTATAAGCGTAATCTATCGGTAGGCAGATTGAACTCGCACGATGATTTCTCTAAAAAAGCTATACAACTTGCGGCGGATTTGCAACCGGATATCCTTTACGTGATGTTTCCTCCAAATTCATTAATGAAATACGCCAGTGCGTATAAAGCTAAAAATCCACAGGTGAAATTGATCGCAGATGTCATAGATCTCTGGCCTGAAAGTATGCCGGTTCCGGAAAACCTGAAGAGACTGTTTGTCTTCCGGATGTGGGCTGATATCAGGAACAAACATTTGGCAAAAGCTGACTTGTTCCTGACTGAATGTTATTATTATTATGATGTCCTAAAGAAACATATTGGTCAAACAAAAACCGGAACTTTATATTTAGCGCAAGATTCAGTACCATTTAATGGTGAAGAGCGTGTTCAGCTTTCCCAAGAGAGTTTCGATATTTGCTATTTGGGTTCCATCAACAACATTATTGATATCGACTTCATTTCCGAGTTGATCAAAAAGATGTCTGCCGTAAAAAAAGTGCGTTTGCACATCATTGGCGATGGCGAATCCAGAGAGGAATTTATCCAATGTTCCGAACGAGCAGGTGCTGAAGTTCTTTATCATGGCAAAATATATAATGCCCAAGAAAAACAAGCCATTTTTGATCAGTGTTATTTTGGCCTGAACATCATGAAAGAAACTGTTTCAATCGGCTTAACCACGAAATCAATCGATTATTTCAATGCTGGATTGCCAATCATAAATAACATAAAACACGATACCGTAAAACTGGTTGATCAGTACGGTATCGGCATTAATATTACTAGGGAATTGGACAATGTCCCGGAAATAATGAACGAGTCGATTGCGTTAAATAAACAAAGAAGAATAAAGGTCAAAGAAATATTCGATCAGTATTTTTCCAGAGAAGCTTTTTATGAACAGTTGGAAGTTCTATTGCGTAAAATAGACGTTTAATTGGCGCGATTGGCAACTGCAAGTATTCAATTATAGAGCTGGTTATCACCGCCGTGATTGCTATTTAAGAAGGGAACGGTTATTATTCAAAATCAAAAAATTTCGATACTCCTGGCTACTTACAGACCTAACTGGGAATTCTTCAAATTATTGTTGATCAGTTTAAATGATCAAGATTATCCGCATTTGGAATTGTTGGTCCGCGATGACAGCGACCAAATCGAAACCAGCGAAAAGATCCAGGAATACTTGCGCGAATTTGTCACAGCGATGCCGTACGTCTTTACCATCAATGAGCGGAATATGGGCAGCAACAGAACTTTTGAACTGCTGACGGAGGAAGTGGCGAATGGAGGATATCTAGCCTATTGCGATCAGGACGATGTATGGGAACCTGAGAAACTCAGCACGCTCGCCGCGCTGATCGAAGCACCCGGTGTCACCTTGGCTTATTCCGATTTATCCGTCATCGATCAGGATGGCAATAAAAAAGCGGACAGTTTCAGGGAGTTCCAAAAACGGGTGATCCATATTTATGGTGCCGATCTGTTTGGGACCTTATTGATGCGCAACAGCGTCACCGGTTGCTCGATGCTGATCGACACGGATGTGGCCAAACGGGCTCTGCCTTTCAGTCAATACTTTGTCCACGACCATTGGCTGACCTTGGTTGCCTCCAGCGTCGGAGAACTGGCCTATTCGGCAAAACCGTTGATCCAATACCGCTTGCATGACAATAATCAAATTGGTGCTTCGATGCTTCCGGGCATCAACAACAAGACTGATTATGTGGAGAAAAAATTAGCCCAAGATATCGTGCGCTTCAACTCCTTGCTGGCGGGAGACCTGTTTACGGCCGAGCAAAAGGCGCTTATACAAGGTAAAATTGCTGCCGTCGAGGACAGGAAAGCTTTCATCCAGTCGCCTAACCTGTCCGGTATCGGCAAATTGTTCAAGGCTTTGCAAGGGGATCATCAATTGTTTCTGGTCGAATTATTTTTGGGAATGGCTGGCAACAAACTGGGTGAGCGATTCCTGAAATTCCTGAAACGCTAGCAGTTATTCCATCGTTCGCTAGAGCGAGAAATTCGTTATTGAAAGAGAATAAAATGAAAATTATGAGCAGAGAATAGGAGCTGAAGAAATGAAAGGAATTATTTTAGCTGGAGGTAGTGGGACACGTCTATATCCGCTGACGAAAGCTGTCTCGAAACAATTGATGCCAATCTATGACAAACCGATGATTTATTATCCAATGTCTACACTGATGTTGGCAGGAATCAAAGATATTTTGATTATTTCCACGCCGACCGACACCCCTCGTTTTGAACAGTTATTCGGTGATGGTGCTGAATTGGGCTTGAATATCGAATATGCTGTACAGGAGAGTCCGGATGGATTGGCACAAGCTTTCATCCTCGGTGAAAAGTTTATCGGCTATGATTCCGTCTGCCTGATTCTTGGAGACAACATTTACTACGGCAGTGGTTTGGCTAAAATGCTGCAACGCGCGGCCGGCAAAGAAAAAGGCGCAACGGTCTTCGGCTACCACGTTCAAGATCCAGAACGCTTTGGTGTGGTGGAATTTGATGAAAATATGCGGGCCATTTCGATTGAAGAAAAACCGGAAAATCCGAAGAGCAGTTACGCAGTAACCGGGCTTTATTTCTATGACAATGATGTGGTGGAAATCGCGAAGAACATCAAACCATCCCCACGTGGTGAATTGGAAATCACGGATGTCAACCGCGTATACCTGGAAAAAGGCTTGTTGGATGTGGAAATCATGGGCCGTGGCTTCGCTTGGTTGGATACAGGCACACATGAATCCTTATTGGAAGCTGCAACTTTCATAGAAACCATCGAAAAACGTCAAAACTTGAAAGTGGCTTGCTTGGAAGAAATTGCTTACCGCATGGGCTACATTACCCGTGAGCAGTTAATCGACTTGGCACAACCTTTGAAGAAAAATGCCTACGGCCAATACCTATTGCGCTTAGTAAATGCATAAGAAAAACTCAACGAACCGTTCAACCTTGACAGGGAAATAAGATGTTTCCGCAGGGTGGCCGTGAGGTTCGACAAGTAAAAAAAGGGGTAATCGAATATGAATGTTTTAGACACAAATTTGCAAGACGTTAAGATTATTGAAATGCCTGTCTTCGGTGACCACCGTGGCTTCTTTACGGAAAGCTACGCCAAAGAAAAGTTTATGGCGGCAGGGATTGCTATTGATTTCATCCAAGATAACCATTCCTTATCGGTGGAACCTGGTGTATTGCGCGGGATGCATTTCCAAACTCCTGGCAAAGCCCAAACCAAATTAGTTCGTGCAACGACCGGCGTAATCTACGATGTCTTGGTGGATATGCGCGTGGGTTCGCCTACTTACGGCAAGTGGGAAGGCTACATCTTGAGCGAATTCAACCACCGCCAATTATTGGTGCCAAAAGGTTTCGCCCACGGATTTGTGACGCTGACACCGAATTGCAACGTCCAATACAAAGTCGATGAATACTATTCAAAAGAAAACGACGGCGGAATTGCTTTTAATGACCCAGCAATTGGCATTATCTGGCCAATGCCGATCGATAAGCTGATCTTGTCCGAAAAAGATACGCAACATCCGACTTTAGCCGAGTTTGATAATCCGTTTATTTACGGCAAAATTTAAGAACTAGGGGACACATAAAATGAAAAATATTATTGTTACTGGTGGAGCTGGCTTCATCGGATCGAATTTTGTTCATTACGTAGTGAATAACCATCCCGATATTCATATCATAGTATTGGATAAATTGACTTACGCTGGAAATAAAGAAAACTTAGCAGGTTTGCCAGCTGACAGAGTGGAATTGGTTGTGGGGGACATCGCTGACGCTGAGTTGGTGGATCGACTTGTGAAAGAAACCGATGCAGTCGTGCATTATGCTGCTGAATCCCATAATGACAATTCGTTGAAAGATCCGTTTCCTTTTGTTCAAACGAACATCATCGGGACGTACACTTTGATCGAGGCTTGTCGGAAGTTCGGTGTCCGTTATCACCATGTTTCAACTGATGAAGTTTATGGCGACCTACCGTTGCGGGAAGATCTTCCTGGACATGGTGAAGGACCGGGGGAAAAGTTCACTGCTGATACACCTTATAACCCATCCAGCCCTTATTCATCCACAAAAGCGGGTTCTGATTTGTTGGTGAAGGCTTGGGTGCGTTCTTTCGGGTTGAAAGCGACTATTTCGAACTGTTCCAATAACTACGGCCCTTATCAACATATTGAGAAATTCATTCCGCGCCAAATCACAAACATCTTATCCGGCATTCGTCCGAAACTCTACGGAGAAGGTAAAAATGTACGCGATTGGATCCATACGAATGATCATTCTTCAGCTGTATGGGCTATCTTGACCAAAGGCCGGATTGGGGAAACGTATCTGATCGGTGCGGATGGAGAAGAGAACAACAAACAAGTATTGGAGCTGATTCTTGAGCTTATGGATCAACCAAAAGATGCTTACGACCATGTAAAAGATCGCGCTGGCCATGATTTGCGCTATGCGATCGATTCGACGAAACTACGTGAAGAATTGGGTTGGACACCACAGTTCACCAATTTCAAAGACGGTTTAGCGGACACCATAAAATGGTATACAGAAAATAAAGACTGGTGGTCAGCTGAAAAAGCAGCCGTTGAAGCGAACTACGCGAAAAACGGTCAATAAGTGTCAGGAAAAAAGAGGTAGGATATTCCTACCTCTTTTTATAGAGGAGGAAGTTAAATGATTTTGATTACGGGTTCGAATGGGCAATTGGGTACAGAATTGCTTCACCTATTGGATGAAAGAAATATTTCCTATACTGCGACTGACTCCGCCGAAATGGATATCACGGATAAAGATGCCGTGGATACAGTTTTTCAAGCAGTGAAACCGACCTTCATTTTCCACTGCGCAGCTTATACTGCGGTGGACAAAGCAGAAGATGAAGGAAAAGAATTGGATGAAAAAATCAATGTATTGGGAACAAAAAACATTGCCGAAGCAGCCGAAGCAGCGGGGGCAGCTTTAGTCTACATAAGTACAGACTATGTTTTTGATGGCACTAACGCAGGAGAATATTCTGTGGATGCGGAAACGAACCCTAAAAACGAATATGGTCGGACAAAATTGGCTGGTGAACAACTGGTGCAATCGATTTGTTCAAATTACTATATCATCCGTACTTCTTGGGTGTTCGGTCAATATGGACATAACTTTGTCTATACGATGCGCCGTTTAGCAGAAACATACCCAATTTTAACAGTTGTAAGCGATCAAGTCGGCCGTCCAACTTGGACCCGTACTTTAGCTGAGTTCATGGTGCATGTGATGGAAACCAAACCAGAAAATGGCATCTACCATTTATCCAATGACAACAGCTGTTCCTGGTACGAGTTTGCCTGTGAAATTCTGAAGGATTTTGATGTGGAAGTGAAGCCGGTCACGTCAGAGGAATATCCACAAAAAGCTTACCGTCCGAAGCATTCCGTGATGGATCTGAGCAAAGCCAAGGCAACCGGTTTTGCGATCCCAACATGGCAAGAGGCTTTAGCAAGCTTTGTAAAAAATATTTAGTCACAAAGATAGATGAGTATTCCGGTCTGTGCCGCCAAGAAGGCGGCACTGGATGGAACTCTTTTTTGTATTTGATCAGTTCGAACCGATTATTAATTTGAAATTATTCGTTATGAAGTAAGGGAAACAGAACTGTAAAAATAAGCTCATTATAGGAGAAAAATGAAAATGGATAATCAGAAAATATTGTCAAAGGGTCTGACTCTGTTGCTATTGACTACGATGACATTGAACACAGGACTTACCACGGTATATGCGGTGGCGAACGAAGCCGATTCGAATGTAACAGTTCAACAAACGGAGAGTGCAGCTGCAACGGCTGATCCATCCGATTCGATCGAAATTGAAAGCAGTAAGGAGAGCACAGAGACAGCAGAAACAACAGAAATAATAGAAACAACAGAAATAATAGAAACGACGGAAGTGACATCTCAACAACCGACCGATTCAAATATAGAAACGGATATAGCCCCGGAAGCAGCTGATACTTCAGTTACGGAAGAAGTACCTTCAGCTGTCGTGACTGCAGAGGATAGTGACGTTGCTGTGGTAGAGGCAGCAAATTCCGGCGAAGTATACGATCGCGAAGCGTTGGCGGAACAAGCCATGCGAATGATGGCAGATGATTTGGCGCAAAAAAAAGCGATGCCGAAACTTTCGGGAAGCCTGACTGTCTCAACGAACAACACCTTCATCAATAAAATAGCGCCATTCGCAGCGACAACTTGGACAACACATCATATTTTGCCATCCATTACAATTGCCCAAGCAGTCTTGGAATCCGCTTGGGGTACAAGTAAATTAGCCATGGAGGCCAACAATTTGTATGGCATCAAAGCTTCCGATGATTGGACAGGTGAGGTATACGCCATAAACACTGCTGAATACGGTGATGCAGGATGGTATACGGTGACGGCCAATTTCCGAAAGTATGCTTCTTGGCTGGACAGCACTAATGATCACGGAGCCTTCTTCACCAGTACTGATTGGAGAAAAGAAAACTATAAAAATGTAGTGGGCGAGACTGATTATAAAAAGGCTGCCCATGCTTTAAGTGCAGCCGGATATGCAACAGATCCAGCATACCCAGCGAAGTTGATCAGCATCATCGAAAACTACAATTTGTCCCGCTTCGATCCGGTACCCAACATCACGATGAGCACCTATGTTGAAAATGACGGCTGGTCGGGCTTGAGCATGGGCTCCGATTATAGCGGCAAAGTCAGTGGAACGGTAGGAGAAAGCAAAAATATTTACAGTTTTAGCCTTTCCATCGATAACGATAATATTGCCGATGAAAAGGGTTTGGGTATCCAATATGCCGCCCACATCCAAGACCTTGGTTGGACCAATTATGTTTCCGAAGGGACTACTTTGGGAACTGCCAGCCAAAATAAACGGATGGAAGCCATAAAAATAAGGTTGACCGGAAACACCAATCTTAACTACAATATCTATTACCGTGTTCAGGCCGCAAACCTAGGCTGGACGGGCTGGGCAAAAAATGGTGAAGCCGCAGGCACGGAAGGCTTACAATATGGCATTGAAGCAATTGAAGTGTTGCTGTTGCCCAATTCAGCAACGGCGCCTTCTTCAACTACAATCGCCTTCCAGTCGCTGGTCGAAATGAAAGCAATTCAGCTGACGTATGCAGCCTACAGTCAGAACCTCGGTTGGCAAGCCAGTGTCGCAGAAAAACAGACAGCCGGCCAGATTAATTTGAGATTGGAAGCTTTTAAAATCAATATGAGCAACAGCAAATATGCGGATAAGCTCCAATATCAAGCCTATGTACAGAATAGCGGCTGGCAAGCGTGGCAAATGGGCGGTTCAACAAGTGGAACAACTAATCAAGCAAAACACATTGAAACTATCAAAATCCAGCTCAGTGGGTTGATGGCGCAGCATTTCGATATCTATTACCGCGTGTATGTAGGTGGTCTAGGCTGGCTTGATTGGGCCAAAAATGGTCAAGCATCAGGAACCAGTGGAATGGCCTCTCGCATTGAAGCGATGCAAGTTTCGTTGGTGGACAAAGGCAATGCCAGCCCTGGATCGACAAGCCAGCCCTATATTGAAGTTCCACCGATTTATTATGCGACCTTCAACCAAGCAACAGGTTGGCAAGCAGCGGTGAGTCATGGAGCTACCAGCGGAGCGACCGTCGATTCCAACCAAGTGGAAGCACTGCAAATTAAAGTACCAAACCTAAATTTAAGCGGAACAATCCAGTATCGTGCACATGTCCAGGACAACGGTTGGCTAGATTGGGCATCCAGTGGCGAAACAGCAGGTTTCACTGACAAAGGGAAACGCATCGAAGCTATCGAAATCAAGCTGACCGAAGAACTGGCCACCAAATATGATGTTTATTACCGCATCTACACCAACAAATTTGGGTGGTTAAACTGGGCTAAGAATGGCGCATCAGCTGGGACAGCCGGGCTAGCTGATCCAATCAAAGCGATTGAAATCAAAATACTTCAAAAAGGCAGTGCGGCTCCTGGGACGACCACCACACCATATGTCGACAAGAACAAATATGCCAGTGTGCTTTATCAAACTCATGTACAAAATATTGGCTGGCAAGGGGCGGTAGCGGATGGAGTATTGAGTGGCACAACCGGGTTATCCTATCGCTTAGAAGGCATAAAAATAAACTTGCAGAATAGTGCTTATAGCGGCTCAATCAGTTACCGTACACATATAGAAACTTATGGCTGGCAAGACTACGTCACCGGTAACGCCATCAGTGGCACAATGGGTGAATCCAAACGTTTAGAAGCGATTGAAATAAAACTGAGCGGCGAAATTGCCGAACATTATGATGTGTATTACCGTGTCCACGCTCAGGACTTTGGCTGGCTGGGGTGGACCAAAAATGGGGGTTCAGCCGGTACGGCTGGGTTAGCCAAGCGCCTAGAATCGATTCAAATCAAACTGGTGCCAAAAGGTCTGGCAGCACCCGGCAGCACAGCTAATGCTTACATAACGAAATAAACAACCAGTGAAGCATCGCCACAAAATAGCACTATTGGAACTTTAGCCATGAGAGATTATTTCAAGGAGGTACAAAGTGGAACAGCTAATAAAGAAAATTTCAATCATCTATCGATGGGACTATTTTCCATTTATCATTTATACATGTATTCTGTTGCTCGGTCATTTATTGCTTCCATTAGATTTCGGGGATGATATCTATTTCAGCAATGTTCTGAATGATCAAAATATTATTGCCTACCTTATTTCGAGGTACAGCAATTGGACCTCAAGAATCTTAATAGAGGCCGTTTTGGTTGTTGTGGCAAAGTACAGTATCTTATGGCGGATTTTGGATGTTGGTATAATGATATTGACAGCGGTGTCGATATCGAAATTGACAACGGAACAGCCATCCAGGAAAATAAATTGGATCATCATGTATCTGTCTGCCACGCTTTCTTATACTGTTTACAATAGCGCCGGTTGGATGGCAACTACACTAAATTATTCCTGGCCATTGGCGTTTGGGCTCTTTTCAATGATTTCAATAAAAAAAATTATATTGAATCAAAAAATACGTGGGTTTGAATATGCGCTGTATATATTTGCATTTATTTTTGCTGCAAACGCTGAGCAGATGTGTGCTATTTTATTAGGTGTTTACTTCGTTTTCACGCTGTATATCTATCATAGTAAAAAAATTGTGAACTGGTACATGATTGTGCAAACGCTGATAGGCATTGCCAGCATGGTATTTGTTCTGACCAATCCTGGGAATAAAATGAGACAGGAAACGGTTTATTCGATGTGGCCGGGATACAGTGAGCTGAGCCTCATCAGAAAAATTGAAATGGGCTATTCATCCACTTGGTATGAAATGATCATGCAGCCGAATCTGTTGTTCACGCTATTTTGCGGTCTGATTTTCATGAGCATGCTGCTCAAATACAATAAGAGCCTGTATTGTTGGCTAGCGTTTTTACCGTTGTTGGCAAGTCTTGTTTTTGGAGTGTTCAGTCCTGTCTTAAGTGTTATTTTCCCCTTCATAAGCCACATCCAGGGCGCGCTTACAGACTATGGCACCGGTATTAACCTGTCATCGTTCAGATCTTTGGTCCCTGACCTGATTTTGACAGTGGTCTTCCTGGCCATTCTCATATCGCTATTTTTGATTTTTGATGACAAGAAATACGCAGTGTTTTCGATTCTTATCGTGCTGGTAGGATTTGCCTCCAGAATGATAATGATCTTGACTCCTCAGATCAGAGGGGCCGGTTCCAGAGTGTTTATTTTTATGTATTTCTCATTGATTTTGGTATCTGTCTTGTTGTATCAAGTCATTTTGAAGTCTAATTCCGACCTGTATGTCAATGCTTCAAAGAATGTCATATATGTGGTTGGTTCTCTAGCGCTATTAAGCAATTTCTATTTGACGATTGTCTAAGGCGCATTCACAGGGATTATCCAAACTGACCTAAGGGGGGGTTTTATGAAAAAACGATTGGTCTTAGGGTTCGCTTTATGTATGATAATCGGCCTCACTTCATCTTTCCTGTATGAGAGTGCTGGACATCCAAGTAATGAACAACGTGCACTTTCTAAAGTTGCAGGAAGTGAGACAACTTTTCTTCAAACCAAAATAGACAGTATAGTTGAATCTGAGGGAGAAGAAGATTCAAGCGAGAGTGAGAGAGTGCTTGCAGAATCCATTGATCCAGTAAAAATAGGCCAAGCTCAAATAGAGCAGGTTACCGGCAATGAGGCTTTTGCGCCGGGAAAACAGACTGGATCCATATTCCTATCAGGTGAACTTTCTACGCCACAGCTACCCGGTGAAGAAGCCGCAAAAACGTTTCTGCAGGAAAAGAAACAGGCTATCGGTTTGGCTGACAATACCCAACTAGCGGTTGCTGAAGTGAGGACAGATGCGATAAACAACACCCATGTAAAATTTGCCCAAGTGGTGGACGGAATAAAGGTGGAGAATAACTCTTTGAGCGTCCATTTTGACGAAACTGGCGTTATTACAAGTGTCACCGGGGATTTGACGGATATTCAATCAATAGAAAAAACGGCTAGCGAACGAATTGCCGAAAATAGTGCAGTAGAAATTGCCAAGAAACAATATACATATGAAAGTTTGAGCGAAACACCTACAGTCGAGGAGGTGATCATCACTAAGGATGGCAAAAACTATGAAACCTATAAAGTGAAAATTTCCTTTATGGCGCCAGAAATTGCAAACTATGATGTTTACGTAGATGCCTATTCAGGTAATATTATTTATTCAGAAAGTAATATCCGTTATGCAAATGTTATGGGATCTGGATTAGACGTTTTGAATAATATTAGGGTTTTAAATCTTTACTATGACGGTTCGTATTATTATATGCAGGACGATACGCACAGGGCGACGAATGTCATCGAGACCTATTCGATGAACGGTGGAACGTCAAGTAAGACCCTTGTGAGAGCAACGAGTAATGTTTTTTCTTCTGAAAATAACAAAGCGGCTGTCAGTGCCCAGTATAATGCGAAACGCACCATTGATTTTTATAAAAATTTATTTGATCGAAATAGCTTGGATGACAACTATATGAATGTTGTATCATCCACGCAGTATTCAACGAAATACAACAATGCATTCTGGTCGGGCAGCCAAATGATTTATGGTGACGGTGACGGCTTAAACTTCACCTATTTAAGCGGAGATCTGGACGTCGTGGGGCATGAAATGACTCACGGGGTAATCGAATATACGGCTGATTTATCCTATCATAATGAATCCGGAGCTTTAAGTGAATCAATGGCTGACATATTCGGGGTGCTCATTTCCACCTATGATAAATATAATGTGGAATCCGGAGGTAGCTGGACATTTGCTGCTGCTGACTGGGTGATCGGGGATGATATATATACACCTTATATAACAGGGGATGCCTTGAGAAGCCTTGCGAATCCCGCACTTTATAATCAACCAGAGAAGATGAGTGAGTATATCAGCTCTCCTGATACAGAATCTGGCGACTGGGGAGGGATCCACAGTAATTCAGGTATCCTTAACAAGGCAGGTTATCTTGTAGCGGAAAGTATCGGAATGGAGAAGACTGCTCAAATCTATTACCGAGCTTTGGTGCAATATATGACAGAAATGACCGATTTTGACCAGGCAAAAAATTATCTAGTCCAAGCAGCAATAGATTTGTATGGTCAGGATTCTGCTGAAATGGCAGCCATCAACAGTTCTTTTTCTGCAGTCGGTATTGGGCAAGTATCGGTGAAGCCTGTTACCGGCATCAGCCTGGATAAGAAAGAGGCTTCTCTGTATCTGGATGAAATGTTAGATCTTAAAGCTACAGTGATCCCTCTTGAAGCTATAAATTATCAAATTGTTTGGTCAAGCAGTGCCCCCTCTATTGCTACTGTCGATGATAAAGGTACAGTTACAGCAGTGGGAATAGGGCAGGCAATCATCACAGCCAGTGTTGGGGATGTAACGGCTTCTATTACGATAACAGTTAAAGAATCCAACCTTTCCATATCATACAGTGTCCATGTTCAGAATATAGGTTGGCAAGAAGCTGTTAAGGATGGTCAATCTGCAGGTACCACAGAGCAATCTTTGAGGCTTGAAGGCATTAAAATTAACCTTTTTGGAGATGGGAGCAGCCTGTCCGATGCCCTTTCATATCGGACACATGTTCAAAACTATGGTTGGTTGGATTGGGTGCAAAATGATGGCATGAGCGGAACGACAGATGAAGCGAAACGTCTGGAAGCCATCGAAATCAATTTGACCGGGGAACCGGCAGAGCAGTATGACATCTATTACCGTGTTCATGCACAAAACTTTGGTTGGCTAGATTGGGCGAAGAATGGCGCCTCATCCGGAACCGCGGGTTATGGTTATCGACTGGAAGCTATCGAAATCCGTTTGGTGAAAAAAGGAGAGTCCGCTCCAGGACCCACGGCAACACCATTCGTTGAGGCTTTCATAGATAGTACCGAAAAGCTGACAGTCTCCTACACAACGCACGTGCAGGACTATGGTTGGCAGTCTTACGTTTCAGATGGCGTGTTGAGTGGAACTTTCGGCGAAGCGAAACGCTTGGAAGGCATTAAAATACAGCTGCAAAACGCCCCTTACCCCGGTTCCATTTCCTACCAAACGCATGTGCAGGACTATGGCTGGCAAGATTGGGTTTCCGACAATGGATTCAGTGGAACTTCCAGCGAAGCGAAACGTCTGGAGGCCATCAGGATCAAAGTGACGGATGAAATGGCTGAATACTACGATGTCAATTACCGAGTGCATGCACAAAACTTCGGTTGGTTGAACTGGGCAAAGAATGGGGAAGCTGCCGGGACCGCAGGCTACGCTTACCGTTTGGAAGCAATAGAAATTCAATTGGTTCCTAAAGGCGGCAATGCACCCGGGACGATGGGAACAGCTTATGCAGAGAAACCGGAAACGTTGGCAACAATTCCGAGCACTGACAGTGATGCGGGCATAAATTATGTGGTTGTTGAAAATAAAATTATGGAACTGCTAAATGGATTGCGGACAGAAAACGGGTTGAACACTATAAGCGAAAATGATACGCTAAAACTGGCGGCCGCCAACCGTGCAGTTGAAGTGGCCAGCTTATTCTCTCACACGCGTCCTGATGGAAGTCAATGGGATACGGTTCTTGAAGGCAGACCGTATGTGTATGATTATAAAACGATTGGCGAAAATCTGGCGATATCCACCTATTCCCAAGGTGAAGAAGAAATGGCTGCCTATATATTCGATATGTGGGTGAACAGCTCAGATTATTATGCGAATATGATCAATGCCGACTATAAAGAAGTCGGCATTGGGGTTCATTATAATGGTGGAGATATATACGCTGTGCAAATATTCGGAACGCAATTGAATTAAGTGGAAATCCTTGCATAAGCAAGGATTTTTTTATGGCTGATTAAATCAATGAATCAATAATAATTGTTGATTTATTTTCAAAAAGATGCAATTTCGTGTATAATTGAAGAGTAGCATAGTTCATGATGGTAAGCGTTTTCGTTTGTTTTTAGGGAGGCAGGATGGAACAAATTCTGTAGGGAGAAGTGATAAATTTGAAGATATTTTGGCGGATAATGATGATAGGGATGTTTTTTTTCGGTAGTGCGTTTCCATTAGTGCAAGCAACGGAAGGTTTCGAAGCTGACTCAACGGTCAGTGCCGATATGCTTGCTGAAGAAATAACGATAGACAGTTCAGTCGATTTAGTATCAGAAGCCACTGACAGTTCAGTGATAACAGACAGCTCAGCTGAATTGCCGGAAAATAGTGAATCAGGTGATTCGTTGGAGGTAAAGAGTGTTGTTTCGGTAGCGGATGAAGCAGTTCCTTTTGTATCCTATCGCACGCATATTCAAGATTTTGGCTGGCAAGGTGCAGTTAGAGATGGGGAGTCCAGCGGGAGCGTAGGACAGGCGAAACGTTTGGAAGCCATTGAAATCAAGTTAGGCGATACACCGGTAGCAGGGGGGATTGATTATCAGGTACATATCCAAAACTATGGCTGGATGAATACAGTTTCGAACGGCCAATCAGCCGGAACGATTGGAGAAAGCAAGCGTCTGGAAGCCATTAAAATTAATCTAACAGGTGAGATGGCGGCCAAATATGATGTTTATTATCATGTCCATGCGCAAAATTTCGGATGGCTAGATTGGACAAAAAATGGAGAACCCGCAGGGACTGCTGGGTACAGCTACCGCCTGGAAGCCATTGAAGTTGTGTTGGTGACAAAGGGCGCTGCTGCACCGGGAGCCACAGCGAGACCTTTTGTAAAATATCCTACGCTTTCCTACCAGACTCATGTACAAAACATCGGTTGGCAAAATTACGTTTCCTCTGGGGCATTGAGCGGAACGACAGGAGAAGTCAAACGATTGGAAGGCATTAAGATTAATCTGGCGGATTCAACATTTGCAGGTTCGATTTCGTACCGTACGCATGTACAGGATTACGGTTGGCAAGCTTGGAAGCAGGATAATGCATTCAGCGGCACCGAAGGGGAAGCCAAGCGGTTGGAAGCTATCGAAATTAACTTGAGCGGAGAAATAGGGGGATACTTTGATATTTACTACCGCGTGCACGCGCAAAATTTTGGATGGCTTGATTGGGCTAAAAATGGCGAAGCCGCAGGGACAGAAGGTTTGGGATATCGCTTAGAAGCCATCGAAATAAGACTGGTGAAAAAAGGCGAGGTGGCTCCGGGGGCAACAGCTACTCCATTCGTCAGGCTAGGTGGGATTGCTACGCAAGTAATGAGTGCAAACCAAATGAGTGCAACAAAGGTGCAACTGAAAACGCAGCTTAGCTATGGCACTTTGGTGAATGGTGTAAGGGTTGCAGCTCCCATCAGCAACATTACGGCGTATATGCAATCCACAACCAGCGGTCATCAGGTAAACCTTTCCATTTTAGCAACAAGCGATCCGTTGATTTTTAACCTTAGCTTCAATGAAAAAGCGTTGAATCCGAGCGAAACATATAAATTCATCGCATCAGTGGCGGGGACTTCGTCACAGTTATGGACCAGTGGCATAAATCAAAATACGATTTTAGGCAAGCTGTCCACCAACGGCAGTTATGTATACTACAGAAGAGATCAAACACCAGTAAATCAGTTGACGCTGAAGCATCTGCTTAAAACGGCGTTGGAGCCGGTAGGAAGCACATTATATGTTTGGGGCGGTGGATGGAATGAAGCGGACACGGGCTCAGGTATAGAAGCCGTCACCATGGGAGCCAGTCCACAATGGAAAAGCTTTTTCAATCAATACGGATCAATCTACGATTATACGAAAACACTGTATCAGATCCACAATGGACTTGATTGCTCCGGTTATATCGGTTGGGCAATCTACAACACTGTAAATACGTCAAACAATAAAGATGGTTACGTGATGTTGGCAGATGGCATATCAAGCAATTTCGCCGGCAGGGGCTGGGGAACCTATAGGTATAAAACAACAATCAGCCAGTACAAGCCGGGGGATATTTTGAGTTCGGCTGGACATGTGTATATGGTGTTGGGCGTTGCTTCGGATAAGAGTTTGGTGATTGTGCACTCTACTCCAAAAGGGGTTCAGATAAACGGCACCCCCACACCGTCCGGTAATACAAACAGTGTTGCAGCCAGTTTGGCGAAGCAATATATGAGTACTTATTATCCTGCCTGGTATAATAAATTTCCGAGCGTGAAGGTGGGTTATTCCTATTTAACCGACTTTAGCCAGATGACGTGGGATGTTTCCGGCAATGCATTATTGAGCGATCCGGATGGAATCGTAAATAAGAGCGCCGAGCAAGTGCTGGCTAGCCTTTTTTCGGAATAGATTGCTCCTTAGGCCTTTCGAATCAGCTGAAAATAGCCTGTATTTATAGATCAGAAAGTTTTGGTGCATTCGAAATGCGCCAAAGCTTTCTTTTTTTGGGGCAAACCGAGCAGGCCAGGATGGAAAGTGAAGCGCTCATAGTTGAAGCAACGCTCATTCTTGGTGGTTACATGAATAAATGATATAGTTATGTTAGTGATTGTCTAAATATCTAATGCCGGTTTACAAGTAATCATTAATCTGACTTTCGCTCAGTTTAATGTTCAAAATCCTGCACAAAGGTCAGCAGATGTATGCTGTTTTCTGGGCTGACCTTGTTTCGGGCACTGTTATTTCTCGACACGAAATGAATCCGTTTACAAGGAGGCTGGGGTATTTGCTTTGTTTTGACCTACAGGGAGTAACAAGTTGTAAAATGATGTATATCGTTTTTATGGATTGTAGTTCGGTGATTTGGTGAGGGGGAGAGGGCGAATGAAAGCGATTGGTAAAATAATTATTCTATGGTCATTCATTTTTAACAGTTTATCACCAGCACTCGCGTACGCAGTTGAAGATAGTTCTGCAATAAGACAAAGTGAGATTTTTGAGGCAAATAGTGCAGAGGTGTACAGAAACGATCTAATTGATTCCTCAGCACCTGTGGATACGGGAAGCGAAGAACAGACAACAGAACAAACAATTCAGGGCAGTGAGGAAAATGCGGTTACTGGGACAGAAAATACAGATAGTTCAGATCAAGTTTCGGAAAACGATGAAGAAACTAAAAGTATAGAATTGGATAGCGGTGATTCAATTGATTCCTCAGCATCCGAACAGCTTGAATCAACCGTGATTGGAAGTTCAATCAGTGAAACTACGAATACAGACAGTTCAATTGAAGCACAGGAAAGCAGTATTTTAGCTAATCAGCCGGAAGTAAAGCCCATGCTTGCGGCTGATTTGACAACACCGTCAGTATCATATCAAACGCACATCCAGAACTATGGTTGGACAACTGCGGTGAAGGATGGCATTACCAGCGGTACCATCGGCGAAGCGAAACGTTTAGAAGGAATAAAAATCAGCTTGGTTACTGCACCGGTAACTGGTGGAATCGAATATCAAACGCATGTCGAAAATATTGGCTGGATGGGAGCCGTTTCTGATGGACAGGTAGCCGGAACGATAGGGGAAAGTAAACGGTTGGAAGCCATCCGCATCAATTTAACCGGAGATTTGGCGGGAATTTATGATATCTATTATCGCGTTCATTCCCAAAATTTTGGCTGGTTGGATTGGGCGATGAATGGAGCGTCTGCAGGAACTTCGGGCTATGGCTATCGTTTGGAAGCCATTGAAATTCAACTTGTGAAAAAAGATGGAATCGCTCCAAGTCCCACAGCGCAGGCCTATATGGAGAAGGGGGAAGGTGTGTCTTATGCGACACATGTCCAATCTATTGGCTGGCAAAATTACGTAGAGGATGGAGCCTTGAGCGGAACGACAGGAGAAAGCAGACAGATAGAAGCCATCAAAATTAAAGGGACAAATTTTCCTTCATCCGGTTCGATTACTTATCGAGCCCATGTCCAAGGTATAGGTTGGCAGAATTGGGTGGGTAATGATGCATTAAGCGGTACTGTAGGGATGGGTAAACGTTTAGAAGCAATTGAAATAAAACTGACGGGAGAAATGGCAGAGCGCTATGATATTTATTATCGGGTGCATGTGCAGAAATTTGGTTGGCTCGGATGGGCCAAAAATGGTGAATCCGCTGGGACGGAATTCTACAGCTATCGCACCGAAGCCATTGAAATTAAGCTTGTTGAAAAAGGCGGAGGCGCACCGGGATCAACAGCCAATCGCTTTATTGTGCGGGAGGAACCTGTTCTTTCTTACTCTAGCCATGTCCAAAATGTAGGCTGGCAAAACTATGTGTCTGATGGAGCTTTGAGTGGTACTTTAGGGGAAAGCAAACGCCTGGAAGCCATTAAGGTTCGTTTGGATTCGCAGCCCTATGATGGGGCGGTTGCCTACAGTGCCGATGTGCAAGGATCTGGTTGGCAAGGGTGGTCGCAAAACGATGGATTGACAGGAACGACAGGAACGGGCAAGTATTTAGAGGCCGTCAAAATAATGTTAACGGGAGAAATGGCAGAATACTATAACATTTATTATCGTGTCCATACCCAAAACTATGGTTGGTTGGATTGGGCAAAAAATGGCGCCTCTGCAGGGACAGAAGGCTATGACTACCGCATTGAAGCTGTGCAGATCAAAATCGTACCCAAGGGAGAACCCGCACCTGGAAACACGAGCCGACCGTTTGTGAAGAAGCCTACGCTTGTCCTCGGACCAAACTGGACTGTGGAACAAGGTTATTTCCAGACAACATCCGGTATAAGGTATTATGTCGGAGGCAGTTATATTATTCTGAGCATCGCTCAGCAAAAAATGTGGTCATACATCGGCATACAAAAAATTGTGGAAACAGATGTCATTACCGGAAATCCCTATCTGGGATATGCTACTCCAAAAGGATTATTTTCAATCCTAAGTAAACAATCGCCAAGTGTATTGATTGGTCCCGGTTATGTTTCACCGGTGCAGTATTGGATGCCGTTTTTAGGTAATGCATATGGGATACATGATTCTTCTTGGCAAACGCATGGCTATGGGGGGGATTTGTATTTAACTTATGGTTCGCACGGCTGTGTGAACACACCTTTAGCTGCAGTCAGGACTTTATTCTATACGTATTCGGTGGGCACCCCGGTAGTTATTTATTGAGGAAATTCGGAGCTGTAAAAAAAACGCGCAATCGATCCAGCAAAATGCTGCTGATCCGGTTGCGCGTTTTTTTATAACTTGTAAAGTGGTGTCACTAATAAAAAAGCTGTTTTACCATATTAAAAAACAAAAAGAAACATTTAATGAACAAAAACAAAAAAATAAAACAAAAAAACGAACAAAAAGATTGATTTTATGTTTGGTTCTGTTTATAATGAGGGCATAAGGAAATAAAAACGCTTCCGGGAAAATGAGTTGTGATTTTCCATACTGTCTTCGTAAGATCATTAAAATATTTTTAGTAAGTAGAAATTAATATGGCTATTGTACTGGGGACGGATTTAGCGGGTAAGTAATTGAAATCAATTAATACAAATCAAAGAGGGTGAGCAAGCTGCACGTAAATGGTGGCGAAAGACTGGCTTTAATATCGATACACTAAGCAAAGTTCTTGGAATGGCAGCAACATCTTGGAAAGAAAAAATCTGAACAAATTGGAGGAAATGAAATGAACAGGGAAGAAGCTACTTTATTAGGGTTTGAAATTGTTGCCTATGCAGGTGAAGCGCGATCGTATCTTTTGGATGCTTTAAAAGCAGCGGAAAAAGGTGATTATGATAAAGCCGAAGCATTATGTGAAGAAGCAAATACCAGCATCAAAGAGGCTCATAAAGCTCAGACAAGTTTGCTTACTATGGAAGCTTCAGGCGATGATATTGCCTACAGCGTTACGATGATGCATGGACAGGATCACTTGATGACAACATTACTGCTTAGGGATTTGATGAAACATATGATTGAATTGTATAAAAGAGGGAGCAACTAATTATGATGAATGCCTTGATTGCACAAATTGAAAAAGCTAAACCTTTTTTTGAGAAAGTATCCCGTAATATCTATCTACGCGCAATACGTGATGGCTTTATCTCAGCGATGCCTGTTGTTCTGTTTTCAAGTATTTTCTTATTGATTGCATATGTTCCTAATATCTTCGGTTTCTCATGGAGTGCATCGACTGAAGCTTTGATTATGAAACCATACGGATATACGATGGGGATTTTAGGAATTTTGGTTGCTGGCACAACCGCAAAATCTTTAACAGATTCCTTTAACAGAAAGCTGGAAAACACAAATCAAATTAACTTTCTTTCTACTATGCTGGCTTCCATATCTGGTTTCTTACTCCTTGCTGCGGATGCAGTTGAGGGCGGTGGATTTGCAAACGGATTCTTAGGGACAAAAGGACTATTGACAGCGTTTCTTGCAGCGTTCATTACTGTGAATATCTATAATATCACTGTGAAAAATAATGTGACAATCCGGATGCCGGAAGAAGTACCACCAAACATTTCACAAGTATTTAAAGATATTATTCCTTTTACCTTAGTGATAGTCGTTCTTTATGGTTTAGATATATTGACTAGGAACATTATGGGCACGAATGTGGCGGAGTCTGTTATTAAGTTATTCGAGCCACTATTCACAGCGGCTGATGGTTACTTGGGCATTACAATAATATTTGGTGCATATGCACTATTCTGGTTTGTTGGTATACATGGGCCATCTATCGTTGAACCTGCTATTGCAGCGATTACTTATGCGAATATTGAAACAAATTTCCAACTTTTACAAGCTGGACAGCATGCAGATAAGATTCTGACATCCGGAACACAAATGTTTATCGTTACAATGGGTGGTACGGGTGCAACGTTAGTTGTTCCATTCATGTTCATGTGGTTATCAAAATCAAAACGTAATAAGGCGATCGGTAGAGCGTCAGTTGTACCAACTTTCTTTGGGGTTAATGAGCCAATCTTATTTGGAGCACCTATCGTTTTAAATCCAGTATTCTTTGTTCCATTTATTTTTGCACCAATTGCTAACGTATGGATTTTCAAATTCTTCGTTGATGTTATTGGAATGAACAGCTTTAGTGTGAATTTGCCTTGGACAACGCCAGGTCCTTTGGGAATTGTTATAGGAACAGGATTCGGGTTGATGTCATTTGTTCTCGCTCTTACATTGATTGTAGTAGACGTAGTGATTTACTACCCATTCTTTAAAGTCTATGATGCACAAATTCTTGAAGAAGAAAAAGCAGGTGTATCATCTATTGATAGTTTGAAAGAAAAAGTTGAAGGTAGCTTTGATACTAAAAAAGCCAAAGCGGTCCTTGCAAGTGCTGATACGAACGAGAATGATCCGAAAGTTTTTGAAAATAAAATAATAGAAGCTAAAAATGTTCTTGTCCTTTGTGCCGGCGGTGGAACAAGTGGCCTTCTTGCTAATGCTTTAAATAAAGCTGCGGCTGAATATGGGGCTCCTGTAAAAGCAGCAGCGGGTAGCTATGGTGCTCACATGGATATCATGAAAGACTATGATTTAATCATCCTGGCACCTCAAGTGGCTTCGAATTACGAAGATATTAAACAAGATACTGACAGATTGGGCGTTAAACTTGCTAAAACGCAAGGAGGTCAATACATTAAATTGACCCGTGATGGCCAAGGGGCTCTTGCATTTGTTCAGGAACAATTTGAAGACTAGACAGGAGATTATAATATGAAAAAGTTACCAAAAGATTTTATTTTCGGGGGCGCAACAGCAGCCTATCAAGCTGAAGGGGCGACACAAACAGATGGAAAAGGCCGTGTAGCTTGGGATACTTATCTTGAAGAAAACTATTGGTATACAGCAGAGCCAGCCAGTGATTTTTATCATCTTTATCCTGTGGACCTGGAACTTAGTGAAAAATTCGGTGTAAACGGCATTCGAATTTCCATTGCATGGTCACGTATTTTTCCGACTGGTTTTGGTGAAGTAAATCCTAAAGGTGTTGAATACTATCATAATCTCTTTTCAGAATGCCATAAACGTCATGTAGAACCTTTTGTCACGCTGCATCATTTTGATACTCCTGAAGTGTTGCATTCAGATGGAGACTTCTTAAATCGTAAAAACATTGACTATTTTGTTGATTACGCTGCGTACTGTTTTAAAGAATTTTCAGAAGTTAACTATTGGACTACGTTCAATGAAATAGGCCCGATAGGTGATGGTCAGTACTTAGTTGGTAAATTCCCTCCAGGGATCAAGTATGATTTTGAAAAATTATTCCAATCCCATCACAACATGATGCTTGCACATGCAAGAGCTGTTAAGTTTTATAAGGATAAGGGATATTCAGGAGAAATAGGTGTCGTTCATGCGCTCCCAACAAAGTACCCTTATGATCCATCCAATCCAGGTGACGTGCGAGCAGCAGAATTGGAAGACATCATTCACAACAAATTTATTCTGGATGCCACTTACTTGGGGAGGTACTCTCAAAAAACGATGGAGGGTGTCAATCATATTCTCTCCATAAATGGTGGCAAGTTAGATCTTCGTGAAGAAGATTTTGAAATTCTTGAAGCAGCTAAGGATTTAAATGATTTTCTGGGCATTAATTATTACATGAGCGATTGGATGCGTGCGTTTGATGGTGAATCAGAAATTACGCATAATTCAACCGGGGCTAAAGGCGGATCTAAATATCAGCTGAAAGGTGTCGGAAGAAGAGAATTTGACGTAGATGTTCCACGAACTGATTGGGATTGGATGATCTATCCACAAGGCTTATATGATCAAATGATGCGGGTCAAAAATGATTATCCTAATTATAAAAAAATCTATATTACTGAAAATGGCTTAGGCTATAAAGATGAATTTGTAGATGGTACAGTCAAGGATGATGCACGTATCGATTATGTTAAAAAGCATTTAGAGATCATTTCAGATGCAATAACAGCAGGTGTGAACGTGAAAGGTTATTTCATATGGTCATTGATGGATGTTTTCTCATGGTCAAATGGCTATGAGAAACGCTACGGATTATTCTACGTGGATTTTGAAACACAGGAACGTTATCCGAAGAAAAGTGCTTACTGGTATAAGAAGTTGGCAGAAACTCAGATAATCGAATAGCACGTTTATTCTTATAGAGTAGGAAAGTATAAAATTTTTCAGCTGTGGAATGTGATGATAGCACATGTTCCACAGTTTTTGTTTTGGTTTCACAGTGGTAAAATACTTAAGTTATTGAACCGCCGTGTACGGAACCGTGCGCACGGTGGTGTGAGAGGTCGGAAAATTCAGAGCCAGCTCCGGCGAAGGGACTGCTCGCCGGAGGAAACAACTCCAAAAATAGGGGCTAACGCCGGCGAAGCCGTCGATCACCGGATCACCGGGAGCTGTGCTCCGGTGATCCGGTAACCTTTGGCAACACCGTAACTCCACAAAAATAGAACGCACAATCGGGATAAGCCGATTGTGCGTTCTATTTTAATTTTTCAGGCTTTCTCTTCGAAGATGCGCTGGGTGAAGCCGTTGAAGTCCGTGATGACGCCGTCCTTGCAGAGGTTTTCCTTTTGGAAGGTGTCCCGGTTCTTGAAGAACGGATCGATCGCGATAATCATGCCGATGTTCGCGCTGTTGGCAGCGCGCAGACCGGAATAAGCATCCTCGATGACCAGACATTCTTCGGGGGTGACCCCGAGTTTTTTGGCGGCATGCAGGAAGATGTCCGGCTCCGGTTTGCCGGGGAATGAACCGTCATCGAAGACGACTTTGTCCGGATCGAACCAACGATCAAGCGCGAAGGTGTCGAAATAGAAGTCGACATTTTCTTTGATGGTCGCGGTGGCGATCGTCAGCGGCAAATTGCGCTCCTTCAGATCGTCCAGCACTTCGATCAAGCCGTCCGTCAACACGAGTTGCTCCGGTTTGTTCAGGCAGAGTCTGCGGTAGTGTTCTTCCTTCTCCAAAGAAAGTTTCTGCACTTCCTCGTCCGTCAGGTCAGGGGATACAAAATGACGCAAGATTTTGTCGTTCGTGCGGCCGTGTACGTTTGTCAGAATCTCTGTTTCTGTGAGCCCGTTGCCTGGACTGTACTTTTGGATCATGTCGATCCAGGCCTGTTCGTGCAGATGCGAATCCTGGAACATTGTGCCGTTGAAATCAAAAATGATGCCGTTCAGTTTCATAAGTTAGCTCCTTCTTCTGTTTGGGCTTGGGTCAGGGTGACGTACTGCGAGTAATGCGTGACCAGATCTGCGCTGATATGGTCATCGGTGACCAGGTGATCAATGTCGTGCAGGTTGTAGAAATTGTAGAAGTCGTCCCGGTTGAATTTCTTGTTGTCCGCCAGCAAGTATTTTGTGCGGGAGTTGTTCAGGGCGATGTTCTGGGTTTCGCCTTCCGCCATGCTATAAGTAGAGATCGCTTCATTGTGGATGCCGTTGGCGCTGATGAAGCATTTGGTGAACTTCAACTTTTTCAGGTTGTCGTTCGCGATCGGGCCGAAGAAAGCACCCGTATTTTTCCGGTAATCGCCGCCAATCATAATGATATCCGCGGTGTCGTATTGGCGCAGATTTTCGAAAACCGGATAGCTGTTTGTGATGATGCGGATTTTTTTGCCACCGAGATAGCTCGCCAGTATTTCGATCGTCGTGCCCGGCCCGAGGAAAATGGTGTCGCCATCCTCGACGTAGCTTGCCGCCAACTTTGCGATCGCTTTCTTTTCTTCTTTTTGGACTTCTTGTTTTTCCGTATGCGAGAGCTCCTGATCCAATGCGTAGCTGATGCTTTGTGCTCCGCCGTGGATGCGCAGGATTTTTCCGGCCTTATCGAGTTCGTCCAGATCCCTGCGCACGGTCATGTCGGAAACATTCAGTTGCTTGACGATGTCGGCTACGGTGATGATGCCTTCTTGGTTGACGATTTCAGTGAGTATTAACAGGCGTTCTTTTTTTAACATTTTCATTCACCTCTTTATATTATCCATAATTTAGCACAATTTCACGGTCTGGTCAATGGTAAACGAACAAAAATAAACAAAAACATAACAAAGTAGTGGGGTTTCGAACAAGAATATGTTTTTTAATGCAATATAGGTGAAGTTAATTGTTGGAAAATCATTTGGATGCGGTTTCCGTAAAGACGTAAAGAAACACAAACAATCATTAATGAACATGAATAGGGGAGAGGCAGCTGTTTCGATCACCTGAAGATCTTCTATTTGGTTGGGCCACTGCTGCATATCAAGAAGGTGTGTATTTCTATCATAAAGTCTTTGCGGAATGTGAAAAACAAGATGTGCTGCCATTCGTGACGCTGCATCATTTCGGCGCAATTCTGATTAGCAACAAAAAAACCAGCTGATGTGCTGTTTTTTTTGTGAAAATACATCGCCAGCTCCGGGGAAGGGCCTCTCACCGGAGCACAGCTCCCGGTGATCCGTTATCAGATCAGGGTGTAATTGGAAAGGCACAAAAAAAGACGCACACCAGCCGATTGCTAGTGCGCGTCCGTATTTCTTGATTATAGTGATTTAGCCAATGCTTCTACTTTAGCCAAGCCTTCTTCGATGATTGCTGCTGCTTGATCAGGAACAGCTGCGTGTCCTTCGATGATGACTTCGCCGATGATTTCCATTCCGAATACGCCGCCGAATGCGTTGCGCATGTAGTTGACGCCCATGTCCAATGGAGCCATTTCAGGAGAGGAGTAGTTGCCGCCGCGTGCGTTCAGAAGGATAACTTTCTTCTCAGGCATCAAAGCGACCATTTGGCCAGTTTCGTCGTATTTGAAAGTGAAGCCGGCTGCGAAGATGTAGTCGATGAATGTTTGCAATTTAGCAGGGATCGTCAAGTTCCACAATGGGAATGCGAAAACGATCACGTCAGCTGCAGTCACAGCATCCATAACTTTTTGTTTTGCTGCCAAAAGGCGTGTTTCGATGTCAGTCAATTCTTCGCCGACTGCCATTTTGCCGTAAGCGCCGAAAAGATCTTGGCCCAAGTAAGGCATGTCTTCTGAAAAGACATTGTAAGTTGTGATGTTCAATTTTTCATTTTCTTTGGCTGCAGCCAAAAAAGTTTCGTACATTTTTGAAGAAATTGCCTCTTCTGCTGGTCTGTTGTTTCCTTTTACTACTAAAACGTTCATGTGTGTTCCTCCACTTATTGTATATTTGATGCGGTTTTCAGTTCACTTACCGCATGTAAGTACAGTATAACATCTCGGCTTCGAAATAAATAGTCGGAATGCTCAAAAAAATAAATAATTTGAAATTTTGTAACATTTGAACTACCATAGTAAAGAATATTTCGATAGTTTCGAAACAACGGGAGTGAATGTTTATGCAAAAATCCGGCCAAAGCCAACGGATTGAAATTTTTGACGGTATGCGGGGATTGGCTTCCCTTATTGTCATGATTTTCCACATGGCGGTCTGGACAGTTTATGGCTACAGCGCCAATGAATACAAAATATTTGCCAATTCCTTTTGGAGGGTGGCGACGCAGACACCCTTGAAAATGATCTGGGGCGGCAATGAAGCGGTGCTGGTTTTCTACATCATCGGCGGTTTCGTCCTGGCGCGGCCTTATCTGAACGGGCGGAAGCTGGACTTCAAGCCGTTCATCATCAAACGCTGGATCCGGCTGATGCTGCCCTATGTGCTTATCATCGCAGTGACGGTCATCCTGATCGCGCTGTTCGGAGCATGGAAACATGACACGATCGACTTGAGTGGTTCGTTCAATGTGAAATGGAAAAGAGTGCCGAATGCGCTGGAGATGCTGCTGTATTTTCTCGGGTACGACTACAATCTGAACATCCTCAGCGGCGCTTTTTGGAGCATGGTCCAGGAATGGCGCTTGTCCTTCATCCTACCCTTTTTGGCTGTAGCGCTTCACCGCAACCGGACAGGGAAGGTCCTTGGATATTATACTGTCGTGCAGTTGGGGATCGAGGCATTGACGAACTGGGGCATGCGCAGCGGCACGGCCTGGTTGGCACAACTGTCGGAGTCGCTCAACCGAACCAATTACTATGCAATCTTTTTTGTGATGGGGGCAGTGCTGGCGAAGCACCTTCCGGCCATCCGGACATTTGTGCGGGAGCACTGCCGTTTCCGGATCCTGTCGGCCTTGGCGATCCCATTCTTGATCCCGAGCCAGTGGATCCTGTCGGCGCTCGGTTTATCGTTCCGGGTGCGGCACGCGCTGTTGCTGACGGGGCTGGGCATCATTTTGTTCCTGCTGCTGTGCATGGAATCTCCGCATTTGACCGCCTTCTTCAAATCGAAACTGCTGCTGCTTTTGGGAAAGCTGTCCTTCAGCCTGTACCTGACGCATACGACGTCGATCATCCTCTTCGTGACATTTTTGGGACAGGTCATCCCCCCGGAAACGGCGCTGTTGCTTTCGCCGTTGTTCGCTTTGCCGGTGGCGTATCTGTGGCAGAAGCACGTCGAAGCTAGGTGCCTTAGTTTGCTCAATCATTTCAAGAATTAGACGGCCAACCCGCCTCAAATATGATACTATAGAAAGAAGTATAAGAATTCTGAAAAAATAAGCAGAGGTGGACACATGTCAAAAGATATCATTTCCATCGTCGTTCCTTGCCATAATGAGGAGGAGATGGTCCCGATTTTCCATAAAGCGATTGCGGCAGTCAGCTATCAGCTGCCGGATGCCGCATTCGAACTGATTTTTGTGAATGACGGTTCAAAGGATGCCACGTTGGTGGAATTGAAGCAAGCGGCCGCTTTGGATGAGCGGGTGCACTACCTTTCCTTTTCGCGGAACTTCGGCAAAGAGGCCGCGCTGGTGGCAGGGCTGCGCCATGCGACCGGGGATTACGTAGCCGTGATGGATGCGGATCTCCAGGACCCGCCGGACATGCTAGTGGAAATGTTTGCGTTGATCCGCACAGGCGAATATGATTGCATCGGCACGAAACGCATTGACCGCAAAGGCGAACCGCCAATCCGTTCCTTTTTCGCGCGGCAATTCTATCAATTGATCAACCGCATTTCTGATACGGAAATCGTCGATGGCGCCCGGGATTATCGTTTGATGACGCGCCAAATGGTCGATGCGGTCCTTGAAATGACCGAATACAATCGGTTTTCGAAAGGGATTTTCAGTTGGGTTGGCTTCGAGACGAAATACTTACCCTATGAAAATCAGGAACGGGTCGCCGGCCAAACGACATGGTCGTTCTGGAGCTTGTTCAAATATTCGCTGGATGGGATAGTTGCCTTTTCTGAAGCACCGTTGGCGATTGCTGCCTTAACCGGGGTCCTGTCTTTTGCGGTCGCTATTTTGGGAGCATTGATCATTGTCGTGCGGACCTTGGTCTTCGGAAACGAAACATCTGGTTGGACTTCGCTCATCGTCATCATTTTGGGGATGGGGGGCTTACAGTTGCTTTGTCTGGGGATACTCGGAAAATACCTGGGGAAAACCTTTATGGAGACCAAAAGGCGGCCGATCTATATCTTGAAGGAGACAGATATTACCTTGCCGACTAATTACAGGGAGGGGCAAGACAATGACTAAACTGTTGGCCCAAGTGGTGAAGTTTGGACTCGTCGGTGTAGTGGCTACTGTACTGGATTTTCTGATTCTTTACATTTTGGCCGATTTCATCGGCTTTCATTATCTGACGGCCGCCGCGATGGCTTTTGTGGCGGCGACTTTGTTCAATTACGCAGCGAGCATGCGCTATGTTTTCACGAGCCGCTTCGGTGCGGCGGAGAAGCGCCAAGAGTTGCTGTTATTTGTCACCCTCAGCGTCATAGGTTTGGGATTGAACCAATTGCTGATGTGGCTGTTCGTTGATCAAGTGGGGTTATACTATCTGGTGGCCAAAATCGCCGCCACCGTGTTCGTGATGGCCTGGAATTTCATTTCCCGGAAAGTTTGGCTGGAGGACAAAAACGGATAATGGCGAAGGGGCTAAAATCAGAACGCCTGCTCCGGGGAGATTACGCTCACCGGAGTAGGGAGTATTTTAGCGTTGCCTCCTCCGGTGAGGATCTCCTCGCCGGAGGAGCCGCTTCGTTTATCCAGAGGACATTAAGAATATAAAAAAACGAATGCGTTTGCCTCCTTTTGGAACAGCCGCATTCGTTTTTCTGTAACAGTAAGCCTAAATCAGTAACTGGTCCAGCCAGCGTCCGCGGTCACGACGGCGCCATTGACGAAACTGGAGTCGTCGGATGCCAGAAAGAGTGCGACAGAAGCAATCTGATCGGGCGTCCCGAAAGCCGGGTTGATCACCATGCCGACGCCGGTCGTTTCCTGGCCGAATTTGCTGACTGTGCCCATGGATTGGGCGATATTGGTAGCGACAGCTCCAGGGGCGATTGCGTTGCAGCGGATGCCTTTTTTCGCGTACATGAAGGCTGTATTTTTCGTCAACCCGATGACAGCATGCTTGGAAGCGACATAAGCTGCGCCAGCGCGGCCACCTTGCAGACCGCCAATCGAGGCGATGTTGATGATGTTGCCATGGCCTTGTTCCAGAAAATATTGGATGGCTTTGCGGCTCGCATACATCGGACCGTTGACGTTCACGGCGAAGACCCGGTCCCAGCGCTCGTTCGAGACTTCCCCGACCGGTTCGAAGCCGTCCATAATGCCGGCGTTGTTGACGAGGATGTCCACTTTTCCGAAGAGAGCGATGGCGGTATCGATCATAGCGTCGGCATCGGCTTCGATGGAAATGTCGGTTTTTATGGCAGCGGCAGCATCCAGGGTTTCGGCGTTGATTTCGTTTGCGACTTTCAGTGCACCCTCGTAGTTGTAATCAGCAATAACTACTTTTGCGCCTTCTTTTGCGAATTTGCGGCAGATGGCTTCGCCCATACCCGAAGCGCCTCCGGTCACAACAGCAACTTTGTTCGTCAGTCTCATGTTGATTTCCTCCTCATGACTTGTTGGTTCAATCATATCACGATGGCGCTTACAAGTATCGGATGATGATCTGTGCAGAAGAAAAAATACAAAAAGCGATGGCTTATTTCTTCATTTCGGATAAAATAGAGTGATAATAACGTGGGAAAGGATGTGGAAAGCGGAAGATGGCAAATTATCCATTCGACAAGGAGCGCAGCCTCCTGAAGACGGACGAATCGACCAGAATAACAATGCTGCTGCTGAATACTTTTTTAATTGTGACTGCTGTCGCGTTGGTGATCAGCTTCTACATCCTCGCCAATCTGGAAATAAACGAAGAGCCGGCCGTATCCGACATCATCATCGTACCGGAAGGCGCGCCGGAGCGGGGCATCAAGGCATCCGAGTTGCTGGATGAAGGCTATTCCGAGTCCGGCAAGATTATCGTCTCCCCGCTGCTTGTGGATGCCGAACTGTTGCATCTGCAGCCATACGGCGAACTGGGCATGATGGATGATGACATATTGGCGGATTACCAGGCGACCAGCACTTGGACCAATGCCGTCTTCAGCATCGCGTTGATGGAGGAGAACGGCTACGATTCCGCGATTGTTGTTTCGAGCGATTATCACATGAACCGGGTCAAGTACAGCTTCGAGAAAGCGGCAAAAGGGAAGGACTTGACGTTCATCTACGTTTCCGCTGGCGGCCCGTACGGTTTGCCCTGGATCGAAACCCAGCTCGGCAGGCGACTGGCTCAGTATGAAATCTTTAAGACAGTCGGTTATTGGTTAGGGTTATATAATTTCATCGATATAGGGGAAGGCGGCTCGTGAATGGGGAGCGCGCCTTTTTTTATTTCATGGGGGATTTTCCTCATGCAAACATCCAAAAAATACATACAAATCCGCACTCGTGTATCCGTTTGCAAAAACGTTCCCCACTTTTGCATTCTTGACGGTTATTCTTAGAAGAAACGCCGCTGTGGTGCTATACTTTTTGGTATAGGAGGTGCTGAGATGCTCGTGGAAATTGTGATGGAGAACTTTTTTTCCTTTAAGGATGAAGCTACTTTTTCGATGGTAGCCAGCCCGATTGCTGAACATCCGGAGTCCGTCTACGGCAAGGACAATATCGCCGTGACGAAATTGGCGACGATCTACGGGGCGAATGCCAGCGGGAAAAGCAACTTGCTGAAGGCGATGAAGATGATACAGGAAGGCGTACTGTTGCAGAATTTAACGTCCATAGAATGGTTGGATCACATCGAACCGTTCCATCTGGATGCGCGCACCGAGAAAAAGGACACAATGTTGGAAGCCAGCTTCCTTTTGGCCGGGAAACTTTATCGCTATGGGTTTTTCGTCAATCGCAAACGGGTGACCGAGGAATTTCTTTATCTGGAAGGCGACGAGCAGAAGGATTTGTTTTTCCGGGATGCGACAGGCAAGATCGTCGGCGGGGAATGGGCCGAACTGTTCAATCACATCATTTTGGATGATACGCGGTTGGCATTGTCATCCTTGCTTTCCGCACCTGAATCAGCCGAGCATCCGGAGTTGAAACTATTTCTCGAATGGTTTACGGAGATGCGCATCATCCTCGATGCGTCGAAAATTGGCCTGTCCATTTCGATGGCGAAGATGCATCTGTCCAAATACAAACATAATCTTATGGCCTTGATTCGCGTGGCCGACCCGTCCATCCAGGACATCGTTGTCCACGAACTCGGCAATACGCGCAATGGCCGGCCGGAACTGGCGTTTTTCGTCGTCAAAACCCGGCGTAATGAAGCAGGGGAAGCAGAGCCGCATTGTGAAAATTTCCGTTTCCAGGATACCGAATCAGCCGGGACCGTCAAACTGTTGGCATTGGCCGGCCCGATCATCGAGGCGCTCGAAAAGGGTGGCCTGTTGATGGTCGATGAGATGGATACGCAATTCCATACATTGATGACGCGCTATGTGCTGGAACTCTTTTCCGGCGACGTCAATGACAAAGGCGCGCAGATGATCTATTCGACGCACGACATCACGAATCTGTCCAGCAGCCTTTTCCGCAGGGATCAGGTCTGGTTCGTGGAGAAGGACAGCTACAGCGCTAGCCACCTGACTTCCTTGGTGGAATATCGTTTTGATGACGAAGAAAGGAAGAACAGTTTTGAATTTTACCGCAACTACCTGAACGGCAAATACGGGGCGATCCCGTTCCCGTTGCCGGTGGATTGGTGGGTCGACAATGGAAAATAGAAGAAGGGGCCACAAGAAAAAATTTGAACGGCCGGTCGGAACCAAACGGCCGGAAAAAACTTTCCTGATCCTTTGCGAAGGCACCAAGACCGAGCCGAACTACTTCCGCAGTTTTCACGTCATCTCTGCGCAGGTCGAAATCGTCGGGACGGCGATGAACACGATGTCCTTGGTCAACCATGCGCGCGAAGTAATCGATACCCGGCGTGACGAGTATGATGAAATTTGGCTTGTTTTCGACAAGGATTCCTTTGACCGGGACATCTTCAACGAAGCCGTCTTTTTCTGCGAAACGCATTACCGGGAAGGCTTCCGGGCTGCCTACAGCAATGAAGCTTTCGAAATCTGGTATCTACTGCATTTCGAACTGATCAAAAAATCGATTTCGCGCTTCCATTACCCTGACATGCTGTCGAAACGGCTGGGATTTTTCTACAAAAAAAATCATCCGCATATGTACAACGTATTATTATCAAGGCAGCCGGCAGCTATCCAGAACGCCAAGAAACTCTACAGTCAGCGCTCGCCATCGCCAGCCCGGGACAACCCGTCCACGACCGTCTTCATGCTTGTCGAGGAACTGAACAAACACCTGCGAAAATAAATTAAAAAATTTTAAAAATAAAAAAAGCTGGCGCGGATTTTTGCGGATAATACCAGTGTAGGTCTTATCAAGCAGCAAAGGCCATTTAACAAGACGAGAAGGGATCGATTGCATATGTTCATGACACCGGTATTAGGGATGGATTTCACGGAGGACAAGAAAGGGGTCGTCATTCATTTTGTTGAAGACGACGCAGTGGCAGAGGAGTATCTGTTCGAAACGACGGATGAGGCGTCCGTATTTTTCAGGAGCTGCCAAAACTTGTGCGCTGAGGTCAAAGAGGAACCGCTAGAGGTCCAATATGCCATCATCAGAGAGTTTTTGGATCTGGATATCGGTAAATTCAACTACGAACGCGCTTATTATTGATGGGAATCACAAAAGAAGGCCAGTCCCGGTATGATTCGGGGCTGGCCTTCTTTTGTGGCGTCGGAATCGATGCGCAGTTCCGGCGAGGGTCATGTTCGCCGGAGGACACCGGTATTAATCGGCCTCACATTCGGCGAAGCATGCCTCATCGGAGCACGCACCCGAAAATGTGGCCCGAACTTCGGCGAAGCCTGCGTTCACCGGAGAAAAGATTTTAATGCCCATGCAACGATATCTGCGGAAGCAACAGGGGATTCGGATTCTCTGCATTTATTGCGATTTCCGGTATCTTTCAGTATTGGCGCACCTTCAGTTGCTGGCCGATCAAGATCAGATCGCCCGACAGCTGGTTCAGCTGCTTCAGCGTAGCCGGTGTCGTTCCGTATTTGCGCGACAAGCCCCAGAGCGTTTCGCCTTTCACGACGCGGTGCAGCAGGAATGTGCCTGGCGCGCTCGCAAAGGGAGGCAGCGCGGATAGGCCGGCTTCGATATCCTGACGGAACCGGGTCTGCGATATACCCCAACTCGCTAGGTAGCCATCCGGATCGGTATGGTTGGTCCCGCCGACATTTTTCGAAACCCAGGAATGGGTTTTGATGCCTCTGTCCTGCACGCTCGCTCCGCTGTTCAGCGTGCAGGGGATTCCTGCTTCCAACGCCAATTTTTGCAGCAGCCAGACATAGGCTTTGTAGTCCTGTTCAAAGATGGAGCGATTGTTCGTCCGTGCCAGCTCGACTTGAGCATAGGCATAACCGTTCGCTTTCGGGCCGACACCCCATTGGACTTTACCGGTGTTGGCGATCTGGATTATTTTTCCGCCTCCGCCGACCCAATGGGAAACAAAGGCGTTTTGCCAGTTGCACTGCATGTAGCTGACTTCGTTCTCGAGGCTGTTGCGGCCGACGTTGTTTGGGTTGCCGGACTCGTGGGCGATGATCAGGTTGCTTGCGGAGAGCGGGTTTTGGTAGATGGCAAAGATGCGTTTTTCGATTGTGTAGTTCATGCTGTTCCTCCTCTAATTTGTAAAATAGCCGCCCGGAATCGCATCCGGGCGGCTGTTTATTGTTGATGAATACTTAAGTTGTCCAGCAGTCCAAGCGGCTTGTACTGCTTTTCTAATTTTTATTCGGCTTCGGCGATCAGGTCAGTGATGGTGCGTTCCACGTAGCGGGCGCTGTTGACTGCAGTGAAGGGGTTGATGCCTTTCACTTCGAACGCGTTCAGACCGATGATGGCATCCATTGCCGGCTGCAGTTCAGCCGATGTCAAACCGCTTTTCGGGTTCTTGACACTCAAGTTGCGGGTTTTCCCGTCGGCCGTCAAAAATTTCAATTCCAAGGTTACTGTTGTCGTCATGTTCATTTCCTCCTAGATGTCTGATGGGTAGTGATTATCGAGCTGCTTTCGGTTGGCTTAGGCGATGGAGTAGCGGTTCTTTTCGACAACGACTGCGTAGGCAGCGGGCAGGTCGACGAGACCGGATACGGCTGTTTGGAAGGATTGGACCTGTTCAGCTGTGACGCCTGGTTTCAGGTTCGCGAATGACTGTTTAACTTCCTTCTCGTTTGCAAAATCATTGAAATAAAGCTCGATGTTTCCTTCTTCGTATTGTTTCACCATTTGGCATTCCTCCGTTTTCTTTTCTAGTAAGTGTCATGACTGCTTACACCTATAACGACGAAGGGGGACAGGTGATGTGTAACCCCATCTATCAGCCCTTCAGAAAAGTGCTGGCTTTGGTTTGGATGTGGCGTCTTCTTTTGTAGATCGTTTTGCGCGAAATCTTTTGTTTTTTGGCGATTTCGGTGATGTTCAGTCCTTCCAACGCGTCCCGCAGATAGGCATTCTCCTCAGTTGTAAGACAGGCGCAAAGGCGTTGCAGCAGATCTTCCTGCTCCAGTTGGTCTTCAAACGACGCTGCGTTGGGGATTTCCTCCAGCTCCTCTTCGGAAAGGTAGGCTTCGCGGCTTTCTTTTTTCCGGTCCTTGCGGATTTGGTCCAGGAAGGTCCAATGGATTTTTTGTTTGGCATAGCTGACGAACAGAAAACTGTTCTCGGTTGCGAGCGCGTCCTTCAGGCAAGTTTCGTACGTGTCAAAAAGGGTGATCAGCCCTAATTGGTAGAAGTCGTCGTAGTCGTTGTGGTCCGGATACCGATTGATTTTTTTCAGACAATGATGGATGACACCCGCGTACAGCTCGCTCAATAGGGTGGCGGCTTCATCGGTGCAGATTCTTTTTTTCATATTCATGGTTTTGCCTCCGTAATGTAGTGGATGGCGTGATGCAGGGAAAGTTCCCTGTGCATGCTCATCACGGCCCGGCAAGCTTGCTGATGCCATATTAGCGGTCTGGAGGCGGAAGGGTCAAAACAGCAAATACGGCAAAAAATATGACAAAACCAAAGACAATCAAACATTTGCATACAAATTTTCCGAATACGCGACAAAATGTAAGCGTTCTTATATCATTCTGACGCAAAGTAGTATATATTTTTGTTAAACATTCCTATTTGGGGGGATTTTATGGAAAATAAGGCAAATAAAAAATCAGGGAAGGGACCGAATCAGAAAGTGGCCCAACAATCGAACGAAAAATCCGGTAAGCCAATTGTCAGGAAATCAGCGGCAGAAGTACTAGCTGAGCAACGCTTGAATGATTTGGGGGCAACCAAAGATGTGGGGAAAATACTCGATCCGGCAACATTGGATGCGATCATGTCGCATTTCCGCACATCGCTGGAAGAATCTTTTGCGCATAAAAGCCAGAAGAAGGAGGAGGTAGCACCATTCCTTGTCCTGCTTGATCCGGAAAGTATCCAGACCTATCTGGAAAAGGCCTGGGATCTGGACCGGTTTGTGTTGGACAACAGTTTTCTCTACCTGCTCAGCCTGGACCCCAAACTGCACCGGACCGATTTTCGTACGCTCATCTTCTTCAAGGACGGTCGCCTCATCAAGACGCGCGAAAGCAGCAACAATGTGATGCGTTCGTTTTTTGAATTGATCGGGTTCAGTTATGATTTCATTCGGGGAATCTCGACGCGAGTCAACGGAAAAGAGGGCCATTGCGTGCCTTATATTCTCGGGAGATACAGTTTTTTGCCGTTGAGCGGACCGACCCGCAGGCAGAGTTCGTGGGTCAACCTTTCGAAGGTGCAGCATTATCGGGCTCTGAAAGGGGAAAAAGGGGTGGAAATCCATTGTGAAAATCAGCATGTTTTCCAGCTTCCGGTGCGCCCGCAATTTTTTGTCGATAAGGTCAAACAGGCTGGCCAGACTATCCATCGCCAAGAGCATCTTTTACGCAATGTTTTAAAGAATTTCGATTATGTCGACGGAAGGAAAACGGAGCGTGAGAATAATCTGTTGGGGAATGCTTTTCATGCGCACACCGATCGGATTTCGCTGATTTCGATGGAAGATTACATCCGGATTTTTCAATTTTCCTTTGCAGAGACGGCTTTGAAGCATCCTTCGTTGCGTGACAATCCAGTGACGGACGAAGCGCTGCACCTCTTGAGGGAGAATCTTTACGACGATTTGCCTCATCTCAGGAACGCTAGTCGCTAGCCGCCCACACGGATTGAGGAAACGCACACTTATGAAAAAGGCTATCATTTGTGATTCAGGTGGAAGTATTTTACAATGAATGCAAAGAACTAATCATCAGTAATGGGAGGAATCGAAATGGACAAGAGAATCGAAGGTACCTTTGCTAATCAGGAAATGGTGATCGATGAAATCACGCATTTGATCAAGCATGAGGGCTATGCACCGGAGCAATTGCTGGTCATCACCCGCAACGGCAAGAGCAATTTCATCACGGAGGAGACGGCGGTGCAGGTCATCATAACCGGAGAAGACCGCGAGGAAGATTCCTTATGGGACAAGATCGTAAAATTCTTTACAGTTGATTTGGACGAAGAAGAGGAAGAAGCGATTTTCGAACGCTACGGCATTGATGAGGATACGTACGAACGGTTTGAGGATGCGTTGGATGACGGGGAATTATTGCTGCTGATCGACGATGCGGCTCCGATCAATGATGAGCATGCTGAATTTCTTGTGCGTGATGGCATTTTGCCTGACGAAAAAATCGTCCCTGCGGCAGTAACAGCTGCCACTGCCACGAAACCGGATTGGACAGCTGCCGACAGCGAAGAAGTCGGCGATGTGCCGGCCCATTCCATCGAAGCTGAGAAAAAACTGGAAGTCACCGAAGCTGAAGTTGCGGCGCCGACTCAACCAGCCGATTTGACCGACGACATCACCGGCCAACCGATCGAAGCGGAAACGGTGGCGGATCCTGCGATGGCGGAAGAGAGTCACCATTTACCTGAAATGCAGTTCGACAAAGACGCTTCCCTTCCAGAAGTGGATGAAGAGAAGGAACAGTTTTCCAAAGACCCATTCGGAGGCGACACGGTCGTTGCTGAAGCCGGCGAGGACGCGGAAGACATCGAACCTGATTATGACGAGACGGACAAATCAAAACCGGCTCTGTGATTGATGAAAACACCAAAGGCTGCCTCGAAAAAAAGAGGCAGCCTTTGGTGTTTTTGGCGGGCGGAGACTGATTGGATGAATAAACCATCTTTAAATGTGCTACAAACGCCAAAAAGATGAATAAAAAAGAGTAATTCATCTTTTTGCGTATGTAGAGTCCTGAAAAGCTGGATTGTTGAGAGTTATTCATTTTTTTGGGCACATTGGAGTCCGGAAAGATGGATAAACGTGAGTTATCCATCATCGCATGCCTGAACGGTCAAGTCGGCCTGAGCCATCACCGGCCCAAATAAAGATTTCGAACATACGTTTTGTTCCTTTTGTGTTTTGCATGTATAATAGCAAGTGAGATTCGCCGAAAGGAAGTAGAACATGGATCATACCGAAGAGCAGGCTGGAAAATTGCCTGTCGTAACAAAAATAACCGTCCAGAAAAAACGCAAGGACCGCTTCAATGTCTTTATCGACGGGGAGTACTCCTTTCCGATATCGGAAGCCGTGCTCATCAAGGTCGGCTTGCACAAAGGCATGACGCTCACGAAAGAACGCAGCGCCGAAATCGAGAAGGAAAATTACGACTATATGGCTTACACGACAGCCGTCAATTATCTGTCCTACAGTCTGCGCAGCGAGAAAGAGGTCCGCAAAAAACTGTATGACGAAGAAATCAGCCCGGACGCGATCGAACGTGCGCTGACGCGGCTGGTGGATCAGAATTACGTCAATGATCGCAGTTATGGCGAAAGCTATACGCGCACGGCGGCGAACCTGAATCTGAAGGGGCCACAGCTGATCGCGAATGAACTGAAAGGGAAGGGCTTGTCGGAAGAAGATATCGCCTTTTCCCTGAAACAATATCCACATGAGCTGCAGCTGGAAAATGCCCAAACGATCGCCGAAAAGCAACTCCGCAAACAAAGCCGGGTCTCTTCGCATGAAGCGGCATCCAAAATCCGCCTCCATCTGCATCAGAAAGGCTACCCTTCCGACATCGTCCTGGAAGTCATGGGAGAGATCGAAACGGAAAAAGAGGAAGAGGACGAAATGGCCGCACTGCGCATGCAGGGGGACAAGCTTTGGCGCCGTTATGAGCGCAAAGCGAAGGGCCGTGAGCTGCAGCAAAAAGTGAGATCGGGCCTTTACCAAAAAGGGTACCAGGGGGATATGATCTCCGCCTATATCGAAGAAAAGGAACAGGAAACAGAATAATGACAAATTCGGAACACGAAAAAATATTCAAAGCAGCCGGCATCGAAATGTGGCCGGCCGAAAAGATAAATGCTTTCCGCAAAGCCTTGTTGGATTGGTACGAAAAAGAGAAACGCGACTTGCCTTGGCGCCGCACGAGCGATCCCTACAGCATCTGGGTGTCGGAAATCATGCTGCAACAGACGCGGGTGGACACAGTGATCCCATATTACCACAATTTCCTGGATAAATTCCCGGACATCGCAGCGTTGGCGACAGCGCCTGAAGACGCGATACTGAAAGCTTGGGAAGGGCTCGGTTATTATTCCCGCGTCAAGAACATGCAGAAAGCAGCACAACAGATCGTCGCCGAATACGGCGGTGTTTTCCCGGAAGATCCGCAGGAAATCGCGAAGCTGAAGGGAATCGGTCCGTATACGGCAGGAGCCGTTTCCAGCATCGCCTTCCAGATCCCAGAGCCGGCAGTCGACGGCAACGTCATGCGGGTCATGAGCCGATTGTTCGAAATCGATGCCGACGTCGCCAAACCAGCCAGCCGGAAAATTTTCGAAGCAATCGTGCGCGAACTGATCGATCCGGAGCGTCCGGGCGACTTCAACCAAGCCTTGATGGATTTGGGCTCGAGCATCTGTTCGCCGCTGAATCCGCAGCCTGAGATCAGCCCGATCAAGGCATTCAATGCAGCCTACCAAAACGGAACGATGCACCTTTATCCGGTCAAAAGCAAAGCGAAAAGACCGGTGCCGATGAACTTGCAGGGCGTCATCCTGCAGAACAAAGAGAAGCAGTTTCTTTTGGAGAAGCGTCCGAACAGCGGCCTGTTGGCGGATTTTTGGACCTTTCCGTTGATCCAGCTCGACCTCGATGCGCTTCCGGAATCGGTGGATGCAACCCTAGAACCGGCAATCATCCAGACGGAATTGCTGGTCGCGGAGGATTCCCCGCAGCTGACAGAAGCAGCAAGGAAGGCCGACAAAAAGCTGCCATCCTTTAACCAGCTCGAGGCCCAGCTTTCAGCGGCTGTGGCTGAGAAATACGGCTTGAAGCCCGTGTGGCTGAAGTCGGAAACCGGATCGGTCAATCATGTCTTCAGTCACATCAAATGGCACATCACCGGTTATTACGGACGCGTGTTGACGAACGATGGCAGCCAATTGCCCGAACAATGCCGTTGGGTCAGCGAAAATGATTTTGCCGATTATGCCTTCCCGGTGCCACAGCAAAAAATGTGGCAACAATTCCAGCAACAAACCCGAAAAGAATTTGGTCTATAATAGCTAAAGTTTCGCAATCTATTTCCATTTTATGATATACTGTTCAATGAACTGAAAGTTGAGAGTTCCGCCGAAATGATTTCCGGCGAGGGCTCAAATAGTTGAAGAAAGTTGGGCACCGTGATGCATAACCCTCGGGAGGGAGAATTCATCACCATAAAGAGTTATAAGCATGACGGCAGCCTGCATCGAACGTGGCGTGACACCATGGTATTAAAAACTAGTGACCAATCCATAATCGGCTGTAATGATCACACCTTAGTAACGGAAGCAGATGGGCGTCGTTGGGTCACCAGAGAGCCTGCATTGTTGTATTACCATAAACATTATTGGTTCAACATCGTCACCATGATCCGCCAAAAGGGTGTCTCCTACTATTGCAATCTGGCATCGCCTTATGTGATTGACCAGGAAGCACTGAAGTACATCGATTATGACCTGGACATTAAAGTTTTTCCTGATGGTGAAAAACGTTTGCTTGATGTAGATGAGTATGAATTGCATCGCAATCGCATGAATTACCCAAAAGAGATCGATCATATCCTGAAAGAGAACGTAAAGATTTTGGTGAGCTGGATCAACGAAGAAAAAGGTCCATTTTCCAAAGAATACGTCGACTTATGGTATGAGCGGTACTGTCAGCTGTCGCATAATCAGCAAAACTCGTGATGAATCCAAATTATAAAAAACCAGTCGAGCTTCATGATCGGCTGGTTTTTTATCGAAATATACGCTTATACAAAAAAATATCGTGCAATAATACCACCGTTATATTAAGATAATTATATCTGTAATATAGAGTCAATATTTGTAATATCATTAAAATATTGGAGGAGTCAGAATGAAAAAAAGGGAAATAGTACTAGTTTCCATCATGGGTATCCTTACGATTGCGATTGTTCTTTTTGGATATAAATATGCTGCCGGGGAAAAAGATGCTTTATTGAACGAAGTGGAAAAACAGACGGAAACTGTTTCCGAAACGGTTTCCTCCCAGGAGTCGACAGTCGCAGAGAGCGACACATCCGAAGCTTATTCACAGTTCTTGGCCGCTTTTTCCGAGAACAGAAGCAACACGACGGTTGTTGATTATCTGCAATATGTTCATCACCATACGAAAGAAGTCAATGTCGCCTTCTTCGGGGATGTCGCAGCAGACGCGGCTTGGACCAAGTCTGCTATCGCCGCAATCCAAGCCGATTATCCGCTCGAGAATCTGACGACATCATTCTTCAGCCATCCGTCCGACAGCAGCTCGGTCTTTCTGAGCAGCCAGTACGTTCAGGAAATGGTCGCCATCAATCCGGATGTGATTTTTTACACCATCCCGACGAAGACCGATCAGGTGGTTGACATCAGTTTGGTCGATTCTACGCAAAACATCTACGCGATATATGATGAAATCAGAGCGGCTTTACCTGATGCGCTAATCGTATTGGTGACCCCGCCACCTGCAGAAGCAAAAATGTCTGATTGGAATTCACGCACTTTAGATTATCAGAACTACACTAATAATCTGATTTCAGAAAACGCTGTGTTCACGGTTCCTTTATTCGATCTCCATGCGGATTTTCTTGCTGAGCTGTCGAATCGCAGCGAAGTGCTGGCCACCTTCACTGATACAGCCGGATTGGAATTGAATGAAGCCGGACAGCAACTTTACGGTGAAATGTTCGCGAACAGCCTGCTGACAAAAATGATCGATACGACGGCGGGCTTGTATGTGGAAGGCGAGAAACCTGACTACACGCCGATTGCACCGAACTTAGTCGTTCCTGAAATGCCTGTCGCAGAAATCGAAGAGACTGTCAGCGAAGAGACTGTATACGAGGAGCCGGTTTATGAGGAGTCAACCTATGTTGCGCCGACCTACGTTGCACCAACATATGTAGCACCAACATATGTAGCACCTACATATGTTGAACCGACATACGTTGAACCGACATACGTAGAACCGGTTACCGAAGAGCCTGTTCCCAGCATGGATACTTCATCATCGACTTCAGAAACTCCAACGGTAGATTCAGCTTCATAGAATTATTTTTTTACGATGACATGAATACGAGATGTTCTCATTAAATTCTCACATGAAAAAGTCTGCGTTAACCGGTTTGTCCGGTAAATACGGGCTTTTTTAATACTTTTTTCGGATTTCTGCTCACGGAAAAGCAGATAAGTTTACCGTTCTTAATCCATGCTTCACAAAGTACTGGTTTATGGATAACACAAAAACATTTTTGTTTTTACTTCTTAAGACATGCTTTGAAATATTGATATTATTGCGTTTCTATTGTATAATTATGGCGTAATAAAAAGATGTAAGCGTTTTTATAAAAGGGGTTCTGTGTAGGTCCAAAACTTTGTATTTCACAAATATGCAGACAAATTTGGAGACCGCCGCACGACAGCCATCCGCATAAACGCAATTTCATCAGAAAAGAGATTTTTCGGAGGTAATGTCATGTACATACAAGTTGATGAACGGAAACGGACTGACGTTCTATCGACTACTTATTATCAATATAACTTAGATAATTTAGATGATCGACTAGAGCAATTTGTACAGTCGCCTGTTTTTGATAAAAAGTATTCATTTGATGGGGAATTGGGAGCACTCTATACACCACAGCGAACTATTCTGCGGCTATGGGCTCCGACTGCGCTCAGCGTAGAAGTAATCGTTTATGAAAGTCTGTATCGCAAAGAGAAGAAAAGACACACGATGGGGAACGGTGGAAGAGGGACTCACGAACTCATTATGATTGGGGACTATGCGGGCACTGCCTACAAATACGCCATTACTTTTCCGGATGGCAAAGTTGTTGAAACAGTCGATCCTTATAGCTATGCGACCACCGCAAACGGAGAACGCTCCGTCATTATGGATGCAGTAAACACGAATCCAAAAAGATGGGGAGCCCGATTGGAGCCGATCGCTTCACCAGTCGACGCCATTATTTATGAATTACATATTCGTGACTTCACGATTTCCCCAACAAGCGGGATTGCAAACAAAGGCAAATTCCTTGGAGTGGTCGAGCAAGGTACCTTATCTGCGGATGGCGACAAGACCGGGCTGGATTATCTTAAAGAGTTGGGCGTAACGCATGTCCAGTTTTTGCCGATGGCCGATTTTTCCACAGTCAATGAGATGAAACCGTTGGAACAATACAACTGGGGCTATGATCCGCAGAACTTCAATGTTCCGGAAGGATCCTATGCCACCAATCCCTATCAACCGGAAGTTCGGATCCTGGAAATGAAAGAAATGATCCAAGGATTGCACGATGCGGGAATCCGTGTCATCATGGACGTCGTTTACAATCACGTCTATTTACCGAAACTGCATGCTTTGGAAAAAACTGTGCCAGGCTATTATTTCCGGAAAAATGCTGATGGAACGCTCTCCAATGGGACGGGTGTCGGTAACGATACCGCCTCGGAGCGTTATATGATGCGCAAATACATCATCGACAGCATCACGTATTGGGCGAAGAACTTCCATCTGGACGGATTCCGCTTTGATCTCATGGGAATCCATGATATCGAAACGATGAATGAAATCCGTGTCGCTTTGGATGCAATTGATCCTTCCATCATTATGCTCGGTGAAGGGTGGAATCTGAACACCAATCTGCCTCCTTCCGAAAAGGCTGTCCAACAGAATGCGGACCGCATGCCCGGTGTGGCTCATTTCAATGATGCGTTGCGCGAAGCAATCAAAGGTTCCGACTTCAACAGCGGGAACGATACTGGGTTTGTCACCGGCAAACCGTTCATGGAAGGTTGGGTAGCGACCAATCTGCAGGGCGGAGCGTATTATCCCGCTAGTCGAGGAAACTACAAGACTCCGGCTCAGATAGTGCAATATGTGGAGGCGCACGACAATCTGACGCTTTATGACAAATTGAAGATTTCAATGCCGTGGGATGAGGAAGATTCCCGTATGCGGCGTCATCTTTTGGCAACCAGCTTCGTTTTGTTGAGCCAAGGCATTCCGTTCATTCATGCAGGGCAAGAGTTTATGCGCACAAAGAACGGGCTTGAGAACAGCTACAATGCGCCGGATTCGATCAACCGCATGGATTGGCACCGCCGTTTCGAGATGAAACAGGCTGTGGATTACATGAAAGGCTTGATTGCATTGCGCAAACGGGAGCCGTTATTCCGTTTGCAGACCATTGATGATGTCAAAGGGCACATGAACATACTCAAAGCCGATTATCAGATCGTCGTCTATCAGTTGGAGGACACGGAAAAGTTATACTACGTCATTTTCAATGGCCAGACGAATGCCATCGATTTTGATGTCGAAGCCGGAGACTATCGGGTGTTGATCGAAGACGGCAAAGCGAACTTGGATGAACCGAGAATAGTCGAAGGACTTTCCCGCATCCGGGTGGAATACCTCTCCGTTACAGTGCTTGTAAAAAATAAATGATGGTAGTCCGGGCGGTCGTCTCATTTGAGGCGACCGTTTTTGGTATGAAAGAACGATCCGGAGCTGTCCTCCGGCCAATGGAGGGTTGGTCGGAGGACAGCGGTCGAATCCGCGCCTAACTCCGGTTGCCGGATTCTGGCAGGAGAAGAGCCGCCGAATGCTTGACTAGCTCCTGCCAAGGCTTGCGCCGCCGGAGTTAGCGGACCCAAGCGACAGCTTGATTGCCGTTCTTTGCGGCATTTTCCATTCGGACTGATGCAAGATTGTCACATTCCGAAGCATTTTTTGGTACAATGGACAGAGAATGATGTTGAATGATAAAGATGAGGTGGGGTATACAGATGATAAAAATGATAGCGATCGATATCGATGGCACGTTGGTCAATGAACAGAAAGTAATGACGCAAAAAGTGAAAGAGACGATCCAAGAGGCAATGCGCCGCGGCATCAAAATCGTACTTTGCACCGGCCGTCCGCCTGCGGGCATCAAGCCGTATGCCGATGAGTTGGGCTTCGGGGAACATGAGGACTATATTATTGCACAGAATGGCGCCTACATTCTGCGTGCGGACACGGACGAAACGGTCTACAAAAAAACGTTGACGCTTGCTGAAGTGCAGGAAATTTACGAGTTCGGAAAAGGTTTTTCTGTTGGGACACTGTTGGTTGGCGAGCACCATTATTACAGCTTGGAAGATGAAGTGACGGAATCGATGCAGAAGGATGCCACCCTCGTCAACATGGACATCAGTGTATTGGATCCCACAGCGGTAAGCGAAGAGATGGGTTTGATGAAGATCCTTTACATCGGCGAACCGAATGAGGTGGACGTCATCGATTCGGCCATTCCCGACAAGATGCGTGATGACTTCTATATCGTCCGTAGCCAGGATTTCCTTATGGAAGTAATGGAGAAGAGCTCGAATAAGGGCACCGCGTTGTCTAAATTGGCGCATCATTTGGGTATCGAGATGGAGGAAGTAATGGCGTTGGGCGACGGCGAGAACGATTATGAAATGATCCAAGTTGCCGGTCTGGGTGTCGTGATGTCCAACGGAACCGATAATCTGAAGAGCATCGCGAATGAAATTACCTTATCCAACGAAGAAGACGGCGTGGCCCATGCTATCGAGAATTGGGCTTTCCAAAGCTAGACCCAAAAATGTTTCCGGAATATATAAAAGAGGCGCGCCATCGACCAGAAATTATTCTTGGTCGATGGCGCGCCTCTTTTTGCAGATCCTGAAAAGCGGAATAGGCAGGTCAGTGGATGATGTCTTCGATATTTTTTATGTTCTTGGATATATTGCCCGGAGTCGCTTTGTAGCTGCGGACCAGTTTGTTGAAGTGAACCAGATCGTCTTCGTAGGCCAGGATGGCACTCATCAGATGGATGATGCCGTAGCTTTCGGAACTGCTGTATTTGCCGAAATCACTTTCTTCCTGGGCGCGCTGGAAAAAGACGTCCATCATTTCATGACGCTGGGCCTTATCGGCTTCAAAGAAATTGACTTGATTAGCCCGAACGCGTCCACTGAATTTTAGCATGATCTGTTCATGCCCACTCATCAGCGTTTCCAAACGTTCGCGGATCATGATGCGCATTTCGGCTGGGAACTGATAGAACACATTTTCGTAATCGTGCAGAACTTCCAGAACGTGGAAGGCGGAGCGCGTCGTTTGGATCATTTTGCGGTAGACGACCAGCATTTTTTTGTTCTGGTATTTATTTTTTTTGTTGAACAAGCCGCTTTCAGTCAAATACTGATAGAGATTGTCCATTTTTTTGAGCTGCGTGCGCGCCCATTTCAGATCGTTGTTCATGATGGAGTACTCGGTGTTCTTGCGCAAACCGGCACGGATCCAAATCAGAAACTCGGTAGTGGCATAATCCACAGTGTGGTACAAGCGTTCATCGTATCGCGGTGGGGCGACGAATGTATTGACCAAAAAGGCAATGATGACGCCGATGAATGTTTCCAATACGCGGTAGGTGGCACTTAACATCAAATTGTCATCCGTGCCCACCATGATGACGATCAATGTCACGATTGACAGCCCGATCACGTCTTCGAGCTTGAGGGAATTCAGGATGGCGATCAACAGCATCACCGAAATGCCGAGGAGATAGATGTTATATCCCAGCGTCATGACAACGAAAACGGCCACCAAGCCACCGATTGTATTGGCCATGATTCGGCTCTTCAGGTTGGTATAGGAACGGCCAAGCGAAGGCTGGGTGGAATAGATGGCTGCAATACCTGCGATGACGCCTCCTCCTTCGAATCGGAAGTATTGGGCGACGATCATTGATAATGCGACGGCGAGACCCGTTTTAAAGGTGCGGGCGCCAAGTTTCATAAGTTTCAGCTCCATGTCAATAATTTGTGTAGATGACTAATAATAGCATTTCAAGTTAAGAATATACCAATCCGGGGCCGGTGTAAAGATTGGATGAAAGTATCCTAAGCCAAGTGTTGCCTTGCATCCGCTATCATCAGCGGCGAGATAATAAAAAGTAAGCATTTTTTGTGAATGTTAGAGGCTTATGTATTGCTATTTTCGGCAAATCGATATATGATGAATTCAGCTAAATGTAAATTATAATGACTATCATATACAAGTGATTCCAGAAGAGGGGGGATACACCATGCACCGTACAGTCGTAAATGATTCAATCGAAAAAATGAAAAATGCAAATATCCGGATTACACCGCAACGTTACGCTATTTTGGAATATTTGGTCGAGTCCAAGATGCATCCGACTGCGGATGACATCTACAAAGCGTTGGCCGATCGCTTTCCGAATATGAGCGCAGCCACTGTTTACAACAATTTGAGACTTTTTGTAAAAATTGGTTTTGTGAAGGAATTGGCTTATGGAGATGCTTCAAGCCGATTTGACTTCAGCAATACGCAGCATTATCACGCCATCTGCGAAAGTTGCGGAAAAATCGTCGATCTTTATTATCCTGTATTGGATGATGTAGAGATGGTCGCCGAGAATTTGACTGGTTTCCAAGTCAGCCATCACCGCATGGAAGTCTACGGCATCTGTCCTGAGTGCCAGGAAAAAGGGGTCCAAAAAGAAGACATCGATGACGGAGCCGAAGCTGCCGGGCATCACCACCATCATTAACAATTGTACAGCTGAGAGCTCTTACTCCGATATTGTGGGGTAGAGCTTTTTTCATATCACAAACGAACCCCCTGAGCGAGTGAGCGGCTCAGGGGGTTCGTTTTGGTTAGATTCAGTTTTCTTTCGGTTTGCTCATGGCGATGGATTTGTCGATGGTTGTTTGGACTGCCGAAATGACAGCGGATCGGAACCCATTTTTTTCCAATTCCGCAACGGCTTCGATTGTCGTTCCACCCGGGGAGCAGACCATATCTTTCAGTTCACCTGGATGTTTGCCTGTTTCCAGCACCATTTTTGCGGAACCAAGGACTGCCTGTGCCGCAAATTTGTAGGCTTGTTGGCGAGGCATGCCGCCGCGGACGGCGCCATCGGCCAAAGATTCGATGAACATGAAGACTAAGGCCGGAGATGAACCGCTGACGCCTGTCACCGCATCCATCATGTATTCCGCAACCATTTCGCTGCGACCGAAGCTGTCAAAGATGTTTTTGACGTCCGTCAGCTCCGCTACGTTCACTACTTCGTTGGCGCAAATGCCGGTCATGCCTTCGCCGACCAAAGCAGGTGTGTTCGGCATGGCGCGGACTACTTTCACCTTGCGGCCGAAGCGCTCTTCGATGTCGCTTAAGCTTTTGCCGGCTGCGATCGTTACGATGACGACATTTTCTTTGATGGCTGTTTTGATTTCATCGATGACGATGTGGTAGATATTCGGTTTGACTGCCAAAAAAAGGATGTCCGCTTCGGCTGCCGCCTGTCTGTTGTCGGCCGCGATGCGGATGCCGTGTTGTTCCTTCAAGGCTTGCAGGCTTTCGTTGTCTTGGCTGGATACGATGACTTGGTTTGGTGCAACAAGCGCAGAACCGACAAGCCCGCCGATGATGGCTCCGCCCATGTTCCCGCTGCCGATGAATCCGATTGTTTTTTTCATGGATGAGGACTCCTTTTGGATGATGAGTAAGTTAGTTTAAATGCTTTAACTTCATCATTATACCAAGGAAATGGGGAAATCGTACAGAAAATGATGGAATGCTGCAAAGTATGGGCATCATCACATCCTGTGATTTGTTTTTATTAGGCCTTTTGGGTAAGCTTAAGGTAAGTATTGTTCCAACGAATAATGATGGCTAGCTTCACGGGTTAGCCCTTCGGAAAAAGGATAAAGGAACCTCTTGTCTCTGCGAGCCAAGACATACTGTTCGACTAACCTGCTGACGCAGGAAGTCTCTCAGCAATTGCGCTCTACGATGCTCATTCAGGGCCAGATTTCCTAAAATTCTTTCAGGGCTGGGCGAACCCGTTCCGCTTTTCACATCATAAAAGTGAGGTTTTTGGTATGGGTAATGTGCGTGAGTGGTGGCATGGATTGATTGTGTATCAAGTGTATCCGATGAGTTTTCAGGATTCCAACGGGGATGGTGTCGGGGATATCCGCGGCGTCATCAACCGTTTGGATTATATTCAAAATTTGGGCGTCAATATGATTTGGCTGAATCCGATTTTCAAATCGCCGAAAGTCGATAATGGGTATGATATTTCCGACTTCCTCGAAATTGATCCGATTTTCGGGACGATGGCTGAAATTGAAGAGCTGATCCTCGAGGCGCATAAACGCGGCATTAAAGTCATCTTCGATTTTGTGATGAACCACACTTCGGAACAGCATCCGTGGTTCCAGGAGGCCTTAAAGGGGAAAGACAATCCGTACCGCGATTATTATATTTGGGCGGACGGCAAAAACGGCGGGCAGGATCTGCCGAACAATTGGGAATCCTTTTTCACCGGGACTGTTTGGGAAAAGGAACCATCCGGTGACCAATATTATTTCCATCTGTTTGCGAAGGAAATGCCCGATCTGAATTGGGCCAATCCGGAAGTGCGGCGCGCGATGGTCGACATCGCCTTTTTCTGGCTTGACAAGGGAGTCGACGGTTTCCGTTTGGATGCTTTCATCCATCTGCAAAAGGAAGAAGGCTTTCCGGATGTGGAAGGGCTGGTTGAAGGGGAAATCGGACTGGCCGAGAACTATTACGCCAATCTGCCGAAAATCAATGAATACATGAAATTCTTCACCTCGACTTTGCGGGAACGCTATCCGGACACGTTCATCGTCGGGGAAGCAGCCTCGGCCACCGTCGAGCTGGCGCGTTCCTATACGGATCCCGTTGCCGGGGGCTGCGATACGGTCATCACTTTCCGTTATTTCACGATGGATGAAAAGTCGAAAGACCCGCGCCTTTCCTCAAATATGCAGAAGACGAAGCTGCTGTACGGTGCCTTCAAGAAAAATCTGCAGGAGTGGCAGAGAGTCATGGCGGATGTCGGCGGTCCGACGCTCTATTGGAACAACCACGATATGGCTCGGGTCGTTTCCCGGATCGGGGACGACACGGTCTACCGCGATAACAGCGCGAAAATGCTGGCGGCTCTGATGTATCTTCAGAAGGGCATCCCGTTCATCCTCAACGGAGAAGAACTTGGGATGAAGAACCTTTACCTGAATGACATCAAAAATTTCCATTCACCGGAAGCGCAAACGTTCTATAAGGATGCCTTGGCATTGGGGTACAGCGAAGAGGCGGTCCTCTACAATCTGCGGGAAAGTTCCAAAGACGCCAGCCGCGGTGCGATGCAATGGTATCAGTCAGCTTTTGCCGGTTTTTCGACGGTTACCCCGTGGAGCGGCGTCAACGTCGAGCCGGATTATAACGTAGCCGCGGAAGAAGCCAATTTCGACAGTATATTGCATTTTTACCGGAAAGTATTGGATCTGAAGAAGACGGATCTGTTCGTCGAAGGGGACTATCATCTTTGGGACACGCACGATGATTTCTTTGTCTATGAGCGCGTGATGGACAAAGAGGTCGGCCTGGTCATCTGCAACGTCACGGACCAACCGAGGGAATTTGTGCTTCCACGTTTGGAACAGCACGGTTACCGCCAGATTCTGTTGCAGAATGAAGGGAACAGGCTGGAAGGGGAAACTTTGTACTTGGCGCCTTACGGTGTGACCGTTTTCCAGACTGTTTACAATAGTTAGATTTGTAAAGGGGGATTCTTATGGCAAAAGATACACGCTTGAATTTACGAAATGAAATCATCTATTGCATTTATGTCCGTAACCATACGCCTGAAGGGACTTTTGCTGCCATCATCCCGGACTTGCAACGGATAAAGGGGCTGGGTACGGACACCATCTGGTTCATGCCAATCCATCCCATCGGCGAAAAGAAGCGCAAAGGGGTGGAAGGCAGTCCTTATGCCATCAAAGACTACCGCTCCGTCAATCCTGCCTACGGGACGATGGAAGACTTCAAAGCACTGGCTGCCGCGATCCATGAATTGGGCATGAAGGTGATGATTGATGTGGTGTACAACCACACATCGCCGGATTCCCAGCTTGTCGAACAGCATCCGGAATGGTTCTATCGCCGACCGAACGGCGAAATGGGCAATAAAGTCGGCGAGTGGTACGACATCGTCGACTTGGATTACAGTCATCCGGCTTTGTGGGATTATCAGATCGAAACCTTGAAGCAATGGGCTTCCATTGTCGACGGTTTCCGCTGCGATGTGGCGAGCCTCGTGCCGTTGGAATTTTGGATTCGGGCCAGAAAAGAAGTCGCTGAAGTCAAAGAGGGTGTCGTCTGGTTGGCCGAGTCGGTCCATCCGACTTTTCTGAGGATGAATCGGGACCGCGGAAATATCGGCCACTCCGACAGTGAATTGTATGAAGCGTTCGATATCACCTACGACTATGATGTGCATGATTTTCAGCAAGATTACTTCTGGGGAGAAATCAGCCTCAAAAACTATTTGGATGTCCTTCTGTTCCAGGATGGCATCTATCCCGTGAATTACGTCAAACTGCGTTTCCTGGAGAACCATGATCATCCGCGCATCCGTTCGGAAATCGAGGAGCTCGGCAGGTTGCGGAATTGGACGGCCTTTACCTATTTCCAGAAAGGGACCTTGCTGCTCTTCGGCGGACAGGAGACCGCGACGGCACATCTGCCGGATCTGTTCGAAAAAGATCCGATTTTGTGGAACCATGAGGAAGACCTGACGCCCTTACTGCAGCGGCTGCAACGTTTCAAAAGGGAAGCGTCCGTTCGGGACGGGAGTTATGACCTGACGGCAGCCACCGAATCGGAGACGGTCATCGGCTATTACCGGCTTGGGAATGAAAGGCTGACAGGTATTTTCTGTCTGGACGGGAAAGCGGCCAAGGTTGCCGTTGATTTGCCGGATGGCAGCTATCGCAATCTGTTGGATGACAAGGAATATCAAATCAGGGAAGGTTTGTTGGAAACTCGCAGCCTGCCGATATTGTTCAAGAGCTACGGCGAAGCGCTGCTGACCGAAGTTTGAGTTCACAGAGGGAAATATTCGAATCAGATTGAAAATATAGCAGCACTAACCGTGATTGCGCTTGCAATAGAGTGGTCAGAATTGGGATAATAAAGTCATCAAAACAATCGTTCTTATGCGGGCTCCGCCAAGGACCGGCATCTGATTTCGGAAAGAGGGAACGTTCATGAAAAGACTGTTTGATATCGATCCATGGAAATTAAAGACGGCCGAGTTGGATAAAGAAGAGAAGCGGCTGCAGGAAAGCCTGACCGCGATCGGCAACAGCTATATGGGGATGCGCGGCAATTTCGAGGAAGGCTACTCAGGCGACACCCATGAAGGGACCTACTTGGCGGGTGTCTGGTATCCCGACAAAACACGTGTGGGTTGGTGGAAGAACGGCTACCCGGAATATTTCGGGAAAGTCATCAACGCCATGAACTTCATTGCTGTCGGCATCCTCATCGATGGCGAACCGCTTGATTTGGCGAAGCAACCCGTCGCGTATTTTCACATGGAATTGGACATGTATCGCGGCGTATTGAACCGCAGCTTCATTTGGAAAAGTGAGGGCGATACTGCGGAAATCAAGTTCACTTTTGAACGCTTCGTCAGCATCTCGCAGAAGGAACTTTGCCTCGTGCGGGTCATGGCAGAAGTATTGAAAGGTTCCGCTGATTTGGAATTCCATCCGCGTCTGGACGGGAACGTCACGAATGAGGATGCGAATTACGAGGAAATGTTCTGGGAAGAAGCGGGGCGTACCTTGGATGCACCAGTCAGCCTGAGCGCCAAAACGATTCCGAATCCGTTTGGGATCGAGCAGTTCACGGTCACTGCAGCGATGAGCAACCGTGTTTCTGGATTAGGACAAACCGGCAGCAACGAAAGCGGCCTTTTAGTAGAAGAAACTTTTTCAGGACTCGTTTCCGCGGGCGAAAAGGTCGTTTTGGACAAGTATGTCGCTGTCATCACCAGCCGGGACATTCCGGATGCTGAGCAGGCGTTCATCGCCAAAAAGATGTCCAGTGAAGCAGCTGGGGAAGGCTATGACATGCTTATCGCCGCGCATGAACGTGCTTGGGAAGCGAGATGGGCGAAGGCGGACGTGAAAATAATGGGCGAAGACGAAGCGCAGCAAGGGATCCGCTTCAACCTTTTCCAATTGTTTTCTACCTATTATGGAGAAGATGAACGCTTGAACATCGGTCCGAAAGGCTTCACCGGCGAGAAATACGGCGGCGCCACCTATTGGGATACGGAGGCATACATGGTGCCGATGTACCTTTCCGTGGCCGAACCGAAAGTCACCCGCCAGTTGTTGCGCTACCGTCATCAGCAGTTGCCGGGTGCTTTCCACAACGCACGCCAGCAGGGGCTGAAAGGCGCTTTGTATCCGATGGTGACCTTCAACGGAATCGAATGCCACAACGAATGGGAAATAACTTTTGAGGAAATCCACCGCAACGGGGCGATAGCGCATGCCATCTACAACTACACGAACTACACGGGGGATGAAAGCTACCTAGTGGAAACGGGAATCGATGTCCTTATCGGTATTTCCCGTTTCTGGGCGGATCGGGTCCATTTTTCCAAACGCAATCAAAAATACATGATCCATGGCGTGACTGGCCCGAATGAGTACGAAAACAACGTAAGCAACAATTACCACACCAATAATATGGCGACGTGGACGCTGCAGTACACGCTGGATGCACTTGAAAAAGTGTCCCCCAAGAAATGGGCAGAGCATGGCCTGACGAAATCGGAAACGGACCACTGGAAAGATATCATTGCCCGGATGTATTATCCGTATGATGAAGAACTCGGCGTTTTCGTCCAGCATGACACGTTCCTTGACAAAGACCTTCGTCCTGCCGATACGTTGGATCCGAGCGAAAGGCCTTTGAATCAGCACTGGTCATGGGATAAAATCCTGCGATCTCCGTTCATCAAACAGTCCGATGTGTTGCAGAGCATCTATTTCCTGAATGATCGGTACAGCATGGAAGAAAAGAGACGCAATTTTGATTTCTATGAACCGATGACTGTGCACGAATCATCCTTGTCGCCTTCCGTACATGCCGTTCTGGCTGCGGAACTCGGCAAAGAAGAAAAAGCGGTCGAATTGTATGCGCGCACCGCAAGGCTCGATCTGGACAACTACAACAATGATACGGATGACGGGCTTCACATCACTTCGATGAGCGGTGCCTGGTTGGCTATCGTCCAAGGCTTTGCCGGAATGCGCGTGAAAGAGGGTGTCCTACATTTCAAACCATTCGTTCCCGAAAATTGGCAAGGCTATGATTTCAAAATCAATTTCCGGGGTAGTTTGCTTGATGTGGAAGTAATCGGGGGAGAAGTGACACTTACCGTTGAGGAAGGGCCGGAGCTTGACGTTTACTTAAATGATGAATTGGTGCAAGTGAATGAAGCTGTCGTCGTCAAGATGAAGCTGTGATCGAATTGGGGGCTGCTGGGAGGCGGCCCTTATTTGCGTTCTATCATCGCTGAAGAGCCGTACTGCCATGAAAGTGTATGGGTGTTTCGAATCGAAGCTGAGGATAGTCTGCGGGGATGCAGAAGCTAGCATTGTAGCCATAAAGTCAGTCGGAAACTTGGAGGAAAACATAAAAAAAAATTCAAATAATTTAAAAAAATGGGAAACATTTACTTGCAAAGCAAGCGCTTTCGTGTTATTATTACAGTGTAAAGAAGGAAGGGTATATAACTCGAAAGGGTTGTATAAAATGAATTCTTTACATAGAACCAATTGAAGTTCTTGCATCTTATGGTTTTAATTTCATTCATGATCGAGTAGAGACTTTAAGTATAGACCCGAAAAATCTAGAAAAGATTCAACATGACAGATTGAATGAAAAAAGTAACGTAGCAGCAGAAAAGATTTAGATTAGCTTGAAAAACTATGAAAAATTGATTTAACCTGTGAAGTTAAAACCGTAATAGAATGGATAAAGGTTCAGAAGTGAGAAACATTTTAGGCGAGTAAACTTAAAATGTTATCTCGAAGAAGATTCGTGTTTAAATGTGAGTGGCGAGATGCCCCGTTTAAATGTTTGATGAATCTTCAGTACTACAACTTCATATTGTGGCCATGTTCCTCATTCAGTGGAAAAGAAGTCCGGAAGTTTGTAAGACTCACATGAACGAAGATCATGTCAAAGAACATTAACTTTAAATACCAACGGATACATTGTTGGTAGATAAATTAACAGGAACTAGTGCTACAAGCATGAAGTGAGGCAACCTCGTAATTTGAGGTTGCCTCTTTGATTTTCTCGCGTTGCTTCAGCAGTATTTTTGGGAAATTTAGCATATGCAGCCTTATATTTGAAGAAATAATCGGGTTTCCCATAAAATGACGGACCCATAGTAATGCTGATGCACTGGTGTTGACAAGGCTTACATTTTTGTGGTAAAGTTTAGTTCCTCGGTAATCCGATGCGTTTTATTCTGAAATCTGTTTGACACAGGTTTGAAATGATGATAGTATTATGAAGTTGTCTTTTGTAAGGCAGCGGCAAGATAAGAATCATTGTTGACAGCAAGATAAAACGATGTTATCATATGAAAGTTGCTGATTCATCCAACGAAACAGTTTGAAATTTAATTTTAAAAACTGTTGACAAGATGCGGTGACCGTGATAATATGAATAAGCTATCACGTAACGAGTGATACACGATTGACCTTTGAAAACTGAATAAAGAATGAACGAACCAAATGTGCAAGGAGCTTAGACTTCGGTCGAAGCAAACGAAGACGATACTTTTGTATCGCAAACATAAAGTCAGCAAAACATTAAGAGCAATCAGCTTAACGTGTAGGATTTCTGTACAAGAGTCCACATTTACATGAGAGTTTGATCCTGGCTCAGGACGAACGCTGGCGGCGTGCCTAATACATGCAAGTCGAACGGTCTTTTCT
>NZ_JAQMHR010000006.1 GCF_028309625.1 Trichococcus sp. K1Tr | reverse complement strand
TCCGAAGGAAGTGGTGGATGAATTCGATCAGATGGACGAAGGGGATCTGTTGGATGCTCCTCGCTTCACTTGTGAGAATTGCGGTGGAGAAATGTATCCTGAGTACTATAAAAGTACCCACGGAGTGGAATACAAACTGTCAGATTATCAAAAAAAATAATACAACTACACAAAAAAAGGCATCGGGATGGTTTTTCCCCGATGCTTTTCTTACTGTTCTCCGGCGTGGGGGGGCTTGTCCGGAGTTGAGGACCGCATTCTGATGGTCTTCTCCTGTGGGCAGAAGCCTCCTCGGAGAAGAGACAAAATATTACCGATCTGCTCCGGTGAAAGAAGCCTCGCCGGAGTTGCGAGAAAAATATGTACAGCCATTAAAAACACAGCATGGCTCTAAACGATTTTGTTCAAGTGACAAAGGCGAAAAGGTCCGGTATAATCAAATTGTCGAATATTGCGTAGAATTCCACCAGAAAGGGGAATGACATGAGGAGGAAAATGGTAGTGACATCGATGGTAGTACTGGGTTTATGGGGGTGCGCGGATGAACCGGATACGGTTTCTGAAGTTGTATCTGGGGACGCCTCTTCCGAACAAAACGATGCAGTTTCCGAAAATGAAGAGGAAAAAGTGATTTCCTTCATCGGAGTCGGGGACAACCTGATCCATGATTCCATTTTCCAGGATGCGGAACTGGCGGACGGCACTTATGATTTCAAGTTCATCTACGAGAACGTGGCGGAGGATATTAAAGAAGCCGACATTGCTTTTCTGAACCAAGAAACGATCAGCGCAGGCGATGATTATCCCTATTCCGGCTATCCGGCATTCAATACACCGCCCGAAATCGCCCAGGACATGAACGATCTAGGCTTTGATTTGGTCAACGGCGCAACGAACCATGCACTGGATTATGATTATCCCGGAGCCCTCAATTCTCTGGCAGTCTGGAATGCACAGGAAAACGTTGTCTACGCAGGCATTTATGAGAGCCAAGCGGACCGTGATGAAATCCGGACGATCGAAAGGGAAGGCGTCACGTTCTCTTTCTTGACCTATACTTACGGGACGAACGGTATTCAGCCCGACACCTCCTATCGTGTTGCCTATTTTGATGAAGAGCAGATTCGTCAGGATGTGGCCAATGCCAAAAATGTCAGTGATGTCGTCATCGTTTCGGCTCACTGGGGTGATGAAAATACGCAGGAAGTCAATGAGATGCAGCGCACTTATGCACAATTGTTCGCTGACTTGGAGGTCGATGTAGTCATCGGTACCCATCCGCATATCCTGCAACCGATCGAGTGGTTGACAGGCGCGAATCAAAATCAAACACTTGTGGTCTATTCACTGGGGAATTTCATCGCGCATTCATTGACGGATTACAATACGCTCGGGGGCATGGTGACTTTTGATTTTATCGTGGCCGATGATGATAAAGTGACCGTCGAAAATGTCCAATTCGAGCCTACCGTTTCGCATTATGTGGCGGACCCGGGAAATGTAGAGAACACAAGGCGTGATTTCAAAATTTATAAATTGGAAGATTACTCGGAAGGGTTGGCTTCAGAGCACGGGTTGAATGGCTATGAAGGTTTGGAAATAACCCCGGATAATTATCTTTCCATCGCGAAGAACGTCATCCCTGCAGAAATGTTGGAGTGATCAAAGAATTACAGTAAACGGCACTTACTGATATATGTTGTCTATGTTGTTCAAATAAAATTTCTGGTGGTAATTTTTTTTCCGGGAATCATGTGGATGTTACAGAAGCTCTCGTAGTTCATTTTTTGTGGGGTTAGGAACTTTATTTTTACGAGAAGACGCTCTAGCATAGGGCGTCTTTTTTACTGATGCTATCCTTTGTGAAACGACCTGAATGATGTTAAGATGAGATTGAAAACGATAACAGTTTCTTTGTGATATTAGGGGGATGCACTATGGATAAAGAAGTTCATCAACTGATCGAAATCGCTGAAATTGCGATGCAGGCGAATGACTTTGCTCATGCTGAGAAAAAATACATCGATGCTTTATATTTGTTGGATGATCCTAAATCGGAAGAATATCAAAAAGTCGTAAATAAGCTGGCGAAGTGTTACGCTGCGCAGGAAAATTTTGCTGGAGCGAAAGAGTGCCTCGAGGAGCTTTTATTTTATGCGAAAAAAAACAAAGACCTGGAGAAGGAAGCCGAGTATCTGCATGCCTTGGCGGTGAATACCCGTTCCTTGGAAGAATATGATTTGGCGTCTCTGATGTGTGAGGAAGAAATCACTTTCCGGCTGACACATTTTCCAGACGATTATTGCGGGTTAGCGCGAAGTTATCATGAAGCAGCCGTGTTATCCTTGCTGCAACGGAATCCAATGAAGGGCAAAGTTAATCTGGACAAGGCAAAACAATATGCTGATAAATCCGAAGATGAGGAATGTCAGGCCGGCATCATGCGCGGGCTGGGTGATTATCATTTCACCTTGAATGAATTGGAAAGAGCCCGGGATTCCTATCTAGAAAGCCATGCCTTATACATGAAAAATAAAAATGAAGAAGCGGCAGATGAATTGCTGGCAAGGCTGAAGCGCGTTGAGGACGCAGGGTGAGAACAGTGATAGGCAGCTTTGGACCGCACAAATCCATTCTTATAACGAAAAAAAGCAACCCGTTTCCAGGTTGCCTACATTTTCTAAAGAATAGATAAAATATCTGAAGGTGTCTTGAAGATGTGATCGGCATCGAATCCTTCTGCCGTATGCGATCCCCATTCTGCCAATCCGAATGCAACAGCGGCATTGCGTGCGCATTGGTTGTCGTAAATGGAATCCCCGATGTAGATGGCTTCATTTTCGGCAACGCCTAATCTGCGCAGGCATTCCGTCAAAGGCTGCCCGGAAGGTTTGTGTTCCTCCGTATCGCTGGATGTGATGATGACATCAAAATAATCATCCAAACCGTAGGGTGTGATGTTCAGCTCGTAGCTCTCTTTTGTCTTTGAGGTGACAATGCCCAACAGATGATTGTTTTCCTTTAAATAGCGCAGCGTATCTTCCATTCCGGCAAAAATACTCACGCTGTCCGCATATGTTTTCGACTGCGCACTCCACTTCGGATGCAGATTCGCAGCTTGTTCGGGTGTGAAGCCCAAAGATTGCAAGCCTTCCATACCCGGAATGCCGAAAATCGTACGCATGTCTTCTGGTGTGGCAGGTCGGCCGGCGTGTTCCTGAAGGACATCATCCAGACCTCTGAAGATGGAATCTTCGGTATCCACAATCGTACCGTCGACGTCAAAAATAAATGTATGAATCATTTGAACAGCTCCCTTAAAATAGTTCCTGTCATTATAACACAGCTTTGAATGGTAATAAAACAACACTGAATGATGCAAAGGCATTAAAAAAAGGTTACAATGTGCCGTGTTCGTTTGGCAATAGCGTTCATTGGTTATATACTATACCTTTAGGAGCATGCAATGTTGCTAAAAGAATTAGGTCGGCGTTGCCGAGTTTTTATAGAGTAAGGGGAATTGAAACATGGCTTTAAATGACAAAGAATCAAGAATACTGAGCTACATAAAGGAAAATCCTTTCATTTCGCAGCAAGATTTAGCTACAAAGATTGGCCTGTCACGTCCCGCAGTGGCGAACATCATTTCCGGCTTAGTGAGACGGGGATACCTTTTGGGTAAAGCCTATGTCATCAATGACACACGACCGATTGTATGCATCGGTGCTGCCTGCATTGATCGCCGCTATTTTGTGGAAGGTGGTCTGATTCATGGACAATCGAACAATGTCACCTCTCAGACTTCAATCGGCGGGGTTGCTCTCAGTATCGCTGAGAATTTGGGGAGGCTGCAGGAAGACGTCGTGATGCTGTCTCTGGTCGGCGACGATGCAGAATGGCATACGATCGAAGAATCCATGCGCCCATTGATGAAGACGTCCGAAGTGGAAATGGTCCCTGGCTTTTCGACAGGCACTTTTATGGAAGTCATCGATGAAAGCGGAAAAATGATTATTGGATTAGCAGAGATGGATATTTATGAATACATGCAGCCAAAATGGTTGTTGAAACATCTGGCAACATTGAAGCGGGCGAAGACGATCATCATCGATTCGAATTGCCCGAAAGAAAGCGTGGAGCACTTGCTTGAAATCGGCGCGAAGTACAATATCCCGGTCGCCCTAGTCAGCGCATCCTTGCTGAAGCTGTATAATATCCCGGAAAATCTGAAGGGTTTGAAACTGCTCATCACGAAGCATGACGAAACCGAGAAACACTTCGGGATTGAAATCAAGGATGACGCCTCATTGCGGGAAGCTTTGCAGCTTTGGATGGACCAAGGGGTGCAGCATGTCATCATCACCAGAAACAGTCAGAGCGTCGGATATGCCAGCGAAAAATATGGCATGCACGTCTACGACCTGAAGAACAGCGAAAAAGACAGCGACACCTACATCTGGGGAACGAACGAGGCGCTTTGTGCCGGCATCGTTTATTCCTACTTGAGGACTGATGATATTACGGAAATGATCCAGACTGGTTTGGCGAATGCTGTCATGTCGTCAAAATCCGCCTACAAAGTTCGGCCCAATCTTTCCCAATCAGTGTTGCGTAAGGATGTCAAAGAAATCGGTAAGTTGGAAAGCAGAGAAATTTAAATAGACAAGAGCTTTCAAGTCTAGCGAAATGCAGCTATCCAACAAGGTGATATTTGTTGGAGTAATAAATAACCAAAAAGAGCCTGCCACCCGGGCTCTTTTTGGTTTGTAAATTTATCAACCGAAGTACGGCTAATCTTTTGTTTCTTCCGTAAGTATAGTAAAATAAGAGTAAGGAAAGCGTTTTCTGGTTGATTATTCCAAAGGAGTGAGTTTGAATGGTTCAGTATAAAAACATATTGATCCCAGTGGACGGATCGGAGGCTTCAATCAAGGCGTTCAAACAAGCGGTCCATATCGCTGAAAGGAACGATGCCGCGCTTTATCTTATTGCGATACTGGATAAAAAAGATAATGCTGAAGAAGCCGCACAACTGCAGAAGGATAAGGACTCTTTATTCGATGAATTGGACAGATACGCGCGGGCAAACGGGGTCGCGGTGCACAAGGAAATGCGCTCAGGAAATGCCAAGGAAATGATCGCGAAGACGCTTGTGGAGGAATGGAATTGTGATTTGATTGTAATGGGTGCGACCGGTAAGGGAACCATCGCAAAATTGGTGGTCGGTTCGGTGACGAATCATGTCATCAAACATGCGCCGTGTGATGTATTAATTGTAAGGAAAAATTGATCAGACGCTTTTGAACCAACGAATCAGGAGACGCAAAAAAAGTCCAGTTACGTAAACGTAGCTGGACTTTCCTTTTTTTGAGAAAGTATAAGGTATTTTCGAACCTAAGCGTGTATCAGCAGATTTGTTTTATAAATTGGTAAAATATTCCATGCATCCCAAAACATTTGCTAGCTTCACGGGTTAGCCCCTCGGTAATTAGATAAATCTGACCCATTGCGCTCTTCGATGCTCATTTGCATGGGAGTCTTAGGGATTCATCCCTTAGACTCCCAGTATAAGGTGACCGTAGGGAACGTTGCGAGGCCAGATTTCCTAAATTTCTTTCAGGGCTGATCGAACCCGTTCCGCTTTTCTTAGAGGATAATTTTTGCGGTACTGCCTTCCGCTGTGCGGTCGATTTCGATGTGGACTGGTATCCGCGTCTTTAGTTCCTCGACGTGTGAGATGATGCCGACCAGACGTCCGCTGCTGTTCAAGGAGAACAACGCTTCGATTGCGGAATCCAATGATTCGGGATCCAGAGAACCGAAGCCTTCATCGATGAACAGCGTATCTATCTGGATGCCCCCGCTGCGGCTCTGCATCACGTCGCTGAGTCCAAGGGCGAGCGCAAGGGATGCCTTGAAGCTTTCCCCTCCCGATAACGTTTTGACGCTGCGGGTTTGGCCGGTGTAATGATCGAATACATCGAGATCCAGACCCTTGGCTCCGGCACCTTTTCCTTTGTCTTCCTTGCGCAACAACAGATAGCGGTTGTTCGTCATTTGCTGGAAGCGCAGGTTGGCGGCTTCGATGATTTCTTCATAGTAGATTGCCAGCACATAGCGTTCGAAGGAAATGTAGTCGGTTTCTTTGGTACCGTTGGCGATGTCCGACAAGGTCCTGTATTTCTGGTAATCAGCAATGATCTGCTGCTGCTTTTTGTAGATTGCAGCGATTTCTTGGGCTGCTTTTCTGAGCATTTGGATGTCGCCTGCGAGCTGATCTTTTTGCTCTTCCGACTCGCGAATGGCATTGTCGAGAAGCACTTTTTGATCGGCACAGGCAGCGATTGTCTGATCTGGATCCAGTGCTGCTGCGGCTTTCCTTTGATCGCGCAAACGGGTCGCAGTGACATTCAGGTCGTCTTCATGACTGCGGATTCGTTTCTGGATGTCCAGAAACAGTGACTTATCCAATATCAGCTGGTTGAAAGGTTCTTCCAGACCGGCAGTAGCCAGCACCGTTGCGTATATCGTCTCAGCATCCAACAAAGCAGTTGTGGCTTCCTCTACCTGAGCTGAGTAGGTAGTCCGGTTGGCAAGGCAGACAGCAAGCTGTTTCTCGAGTTCGGTCAGCTCGCTTTTCAGTTTGTTGTAGTCGCCTGTGCAAGTATCAATCTTTTCGTTGAGCTGCAGGATTTCTTTTTGCACGGTTGCGAGGTCCTTGTCGCCCAAAACTTGTTTTTCCTGGTCGATATCGGCCAACAGGTCCCGGGAAAGGGTTTCGTTCAAGAGCAACGTTTGCTGAAGGGCAATACGGTTCTGGTCGATCGCCTGCAGCTTCGCTTCGATGTCGCTTTGCACCTTTACGAGGGCATCTTCTTCATCAAGCACCTTCTGCATATTTTTCATTTCCAAGAGGATTGCATTTTCCGACGCGATCTCCGTATCGCGTTTTTCTTGCTGCTCTTGTTTGTAGATTTCGAAAGTTTCAGCTGGGACGGCGAAATCATCGAAGAGATCAGTCAGCTGTTTTCGGATGCCGGTAAGTTCGGCAGTTGCCTGTTGGTACTCCGCATAGGCCTGATTCCGTTTTTTCTCCAGTAACTCCCGGTCCTGATCCGAAAGGGTGTCCGCCGTTTTTTTCGCGGGTGCGGGATGGTGTGTTGAACCGCAGACAAGGCAAGCCTCTCCGCCCACCAACTGCTCGGCTAAGATGCCGGCGATGTTGCGGTTGTAGAGGAGGGTTTCATCCTTGAACTGTTTATCGATCGCAATATATGCTTTTTCCAGAATCAGGAATCGCTCGCCTTTTTCAAGTTGTTCAGTCAACAATTTTTCGGTTTGGACGATCCTTTTGTGGAGCTGGTCGTATTGCTGCACGTTCATTCTGCACACGTTCAATTGCTCTTGAATGATGGAAAAATCCTTTTGGGCTTGTTGCACTTCCGCAAGCTTCTGCTGGCACTGCTCCTGTTTTCCTTTTTGTACATTCTTGAGTTCCGCATGTTTCTGCAGTTCTTTCGTGGCATCTTCGCACGCTTTCTGGCAACCCGTCAGTTCTTTTTCTTTCTTCGCCAATGCGACAAGCTGTTTTTCCTGTTCCTTCCCGGCGTCGACCTGCTCACGCAAGCCTGGAATCAGGGAAAAGGCAAGTTCAGCCGCTTCGAACGCTGGTTTTTTGTCGCATGAAGCCTGATTCAATTGGTCGAAAAGATCGTCATTTTGTTTGGCTTGATCCTGTTTTGCAGCCCTGTTTGTGGATGTTGCAACGCACAGCAATCTTTTTTCCTCGGCTTTGACGGCTTGTTCATGGCGTTCCAATTGCTGTTTCCATCCGAGGACAGACGATTCCTCTTCCTCAAGAATTTTGAGCCGTGCCTCCAGCTGTGCGATATCTTCCAGCAATTTGATGGTATCGGAAGCGGATTGGCTTTGTGACCGCAAATCTGTGAGCTGCAGTTCTTTGGCGTTGCGTTCTTCTTCGAGGGCCGCCAACAGTTCCGCGATCCGAACGAGGATGCGCTCGGTGTCCTGCAAGATGAGTACCTCCTGCAGGGCGTCATCGCTGATTCCGGAGGCAAACGAGTAGGCGGTCTGCAGCGAATCCTGGGCGGAAGTCGCTTGGCTCTGGAGCGATTTGGCTTTTTCCTTCAGCTCCTCCTGGAAGCTTTTCAAAATTTCGGTCCCGAAGATGTTCCGGAAGATGGTCTCTTTTTCATTGCTGTTCGATTCCAGCAGTTTCTTGAATTCCCCTTGCGGCAGCATGACGATCTGTTTGAACTGCTCGTAGTTCAAGGAAAGCAGTTGCTCTATCTCCGCATTGGCATCGCGCGCTTTCGTCGTCACGGTGTCGTCATGGTAGAAGGCCACATCAGCCAAAAGATTGATGATTTTCCCGCTCTTTCCGGGACCCAGCTGGGCAGGGGAGCGCCTGACTCGGTAAATCTTCCCGTTGTATTCGAACGTCAGATCGACGTAGCAGATTGCCTCTTCCGTGGCGAACTGGGACTTGAACGTGTCCTTTTCCCGACTGCTGCCGCTGGCGACGTCGTAAAGTGCATAGGCAATGGCATCGAAAATCGTGGTTTTGCCGGCACCCGTAGGCCCGCTCACCAGGAACAGCGTCTGGTTCTGGAATTGCGTGAAGTCCAATACGATTTTTTCTTTGTATGGCCCGAAGGCACTCACTTCTAATCTCAAGGGTCTCATCTAATCTTTCCTTCCCAGAGCGGCAAAGACATCCGCAACGATTTTTTGACCGGATTCATCCAATTCTATGGCGCGGTATTGCTCATAAAAATCCTTGAACAGATCCGGGTATGACAACTGTTGGAGATCCTCGCGGTTATGCTGTAGGGCCACCGATTCGGTTTCTCTACGGCTGACGTATTCGAGGCCCATCGCGTGTGGATAGCGACGGCGCAATTGATTCATCGCATCCAGTACATATTCCGTATCCTCCAGTTCAAAAAACAGGTAATCGTCGGATTGGCCGTTCATCAACTCGGAAAACGTGCTTCTGATCGTGCGCATATCGCGCAGTGGCTTGATGCGGAGGGGTTCGATCTCCAATTTACCTTTTTCTATCGTTACGATGCTCGTCTGCTTTTGATGCGGGGCTTCCGATTTTGAATACTTCAGAATCGAGCCGCTGTAGCGGACTTTGTCGTTTTTGACTTTCTGGGCTTTGTGCAGATGGCCCAGAGCGACGTAATCAAAGTCCTCGAACAGCGAAACGTCCACATATTCGGATGTGCCGATGCTGAGCGGACGTTCGGAATCGGATGGCTCGCTTGTGTCGTTTCCGGCTTGGATCACATAGCCGTGTGCGATGAGGATGTTCACTTCATCCGGGTTCATCGTTGCTTTGACGGTCGCCAATTGCGCACGAACGGCATCCTCCATATTTTTGATTGTGTCGTCCTGAAGCGTTTCGCGGACATAGACATGGTCAGCGAAGGGCAGCAGATAGAAATTGGTTTCCTCGAAAGCAACTTTTCGGATGGCCTCCTTCTTCAGGGTTCCTTCTATGTAAAGGCGACTTTCGGCCAGCAGATCGGCGGCATATTCGATCCGCTCGTTGCTGTCGTGGTTGCCGGCGATGACAAACACAGGCACGCCCAATTCCTTCACCATCCGGGTCAGTGTCCGGTTGGCCAGCGCCACCGCTTCTTTCGGGGGCAAAGCGCGGTCGTAAAGGTCTCCGGCCATGATGATCGCATCGATATCTTTTTCTTTGAGTGTTTCAATCAGCTTCATCAAGTAATGGCGCTGATCGTCCAGCATGGAAAAATCATTGACGATTTTGCCGAGATGCCAATCAGCTGTATGCAGTATTCTCATGGGAAAGTCTCCTGTCCATCGGTTAGTATTTTGTAATAAATAAGTTGGGCATACCTTATCGGTAAGGCAAATAAGTTCATCTACCATTATAACAGACTATTCTGGAGGCTAGCAGGGACAAATGCAGTGGAGTGAGTGAAATGCTAGTGATGTGGACGCTTTTGGTCTATAGTAGGGGTATGAGATCAGGATAGCAAAGCAGTTGAAGGAGGAGCCGAAATGGATCTGGGGTTAACGAACAAAGTGGCATTGGTCATCGCTTCGAGCCAAGGGTTGGGCAAAGCGGTGGCGAAGGAACTAGTCAAAGAAGGCGCGCACGTCATGCTCACAAGCAGAAGCGAAGACAAGTTGGCTGAGGTGAAAGAAGAACTGGAAGCCTTGCATGGCGGAAAGGTCGCTTATTTCCCTTGCGACATCACCAAAAATGAGGATATCCAGAAACTGGTGGTAAGAACGCATGAAGTGTTCGGGAAAATCGATATTTTGTTGAATAATGCAGGCGGTCCTCCAAGCGGGAAATTCGATTCCTTTTCCGATGAGGCGTGGCAACAGGCTTTCGAATTGAACCTGTTGAGCTATATCCGGATCATCCGCGCAGTATTGCCCGATTTGCGCAAAGAGGGCGGGCGCATCGTCAATATCGCTTCGATTTCGGTGAAGACGCCGTTGCCGAATCTGGTGCTTTCCAATACGTTCCGGAACGGCATCGTCGGCCTGAGCAAGACGCTTGCCGATGAATTGGCGCCCGACAACATCCTCGTGAACGTCGTTGCGCCAGGGAAAATCGCAACCGATCGCCTGAAATATCTGAATGAAGCGAATGCAAAGGCGAAAGAGCTGCCATTGGCGGAAGTCGACAAGAACGCAATCGCAGGCATTCCTTTGGGCCGCTACGGTACACCGGAAGAATTCGCGAAAGCCGTCGTTTTCCTTCTTTCCGATGCGAATACGTACATCACCGGCAGCACACTATATGTGGATGGTGGGGCAGTCAAAGCGATTTGAAGCCGAACCGCCATCCGAAACAGACAGGAGAATGAACTATGGGACAAGTAATCATCAACGCAGACGATTTTGGTCTCACAAATGGCGTGAACTACGGCATCATCGACAGTTTTTTATACGGCATCACCACCTCGACGACCTTGCTGGCGAACGGAGCCGCATTTGATCATGCAGTGGAATTGGCATCCGAACATCCGGATTTGGAAATCGGCGTCCATCTGAATTTGACGCTCGGGAAGCCTCTATTGCCTGATGCAGACAGCATCAGTGCCAATGGGCGTTTCCACACCAGGGAATACGTGCAGCAGCATGCGGCTTCGTTGGATTTGGATGAAGTCTATGCGGAGTGGCATGCGCAGATCGAAAAGGTGCGCAAGGCTGGCATCAAACCTTCGCATTTGGATTCGCACCACCATGTGCATATGCTGGAGCCGCTCAACAAAGTCATCCTGTCGTTGGCAATCCAGCACGATTTGCCGATTCGGGATCACTTTGAAGGCAGCCATGGGGTGTTGCACACGGATCGCCAATTTGACCTCGGCTTCGCTGCTGAAAAACCGCAGGCCGAATTGGGGATGAGCGTGATGGAAAAATTGGATGACATCATGGCCGTCCTGGAAAAAGCGGACACATCGGTTGAATTGATCGTCCATCCGGGCTATGTCGACGCAAGTCTGGAACGCGTGAGCAGCCTGCAGAAGGACCGGGCCTACATGGCGGAATTTTTGATGAATTCCGATTTTGCGGATCGGATTCGGGAAGATGAAGCAATCCAGTTGATTTCGTATGCTGAATTAAAAGAATAATGATTCTTGTGATAAAAGGCAGTCCCATTCAGGGATTGTCTTTTTATATTTATTACTAAATTATAATAATTATCATTAACAAAAATGCAGCAAACAGTGATAGAATATAGAAATGAAGCATAGCCGACCTGTGCAGCGATTTATTGGTGTTCGCAATGCCTTCGGCTGCAATTTGAATAATAAAGGAGCAATTTAAAAATGGCATTATTGGAAATGGAACATCTGAGTTTTGTGTCGGACGGCAAAGTCATTCTGGACGACATCACTTATTCGCTGGAGGAGGGTGAGTTCCTCTCGATAACCGGCCCATCCGGAAGCGGTAAAAGTACATTGCTGAAAATCATCGCGACAATCCTTTCGCGTACCGAAGGGGAAATACGCTACCAAGGCAAATCGCTTGATGCTTACGAGCCCACTGAATACCGCAAGGAGGTTTCCTACACGTTCCAGACACCCGTTTTGTTCGGAAAAACCGTCCGCGACAATTTGGCTTTCCCATATGAAATCCGCAAAAAAGAATTCGATGAAAAGAAAGCTGTCGCATATCTGGAGTCGCTCGGGCTGCCGAAGGAATATTTGGATAAAGAAATCAATACCTTGTCAGGCGGGGAAAAACAGCGTGTCGCTTTAATCCGCAACGTCCTGTTTCAACCAAAAATCCTCTTGCTCGATGAAGTGACGAGCGCCTTGGATGAAGCGAATCGCCAAATCATCTGGAAATGGCTTCAGGAAATGCGTGAGCATGCCGAGATGACGATCATCATGGTCAGCCATAACGAGGAAGAATCCAGCTTGGCGGATAAGAACATCCATATCGTTGCTGGGAAAATCGTAAAAGGGGAGGGTAACTAAGATGGATTTACAAGTCAGTCCAATCACGCTCATGTTGAGCTTTTCATTGGTAATGGTAGGAGTTTACATCTCTTACAAAGAAAAATTAGGCACGGCCAAAGACATTTTGTACAGCATCGCCAGAGCCGTTGTACAGCTGATTGCGGTAGGGTACGTTTTGACGTATCTGTTCAATGTGAACAATACAATCGTCACCTTGGCGATGGTTGCGGTCATCGTCTTCAATGCGTCATGGAATGCCCACAAACGCAGCAGCAGTATCCCTAATTCCTTGAAGATTTCATTGATCGCGATCTCTGCTTCAGCAATCTTGACATTATCTGTGCTTGTCCTGTCGGGGTCCGTCAAATTTATCCCTTCACAGATCGTTCCAATCACCGGAATGATAGCCGGGAATGCGATGACGACCATCGGCTTGTGTTACCGCAACCTGAATTCCTTGTTCCGCGATCAGCGCCAGCAGATTCTGGAAAAACTGTCCCTCGGAGCGACTCCGAATCAAGCGTCGCGCACCATCTTGAGGGAAACAATCAAATCAGGCATGCAGCCATCCTTGGATTCCGCCAAAACGGTGGGCATCGTCTCCTTGCCGGGCATGATGTCGGGTCTGATGTTTGCCGGTACGGTACCGATGACGGCCATCATGTATCAGATCATGGTGACTTTCATGCTGGTTGCGGCGACAAGCATCTCCTCCTACATCGCCTCTTTCCTGGCATACCGTGAATTCTACAATGACAGACAGCAACTGCGCGTCTGACGCTTCTCAGTTTTTTGGTTGGTCCGTTCTGAAAAGTATGGTATCCTTTCTATTATAAAATTGATTTTGGAGGGAAAACGTTGAGCGGATTAATCTATCGCAGCACCCATCGCGTCAAAGGCTATGAATGTGACATCACCGGTGAAATCACTTTGCCATCGCTCGTCAACCTGATGATGGACTTGTCGGGCCAACAAAGCGATTCACTCGGTAACACGAATGATCAGATGTCCGAAAGAGGACTCAGTTGGATAATCGTTCAGTACGACATGCAGATCGAACGCATGCCGCACCGAGGTGAAGAAATCATCCTGGAAACGGAAGCGATGAGCTACAATCGTTACTTCACCTATCGCCGCTTCCGGGCTTATGATGAAAGCGAACGACTGTGTGTGGAAGTGATGACGAACTTCGTCATGATGGATATCGAGACCCGCAAAATGGTCCAGATCCAAAAAAACTTGCTGACCGTCTATCAAGCCGATGAAATCCGGACGATGGTGCGCATGCAGAAGCCGATCCAACTGGAGCCGGAAAACCGCAAGGAACAGGATTTCCGCGTCAGATACCTGGATATCGACTACAATCGCCATGTCAACAACGCGAAATATTTCGATTGGATCATCAACACAATCGATCCGAAATTCATCATGGATCACCAGATGGCTGCCGTTACGATCAAGTACGAAAAAGAGGTCGAATACGGCAACAGCATCATCAGCGTCATGTCGACGAAAGATGCGGAGAACGGCGAAATCATCACCGCGCACCGCATCATGAACGGCGAAGACTTGGCCTGCGAAGCCCATATGATTTGGAAAAAAATTTAGAAAAGCGGAACGGGTTCGTTCAGCCCTGAAAGAAATTTAGGAAATCGTGCCGACTGAGCATCGTAGAGCGCAATAGGCACGATTTATCTAATTTCCGAAGGGCTTACCCGTGAAGCTAGCCAACGTTCTGGGATGCGTGGAATATTTTGCACCCCTGTAAAACACCAGAGGTGAGGCACTTTTGGAATTGAAATATTCTATTAAACAAAAAGAGGAACAACCCGAACGCTCGGTTTGTTCCTCTTTTTTTGGTACTGGTTTTATGCTTGTTCTTTATAAAGTGCGTTGATTCTTGCTTGAACGTCTTTATCTGCCAAGAAGTCTTCGTAAGTTGTTTCCATTCTGTCCACGACGCCGTTTGGAGTCACTTCGATGATGCGGTTCGCCGTAGTGTTGATGAACTCGTAATCGTGTGAAGTGAACAACAACGCGCCTTTGAAGGCGATCATGCCGTCATTCAAGGCAGTGATGGATTCAAGATCCAAGTGGTTCGTCGGATCATCCAATACCAAGACATTTGCTTTGGTAAGCATCATTTTCGATAGGATGATACGTACTTTTTCTCCCCCGGACAGGACAGAAACTTTCTTCATGACGTCTTCACCTGAGAACAGCATGCGGCCCAAGAAGCTGCGCAAGAAAGTATTGTCGTCCTCTTCTTTGCCTGCGAATTGGCGCAACCATTCCAAAATAGTGATGTCAGCAACCGGGAATTCGTTCGTGTGGTCCTTCGGCAAGTAGCTTTGTGATGTTGTGACGCCCCATTTGAAAGTACCGCCGTCAGCTTCCATTTCACCCATCAAAATTTTGAAGAGGGTGGTAGTAGCGATATCTTTGCGGCTTGTGAAAGCGACTTTATCGTTTTTGTTCAAAGCAAAGCTGATTTTGTCCAAAATTTTGACGCCATCGATTGTCTTGGAAAGGTTCGAAACGATCAGCAAGTCATTACCGATTTCGCGTTCCGGGGTGAAGCCGACGAAAGGATATTTACGGGATGATGGTTGAATATCATCCAATGTGATTTTATCCAAGGTCTTTTTACGTGAAGTCGCTTGTTTGGATTTCGATGCATTTGCACTGAATCGCGCAATGAAGTCCTGCAATTCCTTGATCTGCTCTTCTTTTTTCGAATTGGAATCGGCTGCCAGTTTAGAAGCCAATTGACTGGATTGCATCCAGAAGTCATAGTTACCGACATAAAGTTTGATCTTTCCGAAGTCAACGTCACACATGTGCGTACAAACCGTATTCAGGAAGTGACGGTCATGGGAAACAACGATGACGGTGTTAGGGAAATTGATCAGGAACTCGGATAACCATTCGATTGATTCTTTGTCCAAACCGTTTGTCGGCTCGTCCAACAGCAATACGTCTGGTTTGCCGAATAATGCTTGCGCCAGCAAAACTTTTACTTTTTGCGGCTCCAATAGGTCGCTCATTTGCTTGAAGTGCAAGTCTTCACCGATTCCCAAACCTTGCAAGAGGCTTGCAGCATCGGATTCGGCTTCCCATCCATCCAATTCGGCAAATTCGCCTTCAAGTTCGCCGGCTCTGATGCCGTCTTCCTCAGTGAAATCGGTTTTTGCATAGATGGCATTTTTTTCATCCATGATGGCATAAAGACGTTTGTGACCCATGATGACAGTGTCCAGCACTTGATGGTCTTCGAAACCATAGTGGTTTTGGTTCAGTACAGCTAAACGTTCATTTGGATCCATAATGATATCTCCGGTGGTGGGCTGGATGACGCCTGATAAAATCTTCAAAAAAGTAGATTTTCCAGCTCCGTTAGCACCGATGACGCCATAGCAGTTACCAGGGGTGAACTTTAGATTGACATTGTCAAACAGCTTGCGATCGGAAAATTGTAGGCTGACATTTGATACGGTAATCATTTTTTTACATTCCTCAATTCTTGTTTATAGTCAATTAATTCTAGCATATTCCTGAAAAAATAAAAGGATTTTACATACTGTTTACAAAAATCGAGTAAGATTATTTCTTTTGTGGCAATCGTTTGTGCTGGCTTGTTGTAATATTGCCGTTGTTTTGCGGATGACAACCAATGCTTGGAGGACGGATGCGAAAATGAGAAATTGGTAAGTTTTCTTTGGTTAGCGCTGCCAATTCTAGTAACGGGGGAAATGCCGTGATAGAATGAAAAAAATTGAAACAGAAAGTTGGCTGAGACTTAATGGATAAGAAATTATCGAATAAAGAATACATATACATAGGCTCCATGCTCTTCGGCTTATTTTTCGGTGCCGGCAACCTGATTTTCCCGGTCCATATGGGGCAATTGGCTGGCCAAAACTTGATTCCGGCGATAATCGGGTTTATCGTGACGGCTGTGGGCCTGCCGTTTCTGGGTATCGTGGCGATGGGTCTGTCAGGTAAAGAAAGCCTGCTGGAAATGGCGAGCAAAATCCATCCGAAATACGGCGTGTTCTTCACAGCGGCACTCTATCTGACGATCGGGCCTTTCTTTGCGACACCGCGTACCGCGACCGTCTCGTTCGAGGCAGCCTTTGCGCCATATCTGGATCCTTCAATGACGAAAATGGCGTTGTTCCTGTTCTCGTTGCTTTTCTTCGCGGCTGTGCTGTGGTTCTCACTGAAGCCATCGGAAATTTTGAAATGGGTAGGCAAGGTTCTGAACCCGATTTTCCTGGTTTTTCTTTCGATTCTGATCCTCTTCGGCTTTTTCGCGCCGATGGGTACAGCGGGTGAAATGCCAGTGGATGCGAGCTATCAGACAGGCGCATTCTTCAAAGGCTTTTTGGAAGGGTACAACACGATGGATGCTCTGGCTTCCTTGGCTTTCGGCATCATCGTCGTAACGACGATCCAAGGCCTGGGCGTCACAAAGCCAGCAACGATTGCGAGGGACACGATAAAAGCCGGAACGATCAGCATGTTGTTGATGGCTGTCATTTACGGTTCGCTGGTTTACTTGGGCGCAACGAGCCGTGGTGTTTTTGAAATAAGCGACAATGGCGGTATCGCTTTGGCGCAAATCTCAAACGAGTACTTCGGCATCTTCGGTGCTGTTCTGTTTGCGGTCATCATCACCGTTGCCTGTCTGAAAACGGCAATCGGGTTGATCACGGCGATCAGTGAAACATTTGTGCTTATGTTTCCTGACTCATTGGACTACAAAAAATACGTCTATCTTTTTACAGCCATTTCCTTCGGGTTGGCGAATCTGGGCTTGAGTCAGATCATCGCGTTTTCGATTCCGGTGTTGATGTTCCTTTATCCACTCGCGATCACTTTGATTTTGCTTTCGATCATGAGCAGCCTGTTCAATGACCGGACGATTGTCTACCAGATGACGACCCTGTTCACCTTGCCTTTCGCAACCATTGATTTCCTGAAGGCTTTGCCGCAAGGAATCAAGGACGCTGTCGGCATGGACGGTGTCATCGCCTGGACCGATTCAGCTATTCCTTTATCAGATATCGGAATGGGGTGGCTGATCCCATCCGTGATCGGTTTTGCGATCGGCTTGGCAATTTCGAAAAATAATAAATTAGCCTAATAATGGCAAAAAAAGAAGGTCAGGAGCGCAGCTCTTGACCTTCTTTTTTTCTGCTTTTATTTCTTGAATCTTCGTTGGATTTTTTTTAACCAGGAATCTTTTTCAGAAAGTATTGGGATTTCTTTTTCCTTATTAGCTAGTTCCATGAAATACTTTTGTGCATCCACAGCTGGCTTATCGTTACGGACGTGGCGATATGCCCCGTCAGGGTGCAGTTCGCGCGCTTTCGTGTTGTCGGCAAGGTAGACATCCATCAATGAAAGGATTTCCTTCTTGATGGCTTTGTCCAGGATCGGAAACTCTATTTCGACGCGCTTGATCATGTTGCGGGTCATCATGTCAGCCGAAGACAGGAAAAGATTCTCATCGCCGTTGTGATGGAAATAGTAGATCCGGCTATGTTCCAGGAAGCGGCCGACAATGCTGCGGACATGGATGTTCTCGCTGACACCCGGCACTTGGGGCTTCAGGCAGCAGATGCCGCGGATGATCAGATCAACCCGGACGCCGGCTTGGCTGGCTTCGTACAGTTTCATGATGACGCGTTTGTCGGTCAAGGAGTTCATTTTCGCGATGATATGCCCATTCCCGAATTGTTCATGCGAGGCGATTTCGTCGTCGATGTATTCAATGAAGGAATCACGGATTTCGAATGGGGACACGTGCAGGTGATTGTATTCCGGTTGATCGGAATAGCCGCTCAAGTAGTTGAAGAAGTTTGTGGCATCCTCGCCGATTTCCTTGTTGGCGGTGAAGATGGCCATATCGGTATAAAGTCTGGCTGTCTTGTCGTTATAATTGCCGGTAGCCAGATGGACATAGCGGACGATCCGGTCATGATGTTTCTTTACGACCATCGTGATCTTGCTGTGGGTCTTCAAGTGGGTCATCCCGTAAAGGACATGCGCTCCGGCTTCTTCCAATTCCTTGGCCCATTGCACATTGTTCTCTTCGTCGAAACGGGCTTTCAGTTCGACAAGCACGGTGACCTGTTTGCCGGATTCGGCTGCCGTCTTCAACCCTTCGATGATCGGCGAATCTTTGCTGACGCGGTAAAGGGTCTGCTTGATGGCGATCGTATCCTCATCTTCAGCGGCGCTCTTGATGAAATCAACGACCGGATCAAATGAATCATAAGGATGGTGCAAGAAGACGTCCTGCTTTTCGACCACATCAAAGATGTCTTTTCCTGAAAGATCACTCGGTGTGACCGGTGAGAAGCTAGGGTATACGTCATCCGGCGAAGCAATCGCCAGATGACGGGTCAATTTGCTGAGGAAAGTAAGATCCAACGGGCCATCGATCAGGTAGACATCGCGGTCGTTAAGATCCAGTTCTGTCTGCAGAAAGCGCACATCTCCCTGTAGTGAATCGATTGTATCGCGTGTATCGACTTCAAGGCGGACAGCCATTCCGTTTTTGCGCTTCTTCAGGTAATCCTGGATGACCACAAGCAGATCATCCGCGCCATCCTCATGCAATTCCAAATCCGCATTGCGGGTGATCCGGCAGCTGAAGCTGTTCGTGACGGTGAAGCCTTTGAATAAGGTGTGGATGAAATGGCGCACAACGTCTTCCAACAGGACGATGCCGATGTCGTTTTTGTCCTCATCCAACAAGATGAACCGTTGCAGCGGGGCGGGAACAGGCACGATTGCAACCCGGGTCGTGTCCTCCTTCTCCAAGTTGATGAAAATATGGATCAGTTTGTTGTTCAAGTTAGGGAAGGGGCGGTAGGCATCGATCCCTAGCGGCGTCAAAGCGGGAAAAATTTGCTCGTGGAAAGTTTCTTCTATGACCGCGAATTCACTTTTGGAAAGATCGCTGATTTTTTTGATGCGGACATTTTTTTCAGCCAATTTATTCAAAAGTTCAAAATAGTACTCGTATTGTAAGGCGATGTTATCGTTATTTTTATCGGAAATGGCAGACAACTGTTCAATAGGTCTCATATCGGTTTTGGTGTCGGTCAAATGATAGCCAAGTTTGAACTGATCCTGTAATCCAGCAACCCGAACCATGTAGAATTCATCAAGATTGGAACTTGCTATGGATAAAAAGTTCAGCTGTTCAAGCAAAGGGTTTTGAGGATCTTTCGCTTCCTCTATGACACGTTTGTTGAAGTCCAGCCAACTCAACTCTCGATTGAAATAATAATCTGCATGAGCAAGATTGGGTTTACTATCTGATTCCATCATATTGCACATCCGTTCATTCGATTTATAAGCTTTATTTATAGCATATATTTGTTAAATTTCTGTAAATATAATGTTAAGTTTGCCGCTCAGCAGACGCTCGATATGTTTGCGTTGGCGCTCGGCACGATACTCTTCGGCAAGGATGTCACCTTTGTAATAGAGCACCAGGTCGTGCCCGTTTTTTGTCTTATTGATTTTGATATCCCGGATGACTTCCATATGGGAGTCGTTGATGGCATCGGCGAACTTGATGATGCCGCCCAGTGATTGCAGCTGATCAATCTGGGTCACGGTGTACCACTCCGTATAGCCCACCAGATATTGGTTGACGAGCGACCGGTTTTTGAAGCTGGCCAATAAAGCGATGCTTACCCGTTCCTTGTGGCTGATGCCATCCAAGTCGCTGTTGGAAATGATGTAGAAAGTATGCTGCGAACTGGCGCCGGTCTCGACGAATTGACCCAGATAATAAAGATAGCTTCCGAAATGCAACAGTTTTTCCAAATCCGGATTCTTGTCAAAAATACCCAGTCGGCACAATTCCTCATACAGCATATCGACCAATTTCACTCTTTGTTGCGCGACGTGCGCTAAGGTGTGGTAGCTGGCGGCCAATCTGCTGACCGTTTGAGCCGCTATGTTGAAAGCGCTGAAGGCTTTATTTTCGTATTTGTTGTTGAGGAATTCCATCACGATGCCTTCGCGCAAGCCTTTATTGCTGAACAGGAATACTGGGGCCTTCACTTCATCGAAGAGGGTATTGAATACCACGTTCGCCGGTATGATCAGATCGGTACGATCCCGGCTCAGACCATCCAGATTCTGCAGTTGCGGGATGCTCAATGACTGGAACAAATCCACTGTCCGTTGGAGATCATTTCGGTACATGCGGTAACCGTGCACGCCCGCTAACCGATAATTGACTTGGCGTTGGTGGACATTTGCGATGCTGCGGGCAGAACCGCCCATAGCTACGATCGGCACTTGTTTCTTGCTGAGCCATTTGATCGATTTGAACTGTTCCTTCACAAATTCCTGCATCTTCTTTATCGCTTTCGGGTCATTGTGTTCCTTGCCGTCGAAGAATATCTGCTTCAATGTCACGACCCCAAACGGGAAGCTGTGGTATTGCAGGAGTTCTTTATTCTCATAGTAAGTGACTTCGGTGCTGCCGCCACCGATGTCGATCGTGATGCCGCTGGGGGATTGGGTTGTATGCAGAACGGCATAATTCCCATAAAAGGCTTCTTTTTCTTCCGGCAACAACAGCATTTCGATGCCTGTCTTCTTGCGCACTTGCGCCATGATATCGTCGCGGTTGGTGGACTGGCGGATAGCCGCTGTCGCTACCGGCATCAGCGTGCTGACTTGGTACTGGTCAGCTACCGATTTGAAACTTTTCAGGACTTTGATGAGGACATCGATCCCTGCTTGGGACATCTTTTTCTTTTTGTCCAAATACTGAAACAGTCTTGCGGGGGTCTTGATATTCTGGACTTGGAACATCGTAAAATGTTCATCGATTTCAAAGATGACCAAACGGATGGTGTTGGATCCGATATCGATTAAGCCTATTCTCTCTAATAACATGAGCGTCTCCTTCTGAATCCCGGATCTTCCAAGATTCCTCACTTTCCATTTTACTGGAATTCGGTAAGTTTGTCATAAAATTATCTTTTGATGTTGCCGATTTTGGCAAGAAAACATGGATTTTTGTTACGGTCGGGAATCTTATGTTACAGATAGGTTACAAAACTACCCGTTATAAGGCAAAATAAATATCGGATGAATCATTTGATACGAAACAGTAAAAGGAATGCAACCCTTCGTCAAGGGAAATTCGATATAATAAAGGAGCATTTTCCAACGAGAAAAGAGAGGCGTGAGATTTTGAATCATAGAAAGCGTATAGGGAAACTGATGTTGGCCGGCTTGGCAGCAAGTCTGACCCTTTCCATTACACAAGTTCAAGGTTCCACCTTAGATACCTTAACCCAAGAAGAAAAACAGACGGAAGCCCAAATCGCTTCTGTGGAAGTGACAATCGGCGAAACACTAGCGTCGATCAACCTGAAGCAAATGGGGATCGATGACCTGAAAGCACAGATTGTTGCGACTGAAGAAAGCCAAATCGAAACAAAAGCAGCTATCGAAGCGCAAAAAGAAGTGATCGCTTCGCGGAAGGAACAACTGAAAACACGGCTCGTTGCCTTGCAGACATCTGATGCAACGAAGAACCAAGTATTGATGTTGCTGGATTCCGAAAATTTTGCTGATTTCGTCAATAGGGTATATATAGTGGGTCAATTGCAGGCTGCCGATAATGAGCAGCTCGAAGCTGCCATTTCCGAAGAAGAGAAACTGGCGGCATTGGAAGAACAGTTGGCTCTTGAAATTGAGACAGTCAAAGCTGCAGAAAGCCGCCTGAATTCCGAATCCACTGCGTTGGCTGAAGAATTGACTTCTTTGAAAGGCATCCTATCCGAAAACCAAACTGTGTTGTCCCAAGTGAAAACGGAGTATGCGGATGAAGCTGCCCGTTTGGCTGCCGAAGAGGCCCAAGCAAAAGCTGATGCAGTTGCAGCCAAAGCGGCGGAAGAGCAGCAAATTGCAGAGGCGAGTAGCGCTGCTGCGGTTGCTGCGGTTGCTGCGGTTGCGCAATCTGCATCATCCGTGCAAGCACCGGTTAGCCAAATCACAGACAGTTCCGTTGCTGCAGTTGAGGCCGCGCCAATCGTGACTGTTACTACTCCGACTGTGACGGAAACACCTGCTGCGCAGGGGAAAACATTGGTCGTATCGGCAACAGCCTATTCGCGCCACGAAGCGGGCCTATCCAATTTTACCGCTACGGGCATCGACTTGTCGATCAATCCGACGGTCATTGCGGTCGATCCTTCCGTGATTCCACTGGGAAGCTTAGTCAGCGTACCGGGCTACGGCATCGCGATTGCCGGGGATACCGGTGGAGCGATCATAGGAAACAAAATTGACTTGCATATGGAAGACCTGAACGCCGCGCTTGCTTTCGGCAGACAGACTTTGACGATCACGATACTACAATAAAAATAAAGAATCGGGCTATCTCAAAAAAAATTGAGATAGCCCGATTCTTTTTGATGGGTTTGTTAGCGAGTCTCCAAACTCTCCAAACTCTCCAACTCCGATGAAGCGAAGATTGGCCTGAGTTGAGGGGATGGAATCAATTGCTCCTCCGGCGAGCCTCCCTTCGTCGGAGGTCGCATCACGGTCGCAGTTTCAGCTCCGGCGAAGCCAAGGCTCCCCGGAGCTGCGGTGGTCCGTTCACGAGTTTCACGCACGCCCCTCCGGTCAAGTAATTCTCGCTCTCCATATTCCATAAAAAAAGCAAAGGTTGCCCTTTTTTGGGCAACCTTTGCTTTCTGTGCTATTACAATACTTTGTTCAGGAAATCTTGCGTACGTGGGTGTTGCGGGCTACCGAATACTTCATCAGGCGTGCCTTCTTCGACGATGTATCCGCCATCCATGAAAATGACGCGATGTCCGACTTCTCTTGCGAAGCCCATTTCATGCGTAACCACAACCATGGTCATCCCTTGTTTTGCCAGTTTCTTCATGACTTCAAGAACGTCGCCGACCATTTCAGGATCAAGTGCGGATGTCGGTTCATCGAAAAGCATGATTTCCGGATTCATTGCCAACGCACGCGCGATAGCGACACGTTGTTTTTGACCACCGGATAGCGAGCTTGGAAAAGCGTCAGCTTTTTCGGACAGGCCGACTGTTTCCAACAATTCCACTGCTTTAACTCTTGCGGCTTCTTTATTTTGCCGTTTCAGTTCAACCGGAGCCAATGTGATATTGTCCATTACCGAAAGGTGCGGGAAAAGATTGAAATGTTGGAAAACCATACCGATTTCTTCACGTACTTCATTGATGTCCGTGGTTTTTTCGGTGATGTCTTTTCCGTCGATCAGCACGTGGCCGTCAGTGACTTCTTCCAGTTTGTTCAGACAGCGCAGAAGCGTACTTTTTCCTGAACCGGATGGGCCGATGATGCAGACCACTTCGCCTTCAGCTACTTCGAGGTCGATCCCTTTCAAAACCTCGTTGCTTCCGAAGCTTTTCTTCAGATTCGTGACATTTATTTTTGCGTTAGCCATTCTTTAATCTCCCTTCAAGTTTTTTGGAAATCTTCGTAAGGATCGTGATGACGATGATGTACATCAATCCGATGATCAACCACATATTACCGGAAGCATAGGTTCTTGCGATGATGATTTTACCGGTCTGTGTCAACTCGACAAGTCCGATGATGGATAAAATGGATGTGTCCTTCAAAGTAATGACGAATTGGTTGATGAATGAAGGAATCATGATGCGGATTGCTTGCGGCAAAATGATTTTGTTCATAGTTGTTTGATAAGTCAACCCTAAGCTGCGTCCTGCTTCCATCTGTCCGACGTCAACCGCTTTGATACCGCCGCGGAAGATTTCAGCCAGATAAGCTGCCGCATTCAAACTCAGTGTGATAATCCCTGCAACCGTCGAACTCATCCGGAGACCCATCAATTGCGGAATCGAGAAGTATACGAAGAATGCCAAGACGATCAATGGCACACCACGCATGATGTCAACGTAGATGGTTGCGATCCAGTTCAATGCCTTGTTAGGGGAAACGCTGAACAAGCCGATTACGATACCCAGCGCCAAAGCAATCACGATGGATGCAAAAGTGATCAGGATCGTTCTTCCCAAACCTTGCAATAATGTTTTCCAGTTTTCTTGGATCAGTCCGAAGAAAGAAGTGTTGCTTGCTTCGATTTCGGATCCGAGATATTTGTTGACGATTTGTTCATAGGTACCATTGGACTGCAAATTCGCCAATCCTGTGTTGATCATGTTCAACAGTTCGGGGTTCGTGTCTTTCGCAACTGCGATTCCGTAAGAACCACCGGCTTCTTTTTCGGTAGCCAGTTTCAAGGCGATGCCTTGACCTTCGATGGCATAGGCCATAACCGGGTAATCTTCAAATGCCGCAACGGAATTGCCGGCGATGACATCTTGATACATATTGGCTGAATCATCGAAAGTCGATAAAGTGAAACCAAATTCATCCTTGATCGATTCGGCAAATGTTGCGCCTTCTGTTCCGGTCTTGACGGCCACGGTCATGCCTTCCAAGTCTTCATAGCTGTCGATATCGCTATCGGCAGCAACAGCCATAACCACACCGCTTTCGAAATACGGTTCAGAAAAATCAAATGTCTGTTTGCGTTCGTCGGTGATGCTCATGCCGGCGATGACGGCATCCACTTGCTTAGCTTCCAACGCTTGAAGGGCGGCGTTGAAACCCAGAGGACGGATTTCGATTCCGAAACCTTGGTCTTTAGCGATTTCGCGGATCAGATCCATGTCGATACCCACATAGTTGCCGTTAGCGTCCTGGAATTCGAATGGGGCGAAAGTTGTATCGGTTGCGATGATAAACGTTTTTCCGTTCTGTGCCGGGACATCCAGGCTTGTATCCGCGGAAGCACCGAGGTATTTCTCTTGGATGGCTTGGTAAGTGCCATCCTCTTTCAGATTAGCCAAACCTGCATTGAACATTGCCAGCAATTCAGGATTTGTATCTTTAGCTACTGCAAAACCGTATGAACCGCCTGCTTCTTTGTCGGTAGCCAGTTTCAGTGCCAGACCTTGGTCCTCGATGGCGTAGGCCATAACAGGATAGTCTTCGAATGCCGCTACGGAATTGCCGGCTAGGACGTCCTGATACATATTGGCGGAATCTTCAAAAACAGTGGTAGTGAAGCCATATTCATCCTTGATCGATTCGGCAAAAGTTGCACCTTCCGTCCCGGTTTTGACGGCTACATTCTCGCCTTCCAAATCTTCGTAGCTTGAGATGTCGCTGTCACCGGCAACTGCCATGACTACGCCACTTTCAAAATACGGTTCCGAAAAGTCAAAGGTTTGTTTCCGTTCATCCGTGATGCTCATGCCGGCGATGACGCCGTCAACTTGTTTTGCTTCCAAGGCTTGGAGCGCAGCGTTGAATCCTAAAGGACGAATCTCCACTTCAAATCCTTGATCCTCCGCAATCGCTCGAATAAGGTCCATATCGATGCCGACAAATTCGCCGTTGACATCTTGGAATTCAAATGGTGCAAAAGTGGTGTCTGTCGCGATGACAAACTTTTGTGTTTCTGTTGCCTCAACTACTTCGTGCTGGGCTGACCCAAAAATAAAAAAGCCCAAAGCCATGAAGAGCATCGGCAACTTTAGTCGCAGTTTCTTGCTTAACATATTTTTTCCTCCTTTTAATCAGCATTCCTTCTGAATAACCATGAGATTACGATGAAGCCTCTGCTTGAATATTCATATAATACCACATTGAGATTATATTTTAAATTCACAGAAACCACAATCGTATAAAGACACAAATATGTCAGAAAACCTAACGCGAAAACCGAACTTCATAAAAACGGTAACAAACAAACGTCAACCAATCTGGGATATTTGGGAACGTTCGGAAAAATGCGACAAAAAGCCCTGGCACGATGGCATAAAAGCTGTCATGTCAGGGCTTTTTTTAGGTCTGGTGAGGCAAGGGTGTGATCATTTAAAGGCCCGGCTCAGATCTTCAATCGCGCCGACCAGTGCATCCAGCTTTTTTTCCATCCGGTGCAACAGGTACATCGCGATCACGATCGGAAAGCCGGTATTGCTGATCAATTCCATATACGCCAGCACATCCACGTTCGCATCCATTCATTTTCCCTCCTTTCCTACATCTATAAAGACGTAGGCAGGGAGGGATGTGTAACTGTCAGTGTTTCGCTATCGGGATCACAAATTTTCGTTGATGCAGCGCATGATGGCTTCGGCTACGCCGTTTTCTGAGTTTTTGGAAGTGAGGTACTTCGCGAATTCCTTGACCCCATCCTCGGCATTGGCCACCGCAAAGCTGGCGCCTGCTACTTTCAGCATGGAGACGTCATTGAAGTTATCCCCGATGGCCATGACATTCTCCAAAGGAATCCCTCTTTTTTTGGCGAACTTTGCCAAAGCGATCCCTTTTTGTGCTTCCACATGGTTGATCTCGATATTATTTTTGAAGGAGGAGGTCACGACCACACGGCTGTCTTCGGCCAGTTTTGTCCGGATTGGCTCCAGTTCGCTTTGTCCGACATCGCTGAACACGAGAATCTTGAGGACTTGCTGGGCGTTGTCTTCCAGAACTTCTTTGAAATTTTCAACGTAGTTTACGTGCATCACTTCCAAACGGGCGACCGCCAGCACAAGCGCCATTTTGAAGGTTGTGTCAGGGTTTGTCTCATGCAGCAAGGAAGTCATTGACTCGATCCGGCGCACTTTGTCATCCGAGAATATGCCTTTGGATGTCATGATTTCGCAATAGAGGCCGTATTTTTTCACATCCTCCAAAATATGGCGGGTGGTCGTCTTGTCGATCCCCAGGTTTTCGACCAGTTTTCCGTCTTCGTCAAATACTTGCCCGCCGTTCAGCGTGATCATGGGGCAATCGATGCCGACTTCCTTTAAGGCCGGCACGGCTTCGGTATACCCTCTGCCGGTAGCGACCATAAATTTGATGCCTAATCTATTTGCCTCATTGATGGCGCTCACGTTCGATGCGGAGACTTCCATCTTATCGTTCAATAATGTGCCGTCCATATCCGAGACGATCAGTTCAATCATACATTCATCCTCCTGTTCGGTAATTGCAGTATATTCACCCTTATATTCTACCATGATTTTTCAGTTTCACTGAAAATTTGTTCGGGGCCGACTTAAATGATCGCCCGGAAGGCGGATGGACTGAAAAAGGTACGCACATTATGTTAAGATAGTCGCAACCGGAAATGAAAAATTTGACAGATAGTGGTGTGAAAAATATGAAAGCAATTATCCATAACGAGTGGCAAGAAAAATTGGAACAGGAGTTTGAAGCGCCGTATTATCAACAGCTGCGCGCATTCCTGAAGGAAGAGTATCTGAACGAGACGGTCTATCCCGGAATGCAGCATATCTGGGAAGCCTTCGAATTGACGCCATACAACAAGGTGAAAGTGGTCATCCTGGGGCAAGACCCTTATCACGGCCCCAATCAAGCGCACGGCTTGAGCTTTTCCGTGCAGAAGGGGGTCAAGCTGCCGCCTTCCTTGGTCAACATCTACAAGGAACTGCAGGATGACCTCGGCATTCCGATTGCGAAACACGGCGACTTGACATCTTGGGCGAAGCAAGGCGTTTTCCTGCTGAACACGGTCCTGACTGTCCGCAGCGGGGAAGCCAATTCCCATCGCGGAAAAGGCTGGGAGTTGTTGACCGATGCCGTCATCCGAGCGCTGAATGAGCGGGAAGAACCGGTCGTCTTCATCCTCTGGGGAAACGCGTCGATAGCCAAAAAAGTGTTCATCGACACAACGAAGCATGTCGTGATCACGTCGCCCCATCCAAGCCCGTTATCTTCCTATAGAGGGTTCTTCGGGTCGAAGCCTTTTTCCAAAACGAATGAAGCACTCAAATTGTTCGGTGTCGAACCGATCGACTGGCGGTTGCCGGAATAAGATAAGAAAGGAATGCTGCCTGTGAGAGGGAAATCATTGAAGACCAGAAAAGGAAAACTTTATTATCAGGTAGGCGGTACCGGGGATGCGTTGCTCCTGTTGCACGGGAACGGTGAGAGTTCGGACATTTTCGCGCAGCAGTTTCCCTATTTCACGAAACACTTCAGAGTCTTTGCGCTCGATACGAGAGGCCACGGCCGATCGGATCTGGGAGTGGAGCGGTTGACCTTCAAGCAGATTGCGGAGGACATCCTTGCGTTGCTCGAAAAGGAACGGATTCAACGGGTCCACGTGCTCGGATTCAGCGATGGAGGCAATCTTGGTTTGTATTTAGCTGCCCACTATCCGGATCGAATCGCTTCTTTGATCGCGATGGGGGCGAATTACGAAGCGGACGGCCTGACCGACGCCTGCAATGAGGAGACGTTGGAACGATACGAGGAGCTGCTTGCTTTGCCGGATAACGATCCGGAAAAAATCCAGCGCCTCTGCATCCACAATCTTATGCTGGAGGAATTGGACCTTTCAGCCGAAGCCTTGCGCAGCATCCAAGCGCCAACCCTGCTGCTGGCGGGGGAATTCGATCTGATCCGCGACGACCAAACGGAGGCGATGCATCGCCTGATTCCCGGATCGCAAAAATATATCGTACCCGGGGGAAGCCATGGCTTTTTCGTGGATGATCCGAAAGTGCTGGAACGTCTTGCAAAAAAATTCTACACAAGCTTGTGATTTCCGGAGCGTATCAGGAGGTGCATCCGGAAAATTATGTTAGAATGAAATTCTGAAATGTCGCCGGTGGCAGTCATTCGCTGCCGCGCAACTTCTGGACGGATAAAGTGAAAATGCAAACAAAGACACAATATGTTGCGTGATTTATAAAAACGCATACTACATATTGTGTCTTTCTTGTTGTAATTATATCGTCGCAACCGTATAATGGGTGAATAACAGTTGGGAAAAGGGTGAGGTAATATGAAGGTAGTGTTTATGTCGTTGACCGGCCAAACGAGGAAGTTCGTGAATAAACTGAACCTTGAGACTATCGAATTGACGGCCGATAACGCCTTCCAACCGATTGGAGAGCCGTTCATCATCGTGGCCCCGACCTACGATAAAGAGGTAACCGATATTCTGGTCGATTTCATCGAGACCGACCAGAACCGCGCCTACTTCAAAGGTGTGGCAGGTGGCGGGAACCTGAATTTCGGCAAGCTTTTCGGGTTTACCGCAAAAGACTTGGCACACGATTATGGTGTCCCGCTATTGCACTTGTTTGAGTTTCAAGGAAACGAGAAAGACATTCAGATTTTGAAAGAGAAGGTGACGGAACTTGGATAGTCCAAAATTAGTAACCAAAACAGAAGATGTAACCTATTATAAATTGAACAATGAAATCAATCGTCCGATTGATAATGCCATCCCTTTGCATAAGGATAAGGAAGCCGTCCGGGCGTATTTCCTGGAGCACGTGAATCCAAACACGGTTTTCTTCTATACTTTGGATGAAAAATTGAATTATTTGATCGAACAGGATTACATCGAAAAAGAATTCCTGGAGAAATATCCGCTTGATTTCATCAAAAAGTTGATGCAGGATACGTACAACAAGAAGTTCCGTTTCAAATCGTTCATGGCGGCCTACAAGTTCTATACCCAGTACGCGCTGAAGACGAACGACGGCAAGCGTTATTTGGAGCGTTACGAAGACCGGATCGTCTTCAATGCACTATTTTTGGCTGACGGGGACCAGCAACTGGCTGTCGACTTGGCGGAAGAGATGATCCATCAACGCTATCAACCGGCGACGCCTACCTTTTTGAATGCAGGCAGAAAACGCCGCGGTGAATTGGTTTCATGCTTCCTGATCCAAACGACGGATGACATGAACAGCATCGGCCGCACGATCAACAGTGCGCTGCAGTTGTCCCGCATCGGCGGAGGCGTCGGTGTGAACCTGTCGAACGTCCGGGCAGCTGGGGACCCGATCAAGAAAATCGAGAACGCGTCGAGCGGCGTTGTGCCGATCATGAAGCTTCTCGAAGACAGCTTCAGTTATTCCAATCAGCTGGGCCAACGCAACGGAGCCGGTGCGGTGTATTTGAACGTATTCCATCCGGACATCGTCGCTTTCCTGTCCACGAAAAAAGAGAATGCCGATGAAAAGATCCGCGTGAAAACCTTGTCGCTGGGTCTGGTCATTCCGGATAAATTTTATGAGTTGGCGGCGAAGGACGATCAGATGTACCTGTTCAGCCCTTATGACGTGGAACGGATCTACGGCAAACCGTTCTCCTATGTCGACATCACCACGGAATACGAAAATCTGGTCAACAATCCGGAAATCTCCAAATCGAAGATCCGTGCCCGTGACCTTGAGAACGAAATCAGCAAACTGCAGCAGGAATCCGGCTATCCGTACATCATCAACATCGATACGGCTAACCGCACGAATCCGGTGGACGGAACGATCGTCATGAGCAACCTGTGCTCGGAAATTCTGCAAGTGCAGCAACCTTCCTTGTTGAATGATAAACAGGAATATGAAGTGCTCGGAACGGACATCAGTTGTAACTTGGGTTCCACGAACATTCCGAACCTGATGAAATCGCCTGATTTCGGAAAATCGGTCGAAACGATGGTCCGCGCTTTGACTTACGTAACCGACCATTCGAGCATCGATGCGGTCCCTACAATCAAGAACGGGAACGATCAAGCGCACACGATCGGTTTGGGCGGCATGGGTCTGCACACGATGTTCGCGACCAACCAGATGCATTACGGTTCGCCGGAATCCATCGAATTCACGGACATCTACTTTATGCTTTTGAATTATTACACATTGGCGGCCAGCAACAAAATCGCCAAGGAACGCGGGGAAGCATTCGTCAATTTCGACAAATCCACCTACTATACAGGCGAATATTTTGATGCCTATACCGATTCCGATGTCGTCTTCCAATCCGAAAAAGTGAAACAAATCTTCGAAGGCATCAAAGTGCCTACGAAGGAAGATTGGTCTGATTTGAAGAAGTCCGTCCATGAATTCGGCTTGTATCACCAAAACCGTTTGGCGATTGCGCCGACCGGTTCGATCAGTTATGTAAATGAAACGAGTGCGAGCCTGCACCCGATCACGCGTCTGATCGAAGAGCGCCAAGAGAAGAAAACCGGGAAGACTTATTATCCGGCTCCGCAGCTTTCCAACGAAACGATGCCTTATTATCGTTCGGCCTATGATATCGATATGCGCCGTGTCATCGATATTTATGTCGCTGCCCAAAAGCATATCGACCAAGGCATGAGCCTGACATTGTTCATGCGTTCCGAATTGCCGGAAGGCATGTACGAATGGAAAGAAGGGCGCACCAATAAAATGACGACACGCGACCTGAACATTCTGCGCAATTACGCCTGGAGAAAAGGCGCAAAATCGATTTATTATGTGCGTACATTTACGGAAAACAACGACGAAATCGGAGCGAACGCTTGCGAATCATGCACAATCTGATGATGCAGCGCAGCTGTATTTGATTATTCGTCATGCAATAATCGGAAAGTCTAACGGAGGAATGAAGGATGGCAAACAAGCCTTATATAGCAATCAACTGGAACAGCATCGAAGATATGTTGGACAAGTTGACATGGGAAAAACTGACGGAGCAATTTTGGCTGGATACGCGGATCCCGTTGTCCAATGATTTGGACGACTGGCGCACCCTCAGCAAACCCGAGCAGGATATGTTGGGAAAAGTGTTCGGCGGATTGACGCTTCTGGATACGCTGCAATCGCAGGACGGCATCGCCGCCATGAAGGAAGATATGCGCACGCAACACGAGGAAGCGGTATTGAACAATATCCAGTTCATGGAATCTGTGCACGCGAAAAGCTACTCTTCGATCTTCAGCACGTTGAACACGAAGGCTGAAATCGAGGATATCTTCAACTGGACCAACAGCAACGAATTCATCCAGCGCAAAGCCAGCCTGATCAACGACATCTACAAGACCGGGAATCAGCTGGAAAAGAAAGCCGCCAGCGTCCTGCTGGAATCTTTCCTTTTCTATTCGGGATTCTACGCACCGCTTTGGTATCTCGGCAACAACAAATTGCCGAACGTGGCGGAGATCATCAAACTGATCCTGCGCGACGAATCGGTCCACGGCACGTATATCGGCTATAAATTCCAGATTGCTTACAACCAACTGTCCGAAACGGAACAGGAAGAAATGAAGAATTGGGTCTATATGCTGACGTATGAACTGTACAACAATGAAGTGAAATACACGCAATACATCTACGACGAGCTGGGCTGGACGGAGCGCGTCAAAGTGTTCATCCGCTACAACGCGAACAAAGCGCTGCAGAATCTGGGCTTCGATCCATTGTTCCCGGACACGGCCGATGATGTGAATCCAATCGTCATGAACGGCATCTCGACCGGAACCAGCAACCACGATTTCTTCTCGCAAGTCGGAAACGGCTACCTGTTGGGTGCCGTCGAGGCGATGGAAGACGAAGATTACGTCAAATGGATTGACTAACACAAAAAGCAAGGAGAGCAGCGGATCGATTCGCTGCTCTTCTTGCTTTTTTGGATTTGTGCTTCAACAATTTTAGGGTTGCTTACTGAGGCAGGGGCCAAACCATGGATAACTTTGTGTTATTCATGGTTTAGCTCGTGATTGGGTCTGAAACCATGAATTAATTTGCGTTATTCATGGTTTTGACTCGTGATTGCGTCTGAATGAATAAAAGCCAGTGATCCATTCCTATATTGATATTCATTATTTTCGATCAAAATGCAGTAACCCCATGGTTTCATTGCTGTTTACAAAATATTAACTGCGAATTCAAAGGTTATTTACAACCATCTGTTAGTATTTATTTGTAGTCAAATACGTAATGAAAAACAATGAAACCATTGTTCACAAATAAGGAGAGAATAAAAAATGAGATTGTCCAACAAAAGATTGTTTGCAGGTTTAGCCTTAAGCAGTATGCTAGTTTTGAGTGCGTGCGGAACAGAGGCGGCGACGACTGCTGAGGCGGAAGTCGATCTGAACGCATTGTCTTTGAGTGAAATTGAAACGCAAGCCAAAGAAGAAGGCCATGTGGAATCAGTAGGGATGCCGGATACATGGGCGAACTGGGGCGAGACTTGGGAAGAACTCGAAACGACTTATAGCTTGACGCATGCAGATACGGACATGAGTTCAGCGGAAGAATTGGCTTTATTCAAAGCAGAACAGAACAATCCGACGAAAGATATCGGCGATGTCGGCCAATCATTCGGGCCTGTTGCAGAAGCGGACGGCTTGACTCTAGCTTACAAAACATCTTATTGGGATGATATCCCGGAGTGGGCGAAAGACGATGATGGCGATTGGATCGTCGGTTATTACGGAACATTGGCTTTCATCACCAATTCTGAAAAAGTAACGGATGCACCGACCAGTTTTGCCGATATCCTGGAAGGGGATTATAAAGTCACGATAGGTGACGTAAATGCCGCTACCCAAGCACAAAATGCGGTGTTGGCTGCAGCCATCGCAAATGGCGGGGATGAAACTGACTTGGATCCGGGCATTGCCTTCTTCGCACAGCTGGCTGAACAAGGCAGATTGGACTTGGGCGACACTTCATTGGCCCGTTTGGAATCAGGCGAAATCGAAGTTGGCTTGTTCTGGGACTTTAACGCACTGAATTATGCGAATCAAGTTGCAGAAACGAATCCGAATGCCAGTTTTGAAGTGACTATTCCGTTGGATGGAACGATCCAAAGCGGATACGCAACTGTCATCAACGCGACAGCGCCTAATCCGCATGCGGCAGCATTAGCCCGCGAATATATCCTTTCTGATGAAGGCCAGATCAACTTGGCGAAAGGCTATGCACGTCCTATCCGCGATAATGTTGAATTGCCGCAAGAGGTGCAGGATATTTTGCTTCCGGAAGAGCAATACGCGAAGGCGCAACCGGTCTCCGATTTTGATGCATGGGAAGAGGCTGCAGCCGGTCTGGGTCAAAGATGGCAAGAAGAAGTACTGACAAAAGTAAAATAATTGAGGTTGAATACAGTGGATAAAGTAATTTTTATAGTGTTGGACGGATTGAATGCCAAGACAGCCCATAACCATATGGGCTTCTTGGAGCATCTGGTCGAAAAAGGAATAATGGCGGCTTATACCGTCAAATCGGAGATGCCTGCCCAATCCAGGCCTTTGTATGAGGTCTTGCAGACGGGAGTGCCAGCTGCAGAAAATGGCATCACCTCGAATCGCACAGTCCGTCGTTCCAAGGAACGTAGTGTTTTTGAGATTGCAAAGGAAAATGGTTTCAAGACCGGAGCGGCCAGTTACTACTGGGTGAGCGAGCTTTACAATCATGCGCCATTTCAAGTGATGGAGGACCGAATCCAGTTGGACACGAATTCCCTCATCGAACAGGGCATATTTTATCACGAAGATCATTACCCGGACAGTCACCTGATTGCGGATGGCGATTACTTGATCCGGAAGAAGGCGACGGATTATACGCTGATCCATTCGATGAACATCGATGATGCCGGCCATAAATTCGGCGCCGACAGTAAAGAGTATGTGCAGGCGGCCGTCCGCGTTGATGCTGAACTTTCTCAGTACATCTGGAGATGGATGAGCGAAGGCTATCAGATCGTGGTCACTTCCGATCATGGGATGAATGACTATCATACCCATAATGGCATCTCGAATGAAGATCGCCTTGTTCCGCTTTATTTATTTTCGGACAAAGTGATCATCAAGGACTTCCGCAAAGAAGGAGCCATTGTGCCTCAGCTGGAAATAGCGCCATTTTTGTGCAAGTTGCTGGGCATTCCGGTTGGGGATCGCATGCAGGCGATTCAGGGGATCATTATGAAACGAGGTTCAGGCGATGCTGCAGAATGAAAAACGCAAGTACCTCATATTGCTGTTGCCGTTCGCGCTGCTGATCCTTTTGTTCGAATTGATGCCGTTAGCCAACATCCTCATCAACAGTTTTCTGGAACCCGGAACAGGCGGCATTACGCTTAGTAATTTTACGACCATTTTTACGAGTGATTACTACCTGATGTCGATCAAGAACAGCTTATTCGTTTCCGTGCTGTCCGCATTCATCGGGATTGCGATTGCGCTCCTGGGCGCCTATGCCATCCATGCTGCGGGCGACAGAATGAAAAAGTTCTACATCACGACATTGAATATGACCTCAAACTTCCAAGGCATCGTGTTGGCTTTTGCCTTCATTCTGTTGCTGGGGAATTCAGGGATCCTGACAACATTGGGAGAAAGATGGAACCTGGCTGGTTTGAACAACTACGATTTGTATACTACATCGGGGATCCTGATCACCTTCATCTACTTCCAGATTCCATTGGCTACCTTACTGCTCTATCCTTCATTTGATGGCATCAAGACAGAGTACAAGGAAGCGGCAAGTCTGATGAATGCGACGACTTGGCAATTCTGGTCAAAAATCGGTCTCCCATTGGTGTTGCCCAGCATTTTCGGAACCTTTTCTGTTCTCTTTTCAAATGCGCTGGCAGCCTATGCGACACCGTATGCTCTGCTCGGGAACAATTATGCCTTATTGCCGATCCGGATTTCATCCATGTTCACGGGTGATATTGTCCAACAGGTGGAATTGGGAAGTGCCTTGTCGATCGTGATGCTTGTATTGATGAGCACGATGACAGTCTTAAGCAACAGCCTATTAAAGAAATTCAGAAAGGGTGTGTAAAAAATGAAGAAACGAAGCAATGGCTTTTCTTCATTCATCATCATTATCCTTTCCGTGATTTTGCTGCTGCCGCTGTTTGTGACGCTGCTAAATTCTTTGTTCAGGGATTTGAGCAATATTATCCCGGAAGGGTTCACTTTTGAATTCTATAGCGGTATTTTTGCGGGTTCAGGCGGGATGGCAGGCGCGATAGGCAGATCTTTACTGATTGCAATCATACCGACGCTTGTGCTGTTGATGCTCCTTTTGTTGGCGATGTATGTCGTGCAGATCCATTATCCGAAAGGCGATAAATATTTGGACCTGTTGTCAAAAATCCCCTACGGCATTCAAGGCGTCATACTTGCGGTCTCAATCATTTCGCTGTATGCCTCTTCCGATACCTTTTTGTCGAACCGCATTTTTTTGTTGAGTTGTGCCTACGGAATCGTCATTTTGCCGTACATGTACCAAGGCATCAAAAATGCTTTGACCACACTGGAGGTCATGCCGATTTTGGAGGCTGCTGAAACGTTGGGCGCCAGTAAGCTTTATGCCTTTTTCCGGATCATCGTACCCAGCGCATTGAAAGGTTTGGTTGCGACGATTCTGCTCTCGATAGGCATTCTGTTCAGCGATTTCGTCTTGGTGAATATCATTGCGGGCAGCTATTATGAAACAACCAGTATTTTCCTTGATAAAACCAGAAGTGTGTCGGGGCATGCGGCTAGCGCAATTTCCGTAGTCATCTTCTGCATCATGCTGATTTTGACGAACTTGTCGGGTTATCTGGGGTCGAAAGAGACCAAAAAAGCAAAATGAACGTAAATATCGAGTAAGTGATTCACATTTTTCGTAAAGTAATAGAGGAGACACAATGGCATACATAGAATTCAGAAACATCAGAAAATCATACGACGGTGAAAATTTAGTGTTGAAAGATCTTAATCTGCAGGTGAAGGAAGGCGATTTGGTCACTTTGCTGGGGCCATCCGGTTGCGGGAAATCAACTTTGCTGCGTTCGTTGGCTGGTTTTGAAAGCATTGACGGGGGCAGCATTCACATCAACGGCCAGGATGTGACGGATTTGCCGCCGGGGAAAAGGAACATCGGGATGGTTTTTCAACAATACTCGCTGTTCCCCAATATGAATGTAGCGGAGAACATCGCATTCGGCTTGAAGATGCAGAAAATGAACCAGAGTGTCATCAAGGAAAAAGTCGCCAGGATCATCGAACTCGTTGACCTATCGGGGAAAGAGAACCATTACCCGGCGCAATTGTCCGGCGGGCAAAAACAACGGGTTGCCCTGGCACGCGCCATCGTGACCGAGCCAAAAGTGTTGTTGCTGGATGAACCTCTGTCTGCCATTGATGCCTTGCTGCGGAAAAATCTCCAAAAGCAGATCCGCCGTATCCAGAAGGCTTTGCATATCACGACAATCTTTGTCACGCATGATCAGGATGAAGCGATGCTGATGTCGGATGTGATTCATGTCATGGCTTCCGGAAAAATAGAGCAGTCGGGTACACCAACCGAAATATATACGCATCCTGAAACGCATTTCGTGGCTTCGTTCATCGGCAATTACAATCTGTTGGACAACACGGATTTTGAGAAATTGACCCAGCGAAAAACGCAGGCAAGTCAAGTCGCTATCCGTCCGGAGGCCATCGAGTACTTCAAAGAGCCTCAGCCTGAGACGGAAGAACACCTGTATTTCAAAGGGAAAGTGGTCGATGAAACGATCAGCGGGAATATCTTGTCCTATGTGATTGAAACGAATCAAGGTGTCGCTTTGCGCGCGGATCATCTGTACCGTACCTTTAATCTGCTTGATAAAGGCGAAGAGGTCTTTCTGAAAGTAGAAAAGCGAAATATTCTGGAGTTTTGAAAAGACCCTCCCCACAGCCGGAAAATGGCAGTGGGGAGGGTCTTTTTGTGTGGATGGTGCGCTCAAAACATTGTAACCAGCCACCCGATGAATCCGCCCATGATGATCAAATAGGAGGAGTTCACTTTGAATCTGATGAGGCCGATGAAACTGACTGCGAAGATGAGGACACTGAACCACGAAACGAAGGTCGCTGTCCCCAATTGCCAGGATACCGATGCCATCAATGCCAGCGAAGCGACCGTAATCCCGTCCAAAATACCAGCGAAGATTTTGGATGAACGCAGTTTGTTGAACAACGGGTGCAGCAGCAAAATAAGCAGGAAGGAAGGCAAGAAGATGCCGACAGTCGCCAATAAGGCACCCGGGACGCCTTGGATCAGATAGCCCACGAAAGTTGCCGTCGTGAAGACCGGGCCGGGGGTGAACTGTCCGATTGCAACGGCATCCAGCAACTGGGTGCTTGTCAACGCAGCATAGCGGTCGATGAATTCAGCCTGCAGAAAAGCCAGCAGCACATAACCGCTCCCGTAAAGGACCGATCCGATCTTCAAGAAAGTCAGGAACAACAGCGTCAGCGACATGGGTTCGATCGCTAGATGACGCGACCGCCATTTGGATAATTGCTGCGTCAGCAGCATCGTCAATCCGGTCAGAATCAGGATCATGATTTCGCCGACGCCCATCAGCGACAGCAGATAGGCCGCCAAGAACAAAAGCAACGATTTGCTGTCCTTGATGGTCGTCTGTCCCAGCCGAAAAAGGGCCTGGATGATGACTGCAAGGATGACCGGTTTGATGCCGCTGAAAAGCGCTTCGATGAGCGGCACTTCGCCGTACTGTTTATAGAACATAGCCAGCAGCAACACGATTGTCATGGCCGGAAAGATGAAACAAATGCCCGCCAAAAACAATCCGATTTTCCCGCCGCGCTTGTAGCCCAACGCGATAGCCAGTTCCGTAGAGTTCGGACCGGGAATCAGATTCGTGAATCCGAGCAGATCCATGAATTCCGTCTTTTTAAGCCATTCCCGCTTCGTCACCAATTCGTCCTCCATCATGGCGATGTGTGCGGCTGGACCCCCAAAAGCGAAAAGACCCAGTCGGGCAAAAACAAAGCAAATTTCCTTGTAGATTTCTTTGGTATTGGTCATGAGGTTCCTCCATCAAAGATATAGTTTACAGCCGATTCAGATGGGTTCGGTATAGCCAACTTGATTTTTGAAAAGGGTCAATTCGTGCACACCCAAATCCTTTAACAACGCGATGGCATCGTCGAAGTGATAGCGGTATTTCTGGATGCTGTGCGCATCTGAACCAAGACTGAATCGGGTCCCGCCCATTTCCAGATAGAGGCCGATCATATAGCGGTACAAGTCGGCGTTGTTGTATTCATACATGCTGCGCGTGTTCAATTCCAGTGCCATTTCTTTCGCCATGATTTCATCGAGCAGCCCCTTCAGCAAAGGCTCGAATTCCCGAAGATCGTCTACCGTGACGGGCAAGCGTCGGATTCCGTAATCAAAGTGCGCGAAAACATTTGCGCCATCGACTTGCCGGACAGCTTGCGTACAGAGCTCGAAATATTCCTTCATGACCGCTTTGGGGTCCATCTCATCGATGATTGGCTGCAAGTAATCATAGCGCCCGTTTTGGTGAACACTCAGCAGGATGACATCAAAGGCTTTGCCTTCCAGATAAGATGTAATTTGCGCGTGGGACTCAGGCGTATAGCCGACTTCGATGCCCCGGCGGATGCGCCCCTCATGGATTACGTTCAGTGTGTCTATTTTATCGCTGTAGGCGGCATAATCCAAGACGGTATCCACACCGCCGTTGTAGGCATCATGAAAATCCAGGTGCTCGGTTGTGACGAGCAGACCGTCTGTTTGCTCGAGATAATTTTCAAATGATTCCGCAGAATCAGGCGAAAAATGCGTATGCATATGTTGATCGTAGTATCCCAAAATCATTCCTCCTTGTGCGTAGATGTCACCAGTATAGCAGACAGCGATGGATATCCAGAAAAGATTGCGTTAAGAAAATGTAAACGATCGAAGGCAGAATATCAAACATTATCAAAAAATTTGCACCAATGCTTGTGGAATTTTGCTATAATGATTAAGGTCGTGGAAAAATAAGATAAATTTTTTGGATTGGTGGTTTTTTATTTGGCAGCACGATATGTCATGGGAGTGGATGTCGGTACCACAAGCACAAAAGCCGTACTGTACGAAACGGACGGCTCAGCTTATGAATCAGCGTACGCGCATTATCCATTAATTAAAGAGAATCCCGAAATGGCGGAACAAGACTTGGATGAGATCTTTTCAGCCGTATTAAAAACAATAAAAGCAGTCATACAGAAAGCGGAACTGGGCCCGACGGATATTGCCGGCATCGGCTTTTCGAGCGCTATGCACAGCTTGATCCTCATGGACGCGGAAGGTACGCCGTTGACGAGGAGCATAACCTGGGCCGATAATCGTTCGAAAAAATACGCAAGCATGCTGAAGCATTCCGAAATGGGCCAGCGTTTTTACGAAAAAACAGGCACACCGCTGCACCCGATGTCCCCATTGAGCAAGATTCTCTGGCTGAAGGCGGAAAAGCCCGAAGTGTTCCAAGCAGCGCGCTGGTTCATCGGCATCAAGGAATACATTTTTTGGCGCCTGTTCGGAGAATTCGTCGTGGACTATTCGGTTGCCTCGGCTACCGGTTTGTTCAACATCAGGGAATTCCGCTGGGATGAGGAAATTCTGGAATTCTGCGGTATCACGAGTCAAATGCTGCCGTTGCCGGTAAATCCTGGTCACCAGCTGAGCGGCCTCTCGGAGGAAGTGGCTGAGTTGCTGGGGCTGGCTGCGGATACACCCTTTATAGTTGGAGGGAATGACGGCTGCTTAGCCAACCTGGGGATGGGAGCGATCCGCGCAGGTACGGCAACAATCACGATCGGTACGAGTGGCGCGGTCCGGATGACGAGCGAAAAACCTTATGTAAGCCCGGAAGGCCGTACATTCAGTTATATCCTGGATGAAAACCATTATGTGAACGGCGGCGCCGTCAACAATGGCGGAAACATCTTTGATTGGGCCATTAAACAATTTTTGCCGGCGAACATTGCTGATGAAGATCTCTACGACAAAGCGATGGAGATGATCGCAAACGTTGCGCCGGGAGCGGATGGATTGGTCTTCCATCCTTATCTGAACGGAGAACGGGCGCCTTTGTGGAATGCGGATGCCAGAGGGAATTTCAGCGGCATCAACATGCTGCATACGAAAGAACATTTTTTGCGCTCCGTTTTGGAGGGCATCTGCCTGAATCTGAAGGATGTGCTAGCGACGGTCATCTCGATGAACGGCGAACCAACAAAAATTATGGCCAGCGGGGGCTTTTCGCGCTCGCTGGCTTGGCGCCAAATCTTGACGGATATCATCGGTATGCCGATCGAATTCCCGGAAACATTCGAAAGTTCCTGCACAGGTGCCGCTTTGATCACACTGAAGAGCTTGGGTTTGGTGGAATCCGTGGATGATGCGGAGAAAATGATGGGCGCATCGATCGAACATCAACCGAATGAAGACAGCAAATCTGTCTATGCAGCGATGTTCCCGCGTTACCAAGAAATGAGCAAGTTGTTGCAGGAGTTCTATACGGAAAAATGAAATTGAACCAAAAGAAAAGACATACTCACTGAAAATCAGTGGCTATGTCTTTTTTTAGTCTACTCGTTACTGATTGGTTGCTCCAAGGCGCTTTCGATCAGTTTCGTCATTTTCTTTGGTGTGGTGATCGGCGCAAAACGCTTGATGATTTCGCCATCGCGGCCAATCAGGAATTTCGTGAAATTCCACTTGATGGCGCCACCGGTCTGCTCGACCAGATATTTGTAGAGCGGATCCGCATTGTCTCCATTCACATCGATCTTATCGAAGATTGGGAAAGTGACACCGTAATTGAGTCGGCAGAATTCAGCTGCTTCGGTACCGTCTAATGGTTCTTGGTTATTGAACTGGTTTGATGGAAATCCTAGAACAACGAAATCCTTGTCTTTGTAATTCTCGTAAAGTTCCTCCAGTTCATCCAATTGACCCACTAAACCGCACTTTGAAGCTGTATTGACGATGCAGATGACTTTTCCTTTGTACTGTTCCAATGGTACAGATGACTGATCTGTTTTTCTTACATGATATTCATATATGGACATATCGAAGGACTCCTTTGGTTATGCTACTTATAGGTACTAAAACATAGTATAAACAACAATGTAAAGGATTGCAAAAGAAAAGCCCTCGTAAAAATTGAAGGAGATATGACAGTTTGATGAGAAATGATGAAATTGTAACAGTAATTTCCATAAATGACTGTTTTTTTATTCTCGTTTGCTGTATGATAGTTGAGTATTATAAATCGAATCTGGAGGGATTTTTTTTGGACATGTTTGAAGGCTTAAGCCAAAAAATCGTAGGAAAAAAAATAAAAATCGTTTTCCCGGAAGGCTTAGAACCAAGAATTTTAGGGGCAGTCGTACGTCTTAAAGCGGAAGACTTAGTGGAACCAATCGTTATCGGAAATGTGGATGCAGTCAAAGAAGCTGCAAAAGGCCGCGGATTTAGACTAAATGGTATCCAAATCATCGACCCAGCTGATTATGCTGAACTCGATGAAATGGTTGCATCTTTCGTCGCTCGCCGTAACGGTAAAGTCACTGAAGAACAAGCTAGAAAATTGTTGTTGGATGAGAATTATTTCGGAACAATGATGGTACACATGGGCTTAGCCGATGGTCTCGTGAGCGGTGCTGTTCACTCTACAGGTGATACTGTCCGTCCTGCGCTTCAAATCATCAAAACAAAACCAGGTGTAAGCCGCACAAGTGGTGCTTTCATCATGCTCCGTGGTACTGAAAGATTCCTGTTCGCTGACTGCGCAATCAACATCAATCCAAATGCACAAGAACTTGCTGAAATCGCAGTGGAAAGTGCTAAAACGGCTGAAATGTTCGAAATCCAACCAAACGTTGCTTTGATGAGCTTCTCAACAAAAGGCTCAGCAGCATCACCGGAAGTCGACAAAGTCGTGGAAGCTACAAGAATCGCTAAAGAATTGGCGCCTCAATACAACATCGACGGCGAATTACAATTCGATGCAGCCTTTTCTGAAGTAGTCGCTAAACAAAAAGCTCCTGGCTCAACTGTAGCTGGTCAAGCTAAAGTATTCATTTTCCCTGAAATCCAATCAGGAAACATCGGTTACAAGATTGCACAACGTTTCGGCGGGTTCGAAGCGGTAGGCCCAATCTTGCAAGGCTTGAACAAACCGATTTCCGATTTGTCACGCGGTTGTAACGAAGAAGATGTCTACAAAACAGCCATCATCACAGCAAACCAAACATTACTTGACTAATGAAAAAATGGAAAGCCTGGATCAAATCCGGCTTTCCATTTTTTGTTGTGCTTGAAAATAGGCCATCCGCAAAAAAAAGGTGCATTCCGGAGTGAATATTTCTATAATAAGTAATGGAATAAAATAAATTGGTGAAGATGGGAGCAGATTCAGAATGTTCACCTTACTAGCAAAGAATGAAGAAGAAACGATGTTGATAGCCGCGCAATTGGCGCAGCTACTGGAACCGAAAGATGTCATCCTCCTAGAGGGGGATTTGGGGGCCGGCAAAACCACTTTTACAAAAGGCCTGGCAAAGGGGTTGGGCATTGACACGGTTATAAAAAGCCCCACGTATACTTTAATCAGAGAGTACACAAAGGGCAGGTTGCCGCTGTACCATATGGATGTCTATCGTTTGGAGGATGTCGGCGGCGATGAACTGGGCTTCGAAGAATACCTCTATGGGAATGGCGTTTCCGTGATCGAATGGGCAAAGTTCATCGAAGAGGAATTGCCGGATGCATATTTGACGATCCGCTTGGTTCCTACCGGGGAATTTTATGAAAACCGGGAAATCACTTTTCTGCCGACCGGCGAACGTTATGATACTTTGGTCGAAACATTACAGGGGATACTCACGAAAGAAGGAAAATAGCATGCGCAAAAGAGAAAAAGTCGAAATCATGATCCGGGAAGCCATCCCTGCAGATGCGAAGGATATCATCGCCTTCAGCAAAAAAACCGGCGCCGAAACGCCTTATTTGGCATATGGGGCTGAAGGCTTGGAATTGTCCGAAGCCTTCGAAGAATTATATCTGGAAGATCTGATGGAGAAAGACAACAATGTGATGCTGATTGCGACGATTAACAACAAACAATTGATCGGTTTGGCGTCAGTAGGGGCAACAGATAAACCGAAGCTTAGGCATGTAGGAGAAGTCGGTATCACCGTCGAGAAGGATTATTGGGGATTCGGAATCGGCTCGGTTCTGATGGAAGAAATCGAAACATGGGCAATCGAGAGCGGCGTGATCCGCCGCTTGGAGTTGACAGTCCATGGAGAAAACGAACGGGCCATTCATCTCTATGAGAAAATGGGTTATCAGCAAGAAGCGGTGATGCCGCGCGCCATGCTGATCGATGGGGAATTTGTCGATGGCGTATTGATGAGTCTGATGATCGATTAGCGTACAGGGACAGAATGACGTTTTAGGCAAAAAAAGTTGAAAAATTTTTGTTGAAATCGGCATTTCCTACTTGACGTGTTAGCGCTTACATGTTATTATAACTATACAAAGAGAAACATACTAAGTTAAACAAAGAAACACAAAAGAGTATGCTACTCTTTCAGGGAAATCCTTCAAAAAGATTTTCCGGTTAACAGCTTTTCAGTTAAGCTGTTAATGCAAAGTCTTAGATGGTTCGGAATTTGTGTTCTAGATGTATTTCTAAGACATGAAAACTTGAACCATTCTAAGATTGATAAACAGTAGATTTCATTCAAGCAGCTAGAAGCGAAAGCTTACATGTCTTGCCTGAAAAACAAGCATAACTAGTATTGAAAAGTTCGCAGATCGTTAAGATTGAACAATCAATGAAGCGAGGATGAGGCTACTGATTTAGGAGGAAGTGTTCCGATTGTTGGAGCACTTCCTTTTTTTTGCGTCGCTCGGGAAAGGACGTTATTTTACTGTTTATAAAAATTTGCATATATGAAGAAACAAATTATTGCACACAAATGACTTGCATCAGCTCAATCTTTACGCTATCCTTTAAATCGTAATCGTTACGATTTGTATCGAGCAATCATTATCCGATTTCGGATAGTCCATAAAGAGAAGGCGGAGGGAATAATAAATGAATCAAAAAAAGAGTATGAAGTGGGCATTGTCTCTATTGGGGACAACTGCACTATTGGCAGGATGCGGCGCAAACAGCGAATCTGCGGTGGACAGCAGTGCGGATTCAGGAACAGAAAAGCTGCAGGTCGTCACGACCTTTTATCCGATATATGATTTTACGAAACAGGTCACGCAGGACGATGCCGACGTGAGCCTGCTTTTGGAAGCCGGAATGGAAGTGCATTCCTTTGAGCCTTCGAGCCAGATGATCGCGGAAATCCAGGATGCGGATGTGTTCATTTACAACAGCGCTGAGATGGAGACGTGGGTACCAGACGTGCTGGCGTCCCTCGACACTTCGGATATGGTTGTCATATGTGCAAGCGAAGCAATCACACTATTGGAGTATGAAGGCGAGGCACACGCGCATGAGCATGAGTCCGAGGAGGAAGATGCGGAGTCTGGACATACCCATACTGTCGATCCGCACGTATGGTTGGACCCTGTGTTGGCGCAAACAGAGGTTACGACGATTGCGGAAGGGTTGGCCGAAGAGGATGCGGACCATGCCGAGAAGTATCTGGAAAATGCCGAAACTTACAACGGAAAACTGAACGAATTGGATGAAGCATACCGTGCTGCTTTTGAGGGAGCGGAAAACCGCACTTTCGTGACGCAGCATGCTGCCTTCGCCTATTTGGCGGCCCGCTATGATCTTAATCAGATTTCCGTGACGGGTCTGAATGCCGAAAGCGAGCCGAGTGCGGCAGCTTTGGCGACACTTTCCGATTACGTGAAGGCCAACAATATTTCGCACATCTATTTTGAGAACAATGCTTCTTCGCAAACAGCAGAGACGCTTGCCGAAGAGGTAGGCGTGGAATTGGCGGTGTTGAGTCCTCTCGAAGGGATCACTGAAGAGGACCAGGAAAGTGGTTCGGATTATATTTCGGTCATGTTGGATAATCTTGAGGCTTTGAAGAAAAGTATCAACTGATCCAGAAGTGTTATTGTTCCTCCTTGTGGCGTTTGCGTGCTATGATTTGGTTGAGATGAGATAACAGAACAATCGCAAAATGACTCAGTTGAGAAAACAGTCGAGCCAAGCGTAATTTCAGTCGACCAGCACGCACTTGTTTCAGTCAATGGGAAGGTATTGTCGGACAAGGAGGGAACTTTATGCTTTTTAACGATCGGAAAGAGGCCGGCATCCTGCTGGCCGAAGCTTTGGAGAAGTACCGCGGAGAAGATATCGTCGTATTTGCTTTGCCGCGTGGGGGAGTGCCTTTGGGCGTGGAGATCGCCAAGAAATTGGTGGCACCGCTTGATCTGCTTATCACGAAAAAAATCGGACACCCGTTCAATCCTGAATATGCCATCGGCGCCATCACAGAGGATGCGGACCCAATCTTCAATCCGGGCGAGCATGGGGTGTTGGACCAGAATTGGCTGGAATGGGAGCTGAAGCGGCTTCGCCAGGAAATCAAAAGGCGCAGGGAAACGTACATCGGGGCAGCGAACATCCAATCGCTGGAAGGTAAAACGGCCATCATCGTGGACGACGGCATCGCGACCGGCTTCACGATGTTCGCTTCGATAGCAGCACTCAAAAAGCGGAATCCGAAACGCATCATCGTGGCCATCCCGGTCACGCCGGAGGATACCGCGAAAAAGATGGACCAAATGGTGGATGCAGTCGTTGCTTTGGAGCGGACGGACGACTATCTCGGCGCTGTGGGCGCCTATTATGTCCGTTTCGATCAGCTTGATGACGCGGAGGTCGTCGCCTTGCTCCGAAGCATGAACGTGAAGGAGGGGAAGGCAGATGAGTGATCCAGAGAAGGCAGTGAAGATAACCGGTGCTGGTGTCACCTTGAATGGTGATCTGGTCTTGCACAGAGACCCGAAAGGACTCGTTATTTTTGCCCATGGCAGCGGGAGCAGCCGACACAGTGTGCGCAACAAATATGTTGCCAGTGTGCTGCGGGCGCATGGTTTATCGACCCTGTTGCTGGATTTGTTGACGGAGGCGGAGAGCGAATGGACCGACAAGCGTTTCGATATCGATTTGTTGGCCCAACGGTTGACGCTTGCGGAAAACTGGGTGAAGCAACAGGAGGAAACAAGACAGTTACCGCTCGGGTATTTCGGATCCAGCACCGGCGCGGCTGCCGCTTTGCAATCGGCCGCTGTGTTGGGAGATGGAATCAAGGCCGTCGTATCGCGGGGCGGCCGGCCGGATTTGGCCAAAGCCTATTTGGCTAAGGTCACAGCCCCGACGCTGTTGCTGGTCGGCGGCTATGATGACGGGGTGATAGAACTGAACGAGCAAGCCTATGCGTTGCTGAACTGTGAGAAGGAAATGACCATCATTCCGGGAGCAACCCATCTGTTCGAAGAAGCCGGCACGCTGGAACAGGTCGCCGAGTTGGCTGCGCAATGGTTCGTGAAGCAGTTTCCGGGAAATAAGGCTGGATAACAAAAATAAGCAGGACCCTTTCATAAGAGAGGCGTCCTGCTTATTTTTTTATGGGAACTTCAGCTTGCTTTCGACAATGCCGATCACTTGGATTCGGGATTGTAGGTCCAGCCATGATCGTTGTGGTAAATCATCAGCTTGGACATCCCGCCGTCGACAGTGAAATTCTGCCCGGTGATGAAGCCGGCTGCGTCGCTGCAGAGGAAGCGGATCGTCTGCACGATGTCATCAGGCACGCCGACACGACCGACAGGGTGCTGCAGGAGATCCGCCGCCTCGTAGGCAGGATGATAATCCTCATCTTTATGGAAGGAACCCGTGTCGATCCAACCTGGGCTGATGGAATTGACGCGGGCTTTTCCAGCCAACGAAATGCTGAGCGCATGCGTCAAAGCAAGGATGCCGCCTTTAGCTGCCGAATAACTTTCGGTGTCCTCTTGCGACATGAAACCGCGGCTTGATGCGATGTTCACAACTGAAGCGCCAGCTGTGAACACCGGTAAAAGCAAACTCGTCAACAGGTATGGTGCCGTGACGCCCAAAGCCAGCACATAATTGAAGTCCTGATAGGAACATTCCGACAGGATACCCTTTTTGCTGATGCAGGCGTTGTTCACCAGATAATCGACTTTGCCGAAGCGTTGCTTGACGGCTTCCGCAAAAGCGTGAAGGGCAGCTTCCGCCGCGATGTCCCCGTGATGGAAATACACATCCTTCGCTGCGAAACGGGAAACGATCTTTTCGCCGGCTTCCTTATCTGTGTCCACGAATGCGACAACAGCACCTGCTGTCAAAAAAGATTCCACAGTGGCTCGGCCGATGCCGTTCGCTCCGCCGGTCACCACGACCACACGATTTTGAAAATCCATATTCCATTCCTCCTGACTGGTTGATGCTTCAAATGTTTCGCGACTACAGTGAAAGCCTCAGTGATACCGGGCAATGGTCGCTGCCGAAGATATTTTCATGGATATCCGCGTCGACCAAAGCATCCTTCAAAGCGTCCGATACAAGGAAATAGTCGATCCGCCAGCCGGCATTGTTTTTGCGGGCGTTGAAGCGATAGCTCCACCAGGAATATCTTCCTTCCGCATCCGGATGAAAGTAGCGGAAGGTATCGATGAATCCGTTGGCGACCACTTCGCTGAACTTGGCGCGTTCCTCGTCCGAAAAGCCTGCGTTCTTGCGGTTCGTTTTCCAATTCTTCAAATCGATGTTTTCGTGGGCAACGTTAAGGTCTCCGCAGACGACAACCGGTTTTTCAGACTCCAGCCTTTTCAGATAAGCCAGAAAAGCAGTCTCCCAATCCATCCGGTAGTCCAACCGCTTCAGTTGCTCTTGGGAATTGGGCGTGTAGACAGTGACCAGGTAGAAGCCGGCATACTCCAAGGTGATGACGCGGCCTTCCGAATCATGTTCGGAAGCGCCTATGCCCAACCGGACAGAAAGCGGTGTATGCTTTGTGAATATGGCCGTACCGGAATAGCCTTTGCGCTCCGCGTAATTCCAGTAGGATTCATACCCGGGGAACGCAAGATCGATCTGGCCTTCCTGCAATTTCGTTTCCTGCAGACAGAAGAAATCGGCATCGAAGTCCGAAAAAATATCCGCAAAATTTTTATTTACGATGGCCCGCAAACCGTTGACGTTCCATGAGACAAATTTTAGATCCATTTTATGTTCACCTGCCTTAACGCAACGCAATCGTATAGTAAAGGAACAGGATGAAGAGGAAGAGATTGATGGCGGCCAGTGTCCACTTCATTTTAGGCTCTGGGATGTTCAGCGCAAAAATCGTTCCGACAATCGGCAAAAACAGCGCCAATATCAACGAGGTAGTGGATACGGAGCCGGGATCTTTGGTAGTGAAGAGGTAAAGAGGGTAAAGGATGGACAATAGTGTGAATGTTATTCCGTTTCTGGTTTGTTTCGGTTGCATAAAGCAGCCTCCTTTTTCTGTTATCTGTAATATTTTACCATACCTATGCGCTTGGATCGCAAGGAATAGGGCCGGAATTCGTGTCCAAAAAATGAAAAAGGATTCTTTCCGGCAGACAGATATCTAACAAAGCTATTTCAAATTGATTAAATTGTAAATTTTTTCATAAACTTGTGTTAAAATAGCATGAACAGGTGCGGAAATGCTTTTGATTAAAAAACGATTAATAATTGGTTAAAGAAATATAATTAATCGCTGCCGCTTACTTATTTGATACAAATCCGCATCAAGTGATGTTAGAATGGACTACATAAATAAAATTAGTGGGTGAAATGCATGTTGGGGACGGAAATAAAACAACAGTTTCCTGAAACGATCATTAAAGAGAATGAAAACTTATCAAATTATACATACACAAAAACAGGTGGCCCTGCGGATGTGCTGGTCTTTCCGAAATCCAAAGATGAAGTAGCGGCAATCGTTGCATGGGTGAATGAAAAGCAAGCGCCTCTGACCGTATTGGGCAATTCCAGCAATGTCATCATCAAGGATGGCGGCATCCGCGGTATCGTCATGATCCTGACGGAAATGGACCACATGGAAGTGAAGCGCCATCGGTTGATCGTCCAGAGCGGCGCACGCTTGATCGATGCTTCGCGGATGGCCTTGGCGGAGCGGTTGAGCGGCTTGGAATTCGCATGCGGCATTCCCGGCAGCGTCGGCGGAGCGGTCTACATGAATGCCGGAGCTTATGACGGTGAAGTCGAAGAAGTCATCGAATCCGTAGTGGTGATCACGCGTGAAGGCAAAATCAAAACCTACGAGAAAAATGAACTTGAGTTTTCCTATCGCCACAGCAAGCTGCAGGAAACGAATGAAATTGTTCTGGAAGTCGTTTTCCATCTGGAAAAAGGCAAGCAGGAAACAATCAAAGCCCGAATGGATGAATTGACGGCTTTGCGCGAATCCAAGCAACCATTGGAATATCCTTCATGCGGCAGCGTCTTCAAACGGCCGACCGGGTATTTCACAGGCAAATTGATCCAAGAAGCGGGTCTCCAAGGTTTGATTTGGGGCGGGGCACAGGTGTCGATGAAGCATGCAGGCTTTATCGTGAACATCAACAGTGCCACAGCGACCGATTACATTGAACTGATCGCACATATCAAAGAAGTCATAATGGAACATTATGGTGTGCCATTGGAAACGGAAGTCCGGATCATCGGAGAAGATACAGTGGGAAGCGTATAGGTGAAAAGAAGGCTGGGTGCGAACATTCAGCTCTTTTTTGAATAGCACTTAATTATTTTTTTATTATTTTTTGAATATATAATGAAGGAGGATAGCCCATGCGAAGACCACTGATATCTTTTCAGAACTTTAGTTTCACCTATTCAGATCAAAAGGAACCGACGTTAGAAGAACTGAATGTCACCATCTACGAAGGAGAAAAAATACTTGTGCTCGGCCCTAGCGGCTCCGGGAAAACGACCTTTGCCCGCTGCCTCACTGGCGTATTGCCGAGTGAAGAGAACGGCGATGCGAGTGGAAACATCCTCTTTCACCATCAGATCGATCAAACGGTTGCCCCCTTTGAAGATTTTCTTCCGAATGAAATGAAACTGGTCAAGAACAGTCTGATTCCCCACGCGGATCAGATGGGAAAATTTGGAGTGAAGCAACATGTCCCGTTCCGTACAGTGGATGATGTGAAAAAAATGGACAAATGGCACGACTTTCTGAAGAAACGCCCTTATCTGAAGCGCAGTTTCATGAAATTGTCGGAACAGCAGTTGGGTGATATCACGATGGCCGGCATCTCCTTGGATGGCAAGCCAGTGATTTTATTCGATGAGCCATTGGCGAATCTGGACCCGAGTTCCGGGGATTTGGCCATGAAATTCATCGATGATCTGCATCGCGTCAGCGACACGACCGTTCTCATCATCGAACATAGGCTGGAAGATGTTTTGGCGCAACCAATCGATCGCATTCTGCTGTTTTCCGGCGGGCGGATCATCGCGGATGCGACCCCGGAGGAGATACTCCGCACCGAAATTTTGAGCGATATCGGCATCCGGGAACCCCTTTACATCACGGCCATGCGCTATGCCGGAGTCGATCTGGACAATGTCCGGGAACTGGCGAATGCAAAGAAAGTGAACGGGCCGCAATTAAAGGAACAGATGGAGAGTTGGCTGAATTATCTGCCGCAATTCAGGTATCCCGACTATGATGAAGTGCTTCTGGAATTGGATGGCTTATCGTTCAAATACCCATGGAACGACAAGGATATCGTCGACGGTGCCTTTCTCCGCATCTACAAAGGGGAAATGCTCAGCCTGGTCGGTGCAAACGGCGCCGGCAAATCAACGCTTTCCCGTTTGATGACAGGTGAGGAGAAACCGCAGAGTGGCCACATCTATTGGAAAGGCCAAGAAGTCAGCGACATCGATGCGGATGAAGCGGAAAACTATGTCGGCTACGTCCCGCAGAACCCGAAAGACAGCCTCTCACAGGAAACCGTGTATGAAGAGATAGCCCTAAAAATGAAACAGCGCAACATGCCTGAGGAAGAGATTGTAAGGAAAGTCGATGAAGTTGCGAAAGTTTGCGGACTGCAATACATCAAAGACTTGCCGTTATCGATGCTGAGTTTCGGTCAACTGAAACGGGTGTCGATTGCATCCGTATTGGCGCTGGATCCGGAGCTGATCATCTTGGATGAGCCGGCAGCCGGGCAGGATTTCAGCCATTATAAAGACATCATGCATTTCCTCCAGCGGATCCACCAGAACGGTGTGACCGTTGTGATCGTGACGCATGACATGCACCTAATGCTGGAATACACCCGCAGAGCGGTCGTCATGGCCAAAGGGAAGATTGTGGCCGATACGAGTTCCGCTTTTGTCCTCATCAATCCGAGGCTGATCCAGATCGCCTCATTGAAAGAGACCACCTTGTTCACCTTCGCTAATCAGATTGGAATGACGGATCCCTACTCCTTCACGGAAAAATTCGTCTACTACGATCGGGCAGCGCGTCTTTTCTAAAAAAATACATATAAGTTCCAAACGTCAGAATGATCTTTCTGGCGTTTTTTGTTGTAAAGGATGCTACTTCTTATATAATAATAGTGTTTTGTGCTAACATAATAGTGATGAGTGAATATCCGGTCGCATCCGATTGGAGTGAACGTTCAACGCCCATACATAAACGATAAAGGCGGGAGAAAATGACTGATAAACCAATCATTACTTTAGAGAATGTAAAAAAAGTATACGATGATGAAACTGTGCTGCATGATATTATCTTTGAGCTTGAAAGAGGCAAATTCTATACCCTCTTGGGACCATCCGGCTGCGGGAAGACGACGATTCTGCGTTTGATCGCGTGATTCGCGGACGCAACGGAAGGCATCATCAAAATCAATGAAGAAGTAGTGAATGACATACCGGCGAACCGACGCAAAGTCAATACGGTTTTCCAGGACTACGCTTTGTTCCCCCACATGAATGTTTTCGATAATATCGCATTCGGTCTGACGATCAAAAAATTGCCCAAGGACCAGGTAAAGCTGAAAGTGGAAGAAGCACTGAAAATGGTTCAACTTGAGGGCTATGAAAACCGTGAAATCAGCGAAATGTCGGGCGGCCAGCAACAACGGGTCGCAATCGCCAGGGCAATCGTCAACGAACCGGATGTGCTGCTTTTGGATGAACCGTTGTCGGCTTTGGATTTGAAACTGCGCACGGATATGCAGTACGAACTGCGGGAACTGCAGGAGCGTCTAGGCATCACCTTCATTTTTGTCACGCACGATCAGGAAGAGGCATTGGCGATGAGCGATTGGATCTTCGTCATGAACAAAGGCGCGATTGTCCAGAGCGGCACACCTGTGGATATTTACGATGAGCCGATCAACCGATTCGTTGCGGATTTCATCGGCGAAAGCAATATCGTTTCCGGAACAATGGTGGAGGACTACAAAATCAGCTTCGTCGGCAAGGAGTTCGAATGTTCCGATGCGGGCATCACTCCGGGTGAAAAAATCGAAATCGTCATCCGTCCGGAAGATCTGGAGCTGACGACTGTCGAAAACGGCAAACTGGTCGTGAATATCGATACGCAGCTGTTCCGCGGTGTCCACTATGAAATCATCGGCTACGACAAGGACGGAAACGAGTGGATGATCCATTCCACCAAGCGCGCGGAAATCGGCAAGGATGTCGGCCTCCGTTTCGGTCCGCAGGATATCCATGTCATGCGCCTGGGCGAATCCGAAGAAGAGTTCGATGCCCGTCTGGAAAGCTATGAAGAATAGGGGGAAGAGACATGACGAAAAATTCTAGAGCGTTCTATTCTGTTCCTTACGTGCTTTGGCTGGGGTTGTTTGTCCTCTCTCCGATGCTGCTGATCCTGTACCAGTCGTTTTTCGACATCACCGGAGCATTCACGTTTGCCAACTACGCGACCTATTTCAGTTCGGGAAATTATCTGCGGATGACGTTGAATTCGTTCCTGTATGCGTTCACCATCACCCTCGCGACGTTCCTGATCAGTTACCCGACGGCCCTTTTCCTGAGCCGGACGAAGCATAAGCAGCTCTGGCTATCCTTGATCATTCTGCCGACCTGGATCAATCTCTTGCTGAAGGCCTATGCCTTCATCGGTTTGTTCAGTCAGAGCGGTACGGTCAACCAATTCCTGAGCTTCATGGGCATCGGTCCCCAACAGATCCTCTTCACGGACTTCAGTTTCATTTTCGTGGCGGCCTACATCGAGCTGCCGTTCATGATCCTGCCGATCTTCAATTCGATCGAAGAGCTGAACCCGTCCCTGATCGTGGCCAGCGAGGACCTTGGCGCCACAAGGATGCAGACTTTGACGCGGGTCATCTTTCCTTTGACGCTGAGCGGCGTTCGCAGCGGTTTCCAGGCCGTCTTCATTCCATCACTATCGCTCTTTATGCTGACGCGACTGATCGGCGGAAACCGGGTCATCACTTTGGGAACTGCTGTGGAGCAGCATTTTCTCGTCACCCAGAACTGGGGGATGGGTTCCACGATCGGCGTCATTCTGATCATCAGCATGATCGCCATCATGTCCCTGACGCGTGACAAAAAGAGGAAAGGCAGGGGAGTCAAATGAAGGAAACAACCAACACGAAGTGGAACAATGCGTTCCTTGTGCTCGTTTTCGCCATCCTGTATCTGCCGATCTTTTATCTGATTTTTTATTCGTTCAATGCCGGCGGGACCATGAACGCCTTCACCGGCTTCACTTGGGAGCATTACCAGGCCGTGTTTGAGGATACGCGCTTGATCGGAATCGTTTTGAACACATTTTTGGTGGCTTTGCTGTCGGCCCTCATCGCAACTGCAATCGGCACGATGGGCGCGATTTTCATTTATTACACGAAAAAACGCAGCATCAAGAATACGCTTTTGAGCCTGAACAACGTGCTGATGGTTTCTCCGGACGTCATCATCGGGGCGAGCCTGTTGATTCTGTTCACGATGCTGGGCTTCTCGCTGGGCTTCTCCTCCGTGCTGTTGTCGCACATCGCTTTTTCGATTCCGATCGTCGTGCTGATGGTGCTGCCGAAGCTTTATGAGATGAACGATTCGATGATCAGTGCGGCCCAGGATCTGGGCGCCAGCTCCGGCCAAGTGTTCAGCAGAATCCTGATCCCGAGCATCACTCCAGGGATACTGAGCGGCTTTTTCATGGCCTTCACCTATTCCTTGGATGATTTTGCGGTGACATTTTTCGTGACCGGGAACGGCTTCACTACATTGGCGGTGGAAATTTATTCGCGGGCCCGCCGTGGTGTCAGCCTGGAAATCAATGCGCTCAGTGCGCTGATGTTCCTGTTCACGCTGCTGTTGGTCTTGGGCTACTATTTCATTCAACAGTACGGGCACAATAAACATGCGCAGCAATTGAAGGCAATCGGGAAGCGCGCCGGCTCGGGACGGACGGTGAAAAAAGGATGAAAAAATTAATGGGAATGGCGGCCGTTGTCCTGCTTGCTTGTGCAGCGATCGCTTTCGGTATAAACGCTTTGAACAGAGCGCAAGGTTTTTCGGAAGGGAATACGCTGACCATCTACAACTGGGGCGACGATATCGAACCGGAGCTGATCACGAAATTCGAAGAGCAGTCCGGGTATAAAGTCTCATACGAGACGTTCGATTCGAACGAGGCGATGTACACCAAAGTCAAACAGGGCGGGACGGCTTACGATCTGAGCATCCCTTCGGAGTACATGATCAATAAAATGGCTGAAGAAGGCCTGCTGATCGAATTGGACCATTCGAAAATCGAAGGCCTGGAGAACATCGATCCGCGCTTCCTGGATTTGCCGTTCGACGAAGGCAACAAATATTCCATCCCTTATTTCTGGGGAACCTTGGGCATCATCTACAACGACAAAATGGTGACGGAAGAGATCACCTCCTGGTCCGATCTCTGGGATCCGAGCTATGCGAACAGTCTGCTTTTGATCGACGGGGCGCGCGAAGTGATTGGATTGGGACTCCAAAGTGAAGGCTACTCGCTGAACGAAACGGACCCGATGATCTTGAATGAGATTGCGGAGAAACTGAAGGACATCACGCCGAACATCAAAGCCATCGTTGCCGACGAAATCAAGATGTACATGATCCAGGAAGAAGCGGCCATCGCCGTGACTTTCTCCGGTGAGGCCAGCGAGATGCTTTGGGAAAACGAAAATCTCCATTATGTGATCCCTGAGGAGGGATCTAATCTGTGGTTCGACAACATCGTCATACCGAAGACCGCCAAGAACATCGATGGTGCCTACGCCTTCATCAATTTCATGCTGGAACCTGAGAATGCGGCCATCAATGCGGAATACGTCGGCTACGCCACGCCAAACCAAAACGCCATCGAGCTGATGGATCCCGAAATCACCAGCGACGAACAATTCTACCCCTCGGATGAAATCGTGGACAAACTCGAAGTCTACGAAAACCTGGGAGCCAAAACCCTGGGAACGTACAATGACCTGTTCCTGGAAATCAAAATGTATCGGAAATGATGGAAAACTTAAGTATAAACATTGTTATGATATCTTTTCTAGAGTTTTCTGCCAAAGAATATGCACTAAAAACCATGTTAGGAAAGGTTTACAGCACCTTTAATTAAAATGGAAATCATAACAAAAATGATTTAAGACGTTCAAGTGAATTGGGCGTCTTTTTTTTTGTTTAAATTTATTTGGAAAATAGTTCTTTAGTGTAACCATCTTCAAGCTGCTGTCTTTTTTTCATAAATGTCGTATAATGATTATAAAATAAGGAAAGTAAGAAGGTGTAAATTTGGGCATCAATGATCAATATTTAGATTTCGCCAAGGTAAACAAAGATCAGTTCATTGAACGTATTATCGAAGGCAAAAATCCAAGTGGTGAAAAAGATGCTGTGTTTATGGCCGGAAGTCCAGGAGCTGGAAAAACAGAAGTTTCATCAGGTTTAGCTGAAAATTATGATAATCACGTTGTTATTGATGCTGATTATTATAGAACTCAGTTTCCAGACTATAATGGGAAAAATTCTAGTCTTTTTCAGAAAGCTTCTTCCTGGTTAGTTGAACAATCTTTGAAGTATGTGCTAGAAAATGGCTATTCTTTCATATTGGATGCAACTTTTGCGATTCTTAGTGCAGAAAAGAATATTACACGGGCATTGAAAAATGATTTCCGAGTAACCATTTTCTATGTTTATCAAGATCCCAAAATTGCTTGGCAATTTACTCGAGAACGTGAAATTGCTGAAGGCCGCCATGTTCCTAAACAAACTTTTATCAATGCGTTTATCAAATCAAGAGAAAATATTGAGAAGGTTAAAGGGAGATATCCTGAAGTTACACTTCACATTATTATTAAGGATTATCAAAATAATATCTCTGAAATTCATTTTGATACAGATAATGTTGGGTTGATATTGCCGTTACGATATACTTCAAAAGAATTGGAGGATGAGTTACATGACTGAGAAGGAACAAGTTAAAAAAATCGTTAATAAATACAACAAAAGTATCGCTGATTTGTCAGATAACGCTTCAGCAAAGGAGTTCAAAACTGTGATGAAATATATTGCAGATCAAGCGAATCTGAAACAACGTAAAATGGTAGGTTTAGATAAATAGGTATTGAAAAATAATAAATGTTTAGTAGCTGTTCAGAGTGAACTGTTCTTGGCTTTTTTGTTTACTGTCGACATCCCGTCGGTGAATTTCCGCTTCACAATCTGCGCAAGGTTGTGCTATCATTAAAATAAGATTAAAAAGAAAGAAGGGAATCTCTTGACTAAATTCATCAGCTCAGACAAAGCACCCGCAGCGATCGGTCCTTATTCGCAAGGAACAAGAAAGAACGGTTTCATCTTTTCATCCGGACAATTACCGATCGATATGGAAACGAAGGAACTTGTTTCTGACCCTGCTGCAGCGACAACTGCCAGCTTAAACAATGTGTTGACGATCGTCAAAGCGGGCGGCGGCTCGTTGGAATCAATCGTGAAAGTCAACGTGTTCGTGAAGGACATCAATGATTTCGACGCCATCAACGGCGCGTACACTGCATTCTTCGGCGAACATAAACCAGCCCGTTCCTTGGTGCAGGTTGCCGCTTTACCGAAAGATGCCGTCATCGAAATCGAAGCTATCGCAGCAAAAGACTAATAATAATAAAGAAGAACGGCTAATCTCACTTTTTGAAAGCCGTTCTTCTTTTATTTGATAGGAATGTGTTCGGGATGTCCGATTCTTCCGGGTTATCGGACAAGTTTCTATCTGAATGTGTTCTGTATGTCTGATTCTTCCGCGTTATTAGACATTCCTAGCATTGATGTGGATGCAGCACAATGAATCTCAGATCAATCAATTAGGAGAGAGACGTCCGCTATTCGAACGGATTCGCTTTGACCGGTGGCTGGTCATCCACCCATTCCGGCTTGATTTCCAGCTGCTGCCCGAAGATCATCATTTTCAGCCGAACCCCTTCCCGGGTGGCTGCGAGGCCTCCCAAGCCGGTTTCGCGCAGGGAAGCGGGAAGGTTTTTTCCGACTTTTCGCATCGCTTCGATCACATCGTCGGCGGGTATTTTGTTCGTCAGCCCGGCCAAGGCCATATCGGCGCTGATCAGGGCATTGACCGCACCAATCGCATTGCGCTTGACGCAGGGAATCTCGACCAGTCCGGCAACCGGGTCGCAGACGAGGCCGAGCAGATTGCTGATGGCCATCGCCATCGCTTCCGATGACTGCTCCGGCGTGCCGCCCGCGATTTCGACGGCCGCAGCGGCTGCCATCCCGGATGCGCTCCCGACTTCGGCCTGGCACCCTCCGGCAGCACCGGCGATCATGGCATTGTTGGCGATCACCATGCCGAAGCCGCTGGCGCAGAAAAGCATCTGGACCATCTGTTCCTCCGTGAGAGCCAATTTGTCCTTAATGGCGAACATCACGCCGGGCAAAGTCCCCGATGAGCCTGCAGTCGGTGTGGCGCAGATGATCCCCAACGAAGCATTGACTTCGTTCGTGGCGATGGCGCTCTCCACCGCAATCAGCAGGTCGTCGCCGGAAAGTGTATTGCCGCGTTGGCGGTAGTTCCGCAGTTTCACGGCTTCGCCGCCTGTCAAACCAGTGGGGGAAAACACGCCGTCGCCAGCCAAGCCTTTTTCGACTGCGGCTTTCATGACGTGGTAATTGTTGCGCATCTGTTCCCAAATTTCCGTGCGCGTCCTGTGGCTCTTGGCCATTTCCTGCAGCAGCATCAATTCGGAAATCGGTTTGCCGCTTTCCTCCGCGGCCGTAACCAGTTCTGCAATCTTATTGTACAAAGCGGTATTCCTTCTTTCCTAACTGATCAGTATCGCCTTTTCGATGAAAGGCAGTTCGTTGATTTCGTAGATCATTTCTTTAGTGGGGACCGTATCCAGATAGAGGACGACCCATTCGGTATCGCTCTCCCTGAAAATGCGGATATCGTTCAGGGGATAGCCTTTGAATGCGAAATAATTCTGCCATTCCGCTTCGCTGAACAGGTGGTATTGGAGCGTATTCTGGTGGATGAAATAGATAGGCAGATGCGCGTCCAAACGCATCGAAAAGTTGTCGATGTCGACCTGGTTCAGAACAATCGAACCGCCCCCGATGGAACTGCCCGTGACGGATATTTTTTTCTTGTCCCGTTCCAACACCATCGTGGCTGTGTTAGGGTGGCCGACGGGAGAGTCGCCGATTTCTTCGATGAAGGTCACGGCTATCTTTTGGGATTCGGCCATTTTGAGGGATTGCGGAATCATCGGATCGTCCGCCGCAAAACCGAGTATTCCGCCAAGGATCGCAAAATCGGTGCCGTGCCCGAGATGGGTATCTGCGAACGATTCGTAGTAATGGATTGTGACCTTTTTCGGTTTCACCTGAAAAAGTTGTGCTGCCGCCTTTCCCAACGCCAGAGCACCTGCAGTATGCGAGCTGGAGGGGCCGACCATCACCGGACCGATGATATCGAAAATGCTTCTGAATGTATGGCTCATGCCGATCCCCTTTCCTTATTGGTTGATAAAAGCTTGCCTCTCATTATAGCGAAAAGGCTGTCGGAATGACAGAAGGCCGACGCGCTTTTTAGGAGATTCTAATGGCACGGGCACGATTATCGTGAAAGCAAATTACGTGGACAATCTGTGCGCGACTTTCTGATTCATCCATAAAATGAAATTTTCATGTGGGATTGCAAAAGCTCTCTCATTATCGGCATTCCGGCATAGTAACGCTTCCTTTTCATATGATATAATGACTTCATCATCCTGAAAGGAACGCGTGAGAATATGGAACTAAAAGAACTGGTTGGATTAAAAGCTGCAGAATACATCAAAGACGGTATGACAGTAGGTCTGGGGACAGGCTCAACTGCCTATTATTTTGTGAAGGAAATCGGTAGACGCGTGAACGAGGAAGGATTGAAGATCACTGGGGTGACGACTTCGATCCAAACGAAGGAATTGGCTGAGTCGTTAGGGATTCCGTTGAAGAGTGTGGATGAAGTGACTTGCATCGATATCACTGTGGACGGAGCCGATGAAATCAGCGAAGATTTCCAAGGGATCAAAGGCGGCGGTGGGGCGCTTTTGTTCGAAAAAATCGTTGCCGACAATTCCAAGAAAGTCATCTGGATCGTCGATGAAAGCAAAATGGTGAAACATCTGGGCGCCTTCCCGCTACCAGTGGAGGTCGTCTGCTACGGATCGATCCAACTGTTCAATAAATTCAATGAAAAAGGCTACAATCCGGAATTCCGCAAGACGGCAAGCGGAGACTATTATTTGACTGATGAGAAGAACAACATCATCGATCTGCATCTGGGTGAAATTTTGGATCCGAAGGCACTTGCCGAGGACCTGATCCATCTGACCGGTGTCGTGGAACATGGTTTGTTCCTTGACTGTGTGGATACCGTTTTGGTCGGTACAAAAGACGGTGTGAAAGTGATTGAAGCGAAAAGATAAGCTTCAACTAAGATGCACAAAAACGTTTTGCGCTGTGCTTGATATTCGAAAAGTCAGATTCAGATGGAGGAAAAGCCTATGAGAATGGTAGATTTAATTATCAAGAAACAAGAAGGCAAAGCATTGACGAAAGAAGAGATCCGTTTCATCATCGATGGCTACACGGATGGATCAATTCCCGATTATCAGATGAGCGCATGGGCGATGGCCGTCTTTTTTCAGGACATGACCGATGAGGAACGGATGGAATTGACGATGGCCATGGCTGAATCCGGCGATCAGATCGATCTTTCCGCCATCGCGGGCATCAAGGTCGACAAACATTCAACCGGCGGCGTCGGCGACACGACTACGCTTGTGCTCGCGCCATTGGTCGCCAGCTGCGGCGTGCCGGTAGCGAAAATGAGCGGACGCGGCTTGGGGCATACAGGCGGCACGCTGGATAAACTGGAATCGATTCCCGGCTTCCACGTCGAGATCGATGAAGCGACATTCGCGTCCATTGTGAATGAAAATAAAGTCGCCGTCATCGGACAATCCGGCAATCTCTGCCCGGCGGACAAAAAATTGTATGCATTGCGGGATGTGACCGGAACCGTGAACTCATTGCCGCTGATCGCAAGTTCGATCATGTGCAAAAAAATCGCAGCCGGTGCGGATGCGATCGTGCTCGACGTGAAAACCGGAGCCGGCGCGTTCATGAAGACGGAAGAGGATGCGCGGGCACTCGCCCATGCCATGGTCAAAATCGGCAATCTGGCCGGCCGCAAAACGATGGCGATCATTTCCGACATGAGCCAACCTTTGGGCGTGGCGGTCGGCAATGCTCTGGAAGTTGAAGTTGCAATCGAAACGTTGAAGGGCAACGGGCCGAAAGACCTGGAGGCGCTCTGCATCGAATTGGGAAGCCAGATGGTCTATCTGGGCGGAAAAGCGGCTGATTTGGCTGAAGCCCGCGAATTGGTAACCGAGAACCTCCGCAACGGCAAAGCGTTGGAGAAATTCAAAGTTTTCATTGCTTCCCAAGGCGGGAACCCGGAAGTCGTTGATGATTATTCATTGATGCCGCAAGCCTCGCGCCAACAGGATGTTTTGGCGGAAGCATCCGGGTATGTGACGGAAATCGTTGCGGATGACATCGGCGTAGCTGCGATGTTGCTTGGTGCTGGGCGCGCCACGAAAGAAAGCACGATCGATCTGGCGGCCGGACTGAAGATCCTGAAGAAAGTCGGCGACCCGGTCCAAAAGGGCGAAGCAATCGTCAGGATGTTCGCCAACAAAGCAGATTTCGCCCAGGCCGAAAAGCTCATCCAGGAAGCCTATTCCATCGGCGAAGAGAGAAAAGAAATCACCTTGATCCACGGCGTCATCACAGACTGAAAACAAAAGCATCCGAGCCGTCTCATATAATATGAGGCGGCTTTATCTATTTATATGCGTTCGCATTCTGCGGCATAAGCTGTACGGAAGCGCACTGGATTGGATCGAATATATCTATATGATGGATGGAACATGAATAAAGGCCAAGTATTCATGTTTTCGGATGCTGGGGTGCGAAAAAAGATGAATATCGGAAAAGTATTCATCTTTTTGAGTATCTGGCGGACGAAAAAGATGAATAAGGATAATTTATTCATCTTCCTGAGCCGTCGTGGGACGAAAAAGATGGATATCGACCAATCACCCATGCCGGCCACTCGCAAAAGGGCTGCCTCAATTTAAGAGACAGCCCCATGCTTTTCCTATTGGTCGAAGCTTACGTTCGTGATGTCCTTGCTCATGTTCATCAGATCGTTCACCAGATCCTTTTTCTTGTAGTAATGCGGCAATCCGATCCCGTAGATGACGATGTATCTCGGGTGCTCGCTCTCCGGATTCTCGATCAGAAACTTCATGTCCGAAGTCTCGATGTTGTTTTCGGAAAGGAACAGTTCGATCGCCTTTTTCAGATCCTGGTGCCGGTAATGGATCTCCACATGCAGCCCGCCTATGGAAGTCCTGAGTTTTTTGATGATATGCAGAACGACATAAAGAATCAGGCAGCCGATGAAAGATAGGAAATAATAGCCCATCCCGACGGCAATACCGAGACCGGCGACCGTCCAAATCGTTGCTGCCGATGTCAGGCCGGTGACCGTATCCCGTTTGGTGATGAGGATTGTGCCGGCGCCGAGGAAACCGATGCCGCTGACGATCTGGGCGATGATGCGGGTAAAGTCGACCGTGATGCTGGATGCGATATCCGGATTGGCGATCGCCAAGTTCAGACTGTAAAAAGCGATTTCTAGCTGAATCAAGGTGATAAGGCAAGCTGAAACGGAAACGATGATGTTCGTCCGCAGACCTGCCGCTTGGCGGTTCTCTTCGCGTTCATAGCCGATGATGCCACCGACAAATACCGCCGCAAGCAAGCGCATCGTTATTTCCAATGTGCTGATGGCATACACAGCAGTCCCCCCTTTCAAAATAGAGCATTTCTTCTATTCTAATGCACGGACCGTTTTATGTAAAAGGAAATGACGATTTTCTGAAAATATGCAGAATCCTCCCGATTCTTCCGTCAGCATGTGATAAAATGGAAGATATTATGATTTTTTGATTAGAGGAGGGACAATATGTCGAAAAAAGAATGGCTGGAGGGGATGAAAGCCATCTATCCGGTTTGTTTCGGCTACATTCCGATGGGGTTAGCCTGCGGGGTTCTGCTGCAGCAAGCCGGCTATCATTGGCTGGCTGTCATGCTGATGAGCCTGCTCATCTATGGGGGCGCTTCCCAGTTCATGATCGCATCGATGACGGTGGCCGGGGCAGGGCTGCTGGAAATGGTCATCATGATTTTTTTCATCAATCTTAGGCACCTGTTGATGAGTTCCAGCTTGGCCCACAGAATCCGCGAGAAGAACACGGCTTTCAGCATGTTCTTTGCGCAGACGATCACCGATGAATCGTTCGCCGTCAACACGCTGTATTTCAAAACCGAAGGCATGTGGAATCCGACGAAAGCGATGGCTGCGAATGTGACGGCCTATTCAACTTGGATTTTGAGCACCGGGATCGGAGCGATGGCCGGTAAGAGCATCGCTTTGTCGCCGGTTGTGATGAACTACATCCTGATTGCGATGTTCATCTTCCTGCTCGTTTCCCAAATCGAGAACCGCATCGTGTTCTGGACGGCGGTATTTTCCGGCATCACAGCGGTCCTATTAATGAACTTGCTGCACCATAACATCGCCATCGTTCTGACGTCGATCTTGGCTTCCGGGTTCGGGCTCTATCTGCAGAACAAGAAAGACGAAAAGGAGGGGATTTTGCGTGGATGACAAAGCATTGTGGCTCATTTTGGGTGGCGGATTGGTGACTTTTTTGCCCAGATGGCTCCCGATTGTCGCCCTGAGGAATGCGCGGATTCCGATCTGGTTCCAGAAATGGATGAGCTTCCTGCCGGTTTCCATCTTTTCAGCATTGATCGCCTCGGATATCTTTTTCTGGGAGGGAAATGTTTCCTTGAACGCATTGGAAAACGCCAAATTGCTGCCTTCGCTCGTGACAGCTGCGGTAGCCTATTATTCAAAAAATATGATCCTTTCCGTCATCGTCGGCATCGTAGGCATCAGCCTGATGGTGTGGGCACTTTAAGTTTTCTTGTTGTTTTCTAATTATTTAGCCATCTTTTTATCATTATTCTGTTGACATGCTTTTGTTTGTTGATTATGATGAATGCATACCCAAGGGAAAAGGAGGCAGTCGAATGCAAACGATCACGCGTGTTACAGCAATGAACGGAAAAAGCTGGCAAATCCGCATAGTGTAGGTTGATCGTGTGACAGGACTGTCCATAGATGCAACCTCAGATTCAGTCTGGATTAGCGTCTATGCGGATTTTTCCTACTTTTACTTATTCAGGAAACCAACACCGCAAAGACTATTAGGGTCTCTGCGGTGTTTTTGTATCCAAAAATGCGTTGCCGATCCAGATTGGGATGTGTACGAAAAATCAAATTTCAAAAAATGGAGGAGTTTTGATGATGAAAAATACGATGAAAAACATGTTACGAATGAGTTCGGTATTGGCAATCGGGATATTGGCTGCTTGCGGAAATACAGCGTCGGAAAGTGATTCTTCTGCAGCGACGACGGAAAGCAAACAGGAAAAAGTCTATATTGGCATTCTGCAGTTGACGACGCATCCGGCTTTGGATCAGATTACGGAAGGGATCATGGATGAATTGGCGGCGGCCGGCTATGTCGACGGCGAGAATGCCACCATCGATTTCCAGAATGCGCAAGGGGACCAGGCCAACATGAAATCGATCGCGGAAAGCTTCGTCAGCCATGACGCGGACATCATGATCAGTGTTGCGACACCTGCCGCGCAAGCATTGAAGAACGCATCAGATGAGATTCCGGTGATTCTTGGGGCAGTACAGGATCCGGTCGGCGCCGGCTTAGTCGAATCTTTGGAAGCTCCCGGCAGCAATGCAACGGGGCTGTCTAACCGGACACCATCCAATGAACAGATGGCATTGATCAAGCAATTCCTGCCGGATGCCACAACAATCGGTGTCATGTACACAACTGCCGAAGACAATGCGATCATCTCCGGCCAACGCGCCGAGCAAGCGGCAGCGGACTTAGGCTTCGAGGTCGTCACGAGAACGATCACTACTTCGAACGACATCGCCCAAGCGGCGGAAAGTCTGGCTAAAGAAGTGGACGCGATCTATGTGCCGAACGATAATGTCATCGCGAGCGGGATGGCAACCTTGGTGGATGCGGCCGATGCATTCGGCATCCCGGTTTTCCCGGCGGCTGACACAATGGTGAAAGACGGCGGCGTTGCAACTTTCGCGCCAAGTCAATACGGCATGGGTACGCAGATCGGCCAAATCGCGGTCGACATCCTGAAGGGCGCGGATCCGGCGACTTATCCGGTCCAGTTGGTCAAAGAGAATTCCGTTTACATCAACCAAGCCAAAGTGGACGAATTGGGCTTGACGATTCCGGAAGAAGTCAAAGCCGATGCGGTGTTTGTGGAATTGGCTGAATAATAATTGTTTAGAGGAGGGGCTTCATCCAAGTGCGGATGGGCCTCTTTTTTTGGCGTGGCGCTAGTTAGGCGATTACTGAGGTTACCGGATACAGAACAAAAGCCATGAGGATATGTCGGCCGAACGCATGAATTATTAGTGTGAACAGCCGAGACATACCGAATGTCTTGACTGAACGTATCAAGCGTTGGCGCGAACAGCCGAGACACACCGAATGCGTTGACTGAACGTATCAAGTGCCTCACCGAACAGCCGACGCAGCGGGGGTTTGTCGATTGTTCGCCCGTAAATCCAAAATAACAGCATATATCAAAACTACACCCAACAAAAAAACGCGCCAGCGACCGGTATCATTCTCCCGTTCGCTGGCGCGTGCTATTTATATTTAGATCAGGTTACTTCACTGAACGATTGGCGTACTGACGGTAGTCGATCCCGCGCATGTCGCACCAGTCGAGGATGTCCCGTTGGAAGATAAGATCTGTTCGATCCAGATCGGCAACCGATGTTTTGCCCAGCATCGCCATCACCGTTGTGATCTGTTGCTTCCAGGCTTCGACCGTTTCGGCCGTCTTATCCGGTCCATCGCTCAGGACCTTATGCAGGAATTGGCCGGAAAGGCCGACAGCCTTCGCGCCCAGGCTCAAAGCCTTGACGATGTCCAATGGTGTTTTGATGCCGCCGGATGCCAGGAACTCCGCTTTGCCGCGATGAACATCGGCTTCAAGCAAAGAGATCAAAGTCGATTGGCCCCAGTTTTCCAGGTCGTCATAGGCTATGGCCGTGCGCCTTGCGTTTTCGATCGCCGCAAAGTTTGTGCCGCCTTTGCCGGAGACATCGATCGTCCGGACACCTACCGCAATCAATTGCTGGATCGTTTCCCGGCTCATGCCGAAGCCGACTTCCTTCACGATGACGGGGACGCCGACATGCGCGGTGATCTCTTCGATCTGACGAAGCCACATCGTGAAATCGCGGTCGCCTTCCGGCATGATCATTTCCTGTGGTGCGTTGATGTGGATCTGCAGAGCATCGGCTTCCAGAATATCCACGGCGCGCTTGGCATTCTCAAGCGAATGGTGGGCACCGATATTCGCGAATATCTGTCCGTTCGGGTTCACCTTGCGGATGACCGAAAAGCTGTCGCTCACGCTGGGATCCTTCAACGCCGCACTGACGGAACCGGAAGCCATCGCCAAGCCGGTCATTTTTGCGACTGTCGCCAAATCGGCATTGATCCGTTTGGTCCGCTCGCTACCGCCGGTCATGCCGTTGATGTAGAAGGGCGCAGCCAGGTTCATCCCTGCCATCTCCGTCTGCAGCGAAATATCCGCCACCTTCAGATTGGGCAAAGAGTGATGAACAAAGCGCATCTTCCCGAAGTCGGAAAGGTCGGCTGGTTGATACTGTTTTTCGGCCAGATCGACATGCTGGTCTTTTCTGTTTGAATCAAGCGTCATTCGGAAGCTCCTTTCCAATCAATGGCTGCTGCACTTCTAACGTAGCTGAAGACGTGCAGCGGCAAGTTCATGATCCCGACTTTTTCCCATTCCGAAATCAAGGGGATGATGCCAGATTGCCTGTCGATGATGACGATGCCGCAGTCTCCGCCGCCGGCACCGGATGATTTTGCCGCACCCAGGTTCTCTTCTGCCAAATCGCATAATTGCGTCAATGGGGGCGTTTCAATGACGACGCCGGTGTGCACAGTCAACTGTTGCAGCAGCAGGCGGTTCTCACGGATGCCTGCTTGAATCATCTTCAGATCGCCATGTTCGAAAGCGGCGATCATAGCATTTACGCACTTTTTGCTGGCTTCCAGGAATGTTTTGTAAAAATCATCGATGCCGCCGCGGACATCATTGACGCGGTCGACAAGATGGGTGGTCGAAGCCGGGGAGCCGGTCCAACCGATCACCAACCGCAGATTGGCTGGTGGTGTCAATGGCCGGATCATTAATTGCGGCCAGGCTGATTCCAACAAATCGGTGAGCGTCAGCTCGGTTGCCTTCTTCATTACCCATTCCCTGTCGAAACAGGCATACGCGATCCAGCCGCCGTAGGTACTTGCGGCAATGTCACCGAAGGAGCCGTTGCTTTTGACGGACAGGTGCGCCAAAGAAGCCAGTTTGTAAACCAACTCAAAATCCGGATCGATTGCATAAAATTTCAGCAACGCTTTGATCGTTGCGACCGTTACAGCGCCGCTCGATCCCAGTCCGTATTTTTTTCCGCTGGCGTTGTCCAACTCGCTCTTCACGGACAGATGGAAATAGGATAACAGTATCCCGGTTTCTTTGATGTAGCGTTCCGTCACCTTGACAGCCTCGGTAATGTAGAGGAAAGGATTTTCGCGCTGGTCGATGACCAACTGATCCTCTTCGCGGATCCAAGGAATCGGCAAACCGCCATACTGCGCCGACCGGATCGTCCCGGTCGTATCGGCTTCCTCCAAAGAAACCGTAATGAACTGATCCAATGCGACCAAAATCGATGGGTGGCCCGGCGTCACTACCGCATATTCTCCGGCGATGAACAATTTACCCGGAGCACTTGCTTCTGTTACAGTCATGAATTCAACCCTCTCTGTTCCTGTTAGTCGTTCCAACTGTAGACAGCGCGTTCGTCTGCAGTCAATTCCCGGATTCCTTTTCCGGGCTTGGTGATGATCAATTTATCCTCTGTGAAATGTTCCAGCAACGCTGCTTTTATCGTTTCGGCTTGCGAAAGGCGGCACAGCACCTTCACATTCGGGCCGGCATCCATCGTGACATAACAAGGGATGCCTTGTTTGCGCAAAGCCTGTGCGGTCTTGATGGCGACGATGCTGTCCGGTTCCCAATAGGAAAAAGGCGGTTCCGCCCCTAACATGGTTCCGTGCATCTTCATGCCGTTCGCTTCGGTGATTTCGCCCAAACGGACGAAATCCTTCGCAGCGATGGCTGCTTTGATGTCCAGGATATCTCTTTTCGCCGATTCCACCCAAGCCGGATAGAAGGGCGAAGTTTCGACAGTCCGTTTCATGCCGACGCGGCTGGAGACTTCCTTTGCTTTCTGGTTGACGGCCACAATGACCATACCGATATCCCAGCCGGCATCGTCGACCGGTACCGCGAAGGAATCGTCGGAACAAGTCCCCATATCCCATTCCACAAAACCGCCGTAGATGCTGCGCGTGGCACTGCCGCTGCCGCGTCTTGCAAAGGTCGACAATCGCTGCGGATCCAAATCAAGTCCCAAAGCCAAGTTGGCAGCTCCTGCCAAAGCAGCGAAGGCGGAGGCTGATGAGGCCAAGCCGGCTGCGGTAGGGACGTGATTGATGCTTTCAACGCGCGCACGTATGGCTGTCTTTTTTTCTTCACGGAACAGATCAAGGAATTTGGAGATTTTTTGTGTCTCTTTTTCGCCTTGCTTCTCGCCGTTCAGATAGAAGGAATCCTGCGGGAGGGCTTCATCGAAGACGACCATCGTATCCGTATAGAGTTTATCCAAAGTCATGGAAAGGCTGCTGTTCATAGGAAGAAAGTCGGTTTCATCCCGCTTCCCCCAATATTTGATCAGCGCGATGTTGGTATGCGCTCGGACATAAGCTTTCTTAGGCATCTTCATTTCCTCCCATTTGATAGATCCAAGTCCGGATCGCCCCGGCTTGGCGTATAGCTTCTTCAACTTTTTCCGCTTCGGAGCGGGTACCGGCCAAAGCAATCATGCAACCGCCGCGTCCGCCGCCTGTTAATTTGGCGCCCAGCGCTCCTGAAGAAAGGGCGGCTGATACGAGTCTGTTCAGATCAGGACTGGATACGTCCAGAAAAGACAACACCTCATGGGCCTGGTTCATCAATTGCCCCAATTGTTGCGGGTCATTTGCTTCGATTGCTGACTTCGCCCTTTGAGCAAGGTTGCCCAAACGGGTGATGGCGGCTCGGTACGGTTGCGGATTTTTTCCGTTCAGTTTTGTGGCGATGCTGGTTACTGCTTCCTTTGTTTGGCCTGTCACGCCGGTATCCCCGACAATCATGTAAGCCTTCAGGTTCAAAGGAAAAGCTTCGAATGGCTGGCCTTTGATGTAAAAGAGCGGTGCCTCGCCGCTTGCCGTTGCGGCATCCAGACCGCTGGGGTTTCCGTGTGCAACCATCTCGGATATATTAACGAGCCGCAGCAAGGTCGCTTGGTCCAGCGGCTTATCGAAGTAGGCGAAAAGGGCGCGGGTCAAGGCCACCGAAACGGCAGCGCTGGAACCCATGCCTCTTTCGGCCGGGATGGTGCTCGCGAGCGAAATCGCCAAATCCTTGTCCGAAACCTGCAGTTCGGCCAAAGCCGATTGGATCGCTGTCCGCATGCTTTCCAGGATTTCAGGCATTTCTGCAGCGATGCCGTTATAATAGGAACAATCAATGGTCAAGGGACCTTCCGCTTCGCATACGGTCGCGGTCATTTCAACTGCCGGGAAGGGCAGTGCAATGGATGGCTCCCCGTGGACGACAGCATGTTCACCCATCAGGATGATTTTGCCGTGAGATTTGCCGGTTGAGCAACGAGTTTTTATCATATGGGATCGTCCTTTACTGGTTATGAATCAAGCGGAAAAGTCGTACTGTCGCTGATTCTTACGCGTCTTCTATTATGCTTGCTGTACATGGATTTTGCAAATCGGCATGATTTCGCCAGATCATTCGCATTTTAAATTCTTTTTTAAATAAAATTTGACGAATTCAGCACATATTTTCCGCTATTTTCTTTCATCATTTTCATTGTATCGGAGCAAAAATGCAAAGTAAATCAAATCTTTGGGATTTTACGGAAACTTAAAAAGCTTTACCACCGCAGAAAGCAAAGATTAGGTTTCAATTAAAATTTAATGTTCGTATTTGATGGGGGTTAAATTTTCAGAAAAGTGTGATACAATTACCAAAAGTTTGATTATTTCCAGAAGGGAAAAGCTATGATAGAAGATAGAAACTACTACGAAATCCATCGTGAAGAATGGCAAACTTTTCATCAAGATTCCATTCCGACAATCACGGAAGAGGAACTGAAGGAATTGACATCATTGAATGATAGGCTTTCATTGGAAGATGTTAAGGATGTCTATGTGCCGTTGGTGCATATGTTCGATATTTACTTGCAGCAGTACCGGAATCTTCAGCGGGATAAAAGCAGATTTCTTGGCAGATCCTATGAACCGTCGCCGCTCATCATTGGCGTTACGGGTAGTGTCGCAGTCGGTAAAAGCACGACAGCACGTGTCCTGCAGAACCTTTTGAAGCGGGCTTATCCGACAAAAGCTGTCGAATTGATGACAACAGATGGTTTCCTGTATCCGAACCGGATATTGAGGGAACGCAACATCATGGATCGTAAAGGATTCCCGGAAAGTTACGATATGGAAAATTTGGTGCAATTCCTGTTGGATGTGAAGACAGGCAAGCCGAATGTCCGGTTTCCGGTCTATTCCCACCGCATCTATGATATTGTCCCTGGCGATTATGAGGAAGTGAATCATCCGGATATCCTGATCGTGGAAGGGATCAATGTGCTGCAGTTGCCGAGCAATCAACAGATTTACGTCAGCGACTTCTTTGACTTTTCCATCTATGTGGATGCCGAGGAAGAGATGATCGAAAAATGGTACATCGAACGTTTCGAAATGCTGATGGACTTGGCAATCGATCAACCGGACAATTATTATTACAACTATGCAATCGGCAAACGCGAGGATGCCATCGAGATGGCCAGAGGCGTCTGGAAAAGGGTCAACCTCAAAAACCTTCGGGAGTATATCTATCCCACGATCACACGGGCAAATTTAGTGATTCATAAAACAACGAATCACTTTATTGATGAATTGTACATAAAAAAATATTAAGGAAATTGGAGAGATTATTAGATGATAGAGCAATTTACCGAGTTGGAAAAAATCGTCGTACTGGATTTCGGCAGTCAATATAACCAATTGATTACACGACGCATCCGTGAATTCGGCGTATTCTCAGAGTTGGTTTCACACCGCACAACTGCTGAAGATATCAAAGCGATGGGGAACGTCAAAGGGGTCATTTTCTCCGGCGGCCCGAACAGCGTCTATGAAGACGATGCTTTCAAAGTCGATCCGGCCATTTTCGCTTTGGGCATCCCTGTACTGGGCATTTGCTACGGCATGCAATTGATGACCGACCATTTCGGCGGAAAAGTCATTCCTGCTGATGAAAGAGAATACGGACGTTCCGATATCCAAATCCTTGATTTGGATACGCCAATGTTCAAAGGCCTTTCCGACATCGAGTCTGTCTGGATGAGCCATGGTGACAAAATCACTGAAATTCCTGCTGGCTTCAAAGTGACTGCGACAAACGACAACTGTCCTGTTGCAGCCTTCGCCAATACAGCAGAAAAATTCTACGGCGTTCAATTCCATCCGGAAGTACAGCACTCTGTACACGGCAATGAAATGCTGAAGAACTTCGCCTTCGAAGTCTGCGGCTGCTCAGGCAACTGGTCGATCGCCAACTTCATCGAAATCGAAACCAAAAAAATCAGAGAAACTGTCGGCGACAAAAAAGTCTTGTTGGGACTGTCCGGCGGGGTTGATTCAAGCGTAGTCGGCGTGTTGCTGCACAAAGCGATCGGCTCTCAATTGACTTGTATCTTTGTTGACCACGGCCTTTTGCGCAAAGGCGAAGGCGATCAAGTTATGGAAAGCCTTGTAGGCAAATTCGGCTTGAACATCATCCGCGTTGATGCGAAAAAACGTTTCATGGACAAACTGGCAGGCGTCAGCGATCCGGAACAAAAACGTAAAATCATCGGTAACGAATTCGTTTACGTATTCGATGATGAAGCTACGAAATTGCAAGGCATCGACTTCTTGGCGCAAGGAACGCTTTACACCGACGTGATCGAAAGTGGAACGGAGACTGCCCAAACAATCAAGTCCCACCACAACGTAGGCGGACTGCCTGAAGATATGCAATTCAAGTTGATCGAACCATTGAACACATTGTTCAAAGATGAAGTCCGCGAATTGGGAACACAACTTGGCATGCCTGACAGCATCGTTTGGCGCCAACCATTCCCAGGCCCTGGTTTGGGTATCCGTGTCATCGGCGAAATCACCGAAGAAAAATTGGAAATCGTCCGCGAATCAGACTACATCCTGCGCGAAGAAATCGCGAATGCTGGTTTGGACCGCGATGTATGGCAATACTTTACAGTCCTGCCAGGCTTCCGCAGCGTAGGCGTAATGGGCGACGGCCGTACGTATGACTACACAATCGGTATCCGCGCCGTGACATCCATCGATGGCATGACGTCCGACTGGGCTCGCATCCCTTACGAAGTGTTGGACAAAATTTCCCGACGCATCGTAAATGAAGTGAAGCACGTCAACCGCATAGTGTACGACATCACGAGCAAGCCACCATCGACCATCGAGTGGGAGTAACCCGGGCATTTTCCGGTTGTTATTGCCGTTAGAAACGTTGATATATCAGGCTATTGTAGGTATTAATACAGCTATTTAGCAGTTTATACCTTATACTATTTACCTGATTGAGGTGCAACTATAGTACACGTTATATCAAATTTAATAAGCTAGTGCTTTTAAGCACCCTTTTAACTTGAATTTCCTTAAATGGAACAGGTTAGGAGGGTGCTTTTTTATGCTTATTCGGGATGCTATAGAGGATTTTACGCTAAATCAGGAGATATTAAGCAGAGCTCAAAAGTATATCGAGCTTTGCACGTATACCCTGGAGGAGTTTGAAACGTTCTTATTTAAGCAGTACGAGATAAAAACGATAGAGGCCATTAAATCAGCGCATATTAAACAGTTAATTAGATACTGGCAACAGTCCGGGCGCCTTAAAAACATTACAATAAACGGCAATATTGCCCGGGTAAAGTCTTTATACACGTTCCTAGTAGAGGAGGAGTATATAAGCCGTGACGATAACCCTACACGGTTTATAAAGAATCTGAAAGAGGAAAAGACTGTAATAAGAACATTTAACGACAGAGAAGTAAGGGCCATGCTTAAGGACTGTGAGGGCCGGACGTATAGCAATATCCGGGATATGTTAATGCTTATGCTACTTTTTGACTGTGGTTTGAGGGTGTCGGAATTGATCGGGATTAAGACAGAGGATATTAACCGCAACGGGCTACTTGTCAGAGGTAAGGGGAGCAAGCAGAGGCTTATGTATATCAGCCCCAGGGTTAAACGGCAGATGAACAAATACAAGTTTGCTAAGGAGAAACGCTTTTCTAATTGGGACCCTGAGGAGCTAGAGGATTATTACTTTTTAACGCAGTCAGGCAAGAAAGTTACACGTACCCGCATTAATCAGATGTTAAAGGAACACGGTAAGAACGTAGGAGTAAGGGAGGGTGTAAGGTGTTGCCCGCATGATTGCAGACATTACTTTGCACAAAAACAACTGAGGAACGGGATAGACATTTACAGCCTTTCCCGGCTACTGGGCCATTACGATACGACAATAACAGCCACGTATTTAAAAGGGCTTGATGATGAAATGATCGTTAAGCACGGGGTTAAAACTAGCCCCTTACAGAATCTTAAGCAGTAAATGAAAACTGAATATAAGGGCACAAAAAGAGCCCTATAACCGTTATTACCAGGTATTGGAGTACCTTAGTAACGGCCTGATAAAACAACTATCAGACGGAACGGCTACAGAGCTATATAAGTAATTTTAGCAGTGTAGCGGTTAAATTTCAAGTATACGAAACCCTATACAACGGGATCAGCGCTTGTACTGTTATCTGAAAGTGTATCAGGAGCAGTATAGGCGCTTTTTACGTTGCTCTAACGTCTATCCCGGAGGAATGTTAGTTACCGGGCGAGGACGGTTATAAACCAGGCACGGCTCAGCCATTGTACTAACCCTAGTAAGAGAGCAGGGTTACTTTGCGTAAGAATACCACAAGCAAAGGGGCGAGCACGGCCCTGGGAGCTATTCCCTAAACAGTGAGGCAGGCTTGTCTGTTTTTGGCGGGCCCGTTAACCATTAAGCCGGATACAAAGCCCGTTACACAAAACACGGGAGCGGTACTCTTAAAGTCTCAACCGCAGAACGAAATGCAGAGATATGCCGGTAAAGGGTTGTCTGAGGAGCAGATAAAGACATAAAAACGGGCTTACATTCTATACCATACCAATAGAATAACGTTCTTTTGTAGGGCGTATTCTGCCCATAGCCCGGCAAGCCGGACAGGAACTAACAGCATAACCAACGGCAATAATAAACTTAATATAAAAGGAGAAATGACAGCATGAATAAGACGGTAACAGCGGGACGATCAATTACACAGGAGGCACAACATGAACAGGTAACCCAGGCACGGCTTAATGAGGTAGTGGACGTACTGGCAGAGGAATTAGGGAGTAACGCCCTTATAGATATGTTAATCAGTAACCTGGGGGACAAAGCTATTACCGTGCTTACAGATATTGCCGAGGAAATAGGTTTAGGACAGGAGGTACAGGATCACTTAAGGGCTGATGGCGAGGAACAGGAGCATTTTAAGGTAGTTTAACAAGAGCATACAGAGAGGAGCGCTTAACATGGGACAGCATTATATAGCTAAGAATAACGTTAAAATAACTGTAGACAAGGATTACCTAGCTAACATGCTTATGTTTTTGGGGGACAAGGTGGAGGCGTGCTACCAGGCGGAGACCGATAGAATTATCCAAAGTTTGATACAGCAGATTGAAGCCGGGGCTGTAGTACCTGAGGATACAGAGACCTAGGGGCAGGAAAGCCGTAAGCCCTGGAATAACAGCACTACCTGGATAGCAGTATCCCTAACTTAATAGCCACCCTTAAGGCTCTTACAGGCAATCGCTGTAGGGGCCTCTTTCTTTCATACGCTTTTTAAGCACAGCTAAAAGCCTGGACACTACACCCTGATTATCACTAAAGTTAAATTATTTTTACAGTTGATTGTAAAATATATAGGGCAAAATTACGGCATAAAGAGTATACTAAAGGAAGATACACAGCTTTTTATCTCAGTGTTGGCTTTACAATAACAGCTAGGGAGATGGGGAAAGATGGAGGGTATTAATTTTGTAGCTTTAGACGTAGAGACTGCTAATTACAATAAGGGGAGTATTTGTTCTATCGGTTTAGTTAAGTTTCTTAACGGTGAGATAGTGGATACTTTTGATACGTTAATAAACCCCGAGGAAGAATTCGACGGCTATAACATTTATATACATGGGATAACTGGGGACGCAGTGAAGAACAGCCCTACCTACCCGGAAATAGCCCCCGATATTTTAAGTTTTATTGACAGCCTACCAGTAGTGGCACATTATGCCCCGTTTGATTCAGGAGCCATAAGAGAATGTAATGAGAAATACGGTATTAATGATTTTTACATGGAATACTTTTGTTCTTACTACCTTTCAAAAGCCGTAATTTCACGTTTAAGTTACAAGCTGAAAAACCTGGCTAAAGAATTTAATATCCCTCTTAACCATCATAACGCTCTATCAGACGCACAGGCCTCAGGGTTAATAATAACAGAGCTGATCAGGCAGAGTAATGCGCAAGATCTTGCTGACCTACTGGATAAAACGCACTATAAGCGGTTGGGTGTTATTAATGGTAGTGAGCGGTCCCCTTTCTCAAAAGCAATAAGGCACATCAAAAAAGAGCATGTTAATTTATTAGATACCCTGGATCCTAGCTATTTTAATGAGGACCACCCGTTCTATCGTAAATATGGAGCAGTGACCGGTAAATTAGAGACTGGGCCCCGTGAGTATATATTCGAGTTGTTCGGCAAAGTTGGGGGTATTAGAGAGGAAAACATTACAAAGAAAACTAACTTTCTGATCATGGGCGAGCAAGATTTAAGCCATTTGAACGGTAAGAATGAGAGCAGTAAGATGATTAAAGCTAGGAAATACCTGGAACAAGGACAGGATATAGAGTTAGTAGGTGAGGACGATTTCCTAAGGATGTTACAGCTACCGATAACGGAGGAAGAGCAGGCTAACCTTACGGCGGAGGCAGAGCAGGATGACCTTAAGAAAATCACATCTACTAACGGTTTTACTTTTATTATTGATGATACGAGTTCAGACAGGGATAAACGTCAAGGTATTTACAGGGGCGATCACATTCTGTTAAGCAGGCGGAAAACTTTAGACCCTGTTACTCCGTTCTTTGCCAAGGACTCTCAAACAGTGAGATATGAAAATGTATCGGAAATTGCAGATCCTGCGGATATTGAAAGAGAGATATTCCTTACGCTTAAAGCCGGCCAGGACCTTACAGAGGATCAAAAGGAATATATAAAGAGTAATTATGTAAGATAAACTATAGTAATCAGAGGTATCTGTAAATTTAAAGTAACTTAATAGTGTAGGTTGTTCTGAACCACGAGGCGGAACAGCCTTTTTTTATGTATACAACTAAAACGACATTGTGGGCCGGAAATTCAAGACTAATAAGAATAGATAAATAAGTTAAGGTATCATGATGTTTAAAGATAGAATTCAGGGGTGATTGCATGCTTACAGAAAGTGAAATAAGTTGGATAAGAGAGGTGCTGGGTGATGAACCTTTTGGAGAAATATCTCCGTCATATTTTTATAGAAAGGATCTTGAAATCGAACGAACCCAAAACAAAAGACGCGTTAGGAAAGAGCTAGATAGTTTACGAAAAGAAATGCCAAAATATGCTCCCAAAGACTTTTATGAACTTAAGAAGAAAGGAACAAGTGAATATCTTGTTGGTATTTATCTTATCTATAATTATGATAGAGACCTTTATTATGTGGGTAAATCGAAAAATATGGTTAACAGAGTATATGAACATTTTATGCTAAATATGGGAAGTCCCGAATTACATGAAGATTATTGTTCGGGAGAAAAATTCAGCATTAGCTTGATTCCTTTAGCAAAAACATCGTTCTCATCTTTAGATGATTTAGAGGATTATGCGATAAGGGCATATGATTCATTATTACCAAATGGATATAACAAAATACCGGGGAACATAATGGTGAAACCCATTTACAGAAACGATGATCACAAAATAATATCAGATTTAATATTAAATGACATAAAGGAAACGGAAGAATTTTTTAGTCTATCTAATGACAAAAAGAGGAGGAATTACATCCGTGATTTACTCTCAGAACTAAACTTACCGCAAAACTGGAGTTTTATTTCAAGTTTTATGAAAGCGATAAAAGAATATCAAAAAGATTATAAAAAAACGAATAAACCACAATAAAATCGGGGGCTGGTCAAAAAGAGCGTATCAAAAATAACGACATATATAGTATGTAAAGTGTATCCGAACACAATGATGGATGGCCTTTATATTTGAAATTGTAGATAAAAATAAATTGGCGACAACATATCAAGAATTAATTATAATTGAGCATGTAAAGTTTTAATACATTGATCAAATCATATTAAAGGAGTTGCTTTGCAATGAGAATGTTTATGAAGACGCTTATAAGAATCGCTATGTTTCTGTTAATTATCATTATCATATCTTTGTTCCCAATAATTTTCGGTAGCGTGCTGTACGAAGCCGTAAGTTGGACCATGCTAGTATTACCATTTTTGTTTGTTGCGTTTTTGATCGTGGCAATAGGCTTAATGTTACGTATCTACAAGAACAAATAAAAAAACAAAGTAAAAAATGAATTCGTAAAAGCGTATTAACAACAACTGCATGTATACGGTATGTTAGGCTTATTCGAACTAGGTGGCCCTGTTTGAAAACTATTTTTAGGAATTGTAAAAATTTTATAGGGTTATCCTGTTTTTTTAAAAGCTAAAAACCTGGGTACGGGGGTACAGGACAGTATGGTGGCTGTAGACTACCGTACTGTCCTGTTTTCCGTTCCCCGGATCCCGTACTGTTAAAACGCCCCGTGCAGAATCTCAGAGGGGGTGTCCCCCGGGGTACCCAGGTCCGCCCTATAACTAGGCCTACAACGTGAAAAAAAGACTCAGACAGCGAAAACTAATCGTACAGCTTAATACATTTACTAAAGGTAAAACGCTGTTAAATGGCTGTTATGCGCTGTTTATTAACGTATCATTAACAGTAACAAGGTTGCGATCCTGGGTAATACAGTTAGTATCACAGGAGTTTAACAGCCGTACCTAGGATAAACAGTAAAGCCCCCAGATATAGCCAGTCCCCTAGCCAAGTATAACCGTAAATAGAACGCCTTGTATCATTGAGGTATACTCACTTGACACAATAGCGGAATGGCTTTATACTAGGGTTATGGATGTATCAGGTGAGTGTATCAAGAGTAAGCGGGGAAAAGGGGTTATTACAATGATTTACGGATATGCAAGGGTCAGCTCAGTAGGTCAGGATCTTACAATACAAAAGAAAGCCCTAAAGGGGGCCGGGGCTGAAAAGATTATCTCAGAGAAAGCAAGCGGTAAGAATACAGACCGGGCCGGGCTAAATAAGCTACTTAATCAGCTACAGGCCGGAGATACGTTAATCATTACCAAAATGGACCGTATAGCCCGTAACGTTACCCAGGGCATACAGCTTATAGACAGCCTAAACGATAAGGGAATAACCCTAAACGTGCTTAATATGGGCGTATTCGACAACAGCCCTACCTCTAAACTTATAAGGAATATCCTGTTATCTGTAGGGGAATGGGAACGGGAAATGATACTAGAACGGCAACGGGAGGGCATAGCAGAGGCTAAGGCTAGGGGCGTATATAAGGGTATGCCTAAAAAGTACACTAAGGACAATAAGAACTTACAGCTTGCCTTAGAGTTAATGGCTAACCGTGATACCAACGGAAAGAGCGTTAACGATATTGCAGAGGCTACAAAGATAAGCCGGGCTACCATTTACAGGGAATATCGGGCGCAAGGAGCACGGCAGTATAGCAACTAAACAGCAGTTATATCAGGGGCCTACAGGGTCCCTTTTTTGTTGCCCTGGGAACAAAGGTTTACCGGATCCACAGCAAGGCCTATAACGTTATTAAGGGCCCTACAGCGTTAACAGGGTCCTTGTAATTAAGGCTATCCCTTTTCTAGCCCTGTAGGAACAGCAACGGGAACAGTGGTAGGACCGGCCCAAAGCACAGCAGTAGCAAGGGTTTAACGTTCTTAATGCCGGTGAATTGTTAAATATTGGGCCAGTGGAACGGTCAGGCACAGCCGGCACTTCCTGGGTGTAACGGGTATTTTTACAGTGCTACACAGTACCTATACAGCCCTTAAACAGCGTATAAACGTCCTAGCCCCCTGGTACAGCATTACCTGGAAATACAGCGGTACAGCAAGGGCCCGGGTTTATACCTGAGGGCCTCCTTTTTTACCCTTTTTTTACAGTGTATCCTCATAAGTACCTTACCCCAGGGCTTTTCGTACCTCTTTTATATACGGTAATAACCGTTAGTTAAGGTTAACCCTTATAGGGTCCCTACCGGTCCCCTGGCCTACCGGCCCCGCCTAAAACAATACCTGAGATATTACCTTTTTAGTTAACAAGGATCCAGTAACAGTACCCAAGGCTTACGGCTTAACGGCTATACAGTACCCCGGCCAGGACGTTATAAAGAAAAGGGATTTAAATATGGTTATTTTGTAAGGATGCGGGCGTAGCCCGTCGTGAAGCCGTAGGCTAACGAGTATTCTTTATTAACTGTTAAACAGTATTAAGGCAGTGGGAACGTTAGAAAGGCAGTAATAAACAGTTAGATAACGGGGATCAGGTTAGAAGATTAAGAAGGGTTCTTTTTAGGATGAAACGCTGTACGCTTACGGCCCCAAAGGTTACAGCGTTTTTTTAGCCTGAAAGTCTTGCCACTTATGCAATGTCTGAGGCGTATTTTGACCCACTTTTGCATTGTTTGAACACGCTATAGCCGGGAAAGTCCTGGACTATAGCTTTTTTTTTATGGTTTATGTCCTACGTAACTGGAGAAATGGCATAACACCTAGAGTCACAGATAACCGTTTTCCCTCTTAATATAGTAATAGAACGGGAAAAGAAAGCCCGTTACTAACATTTAGGAGGGATCGCTAACAATGGGTATTAACAACAATACTAACAAAGGCACTAACCTAGCTTTAGTCAATACAGAAACAGGGGAAATAATCAGCGATGTAGCAAATTACAGAACAGTGGCACAGCAAAAGGCCTACCATCAGCTTAAGCATAAAGAAACACAGCTAGCCTCAGCTGATACTAAACCGGAACAGTTTATCTTTGCCGGAATGCAGGAACTAAAGGAGAGGCTGGAAAATATGACAGAATTAACATTTAGACAACTGGGGTACCTGGCTGTAATCAGCACTTACGCAGGTTATGACGGTATTTTAAAACTGACGGATCAGAGCAACGTACCAATGAACAAGGCGGAGCTTAAAGAGGCACTTAAAATAGGAAAGGACCAAACCCTTAACGAGCTGATTAAGGACCTGAAAACGGCCGGCTTTTTAACAGAAATCACGGTAGATAAGTACGGGCAGAGACGCACAGCATTTCTGTTAGATACGTCTATTCTGTTTAGGGGAGCAGGTGCAGGTAATGGCGTAAATGAAAAAGCTAAACTATGGCAGGCAAACATACAGCAGGCCTTTAATGATGGCACTGTAACGGTTTATAACCTGGGGCTATTGTTTGCCATTATCCCCTACTTGTCCTATGAGAGCAATATTCTAGCCTATGACGTTATGGAACGTGAGGGGGATAAAGTCCAGGGTATCGCTATTGTAGACCTGGCAGAAATGCTAAATATAGACGTAAGCACGTTACAGCGCAACATGAACAGCGCTAAGTTTGACGGTATGCACATCTTTGGCAAGTCCCAGGCAGGAAAAGAAAAGTTCATTAAGGTTAACCCTTTGATTGTTTACCGTAAAGCAGGCGTACCGCCTCTAAGCTCTTATATTGAGTTCAAAGCTAAGGTTGGTAAGCCGAAAAAGAAAACTGTTACAACTAAGAAAACAGCAACTAACCAGGGAGGCACAACAGCATGAGCATAGACAGCATAAGCAAGGCATACAGTAAAATTAATTTTACAAAGCCCCGTAAGCAGGCCGTTATTACACGGGAGAGCCTGGGTATTTCGATCCGAGGACCTGAAAAGAATGAACGGGTAAAGAGCCCTACAGAGCGTATCAGCAACGGCCTACAGGCTAGAAAAGACGCCAAGTTTGAAAAGGAACTACAGAAACGGGCTAAGGCCAGTAATGACGCAATCGCTAAGAAGAACATAGAGGACCATGAAAAGGCAATGGCACACTTAAACGCTAACACGAAAGGGAGTAAATAAACTATGAATACATTGAGCGCACAGAATACACTTATCACAGCAACGGGGAACAACAGAGAAACGTTACTAGAGACGTTTAACAAGGAGGTAGAGGCGTTAAAATTGTTATCAGAGCCTATTTTTTCAGCGGTGCAGGAGTACGAGGCTAACGATCAAGAACAGCAATTAATTACAGCTAGAATTGCAGAGATTGACAAGGCCTTACTGACTATTACGGAAAAAGTGCAAGGTGTAAAACTAACCAGGGAGCGCCGGGAATTGCAGGACGAACTGGCTTTCATGCAGATTATCCATAAAAACCGTAGACCGGAATTTATTAAGGAGCTTACAGCCCTGGCTATCCCCTACTACAAGCAGGAGCCTACAGCGTTTGAAGCTCTTAAGGCTCTTTATGCCGAGGTGTACGATACAGCAACGCCTCAGACAGTGGGAGAGGACTATAAAACAATGGTAGCGCTGAGACTGGAAAAGGTAGGCACCGGTAACTTAGTACAGCATGCTCTTAAAGCCTATAACGTATTAGAGCTAGGTAACAAGGCAGTGCAGGACGAGGACGGCAACCGGGTTATTATCGGTAACAACGCTAAAATTGACTTAATAGCCCTGGAGACGCTAAACAAGGCTGTAGAGGCGCTAACTAAAGATTTAACGTATAGAGGAGGCTTATACAGATAATGGCAGAAACAGAAAAGGAACGTAAAGCCAGAGTTATTGCGGATTCCCTGGCAGAGAAACAGCCCGCTACCCCTAAAGCGCACGCTATAACTTTTGCATTTTTAAACGCTACTGAGGGGGTTACTCAGCTAGAATATGCTAAGGCTTTAAATATCAGCGATAGGACTGTAAGGAAATATATTTCAGGTAACAGAGCAGACTATGACGCAGAATACAGCAGATCAGAGGCGGAGCTTAAGCAGGCGTTAGGACGTAGTAAACAGCGTGCCATGACCGGATCAGAATTAGATACCTTTACCAACGTCTTAATAGAGCGTGCCCTGGATCCAAAAGGGAGCACGCAGGACCGTAAGTTACTCATTGAATTTACAGGGCTAAACGGTAAGGACCTTGTAGCCCGTACAGCACAAAAAAAGACCAGTTTACACTGGTTTATTCTAAACAGCTTAAGCACGGTATCCGGCTATATGGACACGCGCGCCCTAGGGATACAGCTTACTGAGACCGGATTACTAAACCGGGAGACCCGGGACAGCGAGGAGAACCTACAGCGCTTTACGGACAGCAGTATCTTTACTGATCCGGCGTTCTTTAGGGAGGCTACTTACTGGGGTCTAGTCTTTATGTCAATGTATAACGAGGTACAGCACCCTGATTTGGAGCTGTTAAGTGACGCTGTAAGGCTTGAACGTATCATAGCAGGGCCGGCAGATACGGTTAACCCGTTACATAGCCCACTGGGTGCCAACGTATACGCAGAGGGTAAGGATTACCATAAGAGAGTGGATCCCATCACTGACAAGGAATTTGAGGATATGCTTACGGAGCTTAACGAGGGCCCTAACGTAACACGGGAGCGGGCACGGGAACAGGCTAGAGAGACCATGAGAGGCCATAAGAACGCCGTACCGGCCTTAAACAGTATTAAAAACGTAGAGGCGCCGGCTAGGGAAAACGTTATTCAGCGGGTTACAGACGCCTCAGAGCTTTTAGAGCTACACTTAACGGCTGGCGAGTGGTTAACGGCACTGAATAACCCGGGTAAACGTAAGGAATATTAACAGGTAAGCAGGTAAGCAGTAACACGAGGGCCCTTTAGAGGGTCCTTACTTTACGTATATAGGAGGGGTAAATATTGGATAATAACAGATTGTACCGTGCCAGGTATTTAAGCAAGGTAATAGGCGTTACAGACGTTAACGAGATAGCAGAGCAGGCAGGCCTTTCCAGGGAGCAGGCAAGCAAAGCGATCGGCAACGATAAAGCAGAGTATACGGATATTAAGGCAGATTTTGAGGCGGATACGTTAACAGGGGACTACAGCCGTAAGTATGACGTACCTAAACCGGTAACACTGAGAGGAGACAAGTTAGAGAGCACTGTGGAGCGCTATTTTAGCCTGTTAACCCGTGGAAATATTACACTGGATATTGTAAAAAGCTACTTAATCAGTGATGACGTTAAGGACAGTCAGATAACCAGTATCCTTAAGGGCCTGGCAGAACGGTTAAAGGAGTATAGAGCCGGGGACCTAAATAGCTTTGCTGAGAAACTGTTACAAATTGAGCAGTTACCGGTTAAGTGGGCGATAGACCGTAAAACCCTCAGCCTAGTGAATATTTACCCGTCCCCTATGTTAAGTAATGACGGCAGATTAGACGGGGTTAAGTATTCCAGGGAGCGGATCGACTGGAGAAAAGGTCTACCGCAGGAACTGGCTACAGCTGTGTACCGGGCAGATAATCCTTTATACATTGACGGCCATAAGCTACCGACAGACCCTGAGACCTGGGGAGAACGTGAGTACAGTATACTAGCATCTAAAGACCGTGAGCGCGGCTTTTTTGCAGAGTTAGCAGACTACCTAGGATATACGACTGAGGAGTTCGCTATTTACGTAGGGAGACTAAATTGCCACAAGAGAGCTACTGCACGTAAGGAGAGCCAGGAGCCCGTAGACTTTAAAAAGGTGGCACTGATCGTTGCGGAGGGAATGGCAGAGTTTAAGGCTAAACAACATAGTACCGTGACTAACTGAATAAGTAACAGTAAGGGACCCCTTGGCACAGTAATAACCGCCGGGAGGTCCTTTTTTTTTAAACCGTTAATCCCTTTGCTTAAACGTATTTTGAGGGAAGTTAGCGTACAGATACCCGTAACTTAATCTGAAATAGCCTTTAATACGTCCTGAATAAAACCGGGTTATCCCTTTAAATATAAGGCAGGCTACAGTATACTATTATTATATAGTAGATAAATGGTTAAAATACCTTGCTATTGCTGAATTAATCTGTTACTATTTCCTTAAAGAAATTCACGTTACCAAGGGCTGAAAACCTTGATATAACAGTACATCACGAGCAAGCCACCATCGACCATCGAGTGGGAGTAAACTTTTCACATATAGAACCTTGCAAATATTAATTTGATGGGCTGTATGGTGTAATAAATCATCTTTTTAAGTTGTTGTATGAATGGACTTCATTCATGTATATGACCTAAAAAGGTGATTTTTTTGGCATTCATAGAAAAGGGCTACAAAAAAGGTCTGCGGGAAATGCAAAATACTTGCTTACTTGGATTAAATAAGCTAAACTTAAATAAAAAGTTAGGTGTGCCTAACGATTAGTTTAATTCAGCCTTATATATTGTGGGTCGATCGACAAAAATTCAGAGACAGGAAAATAAAAACGAGAAGGGATCGACGCATCATGGAAAATTTAAAAATCCAGAATATGAATATAGCCTATCAAGGGCAGTCTGCAATCAAAAATGCAACACTTGCGTTTGAGCCGAACAAATTAACAGGGATCGTAGGACCAAATGGAGCCGGGAAATCAACATTATTGAAAGGGATCATGGGCTTGACGCCGTTAAATACTGGAGCAGTCAGTCTTTACGGCAAACCGCTGAAGGAAATGATAAACAAGATAGCCTATGTCGAACAGAGACAAGAAATCGACCTCTCATTTCCGATAGATGTTTTCGGAACCGTACTTTTTGGCACTTATGCAAATCTAGGCTTTTTCCAAAGACCGAAGCAAAAAGAAAAGGATTTGGCATTGAAAGCTTTAGAGAAAGTCGGAATGGCAGCTTTTAAAGATCGACACATCAGTGAATTGTCCGGTGGACAGCTGCAGCGCGTTTTCATTGCGCGAGCGTTGGCGCAGGAAGCAGAATGGCTGCTGCTTGACGAACCTTTTGCCGGGATCGATGCTACAAGCGAGAAAATCATCATTGAGCTGTTGAAGCAACTCCGCGATGAAGGCAAATCAATCCTGATCGTGCATCATGATCTGCATAAAGTACAGTCTTATTTTGATAATATTGTCCTGATCAATAAAGAAGTGGTTGCCAATGGTCCTGTATCTGAGGTATTTACTGCCAATAATATGGGAAGGGCTTATGGGGAAGCAATTACCGAAATGATCAGTCTAGGGGGTGGAACAAATGTTAACTGAATTCATTCAAGGACTCTTGGATTTCCAATTCCTGCAGAACGCTTTGATCACTTCCGTTATGGTCGGAATATCTGCCGGAATCATCGGTTCCTTCATCATCTTGCGGGGGATGTCCTTGATGGGGGATGCCATCTCGCACGCCGTATTACCGGGAGTGGCGATTTCTTATATGATGGGGAGCAGCTATATCATCGGCGCCACGATTTTTGGGATGGCGTCGGCCGCTCTCATTGGTTTTGTCACGAAACACAGTCGTTTGAAAAACGATACGGCAATCGGAATCGTCTTCAGTGCATTTTTTGCTCTAGGGATCATCTTGATTTCCTTTGCCAGAAGCTCCACGGATTTGTATCATATCCTTTTCGGGAATGTGCTCGCTGTCCGGGATTCAGACATGTTGTTGACAGCCGCTGTGCTTATCATCGTCTTGATTTCGGTGCCGCTTTTCTATAAACAACTCAAACTGACTTCTTTTGCGCCGACTATCGCTAAATCATATGGTTGGAACATCAGTGCCATCAATTATGGCTTGATGTTTTTGCTGACGCTTGTGGCGGTGACTTCGCTGCAAACAGTCGGGACGATTCTGGTGATCGCAATGCTGATCACCCCGGCTGCAACTGCCTATCAACTGACCGATAAATTGCTCGTCATGATTGTCCTGTCGACAGTATTTGGAACCCTCAGTTCTATCGTAGGGCTTTACTTCAGCTACAGTTACAACTTGCCGTCTGGGGCGACGATTGTCATGGCAGCAGCTATATTTTTCATTGTAGCATTCATTTTTGCACCAAAGAAGGGCCTTATCGGTCAATTAAGAAAGGAGAATTCATTATGATGAAGAATAAATTATTGTTGCTTACTGCAGTGCTGTTTGTAGGTGTTTTGGGAGGCTGCGGAAATTCTCCGGAAGAAGATAAAGGAATCACGGATGCACCAGAAACAACAGAAACCAAGCTTAAAGTTGTCTCCACCAATTCCATTATCGGCGACATGGTAGAAAAAATTGGAGGGGATCTGATCGATGCCCACAGTATCGTGCCTGTCGGGACCGACCCGCACGAATACGAACCCTTGCCGGAAGACATTCGAAAAGCCAGCGAAGCCGATATCGTGTTCTACAACGGATTGAATTTGGAAACTGGCAATGGCTGGTTTGATAAATTGATGGAAACTGCTGGCAAGGCAGAAAATGAGGACTACTTTGTCGTCAGCAAAAATGTCGAGCCGCTGTATCTGTCGGGCAACAGTTCGCAACAAGATCCTCATGCCTGGTTGGACATTTCCAACGGCATTAAGTACATCACCGAAATCTCTCGCGTGATGAGCGAGAAAGATCCTGAAAATAAAGCAGCCTATGAAAAAAACGCGGATGCTTACATTGCCGATTTGACGGAACTGGATAGCGAAGCAAAAAAAGAATTCGCTGATATCCCCGAGCAAAAGAAACTGTTGGTGACGAGCGAAGGAGCTTTCAAATATTTCTCCCAAGCTTACGGATTGCAAGCCGCCTATATTTGGGAAATCAATACCGAGAGTCAAGGTACGCCTGATCAGATGAAGCAAATCATTGAAAAAGTCCGAGATTCTCAAGTTCCAGTTCTCTTTGTGGAGACGAGCGTCGATCCACGAAGCATGGAACGATTGTCAAACGAGGTGGATCTTGAAGTCTACAGCAATCTGTTCACGGATTCCGTTGCGGAAGAAGGGGAAGACGGCGACAGCTATTACGATATGATGAAATGGAATGTAGAAAAGATTTATGAGGGGTTGAGCCAGTAAAAGAGATTCGTTACCCTGCTGTTATGGTGCTTGACATTTTGAACCGGTATCGCTAAATTGGAGAAAAGTATAGCGTTAGCCATGCTTATTAACCATTTGTATAACCTGATACCAGAAGAGGGGTCCACTCATGACAGCAGCATCATTCACTTTCCAATCAAGTGACGAGACAGAAATCTTCGCGATGAAATGGTCGCCGGAAGCTCTTCAGAAACCGAAAGCCGCCGTCCAAATCGCGCATGGTTACGCAGAACATATCGGACGCTATGATGCTTTTGCAAGCAAATTGGCGGAAGCAGGGATCGTCGTCTACGGAAATGATCATCGTGGCCACGGCAAAACGAACGGGAATGTCGGGGAAGCAATCTGCTTTGCGGATGAGGCAGGATTCGACAAGGTCGTCGCAGATATGCGCGCGCTGACTGAAATCATCCAAGCAGAAAACCCAGCCATTCCGTTGTTCCTGTTTGGCCACAGCATGGGCTCTATGTTGACCAGACGCTACATTCAGTTGTACGGGGACGATCTTACCGGCGCAGTTCTGTCCGGTTCCGGGGTGTTTTCGAATGGGTTGCTGAAGCTCGGCACAGTCGTGGCAGCGTCGGAAATCAAAAGAAATGGTCGCACCCATCCAAGTCCTTTGCTGGACAAGCTGGTCTTCCAGAACTTCAATCGGGGTTTTAAGCCCGCTCGGACGGATTTGGATTGGCTCAGCCGGGACCCGTTGGAAGTGGATAAATTTCTAGCGGATCCGTTGCGTGGCAAAATCGGCTCGGCCGGTTATTTCCATGATTTCTTCAGCGGATTGCTGGTAATGAACAACGTTGAGAACATCCATTCGACACCGAAGGACCTGCCCTTGCATTTCATTTCCGGTACCGCCGACCCGGTCGGAGGCAAGGCCGGAAAAGGCATCGTCCAGACATGCAGGGCTTACCAATATGTTGGCCTTCAGCACGTGAGCTACAAACTGTATGAGGGTGCCCGCCACGAACTGCTGAACGAGACGAACAAAGATGAAGTAACGCAGGACATCATCGAGTGGGTTGTTGCTCGCCTGAAAGCTGTATGACCTGCGCAAAATGAAGGAAGCTTACCTACTATCCTGTAATGGGGAATGTAGGTAAGCTTTTTTACTTTGACTGGTTCAATGGATATTTGTAACCGCTATAAGAATGCTTGACCTGCTTATCCTGAAAATAAGGTTGCTTACAATTTTACTCTTGTGCTATGATGGCTGAGTGAATTCATTAAATTTTAATTAAATTAAAATGATGAAACATGTCATTATTTATTTTGGAGGGTAACTATGGATAAAGCATTAATTTTTATGGCGATGGCCGGCTATATGTCAATCATCATCGGTATCGGTTTTTATTACTACAAGCGATCAAACGAAAGCTCCGATAATTTCTTCTTGGGCGGACGCAGTCTGGGTCCTTGGGTCGCCGCAATCAGTGCCGGAGCTTCGGACATGAGCGGTTGGCTCTTGATGGGACTTCCGGGCGTGGCTTATTGGTCAGGATTGTCCGACGCATTCTGGACAGCGATCGGATTGGCACTGGGGACAGCGCTGAACTGGATAATCGTCTCGAAACGGTTGCGTCATTATTCCGAATCAGCGGAAGCAATCACGTTGCCGGAATTCTTCAGCAATCGATTCCATGAGGACAAACGCATCATTTTGACGGTATCTTCCACGTTCATCTTTGTATTCTTTTCCGTCTATGCAGCCAGCTGTTTTGTGACGGTAGGGAAGCTCTTCGCTACCTTGTTCGAAGTGCCGTACATCCCGGTTATGATTGCCGGAGCGGTATTCGTCGTGTTCTACACGTTCATCGGCGGATTTTTGGCGGAGAGTGTTTCCGACTTTATGCAGGGCATCATCATGATCGCGGCTTTGGCAGTTGTTTTGGTCGGAGGCGTTGTGCATGCCGGTGGTCCTGGAGCGGTCATCGATAACCTGGATGGCATACCAGGATTTTTGGATTTCTTCGGTATCGCCACACCGACATTGGTTGATGGCGTGCAACAGGCTGATGGCGCGTTGGCTGCCTTTGGACCTGCAGGCAAATACGGACTGATCACGATTGCATCGAGCATGGCTTGGGGACTTGGGTACTTCGGCATGCCGCAAGTGCTGTTGCGCTTTATGGCAATCCGTTCAGCCGATGAAATCAAGCAATCACGCCGCATCGGCATCATCTGGACGACACTTTCACTGACTGCTTCCGTCCTGATCGGTCTGATCGGACGTTCGATGTTCCCGATGGCGTTGACGACTGCTTCCACTTCGGAAACGATCTTCATCGAAATGTCGACTTTATTGTTCCCACCGCTATTGGCCGGAATCGTCATGTCAGGCATTTTGGCTGCGACGATCAGTTCCGCGGATTCGTACCTGCTGATTGCCGCAAGTGCTTTTTCGAAAAACATCTACAAAGGCGTTCTGCGCAAGGATGCCTCCGATCAGCAAATCATGGCGATGACGCGGATGATTTTGATCGTTTTGGCGATTGTCGGAAGCATCATCGCTTTGGATGAGAACTCCGTCATCTTCACGATCGTATCCTTCGCGTGGGCGGGCTTCGGTGCGACATTCGGACCATTGATGCTGTTCTCCTTGTTCTGGAAAAAAACGACGCGTCAAGGCGCCATCGCCGGTATGTTGACAGGCGGAATCGCTGTTTTCATCTGGAAACTTCTGATCAAACCGATCGGCGGCGTGTTCGGCATCTACGAACTGTTGCCGGCATTCATCCTTTCCTGCGTGGCAATCGTGATCTTCTCCTTGATCGGGGAAAAACCATCCGCTGCGATGGAAGAAGAATTCGAATTGGTGAAAAGCCAGTCGAAAGCCTAAAAATAGTGCGCATAAAAAAACACAATCCTAATTACGGGTTGTGTTTTTTTATGGCGTAGTGCCGGGTGTGCAAGTAAAATCCGATAACATGGCCTGATCTCCGGCGAATCGGGCTTTCACCAGAGGAAAACAGAAAATCCGGACCGCAACTCCGACGAGGTGAGGTTCGTCGGAGGACAGGGGAGAAATCGACCTTCAACTCCTGCGAGGATCTTCTCACCGGAGCAGGAATATAGGAAAGGCGAATACAACTTTTTCGGAATACGAGGGCGTTCACAGTGATTCATGAATGTTGCGAAACAACTGTTTAAGTATCGTTCGGAAAAACGTTTGAAAAAAATTATTATTTTATGTTCAAAATCATTGACATATACACCATATTTGTATAGAATTTAGCTTGCATAAATTGAATATCTCTTATTAATAGCCGTTGAGACGAGGGGTCGAAGATACGGTGGCAAACCAATCAATCTAATTTTTGAGTACAGATTGATATTGGGTGCCCAACCTGAGCGTAGGATTATCCAAGTCCTATGAGCAATAAGAGGAAAAGCAGCTGATAGATATCGAAGCTTTCCTTTGGTTGGAGAGCTTTTTTTATGCCCATTTTTTATATCAAAGGGGGAAATCTATTTGGCTGAAAAGGTTTTATTCAATTCAGACACTTATTTGGAAGGTCATTCTGACAAAATTACTTACCAAATTTCTAACGTAAAAGCAAAAAATATTACACATATCAAAATGCCGCTTTTCGAAGCGCTTGTTAAAAATGCGAAACAGGACGTTACGCCTTTCGATGTCCCTGGACATAAAATGGGTGCGCAGATGACGCCATTTAAAATGGCAGTCGGTGATATGACGATGCAGATGGATGTCAACTCCATGAAAGAATTGGACTTGTTGAGCCATCCGCAATCCGTCATAAAAGAAGCACAGGAATTGGCTGCAAAAGCATACAATGCCGATCAAGCCTTTTTCTTGGTTAACGGTACGACTGTAGGCATCCAAGCGATGATCATGAGCGTGGTGGGGCCGAACGATTCGATTTTGGTTCCCCGCAACTGCCATAAGTCAGTGATGAGCGGGTTGATCTTGAGCGGCGCAAAGCCGATCTTCATTCAGCCTGAAATGGATTTGGCTTTCGGAATTTCTCACGGTATCTCCGTGGAACGCATCATCAAAGGCTTGGATGAAAATCCTGAAGCGAAAGCTCTTTTGGTCACTTATCCGACTTATTTCGGATCTTTGAACGATTTGGAGACGATCTGTGATATCGCACATGAACGCGGCGTCGTGGTCATCGTCGACAGTGCGCATGGCGCGCATTTGCCGTTCATGCCCGGAAAAATGAAGGATCCGATGAAAGCTGGAGCCGATGCGGTGACTTATTCCATGCACAAAACCGGCGGATCTTTGACGCAGAGTTCCTTGATGGTGATGCAAGGGGAGCGCATTTCCGCAACAAAATTACAAAAAGTGCTGAACATGCTGCAATCGACAAGCGCGAACTACTTGTTGATGAGCTCGATCGATGCCGCACGCAGCGAATTGGCGATGTACGGCAAAGACCGCTACAAAAAATTGCGTCCGATCGTCAGCGAAGCGATTGAAGCGATCGAAGCATTCGGCGACTATGAAGTATTGAAATCCGACTACATCAAGGATAAATTTGACCAGACTTATGACTGGACCAAATTGGTGATCCGTGTCAATGATATCGGCTTGACCGGTTTCGAAGTATACACAATCTTGAAGGAAGAATACGGCATCCAAATGGAGTTGGCTGAAGGCTATGTAGTGATGGCAGTCATCAGCACAGCCGATACGCGCGAATCAATCGGAAGACTGGTTGATGCCTTGATGGATCTCCGCAGACGCTACAAAAAAGCAAGCCAACACTTCGATGCGCACGTGATGACTTGCAGCATCAACAAATTGGCCTGCAGCCCGCGTGACGCCTTCTATGCCGACAATGAAGTGGTCGGCATCGACGACGCAATCGGCCGCATCAGTGCCGACTCGATCATGATCTACCCGCCAGGAATTCCGTTGATCATCCCTGGTGAAGTGATCTCTGAAGCAGTCGTGCAGCATTACCACTACTACAATGAAACTCTAGGCAACGTCCTGACTGAGGAAAAAATGCCTCATCAGATCAAAGTCCTGAAAGACTGATCAATCGAAACAACAATCAAATAGCATACAGTTGGAGGACGGCAGACAGTGAAAAATAACATGAACATCCAGACTTTTATCGGCTGCGAATCTTCATTTGAAGAAGCATCTACCGTATTATTCGGGATCCCATTCGACGGAACAACCAGTTTCAGGCCAGGCACGCGCTTTGCGATGCAGGCGATCCGCCAGGATTCATTCGGCTTGGAAAGTTATTCCCCTTATTTGGATCGCGACCTTGAAGAAGAGGCCATCCATGATGGCGGAGATCTGGATCTGCCTTTCGGCAACACAGAGCGCGTCTTGAGCGATATCGCAGCCTACACAAAAGAAGTATTGGACAATGGCAAGAAATTTTTGATGGTCGGCGGCGAGCACCTCGTGAGCCTGCCTACCATCGAGGCTGCCTATGAAAAATACCCAGATCTGCATGTCATCCATATCGATGCCCACACAGATCTGCGTGAAGACTACATGGGCGAATCCTTGTCGCATGCTTCAGTCATCCGCCGCTGCTTCGACTTCCTGGGAGACGGCCGCATTTTCCAATTCGGTATCCGTTCCGGTTTGAAGGAAGAATTCGAATGGGCGAAAGAGCATACTTATATGGAAAAATTCACCATCGACACGCTGCCGCAGATTGTCCAGCAATTGAAGGATGTTCCCGTTTATGTGACGATCGATCTGGACGTATTGGATCCTGGCACTTTCCCTGGAACCGGAACACCTGAGCCAGGCGGCATCACCTACAAAGAATTGTTGGCGGGTATCGCAGCGTTGCAGGACTTGAACCAGATCGTTTCAGCCGACGTGGTTGAACTTTCTCCGCAATACGATCCGTCAGGCGCTTCTACCGCTATGGCCTGCAAGACCGTCAGAGAAATGCTTTTGACACTGACCAAATAGTACAAAATCAATTACCCGACCTTAAAATTAATCAAGGTCGGGTATTTTTTAATAAAAATCAGCTATTTTCAATCAGAATGTCATGATGAAGGCATCTTGCATTAAAAAGTGATGAAAACGGTAACTGTTTACATGGTGATGTTATGAAATCTATCACAAGTCAGTAACCGGTCGCCAGGTTGTATAATTGTGTTATATCAAATGTTTTTTCCAAAGTTAATATTGTTACTATCAAAAAAAAGATGCAACTAATTGTGAAAAAATGAATGAAAATGGATTGTATTTAAATTAGAGTTTGATTATAATATCAGAATAACATAATAGAAAGTAGGGACGCCGAAATGAATAGTTACACTCCTCCAAAAAAACAAGGAATGTATGATCCCGCCTACGAGCATGATGCATGCGGTATGGGATTTGTCGTTGATATCAATGGAAATGGCTCATATAAATTAGTCTCTGATGCGTTGGATTTATTGGAAAACATGGAGCATAGGGGTGCTTCCGGCGCTGATGCCAAAACAGGTGACGGAGCAGGTATCATGGTGCAGATTCCTCATCATTTTTTCAGCAGGGAGTGCGACGTCCTAGGAATCCATTTGCCTAAAAAAGGCGATTATGGAGTAGGGATGCTCTTTGCCCATAAATATGACGATCTACGTCACGAACAAATGAGAATGGTGGAAGAGATTGTCACTTCCGAAGGTCAAAAAGTGTTGGGTTGGCGTGAGGTTCCGATCGACAGCTGCGAAATCGGTGTGACTGCAAAAGCAGCCATTCCGCGTTTTATCCAAGTCTTTGTCGGTAAAGGAAATCCTGAGATGACTGAAATGGATTTCGAACGCAAATTGTTCGTCATCCGTAAATTATCCGAAAAACTAATCGTACCGATGAGCGAAAAAAGAGGCGGCTCGTTCTATTTTGCCAGCTTCTCTTCGAAAACAATCGTCTACAAAGGGATGTTGACTGCAGAACAATTGCGCAGCTTCTATCTTGATTTGACGGATTTGGATTTCACATCCGCTTTGGCGATGGTCCATTCCCGCTTCAGTACGAATACTTTCCCAAGTTGGGAAAGAGCTCATCCAAACCGTTACTTGATCCACAATGGCGAAATCAACACAATCCGCGGAAACATCAATTGGATGCGCGCCCGTCAAGGCAGCATGTCCCAGGATCTGTTGGATGCCAGCGAAAAAATCTATCCGATCGTCGACGAAACAGGGAGCGACTCTTCCCAATTCGACAACAATCTGGAATTCTTGTATCTGAACGGCCGCTCATTGCCGGAAGCTGTCATGATGATGGTTCCTGAGCCTTGGGAAAAGAACAAAACGATGTCGAAATCCAAAAAAGATTTCTATAACTTCAACAACTTCCTGATGGAACCATGGGATGGCCCTGCAGCAATGGGCTTTACGGATGGCGAAATCGTCGGAGCGGTGTTGGACAGAAACGGTTTGCGTCCGTCCCGTTACTATGTGACGAAAGATGATCGCGTAATCCTTTCATCCGAAGTAGGTGTCGTAGATGTGCGTCCGGAAGATGTAGCCTATAAAGGCCGTCTGGAGCCAGGCAAGATGCTGTTGATCGATACGAAGCAAAAACGTATCATCTCGGATGAAGAGATCAAAGAAACAGTCGCTGCCAAACAACCTTACGGAGAATGGGCTGAGAAGCACATTTCCAAAATGAAGGACCTTGCACCTGCTCCATTGACCGCAACGGTTGAACCTGAAGAATTGTTGCACCAACAGAAAGCTTTCGGTTATACGTTCGAGGACATCCAGTTACTAATCAAACCGATGGCCGTTACCGGTGGCGATTCAGTCGGAGCAATGGGGATCGACTCTCCGTTGGCAGTCTTATCAGACAAACCACAGATGCTTTATCTGTACTTCAAACAATTATTTGCGCAAGTTACGAACCCTCCGATTGACGGGATCCGTGAGGAAATCGTTACTTCCGATACAATGCTTGTCGGAAATTGCGGTAACCTGTTAGATCCGGATAAGGCTGACACACATGCCATCTACTTGGATAGCCCGATTTTGACGGATTCTGAATTAGCGAAAATCAAAGCGTTGCAGGACGACAAATTCAAAACGGTCACTCTTTCCCTTTTATACCGTGTCGAAGAAGATGCGAAAGGGATGGAAAAAGCTTTGGAACGTCTTTTCAGTGCAGCGGACAAGGCTATTGCTTCAGGCGCCAACATTTTGGTCCTTTCCGACCGCGGCGTGAACGCTGAATGGGCAGCCATTCCGGCTTTATTGGCTGTTTCCGGTCTGCATCATCACTTGATCCGCGAAGAAACACGCACAAGCGTCGGCCTTGTGCTGGAATCCGGTGAACCAAGAGAAGTGCATCACTTCTGTACATTGGTCGGATACGGCTGTAACGCGGTCAATCCATATTTGACTTATGCGACCATCCGCGAACTTGCTGAAGAAGACTTGTTGGACGGACTGGATGCTGAATCAGCGGAAGCGAACTACATCCACGCAGCTGTCCATGGTATGTCCAAAGTATTGACCAAAATGGGTATTTCAACGATGCGCAGTTATCATGGTGCACAAATTTTTGAAGCACTGGGAGTCAACAGCGAAGTTGTCGCTAAATACTTCACAGGCACACCTACCCGTATCGAAGGTATCGGTCTGCAGGAAATTGCCACAGAAAACAGAATGCGTCATGACAGTGCCTATAAAGCTACAGCGCCTTACAGCGAAACGCTGGGAGTGGGCGGTCATTTCCAATATTCGGCTATGGGTGAAGAACACTTGTACAATCCGAGCACGATCTACCGTCTGCAGCAAGCGACTCGCCAAGGGGACTATGAGCAATACAAGGAGTTCTCCCGCGAAATCAATGCTGATACGAACGCGTACACGTTGCGTCAACTGATGCAATTCAAGCCAAACGCACAAGATGCGATTCCGATCGAAGAAGTCGAATCGGCTGAAAGCATCGTGAAACGCTTCAAGACTGGAGCGATGTCTTACGGTTCGATCAGTATCGAAGCGCACCAAACCTTAGCGATTGCTATGAACCGTCTCGGCGGGATGAGCAATTCTGGTGAGGGTGGAGAAGATCCGCGCCGTTTCGAATTGGATGAAAACGGGGATTCCCGCAACAGTGCCATCAAGCAAGTCGCTTCCGGACGTTTCGGCGTTACCAGCCACTACTTGGTGAACGCGAAAGAAATCCAGATCAAGATGGCCCAAGGTGCTAAACCGGGTGAAGGCGGCCAATTGCCAGGACAGAAAGTGTATCCTGAAATCGCCAAAACACGTGGCTCCATCGCGGGTGTAGGCCTGATTTCACCGCCTCCGCATCACGACATCTACTCCATCGAAGATTTGAAAGAATTGATCTTCGACTTGAAGAATGCCAACCGTCATGCGCGCATCAACGTGAAGTTGGTTTCTGAAGCCGGCGTTGGTACGATCGCAGCCGGTGTTGCGAAAGCAAATGCCGATACGATCCTGATCAGCGGTTATGATGGCGGTACAGGTGCAGCACCAAGAACCAGCATCCGTAATACCGGCTTGCCGTGGGAACTGGGCTTGGCTGAAGCGCACCAAACATTAGTGTTGAACAAATTGCGTGACCGTGTCCGCGTCGAAACGGATGGTAAATTATTGACTGGTCGCGATGTTGCGATCGCCTGCATGTTGGGTGCCGAAGAATTCGGCTTTGCGACAACACCGCTGGTGGCTATCGGCTGCATCATGATGCGTGTCTGCCACCTGAATACATGTCCAGTGGGTATCGCTACGCAAGATGAAACGTTGCGCAAGAACTTCCAAGGCAAACCGGAATACGTCGTGAACTTCATGATGTTCGTTGCCGAAGAATTGCGTGAAATCATGGCGAAATTAGGCTTCCGCACGATCAATGAAATGGTCGGACGCAGCGACAAGCTGAAGATGAAAGAAAATGTGAAGCATTGGAAAGCGAAGACAGTCGATCTGTCCAGCGTATTGTACCAACCATATGCAGCACCGAATGTCGGCAGATACAACATGACGGAGCAAGACCATGAGTTAGAGAAAACATTGGATATGCGTCGTCTGTTGAGAATCGTGAAACCGGCCATCGACTCTAAGAAACGCATCGTAGCGAAATCAGCTATCCAAAACATCGACCGCGTTGTCGGAACCATCATCGGCAGCGAAATATCGAAAAAATACGGTGCTGAAGGCTTGCCGGAAGATACGATCCAATTGACCTTCGTGGGATCAGCAGGACAAAGTTTCGGTGCATTCATTCCGAAAGGGATGACATTGACGCTGGAAGGCGATTCGAACGACTACATCGGTAAAGGCTTGTCCGGTGGTAAAATCATCGTACGCGTACCGAATGAGGCTACATTCGCACCTGAAGAAAACATCATCACAGGTAACGTCGCTTTCTATGGCGCGACCAGTGGTAAAGCATACATCAATGGAATCGCCGGAGAACGTTTCTGCGTCCGTAACAGTGGCGTGGATACTGTTGTTGAAGGAATCGGCGATCACGGTTGTGAATACATGACTGGCGGTACGGTTCTGATCATCGGAAAAACCGGTCGTAACTTCGCTGCCGGGATGTCAGGCGGGGTAGCTTATATCCTTGATTTCGACGAAAACAACCTGAACATGGAAATGGTCAGCGCAACGACAGATTTGAATGGCACAGAGCATGACACTATCAAGCGCATGTTGCAGGAGCATATGATCTTTACGGGAAGTCCAAAAGCGCAAAATATCTTGGCTAACTGGGATCAAATGAAATCCCGCTTCACTAAGGTCATCTCCAACGACTACAAGTTCATCCTGGAGAACATCGAAATAGCGAACCAGATGGGCATCACCGGAGAAGACGCAATGCGTTATGCCTTTGATGAGCGCTACAAACCAGTTGTGACAAACTAAGGAGGAGGGATAAGATGGGAAAAGTTACTGGATTTAAGGAATATAGCCGTTCCAATTATGAAAAGATTTCTCCGGAGGTCCGCATCAAAAATTGGGGCGAGATGCGTGAAGAAACATCAGAAGAAAAAATTCGGACTCAAGCGTCCCGTTGTATGAGCTGTGGCATTCCGTTCTGTTCAGCAGGCATCATGTTGCCGAACGGGGCGTCCGGTTGCCCGCTGCACAATCTCATCCCTGAGTGGAATGACATGGTGTACCGCGGTCAATGGAAAGAAGCTTACGAACGTCTAGCATTGACCAATCCGTTTCCGGAATTCACAGGTCGTGTCTGTCCTGCTCCTTGTGAAGGATCTTGTACAGTCGGACTTATCGGTGAACCCGTTACGATCAGCAGCATCGAATACGAAATCATCGAACATGCTTTCCAGAATGGTTGGGTAAAACCGGCTAAAGCTCCGGCTACCGGCAAACGCGTTGCGGTTGTCGGATCCGGTCCTGCCGGCCTTGCGACTGCGCACTACTTGACTTCAGTCGGCCATGCGGTCACTGTCTTCGAAAGAAGCGACCGTCCGGGTGGTTTGTTGATGTACGGTATCCCAAACATGAAATTGGACAAGGATATCATCCAAAGAAGACTGGACATCCTGGAAGAAGCCGGTGTGGCATTTGTCTGCAACACCGAAATCGGCAAAGACATCAGCGCGCAAGAATTGGTCGACACGTATGATGCAGTCGTTCTATGCGGCGGCGCAACCCGCGCCCGCGGCATCAATGTCGAAGGCAATGACGCAAAAGGCGTACATATGGCCATGGACTTCCTGACTGCAAACACACAAAATATCCTTGCGGGCGAACCGCAGGAAAGCAAAATCACTGCCAAAGACAAACACGTCATCGTAATCGGTGGCGGGGATACCGGTACCGACTGTGTCGGTACTTCCATCCGTCATGGCGCGAAGAGCGTGCATCAATTCGAAATCATGCCGCAAGCACCGGACAAACGTGATGCCGATACGAATCCTTGGCCAGAATGGCCTAAAAAGCTGAAAACGGACTACGGCCAAGAAGAAGCGATCTACTTGACCGGCTCCGATCCGCGCAACTACGAGATCAACACGACGAAAGTCGAAAAGAATGAGGCAGGTGAAGTTACCGCTGTCCATACTGTACAGATCGAATGGAAACGTGATGCGTTAGGCAGAATGAATCCAGTTCCTGTCGAAGGAACCGAAAAAGTCTGGAAAGCGGACTTAGTCTTATTGGCGATGGGCTTCACCGGTCCTGAAGATACGATTCCGGATGAATTGGCTTTGAAACGCGATCTGCGCAGCAATATCCAAGCAACAGAGACCGACTACAAAACTAACGTGGAAAAAGTCTTTACATGCGGCGACATGCGCCGTGGACAAAGCTTGGTCGTGTGGGCTTTGCAAGAAGGAAAACTAGCCGCAGGCGAAGTGGACCGTTTCTTGTCAGGCGATACTGACATCTACTAATCAGTTGAAAAAACCGAAGCAACGGGGAATCGTTGCTTCGGTTTTTTTGTGCTGCTCTGGCGAGGATGCGTTTGGCCGGAGGAAAACGTCAGCTCCGGCGAGAGTGCCCTCACCAGAGAACAACTGCGCCAGTCAGCTCAGCTCCGGCGAGCGAATGTCCGCCGGAGGAGGTTGTGTTGCGGACGGCTGTACTCCGGCGAAGCCGCCGTGGTCGGAGGTGATCGTCTTTTTGGATTTTCTCCTCCGGCAGAGCACCTCCTCTCCGGAGGAAAACGTCAGCTCCGGCGGGCATCCACCTGGCCGGAGCACCCGACCATCCCGAAGTGCTGTCCTCCGGTGAAGCCGCATTTCCTGCTTTTGACCGGAGCACTGATCAAGCGTGCCAATCTGCTCCGGTTGCCTAAATAATCCGATATATTGAAATTAGAAATATAGCTCAAAAAAATGGTATAATACTAGCATCAAATCCTTAAGTGTTTAAGAGGAAAGATTCGAAGGAAAAGAAAGGGTGCAGAGTTGTGAAAAATTGGAAAAGTGTGGCGATTGCCTATGGCCTGCCAGCAGTCGTTCTTTTAGGATATTGGTATTCGGCGTTGACCCCAGTGTCGATCCAGTCACCGGAGTTTTGGACGAATATGTTTTTGTATTTAGTCGCAAGTGCAGCATTGATGAACGTCTTGGATCGGTCGAAAGCTGATAAAGTCAACAAAGTTTCTGGAGCAATCATTGGAATCAGTATTGTCTTCTTGATTGGTGGGATGCTTTTTGGTTCCCAAATTTTCAGGGCCAAAGATTACGCCAGCTTGATTACGCATACGGAAGGAAATTTTGAGGAGGACCTGACCATCACGGACCCTTCGCAGATACCGACGATCGACCGCGATATGGCGGAGCGTCTGGGGAGCCGTAAACTCGGGGAAGTCCTCAATTTAGTTTCGCAATTCGACGTCAGCACGGAATACACGCAGATCGCTTATAAAGGCGGTTCGGTCCGCGTTTCGCCATTGGAATACGTCAGCTTTTTCCGCTGGTTGAACAACCGCGCCGATGGCATTCCGCATTATGTGACCGTCGATATGGTGACGGGAGATTCTGAATTGGTGAATCTGGAGAAGAACATTCATTACTCCCATTCCGGCTTTTTCGGGGATGATATCACGCGGCATATCTTTTTCAACTATCCGACTGTAATGTTTGAAAATCCGGTCTTTGAATTGGACGAAGAGGGCAATCCGTATTACATCGCGCCTATCGTTGAAAAGAAATTCAGCTTCATGGGGCCTAAGGAAGTCGTCGGTATTTTCGTTGTGGATGCTTCCTCCGGTGACATCACGCGCTATAGCGTTGCCGATGTTCCTGATTGGGTCGATCGCGTGTTCCCGGCGAACATGGTGATGACGCAGATCAATTACAACGGGCAATACCAAGGCGGTTACCTGAACAGCGTCATCAGCAAGAAGGGTGTCATCCAAAATGCGCAGGGCTACAACTACATCGTGCTGAATGATGATCTGTATCTGTATACCGGTTTGACTTCCGTCGCGGCAGATGAATCGAATATCGGGTTTGTGCTGGTCAATTCCAGGACCAAAGAATCGAAACGCTACAACATCAGCACGGCAACCGAATGGAGTGCCATGGAGAGCGCGCAGGGATCGGTGCAGGAAAAAGGCTACATCAGCACTTTCCCGCTTTTGTTCAATATGGAAAACAAGCCGGTCTATCAGTTATCCTTGAAGGATGATGCCGGTTTGATCAAAATGTACGCCTTTGTGAATGCGACGAACTATCAGAAAGTCGGGACCGGCAATTCCTTGGCTGCTGCGTGGAACGCCTATACCGGCGGCGTCGTTTCGACAACAACCGATGAGGAAGAAGAAGTCGTCGAGACCGAAACACTCAGCGGTGCCATCACTGCTTTGGAATCAGTCGTCATCGACGGCGAAACGACTTATTACTTCACGATGGAAGGCGATGCAGAAACCATCTATATCGCTAAAGTATCCATCGACAAGCAGTTGCCGTTCATCAAAGCCGGCGACAGCGTGACGATAGAAGTGGACGGCGCACGCGTCGTATCCATCATCAAACAGTAAGAACAATCGGAAGAAGGGTCTGCCTCATTTTGAAGGTGGGCTCTTTTTTTGTTGTGCACGGGTGACTGCGATGTTGCTGTGCCGGAGGGAAAGATCAAAAAAGATCATCACCTCCGACCACGGCGGCTTCGCCGGAGTACAGCCGTCCGCTACGCAGGCAACTCCGGCGGACATTCGCTCGCCGGAGCTGAGCTGTCTGGCACAGTTGTTCTCCGATGAGCGATCCTCTCACCGGAACTGACATTCAAAAAACAACCATTGGCTAAACAACCGGATCAAACGAAAAAAATGACTTCTCTGCAAATGCAAAAAATTGACGGAACAAGGGCTGTTGTTGCATAGTAAAGGTAAGAATGCATGCGAAAGGAAGCGCTGCGCCATGGCAAACAAAGTGACCCATCCGATCCTGTTTCAAGGCGACCTGAAAAAGCAAGGTCCCTATTTTGAAGGATGGTATTTCAAAAGTGTTTCAGCAGATGAAAAGACCGTCCTTAGTCTGATTCCCGGCATTTCAATCACCGAGGAAGACCCGCACTGTTTTATCCAATATTCCTATGTCCATGTCGGAGAAGCGCTCGAAAAAGAGCTGCGGACCGGCTACATCCGCTATCCATTGTCTGCCTTTCAATATAACCAAACTCCTTTTGTGCTGAAAGTCGGCAACAGCGTCTTTTCGGAAACGCTCGTCAGCGTGCATCTCGAAGAGGATGATTTCCGGATAGAAGGCATACTGAAACTAGGGCCATTCCAAGCGGTCAAACGCACACTGGTGTCTCCATCCATCATGGGTTTCTTCGCCTACATCCCGAACATGGAATGCTACCACGGCGTCATCAGCATGAATCACGCCATCGATGGAACGGTGGCGATTGGAAATAAAACCAGTGATTTTACGGGCGGCAAAGGCTACCTCGAAAAGGACTGGGGAACGTCTTTCCCGCAGGAGTACGTCTGGATCCAGTGCAACCATTTCCGGGACGATAGGACCAGCCTCTTCTTCTCCGTGGCGAAAATCCCTTTCCGGGGTTCCTCATTCGAAGGCTTCATCTGCAATTTTATCGTGGATGGAGAGGAGTACCGTTTTGCGACCTATAACCGCAGCAAATTCACTTTGGGATTGTTGACCGATGACAGGATTGAAATCGAAGTATCCCATGCCTCCGCCTCCCTGACCATCTGCGCGGAAGTGCTCCATGGAGGGGCTTTGCTGGCGCCGACCGAACAGGGGATGAACAAAATCGTCAAAGAAGGACTTTCCGGCATCGTCACGGTTGACTTCACCGACAAAAAAACCGGAAAAAATTACCACGATGTCGGGAATGTAGCCGGTATCGAAGTCGTGCGTTAGTTGTTGGAAAATAATAAAATCGAAAGAAGGAATCCGTATGTTGACAAGCTTATTTCCTTATCTGAATTTCGACGGCAACGCCAAAGAGGCAACGCATTATTATGTTGCGGCCCTTGATGGCGAACTGCTTGGCATAACAACTTTCGGGGAGGCTCCGAAGGACGATTCCGAGGCGGCGGAAGAATTTTCCTTGCCACCTGGTGTGGAGGATCTGATCATGAATGCGCAGATCAAACTGAAGAATGGCGCCATGCTGATGATTTCCGATGTGTTCCCGGAAGGGAATTCCATACCGGAAACCATATCTCCTTGACGCTGACCTATGACGATGTGGAGGAAGCCCGGACCGTCTTCAACCGCTTGGCCGATGGTGGATCCATCGGCATGGAGCTCCAACAGACTTTCTGGAGCCCACTGTACGGCAGCCTGACGGACCGCTACGGCGTCGAATGGCAGATATCGGTGGACGGCGCGTGAGTTTCAGCTTTTCGGGAAACTGTCTGACGTTGCAGAATGGAGGGGAAGCAATTGAACCAAAATCTGTTTACATACCGCATCCAAACGAGCGGCAAACAGTCGCTGACGAACATCGATGTCTACCTCGAGGACGCTCTGGCGAAAAGCGGCGTGAAGGATGGCATCATGGTCGTCTTCTGTCCGCACACGACAGCCGCCATCACGATCAATGAGAACGCCGACCCGGATGTGCAGAAAGACATGAATTGGGGTTATACGGATACCTTTCCGAACAAGGGCAGCTATCACCATGTCGAAGGCAATTCCGATGCCCACATCAAGTCATCTTTGACTGGTGTCAGCGAAACGCTCATCGTGACGGAAGGTCGGATGCTGCTGGGTACCTGGCAAAGCATCTACTTCTGGGATTACGATGGCCCGCGCAACCGCAAATTCCATGTGAAGATCATCGCCGGATAGATTTAATAAATGTCCCGAGCGTATTATTTCGAATTCGAGATAATAACGGGTATAATGTAAGAAAAACAAGCGGTAGGTGAGGACACGATGCTGGAGGATATCAAAAAAATATTGGCGGAACACAAACCCGAGCCGATCGGGGAACAGCGCTACTTCTCCGTCCTGCTCCCTTTGATCAGGGTGGATGGGGCGCTTCATGTGCTTTATGAAGTGCGGGGCGAGCATATCTCCCAACCGGGGGATACCTCATTCCCGGGCGGCGCAGTGGAGCCTGGGGAGAGCTTTGAAGAGACGGCAATCCGGGAAACAATGGAAGAGCTGAGCATAAAAAGGGACAATATCAATATTTTGGGAGAAATGGACTATATCATGAATGAGCGCGCGATCATCCATTGCTACGTCGGCGAAATCGTCGGCGTGGACAAGGATGATATCCGCTTCAATAAAGAAGTTCAGGAAATTTTCACGGTGCCGCTTCAGTATTTCATGGATAACCGGCCGACTTACTACTCTTCAACGGTCAGGCTTGAGCACCCGGATGATTTCCCGTTCGAACTGATTCCGAACGGCAGGGACTATAAATTCAGGATCGGCGTCCATAGCGTCCCGTTCTACCATCTGGAGACCCATCGACTCTGGGGCTTCACCGCGAACCTGACCGACCGCTTCGTGAGCATATTGGAACAAAATGAAAATCAGAGCGCAGAATAAAAAGCATGAGCCCATTCATTCGAGGGCTCATGCTTTTTGCGATAGATAAAGGCGCCGTGCTTGCCTCTTCGGGTGATGAGTAACTTTGACGCATCCACCACAGTTTTCTTCCTTAAAGGCCGCTTTTGCGAAGCTGAGGGGCAGGCTGGTGCTTTGGTCGGGTTATTTTTTGGCAGAGATCCTATTTCACTTACTCAAACGCTGAAAACATGCTCCCGATAGGTTTCGAAACTGTCGTGCACATTTGGTTGGACTTTTTACAACGAAACAGGTCGGCCTTCTTCGTTCAGGAAGCAATGCTTGCTTTTGCCGGTCGTGCGCAACTCGCCAGTTGCAACATCGATGACACGGTAGGTTAGGCCTAATTTCACTCCGCTGTACGAGTCGATTTCGGTCAGGACATAGACGGAGTCTCCGAAGCGGACCATCGTTTTGTAGTGCGCTTCGACGGAAAGGACTGGGCTGATGATGCCGGCTTCTTCCAATTTAGCATAATTCGCGCCGATCTGGTCAAGGAAGTCCACGCGGGCTTCTTCGAACCAACGGATGTAATTGGAATGGTGGATGATCTTCATCTGATCCGTTTCGTAATATTGGGCGACGTGGATATAGGGTTTCAATTCATTTTCCAAAAAAAGGTTCCTCCTTGTGACAGCATTCTTTCAATAAGAAAAGGAGCAGAAATCTGCTCCTTCTTGTACATTTTATTTTGCTTCGATTTCGATCAGGAGGTCTCCGGCTTCGATCTGATCGCCGTCGATGACGTAGATCTGATCAACGACACCGTTGATTGTGGAACGGATCATTGTTTCCATCTTCATCGCTTCGGTGATCACGACTGGATCGCCTTGCGATACGCGGTCGCCGCGTTTGACGAGAACTTCCAATACAGAACCCGGCATGGTTGCGCCGACGTGTTCTTTGTTGGTAGGTTCCGCTTTTTTGCGGATCGCTTTCGTGCTGGTGATGGACATGTCTTTGACTTCAATCTCACGGCCTTGGCCATTCAGGTCGAAGTAAAGGATGCGCATCCCGTCCGAATCAGGTTCACCGATCGAGTTCAGTTTGATGATCAAGGTTTTGCCTTTTTCGATCTGAACTTCAATCTGTTCGCCCATACGCATGCCGTGGAAGAAAGTAGGGGTGTCAAGTTTTGTGACATCGCCGAACTTATCATAGACTGCGATATAATCCAGGAAGATTTGCGGGTACATCAGATAGCTGATGACATCTTCATCGCTGGCTGGACGTTGGATTTTTTCCTCCAACTCGGCTTTCAAAGCAACGAAGTCGATCGGCTCGCGCAGGCTGCCCGGTCTTACTGTGATGGCTTGTTTGCCTTTCAGGATGATTTCCTGCAATCTTTCAGGGAATCCGCCTGTAGGTTGACCCAAGTCGCCCTTGAAGAAGCTGATGACGGATTCAGGGAAGTCGATGGTTTCACCTTTTGCGTAGACATCTTCTTCATTCAGTTTGTTTTGGACCATGAAGAGGGCCATATCGCCGACAACTTTGGAGGATGGTGTCACTTTCACGATGTCGCCGAACATTTTGTTCACGTCAGCGTACATCTCTTTGACTTTATCCCACTCGTCGTTCAAGCCGACAGCATTCGCCTGTTGTTGCAGGTTCGTGTATTGTCCGCCCGGCATTTGGTGGTCGTAGACTTCTGTTGAAGTCGTTTGGATGCCGCCTTCGAATTCTTCGTAGTAGTCACGGATATCTTCCCAATAACGGTTGATTTTGTGAACGTTATGGATGTTGATGTCCGGCTCGTGTTCAGAACCTTCCAAAGCATAGTACAAGCTGCTGATGCTCGGTTGGCTGGTCGTACCGCTCATGGCACTCATGGCCACGTCAACGATGTCGACGCCGGCTTTGATCGCTTCTGAGTACGTGTAGATGCCGTTTCCGCTTGTATCATGCGTATGCAGATGGATCGGAAGGTCGACGGTATCCTTCAATTCGCTGATCAGACGGTAAGCCGCTTGCGGTTTCAAAAGACCGGCCATATCCTTGATCGCGATGATGTGTGCGCCCAATGATTCCAGCTCTTTGGCCATCTCTTTGTAGTATTGGATCGTGTATTTCGTTTGTGTAGGATCATTGATATCGCCTGTGTAACAGATGGCTGCTTCAGCGATCTTATTGTTGTCGCGCACGTACTGGATGCTTCTTTCCATCTGCTTCGTCCAGTTCAAGCTGTCGAAGATACGGAAAACATCGATTCCGTTTTTAGCGGCAAGTCTGATGAACTCTTCCAAACCGTTGTCCGGATAGTTTTGGTATCCGACTGCATTCGATCCGCGGAACAGCATCTGCAATAGCGTATCCGGCATTTGCGAGCGCAGTTTCTTCAATCGTTTCCATGGATCTTCGCTCAGGAAGCGGTAGGCCACGTCGAAGGTAGCTCCTCCCCACATTTCCGAAGAGAACAGTTGCGGAATTGCTGCTTGCGTTTCGGCTGCGATGGCTTGCATTTCGTTTGTGCGGATACGGGTAGCCAACAAGCTTTGGTGCGCGTCACGGAAAGTCGTATCCGTCAAGAGCACACGGTTTTGGTCCTTGATCCATTGGCTCACGGCTGCAGGACCTTTTTCATCCAAAATGTTTTTGGCAGTAATGATTTTTTGCTCCGGCACGACAATGTCGGTCGGGATTCTAGGCTTATCATAGAATTTCTTGTGGCCTTTTTGGATGCCCGGGAAGCCATTAACGGTAATGTTTCCGATGTACTGCATCGTTTTGTTACCACGGTCGCGCGTTTTAGGGAATTCGAACAATTCCGGCGTCGTATCGATGAACGTCGTTTTCGCATCGCCTGATACGAAAATCGGGTGCGTGATGACGTTGAACATGAACGGAATGTTCGTTTTCACGCCACGGATACGGAATTCGATCAGGGAACGTTCCATTTTGCGGACGGCTTGGTCGAATGTCGAAGCATGCACGCATAATTTAACCAATAAGGAGTCGAAGAACGGTGTTACGACCGTACCTTGGAATCCGTTACCAGCATCCAATCGGATACCGAAGCCGCCTGGAGAACGGTAAGTGTTGATTTTTCCGGTATCAGGGAAGAAATTGTTCAACGGATCTTCCGTCGTGATCCGGCATTGGATAGCAGCGCCAATCAATGGGATATTTGCCTGTTGCGGGATGCCGATTTCTTTATGCAGATCTTGTCCTTGGGCGATCAGGATCTGTGATTGCACGATATCGACTCCTGTGATCAATTCTGTGATTGTGTGCTCCACTTGGACACGCGGATTCACTTCGATGAAGTAGAATTGATCGCCTTCCAAAAGGAATTCAACAGTTCCGGCATTCACATAGCCGACGTGTTTCATCAATTGAAGTGCAGAGTTGCAGATTTCATGGCGGACTTGATCCGACATGGAAACGCATGGTGCCACTTCGACAACTTTTTGATGGCGACGTTGCACGGAGCAGTCGCGCTCGTAAAGGTGAACGATGTTGCCATGCTCATCCCCTAAAATCTGGATTTCGATGTGCTTTGGATCTTGAATATATTTTTCGACATAAATTTCATCGCTGCCGAATGCTGCCAAAGCTTCACTGCGGGCTCTTTCAAAACCTTCGCGGGCTTCTTGTTCGTTGAAGGCCATCCGCATGCCGCGTCCGCCGCCGCCTAAAGCCGCTTTGATCATGATCGGGTAGTTGTAGGTTTCCGCAAACTCAATGACTTCGTCGATGTTTGCGACTGGACCGTCCGAACCAGGGATTGACTGGATGCCGGCTTCCACAGCTGCAACTTTTGCTTTGATTTTATCGCCAAAAATGTCTAGATGTTCCAAAGAAGGGCCGATGAATTTGATGCCTTCTTCTTGACAACGTCTAGCGAAGTCGATATTTTCAGATAAGAAACCATATCCAGGATGAATGCCGTCTGCACCGGATTCTTTAGCGATGCGGATCAGGTCTTCGATGTCCAGATAGGCGTCGATAGGCTTTTTGCCTTTTCCGACCAAATAGGCTTCATCTGCTTTAAAACGGTGCACAGAACCTTCATCCTCTTGCGCATAAACGCCAACAGTAGGGATTTTCAGTTCAGTCAGTGCACGAAATACACGTATCGCGATTTCGCCGCGATTTGCAACCAAAACTTTTTTCAATATTTCCACCTCGCCAGTTTTATTAAATTCAGAAACATTTCTTATACAATGATTAAAAATGATTCGTGATTTCCGCCAAAGATGAAAATTTGGCGAGAGAAATCAATTATATCTTTTTAATTATTCATTTTACACATTATTCTGCTTGTTTACAACTACCTTTTTAAGAATCTGTTAATAATTGAGAAAAATGTCGTTTTTGGATAAAATACGAACTATATGAATCGTAATTCTTCATAACGTAAGCATATTTTTCGTAATTTGAAATGAACCATGCTATTGTGAGAATGGATTTGCGTTTAATGCGAACGATCTATTATGAGAGTATATTGCCCGTTTTCTGTGCTAAAATAGATAACAAAGGGACGTGAAGCGGTTACACGTTAATGTGACGGAAAGCCGAAAAACAGTCGTAAAAAATGCGGAATCCAGGAAAGAAAAGGGGGATTTGTACGTGAGTGAACCAACGATAGGCAAACGCACGCCATTATTTGAGTATTATAAAGCGAACGGCGTGAAGCTGATTGATTTCGGAGGCTGGGAGATGCCGATCCAATTTTCCGGAATTCTTGCCGAACATGAAGCAGTCCGTGAACGCGCCGGACTATTCGATTGTTCGCATATGGGGGAGATCGAAATATCCGGCGGGGAAGCCGAAAGCTACCTGAACGGGCTGCTGACGAATGATGTCAGCGAGATGACCATCGGACAAGCCCAATACAATGTCATGTGTTATCCGGATGGCGGGGCAGTCGACGATGTCATCTTGTTCAAAATGGACGAAGAGCGCTACCTGTTGGTCTGCAATGCTTCCAACACGGATAATGTCTATGCATGGATGCAGCAAAACAACGGATCGGAAGCGATCCTCAACAATATTTCCGACAGCATAGGCCTGCTCGCCCTGCAGGGACCGGCAGCCATCAAGATTTTGAAGGAACTGACGGAAGCCAATCTGGATGCCATCGGAAATTACCATTTCATCGCGGACCAGGAAGTGGCGGGCATTCCGCATGTCCTGATTTCCAGGACGGGCTATACCGGTGAAGACGGCTTTGAATTGTATCTGGCGAGCGAGCAGACCGCGTCTTTATGGGAAAAACTTTTGGCAGCTGGGGAGGCCTACGGTGTGTTGCCTTGCGGGCTCGGTTCGCGGGACACGCTTCGCCTGGAAGCAGGGATGCCGCTCTACGGCCATGAATTGTCCGAGGAAATCAATCCGTTGGCGGCTGGGCTGGGATTTGCGGTCAAAACGAAAAAAACGAGCGATTTTATCGGCAAAGCGGCCTTGACGGCAATCCGCGAAAACGGATCATCCGAAAAGATCGTCGGTTTCGAAGCAACCGAAAGAGGGATCCCACGCGAAGGATACAAAGTTTTTTCCTTGGACGGGGAGGAAATCGGAATCGTCACTTCCGGAACGCAATCGCCGACTTTGAAGAAAAGTATCGGGATGGCCTTGGTGAAGTCGGAAGCGGCCGCCATCGGCACAGAAATCCAGATCGAAATACGCAACAAACGCATCCAAGCGACAATCATTCCGAAACCATTTTATAAAAGAAAGAAAAGCTGAACGGGTTCGTTCAGCCCTGAAAGAAATTTAGGAAATCGTGCCGACTGAGCATCGTAGAGCGCAATAGGTACGATTTATATAATTTCCGAAGGGCTTACCCGTGAAGCTAGCCATCATTATTGAATAAGGATAAATTTTATAATTCTCTATAACAATAAACCAGCGCACTGCGCGGAAGGATGATCAACATGGCAGACCACAAAAATTTTTATTACACAAAAGAGCATGAATGGGTAGAAAAAATCACGGATGATACGGTACGCATCGGCATTACGGAACATGCGGCGGAACAACTGGGCGACATCGTGTTCGTCGATTATGTTGCCGATCTGGATGCGGAATTGGCCAAAGGGGACGAAGCGGTCACTGTTGAATCCGTAAAATCCGTTTCGGAAGTGTATGCGCCGGTTTCCGGAACAATAATCAAACAGAACGAGGCTTTGGCTGATGCGCCAGAAACCGTCAATGCGGAAGCTTTTGCAGGTGGCTGGATGTACGAAATGCGCTTGAGCGATGCCAGCGAATTGGATGAATTGTTGAGCTACGAAGAGTACGAAGCATTCGTGGCCGAGGAGGAAGCATAAGATGACTGAGGAGCAATTCCGTTATTTACCGGATACAGCCGAAGACGAGAAGGAAATGCTGGCTGTCATCGGGGTCAAAAGCATGGAGGACCTGTTCACGGATATCCCTGAAGAGATCCGCCAGAAGGAAGAATTGGCGATTCCGTCTGCCGTCTCCGAATCGGAACTATTGAAGCAAATGAAAGCTTTGGCCGAAAAAAACGTCAGCGCCGGGCAGATGCCGATCTTCATGGGCGCCGGAACCTACGATCATTACATTCCGAGCGTGGTTGATGCAGTGATTTCGCGCTCCGAATTCTATACAGCCTATACACCCTATCAGGCGGAAGCCAGTCAAGGGGAGCTGCAGGCGATTTTTGAATTCCAATCGATGATCAGCGAATTGACCGGGATGGAAGCGACAAACTCTTCCTTATATGATGGATTCGCTTCCTTGAGTGAAGCAGTCGGTTTGGCAGCGGCAGTCACGAAACGGAACGAAATCGTGCTTTCACAAGCGGTCCATCCGAATGCCCGTGCCGTCATCCACGCCGCCGCAAAAGGTCGCGGTCTGGATGTCATCGAAGTGTTGATGGAGAAGGACGTCACCAATTTCAATGTCACAAGATGCCTGACGACTCCGGATACCGCTGCGATCGTAGTCCAATACCCGAATTTCTTCGGATCGGTGGAAGATTTGGCTGTTGTTAAAAAGATCGCCGAAGACAAAGGGGCGCTGTTGATCGTGATGGCCAATCCGTTGGCGCTGGGAATCCTCGAAGCGCCCGGCAATTTGGGTGCGGATATCGTTGTCGGCGACACGCAGCCTTTCGGTTTGCCGATGTCATTCGGCGGCCCGCACTGCGGTTACTTCTCCGTTAATCAAAAGCATATCCGCAAAGTTCCCGGCAGAATCGTCGGGGAAACCGTGGATGCGGCTGGGGAGCGCGCCTTTGTGTTGACGCTCCAAAGCAGGGAGCAGCATATCCGCCGCGAAAAAGCGACATCCTACATGAGTTCGAACCAAGCCTTGAATGCGTTGGCTTCCGCCGTCTGCATGGCGGCCCTCGGGAAGCAGGGCGTCCAGGAAATGGCGCAGCTGAACGTCGACAAAGCGGCTTATTTTGCCCAAGCTTTGCAGGCTAAAGGCTTCGCGATCCTGAACCAAGCGCCATTCTTCAATGAGTTCGTCATCGATCTGTCTTTCCCAGCCGAAGAAGCCAACCGCGCTCTGCTGGAGGCGGGAATCATCGGCGGTTACAGCTTGGCGGAGACTTATCATAAGCCGAATCAGCTGTTGGTTTGTGCCACCGAAAAACGCACGAAGGAAGAAATCGACCGATTCATTGCGGTATTGGAGGGTATGAACCATGCGTAAAACGAAAAATGTGATCTTTGAATTAAGCCGTCCGGGTCGCGTCGGCTACACCCTGCCGAAAAGCGATGTCCCGAAAACGGACTTCAAAGCAAAACTGCCGGAGCATCTTGTCCGCAAACAGCCAGCCGAACTGCCTGAAATCAGCGAACTGCAACTGATGCGCCATTACACCAACCTTTCCCAGGATAATTTCGGCGTGGAAAACGGCTTTTATCCGCTGGGATCCTGCACAATGAAATACAATCCGAAAATCAATGAGGTGACCGCCCGCTTGGACGGGTTCGCCAACATCCACCCGTATCAACCGGTGGAGACCGTCCAAGGCGCACTGCAACTGATGCATGAGCTGCAGGATGATCTGGCAGTCATCACCGGCATGGATGGCGTTTCTTTGCAGCCGGCAGCCGGAGCGCACGGCGAATGGACCGGATTGATGATGGTGCGGGCTTACCATGAAAAGAATGGCGACCTGCAGCGCACAAAAGTCTTCGTGCCGGATAGTGCGCATGGCACCAATCCATCCAGCGCGCATATCGCGGGCTTCGATGTGGTAAGCATCCCATCGACCGCTGAAGGGTTGGTCGATCTCGAAGCCTTGCGCAACGCAGTCGATGACCAGACTGCCGCCTTGATGCTGACGAATCCGAATACGTTGGGCCTTTTTGAACGCGACATCGTCCAGATTGCCGAAATCATCCACGGAGCCGGCGGATTGCTGTATTACGACGGAGCGAACCTGAACGCAATCCTCAGCAAAACGACGCCGGGCACGATGGGCTTCGATATCGTCCACCTGAACCTGCACAAGACTTTCAGCACGCCGCATGGCGGTGGCGGACCGGGAGCCGGTCCGGTAGGCGTAAAAGCTTATCTCAAGGAGTTCTTGCCGATCCCGAGAGTGGAGAAGACGGAAGAAGGCTATGTGCTGAACAGCAATCATCCCGCTTCGATTGGGCCGGTCAAAGGCTATTACGGCAACTTCGGCGTCCTTGTCAGAGCCTATACCTACATCCGCACAATGGGTCCAGTCGGCTTGCGCAAAGTTTCTGAGAGCGCCGTATTGCATGCGAATTATTTGCGCAAGCTTCTCGAGAACGATTTCGACACGCCTTATCCGGTCATCTGCAAGCACGAATTCGTCCTTTCTGGCAACCGCCAGAAGAAAGGCGGCGTGCGGACATTGGATATGGCTAAACGCTTGTTGGATTACGGCTACTATGCTCCGACCGTCTATTTCCCGCTGATCGTCGAGGAAGCCTTGATGATCGAGCCGACGGAAACCGAGAGCAAAGAAACGCTCGATGACTTCGCGAACGCGCTGATCGCGATTGCGCGCGAAGCCGCCGAAACGCCGGAAACCGTCACCCAGGCCCCGCATCAGACATCTGTCAGACGACTGGATGAAGTGCGCGCTGCCAGGGTGATCAAGGTAAAATACTGAATGGGTTAAATCAAAAGAACAGCCCCCGCTTATCCATTGATTAATGGATCGGCGGGGGCTGTTCGTTGTCTGCGACGTGATTATTGTGCGACAGTCTGTTCCAGCAACAGGTTCATGTTCAGGAAGCCGCGCTCGCTCTTCAGTTGGAGGGCTCGCAGACGCTCATTAAAATCGACGACATTGTCACTGTCGAGGAAAACCAGCGCCCATTTTTGAGCAGGGACAGGTCCGATGTTTTTGAAGTTGTAATATTTTTGGATTTCCGTGATGGCGGAATCGGTAAAACTGACCACTCCCCATGACTGAAGTCAGGGGGTTCTGAGAGATAGCGCACAGTTGTAGCTATCTACGTTTCTGCTCATAAGACTTTCAAACTTGTGGTCGAAAGGCCATAGGGCCACTAGCGTATTTATTCTCGGAACTTCGCGGGGCTAGTGCGTATAGCTCGGTACTACTCTGACTCAGCCAAGAATGACCTGTCGTGTACTTTCGGCACCCGCTGTTTACGTCCGTGCAGTCAATCGGACGGGTTTGCATTTATGCGACAAACCAACGCAATGTTTTACTTTGGGAACAACATAATCGTTCCACTTCTTGGTTATGCAGTTTGACAAAGTTCTCCCATTTACGATTGCACAAGTCTACGTCAACACTGTCCAGACTGTCCGTTGTATTTCCAATTAAAAATCCGCTGTAGAGATCGCGTTGGATTGGTACACCCAGGATGTCCGCATTCCAGCGCTCATTGAGTTGTTTCTTTGTATACTCGCCGGTTGCATGATTGAATTGACTTGCTTTCGTTGCGCAAGTATCGATTTTCTGTAAGGGCCGGTTTTGATAGCCTAGTTTTCGGGCGACAATCTCCAGAAGCAAGGCAGGGCCATGGACCTGAATGGACTTGCCAAAGCGTTTCTTTTTGTTGATTTTGCCGTTTTGTTTGTTTCGTGTTGTTTTTTTGGCACGTTTCTGCAGCGATTGAAACCTCATGGTTTCAACCCGGATATCCGAACCCAGTGCCAAAATGTCATTCGCCAGTTGTTCGTGCGCTTGTTTCCTTTTGCGGGCAATCTTACGATGTCTGTCTTTCCGTTTTGCTTTGAGCTTCAGGTAACGCTTTGAAAAGATCCACCGGGCCCCGATTTTCGCAACTCCATTTTCTTTGAAATTATCGGGATTGGTTGCTCGTTTTGACCGATCCATGGCGCGCTCGATGCGGCGAAGTTCTTTCGCATCTTCGTTGATTTCAGGTGCCAGTTCACGTAGGGTCACGCGTTCATCCGAAACGATTGCGATTGTGGACGTACCGATATCCAACCCAACTCGTAGGTTGTCTTCAGCAATAAGCTTTCGATTCCGTTTCTGTGGGGGATAGCCTTCCTGCACGAATTGGACAAAGTAGCGTTGTTTGCCGCGGATTTCCCGTCTGATTATCCGGCAATACTTGGTTCGATCCATCAGAGCAAGGTGTGCGTATACGTCATTTGGTTTGAGTAGGTAGTCAAACACGTTGCCACGGCCAAATGTAATGTATCCTTCTTTGCGTTTGATCGTGGAATTATTGGACTTTCCTTCGATGCTTATGTTATCCAATTGAGACTTGAAATGTACGCGATCGGCTTGACCATAGTTAATTTTTTCTACTGCCTGGAAAGCACGCGTAGCCAGTTTTTGGCACTCATCAATACCGAGAGAACCAAAGTGATGTTTGGACGCAACGACAAATGCATGCAGTTGGTATTCGGAATACCCATAGGCAAGTTCGATGCCACGAAGTGCCTTCACGCGATCCACACCGCCTTTTTCTGCGACCAATTCGCGATAGGTTTTGTCGGCACGCACGGCTTTCAAACGTTTGAGTGCTTCGCCCAAACAGGTATTGTAGATTGCTTTTGCGATTCGCATTTTCTTTTCCAGGAAATCACGTTGTCGTTTGTTTACCTGCAGTTCGAGTTCCAACACATAACTCGGTGTTTTCGCTTTTGCCATCCGGGTTCAGCTCCTTTAGTCGTCGTTCCACCGACGGTCTCTCGTGCAGTTTCAGCGGTTGGATCGGACAGCGGAAGGATTGGTTTGGACTAGCATACAGGTGCATCATTTGAAAGAAAGAGACCTAAGGTCGTAGTATGTTGCTAAATTTGAATAGGCTTTCTTTGGCTGGGAAAAAGCTTCGATTGCCTTCTAAAGATAGGATACGCATTTTGTTCAGACATTCTTTTGGTTTTCGATATATTTTTGGATTGTTTCCTCGTCGATATGTCCAATGGAACTTGAGAAATAACTGCGGATCCAGAGGCTCGGCAAGCGCGATTTCAGAGATGGTAATTCTTTGCGCAGGATACTGGCAGACTGTCCCTTGAAATCCTTAATGATTTTATGTAGTAACAAACGTGGATCGAAATCGATGAAGAGATGCACATGGTCCGGCATAATCTCAAGGGCTTTTATTCCAAACCCTTTTCTGTTGCAATCTCATAAAGGACTTCTTTCAAGCGTTCCGCTATGTCATCCACCAAAACCGGGCGGCGATATTTCGGACAGAAGACAATATGGAACTGATTCTTATAGACGATCCCTTTTTTATGGGTGTATGTCTCTTTAACCACTGGTGCCACAACCGTTCTGTTAAGTTTATTGTACCGTATATGAGTAATTTGTTAAATAATTAACTACCTTGATTTTGGGGTACTATAGGTGTGTCAACAAGAATTTTTGAGAAATCCCCTGTTTTCGAGCCAACTAAATGTAGCCTGAATCCAGAACCGCAATTCCTCCCCTCGATTGAAGTCGATGGCTTCCTTGCCTAATACTTGTAACGGTTCGGGCAAACTGCCTATCCGGTTCTGTTTTCTTACAAGAACTATATGATATATCATTCAAAAATCAAAAAAAGCCATCTTCCAAATGGAGGATGGCCAGGCTTATCAGTCTGCTTTTACGGTCTGTTTTCGTTTGCGGATATACCAAATGATGACGGCGATCCCGATAATGCCAAGGATGACGTAGGCGACATTGGAATAGATGTCCATGTAATGGACGATCGTTTCCCATTGCGAGCCGACAGCCGCGCCCAGGTAGATCAGGACGGTGTTCCAGATGACGGTACCGACAGTCGTGAACAGAAGGAAAAGGCCGAAGTTCATGTTGGCCATTCCGGCAGGCAATGAAATCAAGCTCCGGATCAACGGCACGAAGCGGCAGAAGAAAACCGTCCAGAAGCCATAGCGGTCGAACCACGAATCCGCTTTGTGGATATCAGCATGTGTGATGCGCAGGATGTTGCCGTACTTATCGACGATTTTGTCCAATCTTTCGACATCCAAAAGGGTACCGATACCATAAAGAATCGCAGCCCCGACTACTGCACCGATTGTTGCAGCGACAATCATCAAGGGAATGTTGAGCTCCGTAGTGGTTGTCATAAACCCGCCAAAAGTCAAGATGACCTCAGAAGGGATCGGCGGAAAAAGGTTTTCGATCATAATCAAAAATGCTACACCTAAGTAGCCAAATTGCTCCATAATGCTTTGAATCCAAGCTTCGATAGTGATTCACTCCTCAAAAATTAGTTCTATATTATTCCAATGTTCTAATCTAACTATACACGAAGCACCGGCATTTTCAATTTATTTTGAATAATCTTAAGAAAATCCTATTGGAATGATCGCTGCTCAATCATGTCCACGACCAGTTTGGACGCGCATTTGCCGAATCGTTCTTTTTACATCGAAAGCCAATTTTGGTAGAATCAAAGGTATATGGGTTGAAAATAATGAAGAGGTGGGGGAGATTCTTTGGCAAATAAAGAAAAGTCAGGCCGATTGTTTTGGATGCTGTTCAAATCAACGTTTGTGCTGAGCGCATTCACTTTCGGCGGCGGGTACGTCATCGTGCCGTTGATGCAAAAGAAATTCGTGGAGGAACTCAAATGGATCGAGGCGGATGAAATGCTGGATCTGGTCGCTTTAGGGCAGTCCGCGCCCGGTGCGATCGCCGTCAACACGTCCATTCTGGTAGGCTACCGGATGGCGGGATTGCTGGGGGCTTTGGTGACTGTCTTCGGGACGGTTACACCGCCGCTGATCATCATCACGCTCATATCCTATTTCTACATGAATTTCCGTGAAAATCCGATCGTGGATGCTTTGATGATCGGGATGCAGGCCGGTGTGGCGGCAGTCATCGTCAATGTCGTCATCGGCATGGTCAGCGGCGTCGTCAAACAACGGGACATCATCAACACACTACTGTTGATTTCAGCATTCATCGCTTCTTACTTTTTTGATGTCCACGTTGTCCTGATCATTTTCCTGGCAGGGCTGGTCGGTTTCATCAATCTGAGCTACCGCGCGAAGATGGGGGTGGGCAAATGATTTATCTGCAATTATTCTGGTCTTTTTTCCAGATCGGCTTATTCACAATCGGAGGGGGCTATGCTTCCTTGCCGCTGATCCGGGATGAAATCGTCGTGAACCAGGGCTGGCTGACGATGCAGGAATACACGGACATCATCACGATTTCGCAGATCACGCCAGGCCCGATCGCCATCAATTCAGCGACTTTCGTGGGCACAAAGGTGGGCGGTTTTGCGGGAGCGATCATCGCGACGCTGGGTACGGTCACGCCTTCGATCATCCTATCGCTGATTTTGGCATGGGCCTACTATAAGTACCGCGACATCAAAATCATGCAGGGGATCCTCGGCGGGCTTCGTCCGGCAGTTGTGGCTTTGATTGCTACGGCAGGACTGGCGCTCTTTGTGGCTGCCTTATTCCAATCCGGCGGGACAGCAATCGGCGGAATCACAATCAACTTCCTCGCGGTGGCGATCTTCCTTGCGGCACTGTATGCGCTCCGGACCACAAAAATCGATTCGATTTGGCTGATACTCGTATCGGGAGCCGTGAGCATCCTCTTCCATTTTTTCAGTTGACAGGGTGTATAATAAAAAGATAGCTCATTCGCTTTGTCAAGAAAGGAACTAGTCATGACGTCAAATCATTCAGATAAAAAGCTTCAGTCCAAAAAGAGTTTGCCAAAGAAATGGAACGGTCTGAAACCGTCACGCTTCGCGAAGTACCGCAGTTGGATCAACAGCGGCAGCCCGGGAATCTGCGGAACTTATTGCAGCGCCGTGCTGGTCCATGATGCGGTTCTGCATAAATACAAGCATTCCCTTGATAAAGATACCTTGCTGGCAGGTTTATTGACGGTCGTTGACGAATTTATGCCCTACAAAGGCACCTTCTTCTGGGATGTGCAACACGGCCTGAAAGTCTTGCTGGCAGATATTCCTGACTGGATTGTAAAATCGGGCCTCATCACGGAAAAAATCGTACCAGCCCTGTTGGATCGCCCGGATCCGGTACCTGTCATAGTCGGAACGACGCGTCTGTTCAACAGCAAGTACAAGAACCATTGGGTGGTCGTCTATGCTTACGGCTACAACGAAGACGGAAAGCTTTACTATAAGGCTTACGATAACCACGGCCGCTACCAGGCCATTTTGCCGGCATCGCAGACGATCGGTTGTGTCTGGTTGGAAGAGAGAAAAAAATAATTAGAATACATAGCTATTATTGGGAGGAAAAAGATGAGGGAATATGATTTTATCGCCATCGGAGGAGGCAGCGGCGGCATTGCGACGATGAACCGAGCATCAGAATATGGTGCCAAAACAGCTGTTATTGAAGGGAATTTATTGGGGGGAACCTGTGTGAACATCGGTTGCGTACCGAAAAAAATCATGTGGTATGCATCCCAAATATCCGAGGCGATCCACAAATACGGACCCGATTACGGGTTCGCTACTGGCGCGCATAAAATCGACTTCCCGACCTTATTGAAGAACCGGGATGCCTACGTCGAGCGCTCCCGCAATTCCTATCAAGCGGGCTTCGAACGCCGTAATGTCGATGTGATCGAAGGCTTCGCCAAATTCGTCGACAACCATACCGTTAAAGTGAACGGGGAGCTGATCCGCTCCAAGCATATCCTGATTGCGACCGGCGCAAAACCGATCCGCCCACGGATTCCTGGAGCGAAACTCGGCGACGTTTCCGATACGTTCTTCGAATGGACCGAATTGCCGGAAAAAGTCGCTGTTGTCGGTGCGGGTTACATTGCCATCGAATTGGCCGGCGTGCTGCACAATCTGGGCGTGGATACGCATCTTTATGTCCGCTACGATTCGCCGTTGCGCAAATACGATGACATCATCATCGAAGGCCTGATGCAGGAAATCGAAAATGACGGTCCGACGCTTCACACGCATGCCGTATCGAAAGCTGTCGAAAAGAATGCGGACGGCACTTTGACGCTGCATCTCGAGGACGGCAGATCGGAAGTTTTCGACAAAATCATCTGGGCCATCGGACGGACCGCCAACATCGACGGTCTCAATATCGAAGCGACGGATGTGAAAGTCAGCGACAAAAAGTTCATCATCGTCGACGAATACGAGAACAGCTCTGTCGATGGCATCTATGCAGTCGGGGACGTAACCGGCAAGAACATGCTGACGCCGGTAGCGATCGCAGCCGGACGCAGACTTTCGGAACGCCTGTTCAACAACAAGCCAAACGAAAAGCTGGACTACGACAACATCCCGACCGTTATCTTCAGCCACCCGCCAATCGGCAGCATCGGATTGAGCGAAAAAGACGCCATAGCGAAGTTTGGTGCTGATCAGGTGAAAGTATACAAATCCACCTTCGCATCCATGTACACGGCTGTTACAGCCCATCGCCAGCTTGTGAAGATGAAACTGGTCTGCGTGGGTGAAAATGAAAAAGTCGTCGGCCTCCATGGCATCGGTTATGGCGTCGATGAAATGATCCAAGGCTTCGCGGTAGCCATCAAAATGGGCGCCACAAAAGCCGACTTCGACAACACCGTAGCCATCCATCCCACTGGAGCGGAAGAATTCGTGACTATGAGATAAAAAATTGAGAAATTCCGATTCATTCATCGTTCGTTGGAGAAAACGGATGGCAATAAAAAAGATAACACAACTCTTTACCTGGGTACCTGTATAATTAACAATTTTCAAATTTTCAAATAACAAATTTTCAAATAACAACTTTTGATTTGCTTTTTTCTTCCCCGTCGTTTATATTGAATAAGAACTGAATAGAAGTTTTCCGTAAGGGAGTAACTAGCAGCCATGCTGCGGTAATGCCAACAGTAAGTAGATCCGACAGGGTCTGCTGGTTTTACCTTAAATAGTGAGACTTACGCCTACCGATTCTTGAGAAAGACGGTAGCGCGTAAGTCTCTTTTTTGTTACTCAGTTGCGGAAGAAAGTGGGGATGAAATCGGAAAAAGCTTAACGCAGCAATAGTTGAAATCAATGCAACGGGGAATGATGAAAATAGATAATCCAACTGGAGGTTTTCAAATGGAAAACGAAAGAATGAGCAAAACAATAGTAGAGGCAAAACAGAAGGCGGTCCATCCGCACAAGATCAAGCCGGAAGGGACTTCCCTGGCGGCCTACCAGAAAAGCCTGGATACAATTTTTGTGGAAACAGGAAGCACCAAGGAAGGTCTCGATGAACAGGCTGTAGAAAACAGACAGGCGGAGCACGGGTTCAACGAACTGGCGACGAAGGAACGTGATTCGGCCCTGAAGTTGTTTGTTGAGACGTTCAAGGATGCAATGGTTTTAGTGTTGCTGGCTGTCGCCGCAATTCAGATGGCCATGGGGCATGCAGCAGAATCCTTGATAATTTTCGCAGTTTTGATGATCAATTCGATTGTCAGCATCATCCAGACAAGGAAAGCGGAAGGCTCGCTGGATGCTTTGAAGAGTCTGTCCGCTCCGATGGCAAAGGTAAAAAGGGCTGGCGCTCGGCTCACTATTCCGGCAAGAGAATTGGTTGTCGGTGATATCGTCAGCTTGGACGCCGGCGATTATGTCCCTGCGGATGGCCGCTTGGTTGAAGCTGGTTCGCTGAAGGTGGATGAAGCGATGCTGACCGGGGAGTCCCTCCCTGCGGATAAGGAAGTGAAGAATATCAACGGTTCCGTGCCGATAGGGGATCGCTTCAACATGGTGCATAGTGGGACGCTGACGGTATATGGCCGGGGCGAGTTCGTGGTAACGGGTATCGCCAAAGACACCGAAATCGGAAAAGTGGCGAACCTATTGGAAAATGCGCTGGCAAAGCAAACGCCGCTGCAAAAGAATCTGGAGCATTTCAGCAAAAGATTGGGCGTGGGTATCCTGGCGCTTTCCGGCTTCATTTTTGGTATCCAGTTCGTCCGTATGATGGGAGAAGGCACAACGGATATGGGCGCAGGCATGCTGAGCGCCTTCATGTTTGCTGTCGCAGTAGCTGTTGCTGCGATTCCGGAAGCCTTGCAGTCGATCGTAACGATTGTCCTTTCGATCGGGACGAAGAAAATGGCCAAGCAAAACGCAATCATTCGCAAACTGTCTGCAGTAGAAACATTGGGATCGACTAGCATCATCGCCACCGACAAAACCGGAACTTTGACCCAGAACAAGATGACGATCGTCGACCACTATTTGGCGAACGGTCAACCCGGTACATTCAACAATCAGCCGGAGACGTGGTCATTCGATGAGCAGCGACTGATGCAGATTGCGGTCTTGTCCAATGATGCCAGTATCAACACGGAAGGACAGGAATTGGGGGATCCAACGGAAGTTGCCATGGTCGCCTTCAGCAACAAAATGAACCAGCCCTTTGGCTCATTGCGGGAAGCCTATCCCCGCGAAGCGGAGTTGCCCTTCGATTCGGAACGGAAACTGATGTCCACGGTCCATACGATCGAAAGCGAACGCTTGCTGCTGACGAAGGGCGGTCCTGATGTCGTGTTCGGGCGCAGCACAAAAATATTGATTGATGGTGAGGTATTGCCGTTGACGAAAGAAATTTTGGACAGAATCAAGCAACAGAATGAGCATTTCTCGGAGCGTGCCCTTCGTGTCTTGGCTTTCGCCTATAGGCCGATGGAAGCAAACGACACAGTCGATTTTGATGCGGAGCACGATCTGATCCTGGTCGGCCTTATGGCGATGATCGATCCGCCTCGCGAAGCGGTATACGCTGCGGTTGAGGAAGCAAAGAAGGCCGGCATAAAGACCGTGATGATCACCGGCGATCACAAAACGACGGCGCGCGCAATCGCCCGGGACATCGGCATTGCGGATGAGGAGGACCTCGCTTTGACAGGCCAAGAACTGGACAATCTCAGCGATCGGGAATTGGATGGTATCTTAGAGCAAGTATCCGTCTATGCAAGGGTATCCCCCGAGAATAAAATTCGAATTGTCCGCGCATGGCAGAAAAAAGGCCATGTCACCGCAATGACGGGCGACGGGGTGAATGATGCGCCGGCTTTGAAGCAGGCGGATATCGGCATCGCCATGGGCAGCGGAACGGATGTAGCGAAAGAGGCGGCGGCAATGGTACTGACCGATGACAATTTTGTTTCCATCGTCAGCGCGGTCGGAGTCGGCCGGAACGTCTATGAGAACATCAAGAAAGCCATCGCCTATCTTTTCTCGGGTAATCTGGGGGCGATCATCGCAATTATCGCAGCGCTCCTGATGGATTGGGTAAATCCGTTCACAGCTCTGCAACTGCTGTTCATCAACTTGGTCAATGATTCCATTCCCGCGATTGCTTTGGGGATGGAGAAGGGAGAGCCTGACGTGATGTCGCGCAAACCAAGGGATCCAAACGAGGGCATTTTCTCCGGTGACACGCTCGTTTCAGTCATCTACCGTGGGGTGCTGATCGGGGGAGCCGTTATCCTTTCTCAATTCATCGGGCGCGGATACTCGGATGAATTGAGCGTAGCTATGGCTTTCTCCACCTTGATCATCGCCCGTACGTTGCAGACATTTCCGGCCCGTTCGAATTCCCAGACGGCAATCGGAGCAGGTTTCTTTTCAAATAAGTATGTGCTCTATGCTGTAGCTTTCTGCAGCACCTTGTACGCAGTGACTTTGCTGCCGGCGGTACGCGGTATCTTCTCGATACCAGCCGATTTCGGTTTGGTGCAGTTTGGTATAGCAGCAGGCTTGGCCTTGGTTGCGGTCGCATTGATGGAAGCGACGAAGCTAATCATAAAACGAGTCAGGAACTGATGAAATGACTAACAAATTAGGCCGAGATATATTTTCCCTTAATATCGAGGGACTTATCTATGAAAGGTAAAATAATGTATGGTCGGTTACTCAGGCTTTCTCTACCTTGGCTTTTGTATATTCAAAGCAATACAAAGTGACATTTTGCTAATAACGAACTGATTTTTTTCAATATTCAAAACATTTACCATGTTTGTTTTTTGTAAAATATATTGTAATGCTCTTGTGGTTGTGGTAAAGTTTTGTTAGGGTCTATCAGAATGCTGAACGATAGATTTATTTTGATGAGTTTGGAGATTATGTTCATGACAAGAGGACAAATTGAATCGAAAATAAGCGAAGCAATAAGTAAATTTGAGATTGAACAAATGGGCAGAGGCCCTGAGAGAATAAGGACGATAATTTTTCAAGATTTGATTATTATCAGACTTAAAGGTTTTTTGAGTCCTTCTGAGAAAAGCCTAGCTAAAACCAAGCATGGAATTGAGCTAGTCAAAAAAGTTAGGATAGCTCTCTTTGAAAACGCTCAAGTCGAATTAGAGGCTGCTCTTAAATCAGTAATAGATGTTGGAGTTATCAGCACTTACTCTGATGTCAGCACTAAAACAGGAGAAAAAATCATAGTTATTGTCGTTGATAGGAATATTGAGGAAATTTTAGCATAATAAATGTGGAAGACTTTTAGAAGGGTTTTTAATCAGTCTAAGAGTAAGCCAATAACAACATCTCTTCTTTTTAGAGTGTTGTTATTGGCTTATTTCTTTATAATGTGTAAAAATATTATATAGGAAACAAATAGATTGATTATTGCACTTAAGTTTGATGCGTAACTTTAAGTTGTGTGATAACTTGGGAAATTCGCTAATAAAAAACGGTAGAATTAAGATTTTTGGTTTTGATTTTGAATACCAGAAAACAGTAAGAACATAATTCTTGCGACGCACTCATAAAATTGGGAATCTGGTATTTGATTTATTTATACTTATCGGAAGAGAGTTGGGATACACATGAAACGGGATTTAAAAATAAACAACAAGATGCAACAAAAAGTAAGATGGCTATATGTTTTATTAGGAATAATAATTATGATGTTTCTTGGAACCGTTTATTCATATAGTGTCTTCAGGATTCCGCTAGAGGAAGAATTCCAAATTGGTTCAACAGAAAGCGGACTACCATATATGACGTCATTAGCCTTTTACGCGATTTTCATGTTTTTGACAGGCAAATATATTGAAAAGTATGATCCAAGAATGATCATTTTAACTGGAGGATTGCTTGTTGCAGTAGGTTGGATCATGTCATCATTTGCGACAAATATAATAATGTTAACAATAACCTATGGCTGTATAGGTGGAGCTGGCGTGGGGATTGCATACGGTGCACCAATGAATGTTGTTGCAAAGTGGTTCCCAGAGAAAAAAGGGTTTGCAGTTGGAATGGTATTAATTGGATTTGGACTTTCGCCACTAATTACTGCACCTCTTGCCAGAGTATTGGTCGAGTCATTTGGCGTAATGCAAACATTCCTTATTCTTGGAGTATGCTTAAGCGTGTTGCTGCCTATAGTTGCCTTCCCTCTTAGTTATCCGAGACAAATCGATATAAAGCAGGTAGAGTACGATAGAGGAAAAGTTGATGAGACGCTAAATGTCCAAGTTTACGAAATGATCAGAATGAGAACCTTTAAAGGCATTTATTTAAACTTTGTGATTGGAACAATGATAGGATTGATGTTAATAGGTAGCACGGTGAATATAGGTGTTGACTATGTAGGTATGGATTCAAAAATAGTAACGCAATTTATGGCATTGTTTGCAATTTTTAACGGTTTGGGTCGACCAATATTTGGGTGGGTGACAGACAAATTAAAACCACAAAAAGCAATGTTCTTATCGTATGCATTAATCCTTGCGTCTTCCGTCTTGATGTTGCTGTGGGGTAAGGGCAATGAAATTATATTCGTTATTTCATTTTCGATGTTTTGGTTCAATTTAGGTGGTTGGCTTGCAATTGCACCGGCATCTACCCTAAAACTGTTTGGGATAAAATATTACACTCAGAATTACGGGCTGATATTTACGGCATATGGCTTCGGTGCGATTACTGGAGTTTCGACCACAGGCGGGCTGTTAGATGCTACTGGCAACTATGATTCGATATTTTATTATGTTTTGATATTATGCATCCTAGGCATTTTTTTAACAACGAAATTCATGCGGGACAACATTTCAAAAGGGGTATAGGAGATGAGAATATTTGAAAACCGCAACATGGTTTTTGTAACAAAGCATAGCAAAGAAAGTGTCGTTAGTCCAATAATGGAAAAAGAAACTGGGTGTAATGTGATTGTCGAGAGTAGATTTGACACTGACAAACTGGGCACATTCTCGAGAGAATGTGATCGAACTGAATCACAACTGAATACTGCACGTATTAAAATTAATGAGGGGATGAAGCTGCAAGGTATAGATATTGGAATAGCAAGTGAGGGAAGTTTTGGATCCCATCCTTTTGTTCCTATTCCTTGGAACACAGAAATAGTCTTACTTTTTGACAAAAAAGAAAATCTGGAAATATATGGAATTTACGAGGGACCACAAACAAACTATAACCATATGCTTACAAGTTCTTATGAGGATGTGTTGGAATTTGCAAAAAAAATTGGATTCCCGGAGCACTACTTGATTCTTCGTCCTGATAATGAATATTCCTCAGAAATAATTAAGGAAATTCATAACTACGAAAAACTTTTTGATGCCTTTAAACGATGTGCGGAACTCTCTAAGACTGGTGTAGTGTTCATCGAAACCGATATGCGCGCGTATGCCAATCCAACGAGAATGAGAAATATCGGGCGCGCAACCCAAGATTTAGTCTCAAAGCTATTGAGCTTATGTCCGGAATGTGGTGCCCCGGGGTTTATAGTTAAGGATATAGTGAGAGGTTTGCCTTGTGAAGATTGTAACCATCCAAGCAAAATGCCTCTAAAGTATAAAAGCGACTGTTATAAATGTGGACATTCGGAGGAAAATTTGTACCCGAAGGGACAGTTTGCTTCACCGATGTACTGTGACATATGCAATCCTTAGAGGTTCTTCACTCAACACCATTCTTATAAACATCATAAATTAACAAGTAAAATATTCCAGTTACGCGAAGCCGGTACGGAAATGGTCAAAGTAACACAAAGATGAACAGTTCTCGTTCAATAATGTTTGGTGATTTAATAACGAGTCATCCGTTGGTCAACCAACGAGGACGACTAATTGTTGACCTCCTGTGTCTTATGATGCTGATTCTTTGCGCTTAACTTATACTGATTTTTTAAGAAAGAAGGATGGATATGATGGAGTTTTATAGGAAATCAAAAGATGAAATTATGCATGAATTCCAAAGTGGTATAGAAGGACTTAATGGTATTCAAGTTGAAAACATGCGTATCAAATTTGGTTCTAATGAATTACAGGAAAGACAAAAAAAATCTCCGTTCATCGTTTTTTTGTTACAGTTTAACGACTTCTTGATATGGATTCTTTTAGTAGCCGCAGTGCTGTCAGGGGTTTTGGGGAAGTTAGAAAGTACGCTTGTTATTGCTATTGTGGTTCTTATCAATGCAATATTGGGAACGGTTCAACACTTGAAGGCAGAAGAGTCTCTGTCTGCGTTAAAAGCGTTATCGGCACCTAGGTCTAAAGTGATAAGAAATGGCGAAATTGTGACAGTTGACTCAAAGGATGTTGTTGTTGGGGATTTGATGCTTGTTGAGACGGGTGACTTCATATCGGCAGACGGAAGAATTATTGATTCATTCAGTCTAAGGGCGGATGAAAGCTCACTAACAGGCGAGTCAGTAAGTGTTGAAAAAGATACTTTACCCATTAATGAAATAAACTTATCTCCTGGAGATCAGCATAATATGATTTTTTCTGGAACGCATATCACTTATGGGCGAGGCCGGGCTATTGTTACAGGTGTTGGTAGGAGTACAGAAATTGGTAAAATCGCAACCTTAATTGAGCAGGCAAAGGAAAAAGCGACACCTCTGCAAAAAAGTCTTGATGAATTCGGGAAAAAGTTGGCTATGATAATCATTGCAATCTCTGTATTGATATTTGCCCTGAATTTATACAGAAACAATCCCCTTGTGGATGCGTTGATGTTTTCCATATCTCTTGCAGTAGCAGCAATACCTGAAGCATTGAGCTCAATCATCACAATCGTATTGGCTGTTGGTACCAGAAGGATGGCCCAGGAGAATGCGATTGTAAGAAAGTTGCATGCCGTCGAAGGCTTAGGAAGCGTATCTGTGATTTGCTCAGACAAAACAGGCACGCTGACTCAGAATAAGATGTCCGTAAAAAGGATATATACAAGAAGACAGTTATTCAAAGAAAATGAACTGGACATTCACAGAGAACATGATTTCAGACTATTGTTGATGGCGTTGCTATGTAATGATTCTATCACAAATGAGTATAATGAAATTGGTGATCCAACAGAGATTGCCCTAGTTAAACTAGGGGAAATATACGGAATTGATGAACTGGAGGTTAGGCAACAGAATAAGCGAATATCAGAGTTGCCGTTTGATTCCAACAGAAAATTGATGAGTACACTTCATGATATTGATGATAAACGCGTGATGATTACAAAAGGTGCGATGGATGTCATTCTAAGTAGGTCAACTATGATAGATGATGCAAACGAAATCAGACCAATATCACCTGAAGTTCAAGAAGAGGTAGAGCAAATGAATCATCTTTTAAGCAAGGATGGACTCCGCGTCCTTGCTTTTGGATACAAGGAATTAAATAGAGATAAATTGGACATCGATGACGAATATGGACTGACTTTCATGGGGCTGATAGCTATGATGGATCCTCCTCGACCAGAGTCAAAAAAAGCTGTTTCTGATTGTCATAGTGCGGGCATACGAACAGTTATGATTACAGGAGACCACATAATTACAGCATCAGCTATAGCCAAGGAAATTGGTATTTTGGATGAGGCATCTCAAGCTATTGAAGGATACCGACTTGAGTCAATGAGTGATGAAGCACTTAGGGAGCTTGTTCCAACGGTATCTGTCTATGCCAGAGTTTCTCCAGAGCATAAAATCAGGATCGTGCGAGCATGGCAAGAGTTGGGTTATTCGGTCGCAATGACTGGAGACGGCGTTAATGATGCCCCCGCGCTGAAGCAGGCGGATATCGGCGTAGCTATGGGGATAACCGGTACTGAGGTTTCAAAAGATGCTGCTTCTGTGGTACTAACTGATGACAATTTCGCAACTATAGCAAAAGCCATAAGTAATGGGAGAAGCATATACGATAACATAAAGAATGCGGTTAAATTTCTTCTTTCAGGGAACACTGCAGGAATATTGGCAGTCCTCTATGCTTCGCTGGTTAATCTCCCGGCCCCGTTTGCTCCCGTCCATTTATTATTTATAAATCTAGTTACGGACAGCTTGCCGGCTATTGCCATTGGCATAGAAGCTCCAAATGCTGGAGTGATGAATGATAAACCAAGAGACATCAAAGAACCGCTTCTTACTAAACCATTTGCAATTGAAATTTTCACTCAAGGTTCATTGATTGCATCTGTGACTATGGTAGCATTCTATATTGGAATGCAAACATCTGTAGCTACGGCTACAACGATGTCGTTTGCCGTTTTGTGCCTTTCTCGCCTTGTTCATGGATTTAATTGCCGAACTAAGGAGCCATTGACGTTCAATATTTTGTTTTCAAATAAATACAGCTGGGGAGCTTTCATAATAGGTGTTTCACTCCTTTTATCTGTGCTTACTTGGAACCCACTAAAAAAACTATTTGAAATTGCCGACCTTACAAATGAACAGTATCTTATTGTTCTCGGACTCTCGATAATCCCATTAATATGCATACAGGCAGCACGCAGAATTAGAAAGCGCAGACACCTATAAGATATTAATATACAAATTGAAAATTGCATATTTACGTTAGTAATGATGTAAGTCCAAAAAAAATAGCGCACCTCCTTAAATGGATACGTTTATCATACCATGATGTGCGAAGCATTTATATTCGTTTTTTGAATGTGGGCTTACGGAATGATGCAAGCCAGAGCTGAAAAAGTGAAAAAGTACTATCCCATGTGGCAGTATCAAAAGAAATAGCCGAATACTTGCGAAAAAATCGCGTTGTATTCCGACTACTTGTGTTGCGTTAATTTAATTTTTAGGAACTAATTACTTATGAAACCGCGCACCAACGCTGAAGCTCCTGAGTAACTAGTTCCTAAAGCGAAGGGCACAAATAAGGTTGTTTCTCAGCTATCCTTGAGATTTATTTCATTATTTTATTGACTTTATCGTCGTATCCGATACCGCGTAAGATTGCTTTCATAATCTCGACGAATGGAATAACTGACAAAGCAGCTGCGGCAACGATTATCCATTGTTGACCAGTCATGTCATAGATGCCGAAGATTGTGTTCAATCCAGGTGTGAATGCCACCATCAGCATCAATGCTAACGAAAGCAAGATTGCGTAGTTGAACATTTTATTGCCGAACGGGTTGACCGAGAACAATGATTTGAATACTGATTTACAGTTGAAGGCATGTGACAATTGGATGAATCCTAATGTCAAGAAGGCCATTGCTTCACCGATGTGCAGTTCAAAACCATAGTAGCCAGTTGCCAACCAGAATACGAACAAGGTGATACCACCTTCATAGATACCTTGGTAGATCATGCTGGCGAATACGCCGTTCGAGAAGAAGTTGGAAGAACGGCCACGAGGCGCTTGTTCCATAACATCTTTCTCAGCTTCTTCCAAACCTAAAGCGATAGCAGGGAATACGTCAGTAACCAAGTTGATCCACAACAAGTGGATTGGCTCAAGGATCTGCCATCCCAAAACAGTTGCGATGAACAATGTTAATACTTCACCCAAGTTAGCGGAAAGCAAGTATTGAACCGCTTTTTGGATGTTTGCGAAAACTTTACGTCCTTCTTCAACCGCGTGAACGATTGTAGCGAAGTTATCATCAGCCAATACCATATCGGAAGCGCCTTTAGATACTTCCGTACCTGTGATACCCATACCGATACCGATGTCAGCTTGTTTCAATGAAGGAGCATCGTTTACACCGTCACCAGTCATGGCAACAACTTTACCTTGGTCTTGCCAAGCTTTAACGATACGTACTTTATGCTCAGGAGAAACACGAGCGTATACAGAGTAGTTTTGAACCGTGCGCAAGAAATCATCATCAGAGATATCATTCAATTCAGCACCCGTGATGACTGCTTTAGCAGAAGAGTTCTCATTCAAAATGCCTAAACGCGTTGCGATAGCAGATGCAGTGTCTCTGTGGTCACCAGTGATCATGACTGTACGGATACCCGCTTTTTGGGCTTGAGCGATTGCTTCTTTTGCTTCCGGACGCTCTGGGTCGATCATACCGATCAAACCGGCAAAGACTAAGTCCGTTTCGACTGCTTCAGTCGTCATTTTTGCAGGTACAGCAGCGACGTTTTTGAATGCCATCGCCAATACGCGCAATGCTTGGATAGCCAAGCTGTGGTTTGTGTCCAGGATTGCGTTTCTGTCAGCTTCTGTGATTGGTGAAATGACGCCAGCTTTGATGATGTGCGTACAACGTTTCAACAATTCATCAGGAGCACCTTTTGTTGCGATCATGAATTGATTGCCTTCAGGGTGGATCGTTGACATCAATTTACGGTCTGATTCAAAAGGAACTTCAGCAACACGCGGCATGTCAACCAATTTAGCGGAAAGGTCGAAACCTTTTTCTAAACCATATTGAACCATCGCTGTCTCGGTAGGGTCACCAATCAGTGATTTGTCGTTTGCGATTTTTGTGTCATTCGCCAAGTTCATGATCTTCATGACAGGCAATTCCAAGTCGATGTTTTCATCGGCATCGTGGACTTGGCCATCGTAGTAAACTTTTTCGATCGTCATTTTATTTTGAGTCAATGTACCGGTTTTGTCGGAACAGATGACTTCAGTACCGCCCAATGTTTCAACAGCAGGCAATTTACGGACAAGCGCATTTCTGCTTGCCATTTTTTGCGTACCCAACGCCAAGATGATTGTCGTGATGGCAGGCAAACCTTCAGGAATAGCGGCTACGGCTACGGAGATGGAAACCATCAACATATCCAACCAAGGACGGCCATTGAAACCGAAGCCGATGATGAACATCAATACAGCGATGACCAAAATCAGAATAGTCAAAGATTTACCCATTTGATCTTGGTTGATCTGTAATGGCGTTTTCTTCTCTTCAGCGTTTTGCAGCATATTCGCGATATGTCCGACTTCTGTGTTCATCCCTGTAAGGACGACGACACCTTCCGCACGGCCATAAGTTACGTTAGTGCTTGAGAACGCCATGTTCTTGCGGTCACCCAAAGCAGCATCGGTTTCAACGTCGCGCAAGTCTTTTTCGACCGGTACAGACTCACCAGTCAAAGCAGCTTCTTCGACTTTAAGTGAATTCACATCATAAAGGCGGATATCTGCAGGAACAACATCTCCGGCTTCCAATACGATGATGTCACCAGGCACAAGTAATTCTGACTTGACTTGGATGATTTCTCCGCCACGTTTAACGTTGGCAAGAGGTGAAGCCATTTTCTTCAAAGCTTCGATTGCTTCTTCTGCCTTGTTTTCTTGGAAGACACCCAGGAATGCGTTGATGATAACAACAGCTAAGATGATGATAGCATCAGCGATTTCATGACCGATAGTACCAGATATGATAGCTGCAGCCAATAGAACGAGAATCATGAAGTCCTTGAATTGATCCAAGAATTTTTGTAAAGTGGTGCGTTTTTCACCTGCTTCTAGTACGTTCTCGCCATACTCAGCCAATCTCTTCGCGGCTTCCTCGTTAGTAAGTCCACCTCTGGTCGAATTAAGTTCTGCTAAGACTTCCTCTTCCGTTTGCGCGAAGAACGCTTTATTCAGTTGTTCTTTTGACACAGTATTTCCCCTCTCTTGACCTGAATGTAGTAGTGTTAAAATGAAAAGAGACCTATGCATAAAATTGTCTTTCAGACAACACTGTATGCATAAGTCTCACTATTTAAGGTAACACCAGCAGATAGGATTACTCTACTTATTGTTGACATTACCACAGCCTTGTACTGCTAGTTACTCCCCTATGGAGATATTCAGTTTAACACTCGAATTTATTATATCGACAAAATCATGTAATCGCAACAATTTATTACCGAAAACGAAAACAATTAAAAAAATGGACACATTTCCGATCAATCGGAAATGCGCCCAGTCATATTAAAGCAATGCCAAAATGATGAAGTTGGCCAAGAATAAAGCCGAAGAGAACCACACGATCGGATGGATTTCGTACGACTTTCCTTTTACGACTTTCACGATGCAGTAGAAGAAGAAGCCGGCTGCGATACCGTAGGAAATGCTGTAAGAAAGACCCATGAAGATGGATGCGAAGAAAGCAGGGATCGCATCTTCCAGATCATGCCAGTTGATTTCCGTGAATGATCCCATCATCAAAATACCGACAAGGATCAAAGCAGGAGCTGTTGCAGCAGCGGGAACAACACCAATCAGCGGTGCGAAGAATGCGCTGATGATGAACATACCGGCAACAACAACCGCAGTCAAACCAGTACGTCCGCCAGCACCGATACCGGCAGCACTTTCAACGTAAGTAGTAGTATTTGAAGTACCGAAGATCGAACCGATTACCGTACCGACTGAATCGGCGAACAAAGCTTTGTCCATTTTCGAACTGAATCCGGATCCTTCTTCAAGCGCTTTTTCATCTTCTTCAGAGAAGATACCAGTACGACGGCCAGTTCCGATGAATGTACCGATTGTGTCGAAAGTATCGGAAAGGCTGAATGCGAAGATGGTCATCAATACTAAAGGCAGTTGGGAAACATCGGAGAACAAGGACAAAAGACCTTCTGAACCGAATGCAGCACCGAATGTTACGCCTAATTCGGAAATAGCAGTTGCAAGCGAGTTTGCTTGCAGGCTTGCTGTTGAAATATCAACAACACCCATCGGGATACCCAAAAGAGTAGTGGCAACGATACCGATAAGGATAGCGCCGCGGACATTTTTGACCATCAGTACAGCTGTAATGACCAAACCGATCAAAGCCAATAAAGCAGGCATTTGCGTGAAATTAACCAAGGCAGGGACGATGCCGCCGCCAGTTACGACTGATCCTACTCCGCCAGTGAAAGTCTCAGCTGTTGCGTCATAAGGAGCGCCGTTGATTGCAGTGATGGAGCTGGCGTCGGAAGAGAATTCCAAAAAGCCGGCATTTTTGATCCCGATATAAGCGATGAAGATGCCGATACCGCCGCTGATTGCATGCTGCAGGCTTTCAGGAATCGATTTGATGATCATTTTTCTGATTTTTGTTACTGTGATCAGAACGTTGACCATCCCACAGATGAATACCATGGCCAAAGCTTGTTGCCAAGTGAAACCAAGTGAGAAGACAACAGTGAAAGTGAAGAAGGCGTTCAAGCCCATACCCGGTGCCAAAGCATAAGGTACGTTTGCGAAAAGGCCCATCACCAAAGTGCTGACTGCAGCGGAAATGATTGTTGCCAAGAAGACTGCTTGGCTAGGCATCCCAGATAAAGAAAGGATTGCCGGATTGACGAAAATGATATACGACATTGCGAAGAAAGTTGTGATCCCCGCAACAACTTCTGTGGAAACTGTTGTTCCGTGTTCTTTGAGTTTAAAGAAATTTTCCATTTTGAAAAGATCTCCCATCTGAATTTTTTTCGGCAGCGACAGGAAACAGTAACAATAAATGATTTCATATGCTTTCCTTGCTTACCACTCGACTATTATAACCAATCACACAAAAGCTTGCAATAAATAAGTGAATGATTTAATCAATTTATCACTTTAATGTTCGTGATTTGCTGGATTCGATAATGAAAGCGCATCAAAAATGCCGTCCTTACAACTTAACGTTAGCATTTCAGGAAATTAGGTCCTTTTTTTTGGTAAATCTGCCTGAGCAGGAAAGTCGGTGATATGCTAAAATGAGAAGGAGCGAAACAGTCTGAAAGTTAGAAGGTGATGATTGTGAAAGACGAAGTGTTTGTGGTGGGCGATGTCCATGGGGAGATCACCTTACTGAAGAAATTATTGGAAAAGTGGGACCGGGAGAAGCAACAGTTGATTTTTATCGGTGATTTGGGGGACCGCGGCGAAAATTCGAAGGCTTGTTTTCTGCTGGCGAAGGAATTGGTGGAAAGGTACGGTGCCATCTATCTGAAGGGCAATCATGAGGACATGCTGCTGCGTTTTATCGAAAAGCCGGAGGAATTCGCGGGCAATTATTTCCTGAACGGCGGTCTGGGTACCCTGGAAAGTTTCCTGCATGAGCGCATCAACGAGGAGTATTCGCCTACCGAAATCGCGCTGATGATGAAACATTACTATAAGGATCTGCTCGCTTTTTTGGCGGAGCTTCCTGTGTACCATGAATGGGAACAGTACATATTCGTCCATGCTGGTGTCGATTTGGGCAAGAAGGATTGGCATGACGGTACCGAGGAGGACTTCCTTTGGATCCGCGAACCGTTCCACAAAAAGAAGAACCGCACAGGTAAAACGATCGTGTTCGGGCATACCCCGACCTTTTATCTGCACGGCGACAACGACCGTTCGGACCTTTGGATTTCGGACGACAAGATCGGCATCGATGGCGGAGCCGTCTACGGCGGATCGTTGCACGGCGTCGTGTTTGACAAAAACGGCCTGAAAGCCGACCATATTATACAGAAATGATGAAGTTGCCGAAACGGCAGTTTTATTTTGAAAGGCAGGAATAAACAAAACTATGACAGAAACAGCACAACAAATCGTTTTGGACTTGGTGAAAGCCGAGTTGAACCAATTCAGACCCGCACAGATCGAAAAAGTACTGCAGCTATTGGAAGAGGGCAATACCGTCCCGTTCATCGCGCGCTACCGGAAGGAAGTGACAGGTTCGCTCGATGAGGTCGAAATCCGCCAAATCGAAGAACGCCATCAGTACGCTACGAACCTGCACAAGCGCAAGGAAGAAGTCATCCGCATCATCGAGGAACAAGGCAAACTGACGCCGAAGCTGCGTGCCGACATCGAACGTGCCGACAAAATGCAACGCGTTGAGGATCTGTACCGCCCCTACAAACAGAAACGCCGCACGAAAGCAGCCATCGCCCGCGAAAAAGGACTGGCACCGTTTGCCGAGTGGCTAATAAGCGGACCAATGAACGGATCCTTATCAGTAGAAGCGAAAGCCAAGGAATACCTGAACGAGGAAATGGAACTTGCTACTATAGAAGACGTTTTGGCTGGAGCCCACGAAATCATCGCCGAAATCGTCAGCGACGAGCCGGCTTACCGCGAACATATCCGCGAGTTCACGCGCAAAAACGGCCAGATCGTCAGCACCGCCAAGGATACCGATAAGGATGAAAAAGGCGTCTATGAAATGTACTACGAATTTTCCCAAGGCATTTCTTCGATGGTTTCGCATCGCGTGCTGGCCATGAACCGCGGCGAAAAAACCGGCATCCTCAAGGTCGCCGTTCTGATCGACGAAGATAAAATCTTCGCTTACTTGGCGAAAAAGGTAGTGAAGAATCCGAAAAGCATCGCCGTGCCTTATCTGCAGGCCGCTTACGAGGATAGCTACCGCCGTTTCATCGGCCCGGCCATCGAACGCGAGCTGCGCAACGATTTGACCGAATCCGCCGATGCGCAAGCAATCGATGTCTTCGGCGACAATCTGCGCAACTTGTTGCTGCAGCCGCCTTTGAAAGGCAAAGTTGTGCTCGGTCTGGATCCGGCTTACCGCACCGGCTGCAAACTGGCGATTGTGGATGCGACAGGGAAAGTGTTGGCGAAGAGCGTGATCTATCCGCACAAACCGGCCAACCAAGAAAAACGCGCCGCTGCCGGCCCGGCTTTCCGCAAAATGCTTTCGGATTACAAAGTGGAGATGGTCGCCATCGGGAACGGAACCGCCAGCCGTGAATCCGAACTGTTCGTCTCCGACCAGATCAAACAAGTCGCCGAAACCGTTTATTACGTCATCGTCAACGAAGCGGGCGCATCGGTCTATTCCGCCAGCGACATTGCCCGCGAAGAATTCCCGGATTTCCAGGTCGAAGAACGCAGTGCTGTCAGCATCGCACGCCGCCTGCAGGATCCGCTTGCCGAATTGGTGAAAATAGATCCGAAATCGGTCGGTGTCGGCCAATACCAGCATGACGTTTCCCAAAAACAACTGGGCGAACGCTTGGACTTCGTCGTCGAAACGGCAGTCAACCAAGTCGGCGTCAACCTGAACACTGCCAGCGCGCCATTGCTGCAGCACGTCGCCGGCCTGAACAAAACGATCGCGAACAACATTGTCGCTTTCCGAGAAGAGAACGGCGCCTTCGATAGCCGCCAACAGTTGAAGAAAGTGCCGCGCCTGGGCCCGAAAGCTTTCGAACAATCGGTCGGCTTCATGCGCATCGCCAACGGCAAGAATATCCTAGACAACACGGATATCCATCCGGAATCGTATCCAGCCGCCAAAGAAGTGTTGGCATTGGCCGGTCTCAGCCTGAAGGACATCGGCACCGAACAAGCCCGCGAAGCGCTGGGCGCCTTGGATCGCACCAAAGCCCGCGAAGTGACCGGTCTTGGTAAAGAAACCTTGCAGGACATCATTGCCGGCCTGACCAAACCAGGCCGCGATCCGCGCGACGACATCGCGCAACCATTGCTGCGCCAAGATGTACTCTCGATGGAAGACCTGAAACCGGGCATGGAACTGCAAGGAACCGTCCGCAACGTCGTTGACTTCGGCGCCTTCGTCGACATCGGCGTCAAACAGGACGGCATGGTCCACATCTCAAAACTCAGCAACCGCTTCGTCAAACATCCATCCGATGTAGTCGCAGTCGGCGACATCGTAACCGTCTGGGTCGATAATGTCGACACGAACAAAGGCCGGGTTGCCCTGACGATGCTACCGCAAAAATAATGAGGACCCTATAAATGAACGAACAAGAACTGCAGCGATTGGTGGAGCATATTTCACACACTGTTTTCCGGAAACCGTTCCGCCACTGTGCCACTTTCAACCGCCGCCTGCGCACGACGGGCGGGCGCTACCACCTGAATAGCCATAACCTGGATTTCAATCCCTTGGTGCTGGAAATGCACGGTCCGGAAGAACTGGAAAAGGTCGTGAAGCATGAACTCTGCCACTATCATCTGCACATGGAAGGGCGAGGGTACCGCCACATCGATGCCGATTTCCGGAGCCTGCTGAAGGAAAGTGGCGGGAGCAGGTTTGTAAAGGATCTTAGGCAAGCTGGAACTATTGCGCCGCCGAAATGGCTTTATAGTTGCAGTGCATGCGGGCAGCTTTATCCGAGGAAGCGAAGGATTGATTTGAAGAAGTATGTTTGTGGGAAGTGCAAGGGGAAGTTGCGATTGAAGATAGAATAGAGAAGTGATTAATATTAAAAGCCCGAAGAATCTGAAAATAGATTCTCCGGGCTTATTTGTGTATGAAGTTAGGTGAATAAGGGCACTCACGACATTAGAAAGCTTGGTTATGATAGGCTACAAACGAGGCTCTAATTTCATCGGGAGGCGTACGGAAATTATCATCCATCCATCCATTGATTGTGCCTGCCAGAGTGTAGGTGAAAAGTCTTGCATCGGAAGCCAGTTGCTTCTCTGGGGCGTTGATGAGCGTGGTCCAGGTTGCCATGAGCTCTTGATAGATTGTATCCAAACTTTTGAGGGTGAGTTTTTTTTGCACATCGTTTTGGAAGCACAAGGAAATGGCCTGCCGATGCTGATGTACGTAATCGAAAATGGTGATTTCAGACGCCTTCATCGGAGTGCGTTGACCAGGGTGATAAGTTTTGAAGCTGGATCGGATTGCTGTTGCCAAGCCATCCAACAAATCCTGCGTAAGATCATCCAGCAAATCATATTTGTCATAATAGTGATTATAAAAAGTCGTCCGATTGTATTCGGCGGTTTCCACGATATCCTTGACTGAAATACAGGCAAAACTTTCTGTCTCCAATAAACGCACCAATGCATCCTTGAATAGATGCTTAGTTCGTCGTGCGCTTCTGCTATTCGATTCACTTGTCATGGGAAAAACCTCCTAAACACGATAGATTATGCTTCTCTGTCGAAAATTCCGACACTTTTGTAAGCGGTGTCGTTTTCGTGTACAAAACCGCTGGAATTGTGGATTGTTTTGATGGGCAAATGATTTAAAATAAAGACATAAATAAAACACACCACAACCTAGCTTGATAAACACCAGCTGGTTAACTTTCATCTTATCTTACATCGATAACCGTTCTTCAACGGTCTGCGTACAATTCTCTCGCATCAAATCTCTTAGCTCAACCAAATTTGACAGCGCAACACTCTCCAACAGAAGTAGTCGTTAGTTTATCTTCTATGCAATTCAACGAAAACCCTCATCAACACATCAATGCTTGCCTTCAAAACCATTTGCTGCTCCATCAGCCAAAAGCGACCGTTTTTTAGTAAGTAAAGAATATCTACTTACCACTAGTAATTACTCTTCAGATAGAATGAACAGGTGTTTATTAATTATCTCATGTTGATTTCATTATATCATTTTTTGATCACCTGTATATCCAAAACTGCCACCAGAATGTAAATTTTGTAAGCAGACACTCTATTTTTGAATAGGCATGGTCCGGGAAGCTATACCTATTGAAAAATGGAGTTGTTGCTAAATGAAGTGATTTCTCTCTATACGGGTATGGGGAAGTCGCCTCATAAACAACAACTGCATAAAATAAAAAGCGGATAGAAAGAGGAGGAAAACATCATGGAAATCATGAAAAGATTGTTCACAGAAGAAGAAGGACAAGGGTTGGTTGAGTATGTGATGATTCTTGCCGTTGTGGTAGCTATCGGAGCAGTGATTAGTAGTACGAATTTGGGTAATACCATTAGCGCATCATTAAGTAATCTTGTCTCAAAAGCTACCACCACCAAATGATACTTATGCAAAAAAGCTGTTACAAAGAGCCCGCTGAATATAGCGGGCTCTTTGTATAAAAATTTCAACCTCTTATATGTCCATATGAGGTAAGGAAAAATGGTAGTTTAAATACACAAAAAAACATTAAGGAGCTGAGAAAGATGGCGACCGCAAGCAATGTACTGCTTTTGATACTGGTCTCGCTGTCCGCAGCGTTTGACGCCAAAGAACGGCGGATACCCAACAAAATTACCTTTATGGGTGTTGTTGTTGGCTTGTTATTCAATTTAATTAATGGAGGATGGATTGGATTATTAAACAGTTTTTTGGGATTGCTAGCAGGAATCGCCATCTTTTTCATTCCGTTTGCTGTGGGTGGAATGGGAGCTGGTGATGTGAAATTAATGGGGGCTATTGGTGCTTTAATGGGATGGCGCTTTTCAATGGAAACAGCTATTTATTCTGCTCTGGTGGGCGGAGTGATGGTACTTGTTTTCTTGCTTTACACCGGAAAAATGCGTGACACACTGATCTGGATGCTAATGGCTCTTGTCCAATTATTAAATCGCATTATCCAAAAAAGAGGCTACAGCGAGACGCTAATGAAGGCTGAACAAACCTTTTACAGGAATGGTCAGGAGTATAAAAAAATATATATCCCTTACGGAGTAGCGATTGCCGGCGGAGCGGTACTGGTGTTGCTTGCATATAGTCAAGGCATACAAGTTTTTTAAAAGAAGAGGGTGAAGTTCTTGAATAAAATAGTGGAACTGCGAAGTAGCGAAAAGGGGCAGGGGATGGTGGAATTTATCTTTGTGTTGCCTTTTTTATTACTTTTGTTACTCGGCATGGCTGAAACTGGGATGATTCTGAATGCCAAAATAACGGCCACACAGGCTGCAAGAGAAGGCGCCAGATCAAGTGTAATACTGCCTAAGGGGGCTGATTATGTCGCAGCTGCAGAAAGTAATGTCGCGACATACATGGCTAACATCGGGAAATCTTCAGGCTATTCGGCGGATGCTACAGTGCTTTCAAGTGATTCGTTGTCGGTGACGGTAATTTATGATTATACACCCAGTTTTATCCCTGGATTACCGAATCCGCTGCAAATAGAATCAAAGGTTATCATGAGGATTGAGTGATAAGGATGGAGATTAAGAAAATATTACATAACTTTTTTTAACTCAATCATTAAATTTGCTAGGGGTGAACAGAAAATGAAGAATAAAAAAAGAGTATGGATCATAACAGCTTTTTTGGCTTTATTCACAACAGGATTGGTTTATGTTTATCTCAATAAAGTGGCAGCAGCGAGTGAAGCAAACAAAGTGAAAACAGAAACGGTTGTTGTAGCTATTACCACAATACCGGGACACGTCAAAGTTACCGCTGATATGCTGGAAACAAAAGAAATCGCAGAAGATGCGGTTCATCCGGATGCACTGACTTCCATTGATGAGGTTGTCGGTGGAACAACGACAACTGACTTGGTGGTGGGGGAACAAATATTGAGTGAACGTATTGTTTTGGATACTGGAGTTGGACCATTAGCTTATCGGGTGCCGGAAAATATGCGGGCAATCACGGTCCCGACCACAGAAGTGGACAGCATCGGAGGGTATATCATGCCAGGAGATAAAATTGACATTTTGGCACGCTATCCTTCTGCTGAAGATTTACCAGTAGTCGAAAAGATCCAGAATATAGAAGTTTTGGAAAAAGGTCCCTATGCAGTTGGAGCAGAAGGAGAGCAGACAGGGGTACCCACATCGATAACCATTCTGGTTTCGCCTGGACAAGCAGACGTCATTGCCAACGCATCGCTTAATGGTAGTCTTTACTTTACATTACGAAATCCAGTGGACACGAATATAGTGGAGTGAACATGAATTCAGGGAAAGTGCGGTGAATGAAAATGAACAAAATGAAACTAATGCTGTTGGCTGATACAGAGTTTGATCGTCAGAACATCATGGGAATATTAAAAAATATCGATTACGTCAATGTGATTGGGGATTATACCGATGAAGAAGCAGCATGGGATAGTTTGGAAAGAGCTTCAGCTGAAATTATGCTCCTAGGAGCCGGAGTGAACGGAGAAGGATATGCTTTTGCGGAAAGAATTTCTGCCATTCATCCTGAACTCGGAATTATTATGCTGGAAAGTGAATTGCTGGAAGAAACCATGCATAATGCCCTTTTTTCAGGGGCCAAGGATGTGCTCGTGAAACCGTTGGAGCCTGAAAAAGTGGCAGGTGCTATCTATCGCATCCATCAACTGAGCGAAAGGAAAGCGGCTCTACAAAACAACAGTGTAAACAAGAAAGTTCGGAAAAGAGATCTTGGCCAAGTGTATACCGTATTCAGTACCAAAGGCGGCGTAGGAAAGACTTTTGTTTCCATAAACTTAGCAGCTTCCCTGGCGAAGAAACAAGATGCTCGGGTAGTTTTGCTCGATTTGGATCTCGATTTTGGGAATGCCGCATTGGCCTTGAATCTGTATCCAAAATTCACTATTTCTGACGTAGTTGATGATATTCGCAATATCGACAGCGATCTGATCGAAAGTTATCTGATGCCACATGAATCAGGAATTAAAGTATTGCCGGCAAACTTGCAGCAACAAATGAACGATTACATGAATGCGGAACACATCCGTATCATTCTGGAATCATTGCGGGAATCATTCGACTACATCGTCGTCGATATGCCTGCCCGTTTCGTGGACAAGGTGATGCCTGCTTTGGCTTTGGCAGATACACTTTTGGTTGTTACCACACCGGAAATTTCTTCCGTAAGGAACGTGAAGGCCTTGTTGGCTACCCTGATGGATTTGAATTTCCCGCAATCAAAAGTAAAAATCATCTTGAACAAAGAGCAGATCCGGGGAGACATCAAGCAGAAAGACATCGAGCTCACGCTGAACAAAAAGGTGGACGCTGCAATCGGATTTGATTATCAAAAAGTTCTGTCTTCTTTAAATAGAGGAATCCCCTTGGTATCGGAGTATCCAAAAAATGTAGTTTCAAAGAATATTGAGAAACTCTGCCTTAGGATTGTACAAGATGAACCATTAAAAGCCTAAAGATCAAATAAAGCAACCTATCAAAAGAGGGTGAAAAAATGATGAATATCGAGGCATATGGAAATTTCGGCTCCTCTGAAAACAAGGAAATGGGTGGAAATCTGGAGGGGCAGAATGTTATTGCCAAAAGGCGCAGTGATTTGGACGAATTGTCCTATGAGGTTTTGCAGATCGTCATTGATCAAATTCCCGAATCAAAAGCAGGGGACGACCTCTCTGCACAACATAAGAGAACGCAAGAGAAGATAAATGACGTGATTAATACCATCATTTTTGAACAAAAACGGCATCTTTCCTTTGCGGATAAAAGGCGCGTGAATATGACCGTAATGAATGAAATTTACCATTATGGTCCGATTACGGATTTGCTGAATGACGTAACAGTTACGGAAGTAATGGTAAATGGCCCAAAAAAAATATTCGTAGAACGAGAAGGGAAAATTCAGCAGACGGATAACGAATTTCGTGACGACAAGCATGTCATGCACATCATTGACAGAATCATTTCGCCGTTAGGCAGACGTGTTGATGAGAGTTCTCCATTAGTCGATGCACGCTTGCCGGACGGATCACGTGTCAATGTCATTATCCCACCACTGGCAGTGAAAGGGCCGTCCATAACGATCCGAAAATTTGCGAAAGATCCTTTCACCGCTGATGACTTGATCTCTTTCGGAACACTGAGTTCTGACCTTGCCCAATTTTTGCGTCACTGCGTAAGAGGGCGCACAAATGTATTGGTTTCTGGAGGAACCGGAAGCGGGAAAACCACATTGTTGAACATCCTATCCGGTTATATCCCTGATGATGAACGGATTATCACCATCGAAGATGCTGCGGAAGTACAGTTGCAGCAACCGCATGTAGTGACGTTGGAATCAAGGCCTGCCAATATCGAAGGAAAAGGAAAAATAACCATTAGGGATTTAGTGGTCAACTCATTGCGTATGCGCCCGGACCGCATTATTGTTGGTGAAGTTCGTGGTGGGGAAGCTTTGGATATGTTGCAGGCAATGAATACGGGGCATGATGGGTCGTTGACGACAGTTCACGCCAACACACCTCGCGACAGCTTGTCGAGGTTGGAGACAATGGTCATGATGTCTGGAATCGAATTGCCATCCCGCGCTATTCGGGAACAAGTATCTTCAGCCATAAATTTGGTTGTCCAAATCGAAAGAATGTTGGATGGGAGCCGCAAAATATCGAAGGTCAGTGAAATTGTCGGTATGGAGGGAGATACTGTTACCTTACAGGACATCTTTATCTTCAATCAAGAAGGAATCGATGAGAAGGGAAAAGTCAGAGGAAGACACCAAGCAACAGGTGTAACACCAAGCTTTTTGCCGAAATTGAAAGCTCACGGCGAGAATGTATCAGCAAGCCTTTTCAAGCCATCGAATTTCCGCTCGGACATGTTTAGAAAGGGGAATTGATATGCTGCCGATTATGTTGATTTCCGTTTTCATTACGGTTCTGTCCGCCGTGTATGGCATTTACTTGATTTTCTTTGAACATAGACATTCTGTAAAGGAAAGACTGTCACAAACCAGGCAAGCTGATGTGACAGATTCGAATGAGGAAGTCGAGGCTGAAAAAGGGAATAAGCTTTCCGGATTGTTAAACAAATTCAATAAAGATACTGAGAAATCAAAATACTTTTTGAATGTACAGTCCAAATTGCTTCAAGCTTACATCAAGATGAAGCCGCTCGAATTTGTAAAAATTTCCCTTGGGGCAGGCTTGGTAACAGGCACGTTGCTCTATCTGTTTTCCGGCAATCTGTTATTTTTGTTTATCGGCTTCCCTCTAGGCTATAAAGTTCCGGACATGATTTTGGAAATAGTCAGAAAAAAAAGAGTACGCAAGTTGAATTCGCAATTGCCGCAATCTTTAGGGCTTCTCGCTAATGGCTTGCGGGCAGGTTACAGTTTTTCGCAGGCGATGGCGGTCATTACGAAAGAAATGGAAGCCCCTATCGCTGATGAATTCGGAAAAGTTTTGCGCGAAAATGCATATGGCAAGCCAATGGAAGAGGCTTTGTTGGACTTTTCTAAACGGACAGATGACGAAGATCTGGATATGTTTATCACCACCCTTTTGATCCAAATGAATGTCGGAGGCGATTTAGCGGAAATTTTGGACACGATTTCGGAAACAATCCGTGAGCGCGTCAAATTAAGAGGGGAAATCAGAACGCTTACCGCGCAGAACCGCATGTCCGCTTGGGTAGTTGGTATCATGCCATTCGCTATAGCGTTATTGATCTATAAAGCGAGTCCAGATCAAGCGGTTGCTTTCATCACGAATCCAATTGGAATGATGATGGCGATCGCAGCAGCAGTATTAATGGTCATCGGTGTTTTCGCATTGATCAAAATCGTAAACATAAAAATATAAAGGGGAGATACAAATGGAAATTCTGGTTTACGGTTCTGTTTTTCTCACCAGCATGGGAATTTTCTACGTAATCTATGAACTATTACTGGCACCAAAAGCGTTAGTAAAAGAACGCTTGGATAATGTGAAAGTCATTACCGATACGCGGGAGGTTCTTTCTGATGAGATGCATGAGCCTTTCGCACAGCGAGTCATCAATCCAGCATATGAAAAAATAGTAATAAATTTGGGGGGAATTGCCCCTTCCTCAATTCGTGACAAGTACAATGCATTGCTCGCCAGTGCCGGTTTATTGGATAAAATGAAATACTACAATATCCTTGCAATTCAATTTCTTCTGGCAAGTCTGTTGGTTCTGATGAATTTCGTGATATCCAGAAGATTTGGAAGTCCGATCAATTCCGCGTTCCTGTTTTTGGCTGTGCTAATTGGTTTCTTATTCCCGTATTCGGTCTTGAAATCAAAGTCAGAAGAGCGGAGACAACAAATTCAGCATGCTCTGCCAAGCTTCTTGGATTTGCTGCATGTAACAGTTGAAGCCGGCTTGTCTTTTGATATGTCCATTTATCGCACCACCAGCAAATTGAAAGGACCGTTAAGTGATGAACTATTATTCACTATGAACGAGATGAATAAAGGGCGAGACCGCTCAGAGGCATTTCGTGATTTGGTGAAACGCACACAGGTTGAAGATTTGGCCACGTTCGTCACGTCGATTATTCAAGCTGAGGAACTTGGTTCAAACATCGGGAACGTCCTTCGCATTCAGGCGGAAACAATTCGTATCGCAAAACGCCAGCGGTTAGAAACACAAGCTGCAAAAATTCCAGTAAAAATGACGATTCCCATGACACTCTGTTTATTGCCTGCGATGTTGATAGTGGCTATTGGTCCATCCATCATCAGTATAATGGAGAACTTTTTGAAGTGAAAACAGCAGAAAGGAGACGCTCAGCATGTCCATTAAGAAAACATTCGTATTCTGTTTGCTCTTCGTCCTGTTTTTTTTCAAAAATGTATCCTCTGTATTCGCGGAAGAAACGACTACTTCGGAAAAAATTGCTGTTTCTCTGGTGATTGACACCTCTGGGAGTATGGCCGATACGGACCCGAATAACTTGAGAAAGACAGCAGCAGAAATCTTTATTGATCTGTTGAGCTCTGATGACTATTTTGGTGTCGTCATGTTTTCTACTGATGCAGTGGAAGCAATCCCTATGCAACTGGTGGCAAGCATGGAAAACAAAGCAAATTTGAAAGCTACACTTGCCCCTGCGATAACGGCGTCAGGGGATACGGATTATTTAAAAGCTTTACAAGCCGCAGAGTATCAACTTGACAGTTTTGCTGAGCAAGATGTCCGAAAAGTAATCATCTTTCTGACAGATGGGGTGCCCGATCCAGACCCGGTTCAAAGGGATAATCCGGATTTCATGTCAGGCTATATGGAAAGTATTTGGTCAACGACGGCAAATATCGGATTGAAGGATTACCCGATTTATACCTTAGGATTCGGAAATTCCGATCAGAGTATTCTAGAACGAATTGCAGCCGATTCCCGTGGTGAAGCGAAATTCATTGAAAATCCCAGTGCGATTGCAACCAACTTTTTTGAGGTTCTTCGAACTCTGAAGAATCGTCAGCCATTCTTCAACGAAAGCTTGGACATTCAGGGAGAGCACGCCATTCCCTTTTCTGTCGATCCCTATACTTCCCAAGTGACGATGGTTTTGGTAAATGAAAATGCCGGGTCGAATGTGTCTGTCATATCGTCAGATGGGCAAACGGCACCGCAAAATTTAGGGGTGCAAAAGAACGATAATTATTCCATCATCACATTGAATCAGGATGAGAAGGAACTGGCTGGCGAATGGCAATTAATCGTGAACGGGACTGGAAACGTGCAACTGTTCGGCGATAAAGATCTTTTCTTCAAATCCTGGATGGTAGAACCTCAGACAAACATGCAACATCCCGTAAACGAACCACTGACAGTATCGGTTGCTGTACTAGGGGAGTTGTCCCCTGATATGACGATTGAGGTCTTGGTATCAAAAAACGGCATTCCTGAAACGAACAATATCCAGTTAGCCTTAAAGGATGGTTATTATGTGGGCACATATGATGAAGTAGATCAACAAGGGGCATATTCTTTGGAAACGATCGTCAAAGATGGGGATATTTTGGTTACGAAAAGCTTGACCAATATAAAAGTACAAGAATTGCCTGCTTTGAGAACAGATGAGTACGAAAAGGGTAACAGTACCTATAAGCTATCGGAAAGTAAAAAGATCACTGGATATCTCGAAATGCGTGAGAATGTGGTCAGCAGTCAACAAGGTATAGAAATCACCAGTTTCAATTTGGTGAAAGACTATGCTGATGGCAGACAAGAAATACAAGTGTTAACGGACAATCCGGATGAAGCAAGCGGAGACGTAGCTAGTGGAGATGGAATCTATTCAGCGATTATGCCATTTGACCAAGAAGGTGAATTTTCGGCGTCGTTGGTTGTGCAAGGAGTTTATCAAGGCGACATGTTCCGGTTGGAAGAGGATTTGGGAGATTACAAGGTCGTCTCTTCGGGAGAGGTCGTGGGTGCAATTCCGAAGGCTGATTTGATTGGAAAAGCCGGGGGAGATATCAGCGTCCCAATTCATTTGGAAAGTTATTCCGGTAGGCGTGAAACGATAACAGTCGAAGTCGACCCTGCAATTGGTACTGTCCAATCAACCCCAATTTTGTTGGAATCAGGTGAAATACTGGACGGTGTTGTTGAAGTGAAACTTTCCGATGGTATGAATTTGGATGATCATAATGTTCAGTTAAGTTTAGCAGCTCTGGACCCTTTGACAGCGGTTACGACAGATATGAAGGCTACTATTTCTGTCGTATCCGGAACAAACCTATTGCTGATAAACTTAAAAGACACATTCCAAAATAATCAGAGTATCATAATCCTGATTGCCGTGCTAATGATTGCGTTTATTGCGATTGGCCGGTTGCTGTATTTCGTCTTAGTCAACAAGAAACTGAACAACTTGGGATACTTGGAGTACAACAAAAAAGGCTCCATTGATTCTATGATGAAGTTCCAGTTGCCGAGGAATTCCTCAAAAATAACTATTTCTTTTGGAGGACATGATAAAAATGCCGAGGTAAGCATCGTGGAAACCCGATACAAATACAATCTGAACCTTGACGTGGTAAAAAATAACAACGCGATGAAATGGGTTGAAGGATATAAATCGTTATCAAAAGGCTACAAACCATTTCACCTACTATTGAATGCAGAAGCACCTGGTATATTCATAATTGATGGGGAAGTTCTGACACATAGGGAAATATTTGATCAGGATTCCTTTGAAACTGGGGGATATACATTTGTGTACAGAACAGAAGTAAAAAGTCTCAAGCAACAAGAAAAAGCAAAAAATGTGCTGGAAGGTAAGATGTGATATGGGCAAACTAGTGAAGAAAGATACGAATGAGGTCATTTTAGAGAATGCCAAGGTCGCAGATAGCTTCGGCAGCCGATTCTTGGGCTTGATGGGGAAAAAGGATTTGCCTGAAGAGGCAGGTCTGATCATAAAGCCATGCAATAGTGTGCATTGTTTTTTCATGAGATTCCCTATAGATGTCATCTTTGTGGATTCTGATGATAGGGTCGTCCATATTATGCCCGCGATGAAACCAGGAAAAATTTCTCCGATTGTTAGGAAATCAACATATGTGATTGAGAGCAATGCGCACACATTGAGCGAAAAATTACGGATTGGTGACGCAATCTCTGTCGGAAAATAGGCAAAAGACATCAATGAAAGATAAATGGCTCACTGAGAAATCCTTTTACGAAGGAGGGAAGGCAATGCTGAGGAAAATAAGAAAATTAAAGAATGAAGAACACGGACAGGCATTAGTTTTTTTTGTCGGAATATTTGCGATACTGTTGGCTGTTATGGCTTTTGTTGTTGATGTAGGCAGCGTATATGTAGAGAAAGCGAAACTGCAAAATGCAGTAGATGCAGCTGCTTTAGCTGGTGCGTACGATTTAACTGGTGTGGATGATGTAATTGCTGAAACTATTGCTAGAGGCGCTGCTGACGATTATTTTGATTCAAATGGATATGAAGATGTTATTCCCATAATTGATCCTGAAGCTAATAGTGTAAAAGTATCAGCAATTAAGAATGTAAATTATACATTTGCACAAATCATTGGGTTGAGTAGCGCAAATGTAAAGGCCAGTGCGACCGCGTCCATTAGTCCAGCGGATGGTGTCACAGGTGTAATACCTGTAGGGATTGTACAACAGACTTTCAACATTGGACAGGAATATACTTTGAAAGAAGGCGGAGGAGACGGGGCTAACGGAAACTTCGGGGGGTTAGACTTTGGGTCATTGACCAGTTTTGTAAATAGCAGTTTCAACAAAGGCGGAGCTGCCTTATTTCAGGATCTCGTCACAGAAGGTTATGATCAACCCATTTTTGTCGGCGAGAAAGTATTTACCGAGCCTGGTGCTATGTCCGGTAAAAGCTTTACAGAAAACAAAATGGCTTATATACCATTAGTCGATAGCATGGATGTTGAGGGAAAGAAGGAGCTAATGATTGTCGGGTTTGCTGCATTTAAAGTTAAGAGTTATTACGAAGAAAAAACAGAAATTGATGGAAAAATAGTCAAAAAAGGTGTAATCGTTGGTACATTTGAATATGATGTTGCTGCCAGTAGTGTTGCCGGAACATATCCTGACTCTGGTTTGCGTAACGTGAGGCTTACTGAATAGCGTGCAGCACAAGATTAATTTTGTATGTGGGCCATTAGTTAGGTATTAAATTGGAATATTTGGGACTTAATATGAAAAAGACAAAAGGGTCTTTTTTAAATACACTAAGATGAGTAGTACAATTCCACTATCGTGATCTTACACTACTCATCTTATGGTTTTATTGCTATTGAATAACTAATAGACTGTATGTACCGCTGTTACTTCATCCGCCAATTAAGGAGATGGATCCATACAATTAAAATAATGGAGACATTGTTAACTGGGAATTCTCAATTATTATCACCAGATCTGTGTTATGGTAGACTTAACTAGCGGGCGGTGAAATGACTATCAAACCAGTTTTATAAGCGAATTGCATTACCTATGTTTAAGAATCCTTATGCTATTGGGATATTTTCGTTTTGAGAAGTGTAGAATAGCTTATAAACATCCCTATGACAAAATCATTTCTTCACAGCATTGTTTTGCCTATGAAATAAGAAGAAAGGGGAAATTTGTTAGTATGTTGAGGATTAAGGAGATGGGGAAATAAAATGAAAACAACACAAAAAAGAAGTGGCGAAAATAATATGTTCATTCTGCTTTTAGCGATTCTAATTACTGGATTAATCTACTTTTATAGAATGGGTATTTCAGGAAATGATTTTTGGTGGCATGTAAAAGCAGGAGAATGGATGGTAAATAACAGAGAAATACCATATATTGATGTTTTTTCATGGTTTGCTAAAGAAAATGATATTTTATGGGTATCGCATGAGTGGCTTTCAGATGTATTTTTCTATGTGATTCATGCTTTTTTGGGGGATATTGGTATTTTTTTCTTATCTTTATTTTCCGCACTGGGAATGTCCATGCTTGTAGTAATAAGAAATAAGCATGGAATAAAAATGAATGTCTTGCTATCATTACTATATTTAATTCCAATAATCGGGATGTTCCCAACCTTTTTTTATGGAAGGCCACAGTTGATAAGTTATTTTTTACTCTATGGAACATTATATTGTTTATATAGATATAAAGAAGATGAATCTTCAAAGGCTATTTACTTTGTACCTTTTATTTCATTGTTATGGAGTAATTTTCATGGAGGCTCATCGACACTACCATACATCCTTTGCTTTATTTTCATGTTTTCTGGTATTTTTAAATTTTCAATCGGGAAGTTAGATGGAGAAAAATTATCAAAAAGACAAATAAGGACATACCTAGTTGTTGGGATTTTATCGATTTTAACATTGGTAATCAATCCTCATGGTTTGCAGATGCTTACTTACCCATTTACTAATATGGGCGATTCATTCATGCAGTTGGTTATTTCTGAATGGGCTCCACCAGATGCAAAAAAATTACCACAATTATTTTCTTATTTTTTGCCCTTATTTGTTGTGGGACTCAGCTTTATAAGCACAGATAAAAAGATAAGAATAGTTGATTTATTAATTTTTTTATTTTTCACATACATGTTTTTTAGGAGCGCAAGATTTAGCATTCTTTTTTTTATCGCATCAACGTTTTTTTCTTTTAGGTATTTTGTTCCTAGAGAAGTTAAACCTATGAAAACGAAATTAGATTCAGGAATATTTTATATGATCATAGTATTTTTTATAGCAATTAATATTTTTAGTATTTCCACAATGGTCAATACTGTTAGCGAAGGAAACCTTTTATCGGTTGCGTTGGACAGGGAATTTATTGAGTTGATAAAGGAAGAGGAGCCCGAAAGATTATTTAATGATTACAATTTTGGAGAAACACTTATTTATAATGACATAAGTACATTTGTTGATGGCAGAGCAGATGTATTCTCACAGTATAATCTACATGATGCAATATCCTTGTTACTCCTACAGCAGACAGAAACAAGTAATGAGAACAAAATATTTAATCCAGAGGATATTATTGAGAAATATAATTTCGATGCCTTCTTAATTGATTCTGAACGAAGTTTAGCGGTGTATTTGAAGAATAACCCGGAAAAATATGAGTTGTTATTGGAGGACGGAAATGCTGTGTATTTTAAGGTTATTTCAAAATAATTGCTCAACACATATTTAGAAGAACTGCTATGCTCTCTAGAAGCTCTCGCCCAGCAGTGTAAGAGGAACGGAAAGCTTCGGAAAGTGTTCATAGTGGAATAAAAACGAGGTATCTTCCGGATTGCCAAATTGAGCGTTACGCTGCACCTCGCATATCTGTTGAGGTGCCTATTCGGATAAAGCAGTCATCACTAATACATCTATTCATGAGGTTAACCGCTTGTAGGTTGTAGTAGAAAAGAAGTTTATCTCTTATATTTTTAACTGTATCAATTTGGAGTGTGAATAGTTTGATAAACTCGCAAACGATTGCATCCTCTCCGTATTCCACAGCAGGAAGGATACTTTGGTACGATGCCAGGAGGGATTTAGAGTCCTCGATAGAGGGGTGATCCATCAGAATCGGACAAATGTTCTGGGGAGAAATAAATTTGTAAAGGGAGTGATAATTTTGATTGGTTAGATAAGTCAGACAAACAGGGAAACAATGTTAGTAATCAAATATCTAAAATTTATGAGGATAAAAAACGTTAATAGCGGATATTAAGTAAGCCCGAAATATAAAAAACCAGCGCACCTTTTGGTGCGCATCATGAATAGCCGTATACCATGCGATTTTTTCGCGAGTATCCGGCTATTTCTTTATGTGCTGCCACATGTCTCTTGGATATTTTTCGACCAAGGCATGTACTGCTCCAGCACGTAGTTGCTTTGATGGATGTCCAGGTTCGGTAAATCCATGAGCAGCTTTTTGTACCTCTCACCGATTGTATCTTGCGGAAAAAATCCGCGGAACTGAGAATAGCCTGTTATCAAGTGGACGAGAAAGCGAAAGCTGCCTTTCCGTCAAAGGACATAGAGAAATATATCCAGTCTGATATTGCTTATACGAAGGAACTCCATCGTGTGATCGAGTGGAATGAGACCATTGTGCGCATTTTTGGTGTCAGAGAGAAGTACAATCTCACGCAAAAGAGGGTAGCAGATAACGAGGAACACATTTCTACAGACAAGTCGCATGATCCAAGTGCTGTCTTTTCGCATATTTTGTATATGAGGTATTCAGAAAACCTAGATAAAGCGATAAGTCATCCTAAATTTATGAGTGCAAAAGTTGAGTGAGTAATTAAGCGTGTTGGTAATTGGTTAATTTTACGAGAATCAGTAAGCAGACGTTGACAGAAAACCACTTCAAAAGTATAATGAAATAGTTAGTTTTGCGGTCATGGCGGAATGGCAGACGCGCCAGCTTGAGGGGCTGGTGGGAGTATCTCCCGTGGAAGTTCGAGTCTTCTTGGCCGCATAATAATTCAAAATAGGATTTCTTTCATCATATTGATGTCGGGAATCCTATTTTTCTTTAAATAATTTCCAAAGGCACATACAGCTCTTTCCATCAACCATTTATCTGTTATAATGGCGTGGATATAACTTTCCTGAAAGGTATCCAAGCATCATTAATCTCAGAAAAAGGAGTGACATATTTGAAACTACTGCATACTTTAAAACCGATAGCGGCGGTAGTCGCAGGGAATATCATCGTTGCGTTTGCGATTGCGGCATTTATCCTGCCTAAAAATCTGATTGCCGGAGGAACGACGGGTCTTGCCATTATTTTGAATCATTTTTTTGGATTGAACATCTCTCTGGTCGTGCTGATTTTTAATGGGTTCATGTTTTTTGTCGGGGCAGCCTTGTTGGGCAGGAAGTTCGCCTTGACGACGATCCTAAGCACGATTATCTTTCCGACGTTTTTGACTTTTTTCCGGACAGTGCCTGCTTTGCAGGACATGACGGATGATATTCTGCTTTCGGCAATCTACGCGGGGATCCTGTGCGGATTGGGTGTGGGGCTGGTGTTCAAGGTCGGAGCTTCCACGGGCGGGATGGACATTCCACCGCTGCTCCTGAACAAGCATTTCCGCATTCCGGTAGCGGTGGGGATGTATGCGTTCGACGTGATTTTCCTGCTGGTCCAGGCCTTCTTTTCCAGTATGGAACAGATCCTTTACGGGCTCATCATGGTATTCCTGACGTCCATCGTCATAAACAAAGTCATGGTCACCGGGACAAATAAGATGCAGCTTTTCATCATTTCCAAAAAGTTTGAGGAAATCAAAGAGGCATTGCTGTATGTGCAGGATGTGGGTCTGACGCTGGTGAACATCGAAACGGCCTTTGAAGGGGTGCAACAACAAGCAGTGCTTTGCGTCATCGAGCAGCGTAAACTGTCCGCCATCAATGCCTTGGTGAACGACATCGATCCATTTGCTTTCGTGATTATCGGACAAGTCCATGAGGTCGCAGGGAAGGGCTTCACGCTGGAACGCCAATCCGGGCTAGTAGAATAATAAAATAAAGCATAGGAGCCCCGAAAATGGAGGCTGCCTATGCTTTATTTGTGGAATGGCAAATAGAAAATCTGGATATCCGGTTTACCGGTGTCCAGTAACCAATTAATGGTGGGTCCGTCGACAGTTCTTTCAGCTCGCGAGCCTGAACAGCCAACAATACCCGGAAACGTTGACTGTTCTATCGAACGAAAGCGTGAACAGTCAACACCCGGAAGCGTCGGCTGTTCTATCTGCCTACCTGCTCAAACAGCCGACGCGGCCCGGTAACAACCACTTGTTTGTCAGCTAATCAGTACCCGCGCACGGATTTTTTTGGAACGAACAATTGCGGGTTCGTTTTCGCGATTACAGCCAGTACCATGATGGTGAATGTGCCGGTAGCCAAGGCGCTGGCGCCGTTCAGCGTGATGGAGTAGAACCATGCGCTCCAGCCTTCAGGGGCGTAGGATCCCCAGAAATAGTAGCCGGCGATTGTGTGCCAGAAGTAGCGGCCGACAGTCCCGACGATGGTTCCTAATATGACTTGCCACACTAATGACTTTTGGTTTTGGTCCGCGATCGCTTGTTGGACTTTCGGCGTGAAGAGACCGGCCAAACCGGTGAAACCGAAGGCGATGAAGTACTCGATGAATCCTTGCAGCGGTGTGAGGATGTAGGCCGTCCCGATCAGGATGTGCAATACACCCCACAGGAAACTGGCAAAAAAACCAGGAATCAGGCCGCGGCGCAGGCAGTAAAGCATCATGACCGGTGCACCCACTGTTACGGAAAAACTAGGGCCGATATTGAAAGGGATCAAGGACAACACGGTCGCTAAAGCAGCGATGATGGTTCCTTCAATCCAGATATTCAGATTTTTAGACATAAAAAAAACTCCTCCTTTTTGGGCATAATATACCATCGACAAAGGAGGAGAATGAAGTTCATTTCTCAATCACAATCCCTACGCTCGTGTTAACGAACAGGTTCGAAGGGTCAGAATCTATGTTCAATCTCAGCCATGAAGGCACCCCTTTGTGAAACGGTTTATTTAGTTAAAGCTAACTTTACTACAGTTTATTTCGTTATGCAAGGTTCACGCTGCACAAAAGCATATCCGAAAAAACGGCGGTCTGAACAATCTTTTGTGCAAAAGGACCTAGTTCTGTTCTTTTTCAGCCTGCGCCTTCAGGATGGCTTCTCGTTTCTTTTTCTTCTGAGTATTCAGGTAGGAATCGATTACGCCTCCGACTAGCGTGCCGATACCGAAACCGAGCGTCAGGTTGCCCGCGAAGTAGCCGATTGAAGCGCCGATCAGCATACCGTACATCGTGAGATTAAAGGAATTCTGCAGTGTTGGATCTTCATCCACGGGCAGATTTTTCTTTGCCGTTGCTTGATTATTTTTATGCAGTTCCGGCACTTTTGGGGTCACATTTCTGCGTTGGATCTGGTTGCCTTTGTTCTTTTTCGCCATTTATTGTACATCCTTCCGTCTATCTGAAACATCTTCTGTCTCCACTAAACATCATATCAGTTCGATTCTGGCTCTTCAATAGCCTTTGGTGGTAGAAGTGGGCGAAATCGTACAAAAACGGGAAAATATCAATAAAATCGTCGGATCAATGTTCGCCGTTGGAGAGTTCGACAGGATCGCCGTTGTCATCCTTAAAGAAGCCCTTCATTACAAAGGCATCGTCGAGTGGCCGATAACCGATGGCTGTGCGTGCCTGCGAGATGTCCAGGCGCGGAAACCGATTGTCCGACAGTCCATTCACCAAAAGGAACGGCTCAATCAGCGTGGCGTTGAGAGCGCAATCGATGAGATGACAAAAGTCCCGCGGCGACACGTATTCGGCCAAGTCTGCTTCATTGATGAATGGATTGTCGAGGTTTTCATCGAAGTTGCCGATGCGGAGGCCAATCGATTCTTGGCCTTCGGTAAAGGCGAAATGGCTGGCCAAGCTCTCCAAATAGGCTTTTGAGACGCCGTAAAGGTCGCCGGGACGGACTGGGGCATCGACGGGAATCTGCACATTTTTCGGGTAGGCGCTGACAGTATGGAAGGAGCTCGCAAAGATGATGCGCTTGACGAAGTTCTCGTATTTGGATGATTCCTTGAACAGGTAGTAGGGCATTTTGTAGTTCAAACTAATAAGCGAATCGTCGAAAGCAGCATAGGGCGAAGGGTTTGCGGCCAGATGGATGACGTAATCGATCCCTTCCAACAGGCCATCCCAGTTGCCGACGACAGTCAGATCCAGTTCCTTTACGATGGTTCCCTCCAAAAGGGTAGGGTCGACGTCATGGAAATGGATATCAACCAAAGTCAGTTCGTAGTCCTTCTTCAGATGATCCACCAAAACTCTTCCTATATTACCGCTTGCGCCTGTGATCATGATTGTGGTCATTAGGGGTCAACCTCCTTGTTTCTATGCGACAAACGTTGCTGTTATGCTCGTGAGTGGCTTTGCTTTAACTGTATGCAAGCCGCCGGAAAATGTCAAAGGATAGCACTTGCAAAGGCAATGAATGGGCACGATAAAGGGGAATGTTTTATTTCTGTAAGGAATGGGTAAATTAATTGAGCTGCGCGGATTATCCTAGTATAATAAGGGTAAGATGATAGGCAAGGGCAAGATACTTTTCAAACGAAAACGAGGGAGTGAGTCGGATGGACTTGTTGAATTTGCAAATGCGCGCTTCTCAAGGTCAGTGCGGATCTGTTGTGCAACAATATTCCCATTCATTCTTTTGCCCGACAGAACACGTGCTTTCGCATGTGTTTTTTTGTATTATAGGAAAGTATAAAATTTTTCAGCTGTGGAATGTGATGATAGCACATGTTCCACAGTTTTTGTTTTGGTTTCACAGTGGTAAAATAGAAGTATGAATCAGAATATTCTCCATACCATTTTCT
>NZ_JAQMHR010000005.1:106724-201619 GCF_028309625.1 Trichococcus sp. K1Tr | reverse complement strand
TTGCGTCCGACTTCCTTCAGATTCCACCTCACGGTGGACACCCTTGTCATTCACTAACAGTTCCTACTGCCAAGTCTGTAGTGGACTTTCACCACCAAGTTATCACCCATGCCGGGCACACCAAAAAACAGCCGGTAGACGCTCTCCGGCTGTTTTCATTTCAGTATTCTTTTATCTAAGTGCTCCACTGCAGGAGTTCACTTAATTTCTTTCTGCATCTCATCAGTACCAATTGGTCGCTTTTGGCTACTCGCGAATCGGCCATTGTTTGATCAGCTGCAGAACGCCTCGCTGACCGGCAACTATTGATTCGATTCACAGCCACAGATAGCATCCATTTTTTCGGTCATTTCATCCGATAGCACGTTGCTTACAAAAGCACCGTAATAGTTTTTCTTCATTTCCATTTCAACTTTGAAATGTTCGCATTCTTGTAAAGTCATATCGTTCATATTTGTATAATTTTTCATATAGGTTCCTCCTTGTTAACAAAACTTATGTAATGGGCTGATAGCCGCTGGGCAACCAATAGACAGTTGACTGATGAGATGTACTTACTTTATACCGTGATATGGACTCCAAGTCAATAATACTGCTCAGCCAATATTGTTCCAAAAATCGCTTTTAAGTCTATTTACTGCAAAAAAAAGAAGACAACCCTACACCTGATAGGATTGTCTTCCTGCTGTCTTTGCTGTTTTTCTGGTGCACCTTGAAACAGTCCCCGTCAATTTGGGAGCCCCTTCACCCTTGGAAGGTTCAGTCAATCACTTCAAGGATTTCATCCAAGGACTGTCTTTTCTTCGGCGTTATCGGTTCATTGCGGTATCCCAAACCCAGCATATAGGAAACACCGAACTCGTTAAGGTCGACCAGACCTTTTTCCGACAGGTACTTTTCTACATTGGCTTTGTTGAAGCCTTCGATTGGACAGCTGTCGATTCCCAAAAGAGCTGCGGTGGTCATCATGTTGGCCATCGCGATATAGGTCTGCTTGGACGCCCAATCGTACAATTTTCGTTCGTCCGTCAATTGCTGATTGTTCTTTTGGAAATTGTCGAAGTACTGACTGCGCGGCGAGTCAATAGCAAATTCCGCGCCGAGCACATCCTCCACAATGTGTTTGACATGATCACTTTCGATGGTCACATTTTTTCTGGCCAGTGCGATGACGAAATGGCTGGCGCCATTGAGGCTGTTGACTGCGCCCGCAGCAATCCCCTTCAAGTCATCCTTGATTTCCTGATTGTTCAGCAACAAGAATTTCCAAGGCTCATATCCGAAGGAGCTCGGCGATAAACGTGCCGATTCTATGATCGTTTCCCAATCTTCCTCGGCAATCTTTTTCTTTGGGTCGAAGGATTTTGTGGCGTAGCGGCTTTGGTGTGCTTCGATGATTTGAGCTCTTAATTCAGGTGTCGACATAAATGGATCTCCTCACTTTACATGATGATATTTATCTACTCCATATACTACTTTTAAATGGCTAATCCGGCAAGGGGTACGCCTTTCGATGAATCCAACAATAGGAACGCAGTCCATTCTTCAGGCATCTCCGGTGAAGGGTCGCTCGCCGGAGATGGCGCCCTTATGTCGTTACTATACTCCTGCGAAAGGTCCCTCATCGAAGATACCGGCATTTGAATGTCAATTTTCTCCGGTTAAACGCCTCTGACCGGAGTTCAGCCCTTTTTACCTGGCAATGGCCTGTTACAGATTCCCCAACGGCGAACGTGCAACACCCATCTCGATCTGCGTTTGCTTTGTAATTTCGTTTTTGATGTAAATGATCGGGTTCTCCGCAAAAACGCTGCGAATCTTCTCTTCAATTCCGGCGTTTTTTGTGTCGTCCGACTTACCATGCAATAAATCCAAAAAATACGCTTCAACCTCTTTTGGATAAACATTGCCAGCCATAGAGGACAACCGGTTTGCGCCCAGCGCAAGCTTTTTGTCCAGATCAATCTCCCCGCCGGCATAGATGTAGATTTTTTTGTCAGCCACAGAAATCATTTCAGGAATCCGCACGCTGTCGCCCGCATCCTTGATGCCGATGATGTTTGGTAACTTGATCAGTTCAGCAAAAGTATCCAGTTCCAGATTGAACCCCGTGCGCCGCGGATTATTATATAGAATGATGGCCTTCTCGATAATTTTGGCGATGACTTCCACATAGAGCCTCGCTTCTTTTTGTGAAGGCAGGATATAAGGCGGAAAACCCAACAGCACTCCAGTGATTTTCGGGCTCGCGTTGACTTTTTCAGCAAGTTCCAGGGCTTCCTTTTGTCTGATGCTGGCGACTCCGAAGAGGATTTCCAAGTCATCCGGCAGGAAACTGGCCGCGTCCAAGCTTTCCAGCAGTTGCAATTTCTCCGCTAATGACAGGCTATGCTGCTCCCCCGTCGATCCGCATAACAGGACGGACTTCACACCTTGAGTGTATAGATGCATGACATGCTGCAAAGTCGCCTCTGTATTCAAATCCTCGTTATTGTAAAATGCAGTCGGGACCGCTATATGGTAATCATTCACTAGATCATGCATGTGCATCTCCCCTTCATTATTGATATGAAAACCATTATATCACGGTCTTCCCGAATGCTTCATCCATTACTGTCAGCTCAATGATGCAGTGAATTAAAAAAGAGACAAAGCAACTGCAACTTTGTCCCTAGAAAATTTATCTGTATTCAAATTCATTTTTTATTTGATGGTTTACTGGAGTTCTGAAGAGTTTTGAATAATGTATTGAATTGTCCTTTGAACGACATGGCTTGTTCGAAAATATCTTCACCATCATTCAACATTTTCACGGTTACCCAACCTAAGGATTCTGTGATAGTGCTGGCAACGGTCGCGTTAATTGCAGCACCTGCGACGGTTCCTACCGCAGGAACCAATTTCAGGATATTGCCGACTGCACCTCTGCCTAAACCAACAACGATCAATTCCCTGGATAGGCTTTTTCCAAGGCTTTCGGACCATGATTGACCAAATATCTTGTGCAGACGAGACATCATTGTTAATTGGACTGGAACCAGCAAGAAAGCATCTGAAAAAGGGATTGGCGAAAAGCCGATTATGGCTGCTGTCAAAGATGCGGCATGAACAGTCTTATGACATTTTTTGCGTTTTTCTTCATCGACACCTTCCAGAAATTCGTCGAAGATCCCATCAAATTGATTTTTGCTTTTGTCGAGAATTTTTTCAGCCTGCTCTTTTGACTTGTCATAAGCGTTTAGGACTCGGGTTGATGTCTTTTGCGGTAATTTTTTTAAAACTTCAGAGAAGAAGGATTCAAATTCTTTTTCTTCTTGCTTCAGATCACTGGCTGGAAGTTCTGTTTCAACTTGTACTTCCGCTACCTTCTCTTTTTTCAGATTTTCTGTTTCCCCGGTAATCGTCTTTTTCCTGAACAATTTTTTCATGATAATCCCGCCTTTTTAGTTAATCATCATAGGGCATGCAAATCTTGCGGATAGATGCGTACTTTCTCTCTATCCTAATCATACACCAGAGGGCAAAAATCCCCAAGGAAAGGAAAACCCCACCCGAAACTGGCCTCGCATTGTTTAGCGGCTCGTTTTTGGGTGAGGGTTTAAATGTAGGCTTCATTTTTTGAAGTACAATTTATCATGATCCGGAAATATGGGACTTTAATCAGAAATGTGTTTCGTCGATATCAAGGGCATCCAAGGCTGCATTGATGTTCTTCAATTCTTCTGGGCTCAATTCTATATCGGCTCCGCCCAAATTTTCTTCCAGACGATGCATTTTCGTTGTTCCGGGGATCGGGACGATCCATGGTTTTTGAGCTAGTTCCCAAGCCAAAACGATTTGCGCGCTCGTTGCGTTCTTTCTGTCGGCGATTTCTTTCAATAAGTCTAACAGCGCTTGATTTGTTCCCATGACTTCAGCGCTGAATCTGCCCATCTTGTTGCGGAAGTCCCCTTCAGGATATACCGTGTTCGCATCATATTTCCCGCTCAGGAAACCATTTCCGAGCGGTGAATACGCCACAAAACCGATGCCCAATTCTTCGCATACCTGAAAGATTTCCTTTTCCGGTTCTCTGAAAACCATCGAATATTGATTTTCGATGCAGGTTACTGGGCAGACAGCGTGCGCCTTTCTTAGATAATCCAAAGGCGCATTGGATAAGCCCCAATGCTTGATTTTCCCTTCAGCCATCAATTCCTTCATCACCCCGGCAACCACTTCCGGTTCAACTTCCGGGTCCACGCGATGCTGATAGTACAGGTCGATGTAATCAACGCCCAAACGTTTCAATGAGCCTTCCAGTTGTTCCCTGATGGAATCCGGTTTGCTGTTCAGCTCATTCTCAGGCTTGCCATCAACCATTTTCTGCCCGTAGATGCCGAACTTGGTGGCGATGATCACGTCTTCGCGGTTGTAGATTTCCAAGGCTTTGCCCAACAACACTTCATTCGCTTCACCGTAGACAACCGCGGTATCAAAGAAATTGCAGCCTAATTCGACCGCGCGTCTGATCAACTTGATCATTTCTTCCCTGTCGGCCGGCGCACCGTAGGCATGATCCATCCCCATGCAGCCAAGCCCGATTGCCGATACTTCCAATCCTCTTCCCAATACTCTTGTTTTCATCTCTGTTTCCCCCTTCGTTCTATTACAACTTAAGTATAGTAAAAAAGAGACTATTAAGAAGTCTCTCTTGGCTCACGAGTTGCAACCCAAAGGCTAGGACTGGACCTCGTATATCTGACTGATGATTTTCAGGAATTCTTCGACATCATTGGATGGCGTGTTTGAATGCAGGATCCCTATCGGAATCGTATGCTTCCAGCTGATCGGAATGATTTTCAGCAAAGGATGGACATTTTCCCATTCCTTCACACCGATCAGAACCGCATTGTCGTTTTCACATTTATTGAAGACATTCACATCGAAGAATGAAAAATCTTCAATCTGGATCTTCGGATAGTTTTCTGCCAGATCATCCCTGACTTGATCAAAGGCACTCATGTAGCCGCGTTTGATGAGCATGACCTTTTCATCGTACAGGTCCTCGATCGCTATTTCATCATTTGATGCCAAGCGATGATGGAGCGGGACCGCCGCACAAAGGGGTGTATCATACAATTTCAATGCCGAACAACGCCGCTCGCTCAATATGTTATCGCTGTATATTCCGGCGACCACATCGATGTTCCTGCCGAAATGATTCATGATTTCCCGCGCGTTCTCCGGGGTGTTCTCGAATGAGACCAGTTCAAATTTCAGATCTGGATTGTAATGGCGGATCTGGGGCCACAGACTGACCAAAAAATGGACCGGCGTCGTTAATGATGTCCCAATCCTCAGTACATATTTGGGCTCAGCCAACATTTTTTCCGCTCTGGCGATCGAATCTTTTGCATACTGAATGATATATTTTGCATCGCGATAGATGGATTCCCCTGCCGGAGTCAATTGGACTCCTCGAGGCGTTCTGACAAACAAATCAAATCCCAGATTGTTTTCCAGAATATTGATTTGTTTCATGACGGCATTGGGCGACACAAACAGCCCTTCTGATGCTTTGTTGAAACTGCCTGAATCGGCAACTTTAATGAATGTATCCAATTGATGATTGTACATATGATTTAGCCTCCAAAACGATTCCGCTCAGCACAACGAGCGAGCGAATTCTTCTGGTTACTATTTTACCAAACTATCCTAGGATCAGGGATTTAATTGTTCTGGCCATGCGAATGCGGCGGTCCGATTGAATATTGCAAATGGATAGAGCCACCTGTGCGGAGAAATGAGCCACTGAATGCGAGGAACAGAGCCGGCTATTGCGAGCGTGAGAGCCATCCAACTATTTTTATCTATAGAATAAACCTTCTGTATAATGAAGTTGCATGCCTACGGGCATGACGCATTATAACAGGAGGTTTTTTTATGATTCAATATCGTAAGATTCTGGAACTGCATTTCAACGCTATCTCCCAACGCACAATCAGTACAAGCGTGGGAAGCTCCCGAAATACAGTTTCAGATGTCGTCAAACGTGCTAAAAATCTTGGATTAGAGCGATTGACGGATACCATGACTAACCAATGGCTTGAGGAGCTTCTCTTCCCAGAGAAACAAGCAATTGAGAAAGGATATTCCCCACCAGATTGGGAAAAGGTTCATAAAGAATTACAGAAGAAAAACGTCACATTGAAGCTACTCCATACGGAGTATTCTCAAAAAACACGTGATGGTAAAAAGATCCCCTATGCTTATCGAACTTTTGCAGAGAACTATGGGAAGTATGCGAAGAAACATAAAGCGACTATGCCTATTCGAAGAAAGCCTGGAGAAGTGTTAGAGGTAGATTGGGCCGGATCGACGTTGTTTATTAATGACCGTGAAAGTGGGGGGAAGTTAACTGTATATATTTTCGTAGCGACGCTCCCTTACAGTCAATACAGCTATGTAGAAGGCTTTTTAGATATGAAATCTGCCAGTTGGCTAACTGGACACATTCACGCATTTGAATACTTTGGCGGGGTTCCGGAATCACTAGTTCCTGATAATTTGAAAACGGGAGTCACGAAAGCTTTGCGAGGAGAACCTATTCTTAACGAAGCATATCGAGAGCTGGCTGACTATTATCAAACAGTTATCGTGCCTGGAAGAGTTCGAAGTCCCAAGGACTATCCTCAAACTCAGATTATCTTCAAAAAGCCATAGGACAAGCTCTTTCACTAGAGATGCCTGTGGTTTTTTGAAGATAATATTTTCCATTGGTGGTATTCTTTGACTGATCAAATATAGTATGGGGAGGACTAGAGATGGCAAACCTGGAAGAAATAATCAGCGTTGTTTTGACAGAGCGAAAACCTCAACTTGCACCTTCATCTTTTGAGTCGCTACATTTTTATTGCAAACAATTATCGCAAATGGCATCTAAAATGAATATCACTGTTCCATGCCAGAAACTTTATGATGCTTTTATTGAAGATGACAGAAATTCCAAGGAAAGAAGTTCGAGACATAGGCAATGCGTTAAATTAGTAGATTATTATGCCGGCACTCATGCCAAAGATGAGCACGGAAATCCATTTAACAGAAGCTCTTTTCCGACGGAAGATGAAACGCAGGATTTTTTCAAAGATATGAGCTACCCCATATCAATTCAGGTTACAATCGATCACTTGATTATAAAGTCTGAATTAGAAATGAGGGACTTGAAATTATCATCATCTACAATCGGACAATATAAACACTCTTGGCTAGACATACGCGACTATTTTAATGAACAAAACGCAGGCATCTATGCCAGCGAAGTATTACAACAGTATATTTCTGAAATAAAGGGATTACGGAATAAATGCTTAATGAATGAGTGGAAATGGAAAATGAACAGAAAGGCTGCACATGTTCTTTTGGAAATCGCTGACACAGGTACATTTAACTGGAAACCTATTCAACAAAATTTGTCTTTTACGGATCATGATTTAGAAGAACTCCGTACCCTTTATATCAACACATTAAGTGAAAAAAACCTTAGTAAAGCTACAATTAATCTGCACGACTATGTTTTCCGCAAAACATTATTGTTGGCAGGAATCCAAACGTTTGAAGAATTAACGAGATTATCTTATGACGAAACCCAATTAATCATCGCGTCCTTTTCCAGCATCTGCAATAAAAGGAGTATGTCCACTATATTACCGATATTGAGAACCTTCTTATCTTTTTTGTCCGAGCACAATGTTGTTGATAATAACCTTTCGAATGTAGTCATGAGCAGATTCATCCAAAAAGGCAATGTCTCAGCGTATCTGTCTATAGAAGATGAGAAGAGATTGATTGAGCAACTAGAGCAGGAATCCATGCGAACAAAAGCCATAATATTACTCGCTCTTCGTTTCGGCCTAAGGGATTCAGACGTCTGCAACTTAACCCTTCAAAGCATTGATTGGAATAAGGAAAAACTGTATGTAGTCCAGCAAAAGACTGGTGAACCAATCATTTTTCCCCTATTACCTGAGATCGGTAATGCCCTCATGGAATACATCTTACATGAACGCCATCCGCGTAAAGATTACCCCTACATCTTTTTAAGAAAGCAAGCTCCCTACAATAAAATCTCATCTGCTTATCCTTTTTGTTCAAAACTCCTGAGTAAATTAGAAATCCAACCAGTAAATGGCAAAACCAACGGTTTGCATCTGTTTCGTTATACCTTAACGCACCGTCTGCTTGCAGCTAAAGTAACCCATCAGGTCGTAACAGATATTCTGGGTCATACTTCAAAAGAATCAGACAAACCTTATATCTCTCTCGAAGAATCTATGCTGCGTATGTGTGCTTTAGATCTTTCAGAAATTGGGAAAATACATTGGGGAGAGGATAAATTTGAGTGAACATATCTTTAAAAGCAGATTAGGTCCGAATTTAGAAACCTTTATTGCTCAAAAGCAATCTGTTGGATTCCCTTATCAATCATCAGCACGAATTCTATGCCATTTCGATGACATGGTTTTTGAATATTTTCCAGATATAGAATCTTTAACAAAAGAGATTGTCGATAAATGGATACACTACAAACCAAATGAGCATCCCAATGGCCTTTTAAGACGGATTACGCCTATCCGACAATTTGGTAAATATTTACATGCCATTGGGCATGTAGCATACATCCCCCCTGGGAACATCCCTAATAAACAGCTCCAATATGAAGCTCATATTTTTACTACAAAAGAATTACAGGCCTTTTTTCATGCAATTGATAGTTGTCCCGTTTCTCGTTTTTCCCCTACACGCTGCTATGTTATTCCTGTACTATTTCGCTTGTTGTATTGTTGCGGACTGAGGTCTTCCGAAGCCAGACTATTGAATATTACCGATGTTAACTTAACGAACGGACAGATTTTGATTCGGGAGTCGAAAGGTTGGAAAGCAAGAATATTATTTATGAGCCCGGATCTTCTGGAGGTGTGCAGAGAATATAACCAAAATATAGAAGGAATTTTCCCGATGCGACAAGCATTCTTTCCAAATATAAATGGAGAATTTTACAACAAAAGCACTATCGGTCATTGGTTTCATGAATTCTGGGATAGTCTCCCCGAAGCGCAATTGGTAACAGGGAATTTACCAAGAGTTCATGATCTTAGACACACGTACGCTGTGCACAGACTAAACTCTTGGGTCATAGAGAATGAGAATGTCACAGGTCTATACCCATATTTAAGTGAGTATATGGGACATTCGCATTTTACTGAAACAGACTACTATCTTACTCTCGTAGAATCGTTTTATCCTGAAATTGAAGAAAGATTATCTAGTATTAACGATGACATAATACCGGAGGTATATGATGAGTATTGACAAAAAAATGCAGTTCTACCAATTATTACGAGATTTCTTGACAGATTATTTAGTTACAAGGCGTAATTTTAGCGACAAGACTGTACGTGCCTATAAACAATCCTTAAAGCTCTTGAGGAAATATTTTTCAGACGAAAAAGGGATCAACTTTGATTCAATGGATTTTTCCTGCTTTAGCAGAAGTAATATATATGGCTATCTCATGTGGCTTAAAGATTCACGCAACTGTTCTTATCAGACCCTCAACCTCCGGTTAGCTGCTATCAAATCATTTCTGAAGTTCTGTAGTGAAGAAAATATTGAATTAACGCCCCTTTATTTGGAAGTTTGTAGTATCCATACTTTCAGAGCATCAAAAAAAGAGCGCATAGAATATCTCAACCAAGCTCAAATAAAAAATTTATTTTTGGCACCTGATGCCACAACAAAGTTAGGCAGACGAGATCGTTTTTTTATGATTTTTGCGTATGAGACCGGTGCACGCCTACAAGAACTTCTTAGCCTTACGTGCAATTCTATAGTTTATGGGGATCATTCTGTTCAGCTCAGAATTCAGGGGAAGGGGCACAAAACTCGTTATGTCCCATTACTGAAGGCTACAATAAAGCATTTAGAGGCATATTTAAATGAATTCCATGATCACTCGGATAAGTCTGATTATTTATTTTATACAATCCATGATTCAATGCACACCCAGATGAAACCAGGAACGGTTGATCATTTTTTGAAAAAGTACGCGCGTCTTGCATACAATAGCGATCCTAGTTTCCCAATTAATCTTCATGCTCATATGTTACGACATAGTATTGCGATGGCAATGTATAAGAAGGGTATTCCAATTTCCTACATCAAGGATTTTCTGGGACATAAAAGCTTAGAGACTACATCAGTTTATTCGTACGCCGACGGCGAAACTATTAAAAATGCATTGGAGTCAGTGCAAGACATCCCAAATTTAAAGCAACAGAAAAAGTGGAAAGGCAAGGAAGAATATCTTTTAGAATTTTGTGGATTGAACTAGATTATTATCCTCAAAAGCCACAGAGCCTTCTCGATAACTAGAGCAGTCTGTGGCTTTTTTGAGGATAATCTGAGTTTGAGGATAATCCTTGTTATATTTAATTGAAAATAAGCGCGACAAAGCGAGTGTAGAAGGAACCGTTGGTTTTATTTCTCGGCAAATTATAGCTGCTCTGCGGCACTTTCAATGTTTTGACTTACAAGACTTGAATCAACAGATTTGGAAAAAACTAAATGAAATCAATCAGGAGCCTTTTCAGAAACGGCCAGGTTCAAGAAAAAAAGTGTTTGACGAAGAGGAGAGCTCCTACCTTCACCCACTCCGCCAAACACGATTCAAGTTATCCGAATGGAGAATTGCAAAGGTTCAACCAAATTACCACATTCAAATTGAACGCATGTACTATTCCGTTCCTTACGAATATATCCAAAGTGATGTTGATGTCCGTCTCTCTAAGGATTTAATTGAAGTATACTTCAAAGAAGTGCGGATTGCATCCCATAAACGACTATCAGGGGAAACCGGTCAATTCTCAACTTTTTCAGAACATATGCCGGATAATCATCGTCTGTACTTGGAACATACACCTGAAAAAAATCTAGAATGGGCCAAATCGATTGGAACAAACATGGGAGCATTTGCGGAGGCTCTACTTAAAAATGGTTCAGAGAAAAGAGCCTTAAATCAATTGATGAGTTTGCGCAGCATAGGGAAGAAATATTCTAAAGAAGAGCTGGATCTCGCTGCCCAAAACCTACTCCTTGCTTCTTCTAACCCTACGGTTAGTGTGTTTAAAACCATTCTTGAGAGAAATAAAAAAAGAGAAAAAGAAAAGGACAATGGAACATTGACTGAACATCAAACAGATAATAACTATGGATTTGTGCGAGGCGCAGGTTATTTTGGAGGGAAAAACAAATGAGAAATGAAGAAACTGTACGCAAACTAACAGAAATGAAAATGAGTGCAATGGCTGACTCATACCGAGAACAAATGAATAATCAAGACTATCAGGATATGTCATTCGAGGATCGCTTTAACTTACTTGTAGACCATGAATACTCTCGTCGCCAGTCAAACAAACTACAACGACTGATTCATCAAGCGCAATTCAACGAACCGTCGGCGGCTATTGAAGATATAGAATACCACCCAGACCGTCATCTGGATAAAAATCTCATTCTTGAATTAGCCATGGGCAACTATATACAGAAACATTTGAACATCATTTTAATGGGTGCTTCTGGCAACGGAAAAACATGGCTGTCCAATGCCTTTGGCATTCAAGCATGCCGTCAACATTACAACGTAAAATACGTCCGTCTTCCAGAGCTCTTAGATGAATTTATTGCCGCTAAAAACGAAGCAGACGGTAGCTTTCGCAAGCTGATTAAGAAGTACAAGAAAGTGGAATTACTCATCATTGATGAGTGGCTATTGGCGGCTCTCCCTGAAGAACATACACTAACCCTGTTCGAAATCATTGAGTCCCGTTTAAAAACCACTTCAACGATATTCTGCTCACAAACGGCACCTGAAGGATGGTATGAAAAGCTCGGTGAAGCGCTCGTTGCGGACGCTATTCTCGATCGTATTGTCCATGATTCCTATAAAATATTAATTGATGGCGTCGTGTCTATGCGCGAAAGACATGGATTGGGGGCAGGCAGATGATTTCTTCTGAAGTAGAAGATAGGATTGCCCGCTACTTTTTCCATCGGTACTTGCCGGAAGATGTCAGGTTAGAAATTGTGGGGAAATTACTTCCTTTCTATCTAATAGATGATGATGAAGATGAGCCTTCCGCAGATGAAATGGTTAAACTAGCGATTGACATTATAGACAGTCAGTTAGAAAAATAAAAAGCAGCCACTGGTAAAATAATATCAGTGGCTTTCTCTTTCGCATTGGGTGGCTCTATTTATCGCACTCGCTGGCTCTATCATCCGCACAGGTGGCTCAATCTGTTCGCAATACTCACCGATCCCAGCGAATTGCCGAATATATCCAGATTATTCGACAATCCGATGCGGATTATAGTAAAAATTGTCGAATGCAATCAGGCATTCGACAATTTCAGTAACATTCTTCTTTAATTTGTCGAATACCAACTAAGTATTCGACAATCCGGACTGGAAATTGTGCGCACTCAAAACGAAATAGAGCCAAAAACATCTAAGCAAGACGCTTCCGGCTCTATTCGTCGTTATCCAGTTCCTGTTTCAATGCACAATTCTCAGTTTTGCCAAAACAACCTCAGATTCAGCGAGCAGCTCTTCGATGATTTGTTTGGCGGGGCGGATGTTTCCGACCATCCCGGCGATTTCGCCTGCCATGCACGAACCAGTTTCGATGTCGCCATCATAGACTGCGCGAGCCAATGATCCGACTGTCAGTTTCTCCAACTCTTCATGGGGTGCATTCGCTTCTTCCAAGGCAGCGTATTGCTCCAGCATCGGATTGCGGAGTGAACGCACCGGCTCTTTGGCTTTGCGGCCGGTCACGATTGTCGCTGTGTCATTTGCGTCAAGAAGAAATTGTTTGTAGCTGTCCGAAATCGGACATTCTGCCGCTGACAGGAATAAGGTACCGACTTGTATGCCTTGCGCACCTAGAGCATGCATAGCGACAACCGAACGGCCGTCTCCGACTCCACCCGCTCCCAAAACAGGAATAGCGACGGCATCGACTACCTGGGGCAACAGAGAAAGGGAAGCGGTCTGCCCAATGTGCCCGCCGGCTTCCTGTCCTTCGGCAATGACTGCATCCGCCCCGGCTTCCTCCATTTTTATCGCATGTTTGACCGAGGCGATGACGGGGATCACCTTGATGCCGGCTGCTTTGAAAAGCGGCATATATTTCTTTGGCGACCCGGCTCCTGTCGTCACAGCCGCAACCCCTTCTTCGACGATGACTTGCACTAGCTCATCACAGTTTGGCATCTGCAGCATCAGATTTACTCCGAACGGTTTGTTTGTGATTGCGCGCGTCAAGCGTATTTCTTCGCGGAGCTGTTCAGCGGACATGCCGCACGATGCGATGATGCCCAAGCCCCCTGCTTCCGAAACGGGGCCCACAAGTTTATGAGTTGAGATGTTTGCCATTGCCCCTTGCAGAATGGGATATTCGATACCCAATAGTTGCGCCACTGTTGTCATTATTCATAACCCCTCCATGTTTTCATCATTTCCTGAATCCTTGCTGCCACTGCAAAGAGAACCGGAAAGCATTCACTCTCCGGTCCCTATCCATAACCAATGCGTCAAATAACATATTCGGACCTTTCCGGCCGGTGATAATTCCAAACCTGCTCGCCGTTGATTCCGAATACGGTTCCCGTGGGCGTCTTCGGCGAATCGATCAATTGGATTATCCGGGTCGCAACCTGCTCGCTTGAACCAATCCGCCAATAATCAGGGAAAGGTTCTCCCTTCCTGGCACAATCCTCCTCGACGCGCTTGATGGCCGGATTCGTCATGTCGGTTTTGGCAGCTGGCGAAATGGCATTCACCTGAATGTTGAAGCGTTTGACTTCTTCCGCTAAGGCGTATGTAAATCCGATTACTGCAGCTTTGCTGGCGCTGTAATTCGTCTGTCCAAAGACGCCGTACATGCCAGCGGTCGAAGTCACGGAATATATAAAACTGGTTTCCGGCTGCTTCATCATCTGCTGCACCACCGGTTGGGTAACGTTGTATAAGCTGTTGATGTTGGTACCCGTGACTTGATCCCAATTTTCCCCGCTCATCTTGTAAAATTGCCCGTCGGCACAAATGCCCGCATTGTTGATCAGAATATCGATCCTGTCGAATTCCTGAACAATGTCCTGGACCAGCTGTCGGCAGTCCTTGCGGTTGCGGACATCACAGCGCTTCGTCCAAAGCTGATTTTTGTATTGGACCAAGTCCGCCTCTGCCTGTTCGATGCTTTCCGCAGTCTTAGAAGTGATGATTACCCGGTCGCCCACACTCAGAAAAGCTTTTGTCAAGGCAAATCCTATGCCTCTTGTCCCGCCAGTAATCAATACGATTCTATTTGCCAATACAAACACCCTTCCCAATGCATTCATTCTCCCGCCAAACCTCAAATTCACCTTCCTGAAGAAATTTCACCTGGGCACGTTCGTCCACAAATAATGGCTTCAGGAACTTGTACTCATATTCGGTGATGGCTTGATAATCCCAATGGGCAGATAAAATCGCCTCGACTCTGGCCATTATCAAAATGCCGAACACCAAGCCTGTGTCATGAATCGGATTCGCATCCCTTGAAATTGTTTTGTAAGCCTGCAATTCCTCAAGAGAGAAAAGCAAGCTGTTAACTTCTGATGTCATATGGGATCCTCCAACAACAAAGTGGTCGCGCATCTCGCAATCACTGCATTTTCTTCCTTGATGACCAACGTATACGTCCAATAAGCTTTTCCGGGTTTGAACGGAGCTTTATCGGTAAGGCTTAATGAAACGGCATACGGTTGATGGAAGCCGAGTTTGCGGCAACAGCTGAAGGCTTGCTTCACCAGTATCGGCGTTTGATCGGCCAATTCAGGCAAGTCGAATTCCTGCCATAAGGTCGCCAGATAGCTGAGGCTTATTTTGCTGCCCAAAGTTGGATCGACGAGCTGATTGTACGCGCGGATATTCGCTTCGGAAAACCGCATTATTTTACTGTTCGCCATCAATTGGTCCTGCCTTCCTGATGAGCATGGCCGCACCTTGGCCTCCGCCTACGCACATCGTGACGATGCCGCATCGATTACTTTCATTCCTGTTCAATTCGGTCAGCAGCCTCGTAACCAGGATTGCCCCTGTCGCACCGTACGGGTGTCCGAATGCAGTCGCACCGCCGGAAGGGTTGATCTTCTCGATCGGAAAGTTGCCCAGCTTGATGCAAGCCAACGCCTGCACGGCAAATGCTTCATTCAGCTCCACCACATCGATGTCTTCGAGCTTTAACTCTTGGCGCGCCAACAGCTTTTCAACCGCAGGAACGGGACCTAAACCAAAGTCATGGGGATCAACACCCACCGCAACCGCATCGACAACTTGCGCAATCGGCGTCAGATGATAAAGCCGGCAAGCGCGTTCCGATGCCAGAATCGTAAAGCTTGCCCCATCATTGACAGGACAACAATTACCAGCCGTTATGGTGCCGTTTGCCTTAAAGACCGGCTTCAACCGGTTCAAGCTTTCCATGCTGCTCCGGCTTCTTGGGCATTCATCGTCATGCAGCAAAAGCTCGTCACTGATCCGAAAAGGTGTTATTTCCGAATGAAAGACGCCAGCCTGTTTAGCGGTTTGGTATTTCAACTGGCTTTGAAGCGCGAATTCATCCTGCTGCTGGCGGGTAATGCCATACTTGTCAGCGAGTTCCTCAGCTGCTGCGCCCATATCCGGATCGCCATATTCGCTGGTGGACAGCGGCTGGCGCGTCAATATGCGCGGGGCTTGCATGCCGTACAGCGATTTAGGCCGCTCAATCTGCCACGGTGCGCGGCTGCTGCTTTCCACACCGCCACAAATCATCACTTCGCCCAAGCCAGACATTATTTTCATGTGTCCGATAGCAATGGCTTCAAGCCCGGATGCGCATTGACGGTCAACCGTAACCGCCGGCGTCTCCACAGGCAAACCCGCTTTTAAGGCAACCCGTCTGGCAACATTGCCGCCGCCACCGATTACATTTCCGACAATGACCTCATCAATATGACCGTTTAGGCCCGGATGCTTGGCCAACATGGTTTCCATCAAGAATCCGCCTAGCTCTTCCGGACCAACGTCGTTGTACATCCCGCCGTACTTTCCGATAGCCAAACGTGCAGCCTCCACAATATATACCTTAGATGACACTTGACACTCGCTCCTTTACTGAATCACGAAGTAATTGTTTCCTGGATATCTTGCCGTTGTTTTGTTTCGGGATCGCTTCAACAGCGAAAACATGATCGATTTTTGCTGGCCGGGACATTTGGGCCGATAAATAAGAGTTGATTTCGTTCAAGCTCATCACTTGATTTTGGTCGGACCAAACAATGACGGCTCCAATTTTTTCATTGTAATGTTCATCAGGAATGCCAAGCACGACGATTTCATCGACAGCCGCCAGCTTCAACAAATGGCGCTCAAATTCCAGCGGATAGAATTTTTCGCCGCCCCGATTGATACAATCATCCTTCCGGCCATAGTATTCAAGCGTATTCCCTGCCAATTTACCCAGATCACCGGTCGAAACGCATGCGACAGTAGCTACGTAATCCTCACCTTTGCGGTGGTAACACGCAAAATTCAAAGGGCTGCGGACCTTTATTTCACCAACGCCTTCAGCATTCGGATGATCAATAACTACCTCAACTCCGGGGAACAGTTGTCCGACACTATTATCGGAAGGGATGCCCTGCACGGTTTCCATCGAAATGTAACTTGTTTCCGACGAACCATAGAATTCATATAACTGCACATTCGGGCAATAATGGTACAGCTTCCTGCGGATATCCACATTCAGCTTAGCGCCTGATGAAATGATCGTATAGTTTTCCGTCAACAACTCATTTTGGTCTTCCAGCTTGGAAACGAGCGCGTGGATCATGGTCGGCACAAGATAGCAAGTCAACGACTTCGTTTGTTTGACAAGGTCGATCAGGCGTTTTGTGGAAAAATGCTGATTCAGGATGAATGTCTGCCCAAAATAGAGCGTCTGCATCAGCGTATACAGACTCAAAGAATAGTGCATCGAGCCAAAAACCGTGGCGCTTTGATTGCCGGACTGGCGGATCAACTCATTCGTCCCTTCAAAACTCTTGACCCATGACTGATGGGTTCTGCGGTAACCCTTCGGCTGCCCGGTCGTCCCTGAGGTAAAGCCAATAAAGGCCAAATCACTCGGTGACGCATATTCATCAGAATCAATGGGAACGGCAGCATTTAGGGAAATCGTATGGATATCCGTCAACACCAGTGGAGCCTCAAACTGCATCAATATGTCCTGCAGTCCTTGGTAAGAAATGCCGGCATTAACGGGCACCGCCACTTTGTCCGCCCGGATCAATGCCAAAAAATTAATCAGTTGATCAAGGTCATTCGACATGGGTGCAAGGATCACTTTTTGAGGAATCCCTGCCAAAATATCTGCGCGTTCCTTAACGCGCTCCTCCAATTCCTGGTAAGTCAGCGCATCTTCCCCATCAATTATCGCTGTCTGCATAGCATTTTTTACTTGCCAATCGTCAATACGCTTCATCATCGCACCTGCCTAAATAAATTTACGCTAACTTCAGGGAAATCAGACTGTAGCGTTTGAGGCGCAAGGTGATCCAAGCAGCCAAAATTGCTTTAACCGTATCCAGAGGAACAAAGGCCAACGTCATCTTCAAGCCGTTTAACCAAGAGTTGCCCATGTAATACGCCATGGAAAAACTGCCAAAGAAATCAATCAGCAAAGCCCCGCCGACGATAAAAATGAGAACGGCTTTAGGAAAAGTAAGGTTTTCCCAATTCTTCTCAAGCAAGTAGCCGATCACAAGTGGCGCCAATACGTATCCAAGCAAAAACCCGCCGCTAGCGCTGGCGAATATGGCAATACCGCCCCGTCCGCCTGATAGGACCGGAAAACCTACCGCTACCATCAGCAGAAAAACACTGACAGCAAGAGGGCCGTATTTCTTGCCAAGCAGCCCGCCCGCGAGCATCATCATCATATTTTGCAGGACGATCGGAACCGGCAAACCGGGAAGCGGAATCGTCAATACTCCCGACACAATCATCAAAGCCACCATCATTGTTACCCTAGTCAAAACTTTTGTCTTCATCACTAAACTCCTCCTGTATTTACCGCTTCTATTGTTACCCTATATATTTTCAAGGTTTACAAATAACATGATAACCCATTTCTTTTTATCCGGCAACGCTCTTTTTAAAGATTTTTGCATGCATCAATAAAAGAACACACAAAAACAGCAGCAAGGAAGCCATCGTCGTGGTTTCCTCGCTGCTGTTTTTGGTGTAGAGATAAGGGAAGTAACGAACAACCTCCCACTGGTCCTGAATTGCTATTCAAATACACAAGCCTTCAAAAATTATTGCTCCTAAAGATCAAACCGCTTCTCGGTTGTGCTCAAGAAATTATCCAGCGCTTCCTCGCTGTCGATGCCCATCCGGTCCGCCAGCACCATCAGCCACCACATGCTTTCACCGATTTTGTGCTCCAAATCGGCTTCATTGGACTCACCGACCGGCCAGCGTCCCTGCTGCGCCATCGTCAAGCGCCCCACAAGACCCGCGTCGCTGAGAAATGCCAATGCATCCTCTTCCACGGACCATTCACTGCCGTGGTGCTTCATTTCTAATGCGTGGTAATGCTCCCGGATTTTTTTCGATCTTTCAGCTGCTTGTTTGATTGTTAAGTCGTCCATTTGGTACCCCTTATCTTCATCATTCGGGCTATCATCACAGCTCCGTATACTTCTCTTTATTCCCTTTGCTTTTGTCCACTGGATACTTGATATTGTTCTTCTCCAGCTTTGCCTCGATGATCTTATCGATATCCAAATCGAGGTTGCTTGCGAGCATGTGGGAATAGATTAGCACATCGGCGAGCTCTTCCTTGATCCGTTCGATGCTGTTCTCTCTGACTTCCTCAGGCGATTTCCATTGGAAGAGCTCCAGCAGTTCTGCAGCCTCCAACGAAATCGAGATGGCAAGGTCCTTCTCGTTATGGAATTGGCGCCAGTCGCGGTCATCGCGAAATTTATTGACTTTGTCCATTGTGTTCATGTGTGTCATCCCTTTCTGGCATCCATTAGCGCTTGCTGCTGACCTCCAAGATTTTCTTTTGATTGGAGTACTTGTTGTTTATTCCTTAATGGTCAAAGATGTTTAAACTTGAGTATGAATCTTAATCCCAAGTCTTTTTTCAATGTTCTTTTTCCTATTCTTTATTTGTTGCATCATTAAATTTTCAGTATTTGGAGATAATTGATCAAAAGTATCTTGCGCCCTTTGAGCATAAGCTATAAAATTCCCAAAATCTCCTCTATTTATGCCAAGATCAGTGTATAAACTATAAATCATTTTTCGATAAGGTAATTCTTTTTTGTTTTTTCTTGCCCTCACCTTTTTAGAGCTATCAATCAGCTTATATGCCTTACGATAAAATTTATATGGACTTTTCCCTCGCATTTGGACTCTTTTTCCGTCGAATACAAAACCTAAATAATCAATATGAGAAACTTTTTTCTCTTTTATATTGGTTATTCTATTGTCACTATAATCAAATAACCCAGTTTTAGTCTCTTGTATTTCAATTTTATTTTCCTCGGCTAGAGCTCTAACTCTTTTTTCAATTACTTCAATTTGGGTTTGAGAGACTACACCGCTGATTTGTTTTTTTGGAATGACCAATATAAAATCATCGGAATATCTTCGATACATTCCAAGGTGCTGATCTGCCAAATTCTTCATGCAAACATCAAATTCAATCGAATAGACATTTGCAAACACAGCACTGATAGCAGTACCCTGTGGAATCCCATATTTATGTTCATTTTTGCTAATTGAGTGGTCTCTCTGAAAATTTCGAAAGTCTTTCATTTGAGGGAAATAACTCGCTTTTTTGGCATTTCTAATCTCTTTATCAGTGCCAAATATTTTGACTAATAAGTCTTTTTCATAATACCCGTATTTAGTTACAGATTTATATACGTTATACCAATCACTACTCAGTTTTTGTTTTTGAAATATCCTGAGAAGATTCTGCTTCATAATCCTGTGGTCAATTTTATTAAAAAAGTTAGTGAAATCTCCAACAAGAACAAATGCTTCTTCTAAACAAGAAATTCTATCTATGATTTCAGCAGCAAAATCAATATTTGATTTTCCCTTTTTATTGTTCCGATAGGCAGTTGAACATTCATCAACTTCATGATTGAGAGTGTAAAGATTGTATTTATCATTTAAAGTCTCTGCATAGTATTTATAAATATAATTATCCAAATGACTAGCATACATAATATCCCTATTTTTTGTTTTTATTGGACGATTGTTCATTTCCGAATTTTTATATCCAATATTCTTCTCGAATGAATTAACATAGTGAATGAATGGCAAAAAGCTATGCACAGCAATCCTTTTGGGATCTGTCACATAGCTTTCAACTTTTTCAATTTTTATTCTATGATCAAAGTGTAGATAACGTTTCGATTTGTACTTTCTAGAATCTAACATAATTACACCTCTTTTTTTGGAGCGGAAGGAATTGCAGACCTGGTTTCTGGCAAATATCCCTTCTGCAGCACTGAGTCATAGAACTACAGTATTGACCATTTTTTTCTGTAGCACACCAGAGTGATTCAACTAATCGTTTATAATGTTATTGAGGAGATCTTAGGAGGTTCAAGTCAAATGAATATCACTCTACCTACGTCACCCTGCGGCACAATCTTGTTAATTCGAGGATTATTAATATTAATATTCCTTGAAGTTAACTCAAAGCAGAACTTTACTGAGCAATTCAGTGAGTTACTACTTGACAGTTACAAACATATAATTCTACTAGCATGATAATAGTAGGCCATCCTATTATATCACTTGTTATATAAAACATCATTATATTTCTTTTTATTTTGGTGGAACTTTATTATCTCAAAAAAATCCAAATTGTTTTTATATCTCGATTTCATATCATTTAGGTGCATTTTTCTGAACGCTTGTTTCATACTGAAAAAGTAGGCACAAGGTGATTTTTATTAAATCAGACACATATACTTCGAATATTTTATCTATGGGAAATCATAGAACTGTTAACCTTAAGATTCTCTCACCTTTTCCAATTGTGAAAGGTGAGCTATTAACATACGCATTGTAAATATAATTCATCAATATTTCAAATTTTTATTCAGGAAAACTGTACTGTCTAACCGCATTATTCATCATTATTTCCACAAACTATAAATTTCATTTCGCTTATTAAATGCTTCAGAACCTCCTTCCATTATATCTACAATTCTTTTTTGTATCTCTTTGTTGTCTATACTACCTGTAGAAAGCTCAATTGCGCTCTGATCATACGCAACAGATATAACTTGTTCAGAGTCTCCTAATACCGGAATATTAGCATTATGAGTCGCAAAAAGGAACTGCACATCAGGTTTTCGGAGTTTAATTTCTTTGATTATCTCTTTATATATTACTTGATTGTCTAAATCATCTTCAGGTTGGTCTATCATGATCAGATTATTTTCCTTTTGTGTCAAAATAAACAACACTAAAGCAGACGCCCTTTGACCAATGGAATGTTTGATTATTGGTTTCCCATGATAATTTATCTCAATGAGATTAGGGGTTTTAATTTTAATGTATTCATCATAGCCATTGTGGATTTTTTCTTTAATTTTTGTAAGTTGAGTATCGGTTATTAATTCAGAGATCCCAACTGAATTCTCTAGCATTACATCTATTATTAGTGCAGTAAAATCAGGAAATCTCTCACTAATATTGCTATAAGCTGATTGAGTGATGCCAGAACCTCTAAACATAATGTTCAGTTTATCTAAAAATGCTTTTTTATTACCTTTGAACGATATACTTAATTGAAGAGAATTTTGACTATTATTAATCTTATCAATTTCTTCATTGTATGCATTAAATTCTTTCAATAAGGCATCATTTCGTGTAGAAGAGAGCGCTCTAATTCTAGTAAGAATTTCACCCTTCAATTCTTCTCTTTTAGAAGCATCATCAATTGATTTTGTTAATTTTTCTTCCCGGTCCTTTAACTTACCATAATCATCAGGGTCTAAATTCGGAATATTAATTTCTCTTTTGATTTCAGCAAATTCCTCTTCTAAAGAATCTAATGTTAATTGCAAATTATTCTTGTAAACGATAATTGTATCAGAGTGTTTGGTTATAGATTCTTTCAGCTCTCTTAAATCATTTTTTGTGGCTATAACATCTACAATCTCTTTACTTAATTTTAAAAAAAGTTCAGAAGATTCTACCGATTTAGCTGATTTTAGTCTAGATAATTCTTCTAGCTCCGTTGAATTAATAAGATGATTTATTTTTTCAATATAATCAGAAACTTGTTTTTCGACATTATCGAAATGTTTCATGTTACTTTGATAATTTACCTGCCTAGATAATTTATCTGCTACACCTTTATCCTCAAAAGTATTAATTTTATGTTGTGTATCATTTAAACTTGTTTTCAAATCTGCTACACCATTGATCGAGTCTTCTAAATCAAAAAGACTTTTTATTTCCTTAACTAAATCTTCGTTGATAGTTTTCAAATGTTGTCTAGATTCTAATTTTTTTTGTCCCACTAACTTATCTAATAATTCTAGTTCAAAGCCGTTACCAGTAGAGGATAAATCTTTTTGACCAAAATATAAAGGAGCCTTCAAGATTGTGTCAATTTTAACTCCAATGTCATTGCCTTCTTCATTTAATACATGTGGTGTTTCATTTAAAATCCTCTTGATTGTATAATTATATTGATAATCATCTTGGACCTTCAATATAATTTGTCCACCAGAGCCTAATAGATTCTTAACTACGTCAGTTTTGTATGACTTATCCGACTCTGACACAGGTAAATCTAAAGCATATCTAATCGCTTCTATCACACTTGATTTACCACTACCTCTAATTCCAATAAGACAATTTAATTCGGGAGATAAAAAAATTTTTTGTGAATCCAATTTTCCCCCAATAAATTCTGCTGATTTGATAAAACCGTGACTTACTATTTTCCCTTCTAGAGAAAGTCTATTTCTGAAATCTTTAAAAGACAACAATATTGAGTCAAAACTACCATCGCCAATTTTTATATAGGACCTTTTGCCCTTCCCTATTTGATCTATAGATTTACAATCTGACGCTTCCACATAAGGAATTTCGTAGGTCATCCACTCTTTAACTTTTTTCATTTTATCGCGTGTTCGGCCTTTTTGAAAAGCCAATACTTTACTTTTAAACCATATATTAGAGGAAAGAGAACCTATTAGTCCTCCTTCACATTCTTTAAAAAAACCACTCTTTTGTTCTACATGAGCCATAATAATAAAATAATCTTTATTATAGCTATTTAAGCATTCGATTGCTCCAGCTAAATCTTTATTACACCTGGTATTCTCGTTTTCTCTGTTGTTGATTCCTTTAAAAACTTCATCTAGAAATTGGTTGATTGATTCATTTGTGCCTTTTATCCACTCCTCATCATTAAAAATAATAAGACAATGAATTCCGTTTGACCCTTCTTTTACAGATAATTCAACTCCAGGGAGAATAATGATCCCTTCATTTTTTGCTTTCTTTTTTATTCCTTTATACTCACCCAAATCAAACTTATTGTGGTTAGTTATAACACCTAAACCTATGTTTTGTTCTGTTAGTTTATCAACAAAATCGCTAACAAACCTATCGGGATCACCTGAATATGTAAATTCTTTATCTGCTCTTGTGTGGAGATGATAGTCAGCCCTAATCCATTTAGTACCTTTTTCAAACATATAATTCCTCCTCAGGTTTGATTTATATTATCTTTCCAAGACAATCATAGTTCTTCCCAAATGTTAAATGAAATTCTTGACTCTATGTTTTCATCAGTAGCTTAATTATTATGAGTTCTGAAAGCAATTATTTTAGATTTTATGCTTAAATTAGTCATAATCCTCCAGGAATCGCCCTACTAAACCAATAAATTGTACAGAATCATTTCATCCTCCCATATCAGCGAGGTTATGCCTTAATAACAGCAATCGTAAAACATGAACTATCTTAACTCATCATCCAACGGAACTACTCCTTCGTCCAGCACCTTCCGCCATTCACGTTTCATTTCTGGACCGTATTGAAATTTCTTAGTATTAGGATTAAGTGCCTTGTACTCTTCGAAATTTAGGCTGTCAATGATGCTACCAATATTTGGAATAGGCTCCATACCCACTACGTATTGAACGGCAGATGAGTACAACGGTGTTGCAGAGACAAACCAATTCGTGGCAAAATCTGCAATCGTGTCATTTTTGGCAGTTGTAAAGTAACGTCGTTTTAGCGCAAAAATGTCTTCTTCAGGGTCAACCCTTTTCGAGTCAATGTCATTCAAAATCGCACGGTATACTTCTCGGACAACCTCGGATTTGTTCAACTTCTGCATGGCTTTCTCTATATCATCCCGTACGTTTTTATTGTGCGCGGAATAGGTATTCAAAAGCTGATCGATATAAGTTGAATCGATATCATAGAGTTTGATTGGGTTATCTGAATAGAATTCGATTTCTGATAAACCAGTTGGAGTAATTGGGTCAATAGGTCCTGGGTCAACAAGGGATCCTTTTATCGTATGGTAAAGTCCCAGGTTCTCTTCCAAGATCATCACTTGTTCTTTTAAGGTTTTAGACTTTTCCATATCGTCATTGTAATCATCGTATGTCACAAGGGCTTCGAATGAATTATTCAGTTCCTGGAAGGCTTTGATGAACTCAATTCTTTGTTCTACTGGTGACTCAACCCTAATATCCGGGTGTTCTGAAATGAAGCCAGTGAGTCGTTTGTGTCCCTTGTTGAATTTTTTTCTGGATTTTTCGTAGGTCGGATAAATAAGATCCGTTTCTTCCTTCGCTTCCGAATATAGCCTGGTTGCTTCAGCGACATTTTTCTCCATCGTGTGCGGTTTTCGAAACGAAACGATCAATCCTTTTGTTTTATTAGGGTATGTTCGATTGGTACGGGAAAAGGCCTGAATCAAATTGGCATAGCTTAGGTTGCGGTCGACAAATAAAGTCTGGATGGTTGGTGCATCGAAACCAGTCAATAACCTATCCACGACAATGACCAAGTCAACCTGTTTACCGAACTCTTTGAATTCCGCCCTTTTGCGAGCAAGGCGATTGTTAATGTCTCCGTTGTATCGGTCGATATCATCGATTGCCCAAGCTGATTTGTAGTATTGGTTGTAGTCCTTGATGATTTTCTTCATTTCTTTTTGATTTTCGGCTGAGTCTACTTCATTTTCTTGCAACGAATACGTGATTGCGATTCTTGGGAAATCAGGATCCTCAATAGTACGACCGGTGCGGATTGGATGATCGGCGAATTCCCGCTGAATCCAATTGGGCTCTTTTGTCATTGCCTTAATGGCATGGTAATATTTTTTTGCCATATCAATCGAACTAGTCGTCAAAATAGCTGACTTTTGCGGACGGCCATTTTGGAAGTCGAATTTAACATAAGCATTATCGGGACGGAATATCTTGTGCAGCACTTTTTGGATATGCTCATCCCGTTCATAAACAGATGCTTCCAAATAGTCTTCTTTCTCAACCGCTGGCATCTGATCGATCACATCATTGATCCCGTCAACACTGTAACTGGCATATTTCTCATTCACCTTGAGCTGATTGAAAATATGATTGTTCAATGTTGTTTGCTGGATCGTATCCTCATGCTCAACTTGGAATCCAAGAACAGCGTTGTCATCTAACGCATTTTTGATCGTATAGGTATGCAGTTGCTCTCCGTATTGGTCATGAGTCGTCCGGGCTAGCTGACCCTTGGCTTGCTTTTTGTTTTCTTCAAAAATCGGCGTTCCCGTGAAACCGAACCAGGTCGAATTCGGGAAAAACTTTTTGATTTCATCCATCCCTTCAGCACTCAACGCACGATGACATTCATCCACGACGAAAACAATGTGCTGTCCCAATAACTTCTTGAATCGTTCCACGTTTTTATTTTCTTTTTGTTTCTGAGCGTGACGCAAAGCCGACTCCAGTTTTTGACGGGTCGTGATGATCACCGTGTTGTTATTGGTGTCAGACAACAGCGTCTTACTGAGTTCCTTTGAGCTTCCAGTCCCAACGATCAGGCTATTTGCCCGCACATTTCCAGAAGATATCCCCGTATTGAATTCGGAAGCAAATTTTGTAAACTCACTGGTTGTTTGATTGTCCAAGTCCTTGCGGTCTATCAGCATGATCGTCCGATCAACACCCGGCTTGCGTGCCAGCAATTTTGTAGACACGAAGCTGGTCAGTGTTTTACCAGAGCCCGTCGCATGCCAAATAAATCCGGATTTATGTTTCATTGCAGATGTAAACAATGCCTCAATAGCATGGATTTGATAAGGATGCAGCACCATTAACACCTTGTTATCATTGTCTTCGCTGACAATTGTATAATGCGCAATCAAGCGATGCGCATCCGGAATATTGAGTACTTGCTTCACAAACTCATATATATTTTCAACTTTTCGGTTATCGGTCGTTCTCCAGCTGAACAGGAATTTTCGATCCATATTTTTTGGTAGCGCATTCGCAAAATAGCGGGTCGTGTGTTCATTTGAAATCACAAACAGCTGCAGCGTTGAAAAGATATTATTCCGAAACATGCCTTCTTCGGCATATTTTTTAATTTGATTGAATGCCTGATAATAGCCATCTTTCGCGCCTGCTTGTTTCAATTCGATTTGAACAATCGGCAGGCCGTTGATCAATAAGGTCACATCAAATCTACGTTCCCTATCATCGATATCCGCCTTGCGTTTAGCAATTTGATTAACCACCTCATAAGTGGAAATCCCCCCGCCGATGTCCTGGTTTGAATAGAGAATCAATGACATCGAGCCCAAAGCTACTTCTTCACGATCGATGGTAATGCGCGCAATGCCATTTTCGCCCTTCAACCACTTTGCGGCATGGAATGGCGTCTTTGTGTGCAACAATAGCTCTATTTTTATCGAATCAAATTCTTTATCCGTGATCGGATTCTCGCCGATTTCGGATAAGTTATTTTGGGTAATTTTTCTGCGTAAATTCTGCCATAAATCCTCTTCTGATTTTAGGTCCTTGCGATAGTTCCACTGATTATGTCCCTCACCCAGAACCTGAATCAGATTTTCTTCAATTGTTGCCTCATCGTTTCTCGGAATTTTGCACATAAGCTTCCCACCTAAACTATATACTTAATTCCCCCACAAATTATCTATTAAATTATATCACGATTGTTTCATTTAATGTGGTATTTCTGAGCATTGGACGTTAAGAGCTTGGGAACAGCGTAAGTTAGGTGAAATATCGGATATAGTTGGTGGCGGAACCCCAAGTACGAGCACTGACGATTATTGGAATGGGAATATCGACTGGTATTCCCCTGCTGAAATTGGAAACCAAATCTTTGTAAAGGGTAGTCAAAAGAGAATTACAAAGGCTGGCTTACAAAAAAGTTCTGCTAAAATTTTGCCGGTTGGAACAGTTTTATTTACTTCTCGTGCTGGAATTGGAAAGACTGCAATCCTAGCTAAAGAAGGAGCAACAAATCAAGGCTTTCAATCGATTGTTCCTCATGAAAATGAACTGGATTCTTATTTCATTTATTCAAGAACCCATGAATTGAAACAGTATGGAGAAACAATTGGAGCTGGCTCAACTTTTATAGAAGTGTCAGGTAAGCAAATGGCAAAAATGCCTATGCTTATGCCTAGATTACAAGAACAAATCCAAATCGGTACGTTTTTCAAAAAACTTGATGATACTTTCGCTCTTCATCAGCGAAAACTTGATTTATTAAATCAGCTGAAACAAACGTTTCTACAAGTGATGTTTCCTCACAATGGGTGGAATATTCCAACCCTAAGATTTGATGGTTTTTCCGAACCCTGGGAACCGCGTAAGTTAATTGAGATGGCAAATTTTAGAAGAGGTTCATTTCCTCAACCGTATGGTGAAAAGAAATGGTACGATGAAACAAACGGAATGCCGTTTGTCCAGGTTGTTGACGTTGGGAATAACTTAAGACTAGTTAATAACACAAAGCAGAAAATTAGTAAATTGGCTCAACCAAAAAGTGTATTTGTAGAAGCTGGGAAAGTGGTTGTAACATTACAAGGTAGTATTGGCCGAGTAGCGATAACTCAATATCCTTCATATGTGGACAGAACACTTTTGATATTTGAGAGCTATAAGCAACCAATAGATGAATACTATTTTGCATATGTAATTCAACAATTATTTGAAATTGAAAAAAGAACGGCTCCAGGCGGTACTATAAAAACTATCACTAAGGAAGTATTAAGTGATTTCTTAATTCATATTCCTGAATTTGATGAACAGAAATCATTAGGTAACTACTTTAGAAAGCTAGACGATACTATCGATCTTCATCAACAAAAGATTGATAACATTCAATCTTTAAAAAGCACTTTACTAAATAAAATGTTCATTTAAAAAGGCACACGAGGTGCCTTTTTAAATTGGCTTACAACAGCAGAGCCAAATGCTTCATGATCTTCTCATTATCTTGATTTTCAAGTTCTTGAATGATATGGAGATACGTTTCTTGGGTTGTGGTCATACTTGAATGCCCTAGTCTAGTGGCAACGCTCGCAATTGACACGCCTGCAAACAATAATAATGAAGCATGTGTATGTCTGAGACTGTGAATTGTGATGATAGGGATGTTCGCATTTGTGCAGAGTGTTTTCAGGCGATAGTTGATTGTAGAATTAAAAACTCTGTTCTTTACGAAAATTGGCTTATCAGCATCCAGATGTTTAATAAGCTGGGAGAATTGCATGGCTGTCTGCCAATCAATTTGGAGTGTTCGTTTCGAAGACTCATTCTTCGTAGGTTGGAAATCTCCTTTGGTTCCTTTGTAGTTCCAAGTTTTAGTGATACTTAGCTTCTGCTTGGAAAAGTCGAAATCATTTGGAGTAAGAGCTAATGCCTCTGAAAAGCGAAGCCCTGTTTTTGCAACTAACAAGATAAACCAGTCCCAATTTATTTCCTGTGTCAAATCTAATTGTCTTAACAGTGCCTGAATTTCAAACTGATTTAAAAATTTCGTTCGCTTCTCTTTGGGCTGCTTACCTTTAATGATAATTTTTCGCGTTGGATTCGTATCAATCAAGCCCTCATCAACAGCATCAAGTATGGCTCCTTTTAACTGATGATGAAAATCCATTGTAGTTTGTTTCTCATGTGTAAGAGCATAATCATTTAGTAACTGTTGGTACCTCCTTCTATCCATCTCTCCAATTTTCAAACTCGGCGCCAGTTCATAAACCCTTTGCAAAGACATATTATACTTGTTCAATGTAACGGACCGAACTGCACCAACCTTGTATAACTCAATCCATTCCTCAAAGTACTCGTAAAACAACTGATTTGATTTTCTCTTTCTAACCAAAATAAAAACCTCCTGATAATATATTTGATGAACATGTCATCACTTTATTATCAGGAGGTTTTCTTGTTACTGCAAAAAATTGGCTAGATGAACATCTTTCCTAACAGCACGAACTTCAATTCTAATAAGTTTTCGAGCTTGCCTTGCTGAAGACCGATATTATTATCTAGCTGCTTAAAGAAAAATCCGATTTTAGTTTGCTCCTCCAACGGAGGAGTTAAGATGGGCATTTTGACCATTTGCTTACCTGACACTTCTATAAAAGTTGAGCCAGCTCCAATTGTTTCTCCATACTGTTTCAATTCATGGGTTCTTGAATAAATGAAATAAGAATCCAGTTCATTTTCATGAGGAACAATCGATTGAAAGCCTTGATTTGTTGCTCCTTCTTTAGCTAGGATTGCAGTCTTTCCAATTCCAGCACGAGAAGTAAATAAAACTGTTCCAACCGGCAAAATTTTAGCAGAACTTTTTTGTAAGCCAGCCTTTGTAATTCTCTTTTGACTACCCTTTACAAAGATTTGGTTTCCAATTTCAGCAGGGGAATACCAGTTGATATTCCCATTCCAATAATCGTCAGTGCTCGTACTTGGGGTTCCACCACCAACTACATAAGCAAGTTCACCTAACTTATGCTGTTCCCATGGTTCGGAAAAACCTGCAAATCTTAGGGTTGGAACATTCCCCTCATTTTTTGGAAACATCACTTGTAGAAACGTTTGTTTCAGCTGATTTAATAAATCAAGTTTTCGCTGATGAAGAGCGATAGTGTCATCTAATCTTTCAAAGAATGAACCCACTTTTTCCTGTTCATCTGAATTTGGAACTAAAATCGGGGTTTCTCTTATAGTTTTTAAACCTAAGTTTTTTATCGTAGTTCCTGTTAAATTATTCAAAAAATAATTCTTAATTTTGTGTGTTTGAAGTAGTTGATATATGAATTTTTTGTGGAAAGATTTAACTTCAATAAAGGCAGCACTCTTACCCAACATGAGTTTTTCACCTTTATACCAAGCAAGATTTCCAATTGTTCCATTTATTGACATTAGTATTGTATTCTCATTCAATTCTGCATCAGCTTTAGATTGCTGTTTACTTGTAACAAATTTAGTTTGATCATTAATTACTATTTTTCCGTTTACTAAGTTATTTCCATTGATGAAAGCAACTTCTCCATTTTCTGTGTATTCAGGAGTACCGTGAAGTCCATCACCAATTTTTGAAGTTCCATCCTCAAACTTACGCTGTTCCCAATCATCAACAAAGTCTTTAAAGCGCAATTCCGGCACTCTTTTTTCCGGTTCAGTCATCACCGAAACACCGCCTTCGTAGCTTCGATAATATCGCGCGTTTCATCAGTAACCGCTAATTCATCGAGCATCGAAAGGAAATCATTTTCGGCTTCTTTGATTTGCTGATTGAGAGCCACTAGCTCATTGCTTAGGTCAACAATGTCGATTTCTTCCTGCTCTTCAAAGGTATCCACGTAGCGAGGAATGTTCAAGTTGAAGTCGTTCTCTTTGATTTCATCGAAGCTAGCAACGTACGCGTACTTCTCAACGTCTTCTCTATTTTTATAGGTTTCGACAACTTTATCAATGTTCTCTATCGATAGCTTATTCTGGTTCTTACCTTTAAGAAAATCCTTGCTTGCATCAATAAACAGAACGTCGCGTGTTGTACGGTTTTTCTTCAGAATAATGACTGTAGTAGGAATTGAAGTTCCAAAGAACAGATTTACTGGCATCCCAATTACTGTATCGATGCTGCCATCTTCTAGCAGTTTCTTACGGATGACACCCTCTGCTGCTCCGCGGAACAGAACGCCATGAGGCAATACAATGGCCATAGTTCCGGAATCTTTCAAGTGGTAAAAGCCGTGCAACAAGAACGCAAAGTCAGCTTTCGATTTTGGTGCTAGTTTTCCGTATTTATTGAAGCGTGAATCATCCAAGAAAGTATCATCAGCAGACCATTTGGCTGAATAAGGCGGATTCATTACAACCGAATCGAAAGTGTACGGTTCATCTGTAGGCCAGTCTTTGTTCAACGTATCGCCGTTTCGCAAACGGATATCTTCATTGTCGACGCCATGCAAAATGAGGTTCATTTTTGCCAAATTGAAGGTAGTAGTATTCAACTCCTGACCATGATATTTCACGCTTTCAGGATAGTTTAAGTAGTTGCGTATATTCAGCATCAACGAACCCGATCCCATAGTCGGATCAAATACGCTGAATAGTTGTTTGTCTTCCTGCCCGATGGCTGCGATGCGCGCCATCATGTCGGATACTTCGTGTGGTGTATAGAACTCGCCTGCCTTTTTTCCTGCTTCAGAGGCAAATTGGCTGATCAGGAATTCATAAGCATCCCCGATAACATCTCCATTATGACCAAGCACATCGACATCATTCAGTTTTTTTAGTACTTCAGAAATTGTAATGTTCCGTTGCTGATCATCTGCTCCAAGCTTTTTGGATTTCAGATCTACGTCATCGAACAAACCATTGAACTGGCTGTATTTTGTCGAAAGATCAATGAATGCTTTATTCAAATCATTCAATTGGAAAATGTTCTGTTTCGCTTCGCTCGTCAAAACATTGAATAGGAAGTCAGGTTCGATATCATAACCTAGAGTGTCCACTAAGGTTTCAATCAGATCGCTCTTCGAATCTTCGTCTACCAATAAGTCACGATATAATTGCGTTTGCTTTTCTGGCGTGTTGTATTCCGTCAGAGATTCGTCAGCTAACTCTACAACCTTTTCTAAAAGTTTATCTGAGAGATATTTGTAGAAAATTAACCCTAGTAAATAATTTTTATATTCAGACGCATCCATCTTACTGCGCAAATTGTCAGCAGCACTAAATAATTTTGAATTTAACTCGGCACCCATATGATAACTCCTCTTTGAACGTACTTTGTAACATGGAAAAAACGCCTAATATACGATACTATAGCTCCGTATAGTCCTATAACAAGGCATTTCATAACTGTATTTTAGTCATCCCATATTATTTATTATTTTTGAAATACCTTTAATGATACCACTAACTTACGATGTATGTAAGCGAACATTAGAACAAATCGCTTTAATAGATTAAAAACTTTTTTTCATATTCTGCAGAATGATATTATTCCCTACTTGATTGCATCAAACTTTACTTTGTACGTCAATGTGATTACAATGAGGTAAAAGGAGGTCATTATTATGGGAACAAACTCTCCAAATGTTAAAGATGACTACATCCGTGTAAGAACCAATCGGGAATTAAAGAAAAAAGCGACTGAAATTGTTGAAGGTATGCAATTGGATTTAAGCACTGTCATTAATATGACTCTTGATCAGATAATCAGACATAACGGGCTGCCCTTCGAAGTTACTAATGACGACCAGAAAACAATCCAACTAAGAAAACTTCAGGCTGAACTCGCCAAAGGGACGGACGCTGCTAAGCAGGGCAAAACAAAAGGGATCGACGAAGTAAGAGCTTTGTTCACCAGTTCGAATAAGGGCTGATTATGAAAAAATATTCAATTGAATTTTCAGAAGTAGCTATAGAAGATTTACAATCAATCAGCGCATATGTGGGGGAGTATTTTATAGAAAAAGCTCGAACAGATGCATATGTTCTTTCCATCATTGATCGAATTGAATTATTAAAAAGTGTTCCAAATATGGGCGTTCTTGCAAATGATAAATTAGGTGTTCCTGTATCGACCGAAATCGGCTATCGATTGCTATTTGTAGATCCTTACGTAGCGGTTTACTATGTTGAAGATGAGAATAAGCTAATCACTATCGTAAGGATATTTCATCAGAAGCAAGATTTCTCCTCTTTATTCTAGAGCAGTGGACCTTAAGAATTAGCAAGCATCTCTGTGCTCATTGTTTAGTGTGATTTTGAAGGAGGTTAATTTGGAGGTTCGATGAATGTACGAAAAATAAGCACAAACGTTTTATGATAAGCGTTTGTGCTTATTTTTGATTCACTTTCTGAATCAATTTCATTTATCCAAAACACTTTGCCAACGCCTTATAAAAACCATTCTCATCATTCGTATCCGTTACATAATCAGCTGCTTGTTTTACCTCATCAGGAGCATTTCCCATTGCGATTCCTTTACCTGAGTGTATGATCATCGGCATATCGTTGAAATTGTCACCGATTGCTAAAGTGCTTTCCAATTCAACGCCATATTTTTCACATAAAAAGTGAAGTGCCCCCAGCTTTGATACCTGATTATTGACGATTTCCATATAGGTGTCTTTTGATCGGTAGTAGGAAATGTTTGATAAGTTTGCCTCTGCCAGCTCATCCTCCAGTTTTTGAATATCATCCGGATTTCCCATACACAGGATTTTGTGGACAGGAAATTGCTCGTTCAGAAAATCTTCCATTGCGATGGATTCTGGATCCATTTTTGTGATTGCCGCTTCTTGCTCTACCCATTCATCTTCTCGTTCAACGTACCACCGCTCGCCGGAATAGATATTAAAGCTTATTTCCGGAAACTTTGTGGATACTGCTTGATAGAGTTGTAATGTGTCCAATCGGTCTAAAGTCAGACTATACAGATCATCAAATGACCCTTCTTTATATTGTGTGATCAGTGCTCCGTTAAAGCAAACTAACGGTGACGACAACTGAACTTCATCGGCAATCGAAACCATTGCTCCTGGCGGTCTAGCGGATGCCAGAATGATTTTGGTGCCTTGCTTAACCAAGTCTTGAATGATTTGGCTTGCTTCGGCTGTAACTTCATGGTTCGAATTTAACAACGTGCCATCTATATCGCTGAATACCATCTCAATCTTTGTCATACCGTTTCCTCCTCAAAGATGATCTCTGTTTCATCTTCGAAATAAGCCTGCTGTTTTGGTGTCAGAACTTTATCTGTAATGAAGCAAGCGATGTCCTTGTAATTTGCGCCTTTGTACTGCGCTGCTTTGCTGAATTTCTGATTTTCAGCCACCAAAACCACTTGGCGGCTTTGTTTTACCACTTTTTGCTTGATCAAGGCATTGTTCGCTTCTTTGAAAAAGATACCCTCTTTCTCCAAACTTGCCGCTCCGATAAAACAAATATCAAATTTTATCGCATCGATTTCTTCCAAACTCCGGACCGAAAAGAAAAACCTGTCCTCATGATTGAACTCCCCACCCAAAAGATGAACCTTTATTTTTGGATTCATTCCCAATACAAAGGCATTGTCCAGGGAATGAGTATAAACCGTACACTTTTTGTTTAATTTCTGCGCTGCCAAGAATAACGTAGTCGACACATCCAAAAATAACGTGCTATTCTCGGCTATTTCTTCCAAAACTCTATCAGCCATTTTTTCTTTTTCAGGTTTATGTATGCCTGTCCGCTCTCCAAAACTGAGTATCTTCGGGCTCTCTTCAGATAACATAATGCCACCATGCGTACGAACAGCATTTCCGGTTTTTAGAAATTCCAGGATATCCCGGCGAGCAGTATCCGACGAAATATCGAATGCTTCCATTATTTCTTTTTTGGAAAGTCTTTTTCTCTCATCCAACAGCTGTTGGATCTGCTGGATGCGCTCTTCTTGGTACATCATCCCACCACCTTTAATTTAATTATATAAGCATTCATAAGTAAATTCAAGTTTATTTAAGCATTTGTTTGAATTGGGTAAAAAAAATAAGCACAAACGTTTTTTAGGCGTTTGTGCTGGTTTATCCTATAATCATAATTTATTTTATGAAGCTCTTTATTTGTCTAACCCTACTTGTTTCCGTTGTCTTCTGTTGGATTCATCCGCAACATATTTCAAAACAGTATGAAACTCCTTGCGCGTTGCTTTTTCAGAAAAAGTAGCATAGTCCCGGTCATATTTATCCAGAATTTTTTGGGCCGTTTCTTTATCAATCATCTCATCACCCACTTAGTCAATTGGTTACACTTTACATATTATCACACCTTAATCATAAGATAAAAACCAACACAAATGTTTTTAGGCGTTTGTGCTGGTTTATTTTTAGATATTCAAATTAAGATTTTATTTTTGAACGAAACGCTACTGCCAACCATAATTTTGTCTTCAAGCCCGCGGATCAGGCGGCCTTCTTTGTCGTAGACATGGCTTCTGGCTTTATTGATGTCGGCCATCGCCAGGATTAGTCTGTCGCGAATTGGTTCGGGCAATTCGTCGAACAGGAACGATTCTTTGTTGAGATTGTATTTCCCTCGCAGCGATTCCACTTCTCCGGCTTTCTTCAGTCGGTACGTTCGTTTGGGCAAGGCGCCTTCGATTGTGCGTTTCTCGATCCGATAGACATAGTTTTTGTCGTCGTAGACGATTTCGAGAGCGCCGCTGTTGGTTCGGTTATACTGCACATGCTTGTGATTTTCCTTATGCAGTTCCCACCAGGCTTTGATCCCCGCAATCGCCTCTTCCTCAGTTTTATAGCTGCCGTGTTCCTTCCGAATGTTGCCGATACGATTCTGCCAATAGTTGGTATACACTGTTTGACTCATACAATCCGCCCTTTCGTTGATGGTGTAATCGCTATCATTGTATGACTAATCCGGAAAATTTGCAAGGGATGAAGCTTATTCCCAAAAAGATACACCAAAAGAAAAAAAAATAAAAAAATAGAAATTTACATTTGACTTGGAGTGCACTCCAAGGTTTAAAGTAGACTTATCAAATAAAGTGATGGAGGAAAATACTATGGAACAAACGTATATCACATTGAACGATGGAAACAAAATCCCACAATTCGGGCTGGGTGTCTTCCAGATTCCTGGGGACGAGAAGACCAAAGAAGCTTGTTTGGAAGCCTTCAAATTAAGCTATCGCCACATCGATACCGCGCATGCCTATCAAAATGAGCGCGGTGTCGGGCAAGCAGTAAAAGAAAGCGGCATTCCGAGAGAGGAAATCTGGATCACGACGAAACTTTGGCCAAGCGAATACGGCGAAGGCAAAACAGCAAAAGCCATCGATAAAATGCTGGAGCGTCTGCAGACGGATTACATCGACCTCTTGCTGCTGCATCAACAATTCGGGGATTACCTGGGCGCTTGGAAAGATATGGAAAAAGCTGTCGCTGAAGGCAAAGTGAAGAGCATCGGCTTGAGCAATTTCGAATCCGAACGTTTGGAAGAAGTACTCACTGCCGCAACAATCAATCCATCTGTTTTGCAAGTCGAATGCCACCCTTACTATCAACAAAATGATCTGAAGAAACGGATCGCCCCTTATAACACAGTCATCGAAAGCTGGTATCCGCTGGGACATGGCGATGCAGCCTTGATCGAGGAGCCCGTATTCACCAAGTTGGCAGAAAAATACGGAAAAACGAATGCCCAGATCATCCTGCGTTGGCACATCCAGGAAGGCATCATTGTTTTCCCTAAATCATCAAATCCGGTGCACATCAAAGAGAACATCGACATCTTCGATTTCGAATTGACTGAGGAAGAAATGAACGAAATCCGCCAACTGGACAAAGGATTCCGTTACTACACACGGACGCTTGCGGAACAGGAAGAAGCGCTGAGCCAATTCGTGCCGGCTGATTAAGAGAAAAAGTACCAGATAATGTTAAGGAGAACCTCACAAGAAATGCTATTAAGCATGCATTTCTTGTTGAGGTTCTCTTTTTGGCAGATTCGGACCGTATGAGCAGGCGCTAATACATTACGAGTCGCTACCATTCCTCTCGATTGGAATCCTCATTAGCCAGCTTGCTCATTGATGAAAAATCGGCAACCGTGATTTAGCGATACTTCTTCACCCTCTGTATCTATTCGAAGTGAACTTCGTATGTTTATGGTAGGTTCTATTTGACAACAACGAAAATACGTACTATATTTCGTATGAAGAAAGAGGTTTACTATGGACTCAAGGGAATTGATTTCGATAATCATGAATGACGGTTGGGTATTAGTTAATATAAGAGGCAGTCACCACCATTTCAGACACTTTCAAAAACCTGGTCGCGTAACAGTACCGCATCCAAAAAAGGATTTGCCTAAAGGCACAGTGCACAGCATCCTCAAGCAGGCGGGATTGAAGTAATCCCTTGCCGTCTTAATTTATTCAACAATAGAAAGGAAGTATCCTGATGGTTTTATATTATGCAATTTTCAACCCGGAAGGCACACAGTTCAATGTATCGTTTCCGGATTTACCAGAGTTGTTCACCAGCGGGGATGACATGTCTGATGCCCTCCACATGGCAAAAGATGCTTTGGAAGGATATCTGCTTTGGCTTGAGGATGAAAAAGAGGCTATTCCTCCGGCATCCGAATATGATGAAATTTCTCCTTCTAAGGGAGATTTGTTGATTCCAATCGAAGCAAATCTCGAAGTGGCAAGACTCAAGGAAAACACGAAAATGATCAAAAAAACTTTGACGATTCCAAATTATGTCAATGCACTCGCGGAAAAAGAAGGCATCAATTTTTCGCAAACATTGACAGAAGTGTTGAAGGAGAAGTTGCAGATACAATAAGCCGTTGGATTGTTCTTATGGAGCAGGACTATTAGGAGGACCTCCCCTGTTTGAGCTGCTGATCTCCGATGAAACAGTTGTCGTCGGAAATCGAGTCGGTTTAAGTTTGCTTATCTCCTGTCAAACAACCCTCCCCGGAGATTCATGCATTTATGATATGCTGTCCTCCGACCAAACGGCTTTAACCGGAGAACCGATATAAACAAACCTGCCCAAAAAACCCATCATCCTCTATTTTGCATAAAGGATGATGGGTTTATTTTGTTATGTAAATTCCGGCTAGCCGGATGATTTTATCTAAAGAACAGCAGCAAAGGTTTCCTTCAACAGCTTGATTTCTTTGGCTGATGTGCAGCAACAGCCGCCGATCCATTTGCATCCTGACTCATGCCACTTCAATGCTTCGTTTGAGAAAACTTCGTCTACAGCATGACTGTGTGTCCATACCTTGGTGGTAGGGTCATAAATTGCGCCTGAATTTGGATAAGCAATCAACGGCTTTGTCGCAATTTCCTTAAGATATTCCAAGGAAGGCAAGACCAAATCAGGCTGCACGCAATTGACGCCGTAGGCAATGATTTGCTCGGACGACTCTGCCAACAGCTGGAACACGCGCAGATCGGTCCCATCGCATAAATGGTGCGCGTCCTTCAAGGTCACTGTCAGCCAGGCTGAAGCCTTGGGATTTTGCGCCAACAATTCAATCAGTGCCTGGATTTCCGTTATGTCCGGAATGGTTTCGATGGCCAAAAGATCAGCCCCTGCTTCCAGTAAAAGTTCCAGCCTTTCGCTGTGGAAATCAACTAATTCGGTTTGCGACAGTCCGTAATTCCCCCGGTATTCGGAGCCGTCCGCCAAGAAAGCACCGTATGGTCCGACCGAAGCCGCCACCCATTTTTCTTGCGAGCCTTGGCTTTTCGCCTGGGCCTGTTTCGCAAGCTCGACCGTTTTTTTGATCAATGCTCGGCTCTCTTCGGTTGTGTGACCCAAACGCTCAAATCCGGTTACCGTCGCTTGATAGCTCGAGGTGATGGCAATGTTTGCCCCTGCATCGTAGTAGTTCTGATGCACTTTTTCAATTTTATCCGGTTCATTCACTAATGCTTTTGCGGTCCATAACGCATCGTTCAGGTCCAAGCCTTGTTCCTCCAGACCTAAAGACATTGAACCATCGATGAGGATCACTTTTTGATTCTTTTGCCACTCTTTAAAATTCATCGGAAAGCTCACCTACTTCTTGATTCTCGATTGCTACAGAAGCCTTTTTGCTGAAGAATAATTGGTAATAAAAGAAGCATAAGATTGTGAACGGGATGCCGATAATCAAGGCAATCCGTTGGTTTGGATCAAAAGCGATGCCGATGATCGACACGGAGCAAAGGATGATGACGAGCCAAGGAACGATTGGATAGAATGGCGTTTGGTAATCCAGTTCCTCCAGTTTATGCCCCGATTTCAGATAGTGTTTGCGGAAATTCAGTTGTGCCCACGCGATGCTCAACCAAACAGCCACGACCGCGAATGCCGAGATGGATACCAAAGCAAGGTAAACAGTGTCCGCGGAATAAATGCTGGAAAACAGCGAGAGGAGTCCACCCAGAATGGTCAGCAGCAACCCATAGATCGGCAACCCGCGCTTGGATAATTTGGCGAAGCGTTTCGGCAGCGTTCCTGCATTTGCCAGCGACCACAGCATTCTCGACGCGGCGTAGACCCCGGAGTTTGCGCCGGAAAGAACTACAGTGATCAGGACGAGGTTCATGATGTCGGCGGCATATGGGATACCCATCAAATTCAGGATGACGGTCACCGGACTTTCATCCAAATTAGCCGCAGAATCCGGAAGCAACGCACCGATCACAACAATCGTCCCGATGAAAAGGACCACCAGAATGACGATTGTCTGCAGGATCGCTTTCGGGATATTTTTCTTGGGATTTGTCGTTTCGCCAGCGGCTACGCCGATCAATTCCGCACCTGAAAAAGCAAAGTTAGCCGACAGGATCGCCAAGAAAACGGAGCCTGCTCCTTTCGGGAACCAACCATTTTCCGTCAGATGATTAAAAAGTGGTGCTGATTCATTTCCCTGAATCGGTATAAACCCAAAAATGCCACCTAGACCCAGGATAAGGAAAATTGCCAGTGCGAGCACTTTGATCAGCGACATCCAAAATTCGCTGACTGAGAACCAACGCACATCAATAATATTTGAAAGTAAAATAATGCCGATAAAAAAAATGCACCAAAGCCATGTGGGAATGCCAGGGAACCAGCGCTGCGATAAAATCGCCAAGGTGATAAACTGCGAACCCAATGCCACTGTCCACGTCAACCAATAAAGCCATGCCACCACGAAACCTGCTCCGGGATGGATATATTTTGAAGCGTAGTTGTGGAACGAACTCGTACTAGGCTCGTGAACCGACAATTCGCCCAAGCACATCATGATTAACGTCACCAAAAACGCTCCGATCAAATATGCGATGATGGTTCCGATCGAACCCGTGGTTTGAATCAAATACCCGGAACTCAAAAAGATTCCGGTTCCTATAACTCCACCCAATGAAAGCATAACTAAATGCTTTGATGTCATTTCTCTTACAAATGATTGCTCCATATTTTCGCCTCCAAAAATGTTTTAAAAATATATAAAAAAAAGCACTCCCCCTATTGAAAGGGCGAATGCTCGCGTTACCACCTTTGTTCATAATCATAAAGATTATCTCAGCAAGGGACTGTCATCCCTTCACGCTCTATCGGGCGTACCCGTCTCTTGCTAAGTTTCCCTCACAAGCGATAACTCAAAGACCATTTTCGCTGATTCCGAAACATCTGCTCTCACCATCCGCAGACTCTCTGTGGTTTCTTTCCCAACTACTTATCTCATCAAAGTTTCATATATTTTTAATAAATATACAAGAATGCTAGTAGGTTGTCAATTAATTTGTGAAATATTTTCTGCTTACTTTCATTCTTGTTGTTTTGGTTGGTGTGGGTTTTGGGGCTAGCCGGAGGTGGCGGTCCGTTTTGGTGCTGTCCTCCGGCCGAGCGGTTTTGGCAGGAGCTACGTTACCAATCACGTCGCTCTGCTCCGGCGGGGAGACTCTGGACGGAGAACAGATTTTTTGTCGGTGCTCTCCTCCGTCCAAACATTCCTTCATCGGAGGAGAACAATCCGGTAACATTCAGAAGACACAAAAAGAAAGCCTGCTGCACTATGTCATGCGGTGCACCGGGCTCTCTTTTTAGTAATATTTATTTACCAAGGCTGAATTGTCGGTCCGATCGTAAACTCGTTTACGTTGGTATCCTCGGGCTGATCAATCGCGAATGCGACCACATTGGCAACGCGATCTGGGCTGATGCCGTATTGTTTATAAATGATCCCCATATCTTTGGCTATCTTATCGTCGCTGATGGTTTCCAGCAATTCCGTGTTGATTGCGGCCGGATAGATCGTGGCTGTTCTGATGTTGGTGCCTTCCATCGCTGATTCCATGCGCAACACTTCCATCAGATCGCGCACTGCCCATTTAGTGGCGCCATAGACTGCTCCGCCCGGGTATGCTTTAAGGCCCGCAACGGACGATGTGGTGATGACATGACCGGATTTCTGTTTCACGAATTCCGGAAGGACCGCTTCGATCCCGTTCAGCACGCCTTTGATGTTGACGTCCACCATAAGATTCCAATCCTTCGATTTCAACTTCGATAGCGGCGAATTCGGCATCACGCCGGCATTCAGGAAAATGACATCCACTTTGCCGAATTTTTCTTTTGCCAGAACAACCAGTTTTTTATTATCTTCGATTTTGGTGACGTCCGTAACGTGGTAAACAGCTTCCCCGCCAGCCTGGACGATTTCATCAACCAATTTCCTCAAATGCTCTTCTCTGCGCGCGCCCAAAACCAACTTGGCTCCTTTGCTTGCCAACAGTCGGGCTGTCGCCTCGCCGATTCCTGAAGAAGCTCCCGTGATGATTACTACTTTGTCTTTGATTGCCATTATCTTCATCCTTTCCATTCTGACCCGGAGTATCAATAAAGAATCGAAAAACGGTTTTCTGCAGCTGACAACTGTTTGTCCATTTTCATTATACCACCGGGCACCCGTTATAGGCTTACCAGAACCTTACTCCTTAACCTTGAGGTGAAGTCAAGGGATAGCAGTTGGAAATTCTGAAAATTCGCCTAACCTCTGAACGGTAATCTCCGGTGAAGCAGCTTTGGCCGGAGTTGGGATTCTGTTCGTTTCGCTGTTCTCCGGTTAACCGGTCTACATCGGAGGACAGTCCCGGTATCTCCGCTCACCTACGGCCAGCAGCCCCTCCCCGGAGGTGAACCCACCCCGCTCATTCAGAGTGGTGCCCTCCGGTGAATAGGGTTTCTCCGGTAATTCGTCTTCATATTTGAACCCATCATTACCGGAAACCACAAAAAGGAGTGCTCAACTGGTTGGTGAGCACTCCTCTGTTATTTGGTGAAACTCGTTTACTTCGCTGTTCTCCGATAAAGCGGCTTTGGTCGGAGTTGGGATTCCGTTCGTTATGCTGTTCTCCGTTTAATCGGTCTACACCGGAGGACAGGACCGGTATCTCCGTTCTCCTCCGGCTAGCAGTCCCTCCCTGGAGGAGAGACCGTCCCGGTCACAATACACAAGGACGCAACACTGGATCTATCCCTCCAGCAATCCTCGCTCGCGGTACCACTCGTCCGGTCTCCAGACCCACTCATGGTTCTCTTTTTTCAACAGATCAAACGCTTCTTTTGGTCCCATTGTTCTTGCCGCATACTTGGGAATCTCGGTATCTTCGCTGTCCCACGTTTCGCGGATCGCGTCAATGATTTTCCAGGATTGCGCGACTTCTTCCCAGCGCGCAAAGTTGGTTGCATCGCCCAAAATAACGTCATAGGTCAGGCGTTCGTATGCTTCCGGCGTATTCTCCATCATTTCGCTGTCATGGCGGTACTCCAATTTGATCGGCTGGGTATTGAATCCCTGTCCGATTTCTTTGCGGTTCATAGTCAAAGCAAAGCCTTCTGTTGGCTGGATATAGATGGTAAGATCGTTTGCTGGGACATCCTTCTCTGCATCAAACGGATTGACGGGAACTTTTTTGAAAACGATATTGACGCGCGTTCCTTTATCGGTCAGGCGTTTTCCGGTTCGAACATAAAATGGCACTCCGTTCCAACGCGGATTGTCCACCATGAATTTGCCGGCTACAAACGTTTCAGTCTTCGAATCGCTTGCGACATTCGGCTCTTCTTGATAAGCAACAAATTCCTTATCACCCAAATGCCCTGCCGCATACTGTCCTCTGACGAAGTTTTCGCGGACTTCCTCCGGCGAATAGACACGCACATCATTCAGTGCTTTGATCTTGGCTGTCTGGATATTCGCTTCGGATACGGAAGCTAAAGGTTCCATCGCCAGCAAGGACAACACTTGCAGAATATGATTTTGGACCATATCCTTCAAGGCTCCGCTGTGATCATAGTAGCCACCGCGCTCTTCCACGCCCAATTCCTCGGCAAACGTGATCTGAACATTTTCGATGTAATCACGATTCCACGAGGATTCCAGGAACGGATTCGTCAAACGCACGGCCAAAATATTTTGGATCATCTCTTTGCCCAAATAGTGGTCGATCCTGAAAATATCCTCTTCCGGGAACACTTTTGTGATTTGATCATTCAATTGCTCGGCTGATGCATAATCCATCCCGAACGGCTTTTCGATGACGACGCGGTTGAACCCTTTGTCCGTCACAATATGCTGCTCTTTCAAATGGGTCACAATCGGTCCGAAAAATTGCGGTGCCATCGCCAGATAGTACATTCGGTTCTGATCCAAATCATATTTCGCATCCAATATGTCAGCCAACTCTTTGAGATGCACGTAATGCTCCACATCGGAAACATCATGCGCACGATAATAAAAGTGGCTTAAAAAGGCAGTTTTTTCCGCTTCTGTCGGTTGGAATGATTGAATCGATTCAGAAACCACATCCCGAAAATGCTCGTCGCTCCACTCTCTTCTTGCCGTCCCGATCACTGCGAAACGTTCTGCCAACGCACCGCTTCGGAATAATCGGAAAAATGAAGGATATAACTTTCTTTGAGCTAAATCACCTGTCGCACCGAATAATACAATCAATACTGGATTTGTTTTTACCACTTTATCGCCTCCTGCGTTACTTAATATTTCCATAATACCATGATTAGCGCAAAGTTCCTTCACTCTTAGAGAATTTGAGCACCTGAAAAATCAAAAACATTTTTAATAAAAGGATGGTTTCGGAAAATCTGTGTTGGGTTCGCTGACGCCCAGGCTTTTGTTTGAATAGACAGCCGGATTTTCAATGATGTCCATGATCAACCGCGCGACCGCTTGGCGAGCCACTTGCGCACCGATGAAAGGTTCCCCTTTTTGACTGATCCTATACTTTTCGTTGCCTTCCTGATTGTAAAGCCAAGTCAAGCGCAACAAAGTATAATCAATCCCGGAATCTTCGATGATCTTTGCCGACTCTTTGTGGCGGTTTGTTCCCGTGCGGCCGACCATTCTGGCATTCCATTTCCCGAACTCGCCGACCACTTCGTCATAAATCCCAAGAATGGTGGCGCAAATTATTTTGGCAACACCGGATTTTTTAGCAGCATTGACAATGGTTTGGGTAGCATCCGGAGAATTCATGTCATTCAGATAAACAATCTCCACACCTTTCATGGCGTCCATCAACTTAGCTGAATCGTTGAAATCCCCGTCGATGATCGCGATTCGGCTTGGGTCACTGTTGGCGATCCGTCTGTTCGCATTACGGGCATACAGAACTAATTCTGCATCAGTTTCCTGCAATAATCGGTTGGTTAACATCTTCGAGATTTGTCCTGCCGCCCCTAAAATCAATATTTTCATGTCAAAAACCCCTTTTCTTCTAGTCGATATCCATAGTGTAGACCCTGAAGTTCACTCCAAGTCAATCGTAAACTTTATCGATATGGTTGTTCGTTTCATATGGATACCGTAAAATCTGGCCGATTGTGCATTGTAAAACGAGAAAAACGCGAATTGGCATAAGGAAAATCGGTTTATAAACTGAAAAAACAAGCAGAAACGTTGAATAGCTAACGTTTCTGCTTGTTTTGTTGCATTCGGATCTTCGGGTTTGCTTATTTTTCTCCGGTGATACGGTTCTTGCCGGAGAACAGCACTGTTTCGTCGTAGTCTCCTCCGGTCAAGAGACCTTCATCGGAGATCAGATTCCATTTTCACCGTCCATCTCCGGCGAGGCAGCCCTCATCGGAGATGAGGACCCGTACTCCGTTTTGAAAAAATATAGTCTTACCAATTTTTCATTAAACCTTTATAAATCATCAGTAGTATATTCTGTATATCCCTCGTAATAATAACTGACATCGATACCTTTCATGTATACTTCCCTATCATCAATTGACGTAGTCAAGGCATTACTGATCAAGTATCTGATTTCCAAGTCATTTACAGGACTGCGTTCCATGGCAGAAAGATAATTATCTTTGTCGATCAGGTTCCAGTCTACTACTTTCCCCAGTTCTTTCTTCAGAATCAAGTCCAACCAGATGCGTGTACTGCGTCCATTTCCTTCACGAAAAGGATGCGCAATATTCATTTCAACATATTTCGCTACAATTTCCTCGATAGTGGATTGTGGCATACCGTCAATGTGATTCAAAGAAACTTCCAAATACATAACGGGTGCAAATCTGAAGTTTCCCTTCGAAATATTCATGGCACGGGTCTTTCCCGCAAAGTCATAAATATCATCAAACAAATATTTCTGAATGTCTGTTAAACCTTTGTACGTACCGATTTCCAGATCATTGATATCACCAGAATCATATAAACGTTTAGCGTTAGCTTTACTGATTCGTTCTTCCGCTTTCGCCAACTCAACTTGATTCGTGATTCCCAATTTGTTATCTAACACGGCTAAGCTCCTTTACTTGAAAATAAGCTATTCATCTAATACTACTATTATAACCAATCATCGGTTTGTCGTCTAAGGCGAGAAGGAAATGATGTTCTTCAACAACTAGCGCTCCTCCCCGCCTAATCAACATTCGCGGCAGCTCCGGATACGATTGCATTTGAGCATTAGCTTTTTATCCGTTACTGATAATTGCAAACTATACACAAAAGACTTGAAACGTCATTTCGTCGTTTCAAGCCTTCTTATTCACAAAATTTAGTAAGACACTACTATTTCAAAATTCCATTCTGAAATGGCACCAACTTGAGGACCTTTTTGCATGATTTTTGTCTGGAAAACAATCAAGCTTCCTCACTGAACCCCATAACGTAGGTAAGCCCAAATCCCAGAACGAATGCAAGCAATGCTCCAGCGCAAGCCAGTACAAAATTGCTCATGCCTTCTCCGCCGATAAAAATCGGCAACGACAACAGATTGGGGCTGGCTATTGCATAAGCCTTAACTTTGAATATTCCTAAAAATGCTCCCGAAATTCCGGCGGCTGCACATGCAGCAATTAGTGGTCTTTTCAGTCGAACCAAACATCCATAGAGTGCTGGTTCTGTGACGCTCAACAGAGCTGTTACTCCTGATGAAAAACCTGAAGATTTGTTGATCGATTTCTTGGCTTTGAATCCAACCGCAAAGGCAGCTCCTGCCATTGCAAAGTTTGCCGCTAATGCACGGTCAAGCACAAAGGAATATCCGGTCATAGCAACTTCGTTTGTCATAATCGGCGTAAACAGGTAATGCATCCCGAACATAACTGTGATTGGATGCAGGGCGGATAGAACAGCCAATGCAATGGGTCCGGTGGTTTCCAGCAGCCAGATGCACGCATTAGCCAGCCCGCCACCTATAAGTGAGCCTACCGGTCCAAACACAACCAGCATAGCAGGCAAACAAACTACTACCATTATCAACGATTTGAGCGTAAAATGCGCAACACTCGGGATGTATTTGTCGCATAATCTATCAACGACGTACAATAACGGAACCATAAGCAAGACAGGGATTATGCTGTTCATGTACTTGATATTCGGAACAGCAAGGTTGAACAGATTCAACTCTGCTTGCTGGTTAAATACATTAAGCGTGATTAGTGAAATAAAGGCTGCAATAAATTCGTTCGTTCCTATATGTCTGGCGGCAGAAAAAGCTACGAATACCGGCAGGAAAGCAAAACCCACATTCACAACAGCAATCAGTGTGGTATATGTAAGACTTTGATTATCCATACCCATAGTTACAGCGATCGCCAACAGTGCACTGATCATACCTGCAGATATCAACACAGGCAATGTCGGTTGTATCGACCCAGAAATATAAGCCAAAACTTGGTCGACAACCTTTGTTTTTGATGGATTTGATGCATTTTCCGAATTCTCAAGACTCGCTCCATCAAGAGCAAGTTCACCTGCGCCTTTTTGATTTTTCAGTAGTCCTGCAAACCTGTGGTAAACTTGTTCGACAGCAGGTCCGATAATGATTTGTGTTTGTCCCCCTTTGTTTATGACTCCGAGGACACCATCGGTTGATTTCAGAGCATCATAACCGACTTTACTGTCATTAATCAATTGGAATCTCAACCGAGTAGCACAATGTGTGTAGCTTTTGATATTCTCGGATCCACCAATATTTTTTAAAATCGTCTCTTCCAACTTGTAAATGTTTTCTGCCATTTTTACGCCTCCTAATTAGTCAATGATTTTTCCGTTCGTTTTGATTACATCCTTGTACCAGTTAAATGAATCTTTCTTTATTCTGCGATTGGTCCCTTTTCCCTCATCATCAAGATCAACATAGATAAAACCATATCTTTTGCTCATCTGCGATGTTGAAGCGCTTACAATATCAATGCAACCCCAAGCAGTATAGCCAAAGACATCCACACCATCTATTACCGCTTCCTTCAATTGTTTAAGGTGTGCGTTTAAGTATTCAATCCTATAGTCATCATGGATTTCGCCGTTTTCGACTTTATCCAACGCTCCGACACCATTCTCAGCAACCAATATCGGAAGTTGGTATCTATCATACAATTGGTTTGCAGCAACTCTGATGCCCTGAGGATCAATTTGCCAGCCCCAATCACTGATTGCTAAATACGGATTTTTGACGCCCTTAACCAACAAGTTCCCCGCCACTTTTTCGAATTTATCCGGCTCGCTGCTTACTGCGGTCGTCATGTAATAACTGAAGCTCACATAATCCACTGTCCCCTCTTTTAAGACAGCCCAATCCTCGTCCTCTGTCTCCAGCGAGACACCTATGTCATCAAACCAGCGTGCGGTATATGCAGGATATTCTCCCCTGACTTGAACATCACTGAAGAAGAGTGTTTCCCTTTGCAAATCAACTGCCGCTTGCACATCGCTGGGATTGCAACTGTACGCAATAGGCAGCTGATAGCTGATCATACAGCCCATTTTTGAGTTTGGATACATTTCGCGCAATTTTTTTGTGACTGCCGCACTAGCTACAAACTGGTGATGCGCCGCCTGATAAACCTCAGTTTTCAGATTCTGGTTATTCTCTTCCAAAATTCCGGCACTTGTGAACGGGTGCTTCAGTATGCTGTTTATTTCATTAAAAGCCATCCAATATTTTACATATTTTCCGAAATTTTTGAACAACACTTCTGAATACTTTTCAAAAAAACCTATCAGTTTTCTGTTGGTCCAACCGCCATAATTGATGGAAAGGGCTAAAGGCATCTCGTAGTGGGATATTGTTACAATTGGTTCGATACCGTATTTTTTTAATTCTTCAAATACGTTTGTGTAAAAATCCAGGCCTGCTTGATTGGGCTCCGCTTCATCCCCGTTTGGGAAAATTCTCGTCCAGGCAATTGACATCCGGTAACATTTGAAGCCCATTTCAGCAAATAACCTGATGTCTTCTTTGTAATTTTGATAAAAATTTATTCCCGTTCTTTTCGGGAAATAATGTTTATCCCCTTCATTTAAAGCCCTTTCAATTTGCTTGCTGGTCATTTCATGCCATTGATCGCTCCAATTTTCTCTGGGCAGATTTTTGTCGAATGAATAACAATCAGCTACTGAAATCCCTTTTCCACCTTCTGAGAAACCGCCTTCAATTTGGTTGGCTGCAGTAGCGCCGCCCCATAAAAATCCTTCAGGCATTTCTTTTTTTAATTCTCTAATCATCTTAACCCTCCCGTTTCTTCTTTATGCTAATAATATAATTTATCCAACAATAAAACACCATTCCTAAAAAGTCTCTGTTGACGAGCACTTTTTGAGAATGGTGTTTTCTGCTTGCTGATGCTGATAAGTTTATTTGATCAATCCGGTGACAGCCTGAAAAAACTCTTGTTTGGAAGGATAATCTTCATCACAGGAAACAAGATATACTTTTTGAACAGACTGGTTCTCAATGCTGATTTCCTTCTCGAAGACATATTTTTTCACCGCTTGTTTCAGGCCAGCTTGCATATACAGAATCAATAATTCATTGCCATGTATAGTAAATTTACTTGCAAAATCGCTGGGGATGGCTTCGATTTCATCCAGGATATCACGTGCCGATTCTTCTTTGGCTACATGCATTTCAGTAAACTCAATTTTGCTCATTGTACTCTGAATACGCTCTTCCGATTGCTTCTGATCCTTCAGGAATACCAGGGAGATGTTCTCATCGGACGGGATCGCATCCATCAACTCGAAAAAAGGATAACGGACAGTGATCTCATCTTCCGTTGTTATGAATATGTTGTATTTCCCAAAATTAAAGTTCCCATCGTCGAGAAAATACTGAGGCAAGTAGTGCACATGCGCATCTGCTTGGTGCACCTCAAACTTGTACTTTATGTTTTCCAGAACTTCCATATTGGATTTACTGACCAAAAGAATATTTTTCCCTTTCCTGCTCAGTTCATCAATGTATAAATTGATCAGCAGGACGATTCTGGAAAGTTCCTTATCGATTGACAATTTCAAATCATTTTTGAATAAAAGATAAGTATGATGGGCTGCAAAAAGGTATTTCTTGATTATTTCGTCATTCAGAAGATTCAGGCTAGTGATACCAAGCTTTTGCTTCCTTTTTAACGCCGAGAGGGTCCGAACGACTTCATCCGTAATGGTTTCATTTTTATCCCCATGTGCCTCGTGAGCATGCAATGGTTCTGCAATAGTCCGCAATTTTTTCTGAATTAATGCATACTCTGCCTGATTGATAAAATCCGTCGTCCGCATCGAGAAAATATTGATTAAATTTTCAATCTCGCTTGCTTCAAAATTTGATAACAGATAATCCAGTTCATTCTTGATCTCACTGATTAATTCGTCCATAAACACTGGCTGAGTAGTGTGCATTTCATCCGCAAATTCAAGAAGAGCGCCGGCTTTACTTCTTAAAATCGAAATGACGATGTATTTGCTTACCCGATTAAAATCCATGTCGGAAATAAAAATGTGATTGTTTATCAAAAAATCCCTTAAAATCCTGGTGATTGCTGAAAGATACTTTTGATATTCCTCTTCAGCATATTGTTCGAGCATCAGTTTTTTTAAGCTTTCGTTGTGGATGATGTTGGATATATAAATCCTTTTATATCTTTCCTCGCCTACAATTTTAAAGCCGAGCCTGTTTTTTTCAAGCGTTAATCCCTTGGTCCTTTTTATCCATCGTTTCACGATCGAAAATTCTTTTGCCACGGAAGTTTTTGACATATAAAACGTATCCGAGATGTTCTGGAGGCTGACTTCTTTTCCCATAAAAATAAGGTAAAGGATGAAAACAATCGGACTATCTTTTAAAGTGTGAAAATTTTCTTTTTCAAACTCTGTTTGGATGATTTGCTCTTTCATTTGATCGGACAAATTTTTAAACCTGAAGCCTTTGTTCCTCACATATTCAATAAAAAGGTCATTCTGATTAATCTCGTTTATCGAATTGATTTCTTTTAAAACTGTCTTGCTGCCGACATTCAGGAACGCAGCCAACTCTTTTGTCTTTACCCAATCCTTGAGGTTCAATAAATAAATGAGTAACTTACTTTGCCTTTGCGTAAACATATTTCCTCCTATAAAAACAAATGCTGTATACAGAATCTGCGACACAACAAGAGAATACGCTTTTTCATCTGATAACACTATTATAGCCTATCATCGGTTTAGAATCTTTAGTAAAAGAGAACTGAGATCCATTTTGAGAAATGTCGCCAAAAAAACAGATTAACGCGCTTACGTTTAAATTTAATCCGTATCACTATCAAATCCAGACAATAATATTCCGGTGTAACGTGTTTCGCAGATGTTTGCGTATATTAAAAATAGTACAGTAAATAATTGATTTATAAAATGTTTGTCTATAAAAAAGGTAGATTTACTCATTTACCATCAACGACAAGTGAAGAATAAAATGATATAGTTGTCGTAATAAATGACTGCAATGAAGATAAGTATTTTTCTGGGTTTGTTCATTTAAATATCACTGATGATGAAACTTACGTTGAAGCTGGTAGGATTCTGGCATTCATCACAAAAAATACTAATTGTCACTGACAAGATGGAGATGACTGTAATTTGGAACAGGCACTTTTCGACGAGTTATTTAATTGTCTTAAGATACTGGAGAAACAGATATTGGAATTCCCTCATATCGGCAGTCAAAATCACCATCATTTAAAGAGCCCAGAATTAATAAACGAAAAATTTGACATGCTCATCAATCGAAAAGGCCATTTGAACATAGACAACCTCACCTACCTTATGCGTTCAAAAAGGCATGGCTTAATGGTAAGGTTGGATATGACTGGACCACCTCATGTAGGATTGAATGGAGTTGATATTGATACTCCTCATGTCCATATTTTTGATGAAGAGCATTACAATGGCACCCAAGTTGAACCACTTAATAAAATTAGTGACGAAGAAATCATAAATGAATTACATGACAGCTTAGTTGCATTCTTATTATATAATAACGTTGATATTAAAAACACAACGATGCCACTGACATAGAAAATGAAAGGAGTCGAACAATATGCCCAACACATCCCAACAGTTGATCAGTGATTACGTGGACTGGTTCAAAAACAAATATTCAATTAAACAACTGGAAAATGCTGATGAGATTGTCACTCCTTTTGTTAACCACTTAAATGACCGGATCAGATTATACATTGAATTGAAAGCAAACAACACAATCCGAATTTCTGATGATGGAAATACCTTCAATGAACTTGCAATGTATGGATTGGACATCAAGACTAATACGAGGCAAAAATTAATTCATAATACCTTATCCAACTTCGGAATCCAGTTGAATGATGAGATTTTGTATGTTGAAGCAACCATAAAAGATTTCCCTTTGAAAAAACATAATCTTATCCAAGCGATTTTGCGCATCTATGATATGGTTCTCCTCTCAAAACCGAATATCATAAGTCTATTCAACGAAGAAGCCAAACAGTATTTATTCGATAATGAGTTAGGCGGTAATTTTGATATCAAAATGACTGGAGATTCTGGGCTAGAGCATCAGATAGATTACAGTCTTGGACCGACAAAATCCCGGCCTGAAATATTGATGCAGTTCATCAACAATCTGTCATTCGGGGATGTCACAAAAGAAGGTTTCATATACGATGACTTGAATAAGAAAAGAAAAACCAGTAAGAACCAAGTTCGCTATATTTTGGTCGCAAATGACATTGATAACAAAATTCCGGATAAAGCCATTACAGCAGCACAAGCATTAGAAATTGATATCCAGCCTTGGTCAAAAAAAGAAGAGCTATTGAAATTGAAATAGCTCCATAAAACATCAGTTTCTGTGTAGATCAACAGCTCCAAACGTTATCAATTCAACGATTGGGGCTGTTTTTAGAATTTTCCAAATGGACATTTTAGGCTACATCACATTGAGTCCAAGCCGACAAGCTTTCATTGTTTACAGACGGCTTCATCCGCGACATATTTCAATACCGTTTTGAACTCCTAGTGAGTCGCATTTTTAGTAAAAGTACTTAAGTTGCGATTATATTTCCCCATTATTCGCTCTGACTTTTCTTTATCATTCATGCAAATTCTCCTCCAATATTTCATGAGAATGCTGTTTCAGTAAAACTAGATTCAGGTTATCCATATTTTCAAATACGTCTGAAATCCTATTTTGATAGTAACTATTATTTCAATCGATTCACCAAAGTGTTATTTGATTATTGCGAAAGTTCCTTTGAATTTGAAATAAGTGCTGTCGCATTCTCATGACTTCAGTCGATAGTTAGGTAGCACAGCTTTTCCCTTACTTCACGTTTTGCGAACACAAGTTCGGAGGTGTATAATGAAGCCAAGGAGGTGAGTTTCATGCTGAAAGCCTATCAGTTTCGTTTGTACCCCAATCAGGAACAGAAAATCTATTTCGCAAATTGTTTTGGCTCCGCAAGATTTGTCTACAATCAGATGTTGGCTGACCGAAAAGAAATTTATGAAACCTACAAAGACGATAAAGAACTGCTGAGAAGCATCAAGCCACGCACCTACACGTCCTTCAAAGAAGAATTTCCGTTCCTGAAAGAAGTGGACAACCTGGCCTTGGCAAATGCCAGCCAAAACCTAAATAAGGCCTACAAAAACTTCTTCCGCGACAAAGCCATCGGTCATCCGAAATTCAAAGCCAAACATAAATCGAAAGCGTCCTACACCACCAACAATCAGGGCGGCAATATCCGTATCGAAGACGGAAAGATTAAACTCCCAAAAATCGGCTTCGTATCAATTAAACAGCACCGGAATTTTGATGGGCTAATCAAATCCTGTACCATTTCCATGAACAAGGCCGGCAATTATTTCATTTCCATTTTGGTGGAACAGGAAACACCGGAATGGCTGCCTGCTGAACACAAAATCGGTATTGATCTCGGCATTTCCGACTTCGCCGTCACCACAACCGATGCCGGCGAATCCGTGAAATATGCGAACCCGAAATGCCTGTCCCGATCTGAACAGAAAGTCAAGAAAGCCCAACGCGCCTTGTCCCGCAAACAAAAAGGCAGCAAGAACCGAGAAAAGGCACGATTGGTACTGGCAAAAAAACACGAAAAGATTGCGAACCAACGCAAGCATTTCCTGCACAATCTCTCCAATAAAATCACGGACGAAAACCAAGTCATCGTGATTGAGACGCTGCGGAGTTCGAATATGATGAAGAACCACAGTCTTGCGAAAGCGATTGGGGATGTCAGTTGGTCCGAATTCTGCAGGCAGTTGGCGTACAAAGCCGAATGGAAAGGCCGGACGCTCATCAAGGCTGATAGGTTTTATCCGTCCACCCAAATCTGTTCCACTTGCGGACATCGGGACGGCAAGAAAGCCCCACATATCAGGGAATGGACCTGTCCGGCTTGCGGTGCAACCCACGACCGGGACATCAATGCCAGCAAGAACCTCTTGGCGTTAGCCAAGTAAAAGAAAATACATGAGGCAGGTACTGCCTTTTGAGCCTACTAAATATCCACTCCCTCTGCCTGCAAAGACATACGTAGGTAAGGAAGGAGTTCGTAGGAAGCGTGCGACTTAAGTCGTGAGTAGTTCACCAAAAACTGTCTAAAGTTGAACACTCTTTGTATGCTAATTCAGATGAGAATGCAAAAAATAATTGTATTAGAGCCTATTTTTATACGTCTGGCTTAGGGATGAACAGCCTGTTTTTTTGTGTTGGTTCCTCCGGCCAGGCGGGCACAGTCACGGAAGTAGCGCCACGAAAAAACGATCGAGTCACTTCGATCGTTTTTTGCGTGGGTCATTATTTTTGTGAACACAACAGTCGGAACCAGCGCACCTGTTTCATTTCCCTAATGTAACGTAATGGAGAGGATCTCTAAAGCATCCGCTTCAAGGGTCCCCAGATCATCCACGATTGCTTCGCGGTCGAACGAAAACAGATCGTCGTTCAGTTTCACACGGTGAGAAAAAAGTTGCCCCCAGTAGAAATATGCTTGGCCGTCCTCATCGATGAACACTGCCTGATCAATGCCGCCACAAGGCAGTTGGCCCGGATCGTAGAATAGACCAGTTGGATTATCGGCTAACGTGACTCCTTCGCTGTCGTCAGGCATGCAGAAATACAGATAATACTTCCCGTCTTTATGGACGGCATCCGGCGCGAACAGTAGCGGGGGCTTCACTGCTCGGGTGCCGTTTCGAACTTTTCCTTCTCGGCTACGTGGTCAATGCTTTCGAGCATCTTCCAGATGAATGGAGTAGGATTACTCCATTCATCTGGGGTACTTGGGCGCATCTGGATTGTTGAACCAAGGAACGTCATTTCCTTCCAATGCTGTCCCGTGCATTTCCCAGTTCGCCAAATCGGCAGTGGAAACGACATGGTACTCCTCGCTACAAAAATACATCCGAACGTTTGTCGAAGCTGCCGGAGATGTGGAGTTTCCCGTCCAGCATGACGTGGGCCTCGCCGGCCGGAACAGCTGGCCGGACTTGACCGGTGGAGCGGGCTTCATCGGAGATGAATGTTGTTTTCGGTATTGTTCTCCGGCCAGATGGTCGCTCCCCGGAGGTAGGGCTCCCCCGCAAGTCCCGCACACATCATTTTCCATCCCCGCACAAAAAAAATAAGCAAAAACGCCGAAAATGACTCTCGGCGTCTTTGCTTATTCGTTTATCTGGATTTGCAGGCCGCGGGGACCGACATTTGTTGAAAAAACAATATGCGTTTTGGTATCGCCAAAGCGTTGCAGGTCCGTAATGAATTCATCAAGCTCGATCGTATTTGTAAAGTAGACCTTCAATAACATCGAGAAATCACCCGTAATGCAGTCGCACTCCACGACATTGGGGATTTCTTCGATATAACGGTAAAAATCTTGTTTATCCTTTGCATTGACCGCACAATTCACATAGGCCTTTATCAAAAAGCCCAATTTCTGATGATCAAGAACAGCTTGATACGTACGAATGTAACCCATACTCTCCAAATTCTGTAAACGCACGGATACAGATGGAGACGAGATGAAACAGTCTTCGGCAATCTGTTTGACAGTGATCCGGCTATTTTTTTGCATAATATTCAAAATTTTCCGATCTAACACATCCATAATGGCCCCTCCATTCTCTCATCATATTCTTAATTTTAGTAAGAAAGGATAAGAGTTGCAAGGCTGGGCTCACAAGATGTGTCATGCTTTATGACATTTGCTTCTTCTTGCCATCAAACAGAAGGTAAACAAACAGAGCTGCTAATCCAAACCCTCCACAAAAGAGGTACATGACTTGAAAGCCATACACACTGGCGATGATGCCCCAAAGCATTGCACCACCCCCGTACGCTACGTCCAGAGCAGCCGAGAAAATCGCTATCGCGCGTCCGCGTTCATGATCGGAAATACTTTGCAAAACAATCGTATTCATGACCGGCAGCAAACTGGCAAAACCAATTCCGTATAGGACCGCCGCTAAAAGAAGATGAACAAGATCATCGGCATAAGCAAGCATGCCAAACGCTGCACTGATACTCAGGATACTGCCGCAAATCAAAAACGTCTGATTGATGCGCTTCAACATTTGTGGGAAGAGAAAACGAATGAGAACCGTGACAACCGTCATCACGGTAAAATAATAACCAGCTCCGCTTATTTTCTTTTCGATCGCAAACTGCGCGATAAATGCAATGACACCGGAATTCGCAAAGCAAATCAAAAACATGATCAGGCTCGGAAACGTCACACCCCGATTCTTCATGACGGACAACGCTTCCGTCGCTCCACCCTTCGTCTTTGGCTTTTCTCCGAAAAAAAGCGTTCTTGGCGACTCCGTACTTAAAAAAAAGCTTAAAACAAAAGCGATACTTGTCAGCAAAAGCGCCACTCGAAACAACGCCTCAAATCCGTATGCTTCCACCACCGACAACCCCAGCAAGGGTCCGATTGCGCCAGGGACCGCCTGGGCGATGCTGAAGTAGCCTAAGCCGACAGATAACTGTTCCTTTGGGATAAAATCCGCCGCCATCGTCGCTGCGCTTGTCGCTTGGATGCTGTTGCCGATGCCTTGGATCAAACGTAAACAAAACAGCATCAAGAGCGTTTGCAGCACATTCAATAAGGCAAAATCGAGAAATAGAATCCCTAACCCGATAGTGAGCAACAGCCTGCGACCGTATCGATCCAATAAGATTCCAATCGGCAAGCGGAAAAACAAAGCCGAAATGCCTAAAATCCCTACGATACTTCCGGCAACCGCTTTAGACCCACCCAGTGCAGTAACGTAGAGGGGCAACGTTCCCATTTGGGTCGTGATTGCCGTCATTGCCAAAAACGTGATGCAGTTCACCAAGAGGAAATCTTTGGTCCAAAGCTTGCTTTTTACTTCCGTATATTCCACATGTCATCCCTCTCAGACTGCTGTTTTGAAACGGACTTGCATCAAAAATTGTTTTGTCCGTTCTTGTTTAGGGTTATCAAAGACTTCTGCAGGTGTTCCGGCTTCAACGACTACCCCATCCGCCATGAAAACAACTTTGTCCGCCACCTCTTGTGCGAATTGCATCTCATGGGTGACGATGATCATCGTTTGACCCGTGTCGGCCAATTTTCGCATCACATGCAGCACATCCCCGACAAGTTCTGGATCAAGGGCTGATGTGGGTTCATCGAATAACAGAAGTTCTGGAGACAGCGCCATCGCACGGGCAATGCCGACCCTTTGCTGTTGCCCACCGGATAGTTGAATCGGGTACATCCCTGCTTTGTCCGCCATGCCCACTTTTTCAAGGACGGAGGTGGCAATTTGTTCTGCCAGCTTTTTGGGAACTTTTCGGGGTGTAACCAATCCTTCCATCACATTTTGCAGAACCGTCATATGACTGAATAATTCATAAGATTGAAAAACCATCGCTGTTTTCCTGGCAATTTCACGGCTCTGGTGCGAACCGATACGACTGAGGTCATAGCGAAGGTCGCCGAGTTCATACATGCCTGCATCCGGCCGTTCCAAGAGATTCAAACAACGCAAGAAGGTGGTTTTGCCAGAGCCGCTCGGGCCGATAATGCAGACAACTTCGCCTTTATTGATGGTCAAACCTACGTTTTTCAATATCTCGTTCTTACCGAAACTTTTTTTCAGTCCACTTATTTGCGCCTGGATCATCTTCATCTCCTCCTTCTTTTTGTTCTCAAAGTGAGATCGTGTTGCGCGAACTTCCTGCTATTATGATATCCCGCGCATTGTTTAACGAGGTCTCAACAATTTCTTGCACGGCCAATTCTGTATGGTAGGCAATATGGGGTGTGATCATCACATTCGGGAAGGCCATCAAGCGGGAATAATAGGGGTTCTTTTCCCAACCGACGGAAAAATATTTTTCCTCGTCTTCCAACGCATCCAATGCTGCACCAGCCAGTTTCCCGGTTGCCAAAGCTTCGATCAGCGCTTCGGTATCGACAATTTTTCCGCGCGCTGTATTCACAAGACAGCTACCGGGTTTCATTTTCGCAAAAGTTTCCTCTGAAAATAGATAAGTCGAATTTTCAGATAAGGGGATGTGTATGGACAGAACATCCGATTCTTCCAAGAGTTCTTCAAAAGAAACATAGCTGACTTTCCCTTTCAAGCGCGGATTTTCTTTTGAACTCGAGGCGATCACGCGACCGCCCAAAGCATGGATCCCTTCTGCGACCACACAACCGATCCGACCAGTTCCTAAGATGCCGACCGTCACATCCTGCAGTTCTCTGCCGATCGTTGTTTTACGGGATGAATTAGTTTGCAGGACGGTCGGGATATTCCGCAGGACCATCAAAATCGACATGATCGCAAAATGACCGACTGAAGTGGGACTGTAGGAAGGAACGTTCGTCACGGTCAATCCGTATTTCTGGGCCCATTCGAAGTTGATCCCATCCACCCCGGTCGACTTGACCGACAATTGGTGGATGCCTTGTTCCCTCAATTTGCGGTAGAGCAGCTCGCTTTGGCGCATTTCCGGACTTGGATACAGGCAGACCCCGTCGTGTGGGCCGGCGAAATGGACATTTTCGCTGGATATGCCTTCGTTGATGATGGTCACGGGTATCTTGTTGCTGAAACTCCACCGCTTGATGAATTTTTCTTCGTCAGCACTGACCCCATAATAAATCAATCTCATAAATATCCTCCTTAAATCACTTGTTTGGATGATGCAGGTGTCGCTTGTTTCAAAGCTTCACCGATTACTTTTACCCCGGCCACGATTTCCGAAAGTGTAGGTTTGGTGAAATTCAAGCGGAAATAACGTTCATACCCTTCTTGCGCCACGCTCATCACATTTCCAGGGATAACGGCGACCTTGGCTTCGTCCAATGCCGTATAGAATGTTTCCGGATCCAATTCATCCGCCATTTTGCAGCAGATAAAATAGCCGCCAGTCGGTTTGATGAACTGAATTTTGTCTTCAGGCAGCGCTTCAAGACCGGCAATCATCGCTTCAAATTTCCCCTTATAATACAGTTTCAACTCCGAGACATGTTCTTCAAACTGATGATTCTGCATGAATTCCGCCAGCATCACTTGCCAATAAAAATTGGTATGGGAATCAGATACTTGCTTGGCTAAAGCCAGTTTTTCCATGATTTCATCTGGCGCCATAATGAAGCCTAAGCGTGCGCTGGGTGCTAAAATTTTGGAGAACGAACCCGCATACATGACGCGCCCGTCCGTATCCATCTCCTTCAGCTTCATGATCGGCTCACCGTAGTACAAGAGATCCCCGTAAGGGTCATCTTCGAAAATCAGCACATCATATTTTTGGGCCAAACTGTAAATCGCTTGGCGTTTTTCCAGAGGAATCGATGTCCCCAATGGATTTTGGAACGTGGGAATGAGGTAGATGAACTTGATGCGTTGGTCGAAACGCAACAGCTCTTCCAGTGCATCCAAATCGACGGATTCTTCTGAGACATTCATCGGGATCGGTACGGGAATGGCTCCGTAGCCTTTGATCGCATTTACCGCCCCTGAAAAGGTTTGTTCTTCGCAGAGCACGACGTCTCCCTCATCACAAAGGACCTTCACGGCGATATCCATCGCTTGGGTGGAACCCGATGTAATCAACACCTGTTCCTCATTCTGAAGATTGGCGGTTGCCGCGAGCCTTTCTTTTACCAGCTTACGCAGCAAGGGATAGCCTTCTGACGCACCATATTGCAAAAACGTTTCCGGATCGACTTCTGTGTATAATTTTTGGGAAATTATTTTCAGAGTCTCCATCGGAAAAGCCTCAACCGGCGGAAATCCGTATGCAAATGAGATCACATCTTTGAGTTCCATGTTCTTACTTGCATTTTCCCTTAAAGGAGATGTTTTCAATTCCTTGATACGATTTGCGAAACGATATGCCATCTTTTTTCCTCCCCTATTTAGCCATTTGAGTTGTGAAACGGGCCAAAAAGGCTTTGGTCCGTTCTTCTTTTGTTTGTTCAAACACTGCTTTTGGTGTTCCTTGTTCAACAATTTGGCCATTCTCCATAAAGATGATTTTGTCTGAAACTTCATATGCGAATTTCATCTCATGTGTCACCAGCACCATCGTTGCGCCGGTTTCTGCGATGTCCCGCAGGAGCGTCAGTGTTTGTCCGACTAATTCCGGATCCAATGCTGAGGTCGGTTCATCGAACAAAATCACTTTGGGATTCAGCGCCAACGCCCGCGCAATTCCGATCCGTTGCTGCTGGCCGCCGGATAATTGGCTGGGATAAAAATCTTTGCGTTCGGTCAGGCCCACTTGTTCCAACAAAGCATCCGCAACTTCATACGCTTCCTGCTTTGTCCTTTTTTTCGTCAGCAAAAGCGGCATCACGATATTTTCGCGCGCTGTCTTGTTATGGAACAACGCATAATTTTGAAAGACCATCGCGGTTTGGCGTTGGTGCGCCAAAATCTCTTTCGGATTGGCTTTGTTTACGATCGTTTCGGTCTCTCCCAACAGAATGCTGCCTTCATCTGCCCGTTCCAGAAAATTCAGACAGCGGAGAAAAGTTGTTTTGCCGGAACCGCTTGGCCCCAGAAGGGTGACAACTTCCCCTTTGGCGACATCCATATCGATGCCTTTGAGGACTTCCTGCTTGCCGAAGCGCTTGTGGATATTGCGTACTTCCATCATAAAATCGCCCTCCTCAATTTACGGGTCATGCGCTGTTCAAGGATTTGCGCACCTTTTTCGATCACCAGGCTGATTCCCCAATAGATGACCGCAACCGCCACATAGGCTTCCAGGAACCGGTAGTTTTGCTGGGCTGTGATCTTCGCAGCTGCAAATACATCGACGACACTGACCATCGAGGCTAAGGAAGAAGCCTTAACCAAGCTGATCAATAAATTACTGAACATCGGTAATGAGATAGGGATTGCTTGCGGCAAGAGTACCCGGCGAATCGTTTGCATGTTGGTCATGCCCATCGATTTGGCTGCATCGAACTGCCCTTTTTTGATAGCTGCAAATGCCCCGCGAAAAATCTCACTGCTGTTGATTGTGGCCAATAGCGTCAATGCGGAGATGGCGATCCATACCATGTTGAAATCTCTGAACCGAAGCGACCAATTCATGGATTCCGACCAAACATCAAACTGTTTGGAAGCGATCAAGTACAGAGCGAGAATGATCAGTACCATCGGAATACCTTTCAACAATGTGACCACCACTTGGAAAAACTGGCTCAGTCCTTTGATGCGATAGAGCCGGATCAGCGCTATCCCTAACCCTAAAATAACGCCGATGACTATCGATGTGATGGCCATGAATAATGTTGTGCCAATGTATTGGCTTGCTACTTTCAATGATTGGATCATCACCTCAAATTTGAAACTCATGGCCCTCATCCTTTCTTATTCTGGCACGTAATCACCATCTAAGTATTCTTCGGAAAGTTCTTTAATGGTTCCATCCGCTTTTAATTCCTCTAATGCTGTGTTCACGGCATCGATAAAGGTTTGATCGGTTTCTTTATTGAATAGCAAGTAAGCATCCGAATTATGGACTGGTGCACTGCCGATTGCTAAGTTTTCATCAAAGGAATTATTCCAGTTATCAACTTGATATTTTGGCGCTAAACTTGCGTCCACTGCTCCTGAAGTAATAGCTTGAACAATCTGTTCGTTGTTGTATTCGCCATAAACTAGTTCAAAAGCGCCCGGATTTTCTTCTAAATACGTTTCAGCCATTGCTGCCTGATTCGTCGCAGTAGTGGCGTAAACTTTTTTCCCGGCAAGATCGTCAAAGGATTCATAAACCGTTCCTGCATCCGGATCTGAGACAATATACGTATCCCATACAACGTAACCAACATCCCCGTATACAAATTTCTCTTGGCGCTCTGCATTTACTTCATATTCATAAGCCGCCATGTCAACCTTATTGCTCTCTAAATTTGATAATGTTGTGGGAAAGTCCGCTCCTTCAAAAGTGAACGTGTAATCCGTCAGTTTTTCATCAATGGCTTTTACTACAGCGACATCATAGCCATCGTATTCGCCATTTTCATCCAAATAAGCATACGGCAGAGCTTCATTCCCTGTACCTACTTTAATCTCTGTCGCTCCGCTGTCTGCTGCACTCTCAGTATCAGCAGAACCGCTGCTGCACCCAGCCAATACAACCCCTGCTACCAATAAACTTGCTCCGAAACCCAATGTTGACTTTTTCATAATAATTCCTCCTTCAATTTATCTCGATTTTTTGAACCTTTTTGATTTGAACCTTTTTATTTTTAATAAGTAGTAATCTCGGCAGTTGGAATGAAGATTTTTTTGCTTCTGTGAAATTCATCCGTTTCTCCAACAAGGCAAAAACTCGTTCAAGAATAATGCTCAATGCAATAAACAGAACAGCCGCGCCTACGTAGCCTTCCAACGTGTGGAAGGTCACAGCACCAATGGCCCGCGCTTTCCCGACCACATCCACAATCCCGATCGTAAATGCCAACGATGTATCCTGCAGCAATGCGACGGTAGTGGTACCAAATGATGGTAATGCCACGAGAACAACTTGAGGAAGAATGACACGCAGGTACATTTGCGACTTCGTCAATCCACATGCGATGCTTGCTTCTTTCTGCGTGATAGGAACACTCAAGATTGCGGCTCGAATGGTTTCGGATTGAAACGCTGCGGTATTCAATCCATACGTGATGTAGATGAAAATAATTTTGTCCCATGATGACACATCAATTTGGATCGCCTGTAAGAGGCTGGGCACACCGTAATAAACGATGTATAACTGGACTAGAATCGGCGTCCCACGAATAAAGGAAACAAATACTGCGGCTATCTGATTCAATATCGGTATTTTTTCCACCCGTACGAACGCAATAAAACTTCCTAACACCAAGCCTACAAGAGTCGCAATGCCTACAATCAACAATGTCACGGGCAACGCACTGAGAATTTTAGGGAAAAACTCCCACACTAGATCCCAACTAAAGAAACTTGACATTTTATTCCCTCCTCTCACATTTCGTTAAATTCATTACTGTCAGAACTTTCTGAACTTCTTGAATTTCCAATAGAATACCTTACTACCCGCTTCTTCCACAATATGCTAGGGCTTTTCTATAACTTAATTCGTAAATATCGTGCTTTTGATTATGAAAATAAAAAATGAAGCGTAACCATGGTTATTTTATTTTGTGGGGAAAGAGGGAGGGGATTGCTTGGATCGCAGGGCAACCGGAGGAGCGAAATCTGTTTTTTGCTCTTCTCCGGTTGCCGGGTCCTCGCCGGAGATCAGATCCCACATTGACCCCTCTCCTCCGGTGGCGCGTTCCTCATCGGAGATGAAGGATCATTTTCGGTGTTGACCTCCGGCCTGAGGGTCCTTGGCCGGAGGTGGTGCCATTTTCGAGGTCTCCGGTGATCAACCGCCATCATCTGTAACACGCAAAAGAACCGCAAACGTCAATATATCAACGGTTGCGGTTCTTTATTAGTGTAATTTTATTTTGCATCAGGTTATTAAACCCAATGTCATAGGTAATAATATAAAAATCAATTAAAACCTGACTCTATAACATCAAACACTTAGAAGAGTTCTTCTCTGGTAAGAAATCCTATTGTTGACCCTCGAGAAACTAAAAAATTCAATATCGTCAATAAGTTTTCTCTAAAAGTCGTATTTTTTCTGACATCATTTGCATACTCTTTAGAAAATCTAAGCACCATTTCTTCTAAATAATATACAGTATTAGAGTGTAGTTGTGAATGAACTAAATAACCATTTTCTGAAATCAGAGTTGATATCCATGTCACGCCTTCTTTAGTGAATGAATAACCAATACTATTAGCAAACCTCGCTATTGCCTCTAAAGTTACTGGTAAAAAACCTAAATCTTTTACTACTTTATCAAAGAAACTTAGGTGCTGTATCTTAAATCCAGCCCATTCTTTTTGTTTATTTCCCCAAAAGTTCCAGGCAAAACAATAGGTAGAAATTACGCCATCAAAATCATAAGAATTTTCATTTTTAATCACTAATTCCTTATATGGGTTGACAAGTCTGACTATGGGCTCATACAAACTATTCCATATTTGCCAAAAAATGCGATTATCTTTTGATCTATCATGTTCGCTTATTATATGAGACAGGTAACTTTCAAAATCTCTAGAAATAGCCATACAAGATTCTAATGTTTCAATTAAATCTTTCCTTATTTTCTCAGTTGTATGGTATGTGTGTTTTGCTAACCAAAAAATATATTGAGCTTCTACATCATAATTCCTATATCGCTGAGTATCTCCTCTATAACCATCTTCAAATATCACTTTCCATATTGGAGGGCCTAATTTCTTTAAAACAGTCCAATTTGACTCGCTAAGAGTATCAAGTAGCATCATTGTCTCCATTAGTTCATTATAATTTAATGATGAATACTCACTCTCATCTATTTTTACTGTCCCTTTAAAAATTTTCCGAAGATACATCTTCTTTTTTTTGATAAATTTTTCAATTGACTTTGTACTAACCCCTTCTGATTTAATCCAATCATTGAATTCCTTTTTAAGCAATACAAATATCTCAAAAATTAGCTTTGCTTCAACTGGATTCTCGCTCCACATCTTACTAGAAAATATCTTATAAAAGTCCTTTTCTCTAGAATTATCTAATAATAATGCAATTGAAAATGAAATACTGTAATTAAATTTTTCCTCCAAATCATTAGCGTTCCTAATCAAATATGGCAAACTATCAACAATAGCAATAGTACCATTGGAGATGTTATCTATCTGATTTGTGGTGTTCAACAAACTTAATTTTTCTTCCAATATTTTTACACAATACTCTTTTTCACCAATTGAAAGTTGTTTTTCAAAAAATCTTAGTAGCACTGCAGATATATAAACAGGAGCACTCTCTATTATATTATCATATACATATCCTTTATTTATATTATCTAGTATCATTTTCATTTCATTAATTGCTTTTGCTGGCTGCGTCTCATATTCTTCGTATTTTTCTGTAGATGATATTTCTTTAAATTTATCTCTAGCCCATAAAGAAACTCTTAAAAATTCATATTTCAGATTTGTTTCTTTTTCGTTTTTTTCTCGCAATACTCTTAAGTCCTCATCCTCATCAGCTTCTAAAACAATGTATTTTTTTCCATCTATAATTTTTTCTGGTGTATTACTAATCTTAAAACGTCTTAAATCTATTCGATTTAACGCATAACGCAAAGTTGTATTTTTAGTATCTATACTCTCACTTAATAAATCAAGACAACTATAAAGTATTTCAGTTCTTTCTATGAATTGTTTTTCTTCACGAATCCCAGATGATATCTGATAATCAACTATTACTTTTTCTAAGCTTTTTTCTCTAAAAGGCAGGGCATTTGATTTAAACCGTTCTTGATCGTACTGATAACTAGTTCCTAATATGCCTCTAGTCATATTTGCCATATCTTCACTTGCTAACCGCCCGTTATCTAAAGAAAAAATATGCTCTCCTAAAGATATTAAGCTGCAAGCAGTAGGAAATAACTTGTCAGGGAAAGACAGCACTACACTATTTATTACAGAGGTTATTGCAATAGACTTTGAATTGCGTAAAAAATGTTCACATAACATATTAGCCTCATCATCATCTACAGAAGAAATAGTATGTAAAAGCCACTTTTCTAACGCCATTAGAATGCAATCTAATAAATTAGGTCCTGCCGATACCCCTCTATGCGACATCCACAAACGATGGCTACATATCTGAGTAACTTCTGTGCCATCCTGCAGTTTCAAAATAACTTGATAAGTTTCCATATACTCTTGATTTCTTTCAGAAGCTTCAAAATTTCCTGTAATTTCATTTATAAACTTTAAAACAAAAGGAATACCTTTATTGGGAACATGTTGGAGCAACATAAAGGTAGGAGTCCACAAAGCACTTGTTGGATAGTAGTCATGATTTGTACTATTCTTTAATCCAAAATCACTTTCAATACTATCTCTATCATAAAATCTTGGACTAAATGGATCATTTGATTCCTCAGTCTGATTCCTCTTCCAAAATACTTCACAAAGCTTTATAACCGTGTCAGGCATAACTTGGCAAGGTATATAGCTATTAACACAATTCCCCAAAAGAACTTCAACTAAATCATTATACTTGTGGCGATGATTTAAATAATTTTCTTCAAGCATAGAATTAAAAATTTGTAGTAGCTTCTCTTTTAGTTCTACTGAAGCTTCTAGAATAGTTACACTTATTTTTTCTTTTAAGTCTCTATCTATTCGATATTTAAATTTAGAATCTTCAAACAATCCGTACAGATACAATGCAATAATCCCCGCATACTTTGTTGTTGCCCCATGCTTAACATTTTTTATCCAACTTGAAACCACTTCATAAACCAATGGTACCAAACCTTCATTCCAGTTTATTTCTGTTAAATGCATATATACATATTTAATCAAATACTCCCAACCAGCACCTGATGGCTTTGTATATCGATATAATAGATTAACTCTAGAATCTATTTCTTCTTGAGTTAGAATTGAAGAAGCAGAATTATAATCTATCATTTTACATGCAGTTTTCAGTAAAAAAATGGAGCGCATAAGTAATTCACCATCTTCATTAAACAGCTCTTCTAACAGACTGAGCGCTCGATTATCCGTTTCAAATTCCATTAAGGTAATTAAAATTTCATCTTTCCATATCTTGTTAATAGTTTTATTAGTAATTGATTTGACAATAAACTCAGCGAAATCATTATCCTCAGCTTCATACAATCTGTCATAAAGCCACAATCTATAATGCTTACGCATGATCATACTAATATGGAGTGAACTATGAAATTCTATCTCATTTCCTGAAATTTCATACACGGACGTGATTAAATATCGAGCAACTAGTTCTTCGTAAATGTCATGCGCAAAATAATATCCCTTGTACACATCATCGTAGTCAACAACTCCATCCTCTTTTAAATTTTGTAGCATTTCTCTCTCTTGAGAAACCTCACTGAAATAATAAGAAGAGGTGGTCTCTAAAATCCCTTTAAACATGTTGAAAATCGTCTTCTCACGAGCAATTGAATTGAATTCAGTATCGTGAGGGATTCCTTTAATCCTAGTATCCCAAATGTGCTCAAAAAATAGATTTCTAGTCTTAAAAGAATCATTGTTTTTATGATAGGTACGTATATATAAGTCCAAATAGAATAGATTACGTATCAAATCTTGCATTTTTTCATTTGTCGGACAGGGGATATCACAAAGTTCTAGGAAATCTTGCATTTTTTGAATTGAGATTAATTCTAATTGTTTTTCTGAGCAATCATTATCTTTTAAAACATAACTAATATAATTACCTTTGTAGGAAAGTCTAATTGTATGAACTATTTTCCAGTTATGTTTCACTGCCTTATTCAAAAATAAACCTAACACTTCTTTTGGCATACTAAATATTTTTTCAGCTGAATCTATTATAATTATTTTATTTTTGCTATCATCAAATGCACTAAAAAAATCATCTAAGCTACAATCTCCAAACTGCCTACTGAACTCAGAAAGTGTATTAAAACCAAAATCAGTTGCTTTATATACAAAGATTGGAATATCACTGTAATTTTCAGTGTAAAATGATTTAATGAACCCAGATTTTCCAGTACCAGAATCTCCATATATCAGCAAGTGTTTTTGGTCAGAACCTAAAAATTCTGAGAAAATAGAATCTGTGTACTCAGTTTTTAATTCTTGACATTCGTATTCAATTAAATTATCTATTGTTTCAACTAGCGTCTCCGAATGTGACCTATTTTGTTCAATAAACTGTCTGATTCCTTTTTGGGGGTTGAAAAAGAAATCCCTGATATATTCAGGAATTTCAGGTAAAAAAAGCATACGTTCTATATGGCTTGGTACTCTCCATTCTATACGTACATTTCTTACTTTTGCATAATTTTCAATATCTGCCTGATACTTTGGGATTTTCCTTTCTTTATTGCTACTTTCTGATAGTTCCTTATTTACATACACAATAATTTTAGTTAATGCGAAATTTTTTTGTGTTGCTTTATCTACCATATTTTGGAACTCAGAAACCCGATCTGATATCTTTGTAGAAGCATCATAATATTTTGCTTGAAATCCAATAACCTGATTATCAAATTCAATAGGTTCAGTTTCTATACCCGCCTGATTAAAGTATCTAAACATTCCAGTTTCTTGATTGAATTCATGACAAAATAAAATATACGCTAAATATTCAAATGTATACTGTGTACGACCTGAAAATATATATTCAAAAGATTTCCAATCTACTTCAACATTATGATACATTCCGTTCACCTCCTAAATAATTTGAAAAGGAATTACTATTTTCTGGTCAAAAAACTCTTCAAATATCCTTAAAAGGATACAAAAGCTGTTTGTTAATCCTATTATATTCCATATGTATTTAATATTCAGCGCAAAAAATATTTAATCACATAGAATTTATTACCTGAATAATTCATACCTGTACAATAATGATCCATTGCTATAAATTATTCGGAAATCAGTACTTTTTGTTATGCTTCAGATTTATCCCAAAGATGGCTGTCATCAATCTGAATAAAGCCTTCCGCCGGTTTCAAAAGGTTGTGGTTTGCTTTTAAACGGATCACAAAGGAACAGTCATAAGCATCACAGAGATCGTAAAGGTCCGGAGTAGCAACCCGCTTTCTCCACGGACGAGAATATTGCCGACAGGAACCCCTTGGTTGTAATGCTCAAAAGAGGCTCTACAATAATGCTATTGCCAGTAGACGTGTAGACATTGCCAGAACGAAGTTCTGCTTTTGAGAAATCTCCCGTCAGACCATCGAACGCGACTAACGGATGTTACCCATTGGTTTGATCATGAGCATTGTAATTAGTTTTCTCTTGTTTTCCATACGTATCTGAATGTATTGCACACAAGTCAAAGATTATTTCAGTCGTATTTCTTGCCAACCGCACCTTATCGATCATGGCTTGGTTAAGCCCTTACAGCTGAGAAATATTTTCTTCGCTTTTGCAATCCCGAAATCGGGAAAGTGAATCCTGTGAGGCAAGACCGGATTTATCCAAAACCATCTTGAAAATAGGGTCTTGCTTCATTAGGTTTGCGGAGGAGTCGGTCGAATAGCCGGCGATGTTTTGATAAATTAGCTGTTCCATCAAAGAAAAATTATCATGGGTATGATAGAGTCGTTTGTCCTCTATTTCGAGGCATTGTTTTGATAGGTCGAAAAAATTAAAGAAATCCATAAATTCTTTGAGAAGAATCCGTTCAAAGTCAGTGGATAGATTTCCACCCGTATTTGAAACTGTCATTTGAAACCGTCATTTTATAGTTGAATTCCATCTTTTTTCATGTAATGCAGCCATTGAGAGAACCCCTTTCTATGGTTGTGTTGTGGTGACTTAACCATATCAGATTGGGGTTCTTTTTGTATACCCAAGGGGTATTTATCGAAAAAGTGAAAAATGCTATTGCAGCAATGCTAGTAATAGCTGTTTGAAATTGTATCAATTATTCAGGTCATATTGGTACTAGTATTGGTTCTACTGTTATTTTCCAACATCAAAAAAAGCTAGGAACATCGAATTAACGACGTTCCTAGCTTCTATTTTTTCATTATCCCACTGACCCTTCCATCTCATACGCAATAAGTCTGTTCAACTCGACTGCATACTCCATCGGAAGTTCTTTGGTGAATGGCTCCACGAAGCCCATGACGATCATTTCGGTCGCTTGGGATTCGCTGAGGCCACGGCTCATCAGGTAGTAAAGTTGCTCTTCGGAGATTTTCGAAACTTTCGCTTCGTGCTCCAGGGAGACTCTGCCGTTGTGGATTTCGTTGAACGGAATCGTGTCGGAAGTGGAGATGTCATCCATGATGATCGTATCGCATTCGATATGCGAGATCGATCCTTCCGATTTCTTGCCGAACTTCACTTGTCCGCGGTAGTTCACTGCCCCGCCGTCTTTGGCGATTGACTTGGAGACGATCGAGCTGGACGTGTACGGTGCGTTGTGGATCATTTTCGCGCCGGTATCCTGCAGTTGTCCTTTGCCGGCGAAAGCTACGGAAAGCATCGTTCCTTTGGCACCACGTCCGTTCAGGAAGATACTTGGGTATTTCATGGTCACTTTGGCACCCAAGTTGCCGTCGATCCATTCCATTGTCGCATTTTCCAGGGCTACTGCACGTTTCGTCACCAAGTTGTAGACATTGGCTGACCAGTTTTGGATGGTCGTGTAGCGGCAGTAAGCATCCTTCTTCACGATGATTTCAACGACTGCGGCATGCAGGCTGTCGGCCGAATAGGTCGGTGCGGTACAACCTTCAACATAGTGGACGCTGGCGCCTTCGTCGACGACGATCAACGTGCGTTCGAATTGGCCGGAGCCTTCGTTGTTGATACGGAAGTAAGTCTGCAACGGCACATCGCATTGGACGCCTTTGGGCACATAGATGAACGTGCCACCGGACCAAACGGCCGAATTCAAGGCCGCTTGGAAGTTATCTGTCGGTGGTACAACAGTGGCAAAGTGTTCCTTGAAAATTTCCGGATATTCCTTCAGGGCTGTATCCGTATCGGTAAAGATGATGCCCAATTTCTCGAACTCGTCCTTCATGTTATGGTAGACGGCTTCCGACTCGTACTGGACCGTTACGCCGGCCAGATATGCGCGCTCGGCTTCAGGTATCCCGATTTTTTCGAAGGTTTCCTTGATTTCGTCAGGCACATCATCCCAAGTCCGGGCGACTTTATCAGTGGCCTTCTGGAAATAGGTGATATCATCGAATTTCAGAGTGGATAGATCCGGTCCCCAATTCGGTAACCCTGCTTTTCTGTATGCTTCCAATGATTTCAGACGGAAATCCAACATCCATTGCGGTTCATCCTTTGAATGGGATATTTCCCTGACGATTTCTTCAGTCAGTCCTTTTCCGGTCGAATAGAGGATTTTTGCGTCGTCATGAAAGCCAAATTTATAATCGTCAACTACTGGTACTTCGCTCATATAATCTCTCCTCCATGCGGGGATTCCGCTTGTTCTTCCCCTTTTTCTTTTTTGTCTTGGAGAATCGCTCTTTCCAAAGCCTTCCAAGCCAAAGTGGCGCATTTGATGCGGGCCGGGAATTTTGCGACGCCGTTCAAGACGATCGCTTCGCCGAGGTGTTCTTCATTCGGCTCAATTTTGTCCTGCACCAGCAGGAAAAATTCTTCCGCCAAGGCCAATGCTTCTGCCTTCGTTTTGCCGATGACCACGTCCGTCATCATGCTGGCGCTGGCTGTGCTGATGCTGCAGCCGTGGCCTGAAAATTTGGCCTGCTTGATGATGCCGCCATCCATCGCCAACTGCAACGTGATGACGTCGCCGCAGGTCGGGTTGTTCAGTTCGATCTGTTCGTCGGCGTTTTCCATGGTGCCGTAATTGTGCGGATGACTGGAGTGGTCAAGAATGACATGGCGGTATAGGTTTTCTAGTTTAGATAAAGCCATCTTTGAAAAACTCCTTTATTTTATGCAAGGAGGCGATGAATTGATCGGCCTCTTCGAATGTGTTGTAGAAATAGAAACTCGCCCTGGCTGTCGAAGATACGTCCAAATAACGCATCAACGGCTGCGCGCAGTGGTGGCCGGCGCGGACAGCGATGCCTTCCATGTCGAAAGCCGTAGCCAAGTCATGCGGATGGATCCCTTCCAGATTGAAAGTGATGACGCCCGTGTGCTTTTCCGGATCGGCAGGACCGTAGACAGTGATGCCTTCGATCGCCTGCAGTTTCGGCAGCACGTAGCGAACCATTTCCTTCTCATAGGCTTCAATGGCATCCATGCCGATCGCTTCCAGATAGTCAACGGCAGCGCCAAGGCCGATTCCGCCGGCGATGTTCGGTGTGCCCGCTTCGAATTTCCAAGGCAGAACACTCCAAGTGCTTTCCTGATCGTAGACGAAATCGATCATTTCGCCGCCGAATTCGACTGGCTCCATTTTTTCAAGCAAGGCTTCCTTACCGTAAAGCACACCGGATCCGGTAGGACCGAGCATCTTGTGGCCGCTGAATGCGTAGAAGTCGGCATCCAATGCCTGCACATCGACCTTCATGTGCGGCGTCGATTGGGCGCCGTCCACGACGATGTAGCCGTTGTGCTGGTGGATCAATGCGGCCAGTTCCTTGATCGGGTTGGTGATTCCCAACACGTTTGAGGAATGGCAGACCGACAGGATTTTGCCTTTTGCAGTGATGACTTCGGCCGATTTTTCGACATCAACGAAGCCGTCCGCAGTCAACGGCAGGTAGACCAATTTGGCCTTCTTGCGTTTCGCCAACTGTTGCCAAGGAACCACGTTGGAGTGGTGTTCCATCGGCGTGATGTAGATTTCATCGCCCTCTTCGACGATCAGATCGCCGAACCCGACAGCAACCCAGTTCAGGCCGGTTGTCGTGCCACGGGTGAAGAGGACTTCCTTCTCAGAAGCGGCATTGATGAAGCGGCGCAACTTTTCGCGGGCGGCTTCATAGGCTGAAGTCGCGCGTTCCGCCAAAGTATGCACGCCGCGGTGGATATTGGCGTTGTCCTGCTCATAGTAATGTTGGATGGCTTCCAGCACCTGTTTCGGTTTCTGTGAAGTGGCCGCGTTGTCCAGATAGATCAGCGGCTCGTCGTTCACGGTCTGGAAAAGGATCGGGAAGTCTTGTTTGATTTTTTTTGCATCGATCAAAGCTTCATCAACTTCCTTTCGATCATCTCAACCAAACCGTCACGGATTTCTTTGACCGGGATGGCCGCGATGACCGTACCCAGGAATCCGCGTATGACCAGACGTTCGGCTTCTGCCTTAGGGATACCGCGGGAAAGGAGATAGAACATCTCTTCCGGATCGACGCGTCCGACGCTGGCGGCATGGCCGGCTGTGACGTCGTTCTCGTCGATCAACAGGATCGGGTTCGCATCCCCTCTGGCGTTATCGGACAGCATCAGAACGCGGCTTTCTTGCTGCGCGTCGGCGCCCTTCGCGCCTTTGATGATGTGGCCGATGCCGTTGAAGGTCAAAGTAGAACGGTCCATGATGACCCCGTGCTGCAGGATATGGCCGATCGAGTGCTTGCCGTAGTTCGTGACGCGGGTATCGATGCCCTGCACTTGTCTGCCTGTGGAAACAGCAACGACTTTTATTTCGCTGTGGGAACCGTCGCCGATCAGATCGGAATCGAAATCGGAGATGACATTGCCGTCATTCATGACGCCGATCGCCCACTCGATGGAAGAATCCTTCAACAGATGGCCGCGGCGGTTGATGTAGACGGATGTGCTTTCGCCCATGGTGTCGACTGCAGAGAATTTGACTTGCGCGCCCGTTTTCGTGATGACTTCAACGATGATGTTGGCGCTGTTCTTTTCGTTGCCTTCGGTTTCGTAGCGCTCCACGTATTTGACGGAGCTGTTCACGTCAGCGACCAGAAGCACGTGTTTGACGAAGCTTTCCTTCACGTGGGAATTCTGGATGAACAGAGCTTCCAACGGTTCTTCGATGACGACGTTCTTCGGCACGTAAAGGAAGACGCCGCTGTTCATGAAGGCTGTGTGGAAAGCGGTGAAACGGTCTTCTTCCGGCTTCACTGCTGTCGTCATGTAGTATTCTTGGACCAATTCAGGATAATCCTGAGCGGCTGTATATAAGTCGGTGAAAATGACGCCTTGATCGATCAAATGCTGTGGCAATTGCTCCATCAGCGTCACATTTCCGTATTGTACGATTTTCGGTGTGTCGCCCAAGTCGTATTGGAGACCTTGGCTGTTGACCAATTCCTCGCCGTATGCACCGGCAGAGATGGTTGTGTCAAGGAGCGGCCAACGGTGGTAGCTGATGCGTTCCATCAATGGGAAAGCTTGCTCTTCGTATTTTTCCAGCCATTCCAAACGCTTCGTGCGCATCCATTCCGGTTCTTCCTTTTCAATGGAAAACAGGCGAACCGCATCCAACAAGGACGTTTTTTCTTCGTTCAGCATGTGACGTCCTCCTATTCTTCATCCAAATGGATATCTAGACCTAATTCGTCGCGGATGCCGCGGTAGCCTTCCGCTTCCAGACGTTTCGCCAAGCTGGCGTCGCCGGATTTCACGATGCGGCCGTCCATCATAACATGGACGAATGTAGGGTGTACATAATTCAAGAGACGTTGGTAGTGGGTGATGATCAGGACGCCGAAGTCAGGACCGGCCATCAGGTTCACGCCTTTGGAAACGACTTTCAAAGCATCGATATCCAAACCGGAGTCGATTTCGTCAAGGATGGCGAATTTCGGTTCGATCATCATCAACTGCAGGATTTCGTTGCGTTTCTTTTCTCCGCCTGAGAAGCCTTCGTTCAAATAGCGTTCAGCCATTTCTTCCGGCATGTTCAGGATTTCCATTTTTTCGTCCAATTTTTTGATGAAATTCATGACCGAAATTTTGTCGTCTTCCGGGCGGCGGGCATTGATGGCTGCGCGCATGAATTCAGCGTTTGTGATGCCGGCGATTTCACTCGGATATTGCATCGCCAGGAACAGGCCTGCGCGTGCGCGTTCGTCGACTTCCATTTCCGTCACATCTTGGCCGTCCAACAGAACTTGGCCTTGTGTGATCGTGTAGCTCGGATGACCCATGATTGCTTGTGACAAAGTCGATTTACCCGTTCCGTTCGGCCCCATGATGGCATGGATTTCACCGGTGTTCATCACCAGGTTGACACCCTTCAAAATTTGTTTATCCTCAATGGAGACATGCAGATCTATTATTTCTAAAGTAGACATAAATTAACTCCTCACAATCTATATATTTTAATCGAACCTTCATAATTAACACTACGACTATTTTAACCCAATTGAAAACCTTTCGCAATGGAATCATTATGAAAACCCCATTAATCAACGATAATTTTTTTCAATTTATAATCATTATAAACTATCGGCCAGTTTTGTCCACTTATAAGACCGATTCTTTCCCATATTCCCGATTATGATGTAAAATGGTAAAAATCAGTCAAGAACGAAAGGAAGACAACATATATGAGACCATTGATCGGCATAACCGGCAACCAATTACTGGAAGCTGTCCCTGCTTTCTCAGGGATTTCCGTCGCCTACACACCCATCGGATTCGTGAAAGGGGTCCAGGCCGCTGGAGGCAATCCGTTGATCATTCCGATCGGCGCCCCCGAAACAGCAGCCGACTACGTCGCCAAAATCGACGGGCTGTTGTTGACGGGCGGACAGGATGTTTCCCCGAACTTTTACGGCGAAGAACCGAGCCTGCACATCGGCGCGACCTTCCCATTGCGCGACGATTTCGAAATGGCCCTTGTGGAGGAAGCTTTGAAGCAGAAGAAACCGATTCTGGCCGTCTGCCGTGGCCTGCAGATTTTGAACGTTCAGATGGGCGGCAGCCTTTACCAGGACCTTGCGCATGAATATCCGGAAATGCGCATCCAGCATCAACAAAAGACCGACTTCAAATATGCGACCCACTCCGTCATCGTGATGGAAGGTAGCCACCTCCACGGACTCGTCGGCGAAAAGCTGTCGGTGAATTCCTTCCACCACCAAGCGTTGAAAGTCGTCGCCAAAGGTTTGCAGCCGGTCGGATACAGCCCTGACGGCCTTGTTGAAGCCGTCGAAGCGACCAATCCGGAACAAAGCATCGTCGCCATCCAATGGCACCCGGAGACGATGATACCGGAAGCCATAAACATGCGACTGTTCTTTGAGGATCTGGTGGCGCGGTCTGCGCGCTAGGCATTTAGAGGTCGCCAACTCCGGTGAGTGGGCGTCGGTCGGAGTTGATGACGGAAAAGTTTCGTGTCCTCCGGTGAGGAAACCCTCACAGGAGGAACGCACAGTGTAATCGAGCTGTCCTCCGGCCAAGATTCTCTCGCAGGAGGACAGCACAATCCGCGGCCGGCTCCTCCGGCCAACCCGGCCTTCGCCGGAACAAAACAACAATAAAAGGCAAGCACTCAGACTCAATGTCTGGCTGCTTGCCTTTTTATCTTTTCACATTCTTTTACAGTCCTGATTCGTTCTGCAAAGCCTCGAAAGCTTCAGCGGATACGTCCGTCAGTTCGACGATCCAGTTCACTGTTGCATCGGTGCTGTTCAGGTTCTCCGGATTATTTTCCAATGCTTCGTTGACTGCCGTGATCGTGCCAGCCAATGGCGATGCCAAGTCGGTCATCGCTTTGGCGGCTTCCACGCCGATCAGAGTGTCGGTCGTTTTGATCGCTCCCGTTTCCGGCAGGTCGATGAAGCTGACTTCGCCCAGATCGTCATGGCCTTTTTCGGAAAGGCCGATGATGTACTTGTCCGCTTCCTTCTTGATCCAGAAGCCGTTCTCGCTGTATTTCACTGTATTTTCAGTCATATTGTTTTCCTCCTTCGCTTATTTCCAGGTAGTGGTTAATTTCTCTTCGTCGTGGCCGACCGTAATCTGTTTGCCGTCCGTAACGAATGGCCGGCGGATCAACATGCCGTCCGCTTCGAGCAGGTCCAGCGCTTCCTCCAGGTCCATGCCGTCAAGTTTGTCCTTCAGCTGCATTTCTTTGTACAGGTTGCCGCTCGTGTTGAAGATGCGACGCAGCGTCAGATTGCCTGATGCGATCGCTTGGCGGATGCTTTCCCGGTCCGGACGCTCTTCGCGGATGTCCTTCAATTCGTAGGCGATGCCCTCTTCGTCGAACCAAGCGCGCGTCTTTTTGCAGGTCGAGCATTGGGGATGTTGGTAGATGGTGATCATGCAATTCCTCCTTAAGTTAGGGTCAGATGCCGAAATGTTCGTCCTCGTCCGAGAACATGTAGCTGCGGTAATGGTAACGCATCGACATGACCAGTCCGATCCCGAGCATATTGCCGAGGAGCGCCGAGCCCCCTTGCGAGATGAACGGCAATGGGATACCGGTGATCGGCAACAGCCCGATCGTCATGCCAATATTTTCCAATACGTGGAACAGGATCATCATGATGACGCCCGTCGCCATGTAGGCATAAAATTCATTTTTCGTATCGAAACAGATGCGAATCATCTGATAGATCAGCAGGAAGTAGATGAAAATGAGAAAACACCCGCCGATGAAGCCGAAATTCTCGCCGATCGTGGAGAAGATCATATCGGAAACGCGAACCGGCACGTAGACTTCGGAAACGCCGAGGCCTTTGCCGAACAGTTTGCCTGATCCGATCGCTTTCATGCTTTGAGCCAGTTGATAGGCATCCCCGGTGCTGTCCCCAAACGGGTCGAGCCAGGAATCGATCCGGGCGAATTGGTAATTCTGGAAGCCGAAATTCAGGAGCACATCGCGGTTATAGACAACCAAGTAGATGAGCAGCGATCCAAGGGCCCCGATCGTCCCGAATACGGGAAGCAGGATTTTCCAGGATACGCCGGAAAGGAACGTCATGCCGATGATGATCGCCAGGAACACGAGCGTCGTCCCAAGGTCATTCTGCAGGATAACCAGCAGCAGCGGCGGTGCCGACCACATGGCGATCTTCAGGAGCAGGTTCATGTCGGTCTTTTCGGTCCGGTCATCAATCTGCATATTGTGTTCGGTGATGACCCGCGCCAGCATGATGATGAGGGCGACCTTCACGACTTCAGACGGCTGGAAGGTGACGCCACCGAAGCGGAACCAACTTTTCGCCCCTTGCAGCGCATAAGTATTGCGGTCATAGAAAATGAGGACCAGGAACAGTAATAGGATGCCGGCCCCGTATGCAATCGGCGCGACTTTCCAGAGTTGTTCGGAATCGAAATGCATCACGATGGCAGCGGCGATGATGCCGATGCCGTACCAGACGAGCTGCATGATGGTCGTACCGATGCCGCCGTCCGTCTGCAGGACAGTAGTTGAATAAATCGTCAGGACGCTGATGATGGCCAGAAGGAACACGGACAGGATAATGCCGTAATCGATCTTCGAAACATCCGCATTCTGCGTAGTTTGTTGATTTCGCATGATTAAATCCTTTCTTTCAAAAACAATAGGCGTGCTATCTATTCATTATATAGAAACTTCGCCCAAAAAAAAAGGCGAGGAGGTTTAAAAAAACCTAAACCTCTCTGCCTCGTCATTCCGGATTCAATCACTTGTCTGCTTGTTTGTTCCCTTGGATGCGCAGTTTTTTACGGATCAGGCGCCGTTTCAAAGATTGTTCGTTGACGGTCAACGCCAATGCGTTCTTCGAATAACGGATCGCATAGCGGCTCTCTTCCTTCAGGACAATCGGCAACGGTCGGAAATAATGGTACAGCATCACATTGAGGAAGCCACCCAATATCAGCACCGTCCCCATCAGATACAGCCACAGCAGCAGCGTGATCACGACCCCGATTGCACTGTTTCCGATGGCCTGGCTACCGGCGAGTCCGACATAAAAGGAGAACAGTTGCGAAATCAACAGGAAACCGATCGTTGCGAACGCCGCACCCGGCACCGAAAATTTGAATGACCATCGCACGTTCGGCACCACGAAATAAATGACCGTCATGATGATGGAGATGATCAGGAATGCCCCGATCCAACGGACATTTTCGAAGGCGGTGATGAAATCCAACTGGATGGACAAAAACTCTTCGAAGAAATCACGGATATATCTGCCGAACATGAACAAGAAAGCGACAAGCGAAATCATGGCGACCAACAGGAATGCGATCACAAACGAAAAGATCCTGTGGACGATGATGTTCTTCCGCATCTTCGTATTGTAAACTTGATTCAAAACGTTCTGAAAGACATTGAATGCTTTCGAAGCCGTCCAGATCGACAGAACCAGCCCGAATGAAACCACCCCACCACTGCCGCTGGACAAGTATTCTTCCAGTATTGGTGTGAGCGTATTGCTGACTTCAAGCGGCAAGGCCATCTCCACGTAGGCCAACACCTGCTCCCGCGGTAACGGCAACAACGGAATGACGTTCCCCAGCAACAACATTGTCGGAAGCAGCGCCAACAGCACATAGTAGGCCATCTCAGCCGACTGCCGTCCGATCTCCATCCGGCTCCAATGTTGCTGGAACAAGACGAGGATTTGGCGAATTTTTGGATTTTTGATGTATTTCCTTAATGCGTTCATTCCTTTTTCCTCCCGCCAAGCTCTATAGGTTAATCATAGCCAAAAGCGGCTGGGAATGCCACAGATAAGCATTACGTGTGAGATTTGTGTGGCTCCGGGGAAGGTAGTCCTCGCCGGAGATGGAGACTACAGAAAAATGTCACCTCCGGCCACGTCGGCTTCGCCGGAGTTCGCCTGACGGATACCGCCCTTCCTCCGGCCAGCATTCGCTCGCCGTAGTTGGTCGTTGGCGCGCACGCTGTTCTCCGGGCAGAGTCCCGCTCATCGGAGCTGACGTCCTCCTCCGGGGAAGGCAGTCCTCGCCGGAGATGGTGGTCCCAGAAAATGTCACCTCCGGCCACGGCGGCTTCGCCGGAGTTCGCCTGACGGATACCGCCTTTCCTCCGGCCAGCATTCGCTCGCCGTAGTTGATCGTTGGCGCACACGCTGTTCTCCGGGCAGAGCCCCGCTCATCGGAGCTGACGTCCTCCTCCGGCGAAGCCGGTCCTCGCCGGAGATAGGACCGCAATAAAATGTCACCTCCGGCCGCGTCGGCTTCGCCGGAGTTCGGCTGCCGCAAATCGCCTGTGCTCCGGCAAGCATTCGCTCGCCGTAGTTGGTCGTTGGCGCACGATCTGTTCTCCGGGCAGCACACCTTTCACCGGAGCTGACGCTCACCCCCGGTAGTCGGCAAATCAAAAAAACAGCTCTCCTCCAGCACAAAGGCCTTGGGAGAGCTGCATTGTCATCTATTTGCTTAGTCTACTTTCACGATCCAACCTTCAGGCGCTTCTAAGTCGCCGAATTGGATGCCTGTCAGTTCTTCATACAATTTGCGCGTCACAGGTCCGACTTCTGTTTCGGAATTGAAGACGTGGAAATTGTCACCGTACTGGATGCCGCCGATCGGAGAGATGACTGCGGCTGTACCGCAGGCGCCGGCTTCGCTGAACTCATCCAGCTTGTCGATGAAGACATCGCCTTCCTCGACTTCCATGCCCAAGTGGTGCTCAGCCAAATACAACAAAGAATACTTGGTGATACTCGGCAAGATTGATGGTGATTTTGGAGTCACGAAACGGTTGTCCTTCGTGATGCCGAAGAAGTTCGCGGAGCCCACTTCTTCGATCTTCGTGTGCGTTGCTGGATCCAGGTAGATGCAGTCGCTGAAGTTGCGATCATGCGCTTCTTTACCTGGCAGCAAGCTGCTTGCGTAGTTTCCGCCGACCTTGGCTGCACCCGTGCCGTGCGGAGCGGCGCGGTCGTAATCTGAAACGATGAAGTTCGTCGGCGTCAAGCCGCCTTTGAAGTAAGGGCCTACCGGCATCGCGAAGATGGAGAAGATGTATTCGGTCGCTGGGCTGACGCCGATGTTGTCGCCGACACCCATCAAGTAAGGACGTAGATAGAGCGTGCTGCCAGTATTGTATGGCGGCACCCATTTTTCATTGGCTTTGACGACCGCTTTAGCCGCTGCGACAAATTTTTCCACCGGAAACTCAGGCATCAACAGGCGTTGGCAGCTGTTGATCATCCGTTTAGCATTTTCGTCCGGGCGGAACAGGTTGATGCTGCCGTCTTTTGTGCGATACGCCTTCATCCCCTCGAAGCAGGATTGGCCGTAGTGCAGCACTGGAGACCCTTCGCTGATGTGGACTTTGTTGTCAGTCGTCATTTCGCCGTCGTCCCATTTCCCATCTTTCCAATAAGAAATGAAGCGATAATCAGTCTTGATATAACTGAATCCTAGATTTTCCCAATCGATGTTCAACGCTTTTTGTTCTGCTGTCTGTGTCATTTCTGTCATCCAAACCACTCCATATCTATATTATTTATCAGAATTAACGATGAGAAAAGCTGAACGGGTTCGTTCAGCCCTGAAAGAAATTTAGGAAATCGTGCCGACTGAGCATCGTAGAGCGCAATAGGTACGATTTATCTAATTTCCGAAGGGCTTACCCGTGAAGCTAGCCAACTGTTTTGATTGCATAAAACATTTTGCAAACCTGTAAAACACCAAAGGTGATGCACTTTTGGATTCAAAACATTTTATACTTTTCAACTCTATAAAAAAAGAATGAGCCTATGTGATTAGGCTCATTCTTTAATGAGAGCCCAATGAAACGGAAAGAGGACTCTACTTGTAGTAAGTAAGAATCCTGGGCTAAATCACTTTTAGAATGACTAGGGCATCGAATGAGAACGACGCTTTCTTTTTGTTCAGTAGTGTGCACATTCCGCAAGTCGCATCCATTCTCATTCTCCCCCTTCTGTTTGTTAGATTATGATGTAATTCTATGCCTGTATCTAATGAATGTCAAATGCTTTTTTCATCATTTTGTAATAAATAGGCTTTGAAACGTTCAGAAAATCATTTCGGCAAGCGGTACGTTGCCGGGAAGGCTTGCTGGATCAAAGCGATGTCCTCTGCATCCAAACGGACTTCTGCGGCTTCGAGGTTCTCAAGCACTTGCTGCCGGTTGCGTGCACCCGGAATGACGGCGTCGACGACATCCTTGGACAAGTAATAGGCCAAAACGACATTCTGCAGCCCGGTCCGGTGCTTCTTAGCGAGCGGCCGGATCTGATCCACACGTTTTAGGATGTCCAGATAGGTACCCCCCTGGAACTGCGGACGCTTCTGTTGTTTCTCCGACAGGACCGAAGCTTGCGTGTACTTGCCGGCCAAAAGCCCGGACGCGAACGGGAAGTACGGGATGAAGGAGATGCCCTGTTCGCGGCAATAAGGGAAAAGCTTCTCTTCGGCCGACTGGTTCAGGAGGTTGTATTCATCCTGGACAACGTCGATGTAGCCGTTGGCGTTGCCTTCCTTCAGCTGCTCCAGATTGAAATTGGAGACGCCGATGGCACGGATTTTCCCTTGTTCCTTCAGTCGATGCAGCGCGCCGACAGCTTCGGCTTTGGGTGTCTTTTCATCCGGAAAATGGATGTAGTAAAGGTCGATATGATCGGTCTGCAGACGTCTCAGGCTGTTCTCGACCTGCTCCGTCAGGAAAGCCGGATTGTTGTTCAGGACGATGCCGGCTTCGGTCACCTCGTGCGCGCCTTTTGTGGCGATGACCACGTTATTGCGCAGGTTGTGTTCCTTCAGCGTCTTGCCGATGATCGTTTCGGAAGTGCCCATTCCATACATAAACGCCGTGTCGATGAAGTTAAGTCCTTTATTGATCGCGCTCAAAAGCACGTCGCCGCCGTATTCGGTGTTCGTTTCCGGATCGGCTGCGGCAATTTTGTTCGCCCCCAGCCCGATTGGATGGATCAGTAGGTCGGTTCTTCCCAATTTCACAAGTTCTGTCATATCGTTTCCCCTTTCCTTGCCCGTTCATTTATTCATTCGTTTATTTTTTGCCAAGATGGACCCGTTTGGACCAGAAGCCGCCGTGGATGTACTTCGGATCGTATGAAACCATGAAAGCTTTCGGATCGATTTCCAACACTTTATTTTGAAGATGGCGTTCGGCTTTCCGCGTCAGCAGGATTTCGAGCACAAGACGCTCGCCGTCCCTCCCGTGGGCTCTGTAGCAAGAGACCCCGTAGCCAAAATCGCGCAGTTGATTCGGCATTGAGCTGTCCACGTCCTGCGTCATGACTGTGATCATCGTGTACCCAAGCGCGAGCAAATCCTCGATTTTGATGCCGATAGCGATACCGGCGCCGTACCCGAGCGCATAGGCTGCCAGATTGAGCGGGTTGTCCAGACTGTTCATGACCATCGACAGACCCAAAACATAGATGACGATTTCCACCATACTCAATAGTGGCGCCAAAACGCGGTAGCCTTTTATCGTCAACATGAACCGGATCGTGTTCATCGTCACATAGCTCAGACTGATCGCGAATATTTTCGCCAATAATCCCCAATCGAACATCGTCATCACCCTCTCCTTTTTTGATTCAAACCTATCCTGTTAGTATTGTGCAGGATGGCGGGTGTATTCCCCTGTTACGATATCCATTTCCAGCAATTCCCCGGTCGTTCCGTTGTAGCGGTAAAAACCGACGGAGCTGGCTATATCGGTGCCGTTTTCGCGGATGTTGATGGTGACTTCATTGGCCTCGACCGATTCTACGATGAACAGGTACACTTCGCTTTCGACATAGCCTGTCAATTGTGTGATTGTTTGTTTTGCCTCAGTGATCAGCGTGTCCTGATCGGCGGTCTGGGCAGTATCGTTTGTTGTTGCGGGATCTGCAGTGGTGCTGCTTGCGGACGGCGTTTGTGCCTGTACGCTCTCAGCCGCTTCCAGACTGCTGGCTCTTGAAGCAGCCTGATTGCTCGCTTCGGTCGTCGTTTGTGAATCTGCAACCTGCGACGTGCTTGTCGCCGCCTCTGTAGCTGTCGTGTCTGTTGCCGGGTTTTGGCACGCGACAAGCAGCCATGCTGTTGACCCTAAAAGAAATGCGGATAATCTTTTCTTATGCATAATTTCCCCTCTTTCATCCAGTATGTGGTTCTATTGTACCTTTTTTGCGTAGAAAATGCTTTTCCCATCCATTAACTTAATCGAACCTTTACAATTTTATTGGATGCGGTGCAATATCGCGGCAGCTCATTCGGTTTGCCCGCTTCGATCAAATTTGGCAAAAAGTGGCTGCCGAAGAAGAGCAATGCAAACTGGCCCTCAGCTCCGGCGAGGGTTCATTCGCCGGAGGAGACCGGTAATAGATGGGCGCTCCTCCGATGAGGCTTCTGCTGGTCGGAGGAAACCATCCAAATGCGGTCCTGTCCTCCGGCGAAACACCCCTCACCGGAGGACGACAATCGTTATGCGCCACGAAAGCAAAAAGCACCCCGGTGAGGGTGCTTTATGGTTGTATGTTGTGTGTTCGGTGACTTGCTGTTGGCTTTTAGCCCTTCAGCCCTTCCTTTTCGAGGATCAGGTCGTAGCAAGCGATTCCCTGCAGTAGCACCTTCTCGTCGAAGTTGAAACGGCTGCTGTGGAGCGGGTGCGTCCAACCCATGTCGGGACGACCTGTCCCCAGCAGGATGAAGGCGCCGCGGATGCTCTCTTGGTAGAAAGCGAAGTCCTCGGCCAGCATCAATGGTTTGACGACCTCGTAGGCATCGCCCGGCAAGGCGTCCATCAACGTTCCGATCATTTCCGCATCGTTGGTGACTTCCGGATAGAAATCGCGGATATCCAACGTGCAGATGACACCACTCATGCGCTCGATGCCTGCGCAGATGTCGGCAAGGCGTTCCTTGATGGAAGCATAAACTGCTTTGTCGTAACTCCGGATCGTTCCGGTCATCTCGGCTTTTCCGGCCACGATATTGCGGGCTTCCCCGGCATGCAACGTGCCGATGTTCACGACAGCTGGTTGCAACGGATCAAGATCGCGGGCCAGAATGTTCTGGACCGAGAGCAGGATCTGCGCGGCGGCAACCAAGGCATCCTTGCCGAAGTGCGGCTGCCCGGCATGCGAGCTGACGCCCTCAAGCGTGATGTCGAATTCACCGTTGCGCGCCATCAAAGGTCCTTTGGCCAAGCCGAGAATGCCTTCAGGCAGACTCGGATACAGGTGGTACCCGTAGATCTTTTCGACCTGCAGTTCCTGCAGGATGCCGGAATCCATGATCCATTTCGCGCCGCCCGGTCCCTCTTCAGCCGGCTGGAAGACCAAAACGACGGACTTTTCCAAAATAGGCAGGGACTTCAGGTATTTTGCGAAACCCAACAACAAGGCCATGTGCCCATCGTGTCCGCACGCATGCATTTTGCCCGGATGAAGGGAAGCGAAATCCGCTCCAGTTTCCTCGGTTACTTCCAAGGCGTCCATGTCCGCACGGAAAGCGATTGCTTTCGGGGACTTGCCCTCCAGGACGGCTACCCATCCTGTTTCGGCGGTGCTGATCGGTTCATAACCGAACGACACCAGCTTTTGGCGGACGTATTCCGAAGTCAACGGCAGATCGAAGCCGATCTCCGGAATCTGGTGGAGCTCCCTTCGGATCGTCTTCACCGTATCGTATAATTCTGCAATCTGCATGCTGTTCACCTGGTCCCTCTACATGTATTTATTAGTCTCTTAAGTCAGCCAATAATTGGGTTTTTTCGCTTGTCTGAGCGTCTTTCATCTTCACGATCTTTGCAGGGGATCCCGCAACAACCGCGTTAGCCGGTACGTCTTCCAAAACGATTGCGCCAGCTGCGACAACAGCGCCTTCGCCGATGTGCACGCCTTCGATGATGACAGCGTTCGCGCCGACCAAAACACCGTCTTCAATGATGACTGGTGATTTCGAAGGTGGCTCAAGTACGCCTGCGACCACTGCGCCTGCTCCGATGTGGCAGTTTTTGCCGATCGTGCCGCGTGCGCCGACTACCGCGCCCATGTCGATCATTGTGCCTTCGCCGATGATTGCGCCGATGTTGATGACTGCACCCATCATGATGACGGCACTCTTGCCGATCGTCACGTGATCACGGATGAATGAGCCTGGCTCGATGCGCGCTTCGATTTTGGTAGTGTCCAACAATGGAATTGCGGAATTGCGTCTGTCGTATTCCATGACGTGGTCTTTGATCTTATCTTTGTTTTCTTCCAAGAAAGGATAGATCGCTGCAGCGTCGCCGAAGACCGTGTAGCTGTCTCCGTTTCCGAAGAACTTCAAGCCTTCGTAGGCAGGATTCTCGAAATCCCCTTTGATGTATAGTTTTATAGGTGTTTGCTTTTCGGCAGCCTTGATGTAAGCCGCGATTTCGTAAGCATCTGTCAATAATAGTTCGCTCATTTTGATGTTTCCTCCCGATCATTTTTTTCTGTTCCAACATGCCCATTATAGCATGCCAGCCTGTGTTTGCCCTATGCGGCGGACGGCCGTTTGTTCCTGAAATGCAAAAAAAATAGCGGTAAGCGAGTGCTTACGGCTACGGAGACCTGCATTCGCCCAACCAAGCTAAAGCGCAATCCATTGTCATCGGGCAACGACAATGGAACAGCCCCACATTTGTTCAACCTGGGTCCAGCATCTGCATGCTTCGGCGACCGTCCCTTTCCCTTGCGGTACTCTTGACCAGACGCGACCTCTTTTTGCTTGGCGATTCATTTATTTTTCTAATCGTACACTTATCCGGCAAAACTGTCAACCGATTCGGGGCAGAAGCTGGATTCCGCTTGGTTTTTAAGTGTTTCGGGGTTGCGCATAATGGATTAAGCTGACCTCCGGATCGGAAAGTGGCGGGAAGGATCGGCCACTCCTATGTGAAAACGCTCATCAAACTCGCGGTTTTCTAATTTTCATCCAAGTGTGTGCAACTTTGCATAGAAATACGCCTGCAATCGTGTTATGTTATTTTCATGATATTGGACGTCAGCAATCGGCTGGCGCACGTTCGACTATACATTGATTAAGGATATTTCATCCGGAGGAGATAAATTATGAGCAGAGAAACGAACCGTTTTGTGAAGCAACTGAAAGGATCGCCCATCCGTAACTTCGATGCCGCCATCAGCGATGTGAAGGACCTGATCCGTTTCACGATGGGGGAGCCCGATTTCGATACGCCGGAATTCATCAAGGCGGCGGCCGAAGAGGCGCTGAAACAGAATCAAACCCACTACGCCCCTTCCGCCGGCGTTCTAGAGACCCGCAGAGAAATCGCAAAATTCATGGAGCGGAAATACGGACTGCATTACAACGCGGATACCGACATCATCCTGACTGTCGGCGCGACGGAAGCGATCACCGCCTCGATGTTCGCGCTGATGAATCCGGGCGACAAAGTGATCATCCAATCGCCGGCCTTCCCGCAGTATGAATACGTCACGCATTTGGCAGGCGGACAGAGCGTCAAGATCGACACATCCGAGACGGGCTTCCTGATCACGCCGGAGGACCTGACGGCGGCGTTGGATGCGAATCCGGAAACGAAGATGGTCGTGCTTACCTATCCGAACAACCCGACCGGCGCTACTTACACGCAGGCGGAAGTCGAAGCGTTGGCCGAAGTCATCAGGAAATATGATGTTTTCGTGCTTAGCGATGAGATCTACAGCGAACTGACCTACGACGGCAGCCATACCTCAATCGCCAAGTACATCCCTGAGCAGTCCATCGTCATCAACGGCACTTCGAAAAGCTACGCGATGACCGGCTGGCGCGTCGGCTTTGTCGCTGCCCAAGCGGACTTGATCCGCGAAATTTTGAAATATCACCAAAGCCTGGTCACTTGCGGCTCCACGCCTGCACAGACCGCAGCCGGAGTTGCGTTCCGCGACGGTGATGAAGCGACTGCCACGATGAAAGCTGCCTACCTCAAGCGCAGGGACATCCTGCTGGAAGGTCTGACTGCTGCCGGGCTGAAGATGAACAATCCGGACGGCGCCTTCTACCTGTTCCCGCGCATTCCGGAGCAGTACGGCAACGATGACTGGAATTTCTGCATCGACTTGGCACGCAAAGCCGGCGTTGGTGTCATCCCTGGTTCGGCTTTCGGCGAATCCGGAGTCGGCTATTTCCGCATGAGCTACGCCGCCAGCGACGAGAACGTCGTTGAAGGCTGCCGACGGATTGTTGCATTTCTGGATGAACTGAATGCGAAATAAGTGAATAAATGTTTAACCGCACAATCGGGCGATTGTGCGGTTTTTTCTGTCGGGTTTAGGCTTTTGGTTTTTGGCCGGGGATCCGGCCCGCATTCTGAGGGCTTGCTCCGGCGAGAGCCGGCCTCGCCGGAGGTACGGCTGACATTTGGCTTTCTCCTCCGGGGAGGGTGGCTTCCCCGGAGATGCGGGTGACATCATGTTCTGTCCTCCGGCCAAGACTGCCTTGGCCGGAGGAGCAGCCGCCCGCCCATCACCACAACAAAAAGAAGCACGCACCGACAGCAATCCGGCGCGCACTTCTCTCATAATAACTCGTTATCTTCTTACTCAGCTACCATCGCTTCGGCTTCCATTTCGCGGATCGATTCCGCGACTTTCACCATCATCGAGCATTCCACGCGTTTGCGGAACAGGTCGCAGCTGAATTCATAATTGCCTTTCAAGGATCCGGTTGCATGCAGCGAGTTTGCAGGGCAGCCGCCGCTGCAGTACAATTTAGCCCAGCAATCCTGGCATTCCGGCTTGGAATAGCAGTTGACTTCCTTGAACTGGCATTGCAGTTCCGGTTTGGTTACGCCATCCCAGATATTGCCCAGGCTGAATTCTTCATCACCCACGAATTGGTGGCAAGGGAATATTTCGCCCCAAGGAGTGACAGCCATGTATTCCGTTCCTGATCCGCAGCCGGAGATGCGTTTCTGGATGCACGGGCCTTCGGAAAGGTCCAGCATGTAGTGGTAAAAAGTGAAGTCGTTGCCCTCTTCGCCGCGCTTCAGCATTTCCTCCGCCAAGATTTCATACTGTCTGTACAGTGCCGGAAGATGTTCCTCCGTCAAAGCGTAAGGTTCGGATGGATCGCAGATGACTGGTTCCATCGACAGTTTGTCGAAGCCAAGATTAGCGACGTGGAAAATATCGTTTGTGAAATCGACGTTATTGCCTGTGTAAGTGCCGCGGACGTAGTATTCCTTGTCGCCGCGCCCTTCCACGAATTTCTGGAATTTCGGCAAAATATAGTCATAGCTGCCTTTTCCGTTAACAGTACGGCGCAGACGGTCATGGACTTCCTTGCGTCCGTCCAAGCTCAAAACGACATTGTACATTTCTTTGTTCAGGAACTCATTGATTTCGTCGTTCAAAAGCATCCCGTTCGTTGTGAAAGTGAAACGGAAAGTCTTGTTGGACTCCTCTTCTTTACTGCGAGCGTACTCAACGATCTGCTTGACGACGCGCCAAGCCATCAACGGCTCGCCGCCGAAGAAGTCGACGTCCAGATTACGGTGGAAACCGGAATTCTCAAGCAGGAAATCGATTGCTTGCTTGCCGACTTCGAATTTCATGATCGCTCTGTCGCCATTGTACTTGCCTTGGCTGGCAAAACAGTAATCGCAAGTCAGGTTGCAAGTATGCGCAACGTTCAGGCAAAGAGCCTTCACGAATGTTTGGCGGTTCTTCAAATCGATGGAAAGGTCTTGATACAAGTCTTCCGTGAACAATTCCCCATTTGACTTCAATTCTTCGACATCCGACAGCGTATCGCGGATTTCCGTTTCGTTGATTTCCGGGTCGTTCGCATATTGTTCCAGCATCATCGTGACGATCTCTTCTACCGGCGTCGCTTCGTACAGCGCGATGATATCGAAGGCAAGGTCGTCGACGACATGCACGGCACCGCTGTAGGTATCCATTACGATATTGTATCCGTTCAGTTTATATTGATGAATCATTTCGGTTTCAAACTCCTTTTTTGTCCATAAAATTGCCGCCCAACTGGAATCAGTCGGGCGGACTCTTTTTTTACTTCGCTGCTTGTCTAGGGTTCACACAGCTTTGGTTGGCGATTCCGCAAGAAGTTTTGCATGCGGATTGGCAAGATGTTTGGCATGCTCCGCAGCCGCCGTGTTTGGCAGTATCCTTCAGGTTGCGGGTGCTTAAAGTTACGATTCTTTTCATAACGACATCTCCTCTGAAATAGGTTAAGGGAGCATATTGCTTGACAGAAAAATGCTCCCTTTGTGAATTATTTTACCAACAAATTGTTAGTCCGTCAATCTACCGGCCTATCAGCATAGTGACCGTTTTTATAAAAATCGTGATTCATCCAATAACTATCAAAATGTAAGTTAATGAGCAAGGATTTTGTGATGTACAATTCGGATATTTTTCGGAAGCCCTTCGGCATCGCTGTAGACCTTTATCCCCTTTTCCAATAGCGTATGGATTTGGCGGATAAAACCGTTACTGATCCGTTCCCCAGGCACCAACAAAGGAATTCCGGGCGGGTAAGCCCAAACGTATTCGGCTGCCGTTTGCCCTATCGCGTTTTCAATCGGGCAATCTATTTTTTCCGATTCCAAGGCCTGCCAGATTTCGCATTGCTTTTCGGGTAAGGAGAAAAGCAACGTTCCGTTGTACAGTGTGTGCCCTCCAGACTTAGAGTCGAGCGTGCCGTCGATGGCCAACAGCGCATCGGCCAAAGCATCCATAGCGGCATCTGTATCGCAGACGCTGGTCATCGCCAACGCATGATCGCCGTAAGCCATCTCCATTTCGATATGGTATTCGCTCCGCAACATTTCGGAAAGTTTCTGTCCGGTCAATCCGGTTCCTTGCGTCGAAATCAAAATTTTGCCTTTGTCGAAGGCGAAAAAGGTTTTGTGAGCGTCAAGTCTGTCTTTGCCATGGCAAAGCACCTTCAGATGCTGGAGCTGCTCCATTTTTTCCGAGAAGTCGGTTAACCTTTGATTGTAGGCTTCGAATAGCTGATCTCCCTCATCCCGCAGCAAACTGAAACAGCGGTCAATCGAAGCCATCAGCACATAGGAGGGCGAACTGCTTTCGAAGATGGCAAGTTGCCGGGCCAGTTCTTCGGGTCTGATCAGGTCGCTAGTAAGATGGGCCAACGACGTCATCGTCAACGAAGGCAACGTCTTGTGCAGACTCTGGATCACGATGTCGGCGCCGAGTGCTGTCGCGCTGGCCGGAAAATGTTGCGAATAATTGAAATGCGAGCCGTGCGCCTCATCGACCAGCAACGGAATCCCTTGCGCATGACAGATATCGGCAATCGCCGCGATGTCGCTGACCACCCCTTCGTACGTCGGCGATGTCAGAATGACCAGCTGCGTATCCGGATGCTTTTTCAGCGTATTGGCGATGCTTGCCGTCGAGATGACGCCGTGGATGGCGAATGCTTCATCCATTTCCGGCATCAGATAGACGGCCTCCAATCCGAAAAGTTCGATGGCATGATAGACGGATTTGTGGCAATTCCGGGCGACCGCAATCTTGCCGCCGCGTTTGGTAGCAGCGCGGACCCCAGCAAGGATGCCGCAAGTGCTGCCGTTCACTAGGTAGAATGAGCGCTTGGTGCCGTAGAAGTCTGCTATTTCTTCCATATATTCATTGAGGATGCCGCTCCCGCCGTGCAGATTGTCGAAGCCGTCAATTTCCGTGATGTCGATGTTGTAAGGAAGATCCGTGCCTAGCAGCGCAGTGTTCCGCTTATGCCCTGGCATGTGCATCGGGATGCTGTTGGACGACGCATGTGCTTTCAGCCTGTCCAACAAAGAAGGTTGTGTTGTATGTTTGTCCATAAGTATGTCCTTTTCCTGATGATATTGTTCTACTATCATTATACCAGAGGAAAAAAGCATCCAAACGTAAAAAATTGCCCGTTCTCACTCTTTATCGTGAGAACGGGCAATTTTCAATGTATTTATTTACCCAGCTTGACGCGGAACAAGCCACCCGCCAGTTCCTCTTCCGTCTCGCCGTCCTTCGCGGTCGTGATGTAGAGATACTCCAGATCCTTACCGCCCAGGCAGCAGGACGTCGCATTCTTCACCGGCATCCGGATTTCCTCCAGCTTCTTGCCGGTCTCCGGGTCCCATTTGCAGACTTTGCCGCCGCCGTATTGCGCCACCCAGATCATGCCTTCCGGGTCCACACACATGCCGTCCGGATTGCTGCCGTCGGTGATCTCGACAATGTATTTCTCGAAACTCGCTTCACCCGTTTTTGTGTCATAAGCATAGCGGCCCACTTTCTTGGTCGGCGTGTCGATGAAATAGAGCGTCTTTCCATCCGGTGACCATCCCATCCCGTTTGCCAACGTCAGGCCATCCAAAACCGTGCGGACCGTTCCGTCCTTTCCGATGGCATACAAAGCGGCTTCCCCTTCATAGGTGTCCTCATAGCTCATCGTCCCGACAAGCAGTCGGCCTTTCGGATCCAACTTCCCATCGTTGTAGCGCATCCGTTCGTCATCGTGAGCTTTTGTCACCTGTTTCTTTTCCTTCGTCTTTGGATTGATCCGGAAAATACCGCCTATTTCGGCTTCCAGAATCATTCCCTCCTGATCGATGACGGCGCATCCGACCGGCCCATCGGTCAAGTAGGTTCTCACCTCACCTGTTTCCGGGTCGATGGCGTAGATCATGTTGTTTTCGATTGAAACGCAATAAAGCAAACTGTTCTCCGCGTCCCAGTGCGGCCCTTCCAGCAATGTCGAACCCGCATAGAAAACCAGTTCCGGTTCCCTCACCTTAGCCTGTTCGGATTTCTTTTCCATATTCATCCACCTCATATTCCTGTGTCATTTATGGTTTCAGTATATAACAACGAAAAATGCATTCCAATTGATACGATTTTGTGGATAGTTTTTGATATTTGGATGCTCGCGATTTTTTGTTCTCCCCTGAAAAATGCTATACTTTATGTGACTGTTCGAAGAGAGCAATTCTTCTGAACACATCTCGTCAAAAGGAGAATGGCCATGGAAGATCGCAGTACGCTTCTGATCAATCAGAGCACCATCAAGGAATTATTGGACATTGCGGATTTCAACAATCTCGTGCATCAGACATTTCAGGGCCTCGGTGACGGCACAGTCATCAACCCGACAAAATTGACGCTGGATCTGGGTGAAACTGGCGGTTACCCACCGTACGAAGGGTTCATGAACGCAATGCCGGCCTACATCGGTTCGCAGGATATCGCCGGCTTGAAATGGGTCGGGGGATTTTTAGGCGAACGCAAAGCTGCCGGACTGCCTTATATCACAGGGATGATTTTGTTGATCAATCCGCATCTCGGTACTTTCACCGCTGCCCTTGAAGGCGCTTATATCACCAATATGCGCACCGGGGCCCAGACCGCAAACGCTTTGCGGTATTTGCTCAAGAAACCGACCGTCACGATCGGCCTCTACGGAGCCGGGATGCAAGCCAGTACCAATATCCGGGCAATCGCGGATCTGTTCGACATCACCGAATTGATCGTCTGGAACCACAGGCGCAGCACAGCGGAAGCATTTGCCGAAAAAATGCAGCAACACGTAAAAGGCGCCATCCGCATTGTCGACGATCCCCGGGAAGCCAGCCAGGCCGAGGTCCTCATCACCGTCACACCAGCGCAGACTCCCCTCATTAAAGCGGAATGGATAAAAAAAGGCACCATCATCTTTCCGATGGGATCTTTCCAGGAAATCGAGGATGCACTCATCCTGAAGGCGGACAAAATCATCGTTGACCATGTGGAGCAGGCTCTCCATCGCGGTGCTTTGAAGAAACTGACGGGTGAAGGGAAGCTGTCCGAAAAAGATGTTTTTGCGACGTTGGGCGAATTGGCGGTCGGAAAGAAAGATGCCGGCGACCTTTCGCAGGACATCACCATCTGCATCCCAATCGGCACCGGAGCGATGGATGTTGCGATAGCCGGAGAAGTTTACCAAAGAGCACTCAAAAAAGGAATGGGCTACGCCTTTGATTTTGAAGCATAAAAAGTAGGAACGAACAGGAGGGATTTTTATGAATACCAACAACATCGAAAAACAAAACAGCCACTTGGACTTGCAGGATCAAGCGGTGCAGGATATTTTCGCGCTTTATCAGGATTATCCGGAAGTGCCTTACATTTCCAAAAAACGCGATAAGGAGGGTTGGCTGAACGCCGTCCGGATCGGATCGGAACAGCTCGTCCCCAAACGCAACATGATCCGTTTTGAGGAAGATATCTTGCCGGGTCATCTGATCCTGTTATGGCGCATCCAGTTCGGCACGTTCACGAACGAGAGCGGCTATCCGAAATATTTCGAATACAACTACGGCATCAACGGCCCTCAAGCGTTGGCTGAGGTGATCGAAAAAGGCTATGCGGTGGAGCTGTCGGCGACCGATTCACTGGATTACCTGAACGCAGCCATCCTGAAAGCCATCCTGAAACACTACGAAGTGGCCGGCTATTCCAAGATGAAGAAGCCGGAATTGATGGAGCTCGCGAAACAGGAATTGAGCGAGGAACAGCTCGCCTCCCAGTTCCCGCTGAGGGGATACCGCATCACTCCGGAAGGCGAAGCGATCCTGGCAAAATATCCGGAAGTCGTCGACCGCCATCCAAAGAAGAAATATTGATGGAACACAAACAAGCATCCAGAATTCGATTTCTGGATGCTTGTTTTGTGTGCGTTTCTCCGTTGAGGAGTTGCTTCATCGGCGGACAGCTTGCTGAAGGGGTTCGGATCTCCGGCCAGCGCAGCCAGGCCGGAGAGCATTTGGCTGATTGCGGTCGGTCCTCCGGTGAATGTTGTCCCAACCGGAGCTGGGACAACAAAAAATACCGAAAAAAAGAACCCGATCCGAAGACCAGGTTCCTATAAGTTTAATTTTGAATTAAGCTTTGTTTACGTTTGTTG
>NZ_JAQMHR010000005.1:0-106624 GCF_028309625.1 Trichococcus sp. K1Tr | reverse complement strand
CTTGAGGTCCACGGTTACCTTCTTCGACGCTGAAAGTTACTGCTTGTCCTTCTTCTAAAGATTTGAAACCTTCAGATTGGATAGCTGAGAAATGTACGAATACATCGTCTCCGTTTTCGCGTTCGATGAAGCCAAAACCTTTGTCTGCGTTAAACCATTTTACTGTACCTTGTTCCATAATTGAAAATCCTCCTCGTGCTATTGCACATATATCATACATTGTTGCTAACGCTACGGATCGGAATTTTCGTAATGCAATTCTTTTCTCTAACCCAACAAAATGTTAAATTCATTGTATCATGATTAATTCAATAATGCAAATCGAAATGGCAAACAAATTCGCAATACCGATACAAAATCTTTTTCCAGCGTGCCATTCTGCAATTTTTCGTCAAAAAAAGAACCCGATCCGAAGATCAGGTCCCTATAAGTTTAATTTGAATTAAGCTTTAGTAACGTTTGTTGCTTGAGGTCCACGGTTACCTTCTTCGACGCTGAAAGTTACTGCTTGTCCTTCTTCTAAAGATTTGAAACCTTCAGATTGGATAGCTGAGAAATGTACGAATACATCGTCTCCGTTTTCGCGTTCGATAAAACCAAAACCTTTTTCTGCGTTAAACCATTTAACTGTACCTTGTTCCATAATTGAAAATCCTCCTCGTGCGTTTTGCACTTTATGATACATTGTTGCTAACGTTACGAATCGGAATGTTTTGAAACAATTCTTTTCTGCGCTTCACAAAATGTTAAAGTCATTGTACCATGGATTTTTTGATTGTGCAAGCCCTAACCTCTTTCTTGTGGTTTCAAATTATATAAAAAGAAGCAATCTTTGCGGGATCGCTTCTCTCTTTTTCTTTATTTTTTTTCTTTATCAAGAATTTCGGATATTTTTCTGTCGACATAATTTAAGCCCATACCCATGAAATATTCAGCCAGATCTTCATCGCTGATATCTTTTACATCGTATCCGCCCTGTTTTCTTTTAGCGGCATACCCTTTTCTCATTTTTTCAAGCATATCTTCGGGTAGCTCCACTTGGAATTTCTTCATTGTCATCGCAACCGCCTCCTATGTCGTTGTTAGCCTGAACGATCGGATAAGGTAATGGTACTTCCGCACTGATCAGGTAACGCTTTCATTATACCCTTCTTTTCAAAATATATACAGAATTTTATGTCTGAAGCAGCAATATATTCGATAATTGTTATTTGAATATGACAAAAACCCTTGAAGAGAGTGGATTTTTCAACTCTTCATTCAAAAGATGTGACCGATGCCTACATGATCATCCTCTTTTCCGAGTTACCTGAGCCGATTCATCAAAATCCAGACCGGAAACGCTGGTTAAGGAACTGCGCCTCAACAACGCCTGCATCCTGCTGAAGAATACCGATACCCCAATTGAAACCATCAGCGAACAGATTGGGGTATCGGAACGTCACTTTCTTCTACCAAAAATTCAAACAAGCCTATGACATGACGCCGCATGAATATCGGATGAGTGTGAATTGACCTTGCATTTTCGGGCAAAAAAATGACCGCGCTCCAACTAAAGAGGCGGTCATCGTCATTATTGACTTATTTTCTTTTCTTGAACAGATCCCAAATCGAGAACGTGGCTTTTTTATATATCCGGTTATAGGCGGTCCTTTTGGCGTCACGGATCAAGCCCATTCCTTTTTTACCGTAGAACGGATTTGTTTTTCGCTTGATTGCCCGCTTCACCTTTCCGGTTGTCCTAGCCTTAAATGAACGTTTCAGGCTTGGTTTGCGCATACCGAATTTCATAATGACCAGTCCTTTCTTGCGTACAGATATATTTCTGTTTGATTTTGCTGCGTTTATGGCTCTTGAATCTGCTCAAGTTCCATCTCAGTCACCCACTTGTGGTTTTTGATCGTTTCCCCAGTGACCGTATCTGTATAATCCACCATATAGACTGTTGTCGTTTCAGAGGCATCGATAGTGGCAGTCGCACCGCTCATGCCTTCCGTGTGCTCCGCTTCCAGCACCACTTCACTGCCAACGCCGAATGGGTCTGTTCCGGCATCCATGATTTCCTCCTGGATAACCCATTGATGGTTTTCAACGCGTGGATCCCCGTTGGTTGGATCATAGGAAACTTCGTAAACGATTGTGTCGAAGGCTCCAACGATTGTCGCTTCCGCACCTTCCATGCCTTCCATATGTCCTGCCTGCATGATGACGGAATCGCCAACTTTATATGTAGGATTTTCAGCTTCCATCAACCCTTCAGGAATTACACCGGAATCGTCATGCACCATATCCCCCATGCCTTCTGAACTGCTGGTGGAAGACTCCTCAAGCATGCTTTCCATCGAGACACTTTCCGATCCGACAGAAGCTTCCTCTGTGCCGGTGTCCGTTGAACAAGCGGCCAACAATACGGCAGCCGATAGACTGAACAAACTCATCAACATTTTTCTTTGTTTCATTTCTATCCATCCTTTCTTAATGGTAATGCTTCGCTCTTATTTATAGTGTACTGAAAGTGATTGCGCATTTCAAAGAATAGCCCTTTCAGAAAACCACTGTGATACGCATTAAGCTCCAGAAACCCTTCACTCCGGTTCTGCACAGCTTTGCGATTCTTTTTTGTTTGCGGCAGGCTGCCAAAATATTTTGTGCATAATCCTTGCTTTTTGGAATGGATGCCGTATAATATGAAATGCAAGATAACTCTGTGCATTCCCATAACGGGGACGTTACGGATTCGACAGGTATAGGTCGAGCTTTTGATGCGCTCCGTAGGTTACGTCTACGCTAAAACGTTACAGTTAAAACAACTGACAAAACACAAAACAACACTTTAGCTTTCGCTGCTTAATTGTAGCTAGCTAAGATCCTCCTGGTATCGCCCATGTACTCAGATCAGGGTCTCAATGATGTGGGATACGCTGTGACCTTCCATCTGGAGGAATCAGAAGAGATCAATCAGATTAGCCAACAATAATGCCTGTTAAACGGCTAGTTCAAGGCGAATTCCAATAGTTTAACTATGAGCGTAGACTTGGAAGTGCCGATATGCTTGGACACGGGTTCGACTCCCGTCGTCTCCATACTAGACTAGTATGAAGCAACACCCCACAAGATGCCGATATGAAGCGATTCATTCGACACTTTGCAGGGTGTTTTTTTGTCGTTCAGCAAGTTAGTTGGATTGAGCGGGAGCGGCGGACATCCTGTCTCGGAACAGGATCTCGACTGTTTGGGTTAGTGGCCTGCATCAACGGTCGACATAAGGGCTTTGTCTCGACTGTTTGATTCACCGAAATCCCCAAACAATTGACACATATGCCTTGTCTCGACTGTTCCTGTATCCGGGCCAAGCTAACAGTCGCCATATTCGTCTTGTCTCGACTGCTTAGGTTACCGTCCTGGTCTAACGACCGACACAAACAAATAGAAAAAAAGAGAAGCGGCCGCCCCAACGAGGCAATCGCTTCTCTTTTCTGCTATATTGCTTATTTACTCATGTCTTCCAATTGGAAATGGATGGTTTCCATCGCTTGCAGCAACGCTTCTGCTGTATCCAATGAAGTCAAGCATGGGATGTTGTTTTCGACTGCTTCACGGCGGATCAAGAATCCGTCGGTCTCGCTCGTCTTCCCTTCCGTCATCGTATTGACGACCAGGTTGATGCGTCCGTCGCGGATGGCGTCAAGAATGTCGTTGCTGTTCTCATTGATTTTCTCAATGACGTCGACTTTGATTCCTTCTGCTTCCAACGCTTTGCCGGTACCTGTCGTAGCAACGATGTGGTAGCCCAACGAAATCAAGCGTTTCGCCAATGGGATGATTTCTTCTTTGTCTTTATCCGATACCGTCATCAATGCCGTGCCATAGTCAGGCACATTCACGCCGGATGCGATGAAGCCTTTATACAAAGCTTTCGGCAAGTTGACATCTTTACCGATGATCTCTCCGGTAGACTTCATTTCAGGTCCCAGAACCGTGTCGACTTTCTTCAGTTTACTGAAACTGAAGACTGGCATCTTCACGTATACGCCTGATTTCGACGGAACCAGACCGGTTTTGTAACCCATATCCTTAAGCTTCAGTCCAAGGATTCCTTTTGTGGCCAACTTCGCCATCGGAATGCCGGTCACTTTGCTCAGGAACGGAATTGTCCGGCTCGCACGCGGATTCACTTCGATGATGTAGACGACGCCTTCGCTGATGACGAACTGGATGTTCACCAAACCGATGGTGTTCAGCCCTTGCGCCACGCGGATCGTATAGTCTTCGATCGTTTGGATCAGTTCAGGTGAAAGGTTTTGCGGCGGGTAAACCGCGATCGAGTCGCCCGAGTGGACGCCGGCGCGTTCGATGTGTTCCATGATGCCCGGGATCAGGACGGTTTCGCCGTCGCAGATCGCATCGACTTCCAACTCTTGTCCGATCAGGTAATGATCGACCAGGACCGGACGTTCCGGACTGGCCACGACCGCTTCGCGCATGTATTTCTCAAGGTCGGCTTGGTTGTAGACGATCTGCATCGCCCGTCCGCCCAATACATAGGACGGACGCACCAAGACCGGATACCCGATTTCGTCGGCAACTGCGACCGCTTCTTCAACGGTCACGGCTGTTTTGCCGGGTGCTTGCGGGATATCCAAGTCGCGCAACAACTGTTCGAACAATTTGCGATCTTCTGCGCGGTCCAGATCTTCCAGGCTCGTGCCCAGGATCTTGACGCCGTGTTTCACCAATTTGTCAGCCAGGTTGATGGCCGTTTGGCCACCGAACTGCACAACGACACCCAGCGGTTGTTCCAGATCGATGATGGCCATCACGTCTTCTTCGGTTAAGGGTTCGAAATACAGCTTGTCGGAAATCGAGAAGTCCGTCGAAACGGTTTCCGGGTTGTTGTTGACGACGATTGCTTCATAGCCGGCTTCCTGGATTGCCCAGACAGCGTGCACGGTTGCGTAGTCGAACTCGACCCCTTGGCCGATGCGGATCGGACCGGAACCTAAGACGATGACTTTTTCGCGGTCGCTCGGGAACGATTCCTGTTCCATCCCATATGTGCTGTAGAAGTACGGTGTGAAGGATTCGAATTCGCCCGCACACGTATCCACCATTTTGAAGACAGGGACGATGCCGTTGGCTTTGCGCAACGCGTAGATGTCTTCCGAAGCCATGCCCCACAATTCCGCGATGATTTCGTCGCTGAAGCCGTATTTCTTGGCTTCGCGCAGGATTTCCAGGTCTTTCGGTTCGGCTGCCGCCACTTCCTTCTCCAAGTCGATGATGTGCTTGAATTTGTACAGGAAGAAGTAGTCAATTTCGCTCCATTCATGGATCGTTTCCGGTGTCACGCCGCGGCGCAACGCTTCTCCCAGATAGAACAGGCGCTCGTCGCAAGCGACACGGATATTCTGTTCGATTTCTTCCATCGTCACGGTCTGGCCTTGGTCTTTCGGCAATGCCAGATGGTTGACGCCGTATTCCAAAGAACGGACGGCTTTCAGCATCGATTCCTCGAACGTATGGCCCATGGCCATGACTTCGCCTGTCGCTTTCATCTGTGTGCCGAGGGTGCGGTCGCCCTTTTCGAATTTATCGAACGGGAAACGCGGGATTTTGGATACGATGTAATCCAAAGCCGGCTCGAAAGCTGCGTAAGACGTGCCGGTTACCGGGTTCTTCATTTCATCCAAAGTCAGGCCGACGGCGATCTTCGCCGCCATCTTGGCGATCGGGTAACCGGTCGCTTTACTCGCCAAAGCCGAAGAACGGCTGACGCGCGGGTTCACTTCGATGATGTAGTAGTCGAACGAGTAGGGATCCAATGCCAACTGGACATTGCAGCCGCCTTCGATTTTCAGGGCGCGGATGATCTGCAGGGAGACATCACGCAGCATGTGGTACTCTTTATCGGATAAGGTTTGGGAAGGCGCCACGACGATGGAATCGCCCGTGTGGACGCCGACCGGATCGATGTTTTCCATATTGCAGACGACGATCGCATTGTCGTTGCTGTCGCGCATCACTTCGTACTCGATTTCCTTGAAGCCGGCGATCGATTTCTCCAACAGGCATTGCGTCACGGGTGAGTAGCGCAAACCGTTCGCCACGATTTCGCGCAGGTCAGCTTCATTGTGGCAGATGCCGCCACCGGTGCCGCCCATTGTGAAGGCGGGACGGACAATCAGAGGATATCCGATTTCCGCCGCGAAGCGAAGCGCTTCGCCCACAGTATGGATGATGTCGCTCTCGGGAACCGGCTGATTCAATTCCGCCATCAATTGGCGGAACAGATCACGGTCTTCGGCTTGTTGGATGGAACTCAATTTTGTTCCCAACAGCTCGACATTGAATTCTTCCAATACACCTGCTTTATCCAATTCCACGGCCATGTTCAGACCGGTCTGGCCGCCCAATGTCGGCAATAAGGCATCCGGGCGCTCTTTGCGGATGATGTTCGTGATGAATTCTACAGTGAGTGGCTCCATGTAGACTTTATCGGCGATTTCAACATCCGTCATGATTGTAGCAGGGTTGGAGTTGACCAGGATGACTTTGTATCCTTCTTCTCTTAAAGCCAAGCATGCTTGCGTTCCGGCATAGTCAAATTCAGCGGCTTGGCCGATGATGATGGGGCCTGAGCCGATTACTAAGATGGATTGAATGTCGGTACGTTTAGGCATGTTGTTTTCCTCCTTGGACTGCTTTCATCATATTTACAAAATGATCGAACAAGTAATTGGCATCGTGCGGTCCGGGCGCTGCTTCCGGATGGTATTGAACCGAGAAGACCGGTTTGGTTTTGTGTTTGACGCCTTCATTCGTGCCGTCGTTCAGGGCGCGGTGAGTTGCGACCAAGTCTGTTTGGCTAAGGCTGTCTTCATCCACGGCATAGCCATGATTTTGGCTCGTCAGGCTGATTTTTCCAGTTGCAAGATCCTTCACCGGATGATTTGCGCCGCGATGACCGAATTTCATTTTGTAGGTTGTCGCACCGCCGGCTAATGAGATCAGCTGGTGGCCTAAGCAAATACCGAACATCGGCAGATTATCCTGTGAAATCAATTGCTTGATCGTTTCGATCGCTTCCGGAACGGATGTCGGATCTCCAGGTCCGTTGCTCAACATGATGCCGGCAGGATTGAAGGCTAGAATTTCGTCTGCGCTTGTGTTCCAAGGAGCCAGAATGACTTCGCAGCCTCTTTTCAATAATTCTGCAAGGATGTTGTCTTTGAAGCCGAAATCGAGCAAGACGACGCGTGGGCCTTCACCCGCAAATATTTTGATTTCTTTTGTTGAATTCAATTGGATTTCGTCAACCGGTAATACGTAGGCTTTCAATGATGCAACAATCGCATCCAAGTTGTCCGCATTGCTTACCATTGTGCCACGCATAACGCCGGCGTTACGGATTTTTTTGGTGATGCTGCGTGTGTCCACGCCGTAGATTCCTGGTACATCAAAGTCCTTCAAAGCTGCATCCAATGTTTTGGTGGAGCGGAAGTTGCTTGGATGTTCCGCCACTTCATGCACGACCATCCCTTTCAAGCCCGGAAGCACGCCTTCATAGTCGTCTACGTTGATGCCGTAATTGCCGATCAACGGATAGGTGAAAGTGATGATTTGGCCTGTGTAGGAAGGGTCTGACAAAGTTTCTTGGTAACCTGTCATCCCTGTGTTGAATACGATCTCCCCGATTGCATCCTTTTCTGATCCGAAAGCATATCCTGGATAGCAGCTGCCATCTTCTAAAACTAAAAATCTACGTTGTTTCATGTTGTTCCTCCTGATTTCTGATTGACAAGGTACGTACCTCACTTGCATGAAAAATAGGAAAATGTAAAAAAAACACACCTATTATTGGGCGTGTTTCAACGGTTGTTTACATTAATCGTTTCACATGCCTTGTTAGCCTCTCTGTGCTAATTTAAAGACGTTCTAGCCACGCTGTATCCCGTACAGTATTGTGGATTACGTTAATTTTAGACTATCCGGACGGAATTTTCAATTGATATTTCCAAAAAATGAAAAAAAGATGTGATTTTTAATTGTTCTTGACTCTAAAATACAGAAAAACCCTTGGAAACAAAGGGTTTTGTTCCAAGGGCACTACTTCAATTTATTTGACGTCCTCTTCGACTTTATCGGCAGGCGTCACTTTATGGACTTCCGGTTCCTGCTCATCGCCGGGCGTGAAGTCATCGACAAAATGGTCGGTGCCGTTGTAAAGGTCCAAGTGATAGAAGCCATCCTCATAGCGGACGACCGAAATGCTGGCATTATCCAAATGGCGGTCGATCGAGAAATCAGGAATGACGGCATGGATCATGTTCCGGATCGTCATCCCGTGGGAAACGATCAGAATGTTTGTTTCGGAATCACGGTGCTCGCTGATCAGTTTAATCAAGCCGCGTTCGACACGCAGCCAGAAAGTCATGTAGTCTTCCGCTTCATGGTAAGGATCCATTTCCTTCAATCCGTTCAACTCTTCAATGACGGAGCGGTGGGCATCATAATTAGGCTCACCATCCGCGCTTCCCAGGAATTTATTCAGGTTCCCCCAAGTTTCGGCCGCATCCAGCCCTTCAAAAGAGCCAAAGAATATCTCCCTGAATTCGGGCATGGCCACCACTTTCAAATGGTCGGCATGTTGGTTTTCCTTCAAAATAATCTGCGCTGTTTCAAATGTCCGTCTCAAGTCGCTGCAGTAGACCGCATCGAACTTGACATCGCCCAAGCCTGCTCCGCTTCTCATGACGTCGCGTCTGCCTCTGGGCGTCAATGGGGTGTCGGACCAGCCTTGCATCCGATTGTATTTATTAAGATAAGTTTCTCCGTGTCGCATAAAATAAAACGTTACTCCCTTTTTCAAGGTTAACCCGCCTCTCTCAAGCTACTTTCGCATTAGGATACTTGCTTTCCTTCTCTTATCTTAACAATTCCGGCGAATGATTGCATCTATTTCGTGCAACTATTTGTCGCTGAGCAGATCTTCGACGATTTCGCCGGATTTGTAGGCGCGCAGCAGCTGCTGCAGGTCGATGACTTGCTGGGTCAGCCTCTTGCCGACATCCGTCTGCCTTACCGTCTTGCGCTCCAATTCCTTGTCGACGATGCGTCGGGTCGAAACGATGTCCTTTTCGTTTTCAATGGCATCCTGACGGGAAGTGAACGGCTGATGCGAAACCAGCTGCATCCCGAAGGAGTTGTACAGCAGCGTATAGCCTGCCAGCCCTGTCGTATTCTGGTAGGCTTTCGAGAAGCCGCCGTCGATGACGATCAGTTTGCCGTCCGCCTTCAACGGATTCTCGCCGATCTTTTCTTTGACAGGCGTATGGCCATTGATGATATGGCCCTTCTTCGGATCCAAGCCGAATTCCTTCAGTATTTTGTAGGACATTTCCACATTGTCGCGCTGCTCGTAATACAGGTTCTTCTTCTCGACATGGGTTTCCTTGTCGGCGACGTAGAGGCGCTCGAAAGTCGTCATCTTATCCTTCCCGAACAAGGACGAAGCTTTTCCTTCCCACAGATACCAGATCAAATCGAGCGTGCGGGTGTTGTGCCTCGTTGCTTCGCGGTTCAGATAGCCTCTGCGCAGCACTTCTTCGTATTTGTCCAGGAGGGCTTTACCGCTGTACTTGACATTGGCGATTGCCATCTCCATGAAGCTGCCGTCCGGATTAAGCGGCACACAGCCGTGGAACAAAAGGTTGTCGTTGTAGCTCAAGTACATGCTGCCTTTGCTGAAAAGGAACTGGACATGCTTCTGCAGCCTTTCCGAATTCAGGAACCCGGTCATGAGCCTTTCGACAACCAATATTTCCTCTTCAGTCAAGCGGTAAGGGTCGGCTGGATCGACCGTCGGGAAATAATCGCACAGCATCGGATATTCCTTCCCATCCAACTTCACCGTGCCTTTTTCGTAATCAATGAAGTCCATCACCATCCGGTCGGCCATGTCGAATTCAGGGTGGCGTTTGATGATTTCACCTTCGAGCTTGAACTGGATGATCGAAATGGCTTGGTTCATTTTAGCGATCTGACGGATCTCTTCCGGGAAAATCTTGCTTTCGTCCTCGGTGTTGATTTTCGGCATGAACGGATCGTAACGGTCCTCTTTGTAGATCATTTCGGCAAACGTGATCAGCGGACGCAACGAGATGCCATAAGCGTCCTCGATGATCTCCAAGTTGTTGTAGCGGGCAGAGATGCGGATGACGTTGGCCATGCAGGCTGCTGACCCGCTCGCGGCACCCATCCAGAGTACATCATGGTTGCCCCATTGGATATCCAGCTCGTGGCCATCCATGAAGGTATCTATGATTTTGTCAGGGAATGGGCCTCTGTCGTAGATGTCCCCGACAACATGCAGGTGGTCGACCACAAGGCGTTGGATGACATGCGAAATGGCAGCTATGAGTTCAGTCGCGCGGTCCAAGGAAATGACGGTCTTGATGATTTTTTCGTAATAATCCTCTTTGTTTGTCATGATCGTGTCTTTGAAAAGCAGCTCTTCGATGATGTAGGCATAATCGGCCGGGATCGCCTTTCTGACTTTCGAGCGCGTGTATTTTGAAACGGTGAACGCACAAAGTTCCGTGATGCGCAGCAAGGTCAACGAGTAAAATTCATTGATTTCCTCTTCGGAGTCCAAGCTGTCCACGATCATGTCGATTTTGTCTTCCGGGTAGTAGACGATCGTCGCAAGCTGGTTCATCTCACGGGTGCTCAGCCTCCCTTGGAAAATTTCCCGGATTTTTTCTTTGACGTTCCCGGATCCATTCCTGAGTACATGTTGCACGGCATCGTATTCCCCGTGCAGATCGCTGATGAAGTGCTCGGTTGCTTTCGGCAAGTTCATGATGGCTTCCAAGTTGATGATTTCGGTTACTGTTTTTGCTGCTGTCGGATATTCCTTTGCCAGCAATCGAAGATACTTGTCTTTCGTTATCATTACAATTACACCCCTACTTTTGTCATTTCACTTAGAACGGAACCCCGCAAGGCAAACGTTGCTCACAGGATTATCTTTATTTTTCCTGACAAGATGATTACTTCTATCATAGCTTGAATTAAAAAAAAATGATAGACAAGATACAAAAATTACACAATTGGTCACAATTTCGACAGTGTACCTGTCCGGGGCGGCTTATTTGGATCAAGTCAGCTCCGTTCTGGCTGCCAACTCCGGCGAGGATTGCCTCGTCGGAGTTGGGGGTGGATTTCGCCGCCCTCCTCCTGCGAAACCTGCCTTATCGGAGGTGAGTACGGATTTCGCCGCCCTCCTCCTGCGAAGGGCGGCTTCGCCGGAGCTGGCGTTATCATCCTACCGCCATACAGACACCAAAACCGCAAAAAACGCGCCTGCACTCCATCAGGAATGCGGGCGCGTACGTTGTTCACATTTATGCTTATCTTTCTTTCATCGCTCTGTCGATTTCGCGCTTCATATCTTTCTGCTTCAATGCGTCACGCTTGTCGTAGCTCTTCTTCCCTTTTGCGAGTCCGATGAGCACTTTCGCGACACCATTCTTGAGGTAGACCCGCAACGGCACCAATGTAACACCGGTCGTCTTCGTCTCCTCGATCAGGTATTTGATCTGCTTTTTGTGCAGCAATAATTTCCTGGTGCGCAGCGGATCATGGTTGAAGATATTGCCCTGTTCGAATGGGCTGATATGCACATTCTGCAGGAACACTTCCCCGTTCCGGATGCTTGCGTAGCCGTCCTTTAGGTTGATTTTCGCTTTGCGGACGGATTTGATTTCCGTTCCGGTCAGCACCATCCCGGCTTCTATCGTGTCGAGGATGATGTAATCATGGCTGGCTTTTCTGTTCTGCGCTAAAACTTTTCCTTCGCCTTTTGGCATAATCGGACACCTTCATTTCGTTAGCTTACTTCTTTTTGCCTCTTTCCTTTTTCCCTTTGGCTTTTTTGCCTGGACGGGAATAGAACGGCTCTTTTCCTTTTTCGGTCTTTTTGCGCGGTCCGCTGTCGCGATCGGATTGGCCCGGTTTCCGTTTTTTGCCCTTCGGAATCTTCGCGCGGATCTGTTTGACCAGATCCTGGTCGCTCTGGCTCTGGGTCTTTTCCTTGTCGATGACCAGCGAGAAATCGATGGCGCGCGTGACAGGATCCGAATTTTCTACTTTGATTTTGACCTTTTGGCCGATACGATAGATAACGCCAGTGCGTTCGCCCATCAGAAGCAGATGGCTTTCGATGTAGTTGAAATAATCTTCCGTCATTTTCGAGATGTGCACGAGGCCTTCCACTGTGTTAGGCAACTGCACAAAGATGCCGAATTTCGTGACGGAGCTGATGACACCTTCGAACTCTTGGCCGATTTTGTCCATCATGAACTCTGCCTTCTTGAGCGATTCGGTTTCGCGTTCCGCATCAACCGAGCGGCGTTCCATCTGCGAACTCTGAACGGCGATATCCGGCAATTGCCCTTTCCATTTCTCAATCAACTTCGGATCGACGACGCCTTTTCCATATGTGCGGATCAAGCGGTGGACAATCAAATCGGGATATCTTCTGATCGGTGAAGTGAAATGGGTATAATCTTTCGCAGCCAAACCATAGTGGCCGACCGGAACAGCATCATATTTCGCTTGCTGCATGCTGCGCAACAGCGTGGTCGAAACGACGGCTTCGTATGGTTCGTCCTTGACTTTCGCCAAAACGGCCTGCAGTTGCTTCGGTTTTACGTTTTCATGGGTACCGGTCACCAGAATGCCGAACGTCGTCACGAATTCCAGGAAGCGCATCATTTTGGTCGGGTCCGGTTGATCATGGATCCGGTAGATGAACGGCAGGTTCGCCTTCGTGAAATGATGGGCGATCGTCTCGTTCGCGCTCAACATGAAGGATTCGATTAGGCGTTCCCCGACACCGCGATCCGTAACATAGATGTCCAACGGGTGGCCATTTTCGTCCACGATGATTTTTGCTTCATCGGATTCGAAATCGATGGCACCGCGTTTTTGGCGTTTCTTCAGGAGGATCTCATGCAGGATACCCATTTCTTCGAACATCGGCACAAAATCGCTGTATTTTTCGCGCAGTTTCTTGTCGTGGTCCGTCAAAATAGCATTGACATCGGAATAAGTCATCCGTTGTTTGGACTCGATGATGCTCGGGAAAATATCATAGGCGACCACTTCCCCATCCGCATCCAATTCCATTTCACAAGACATCGTCAAACGGTCTTCATGCGGCAACAAGGAACAGATACCGTTGGATAATTTCTGAGGCAGCATCGGCACGACGCGGTCCGTCAAATAAACGCTGGTGCCGCGTTCATAGGCTTCGCGATCGATTGGGGAATTCTCAGTCACATAAAAGGAAACATCCGCGATGTGCACGCCCAGCAGATAATTGCTATTATCTAGTTTCTTCAAGGAAATCGCATCATCCAAGTCTTTGGCGTCAGCACCATCGATCGTGACGATCTGTTCCGAACGCAAATCCCGTCTGCCTTCCAACGCCTCGGCAGGAATCTCCAATGGAATGCTTTCAGCTTGAGCCAACACATCTTCCGGGAATTCGGAAGGAATGCCGAACTTATAGAGAATGGCAAGAATATCAACGCCCGGTGCATCCTTGTGGCCAATTTCTTTCGTGACCAGCCCTTCCATCTTGACTGGATTCTGCGGTGTAGGGTAGCTAGTGATTTCCACCAGGCAGACACTGCCTTCAACCGGATGTATGCCTTCCGGTTTGATGTAGACAACGATACTGTTGATTTTCGTGTCCCGCGGAACAACGAATCCCAAAAAGCCGGTTTCTTCACGGCGATCGGAATCGTAAGGCACAAATTCACCGACGACTTGATTCGATTTGCGCGTCAAAACAGCCGTTACTTCAGCTTCGACTCCTTTGTCATTCCAAGGCTCCGCTTCTCGGGTGATCTTCAACTCGACCGTATCGCCGTCCATCGCGCTGCCTGTTTTGCCCCGCGGGACAAAGAGGTCACTTTCGTTCGGATCGACCGTCACAAAGCCGAATCCGCGGTCGTTGCTGCGGAAAGTCCCCGTCAAAGTGGCGCCTTGCACCTTCAGACGGAATTGCCCGGTCTTGTTCAGCAACAGGATACCTCTTTCCTCCAATTGCGCAAAAACTTTGACCAATGCTTTGAATTCTTCGGAATCGGTGTAGCCCAACGCTTCACTTACTTCCTTCAATGTCATGCTCTTTCCGGCATGCTCCTGAAAATAGGCTAGAACGTCAATTTGGATCTGATCTATCTTTCTCATACTTATCCCTCATTCCAATTTAGTCGGTTCAAAAATGCCAATACTGTTTCTTCAAATATGTTTCTGTCTTTCCCAACGGTGATGACATGCGTTGCTTCCGGGAAAAAATGATAATCCACTTCAGCATCCACGAGGCTATCCGCCAACAACTTCCCGCAGTCGGCGCTGATCATTTCATCCTTGCCGGACTGTGCGATGTAATAGGGGACGGTGATGTCAGCCAGATTCGCCTTAATCAGTTCCGTAAAGGCATCAATTTGGGCAAGCTGGGCACTCAATTTTGGCTTCATCAACGCCAGTTCGTGTTCGATTTCCAGATTTGCCATGCCGAGTTTCTTCTTCGAAAGCTTGGCGAAATGCATAAAACTGATCGGCACCCGCGATTCCCCAAAGCTGATGATTGGTGAGTTGAAGGAGCCTCCACCGATGAATCCTCCCGTTTCGATGGCCCTTGTCGCCATAATGCCGCCCATTGACAACCCGAATACGGCAAGCTGATTGTAGCCCTTTTCCATCAGTTCATCTTTTGCGCGCATGGCATCAGCGAACCAGGCATCCGGGCCTCCCAAATCAAGAATGTCCTCAAAACGGCCGGTCGCATGCCCCGTAAAATTCGGTGCATATACAGTATACCCGTTCCGTTCCAAAAAACGTCCCAACAAACGCACATCATTTGCGCTGCCGGTGTAGGCATGCAGCAAAAGGACGGCGCGCGGGCCAGCTTCGAAGAAAAAGGGTTCTGGTAAATTGATTGCTTTCATAATATTCCTCCCAACTCGTTCATCTTCATTTTACTGTATTTACAGCTTTTTTCCTAATATATCAGATATTTGCGGACGAAATTTTTTAGCAATTCATAAGCTTCGCCGCATACTTTCGACCAGCTCTCTTTTCAGGCGAAAAAAAAGCAGAACCCGGAAATGTGGTTTCTGCCTGCAATAGTTAATTTGAGGATAGATAGGTTAAAGCCAGGGCGATCAGGATGAACAGTGCTCCCAGAACGACTGTGATCTGACGCAATACCGCTTCAAAGCCTCTTGCCTTTTGTTTGCCGAATAATTGCTCCGCTCCACCTGTAAGTGTGCTGGCTGCGTTTGTTTTTGATGGCTGCATCAGCACAACAATGATCAACAGCACAGAAACAACCAACAGGGCCGTTAATAGTACATCGTATAATGACAAAGGATGGACCTCCCTATAATAATTTTCTACTACTAACTTTAGCACAAACTATAGGGTTTTGCTAGCAATTTCCGAAAAGAAAAGCGCCCGGGCCCGCTCACCTCCACTGGAGGGAACAGCCCGAACGCTTTCGCACTTTTTAAACGTGTTCTGGATCCCAGAAATCTGTGCCTAAGCTGACTACCACACACGGACATAAAGCGTCCGCTTTGTGTTAGTCCTCTTAGTGCTCGATTTCTGACCCGGGATCCATCACACTCTCTTATCTTCTGATGACGCGGACGTTTACGATGCCGTCGATTTTTTTGAAATTTTCAACGACTTCAGCAAGTACTGCTTCTTCTGTTTCGGCGATATCGATGACAGTGTAGGCATAATTGCCACGGCTGCGGTTCAGGATATCTTCGATATTGATGAAGTACTTAGCCAAACCGGAAGAAATCTGGCCGACCATGTTCGGGATGTTCTTGTTGATGATCGTCAAACGGATCGGTGATTGCATCGCGATATCGACTCCCGGGAAGTTCACGGAATTCACAATATTCCCTGTTTCCAGGAAGTATTTCAATGTTTGGGCTGCCATGATTGCGCAGTTCACTTCAGCTTCTTCAGTGGAAGCTCCCAAGTGAGGCATTACAATGATAGCATCGTTGTGAAGCAAAGCTTCGTCAGCGAAATCCGTTACGTATTTGCGGATGCTCTTTTCTTTCAAGGCTGCCAGCATATCAGCCGTGTTGACCAATTCGCCGCGGGCAAAGTTCAAAAGAACAGCATTATCTTTCATTTGAGCCAGGAATGCAGCGTCAACCATGCCTTTTGTTTCGGCATTGACTGGTACGTGAATGGAAATGTAGTCCGCTTTAGCCAGCACTTCAGCGATTGAAGCAGCTTTTTGGACACGACGATTGATGTTCCATGCAGTTTCCACGGAAACATATGGGTCATAACCGATGACTTCCATGCCTAAACGGAAGCCGTCATTCGCCAACATAGCGCCGATAGCTCCCAAGCCGATGACACCCAATGTTTTTCCGGATATTTCTGTCCCCGCGAATTGGCTTTTGCCTTTTTCGACTTGTTTCTCGACATCGTCACCGCTTAATGTTTGGACCCATTCCATTCCTTCTTTGATCGGACGGGCAGCCATGATCAAAGAAGCCAAAACAAGTTCTTTGACCGCATTGGCATTCGCGCCAGGCGTGTTGAAGACAACAACGCCTGCTTCGGAGCATTCTTCAACGGGTACGTTGTTGACGCCGGCGCCGGCACGGGCAATAGCTTTCAAACTTTCAGGAAATTCCATGCCATGCAGTTTTTCGCTGCGCAGGATGATGCCGTCAGGGCTTGCGCCTGAGTTAAGGACGAATTGATCTGCATTCAGTAAATTTAAGCCTTCTGGGGCAATCGCATTGTAAGTTTTAATCTCGAACATTATTTGAATTTCCCTTCTTTAGCTTCAAAAGCTTTCATAAATTCTGTTAATTCTTTAACGCCTTCATAAGGGAATGCATTGTAGATACTTGCGCGCATACCGCCAACGGAACGGTGGCCTTTCAAGTTCAGGAAGCCCAAAGCTGTAGCTTCTTTGACGAACTTCGCATCCAAGTCTTTGTTTCCGGTAACGAATGGGATATTCGTCAATGAACGGGAATTGACTGCAACTGGAGAAGAGAACAAGTCTGATTCTTCGATTGTGCGGTACAGTAAGCCCGCTTTTTCTTCGTTCATTTTCACCATAGCTTCAACGCCGCCCAAGTCCTTCAACCATTCGAAGACTAATTTAGCTACATAGATGGAGAAGCTTGGTGGTGTATTGTATAACGAATCATTTTTGATGTGTGTACGGTAATCAAGCATGCTTGGTAATTTATTCTCAGTCTGGATCAGATCTTCTTTCACGATCACGATCGTCAATCCTGCAGGCCCGATATTTTTTTGTGCGCCAGCATAGATCAAACCGAAGTCATTGACATCGTAACGGTTGGACAGAATGTTGGAAGACATATCGGCAACGATCGGTGCATTCACGAAACGAGGGATCGTTTGGAAAGCTGTACCTTCGATTGTGTTGTTTGTTGTGATGTGGATGTAATCGTAGGCTTCGTCTGTTTCCGGAATTTCAGGAATGTAAGTGAAATTATCCTCTTCGGAACTAGCCAATACTTCCATATTCGGTACTTTTAAGATTTTAGCTTCAGAGATGGCTTTCTTAGCCCATGATCCGGAGTTGATGTAACCGACTTTGCCGCCTTTTCCAAGATTCATCGGAATCATGGAGAACTGCAGGCTTGCGCCACCTTGCAAGAACAAGACTTTATAGCCTTCAGGGATATTCATCAATTCCCGTAATAATTGCTCTGCGTCTGAAATGATCTCTTCGAACAAGGAGGAGCGGTGACTCATCTCCATAACTGACATGCCACTATCTCTGTAGGATAGCATTTCACTCTGTACTTTCTCTAAGACTGATTCTGGTAGTATTGCTGGACCAGCGGAAAAATTTCTTGCTCTTTTCATCCTTTTGTCTCCCCCTTATCAATTGTCCTCATTATTTATTAATAATAATTTAATCTTATTATAGCAGATTACACGGCGAAAGGAAGCGAAAATGCCTATTTCCCGAAAATAATTACATGCGGATGTTAGGAACAAACCTCAAAAATATGAATAAATCGGAGTCTGAGTCAAATTATTCGACTCAAATCCGAACATTAAAGGTTCAGAAAACAAAAAAAGTCCGGCGTTCCAAGCGCCGGACTTCCTTTCGCGTCTGGTTGTTCCAGACGGTCTTTATGTGAAGACAGTGTTCCAAGCAGCTGTCTTCCTGTTAATCAATTAAAATTATTTGTTTTTTAGGTTGTAGAAAGATTTCAAGCCATCGTATACAGCCAATTCGCCTAACTGATCTTCGATGCGTAACAATTGGTTGTATTTAGCGATACGGTCAGTACGGCTTAATGAACCAGTTTTGATTTGTCCAGCGTTTGTTGCAACAGCGATGTCAGCGATTGTAGCATCTTCTGTTTCGCCTGAACGGTGAGAAACAACTGCAGTGTAACCAGCTTTTTTAGCCATTTCGATAGCTTCAAAAGTTTCAGTCAATGAACCGATTTGGTTAACTTTGATCAGGATTGAGTTAGCAACGCCTAATTCGATAGCTTTAGAAAGTTTTTCAGTGTTTGTAACGAACAAGTCGTCACCAACGATTTGAACTTTGTCGCCTAAAACTTCAGTTAATTTCTTAGTACCTTCCCAGTCATTTTCATCCAAGCCATCTTCGATGGAGATGATTGGGTATTTTTTGCATAGGTCAGCGTAGAATTCGATCATTTCATCGACAGTCTTTTCGCCTTCGCCTGAATCAGCTAAGTCGTAAACACCTTTTTCTTTGTTGTAGAATTCTGAAGAAGCAGCATCCATAGCAAGAACAACGTCTTTACCAGGTACATAGCCAGCTTTTTCGATAGCTTCGATGATTACTTCGAAACCTTCTTCGTTTGAACCCAAGTTAGGAGCGAATCCACCCTCGTCACCTACAGCAGTAGAGTAACCTTTAGATTTCAAGATTGCAGCCAATGCGTGGAATACTTCAGCACCCATACGTAGAGCTTCTTTGAAAGTAGGCGCGCCTACTGGCATGATCATGAATTCTTGGAAGTCGATGCTGTTGTCAGCATGTGATCCGCCGTTGATGATGTTCATCATTGGAGTTGGCAAAGTTTTAGCGTTGAATCCGCCTAAGTATTGGTACAATGGGATATCCAGGTAATCTGCTGCAGCGCGAGCTACTGCGATGGATACTGCCAAGATTGCGTTTGCGCCCAATTTTTCTTTGTTAGGAGTGCCATCTAAGTCGATCATTGTTTTGTCGATAGCTAATTGGTCACGTACGTCGAAACCTAAGATAGCGTCAGCAATGATGTCGTTTACGTTTTCTACAGCTTTCAAAACACCTTTTCCAAGGTAACGTGCTTTGTCTCCGTCACGTAATTCGATTGCTTCGTGTTCGCCAGTGGAAGCTCCTGATGGAACCATTCCGCGTCCGAAAGCGCCGCTCTCTGTGTAGACTTCAACTTCAATAGTTGGGTTACCGCGTGAATCTAGTACTTCTCTAGCTAAAATATCTGTAATGTATGGCATGGTTTTCTCTCCTTTGAGTTGGCTGGATTACTTGTCTTACCAAGTATCATTTTAGACAATTTTCTTACTTTATGCAATAGCTGAATCGTTTTGCTTACGCTTTAACGATCAGCGATTCGCCTGTCATTTCTGCTGGTTTTTCTACGTTCAATAAATCAAGCATAGTTGGAGCAACATCGGCCAATTTGCCGTCTGTGCGCAACGTGACGCCTTTTTTGGTTACGATTACTGGAACCGGTACGGTTGTGTGCGCAGTATGCGGCTGTCCATCTTCAGTGGACATAGTGTCCGCGTTACCGTGGTCAGCGAAGATGATGGCATAACCATCTTTTGCAAGGATTGCATCCACAACTGCTCCAAGGTTTTCGTCAACTGCTTCGATCGCTTTGATTGTAGGTTCCAACATACCTGAATGGCCGACCATGTCAGGGTTCGCAAAGTTAAGGATGATGGCGTCGTATTTGTCGTCATTTATCTCTTTCACTAATGCTTCGCCCACTTCATAAGCGCTCATTTCAGGTTTCAAATCATAGGTTGCAACTTTCGGTGAAGGGATCAGGATGCGTCCTTCGCCTTCGAAAGGCTCGTGACGTCCGCCGTTCATGAAGAACGTTACATGCGGATATTTTTCGGTTTCAGCGATACGCAATTGTGAAAGTTTGTGTTGCGCCAGAACTTCACCCAAAACGTTTGTCATCGGGATCGGCTTGAAGGCGATATCCGCGATTACAGTATCTTGGTAAGAAGTCATCGTCACAAATTTCACATTTTTAGCGCGTTCCCCGCGTTCAAAGTTCGTCCACTCTTCGTTGGTGAAGGCATTTGAAAGTTGGATTGCACGGTCCGGGCGGAAGTTGAAGAAGATGATGGCATCATTATCTTTCAATGTTCCGATCGGTTCGCCATCTTTGACGATGACAGTCGGCAATACAAATTCATCCGTTTTGCCATCTGCATAGCTTGCTTCTACAACAGCTTGCGCAGATTCAAATTTCTCGCCTTCGCCGTGTGCGATGGCGTTGTATGCCAATTCCACACGTTCCCAACGGTTGTCACGGTCCATAGCGTAGTAACGACCTGAAACAGTCGCGATTTCGCCCAGTCCGATCTCTTCCATCGCTTTTTCTACTGTTTCGATGTAGCCAGGTGCAGCGTGTGGATCCACGTCGCGGCCATCAAGGAAAGCATGCAGATAAAGTTTTTTGACGCCTTTTTCTTTTGCGCTCTTGATCAAAGCAATGATATGGTTGATATGACTGTGCACACCACCGTCAGAAAGCAGACCGAAAAGGTGCAAAGCAGAATCATTATTGTTGGCGTGATCGTAAGCGCCAACCAACGCTTCGTTCGTCAAGAATTCACCATCGATGATGGCTTTGTCGATTCTGGTCAAACTTTGGTAGACAACTCGTCCGGCACCAATGTTTGTATGCCCTACTTCGGAATTACCCATTTGGCCTTCAGGCAGTCCAACAGCAAATCCGGAAGCTAGCATCGTTGCATGCGGAAAATTGTTCCAATAACGGTCAAAGTTCGGTTTCTTAGCTAGCTTAACCGCATTGCCCATCATTTCGTTTCTCCAGCCGAAACCGTCTAAAATAATTATTGCTACCGGTGTTTTACTCATTATTTAATAGCCTCCAATAATGCTAAGAATGAATCAGTAACTAAACTAGCACCACCAACCAACGCGCCATCAATATGTTCTTCAGCCATGTATTCTGCAATGTTTTCAGGTTTAACGCTGCCGCCGTATTGAATGCGGACTTTATCAGCCACTTCTTGGCCGAAGATTGTAGCAACAGTTGCGCGCACTACGCCGCAAGTGTCGTTCGCATCTTTTGCAGTAGAAGATTTGCCTGTACCGATTGCCCAGATTGGCTCATAAGCGAGAACAAGGTTAGCCACTTGGTCTGCAGTCAGATCTTTCAAAGCAGCCGTAATTTGTCCTGATACCCACTCGTTTGTTACGCCTGCTTCACGTTGTTCCAACGTTTCGCCGCAGCAAACGATAGGCGTCATGCCGTTACGCAGAATAGCATGTGCTTTTTTATTGATGTCTTCATCTGTTTCGTGGAAGTACTCACGTCTTTCAGAGTGTCCGATAATGACGTAGTCGACGCCTAAGTCGCCTAAAGCTTTCGGGCTGATTTCACCTGTGAAGGCACCCTCTTCTTCAAAGTAACAGTTTTGCGCGGCAACTTTCAAATCTGTTCCCTCTGTCGCTGCTACCATGTTTTCTAAAAATAAAGCCGGTGATCCAATAACAGCTTCTACTTTATCAAAAGCAGGAACCTTAGTTTTTACAGCCTCGATGAATGCTTGTGCTTCCTTAGCTGTTTTGTTCATTTTCCAGTTACCGGCAATAATCGGTTTACGCAATATAATCACTCCTTAAGAATAGGTTGCTTATTTGTCAGAAATTGATGCTACACCTGGTAATTCTTTGCCTTCAAGGTATTCCAAAGATGCGCCGCCACCTGTTGAGATGTGCGTGAAATCATCAGCAAAGCCTAATTGCATAGCAGCTGCAGCTGAGTCTCCGCCGCCGATGATTGTTACAGCATCGCTTAATTTAGCGATTGCTTCGCAGACACCGATTGTTCCTTGAGCAAAGTTAGATAATTCGAACACACCCATAGGTCCGTTCCATACGACAGTTTTCGCGCCTTCAAGCTCTTTAGTGAACAATTCGATGGAAGCAGGTCCGATATCCAATGCCATTTGGTCAGCAGGGAATGCTTCGTTTTTAGCGATTGTGATTTCTCCATCGTTGCCGAACTCATGAGCCATTTTAGCATCGATTGGTAAGATCAATTTATCGCCAGCGCTCTCCAACAATTCTTTAGCCAATTCAACTTTATCAGCTTCCAATAAGGATTTTCCGATTTCCAAGCCTTGTGCCTTCATGAATGTGTAAGCCATGCCGCCGCCGATAAGTACTTTGTCGGCTTTGTTCAATAAGTGTTTGATAACACCGATTTTGTCGCTTACTTTTGCTCCGCCAAGGATAGCTACGAATGGACGAACAGGCTCGTCAACAGCTCCGCCGATGAATTTGATTTCTTTCTCCATCAAGAATCCAGCTGCACTTTCAAGGTTAGAAGCGATTCCGACGTTGGAAGCATGAGCACGGTGAGCCGTACCGAATGCATCGTTAACGAACAGGTCGCCTAGGCTAGCCCAGTATTTGCCCAATTCAGCATCGTTTTTGCTTTCTTTTTTGCCGTCAACATCTTCGAAACGAGTGTTTTCGAATACCAAAACATCTCCGTCTTTCAATGCTGCGATAGCAGTTTCCAAAGCTTCTCCGCGTGTTTCAGGAACGAAAGTGACTTCTTTGCCCAACAATTCAGCTAAACGGTCAGCTACAGGCTTCAAGCTCAACTTCGCTTTGTCTTCTTCAGTTTTTACTTTTCCTAAGTGAGAGAAAAGGATGACTTTTGCGTTATTTTCGATTAAGTAGTTGATTGTAGGAAGAGCTTGAACGATACGGTTGTCGTTAGTGATTGCTCCATCTTTCATAGGAACATTGAAATCAGCACGAACCAATACTTTTTTTCCAGCTACATCTAAATCTGTTACAACTTTCTTTGTCATTACGTCGCCTCCTGATATGTGTATCTACATAAGAAAAGCGAGGAAGCGCGTTGCCTCCCCGCTTTTGTTATCTTCTACGATTCAGCTTTCATTAGATGAAAGACTTGATCTTATAAGCTAGCAAATTCTACTAAAGTACGTACTAATTGTGAAGCGTAAGACATTTCATTGTCGTACCAAGAAACAGTTTTAACTAATTGCTTGTCTCCAACTGTCATTACTTTAGTTTGTGTAGCATCGAATAAAGAACCGAAGTTGATGCCTACGATATCGCTTGAAACGATTTCGTCTTCAGTGTATCCGTAAGATTCGTTAGAAGCAGCTTTCATAGCAGCATTGATTTCTTCAACAGTTACAGTTTTTTCCAATACAGTAACTAATTCAGTCAATGAACCGGTAGGAACTGGAACACGTTGAGCAGCTCCATCTAATTTGCCTTTCAATTCAGGCAATACATCGCCGATAGCTTTAGCAGCACCAGTCGTGTTAGGAACGATGTTTGCAGCAGCAGCACGTGCACGACGGAAGTCACCTTTAGGATGTGGAGCATCCAAAGTGTTTTGGTCGCCAGTGTAAGCGTGGATTGTAGTCATTAAGCCTTCAATGATTCCGTATTCGTCGTTCAATACTTTAGCCATTGGAGCCAAGCAGTTAGTTGTGCAAGATGCGCCAGAAACGATAACATCTTCAGCATTTAATTCGTTATGGTTAACGTTATAAACGATTGTTTTAACGTCGCTGCCTGCTGGAGCAGACAATAGAACACGTTTAGCGCCTGCATCAACGTGAGCTTGAGCTCCTGCTTTGCTCATGAAGAAACCAGTACATTCTAATACGAACTCTACGCCAAGTTCTGCCCATGGAAGATCTGCTGGGTTACGTTGTGATAACACTTTGATGTCTTTTCCGTTTACAGTGAAGAATCCGTCATTAACTTCTACATCACCATTGAATCTGCCTTGAGTTGTATCATATTTCAATAAGTGAGCTAACATTTTAGCGTCAGTCAAGTCATTGATTGCTACAACTTCGATTCCTTCTACTTCTTGAATACGGCGGAATGCTAAACGTCCAATACGTCCAAAACCGTTAATACCAACTTTTACTGTCATACTGAGATTTCCTCCTTAGGATAAGTCAAAATTTTTATTTTAAAGGGTTACCCCTTTTAAAATCAGATTAGCTGCGCCCTCATCCGTAATCAGCCAGGTTTGATGCGGGGCATATTTCATAAACGCTTTAATAGCCTTGGCTTTTGTGCTTCCCCCTGCAATGGCCATTGCGTACGGGATCTTCTCGATATCTTCAATCTGAAGTCCGAACCGGGACAATCGATAGACGATTTCACCGTTCTCATTGAAGTAACAACCAAAGGCTTCACCTACCGCATTATGCGCTTCCAGGGACGAAATCAACCCGTGCGACATCCTGCGTCTTTCCATCATTACTTTAGCATTACCGATACTATATAACAAGCAGTTTGCCTTTTTCATGACGGATAAAGTATGTTTGATTGATGGCTCGGATTTCATGGATGCATAAGCCTTATCGCTCAAATTATCGGGAACGAAAAGTGCCATGTTCTCACCGCCGACCAATTGCGCCATACGGTCGCTGACACTGTTGGCTTGTATCGACATGGATTCGCCTAAACCGCCTCGTGTCGGGACAAAAATGAACTCCCTATTCTGTGACAATTCAGGTGAAAAATGTTCGGCAGCCTGTGCCATTGTACTTCCGCCAGCAACAGCTACGATAAATTCGCCTGCCGGCAATAAAGCATGTAATTCTTTGGCTGCAGTTTTTCCGATCTCATCCAGAACAGATGCATCTTCATCACTATCGCCAGGAACAATCCTACAAAACTGGATGTTCAGATAATCCGCTAACGCCTTTTCTTTCGCATTCATATTCAGCAATAACCGCATGAACCTTTCCAGCTGACGAAAGATGTCTTCGCCTTCCTCAGTCAATTCCATCCCGTTCTTCGAACTGGAAAGAAGACCTTGTTTCCGCAAAAAATCTGTCTCAGTCCGCAAAGTCCTTTCTGATAAGGAAACTTTATCGGCCAGGATGCGTCTCCCGACTGGAGCATACATTTGGATATTACGCATGATATGGTAACGATTTTGAAGGACTGACATAATGTCCGGGACTATTTGCTGCAAGACTGAAATAGACTCTTCCATAAAAACCCTCTTCATTTGCACGTGGACGCTTTTCGCCCCGCTGCAATCTTAGGCGGTCCTCGTTTATTTCATATCAGGAGAGATGGAATAGGACTGCTGAAGCTTTTTGCATCCGTCTATTCTCCCTCGTCTTTACTTCATCATTTTAACAGTAAACACTAGACGTTTCAAGCATTTTGGCAAATATATTCGATTTCCTTTAAAATAGATTCGTTCAATATATCACGAGTAACCTATAATCCGATTGCCTTTTAGACGTACGCTTTCAGAAAACCTTGATACAGCAACTTTTTGATAAGGGTCGATAATCGTCCCGTTATTGTTTAGGGTTTCGCATCTTTTTCATTTATTATTGTCGACTCACAGCCTATTCACCGCATAACTGGTGCAACAAAAATGTCCCGCGGTCCGTTTCGATCGTTTTCTCCAATATTTCTTCGCGCATGACAGTCACCGGGATCGCCAAATCTTCTGCCAAACGAATCACATCGAGCGGCTCCAATTCACGGCCTTCAAGGAAAAAACCTTTCTGCAAGCCGCAGATCAATTCTCCCGCTGCAAGCAACAACTCTTTTCTGAATGCCACTGCCGACCGCAGCTGCTCCCACTCCGTTTTCTTAGCTGCCAGAAATTGTTGCACATCCTCATCTTCGTGCTGCATCATCTCTTCATAATAATCTTTTTGGAAAACAACGAAAGGAGAAGCCCACTCATTGTATTTCACTGTCAGATGCCCATCAACCAGTTGCAGATAAAGATCCGGTCTGGGCAATGAAATGCTGGTATCGCCGAATGCTGATCCCGGTGTCGGATCCAAGGTTTGGGCATACTCGAATACCGCTTTCACGTCGGACAGTTCCACATCCATCTCGTCCGCAATTGCTTGCCAGTTCTTGTCACTGAAGGCCGTAAAGTAATTCTCCAGAATATAATAGGCGATTTCCGGTGCATATTCATCGCGCTCCGTTTGCAGCATCAGACATTCCTGCAGATTTCGGGCCCCGACACCCGGGGGATCCAATTGATGCAGCAGCGTCAACGCGTCCAGCATCACAATCGGTTCGACACCCTTCTGTTCCGCGGCTTCATCCAGATCGATTGTGACATACCCTTCCGGATTGATGAATGCCACCAAAAATAAAACCAACTCGCGCAAGGGCGTGTCCCGCATATTTGCATAGATTTGTTCCAACAAGAATGTATCCAGAGCCGGCACTTCTTCAAAGACTTGATCCATAGCGGAAACCGTATCCATCGAATCATCTTTATCCGGCTTATACACTACCGTTTTTTCTTTTACAGCGCGTTCATCGAATTCTTTATTGATTTTCACTTCAATCAAAGGATTGCCTAACGCTTTTTGTTGAAGATAAGCGAACAATTCTTCATTGTCGTACCCCACCAGCCTCAGCGATTCCTCCAAGCTTTCCTTATCCATATGCATACTTGATATAACCGACACACCAATCCCTCCTCACCTTTTCAGAATCATTTTATCACACACAGACTTTTATTGAAATCGTTTTCAATGTTAGGGAGTTAATTTCGGGAGGAATGGGACTGTTGTTTTGACAGGACCTTAGAGGTTCTGCAAAGTAGAATTAGTGCCAAAACCATCGTGCGGATATAGGTCACATTTTCCTCTTGCTATCTTTCACGCTATGGGTTATAATTTTTGATGTTGCTTGTCTCCTTGGTGTAATGGATATCACGTAAGATTCCGGTTCTTGAGATGGGGGTTCGATTCCCTCAGGAGACGTACTATTTTATTGATGCATCAACGTTTTCGGACTTTGAATGCAAATCAAATGCAAAAAATCTCCTTTCCCTAGCGGAAGCGGAGATTTTTTTTATTCCCTTCTTGCCTCACCCTAAATCCGATCTGCATTTTCAAAATCTATTTTTGGACATTTGCTGACTGAAACGATATGATTGACTAAGGTATATTTCATCAGAAAACGCAAGGCTAAAGGCCAAACATTACAATTGACCTTTTCTGACCAATGAGTTAAAATAAACCATGTAAAGAAAAACTGTTCATTCAAACGAACGAGGAGGAAACATATATGAATTTAATCCCTACAGTAATCGAACAATCATCCCGTGGTGAACGTGCGTATGACATTTATTCCCGTCTTCTGAAGGATCGCATCATCATGTTGAGCGGCCCGATCGATGACAACACAGCAAATTCAGTCATCGCCCAATTGCTATTCTTGGATGCACAAGATTCAGAAAAAGACATCTACATCTACATCAACTCTCCAGGCGGCAGCGTTTCTTCTGGCTTGGCCATCTTTGATACGATGAACTTCATCAAAGCGGACGTTCAGACCATCGCAATGGGCATGGCAGCTTCAATGGGCAGCTTCTTGCTGACTGCCGGCGAGAAAGGCAAACGTTTTGCGTTGCCGAATGCTGAAATCATGATCCACCAACCTCTTGGCGGTGCTCAAGGCCAAGCAACCGAAATCGAAATCGCAGCCCGTCATATCCTGCAGACACGCGAACGCCTGAACAAAATTTTGGCAGAACGCACAGGACAACCGATGGAAGTCATCGAACGCGATACAGACCGCGACAATTACATGACCGCCCAGCAAGCGAAAGAATACGGCTTGATTGACGAAGTCATGGTCAACTCAAAATCATTGAAATAAAAATATGCGAAAAAAGCGAAGACGACCAGCAGAGTGATGCTGATTGTCTTCGCTTTTTGTTTGGGGGGTGCGCAGGAAGCAAGGACCTGGCCGTTTATCATGAGCACAGTAGCGGAAGCGATCCCCAGCTCCGGCGAGGCCGCCGCTTGCCGGAGGAGACCGATAGATATCGGTGCGAACTCCTGAGAGGCCATCCTCGCAGGAGTTCGCTCGCCAAATCGCGTCTGTGCTCCGGTAAAGCCTTCATTCACCGGAGCACAGCAAAATAACGGAATGCAAAAAGATCCGAAAGCCCACCACCCGCTCATCTCTGATTCAACAAAAAAGGCAGACGGAACGCAATCGTCCCTTTCTGCCCTTCTTGTTTCCTTAACGGATATAATTGAAGATATGTTCCCAAGTATGTCTGCTGAAGACAAGCATCGGATCGCCGTCACCAAGGACGCCATACCCGACCATCAGACCGGCTCCGAACAGGATGAAGGCCATCAACATGAAAATCAAAACCCACATCACTGTTGACAGTACAGGTTTGAAATCAAATTTCACAGCGATCACCTATCTTCCTTTTTTGATTTTGGTTTTTTGGATCAATCGTGCCAACAATCCGAAAAGCCCACTGGATGGACGGTTCTTTTGATCGATGTTATTCAAGAGGATACCCGTTCCCAAAGCGACAGCATCCAAAGGTTTTTCCGCAGCGAAGACAGGAACTTTCAGCTCGCTCGAGAAAAGTTTCTCGATTCCGCTGATCAAAGCACCCCCGCCTGTCAAAACGATTCCGGTATTGATGATGTCCGCAGCCAATTCAGGAGGCGTCATTTCCAATACTTCCTTCGCTTGTTCCACGACAAGCACCAAGGTTTCGTGCATCGCTTCGTAGATTTCTTTGGAAGTGATGTAGATGGTGCGCGGAAGGCCCGTCACCATGTCACGTCCGCGGATTTCCATTTTTTCTTCCTTTTCAGGTTCCAAAGCGGTTCCGATCGTGATTTTGATCTTTTCAGCTGTCCGCTCGCCGATCAACAATTTGTGTTCCCTTTTTACGAAGTTCATGATGTCGGCATCCAGTTTATCGCCGGCTGTTTTGATTGAGCTGCTCGTTACGATGCCTCCCAATGACAAGACTGCGATATCACTCGTTCCGCCACCCATATCAATTACCATGTTTCCGTTCGGCTGAAAAATGTCAAGACCGGCTCCGACAGCCGCAACTTTCGGTTCTTCCTCCAGATACACATTTTTGCCGCCGCTCTTTTCTGCGGCTTGGATGATTGCTTTTTGTTCGATTGTTGTGATGTTCGTCGGACAACAGATCAAAATATTTGGCTTGGTCAAAAAGCCCTTTACATTCAAACGATCAATAAAGTGGGTCAGCATTGCTTCTGTGATGTCAAAGTCTGCGATGACGCCGCCTTTCAACGGACGGATCACTCTGATGTTTGCCGGCGTACGACCGACCATCATATAGGCTTCTTCCCCAACTGCTAAAACTTTTCCGGTCTTTGTGTCTACTGCTACGACGGAAGGCTCGTTCAAGACGATACCCTTCCCTTTAACGTGAATCAGTACGTTCGCTGTACCTAAATCGATCCCTATATCTCTGGCCACGTTGTTCCCCTCTCAAACATTCATCATTTAGCGATAGCTATCTTGCGGACGACAGTTGTCCGACTTATTTTGAAAAAAGTGCTTCAACATCTGAATCACTGAAAGCCTTCTGTTCATCTTCTGTTACACGTTCGACGTCAGCTCCCAATGCCTGCAGCTTTTTATCGAATTCATAATAACCGCGATCCAAATGCGATAGGTTTGTGACGCGCGTATAGCCCTTGGAAACAAGGCCAGCGATGATCAAAGCAGCTGCCGCACGCAAATCCGATGCGGCCACTTCTGCACCTTGCAGATCCGTGTTGCCATGAATCAGGACCGTCTGCCCTTCGACTTTGAAATCAGCGTTCATACGGCGCATCTCTTCCAAATGCATGAATCGGTTTTCGAATACTGTTTCAGTCATCGTGCTGGTACCTTGGGACACCAATTGCGCAATCGTCATTTGCGCTTGCATATCAGTAGGAAACCCTGGATGCGGCATCGTTTTGACGTCAGTCGCTTTCAAAGTACGCGGACCGATGACACGCAGGCCATTTTCTTCTTCCTGGAAGGCAACGTGCATTTCCTTCAGTTTTGAAATCAGCGGTTTGTTGTGTTCGGCAATCGCATCTTCAATGAACACATTCCCGTTCGTGACTGCAGCTGCGATCATGAACGTTCCTGCTTCGATACGGTCCGGGATGATCGAATGCTCCGTTGCTTTCATGGATGAAACGCCTTCGATACGGATCGTTTCTGTTCCGGCTCCGACCACTTTCGCGCCCATGCGGTTCAAAAAATTCGCCAAGTCAACGATTTCAGGTTCGCGTGCGACGTTTTCGATGATAGTGGTTCCTTCAGCCAAAGTAGCGCCCATCATGATGTTCTGGGTAGCACCGACACTCGGGAAGTCCAAGTAGATGCGTGCGCCGACTAATCTGTCGACTTTCGCTTCCACAAAACCATTTTCGATCTTGATGTCAGCTCCCATCGCTTCAAACCCTTTCAGATGAAGATCAATAGGACGTGTTCCGATGGCACAGCCGCCCGGCAAAGCGATGCGCGCATGCCCCAGACGTGCCAAAAGCGGACCCATTACGACGATCGATGCACGCATTTTGCTGACATAAGCAAATGGTGCTTCAAAATTAATGTCGTTTGATGCATCCGCTAAGATGGTGTTGTTGTTTTCTTGAAATTCAACGCCGACATTCAGATGTTTCAGAACATTATTCATTGTGAATACATCAGACAGTATCGGAACGTTCGTCAATACAGATTGCCCTTCGCTTGCCAAAAGTGTGGCTGCCAAAATCGGCAAAACTGCGTTTTTTGCGCCTTCAACTTTAACTGTTCCTTCAAGACGGTTACCGCCGCGAACAATTATTTTTTCCATAAAAAAATCCCTCCGAAAGTCAATTGTGATCTCATTTGTATGTTTGTATGCAACTATTTGAAAAACCTGGAACTCCGACCTGCCCGCACAGCAACAATGTCTTGTGCAACCGTGAGCGGATCATGAGAACAATAAGTAACTGATGTTCCGCGAAGTCGTCACCAACTCGAGCAGAAACGTACTTACTGTGTAGCCTAAAGCAATCGACAGAAAGAAATAGAGCACCCGTGCTTCGCGTATGTGCCCCTTCCTTATCCATTTCTCCAATCTGATGGCTTTCATCGACCAGAAAGAAATGAAAATGAATATCATATGGGATAGCAATACTATTATACCGTTAAACATCGTTATGTCCAAGCGACGCACTCCTCCCATATTCTCAAACTATACTAACATAAATATTGTGAAAAAAAAACCAGCAAGCTCGTTTTTGTCGGACTATCTCCTAAGAATTCACTAAGAAAATCGTTTACATTTGTTTTCCTAATCAGGTATAATAATATGTTACAACACATCAAGATGAAATTGTGGGCTATTTCTGCAGATGATTTGTTCCTGTTATCTCATCCACTAAACTAATTGTCAGAAAATACATGAATCTACAAAAAAAAGAGGCCGACGATGGCCTCTTTTTTCAGCTGGATCTGTTTTTCGAAACACCGATACGGTTGACGGCTTTCGAAAGCGAGATCTTCGCACGTTGGAATTCTTTTTCGTTTTTGATGTCGCGAGCCTCTGCCATTCGTCTTTCGGCGCGTTCTTTCGCGACTTCGGCACGGTCGATATCGATATCCTTTTCGCGTTCCGCACTGTTCGCAATGATGTTGACGATATTGTCGCGCACTTCCATGATGCCGCCGTTGACGGCAATATGGTTCTGCGCCAGTTCATCGGTCACACGCGTTACGATCAGGTCAGCGATTGCCAATGGCACAATGATCGGGGTATGGTTTGGCATGATGGTAATGCCGCCGTCCGTTGTCTTGGCGGTCACCGCTTTAGCGCGATGCTGAAAGGCGATCCCATCCGGCGTCACTACATTGACTTGCAGGTATGCCATCTTATTCCCCTCCTTTATAGCCTAGTTCTTTCGCTTTGTTCAGGACTTCTTCAATCGTACCGACGTTACGGAAAGCTTCTTCCGGAACTCCGTCGTATTTACCTTCCACAATCCCTTTGAAGCCGCGTACGGTTTCAGCTACAGGGACGTATGAACCAGGAACGCCGGTGAAGGCTTCGGCCACATGGAAGTTTTGGGACAGGAAGAATTGGATTCTTCTTGCCCGGTTGACAGTGATTTTTTCGGAATCGGACAGTTCGTCCATCCCAAGGATAGCGATGATGTCCTGAAGTTCACGGTAACGTTGCAAGATGCGTTGCACTTTTGTGGCCACATCATAATGTTCATCCCCGACGATTTCCGGAGATAAGGCACTGGATGAGGAAGCCAATGGGTCCACAGCAGGATAAATCCCTTGTTCAGTAAGTTTACGCTCCAAGTTGGTCGTTGCATCCAGATGGGCAAAGGTTGTTGCCGGTGCCGGATCGGTATAGTCATCCGCCGGTACATAGATTGCTTGGATGGAAGTGATCGAACCATCTTTAGTGGAACTGATACGTTCCTGAAGTTGTCCCATTTCTGTCGCCAATGTCGGTTGATACCCTACTGCTGAAGGCATCCGGCCCAAAAGCGCGGAAACTTCGGAACCAGCTTGGGTGAACCGGTAAATATTATCGATGAACAACAGCACATTCTGTTTTTCTACATCACGGAAATGTTCCGCCATCGTCAAACCGGACAAAGCGACGCGCATACGTGCACCAGGCGGTTCATTCATTTGACCGAACACCATGGCCGTCTTTTCGCCGACGCCTGACTCCTGCATTTCGTGGTAAAGGTCGTTACCTTCACGCGTACGCTCGCCGACACCCGTGAACACAGAGATGCCGCCATGCTGTTCCGCTACGTTATGGATCAATTCTTGGATCAGTACCGTCTTACCGACACCGGCTCCACCGAAGAGACCGATTTTTCCGCCTTTCAGATAAGGCGCCAGTAAATCGATGACTTTGATGCCTGTTTCCAGGATTTCAAAGTTACTGCTCAACTGATCAAAAGTCGGTGCTTTTCTGTGAATAGATTCACGACGGAAATCATCAGGGATATCGCCCTTCAAATCGATCGCTTCACCCAACACGTTGAACACACGGCCTAATGTGCCTAAACCAACCGGTACTTTGATGGGTGCGCCGGTATCGACGACAGTCAAGCCTCTTTGCAGGCCATCGGTCGATTCCATTGCGATTGCGCGAACAATACCATTCCCCAGTTCGAGCGAAACCTCCAAAACGATGGTTTCCCCTTCTTCATTACTCCCAGCTTTGGGTGCCTTGTGTACGATCAGCGCATTGCGGATGTCCGGGACACCTTCTTCCAATGGGAAGCCAACGTCGACTACCGGCCCGATTACTTGTACAATATGACCTTTTTTCATGCCTTTTCCTCCCATTTTCTAATCTTCCAGAGCAGAAGCTCCACCGACGATTTCGGTGATTTCTTGCGTGATTGCAGTCTGTCTCACTCGGTTGTATTGAATCGTCATATCGTTGATCATATTGGTTGCATTATCGGTGGCACTCTTCATGGCCGTCATGCGCGAAGCATGCTCGGATGATTTAGCGTCGATAATGGCTCCATAAATCAAACTTTCCGCATATTGCGGAAGTAAAATTTCCAAAATTTCTTCTTTGTTTGGTTCAAAAAGATAATCGACTTCGTAACCGACCGCTTCCTGGGAATCCAAGTCCGTCAACGGCAGCATTTTTTCAGCCCGATACTCAGAGATCAAAGCGTTGACATGATGTTTGTAACAAACGTACAACTCGTCAAAAGCTCCATCACGATAAAGCTGGATTGCTTTCACTACTATATCGCTGACTTCCGTAAAGCTGGGTTGGTCGTTCAGATCCCTGATTTCGAACGCAACTTCGATGCCGCTCTTTCTAAGATCATCAGCAACCGCTCCGCCGACAGACAGCACAACAAACTCATCGTTTGAAGCGTGGTCAATCGCAAGCATATCTTTTGTCGCTTTCAGGATCGAGCTATTGTATCCTCCAGCTAAGCCTTTATCGGAGGAGATGATCAGATAGCCTGTTTTACGGATTGGGCGTTCAATCAACATGTCGTGAAAATCGACCAGAACTTGATCGCTCGCTGACACATGCCCGTGCTCTTCAAGCAAAGATAATTGCGTGCTGGCTATGTGTGTTACGATTTCGCGTATTTTTGCTGCATAAAGCTGATATCCCCGCACCTTTTGTTCGGCGCGGATCAGTTTGGAGGCAGAAACCATTTGCATGGCGCTTGTTATTTGACTTGTCTTCTTTGTGGAAGCTATGCGTTTCCGGATGTCTATTAAAGACTCTGCCATATTATCACCTCAATATTATCTGTACATGCTATCCAATCTACTCAACATGCGGAATAAAGATGCCCGCGAATGCACTCAGCGCTTCATCCATGTCTTCCGCAGGCGGTAAGTCTTTTGTTTCCGTGATGATGGAGAACAGATTTGGATAGGACATTTTGACGAATTTGAACAGTTCAGACTCATATCGTTCGATGTCCTGCACCGGAATGGAATCGATAAATCCGTGCGTCAAGGCATAGAGAATGAGAACTTGTTTTTCGACATCCAAAGTCTTGTGCAAGTCCTGCTTCAGTATTTCGACGGTTCTGCGGCCGCGGCTAAGGCGTTTTTGTGTGGAAACATCCAGGTCCGAACCGAACTGGGTGAATGCTTCCAACTCGCGATAGCTGGCCAAATCGATGCGCAACGTTCCCGATACTTTTTTCATGGCTTTGATTTGAGCAGATCCACCGACACGGGAAACGGACAGACCAGCAGATAGAGCCGGACGGATTCCTGAGAAGAACAGATCGCTTTCAAGGAAGATCTGACCATCCGTGATGGAGATGACGTTCGTCGGAATATAAGCGGAGATATCCCCAGCTTGTGTTTCTACGATCGGCAGGGAGGTTATGGAACCGCCGCCCAACTCATCATTCAATTTTGCTGAGCGTTCCAACAGACGGGAATGCAAGTAGAAGACATCCCCTGGATACGCCTCGCGACCTGGCGGACGGCGCAAAAGCAAGGACATTTCACGGTAAGCAGCCGCCTGTTTGGAAAGATCATCGTACACGATAAGAACGTGTTTGCCTTTGTGCATGAACTCTTCTGCCATCGCTGTAGCAGCATAAGGCGCGATATAGAGCATCGGCGCGGATTGCGAGGCACTGGCAGTCACGACAATCGTATAATCCATTGCATGATATTTTTTCAACGTTTCCGTCATATTACGGACTGTCGATTCCTTTTGTCCGATTGCGACGTAGATGCAGATGACATCTTTTCCGCGTTGGTTGATGATTGCATCGATTGCGATGCTTGTTTTCCCGGTTTTGCGGTCACCGATGATCAGTTCGCGCTGGCCTCGACCGATCGGAACCAAAGCATCCAATGCTTTGAGACCGGTCTGAAGAGGTTGTCTGACGGACTGACGATCCATAACGCCTGGCGCTGCATTTTCAACCGGTCTTGTGCCGGTTGTTTCGATGCTGCCCAAGCCATCGACCGGGCTGCCTAAAGCATCCACAACGCGCCCGATCAAAGCATCTCCGACCGGCACTTCCATGATTTTACCTGTACGTTTGACGATATCGCCCTCATGGATATTTTCATAGGCTCCAAAAATGATGATACCGACATCAGTCATCTCCAGGTTTTGGGCCATACCGATGGAACCGTTGGAGAACTCCAACAATTCACCGGACATAACGTTCTCCAAACCTTTCGCGCGTGCGATTCCATCACCGATGTAGGTAACTTTTCCAATTTCTTCAAACTCTGATACAGATTGAAAAGTGTTGATCCTATTTTTGATCAATGAACTTAAATCTTCGTTTTCAGTAGCCACATTATTCACCTCTTCAACCCTATTAATCTTTCAGGATATGTCTCTTCATTTCTTTCAACTTCTTAGCGACGGTGTTGTCGAAGTAGTGGTTTTCCGACTCCAAACGGACGCCACCCATCACCGTGGGATCGACCTCTTCAGTCACAAAGAAGGTCGCTTCCCCGATTTTTTTTGCCATTTTGTCCATGATGCGCGTTTTTTGATCTGCCGTTAAAGGCACCGCAGAAATCAGTTTCATATTCACGAACTCTTTTTTATTTTCATACAATCCATTGAACGCTTTGATGGCAGCCAAGATACCTTCGTTATCAAGATTATCTTGGAGTCCCTCGAGAAAATGGAGCGTCTCAGGAGCGAGATACTTCACTGCCAAATTAAGGTTTGGCTTCTCGCCCACAGCGGCGTCTGCATGATTTAAGGCATCCTTTAACTGTGATAGATCAAGATGGATTCTATCCGCAATCTTCGAGTCTGCCAGGCGGTTATAGTAGGCTTGCACATAGGCTTCTACAGTAGCAATTGCTTTACCGTCCTTGTCCATATCAATCATCCAGCCCTTCAATGAAAGCTTCGATCAAAGTTTGTTGATCCGCTTGATTGATTTCCTTGCCGAGGATCTTTTCAGCGATTTCCACTGATATGACTCCGATTTCGGCGCGCAATCCTTCAAGAGCTTGTTTTCTTTCAAGTTCGAGTTCTTTCTGGGTCACTTGTTTGATCCGTAGTGCATCTTCTTTTGCTTCTTTGATGATGCTCTTTTGAATTTCATTGCCTTCTGCTTGAGCTCTGTTTAAAATATCGCTCGCTGTTGTTCTGACTTCTATCAGCTGCGCATCGACTTCCGCGTGTTTCTTCTCGGCATTCTCGCGCGCTGTTGCCGCTTTATCAATATTTGTGTGTATCATTTCTTCCCGATCCGTTAAGATCTTCATCAAAGGCTTCCATGCGAATTTTTTGATAAGAGCCATCAATATCAGAAATGACAACAGCGTGACAATCGTATCACCTAATGCGGTAATCTCTCCCAATACGAGATTGGCTGTCATTCTCATCCCTCCTGTAGTTATCGGTCTTGCTGGTCCCTATTATTGGAAAATCAGTAAGAAAGCTATAACTACCGCCATGATGGGAACAGCTTCGATCAAGCCGACACCGATAAACATCAAAGTCTGTAATTTGCTTTGTAATTCCGGTTGTCTTGCGATCGCTTCGATTGTAGTAGAGATAACCTTTCCGTTTCCTAATGATGCTCCGATGGCCGCACCGGCAACCGCAATAGCAGCTCCTATAAAGTTCATAATAATAATCTCCTTTTTTTCATATAATAATGCATAGTTATTAAGCTCATGGATCAGCAGCTTATTCCGCTTCGATCTTATGAGCGAGGTAAACCATAGTCAACGTAGTGAAGACGAAAGCTTGGATCGATCCGATAAAGATGGAAAATCCTTGCCAAACCATTTGGAGAGGAATCCCGACTACCCAAGTCAACAAGCCGTAAGAATTCGCTAATGAAGCAATCAACCCCAACAAAATTTCGCCGGCATAAATATTTCCGTAAAGACGCAACGCCAATGTCAATGTGTTCGTAAATTCCTCCAAAATTTTGATCGGCATGAGAGGTGCAACTGGGCGAACATAACTGTTCATGAAATATTCCTTGAACCCATTTTCCTTAATACCAAAGTAATGCGTCAGCAAAATCACCATCAAGGCCAAGCCTAATGTGACGATTGGACTGGCTGTTGGACTCTTCCAATAGGAATGGCCATCGATGTTCAAAATGAACACAAGCCCCAACATATTGGCAACCCATACAAATAGGAACAAAGTGAATCCCAACAAGTGGAATTGTTGCCCGACTTTCCAGTGAAGCGAGCTGGAAATCATGTTCCGGATAAAATCAACCAAATATTCAATCGCCAATTGGCTTTTGGATGTTGGCCTCACCGACAGTTTCCGGGTAGCAATAAAACAAAATAAAAAAACAATGATGCAAGTCGCCAATACACTTATGATGATATTCAAACTGAAACCCAATCCCATAATATGGATGACTTTAGATTCAGCTTCCAATATTTTCACCTCTTTTCAATACAAATAAAAAAACAGCTATGCCAAACCTAATCCATGCTACATTATTTTAAAAGACAGTCGTAAAAGTAGACAACTAATTTAGCTGGACCTCCCATACTCTAGTCACAATAAGTGGCTATTTCATAAGTTTCTCTGCACATCTGTTCAACATCGCTAATCATAACACCAAGTTTATCGAAATTCAAAGCAAATCTACAGAATATAAGGATATTTTCGGCCTTTTCATGAAAATGATGAAAAGATACCGCCTTCATAATCAAAGATACTCAATACATAAATATACTTATAGGATTATGAAAATCCGATGGCTAACCAAAAAGTGATTCGACTGGGGAAATAAAAGCAAATTTATTGTCTTTCATACTACCCTTCAAACCCGTCGGCACTGTAGCATTAAGAGATTTAAGTATAACGAACTTAACTTGCACAAAAAAACTGAGCCAGAAATACCCATTGGGTTTCTGGCTCAGTTCTTTATTTTCATTTTTCAAGATTATGTAAATGGGAAGATCGTTCTCATGATAATATTGACTGTTCGACAATTATGGACACAATTGCCTCGCTGCCATTTTGAACGCTTATTTTGTGCCGAACAGTCGGTCACCAGCATCTCCCAATCCAGGCAGGATGTAGCTGTTTTCGTCCAATCTTTCATCCAAAGAAGCTGCATAGATATCTACATCCGGATAAGCGGCGTGCAATGCTTCCACTCCTTCAGGAGCTGCCACAAGGCAGATGAATTTCATGGAAGATGGCGAAGCGCCTCTCTTTTCCAACGCTTCGATGGCTGCGATAGCAGAGCCGCCTGTCGCCAACATTGGGTCAACGATGAACAATTGACGTTCTTGGATATCTGTCGGCAATTTCACGAAATACTCGACAGGTTCCAATGTCTCATGGTCGCGGTACATTCCGATATGGCCGACTTTTGCAGCAGGCAACATCGCCAAGAAACCATCAACCATCCCTAAACCTGCACGCAGGATCGGAATGATGGCAACCTTTTTACCGGATAATGTTTTTTGAGTCGTTTTCACCAATGGCGTTTCGATCTCGATGTCTTCCAAAGGCATGTCCCTTGTTACTTCATAAGCCATCAACATCGCGATTTCGCTTACTACTTCACGGAAAACCTTTGTTCCGCACTCTTTCTCGCGGATGATTGTTAATTTGTGTTGAATCAACGGGTGATTCATTACATGGAATTCTCCCATATACTTTTGCCCCACTTTCCTATTTTTGCTCAACTTATTGTAATGGAAAACCGCTACAAATACCAGAAATAAAACGATGAGAAAACACTGAATGGTATGTTTAGAGATGCACCAACTCCAGTTATGCTTGTTTTTGGGATAAAAGATGAGGTTGTCGGCTGTTCGGTGTTCTCAATTCCACGTTCAGCCGACATCACGGACTTTCGTCGACTGTTCGGTTATCCTCACTCTGCGTTCAGCAAACACACCGGTCTTTCGTCGGCTGTTCGGTAATCCTCACTCAACGTTCAGCCGACGACGCGGCCTGCTAAGGGCAAATCCTGCTCCGACCGAAGAAAGGAGCCGCCTCATAGAGGCAGCTCCTGGGTAATCTATTTATGCTTCAGTTGCAGCTAATTTTTTATGCAATGGGAAACCTTGCGTGATGGCTTTGACAGCCGCACGGACTTCATCCAATTTCGCTTCATCTGTGTGGTTTTGGATAGTCTCCACGATCAATTCAGCAATCTTGCGTGCTTCTGCTTCCTTCAGGCCTCTTGTTGTGATGGCAGGTGTGCCGATACGGATGCCGCTGGCTTTGTTGGCGCCAAGCGTTTCAAAAGGAATCGTATTTTTGTTGACAGTGATTTCAACGGTATCCAATAATTTTTCTACTTGTTTTCCGTTCAAGCCGCTGCTTGTAACATCCAACAACAATAAATGATTGTCTGTTCCGCCACTGATGACGCGCAAGTCGGATGCATTGAAGACATCAGCCATTGCTTGGGCATTTTTGATGACTTGTCCGATATATTCCGTGTACTCTGGTGTTGCAGCTTCAAAGAATGATACAGCTTTAGCAGCGATGACGTGCTCCAGAGGACCGCCTTGGATGCCTGGGAACACAGCGCTGTTCAACTTTTTGCCGAATTCTTCTTTGGCCAAAATTACGCCGCCGCGCGGGCCGCGAAGTGTTTTGTGTGTTGTTGTGGTTACGATGTGGGCATATTCAACCGGATTTTGGTGATGTCCTGTTGCGCAAAGTCCTGCGATATGAGCCATATCGACCATGAAGTAAGCGCCGACTTCATCAGCGATTTCTCTCAAACGTTTGAAATCGATTGCGCGCGAGTAAGCGCTAGCGCCGCCAACGATCAATTTTGGTTGTTCTTTCAGGGCAATCTCTCTGACAGTGTCATAATTGATTGTTTCTGATTCTTTTTCCACACCGTAAGCAACGAAGTCGTAGGTCTGACCGCTGAAATTCACGGATGCGCCATGCGTCAAGTGACCGCCGTGGCTCAAATCCATACCCAAAATTTTATCGCCTGGTTGAACTAATGCACGGTAAGCTGCCATATTTGCTTGCGAACCGGAATGCGGTTGTACGTTGGCGTATTCTGCACCAAAAATTGCTTTTATGCGATCGATCGCCAAATTTTCGATGATATCGATAAATTCGCAACCACCATAGTAACGACGACCAGGGTAGCCTTCAGCATATTTGTTGGTCAAGATGCTGCCTTGCGCTCTCATAACATCTTCAGATACGAAGTTTTCGGAAGCAATCAGCTCGATTCCGTTCTCTTGTCTTTCGCGTTCTTTTTCAATTGCTGCAAATAATTCTTTATCCATGTTTGCACCCTTCCATCACATTATTCCAAAATTTTAAACATATAAAAAATGTAAGTTGAGTATAGCATAAATTTTCAGAAATAAAACATATAAGCTCCTGGATTTGAATATTTTGTATGAAAAGTAAGCTAAAGACGGATATTAGGCGATTATTTCGCCTGTTTTTTCGGATATTTTGAAGAAGCCGCCTTTTCCAGACGATTCATGAATGCCTTCCCGAGGCCGGCAAGGTCATAAGCTTCCGCCAAAATTACATCGACCGGCTGTTCATCGAGATAACGCAATCCAGCATAGAGACGTTGCGATGCAGCCGCCACATCATCCTTCGATCCCAATGAATAGGTAGCTAGCGCTGCATCCTTATGCACAGCCAGGCGCTCTTCAGATGCTAAAATGCCGATTTGCTTGCCTTCACCGCGATACGCTTCGATGACTGCTTCCCAATCAGCGGCCCTACCATCGATCAGGACGACCGGTTGCGCAGGGGCATAATGTTGGTACTTCATCCCTGGCGCTTTCGGAGCCTCTGCTTCATTTATTGATTGCGCACTGCCCGCCAGTTTGCCGATGATCGGCTCCAACTGCGCTTCCGTGATGGCACCAGGGCGCAAAATGACGGGACCCGCAGCATTCGTCAAATCAAGCACGGTTGATTCCAAACCGATTTGCGTTTCCCCTCCATCAAGGATGCCCGCAATTTTCCCCGAAAGATCGTGCATCACGTGTTGGGCTGTCGTCGGACTCGGTTTGCCTGATGTGTTCGCACTAGGTCCGACCAAAGGAAAGCCGGTTTTTCTGATCAATTCCAGCGTCTGTTCTTGCGCGGGCATCCGCAGCGCGACGGTATTGTGCCCTGCAGTGACGGTCGGCGCAAAAACCCCTTCTTTCATCGGAAAAATCAAAGTCAACGGACCCGGCCAAAAAGCCTCCATCAAGGCTTCCGCCTGTTTCGGCACAAAGGCAACATATTCAGCAATCTCCCGATCGGATACATGAACGATCAATGGATTATCGCTGGGTCTTCCTTTTACTTTATATACATTTTTGACGGCTTCATCATTTGATGCGACAGCGCCCAGACCGTAGACCGTCTCTGTCGGGAAGGCGATCAATTGTCCGGCTTTCAGCAATTCGGCTGCCTCATCGATTGTTGCTGTTTCGTATATTTTTGTTTCCATAATAAATGCTCCTTTCTGAATGGTTTGGCACGCAGCGTCGCCGTTCAGGTTAAAAAAATAGCCGGGGCAATTGCCCGCAGCCATTTTTTTGCCCATGGATAACAGGCGACTCTTTTCATCATAAAATGCTTAATAAACCAGTTGGCTAGCTTCACGAGTTAGTTTTTCTTATTTGACTATCAGCATGCGATCGAGGCCGGACAGATCTTTTTCGATCGTGACCGTTTTATCCGGGAAAGCTTTTTTGTAGAGTTCCAATAGTTTTTCGCCTTGGTTGAATCCGATCTCCATGAACAGGCACCCGTCCGTTTTCAAATGGAACGGCAGCGTGAAGGCCATCTTTTGGTATAGGTCCAACCCGTCGTGATCGGCGAACAAAGCCGAATGCGGTTCGTACTCCAAAACGGAGCGGTCCATCAAGCCAATCTCGTCTTCGCTGATGTAAGGTGGATTGCTGAGGATGCAGTCGAACGTCTCCAGTTGCACGGGTTCCAGCAGATCCCCTTGCAGGAAACGGATGTCGGCATCCAATTGCTTGGCGTTTTCTTTCGCGACAGCCAACGCTTCATCAGAAAGGTCGGTGGCTGTCACTTCATCCTGTGGGCGTTCTTTTTTCATCGCGATGGCTATAGCGCCGGACCCTGTCCCGATGTCGAGGACCTTCTGCGGCCCTTTCCCTTCCAGGCATTTTAGCGCCCGTTGCACGAGCTCCTCCGTTTCCGGCCGCGGAATCAAGGTAGCTTCTGTGACTTTCAAGGGATAGCCGTAGAACCATTCGACGCCTACGATGTACTGGATCGGTTTGCCCGCGACATACTCATTTATGTCGCTGAAATACTGCTTGTATTCCTGCTCCGTTATCGGATCTGCAAAACGCATCAACAGATCCGTCTTCGTCCAACCCAAGCGATCCAAAAGCAGCCTTTCAGCAGCCAATGGACTTTTCTCGTTTTGTTCCAAAAAAAGCGCGCCATTCTGCAATGCTTGTTGGTAAGTGAGCTCCTTAGATTGACCCATTGTTCAAGGACTCCAATTTTTGCGTTTGATCTGCCATGATCAACGCATCGATGATTTCATCCAATTTTCCGCTCAAAATCGTATCCAACTTCTGCAAAGTCAAGCCGATGCGGTGATCCGTGACACGGTTTTGCGGGAAGTTGTAGGTGCGGATCCGTTCGGAACGATCGCCTGTCCCGATTGCGGATTTGCGCGTCGCATCGTATTCTGATTGTGCATCTGAAGAGATTTTGTCGTAGACACGCGTGCGCAAAATTTTCATCGCTTTCTCGCGGTTTTTGATTTGGGAACGCTCATCCTGCATGGCAACGGCGATTCCTGTCGGCAAGTGGGTCAATCGGACCGCTGATGCCGTCTTGTTGACGTGCTGTCCGCCGGCTCCGCTGGCATGATAGATGTCCGTGCGGATGTCTTTGTCTTCGATGTTCAATTCGACCTCTTCCGCTTCCGGCAAGACGACAACGGTAGCCGTGGAGGTGTGCACACGCCCTTGTGATTCGGTTTCCGGAACACGTTGGACACGATGTGCGCCGCTCTCATATTTCAGTTTGGAGTAGGCACCGTTTCCGCTGATCATCAGGATGATCTCTTTGTAGCCGCCGATACCGGTGATGTTCGCATCCATGACCTCAACGCGCCAGCCCTGGCTTTCAGCAAATTTGCTGTACATTGTGAACAGCTTCCCAGCGAATAAAGCAGCTTCATCCCCACCGGCAGCCCCGCGGATTTCCATGATGATGTTTTTGTCATCGTTCGGATCGGTAGGGAGCAACAGAACTCTGATGCGCTCTTCAAGTACGGTCTTCTCTTTCTTTAAGTCGCTCAATTCCTCTTTGGCCATGGCAGCCATGTCATCATCCAAATTTTCTGACAACATCTCTTCTGTGTCGGCGATTTCTCCTTCCACCTCTTTATAGCGATTGAAGGTCGCGACTTTCTCGCGCAGCCCTGCTTCTTCTTTGGTCAATCCCAAGAACCGTTTTGTGTCAGCCTGGACTTCCGGATCACTCAACAATTCGGAAAGCTCTTCATAACGGATAATGAATGCATCTAATTGATCATACATAACTTTTTCAAACTCCTCTTTTTTTGTTTCTGATTATCTGATCTAGGCCAATGGCGGATGGTGGTAATGGTTACGGCAGACGGGAAGGTAGGATTCGTTTCCGCCGATCTGGATTTGTTCGCCGGCATATACTGGTTTTCCGTCCACGACACGCATGTTCATGATCGCTTTTTTGTGACAGTACCAGCAGATGGTTTTGATTTCTTCTATCTTATCCGCGTAAAGCAACAGATATTTGGAGCCTTCGAACAATTCGTTCTGGAAATCATTCTTCAATCCGAACGCCATCACCGGGATTGCCAATTCATCCACGATGCGTGCTAGTTGGATGACATGCGCTTTGGATAGGAATTGGGATTCATCTATCAAAATGCAGGCCGGCTTTTTCGGATTTTTGCTGACTTCCAAGAATACATCCGTATCATCCGCAATCGGAATAGCTTCGCGTTTCAATCCGATCCGACTCGAGACATACCCAACGCCATCACGGTCATCTATCGCGCTCGTAAAGATCATCACCGATTTGTTCTGCTCTTCATAATTGTAGGCAACCTTCAGGATCTCGATCGATTTCCCGCTGTTCATCGCCCCATATTTAAAAAATAACTGTGCCATTATGTCCACCTTTCCAACAGCGTCTTGCCTATTTTTCATCAATCGGTCGGAATTTCCTGCAAAAAGAAAGGATGCCCTTGTGTCATCCTGCTTCCGACCCGCTATTATCTCACCTTCATCATCCCGCTCCGGCAAGGTTACCGAATGATAAAAAAACTGAATAACATCCCGTATAATGATAGTAGGAAATGGCTCCAAAGTCAATAAAATTCACGCTCACCAGCCATCCAGAGGCAATCGGAACACCCATTCCTGACACGAAGAGGCATCTAAAAATATTCAATCCGGGCAAATTCTGCTATACTAACGCTATCGAAAAAAGCCTTGTTATATGCTATGATGGCAAGAGATACATAAGTAAGGAGCGAATTTATTTGACTATCCGCGGTTCACTAGCAATCAATATCGGCAAAATCGCCCAGTGGGGTCTTCAGACATTCACTAAAGGCGGAACCAGTCTGCCCGGCAAACTGGCCGTCAAATTGGATCCCGACGTGTTGCAACACCTTTCTGAAAATTTTGATGTCGTCATCATCACCGGCACGAACGGCAAGACACTGACGACATCGTTGACTTATCATGTCCTGCAGCAAAAATACCCGCATATCTTGACGAATCCTACCGGCGCCAACATGGAGCAAGGCATCATCTCCTCGTTCCTGGAAGGCTATTCGCGTAAAGTAAAAAAGGAAAGAGCCTTTGCTGTCCTTGAGGTTGATGAAGCCAGCCTGGTCAAGGTGACGAAGTTCATCAAGCCGAAAGTCATCGTGAACACGAATGTTTTCCGCGATCAGATGGACCGATTCGGCGAAATCTACACAATCTACCAAAAAATGGTCGATGGCGCTGCTTTAGCACCGGATGCCGTCATCCTGGCAAACGGCGACAGCCCAATCTTCAACTCCAAAGAGTTGGTCAACAAACAAATCTATTTCGGTTTCAATCACGAACCGGATGGCGACACCTTGGCGCATTACAACACGGACGGCGTACTTTGTCCGAAATGCCAACACATTTTGCGCTACAAATTCAATACCTACAGCAACCTAGGGAAATATTACTGCCCGCATTGCGATTTCAAACGTCCGGAATTGGCTTATGCTGTCACCAAAGTGGACAAATTAACGCACAAGAGTTCTTCCTTTGAAATCGATGGACATCCGTTCCACACGAATGTCGCCGGTCTCTATAACGTATACAACGCCTTGGCTGCCTACTCAGTCGGCAAACATTTCGGGTTGACTCCGGAAGAGATCCAAGCCGGTTTCTCGGCTGCCCAGCAAAAATTCGGGCGTCAGGAGACGATCACCGTCGAAGACAAGGAAATCATCCTGAACCTGATCAAAAATCCGGTCGGGCTGAATCAGGTCATCGATCTTCTGCATTACGAAGAAGAACCGTTCAGCGTCGTCTCGATCCTGAATGACCGCCCGGCAGACGGAACCGATGTCAGTTGGATTTGGGACGGGAATTACGAGAAGTTTTTGGATTTTGACATCCCGAAAGTAACCGTCAGCGGCATCCGCCAAAAAGAGTTGACTTTACGCATGAAGGTTGCCGGCATTCCGGAAGAAAAACTGGAAGTTTTGCCGGAAATCACGGATGTCATCAAAGCTTTCAAAAAGGCTCCGACGAAAAAAATCTATGTGATGGCAACTTACACCGCTGTGCTGCAACTCCGTAAAGAGCTAGCGAACCAAGGCTATATAGCGGAAAGGATGAAATAAATGCGACTACGTATTTGCCACTTGTACGGCAACCTGCTGAACACATACGGCGACAATGGGAATCTCTTGATGCTCCAGTACTGTGCCCGTGAAAAAGGCGTTGATTTCGAAACAGAAATCATCAGTTTGGACCAGCCTTTCGATCCAGAAAAATATGACCTCGTCTTTTTCGGAGGAGGCCAGGATTACGAACAGTACATCGTCTCCAAAGACATTCAGGACAAAGCAGAAGGAATCAAGGAATACATCGAAAATGATGGCGTGGTATTGGCCATCTGTGGCGGTTACCAATTATTGGGCCACTATTATATGGATGCATCCGGCAACAAAATTTCCGGCATCAGCGCCCTGGATCACTATACATTGAGCCAGGACAACAACCGGTTCATCGGCGACATCACGATCCGCAGCGAGGAATTCAACGAGACCTACGAGGGGTTCGAAAACCATAACGGACGGACCTTCCTTGGCGAAAACATGCGCCCGCTCGGGAAAGTCGAAAAAGGCATGGGCAACAACGGGGAAGATAAGACCGAAGGCGCCCGTTACAAAAATGTCTTCTGTTCCTATTTCCATGGGCCCTTGTTGGTCCGCAACATCCACTTGGCTAACCGCATCGTTGATATGGCCATTGCCCAACATAACAAAAAGATTGAAAAATAAATCGAAGAAGAGGAGCTACCCCGGAATGGGGCAGCTCCTCTTTTTTGGTTATAGCGCCCTAGTTGTCCGATTCTTCCACATTATCGGACAACCCCATAAGACGACGCCTGCCGCTTGTCCGACTCTTCCGCATAATCGGACAACCCCATAAGATGACGCCTGCCGCTTGTCCGATTCTTCCACATTATCGGACAACCCCATAAGACGACGCCTGCCGCTTGTCCGATTCTTCCACATTATCGGACAACCCCATAAGATGACGCCTGCCGCTTGTCCGACTCTTCCGCATAATCGGACAACCCCATAAGATGACGCCTGCCGCTTGTCCGATTCTTCCGCATTATCGGACAACCCCATAAGATGACGCCTGCCGCTTGTCCGATTCTTCCGCATTATCGGACAACCCCATAAGATGACGCCTGCCGCTTGTCCGATTCTTCCACATTATCGGACATCATCCTGTATTCCTATAAGTGTGGCATCACAAAAAAGGCTGCACCAGAATGATGCAACCTTCTGTCCTTTGCTTAGACAGATTCCTATTCCATCGCGAACGAAAGCACGATCGTCAGCACTACAAAGGCCAACAGTCCGGCGATGAACGCCCATGATTGCCATCTGGCTATATTCAGCGTGCTTCCGATGCCAAAGCGTTTTTCGACAAATATCGATGGATCTTCCGGGTTGTAATACCATACGCCCCACTTCCAGTAGCGCTCTTCGTCCGCTTCCGTCACTTCATCCGGCAGTTCACCCGCTTCATTCAGGAACAATTTTTCGCCTCCTTGGCCATACTTCCAAGTCAGATAGACGCTGTACCCAACTATGATGACCACGAACGGAATCGTCATGCCGATGACCCACTGGGCACCCTTGTCTGCGAAGAACAAGGAAAAGAAATGGATGCCACTCAACAAGAGCTGCGTCAGCACCGTCACGACGAGGAAGTAATAGGACCAAGCCTGACGGAACAATTTGCTCTGCTTGCTGGAGAGATCGGACAGATAAGGCGAAATCTTCTGTTTCGATTTGATGAAGGAATAGTGGCTGAAAAACATCATCGGAATCATCAATAATTGTATCGCCGGCAACATGAATACATTCACATACGTTTTATCGACGATCCGATCCGGTTCATTCGAGCTGTTCCAGTGAACCGGGAACCGCTCGGGTATCAGGTCATAGAAATAAAGCGTGACAGCCACCGTCACCAACAGGATAAATAATTGCGCCGAAACGAAGACCGAATGGGAGACCACCTTCAGATCTTTTTGATAGGCGGTATCGATGACGATTTTGGCTTTTTTCGGTTCAATTTTGATGTCGTTTGCTGTTTTCCAACTGCGGAGCTGCTTCCGTTTCTGCAGGTAAAGCAGGAACGAAAGGAAGATGAAAACGAACATCGCGACCGTCACATAGATGCTGGTGACCATCTCCACTTTCTCCTCATCATCCCAGAGAAGGAAGAAAAAGATTGGCGCAGCGAGCAGTATACTCCCGAATATATTTTGATAAAGATAGACCTTTTTAAGCTTCAAAACATAGGGGTCCTTTTGATGCGATGTCGGAACGGTCACTCCAAACGGCGTACCTAACCGGCTATAATATGGCGTGATGCCGTTGACAACCCCAATAATCAAAAACAGTATCACCATGAACCAACTAAATATCAGCATCTGCTTCCCCTTCCCCTTCCAACTCTTTCTCAATTTCGTTCAGCCATCCGTTGAACGTTTCTTCATCGACCTCAAAAATCTGTTTATCAATCAGGATTTCCTTGAGCTTATCCTGCATCGCCGCTTTCGTGCGTTCATTGGACGCCATTGTCGCGCGTTCGCTCACGAAATAGCCTTTCTGGTTTTTTTCCAGCACGCCTTCGTCGGCCAACAGATTGTACGCTTTATTCACGGTATGCATGTTGATGCCCAATTCGCCGGCCAAACTCCGGACGCTCGGCAATCCATCCCCATATGACCATTCCCGTTTGAGGATGCCAATTTTGATCTGGTACATCAGCTGCGTGTAGATCGGCGTATCGCTGTTCGGGAGAATTTCGATGAACATATTTACCCCTCCTGTTCGTTATATAACAAGTATAACACTAGCGGCGGAATTTGCAAGTCGGAATAGGTGTGCTGCCGTCTCCTCCGGTTAAAGCTGTCTTCCCCGGAAGAGAGGGTAAGAAGGATAGGTGTCCTCCCACGAGCAGGTCCTCGCCGGAGGACATTCTGTGGTTTACCGCTCTTCTCCGGCGAATGACGGCATCGCCGGAGTTCCAAACTATTATACGTATTATCCACATTCTCCTCCAGCCATCCCGCAAAAAAAATTGACCACAACACAAAAAAAGGGCATGCGACCGATAACCACCGATCGCATGCCGTTTTTCCACATTTTTTCTCTCTACTGGTAACTTTCTTGCAAAGCCCTGATGCTGTTTTCCGTCACGACCGACGTATCGCAAAGCATATCGATCGGATGTTGTTTCTTGTTTTGGAAGGCAGCGACCAGATAGATAACGGCCACGACTTTGCCGATATAGCGGCCGACGCCTTCGCGGATCAGGATGGTCTGCCAACTGAGTTTTTCTTCTTTGAAGCAGACGACACGGATGCCGAAGATCATTTTCCCAAGTGTTTGACCGTTCGTATATTTCGTCGTCAATATGAAATACCCGACAAAGATCAGCAACTGAAAAAATCCGTACATGGTCAAGGGATCGTTCCCTTGCATATTGATGCCGCCCAAAGCGAAGATCGGCTTGATCAGGATCGCCACCAAAGCCTGCACGACAAGCAGGTCGACGAGGTAGGCAAAGAACCGGATCCAAAAACCGGCGAATACGTAATCCGGATAGCGGTGAAACGGGCGTTCCTGTTGGTCGGAAAAGCGCTCGGCTTCCTCCCAGGCTACTTTCTTTTTCCGGATCTCTTCCAAGCGTTCTTCATGCGTAGTGGTTTGCTCTTCCATCATCACTCACCTCCGTAGAGATAAAGCAATCTCGGCGCGGCGGTTGTCCCGAAAGTGTCACGGAGCAGCTGCAGTTCAGAAAGCGTCTGGTTGTCCTGGCTCGTCAGTTTGGCAGCCGCCTGAGCGAACAACCAAGAAAAATCGGAAAACAATCCAGGTGTCGAAGTATAGTCGAACACTTCCGCATCTTCGAGGTCGTAAGCTGCTTTCATCGCTTTCAAGGCATCATCCGTGTAGGCTATCTCATCCACCAACCCTAGCGCTTGAGCTTGGGTTCCCGAATAAATCATGCCATTCGCAACAGCGCGGACCTCTTCTTCCGGCATATCCCTTCCCGTCGATACGACGGTGACGAAACGCTGATAAGCCTCATCGACGTATGCCTGAAGCAACGCACGTTCTTCTTCCGTCATATCCCGATCCGGAGACCCGATGTCCTTGAGGCTGCCTGACTTGATCGTATTGTATTCGATACCCAATTTTTCAAGCAGGCCAGAGTATTCGATTGCTTGCATGATGACACCGATCGAACCGGTAGTCGTTTCGGCAGTGGCATAAATTTTGTCCGCACCGGCGGAGATGTAGTAGCCCCCGCTTGCGGCCGTGCCTTGCATCGAAGCATAGACCGGAAGTTTCTTCTCAGCGGCGATGCGGTACAATTTATCGTGCGCCTCCGCACTTTCATATACCCCACCACCCGGACTGTCCACTATCAGGAAGATCCCTTTGATCGTGTCATCCTCTTCGATGGCTTTCAATTGCTCCAGGAAAAGGTCGTGATCATAGCTGGATCCGTCCGTCAGCATACTGCCTGCACCTGATTGGATGGTGCCTTCGATATGCAGAACCGCAATCCGGTTGCTGGCATCGCCGCTTTCCAGAACACTTTCCTGCAGGCTCGTCCCTGGTATCAGATTGCCGGTAAGCTGGCTGAGGGAATCTTCCGTTTGGTCAGCCAATCGGGTCGACAAAAATTGCGAGCCGAGTGATGCCACGAAAAGCACAAGCGCGATTGCGACCGCAATCCATCTCTTTTTGTTCATCAAGCATTACCCCTTTTCGTTTCGATTATTCTTGAGCATAATCCTCTTCCGGTTCTTCCTCGACTTCAGGTTCATCCAAATACAAGCCGGAAATTTCTTTGTACCAATCGAAGATATGCATGAACAGCACTTTAAGGACAGCATAACCGGGAATACCCAAGATGAAACCGGTCAGGCCGAACAGTTTTCCTGCCGTGAGCAATACGAAGATGATCGTGACGGGATGGACCTCGAGATTGCTGCCGAGTACCTGCGGAGAAATGACGCGGCCTTCGATGAACTGCTCGATCGAAAAAACAAGCAGCACTTTTGCCAGCATCAGCGGTGAATCAACAATCGCAACGATCACTGCTGGTATCATCGCAATGAAGGACCCCATGTACGGGATGATGTTCAGGAAACCTGCGAGTATCCCCAGGACGATGCCGAACTTCATTCCGACGATGGCGTAGCCGATGACGAACATCAGCCCGACAAAGAAAGCAACTATTATCTGACCGCGCACATATTGGCTGATCTGCGTGTTGATTTTCTTCAGCAGTTCCCCGATCGATTCCCGCAGATTTGTGGGAAAGAATTGCAGAAAAGTCAGCGGCAACTTCTCTCCTTCTTTCAGCAGATAATACAGAATAATCGGCATCGTGATGATGCCCACAAACGCATTCGTCAACAATCCGACGACACTGCCCAAGCCGCTGACCGTGTTCGACAGCACTTCGTTCAATTTCGCGGAAACGCTGTTGAAGATGTCCGCATTGATTTCGTTGATCTGATCCTGCAGGGAGGTGAACCAATCATAATTGACCAATTCGATCGTCATGCTCTCAAGCGCCTGCCAATAAGCCGGAAATTCGCGTACAATGCCTATCGTCTGGTCGCGGATGATCGGAATCAGGATCGCAAATCCCCAGATCATCAGCAGCAACACCAGCACGAAAGCGATCCACGTCCCGACAAAACGCTTTATGCCCCGCTTCTCCATCAGCGTAACCAACGGATTCAGCATGTAATAAAAAATACCCGCCATTATCAGCGGAAAACCGATGACACTGAAGAAGCTGCCTATCGGCCCTAAAAGATAAGATACTTTTGAAAATACCAAAACGATCAGGAGAATCAGTAAAGTGATCAACAGGATAGTCACGAATTTGTTGTTCAGAAACCATCTTTCGAACCACGACAACCTATTCCCGGATTTCGTTCCTCTACGCGGAGCTCTTTCCATGGGACTCACCTTCAATCTTTCTTCTTATAAGTAATGGTGGTGCCGTCCGTTATTGCCGGCAAAATGTAAGGAGTCAAATAGATGCTTGTTTCCAGGCGTTCGTCATCCCAATTTTTGAAGATCATGGTTGTATGGCCGATCGACTGCAGATTTTTCAGGACGTGCGTACCGACATAGGATATACGGTATTCCTGGTCGTCAAACAAAATCCGATCACCGTCTTCCAGTTCGAACCATTCCTGGGGCTCGACAAAACGATGGATCACGGAAACCTCCTGCAATGGTGGCGTTGCGCTGTCATCGAACAGGATGATCATGGGTTCCTTTATATCTATCGCTTTTTCTCCAATTTGAATTACTTTGCTTTGCATTGACATATCTCCTTTTCAGACACTTTTTACAACTTCTATTCTATCACAGTTTATTTGGCAAACCATTGATTATACCATTGAATCCAACTTTATTTGCTTTACAAGCTTTTTTCCCTGTAATTGTGAATGGCGTTTGTTATAATGGAATTATCATAATATTTAGGAGGTCTTTGAATGGAACAAGTTTTATATCTTGGCTCTTACACGAAAAGAGAAAGTAAAGGGGTTCATCAAATCATTTTGGACACCGATAAAAAAGAATTGCGTGATTATCGCTTGATCGCGGAAGTCGACAGCCCTACTTACCTGGACTTATCTGCGGACAAAGAAACGCTGTACGCGATTTCCAAAACGGATGAAGGCGGCGGCATCACTTCTTTCAAGAAAAATGAAAACGGAACCTATGACAAGGTAGCCGAAATTTCTGCTGAAGGATCTGCGCCTTGCTATATCTACTTCGACGAAGACAAAAAATTGATCTTCACTGCCAATTACCACGGCGGATACTTGACAGTCTATAAAGAGAACGCTGACGGCTCCTTCACGATGACTGACCGTGCGCAGCATGAGGGTTCAAGCATCCATGAAAACCAAACTATTCCGCATGTGCACTACAGCGCACTTTCCCCGGACAAGAAATTCTTGTTGGCTTGCGATTTGGGTACCGACGAAGTTTACACCTACACGGTTTCTGATGAAGGCAAATTGGCGGAAGTTGCCCATTATAAAGCGACGCCCGGAACTGGACCGCGTCACTTGGTTTTCCATCCGAACGGCAAAGTGGCTTACATGTTCGGTGAATTGAGCAGCGATGTAGAAGTGTTGGCTTATGATGCAGCAACAGGCACTTTCTCATTATTGCAAGTCATCACGACTATCCCTGAAGAGCACACAGGTTTCAACGGCGGCGCAGCTATCCGCATTTCCGCAGACGGCAAATTCGTCTACGCTTCCAACCGCGGACATGATTCATTGGTTGTCTATGCGGTATCCGAAGACGGCGAAACATTGTCATTAGTGGAATATGTCCCTACCGAAGGAAACATCCCGCGTGACTTCAACTTGGATCCGAGCGGCCAATTCGTAATCGTGGCCCATCAGGATTCCGACAACCTGACTTTGTTCGAACGCGATGCAGAAACCGGCAAATTGACGTTGGTGCAAAAAGACGTCTACGCGCCAGAGTGCGTTTGTGTTTTCTACTAAAATAATAACAATACGCCTCCCGTTCTGATGAACGCGGAGGTTTTTTTGATATCATTCAGTCGGTTTCATTTATTTCCATCCACGGGTCCAGCTCTCCCGCCCCCGCTGAGCAGAATAGTTACCTCGCTGAGGCACTCTCCTGTATACTCGACTTATGGATTATTTGAATGGAGGTTGGAGCATACATGATTACCGGTTTTCACCATCTCACCGCCATCACCAAAGATGCTGAGAAGAACAAAACCTTTTACAGCGATACCTTAGGATTGCGTCTCGTCAAACAGACAGTCAATCAGGATAATTTGACCGATCCCCACCTTTTTTATGGGGACTACAAGGGAACTCCCGGTACGATATTGACCTTTTTCGAGTTGCCGAGAGTCGGCCAACGTCACGAAGAAGACAGCTATATCCATGAAGTGCTGCTGAAGATCCCTCAAGGCAGTCTGCCGTTCTGGAAAAAACGCCTTACCGCGGGAGCCGTTCGTTTAATTGGAAACGATGAAGCTAGCTGCACTTTCCTGGATCCGGACGACATGAAAATCAGTTTGGTCGAAGTGCCCGGAATGATTGCGCCCGATCAGGCGACGCGCCACAGCGATGTGCCCGCCGGATACCAGATCATCGGAATCCAAGGCATCCATTACACCGTTTCCGACCTGGAAAAAACGGAGACCTTTTTCCGAGATGTTCTGGGCATGTTGCTGACAGACCATATTGCCCATCCGATCCCTGCGCCTGGAGAGGAAAGTCGACTGATCCAGTCCACCAGCCTGAAGCCTAGCCGTCTCGGCAGAGGAGCCATCGATCACATCGCCTACAGCGTGCACGGACGCAAAGATCTGTATCAGATCCTCGAAAAGGCAAAAGAAAATAATATTACCGTGGAAAAAATCATCGACCGCGGTTACTTCCAAAGCCTGTATCTGCGCGAACCGAGCGGATTGCGCATCGAAATAGCGACAGACCAACCAGGATTCACTCTTGACGAACCACTGGAAAAATTAGGCGAGACGTTTGCCCTCCCTGATTTCCTGGAACCAAAACGAAAGACAATCGAATCCACTATCCTGACCAGAAAGAAGTGATCCCATGCAGCATTTCAATACCGAAGAACTCAACACGAAACAGATGTACAAACTTTTGACCGGGAGCATCATTCCCCGCCCAATTGCCTGGATCACTACCCAGAATCCAGAAACACAAGTAGTCAATGCCGCGCCCTTCAGTTTTTTCAGTGTCGCATCAAATGTGTTGCCGCTGATCAGCGTAGCCATTCTGAGGAATGACGGAAAAATCAAGGATTCCGCCAAAAACCTGCTGGCTTCCCGACAAGGCGTCGTCCATATCGTCAGCGAAGACTTGGTTGAGGAGATGAACAAGACGGCCGCCCAACTGCCGGATACGGAGAGCGAAATCGATCTGACGGAGTTGACGCTGACCGCCAGTCATACCGTCGCTGTACCCGCCATCAAAGAGGCGAAAATCCGCATGGAAACAACCGTGCACCAATATGTGCCTCTGGCGGATGCTGAGGGCAACGTGCTGACTGATCTGTTCATCCTGCGCGTCGAAGATTTCCTTTTCGACGAATCGGTATTCGACCAAGAAAAACAGTACGTTTTGGCCGACAAATTGGAGCCGATCGCAAGGCTGGCCGGCAACGACTATACAAAGCTCGGGGAGATTTTTTCGCTGGAACGTCCTTAACGGGTTGTATGTAGGCAACAGCCGTTGTTTCGATTGTTCAGAATATATCAGGTTCCGTTCAGTCGACACATCGGCGTGGCGTCGGCTGTTTACACGTATGGCGACGAAAAAGCTTCACCCGGCGATCAGCCGGATGAAGCTTTTTGCATATATTTTTGTTATTCCTTCGGCTGGACGCTTCCGATTTCTGCTTTTACGGCAGCCTCACCTGTCACATCCAAACTGAAGTTTTTTACTTTCTCCATATTCGTGATGACGACGACCATCGCGGAGTCTTTGCCGGCTTCCTGCAGTTGTGCCAGATCGACTTTGGCGATCAGAGTATCTGCAGTCAAAGCTTGCCCTTCCTTCACGAAGATTTCGAACGGTTTCCCGTTCAGTTCAACCGTATCCAATCCCATGTGCAACAAAAGTTCCAATCCGCTGTCCAACAAAATGCCTACTGCATGCTTTGTCGGAAATACGCTCAGCACTTTTCCTTTTGCAGGAGAATAGATGTTACCGTCTGCAGGAATGACAGCGAAACCGTCACCCATCATTTTTTGGGAAAACACTGGGTCTGCAACATCCGAAACAGGTACTACTACACCGTTGGCTGGTGAATACAAGATTTCCTTTTCAACCGGCAGTTTTCCCTTTTTATCATCCTTCTTAAAAAAGCCAAACATGCTATCGCCTCTTCCTTATTTAAATGAGCTTTTGTGAAAATTGGTATACTTCATTTTACCACAAACAGACTGGCATTGTGAATTTTTTTAGCACCGCTTACATTCGAAAATGCCCCTCCATTTCCTTAAGAATCCTTGAAAAGGATTGGCTAATCTTTTTCATTTCGCTATACTAGATGGTGGAGTATCAAAAAAATGCACAACAGAAAGGATATTATATGGAATTTATGGAAATATTGAAAGCAATCATCCTCGGCATTGTTGAGGGCATCACCGAATGGCTGCCCATCAGCAGCACGGGCCACATGATCTTGGTTGAGGAGTTCATCCAATTGGATCTTTCGCAGGCATTCAAAGAAATGTTCTTCTACGTCATTCAGCTCGGTGCCATCCTCGCGGTAGTCGTCATCTATTTTCACAAACTAAATCCCTTCTCCCCTAGCAAAACAAAGGAAGAGAAGACACAGACTTGGGATATCTGGAAAAAAGTGGTCATCGGGTGTATCCCGGCTGGAGTCATCGGCTTGCCCTTGAACGATTGGGCGGACGAAAACCTCCTGAACGCGACAGTTGTGGCTTTGGCGTTGATCATCTACGGGATTTTGTTCATCGTGATCGAAAACAAGCATAAGGATCGCGAACCGAGCATCACTGAATTCAGCCAGTTGACCTATATGAAGGCTTTCCAGATTGGTCTGTTCCAAGCGCTCTCGATCATTCCGGGTACATCGCGCTCCGGTTCTTCTATCCTTGGGAGCATCGTGTTGGGCACTTCCCGCTTCATCGCGACGGAATTCTCCTTCTTCATGAGCATTCCGATCATGTTCGGAATCAGCTTTTTGAAGATCATCAAATTCGGCTTCGACTTTACCGGACTTGAATTCGCCGTTCTTTTGTCAGGCATGATCACCGCTTTCCTCGTTTCGATCGTCGCCATCAAGTTCCTGATCGGTTACCTGAAACGCAACGACTTCAAAGCGTTCGGTTGGTACCGAATCGTACTTGGAGCAATCGTCCTGGTCTATTTCCTGTTTGTCTAAAACATGAGTTTCGCCATCCTTTTTGGGATGGCTTTTTATTTTGTCATCCAGAACATTCTTAGTCCTTATTGATAATTATTATAATCTATTATTTTTAGTCACCCTTCTGGTTTTATTGCTGTGTGCAATTTTCGACCTCTTCAAATTATGTCTGAAATATGGATAATGAGAATGAGATTCATTTCCGTTTGATTATAATGATTATAATCTAGACTTTTTTAGTGCTATCATGAAGGCATATAAGGAAGGAGTGTCAAATCATGAAAGACTTATTCAAGAATAAAGCGATGATCGCAACCACAATCAGTGGCATTCTCATCATTCTTGGCATTGTACTGCAATGGCAAAACTTTGATACTGCTGCAGCCATCATTTTCGTGCTGTCGTTCATCATAGGCGGCTATAAACAAGCAAAAGAAGGATTTATCGATACATTTGAAAATAAACATCTGAACGTCGACATATTGATGGTGCTTGCCGCAGTCGGTGCCTCGCTGATCGGTTACTGGATGGAAGGCGCGCTGCTCATCTTCATCTTCTCGCTATCCGGTTCACTGGAGGAATACGCGACCGAAAAAAGTACCCAAGCGATCACGGCGTTGATGAACATTGTCCCTGAAATCGCAAAACGCATCAACCCGGACGGTTCGATCGAGGACGTTGCAGTCAAGGATCTGAAAGTCGGCGATACCTTAATGGTCCCTAAAGGCGCCAGCATCCCTATCGATGGCACGATTGCATCAGGCCAAGGCCTGATCGATGAAGCCGCCATTTCCGGCGAATCCGTCCCTGTCGAAAAAACTGTCGGCGATGATATCTTCGGCAGCACAATCAACCTGAGCGAAGCGCTGACGATGACCGTCTCGAAAGAATCCAAGGATACCTTGTTCGCCAAAATCATCCGCATGGTGGAAGAAGCGCAAAAGACCCCTTCGAAGACGGCAAGCTTCATCAACCGCATCGAAAACACCTATGTCAAAATCGTTCTTGTTTTTGTGCCGGTCATGATCGCCGTTTTTTATTTCCTCCTGGATTGGGGTTGGAATGAATCGTTCTACCGCGGCATGGTGCTGTTGACGGTCGCCTCCCCTTGCGCATTGGTGGCTTCGGCCACTCCTGCTGTCCTTTCCGCCATTTCCAATGCAGCCAAGCGCGGCATCCTGTTCAAAGGCGGCATCGCGATCGAGAACTTCTCGGCCATGGATTGCATCGCATTCGACAAAACAGGCACGCTGACGGAAGGCAAACCTGTAGTGACGGAAGCCATCTACCTGGTAGGCACCGATGAAAAACACATCATGTCCGTCGTCTATGCGTTGGAGCACTCTTCAACCCACCCGATCGCTTCCGCGTTGGTCCAACATCTCGATACGAAGGAATATGAGAAGTCCCAGATGGATTCAATCCAGGACCTTACCGGTTACGGTTTGGCCGGTGAAGCGTTCGGAAGCCAATGGAAAATCGGCAAAAAGACCTTCGTCGTAACCGATGAACTGAACGAGCCTTCGTTCGTGAAGGAGGCTTTCGCGCTCCAGAACGAAGGAAAGACCGTCATCTACGTTTCACAGGATGACAAAGTCGTGGCCTATTACGCTTTATTGGATACACCTAAATCAGAGGCAAAAGACATGATCGCCTTTTTCAAAGCCAATGGCGTCCATACGATCATGATCACAGGCGACAATGAAGCAACCGGGCAGACGATCGGTGAGCAGTTGGGTGTGGATGAAATTCGCGCGAATTGTCTTCCTGAAGATAAGACCACCATCCTGAAAGATCTTCAGGCGAAATACAAATTGGTCGGCATGGTCGGAGACGGCGTGAACGACGCCCCTGCACTGGCAAACGCCGACATCGGCATCGCTATGGGAGAAGGAACGGACATCGCCATGGAAACAGCTGACGTGGTGCTGATGAAGAGTGAATTGGACAAACTGGAATATTGCTATGGGTTATCGAAGAAGCTGAAAAAAATCACCATGCAGAATATCATCTTTTCGATCACCGTCATTCTCATTCTGATCGTTTCAAATCTGTTCCAACTCATCAACCTTCCGCTCGGGGTGGTCGGACACGAAGGCAGCACGATACTGGTCATCATGAACAGTTTGAGGCTCCTGGCGAAAATCCCAACCCACCACTTCCAGGGCACTGCCAAATCGGACGGAAAGACTTCGAGTACCGGACTCGCGCACGAAAAATAATTTTACTCATGCTGGTGGCAACTGAACACATAAAAACGGAGCCGTCTCATTTTATTATGAGGCGGCTTTATCTATTTATATGCGTTCGCATTCTGCGGCATAAGCTGTACGGAAGCACACTGGATTGGGTCGGATATATATGTGATCGATAAAACATGAATAAAGGCCAATTATCCATGTCCACGCGCAAACGGGGCTGCCTCTAATTAGAGGCAGCCCCGTTTCTGATTAATCTAGTCTTTTTTTTGCTGGGAAGAATGCATCATACAGCACTTTGACTGCTCTGGCTTCGTCTTTTTCGTCGATTCCGAACATAATGCTGACTTCCGACGAACCTTGATTGATCATTTCCAGGTTGATGTCCGCTTCAGCCAGTGCGGTACAGGCTTTCGCAACTGTCCCGACGGAATTAACCATGCCTTCGCCGACGATCATCAATAAGCAGATGCCGCCTTTGACATTTACATCGTCCGCTTGCAATTCATTCTTCAAGCGGTACAGCAACTCTTGTTCTTGTTGCATCGTCATCTGATTGGCGCGCAGGATGATCGACAAATCGTCGATACCGGATGGCATGTGTTCAAAGTTCAGGTTGAAATCTTCGAAGATTTGCAGCACTCTGCGGCCGAAACCGACTTCTCTGTTCATCAAGTATTTGCCGATGTAGATGCTCATGAAGCCGGTCGAACTTGCGATACCGGAAACGATCTGTTTGTTTTCAGGCTTCGTTCTTGTGATGCTCGTACCTGGAGCAGAGGGATTGTTGGTATTTTTGACCACCACAGGGATTCCGGCGCTGAAAGCAGGCTGCAAGGCTTCATCATGGAAGACAGAAAATCCGCTGTAGGATAATTCACGCATTTCGCGGTAAGTCAATTGCTTGATTTTTTTCGGATGTTTGACCATCTTAGGATTTGCAACATAGATGGCATCTACGTCCGTAAAGTTTTCATAAAGGCTGGCTTTGACACCGTTGGCGACGATTGCGCCGGAGATGTCCGATCCCCCTCTAGAGAAGGTAAGCAATTGTCCATCCTTCGTATAACCGAAGAATCCTGGGAAAACGATGATTTCTTTCGAATCCCGCAATGCATATAGATTCTTGAAGGATTCCGGCAATACGCGCGCGTTCCCTGGGTTGTCGCTGACCAATAGGCCGGCATCCTTCGGGTTGACGTATTTGGCAGGGATGCCCTCTTTATTGAAAAATGCGGCTACAAGGATGGCGCTGTTGTCTTCGCCGCTTGCTTTGTACGCATCCAGCGCATACAATTCGTTGTAGAATTTCGTCTGGATCAATTTCTCATAGTTTTTGGAAATGATGTCCATAACGCTCGGGTCGATCTCCAATTCATCTACGATATCTTGATATCTTTTCAGGATCGTCTTCAGGGTTTTCTGGTGATCTTCTTTATTTTGCACCTCATCGGCCAACTTGATCAGCAGATCGGTAACCTTTTCGTCCGAGTCGTTGCGCTTTCCGGGTGCTGAAACGACCACAATTCTTCTGTCTGCGTCATCTTTCACAATCTGCAATACTTTTTTCAATTGAGTTCCATTCGCAAGGGAACTCCCGCCAAATTTGATAACCTTCAAACCGAACACTTCCTCACTTGATTTCTTTAATCTTTTTTTAATTTTGTAATTGTATTTTCATTTATGCTTTAGAATATCATCATATCATGGCTATGGCAATTACCTTTTCAAACTTTACATCATTTGTAACATATTTGTATTGTTAATGCTATGGCCATTTGCAAAAAAAGGAATATACTATGAGTTAACTTAATGTGGGAGGTTTCAAATCAGTGAAAAAAAATAATCCTTGGAGGATCGTAGTCGGATTATCCGTAATCGCAAGCATCAGCTCTGCTTTGTTCAAGTCAAATCGCAATGCCGGTAAGAGCCTATCAACATCATATACCCCTTACATCGGCACATGGAAAAACGACACACAGTCCTTGAAGGTTGAAATTACTGATAATCTGGAGATTCTCCTGAACAACAAAAAATTAAAAGCAACCCTTGAAGAAGCCAAACCCAACGAACTGGTCTTCCGCGACCACTTCGGCTATTATCTGATTCTGAAAAAAGATACATCCCCTACGCTTACCATCTACGATGAAGCGGAAGAGCAAGAATTCTACTTCAAACGCGAAACCGATAAATAACGAATCGTTAATGCAACACCGCCGCCCCTGATCAGGGCTTTTTTTATAGGAATTGAATTTATGCTCAGAGATTCCCAGTCAAAATCTATTTGGCGGGGAACTACACCGCTAAAATGCAAACAAGGGCTGCCCATTTCCGGGGCAGCCCTTGTTTGTAGTTAACATTCGATTAGGACTGTGGTTTGATCTTCCAGATTTCATCCGCGTAACGCAGAATCGTGTAATCCGATGAAAACGGCCCTGAGCTTGCGATATTCATCAGTGCCATGCGGTTCCATCTGTCTCTGTCAGAAAACGCCTTATCCGCCTCATATTGCGCTTGCAGGTATCCGTCAAAGTCCTTCAGCAGGAAATACTCGTCATTGTACATGACCAATGAATCGAAGATATCCCGGCCTTCCGTCTCGACACCTGGAATGGTGCCGTCAATAAGCAGATTCAGGATACGTTTCAAACGCGGATTCTTGTCGTAGATGTCTCTTGAATTGTATACGCCATTGCGATAGAACTCTTGGACTTCATCACTCTTCAGGCCAAAGATGAAGATATTGTCTTCACCTACATTATCCCTGATTTCAACATTGGCACCGTCCAATGTGGCCATCGTGATGGCACCATTCGACATCAGCTTCATGTTGCTGGTACCGGAAGCTTCCTTGCCGGCAAGAGAAATCTGTTCGCTGATATCGGCTGCCGGGATGATCAGCTCTGCCAACGAAACGCCATAGTTCTCAACGAAAACAATCTTGATTTTATCATTGATGGAAGGGTCATTGTTGATCAGATAAGCAATCGAATTGATCAATTTGATGATTTGTTTTGCGTAATAATAGCTAGGTGCAGCCTTCGCGCCGAAAATGAAGACGCGCTTCTGAAGGTTAGCATTGGGATTATCCTTCAGTTGTAGATATCTGTCCAAGATGTGCAGAACGTTCAACAATTGGCGCTTATAGGCATGCAATCGTTTGATCTGCACGTCGAACAATGCAGTCGGATCGATTTCGATGCCCATCTCTTGCAGCGCATATGCCGCAAACCGTTTTTTGTTGGACAGTTTGACTTGTTCCAGCTTATCCAGGACATTTTTATTGTCGCGGTGCGCCTTCAGGATTTTGATTTCTTCCGGATTGCTTTTCCACTCAGTACCGATCGTTTCGTCAAGCATCGCGGTCAGATTTTCGTTTGCGATCTGGACCCAACGTCGCTGCGTGATCCCGTTCGTTTTGTTGTTGAATTTTTGCGGATACATCACGTAGAAGTCATTCAGCGTATCAGCCATCAGGATATCCGTATGCAATCTAGCGACGCCATTGACGCTATGGCTGCCGATGATGGCAAGGTTGGCCATCTTGATCTGGCCATTGGCAATGATTGCAGTGCGCTGGGATAATTCTTCCCCATATAAAGGCGTTTTCTTGTCGATATGACGGCGGTTGATTTCCTGAATGATTTGGTAGATACGCGGCAACAGATCCGAAATCATCGTTTCCGGCCAACGCTCCATCGCTTCCTGGAGAATCGTGTGGTTGGTATAGCTGACTGTTTTCTTCGTGATTTCCCACGCTTGGTCCCAAGTCAACCCTTCCTCATCCAACAGGATCCGCATCAATTCAGGGATCGCCAAAGTTGGGTGAGTATCGTTGATGTGGATGGCGATTTTATCAGGGAAAAGGCTCCAGTCCAGTTTCAGTCGTTTGAAATAGCGGACGATGCTTTGGATGCCGGCAGAGGAGAAAAAGTATTCCTGCTGGACACGCAAGAGACGTCCTTCGTAATTGGAATCATCCGGATACAATACTTCGGTGATGCGTTTGACTTCTTCGCGTTGTTCTTCTGTCGAAAAACGTGCTTCATCCCCGTAAGGAATTTCTGCCGACCAAAGCCGCAAATTATTTACGACGCCGTTATTGTAGCCGACTTGGGCAGTATCGTAAGGAACTGCAAGGATATCACGGGTATTTTCGTGACGCACACGCAATCTGCCGTCCCCATCCTCCTGCGTAAAGCTGACATCTCCGCCGAAACGGACGATGACGGCTTTGTTCTCTTTCCTGACTTCCCATACGTTCTTGTTGCGGAGCCAATTCTCAGGCAATTCAATCTGATAGCCGTTGATGAATTTTTGTTTGAAAAGACCATAACGGTAGCGGATTCCGTTGCCGTTTCCGGCAAGGCCGGTCGAGGCGATGGAATCCATGAAGCAGGAAGCCAGTCTGCCGAGTCCACCGTTCCCTAAGGCCGGATCGACTTCAGCACGCGCCACTTCATCCAAGTCAAGCTCGAGCTCATCCATGCCTTGTTTGACGCAGTCCAGTATACCCATATTCAGGAGATTGCTTTTCAGCATCCTTCCGGGCAGGAACTCCATCGAAAAGTAATAGACTTGCTTTTCCTTTTTCTTGTTGTACTCCATGATTGTTTGAATCCAATCCTCGGAGTAGAGCCCACGGACCAAATCCCCCAAAGCAATGTACTGCTCCGTTTTCGAACCAGCCTCATAACCGTAAGCGAACAATTCCTCAAATTTCTTTTGGTATTCTTTTTTGAACTCTTGAACGTCAAATGCCATATATGCTTTCAACTCCTCTTATTCGTTGACTAATGACTGATAGACGTCCAGATAATCCTTGGCCGGTTCTTTCCAGCTGAAATCGCTGCTCATCGCTTCGCGCACCATCTCTGCCCAGGCTTTCGGTTGTTTTTCATATACATCCAGTGCACGGTAGATGGTTCCGAGCAGTGCATATCCACTGAAATCAATGAATGTGAACCCTGTGCCTTCACCCGTGTAGGAGTTGTAAGGGACTACTGTATCTTTCAAGCCACCCGTTTCATGCACAATCGGCAAAGTGCCGTAGCGCAAGGAAATCATTTGCGACAAGCCGCACGGTTCGAATGCGGAAGGCATCAGGAACATATCCGCGCCTGCGTACATCTGCTGAGCCAACGCTATGTCAAAATCGATGACCGCCGCAAAGCGATCAGGGTATTTTGCGGCAAAGTAACGGAATGAATTCTCGTATTCCGCTTCGCCGGTGCCGAGGATGGCAATCTGTACATCACGCGCATTCAATAGTTCCTCGGTTTTTTCCTGCACAAGCTGGTAGCCTTTTTGATCAGTCAAGCGTCCGACGCTCGTGATCAAAGGGATGTCGGGATTCACTTCCAATCCCAAACGCTCCTGAAGGGCAGCTTTGTTTGCCGCTTTTCCTGTCAAATCATCGGCTGTGAAATGATATTCCAGTTTCGGGTCGGTTTCCGGATCATTGACGTCATAATCAATTCCGTTGATGATCCCCTTGATTTTCCAGCTGTTGTATCCCAACGTGCCTTCCAAGCCTTCACCGAATTCCGGTGTCTGGATTTCATTCGCATAGGATGGGCTGACCGTCGTGACGACATCAGAGAAATTGATGCCGCCTTTCATGAAATTGACGTTATCATAATACTTCACGCCGGCTTCATGATAGATGTTCATGCCCGTCCCGAAGATGCTGGTCAGAATGGAAGGATCATAGACGCCTTGGAAACGGATGTTGTGGATTGTGATGACTTTGCGGATGCTTTGATACGCTTCGACCCAATGGTATTTGTCCACAAGCAGGACCGGAACCATAGCCGTATGCCAATCATTCACATGGACGACATCCGGAATGAAATCAATTTTTTCCATCATTTCGCAGATCGCCAAGGAGAAGAAACCGAATCTTTCGGCATCATCCATTTGACCGTACAAGGATGGACGATTGAAATAGGCTTGATTATCGATGAAATAATAAGTCACGCCTTCCAATTCCAATGTTTTCACACCGCAATACATGCTTTTCCAACCGACTTGTACGCGGAAATGCAGCAATTCTTTGATGTCTTCTTTGTACTTTGCAGGCATGGTTGAATAATAAGGAAGGACAACCCTGATATCCACGCCTTGTTTTACTAACTCCTTCGGCAATGCGTACGCGACATCACCGAGGCCACCTGTTTTAAAGAAAGGAGCAGCCTCACTTGCGGCAAATAAAATTTTCATCGTGCGCATCCTTCTTTCTAAACTGTGAGTGTTTTATTTTTTTCGATTACGACAAGATTATCTTTCGTGCCTTTCAAAATCACACCAGGACCGACTGTCACATTTTTATCCAAGATACAATATTCGAGGATTGCGCCTTCACCGATCTGTGCACCCTGCATGATGATGGAGTTGCGTATTTCGGCGTCCTTAGCGATGTTGACTTTACGGAAAATCAAGGAGTCTTCGACTGTCCCTTCAATGACGCAACCAGTAGCGAACTGGGCATTTTTCACATGAGCCCCTTTAGCATAATAGGTCGGTGCTCCGTTCTTCACCTTTGTGATGACGTGTTGGCTGCCGTGGAACAAAGCTGAAAACTTATTCTTTTCCAACATTTCCATATTAGCATTGAAGTAGGCGTCGATTGAATCGATGTTCGCCATATAGCCGGTATACTCGTAAGTATTGACTTGGTAATCCGGCAAGTAGTGTTTAATCAATTTGTCTGAATCGAGTTGCACGTTTTCCAATTCGGCACGCTGGATCAATTCCAACAGCTTGTCCGCTCTCATGAAGTACATGTTCATGCTCATCGCAAGGCGTTCAAGATCTGCAGGTGCTTCCTGCACGTCGGTCAGATGCAGCAAATACTCATCGCGATCGATTTTCAATACTTTTTCATGCGGTCTGTTTTCCAAGGCGCCTTTCGGAAGGCTCTTATAGACTACAGTGATGTCGCCTTCCTTCGCCAAATGATGTTGCATAATGGCTTTGATGTCGACATTGGCCAAGATTTTGCTGCCCATAACGATGACATATTCGCCTTTGGAACGGGTGATGAACTCTTTGTGGTTCATGTAAAAGTCCGGAGCATCACCGTTCTTCTCCTGGATTGCTTTCAGCAACTGTTGGGAATAGGTGAAAATCCCGCCGGTGAGTCCGGATTCAAGATTCCAGACGGAACCGCTGCGGATATGATCATAGATTGAACGGCCGCTTCCAGCGATGAACATGCCGACTGATTTGATTTCAGCATGGCTGATGCTGGAAAGATTGAAGTCGATCAAGCGATAACGACTCGCAAATGGTAACGAAGCAATTGGGCGGACATTCGTCAACGGTTTCAACGTTGTCTCGTCCTCGGTCAAGTTTAATATGGCACAAATACTATTCATCTTCATCTTTCAGTCCTCCTATAACTTCAGCATATCCAACAACTTCGATTTCACCGTTCTTGCCGATGACATTCGCATTGTCGGCAATTTTAGCATTTTCTCCGATGATGGCATGCTCGATTGTGACATTCTCTCCGATTGTTACGTTCGCCATGATCAAGCTATCGCGTACGACCGACCCATTTCCGACCCGAACATTCTGGGAAAGGATTGAATGGGTGATTTCACCTGCCACATAGCATCCGTCAACGATCATGGAATCCGTCACGTTGGAGGTTTCTGTCAAAAATTGCGGAGGGGATACCGGATTTTTGGAATAGATGCGCCATTCTTCATCGCGGATATTCAGGATATGCTCTGGATCCAGGAATTCCATGTTCGCTTCCCAAAGGCTTTCGATGGTACCGACATCTTTCCAATACCCATCAAACGCATAAGCAAAGCAGTTTTCGCCGTTTTCAAGATAGGTCGGGATGACGTTTTTACCGAAATCTTCCATTTCGCGTTGCTTCGCTTGATCCTCAACCAAATACTTGCGCAATACTGACCAATTGAAGATGTAGATCCCCATGGATGCCAGATTGCTTTTCGGTTCTTTCGGTTTTTCATCGAATTCGATGATGCGGTTTGTCTGATCCGTATTCATGATCCCGAAGCGCGGTGCTTCTTCCATCGGAACAGGGATAACGCCGACTGTCAAACTGGCATTGTGCGCAATATGGAATTCCAACATGTGGGAATAGTCCATCTTGTAGATATGGTCACCGGACAACACTAAAACGTATTCGGGATTGTATCTGTCGATATAGGCGATATTTTGGTAGATGGCATGAGCGGTACCCTTGAACCACTTTTCGCCATCCGCGCTCGAATACGGCTGCAAGATAGTCGCTCCACCATCTCCACCGTTCAGTCCCCATGATTCACCGTTGCCGATGTGTTCATTCAATTCTAAAGGTTGATATTGTGTCACTACCCCGACTTTATTGATCCCTGAGTTAGCGCAGTTACTTAAAGCAAAGTCGATTATTCGATATTTTCCGCCAAACGGAACGGCCGGTTTGGCTGTTTCGCGCGTCAATTTTCCAAGCCGAGTGCCTTGCCCTCCGGCTAATATCATTGCTACCATTTGATTTTTCATAGTATCAGGAAGAATGCCTCTTCCTTTCCCCTCCTTCTCATCATAACTATCTGTAGATCTATTTATTAACACCAAAAACGCGTTTTGGTTTGATGAACAAAACTCCTAATGCGGGTAACGTAAATTCGATCGAGAACGGTTGGCGATTCATGCCGTCGAGGCTGGTGACCATTTCAGGCAGATTTTCGGTCCAAGTACCGCCGAATTCCTGCATTTCAGTATTAAGCAATACTTCGTAGTGGCCCTCATATGGCACGCCCACTCGGAAATTGCGACGCTCTACAGGTGTGAAGTTGCAGACGACAATCAGGAAATCGCGCGGTTTTTCACCTGTTCTTATGAAGGAAAGGACTGACTCCGAGCTATTGTCCGCGTCCAAAAGTTCTAAACCGGTGTTTGCATCATCGACTTCATGCAAAGCTTTCGTATCTTTGTAAAGATGATTCAACGTTTTGATGTAATGCTGGAACTCCGGATTGAACTCATTATTCAAGACATCCCATTCGATTTGTTCGTAGAAGCGCCATTCCAGGAATTGTCCGATTTCATTGCCCATGAAATTCAATTTTTTCCCTGGGTGAGCCATCATATAGGCTTGCAGCGTCCGTAAGCCCGCAAATTGTTTATAGCGGTCACCCGGCATTTTTGCCAAAAGGGACTGTTTCCCGTGGACCACTTCATCATGGGATATCGGCAAAATAAAGTTCTCATTGAAAGCATACATAAATGAGAAGGTGATCAGGTTGAAATTATCTTTTCGGAACAACGGATCCATTTCGAAGAAACGCAACGTATCATTCATCCAGCCCATATTCCATTTATAGTTGAAGCCTAAACCGCCCATCTCGATAGGTTTCGTGACGTTCGCCCAGGCAGTGCTTTCTTCCGCAATCATGTAAGTATCCGGTTGGCGCTCGAAGACTTTCGTGTTCATTTTCTTCAGGAATTCGATCCCTTGGCGATTATCATTGCCACCGTCTTCATTCGGTGTCCAAGGGCCCTCATCATAATCAAGGTAAAGCATATTCGAAACGGCATCGACACGGATTCCGTCAAAATGGAACTCTTGTAGCCAGAAAATGGCGTTCGAAATCAGGAAACTGTGTACTTGCGCTTTACCCAAGTCAAAATTCAATGTTCCCCAGCGGTTGTTGATGGCGCGATTCGGATCGGCGTATTCGAAAGTCGGTGTGCCATCGAAATTGGCTAACGCATAGTCATTTTTGCAGAAATGTCCGGGAACCCAGTCCATGATGACCCCGACCCCTTCTTTATGCGCTTCTTCCACGAAATCCCGTAATTCGAGCAAATTGCCGTAACGGGCAGCCACCGCGAAGTATCCGGTGATTTGATAGCCCCAAGAAGCTTCCAACGGATGTTCCATCAATGGCATGAATTCAATGTGCGTGTAGCCCATTTCCTTCACATATGGAATCAACGTTTCAGCAAGATCCTTAAAGGAATACCAGCTGCCATCATCATGTTTTTTCCAAGAGCTGAAATGCACTTCATAAATGTTAAGCGGTTTTTGATAGATGGACTTTCTTTTTTTGTTTGCGGACCATCTGCCGTCTTTCCATTTTTTCTCAGGCATATCAAACACGACTGAGGCGTCTTTCGGCGGAACTTCGTACGCAAAAGAATAAGGATCGATTTTGTATTTCTTTTTGCCGTTTTTGTCTTCGATATAATACTTGTAGCAGTCCCCTTGTGCCGCATCCTCCGTAAAGAGTGACCAGCCACCGGTTTTGCCTATTTTTTGCATTTCTACGGGTTTCCACTCAGTAAAGTCCCCAACCACCGAAACGTTTTTTGCATTGGGCGCCCAAACAGTGAACCGCCAGCCTTCAATCCCGTTTTCGGTCCGTTGTTTACTTCCTAAAAAGCGATAGCTTTCAAGATGCTCCCCGATGTTGAACAAATACATCTCTTTTTCTAATTCTTTAAGTATGTTCGTTTTTGCACTCATCCAGACACTTCCCTTACAATTATATTGCTGTAACAAAACGATCCAATAATGATTTATTTAATCATGCCAGGCCCTTTCATTAATATATATCCATAATACCATTTTAAAGATGATTTTGCCATAATCCATAATAAATATATTGAGACCTATTTCTCTTCCTAATAGTAATAAACTATCATCCTTAATAGTTTTTTTACATAAAAACAACATTGTAAACGCTATTCAAACTTAAGACATGAATATCACTATATAGAATCCATCTGAGTCATGAAAATGAACTTTTGATTAGATAACGATGAGAGGCATTTCAACCAGGCTTATTGTTACAACACTTTGTCAACATTCACTTACAAATAAGGACATGTAAATACACAGATAGATTTAGTTATTTATTTCACAAATCGGGCAATCTCCCAGATTGCGAATGTTTCCGCTTACATTTATATAGTAAAGAAATCCTGATTTGCAAAGATTGTGGCATAATTTTTACAATTCAGGATTATTTTTACTTGGTATTTACAATCGTTGGATCAGCAGCTCCACGGTAGGGATATCTGCCGGCGCCCAGTCCAACTCAGGCAATTCTGAAACGTTCACCCAACGCATTTCCGTGTGCTCCGACAATCGCGGTTCGCCCTCGTTCAATTCACAGAGAAGCGTCGTCAACTCCACGGTCCCGAAATCATAAAGATGCTGGATTGTGAGCAGCTCCTCTTTGACCAGGATCCGGCAGGAAAATTCCTCCTCCATCTCCCGGACAAGGGCCTCTTCTGCCGTCTCGTTCTCCTCAAGCTTTCCTCCAGGAAATTCCCACAGGCCGGCTAATGCCTTACCCGGCCCTCTTTTGGCACAAAAAATGCTGCCTTCTTTTTCTATTACAGCTCCCACTACTTTGATCATGCGGCGATTAAATCCTCCCGATTACAAAAATATTTTGTTGATGACCCTTCCATCCGTGGCTTCCGGAAATTTCAGACCGATTGCATGCAGGAAAGTCGGTCCTTCGTCGATCAACCTGCCCTTTTCGACAACAGCGTCTTTGTCGATTCCGGGTCCGGAAACCATCAGCATCGTGGCATATTTTTTCTTTTTCGGACTGAAGCCGTGCGTTGCGCTATGCAGTCTTCGGTCGGGCAGGTTTTTGGCGGTGCTTTCCATGAAAGGATACAGCACATCGCTCTCGAAATAATAACCCGCCTTCGCTTCCAGAATGAAGAGGCAATTCTCATCCGCTCCCATTTTTCTGGCTTCTGCGGCCGAATGGATGGTTTCAACCCGGTCTTCAATCCCTTTCAATGCATCCAATATCATTTTATTAGTGATGCTGACATCTTTGCGGTAAATATAACAAGCACCATCTGCGGCTTTTGCCAGCACTTTCCAGTCCTTGATATTCTTTTTGCGGTCCAAAGTCTGCCACCCTTTGTCCAAAAATAGGTGGTTCGGGCGGATGACCGTATGCGTATCGATTTGATAATGATCGCCCAACACCGCCAACACGGTATCCTCATAGATGTCCGTTTCTTTCATCGCGTCGATGATTTGGCCGAGATGGCGATCCATCCGGACGATGGCTTCTTTCGCTTGGTCGCTCAAGACGCCATAATGATGACGCATACTGTCCAAATCGACCAGATGCACAGCCAGCAGATCCGGCTGTTTCGTTTTGATTGTGTCGACCGCAATCGCCGTGACAAACTCATCCAACTCCGGTTGGGCAATGCCGTTCCGCAACGAACTGTATTTTTTGTTCATCTCCAGCGCATATTTTGTGCTGGAGGCAAAAGCGGAAACCATGACTTGATTTTGCCACGGCCTGTTCGGAAAAATTTCCGCGAGGTTATAATCGATGGAAGAACTTTTCCCCGTCACTGGCCAAAGCAAAGCGCAGGTTGTATAACCAGCCTTCTTTGCGACATCAAACAATGTCGCCTTCTTTATTTCTTTGGCATACCAATACCAGTCCGGAGACTGTCTTTCCGGTTGCCGATGTGTATTGTGGATGACGCCGTGGCGATTCGGATTCATCCCTGTTGCGATCGAAGTATGGGCTACGTATGTCAAAGAAGGATAAACCGATTCCACCTCTTTGACGAGCGCACTTCTGTTCAATATTTCCTGGAAATGGGGCAGCGTCTTGGCAAATTCTAAGTCACTGGCACCAAATGCATCTAATGAAATGATATACAGTTTTCTTTTTACCATAATATTACCCTCCTATCCTGTTATTTTACCATATAATCCAGTCGTCCAGTCGACTTAGGCGCACTTATTTTAGCCATCTTTTATGCTTAAAGCTCAAAAGACTGCATCCGGATCTTTGAGCGATCGGGATGCAGTCCTTTGTTTGGTTGAATTCAATCCGTTCCTGACTTATGGCTCGAGCGGATCCCCTTCATTATCTTTCGGTTTCAAATCCGGCTGGTCGGTCTTTTCGACCGGCGGGACTGGGGTTTGTGGTGTGCTTGTTGTTTTCACAGACGGTTCCACGGTCGGTTTGGAAGCTACATTTGTGCCTCCCGGTTTTCTTGGATGGGTCCGGTCAAACCGTTCTTTCCGGCGCTCTTCGATCTGTTTTCTTTCCAGAAGTTGCTTTTCGGCCCTTTGTTTGCCCCAAATCGTTTTGCCGAACAGTTTTTTGATCGCCCACAGCAGCAGCAACAACAACAGAACTGCTACAAAGAATGGCATCGCATAGATGAACCAGATTGCGGCATCCTGCAGCCAATAGTAGAAGGAATAAAGCGAATCGGTGAAAGCATCCTTGACGCGATCCCAGAAAGGCGTCGATCCGCCTTGGTTATTCGAGATGCGCGAACGCTCGGAAACGGTCAGATACAAAGCTGTATAGTCGACCAAATCATCGATGTTGTCCAACTCAGCCTGAAGCACTTCCCTTTCGGCTATGGCAGCACTGAGACTGTCTTCGATAGCTAGGATCTCCTCGACTGTTTCCGCTTGCTCGAGCAGCGCCAACAAGCGCTCTTCCTTCCTTTGCAGCACGCTGATGCGGGTGGCCGTATCCTCGTAGTATTGCGTTACGTCCTCATTGCCCTGCTGCTCGCTGATTTTCGTTCCCAGTCCGCCCTCCAGATCGTCCAGGAAGGCTGTCACGGAATCTTTCGGGATCCGGATTGTGTAGCTGCCTTGGCGATAGTTTTGGCTCAATGAAGTAGTCGTGTAGAACATGTCGCCGCCGCTGGATTCGTAGGAATATTCCACATAGGCCCCGTATTTACCGACGATTTCCTTCAGGTAAGCGATGGAATCATCATATTTCAACGTTTCATAGGAGAGATGGACAGTGGTGACTACCTTTTCGCCGATGAGCAATCCAGACCCGACTGCCCCATCCATTTTGGATATTTCAGTCGTCACGTTGTCTACTCCGGCAGCGTCCTGTTGCGAAACACTCGTTTCTTCCGTCGTTAAGAATGAACAACCCACCAGCGAGAATGACAGCAGCGATAGTATCAATAATTTCAGTTTTTTCAATTGAGGCGCCTCCAATCTTTCCTAAGTTTCCTACTTAGATTATACCGCATGGCGGCCGCTGCGCCTAATAAAGCCCTTACATATTTATGGTCCGGCTTTGGCGGACTTGGCTTGGCCGAAGAACGGCCGGTGGGACCGGGGAAACCGGCCGCTCCTCCGGCGAAGCGGCTGTCGCCGGAGGAGCGGCCCATTTTCGGTGTTCTTCTCCGGCGAGCCTCTCCTCGCCGGAGGAGCCGATAATCCGGATGATCCAGCTCCGGCGAGCCGCCCCTCACCGGAGCTGGCGGCCCCAATCGCTGAAACCACAAAAAGAAAGGGCCGAAAAGGTAAACACCTAAGTGTTCAACTTTCCGACCCTTTCTTCTGATACGGCATGGGTAAACCCATGGATGGGACTGTTCACAGCAGTCACCATCAAACATCCACATCCTGTGGTTGTGCAAGCACGTATGTCCCGTTTGATTTGCAATCACTTCGCCGCTTGCGCGGAATGGGCGAACCCACCTGATTGCTCGTCGCCTCATCGCATGTAAAATATCTTATCATGCAGAAACCGAAAAGGCAAGTCTTTTTTTGATTGCAGACGCTGATTCACTGGTTTTTATTTTATGCCGCTCTCGTCAAATTGCTTCAGCCAAGCATCGGCGATGAGTTGGTGGCCTTTTTTGGTCGGATGGACGCCGTCATTCGACAATGTTTCATAACCATCGACAGCACCGATTGCATTCAAATAAGCATCCAGCCCAATCCATTCGGCATCGAATTCTTCGGCAAGGCGTTTGACGATTTCCTGTTTTGGATCTAAATCGACCCGCCAAGTTTTGCGGTCTTCCGGATACGGAAAAACGAACGGTTCCATCAGTATGATCCGGGCATCCGATTTTTTCCGCAAGGAGGCCAACAAATGGCGGTAATGCATTTCGAACTGTTCAGCGCCCTGTACGGTCGCGAACACCGTTTCATCGCCGACATTATGCCACGTATCATTGATGCCAATCAACATAGTGACGACATCGGGTTCGAGCGAAACGCAATCGGCGTGCCATCTTTCCGCTATATCATGGATTCGGTTGCCGCTGATGCCGCGGTTGATCAGCTGGTAGTGTTCGGCATCGCCCCTGTCCGCAAGAGCCTTCGCTATCATTGCCACATAGCCTTTCCCCAGCGAATCGGGATTGTTACGGTTGCGGCCGACATCCGTGATGCTGTCGCCGATGAAAAGCAATTTTTTCTTGGTCGTTTTCTCCATAGGTCCGCCCTATCTGTTCTGGATGACTTCAACCTTGTAGCCATCCGGATCGGTGATGAAATAGTATCTTACGGAAGAATCAGGCAAACCTTTATAGTCTGTCACGTTGAATCCGGCAGCTACTTGTTTGTCATGGAGCGCTTCAAATTCATCCACTCCGATGGCGATATGGCCATAGCCGTCACCGATGTTATAAGGTTCATGGTCGTAATTGTAAGTCAATTCCAACTCATAGTCATCGCCTTCCAAACCTAAGTAGACGATTGAAAACTTGTGCTCAGGGTAATCCAACTTCTTTTTCTCTTGGAAATCAAACGCCTCTTTGTAGAACGCAATCGATTTATCCAAGTGCTGCACGCGGATGCAAGTGTGTAACATTTTCATTCAGTCATCATTCCTCTCATTTATGCTGCCCTTATCATACCGAATTATCAGTTCCTTTACAAAAAATTTGTCGCAAAAATAACCTTGCTATATCCCACAAACTGAATTATTCTAGAAGTTAGTTACCAGTGAGAAGGAGAAAACTCAATGAAGATATGTACCTATTGCCATAATCGCATCCCGAAAGAGGCTTTGATCTGCCCGATGTGTGGGTCGGATGTTTCCGGTTCGGACGCGATCCATCAAGATGATTTTTATCAATCCACTTTATTCGAAGATAACACGGAAAATTTTGTCGATCTGACGGCTGATGAGGATGAAGAAGCGGCTGAAGCGGCTTCGCGTGCTGATAAGCAAGCTTTTTCTTTCAATGAAGCAAAGAATAAATTCATCCGTTACGTGCGTTTTTTGTGGAAAAAAATGAAAGACCCCGCGGAGACCAGAAAATCGCGCAGAGAAAGCCACAACCTTTACGGCTACTTTACCTTCATCCTTTCGGCGCTTCTTTCAGCCGGATTGGTGACGCGGATTGCGGTCGCATTGGCTTATCAATATGATTTACTTTCGCAGATTTCATTGTTGCCGACCGTCACTTTCCAGGTCGAACCGGTTGTTTGGTTCATGAAGAGTTTCCTGTTGTTCTTGGCGTTCTATTATTTGTACCCCTTTTTGGCGTACCTCATCAAAACATTCTTTTTGCACAGACGCCATGCCATCCATAACTGGATGACGCAGTATGCGGGAATGAACGCTTTCGGTCTGTTGCTGTTGGGTGCCGCTTTTGTGACCAGCCTCATCGCACCGATCCTGATGGCGGTCCCGGTGCTGTTGTTGTTCTTGGTCCATCTGTCCAGCTATCTGGTGACGTTCATCGCCAGCCTGTACCAGACGATCAACGAAACGAAACGGGATACGCTTTACCTTTGCCTCGGCGGCATCAGCGCGCATTTGCTGTTGATGACGACGATCGCCTACGTATTATTCCTGAAAATGTAGCATCAAAACAACTGCGGCCCACCTCTGATTGGTGGGCCGCAGTTGTTTTTTACATATCCAAATCGGTGAAAGCGTAAGGAACCAACTCTTTGATCGTCAGCTCCATGATTTTTCCGTGTTTGTCGGAAAGGTAGACAGGCGTTTCGTACCCGCACAATTCCACCATCACCTGGCGGCAGATGCTGCAAGGCGGGAGGAAGGTTTCCGTGTCGCCGGCGATGGCGATGGCTGCGACGTCGTCTTTGCGGTAGCCTCTCGTAACTCCGGTGAACAAGGCGGTTCGCTCAGCACAGTTTGTCGCGCCGAAGGAAACATTTTCCACGTTCACGCCTTCGATCACTTCGCCGTCCTTATAGAGGACTGCCGCTCCTACCGGAAAATGGGAATATGGGCTGTATGCATGTTGCATGGCCGCTCTTGCTCTGGAGACTAATTCTTCACTGTTCATCGATGATCCCTCGCTTATCAAGAATGGGTATTTTTTCTGACACGTAAATGTTCGTGTTTACAGTATACCGATTATTCCAGATTTTGCCAAACCGGAAAGGTCATTGATCAGCGTTGCCTAGCTCCTGCTCAAGCTTTAATCGTTGGGATCAGAGTTCCGGCAAATTCGCCATGTAATCCTCGAGTGCCTGGATCGCTTCCGCCATCAGTTCGGCAGTGACTTCGTAAGGCAGTCCGTGCGCCGGTGCTTCAGGTTTGGTCGACATCCGGGCGATTTCCATGATGCCTTCCGCGTCCAGTCTGTCCAGATGCAGATCGTGGAGGCTCTTCGGAATGTCCAAATGTTCGTAGAACGGGATCAGGTTGTCGATCTCCGCCCATTTTTTTTCATAGGCCAATTGGACCATGATTCCATAAGCAACTTTATGCCCATGCAGGAAATGATGCGATTCCGGGAAATTGGTGATGGCATCATGGATTTCATGGGCGATGGTCGTCCGCGCAAAAGCGTCCCCCATCCCGCCTACCATGCCGCTGATGGAAGTGATGACTTCCGTCAGCTTCACAAAAGCTTCCGTCACTTCGCCTGCTTCCAGACTGGCGATCGCCAACTCAGCGTGGTCCAGGATGCTCTGTCTGCAGATGTAGGCAGCTTGGCGCGCCATCATCAGCATCGGTTGTTGGGCATTCTCAGGCAGCGAAAGGATCTCATCCGATTCGTACCATTTGGCCAGCGTATCCGCCAATCCGGCCACAAAGAAATCCTTCGGCGAATCGATGATCAATTTTGGTTCCAACAACAAAAGCGAAGCTTGTTGCTGCAGGAAATCGTAACGGATGAACACGCCATCTTCACTGTACATGACGCTGAGCGGTGTCCAAGGCGCGCAATTGCTCGCCAATGTCGGAATCATCACATTCAGGATGCAGCCCGCTTTCGCGGCAGCATATTTCACTGCATCCATGATCTTTCCGCCGCCGATACCGATGATCGCATCGCTTTCGTGCTGTGCGGCCAATCCGACGATGCGGTCGACTTCCTCATAGCTGCATTCGCCCGAAAAAGCCACTTCTGTGATTACAAATCCTGCTTGATAGAGATCTTTAAGGTAGGGACGGGCTTTTTGCCAGGATACGGTTCCGTGCACAATCAAAACATTTTTTACGAAGCGTTCTTCCAAACGTTTCGGCAAAGTTGACAGAACGCCTTCCCTGCATTCGTATTCTTGCGGACCAGTCCTAACGATCAATTCTTTCGTCATATAATGTCAACCCTCCCTGAATTTCTAGACCGTACGCGTGAAAGGATCGCGGCTGATGCCGGCCGCTAACACTTGCTTCGCGTATTCTTGTGCGCCGAACAAGGAATGATCGCGGTAATTGCCGCATTCCTTCGCGGTCGTTGCCGGGACTACTGTCGTTTCCAATACAATCTGCAACACTTTTTCCAAAGCAGAAGCGATTTCTTCCGGAGTATGTTCACCCCAACAGATCATGTAAAAACCGGTGCGGCAACCCATCGGCGACAAATCAATGACGCCATCCACGTAATCGCGGATGTTGATTGCCAAAAGGTGTTCCAACGTGTGCATAGCCCCAGTCGGCAGTGCATCCTGGTTGGGCTGCACAAAACGCAGATCGAATTTTGTGACGACAGCCCCAGTTTCATGCACTTCATAGCCTGCTTGGCGGACATACGGAGCCTTTACCAAATCGTGATCCAATTCAAAACTTTCTACTTTAGCCATCTATATTTCTCCATTCTTCAGCTTGAGATGCTGTTGTTTGTTTTATGATGCATACCAATTCATTATACTAGACATTTATGAGATTTTCCTTAAAATTATATCACGTGGTGTGTTATCATGTTAGGAACAGAAAAAATCTGAAATTAAGCTTCCATACGTGAAAGGAGTGCCGCGCCACTTTGATAAGCATCGTTTTCCAACAGCTGTTGACCATGTTCACTATCATGTTCTTTGGTTTTATTCTGATCCGGTCGAAAGTCATCACCAGCGAGGGTACACGCCAAATATCGACCATCCTCTCCTTGTTCGTGATGCCCGCGACCATGATCACATCGTTCAATGCCGATTTTGATGCGCACCGCTTGAAGCTGTTGCTTTGGGCGACGCTGGCGGCTTTTCTGACAATTTCCATCCGCGCGTTCATCGTCCATGTCCTATTGAAAAAAGAGGACCGCATCGATAAATACGCCACGATTTTCCCGAATGCCGGTTTTGTCGGCATCCCCCTGGTACTCGCGACCGTGGGCTATGAGGGCGTCTTTTTCATGTCCGGTTACATCATGGCAAATAACGTCACCCAGTGGACTTACGGCCAATATCTGATTTCGGGCGACAAAAAAGCGATGACCTTGCGGCAAACCCTTCTCAATCCCGGAATGATCGGGGCTGCCATCGGATTGTCAATCTACATCAGCCGCCTGCCGGTCCCTGCTTTTCTCTGGAAGTCCGTCGACAACTTGGCAGCGTTGAATACGCCGCTGGCCATGATCATCCTCGGAAGCTACATCGCCAACAGCAATTTTTCGGAATTGTTGGCTTTCCCGAAAGCGTATTGGACCACTTTCCTGCGTTTGATCGTCACCGCCCTCATCTCGATCGGCGTCATTTATTTGTTGCCGATCGATGACTATATGGTGGAAATCGTCCTGACCATCGCCTCCTGTGCCCCGGCAGCAACGAACACTGCCATCCTTGGCCGTCTGTTCGGCGGCGACTACGAATATGGCGCGCGTCTTGTGGTCCTGACCACTCTATTGTCCTTATTTACAATCCCGATCATCGTGCAATTTGCACAACTGTTGTTCGGATAATCATTTCAGAAAGAAGGTATGAGCATGGATAAGTTATTAAAAGGGATCGTCAATTTCAGGAGGAGAGATTTTGAATCTCATCGTGAGCTTTTCAAGGGGTTGAAAAGCTCCCAGAAACCTCATACCCTATTTATTTCCTGTTCTGATTCACGCATCGATCCGAATATGATCACAGGCACTTTGCCGGGGGAATTGTTCATCATCCGCAACATCGCCAACATCGCTCCGCCTTACCGGATTTCTTCGGAATATTTGGCGACGACATCCGCCATCGAGTATGCCGTGCTTGCGCTCGGCGTAGAGAATATCATCATCTGCGGCCATTCGAACTGCGGCGGTTGCGCTGCTTGCCTACATCCCGAAGGCAAGCTCGATGATTTGCCGCACACGCGCAAATGGCTGGAACTGATTCACCCCGTCCGCGATCGCGTTCTGAAGGAAATTCCAGAATCCGAACCTGAAGCACGGGCCTGGATGATGGAACAAGGAAATGTCTTAGAGCAACTGAAACATTTGGTTACCCATCCCTATATTGCCGAAAGAATGGAAGCCGACACGCTGCAGATCAGCGGTTGGCACTACATCATTGAAACCGGCGAAATTTTCATCTATGACCCCAACTTATGCGAATTTTTGCTGGCAAACGGTTGATAAAAATCAAAGTATGAACGATCCGCACACAGAAAAAGGACGCATCCCGCAATTAAAGCCGGGATGCGTCCTTTTCATTTGATTCGTTTTTCGATCTACACAGAGCGTAGAGGCAGAGCTTTTTTGCCGACGGTTTTCCAGACGATTTGGGCCAACCAGTAATCGACCATGCTGTGGATGACGGTTCCGACGCCGACCAGCAGCATGACGGAAGAAATCAGGCCTTTATCGTAATACGCTGTCGTAAGGTTGCCTGCAAAGTAGAACAGGCTCACGACGATGACTTCGGAGCCAGCATGCAACACGCCAAGGACCAGGCTGAACAACAACGATTTTTTGATATCGTGCGCCATTTCCGGGTGCTTTTGGATGTATTTCGCACCGACATAAGAAAAAATCATGTGCGTTGCCGCACGCAGGACTACGACCAATGGAAAGCCGCCAAGCATAAAGCCGACTGCCGTTCCAAAGGCAACCGCAACAGCGATGCCGGGTGAAAGGAACATGGCGATCATCGTTGCCACATGGCTAGCCAAAGTAAAGGAAGCCGGTTCAAGAATTATTTTCAAAGGGGATATCATCGGTATCAGGATCCCTATCGCAATCAGTAGAGCAGCTATCGTAATGTGTTTCGTTTGTGTACGTGTATTCATTTCGCCAATCCCTCCAAAGATATTTACAACTGTCTTGACAGTTGTAAATATATTATATAATCTTTTCAGGAGTTGTCAAGCTAATTTTCATACGTTTTCACCCTGAATAGAGGATGCCGGCTTCCTGCAGTTCCTTTTTGATGCGCAGGAATGTTTCTTCGTCCTTGCAGGCAAGCGTATGCAGATGCACACCGCCCGTCAGCGAAGACAGCATCGCCGCTTCGTTTGATGCGATTTTCGACATAAAGTCGATGACATCATGGCGCGAACGGATATGCAGTTCCCCGGTCAAGGTGCCGTAGACCGGATGCTCGACCTGGACATCCACGACCTCGCCGCCATTGTCCACGATGATGTTCAGTTCCGTCACCGTCTCGGCCCGCGTATGCTGGCAGGCAATTTTACCTGTGAACAGACTGCCTTCGCCCTTGAATGCATTCGCGGAAAGATAGCCCCGTGGAGTTGCCAGGATCTCAATCCCTTTGGCGCGGATCAATGCGATATCGCCCACGATGACCTGACGGCTAACCGACAACAATTCAGCCAGTTGGGTGGCGTTCACCGGTTGGTCCGTGGCCTCCAATAATTTGATGATTTCATTTCGTCTCTCTGCTGCTTTCAATAAACTCACCCTTCCGTAACGCGTTCTCTTCTTAATAGTACCCATTTTTGCCCCGGACTGCAAGAATCGAAAATCAAAAAGCCAGCAACGCACCGCACGAAGCGGTTTTTGCTGGCTTTTCAGGTTTTCCGCGTAAGGGCGGAAAGCTTTGCTTATTTGTTTTCGGTAGCGGCCTTATAGCAGCCCAACAAGCGAAAATAGACGCTGCTCCGATGGATGAAGCGCAAGGCTTCATGGACGTTTTCGTCGGCGATGTTGCCTTCGAAGTCCAGGTAAAGCAGGTACTCCCATTTCTCCCCTTCGACGGGGCGGGACTCGATTTTGATCAGGTTGATGTGGTACCTCGCGAAATGACGCAGCAGCTTGAACAGCGTGCCGGCTTGATTGTCCAAAGAGAACACCACGCTGACTTTGTTGCAGCGCGGATTCGACTCAAGATCCTTGCCTACGATGATGAAGCGGGTCGTGTTTTCGCTCTGATTCTGGATGCTCTCCGCCAAGATGGATAGGCCATGGATATGGGCTGCCCTTCTGCTGGCTATGGCGCCCTTGTGCGCATCTCCGGAGTCCTTCACCATTTTCGCGCTGTCGGATGTGCTGTGGAACGGAATCTGACGCCACTGCTCGTGGTCCTTGAAATAATCGGTGGATTGCTGGAAACCTTGCGGGTGCGAATAGACTTCCTCGATCTGATCCAGACCGGTCCCTTCCAGGCCGATCAGATGCTGCTCGATTTTGATGTATTGCTCGCCCACGATGGAAAGGCCGTATTTGTACAACAGATCGAGCACTTGTGAAATCGCACCAGTGGAAGAGTTTTCCACTGGCAGAACGCCGTAATCGATTTCCCCGTTCTGGATACCCAAGAACAGCGATTCAAAGGTATGGTAGTTTTTCGGATCGCGGGGCGCTTCCTTGAAATAGGCCAACATCGCTTCTTCGCAGAACGAGCCCGTTTCCCCGAAATAACCGATCTGCGCGTGCTCTTTTGGATCGTGGATCGCAAAGATCTGCTCATAGTCATTCGAAGCCGCCCGGACATCCTTTTGGACTTCCTTCGAAAGATCCATGATCGTATCCAAGAAATGATGGGTCTGCACCGCAAACTCTTCACTCTTCAGGTGGGTAAGATTCTTTTCCACGACGCTTTGCTCACGGCCTTCGTCAAAGATGGGCAAATCATGCACCAGCTTATAATTGCCGATGGCTTGGGAAATGTGCATCCGTTTTTCGAACAGAGCCACAAGCTCCTGATCAATGGCATCCAACTCTTTGCGATAGTCTTCTAAATCCGTCATACTCGCCTTCCACTCCGTTCTCAGTCGTATTTATAGAATTTGGAATCCAACAGCAGATCCAGGATCGCGATTGCCGTCACGGCCTCCAATACAGGAATGGCGCGCGGTACGATGATCGGATCGTGTCTGCCTTCAACCGATAATTCCGCATCCGTCTTGTCTTCGATGTTGATGGTTTGCTGCAGCTTTGTGATGGAAGCTGGCGGCTTGATCGCCACTTTGTAGATGATCGGCATGCCGTCCGTGATGCCGCCCAAAATGCCGCCGTTATGGTTCGTGCGGGTCTTGATCTGGTCGCCGTCATAATAATAGGAATCATTCGCTTCCGATCCAAGCATTTCTGCGATGCCGAAGCCGCTTCCGAATTCCAAACCTTTGATGGCAGGCACGGAGAAAAGAATATGCGCCAGAACGGACTCAACGGAATCAAAGAACGGATTGCCGACTCCTGCCGGGATGCCCAATACACAGATTTCCGCGGTTCCACCAACGGAATCACCGCTGGCTTTTGCTTCGCGGATCAGGTTGCGCATTTCCTCTTCAAGCGACTCGTTCAACAATGGCAGTTCTTTGCTCGCAAAGCCTTTCAGCATTTCCGGTGTGACTTCGGTGTTCAGGAAGCTATCATCCTGGATCTTGGCTACGCTCTTGACGTGACCGCCGATGGTGATGCCTTGCTTTTCAAGCAATTGCTTCGCGATCGCACCAGCAAACACTAGCGGTGCCGTGATCCGGCCGGAGAAATGGCCGCTGCCGCGGTAATCGTTGAAGCCGTCGTAACGGACATAGCCTGGGTAATCGGCCTGACCGGGACGCATCAATTTCTTCATCTGACCGTAGTCTTTGGACCGCGTGTCGCTGTTGCGGATGATCGCCGCAAGCGGGCTGCCTGTCGTCATGTCGTTGAAGTAACCGCTCAAGATCTCAGGCTGATCTTTTTCTTTCCTTGGCGTCGTCAAAGCCCCTTGACCTGGCGCTCTCCGTTTCATTTCCTCCAGAACTTTATCCATATCGATCTTATGGCCTGGTGGCAGACCGTCGATGGTGACGCCGATTGCGGAACCATGTGATTCTCCGAAGATGGATACCTTTAATTTATTCCCAAATACACCGCTCATTGTATCTTGCCCCCTATTGCTTTATAGTCTTCCCAAAAATTCGGATACGATTTCGAAACGCACTCAGCATCCGTGACCGTGATCGGCTGTTCGCAGACTGTCGCAGCGATCGCCAGCATCATGGCGATGCGGTGGTCTTTGTAGCTCCAGACCGTCTCTCCGCCCTTCAGTGATTTGACGCCGTGGATCAGCAGTCCTTCCGGCAATTCTTCGATGTCAGCGCCCAGTTTCTTCAATTCGCTGGCCGTCGCTTGCAGACGATCGCATTCTTTGATGCGCAGTCTGCCGGCGTTGATGATTTCCGTTCTGCCTTCGCTCAGGCAAGCCGTCAACGCGACGACCGGAATGATGTCCGGGCATTGCGCTGCGTCGATCAGCGTGCCGTGCAGCCCATTTGCTGCCGTGCCGATCAAGCCGTTGCCCTGCTGCTCGAAAGAGACGCCCATCGCTTCCAGAATGGAGACGACAGCACGGTCACCCTGCAGCGAATCCATCTTCAGATCGTCCACCAAAAGGTCGTTCCCCAATGCGTCTGCGCAAAGGAAGAAGGCCGCTTGGGAATAATCCCCTTCGACGCGGTAATCCGTCGCTTTGTAGGATTGTCCACCCTTAATCCGGAAAAGTTGATGGCCTTCGTTTTCGATGGTGACACCGAAAGCGCTCATGACATCCAACGTCAAATCGATATAGCCGATCGATTCAAGCGGCGTCGTGATCGTGATGACCGAATCTCTGTCCAACAACGGCAAGGTGAACAAAAGACCTGTGATGAATTGCGAGCTGACATTTCCAGGAAATGAGAAATGTCCCGGTTTCAAGTTCCCGTCCACGACCAAATCAAGTTCGCCTTCAGTCGGTTTGTAAGAGATGCCTTGTTCCTCGAAAATATCGTAGAAGATCGTCAATGGACGTTTGCCCAGATTCCCTCTGCCGATGAAGCGGCTCGCGCCTTGGAAAAGTGTCGAGATCGGTACGACAAAACGCAAGGTCGAACCAGATTCATTGCAGTCGATCAGGTGCTCCGCGGTCGTTGCGCTTGCATCGGCTTTTGCTTCCGTAACGTATTGGCCTGCGCCGGTGATCGTCAAGGTGCTGCCATCCTGCTCGATGACTGCTCCGAATGCCTTCATGGCCTCCGTAGTTGCGATGATGTCATCCGAAAGCGCGATGTTGTCGATCTTGCAGGTGCCGTCGGAAAGCGCGGCACAGATGACCGCACGGTGCGCCAAACTTTTTGAAGGCGGGACAGTCACTGTTCCCGATAGCTTATGTGGCTGTATCGTCAAATCCATTGTAATCCTCCTGTTGTTTCTTCGATTTTGTTTCTTCTGTTTCTTCTATAGTATAGCTCTACATGTTCTCCAGATCGTCAAAGAAGGCGATGGTTTCATCCTGAACGTAGCTGTTGCCGATTTCCTTCAACAGGATGACTTTCAGATGGTCGTCCAAATTCTTTTTGTCCAACGTCATGATCGCCAACAAGCTGTCCAAATCAATTTCTTCCATATGCAGTTCCGTAGGCAAGCCGACTTGTTTCGCCAGTGCTTCGATCGCGGCTGCAGTACCAAGTTTTGTGAAGCCTTTTTTCTCGGAAAGGCGTGTGATCGCGACCATCCCGATGGCCACCGCTTCACCGTGCGAATATTTCGCATAATTGGTGTAGGTTTCCAAAGCGTGCGCAATCGTGTGGCCAAAGTTCAGCAGCATCCGTTCGCCGGTGTCCTTCTCGTCCTCTTCCACGACTCTGCGCTTGATGTCGCAGCACGTGTAGAGGATTTTTTCGATGTGCGCCATCATCTCTTCGCGGGTATGCAGCGTCTGCAGGAAGCTGAAGAATTCGGCGTCCTTGATGCAGCCGTATTTGATGACTTCCCCGAGACCGTCGCGGAAAAAGTGGTCCGATAACGTGTTCAGCATTTCCGGATCGATGAACACTTTCTTCGGTTGATTGAAAGCCCCGACCAGATTCTTCCCTCTTGCCAGATCGACGCCGACCTTGCCGCCGATGCTGCTGTCCACTTGGGCCAACAAGGAAGTCGGTATTTGGATGAAAGGCACGCCGCGCAGGAAGCTGGCAGCCGCAAAACCTGCGAGATCTCCGATGACGCCTCCACCCAAGGCAATGATCAATTCACTGCGGTTCAGTTGGAAATCCAACAATTGTTCATAGATCAGCGGCAGCATCTGGAAATCTTTCGTCTGCTCGCCTGGCGGCAAGGCTACGACAAGCGTCTCGTACCCTGCAGCCTGCAGGCCTACCTCCAACTGGGAACCGTAGTGCTCATTGACGTTATGGTCCGTGATGATGGCAATCTTCTTGCCGCTGTAGATTTTTTTGATTTCTTCCGGAAGACGGTGGCGCAAGCCATTTTCGATCAGGATCGTATAGCTGTTTTTGCCGAGTCCCACATGTAATTCAGCCATTGTTTCACTCCTTATTCAAATCTCATTAAAAGAAAAGCGGAACGGGTTCGTTCAGCCCTGAAAGAATTTTAGGAAATCGTGCCATGCAACGTTCCCTACGGTCACCTTGTACTGGGACTCTAAGGGATGAATCCCTAAGACTCCCATGCAACTGAGCATCGAAGAGCGCAATAGGTACGATTTATCTAAATTCCGAAGGGCTAACCCGTGAAGCTAGCCAACGCATTGGAATGCGCGGAAAGTTCTTCCTTTATTTTACCGCATCCAAATGCTTTCCTTCAATGGCAATCAGTTGTTTTACAACAACCATCAATTCCTCGAATTCATTCGGATTCAAACATTGTTGGCCATCGCTCCATGCGTTCTCGGGATCATGATGGATCTCAATCATTAAACCGTTTGCTCCGGACATGACTGCCGATTTGGACATGGATGGCACTAGGTAAGCAGAACCGCCAGCGTGGCTTGGATCGATGACGATCGGCAAGTGGGATAATTTCTGGATGACCGGAACAGCTTGGATATCCAAGGTATTGCGTGTTTCCGTTTCAAATGTACGGATGCCGCGTTCGCAAAGGATGACGTTTTCGTTCCCTTCGGACATGATGTATTCAGCCGACATCAACCATTCTTCGTATGTTGCGGACAACCCGCGTTTCAACAGGACTGGTGTCTTTGTTTTGCCGACTTCCTTCAATAGATCGAAATTTTGCATGTTGCGCGCGCCGATTTGGATCAGATCGACATCCGCTTCGAATTCATCGACGAATTTCGTGGACATCAATTCGGTTACGATCGGCAAGCCAGTCGCTTCCTTCGCCAATTTCAGCAAACGCAAGCCTTCCAATTCCAAGCCTTGGAAGCTGTATGGGGAAGTGCGCGGTTTGAAAGCTCCGCCGCGGAGGAAGTTAGCGCCTGCCGCTTTTGCGCGTTGCGCGATGCTGATGATCTGTTCTTCGCCTTCAACGGAACAAGGACCTGCGATCACACCGAAGTAGCCGTTACCGATGCGTTGGCCGTCGATTTCGACAACCGTATCGTCCGGATGGAATTTGCGGTTGGCCTTTTTGTAAGGCTCCTGAACTTTTAATACGCGTTCAACGATATGATGTTGCTGAATAGTGTCCATCGATACTTTCGAAGTGTCCCCTACCAAGCCCAAAATAGTCATTGTTTCGCCGATTACCGGGCTCACGATGACCCCTTTATCCGTTAAGCGTTTTGTCAGTTCGTCGATTTCCTCTTTTTTGGCCGTTTTCTTCAAAATGATGATCATGTCTTGTTCCTCCTAGTATGTTTTTGCTTTTAAAAAAATAAAAAGCGGTGCCCATGTTATATGAGCACCGCCTTAAGCTTCGTTATCCAAAAATGCTGTTGCCCGACGATCCGTCCTGCAACCTATTTCTCGCATCCCCTGATGTTTCTCATATTCGCTCTATGCAATTTTTTCCAAACAAAATATCCAGCGCTAAAATAGAAGCCCCAGAATGTAAAGTATGTAAAGTAAAAGTTTGTTTGTAAAAGATTGATAGCATGCGTGGAACCCATCGGATGACCTCTTCTCTTGTGTATCATTTAATCAGCTGAACTCATAATGAAAACGTCTGATTTCAATCATTATAACAAACGCTCTAATCATTGCAATAGTTTTTTTAATTTTTTTTTAATTTAATCTGGGTATTGAAATTTACATGGCAATAATCTACACTTTCCTAAAAGGAGTGAAACTTGATGCAATTTTTCGGCTTATTCGGCGAACATCTCAGCCACAGTTATTCAGAAAGAATCCATTCGACTTTTTTCGATCTGATCGGAATGAATGCCGGTTATAAACATATTGAATTGCCCCCTGAAGAGTTGGAAGCGGCGATTGAAGGGATCCGCGTACTTCAGTTTGTCGGCGTCAACGTGACGATTCCCTACAAACAGACGGTGATGCCTTACTTGGACGAAATCACACCGGAAGCGACGCGCATCGGTGCTGTCAACACAATCAAGGTAAAAGACGGCAAGCTGTACGGCGCCAATACCGATTATTATGGATTCGGAACTATGTTGGCTTCACACGACATTGCAGTCGAAAACAAAACAGCCATGGTTTTGGGCTTCGGCGGTTCCGCAAAAGCAGTCGTTTTATATTTGCTTGATAACGGCATCAATAAGATTATCATCGTTTCACGAAAAAAAGGCTCCCTGACTGATATTCCGGAGGATCCGCGCATCTCCTTGATGAGTTATGATGAGATAACGGACATCTCAGGCGATCTGATCATCAATACGACACCGCTCGGCATGTTCCCCGACAACATCGGCCTCAGCGCGGTCCCAGTCGAAGTGATCCGTCAATTCAGCGCAGCCGTGGACCTGATCTACAACCCGCAGGAAACGGAATTCCTCCGTTTGGCAAAAACAGCCGGCTTGAAGACCTGCAATGGATTGGAAATGTTGGTGCATCAAGGCATCAAATCCCAGGAAATCTGGCTGGAACGGCCTTTCGAACTTACATTGAACCAAGAAATCTATGAAAAAATAACATCATAACGGAAATAGGTGAAGGATTTGGGAAAAAATATCATCCTGACCGGACTGCCCGGTGCAGGCAAGACGACTTTAGGAAAATTACTGAGCAATATAATCGGTTACCGTTTCATCGATTCAGATGCCTTCATTGAGGAGAGGACCGGTAAAAGCATCACTGACCTCTTCCAAATCGGGGAGGACTATTTTCGCAACATCGAGTCGGATGCCTATAAGGAAATTGCCGATTTCGAGGATACGATCGTGAGCACGGGCGGCGGTGTCGTCAAACGCAACGAAAACATCGTGGCCTTAAAAAAGAACGGCACAGTCTACTACATCGACCGAGCAGTCGAAGACATCACGCACGACATCGAAGTTTCCCACCGTCCGCTGCTGAAGGACGGATTGGAACGGATCTATGCGCTGAAGGCCGAACGCGAAACACTCTATCTAAACGCTGCGGATTTTGTCGTGAAGAACGATAAGCCATTGGAAGAGCTTGCCGCTGAAATCATCGCTCACCACATTGGAGCAGGAAAGGAAGGCGACGTCCATGACAATCCCCAATAAAGAGCTGAACATCACAATCGTCGGTCTGGGCGTAATCGGCGGTTCTTTCGCAATGGCCCTTCACGATGCCGGCTACCGCAATCTTTACGGCATCGACATCGACCAAGCGACGCTGGATAAAGCCAAAGCGCAACAGCTCATCAAGGAGGGCTATCAGGATGGCAAAGACATCCTTCCGCAATCCGATTTGGTGATTTTTTCGCTTTATCCTCGTCTGGTGCACGATTTCATCGTCACCCATAAGCAGCATTTCAAGCCGGGCTCGATTCTGACGGATGCGACGGGTGTCAAAAAGTTCTTCATCGAAGATATCCTGTCGGTTTTGCCTGCCTCGATCGACTTCGTCTTCGGTCATCCGATGGCCGGACGCGAGAAAAAAGGGATCGATTTCGCCAGCAGTTCCGTCTACAAAAATGCGAATTACATCCTGACGCCGCTCCCATCCAACAAAGAGGAGAATCTTGCTTTCATGGAAGCTTTGATCATGGAGATGGGCTTCGGGCGGATCACGCGCATCTCTGCCGATTACCATGACGAAATGATCGCCTTCACCAGCCAGTTGCCGCACGCGATCGCCGTGGCTTTGGTCAACAGCGATGTTGAAGGCCGCGAAACGGAAAAATTCACCGGAGACAGTTACCGCGAGTTGACCCGGATTGCTAAAATCAACGAGGACCTGTGGAGCGAACTTTTCCTGGAGAACAAAGAGTACTTGCTGAAGAGCATCCAGACGTTCGAAGATCAGCTCGACCTGATCAAGGCAGCCATCAAGAACGACGACAGTATTGCGTTAAAACAGCTTTTCATCAAGTCCACCAAGCGACGGGAAAAGTTCGACAGATAAGCGCCCGTTTTTATTTTCGATCGCCGCAAAAAAGGATGCCATAACGGTATCCTTTTTTCGCGGCATAAAGAGGCCTGACAAGTTGCGAATCCCGCTGAAGTCGACTAAAATGAGAGTAGATGATACATGCGCTGAATAAATGAAAGAAGGCTGAAGAACCATGCGTGAAACGCTGAAAAAATTCAGTTACGCTGTTATCCTGTTCATCTTTGCGAGCTTCATCCTGATCACCGGGTATGAATTTGTGCGGTTCGTTCAAACGAGAGGCACCGAGAAGCAAGCTGAGCATTTCCTCCGGCTTGTTCAAGTAGGCTTCGGGCTGGTTGCTTTGCTCTTCCCTTCCCTCCTGCGGAAACATACGCGTATCCTCTTGCCTCAAAGAATCACCTTTATCTATGCTGTGTTTCTCTATTTGGCTCTCTTGTTGGGCAGTCTTGGCGGGTTCTATGACACGGTTGCCGAATGGGATACTATCCAACATGCCTTGAGTTCCGCTTTATTTGGGGTGCTCGGATTTTCCGTCATCGCCAATCTGCAGGAGGGAGGCGTCCAAAGATTGAACCTGACACCGGTTTTGTCTTCGCTTTTCTCTTTCTGTCTGGCAACTACAATCGGTGTGCTCTGGGAATTTTATGAATTTTTCGCCGACAGCGTCATGGGCCAGAATACGCAACGGACCGCTACAATCGAGGGCGTTCCGCTGATCGGTCAGTCAGCCCTATTGGATACGATGGGTGACCTGATCGTGAACTGCACCGCCGCAGCGATCGTCGCTATCCTGGGCTACTTCGCCTTGAAGAGCAGCGGCAATTGGCTTGAGGCTTACCTAATCACCTTCGAAACGGAAACCAAAAATAACGAAACGGACTAGGGGTAAAAAATGATCACTATACGTAACCTTTCACAAGACAATATCGAGGCCGCACTTGCGTTGAGCGTCGATGATTGGCAGCGCAAATACATCCGCCCGAATGCGGAAATGATTGCGCTCGCTTATGTCCAACCGCAAGAGTTTTTCCCTGTCGCCCTTTATGCAGAGGAAGAAATGGTCGGCTTGGCCTTCGTCAAAAAAGAGCAAAAAGCTGCGATCATGACGCTCGAACAGTTCATGATCGGCCAGCCCTTCCAATCCAAAAGTTTTGGTTCCGAAAGCGTCCGGGAGATTGCGAAATGGATCGAAACGCAATTCGACTGCACGCTGCTGCAGGCATCCATCCAGATCGGCAACCAATGGGGACGGGAAACGCTCGAAAACGCCGGCTTCATGAAGCGCGGAACCGATCTTGAAAAGCGCGAAATCGAAATGATCTACATTATGAAATAAAGAAAAGTGAGGAAACAATATGAAACCTGGACAATACGAAGCATACATCAAATGGCGCAACAACATGGTCGATTTATCGGAGGATCTCGATGAGGACGAGGCGGCGCACACGCTCATCTGGGATGCCACCGATTCGGAAGCCCGCGACGACTTCAACTTGTTGTTGGCTTTCATGACGCTCGACCAAGTGAGTCAAAATGAAATGAAACAGTTGGAGAAGAAATACGACAGCGAATTCATCTGATTTAAAACACTGCGCGGCGCAGCCGACAAAAAAGGCAAGCATTCGGTTTTTGACCGAACGCTTGCCTTTTTGATAGCCATTTTCTTATCGTTTGATTGCACCGGACTCGGAATTCTTGAAGTCTTCCACTTCTTCGGCGGAAAATTGGTTGCAATCGCCATGGATTGTGTGCTTCATGCTGGAAGCGGCGATCGCGAAATCGACGGTATGCTCCGCTGTATACTCGGAGAGGATACCGTGCAGGATACCGGCTGCATACGCATCCCCGCCGCCGATCCGGTCAACGATCGGAGTGATCGTATGCACGTTCGAGAAGCTCGTCTCTCCGTTGCGCCACATCGTCCCTTGGAGCACATTGTGGCTGGCGGAATGCACCTGACGGATGGTGGAATAGAAGACTTCGATGTTCGGATATTTTTCCGCCATCTTCTCGTAATAATAAGTCACGTCTTCCTGTTCGCTCGTATTTTCCGGAATCCCCATCAGATGCAAGGCATCCAATTTACCCGCAGAAAGATAGTCGGTCAACGGCAAGACTTGCTGCAGGAAAGCACCGCATTCAGCCTGCGTCCAAAGTTTGGCGCGGTAGTTGATATCGAAACTGACTTTGATTCCGCGTCTTTTCGCTTCCCGCACCAACTCGACCGACCATGCGGCCCAATCCTTTGTGAGCGCAGCAGTGACGCCGGAAATATGGAACAGGTTCACGTCCTCGAACAATTCGTCGAAATCCCACTCCAAGGTTTCCATGCTGGAAAAACTTGAATGGGCACGGTCATAGACAACGGAAGCCGCACGTTCCCCCACGCCGCTTTCCAAATAGTAGGTGCCCAGGCGTTCGCCGCCTTTTCGAAGCAAGGCTGTACAAATTCCGTAACTCTTCAGATGTTTGCGGACTGCAACACCGAGCGGATTGGCCGGCACTTTACTTGCGAAAGCCACTTCATGGCCAAAATTCGCCAGACTGATGCCGACGTTCGCTTCCCCGCCGCCGTAATGCCCGGTGAAATTTGTGGAATAGGTCATCAATGTTCCTGGATCTGTTGATAGGCGCAACATGATTTCGCCCAACGTCAAAATTTTACTCATCTTCTCGCACGCTCCCGATTATATTAATGGATTTTTTCTGAACGCGGTTACATTCTTGTTTCTGGTATGAGGCAACCGACGTGAAATGCATGATATAAAACTTACGTAATTTCCAAATAGGAAATCCTGTTTTCTTTTAGGAAATGCTTTGGTTTCATTATACGGTTTCCTTTTGGTTATTTCAACACCTATGTGAGCGAATTTCTATTTTATTGACGTTTGGACAGTAGTTTGTCACTTAACATTCTCAATTTCCCAGAGATTTAGGGTTTCGGGACATTGGGATATGAATTACCGCACAAAAATAACCCGCCAAACCCATTTTGGCGGGGAAAAACAGTTCAAATCACAATCAAAAAACCCGCCGAAACCACCTTGGCGGGGGAAAACGTCCACGGACAACACGAGATTCCCCGCCAAACCCATTTTGGCGGGGAGACCCGGTCAAATCCAAACGCGCAAACTCGAACCAGAATACCAAATCAGAATACCAAATCAACTAATAAACGTGTTCGTCCTGCTCAATTCGGACAACAGATTCTTTTTCGTTTCCAGCACCTTTTCGATGGTCTTCTCGCGCTCGAAACGGTACTTCGGCGTGCTGACGCTGAATGCGCCATAGATTTTGTTGTCGATCACGAGCGCCGCCCCGATGCAGATGACATCCAGGTCGTTCTCTTCGTCATCGGTCGCAAAACCCGACTCTTTGACTTTTTTCACTTCTTCCTTCAGAACATCCCGATCCGTTATGGTGTTCGGCGTGTCCGCGACCAGTTCGACCCGATCCAGATACGCTGCCAACTCTTCGTCGCTGAAGGCGGCCAGCATCGCCTTGCCCATCGCGGAACTGTAGAGATGGTTGGTGTTGCCGATGCGGGAATTGATGTTGGCGATCGCTTTCTGGGTCTCCAGCTTGTTGACGTAGAGGACCGCATCCTTATCCAGAATGCCCAAATGGACCGTTTCGTCCAAGCCCGCCTGCAGATTCCGCAGGTACGGATCGGTGATTTTGATGATGTCCAGATTCGCCAGCCGGTTGTTCGCATAGCGGATCAGCACGCTGCCCAAGGTGAAACGCTTGGTCTGTTCATTCTTTTCGACATATCCGATCAAAAGCAGCGTGTCCAGGATCTTCAGTGCCGTCGGGCTGGACAGACCCGTGTTGGCTGCGATGGCGGCCAGACTCTGGGCCTCCTTGCTGTTGGATAAATGATCGATGATTTTTGCGGCTTTCAGCAGGACCGTTCCGTAAGGTTTTTTCTCTTCTTCCATTTTTGACACCCCTCAACTGTTTCCTATTCAGAAATAGTTTACCCCAAAACGAGCATTCCGTACAGAAACATTTCCAAATAAGCAACGCAAAAAAGCGCCCTATCCAAGAGCGCCTTGCTGTGTTGATCAGTTGTTTGGTATTTCGTTCAGTTCTTCCACAAACGTGACTTGCCAGCCTTCGTCGTCGACCCAGTTGAGCTGGACGCGTGCGATCGTCTTTTTCTGTGTATCGGAGACTGTGGCGGTGACTTGCTGATCGCCGGCGTTGCCGATCCACCATTCGATCATGTTGTCGGCGCTGATGCCGGTCACGGCAGCAATGGCTTGCTTGATTTCATTGCGGTCGGCGGAGCCGTCGCTGTAATCCGTGACATGTTCCCCGGTTTGGGTCGTGCCGATCGGTTCCCAGTCACCGGTATAGGCCTTTGTTACGTTCTCATCGGACGATGGTACTTCTTCCGTATCCGTATCTTCATCCGATTCTTCATCTTTCTCTTCTTTCGACTCTTCCTTGGCGCTGTCTTCATCTTTATCTTCACTCGAAGATTCCTCTGCTGAAGAGGACGTTTTGCTGGAATCATCCGATTCGGTGATGATCATGCTTTGTGAGTTTGTTTGATTACCTGCCGCGACAGATGGTTCTTCATCATTCCCGTAAAAAATATTATAAAGGAGCACGAGCCCCAAAAATGCGGCGGCGATGATGCCCAATATAACGAGCAGGTTATTGCTTTTATGATTTCGGTGTAAATCTTGTCTGGTCGGTTTTTGATTGTTCTCGGACATGCAGTAGCCCCCTTCTGAATGATACAAGTTTAGCATATTTGCGATACGGCTACGTTAAATCCAGTTTACAACTCTGTGTCACAGGCTGCTATTTAGCTTGGCTTTTCTTTTGCTTTGAAGCCTTAATCCTGGCCATGAGCCCGAAAAGGCTGTCAACAATGAAGATTGCCAGTGCGATGGCTCCCGATATCTGTAGCGTCAGGACCAGATGCTGCTGCGCGACTGCATACTCTTTGTTGATGAAGGAATAGACCGATTGATATACGCCGGCTCCGGGAACCAAAGCGATGAAGGCAGGTATGAAATAGATCGTCACCGGCGTCTTCAGATGACGCGCGAACAGATGCGCAATCCAAGCGATGAACAGGCTCGCCAGAAAAGTGGCCCCGACGATGTCCAAAAACGATAGTGCGACAAGGTAGACGCCCCATCCCAAAGCCCCGCCCGATGCTCCATAGCGCAAAGTCCGTTTCGGAGCTTCCAAGGTGATGGCAATGAAGTAGACAGCAACAAAAGCGACGACCATTTCCAAAACGATATTAAACAGGGTCATCGGATCACCTCCCCGCCGACGATCAACCCGGCACCGATGCCGATTGCGATGAATACAGCGATCACAAAGGCCTCCAATATTTTGGCCGCTCCCGACATGTAATCCGCGCGGAAAGTGTCACGGATGCCGTTCGTCAGTACGGTACCCGGCAACAATGGCATGATGGCACTGATGATGATCGTATCCGGCTGGATCGGAAAGGTTAATAGTTCGGACAAAATGGCCGTCAACACGGCAATCACAAAACTGGAGACCATGTTCTGGATGAACGGGCGGATCTTCCATTTGACCGCGATGTGCAAAACAAAAGAAACTGCGGCGCTGACCGGAATCATCGCCAAAAAGTCATAGAAAGTCCCGCCCATCAAAAAGATGAACAATTGGATAAAGCCAATCAGCGCAAAGCTTTTCTGACGCCTGCTGTATTGGATTTCGTCGATGTTCTGCAGCGCATCGTAAGCCTCTTGGATCGTCAATCTGTCTTCGACGAAATTCCGCGAAACGGCATTGACGCGGGACACCCGGTTCAAGTTCGTCGTGCGTTCCGTAATCCGTTTGACGACTGTAATCGCGTGCATATTCGGACTGTCGAGCGTAGCGACGAGCCCGGTGGTCAAAGCCAATGCTTCGGTCATCTGCAGCCCGGTCTTCTTCAGGATGCGCGTCACCGTATCCTCGACACGGTAAGTTTCCGCGTTGCTTTCCAGCATGATTTGCCCGGCCAGGACCGCTGTATCCATGTATAATTCAAAATCCATTTCCGGATTAGGTGTAACTGTCATCCAAATCCCCCTTCCTTTTCAAAACATTATTGACTTGTGCGCAGCCTGCTAGCGGCCCACGCCCAATCATTACAGCAAACTCTATATTTCCAGCAGCTGCATCAATTCTTCCTTCGACAAGGAGGTGACCGATTGGCCGCCTGCCTGGATGACGGAATCGATCATTTCGCGTTTCTGTTCCTGCAATTCGTTGATCCGTTCCTCGATCGTGCCGGTCGCGATCAGGCGGACGACCTGCACGACCTTTTTCTGGCCGAAACGGTGCACACGGTCGGTCGCTTGGCTTTCGACGGCCGGGTTCCACCAGGAGTCATAGAGAATGACCGTATCCCCGCCGGTCAAGTTCAAACCGGTCCCGCCTGCTTTCAGGGAAATCAGAAAAAGATCCTTCTCGCCTTCGTTGAAGCGGGTTGTTAGGGTCAAGCGGTCCTGGTTCGGCGTCTGACCATCGAGGTAAAAATAGGCTTCGCCGGCCGCATCCAGTTTCTCGCGGATGATTGCCAGCATTTGCGTGAACTGGGAGAACAAGACGACGCGTCTGCCGTTCTCCTTTGCTTCCGCCAAATACTCCATCAGCCTGTCCAATTTGCCGGAACCGCCTTTGTAATCGGCAATGACCAAGGCCGGATCGCAACAGATTTGGCGCAGGCGCGTAATGCCTGCCAAGATTTTGATCCGGTTTTCGTTCAGCGTATCCGCGTCCAACATCTCTTTTGTTTCCTGTCGCATCAATTGCAGCTGCGACAAGTAGGCGGTCTTCTGTTTTTCGGTCATTTCGATGTAGGAGATCGATTCGATCTTCGGCGGCAGATCCTTCAGCACGTCCGCCTTCAGTCTGCGCAGGATGAACGGTTTGACTTTTTTGGCGATCTGCGCCGGTTCCATCTGTTTGAAGTCCGTTCTCGTTGCGAAAAGGCCTGGCTGCGCGATGCTGAAGATGGTGTACAATTCGGACAACGCATTTTCGATCGGTGTCCCGCTCAAAGCGATTTTATTGTTGGCTTGGAGCGCGGAAGCCGCCTTTGTCGTCTTCGCTGTGGCGTTCTTGACGCTTTGGGCTTCATCCAGGATGACGGTCCGGAAGGCTTTCCCTTCATACAGATCCTCATCGCGCTGCAGCAGCGGATAGGAGGTGATCCAGACCGGAATATTCTCGGCGATCGCAGCCGTTACGCAGTCGCTCCTTTCGCTCTTCGTGCCGGTGATGAGCTGTGTTTGGATGTCGGGCGCAAACTGCTTGAATTCCTTTTGCCAATTGTAGAGCACGCTGGAAGGGCAGATGACCAAATACGGTTTGGTGTCGCCTTCCCCGAGCGAGCCAGCGATGAAGCTGATGATCTGCAGCGTCTTGCCGAGTCCCATGTCGTCCGCAAGGATGCCGCCGAAGCCGTAATGATCAAGGCCTTTCAGCCATTTGTAACCTGTTTCCTGGTAAGGGCGCAAGGTAGCATTCAAATCCTCAGGCAATTCGAAGTCGATTTTTTCGGGCTTCTCCATCCGATTGATGAGCGTCATGAAATCCTCATCCTGATGGACGACCCCCGCATCGGTATCCACCCCGAAAGCCTTATAGAGCGGCAAGGACATCTCTTTTTCCAGATCCTTCAAAGGCACATCCAGCTGCACGATCGCATCGGTCAGTTCCTTAATTTCCTTTTGGCGCAAGTTGACGATCTTGCCGTTGGACAGGCGGTGATACGACTTATTCGCCGCAATTTGCCTGACCATCTGTTTCAGGTCATCCATGCTGATTTCGTCGGTGCTGAAGGTCACATCCAACAAACGCGATTGGTTGTTGACTTCGATTGCGACTTTCGGTGGCCTGACCTGTTGGTAAAGCAGGTTCTCGACAGCCACTGTCGTGAATATTTCGCAATGCGGAGCGAGCTTCTCAAGACCTTCGTACAGGAACGACATGATATGATCCAATTCTTCCAGGTAGAGCGAATCCTCAAATTTAAACGCATCATTTCCGGTCTCGATGAACTTTTGGAATAAGACTTCCTCAGCGATCCTGTCCCTGACAATTGTTTCAGGTGACAGCAATTTTTCAGTTTTGATTTCATTTGTGACAGCAATTTTGGTTTCACCATAGCGGAAAAACAATTCCAAAATCAGTCTTTCCATTTTCCAGTCCAGATAGAGCTCAGCCTGCAATGGGTAACGTTGGTATGTCGCTTGCACGGATTCCGCCAGTGTGATGTTCGCAAATTTCTGCAACGCTGGAACAGCGATCGCCAAGAAGTCACCCGCGGCTTCTGGTGGGACATGCAATCCCTCATGTCCGGACTGCGAAATGGCTGCATAGATGCTGTTCAAGCGGTCCTTTATGCTTGTGGTCAAATAATAAAAACGTCCGCCTATAAGAAAGATATCCGCCTCGTGGAAAAAAATGTTCTCGGGTGCAGCCTCTGTCGTCTCTTCGAAAAGAAAGCCACCATCCATTAATTCACTCAGGTCAAAATGGATCGGCAGTTTTTCAGAACCCATCACCAAATTTTCCGGCAATATGCGTTTCCCATAGGTCTGATATGGATTGGTTTTGAAGCTGGCTAGAGGTGTCATCGACAACTTCTCCAATAGTTCTTTCAGCATACTCCCGGGCAAAGTGATCTCTTTGCGGTCCTCGTTCGACCGACGATCACGGCCTGAAGCTGCAGCAGAATCGCTGACTTGCTTCAAAAGAAGAAAAACGGCACGGTCCTCAGCGGACAATTCATGTTTATCAGCTGAAAAAGTGAATTTCTTGCCAAAGGGAACCTGCTGTCCCGTCAAAATGCTGTTGACGACATGTTCGCAATCTTTCACAATATAAAGTTGCCCGCACCCTACCCGCATCTGCAGACTGAACCGTTGCCCATAGCGAAGGTTGGACATGATCAGTGTAAATTCCACCTGGATGGGTACCTTATCAAATATATCGTTTTCTTGAAGCAATTCGAATTGAAGCACGTTCAGCAAGCGTCTCGTCTGTTCGCTATCGTATTGCTTCGTCGAAGCAATGCTGGCCACGTTTCCTGTCGATTCTTTTTTGCTCGAGGATTTCCGTTCATCTCTGTAGTCCGAGGAAGAATGAAGTAACTCCAGCAGGAAGGCAACTACATGTTTACAGGGTCCAGGATAACCTTCGAAGGCCGGACACGGACAGTAATAATCCTCGATTTCCTCATATTCATCAAGATAAACCTCTACCTCATAGATTCTCGTCCCTTTGATGTCTGCATAGAAGGAACGCCCACCCTCTTCCGATGTGAATTTCCGGATTGCCCTGCTCTCAAACAATAGCATCCCTTTCTGGAAGGTCGTGTTGCTGTAAGTTATATCCTTAATATCTTGCGTATTGTATCCCACTGAAAACATTTTCGGCCCACACCCTTACTCGCTTAGTCTTTATAAGTTTACCATAGACCGGAGTTGATCAGGCTACAAAAATAGCACGGGTATTGTCGGATGCTACTCCAGCAGCCGAAACATTTCCTAAAAAAAGGTGTCACTTTGTGTTGACAACGCGTCCAATGTGACATACTATATACCCATTAGCACATCACATTAAGAATTGAGGTGGAAAAATGGAACTTACCGATAGGCAAAAACAGATCATCGAAATCGTCAAGAAACAGCAGCCGATTTCCGGTGAAAAGATTGCCTCCATACTAGGATTTGCGCGCGCGACGCTGCGCCCCGACTTTTCGCTGCTGACGATGAGCGGCATCCTTCAGGCCAAACCGAAAGTCGGATATCTCATCAACGAGGAGCACACCAACTCCGTGCTGGTCGAACAGATCGCCAAACAAAAAGTCGAAAAGGTGATGGCCATCTCGGTCAACCTCACCAAAGAAACGAGCATCCAAGATGCCATCATCCAGCTTTTCCTGGAGGATTGCGGCTCCCTTTATGTCACAGACAACCGGGAAATACTGGGGATCGTTTCCCGCAAGGACCTGCTCAAGAGCGCTTTGGGCGATTCCGATCTGAATGCAATCCCGGTCGGAATGGTCATGACGAAGATGCCGAATCTGTATACCGTCTTCAGCGATACGTTCGTTGTCGATGCCACCAAATTGCTCGTTACCCATCGCGTCGACAGTTTGCCGGTCCTTTCCCGTTCCGTGTATGAAGAGACCGGAAAAAAAGAGGTCATCGGAAAATTTTCGAAATCGACCGCCAGCAGATTGTTGCTTGATATATTCAATAAAGACCTTTAGGAGGAAAGTGTGCAAATGGACCTTAATGCGATTTACTTAGTATCCGATTCCATCGGTGAGACAGCCGATGTGGTGATCCGTTCCGCCCTCTACCAATTTGAGACGGAAAATTACCAACTGAAGAAATATTCCTATGTGCAGACGACTGAGGAAATCGACGACATCTGCGCAAAAGCGGCCGAAGATGAGAAGGCGATGATCTTCTACACCTTCGTGAAAAAGGAAATGGCCGATTACATGAAGGAGCAGATCGAACAAGCCAGCCTGATTGGTGTCGACATCTACAGTCCGATCCTGACAGGTTTGGGGCAACTGTTCCAGCTTCCGGCCAAAGAAAAACCGGGCATGAACCGCCAGCTTAACGAGGACTATTTCAACCGCGTCGAAGCCATCGAATTTTCCGTCAAATATGACGACGGACGCGATCCGCGCGGCATCGAAAAAGCGGATATCGTGCTGGTCGGCGTGTCCCGCACATCCAAGACACCGCTGTCGATCTATTTGGCGAACAAGAATGTGAAAGTCGCGAACATCCCGCTCTTTCCGGAATCGAAGCCGCCGAAAGAAATCTTCACGATTGCGCCGGAGCGGATCATCGGCCTGGTGAATTCGCCGAAAAAGCTCAATGAAGTCCGCAAAGAACGCCTGAAAACGTTGGGCCTGCCGCCCTCCGCCAGTTACGCCGGCATGGAACGCATCCTGGAGGAACTCGAATACGCAGACCAGATCATGAAACAGATCGGCTGCGAAGTCATCGATGTTTCGAGCAAAGCGATCGAAGAAACAGCCGACCACATCCTGCACTACATGGATGTCATGAATATCAGCCGCAAGCAACTATAGACCACTCACAAGGAGGAAAAGTATATGACGAAGCAATGGGTTTACCGTTTTTCAGAAGGCAAAAAAGAACAAAAGATGTTATTGGGAGGCAAAGGCGCCAACCTCGCCGAGATGACCAATCTCGGCCTGCCCATCCCTCCAGGATTCACGATCACAACAGAATCCTGCATCCATTATTTCGATGAAGGCCGGACACTTTGGACTGCGATCCAACAGCAGATCGATTCCGCCCTTATCGACCTGGAAAACGCAGTCGGGAAATCATTCCATGACCCTGCCAACCCGTTGCTGGTGTCTGTCCGTTCCGGTGCCGCCTTCTCGATGCCCGGCATGATGGACACGATCCTGAATTTGGGGTTGAATGACGCTTCAGTCGCAGGTCTGGCTGAACAGACGCAGAACCCGACTTTCGCTTTCGACAGCTACCGTCGTTTCATCCAGATGTTCGCCGATGTCGTGAAATCCGTTCCGCGCATCCATTTCGAAGCGATCCTGGATACTGTCAAAAATGAGAACGGTTACCAGTTCGACAACCAATTGACTCTGGAAGACCTGACCCAGTTGGTCGCGCAATACAAGGCCGTCTACCAACGCGAAACCGGCGAAACGTTCCCGCAGGAGCCGTTGGACCAATTGCACCAGGCCGTCCAAGCCGTCTTCTCTTCATGGAACAATGAAAGGGCTATCCTTTACCGCGAAATCCACAATATTTCGCATAACCTCGGCACAGCCGTCACTGTCCAAAGCATGGTGTTCGGAAACCGCGGCAACGATTCCGGTACCGGCGTGGCCTTCACGCGCAACCCGGCGACCGGCGAGAAAAAATTGTTCGGCGAATTCCTGATGAATGCGCAAGGCGAAGATGTCGTGGCCGGCATCCGCACGCCATTGAACATCGATACCCTGGAGGAAGTGATGCCCGCCGTTTTCAACGAATTCAAGGTCATCGCTGAAAAACTGGAGAACCACTACGCCGATATGCAGGACATCGAGTTCACGATCGAAAAAGGTAAACTGTACCTGCTGCAGACCCGCAACGGGAAACGCACAGCAGCCGCAGCCGTCGCAGTGGCCGTGGATTTAGCGGACGAAGGCCTGATCACGAAAGAAGAAGCCGTGATGCGCATCGAAACCGGCCAGTTGGACAAATTGCTCCACCCTACTTTCGACACGAAAGCACTGGATGAAGCAGCCTTGTTGGCGACCGGGCTGGGCGCTTCACCAGGAGCGGCATCCGGGCATATCTACTTCTCCACTGCCGATGCCGAAGCGGCACAAAAGGACGGCCTACCGGTCATCCTGGTCCGCCGCGAAACATCGCCGGAAGATTTGGCCGGCATGATGAGTTCGGAAGGCATCCTGACGGCGCGCGGCGGCATGACTTCCCACGCGGCAGTCGTGGCTCGTGGTTTGGGAAAATGTTGTGTGGCCGGCTGCACGGTAGCGATCATCGATGAAGATAACAAAACCGTCGTCATCGATGATGTGACCCTGCACCAAGGCGACTTGTTGTCGATCGACGGCGCAACCGGAAGAGTCTACGCCGGCACCATCGCCAAGCAGAACCCGACTTTGGGCGGCAAATTCAGCACCTTCATGGAATGGGTCAACGAAATGAAAGTGCTGCAGGTCAAAGCCAATGCGGACTCCCCGACCGACGTCAAACAGGCATTGTCCTTGGGTGCGGAAGGTGTCGGCCTTTGTCGGACCGAGCACATGTTCTTCCATAAGGACCGGATCCCGGTTGTTCGCCAGATGATCCTTTCCCGCACGCTGGACGAACGTAAGAAGTACTTGTCTGAATTATTGGGAATGCAGCGCCAGGATTTCCAGGAAATGTTCGCCTTGCTGCAGGATCGTCCGATGACCGTCCGCCTGTTGGACCCGCCGTTGCATGAATTCCTGCCGACAGCGCATGCGGATAAAGTTGCCCTGGCGGAAGCGATGGGAAGCACTTTGGTTGGACTGGAGGCGCACATCGATTCCTTGCATGAAGTCAACCCGATGCTTGGCCACCGCGGCTGCCGTTTGGCCGTCACTTACCCGGAAATCTACCGGATGCAGGCGCGCGCCATCATCGAAGGAGCCATCGCTGCGGCCGAAGAAACCGGCAGCACAATCACACCGGAAATCATGATTCCGTTGGTCTGCGACGTCGACGAGCTGCGCTACGTCAAAGCGGAAATCGTGGCGGAAATCGAGGAGGTCTTCTCCGAAAAGGCTGCGACCATCCCTTACCTGATCGGAACCATGATCGAGATCCCACGCGCGGCCGTCACTTCCGACGAAATCGCACTGGAGGCCGACTTCTTCAGCTTCGGCACGAACGACATGACGCAGATGGGCTTCGGCTTCTCCCGCGACGACGCCGGCAAGTTCCTGCAGGAGTACGAAGACAAAGGCTTGTTGAAGCCGAATCCGTTCCACTCATTGGACGTCAAAGGCATCGGCAAACTCGTCAAATTGTCCGCCAGATTGGGCCGCGAAACCAATCCTTGCTTGGTGCTGGGCGTCTGCGGCGAACACGGCGGCGATCCCGAATCCATCGCCTTCTTCTCAAGCATCGGCTTGGATTACGTTTCCTGCTCGCCGTACCGCGTGCCGATCGCCCGCTTGGCGTCCGCACAGGTTGCGATCAAAGAAAACAAAGCGAAAATGTCAGTAGAGAAAGACGCTATGTTGAGCGGCAGTATCTGATCCAGTTAAAAACAACCCCACCAACGATAGTCATTGCTGGTGGGGTTGTTTTTGTGCAGATTTGGGATTGTCGGATAACTTGAGTATATCCGGCAATTCGTAACAGATTATGTGTGAAATAGCCGAATGCTGGTTCCGCATTCGAGTATTCGAGCGATATCTGGGCCGAAATTGTCGAATGTCGTTCAGCATTCGACAATTTGATCTAAAACCAACACCAGGTTGTCGGATGCCCTCGATTTATCCGACAATCTGATGCCAACATCCACATAGGCATCCGTGATTGAGTTACTTCAAACATTCCTTCTCTTTCTGCTTATTGGTTATTATTCTTATATTGTCCGGATTCTATTGTCAACAAGGCTAAAATGTGGCAGTATATAAGCATCTTCCGCCTTGTCAAAACAGGCCGGAAATGAAAAGTCAGAAGACAGTATTTCAAAATAATGGAGGAATAAAAATCATGATGGAATTACCTAATTGCCCGAAATGCGGCTCTGCTTACACTTACGAAGACGGCGCTATGCTGGTCTGCCCCGAGTGCGCGCACGAATGGAGCGCGGATGCTGCTGATGCAGCAAACGAAGATCAATTGATCGTCAAGGATGCGAACGGCAACCTGCTGCAGGACGGCGACACAGTTACGGTCATTAAAGACCTGAAAGTCAAAGGCAGCTCGAGTGCCTTGAAAGTCGGAACAAAAGTCAAAGGCATCCGTTTGGTGGAAGGCGACCACAACATCGACTGCAAAATCGACGGTTTCGGCGCTATGAAACTGAAATCTGAGTTCGTCAAAAAAGCATAATTACGATTCCGAAAAAAACTGGCGAGGCACCCCTAAAGGGAACCTTGCCAGTTTTTCTATGTTTAGATCCACTTGGGTGATACATTACCATTCTATCCGGCCTCACGCCTTTCATCTGTACGATGGCTGTCACTCCTGACAGCTAGGAGATATGCGTCGGATCACCGTTCCTTTCCGTTGTGACTTGTCTTTAGAAAGTTTAATGGTCATCACCGTTGCCATAAATCAAATTTATGTTTACTTCCCTGTTCTTCGTGTTCAATTTCGTCCTTTTAGAGACTACTCTTGTTTGTTCAACACTCCTAGGGCTTAAATTCCGATGCAACGAATCGTACATATCTGAGCTACCGTTAGACTGCTTGGTAATCCCTCAGATTGAAGCTTGCGTTTAGATCTCTATCACAATGATGCCCGCACACGCAGTGGTAAACCCTGTCACTGAGTTTCAGGTCCTTTTTGAGCGTTCCACAATTATTGCACAACTTGGAACTTGGGTACCACTTGTCCGCTTCCACAAATACAATCCCGTACAGTTCGCATTTATACTGCAAGCATTGTTTGAAGAAATATAGTTTCTGATCCGCAATTGCCCTAGCCAAATGCTTATTCTTCATCATCCCGCTGATGTTCAGCGTTTCTACCACAATGCGGGATGGTTTGGATTTCACAATCTCCGCCGTTGCTTGATGGACATGGTTGGTTCTGATGTTAGCTAAGCGTCTGTGCTGTTTTCGGATTTCATCTTCTAATTTTAGGAGATGTTTAGATTTAGGCGTTCCCTTCTTGTATTTTTTAATTGCACGCCGCTGCAATCTCTTGAGGCGTTTCTCCGCTTTCCTCACGGAGGCTGTTTTGTTGATGTTATTGTAGAAAATGCCATCGGAGGTTACAGCCAACTCCTTGATGCCGACATCAACGCCGACACTCCGATTGTCCAGTTCAACTTTTTCCGGGTTTACCTCAACCCCGACGGTAAGATACCAATATTTGCCGTCGAACTTGATACGCGGGTTGAAGAATTTACACCCCATCGGCAACGATTCGTTGGTCTTCACCCAACCGATCTTTTCCAACAGAACGCGGTTGTCTTTCACTTTCAGCTTGCCGCAGTCATTGTAGAAACTCGGTGTGGACCGGCGTTTGGTTTTAAGCTGAGGATGATTGACCTGACCATTGAAAAAGGCTTTATAAGCTGCGCAGGCATCCTTGACTGCCTGTTTGACGACGTTATTGGAAACTTCATTCAGCCAAGCATATTTCTTGCGCTTCTTCATTTTGGTGATGTGCTTGCGCAGTTCATTATCGCTGATAAACTTTCCGCCGAAGCGATAATTAATTTCCTGCATCCGGATAGTGTAGTTATATGCCCAGCGGGCAACACCAGCTGCTTGATAGAGTTTGGAGGTTTCGTCTATCAGAATCAAGCGGACTTTCTTTGTCAGCATCATTTCGTTTCATTCCTTTCTATACGCAAAGTATATAAGGAAATGGAATCAAAAACAAAATATTTGAATACATTTAGCCAGATTTCTCCCAACTGGTATCCCCCCGTTTAATGCTTATGTTCATGATGATAAGCCTGGCTGATTCCGTTCAGAATCAATAAGAAAAGCATCGGGGAAAAACCATCCCGATGCCTTTTTTTGTGTAGTTGTATTATTTTTTTTGATAATCTGACAGTTTGTATTGCACTCCGTGGGTACTTTTATAGTACTCAGGATACATTTCTCCACCGCAATTCTCACAAGTGAAGCGAGGAGCATCCAACAGATCCCCTTCGTCCATCTGATCGAATTCATCCACCACTTCCTTCGGA
>NZ_JAQMHR010000004.1 GCF_028309625.1 Trichococcus sp. K1Tr | reverse complement strand
CATAGAAAAGACCGTTCGACTTGCATGTATTAGGCACGCCGCCAGCGTTCGTCCTGAGCCAGGATCAAACTCTCATGTAAATGTGGACTCTTGTACAGAAATCCTACACGTTAAGCTGATTGCTCTTGTTGTTTTGCTGACTTTATGTTTGCGATACTACGTATCGTCTTCGTTTGCTTCGACCGAAGTCTAAGCTCCTTGCACATTTGGTTCGTTCATTCTTTATTCAGTTTTCAAAGGTCAATCGTGTATCACGTGTTACGTGATTGCTTATTTATAATACCACTTGACCAGCTCGTTGTCAACGTCTTTTTGAAATATTTTTTGAAGATATTTTAAACGTTTTTTGAACTGCAGTAGCAACTCTTATATATTATCAAACCCAGAATCATCTGTCAACAACTATTTTCTATCGGGACAAAAGATTAATTTGACAACTTAAACAGTCTACCATCTGACGGACGCCCTGTCAACAATAAAAGGAATGTTTTTAAAAATGAGCTACCAAATGTTTTTCGAATCCGCAGACAAAAAGATTCCACAGACTAGTTGCGGATATTATAGTCAGTTTGTTCGCCAAGGAGGAATTGTTTTGACCATCGTTGCTTACGTATCCATCTTTTATTTCGGAGCCATTTTCGGATCTTTCTTTACCGTCCTGGGAACGCGCATCCCCATCAAAGAAAACTTCACAACCACACGTTCCCACTGTGTCCATTGTCAGCATACGCTGCAGACCAAAGATCTTTTTCCGATTTTTTCTTACGTGTCCCACCGCGGGAAGTGTGCATACTGCGCCGCAAAAATAGATGCGCTGTACGTCACTTCGGAACTCATTTCCGGTTTCGTGGCATGCCTGCTCTATTATTTCTACGCAACAGACATGCTGCAGTTGCTTGCTCTCGCTTTTGTGTTTTCGCTGCTGCTGGTCATCGCGATCGCCGACTATCTCTATCTGTTGATTCCCGATCGCTTCCAGCTCTTATTGTTGTTTGGTGTCGTGTTTCGCCAAGCCGTGCTTCCGGTTGCGGATTGGCCGGCAGCCTTCATCAGTTTCTTTGTGATTTTTTGCTTGTTGTTTTTCACAAGCCTCGCTCTTCCGGACGGAATCGGGGGCGGCGATGTCAAACTGCTTTCGATCTTGAGCCTCACTTTCGGATTGGAGCCCACCTTGTTCATCATCCTGTTGGCCAGTTTCTCCGCAGGATCCTATTTTCTGCACACCCACATGGCGAAAGGCCGCTCCTTACAACGCAGATTGCCTTTCGGGCCCTTCCTCGCCACTTCTGCTGTCGTGGTGCACTTTGCGCAACTGCTACTGGTTCGTTAACACCCGGACAACTCCTTTGATTCTATATGGGGATTGCATTTATGCTCAGAAATAACCCGTCAAAACCATTTTGACGGGGAAAATCAGCTCAAATCACAGTCAGAAAAACCGCCGAAACCACATTGGCGGGGAATTCTGTCCCCAAACTCGAACTCGAGTCCCGACACTTATACCACCAAACAACAAAAAAACGCCCTAGAAAAGCAATTTGCTTTTCCGGGGCGTTCATCTTTTTACGCTTTGTAGTCAGATAGGTTTGAACCTGTTTCGGCTGTGTCAGTGATGCTATAGACGCTCTCACTTTCAGCTTCAACGGCTTTCGGCTCCATCTTACGGTAGCGGGCCATACCTGTACCAGCAGGGATGATCTTACCGATGATAACATTCTCTTTAAGACCCAATAAGGAGTCTTTCTTGCCGCGGATCGCAGCATCCGTCAAGACACGAGTCGTTTCTTGGAAGGAAGCAGCAGACAAGAAGCTGTTTGTTTCCAATGACGCTTTTGTGATCCCCAACAGGACTGGACGGGCTGTTGCTGGAACTTCCCCAGCGTTGATGACAGAACGGTTACGGTCTTCGAAATCTGAGATATCCATCAGTGTACCTGGCAGGATATCTGTTGAACCCGGATCCATAACGCGGACTTTACGCAACATTTGACGGACCATAACTTCGATATGCTTGTCGCCGATTTCTACCCCTTGCATACGGTATACTTTCTGAACTTCGCGCAGCAAGTAAGTCTCAACAGACAGTACGTCGCGGACGCGCAGCAAGCTCTTAGGCTCGATGGATCCTTCAGTCAATGGATCACCACGGTGAACGATGTCGCCTTCAGCCACTTTCGTACGTGCAGTGTAAGGGATCGTATACGTTCTTGTATCCGTGATACCTTTGACTGTTACTTCTTTGGAACGATCAGACGCGCTTTCATCAATGGAGACAACTTCCCCTGTAACTTCTGTGATGATAGCTTGCCCTTTCGGATTACGCGCTTCAAAGATTTCTTGGATACGCGGCAAACCTTGTGTGATATCGTCTCCGGCAACCCCACCCGTATGGAATGTACGCATGGTCAATTGAGTACCCGGCTCACCGATTGATTGGGCAGCGATCGTACCGACTGCTTCACCGACCTCAACATTTGAACCAGTAGCCAAGTTACGGCCGTAGCAACGTTTGCAGACGCCGTGTCTCGTGTGGCACGTGAATACGGAACGGATCGTCACTTCTTGGATACCGGCATCAATGATTTCTTTCGCCATATCTTCTGTGATCAATTGGTTATGCACAGCAAGAACGTTGCCGTTCTCTGGATGGATAACTGTTTTTTGAGCATAACGGCCAATCAGACGCTCTTCCAAGTCCTCAATGACTTCATTGCCTTCTCGGATGGAACGGACTATCAGACCACGATCGGTTCCGCAATCGTCTTCACGGATGATGACATCTTGCGCCACATCAACCAGACGACGAGTCAGGTAACCTGAATCGGCTGTCTTCAAGGCTGTATCGGTCATACCTTTACGAGCTCCATGGGTAGAGATAAACATTTCCAAAACGCTTAGTCCTTCACGGAAGTTCGAAGTGATCGGCAATTCCATGATCTTACCGTTTGGAGCGGCCATCAGACCACGCATACCCGCCAACTGGGTAAAGTTGGAGATGTTACCACGGGCTCCGGAATCACTCATCATGAAGATCGGGTTTTCTTGTCCCAATGTCTTCATCAGTTCGACTTGGATTTCGTCTTTAGCCATGTTCCAGGTCATGATGACGCTGGTGTATCTTTCGTCATCAGTGATCAGACCACGACGGAATTGTTTCATGATGTTATCGACTTTTTTGTGGGCTCTTTCCAAGATCTCCGCTTTGGATTCCAATACCAAGATATCGGCGATCCCTACAGTGATACCTGCACGAGTCGAGATTTTGTAACCCAGGTCCTTCATTTTATCCAGCATCTTCGAAGTTTCCGTTACTTGGAACTTCTTGAATACGGCAGCAATGATGTTTCCAAGGTATTTCTTCTTGAACGGTCCGACAATTTCTTGATTTTTGATGAACGCCGGGATATCTTCGCCGGGTTCGGCAAAATATTTATCCGGAGTCGCAACATCCAAGTTGAATTGGGTCGGTTCATTCAGGTACGGGAATTCATGAGGCATGATTTCGTTGAAGAAGATCTTACCGACTGTCGTTACCAACAGACGGCCTCTTTGCCACTCTGTCCATGGTTTCTTAGGCAACGAATTCGTGCTGATCGCTACTCTTGTATGCAGATGGACAAAGCCACCTTCATAAGCAAGCCCAGCTTCTTCGGCATTGGAGAAGATCATTCCTTCGCCGACTTTATTTATTTCTTCCAGAGTCAGGTAATAGTTACCCAAGACCATATCCTGGGATGGTGTTACGACTGGTTTACCATCTTTCGGATTCAAAATGTTCTGTGCAGCCAGCATCAATAGACGCGCTTCTGCTTGTGCTTCTTCGCCCAGCGGTACGTGGACGGCCATTTGGTCACCATCGAAATCGGCGTTGTAGGCTTCACATACCAATGGGTGAAGACGGATCGCTTTACCTTCGACAAGTACCGGTTCAAACGCTTGGATACCCAAACGGTGAAGCGTCGGTGCGCGGTTCAGCAATACTGGATGTTCTCTGATGACATCTTCCAATACATCCCATACATCATCGTCCATACGGTCGATTTTGCGTTTTGCATTTTTGATGTTGCTTGCGATATCACGGGCAACCAATTCTTTCATCAAGAACGGTTTGAACAACTCGATCGCCATTTCCTTCGGCAAGCCGCATTGGTACATTTTCAGGAAAGGTCCAACTACGATTACAGAACGTCCGGAGTAATCGACACGTTTACCCAGCAAGTTTTGACGGAAACGCCCTTGTTTCCCTTTCAACATGTGCGAAAGTGATTTCAATGGACGGTTACCTGGTCCTGTTACAGGACGGCCACGACGACCGTTATCGATCAAAGCATCGACAGCTTCCTGCAGCATGCGTTTTTCATTCTGAACGATGATGTTCGGTGCGTTCAGGTCCAACAAGCGTTTCAGACGGTTGTTACGGTTGATGACACGACGGTAAAGGTCGTTCAAGTCACTTGTTGCGAAACGGCCGCCTTCCAATTGAACCATCGGACGCAAATCTGGAGGGATAACCGGGATTACATCCATGATCATCCAGCTAGGTTTGTTTCCTGAAGAACGGAAAGCATCCAAGATGTCCAAACGACGGATTGCACGCGTACGTTTTTGTCCAGTCGCGGATTTCAAGTCTTCTTTTAATTGTTCACATTCAGTATCGACATCGACGCGATCAAGCAATTGCTTGATGGCTTCAGCACCCATGGCCGCATGGAAACTGTTTCCGAATTGCGCCCGTTTGTCACGGTATTCTCTTTCCGTCAGCAACTGTTTCGATTCCAACACAGTGTCACCTGGTTCGATGACAACGTATGAAGCGAAGTAAATGATTTCTTCCAATGCGCGCGGGCTCATATCCAATACAAGTCCCATACGGCTAGGAATCCCTTTGAAGTACCATACATGGGTTACAGGAGCAGCCAATTCGATATGGCCCATTCTTTCACGACGGACCTTAGCGCGGGTTACTTCAACGCCACAGCGATCGCAAACGATCCCTTTGTAACGGATACCATTGTATTTACCACATGAACATTTCCAGTCCTTTTGCGGTCCAAAAATTCTCTCACAGAACAAACCTTCTTTTTCAGGTTTCAGTGTTCTGTAGTTGATTGTTTCTGGTTTTTTAACTTCCCCGTAAGACCAGCTACGGATCTTATCAGGAGAAGCCAAAGAGATTTGCATACTTTCAAATTTATTAACGTCTATCAAGGGGCCAACCTCCCTTTATTCTTTGAGCTGCCCAAAATGCTCTATCTGCGTTTCTCGCGAGGCAATGCGCTTTGATCAAACATGCACCCGAACGCTTCAGCAGCGCCCGGGAACACGAATTAGTCTCTCTTCATTGCTTCAGATTGTTTATTTAATCTTTCCATATTCACAACATCGTCTTCTTCGTCCATGTCGCGCAATTCGATTTCTTCTTCTGCTTCATCAAGCACTTTCATATCCAATCCAAGTGCTTGCAATTCTTTCACCAATACGCGGAATGATTCAGGTACACCTGGACGAGGAATTGTTTCGCCTTTGACGATCGCTTCGTATGTTTTCACACGACCGACAACATCATCTGATTTGTATGTCAAGATTTCTTGCAATGTATAGGCAGCACCATAAGCTTCCAGTGCCCAAACTTCCATCTCTCCGAAACGTTGTCCACCGAACTGAGCTTTACCACCCAACGGTTGTTGCGTAACTAGAGAGTATGGTCCAGTTGAACGAGCATGCAATTTATCATCGACCATGTGGGACAGTTTCAGATAGTACATGACGCCGACTGATACACGGTTATCGAATGGTTGACCTGTACGGCCATCATAAAGGATTGTTTTGGCATCATTCGCCATACCAGCTTCAGCTACAGTACCCCAAACGTCATCTTCATCCGCACCATCGAATACTGGAGATGCGACGTAGATGCCTAATGAACGGGCAGCCATACCTAAGTGAAGTTCCAATACTTGTCCGATGTTCATACGCGATGGTACCCCTAGAGGGTTCAACATGATGTCAACAGGAGTACCGTCTGGCATGTATGGCATATCTTCTTCAGGCATGATACGGGATACAACCCCTTTGTTACCATGACGTCCGGCCATTTTATCCCCTTCGTTGATCTTACGTTTTTGAACGATATAGACACGCACCAACAGATTCACGCCAGGTGACAATTCATCCCCTGCTTCACGGGTAAAGATCTTCACATCGTGGACGATACCGCCGCCGCCGTGAGGAACACGTAGCGATGTATCGCGTACTTCGCGGGCTTTTTCACCGAAGATCGCATGCAACAGACGCTCTTCCGCAGACAGTTCCGTCATCCCTTTAGGAGTGACTTTACCGACCAGGATATCCCCGTCTTTGACTTCCGCACCGATGCGGATGATGCCGCGTTCGTCAAGATCTTTCAAAGCATCTTCGCCGACGTTAGGCAATTCGCGGGTGATTTCTTCAGGTCCAAGCTTCGTATCACGTGCTTCTGATTCGTATTCTTCGATATGGATAGAAGTGTACACATCATCACGCACAAGACGTTCGTTCATGATAACAGCATCCTCGTAGTTGTAACCTTCCCAAGTCATGAAGGCAACCAAAACGTTCTGTCCAAGAGCCATTTCGCCTTTTTCCATAGATGGGCCATCCGCTAATGTCTCGCCGACATCGACACGGTCTCCCAAAGCTACGATCGGACGTTGGTTATAGCAAGTTCCTGAGTTGGAACGTTGGAACTTGATGATTTCGTATTTATCCAAAGCACCATTGTCGCGACGGACACGGATTTCTTTGGCATCCACGTATTCAACCACACCATCATTCTGGCACAACAGGGCTGCGCCTGAGTCATGAGCGGCTTTGTATTCCATCCCGGTACCGACGAACGGTGCTTGCGGGTTGATCAACGGAACAGCTTGACGTTGCATGTTGGCACCCATCAAAGCACGGTTGGAGTCATCGTTTTCCAAGAACGGAATGCAGGCTGTAGCGACAGCAACTACTTGTTTCGGAGAAACGTCCATGTAATCGACGCGTTCGATCGGAACTTCCAAGTTGTCATGGATATAACGGGCCATGACGATATTGTTGGCGAAGCTTCCGTCTTCCAATAGGACCGAGTTGGCTTGCGCAACGGTGAAGTTATCTTCTTCGTCAGCGGTCAAGTAGTCGATGATATTGGTAACTTTATGCGTGTTCCAGTCGACACGACGGTAAGGTGTTTCGATGAAGCCATATTTGTTGATTTTTGCATAACTGGACAAGCTGTTGATCAGTCCGATATTCGGGCCCTCAGGCGTTTCGATCGGACACATACGGCCATAGTGGGAATAGTGAACGTCTCGGACTTCATAGCCGGCACGGTCTCTCGTCAAACCGCCGGGTCCTAAGGCTGAAAGACGACGTTTGTGCGTCAATTCGCCCAATGGATTCGTTTGGTCCATGAACTGTGACAATTGGGAAGAACCAAAGAATTCTTTGATTGCAGCCACTACTGGGCGGATGTTGATCAATTGTTGCGGCGTTACGGTAGAAACATCCTGGATGGACATTCTTTCGCGCACGACACGCTCCATCCGTGACAAACCGATACGGAATTGGTTCTGCAACAACTCTCCGACTGAACGGATACGTCTGTTACCCAAGTGGTCGATGTCATCCGTTGTTCCCAATCCTTCAGTAAGGTTGAAGAAGTAGTTCATGGAAGCAAAGATGTCGGCAGTCGTCAGATGTTTGATATCGTCAGCAATTTCGGAATTCCCGATGATGTTGATGACTTTCTCAGGGTCTTTCTTAGAGTAGACTTTCACCACTTGCATAACGACAGGATCAGTCACAACGCCATCATCAGAAGGATATAACGTCACTTGGTTCAAGCCGTTATCCAAATAAGGCGTTAAGCGTTCCATCATGCCGCGGTCCAATTCAGTCCCTTTTTCGGCGATGATTTCGCCTGTTTCAGGATCGACCAATGTTTCAGCCAATATCTGGTTGTACAAGCGTGTTTTGACATTCAATTTTTTGTTTACTTTATAGCGTCCAACAGGAGCCATATCGTATCTTCTTGGGTCGAAGAAACGGGCATTCAGCAAGTTACGCGAGCTGTCGGCAGTTTTCGGTTCGCCTGGACGAAGTCTCTCGTAGACGTCTTTCAACGCTTCTTCTGTTCTGGAGTCCGATGCGTTTTTATGCACGTCTTTTTCCATAGTCAAACGTAAGCTTTCGTGGTCGCCGAAGATTTCAAGAATCTGATCATCCGAACCGAAGCCCAATGCGCGGACCAAAACGGTCAACGGGATTTTTCTGGTGCGGTCGATACGGACGTAAGAGATGTCTTTCGCATCTGTCTCATACTCCAACCATGCGCCACGGTTAGGAATCAATGTGTTTCCGAAGCTTTCTTTTCCGTTTTTATCCATCTTGTTATGGAAATAAACGCCTGGAGAACGAACCAATTGGGAGACGATAACACGTTCCGCTCCGTTGATGATGAAGGTACCCATGTCTGTCATTAATGGGAAATCACCGAAGAAAACTTCCTGGTCTTTGATTTCGCCTGTTTCTTTGTTGATCAAACGCAGTTTTACATAAATCGGTGCCGAGTAGTTGGCATCATGTGCACGTGCTTCTGAAACAGTGTATTTTGGATCATGGAATTCATAGTCGACAAATTCCAATGCTAAGTTCCCTGTGTGATCTTCGATCGGCGTGATGTCCTTGAACATCTCTTTGATCCCTGTTTCCAGGAACCATTCATAAGAATCCGATTGAATCTCAATCAGGTTAGGAAGCTCTAACACTTCACTGATACGCGAATAACTTCTGCGGGTACGTTGTTTCCCGAATTTTTCATTATGCCCTAACAACTTCTTCACCCCTACTTAAATTTAGACATTTAGCGACAACACACTCTTATGTTGCAGTTTCGCAACAAGTGTTACGTTTTTGTTACATATACATTCCGCAACGTTTTTTTGGCAAAAAAAAACCAAAAGAAGGTTGCAATTTCTGAGAAAATTACTCTTTCTTTTGTTTTCTGCCTCGAAAAGCGCGTCTGGACAATATTTCAGTCGCGTTTTCTGAATTATCTTATGCGTCTATATTACCTTACTATTCTACACACATGGCTTTCATTTGTCAACAGCCTTCTGCCCGCATCCGGAGCGATCCGGGACGCGCATTAAGCCCTGACCGATTGGATGATCCAATATCCTTTGTCGCGGGCGATGACTTCGACATTCCCGAAGACATCCAGCATTTTCTGTTCAGCACTCGGCGCGCCTTGCTTCTTTTGGATGACCACAGTCAGCGTGCCACCCGGCAAGAGATGCGTGTGTGCTTCCGACAGGATGCGATGGACGACCTGTTTCCCGGCGCGGATCGGCGGATTGCTGACGATTGCAGCGAATTGCCTTCCTTCAGGCACTTGGTCGTAGGTATTCGATTCGTAGACTTTCACATTGCGGATGTTGTTGGCTTCCGCATTTCTGCGCGCCAAAGACAAGGCCCGTTCGTTTACGTCCACCATCTCCACCAGTCTGGCAGGATAAGCATGCGCGAGCGCAAGCCCCATCGGACCGTAGCCGCAGCCGACATCCAGAATATCCCCGGCCACTTCCTCATTCAAGCGGAAGCTTTCGATCAACAAGCGCGAACCGAAGTCGACCGTTTTTTTGGAGAAGACACCGCTGTCCGAGATGAAACGGAATTCGCGATCCCGCAAAGGAAACGTCCAGGAAGTTTCCTTGCTTTCGGTTTCAGGGTTCTTTGTGTAGTAATGATTTGACATATTTCCAACTCCTTCTGACGGAAGTCCGATACTGCACGGAAAATATAAGAAAAGCCAGGATAATTGCTTATCCTGGCTAGTCTATTTACACAATCAAGAATTGTGTTTCTGTAGAAACAATCTTTTGGAAAAAGATTATTTAATTGTTACAGAAGCGCCAACTTCTTCTAATTGAGCTTTCAATGCTTCAGCATCTTCTTTAGATACAGCTTCTTTGATAACGCCAGGAGCGCCGTCAACTAGAGCTTTAGCTTCTTTCAAGCCTAGGCCTGTAGCTTCACGTACAACTTTGATTACTTTGATTTTTGAATCGCCAGTTGAAGTTAATTCAACGTTGAATTCAGTTTGCTCTTCTTCAGCTGCTGCTACTGCACCTGCTGCTGCTACTGGAGCTGCAGCTGTTACGCCGAATTCTTCTTCGATAGCTTTTACTAAGTCGTTTAATTCTAAAACTGTTGCTACTTTGATGTCAGCAATGATTGCTTCGATGTTTAATGACATTTTGTGTTCCTCCGTTTTTGGTTTAAGTTTTTTTGTGCCTCCAAAAGGAAGCTTGTGTTTGATTCTTCAGCAGAACTGCAGATTATGCAGCTGCGCCGTCTTTCTCAGATACAGCTTTAATAGCCAACGCAAAGTTGCGGACTGGAGCTTGTAGTACTGAAAGTAACATAGAAAGCATACCTTCGCGGTTTGGTAGTTTTGCCAAAGCTTCGATTTCTCCTTTAGAAGAAACGTTACCTTCAACGATACCACCTTTGATTTCTAGTTTTTCAGCAGTTTTTGCGAATTCAGCCATGATTTTGGCTGGAGCAACAACATCTTCAGAACTGAATGCAACAGCAGTAGGTCCTTTGAAAATGCTTTCCATTCCTTCCAAACCTGCAGCGACAGCAGCACGTATCATTAGAGAGTTTTTGATAACTTTCATTTCTACGCCAGCTTCACGCAATTGTTTTCTTAATTCAGTCACCTGTTCAACAGTAAGACCTAAATAATCAACAACGACTACAGATGCGGATTCTTGGATTTTTGTTGTTAGTTCTTCAACCAACAGTTGTTTTTTTGCAATAGCAGCTTCACTCATCTTATATTTCACCCCCTGGATTTTATGATAGAATTTCTTGTAAAAACAAAAAACTCTATGTCACCTAGACATAGAGGATCCATAAATATCTCATTGGATTCTTCCTCGGCAGGTATATTAAGGCTCGCACCCCCTGCTGTCTTCGGTAAGCATATATTAACCTCAACGACTATACCAAAGATAGTCGTTCAGGTCAAGGTTTTTTTATAAAGAGCTTGCGTCCACTTTAACGCCAGGTCCAAATGTAGTTGTTACACTTACATTTTTAACGTATTGGCCTTTAGCAGTTGCTGGTTTAGCTTTCACGATTACATCGTGGATTGTACGGAAGTTTTCCAACAATTTAGCATCGTCGAATGATACTTTACCGATAGGAACGTGGATGTTACCAGCTTTGTCAGCACGGTATGTAACTTTACCAGCTTTGATTTCGTCAATAGCTTTTGTTACGTCCATTGTTACAGTACCTGTTTTAGGGTTTGGCATCAAGCCTTTAGGTCCCAATACACGACCCAAACGTCCAACTTCACCCATCATGTCAGGAGTTGCAACAACAACATCAAAGTCAAACCATCCGCCTTGGATTTTTTGAACCATGTCTGCGTCGCCTACGTAGTCTGCACCAGCAGCTTCAGCTTCTTTAGCTTTTTCGCCTTTAGCGAATACTAAAACGCGTTGTGTTTTACCAGTTCCGTTTGGAAGCACGACTGCTCCACGGATTTGTTGGTCATTTTTACGAGTGTCGATCCCTAAACGGTAAGCGACCTCAACAGTTGCGTCGAATTTTGCAAAATCGACTTCTTTCGCTAATGCTACTGCTTCTTCTACTGAATATGATTTAGTAGAATCCACTTTTTTGGCAGCATCTTGGAATTTTTTACTTTTTTTAGCCATTGAATTTTCCTCCTAGATTGTGGTTTTAACGGATTAACCTCCCACGTGTGGCCAAAAACGTCTAACGAGCGTTCGGAAGGCCACATGAGAAGCTGCCTTTTGAATTAGTCTTGAACTGTAATACCCATTGAACGGGCAGTACCTTCGACCATACGCATAGCAGCTTCTACGTCTGCTGCATTTAAGTCTACCATTTTTGTTTCAGCGATTTCTTTAACTTGGTCACGTGTTACGGTACCAACTTTTTTCTTGTTCGGTTCGCCTGAGCCTGATTCGATACCTGCAGCTTTTTTCAGTAATACTGGAGCTGGAGGAGTTTTAGTAATGAAGGTGAATGAACGATCTTCATATACAGAAATGACAACGGGAATGATCATACCTGCTTGGTCAGCTGTACGTGCATTGAATTCTTTACAGAATCCCATGATGTTTACTTGTGCTTGACCCAAAGCTGGACCTACTGGTGGAGCAGGAGATGCTTTACCTGCAGGAATTTGTAACTTAACTAATTTAACAACTTTTTTAGCCACGAGACATACCTCCTTGATTGTTCGTGATGTGGTTTAATGGGGTTAAGATTTCCCCTCCCACTCAATCCATACGCCTGAACGTACCGATATATTATATCAGTACACCCAAATTAATGCAATAGTTTTTTAGCTAACATCTAAATTTTTCTAACAGTTTTAGCGCATCACCTTAGGTGATCTACAAGTTTGAAAAATAGTCTATCCTCTTAAAGCGATGGCTAGCTTCACGGGTTAGCCCTTCGGAAATTAGATAAATCGTACCTATTGCGCTCTACGATGCTCAGTCGGCACGATTTCCTAAATTTCTTTCAGGGCTGGACGAACCCGTTCCGCTTTTACTATCCTTTATCCACTTGGTCGTAATCGAGTTCGGCAATCGTTTCGCGGCCGAACATTTCGATCATGACTTTCAGCTTGCCTTTTTCGCTGTCCACTTCTTCAACGAACCCTGACAAGCCATTGAATGCGCCATCGGTGATGGTGACAGGCTCGCCTTTTTCGAATTTCACGTCATGCATGCGTGTGCTCATGCCCATGCGCTTCAGAATGACTTCGATTTCCTCATTCAATAAAGCGGACGGCTTGCTTCCTGCTCCATGCGATCCGACGAAACCGGTAACGCCTGGTGTATTACGGACAACGAACCACGCTTCATCAGACATGATCATTTCAACCAATACGTAACCAGGGAAGGTTTTTTGCGTAGTCGCCTTCTCTTTGCCGTCCTTCACTTCTACTTGCTCTTCTTCCGGGATAACGACGCGGAAGATATGGTCTTCCATGTTCATGCTTTGCGCACGCGATTCGATGTTCAGTTTCACTTTGTTCTCATAGCCTGAATAAGTGTGCAACACATACCATTGTTTTTCGTTTTCGATCGTTTCCATTTCTGCATCTTCTTTCTTGGTGGATTTTTATTTGACTTCGTTTTTTGTAAACAAAAAAACCTTCCTGTCTTTGAAAGGTTCCTTCTGTACGGCGTTAACATTATAGCATCACGAAGACCGTATGGCTACAAATCTTCTTTTAATTTAAGATTAAATCCATTGCCTCTGTGATCCCAAAATCTACTACGGCAAAAAATATTCCGAATAGAATGGTTGTAACGACTACCGTATTTGTATATTTTGCTAATTCCTTACCAGTCGGCCAAGTCACTTGCTTCATTTCATCCGCTACGCTCTTCAGAAATTTCATGCTTATCCTCCTACTATATGTTGCCAGTTTCGTCTTTATTTCGTTTCTTTGTGCAAGGTATGCTTTCCGCAGTACCGGCAAAATTTCTTGACTTCCAAACGTTCTGTACGACCTTTTTCAGTAGGTGTGATGGTGTAGTTCCTTGATCCACATACGGTACAGGCTAATGCGGCTTTTCTTATAGCCATGTCGCTCACCTATTTTCTCTCTATTTGTGTACACAATACAAGCTAATATTAGAGCGCTTGCCTCAAATAGTCAACCTTTTTATTTTTGCGGATACGCCCAGAAATACAAAAAGGTCTCCGGATCTGAGACCGGAAACCTTTTTGTTGCGCTATTCATTTCTGCATTACCTTATCCGCGTTGAATCTTACTTCTTATTGAACTGTAACGATTGCATCGCCAAGATCTACAGTACCTTCTGCAACAACTTCAATGTTTTTATAATTGAAAGTGTTTGTGATTACCATAGGAGTAGTTGTCTTGTAACCGGAAGCTTTGATGAAATCGATATCGAAATCAACCAATTTATCTCCGATTTCAACAAAATCCCCAGCCTTAACATAAGTGGTGAAACCTTCACCCTTCAGATTGACTGTATCCAATCCGATATGGATCAAGATTTCAACACCTTCGTCCGATTCAAGACCGATAGCATGCTTCGTGTCGAAAACCATGACGACTTTGCCGTTGATCGGCGAAACAACTTCACCGACTGCAGGTTCGATTGCGATCCCTTTACCCAACGCTTCACTAGCGAAGGCAGCGTCGTCCACTTGCGTCAATGGAATGGCGATACCCGCGATAGGCGAACGTAAAGTAGTGGCAACTGTCGCTTTTGCTTCAGCAGCAGGTGCTGCTGCTTTTTCTGTTGCTTTTTCTTCTGTTTTTTCAACAGCCTTCAGACCATAATAGTCTTCTTTCGAAGGCAGTTTTGCGGCACTGCCGCTTTCAATGAATTCTTCCAGGTTTGATTTGATGTTAGAAACTTTCGGTCCGTAAACAACTTGAACGCCGTTTCCTTTATGGATGACGCCGGATGCTCCCGTGCCCTTCAATAATTCCGCATCAACCAAATCTCCGTTTGCTACAGTTGTACGCAGACGTGTCGCACAGCTGTCGACGTCCACGATGTTCGCTGCGCCACCCAGACCATAAATGATGGAAGCGGACATTTCATCCGTTTCGTTTTTCACGATTGAGGCAACGTCTGCAGCGCCTTCTTGCGCTTTCGCATTCATGTCAGCACGTGTATATAGTTTCACTTCAGTTGAATCATCTTCACGACCCGGAGTCTTGTAGTTGAACTTCTTGATCAAGAATGAGAACAGGAAGTAGTAGACTACGAAGTAAACAAGACCGATGATGACGATCCAGATCCAGTTCGTTTTGGCATTCCCTTGCAGGATACCGTACAAGAACATATCGATAAATCCGCCCGAGAAAGTCATACCGACACCTACGCTGAACATATGCATCAGCATGTAAGCAGCACCGGCCAAAATTGAGTGGATGACATACAATGGTGTAGCAACAAACAAGAATGTGAATTCCAATGGCTCAGTGATACCTGTAAGCATGGAAGTCAAGGCAGCAGACAACAAAAGTCCGCCGGCTTCTTTTCTTTTTTCTGGTTTAGCTGTGCGATACATCGCTAAAGCAGCACCAGGCAAACCGAAGATCATCAACGGGAATTTACCTGACATGAAACGTGTAGCGGCAACGCTGAAGATAGTTGTGTCAGGATCAGCCAATTGCGCGAAGAAGATGTTTTGTGCACCTTCGACCACTTTTCCGCCAACTTCCATCGTTCCGCCAACTGCTGTTTGCCAGAAAGGCAAGTAGAACACGTGGTGCAGACCGAAAGGAATCAACGCACGCTCCATGAAACCATAGAGCCATGTTCCAGCGTAACCGGAACCTTGTACCAAAGCACCGATCGCATTGATGCCTTCTTGCACTGGCGGCCAGATGTAAACCATCAGGATACCTACGAACAAGTAGACGATTGATGAAATGATCGGAACAAAACGAGTGCCTTCAAAGAATGAAAGAGCAGCTGGTAATTGAATTTTATAAAAGCGATTATGAAGTGCAGCAACACCCAAACCGACGATCATACCTCCAAAAACACCCATTTGCAATGACTCGATACCCAATACGTTTGAGATTGATCCTTCGATGAACTGATCTGCGCCGCCACGGGCTACGATCATAGCGCCGATGGATGAATGCATGATCAGGAAGGCGATGACAGCCGCCAAAGATGCAGTCGCTTTTTCAGCTTTCGCCATACCGATGGCACAGCCGACAGCGAAGATCAACGGCAAGTTGCCAAAGACAACCGATCCGGCCTGGTTCATTACGTTCAATACATCATAAATGAATGTCCCTTGACCCATCAGTTCCGTTAAACCATATGTTTCTAGTGTCGTAGCATTAGTAAATGACCCACCGATACCCAAAAAGAGTCCGGCTACTGGTAAAATGGCGATTGGCAACATGAACGAACGTCCAACACGCTGCAAAACACCAAAAAGTTTGTCCTTCATTTTTAATCCTCCAAATACGGACAAGGAAAATTACGCTGCGGAACAGGCGGACCCGCTCCGGTTGCAACTGACCTCGTTCTCTTTATTTAAGCGGACGGAAAATGCAGGGGATGAATATAGCGCTTTCTTGGTCAATAAATGAAGATTCCGAAAGAAAAAACACTTCGAATCCATAGCCATTATAACGTAACTGGCTTTTCATTAAAAGCAAGAAGTAACATTTCGTACACAATTTTAAAAGCTTTTTTGAGAACGCCTTTATGAAAACGTTTCATTGTATAGTCATGTTAATTCCAGCAACATTGTGCAAGAGTTTCGCTGTTTTTTCACGATTCGGAATCCATAGCGCTCATAGAGCTTGCGCACCGTGTTGGAGCGGGCCACACTCAAGGAGACCGCCGCCAAGCCTGTTGCCTTCAGCTGCGTCAGCATCCGCTCCAGCAGCGCCTTCCCGATGCCGCGCCCGCGGAAAGCCGGCAGCACTGCAAGCGTGAGTTCCGGCACATCTGCGCGGACGAAACCGTAGCCTTTTTGGTCAGTCGTCGCAAAACGGATCCACACCGCCCCGACCGCTTCACCATCGGATAGCGCCACAAAGGCCAAATCGCCTTCTCTGCCGAAGTCCGCATGGTAGCGTCGGATTGCCGGTTCTTCCAATACCTTCCGCGGCAAAAAGCCCCCGCCTTTGGGCGAATAGATCGCCTGATAAGTCATTTCCTTCAGAAATAACTCATCCGCAGGGGCTCCGTGTCTGATCGTGATCATTTCAGGATAAGCGACACGATCAGCAGAATGATCTCCAAACCGTGATAGAGGATCAGATTCTTGATCGCCAGATCGAAAGTCGTCGCTTTGTCCTGTTTGGCTTTGAAGCGGGTGATGTTGCGCTGGATGATCGGGAAGATCGCCCAGATGAACAGCATCCAGACCGGATAGATCCCGAACAGCACCGAAATTGTCGTCGCGGCGAATGCGCCGTAATACAGCCAAGCATACAAGCGCACGGCGATCGGCTTACCGATGTAGAAAGTCAGCGTGTAACGGTGATTGGAAATATCCGTTTCATAGTCGCAAATATTGTTCGCCAGCATGATGTTGGCGATGCTGAATACAAGCGGAGCCGACTGCAGCAGGATGATCAGCAGATTCGCGCTGTTCCCCTCCAACGTAAAGTTCGGCCACTGCAACAGAAGCGATGCCAACGTTCCGGCCGGCACGTTCACGAACACGGCGATGAAAAAGATGCCGAAGCCCATCGTCAGTCCCGAGGCCACTTCACCCAAAGGCATCCGGGAAATCGGGAACGGTCCGAACGTATACAGGATCCCGATCGCAAAGCAGAGCGCCCCGATCACCAACAGCAACAGATTGGTCCGCGCCGTCAGGATCAATCCGAGCAGCGCCGCGAACGCAATCATCGAAACAATGATCGTCGCAGCTTTCTTGACGGAGATCCCCGCTTTTCCGAGGATATTTTCCTCGTCGCGGTAAACCAGATTCTTCGCCTTCACGTAGTCCATCGTGTTGTTGATGGCGGTCGTCGCCATGTCAAAAACGACCATTGCGATGAAGAACAGAATCGTGTTCAGCGCATTGATGCTGCCGAAATGGTAGAGCGTAAATAAAGTCCCCAACACAAACGGAAACAAACTGGCCAACTTGGTCTTGATTTCCACAAATTCCAAAAATACAGGTACATTCATTTCATTCACCCCTATTCATTTTCCCAAACGTAATCGTCGTTCGTCAGTTCAAAATTATCCGCCAGCCCATCCGAAACGTAGACTTTTTTGTCCTTTGTGACAAAAACGGCTTCGATATCCTCGCGTTCATTGACGTAGGCCAGACCCGCTTCCATTCCGAGACCGAAGACAAGCGTCGAGAGCGCATCCCCATCGATCGATTTATCGGACAGGATCGAAACGCCGGCGATGTCGTTATCGAACGGATAGCCCGTTTCCGGATCCATCAGATGGTGGTAGCTGACGCCATCCACTTCGATGTAGCGTTCATAGATGCCTGAAGTCACGATCGAACGGTCCTTTTGCTTGGTCTTGCCGATCGTCTCCCCGCGCGCTGCCAACGGATCCTGGATGCCTACGTTCCAGGACTCCCCTTCACGCAACGGCGAACCTCCAAGCACATAGACGTTGCCGCCAAGGTCGATGATGGCAGTCGTCACACCCTGCTCCACCAACAGTTCTTTCACTTCGTCGGTAATGTAGCCCTTGGCGATGGCGCCGAGGTCCAACAGCATGCCTGCATCCGCCAATTGGACGGTCTGCGCAGAATCATCCAGCACAACGCGCTCGTAATCGACCAAAGTCAGCGCTGCATCGATTTCGCTCTGCTCGGGCTTTCTGGCGTCTTCGAAGCCGATGTGCCACAGTTCGGTGATCGGCCCGATTGACAGGTCAAAATCCCCATCGGAAGCCTCGCTGTATTCATAAGCACTCTGCACTAATGGATAGACATCCTCCGACAGCTCCACTGCTTCCTTCCCTCCCGCGGCATTGACTGCATCGATTTCCGACCCGGGCTCATTCACGGTGATCTTATCGGCCAGTTCCGCCACACGGTCGAAGGCTTCTTCCAGAACAGCCTCTTTGCCTTCGTCATAGACGCGCACCGTCACATAGGTCCCCATCAGGAACTCCGTTTTCTCATACGGTTCTTTCCGTATCACCGTTTCTTGCTGTGTGTCGCTATTACCGCAGCCCCCGAGGAGGAGTGCCGCTGACAAGAGACCCGCCAGGCCGACCTTGTTCATATATTTTTTCATCTGATCACCCCGTATCCACATTTAAAAAGACAGGCAGGAACAAGAACGCTGTCCCTACCTGTCTATGATAATCTTTTTTCTTGCTGAATCCACCTAAAAAAGTGGAAAAACAGCTTATTCTTCGACTACGTTGTCGATTTCGATCAGAGTTGTGTCGCCAGCTTCTGCTGCTTCAACTAACATTGGAGCGTACTTTTTGAAAGTATCAGAAGAACCTGTAGCGCCAGTAACGACCTCTACTGCTTCTGGATCTTGTTTTTCAACTAACTGGTTATTCAATGCTGGGAAGTAATCAGCAGGACCCACGCCAGCTTTTGCTACCATGTTCGCTTGGTACTCAGCATCTTCAGATTTCTTCTCGCCAGCTTCGTTCACGTTCTCATATGCAGATTCCGTGATTTTGCCGTCCACGACAGTGATCGAGAATTCAGTTTTCCAGCCACGAGTGTCGAAGTTCTTTTCAACCAATGTGTAAGTGCCGTCCTGCAATTCAGCTGCCGCTTCTGAAGAAGACTCAACTACAACTTCGGATGAAGCCATATCTGAGGATTCAGTTTCCGTGTCGGCTCCGCCGCAAGCTGCTAATACAAAAGTTGATGCCAGCAAAAGAGTTGCCGTAGATAACGTTTTCTTTAATTCCATAATCTATCCCACCCTGTTCTTTTTTATGGTAGCGGTTAGATATGTGATGCCAATCACAAGCCTCCTATATCTATCCACTTACTTATCATACCATTTGTTACATCTTTAGCCAAATAAAATCTGTATATTTAACAAAAAACCATTATTTTCTAATGTTTTATCTTAAAATGAGATGCTATCAATCCGCATACCGCGTAGTAGAGGCTTTGCTACATATTGCGATAAAGCAATTGCTCAGTTAATTTCGTTAGCGTTTCCTTTACGGGATGGTTCGGCAATTTTTTGATCAGCTTCAGCGCTTTCGTCGTGTACTTTTTGGCCAAGGCCTGTGCAGCGCGATTGCCGCCATAGCGTTCCACCAACCCATGGATCTCAGCGAGCTCCTCAGCGGTCACATCCGCCCCTTTGGCGATATACGAAGCGAAGGCTTTGCGCTCGGCTTGCATCGCGTACAGCACAGGCGCTGTGTAGATGCCGTTGCGGAAGTCGCTCAGAGCTGGCTTGCCCAGGGTCTTATCGTCCTGCGTGTAATCCAATACATCATCCATGACCTGGAAGGCCATGCCGATATTGTGGCCGATCCGATAGGCCAGCTGGGCCAACTTCTCGTCCTCATCCGCTCCATAAGCACCGGCATAGCAGCTCAAGGCGAAGAGCTGGGCCGTCTTGCCTTGGATCTGCCGCAAATAATCGCGCATGCGCATGTCCGGATTGTAGCGCATATCCATCTGGTTCAGCTCGCCGATCAGGATGCTTTCCATCCCGTTCGTGTCGATCTTCAGCACAGCCGCATCGCCGGCATAATCGGACAGCAAGCGGAAGCAGACCGTGAAGAGGTAATCCCCCGAATAGACGGCAATTTGATTGCCGAATGCCCGGTTCATCGTCTCCTGGCCTCGGCGGGTGCCGGCTTCATCGATCACGTCATCATGCATCAACGTCGCCGTATGCAACAGCTCCACCGCAGCCGCGATCGCCTGCGCCCGTTCCGCATCCCGTTGCGGGGAATAGTACGAAAACAACAGGCAATAGGCTGGTCGCAGCATTTTCCCGCCCGAAAGCAGCCTGGCAAGGATCGCTTCCCTGACCGCCTGGTTTTTGAGCGTTATATTTTTTTCCAACAGCTCATTGGTGGCGACCAATTCCGCTTGCAACAGCGGATACTGGTCCCACATCGAATGAATTTTCATACTGAACTCCTTTTGTTCTGCCCTTAAGTATTTGTCAGGAGATGATGTCGAGGGCCTCTTCATCGTCAGCGGTTGTCCCTTGGGCACCCCGCACCTCCACTAGCACACGGTTCGGCAGACACATGATTGTCTCCCCGATGCCATCCTTCGCGCCCATGCGGACACACAATTGGTCGTCGCAATCGGCTGAAGCAATCCGGATTTGGGCCCCTTCCCGCACAATCACGTTCTCATGCCCATGGTCATCCTTATAGACATAGATTTCCGTCTTGCCGTCATCCTTCAGGACAAATTCCTTCACCACATTGCCGTCCACACTGATGACCGCGATGTTATCCGCGCTCTCAGCGTTGGCTTGATGATAGGAGAAGACTCCCAACGGCAGGAAGGAAGCCGCCATCAAAAAAAGGATGATGAGCAGATCGCCTCTGCGGATCATTTTCAGGTATTTTCTCATTTCCCGTCCCTCTCTTCTGAAAAGAAAAGGGCTAAGGCAAGTCTCCCCACCTTAACCCTGTTAGATCGTTATTATTGACCGACACCCGGTCTATAGATTGATTTTGTCTTACCATACCACCAGTTGTCAAGTTTCTTCTGGATCCACGGAATCACATAGTAGTCCAACCCGAAGGCTCTGCCGGAACCGTTCATCAAAGCGATGGCCACCGGAACGAACCACATGTTCACCCAGTAGAACATACCGGATAAGGCGAACGAGATCACCAATGCGATCGTTGCGGCATTCGCCAAGAAAGTGAACAAGCCTGCGATGATCGCCAAACCGATCAGCAACTCGACGATCGTCATGAATTTCTGGAAGAACAAAGCCATTTCCACGTTCGGGATCATGACTTGCATGATGCTGTTGAACCACTCAGGTGCTTCTTTGAAGACCATCATCGGTTCTTCACCATACGCATAGCTCAAACCGAACACCGGAAGACTCTCTGCAGCTGTTTCGGCTACTGCTTCGGATGCACCGGTCGTCGCTTCCTTCAGCCAAGCGAAAGGCAGGACGATCTCATCGCCGAACCAAGAAGTCGTGCCGTACAGGCCGAAAATCTTCTTGAGCGCTTCCCACGTCCACATGCTGCCGTAGAAGACACGCAATGGCAGTGCCCAAAGCACATTACCCAAACGGGACAAGTGACCGCGGAAGATGTTGCGTTTTTCTTTGATATGGAAGAATTCATGGTAAATGTATTGTACGAAATAATAACCTGAACCGATCGTCATGAAGTAGAACAAGTTCACCATGTGTTTCACCAGCATCGCTATGAAGCCGCTCAAATGGATTTTGTCCATCAAGTAGGCAACGCCGTAACGGGAACCGATCGAAATCATGAACCCTTGATACGTGCCTTTGTGTTCGTGCTTCTCTGTTCCTTCGATAGAAGCGATGATGTTGGCTGCTGCTGTGTGTCCCGTTTGTTCCGCGGACTGAACGATCTGCGGAACCGGCGCGTTATCTTTGTCGGGCTCTTCGTAGTAGACCAAGTCCCCTGCCAGATAGACGCCTTCGGAATCTTTCGCCTCCATGTATTTATTGGCTACCAAACGGCCCGCTCTTGCTTGCTCGATGCCGTAAGCAGCTGCGTCCGTGTTGGCTTTTACACCTGCCGTCCAAATCAGTGTGTGTGTCGGAATGATCGTTCCGTCAGACAACTCAACACTTTCCTTCTGGACGTTTGCGACCCCATTGCCTTTGATGATCTGGATGCCTTGCTTGCGCATATATTTCTCAGCTTTTTGTTGTTCCTTTTCGGTAACGACACCCAGAATCTGCGGTGCAGCTTCAACCAGATAAAGACTGAATTCAGCCGGATCCAATTTGTTGGCTCTAGCCAATTGGTCTTTCCATTCCATCAGGTCGCCGACAAGTTCCACACCGGTAAAACCAGCTCCGCTGACTACAGCAGTCAACATTGCTTTGCGTTTTTCATCATTGTGTTCATTTGAAGCAGCTTCGACTGTGTCCTGGATATGACGGCGAATTTTGTTCGCATCTTCCCATGACCACATCGTGAAACCATTCTCATCGACACCTGGGACGTTGAACGTATTCGGTTCTCCGCCCATCGCCAGGATCAGGTAGTCATAGTTGAAGCTGTGGCTGCTGGTCGTGACCACTTTCGCTTCACGGTCCACATGGGTCACTTCATCCGTAATGATATCCACGTTTCTGTTACGGCTGAACAGACGTTGCAGATCGTATTGGATCGCATCGGGCTGCACACGTCCCGCTGCCACCTCATGCAACTCGGTCATGTACGTTTGGTAGGAATGTTTGTCGATCAAGGTGATCAAGACATCCGGATTTTTCTTGAAATGTCGGGACAATTTCTTCGCGGCGGCCACACCGGCGAAACCTGCTCCCACAACCACAATATTCTTTTTACTCATTTGGCAGTCTCCTTTTTATCTATGTTCAGCGCATCCCTGCGCCTAATCACTTATTTAAAATAACCACATTTATAAGTATAGTGTATTTGTGAATAATTGTCCATGCAAAACCTGAAAGTAGTATGAAAAAGTTCCTCTATGAGCATATTTTCATCTTTTTCACCTTGTTTTCTTCCTCACGCAGCGTCGTAAAACCTTTCGCAATAGAGAGGTTACCGCAATAAAATGTTAGTCATGCTCTTTCCGATAAACCAGTGAAGCCTCATACCACGCTTTCGTCAATTTACTTTTAGTGGCCTCCTCCGATTGGAATTGTCGGATCGTCGAAACGTGCTCCAACAAGTAATTCGCCGCCACCCCGACCGCGATCCCCGAGAAGATTCCGGTAATGGAAAGGATCGGCAAGTAGAGCATCACACTGAACGATTGCGCAATCAGACTTGCCATCGCCAGCTGGCCGACATTATGCAGAATCCCGCCGGCAGCACTGATGCCGATCATGCTGACCCGCTTCGGACCCAAAAGTCGGACCAAAAGCATCCCACCATAACTCAAAAAAGCCCCCGCAAAACTGTAAAGGAAGGTAGATAACGTCCCACCCAACAACGTCGAGATCAACAACCGCATCCACACGACCTTCAGACTGTCCTTATAAGGCAGCGTAAAGATCGCCAATAATGTAATGATGTTCGCCAAACCCAGCTTCGCACCCGGCGCAAACGCGAACGGAAACGGAATCGCCCGCTCCAGCATCGTGATGACCACACCCTGCGCAGCCAATAATGAAATATAGATCAAACGTTTATTTTTATTCATAGTTAGGTCCTTGCTTATTAAAATTCGTACTTAAAGTGTAGCACAATTGAGCCAAAGAAATGAACTGCGGACCTGGTTTTTTGGGAAAAGAAATAATGCCCCAACGGAAATGATTCCCGGTGGGGCATTATTCGGATATCAATCTAACAAACGTTTCATTTTCCGGTGGCATCTATCATAGGCATTCTTAATAGAAGTCACCTCGCAGTCCAGATCATCGGCGATGGTCAGAAAATCCGATCCATTGATGAAACGAATGAACACAGCTTGCTCGAAATCAGACAGAATTTCAAAGTAACCCGATGCACTTTCCTTCACCATCACGATCTCTTCAGGAGAGAAGTTCATCGAAACGACGCCTTCAAACGAATGTTCCGTATGGTTGCTGTATTGATTTTCCAGAATTGCATCCAAAGACACCGCGCCTTTGTCAATCTTTCTCTTTACGGCGCTTTCTTTCCTGATCATACTGAAAATATGGTGCTTCAGGGTTAATTTGTAGAAACTCGCAAACTGCAGGCCTTTTTCGGGAACATAAGACTGAACAGCCTTATGCAACACTATACGGGCTTCTTGCCAAAAATCCTCTTGTTCCAAAAAACGTAAGTAATAAGCTTTGTTGAACTTTTTGACTAAAGGCAAAAACCTATTAAAAAGTTCTTCAAAGTACATAGGATGCCCTTGTTGGATCAGTACCACCAATTGTTCTGGGCTGTGTTCCGATAGTTCCATTTCTTCATTCATTATTTAATCCCCCCATTTATATTTTGGCAATGCATCAGGCACCTCAGGAAATCCATGATATATTGCCTAACACCTATTATACCCATAAAGAAAGCGCTGTCAAACATTTGTTTGATTTTTTATTCACTAAATTTCGTTCCCATATTTTAAAACTTTGAAATCCATAATAATTCCCGTATGCTCCCTCTCTGATTGAGCAGGTACGTGGTAGTGATATCAATCACCTTAATATCCTACAGTCCTCTCGTAAGTCCATCCACCAATCGCAACAAGTCCTTTGGTTGTTCCACCACATAAGTTGCTGAAACTTCCTGGGCGGTTCTTTTGTGGTTCCGGAAATTAACCCAGATTGTCTTCCAGCCAGCCGCAGTTGCCCCAATTACATCATTATCGAAATTGTCTCCAATGTAATATACGTCATTTTTCGCGAAAACCATTCTTCTTTCCATTGCTTCGAAGATTTCTTTACTGGGTTTTGAGACGCCGGCGCCTTCGGAAACTAGCATATTTTCGGGAGCGATCCATTTGTCGAGACCCAATTGATTGATTTTCCTGAATTGGTTTTCGTTGGCACCGTTTGTGATAATGCCGAGGTTGGCGCCTCTTTGGAGCAGCAGTTCAAAAATCTGCGGAATCTCTTCGATCAGTTTGATTTCGTTCTGAAATGCTTCGTAGTCCAATTGGAATTGCAATGCTTCCTCATCGCTTATCCGGATGCCGAGCTGCTCGAAAGCCTTTGAGATGCGGTAAATGTGCATCTTTCTCATGTTTGTGATTTCATAGCCTGTCGATTCAAAAGCCTCATCGCTGTATTTCCTGCTCAGCTTATACAGTTCTTCTATCTTCACTTCATCCTCAAACCGGCTAAAATGCTTTTGAAAAGCCCGTCTGAAGGGTTCCAATTGGTCATACAATGTATCATCGACATCGAATATGAATGTTTTCACCATCTTTATGATCCTCCCCTTTTGTGTAGTTCATTTATCTTAACAATAGAACAAAAAGGGACAAAACTCCATCGAGTCTTATCCCTTTCTCTTTCCTACAACGTATTAAAAACAGAAACGACGCGTTCGACAGTAAAACCATATTCTCTGATGACCGTCTCACCAGGTGCGCTGGCTCCAAATGTATCGATTGCAATTATAGCACCATGATCCCCTACGTAGCGTTCCCAACCGAAGCTGGATCCCATCTCAACCGACACGCGCTTCTTCACGTCTTTCGGCAACACGGATTCTTTATATTCCGGCGACTGGCGGTTGAACAGATCGAAGCTTGGGATGGACACGACAGAGACGTCCTTCCCTTGTTCCCGCAGGCTGATCTGGGCTTTGATCGCAAGGTTCACTTCCGATCCGGTTGCGATCAGGATACCTTCCGGTTTTTCGCCCTGTTGTTTGGAGAGCACGTAGCCGCCTTTTGCGACACCGGCCTCAGCCAGTTCCTTCGTTTGCGGAATGACCGGCAGGTTTTGTCGGCTCAGCACCAAGACGGTAGGTGTCTCTTTCGACTGCATCGCGATTTTCCACGCTGCGACTGTCTCGTTTCCATCGGCCGGTCTGATGACATGGACGTTTGGCACGCAGCGCAAGCTTGCCAGTTGTTCGATTGGCTCATGGGTAGGGCCGTCTTCCCCGACCGCCACGGAATCATGGGTCATTACGTAGGTAACCGGGACTTTTTGGATAGCACTCAGGCGTACGGCGGCTTTCAGATAGTCTAGGAATACGAAAAATGTTCCGCCGTAAACTTTTGTTCCGCCATGCAATTGGATCCCATTCATGGCAGCGGCCATGGCGAACTCGCGCACACCGAACCAGATATTGCGTCCTGCAAACTGTTTCGGCTCAAAATCGGCTGCGCCGGCTACCATTGTGTTGTTCGACGAAGACAGATCCGCGGATCCTCCCCATAAAAACGGTATCGTTTTTGCCAATGCTTGGATGGTCTCTTTGCTGGTGACCCTGCTCGCCGCACTCGAACCGACCTCATATACAGGGAGATCCTTGTCCCAATTCTGCGGCAGTTCACTTGAGTGGGCAACTACATACTGTTCGGCCAATTCAGGATAAGCCGCTTGATACTTAGCGAATAACGCTTCCCATTCTTTTTGCGCCTTTTCCCCTTTGACGACTATCTCATTCCGGAAGTGTTCTTGCACTTCCGCGGCTACCTCGAATTTTTTGTCCTTCTCAAACCCATAAAAGGCTTTGACGTTTTCAGCATCCTCTTTGCCTAACGGAGATCCATGTACTTTGGAAGTACCTTGACTGATGGAACCATAACCAATGACTGTCTTCACTTCGATCAACGTCGGTTTGTCCGTTTCTGCTTTGGCAGTCTCGATGGCCGCGTAGATGGCATCTAGATCGTTGCCATCTTTCACCAAAATATGCTGCCAGTCGTATGCTTCAAATCTTTTACCCACATTTTCTGTAAAGGATTTATCAGTCGGCCCATCCAATGAGATATCATTTGAATCGTACAGTACGATCAATTTGCCCAACTTGAGGTGACCAGCCAACGAGGACGCCTCATGGGAGATGCCCTCCATCAAATCCCCATCACCGCACAGACCGTACGTGTAATGGTCGACGATTGGAAAGTCCTGCTTATTATATGCAGCTGCCAGATGGGCTTCTGCCATTGCCATTCCGACGGCCATCGCTAGCCCTTGGCCTAACGGGCCGGTAGTCGCTTCGACACCATCCGTATGATGGATTTCCGGATGCCCAGGTGTCTTTGAACCCCACTGGCGGAATTGTTTCAGATCCTCTATCGAAACTTGATAGCCGGACAAATGCAGCAGGCTGTACAACATCGCGGAACCATGTCCAGCCGATAGCACAAACCTGTCCCGGTCCGTCCAATTTCTGGATGTGAGCGGATTGATTTTTAAAAATTTGGACCAAAGTACGTAGGCCATTGGGGCAGCGCCCATAGGCAAGCCCGGGTGTCCTGAGTTGGCTGCTTCTACTGCATCGATACTTAAGGTACGGATTGTGTTTATCATTTTCTGCCAGAAGACTCCCACCTCTAGGAATGAAAAGGGCATAGCCAATGACTAGGCGGGAGACGAATGGCGGTAGGCGTCAGTCTAATTTTTCGAGAAATTCTTACCATTAACGATGGACCTCCCATTCGACAAAGAACGTATGTTCGCGTATAATGTGTTGTATGAGGAGGCGAATGATAGTGAGGATCCACAAAAACTATAAGTTCCGAATCTACCCCAATCAGGAGCAACAGATCCTAATTGGGAAGACTATCGGCTGTTCTCGTTTCGTGTTCAATCGCTTCCTGTCCGAATGGAACAAAACTTATGAGGAGACGGGAGCGGGCTTGAATTACTCCGCCTGCTCGGCAAAATTGACGTTGCTGAAAAAAGAATCGGAGACGCTTTGGCTGCAAGAAGTCGATAGCATCGCCCTGCAGTCAGCTCTGCGGAACCTCAGCGACTCTTTCAATCGTTTTTTCAGAAAGCAGAACAAGGCGCCGCGTTTCAAGAGCAAACGGAACCCGATCCAGTCCTACACAACCAAGCAGACAAATGGAAATATCGCTGTAGTGGGGAACAAACTGAAACTGCCCAAGTTGGGACTGGTCAAATTCGCCAAGTCCAAAGAAGTGGACGGAAGAATTATGAGCGCGACCATCCGACGAAATCCTTCGGGCAACTATTATATTTCCATTTTGGTCGAAACCGATATTGAACTATTGCCGAAAACGGGTTCCGCTTGCGGTGTCGATGTCGGATTGAAGGATTTTGCGGTCGTTTCAGACGAGTCAGTCTATGAGAACCCGCGGTTTTTCCACAAACTGGAGCAAAAGCTCGCTAAGGAACAAAAAATCCTTTCCCGGCGGGCAGAGCAGGCCAAAAATGAAGGACGAAAACTGTCCGAATCGAAAAACTACCAGAAACAGCGCGTCAAAGTCGCCCGGATCCATGAACGAATCAGTAACGCAAGAACCGATTACCTGCAAAAGATTTCGACTGAAATCGTCAAAAACCACGACGTCATCGGCATCGAAGATCTGCATGTATCCGGCATGATGAAAAACAAAAAGTTTTCCAAAGGGATAGCGGAAGCATCATGGGCGCAGTTTCGGACGATGCTGGAATACAAGTCAAAGTGGTACGGCAAGCAAGTCGTTGCCGTTGCCCGGAACTTCCCTTCCAGCCAACTCTGTTCGTGCTGTGGCTATCAAAACAAAGACGTGAAGAATACTTCTGTCCGGGACTGGGTTTGCCCACAATGTAATGCTCACCATGACCGGGATCTGAACGCAAGTGTAAATCTAAAAAATGAAGCCTTGAGGCTTCTAACCGTAGGAAGCTACGGGGGTAGCTTAGTCAATAATCGCTCGATAGAGTGATGTTCCTAAGAATCCCCCACATCTAAGCGATAGCGTAGGTGGGGGTAGTTCAACGCTTTTGCATCTATTGTTTCAAACATTTTTTCACTCATCCTTTTTAAAAAAGAGTATCCAACCTGGAACCATCAACGTTCCTGATTGAGATACTCTATTTGTTTTCTTTTAATAATTATTTAACGGATACGAACGAGCTCCACTCAGCAACCTTCTCATCTTCATAAAATCAATAAATGATATCCGCCGTGCAAGACGTGGCGGATATCATTTATTGAACGTACCGCTTTGGTTTGATAATTTTTTCATATCTGATGGTGCTCAGCAGACCTATGGATTGTTTAAGTTAGAGCTTACTAGTTTCATGTATTGACACTTCAGGAAAGTTCTCTCAATTTTTCTAGCAAATCTGTATAGTCTACTTTAGAAAAATCAGACACATCATACTCATGCAACTCGCCTAACGAAAACTCATTGTATTGTCGCGCTTCAATAATGTTCCTGAATTCTTCCTCCGTAATCAGACTGTCTGCTTTTGAACGATCCTCCAGAACATCTCCAAAATGATAGTGCGACATGATGTGACTCAAATGCCGATCATTTTCGATGTCCCGCACTTTTCTTCTGGCCCATAAAGCGTCAAAGTCGGCCACCAGTCTGATTGTTATCACTTTATATGAATATTTGTTTGCTAAACTTTCTAGGTTAGAGCGTTGCTTATTGGAGAACGGATATTCCGATAAAATGAATCGTTTGCCTGCGGCCATTTGTTTCATTCCACTTGACTCTGATTTCTCTTACACACTCCCACTAAGATTGCACTCATTCCTTTAAACTTACGTCTCTGTTTAGCCACTCCAGAAAAAAGGCTAAATCAAAAACTAGAGTTTTACCTCCTCGTTTTGATTTAGCCCTGTGCATTCCATTTAGAGAGTCATTGATAAAATAACTATTTTAACAGATGTTTAGCAATTTGATTAGTCTCCTCCAGCTGCAACTTTTGCTTTGTTATATATAGAAACTTTATTCTTTAGATCCTCTATAGTTCCTACTTTAGAACCTTTCGAGTAGAATCCATCCATAATTCCTAGCGCTTGGAATATTGCTTGCTTATATGCAATTTCTGCATTCCATTCCACTGTGTCTAAAATTTGAAGGGCTTTGTGAATTGCTTCACTACCAGTCTTACCTTTCGCATTAATTAAAACACCATGACTATCCAAAAGCAGCATATGCGGCAACGACAAGTCATTCGCTCTAATAAATCCACTAGTTAAATCAGCTAATTCTTCTGAACAATTCGGCTCAAAATCCATAACGTAAACAGGTCCAATTTTTTGTGTTGCTTCCGTTAAGTTAGGCATGGGAATGCCACTCGTAGCCCAAAACATTGCATTTGGGGCATGCGCATGTAGTACTGCTTTAATTTCTGGATTTGCATCATAGACCGCTTCATGCATGTTTATTTCACGCGTCAAGCTACCAACGCCATCAATTATTTTCCGTGTATGGGGCTCCACAACTAGCACCTGTGCTGCTGAAACTTCTCCAAGATATGCTTCCGACATCATCGTTGGTGTCATGATGATGTATTCTTTACCAAACTCATCAGTTGTTTTAAATGAGAAGTTTCCACCTGCAACATTTGTATTTTTACGTTGAAAGATCACCTTAATAATTTTTGCCATATCTTGGCGCTCTCTCTCAAATAACATACGTCCATCAGACATTTTCATTCCCCCGTTTTTTTAAATATTCTATTGGATTCTAAAACAGTTTGAGTAGCTTCCCGAACTAATTTGACATCTTCTAGCTTTTTATTTTGTCTTTCTTCGTACTCTCTGAATAAGATCGAACTCCCATTTCTATAGATATGAAGAGACAACCCTATAACGATTATATTTATTGCATACAACTGTGTTGAAAGTGACACTAAAAATAGAGCACCTGCTAAAAATAATAGTACAGTCCATTTTAGTTTCTCTTTTTCGCTACTTTTATAACCCAATCGAATTGCCCCCACCTCTATATTTTATTAACCTCAGGAATTACTACTTACCGCTTCACTTAATGTTTCAGTTTCTTCAACGTAGCGTTCACTAGGAACTTTCGCATTGTTCATATATCTGTTTAATAAGAAGAATAGTCCAAGGAACAGAACACATCCAGCTATCGCAAGTACATTCCTATTGAATGCCTCCGCAAACAGGATACGGAACTCCGGCCCTTCAATTGATGACCATGTAATCAATTGTCCTTTTTTAAAGCCTTCAACCGCCCCAGTTTCTTCTGCTAATCCACTTAAAACAGGAGCTAGATAAGTAGCGCTATACAAATAGATCGGCATTGAAATGACACCTAGAACGAGCATACGCGCCAAGTTGCCACCAGTTAGCAATAATCCACCTACAGCAATTGAATAGTTGATGATTCCCGCTAATGGCAATACTTGATTTCCTGGTAGAATGATTGAATATCCGATGAACACAGGAACCAATAGAATTGCTGTCACCCACACTTCTGATCTACCCGCTAATATCGGCCAGTCTAATCCAATGTATACTTCACGATCCTTAAATCTCTTTTTAATAAACTCAGACATTGCATCCGCCAATGGAGAAAGCGACTGCATAAATAATTTTGAAATCATTGGGAACAGCGCTAAAGCGGTAGCAACTTGGATTGCCAAGTTTAGAGAACCAGAGACCCCATACGCCGCTGCAAAACCAAGACCTAATCCGATAATAAAGCCCATTACAGAGTTTTCAGAGAATATACCAATCTTTTTCTTCAATGCATTAGTGTCTGCACGTTTATTGAAGAATGGAATTTTATCCATCAACATATTCAGCGGCAACAACAATACTGCAGCTGAAGTCATAAAGTGAGTTACAGTTACTAAAGGAATGCCCGTTAAATCTTGAATATGTTTTTGGAACATATCCCCTAGTTTAAGTTCAAGAACTACTTGGATCCCTGCTGTAATGAATCCAGCTACAAGGCTTCCCGAAATATAATAAACCAGATAAGCAGTCAACGCTTTGCCCCATACATTCCACATATCTACGTTCAGAGTTTTCGTCCAGTTAAGGGCCAGCATCACAAAGTTAACACCGATAGTGACTGCGAAAAATACAAATGCATATGCCCATGACCAAGTAATACTCGCAGCACCAGTCCAGCCCAAATCAAGAGCAGGAAGATTAATTCCGGTATTTGTAGCCAATGCTTCTGATGCAGGACTCACCGCGTTAGACATGTATCCAATAACCATGGACATCCCACTGAATGCGATACCTAAAGTCAAAGCTGAGACAAAGGCTTTCTTAAATTTCATACCTGCGAGTAAGCCTAGTAATAAGATAATGAGTGGCACAAAAACCGCCGAACCTAAACCTAAAATATAATTAACAACATCTTGAAAGATTTGCATTTCCAAATACCCTCTTTCCATTTTCTTAGTTTATAACTATCTTTTATTTTACTAACTCACAAATCTGCGAATATACGTTCTCAACACCCATACCAGTTAAAAATGGAATTCCCGGAAAAACCGCTATTCCTAATTCCTCCGCTTTCTCTAATACGTCTTCATCTGGTTGAGCCACATATACATAGATACCTGTCGACGGTAATTCACTTTGAATAGATTTATAATCTACTGCGTCGACTGAAAAACTAATCCCATCATCCTCAAACATACTTGCAATCTTGCTTGCTATTGTCTGACTCGTAGCTACTCCACTACCACATGCTACAATTAATCTTTTTTTCATAATAACAACCTCCTATTAGTTAGATATTTTCAACAAATAATTTATACACATCTTTGGATGATACAGCTACTCGGTATTGTTCAACAAATGTTTTATTCATGAATAAGTTCATAAATGCTTGGAGTAATCCGACCTGATCTTTTCCATTTTTAATTCCTAGAAAGAACAAATCTTTGACCGGCATCTCTTGATTGTCACCCATTTGCTTAAATGTAATATCATTATTCAATCGTGCAATGAAAATGAATGGCCTATTAACGTATTCTGGATCAGAATGGGGTAGTGCAATATTTAAATGCTGAGTAATCAATCCCGTAGGAAATTCCCGTTCTCGTGAAGCTATCCCTTTCAAATAATCATCGTTTACCATACCTAACTCTCTTAAGCGATCCGCAACAATTGCAAATACCTCATCTTCAGTAGAACCATTTACATTTAAATCTACCAAATCTAAATCAAACATGTCCTTGTAACTCATTCCCGCACCTCTCATACCTTCTGTTTTTGTTTTACAATGTTATTCTTTAGTTCTAAAAAGTTTAACTTTGTTTTACACGCTTAGTATATATCGCTTATAAAGAGATTGTCAACGTTTTCTTTTTTATTTTTCCATTTTTTGATTATTTTTTTTTTATTTTGTTATTCTTCTGATCATCTTTTTTCGTTTACAACAAAAGATTAACAGTCATTTACAATATAAATACCCTTTTCTATGTAAAAAGAACAAAAACTCTTTAATTCGCTATTGAAAAAGCAACACAGTATCTATATAATAAGATAAAGCAAACGTTTAGAACAAAGTCGAACACGCATTTATTAGAAAGAAGGAACCTCGATGTTAAAAAAAGAACGGCAAAATAGAATTCTACATCTATTGGATGAAACCTCATACTTAACTATTGTAGAAATTGCGACTCAGCTAGAAGTCTCAGAAATGACAATTCGCCGAGATGTTACTGAATTAGCGAAAGAAAATAAACTAAAAAAATTATACGGTGGAGCAGAAAAACTCAGTTCAGAAAAAAAAGAACTCAGTACGCAAGAAAAAATATACGCTAATATAGAAGAAAAAAAATATATCGGAAAAGTGATGAATGAAATCATCAAAGATAATTCAACAGTTTTTGTTGGGGCTGGAACTACGATTTTGTATGCACTTCAATTAATTAATCGTAAAAATTTATTTTTTATTACAAATAGTTTGATCGCTTTTATGTATTTAAAAGAAAACACCGATTATCGAATTATTCTTACAGGTGGAGAGTTTTCGCATGTAACAGAGGAATTTGTTGGTGAAGTTGCAGTAAAATCATTCGAGAACTTAAACATCGACATTGCATTCGCTGCAACTAATGGAATAGTAGATAACAATGTAACCACCGCTCAATTTGTTGAAGGATCTGTTCAAATCGCGGCTTTAGCAAAAGCAAAAATAAAATGTATTGTTGCTGATAGCTCAAAACTTGATGTATCCGATATCTACACATTTTATAATTTAAGTGAATTTGATTATCTTATTACTGATGAGAAGATTTCAGACGATACCTTAAATCACTATAGCCAATACACTACAATTTTAAAGGAGCATGTAAAATGATAATTACAGTAACGATGAATCCATCACTTGATCACGCTTATTTTATTGACCAATTCTCCCTGGGAAGAGTCAATAGATTCCTAACGCCAAAGAAATCTATTGGCGGTAAAGGTATCAACGCTGGTAGAACAGCATCTCTCTCTGGTTCAAAAGTAATATTGTCAGGATTTCTTGGCGGGGATCTCGGGGATTTAGTAGGAAGAGACCTAAAAGCAGAAAACTTATTTGAATTAATGATGCTATCTGTCCCCGAAGAAACAAGACGAGCCATTACTGTTATGCATGATGGTAATGTGCATACCGAACTCATTGAAAGCGGTCCCAAGGTCAGCGACGAATTAGCCTTTAACCTTATGAACGAAATTAAAGACAAACTAGAAAAAGAAAACGCATCAGTGATCACTATCAATGGTTCTGTAAATTCCAGCAACAAACATCTATATAAAGACCTTTTGAAATATATCAGATCCGAAATAAATCCCACTATCCCAGTGCTTATGGATATCTCTGGTGAGCAGTTGCTGTCGTTACTGGACAGTCACGGTTTTAAGCCGACTTTTATTAAGCCAAATATCCATGAGCTAGGGGAACTATTGGGTAAATCAATTTCTTCGAAAGAAGTCGCTATTAAGGAACTGTCTAATGAACTATTCGATGGAATTGAGTACATAATGATTTCATGTGGTTCTGAAGGTGCTCTTTTCAAAGCCGGTGATAAATACTACGATGTTACTATTCCAAAAATTAAAATTATTAATCCTACAGGTTCTGGGGATGCTACGGTAGGCGGTTTTGCATACGCTCTTGAACAGAAGTATTCAATTGTCGATACATTAAAGTATTCCATGGCTTGCGGAATGTCTAATGCTCAACATGCTGAAGTGGGTGTAATCAATAAAACAGACGTAGAGATTTTCATGGATCAGATTGAAGTAAAAAATATTTGCTGATTATATCTTTCTGAAAAAAATCACAGAAACGACGGTAATCCATGATTGATTTTCGTCGTTTTTCTAAATTATATTTTTTCATAGTTATTTTCTAACTGTAGTCTGTACATTTTAATGTTTCGGCATCTCCACTATCATCTTAGTCCCTTCCCCAGTCTACTTTCAACGGTGATCGAGCCCTTCAACAGATTCACAACGCAGCCAGTGTCGGTGATCTGGACGTAGACTTTCTTCTGTTCAATGATGATTTCTTATTTGTGGATGGCCTCCACCTATTGTCTAGAAAAGTTATCTGATGGAGGTACAGTATTTTCTTTAGATATTTGAAAATCCCTCCCATTAGACTCCAATTGGTAATGTATAGCAGTATTCCATCAATATACAAAAAAGGACTCCCTTAAGCCATTTTTGGTTAAGACAGTCCTTTTATGTTTGATTTTATCCGTTGGCAACCCGTTCCTGAATCACATACACGTTCGTGCTATATCTTCCGTTTGCCGCTGCATTTTTTCGGATTGTCAGATATCCTCTTTCAATCAAGTTTTTCTGATGCTTTCGGAATCGGTCCTCGCACATGTTGAGATCCTTGCTGATTTTGCCGACCGTGGGGAAGCTTGTGTCCCCGGCCCCGATGCATGCGGCAAAGTACGCATAGATTGCCTTCGCCTCGACCGTCAGCTTCCGGTCACTCATAACGCTTATAGGAACAGTTCCATACCCCATCGAAAGTACATCAATTACCTGTGTTGTCTTGTCCATCATTCTCCCTGCTTTCCTTTTGTTTGTTTCGACCGTACCGCTGACACCATGAAGGTGAATCGCTATCTTGGTCTCTACTTACAAAGACGTTACAGAGATTGAAAGTGTAACCCCCCTCAAGGCAAGAAATATATTAATAAGTGAAACACTTGCTATGGTCCTGACTCCACGGTTTAGAATAGGCTTATCAATACAATCAAGAATACATGTAACTCTTGATTCCTGATTACACTTATTAATGATAGGGGAGAATGATTATGACAACACACGATGTTCAACGCATTTCAACACAGATTTGGGATGCAAAGCTAGCAAATGATATGACCGCAGTTGCAGGATTCATTGCTGACAACGCACGCTTTGTTCATATGGGAATCACTTTTGATAAGGCAGGGGAAATGGAAGTCTTTAACGAAAAAATTTTTATTTTCAAAGCGGCTGATGTTGCAGAAGAATACGTTGAGGATTACGGCAGCACCGCCATTATTTTCAAAAAAATGATCTTAACAGCCGCGATAAGGGGAAATGAAGTACAAAATCCTTTTGTCATCTCGGAAGTCTTCACAAAGACTGAAGATGGCTGGAAATTAGTTGCCGAAACCTATACACGGGTAGCAACTGATTTGGATACTTACAGAATGTGACAGGTTCGGATTGACTACCGATACTATTTGTTACTGCGAAAGTGTTAAACTATGTAGAGGAGATGCGCAAAAGACCAATTTTTACTTTCAAGAATACATTTACACTATGCTCCCGCTTTTTTTGAAAAATAGCGGCGCTTTTACTAAATAAGGAGGATACAATGAGATATACAACTTTAAATAATAATGAGATTATTCCAACCCTTGGGATCGGGACTTATCGGATCCGTCCAACAGATGCAGAACGTTCCGTGGAACATGCCTTAAAAAAAGGGTATCAATTGATTGATACGGCAAATATTTACATGAATGAAAAAGCTGTTGGTCGTGCTATTGAAAAATCAGGCATCAATCGAAGCGAGATTTTCCTGACCTCCAAAATCTGGCCGACAGAATATAAATATGAAAAAGCGAAGCAAGCCATTGAGGATACCCTGAACCGTTTAGGCGTCGATTACCTTGATCTCATGCTGTTGCATCAACCAGTAGGGGATTATCTAGGCGCTTGGAAAGCTATGGAAGAGGCTGTAAGTACTGGGAAAATTAAGGTCATTGGTCTTTCTAACTTTACAGGAACTGAATTGGATAAGGTGCTGGCTGAAGGAACCATCAAACCTGCTGTTGTGCAGGTGGAATGCCACCCTTATTTCCAACAAAAAGATTTAAAAGCAAAACTTGCTAAGGACAATATTGCGCTTGAAGCTTGGTATCCACTTGGCTCAGCTGACAAAGACTTGCTTGCCGAACCCATCTTTACAGAATTGGCAAGTAAATACAATAAATCCGTTGTTCAAATCATCCTGCATTGGCATGTCCAAACAGGAAATATTGTCATTCCAGGTTCTAAAAACTCGGCTCACATAGACAGTAATCTGGATATTTTTGATTTTGAACTGACACCAGCTGACTTGGAGCAAATCGCCCAAATTGACAAAGGTAAACGCTTCTTCAATCTACCAAAATGGATGCACCATATATTCTTGCTGACACGCATGAATTACAATAAGCAAGCGTAATTGGATGCGACAAACGGAACGATGAGCACAAAGATATATGAGCATTACAATTGCACAAACAGGGATCAAAACAGACACGGATGCGGGTCTTTTTTGATCCCTATTTCACTATAAGCAGCGCGTGTTTTTCCCACATCAATTAAACGCCCAGCATCGCAATCGGAATCACATGAACCCTATCCGATTATCTCGTGTATGCGTAAGGTCCTGTATTCAGCAATACCTTGGTAACTTGGAATTCATCCTTCACTGTATCCTCAAACCAGTTTAAGTGCTCTACATACTGGTCTTTTGCATCCCGAAAATGATACAGCTGTGCATCGTTTGCATCGGCATAAATAATCAGGCTCTGGTACACGAGTGATTCTAATAGTTGACCTATCAACGTTTGATTGAATTTCCCGACGTGCTTGGGCACTTTGTAGGTTTCAAGCTGTTCGCGACTCACCCCAAGTAGGCTCAATGCAATCGCGGGATCAAGCATGAAATGCTTTGGCGCTTTTGCTAAATTGGGATGGAGTTTTCCGATTCAATTTTACGTTTTTGTAGCTCTCAATTTTACGTTTTTGCAAATTCATTTTTACAAATTTTCCGTTTCAATTTTACATTTTTGACAATCCAATTTTACAAATTTGTCGATTCCAACTTTAATGTCAGCGGTTCTCGAAGGAACAGACTGTGCTGCGCCGATATTCCGCCAAAAAGTCTGCGTGCAAGCCAAAGAAGCGACCGCTCCGCAAGGGGACGATCGCTTCTTCTTTATCATTGGCGGTTAAATAAATAAAGTGAGATGAACAACAGCATGATTGCGCCGATTTTTTGTATGTCAATTGGACTACGGACTCCACCAAACAAGCCAAAGTGGTCAATAATTGCACCCATGATGATCTGGCCGGCAATAATAGAAACAAAAGTAGGGGCGACACCTATTTTAGGTATCACGAATATCGAAATGGTGAGGTATATGACTCCCAAAAGACCTCCGAACAGCTGCCATTTTGGAACTGTTGACAAAACCAACAAATTGCCTTTGCCAAAAAACAGGACGGCAAACAATAAAGCTAGTGTTCCGATAGCAAACGAAACAAACGAAGCTTCAAACACGCCTACTTTTTTCCCTAAACCCCCATTAATTTGACCTTGAATAGCGACAGCTATACCGCCAATGATGGCTAATAACGGAAATAGTATTTTCATAAACCGCAACCCCTTATCCATTGTGATTCTTACGATTACATAAGTTGGAGCTATGGATCTGTTTAACTAATTTCCGAAATAAGTCGCTCCCGTATAAACGTTTTGAAGCAGAACGCCAGTAAACGTGGAGCTGGATTTCAGCTAGACAGAAGCCTGTATCATTTTACCATTCCCCAATTTGGTGTGCAATCCACGTTGGGTGTATATGGGGTTCATTCAAGTCCGAATCGTGGTGTACCCAGAGAAAGTATTTCCAAAAAGCGCTTGCCTTGAAGTTAAGTTTAACCTGTATAATATGTTTAGGTGCGATAAGACTTTCCGAATTTCTGGCCTAGTTTTTTTGTAACCGCAAACAAACAGTGGATGGAAATCCCTGTCCGAAGGAGAATGAAATGAAGAAAACAAATCTTACTTTGCTGGTCTTCACTGTGATGAGCTTTGTGCTTGCCATGACGGCTTTTGTGTTCAGCGGCATTTTGGATAAGGTCGCACTTTCGCTGGGCATCTCGGTGGCTGATTCCGGCCTGTTGAACACAATGTATTCCTATGGGGCTGCATTTGGGGTGCCCATTACCTTGATCCTGTTCCGGAAGATCGAACGTAGCAGGATGCTGAAAATCATGTTGTTTGCAACAATTTTGATGACCTTCGCACTTATCTATGCCCAAAGTTTTGTGCAGATGCTGATTATCCGGCTCCTCATGGGGATTTCCGCCAACAGCTATGGTGTGCTGGCCGTTTCGACGGTCGTGGCACTTTCCCCCAAAGAAAGACAGGGCCGCTCCATGGCTTTCTACTTCATGGGGAGTTCCTTGGCGCTTGTAATCGGCATCCCGTTGACGCGCGCCTTGTCATCCATTTTGGATTGGCGCAGCATTTTTTGGATATTGAACGGCATGATGCTGTTGTCTCTCGTCTATTTCATGAAATATTTGCCGAAAGCGGATCACGCAGCCACAAAGCTGGATCTGAAAAACGAGCTGCAGTTTTTCAAGGACGGAAAAACCTTATTGCTGCTTGCCTTTACGTTGTCCATGTTTATGGGCTACGGCGCGTTCTACACGTATGTCACCCCTTACTTGTTGCTGCTCTTCCCTTCCATCGAACCGATGATGAGCCTGATATTGGTTCTCCTGGGTATCGCCAGTTTCACAGGCAATCTGATCGGCGGGCATGTATCGGATGCCATCGGATACGCCAAGTCTCTGATGCTTGGGGCAGCGCTCCAAACGGCAGCGATGCTGCTGATTCTTGTCTTCCAACCGGTCAAATGGTTAAGCGTGCTCTTCGCCATCGTGTGGCTGATGAGCGCCTGGTTCACCGGCCTCCAGCTCAACACCGGTATCGCCCAAGCGACCGGAAACAGATCAAGCTTTATGATCAGCATCAACAGCTCTTTGATCCAGTTGGGCGGCGCAATCGGCTCCAGTCTGGCCGCCATCGTCATCACCTTCAGCGGCATCCAGAGCATTGTTTTTGTCGCCCTGCTGACGAGTTTGGCGCTCGTATTGATGCAAATGGTTTCGATTAAGAAATATCCTTGAGCCTTATCTGAAAATATCGTAAGGACAAGAAAAAGGCAGAAACTTCCCACAATCGGGTAAGTTCCTGCCTTTTTTGGCTATTCTTATAGCTTATTTGAGCAGCGGAAGCCGATGTGGTGCTCACTATTATTACTTTAGAGTGTGCATCTGGAGAGTGGTCGGCCAAAATTGCCGAATGCAGGCGACCTATTTGAGAAATTTCCTCTTGTACAGGCCGCAGCCGGGATCGGTGAATTTGATGGCGTTCGACAGGTAATTGTCGAACGCATCAAAAAAGAACGCAAATGAAAGCTGTCATTTGCGTTCCTGAAAGTAACCTGTAGAGAAAATTGATAACTCCTTCGGCATGATTACCAAAAATATACGTTCCTATGATGTTTTATTTAAATTTAACAGCGGTCCCATATGTAATCACTTCAGCTGCGCCTTGCATGATTGCAGAGGAAGCATACCGAATGTTTACAACTGCATCCGCCTCTAACGCAGTCGCTTCCTCAACCATACGCTTTGTTGCTATAGCCCTGGCCTCATTCATCATTTCGTTATAGGCTTTGAGCTCTCCACCAATTAGCGTTTTAAGCCCTTGTGAAATATCGCGCCCTAAGTTTTTCGACTGAATCGTACTTCCCTTAACTAGTCCTAACATTTCAAATTCTTTTCCGCTTATATAATCAGTATTTACTAAGATCATCGTCATCATCCTCCTTGATTTCATTCACTCTTTCGATTAACAGGTACACCATTAGCACAATTAATCCGCTAGGGACAACGATCAGTAGTATTTTCATCAGCAAAGGGATGTCACCAGAACTAGCCAGCCCCAGCCACATGTAGAACATAAAATAGGAAATAACTAAAACTGTAATCACTATTGGGGCAATCATTTTTTTCGTTTGTTTTTTCAATAGCATTACCCACTTTCTGCATCTTCGAAAAATTATTTAAATCCTCTATACAGTATACCTCACCCAAAGCGAACATATCCAATATACACCGCTTCTGTTACAGGGTGTCGTCAGCAGTTCCTGTAATTCTGCATGCGTACCTCTCATTTCCCCTTTCCCAGACATACGATGATGCCAAATAGAATTTCCCACGTTGTGGCCCGAGTTTGGCCCATATTTTGCTTGTATACTCCGATGACGCCGCCTTCACAGAAGTTAAGGCTTATTGTGGGGTACTGACTCCGGTGGGCGGTCCCTTCTCCGGAGTTGAGGACGGATTTCGGGGCCGCTATTGTAAATTCAATTCCACAAAGAAGAGGTCGCCTCGAAAACGAGATGACCTCTTCTTTGCATTCATATTATCAGGATGTCTTCAATCCACCATATCCTTGTAGATCTCCCGCAGGGTCTCCAGTTGCTCATCCGACCAGGTGCCGCGCTGGCGTTGGTCGCGGAAGCGGCGGCTTTCGGTCTCCAAGGCTTTTTTGGAGCGCTTGATGTCCTTGTAGAGTTCCATGGCGGAGATGCGCTGGGCGCCTTTCGAGAAGACGAGCTGCTGTTCGGCCAGGTCGCTGGTGGCGACGTAGACTTCGGTCAGCACGTTGCGCAGCTTCTTGACGACGCCTTCGATATAGGTGTCGGCGGTCTCCCCTTGTGCGGTGAAGATGACCTTCACGCGGTACTTGGAGTATTCTTTCGTGATGCCGGGTACGAACTGGGCGTCGAAGACGCACCAGACTTCATTCCCTTCATAGCTTTGATAATCGGACAGCGCCTGCAGCAGTTGATCCCTGGCCTCTTCGATGAGGTCCTGGTTCTTCAGCTTCACCAGTTCCGGCCAGGCGCCGATCATATTGTAGCCGTCCACTATCAGGATTTCTTTCTTCAACATGGCCGTCACCTCGCTTCTTCTGGTACGCAGACGTTGCAGATCAAACGTGGCGTTTGCGGAAAACTTCGTACATCATCAGTCCGGCTGCGACGCCGGCGTTCAGGCTCTGGACATGGCCGACCATCGGGATGGTCAATAGGCCGTCAGCGGATTCCTTCAACAGACGCGAGATGCCTTTGCCTTCGTTGCCGATGATCATGGCCAACGGCAAGGTTGTGTCCCACTGGCGGTAATCCTGCCCGGACATATCGGTGGCGTAGATCCAGACACCGCGTTCCTTCAGTTCTTCGACGGTACGGTGCAGATTCGTGACGCGCACGACCGGCACATGTTCGATGGCGCCTGTAGATGCTTTGGCGACGGTCGCCGTCAAGCCGACTGCGCGGCGCTTCGGAATGATGACTCCGTGGGCACCGCAGGCATCCGCGGTACGCAGCACGGAACCAAGGTTATGCGGATCCTCGACACCATCTAGGATGATGAAGAAAGGATCTTCGTTCTTAGCGGCAGCCGCTTCGAACAGATCATCGAGTACGGCATACTGGAAAGCGGCCGTAGCGGCGATGACGCCTTGATGGACGGCATTGTCGGACAACGTGTCCAGCTTGGACTTCGGCACCGCTTGGATCTGGATCTTGCGGTCCTTCGCCAGCTTGATGATGTCGCCCAATTTTTCTCCGCCCAATCCGTCTTGGATGAACAGTTTGTTGACGTCGCGATCGGAGCGCAGCAATTCCAGTATCGGGTGGCGTCCCATCACGAAGTCTTCGTTTTCGGGTGTTTCTTTTTCTTCGTCATCGCGTCGTTTTGGTTTTGGTTCCGGTCTGCCTTTTTTCGGGGCATTGCGGGTGTCTTTGAACGCGCGGTTCGGTTTATTTTTCATAATTATTTTCCTCGACTTCTTGGATACACCAACGGATCAACTCTTCAAGCCGTGCCACTTGCCCGGAAAGATGCAGATAGCCCATCAACGACTCGAAACCGGTCGCGATGCGGTAGGTCGTTACGTCCGCATTTTTGGCGATCGTATGGCTCTTGCTGTTGCGGCCGCGACGGTACATATCCACTTCTTCTTCGCTCAGGAAGCCCTCTTTGGCAAGCAACGCGTGCATCAGCTTCGCTTGGGCTTTAGCCGAAACGAAAAAAGTCGCCCGACGGTGGAGCTGGTTTGGTTTGGTGTGTCCTTTTTCTAATAAATGCGTTCTGATATAGGTCTCATAAGCGGCATCGCCGACATACGCCAAGGCAAGACCGTTCAATAAGCTCCAATTTTGTTCTGTCACTATGCTCTTCTCCATCTGGTGCCCTGCGAAGTGTCATCCAGGATGATGCCCTGATCTTTCAGGTAATCACGGATTTCATCACTGCGGGCGAAATTTTTGTCTGTTCGTGCTTGTGTCCGTTCATCAATCAGCGTTTGGATATCATCATCCAACAAAGCCTCTTCCTCCAGCACGACGCCGAAGACGCCGACCATCGCTTTGTATAAAGCAAGTGCTTTGGTGATGACCGCTTCAGAAACAGCTTCACCTTCTGCGTAGATGTTCAATTCTTTGGCGAACTGGTAAACGATCGTCATGGCGTTATCCGCCTGGAAATCGTCGTCCATTTCGGTAACGAACTGTTCCTGCAGATTCTGGAACAAAGCCAATTTTTCGGCATCGTCCGGCAGTGCCGCAACGGCATCCTGCAGGCGGTAATGGGCGTTCTGATAGGCGATTTTGACCTTATCCAGGTTTATTTTGGCTTCTTCGATGGCTTTTTCGCTGTATTTTACAGGACGGCGGTAGTGCGCTGTTCCGAGGAAGAAACGCAGTACCTGCGGATCGACTTCCTTCAGGATATCATGCACCGTCACGAAGTTCCCGAGCGACTTGCTCATCTTCTCAGCATCTTCGCCGATCGTGACGAAGCCGTTGTGCATCCAGTAGTTCGCGAAGGTTTTGCCGGTTTTGGCCTCACTCTGCGCGATTTCGTTTTCGTGATGCGGGAAAGTCAGGTCATGGCCGCCGCCATGGATATCGATGGTGTCGCCCAAGTATTTGGTCGCCATCACGGAGCATTCGATATGCCAGCCCGGGCGTCCCGGACCCCAAGGCGATTCCCAAGAGACTTCATCCGGCTTCGCTTCTTTCCAAAGCGCGAAATCGAGCTGATCCTCTTTCTTGATGTTCTCTTCAGCATCCAAGCGTTCGCTGGCGCCGACAATCAAGTCCTTGATCGACTGATCGCTCAATTTGCCGTAATCCTTGAACTTGCCGGTGCGGTAATAGACGTCCCCGTCGGCCGCATAGGCGTAACCTTTTTCGATCAGTTCGCCGATGAAGGCGATAATTTCCGGGATGTTTTCCATCACGCGCGGATTCAGCGTCGCTTTTTCGACGTGCAGCGCGGCGGTATCTTCATAGAAGGCTGCGATGAACTTTTCAGCGACTTCCTTCGCGGAAATGCCCAGCTCTTTTGCGGCGCGGATGATTTTGTCGTCCACGTCGGTGAAGTTCGAAACGAAATTCACGTCATAGCCGCGGTATTCCAGATAGCGGCGGACGGTATCGAAAGCCACAGTGCTGCGCGCGTTGCCGATGTGGATGTAGTTGTAGACGGTCGGACCGCAGACGTACATGCCCACCTTATTCTTTTGGATCGGTTGGAACTCTTCTTTTTCGCGCGTCAGGGTATTGTAGATTTTTAACATTGCGCACTCCTTTCCAGCTTCGAAAAAAGGGCTGATGCCCTTTTTTGTTTGCTACTCATTCTGTTGATTTCTGGATTTTTTGTTTTCTTACAGCTTGTGGTAACGAACGATCTTTGCGGGTATACCGACCGCTGTGACATCAGGCGGAATTTCGCTGACGACGACTGCGGATGCCCCGATTTTGGCATTGTCGCCGATTTTGATCGGCCCCAGCACCTGCACATGGGCGGACAAGAGGACATTGTTCCCGATCGTGGGATGGCGCTTGCCGGTGTCTTTCCCGGTGCCGCCCAGCGTCACGCCATGGTAAATCATGACATCATCGCCGACTTCGGCTGTTTCCCCGATGACGATCCCCATGCCGTGGTCGATGAACAAGCGATGTCCGATCGTCGCTCCGGGATGGATTTCGATCCCGGTTAAGAAACGCCCGAGATGCGAAATCACCCGGCTGAAGGTATACCATTTTCGCTTATAAAAAAAATGAGCGATATCATATATAAGGATGGCATGTAACCCCGGGTACGTCAGAACGACTTCCAACGTACTCCTCGCGGCCGGATCATGATCTTTTATGGTTTGAATTGTTTCGCGTAATCTATTCAAGTCATTTCATGCTCCTTTTTGGATTATCCATCTATTATATAGAATAAGCTCATTTTTGCTATACTTTTTTGTCGGTCCTACATCTTTTCCAAAACGCTGTTCAGGTGGGCCAAGCTCTTTTCTCTGCCCAGCACTTCGATGGTCTTGCCGATTTCAGGCCCGTGCATTTGGCCGCTGACGGCGACACGGATGGCCATGAACAGGTTCTTGCCTTTGATTTTGGTTTCCTTTTGGACCGCCTTGATGGCGCCCAGGATTTCTGCTTCTTCGAACGGCTCGATGGCAAGCAATTGCTCTTTGAACGCGGCAAGCACGGTCGGCGCTGTTTCGGCAGCCAATATTTCCTGCGCTTCTGCGTCCAGGCTGAGTTCATCAGCGAAGAACATTTCCGACAGGGAAACGATCTCAGCGGCATAGCTCATTTGCTCGTGATAAAGACCGATCAGTTTTTTCGCGTATTCGTTGTCGGCTTCGCTTGGGTTTTCCGGCAATTTGCCGGCAGCCACCAAGTGAGGCGCGGCCAAAGTTACGATTGTGTCCAGGTCGGCGCTCTTCATGTACTGGTTGTTGATCCATTCCAGTTTCTTCTGGTCGAAGGCAGCAGGTGATTTGCTCAGGCGTTCCGGATCGAACATCTTGATCAGATCGTCTTTCGAGAAGATTTCGTCTTCTCCGACAGGTGACCAGCCCAGCAGCGTGATGAAGTTGAACATCGCTTCCGGCAGGTAGCCCAAGTCTTTGTATTGTTCGATGAACTGCAGGATCGTTTCATCGCGTTTACTCAATTTTTTGCCTGTTTCGCTGTTGATGATCAACGTCATGTGTCCGAAAGTAGGTATTTTCCAATCGAAGGCTTCATAGATCATCATTTGTTTCGGTGTATTGGCGATGTGGTCATCCCCGCGCAGGACGTGGGTGATGGCCATCATGTGATCGTCCACGGCAACTGCAAAATTATAGGTCGGGAAGCCGTCGCGTTTGCGGATGATGTAGTCCCCGCCGACGCTGCTGGCTTCGAATGTGATCGGTCCTTTGACGATGTCATCGAATGTATAAGTGTTTTCGATCGGCACACGGAAACGGATGACCGGTGTGATGCCTTGTGCTTCTTTTTCAGCTTGTTGGGAAGGCGTCAAGTTTGCACATTTGCCGCTGTAATGAGGCATTTCGCCGCGTGCTCTTTGCTGTTCGCGCTCCGTTTCCAACTCTTCCTCGTTGCAGTAGCACTTGTAGGCGCGGTTGGACAGAAGCAGTTGATCGACCAACGGATCGTAGATATGCTGTCTTTCGGATTGACGGTACGGTCCGAATTTGCCTGGTTTGTCCGGACCTTCATCCCAGTCCATCCCTAACCATGCCAAGTTTTTCAGTTGGCTTTCTTCGCCGTGTTCAAGGTTGCGTTTTAGGTCCGTATCTTCCGTGCGGATGATGAACTCGCCGTCGTTATGGCGGGCAAACAGATAGTTGAACAATGCGGTACGGGCGTTTCCGATATGCAGGTTACCGGTTGGGCTTGGTGCATAACGTACGCGGATTTTCTTTGTCATATGAAGTATCCCCTTTTCTGTGGAGCTGGTTATGTCGTGCTGGATTTCCTATTTGATGCCTTTTTGTGAATGCGCAGGCTTCGCGAAGATCATGCGGCCGGCAGCTGTCTGCAAGGCGCTCGTGACGACGACTTCGATCGTCTCGTTCATGTAATGCTGTCCCTCTTCGACGACGATCATCGTGCCGTCATCCAGATAGGCCACACCTTGATTACGTTCCGTTCCGACTTTGATGACGGTGACGACCATGTATTCACCGGGTATGACGACCGGCTTCACGGCATTTGCCAAGGCATTGATGTTCAATACCGGCACATTCTGGAACTCGCAGACTTTGTTCAGGTTATAGTCGTTCGTGATGACGATGCCGTCGATCAGTTTCGCCAAACGGATCAGCTTGCTGTCGACTTCGGGAATCTCTTCGAATTCACCATCGTAGCTTTCCACGACGATATCTTCTTCTTTTTGGAGTTTGTTCAGGATATCCAATCCCCGTCTGCCCCTTACGCGCTTCAGGCTGTCGGAGGAGTCAGCGATATACTGCAGTTCGCGCAAGACGAAGTTCGGGATGACGATGACGCCTTCCAGGAAGCCGGTTTTGGCGATGTCGTAGATGCGCCCGTCGATGATGACACTCGTATCCAAAATCTTGTATTTGCGGAAGGTATCATCCGCTTTGCGGTCAAGCATCTGCGTTTCTTCCTGCTTTTTCGGTTTCGCTGCGAACAGTTTACGGAATTCTTCAATCCGAGTAGTCCCCACGCGGAAGCCCAGATAGGCCAGGATCAAGGACAGGATAGCCGGCAGCACATCGTTGATGACCGGAATCCTCAGTGATGTCAACGGGATGCCGATCAGCCAAGCCAACACCAGCCCGATGATCGTTCCGATCGAACCGAACAGCATGTAGCTCACCGATAAGGTGCTGAAATAATTCTCTATCTTTTGGATGACGTCCAAAATCAATTTCATCAATAAAAATGACAATAAATAAAATATAAGTGCTCCAACCCCAAAATTAACAAAAACATTGTTGAAAAGATTGTTTCGTATGCCCGCTAATTCCCACAGGTAAGGCAGTGCTGTAATACCAGCGCTGCCGCCCACCATCAGGAAGACGGCCGTAATGATTTTCCGTTTCAAAGGCTTCCCTCTCTTTCCTTCTGTCATCAATTTTTATTCGGAAATACTTTGCGCAGCGTTTCTTGAAGCGTTGCGACGGGAACGATTTGGATGCCTTTCGGGTGCTTCCAGCCGGCCATATTGTTCTTCGGCAGATACACCTTCGTGAAGCCCAATTTTTCAGCTTCGTTGACGCGTTGCTCGATCCGGCTCACCCGGCGGATTTCCCCGGTCAGGCCGATTTCGCCGATAAAGCACTCTGTCGCGGAAGTCTCGGTGTCCCAATAGCTTGAAGCGATGCTGACCGCCACGGCCAAGTCGATGGCTGGCTCATCCAGCTTCACGCCGCCTGTCGATTTGAAGTAGGCATCCTGGTTCTGCAGCAGCAAGCCCGCCCGTTTTTCCAGTACGGCCATGATCAGCGAAACCCGGTTGTAGTCCAAGCCGCTTGCAGTCCGGCGGGCATTCCCGAAGACCGTCGGCGTGATCAGGCATTGGATCTCGGCCAAAATCGGGCGCGTGCCCTCGAGCGACGCAACGACTGCCGATCCGGAAGCGCCGGCGAGCCGCTCTTCCAGGAACAGCTCGGAAGGATTCCGCACCTCGCGCAGACCGCCTTCGATCATCTCGAAAACGCCGATTTCGTCGGTCGATCCGAAACGGTTTTTGACAGCGCGCAGGATCCTGAAGGCATGATGCCGGTCGCCTTCAAAATACAGCACTGTATCCACCATATGCTCCAGCATCCGCGGCCCTGCGATGGCGCCTTCCTTCGTCACGTGTCCGACGATGAAAATCGCGATGTCGTTGTTCTTTGCGATCCGCATGAATTCGGCGGTGCATTCACGCACTTGCGTTACGCTGCCGGCCGTGCTCGTGATGTCCGGATGGATCATCGTCTGGATCGAGTCCACGATGACGAATTCCGGCTTAATCCGCTCAATCGTGCTGCGGATCGCGTCGACATCCGTTTCCGGGTAGATGTAGAAGTCGGTACCCTTGACCCCCAGCCGTTCCGCCCGCAATTTGATCTGACTCGCACTTTCCTCTCCGGAGATATAAAGAACGCGGTGACCACCCTGGTTGATCTGCGCCGAAACCTGCAGCAGCAAAGTGGACTTGCCGATGCCGGGGTCGCCCCCGATCAAAATCAGCGAACCGGGCACGATTCCTCCGCCCAACACATGGTTGACTTCTTCCATCTGCGTTTTGACGCGCGGCAGATTTTCGGTTTTGATGTCCTGGATGGCGATCGCTTCAGGTACGTTCCCGCTGAAATTGGAACGCTGCTGCTGCTTCACTGCTTTCGTCGCTTCCCGTTCTTCCTCCATTTGGTTCCAAGTGTTGCAGTTCGGGCAACGTCCCAGCCATTTCGGCGACTCGTACCCGCAAGCCTGACAAACGTATTTCACTGCATTTTTTTTTGCCAAATGAATCTCTCCTTCAAGTATGAACCAACTTATCTTATTTTATCACAAAAAGCCTATTCTACGTATAACAATACGCAAATACCCGTGGATTTGGTTTTTCTTTTTAGGCTTGTCCTGACGAGCCGAAACCGCCTGTGCGTTCCGTTCCTTCTGCTTCATCCTGGTCAGCTTTCAGGAACTGTAGGAAGATGCCCTGGCCGATGCGATCACCCTTGCTGATCACTTTGTCGCGCAAGCCGAAATTCAGGAATTGGAAGTAGATGTGTCCTTCATTGCCTTCGTTATTGTAATAATCCGCATCGACAATGCCCACGCCGTTCGGCAGCACGATGAAATTTTTCAGCGGATTGCTGGAACGGTTCGTCAATTGCAAATATTCGTCATCCTGCATGTAGGCTTTGATCCCGGTAGGCACCAAAAGCGGACGCAAAAGCTGCTCTTTCTTTTCGAGCGCCTCATCCTTGTCGCTGTTGAAGATTTCCGTAAGATGCGATCCCGCACTTTGCACGACCGTCTTCCAGATCGCCGGCAAGACGATTTCTTCGGCTGCCTCAAAATCGTATCCCGCTGCGTGTTTCGTTGCACGCTTGGGTAATTGGATGTTTTTATCGGCATAACTGCTGATGACTTCAAACCCTCTTTTGTTCATGGATCAAAACCCCTTTTTCTCTCTAGTATCTCTGTATCGCTCTTTCACGTATCAAAGAACCATTTTACCAAAACAACGGCTGTTTTTCACGGTTTAGTTGTGTGCTTGCCCTTTCTTAATGCTTTCGGGCGAGCGCTGTGTAAACTATAGCAATGAATTGAGACTTTTTCATGACCTATTCCTGAGGTTTTTCTAAAAGCTCCCCACGCCAAGAAAGCGCCTTCGGCATTGTGCACAAAAAATCGGCTTTCTTTTTGGGCAGTTTCCCGTGGTCATGGAATCCGCTTTCAAATAAGATAAGGACATAAAAGAAAGCCAAAAAAAATCAAAAGGCAGGTACAAATACATGGTAGAGATCCAATTGAACAGCATCCACAAAAAATATGACAATTCCCCTAATTACTCAGTGACAGATTTCAACTTACAAATCAAAGATCGCGAATTCATCGTCTTTGTCGGTCCTTCCGGTTGCGGAAAGTCAACGACGCTGCGTATGATTGCTGGCCTAGAAGATATTTCGGAAGGCGAATTGGTCATCGGCGATACTGTCATGAACGATGTGGCACCGAAAGACCGCGATATCGCGATGGTGTTCCAGAACTATGCACTCTACCCGCATATGACCGTATTCGACAATATGGCTTTCGGTCTGAAACTGAGAAAGTACAGCAAAGATGAAATCAAAAAACGTGTTGATAATGCAGCGGACATCCTGGGCTTGACGGAATACTTGGACCGCAAACCGGCAGCTCTGTCCGGTGGTCAAAGACAGCGTGTCGCCTTGGGTCGCGCAATCGTGCGTGACGCAAAAGTCTTCCTGATGGATGAGCCGTTATCAAACTTGGACGCAAAATTGCGTGTGGCCATGCGTGCTGAAATCGCAAAATTGCACCGTCGCCTGAACACGACAACCATCTACGTAACCCATGACCAAACCGAAGCGATGACCATGGCGGATCGTATCGTCATCATGAAGGATGGCTTTGTGCAACAGATCGGCAGCCCGAAAGAAGTCTACGATACACCAGTGAACGTCTTCGTAGCCGGATTCATCGGCTCGCCTGCCATGAACTTCTTCAACGTAACGTTGCAGGATGGCGTCATCACGAACGGTGAAGGTCTTAAATTGACCTTGCCGGCCGGAAAACGCAGAGTCTTGGAAGATAAAGGCTACAACGGCAAAGAATTGACTTTCGGCATCCGTCCGGAAGATATCCAAAGTGAGCAGATCGTTCTTGATACCAACCCGACTTGGGCTGTCAAAGCGGAAGTGGTCGTATCCGAATTATTGGGTGCTGAAACCATGCTTTACAGTAAAGTCGGCGGAACAGAATTCATTTCCCGTGTGGACGCACGCGATTTCCATTCGCCAGGCGAGGTCATTGATTTGGCCTTCAACATGAACAAGTCCCACTTCTTCGACAAGCAATCCCAAGATGTGATCACCATTCCTTAACCAGAGGATGGCGGCATCACCTTAATTACGCTTTCCAGTTCTAACCTACCCTCCCCCCCATAGAAAAAGGCTGTCGCTCACATTGAGGACAGCCTTTTTCTTATGCATGTATTTGCGTGTTTTGGCTGGAGGAGGGCGCTGGAATGAATGCGGGCGCAGCTCCGGTGAAGGACCTTCCGACCGGAGCACACCGGCAATAGTCGCATTCAACTACGACGAAACAGCCTTCATCGGAGGACACCAGCAGAATGTGGGCCGAACTCCAGCGAAGCCTCCCTTCACGGGACAAGAGCGCTCTCGACCACATAATGAAGAATGAAGGAGGTGCCTCCATGAGACACCTCCTTCATTATTGGGTTATTGTTTTAGCTTCAATCTATTCGCCCGCAGTTGTTCGGAAAAAAGTTACCCTTCCACCGCATTCGCATCGAAGGCTTGCTCCGGAGAGATGCCGTCCTTCACCCAGACCGAAATCGAACCGGCTTTGACAGGGAAACGCCCATTGCCGTCCTCAGCGATTTCGACCCTGTCTTCACGGTTGCCTGTATAGTCCGCGAAGGTCTGTCCGGCATATTGTTCGCCTACATACATATCCTTGAATCCTTCTTCACTGTTGGAAATGACTGCCGCCAAACCGTACGGATGCTCCTCATTCCCGAGACGGGTCCAGCCGACGCAGTTGCTGTGGTCGAAGTAGTCGCGTTGTTCGCCGTAAGCATGGTTCGCGCGCAGATAGAGCAGTTTATCCAGGAACGTTTGTTGGCCGTCGATCGGATTCGCACCTTTGATGCCGTAGTAATCGCCGTAGAATAGGCACGGAAATCCTTGTTCGCGCAAGAGCGTCACGCCGTATGCCAACGGTTTGAACCAAGGCTCGACAAAGGACTGCAGGGCTTGACCCGGTTGCGAATCGTGGTTGTCGACAAACGTGACCGCATGGGTCGGATTTTTGGCGACCAGCGTTTCCTTGAACAATTCACGCAGATCGTAATCCTTGCCTTGCTGGGATGCGACGTGGAAATTCTGGTGCAAAGGGACATCGAACAGATCCAAAGAGAAGTCGGTCGCTTCCAAGTATTCCTTGATTGTCCCATAACGGTACTTCCAATATTCGCCGACCACATAAAAATCATCGCCATGCTGTGCGCGGATCGTCTCAACGAACTCTTGCACGAAATGGTCATTGATGTGTTTGATGGCATCCAGGCGGAAGCCGTCGACGCCGGTTTCCTTGATGTACCAGTCCGCCCATTTTTTGACTTCTTCGACGACTGCGGGGTGGCCGTAGTCGATATCGGCATACATCAAATAATCATAATTGCCGTATTCGCTGTCTACACTCTCGTTTTCCGTCCAGCCTTTTTCAAAGCCCTTGATCATGTAGATGGCTTCTTTGCCGTTTTCGTTATTAAAGTCCGTTCCGGTGAAATGTTCCCATGACCATTTGAAGTCGGAATATTTGTCACCGCGGCCCGGGAACGTGAATTTCGTCCAGCCTTCGATTTCGTATGATTTTGTCTGCTTTTCCTGACGGTTGTCGGGATCCACTTCATAAGCAAGGAAGCGTTCCGTTTCATCAGCGCCGGCTTTGTGGTTCAGGACGACGTCAGCATAGACGGCGAGTCCTTCCGCATGCAAGGCTTCGATTGCAGCCAAGTACTCTTCCTTGGTTCCGTATTTTGTGCGGACGGCCCCTTTTTGGTCGAATTCACCTAAATCATAGAGATCGTAGACGCCGTAGCCTGTATCGTTCGTCCCTGTCGCTTTGTAGGCCGGAGGAGTCCAGACAGCCGTAATGCCCAGTTCCTTCAGATGTTTTGCATCCTCCTTCAGGCGATTCCATAATTGACCATCATCATCCAAATACCATTCAAAATATTGCATCATCAATCCATTTCCAGCCATTCGCTCACTGCCTTTCGTTCATTCTAGATTTGTTGTAGTCTACAAAATGCTTTTCGCTCTTCTCATTATACACGCTTCTCCTACATTTGCCTTTTGTGACGCCTCCCGCCTCCCGAGCGCCGCTTTCTTCTTGGTGGGGCAAAATGCTTGCATCTTGAATCGGGCCCCGGTATACTGACATTAAGTTAGCTGATTGCTGATTTCTTTTTTTGTCTACATATATCTCGAATTAGGAATATACGAAACAGAATACACAATGAAATGAGGAACCGACCCATGAACACACTAAGAGGAATCCACCACGTCACCGCCATCACAAGCAGCGCCGAAAAGAACTATGACTTCTTCACGAATATCTTAGGCATGCGCTTGGTCAAAAAAACCGTCAACCAGGACGACATCCAGACTTATCACCTTTTCTTCGCCGATGACCGCGGTAGCGCCGGAACGGACATGACTTTCTTCGACTTCCCGGGCATCCCGAAAGCCGTCAGAGGGACCAACGAAATCTTCAAGACCGGTCTGCGCGTCCCTTCAGATGAGGCGCTGGATTACTGGATCAAACGCTTCGACAAATACAACGTCACGCATTCCGGTATCTATGAGCAGTTCGGCCGCCGGGTGCTCGACTTCCAGGATTTTGACGAGCAGCTCTACCAGTTGGTTTCCGATGAGTCGGATGCCGGCGTGGCTCCCGGAATCCCGTGGCAAAAAGGCCCGGTTCCGAATGAATTCGGCATCCGCGGGTTGGGACCGATTTTCGTCCGCATCGCTGATTTCAATTTCTACAAGCAAGTAGTGGAGTCCGTATTGGGCTTCCGCCATGCCGCTTCCGATGGCGACGTCCATCTCTTCGAAGTGGGCGACGGCGGAAACGGCGGCCGCATGATTGTGGAGCACAACGCTTCAATGGGTCAATCCAAACAAGGTTTCGGCAGCGTCCACCACATGGCTTTCCGCGTGAAGGACCGCAAAGATTTGGAAGAATGGATCGAACATATGAGCGCTTACCGTTTCCCGATCTCCGGCTATGTCGACCGCTTCTACTTCGAATCGCTCTACGCCAATATCGCGCAGGGCATCCTCTTCGAATTTGCGACGGAAGGCCCCGGATTCATCGATGATGAAGAGCCTTACGAGACACTGGGCGAACGATTGGCCTTGCCGCCTAAATTCCGTGATTCCCGCGAAGAGATAGAAGGATTGGTCCGCCAATTCGACACCGTGCGCAGCACGAAGACTTTCGAAAAAGAATATTTGGACTGACAAAAAAACAGAAGCTATCTCATTTTCGAGACAGCCTTCTGCTTTTTTTTTGCTTTTTATACAGATTGTGTTTCCTTCAGCACCAAACAGACGCTTTGGTAATCCCCTTGCAGGGCATTCTTCAGATAAAGCCCTCGGTTCATCAGCTCATCCCCGCCGATTGCCCCTTCATACCCGCTGACGGTGTAGAATTTAGTAGTGTCCAAGCCTTTGAACAGCACTTTTTTCTTCTTCAGGTTGGCCCGGTCGAGAACCCGGTAGTAGAAATAGAGCGCCTCGCCCTGCTCGGGACTCACGAAGATCCAAGCGGCCTCGTTCTGCGTTTCGAAAGGACTGAGGATGCGGTGGAAGACACCGTATTGGACAAGTCCGCGGTGTTCCTTGTAGAAGCTGATCTGCTCCTTCATTTCCTGTTTCTCTGCTTCGGAAAGCGTCGTGACGTCCAGTTCGTAGCCCAGATTGCCGGCCATCGCCACATCCCCGCGCATCTTCATCGAAGTCATGCGGTGCACCTGGTGATTCGGGATGGCGGATACGTGCGAACCCATGCTCGAGATCGGCATGACGAGGCTGGTACCGTACTGGATTTCCAGACGGGCCACCGCATCGGTGTTATCGCTTGTCCAAGTCTGCGGCATATAGTAGAGGATACCCGGGTCGTAACGCCCGCCGCCGCCTGAGCAGCTTTCGAAGAGGATGTGCGGATATTTCGTCACCAGTGCTTCCATCACCTCATAAAGGCCCAACATGTATTTGTGCAGCACTTCCCCCGGCAAAGCGCCTGGAGCAGCAGTCCCGATTTCGGTCATGTTGCGGTTGTAGTCCCATTTGATGTAGTCGATCGGCACTTCATCCAGGATCAGCATCATCTGCGCCAGGATATTGTCGCGGACTTCCTTGCGGCTGAAATCGACCACGTATTGGCTGCGGCCCAGTGATTTTTCCCTGCCGGGCGTGTGGATGCACCAATCCGGATGGGCGCGGTAAAGCTCGCTGTCCTCGGAGATCATTTCCGGTTCGAACCACAGACCGAAGAGCATGCCCTTCGACTTGATGTTCTCTGCGAGTTGCTTCAATCCAGCCGGCAATTTCGCGGTGTGAACATGCCAATCCCCCAGCGAGGAATAGTCGTCATCCCGCTTGCCGAACCAACCGTCGTCCAGCACGAACAGCTCGACTCCCAAAGCGGCCGCTTCATCGGCCATCGCCTCGATCTTCTCGGCTGTGAAATCGAAGTAGGTGCCTTCCCAGTTGTTGATGAGGACCGGCCGTTCCGAAAATTGATGCTCGCCCCGCACGAGATGCTTCTGGTAGAACGGATGCAGCGTTTGCGACAAGCCGTTCAGGCCGTTTTCGCTGTAAGCCAGCACGACTTCCGGCGTTTGGAACGTCTCTCCGACAGGCAAACGCCATTGGAAATGGACCGGATTGATGCCCATCTGGACGCGCGTTTGCGAATAGGTGTCGACTTCGACATTGGCCCTGAATTCGCCGCTGTAGACGAAATGGAATCCGTAAACCGCTCCCTGGTCTTCCGTCGCCGTTTTCTCGGCTAAAGCCACGAACGGCTGGTAAGCATGGCTCGTGGTCCCGCGCTTGCTGTCGAGCGTATGGATGCCGCGGACAAGCGGCGTGCGCACGATTTGGCGTTCCCTTCCCCAGGCACCCGGTAATTGGATCATATCGAAAGCGTCATCCGGGAAATCGATGGACATGCTCAAAGCTTTGTTCAGATGGATATCCGCAGCCCCGTTGTTGCGGAAACTGGCCGAGCGCGTCAGCACCGGATAGTCCTTGAACAAGGTGTAGCTCAATACGACCTCCACCTTCGTGACGGTATCCTCCAAGGTCAGCAACAACGTTTCCGCCGGTTCTTCCTTCGTTTCGTACGTCTGCGGCAAGCCATGCAGCGGCTGCTTGCCCGCCACTATTTCATGGCTCTTGTAAGTCAACAGGCTGACGGTCGTTTGATCGGGGTACAGGCATTCGAAGGCCGATTCGCGGAAATCGCCGCTGCCGTTGCCCGGGAATTCCTGCGGCAAGGTCGCCAACGAAAACACGCGGCCGGGCACCTCGGATGGATTTGGTGCAAAGGCATTGTCTTGGCGCGGATAGTCAGCCACTTGGGAAAAACTGTTGAGTTTCTTTCCCCAATACTGATGGGAAACGTATTTTTCTTCTTCCAGTGCAATCACATAGCTCACTGATTCGTTCTGCAGGTGGAAGTATTTCTTTTTTTCATCAAATGTTATCGTCACAGTCATCACTCCTTGGCTCTATTCATTTTGGCTAAAATATTTGTTTTTCCCCTGCTGCAGTCCGGTGAAGGATCGAGAATGTATTTGTAGGCAGGTCGACCGTCAGGCTGGCCGCCTCTTCGCCAAGGGCCCACGTTAAAGTGAAGGCGCCGTCGTTTATCTTGGTTATCTCTAAATTTCCGTCAAAAGCTTTGGCCGTGTTGCGGAAAGTCAGCAAATGGAAGAGGTCTTTTACGACCGGCCGCTCGATTTCCTGCCCGATTTCATCAAGGCTGTAGTAGTGCCTGTTGATGTTGCGGCCTTCCTTACTGTTCTCCAGCAGTTCCAGATCGTTTTCGCCGGCCAGCAAGCCTACGTAATAGATCTGCGGAATCCCCGGAGTGAAGCACTGGATCGCCCGCGCCAATAGATAGGCGGCATCGTTGTTGCCCAAAGCCGAATAGTACGTGCAGTTGATCTGGTAGATGTCCAAGTTGTTGTAGGCTTCCGAGCTGTAGATCCGTTTCAGGTTGGCGCCCTTTTCGTAAAGGGCTTCAACCGCGAAGTCCACTTCTTCCTGGGTAAGCAGATCCTTCACATCGACGACACCGATGCCGTCATGCGTGTCCAAGGTCGTGAACTGGTTGCGCGGGCAGATTTCCAACCAGTGCAGCAGCTTCTCAGCTTTGCCGCTGTAAAGTGCGTGCAGCACGAGCATCGGCAAGGCGAAATCATAGACCGGAAAGCCTTTATCCGCGATTTTTTGTTGGATCGTGTAGTGCTCATGGATTTCGGGAAGTACCGTCACGTCATAAGGTTTCAGGATTTCCACTGCGTATTCCAGCATCTCCCAGATTTCGGGTTCCACGAAGAAGCAGTTCGTATCCAATTCCTTGATGGCATAGGCGAACGCGTCCAAGCGGATGATCGAAGCCCCTTTGTCCGCCAGAAAACTCAAGGTATCCTTGATGAATTGGCGCGTCGCTTCGGTCTTCACGTTCAGATCAATCTGCTCTTCCGAGAACGTGCACCAGACTTTTTCCGTCGTGCCGTCCTTGAAATGGGCGTCCACGAAAGGCGCTTTAGGTTTGCGTTTATAGATCAGATCGATGTCCGCTTCAGTCGGACGGTTCTCCGGCCAATAGTCGTTGTAGCGGATGAAGAAGTCCTTGTAGGGAGACTCTTCTTTTTTCTCCAGAAAGTCCAGGTAATAGGGTGATTGTGCGGAAATGTGGTTCAGCATGAACTCGTACATCATGTAGTATTTTTCGCTGATGCGTTTGATGTCATCCCAGCCGCCGAATTGCTCATCCACTTTGGTGTAGTCCATCGGCGAAAAGCCGCGGTCGCCGGATGATGGGAAGAACGGCAGGATATGCACGCCCCCGACGACCCCTTTCAGATGGGTGTCCAGCACGTATTCCAGATCCTTCAGGTTATTGCCCAGACTGTCCGGATAAGTGATCAGCATCGCTTCGTTTTTGATTTTCATTTTCGGTTACCTCTTTTTCGAATATCATTAAATTGCGTCTTTTATTGGTGATGTCTAGCGGACCAAGCCTGCCTCTCGGAAATTAGACAAATCTGACCCATTGCGCTCTGCGATGCTCATTCAGGGCCAGATTTCCTAAATTTCTTTCGAGGCAGAGCGGGCTTGGTCCTCTTTTCCTTACTTTCCGCCGGTTGTGGCGATGCCTTCGATGAATTGTTTTTGGAATATGATGTAAAGGATGATCATCGGGATGATCGCGATGACCGAACCGGCCATCAGCTGCGGATAATTGGTCGTGAATTGCCCTTGCAGGCTGGCCAATCCAGCCGACAGCGTCATTTTATCCTGGGACATGTTGACGACCAACGGCCACATCAAGTCTTTGAAGGCAAAGAGCGACGTGAAGATCCCCAAGGCCACCAAGCCGGAACGCGCCAACGGCATATAGATGCGGTAGAATACTTGCCAGGTCGTCGCACCATCAATCGTTGCGGCTTCCATCAGTTCATCAGGCAATTTTATGAAAAATTGGCGCAGCAGGAAAGTTCCGAAAGCGGAGACGATGCCTGGGATGACCAAAGCGGAGATTGTGTTCAGCAGCCCCAGGTTCTGAACCAACAAATATTGCGGTGTCAGATAAATCTGCGAAGGGATCATCATCTGTGTCAGCACGATGGCGAAAAACAGATTCTTTCCTGGGAAGGACAGTTTCGCAACTGCAAAGGCTGCCATGGCGCTGAAGAGCGTCGAGGTCAATACCCTGAGGGCAATCATCAATCCTGTATTGATATAGAAACTGACGAATGGCAAGGAATCCCATACCGCCCGATAGTTCTCGACTTGAAACACTCCCGGGAAAATTTGCGGCGGTATTTGTGTGGATTCGCTGATTGTTTTCCCTGAAGTCAGGACCATCCATAAGAACGGCACGACCATCAGCAAGGAGCCGATGATCAGCACGATGTGGATCAGTGCTGTCGTTTTATTCATTTTTATCTTCATATTTATTCACTCCTAATCGTAGGTGACCCATTTTTTCTGCGCCAACAGCTGAATGCCGGTGATCGCCATGATGATAAGAACCAATGAGATGGCGACAGCCGAGCCGTAGCCTTTGTCATTGAGCACGAATGATTCATTGAAGAACATGTACACGAGCGATTGCGTACTCTTTAGCGCCAGGTTGGTGCGGTCGAACATCATGAAGATGACATCGAACACCTGCAGGGCACTGATGACACTCGTTACGGAAACGAAAAACAGTTGCGGCGAAAGCAACGGTAACGTGATCGCGAAGAATTGTTTCAAAGGTCCGGCGCCATCGACGACGGCCGCTTCATAATATTCTTTGGGTATTTCCTTCAGACCCGCTAAGAGCAGGATCATGTTGTAGCCGACATTCGTCCAGATTCCGACGATGATGATGGACCAGATCGCCACTTCCGGATCGGTGATCCATAAGATGTTCCCGGAATAACCGAGTTTATCCAGCACCGCATTCAGCAAGCCGTATTCCGAATTGAACAACCAGCGCCAAACCATGGCCACGGCTGCCGGAGCGGCGATCATCGGCAGGAAGAAGATGGTACGGTACAGTCCGACCGCTTTTATCTTCGTGTTCATCAATACCGCAAAGAACAGCGACAGGATCATCGTGATGGGCACTTGGATGGCGGCGTAGAAGAAGGTATTTTTCAATGATTGCCAGAATTCAGGATCTTGCAGCATCTGCAGGTAGTTGTCCATCCCGACAAAAGTCGAGGTGCCGAATGTACTCACATTCTGGAAACTCATGTAAAGTGACTGGAACAACGGAATGACGTTCAGGATCAAAAGCCCGATAAATGTTGGAGCGATAAAAAACCAGCCCCACAGTGCCATTTTTCTTTTGCGTTCCTTTGCGGTCACGGTGCGGAGCGTTTTTTCTTTAGGGATTGCTATATCCGATTTCATCACTTTCACCTCTATATATATTGAAAGCCACTTATGGGAGTGTTCCCCATAAGCGGCCTTCTATTTTATTATTTTTCGTTAGCCAAGACTTCTTCAACACCAGCGACGATGTCTGCAGCCACATCTTTAACAGTCGCTGTACCGTCAAATACAGGCATCAAAGCATTGTTTTCGACATCTTCCCAACGAGCTGTTTCTGCTGAGTAAGGCTTGATGTATGCATTTTCCATTTGGTCCACATAGACCTGCATATTGAATTGGCTGTACGCTTTTACGAATGTCTCTTCTGTTCCTTCATAAGCAGGGATAGCCGCGCCGTTCTCGCCTTGCAGACGCATCGCTTCCTCTGTTCCCAGGAATTCGACGAATTTCAAGGCTGCTTCTTCATTTTCAGTTGAAGCCGCAACGGAGTTCGCCAAGCCATTGAATATTGTTCCCGCTTGTTTTCCTTGCGGTAATGGCGCTACATCGGCATTGGCAGCCGTATAGTCATTGTTCGCCATCTCACCTGTCATCCAAGAGCCGAAGAAGCCCATCGCGCCGCGTCCTGATTGGAAGAAGGACAAGTTTGTGTTTTCAGCAAATTGGCTTTGGGTCGGTGATACGCCATGTTTCACGCTCAGATCCGCATACCATTGCACGGCTTCGATCGTTTCGTCCAAACGGAAACCGGATTCGGTCTTGTCATCGGACAATACGTAGCCGCCGTTCTGGAAGATGAAGTTGTGGTAGCCTTCTTGTCTGTTCAAAGGAGCCAAGATGCCGTATACGCCGTTGTCTGGATCGTTCAACGTTTGAGCGGCTGCCAACATCGTGTCCCAAGTCCAAGTTTCATCCGGATAGGCAACACCCGCTGCGTCGAACAGCGTTTTGTTGTACCAGAGCGCGATCGTGTCGTAATCTTTCGGGATACCGTAGAGCGCATCGTCAGCAGAATACAGGTCGACCAATTCTTCCGGGAAATGATCCAACGAAGTCAATTCGCTGTTTGCGTAGGTTTCCGACAAATCCATCAGGACGCCGCCAGTCGTGTATTTCGCGATCTCATTGGAATGCATCCAGAAGACATCCGGCATGCTGCCGCCTTGTGCGCCGGCTTCCAATTTGGTCCAATATTGATCCCAAGGTGTCACTTCAACATTTACGTCTATGCCCGGATTTTCCGCTTCGAAAGCTTCCGCTATCGCTTCCATGCCCGGTTGTTGGATTTTATCCCAGATACCGTAAGTGATGGTCACATCACCAGAATCGCTTCCCTCTTCGGAACCGTTTCCGCACGCACCTAAAACAAGTCCTGATAACAATACTGTAGCCAATGATACTTTCTTCCAATTCTTTAACATCTCTTCTCCACCTTTTCGTTTATCTATAAAATTGTATATTTTAAAACAAAGAAACTATTGGACCCTAGAAAAATTGCGCCTGAACTGTTCAAAAACAATCGTTTTGTAAACGTTTACTTGTTTTGATGTCCTTATAATACCAAATATAAGATGCGTCCGATAGATATTCACCCATACAAAAACATGCTTTTTTGTTGATTTCTATATTATCGATATGTATGCTCTCAAAGCCTTGCCCTTAAAGCAAAAAAACCGGACCTGACCGGAACCGGCTTAGCAGCGGTGCCAAGTGGCCGATCTTTATCGTCCAGATTGCCTTGGTACGCTATTTCGTTTTGACTTTCTTTACATAAGCCCTCGGAGACATCTCCATCTTGCTTTTGAAGATGCGCGTGAAGCTCAAAGGATTTTTGTAGCCGACCTTCTCGGCGATCTCGGCAATGCTGAGATCCGTCGTTTCCAGATATTCACGGCTTTTGAAAATACGGAACTCGATCAAATATTCATGCGGTGTCCGGTTTGTCGTTTTATGGAAAACCGAAGTCAAGTAGGAATCGTTCAAAGATAGTTCCCGGCTGATGTCACCGATCTGAAAATCGACATCCCGATACCTGTCTTTAATGATTTCAAGCGCCCTTTTTGTATATTCGACACCTTTGTTGATTTTCTCGATCTGTTTGATTTCGGTGCCGTTCAGATCGTGCCCCAACAGGCTCAACAGAAGGTACAATTGCCCTTGCAACCGCAGCCGCGACAAGATATCGAATGGATTGGCCGCCATGATTTCCTGCATCATCTCTTTTACTTGGCCGAAATTTTTCACATTCCCCACCGGATGCGAAACCCGGAATCCGATGGCCTCCAGCAAGGCCTCCAACTGCTCGCCTTGCATGCCGATCCAGTAATATTCCCAAGGATCCTCTTCATCCGCTTGATAATAGGTTATCACGTTCGGATAGATGATGAAAAATTGGCCTTCTTTCAGGTTGAACCGGCTGTTGCCAATCTCGAAGTATCCCTTGCCCTTCATAATGATATGGATCAAAAAATATTCCCGGACAGTTGGTCCGAAACTATGGTTGGGGGCACACTCCTCTTTTCCTTTGGTTGTGTAATAAAGATCTCTATAATAGATTTCTTCTTTAAAAAAATCCTCATCCATTTTCATCACCTCGGTCTTATTCCTCTTAAAACTGTTGCTCTCATTATAGAATGGTCTCCTTGCTATAGCAAACCCACGTCTTTATCCGTAGCTTTCCTCCCGCATAAAATTCCGCCCTTTCGCAATCACACATTCTCTTGTACAATGAGAAAAGATTGCCCGCATCGGGCAGATCCCAAATAAACTGACTAATCCCATAACCTTTACTATAGATTTGGAGGCACCACCCTTGAAAAAAATCATCCTTTCCGCGCTGTTGTTCCTTCCGCTCTTCCTGCTTTCCGCCTGCGGAACCGCTCTGCCGGGGGAAGAAGTCATGCAGAACCTGGTCAACCGTTCCGCTGACCTCGAAAGCTATCACCAGTTCGTTGCGTTGACGACAACGACCACCAAAGAGGACCTGAATGGCGTTACAGCAGTGAACGAGCAGTACACAACCGCCGATGCGACGCTGTTCCCGGAAGAAAAGACCGGTTACGGAAAGCGAATCGACAAAAACAGCGATTATCCCGCCACCAAATCCGAGTTCTATGTGACCCCTGAAGTGGGCTACAACCGGACCGACGATGGCGATTGGACGGCTTATGCCACCCCCGATGTCCCGTTGGCCAGTCTGCAGGTCTATCCGCTGGAGACGTTTATCGAACTGAGCCAAATCATTGAAGAATACGGCACCCTTGAACTGGAAGGGGATGAGTATTTACTGAGCTTTTCCGGCAGCGACGATGCGATGAACAAAGAGATCAACTACCTGTTCCAGACCTTGCCGTCCGAGCAGACCGATTACGAAATCGCTATCCGCCTGGATGCGGAAACCTTCTATCTGACCGCATTCTCCTACCATTCCACGGTCACGCGCGCTGATCAGAAAACCATTGTCACGACGGAACTGACCGGCGAGTTCGACCTGTACGATCAAGCGAAAAAATTGAAGACTGTGCCTGATTTTGATGCCGTAGATACGACTGCCGAGACGGCGGATTCCTCATTTTGATAAAAAAATTCCATCAGTAAGTCAACCAACGCCTGTCTTCATGGTGATGGTTGACTTGCGAGTGTATTATCCATATAATACACCTATACATATATTTTTTACCCCAAGCGTATTAATCACTTAATACACTTGATCGGAAAAGGCAGGTGGGAAAAGTGATTTTTGACAAAAGAAGTCCGGTCTATGAACAGATTATCGAAATGCACAAACAGAAAATCGTCAGCGGTGATTTCCAGCCGGGTCAGGAAATACCCTCGCGCCGGGAACTGGCTGCACAATTGAAGGTGAATCCGAATACCGTACAGCGTGCCTATAAGGAAATGGAGGGGCTTGGTTTGATTTATACAGATGGAAATTCTCTCAGCAAAATAACGGACAGTCAATCGAAGATCCAGACATTAAGGCAAGAGACACTGGAAGATGCCCTGCAGGCATTCATCGAAACGGTACGAACAATCGGACTGGAAGATGAGGCAGTCCTGAACTTGATCAAAACGCGCTTGAAGGAGGTAGACCCCAATGATTGAAATCAAGAACTTGGAAAAAAAATATGGAAAACGAGCAATTTTGGAAGATGTCAGCTTTACCATCAAAAAAAACGAAGTGACTTGCCTGACGGGAATGAATGGTACCGGAAAAACCACCCTCATGAATTGCATCATGGGTCTCGTTCCGCGCAATAACGGCTCGGTAACGATCGACGGGGAGGACATCCAGCAGCAACTGTATGAAACAATTTCCTATATCCCTGACTCGCTGACGATGCCCCGTTGGATGACGATTACGGAATCGATGCAGTTCATGGCTACTTACTACCCGAATTGGAATACCACTAAAGCGGATGAGTTGCTTTCGTTCTTCCGTTTGGAACCGAATCTGCAGCTGAAAAATCTATCCAAAGGGAACAGCGCAAAAGTGAATTTCTTGCTGGGGCTTTCCCTGGACGCGGATTACTATTTGATGGATGAACCTTTTTCCGGCATCGATGTCTTTGCCCGGGAGGATATCCTTGAGGTCTTCACCAGCAAATTCGTGACGGACAAGGGCGTTCTCATCGCCACCCACCACCTGGATGAGGTCGAAATGTTGCTGGATCGGATCGTCATGCTGCGCAACGGCCGCGTCGCCAAAGATTTTTATGCAGAAGACATCCGGAAAACCGAAGGAAAAGCGATCATCGATGTGATGCGGGAGGTGTATCAGCCATGAAAAAATTTATGGAACTATGGACATTTGAATGGAATCGCGCGAAACGGTTCTATGGCTTCCTGTTGGCTTTTGTGACGGCTTTACAGGCTTATGCGGTCTTCCACGAATACCATTTCTGGAAAGATGGGTATGAAAACTATCGACAACAAGGCTACGCGGCAATGTCCGAACAATATCTGCAGGATTTTGGGAACCTAACGATTGCGGCTGTGACAAGCAATTCATTCTTTGTTTTTTCGATCATGACGGCCGTCTTCGGTCTGCTCTTCTATGCCGTTTTCATCTGGTATCAGGATTGGACTGGGAAAAATCGTTTCTCTTTCCGTTTGCTCAGCCTGCCGGGCAGCCGTTTTGCTGTGTATGCAGCGAAATTCGCGACCATTTGGCTGCTGATTACGGGACTGCAAGTTTGGCAAATCGGGCTTTTGTATCTTGAGCGGTTGGTCTTTTCCGGACTCATTCCGGCGGACATCTACTTGGAGATTCCTTTGCAGATGGCAGCGACTAACGCTTCTCCACTATCATTGGCTTTGCCAAGCCTCTTTTCCAATTACCTTCTGTATTACAGTGCCGGGTATGCAGCGCTCACTTTAGGATACACGTTCATCCTGATGCACTTGAGCGGACGTTGGAAAGGTGTTTTCTTGGCGGGTATTCTCGCAGTCGGCCTCTTTGCCGCGATGGTTCTCTTCTTGCGTACCGGCATCACGACGCGCCTGTATGCGGAAGAAAAATATTGGGTGATGATTGCCGTGAGCCTGGTTTTCTTCCTGTCCGGGACATGGGCGAATTATCGGTTGCTTGAAAAACGCATCAGCGTATAGAAGGAGGACAAAAATGAGAAAACAAACGATTTTATTGCTGAGCCTCCTCCTGCTTGTCGTTCTCGGGGGGTTCTATGCCCAGCCGCTTTCGGCAAAGAAAGATTCTTTGCGCATCGATATCGAGACAACTTCCGGTGACGATGCAGCATTGGAAGGCTTGACCTATTACGGGACGGCCAGCAATCAGTGGGAAACAATTGCGCTCAGCTTCGACAACTCCGGCTTGCGCCATTCCGAAACGCAACGACAGGATGCGTTCTTTCAGGATTACGCAGACAGCGCCGTACTGGCATGGCGTGCCGACTACCGTTCCTTTATGCGCGGCAAGAGTTCCTTCTCAGGAAATTATGCAGAGACGGAAAACGATTTGTATTATGCAGTAGAAGAAACTGATGGATTTTCATTGGAAATCTTGGATAAAGTGAGCGGAACCGTGTCGGAAATGCTGCTTGCCTATCCGGAAAAAACGCAAAAGACTTATTATTCCGTGAGCCGCACTTTCTTTCTGGACGGCAAAGTGATCATCGAATACAGTCGTTACGGGAACTACTCCGATTATCTCGGCAGCGATATCGTGATCTATGACCCGACCAGCGGCTCATTGGAAGAGCACTTTGTCTTCGAGATGCCTGACGGTTTCTCCGGCTACCAGAGCATTTCGGCAGAAATTTTGACACAGGATGATCAAAAAGCTCTCTTCGTCGCGGTCCGGACCGAAGAGACCGATTTGGAAGCAACCGAATATGTGCCGTCGGTTATCTCAACAGCCTTCAAGCGCTACGACTGGGATATGAAGCAATGGACCGATCTTACCAACGCCCAGGATTTTCCGAATGATTCCTTGTCCTATGCGATCGAGGACGGCATCTTCTATCAGTTGAATCAAGCAGACGGTGATTGGACGCTCCAAGCTCTTGACCTTATGCAGGATGAGGTGTTGGGCAGCATCCCGCTTCAGGGTACCGCTGAATGGAAACGCAGCCTCGATACCGATTGGCAGATTTTTGTTTCTGGCAACCAGGCGATACTGACACAGTCTTATCTGGAACCTGACCGGAATGCGCAGGTGGCGGCATTCGCTGTCGCGACCGGTGAAATGCTTTACAGCGGAGAAATAACCAGTTCATTCGCCGACGCAAAAGAAATCGACATGCTCTACTTCGATAGGATTGTCTACGAACCATAAACCAACAAAAAAGAACAAGATTCCTAATGGAGTCTTGCTCTTTTTTCTTTCTCTATTAACTGATGTTGCCTTTGTTTAAGGCAATTTTTTGCCGGCAGCCTTGTAGAGGTCATACCACTCGGTGCGGCTCAACGCCACATCGGAAGCTTTACAGATGGCCGCGATGCGCTCCGGATTCATGCTGCCGACGATCGGCTGCATTTTGGCAGGGTGACGCAGCAACCAAGCGATTGCAATTGCTTCACGCGATACGCCTTTGTCCTCGGCCATCGCTTCGATTTTTTCATTCAACTCCACATAATCGGGATGATCGAAGAACAGCCCCTTTTTCCCGTTTCCGACTTGGAAAGGCGACCATGGTTGGATCGTCATGTCCGATATCCGGCTGTATTCCAGGACGGATCCGTCATGCATGAATGATGGATTGTTCACCATATTCACGTTGAAGCCGGCATCGATCATCGGTGCATGCGTCAGACTCAGTTGCAATTGATTGATCAATAATGGTTGTGTGACAACTTTCTTCAATAATTCGACTTGCATCGGATTTTGGTTGCTGACGCCGAAGTGGCGCACTTTCCCTGACTTTTGCAGTTCATCAAAGGCTTCCGCAACTTCCTCCGGTTCCATCAAAGTATCCGGCCGATGCAAAAGCAAAGCGTCCACATAATCGGTCTGGAGGCGTTTCAGGCTGCCCTCCACTGATGCGATGATGTGTTCTTTGGAGAAATCGAACATAACACCCGGAATGATACCGCACTTCGTCTGCAGCATCACGCTGTCCCTCGCGATGCCGAGTTCCTTGAAGGCTTTTCCGAAAATTTCCTCTGAAGTTCCTCTGCCGTAAATATCCGCATGATCGAAATAATCGATACCGTTGTCCACTGCCGTGCGGATGACCGTTGTTGCCTCTTCATGCGTCAAAGCGTTCATGCGCATGATGCCAAGCGAAATTTCTGATGCTAAAAGTCCTGAATTGCCGATGTTTATTTTTTTCAATTGTCATACCAGCTTTCATTTTGGATTTTCTTGAAAACGTTTCAATAAATTCAGTATAGCATTTTTGGTGTCTTCATGTGAACTGAAGCGCCTCCCCGCAGGGGCCTGAAAAGATGAATATAGTGAATTTATCCATCTTTTTAAGCCCCGCGCAAGCCATATAAGATGGATAAACGTAAGATATCCATCGTTTTAGGCTCCAAGCCATGCTAAAAGATGGATAACTCGGGTGTATCCATCTTTTCTGCTTCTTCATAACTACGACCGCCACTCCGATACGGGATAGGCGCAAAAAAACAGATAGTGCTGCCTCGAAGCGAGACGGCACTATCTGTTTTTTTACATTCAAGAATACGCATTGGCCCAGAGAACCTTTTCTCCGGCTTCCAGCGATTTTTGTACATCAACGATAGTCTGGTTGGAGCTGCCGCGGAATTTCAATGTCAGATCGCGTTTGGACAGTTCAAAGCGGCCATCGACGAGCACATCCATCAAGCGCAGCAATTCCTGCTTATCCTCGGATTCTGAAGCCAATTCGTCCCAGTAGTAACCGGTCCAGCCCCAGATGTCCTTGGTCCGGCCGAACTCTGCCCTGATCCGCTGCGCAAGCCGCAGTGCGACCTTCGTGTTGAGGAAAGGTTCGCCGCCCAAAAGCGTCAATCCTTGCACATAAGGCTGACGCAGATCGGCCATGATCTGTTCCTCCAACTCGTCGGTGTACGCAATCCCGTAGTCGAAGTTTTGGACAATCTTGTTGTAGCAGCCTTCGCAGGCGAACAGGCAACCGCTCAGATAGATGCTGCAGCGCACGCCTTCGCCGTCGACAAAGTTGAACGGCTTGTAGTCCGCCACTTTGTCTTTGCTGTATGTTTCTGCCAACCATTCTTGCGGTTGCGGGTTTTTCACTTCACATCACCTAACTGTTCTGATTACTGTTCTGACTTGCAATCCGCATGCAGATGTTTGACGCGGGCCGAAATTTCTTTATGGCGACCTTTCACCATCGGACGGATCTGTGGGTTGCCGAGATAACCGCATGTGCGTTTTACGACGTCGCATGTCTGCGGATCGGTATTGCCGCATTCCGGGCATTGGAACCCGCGCTCGGTCGGATTGAAGTCCCCTTCGAAACCGCACTCCAAGCAGTGGTCGATCGGCGTGTTCGTTCCCAGATAGCCGACTTTGTCGTAGGCGAAATCCCAGACTGTTTCCAACGCTTTCGGATTTTGCTGCAGGTTCGGGTATTCGCAATAATGGATAAAGCCGCCTGAGCAATATTGCGGATATTCCATTTCGAAGGCGATTTTCTCGAAAGGATTCGGATTCTTGCGGACATCGTAATGGAAGCTGTTTGTGTAGTATTCCTTATCTGTAATGTCGGAAATGATGCCGAATTTCTCTGTGTCCATGCTGCAGAAGCGATCTGTCAAGCTTTCGCTTGGAGTCGAATAAACGCTGAAATGATAACCGTATTGGTTGCCCCAAGCATCCGTTTTTTCCTTCATCTTCTTGACGATGTCCAAAGTGAAAGCTTTTGCTTCGGGATTCGTTTCCCAATCTCCTCCGTAAAAGACGGTCGCCGCTTCATAAAGCCCGATGTAGCCCAAAGAGACGGTCGCACGTTTGTTTTTGAATAATTCATCGACCTGATCCGTTTCGCCCAGACGTTTCCCGAAGGCCCCGTGCTGGTACAGGATCGGCGCGTTCGTAGGCGTCGCTTCTTTGGTGCGCTCGACACGGTAGACAAGCGCATCCTTACAGATCGCCAAGCGTTCCTCAAAGATGTTCCAGAAAGCTTCCGGATTCCCTTCCGACTCCAAGGCGATTCTCGGGATGTTCAACGTCACGACCCCAAGATTCATCCGACCGGAATTAACTTCGTTTCCGTTTTCGTCTTTCCATCCCTGCAGGAAGGACCGGCAACCCATCGGTGTCTTGAAACTGCCTGTCAATTCAACGATTTTATCGTACATCAGCACATCCGGATACATCCGTTTGGTGGCGCAAGTGATGGCTAATTGTTTGATGTCATAGTTTGGATCTTGCGTCTCCAAGTTTGTGCCTTTTTTCAAAGCGAAGATCAATTTCGGGAAGATCGCTGTGCGTCTTTCTTTGCCCAATCCTTTGATGCGCACTTGCAGGACGGCTTTTTGGATTTCGCGCGCAAACCAATCCGTCCCCAAACCGAATCCGAGTGTGGTGAATGGTGTTTGTCCGTTTGAAGTGTAGAGTGTGTTGATTTCGTACTCCAGGCTTTGCATAGCATCGTAGATGTCTTTGCGGGTTTTTTCTTCGGCATAAGCGATCTGTTTCGCTTCGCCATCCACCCAATCCTTAGCTGTTTCCAGATGCTTCTCATAGTTCAGGCGTGCGTATGGTGCCAACACTTCGTCGACACGGTCTGCGCTGCAGCCGCCGTATTGGCTGGAAGCGACGTTCGCAAAAATCTGTGCCATTTGGGCAGTCGCCGTGTTGACTGAACGCGGGCTGTCCACTTCGGCGTTGCCGATTTTGAAACCTTCACGAAGCATATTCTGGAAATCGATCAGGACACAGTTCGTCATCGGTGAATATGGCTGGTAATCCAGGTCATGATAATGGATATCGCCTTTCATATGGGCGTTGGAAACGTGTTTCGGCAACATTCTCAGTCCGATTGCTTTCGCAGCCACCCCTGCCGTCAAGTCACGGATCGTATTGAAGACGCGGCTGTCCTTGTTGGCATTCTCATTGACGATGCTCTGATCGGCATTCATCAGACTTTGGATGCGCAATTCGATGTCCTGTTGTTGCAGCTTTTTGACTTTTTTCGTCAATTTGTAGGTATTGTAGGCTTCCGCTAACGGCAGATTTCCCATTTCGGCAAGCGTCGCTTCAACTTGATCATGGATATCATCTGTCGAAACACTTTCCGTTTCTGACGCAATCAGTTTGTCTACGACCAATGCCACGACAGCATCCACATCGTAATCTGCAGCCGCTTCGTTCTGTTCAGACAAGAAACGCTCCGCTTTCTTGATCGCTTTGTATATTTTCTTGGCATGAAAAGGCACAACCCGTCCATCCGCCTTCAACACTTGGATATTCACCTCTGCGTCATCGACTTGAAGATTCGTGCTTTCATTCAAGAAATCCGTTGGTAATGAAGCCATATTTTTCCCACTCCTTAGTTAAAAATTAACCGAACATGCAAAAAAAGCTAATAAAAAGTAAGAGGTCGTTACAAAATGAGCAAGCTTTCCTTGCGGGACGCGCTTCTCAAGTTGGATGCCTCCACTTAAAGTAGACTCTGTTTCGATTCTCTTTATATACTATATATCATCCACACGCAAATTTCCACCACAATATATAGTGTTTCAAACCAAATTCCGTCTAGGGCAGGCAGACACATTTCGGCCTGTTGGTCAATAAGAAAATGCCCTGAAAATGAATTGTTTGCTGTTTCCTTAGCAGACTCCCACTTACATAGCTAGAACAGAAACAATAGCCAAACAAACCCAGTCAATCCGTTTTGATTTCCGAACAATGCCCCTAATATTAAAAAAATGTTAAAAAACATATAAAGTACATAAAATCAATAGAATCTGCTGTACTTTGGAAATAAAAGCGGTTATACTATGACTTGTCACAAATGTAAGCGATTCATTCTTTTTTTCGGATCCATTATCCGGTTTTATGCCGCAGGGATGTCAAAAGAATGAGCAGAGAAAAAGGGGGGAAATGCTAGTGTGGAAAAATAGAATGTTGCCTGAAATATCCAAAATTGCTAAATTTAGAATACCGGTCGGAGAAGACCTATTTTTGAGACAGTGCGCTTCTTGGCAAAACCTTTTCCATCTGCCTTCATCTTATCGCTACCCGACTGGAAGCATCCAGGGCTACATTACACGATTGAATTGGACCGATGAATTTATCATTCTTGAAAAAGAACATAATGAAGCATTCGAATATTTTATTGTCGATAGAAGAATTGAATCTGTAAAAGGCCCTTTTTCCATAGAAGGGTTCGAGAAGGCACTAAAAGAGGAAGCGATCGAGTTGCCATTGATTGAATTATCGGAAATGGACTGGATCATCAACTTTTAGAAGATACCGAAAATACCAAAAGCCGTAAAGGGCGCATGTGATCATGTTCCCTTTACGGCTTTTTGTTGTGAAATTTCACTTTTTGCCGGATATCCCTGCCAATGTGACCTCTTTCTTGTCAGTGATTCTAACATCCGACATATTCCCTACTCTCCCATGTTAGATTTATTTTAATCATATTGACCAAAAAAACACAACCACATCCAACATTACTGCAATTCGATGAGATTTTATATTAAATCTCTCATCGAATTGACATTTAAACGCTTGCAAACGTTGCTTTAACAACTATGTTATATAATCTGACATGGAGCGTAAGCAGGATATAGCACCAATAAAATTATTTCTATACACTAAGACTATGCTAAAACAAAAGGAGGAATAATTTATGTTTTCATCAGTAGATACATTATGGACCTTGCTGGGAACGGTATTGGTATTCTTTATGCAAGCCGGTTTCGCAATGGTCGAGACGGGATTCACTCGCGCCAAGAACGCGGCGAACATCATCATGAAAAACCTCATGGACTTTGTGCTCGGATCGTTGGGATTCTTCCTCATCGGATACAGCATCATGTTCGGGGACGATATCGCCGGCATCATCGGAACTCCTGCTTTATTTATGGAAGGACTTGATTCCACCATTCCTGGAACCGTACATTTCATGTTCCAAAACGTATTCGCGGCAACTGCAGCCACTATCGTATCCGGAGCTGTTGCGGAACGGACAAAATTCAGCTCTTATCTCGTGTACTCTTTCATCATCTCCTTGTTGATCTACCCTATCTCAGGTCACTGGATCTGGGGCGGCGGCTGGTTAGCTCAAATGGGCTTCATCGACTTTGCCGGATCTACAGCCGTGCATATGGTAGGTGGCGTTGCTGCTCTTGTCGGAGCTGCCGTAGTCGGTCCACGTATCGGAAAATATAAAGATGGTAAAGCACAAGTCATTCCTGGACACAACCTGACAATCGGTGCACTAGGCGTATTCATCCTATGGTTCGCATGGTTCGGGTTCAACGGAGCTTCAACCGTTGCGGCAACCGGCGACGAAACACTTGCCTTGATCGGTACTATCTTCTTGAATACAAACTTATCCGCAGTCTCAGCTACTCTGGTCACTCTCTTATTCACTTGGAAGAAATATGGTAAGCCCGATGTTTCCATGACACTGAACGGTTCATTGGCAGGTCTTGTAGCCATTACTGCAGGTTGTGCGGTCGTATCTCCTTTCGGCGCTATCGCCATCGGATTAATCGCCGGCTTTGCCATCGTCCTTGCTGTTGAATTCGTCGATCAAAAATTGAAGTTCGATGATCCTGTCGGTGCATTCAGTGTACACGGCGTGAATGGTGCATTGGGAACAATCTTAGTCGGTGTTTTCGCAACAGATGGCGGATTATTGTACGGTGGTGGATTCAACATGCTGGGGGTCCAAGCTTTGGGTGTCGCTTCTGTGGCAGCCTACACAGCCGGTTCCATGTACGTAGTCTTCAAGGTCATCCAAAAGACAATGGGTCTCCGCGTTACTGCTGAAGAAGAAATCGTCGGCATGGACGTCGCTGAGCATGGCTTGACTTCAAGCTACCATGACTTTGTCGCAACGACTGCATTCGAAGATTATGTAACAGACAGCAACAAACCTGCAGAAATCCCTGCTATCCAAGAAGTGGATTTGAGTAAAGTTGGAGCCTTCAAATTGGCTGATTCAGGCTACACGATGAATAAAGTGGAAATCATCGCTAATCCGGATAAACTGGAGCGTCTGAAAGCGGAATTGAACGCTATCGGCGTAACCGGCATGACAGTCACATCCGTGCATGGTTACGGGCTCCAAAAAGGCCAACAAACCTTCTATCGTGGAGCGAAGGCTGAGGGCAATCTTTTACCGAAAGTCCGCATCGAAACGATCATCAGCGAGGTGCCTGTCGAAGAAGTCATCCGTGCTGCCCGCCGCGCTTTATACACGGGTCATGTCGGTGACGGTAAAGTCTTCGTTTCCCCTGTTGCCGATGCCTTCCGCATCAGCAACAGTGATTCAGGCCCAGCTGCCCTGAAATATTATTAAAGCGAGTAACGAACACTAAATAAAGCCAAGGAGCCGTCTCACTGCGAGACGCGCTACTTGGCTTTATTTCTTTGCAGCAAACCATTTCCAGGTTTTTTGTTTGCCTGCGCTTTGCTATAATAAGGACTATGATGGTGGCTCTCCACCGATCGATGAGGAGGAAAATATACATGTGGGTCATCAAACCTTTTGAAGAACTGACGGCGAGGGAATTGCATCTGATCTATAAAGAGCGGGTCGCTGTTTTCGTCGTGGAGCAGAATTGCCCCTATCAAGAGGTGGATGATACCGACCTCGTCAGCATCCACTTCTGGAAGCAGGCGGAAGATAGGCTGTTGGCCTATTCCCGGATGATCCCGGAATTAGATAATGTGCGCATCGGACGCGTTCTTGTCCCGCAAGGCGAACGCACCCATGGCTATGGCCAGGAATTGATGCAGGTCGTGCTGGAGTATGCAAAGATGCATTTCCCCGGACTAGCGATCCACGCGCAAGCACAAGCCTACCTGCAGGATTTTTATGCCTCATTCGGATTCCGGCCCGTATCGGATATCTACCTGGAGGATGATATCCCGCATATCGACATGATCATTGATTCGCAGAACACTCAAACGGAAAGTAAAAACCAACAGGAGGAACATCGTGAATAAATATCTTACAGCCAGCATACTAGGCATCATCAGCATAGGAATCAACGTCTGGATCATGTACCAGACACGCTACGACAAAGGCCTGAACCCGATCACAAAGAAAAACCTGGAGAAATTGTCCTACGCCCTGATCGTCGCCGCAGTAATGTTCATGACATTCGGTTAATCCAAAATAAAAAAGCCCAGCGCGGGCTTTTTTATTTTGATTAATTCAGGACCATCTAAACGACCTATAACACTAAACCTGGATCCGCAAATCTTTTCTGCCGTAGATGAGATAGCTTAGACCCAATACCAGCAAGCTTCCGATGATGCAGATGACCATATACTCCCAGGAAATCCCCTCTTCCAGCAATGCCGCTGGATGTGCGTATTCGATCGGCGACAAAACACGCAGAAATTCATAGTCATCAACCATCTTCGAGACAAGGCCGATCATGTACGTGCCGAAAACCAGCAACAACGCGACTCCGCTTGTTGAACGGCTGCTCGCGATGAACGTTGAGAAAAGGAAGCCGATTGAATAAAAGAACAATAATACCAACGACTCCGCGCCGAAAATCAGCGTGATATCTTTTATGATTTCCACAAAATCGGCTCCATCCTCCTTGAACAGATAGATGAACAGCAAAGCTGCTCCATACAAGACAATCCAAAAGATCATCAGCAGCACCAAATTGGCGATATACTTGCTCGTGACAATGGCTTTTCTGCTGATTGGCTGGGCATACAGATACTCAATCGTGCCGTTCGTCTCTTCCTTGATCAGCGCTTGGGCCCCTTTCATCGTTGCAAAAATGCAGGCAGCCAAAAAGAGATACTGAAAGATGTAGGCAAAGAATCCGGTAGCCTGCAGCAAGCTTGCTCCGTTCGTGAGCGAGAAGGCTTCCAGCATCTCCGGAGGCATCGCATCGAGCTTGGTCGTCAGGATATCCTCCATCCCTTGATTCGCCATAATGGGAAACATGGCCATCATCATCCCCATAATCAGGACCATAAAGAAAAGCCATACGAATAACCCGCCGCGTTCTTGTTTCCACTCCAATCGGATGCTATTCATGGGATTCACCTCCACCGTATAGGGTCATGAATTTTTCCTCCAGATTCTGATTGCGGATTTCGATATCCTCCAAATCCAGAGGCGCCATATCGGCCAGGATCTGTTTCACATTGTCCTTGTACAACAACGAAACGACCCGGTCTGTCCTGGAAAGGACACGGTACCCTTTGGATTCGAAATCCTCCGTTCCGAGGGCTGAACCGGTCAGGGTCACCACTTTCCCAGGTTGATAACCGGATGCCATATCTTCCACGGAAATGATTTTACCTTCACGAATGAAGGCCGTACGCGTACAAAACGCTTCCACCTCCGGTAGGTTATGCGTAGAAATGAAGATGGTAGCACCTTCCTTGTTTTGGTGGTTCAGCTCTTCAAATAAACGATGCTGCATCAAAGGATCCAGCCCATTCGTAGGCTCATCCAAAATCAAAAGCTCCGGATTGAAAATCAGACTGTTCACGATTGCGACTTTTTTCCGATTCCCCAAAGAGAGGTCCTTCATTTTCTTTTTTGGCTCCAATGCGAAGCGTTCCACATAATACGCCATCATTTCCTTTATGTTCCGGATATGATGGAATTTCCCCGTCATCATCAAAATTTCTTCTACAGTCAGATTGCTGTAATAATGCACATCGCTCGGAACGTACCCGATGATGCGTTTCAGGCTCTCGGAATCTTTCTGGGCATCCAATCCGAAAATCCTGGCACTTCCTTTGCTCGGCTTTATGAAATCAAGCAACAGCTTGATGGTTGTGGACTTCCCGGCTCCGTTCGGTCCGATGAAGCCGAACCGTTCACCTTGTTCCACTGTAAGGTGGATATTGTCCAAAGCTGCACGCTTGCGGTAAATTTTTGTCAAACCTTCCATTTCGATTGCTTCCACGGTGACCCCTCCTCTGAAGAACTTTACATATATCCATTATACGTTTTCTCGGTTGAAGTTTACAGCACCAGCACGTTTTTTCTTCCCCGAACGAGACAAAAGACCGAGACAAATTTGTCTCGGCCTTTTGGGGAAGTGCGTGAATCATCACACTCTTCGTAAACGCGTTCTGAATCCCAGAAATCTGTGCCTAAGCTGACTAACACACGAGGACAAAAAGCGTCCTCTTTGTGTTAGTCCTCTTAGTGCTCGATTTCTAGAGCAGGATTCATCTCGCTCTTAGTACATATTCAAGTATTGTTCTCTTTCCCACTCTGTTACTTGTTGGATGTAAGACATTACTTCGATTTCTTTTGATTCGACGAAATTGTTGCTGATGTGGTCGCCTAATGCGCCAACCAATAATGGATTTTTGGAAAACTCTTCAAGAGCTTCTTGCAATGTTGTAGGCAAGTCCAAAATTCCGTTTTCGTAACGGTCTTCAGCTGACATTTGGTAGATGTTGCGGTCGATTGGAGCTGGAGCTTCCAATTTGTTCTTCACGCCGTCAAGACCTGCAGCCAATAATGCAGCTAAAGCCAAGTATGGGTTAGCAGCTGGGTCAACGCTACGCAATTCAACACGAGTGGACATGCCGCGTGATTCTGGGATACGGATCAGCGGTGAACGGTTTCTTCCGCTCCATGCGATGTATACAGGCGCTTCATAACCAGGAACCAAACGTTTGTATGAGTTAACGATTGGGTTGCAGACAGCAGTAAAGCCGCGAGCATGTTTGATCAGACCAGCGATGAATTGGTAAGCTGTTTCGCTTAATTGACGATCATCGTTTTTGTCGTAGAAAGCATTGCCGTTTTCGTTGAATAAAGACATGTTGAAGTGCATTCCGGATCCGTTGATTCCGAATACTGGTTTAGGCATGAACGTTGCATGCAAGCCATGTTTGCGGGCTACAGTCTTAACAATCAGTTTGAACGTTTGGATGTTGTCGCAAGCTTCAACAGCATTTGCGTATTTCCAGTCGATTTCGTGTTGTCCTGGTGCAACTTCGTGGTGGCTTGCTTCGATTTCGAAACCTAAAGCTTCTAATTCCAAAACAATGTCACGACGGCAGTTTTCGCCCAAGTCAGTAGGAGCCAAGTCGAAGTATCCACCTTGGTCGTTCAAGCTAAGGGTAGGGTTGCCTTTTTCATCCAATTTGAACAGGAAGAATTCAGGTTCAGGTCCCAAGTTGAATTCAGTGAAGCCCAAGTCTTCCATTTCTTTAAGAGCACGCTTCAAGTTGTTACGCGGATCTCCCGCAAATGGTTCGCCACTTGGCATATAGATATCACAGATTAGACGTGCAACTTTGCCTTGTTCAGTGCCCCATGGGAATACTAACCATGTATCCAAATCTGGGTACAAGTACATATCACTTTCTTCGATACGTACAAAACCTTCGATGGAAGAACCGTCGAACATCATTTTGTTGTCTAATACTTTTTCTAGCTGGCTGATAGGAACTTCCACGTTTTTGATTGTTCCTAAGATGTCAGTGAACATTAAACGCAGGTAACGGACATTATCCTTCTTTGCTGATGCGATGATTTCTTCTCTAGTAAATTTTGGCATTTGTATTCCCTCTCCTTGACTATGCTTTGTTTGTTTTTTTTGTTTTTATAATCTTCCCCAAGGTTTACTTGAATCCCCAGGGTTAAATCCACTTGCGTTGAGTATTTCTTTGTAGAGGATGCGACGGACATCTTCATCTGTCAAGTTTTTGTGCTTGTTCTCAAGCTCCTCTTCTTGCTGCTTTTTCAGTCTTTCGGTACTGTACATCCGTTTGATTGCAGTGATGTTCAACCCTTCAGCCAAATAGTCTTTGACTTCCAGCAAACGATCGACGTCGTTCAATGAAAACATCCGGCGATTGGTGTCTGTCCGCTTAGGATGAACGAGTTCTTGCTCTTCGTAATAGCGAATCTGCCGTGCTGTCAGATCCGTCAGCTGCATGACCGTTCCGATGGTGAAAACAGCCATCGAACGTCGTAGCTCTTTTTCTTTCATGCCAACCCCTCCATCGAAGCTTCTGAGTTGAGTGAACCACAGATGTATACTTTTTCTTCAGGAGTTAGCGCCTGTTGAGAAAAAGGTAATTCTTTTCAGCAATTAATCGTATTTCCTAGCAATTAATTGAGTCATTTAATACAACAAGAATACTCCAAATTCTCATACAAGTCAATGCTACCTTAACATCGTTTGTGACATTTTCTCACATGGATGTAAACCCTTGTCAGAATAACATTTGAAAGGCATTTCATCTCCCCTTGATAGGCCAATTTCCTCGCATGGAAATAAAAAAAGGGCGCATTAACGAAAAAAATATTAAAAAAAAATGTGAGTCATGCAGCCAATGAAGATAGAGCATTGTGGTTCTTATCGATGCCTCAAATCACATGAACAAGCCAGCTCTCTCCACTACCGCAGCGATGTCCAACAGCCACTCCTCTTTCCCTTTCGGGGCCGTGAACTGCACCCCCAAAGGCAATCCAGCAGCTGTGCGGTACACCGGCAGACTGATGGCAGGCAGCCCGGTCAAATTCGCTTGTTGCGTGAACGGGGTCACACCCAGGCTCTCTTCAAACATGGTCCAGACAATCTCTTTCCTGTCCGCTGCCGACAGCAGATCCGACCTGCGCATCCGCTCCTTCAGTTCTTCGCTTTGGAAAGAATAATCGATCAGAGGAGCACTCGCTGCCGTAGTCGGCTGCAGCAGCAGATCATAATTCCCATGGAACTGATCCATCGTGGCCGCAGCTTGGTCCCAAAGTCCCAAAGCCAAGGAGTAGTCGCCTCCGGAGATCGTCCGGCCGTACTGATAGAGGGACCAGGAAACCAATTCCATGTCATTGGCCGTCAATGGGCGCCCCAGTTTCGCGGCAAAGCCTCTCAGCATGGCCTCCGTTTCGGCTCCATTCATCGCGTAGTAGGCCTCCATCAAACGGATGCCGTCGATGTCGGGTGTTTTTTCTTCCACCTCGTAGCCCAACTCTTCCAGCGCTGCCACGGTTTGGAGTACAGCCCGCTTTGCGTCCGCGCTGACTACGGATTTCACCGGCGATTCCAATGAATAGGCGATCCGGAACTTGCGCCGCTTTCCGGATTGAAGTTCCTGGAAATGGCTCCCCGGGAATAAAGGGGTCTGGAAAGGCGCTGCCGCCTGGACAGTCTGCAAAGCATCCAGCATCATCGCTGTATCCCTTACCGTCTTCGTCAAGGCGAAGCTGATTGATGCGCCTTGCCAGCCGCGATAAGATCCCGGCCCCACCGGTGTCCTTCCTCTTGTCGGTTTCAATCCCACCAAGCCAGTGAAGGAGGCCGGAATCCTGATTGAGCCGCCCCCATCACTGGCGGTGGCGATGGCCACCATATCCGCCGCTACAGCCGCTGCCGCACCTCCGCTGGATCCACCCGGAGAATGGTCCGGATTGAAGGGATTTCTGGCCGGACCATGGATGAAGGCATCCGTGATGTTCTTGAACCCGAATTCGGGTGTGCTCGTCTGACCGATGACGATGAAGCCGGCCTTCTCGATTGCTTCAACAAAATGACTGGTGCGGGGAGCGACATAATCCTTCAGCAACCGCGATCCTGATGTCGACGGCTCCCCGGCAAGGTCCTGACCCAGATCCTTGATAAGTATCGGCACGCCGCCGAATAAGGTGTTCCCGAAATCCCGTGTCCTGGCTTCATGCAGCGCTTTTTCCATCCGTGTATGCACGACGGCATTGCAGCGGGGATTTTCTTCCTCTATCTTTTTGAAGGCATCCACAATCAATTCTTCGGGGGATACCTTCTTCGTTTTTAAAAGTCCGGTGTAGTACAGGGCATCTTTCTGGCGATCCATAAAAAGCCTCCTTCTCAGTTTCACATTTTCTTCCATTGTAGGTTGCTCGCCAAAAAAAGGCAACGGTTTGCCGGTTGCTTTGCCTTCCCATTCCTGATACCTTGACTATTCGCCAAGCTGCCGATAGTATTTCCCAATCGTTTTTAATGACAACCAAACTGAAATATAGTAGAATCCTTCTATTGTACCAATTTTGGGAAGTGTACAAAAACAGACGGATCAGATGAGAATTCATAGGAAATGGAGCAGGACGCGATGAACGAAAGATATAAGGACTTAAAATTGGCGGAACAGGGCGCACGACTCAGCATGGTTGCCTATGTCACTCTCTCTTTCGCAAAACTCTTCATCGGAAATGCCTTCGGCTCGGCCGCGCTGAGTGCCGATGGACTGAACAATTTCACGGATGTCATTTCCACCGTCGCTGTCATGATCGGCTTGCGAATCGCCCGCCGTCCGGCTGATGAGGATCACCCTTATGGCCACTGGAAAGCGGAAACGATAGCAAGCCTCGCCACTTCCTTCATCATGCTTTTGGTCGGCCTGCAGGTGCTCTTCTCAAGTTTTTCGAAACTGACAGGCGGAGAGTTCACCACTCCAGATGTGCTGTCCGGTGTTACCGCCTTGATTGCCGGGTTTATCATGATTGGTGTCTACATATTCAACAACCGACTTGCAAACCGCATCAACAGCATCGGCTTGGCGGCTTCCGCCAAAGACAACCTGAGTGATGCCTTGACCAGCTTTGCCGCCGCGATCGCCATTTTCGGCTCCATTTTCGGGCTGTACTGGTTGGACGGTGTCATGGCCGTCATCGTGGGCATCGTCATCATCAAGACTGCAATCGATATTTTCCGCGAGAGCGCCTTCTCCCTGTCCGATGGTTTTGAAACGAATTATTTGGCCGAATACCGACAGGCCATCCTCGAAATTCCTGATGTCCAGCAAGTGACGACCATCGCCGCACGCAGCTATGGAGCAAATGTCTATGTTGATGTGACCATTCTGCTGGATGCGGAGCTGACAGTGCTGCGCAGCCATGAAATCACGGAAGAAGTCGAGGAGCGCTTGCGCACGGCATTCAATGTTTTCGAAACAGATGTCCACGTAGAACCTTTGACGCATTGATGTTACAAGTTTTATAGGCCGGACGTCATTTTGATGGTATAATAGCAGACGGATTTATACAGATTATTTTGGCGGACGCAGCTGTCATCAAGATCTGTCCGTCTTTTTTTTTTGGAAAAAATACATCTATTGGGAGGATTTATGAAAGAAGAGAAACATTACGGCTTATTCACTGCAGTATCCATGATCGTCGGCATCTGCGTCGGATCAGGGATTTTTTTCAAAGCCGATGACATTTTGGGAGCGACCGGAGGAAACGTAGCATTAGGGATTTTGGTTTTCTGTATCGGTGCATTCAGCATCATTTTCGGAAGCATCACCTTGACGCAACTGGCTAACCGGACCGAAAGAACCGGCGGCGTCGTCGCTTATTTCGAGGAGTTCATCTCCGATAAAGCAGCGAGCGCGTTCGGCTGGTTCCAATTGTTCGTTTACTTGCCGACAATCATCGTCGTCGTGAGCTGGGTATCCGGCATTTACACCTGCATGTTGTTGGGCTTGCCGAACACATTGGAAACACAAACACTGATCGGGACGGGCTACATGGCCTTCTTCTTCTTATTGAATTATTTTTCGCTCAGATTGGGCGGCTATTTCCAAAATCTAGCCACCATCATGAAACTGATTCCGCTGATTGCCGTCGCTATCGTCGGCATTTTCTGGAAAGAACCGGCTCCGATCGTTCCTCCTGAATTGGCGGTTCCGATCACGAACGTGGGCTGGGGCTGGTTGGCTGCACTGGCGCCGATGGCCTTCTCCTACGATGGTTGGACCATCGCGACAAACATCACGCATGAAGTAAAAAACCCCAAACGGACGATGCCATTGGCGTTGACCATCGGGCCATTGGTGGTGTTGGCCATCTATTTGACCTATTTCAGCGGCTTGGTCTCCATCGCCGGCTCCGAATACATCTTGGCAGTGGGCGATGAGGCCACCACAACCATCGGCATTTCCTTGCTGGGCGAACGTGGCGGCAGCATCATTCTTTCCTTTGTATTGATCGCTATCCTGGGCGTAACGAATGGCGTAATCATGGGTATCCTGCGTTTGCCGCAAGCACTGGCAGAAAAAAACATGCTGCCGAACAGTTCTAAGGTAAAACGGATCGATCCGAAGAGCCAACTGTCTCCGGCAGCCGCACAAATTGCCTTTGCGGTATCCTTTGTATGGATGTTGTTGCACTATTTGACCCAAAAATCCGGGATTCTCGGTGGCGGAGATGTCAGCGAAATCGCGATTGTCTTCAGTTATATGACTTATGTCATCCTTTATCTGAAAGTCATCAGCATGAAAAAAGAAGGTGTCATCACCAGCTCTTTCTTCGGTTCGATCACCCCGGTATTCGCGATCATGGGCTCCGCCATCATTCTGATCGGCGGCATCGTGTCCAATCCGACTTATGTGCCGATTTTCATCCTGTTCTGCTTCGCAGTTTGCTTCATCGGCTATAAATACTACGAGAAAAAAATTACGGCATAACAATAATGAAAGGCTGTCTCCTTTTGCGGGGCAGCCTTTCTTCGTTGTCTTAGCATGTGGATGGCATCCGCTCCGGTCCGGCGTCGATGGAGGGCGGTGGAAGGTGGAATAGAGCACCAGCTCCGGCCAGGATGCCGCTCCCCGGAGAAGGGAGACGACCATCAGGGTGTCCTCCTGCGAGGCCTTGCTCGCCGGAGGACGCAGACTAAATGTTGGCCGAACTCCGGTGAAGCCCACCCTCGCCGGAGCTAACGCTCAAACTGCCCTAGGGAATCAAAAAAGTGGAGCTGCCCCGCGACGGGACAGCTCCACTTTTTGAGTGCATTTAGTTTTTGAATGAGTGGATCGGTGCCGGGCTGCGTCCGCCGCGGTTGATGAAGTCAGCCGAGCTTTCTTTGTGGACCGGCATTACCGGAGCGCGTCCAAGCAGGCCGCCGAATTCAACGAAATCACCCACACCACAGCCGATTGCCGGAATCACGCGGACAGCTGTCGTTTTGTTGTTTTGGACTCCGATGGCCGCTTCATCCGCAATCATCGCTGCAATCGTTGTTGCAGGTGTGTCACCAGGGATGGCGATCATATCCAAACCAACCGAGCAGATGGCAGTCATCGCCAGCAACATATCCAAACTGATTTGGTTTGCTGCCGCAGCATCAATCATGCGGTGATCCTCAGATACAGGGATGAAAGAGCCGGACAAGCCACCAACGTGACTACATGCCATTACGCCACCCTTTTTGACTGCATCATTCAATACAGCTAGAGCAGCGACTGTTCCGTGCGTACCGACTACACCCAAACCAAATTCTTCAAGGATTTCCCCGACCGAGTCTCCGACTGCAGGTGTCGGAGCCAAAGCCAAGTCGACAATACCGAAGGGCACGCCCAATTTTTGGGAAGCGATGTTCCCGACCAATTGACCCATGCGGGTAATCTGGAAGGCTGCTTTCTTGATTGTATCGGCAACGATGTCCATCGGTTCGCCTTTTACTTTTTCCAAAGCACGTTTGACGACACCAGGACCGGAGATGCCGACGTGGATTTCACAATCCGCTTCCTCAACGCCATGATAAGCACCCGCCATGAACGGATTATCGCCTACCGAGTTTGCGAAAACAACCAATTTTGCGCAGCCGAAGCCGTTTCTGTCGGCCGTTTTTTCAGCCGTTGCAAGCACGATTTCACCCATCAATTTCACAGCGTCCATGTTGATGCCGGCTTTTGTGGAGCCGATATTGACGGAACTGCAGACCTTATCCGTCACTGCCAGAGCTTCCGGAATCGAATCAATCAGGATTTTGTCGCCTTTGTTGTAGCCTTTTTCGACCAATGCAGAGAATCCGCCGATGAAGTCGACACCGACTTCCTTCGCCGCAGCATCCAACGTTTTTGCGTATGCCACATAGTCCGTGTCATCGCTTGCGCCGGCAATCAAGGCGATCGGTGTCACCGAAATCCGTTTGTTCGTGATCGGAACGCCGTACGTATCTTCGATTTCCTGCGCTACGCTGACCAGGTTCTTCGCTTTGGTGGTGATTTTTTTGTATATTCTTTCACGAGCTTTTTCGCCATCGCTGTCGATGCAGTCCAATAAAGAAATCCCCATGGTGATGGTACGGATATCCAGATTGTCCTCTTCGAACATTCGGATGGTGTCCAAGATATTGTCAGTTCTTAACATTCAAATGTCCCCCTAGATCCGATGCATTGCATGGAATGTGTCTTCTGCCTGTAAACGGATGACCAAGCCTTGTTCTTCTTCAACTTTTTTCATCGCTTCTTTTACTTCTCTGACTGAATTATTTGCTTCATTCAATTCGACCATCAAAATCATGGTGAAGTATTCCTCCATGATGGTCTGTGAGATATCCAAGATATTTACGCCCAGACGCGCCAATTCCACCGATACGCTCGCTACGATTCCGGTATGGTCTTTACCTGTTACGGTCATGATTGCTCTCATCTTTTTTCGCCCCTGCTTCTTTAATTTTTTGTTGAGTCCATTATACCATTTTACGCCAATATGAAAATCCAATTAAAAAATTTCTGTTCCTATTCTATCACATATAAAGGGAATACCTACTGTTTTTTTGGAAAACGGAAAACAGTAACCGCTCTCTAATCATATTTTTCAGTGTTCTTTCCCGAAACACGAAAATTGTTGCAGATTTCGCATTAAATCTATCGTTTTTTGGGAATAATTGCTACACTGGATATAAGCAAGTTTCAATCCAATATCAAGGAGGTTTTCCCAATGCAATTGATTCATTTCTCAGAAGACGGCCAAAGCCGCATCGGCATCAAGACGGAGCGCGGTTTCCTGAACGCCGCAAAAGCGGCTGCGGCTTTATCGCTGCCTTTTCCTTCCTATATAGACGATGTGTTGAAGGATCCGGAGCAAGCTGCCCAACTGGACGCCATTCTGGCCCAAGCGGACACGCTGACGGATCCAGCCTACTATGTATCACTGGATGAAGTCACTTTCCTGCCCATCCTCTCCCGTCCCGGCAAAATCCTCTGCATCGGCAAGAACTATGCCGCCCATGTCGCGGAAACGAAAAGTGAAGCCCCGAAAAAGCCGCTTGTCTTCAGCAAATTCACGAGCGCTTTGGCTGCCCATAAAGAAGGCATTCCGATTCCGGTGAACACCAGCAAGGTCGATTACGAAGTCGAACTGGTGGCCGTCATCGGCAAAAAAGCGTATTGCGTCTCCCCGGAAGAGGCTCTTGACCATGTCGCGGGCTACACAATCGGCAATGACGTAACCGCGCGTGACTGGCAAAAAGGCTCGCCGCAATGGTTATTAGGAAAGTCCCCGGATAAATTTGCGCCGCTCGGACCGGTCTACGTGACTGCCGATGAGGTCGATCCGACAAATCTGGCCATTTCCCTTAAATTGAACGGCGAGGTTCGCCAGAACAGCAACACGAAGCACCTTATTTTTGACATCGCGACGATCGTTTCCTACATTTCCCAACACTTTTCCTTGGAACCCGGCGACATCATCTTCACCGGCACACCGGATGGGGTCATCCTCGGTTATCCCGAAGAGGAACAAGTCTGGCTGAAACCAGGCGATGTCATCGAATCCACCATCGAAGGCATCGGGACATTGGTGAATACTTTCCGATAGAAACCATCCAAAAGACCGCCGCATTATCCTGATCAGGATAATACGGCGGCCTTTTCTTTGCTGAAATGATTTTGTTTAAAAAGCTGGTTCGGTCCCGACTGCCTGCAATTGGAAATGCATCATTTCCATCGCCTGCAGCAACGCCCCAGCCGTATCCAATGAGGTCAGGCACGGCAAATTGTTGTCCGCTGCTTCGCGGCGGATGAAATAGCCGTCGGTTTCCTCGGTCTTGCCTTCGGTCATGGTATTGATGATGAACTGGATTTCTCCCTCATGCATGCGTTTCAGGATATTTTCCCTTTTCGCTTCGCCATTTTGGAGGATCGTGACAGGCACTTGCGCATCCAGCAAAGCTTGTCCCGTGCCCTTTGTTGCAAGCAGTCGATAGCCGACTGCAACCAAGCGTTTGGCCAGCGGCAGCATTTCCTGCTTATCCTTGTCGGCAATCGTCAGCAAAGCCGTGCCGTACTCGGGAATCTCGATATTGGCGGCACGGAAAGCTTTGTACAGCGCTTTGGAAAGGACGACATCCTTGCCGATGATCTCCCCTGTGGACTTCATTTCCGGGCCCAATACGGTGTCGACTTTCTTCAGTTTGTTGAAACTGAAGACCGGCATCTTCACATATACGCCGGATTTTGACGGAACCAGACCGGTCCGGTAGCCTTGATCTTTCAGTTTGATGCCCAGGATGCCTTGCATCGCCAAGTTCGCCATCGGGATGCCGGTCACTTTGCTCAGGAACGGGATCGTCCGGCTCGCGCGCGGGTTCACTTCGATGATGTAGACGACGCCTTCGCTGATGACAAACTGGATGTTCACCAAACCGATGGTGTTCAACCCTTGCGCCACGCGGATCGTATAGTCTTCGATCGTTTGGATCAGTTCAGGTGAAAGGTTTTGCGGCGGGTAAACCGCGATCGAGTCGCCCGAGTGGACGCCGGCGCGTTCGATGTGTTCCATGATGCCCGGGATCAGGACGGTTTCGCCGTCGCAGATCGCATCGACTTCCAACTCTTGTCCGATCAGGTAATGATCGACCAGGACCGGACGTTCAGGACTGGCCACGACCGCTTCGCGCATGTATTTCTCAAGGTCGGCTTGGTTGTAGACGATCTGCATCGCCCGGCCGCCCAATACGTAGGACGGACGCACCAAGACCGGATAGCCGATTTCGTCGGCAACTGCGACCGCTTCTTCAACGGTCACGGCTGTTTTGCCGGGTGCTTGCGGGATATCCAAGTCGCGCAATAACTGTTCGAACAGTTTGCGGTCTTCGGCGCGGTCCAGATCTTCCAGGCTCGTGCCCAGGATCTTGACGCCGTGTTTCACCAATTTGTCGGCCAGGTTGATGGCCGTTTGGCCACCGAACTGCACAACGACGCCCAGCGGTTGTTCCAGGTCGATGATGGCCATCACGTCTTCTTCGGTCAAGGGTTCGAAATACAGCTTGTCGGAGATCGAGAAGTCTGTCGAAACGGTTTCCGGGTTGTTGTTGACGACGATCGCTTCATAGCCGGCTTCCTGGATTGCCCAGACTGCATGCACAGTCGCGTAGTCGAACTCGACCCCTTGGCCGATGCGGATCGGACCGGAACCTAAGACGATGACTTTTTCGCGGTCGCTCGGGAAGGATTCTTGTTCCATCTCATACGTGCTGTAGAAGTACGGTGTGAAGGATTCGAATTCGCCCGCACACGTATCCACCATCTTGAAGACAGGGACGATACCGTTGGCTTTGCGCAACGCATAAATGTCTTCCGAAGCCATGCCCCACAATTCCGCGATGATTTCGTCGCTGAAGCCGTATTTCTTCGCTTCGCGCAGGATTTCCAGGTCTTTCGGTTCGGCTGCTGCCACTTCCTTCTCCAAGTCGATGATGTGCTTGAATTTGTACAGGAAGAAGTAGTCGATTTCGCTCCATTCATGGATTGTTTCCGGTGTCACGCCGCGGCGCAATGCTTCTCCCAGATAGAAAAGACGTTCGTCGCAAGCGACACGGATGTTCTGTTCGATTTCTTCCATCGTCACGGTCTGGCCTTGGTCTTTCGGCAATGCCAGATGGTTGACGCCGTATTCCAAAGAACGGACGGCTTTCAGCATCGATTCCTCGAACGTATGGCCCATGGCCATGACTTCGCCTGTCGCTTTCATCTGTGTGCCGAGGGTGCGGTCGCCCTTTTCGAATTTATCGAACGGGAAACGCGGGATTTTGGATACGATGTAATCCAAAGCCGGCTCGAAAGCCGCATAGGATGTGCCGGTTACCGGGTTCTTCATTTCATCCAAAGTCAAGCCGACAGCGATCTTCGCCGCCATCTTCGCGATCGGGTAACCGGTCGCTTTACTCGCCAAAGCCGAAGAACGGCTGACGCGCGGGTTCACTTCGATGATGTAGTAGTCGAACGAGTAAGGATCCAATGCCAACTGGACATTGCAGCCGCCTTCGATTTTCAGGGCGCGGATGATCTGCAGGGAGACATCACGCAGCATGTGGTACTCTTTATCGGATAAGGTTTGGGAAGGCGCCACGACGATGGAATCGCCCGTGTGGACGCCGACCGGATCGATGTTTTCCATATTGCAGACGACGATCGCATTGTCGTTGCTGTCGCGCATCACTTCGTACTCGATTTCCTTGAAGCCGGCGATCGATTTCTCCAACAGGCATTGCGTCACGGGTGAGTAGCGCAAACCGTTCGCCACGATTTCGCGCAGGTCAGCTTCATTGTGGCAGATGCCGCCACCGGTGCCGCCCATTGTGAAGGCGGGACGGACAATCAGAGGATATCCGATTTCCGCCGCGAAGCGAAGCGCTTCGTCTACAGTATGGACGATGTCGCTTTCCGGAACCGGCTGATTCAATTCCGCCATCAATTGGCGGAACAGATCGCGGTCTTCCGCTTGTTGGATGGAAGTCAGTTTCGTGCCAAGCAACTCGACCTTGTACTCCTCCAGAATGCCGGCTTCATCCAGTTCCACCGCCATATTCAGACCAGTTTGGCCGCCCAATGTCGGCAAGAGGGCATCCGGGCGCTCTTTGCGGATGATGTTCGCGATGAACTCCAGCGTCAGTGGCTCCATATAGACTTTATCAGCGATCTCAACGTCAGTCATGATTGTGGCTGGGTTGGAGTTGACCAGGATGACTTTGTATCCTTCTTCCCTTAAGGCCAAGCATGCTTGCGTACCGGCATAGTCAAATTCTGCGGCTTGGCCGATGATGATAGGTCCCGAGCCGATCACGAGGATCGTCTTGATATCTGTGCGTTTAGGCATGCTTTGCCGTCCTTTCTCTATGCTTCAATTGTTTGAAAAACTTCATCCATCACTGCAACAGCCTTGTCGATTTCCGTGCTCGTGACATTCAGCGGCGGAAGGAAACGCAATACCGTATCATGCGTGCAGTTGATGATGACGCCTTTTTCCATGCACTTCGCGACGATGTCGGCTCCCTTCATCGCCAGTTCCATCCCGAGCAGCAAGCCTTTGCCGCGCACATCGAGGATAAAGTCATATTTTTCCTTGAATGCCACTAATTTCTCTTCGAAATAGCTGCCCATCTCATTTACATTCGCCAGGATATTCTCGTCTTCGATCGCTTGAATGGTTGCGAAAGCTGCCGCACAGACCAGCGGATTGCCGCCGAAAGTCGAACCATGATCACCCGGTTTGAAGTGGGAAGCGACAAAATCCTTCGCCAACAACGCGCCGATCGGAACGCCATTGCCCAAAGCCTTCGCCAAAGTCATGACATCCGGTTCCACGCCGTAGACTTCGTAGGCGAACAGCTTGCCGGTGCGGCCCATCCCAGTTTGGACTTCATCAAAGATCAACAGGATATCTTTTTCATCACAGAGCGCACGCACTTGCTCCAGGTAGGCTTGATCGCCCACGTAGACGCCGCCTTCGCCTTGGATCGGCTCCAAAAGGATCGCGCATGTCTTTTCCGTAACTTTGGCAGCCAAAGCCTCAAAGTCATTGAAAGGAACGTAGTGGAAACCTTCCAGGAACGGATCGTAATCTTTATGGAATTGCTTTTGTCCGGTCGCCGTCAACGTCGCCATCGTACGGCCGTGGAAGGAATTATCCGCAGTGATGATTTCGTAACAGCCTTCGCCGTGGACTTCGCGTCCGTATTTGCGCGCCAATTTGATGGCCCCTTCATTCGCTTCCGCGCCGCTGTTGCCGAAAAAGACCTTATCCAAAACGGAATTCGTGATCAGTTTTTCCGCCAACTGCACTTGCGGCTCGATCCAATAAAAGTTCGAGCAGTGGACCAGTTTAGCCGCCTGTTCCGCTATCGCAGCCGTCACTTTCGGATGATTATGTCCTAACGCGTTCACGGCGATGCCTGCCAGGAAATCCAAATATTGCTTGCCGTCCGCATCCTTCAGGTAGCTGCCTTGTCCTTCGACCATACAGATGGCTCCGCGGTTGAAAGTATTCATCAAGTAGGCTTGCCCTTTTGTTTTTATCTCTTCATTCATTATTCCAGTACCCCTTCCTTCTCACGATCGATCATCGTGCCGATCCCTTCGTCGAAAAACACTTCCAACAAAATCGAGTGGCGCAAACGGCCATCGATGATGTGCGCTCCGTCCACACCGCCTCGCAATGCGTCGATGCAGCAGTCAACCTTCGGCACCATTCCGCCTGAGATGACGCCATCCGCTTCCAATGCTTCGATCTCTTCGAGCGTGATCCGCGAGATGAGGGAATCCTTATCATGGTAATCGCGGAAAATCCCTTCCACATCGGTCAGCAGGATGAATTTGTTTGCTTGAACGGCTTTCGCTATAGCGCCGGCTACATAATCGGCGTTGATATTGTAGCTCATACCATCCTTGCCCATCCCGATGGAGGAAATGATCGGGATATAGCCGCTGTAGATGAGTGAATCCAGCATTTCCTTGTTTACTTCTTCCACTTCGCCCACATAGCCGATGTCGATTTTTTCGCCGTTCTTTTCCAGATATTTTTTGCGCGCCAGTATCAGATTGCCGTCCTTCCCTGACAAGCCGATGCCTTTGCCGCCGAGCTGGTTCAGAGTGCCGACGATATCCTTGTTGACTTTGCCCGCCAACACCATTTCGACGATTTCCATCGTCTCTTTGTCTGTCACACGCAGCCCCTGTTCGAAGTGGCTCTCGACCTTCAGCTTTTTGAGCATATCGTTGATGGCCGGCCCGCCGCCATGGACGAGGATAGGGTGCATGCCCACCGATTTCATCAACAACAAATCCTGCATAACGGCTTTTTTCAGTTCTTCATTGATCATGGCATTGCCGCCGTATTTGATGACGATGATCTTATCGCGGAAACGGTTGACGTAAGGCAGTACTTCGACAAGCATTTCGGCTTTTTCACAATTGCTCTTGTTCATCTTCATCCCGCTCTCAGCTCCTGTAATCCGCATTTATTTTCACATAGTCGTAAGAGAAGTCGCATGTCCACGTACTGGCGGCTTCTGTTCCCAGATGCAGGTCGATCAAAATATTGATTTCATCTGCTTTCAGTATTTTTTTCGCAAGTTCTTCATCGAAGACGACACCCATCCCCGCTTCGCAAAGCTTGATTTCGCCATTCTTGCTTGAGAAGGCGATGTCGATCACGTCGGCATCGAAGTATTCCGTTTCCGCATAACCGGCTGCCGTGATGACCCGGCCCCAGTTGGCATCCTCGCCGAACATCGCCGTTTTCACGAGACTGGAAGTCGCGACCGATTTGCCGATTGAAACCGCATCAGCCATTGTTTTTGCGCCAGAAACCAGGACCTCGACAAATTTTGTCGCCCCTTCGCCGTCCTTGACCAACAGCTGCGCCAATTGGGAGCAGATGGTCAGGACAGCCGCTTCCACTTCGGCATAGCCTGCATCGTCAGCAGAAGCGATCAGCGGATTGTCGAGTTTGCCGGTAGCAGCGACAAAGACGGAATCGTTCGTGCTCGTGTCCCCGTCGATGGTAGCGTGGTTGAAGGTCGCATCAGCGGCTTTCAGTAACATCGCATGTAAAGCTGTTTGGCTGATTGCGACATCGGTTGTGATGTAGCCCAGCATCGTGCCAAGGTTCGGATGGATCATCCCGGATCCCTTGACCATGCCGCCGATGGTAGCCGTCTTGCCGGCGATTTCAAAGGTGAAGCTGACTTCTTTCGGAACCGTATCCGTCGTCATGATCGCCTTGCTGGCTGCAGCGCCGCCAAATTCGGAAACTTCCGGTGTGATTGCCTTGACCCCTTTTTTCATTGTCTCCATGTTCATGAACATTCCGATGACGCCTGTCGAAGACACCAACACCTCTTCCGGTTGGATATTCAGTTCTGTCGAAAGGAGTTTCACGGTCTCTTCCACATCGGCTTTGCCTTGTTTGCCTGTACAAGCGTTCGCGTTGCCGCTGTTGATCAGGATCGCCTTGAAGCGGTCATTTTGCTGCAGGGCCTGTTGATCATACTGGACCGGAGCCGCTTTGACTTTATTTTTGGTAAAGACGCCCGCAACTGTCGCCCCATCAGGGAAATACAGCAGTGCCATGTCCTTTTTGCGTTTCTTGAAACCCGCGTGGATCCCTGCGGCTTGCACACCTGCAGCGGCAGTCACACCGCTTTTATGTAATTTCTTTATCATTTCGTCCGTTTCCTCCTTCAGTCTTCCGTTATTACGGGAAAAGCCCTATCATCTGTAATCCTGTCGTTTCGGCAAGTCCGAACATCAGGTTCATGTTTTGCACGGCTTGGCCGGCAGCACCCTTCATCAAGTTGTCGATGACCGACACGATGATGACCCGGCCTGTGCGTTCGTCGTAGGTGACACCCAATTGGCAGTTATTTGTGCCTTTTACCGATTTCGTCATCGGCCACATGCCCACAGGCAGAACCTGCACAAACGGTTCATCTGCGTAAGCTTCCTCAAAAAGGGCCTGGATTTCGTCCGCTGTATGTCCCCCAGTGACCGTCGCATAGATGGTGCTGAGGATGCCTCGGCTCATCGGCACCAGATGCGGCGTAAATTGGATCATCGTATCCGTGCCGGCCATCTGCGTCAACAGCTGCTCGATTTCCGGTGTGTGGCGGTGATGCGCTACCCCATAAGCTTTGAAGCTGCTTTCCACCTCAGTGAAGAGGTTCGCTACGTTACCAGCGCGGCCTGCTCCGGATGTACCGGATTTGGAATCGCAAACGATGCTGTTCGGCACGACCCAGCCTTTTTTCATCAGCGGCATCAAGCCCAAGAGGATGCTGGTAACAAAGCACCCCGGATTCGCGATGACTGTTGCATCCTTGATCGCCTCGCGGTCCCATTCAGGCAGACCGTATACGGCTTCCTCCAAAAGTTCAGGCTCGGTGTGCGGGACTTTGTACCATTCTTCGTAAACCGCTGCATCCTTCAACCGGAAATCGGCCCCAAGATCGATGACCTTTTTGCCTTTTTCTTTGGCTTTTTTGGCTATCGGCAACGCGTGTCCATGCGGCAGGGCCACAAAGATCACATCGCTGTCGGTCGTCACCTGTTCCAGATCCAATTCTTCGCAGGTGTGATCGACATTACCCAACAAGTGCGGAAAAAGATGCTGGATCTTTTGACCCGCGTACGTGCGGGAGGTCAGATGATCCAAGACCACATCCTCGCGCAATCCCAATAATCGGACTAATTCCACCCCCGTGTAACCTGTTGCTCCAATGATACTGACATGAATCATACTTCCCATCCCCCTTTTTTTATTTGTTGTAAAACAGGCCGAGCCCGTCTTACAAATACTTGCATATATACAAAAAAACTTCCGTGCCTATACCAAATCAAATAGATTCAGTATAGGGACGAAAGTTCGTGGTGCCACCCTTATTTTCCAGCATGCGCGCAGGCTGGACTCAAGTATTGCTACTTTTGCGATAACGGGGCAACCGGATTAAACTTTATGGTTCACATTCAGCTTATCAACTCAAAGTTCCTTTTCATCCATCGCGGTTGACCTTGCTTTCACCCTCCAAGGTTCGCTTCACTGTGCAAATGGATTACTCTTCTTGTCAAAGTTTTTGTTTGTGTTAGATGTTGTTTGACATTTGCATTAAATTTATCATCTGTTTTTCACTTTGTCAATCAAACTTTTGGAATAAATAAATTTCCTAAGGTCGCAGCCATGATCGCCTTGATGGAATGCATGCGATTTTCGGCCTGTTCAAACTGAAGACCGTGCTTGCTGCGGAAGGCGCCATCGGTCACTTCCATCTCACGCATACCGAATGTTTCCGCGATTTCCTGGCCATATTGCGTTTTTGTATCATGGAAAGCCGGCAGGCAGTGCAGCATGATCACATCATCATTGCCGGTCTTTTCAATCATCTCCATATTGATCTGATAAGGCGTCAACAATTCGATACGCTCCTCGAACTTATCCTCTTCGCCCATCGATACCCATACATCGGTGTAAAGGACATCAGCCGCTTTTACGCCTTTGGCCACATCGGCTGTGATTTCGATTTTGCTGCCGCTCTTTTCAGCGAATTTCTGTGCCATCTCAACCAATTCTTCGGTCGGGAACAGCGATTCCGGCGCGCAGATCGTGACGTGCACACCAAGGATAGCGCCGGTAACCAAGAGGCTGTTGGCGACATTGTTGCGTCCATCTCCGACATAGACCAACTTAAGTCCGGCCAGCTTGCCGAAATGCTCTTTGACCGTCAGGAAATCGGCGATCATTTGAGTCGGATGCCAGTCATCGGTCAAGCCATTCCATACCGGTACGCCAGCATATTTCGCCAAATCTTCGACGGTTTTTTGGCTGAATCCGCGGAATTCGATGCCGTCGAACATGCTGCCGAGCACTTTAGCGGTGTCTTCAACGGATTCCTTTTTGCCCAATTGGATATCATTTTTCCCCAGGTATTCAGGATGCGCCCCAAGATCGATGGCAGCTACTGTAAAAGCGGCTCTGGTACGGGTGGATGCTTTTTCGAACAAAAGGCAGATGTTTTTGCCTTCCAGATAACGGTGCGGAATATTTCGTTTCTTCATATCCTTCAGATGCGCCGAAAAATCAATCAGATACTCCAATTCTTCCCGAGTGAAATCTTTTTCTGCCAATAAGCTTCTTCCTTGAAATACTTGTTCCAAATTCTGCCATCCCCTTTTAATTGTATTCTCACTGTCGTTCTTGCGAACGATCATTTCCGAGTCATGATGCAACTATTATTGGACTCATTTTATACCCAATTCTAATGAATTACAAACTTTATTTTAATCCTATACATAGAATACAGCTTGGTTCCTTGCGCAAAATACTGGCCTTTGTCGCTTCGGCAACCCGTCCGCCGCTGAACATTTGTTTGTTAAAAATTGTATTTGACATTATCACGGATTGGGATTATCCTAGAGACAGCTTAATTGAATAGTCTTCAGGGACGGGTGAAAATCCCTACCGGTGGTAAAGCCCACGAGCCGTTAAGGCAGATTCGGTTAAATTCCGAAGCCGACAGTCAGAGTCTGGATGAAAGAAGACAAAAACCATTTATCGAATGGCACGCTGCGTTTATTTGTCATACAAAAAACGTTTTCGCGCCATCCGTTCATGAATCGGAACGTCAATCCCTGGGTGTAGTCTATACCCAGGGATTTTTTGGCTTTATTTAGCTGGCCTTCCTTTGTCGAGCCCTGAAGCAGAACTGTTCAGGGCTCTTTATTTTGGAAAAGGGAGGCACGAAAAGATGCAAGATAAAGATACACACTTTATGCAAATGGCTCTGGAACTTGCCGAGAAAGGTCGCGGGGCCGTAGCACCAAATCCGATGGTCGGCGCCATCATCGTCAAGGACGGACGCATCATTGGATCCGGCTACCATGAAAAAATCGGCGAAGGCCATGCTGAAGTGAACGCGTTCCGCTTGGCAACGGAAGATGTGGCGGGCGCGACCATCTACGTGACTTTGGAACCCTGCTCCCATTACGGAAAAACGCCGCCCTGCTCTGACAAGATCATCGAAAAGAAGATTGGGCGGGTCGTCATCGCGGCTTTGGATCCGAATCCGTTGGTTTCCGGACGCGGCGTCAAGAAACTGCAGGATGCCGGCATCGAAGTGGTGACAGGCGTCCTGGCCGAAGAAAGCAGCCGTTTGAATGAAATATTCATGAAATACATAGTAAAAAAAGAGCCCTTCGTCATCATGAAAGCAGCGATGTCTTTGGACGGGAAAATCGCGACCCGGACCGGCGAATCGCAATGGATCACCGGCCCTGCTGCAAGGGAACGCGTGCATCAACTGCGCAGCGCCCTCACCGGCATCATGGTTGGTGTCCAGACAGTCATCATGGATGATCCGCAATTGACTTCCCGCATTCCGGGAGGAAAAAATCCGGTGCGGATCATTGTCGACAGCACCTTGTGCATCCCGCTGGAAGCAAAAGTGCTCCAAAATCAGGACACGGCCAAGACTATCATCGCAACGACAGAACGGGCGGACCGCAGCAAGGCAGCCTTGCTCGAAGAAGCCGGCATCGAGGTTGTGACCGTACCCGCCAAGGACGGCCGGACCGACCTGAAGGTGCTGATGGGAGCCCTCGGGGAACGCGGCATCGACAGCATCCTCCTGGAAGGCGGCGCAACCCTGAACTTTTCCGCACTGCAGGCAGGCATCGTTGATAAGGTGCAGGTATACATCGCCCCAAAACTGATTGGGGGAGAAACGGCAAAAACACCAGTCGGCGGAGATGGCATCGAGAAGCTGAGCCAAGCTTTCAGCGTGATCGAACTGAAGGCCAGCACCGTCGGGGAAGACATCCTCTTGGAAGGCTACATTTCCAAGAACGAATAATAGAGGAAAGTGGGAGGAAATTCATGTTTACTGGAATCATCGAAGAAGTCGGCACCTTGAAAGGTATCCGCCATGGCCAAAAATCTTCCGTCGTGACTGTCGGCGGAAAAAAAGTGCTCATCGGGACAAAAATCGGCGACAGCATTTCCACCAACGGCGTCTGCCTGACGGTCACGAAGCTCCATAAGGATTCCTTCGATGCGGACGTCATGCCGGAAACGCTGCAGCGCTCAAACCTTGGCGCCCTGCAGATGGGCGGCCGCGTCAATCTGGAACGGGCACTGCAGCTCGATACCCGCCTGGGCGGGCACATCGTCAGCGGGCACATCGACGGCACCGGATCGATCAAGGAATACCGCAAGGACGATAATGCTGTCTGGATCACCATCTCAGCCGGCCCCGAGCTGCTCCGCTACATCATCGAAAAAGGCTCGATCGCCATCGACGGCGTCAGCCTGACGGTCGCTACAGTCGACAGCCAATCGTTCCAGGTATCCATCATTCCCCACACCGGAGCAGAGACGATCCTGCTTGAGAAGAAGTTGGGCGATACGGTCAATCTGGAGTGCGACATCATCGGCAAATACGTGGAAAAACTGCTGGGCCTGAGCCCTAAAACACAAACAAAACAAAGCAACCTATCTGAAGCTTTCTTGCAAGAGAACGGCTTTTTCTGAAAGAAATAAGGAGGGAAACATACATGTTCAATACATCTGAAGAAATCATCGCGGACATCAAAGCCGGCAAAATCATTGTGCTGGTCGATGATGAGGACCGCGAAAATGAAGGCGATCTGATCTGCGCAGCGGAATTCGCGACTCCGGAAAACATCAATTTCATGGCCATCTACGCGAAAGGCTTGATCTGCATGCCGATGGATCGGACACTCACCGAAAAACTGGTGCTGACTCCGATGGTGGACCGCAACACCGATAATCACGGGACAGCCTTCACCGTCGCCATCGACCATGTCGAGACAACCACCGGCATCTCAGCTTTCGAACGCTCTTTGACCGTCTTGAAGGCAGTGGAGGATGACGCACAGCCCGAGGATTTCCGCCGACCCGGCCACATTTTCCCGCTGAAGGCAGTGGACAACGGCGTACTCGCGCGCAACGGCCACACCGAAGCCACCGTCGATTTGGCGCGTTTGGCCGGTTTGAAGCCGGCAGGACTCTGCTGCGAAATCATGGCCGATGACGGCACGATGATGCGCACAGACGAACTGATCACTTTCGCCAAAGAGCATGACCTGAAGATCGGCACGATCGCCGACCTGATCGCCTACCGCAAGGAGAATGAACAGCTTTACAAGCGCGAAGGTCAGGCAAAACTGCCCACTAAATACGGTGAGTTCGACATCTACACTTACGTGAGCAAAATCGACGCGGATGAGCATCACGTTGCCTTGGTCATGGGAGATGTCACGACAGAAGAACCCGTTCTGGTGCGCATCCATTCCGAATGCTTGACCGGCGATGTCTTCGGATCGAAACGCTGCGACTGCGGCCAACAATTGGACGCGGCCATGAAGCAGATCGCCGAGGCAGGGCGCGGGGTCTTGGTCTACTTGCGCCAGGAAGGACGCGGCATCGGCCTCGTCAACAAAATCCATGCTTATGCCTTGCAGGACCAAGGCTATGATACGGTCGACGCCAACCTGATGTTGGGATTCCCCAGCGATTTGCGCGAATACTACATGGCCGACGAAATGCTGCAGGACTTGGGCGTGAAAGAAATCCAGCTGCTGACGAACAACCCGCTTAAGATAGAAGGATTCAAAAAGCACGGTGTGAAGATCACCGAGCGGATTCCGATCCAACTGGAGATTTTCGGCGAAACACAGCGTTATATGGAAACAAAGAAACAAAAGATGGGGCATTACTTGGATTTATAAAAAAAACAACCAAACAGGAGGAAAACAAAATGAACATCATCGAAGGACAATTAATTGCACAGGATTTAAAAATCGCGATCGTGGTAGCACGATTCAACGAATTCATCGGCTCGAAATTGGTGGGCGGTGCTTTGGACGGTCTGAAACGCCATGGCGTGGCTGAAGATGCCATCGACTTGGCATGGGTACCGGGCGCATACGAAATCCCATTGGTAGCGCAAAAAATGGCGGCTTCCGGAAAATATGATGCTGTCATCACTTTGGGCGCCGTCATCAAGGGCGCAACGGCGCATTTCGATTACGTCTGTTCCGAGGTATCTAAAGGCGTAGCGACTGCCTCCATGAGTACGGGTGTTCCAGTCATCTTCGGCGTCCTGACGACCGACACGATTGAACAAGCCATTGAGCGCGCCGGCACGAAAGCGGGCAACAAAGGCTACGATTGTGCCGTATCCGCCATCGAAATGGCCAACCTGCTTAAGAATTTATAAAAGTTTATGGAAAAACTAATGTTCAAAGAGGTCCGCACTATCATCCTTGACTATGACGGCACCCTCCATGATAGCACCAAGAATTACATCCACGCTTTCAAACAAGCCTATGCTTACCTCGTTGAAGCCGGCCACGCCGCGCCAAGAGATTGGGCGGATGCGGAAATCACGAAGTGGCTGGGCTACAGCAGCAAAGCGATGTGGGAAAATTTCATGCCCGACCTGGATGAGGAAGTCCGATCGAAGGCCTCAAAAATGATCGGCCAGATCCTGCTGGAAAAAGCCCAAACCGGGCAGGTCATCCTTTACGAGGGCGCTCTGGAAACCTTGCAGGCATTGAAGGAGAAAGGCTACCGCTTGGTCTTCTTGAGCAACTGTAGCCGGGCCTACATGGAAGCGCACCGGGAAAGCTTCGGGTTGGACCGATACTTCGACGGCATGTACTGCACCGAAGATTTCAGCTTCATCCCCAAATATGAAATTTTCGAATCAATCCGAGCTGTGTTTCCTGGCGGCTACCTGATTGTGGGCGACCGTTTCCAGGACATCGAGGTCGCCGAACATCATCCCGTCAGCACAGTAGGCTGCCGCTACGGCTTCGGCTTCCCCGGAGAACTGGACTCGGCGGATGCACAGATAGACGATATCCGCGAATTGAACGACTTGCTGTAACAGTAACAGACAAAAAGGCGACAGAATCCTTCATATGAGGGTTCTGAGGCCTTTTTATGTTGGGCTCTATTTTATCAATTAGTGGCTGCATCTAATCACAAAGACTTTGACATATGTACACGTCTGTAACCATCTTCTGTAGAGCGATTTAATTGGATAAAGCCGAGTTTAGCATAGTACAAAAGATTTTCACTCATCAACTCGTTCGTATACAGACGGACTTCTTGCGTACCGGCCTCTTTAGCTGACGTAAACGCAAATTCAATCAGTCTGCGGCCAATACCCTGCCCTTGGAAAAGGTTGCGGACTGCCACATTTTCTATCAATAAGTAGTTTTCTTTCAAAAGCAGCACGATGAGGCCTTGTATTTGATCCTTATCCGTAGCTACATAGACCAAGCTTTTTGAAATGAGTTCTGCATAATCCGCAAGCATGGGGGCGGGCTTTTTTCCAATTCTGTCAATATACATTCCATAGGCATCGTCCACACATGCAAGAATTGCCTGTCGGTCATCTTCTACTGCGATTCGAATATCCATGCTATCTATCCCTCCATTTTTAAACAGTAATAGTAGACGTTTCAAAACTCAACCGGTCCAACAGCTTGAAATGTAGATGAAAGTCCGTATCGTCGACTTTTCTCGGGAGACTGGCTTCATAACAGCAGACATAAACGTGATTCATTTGCAGTTCGCAAAAGCGAGGATGGTTATCAGCAAACACACTGATGATTCCTCGGCTGTTCGCACGGAAGCCCATAACGAACAACCGACGAATCACTCTTTCACCGGAAATTCCGATTCAACCGATCCAACAATCGATAAAGCAGCTGCCGGTTGCTCGCGGGTATCGGATAGCTCCGAATTTCCGCTGCCGTCTGCGTATAGGCGGTGCCGTCCAAGAAGGCCACATCGTTCTGGAGAATGCTTTCGACGCTCTCCTGTGTGGATTCGAAATGGAATTGCAGGCCGATCACATTACCTTTATAGACAAAGCCCTGATTCAGACAGACATCGCTTGTGAACAGGCGCTCCGCTCCTTCCGGCAAGCCGAATTGCTCCCCGTGCCAATGGAACACGACCAGTTCCTCAGACAGTTCACCTAGCGTTTCCGAGTTCATCGTGCGGATTGGCAGCCAGCCCGCTTCCCGGAATTCCCCCTGAAAAATGTCAGCCCCCAAAGCTTTGGCGATCTGCTGTCCGCCCAGACAGACACCGAAGACCGGCTTGCCCTGGCTAATGAAAGTACGGATAAGTTGCCGCTCCTCTTCCAACCAAGGCAGGTCATCCAAGATGCTCATGGGACCGCCCAATATCACAAGAAAATCCGTTTCCTCCGCTTTCGGTAAAGCCTCCCCCAGAAATAGGCGGTATATCCTGTATTCTGTGCCGGTCTGCCGACACCAATTCTCGATTTCCGCCGGCCCTTCAAAATCCACGTGCTGCAAAATTGCGATTCCCATGCTGATCCCTCCTTAAAATTAGTTATTCCCATCATAATATATGAGCCCACAACAGTCATCCATCCCGTGTTATTGAGTGCAGATGCAAGGAGAGAATGTTATGATAGACCTATAGAAAACACTTGATCCAAAGCCATTTCCGAAGGGAGCAAGTACCATGAGAAATCTGGACAAAGAAATTGCGATCATCCAAAAATTCAAAGCCGAGCACCCGAATAAAGCCTACAAACTCTACATCGAGACTAGCGACGACTTCGACTTCCATGACGAAACCGAAAGTGAAGACTACATCGCCGTCCTCATCGCCGAGCTGGAAACCGAAACGCCAGTAGAAAACCCGTTTCTGGAAGGCACATCCGCCTATACCTGGGATGCCGAATACGTCATCTACATCGACAAACCCACTACGGCCGATCGGGAATTGATCACGAAACTGTATTATGACGAACTGCTCCAATATGTCTGAAGGGAATCATCCTTCAGGCATTTTTTCGTCCGTTTCGTCTTTGGCTGCATCCTCCAAGATGCTCTCTGGGAGCTTAGGCTCGGCTGCGTTTCCCTCGTCGGTTCCACTTCCGCTTGGTTCCGGTTTTTTGGACGAACGCAGCATCTTCTCGACGAGCAATTTGACCAACCGATCCAGTTCAACCATCACGATTCCTCCCCTGCAGTTTTCACTATCATACAATATTCCACCCGAATATTTCGGGATATTTTTATTCTTTTTTATAAAAACTAATTGCCTCATCGGAACAACACAAAAACAGCCTCCGGAAATCCGCATCATACGGACTTCCGGAGGCTGTTCGTTTTATAAAAGCTGCATCAAATAGATCAGTCGTTCAAGGACTGTTCGGACAGCCATTGCATCAATGTGATCTCTGTTCCGTCGATCACTGTCGACACTTCGTTGTTGTGGACATATACCCAAGAGAAATGGCCATTGTATTGATAAGGCGTGCCGTCCGCATTTGTGTACAGACCGGAAGTGTCCTCGACATTGTCAAACAAGGTCAAGTAAACATCTGCATCAGCGGCCAACAAACGGTCGTAGGTAGGCAACGTATTGATTGCTGGAGGCAGCACCATGTCGTTTGCGGCGGCAGTGAACCAGATCGGTGTTTGCGCCAGATTCTGGATGTCCGCATCCGAGATCAAAACATCATTCAAACCTTCGCAGACAGGGAAAGCGGCAGCAAAGTAGCCAGGGTAATCACGCGCCATCAGCATCGTCATGTAGCCACCATTGGACGGTCCGCCGATATAGATCCGGTCCGTATCGACATCCGGATTGTTGGCGACGTACTCTTCGATCAGCGCCATCAAAGCATCTTCGTATTTGGAAGTGCCGTCTGCTCTTCCGCCGATGCCGTCCATCCAATAAGTCGGTGTCTGCGGAGCCAAGACATAGGCCCCATCGAAGTAGGACTGGATCTCATCCGTAGCCAAAGCAGTCGCTTTGTTTGCAGCCAACGGGATTGTCGCATCCGTTCCGCCTTCCCCGCCGCCATGCAGCCAGATGATCAATGGATTTTCTTGGTTGTCCTGCGCCGGGCTGTAGTCAGCATAAGTCAATGTAACACCGTCAAAGGTCGATGCGCCGGTTTCGAAATCTTCGATGATTTCTTTGGTTGTTCCGGCAAATTCGGTGACGACCAGACCGGATACGGAGCCCGCAGGCGTTTCGATTGCCGTCTGCTGCATGATGGTGTATGCGTTCGTCGTCCAATCATTGCGGCCGGTAGCGACCTGATAGTTCAAAGCAGAGCTCAGAGCCAAAGTCGGACCGTATTCCATTTCCAGTACCGCATATTTGCCTGTCTGAACGGCCGGATTGCCGTCTTTATCGGCCACGTAGGCATTGGTGACGTTCACGATGCCCTCACCCAGCAAGGAGGGATTCAAACGGCTGTCGCTTCTTGAGACATTGACGCTGAATGTATCCGTCGTCACGGATCCCTGCGGAACCGGTCTGCCCAAGTCCACGATGATCTTCGTCACGGTTGCGCCCCAGTCCTTCACTTCGATGACCGTTTCATAGGAAGAAGGCTGCGTCTTCAACTCTTTTGCTGAAACCGGATCGGCTGTCGCAAACAACCCTCCCAAAACCACTGCGCTCAATGCCGTTACTTTAGCCATTTTTTTCACTCTACTCATCATATTTTTTTCCTCCCGATCTATTTATGTTTTTTCATTGAAGACTTACAGAAAACAGTGCATCCGCTCCAGGTATTCAGTCCAGATCGGCCCCGTTTGAAGCGATGATCTTCTTGTACCAGTGGAACGAATCTTTTTTGCTGCGTTTCTTATCATCTTGTTTCCCCAGTATCTTTCGCTTATCAGACTAAAGCGTTGTCCAATTCAGTTGCTTCCGTTTGCTGTTGTGCTTCCACTTCTTGCTTATAAGCGGCTTTATCCATGACCTTGAAGAACGGCAGATAGACGAAATAGCTCACAGCGATCATAAGTGCTTGATAGATAGCCCATCTCCAGCCACCTGCCATCAATCCGTTGATGATGACCGGAACACCCAGCGGTACCGCGATACCCGGCAGGTAAGGCAGGATGCCTGTCAGCATGCCAAGATAGGAAGTAACTGCGATGATCAAAGGCACAAGGATGAATGGGATAGCCAAAGTGAAGTTCATGATGATCGGCATCCCGAAGATGATTGGTTCATTGATGCCGCAGATGTTCGGTATCAAGCTCAATTTGCCGAGAACACGGTATTGCTCCGATCTTGCCCGCAGCATCGCCATCGCCAAACCTAAGGTAGCGCCTGAACCCATGAATACGACCATCCCGAACATGCTTCCGGAAACGATATTCGGGATTTCCAGGCCAGCGTTGTACGCTGCCAAGTTTTCGGTACCCAGCGGTGTCCAGATCGGCATGAATACACTGTAGACGACCATTGCGCCGTGTACACCGACCAACCACAAAATCTGTGCCGCAAACATCGCAACCAACAGTGCCGTGAAGCTTCCGCCCAGTTTGGTCAATGGTGCAGCCACTACTGAAAAGATGAACGAATGGATATCGGCATAGGCAGTCAATGTCATCACGTAGCGGATGACCATTGCAAGGACTGCCAGCACCAAGCCAGGCACCAGACCGGAGAATGATTTGGATACGGTAGGCGGTACGCCGTCAGGCATCTTGATGACCCAGCCTTTAATTTTAAAAATGGTATAAACTTTCGCGGACAATAACGCGACAAGAAAGGCAGTAAACAGTCCCGGTGCGCCCATCCAGGTAGCGGGCAGCGAGGCCAATGTGTTCGCTTCGGAATAATTGAAAGGTGTAACGATTAGAAAGCTCATTAAGGCAAGCATCCCTGCCGGCGTACCGTCGATGTCATAGGACTCGGCAAATTTCGCAGCGATCAAATAAACAACATAGATGGCCAAAAGGTTGGTCGTGATTTCGGAAGGAATGACCGTAATCGCTTTCAATCCGGTATTGACCAAAAAATCCTGGTACCCTTGAACCGGGAAACTGTTCACGAGACTCCCCATGGCACCCACGATCGTGATCGGCATCGCCGACATCAGACCATTCGTGATGGCACTGATGTATTTGTTGTTTTGGATCGCACCCGCACCACGTTGTAAACTCATTTGCACATTTGAAAAATCAGCCATTCTTTTCAGCCCCCTATTAATTTAATAAACTCAAAGCATCCGCCAATACTTTTTTGCCGTTCATCATGCCGTAATCCATCGATGGAATCGTTGCGATCGCGACCGGATGGCCACTGTATTTCTTTTTGAAGCTTTCCTCCATATAACCGACTTGCGGGCCCAGCAGGAGAATGTCGATATTCTGGATCAGTTTATCCACTTTTCCCTCCGCCGTTGCATCGATATTAACCTCCATCCCTCTTTCTTTTGCCGCATCCTTCATCCGTTCAACCAACATGCTGGTCGAGAAACCTCCCGCACAGGCCAACATAATCGAAAGTGTCATGCAATCTCCTCCTGGCTCACTTTTTGTGTATGGAACAAATGGACTTCTTCCCTCAGTTGGATCAGGTGCTGCGCCAGATCCCTCACGGTCATGGCATTCATCACATGATCCTGTGCGTGGACCATCAGAAGCGTAGTGTTGGTCGGTTTTCCTCTGATTTCTTCTTGGATGATCGTAGTCTGCAGGTCATGCGCCTTGTTCAAGGAAGTCCTTGCCTCCCCCATCAGTTTGTCGGCTTCCATAAACTCGCCCTTTTCGGCAGCTTGGATGGCTTTCATGCTGTACGCGCGGGCATCTCCCCCATGGATGATCAGCTGCATGATGATTTTCTCCTCGTCTTCCAAATGAATCCCTCCTGTCCTTTATCCTTTCATTTATAGATATGCAAAAACCGTGCCAACACACATGAAGCGCACCGTATCGCGCAACAAAAAAATCTGTGTCGCCAAAACGACACAGATTTTTTTAAATTATGAAGTTGTGTGTCAGCTGTTCGCTATATAGGACACACTTCGGGCCAGATAAGCGTAGGCGACATGGTTCAGCATGTCTTCGTTGATCATCTCCAGATGCTCCCGGAAATAATCCAGGAAAAGATTCTTGATTTTCGGAACGATGTATTTGTCCTGCGGAAAGGAAACCATGCCTTTTTCAAAATGCGGGATCTGTTCCTGGCGCTTGATTTTTCGCAGCATGCCGATGATATGGAAAGAAAGGCCAATCTTATCGCTCACGAACAGGGAAGGGCTCATCATTTCATTCACTTCATCATTGAAGCGATAAATGCTGGACAGCAGCTCCTCTATTTCGGGCATGTCGTAATACTTCAGGATCGTTTCCTTAATCGAACGATACGTATAGATTTCGTCGATGCAGTCCTGAATCCGTTGCAATCCCGCCCGGTTCATGACCGTGTACAGTTCAAAGGTCGGATACTCCGTTTTGATCGCAAAGGTGCTGATGACACAAATAATCTCGTATTCCTTCGTCAATTCCTGAAGGCGCGCATAAATGCTCTCCTTGCCGACCAGGTTGATCGGCACAATCGTGATTTCCTTCTCATCAAAGGAAATTTCCTTGCGGATGATGTCCCGGATCGTTACGGCCGTCCCCTCGCCGGTCAGGCAGATCGAAATGATCGCCAACGGTCTGAAATGGAACGAATCGGTGGCTTGCGGCCGCACTTTCGGCTTCTGCACCTGCTCCACTTCTTTCCTGTCCTGATAAATGGCCATATAGTCGTTCACCTTCAGGGTTTCGACATAAACCTCACGCAGACTGCAGCCGATCATCGCTTTTCTGCTGGCTTCGAGGACATGCATGGTGCTAACCAATGGGATGGACTTCGCCTTCAAGGGGAACAGTTTTTCCAATTCCCCAGCAAAAGTCGTCAGACTCCCCATATCCACCAGCAGCAGGATGTCATCCGAAATCTGATGGTTTTTGATGTAACGGACCAGTCTTTCGAAAACTTGCCGGGGCTCCTCATCCAAGCGCGCATTGATCCCGATGGCTCCCTCATGGTTCAGGAGTTGATTCGCTGTGTCGCAAAGCGCCGACGCAATCCCTGATCCGTGCGCAATCACGATGACCTGCACTTTCGCCAATCTTTCGAATGCATCCATTTCATCGTGGGTCAGGAACATGATAAAGTAGCTCGCTTCCTCTTCCGGAATACGCACACCCAGATCCGCTTCCAAAATGGCCATGCATTCTTTCGCAACGCCGTACATCTCCGGATACTTATCGATGATCGCTTCATGCATGTCGTTTTTCAGCACATGATCCTGTTGGCTTCGCTTCACAAGGTTGTAGATATGGATCGCCATCATCTGGAACACCTTATCGCTCATCACTTTGCCGGTCTTGATCGTGACATGGCGGAGGATTTTTTCCAGTTCCTTGATGATATTGTCAGGCACAAGCGCAATCAGATTTTCCTTGTTGCAGAAGCGTTGTTCCTTTTCTCCAGTCAACTTGAAGTAAGTCTTCAGATCGTGCTCCATCGCTTTTTGGATCTCATCCGCACTGGCTTTTTTCTGCTCCAATTCCCGGTAGCGTGTATTCATTTCCCGATAAATGGTGCTTTCGCTCGGCTCGCTGTTCACTTCCGGAATGGTATTGTCGGAGGGAAGATATTGGATTGCCTGTCGGTTCGTCCCTTCGTATTTCGACCACATCTGACGGTGGTCCGCATTGCTGAGCAGACCCGCCCGGATATAATCCGGCAGATCTTTGCTGCTGACTTTCAGATAATTTTCTTTGACTGCCAAGAAACGGGCATAACTTTTCGCGAAAGCGATCCGGATATCCGCTTTGAATTGCCCGATATTCAATTCGCATTTGTAATGCAAAAAGGCTTTCAGCGCATTTTTGCTGAAATACATCGGCACTCCCAATTGATTGACTTCCTGCTGAACGAACGCATCGAACAGCTGATGGCGTTCCTCGATCGACCTTTCCCTCAAACTCGGCAGATCGATGATGATCGGCAGTCTGCGGATGAATGTCTTAAGAAGCGTGTCCTTCTTTTCGGTCGTCGCTCCGATTATCAGAACATTGGCATGGTGATCCTTTTCGGATTCACCGAGCGGCCGGAAAACACCGCGGTCGATGTAGGTGAACAGCATCTCCTGCCCTTCGATCGGCAAGCGGTGGATTTCATCCAAAAAAAGGATGCCTCCGTTCGCCTTCTCGAGAAGCCCCGTCTTATTTGTTTCCGCACCCGTATAAGCCCCTTTTGCATGGCCAAAAAGCTGGCTCATCAACAACTGCGGGTTATGGGCATAATCGGCGCAATTGAACTGGATGAAGGGGGACGAATCCGCCAACTTCCCCGATTGGATGCCGTATTTGTGCAGCAAATCGGCAAACAAAGACTTGCCGACGCCGGTTTCGCCCAGCAACAGCATATGCATACCGTCCCCTGGATACAGGATGGCCGCTTTCCCTTGCTCGATTGAATACAGCATTGAAAATGTACCACTAATGCATTAATTTTTACCAGTAAGTGCATAGAATTGTACCAGTAAATGCAAAGCGTTTACCACTTCAAATGGCGCAAACAACAAATAATGACCTTAAGGTCAACAAAGAGCCACTCCATATGATTCAGGAGCGACTCTTTATTGATCTCTGATCAATTTCTACCTACAAAACTTAGACGACATCATGAGTGGAGTTACTATAGCCATTTCATTGTCTCCGAAATAGGGTGATTTTTATTCCATCCAATACGTTCTTCGATAAGGGTTTGGTACTTTCTGTATGCTGAAAAATCATCAAACACTTGATAGATATCTCCCTCTAAATCAGGAAACGGGAGACGTTCTTTATTCGATAATTCATTTACTGTACGTCTTAGTGCGACGACCTGTTCTTCCAATTCAGTAGAATATTCAAATAAGGCTACTATGAAGGAAATAAGTTCATCCTCCTCAAATTGCTTGTCTAACATTTCATAATAATCTTCAGTTTCATCATCATAACTCATATTCTTTGAACCTCCTTTTATTTGAAAACTAGTTGTGGATACCATGGCGTTCACGCATAGAAACTTTTCCATCCACGAGAATTTGATAAGAATCATGGATAATCCTATCTAAAATGGCATCAGCGATTTGTGGATTTCCTAGTTTTGCGTGCCATCCTTCTGGATGGAACTGTGAACAGAAAATGGTTGATGCTGTTTTAAGCCGGGATTCGATTATTTCCAACAGGAAGGTCGAATTTTCTAACGAAAGATCTGTTAACAGCCATTCATCGATGATGAGTAGCTGAACTTTTTTATATTTATTGATTATTTTTCTGAAGCTGCCGTCTGCTTGATTCTTAGAGATGGTTAATTCATCTAGTAATTCAGGGAGGCGGATGTATTTCACATTGTAGTGTTGCCGGCAGGCCTGCATTCCAAAGGCGTTGGCGATATACGTTTTCCCATTCCCCGAAGCACCCATCAAAATGAGGTTATGATGATCCTCCAGGTAGATTCCACTGGCTAGTTTTAAGATAAGGTTTTTATCTAGATTACGGTCCGTATGATATTCGATATCTTCAATGCTGGCAGTCGAATTTCTAAAGTTTGCTGCTTTAATCAGCCGTTGTAGTTTGTTATTTTTTCGTCGAGAATACTCCAAATCAACCATAAGGTTGAAGCGATCTTCAAAGCTCATTGATTGATAATCTTTATTGGTCATCTGCTCATGATAGGATTCAAGCATTCCTGAAAGTTTTAATTCAGCTAACTTAGCTGATGTTTGCTCATTTAACATATATTATTTCCCTCCAAAATAGGACGCGCCACGAGTGAATCCGTGCGTCTGCGTGCTAGTAGATTCAGTATTTGATTGGTTGGTTGCATTCTTCTGCTTATTGTTCTTTAGAATGGTCTGGATACTTTTAACAGAAGGCGAAGAAGCTAAATTTAACGCTGTGGAACAGGCCGATTCTATTTCCTCTTTTGAATATTTTTTACCAAAGCTCTTTAGAGACATGATGGACTTTAACGCTTGTTTTTCATTTTGATAATGATCCAAAAGGTATTGAACAACCTTGACTGTTGAAGAACCGACGGTTTCACCCCATTCTATGGACGATTCTGGGGTATGATCAACGTACATTTTGTGGTTATCAGGCATGTGGTCTCTTACGGTCGAGTACTGTCCAAATTTCCCGTGTAGACGTTTATGTGTTGCGATTCGCATAGAATTAAAATATAGTTCAATTAGATTCTCTGTCATCCTGATATCTATATTTTGTTGAATGTATTCGTATGGGACGGAATAAAACATGCTTTCAACCGAGACGTGGTAGTTTAGTTGAACCTTTGCTTTTTTCCAGACAGACATCTTATAAGGTGCCAGTGGAAGAGGGTTAAGTGCGAATTTTTCTTCTTCCTCGAAGGCACTGATTCTGGATCCTGGTTTCTTAGTGAACGGTCGTTCATTAAATTCTTGTAGCTTCTTTCGGATTTCATGATTTAAATCTTCAATCGTAAAACAATGAGTATTGCGTAAGGCAGCTATAATCCAAGTAGAGATAACACCAACACTGCCTTCAACACTAGCTTTATCCTTGTTATTTTCAATTGAATATAACAAGGATTATCCTCAAACTCAGATTATCTTCAAAAAGCCATAGGACAAGCTCTTTCACTAGAGATGCCTGTGGCTTTTTTGAAGATAATATTTTCCATTGGTGGTATTCTTTGACTGATCGATTATAGTATGAGGAGGACTAGAGATGGAAAAACTGGAAGAAATAATCAGCGTTGTTTTGACAGAGAGAAAACCTCAACTTGCATCTTCATCTTTCGAGTCGCTACATTTTTATTGCAACCAATTATCGCAAATGGCATCTAAAATGAATATCACTGTTCCATGCCAGAAACTTTATGATGCTTTTATTGAAGATGACAGAAATTCCAAGGAAAGAAGTTCGAGACATAGGCAATGCGTTAAATTAGTAGATTATTATGCCGGCACTCATGCCAAAGATGAGCGCGGAAATCCATTTAACAGAAGCTCTCTTCCGACGGAAGATGAAACGAAGGATTTTTTCAAAGATGTGAGCTACCCCATATCAATTCAGATTACAATCGATCACTTGATTATAAAGTCTGAATTAGAAATGAGGGGCTTGAAATTATCATCATCTACAATAGGACAATATAAACACTCTTGGCTAGATATACGCGACTATTTTAATAAACAAAACGCAGGCATCTATGCCAGCGAAGTATTACAACAGTATATTTCTGAAATAAATGGATTACGAAGTAAATGCTTAATGAATGAGTGGAAATGGAAAATGAACAGAAAGGCTGCACATGTTCTTTTGGAAGTCGCTGACACAGGTACATTTAACTGGAAACCTATTCAACAAAATTTGTCTTTTACGGATCACGATTTAGAAGAACTCCGCACCATTTATATCAACACATTAAGTGAAAAAAACCTTAGTAAAGCTACAATTAATCTGTACGACTATGTTTTCCGTAAAACCTTATCATTGGCAGAAATACAAACAATTGAAGAATTAGCCGGATTATCTTATGAAGAAACCCAATTGATCATCGCGTCATTTTCAACCATCTGCAATAAAAGAAGTATGGCCACTATATTGCCGATATTAAGAAGCCTCTTAACCTTTTTGTTTGAGAACAACGTTACCGATTATAATCTTTCAAATGTTATCATGAGCAGATTTATTCAAAAAGGCAATGTCTCAGCCTATCTGTCTGTAGAAGATGAGCGGCGCTTGATTGAGCAACTAGAGCAGGAATCCATGCGAACCAAAGCCATAATATTACTCGCTCTACGTTTCGGCCTAAGGGACTCAGACGTCTGCAACTTAACCCTTCAAAGCATTGATTGGAATAAGGAAAAACTGTATGTAGTCCAGCAAAAGACTGGTGAATCAATCATTTTTCCCCTATTACCTGAGATCGGTAATGCCCTCATGGAATACATCTTACATGAACGCCATCCGCGTATAGATTACCCCTACATCTTTTTAAGAAAGCAAGCTCCCTACAATAAAATCTCATCTGCTTATCCTTTTTGTTCAAAACTCCTGAATAAATTAAAAATCCAACCAGTAAATGGCAAAACCAAAGGTTTGCATCTATTTCGTTATACACTAACTCATCGTTTACTTTCAGCTAAGGTTCCTCATCAGGTCGTAACAGATATTCTTGGGCATACTTCAAAAGAATCAGACAAACCTTATATCTCTCTCGAAGAATCTATGCTGCGTATGTGTGCTTTAGATCTTTCAGAAATTGGGAAAATACATTGGGGAGAGGATAAATTTGAGTGAGCATATCTTTAAAAGCAGATTAGGTCCGCATTTAGAAACCTTTATTGCTCAAAAGCAATCTGTTGGGTTCCCTTATCAATCATCAGCACGAATTCTATACCATTTCGATGACATGGTTTTTGAATATTTTCCAGATATAGAGTCTTTAACAAAAGAGATTGTCGATAAATGGATACACTACAAACCAAATGAACATCCTAATGGCCTTTTAAGACGGATTACGCCTATCCGACAATTTGGTAAATATTTACATGCCATTGGGCATGCAGCGTACATCCTCCCTGGGAACATCCCTAATAAACAGCTCCAATATGAAGCTCATATTTTTACTACAAAAGAATTACAGGCCTTTTTTCATGCAATTGATAGTTGTCCCGTTTCTCCTTTTTCCCCTACACGCTGTTATGTTATTCCTGTACTATTTCGCTTGTTGTATTGTTGTGGACTGAGGTCTTCCGAAGCCAGACTGTTGAACATTACCGATGTTAACTTAACGAACGGACAGATTTTGATTCGGGAGTCGAAAGGTTGGAAAGCAAGAATATTATTTATGAGCCCGGATCTTTTAGAGGTGTGTAGAGAATATAACCAAAATATAGAAGAAATTTTCCCGATGCGACAAGCATTCTTTCCAAATATAAATGGAGAATTTTATAACAAAAGTACTATTGATCATTGGTTTCATGAATTCTGGGATAATCTCCCCGAAGCGCAATTGGTAACAGGGAATTCACCAAGAGTTCATGATCTTAGACACACGTACGCTGTACACAGACTAAACTCTTGGGTCAGAGAGAATGAGAATGTCACAGGTCTTTACCCATATTTAAGTGAGTATATGGGACATTCGCATTTTACAGAAACAGACTACTATCTTACTCTCGTAGAATCGTTTTATCCTGAAATTGAAGAAAGATTATCTAGTATTAACGATGACATAATACCGGAGGTATATGATGAGTACTGATAAAAAAATGCAGTTCTACCAATTATTACGAGATTTCTTGACAGATTACTTAGTTACAAGGCGTAATTTTAGCGACAAGACTGTACGTGCCTATAAACAATCCTTGAAACTATTGAGGAAATATTTTTCAGACGAAAAAGGGATCAGCTTTGATTCAATGGATTTTTCCTGCTTTAGCAGAAGTAATATATATGGCTATCTCATGTGGCTTAAAGATTCACGCAACTGTTCTTATCAGACCCTCAACCTCCGGTTAGCTGCTATCAAATCGTTTCTGAAGTTCTGTAGTGAAGAACATATTGAATTAACGCCCATTTATTTGGAAGTTTGTAGTATCCATACTTTCAGAGCATCAAAAAAAGAGTGCATAGAATATCTCAACCAAGCTCAAATAAAAAATTTATTTTTGGCACCTGATGCCACAACGAAGTTAGGCAGACGAGATCGTTTTTTCATGATTTTTGCGTATGAGACCGGTGCACGCCTACAAGAACTTCTTAGCCTTACGTGCGATTCCATAGTTTATGGGGATCATTCTGTTCAGCTCAGAATTCAAGGGAAGGGGCACAAAACTCGTTATGTTCCATTACTGAAGGCTACAATAAAGCATTTAGAGGCATATTTAAATGAATTCCATAATCACTCGGATAAGTCTGATTTTTTATTTTATACAATCCATGATTCAATGCACACCCAGATGAAACCAGGAACGGTTGATCATTTTTTGAAAAAGTACGCGCGTCTTGCATACAATGGAGATCCTAGTTTCCCAATTAATCTTCATGCTCATATGTTACGGCATAGTATCGCGATGGCAATGTATAAGGAGGGTATTCCAATTTCTTACATCAAGGATTTTCTGGGACATAAAAGCTTAGAGACCACATCAGTTTATTCGTACGCCGACGGCGAAACTATTAAAAATGCATTGGAGTCAGTGCAAGACATCCCAAATTTAAAGCAACAGAAAAAGTGGAAAGGCAAGGAAGAATATCTTTTAGAATTTTGTGGATTGAACTAGATTATTATCCTCAAAAGCCACAAAGCCCTCTCGATAACTAGAGCAGTCTGTGGCTTTTTTGAGGATAATCTGAGTTTGAGGATAATCCTTCGGTGTGGAAACTCGCGCAGGTAAAATAATAGAACCGTAGTGTTCCCCTAACTCTCGATAAGATTCATTAAGGATTACGTCGATGCCTTCGTTCCTTTTGACACCCGTTTTTAAATTATCCGGGACAATTATATCGGTTGAACCGCCATAGTATTCAAACGCATGATTATGTGCCGCAATCCAAGACACTGATTTCATCGTTAAGAATGCTTCCGCATAAGCCAATTGGCTGCATGGTAATGCCGCCACAAATACATAAGCTTTTATTTTTTCTCCAGTATCTCGATCTACGACATAAGCGGTAGACCCCGCCCAATCCACTTCCATAATTTCTCCGGGCTTCCGACGGATGCGCATGGTAGCCTTATACTTTCTCGCAAATGCATTATAGTAATCGCAAAATGAGCGATAAGCATAAGGGATTTTCCCGCTTATCCGGCACTCCGTTTCGTATTCATTGTGAAGAAGTGTTAAGGTTACGTTTGGTTTCGCGAGTTCTTTGTGAACCTTATTGAAGTCAGGCAAATGTCTTCCTTTAGCCTCCAATTGCTTTTCTGGAAACAAGAATTCTCCTAACCACTGATCGGTCATTTCTTCTGATAGTGGCACTACTATCCCTTTCTCCTCAGCCCTCCTGATTATCTCTGTAACTTTTTGACGAGAGTTTCCGTTTGCTGCAGCTATACTGCGAATACTGATCCTCTCACCATTCATTTCTAGTATCCTTCGATAATGAAACATATAAAAAATACCTCCTGTAAAGTAAATGTCACACCCTAAGGTGTGCACCTACATTATACAAGAGGTATTTGTGGTAAACTGCTTCGCATTTAGTGGTACATTTCTTTGCCGAGCCTGGTAAAAATTATTGCAGAGGTGGTACATTTTAGATGCCGTAATCACTCGATCTGATGGAAAAGGCTGGGATTCTTCTTCAGGAAGTTATCCATGTCCACGATTTTAGGCGTTTCCTTCGGTGCCGTAGCCTGTTGGGGCACCTTGCGTGTGCATGGGAAAAAACGTACCGGTCTGGTTTTTTCTTTGTAGCAGCGTTTTTCCTTATACAGCTGATTCAGATCACGCGAAATATTGCTTCTGTCGCTTTTCAATCTATAGGCGATTTCCTCGGCCGTTATGCCCTGCTTCTTCTCCTCGTAAAGCATGCCCAATGCCTCGAGCACTTTTTCAATCCTCTGCAAAAATCATCACCCCTTGGCAAACGTTTCCATTCTAATGACAATCGTACCATATTTTGTTGATGGCGTAACAAAAAAATGAAGTATCCAGAGAAGAAAAAGACGACGAAAAGAAATACATTCGTCGGGAGCGCTCAAGCAAACATTACAAACGTCAATATGTTTTGAAAAATGTCAAAAAGGATGCTGTGTCTGCCGCTTATGAGAATGGTGTTTTAACCGTCACTTTAGAAAAAAAAACAAAAGGAACTTTACCTGCTGTCCATAAAATTGAAATTCAATAATGCACAAAACAAAAAAGAGCCCTGGAATATATCAGGAATCGCTCTCCATCAATGTTTCCAAGGCTTCTAAAATGATGCTGTATGGGTAATGAGGGTTTAGGAATCGGCTAAACAACTCAAATCAAACTTGTTCAAAAAACAGATATATATTATAGAAGAAATATTAATGCTACTCAAAGGCCCTATTTTTTATATCTAACCATTCTGAGTGTATTTCTGAGTGCTTTTTGATACTAATGTAAATGCAAGGCAGCGGTTTATGACTTCTCATTTCGAGAGGTCTTTTTTTGTATTAATAAAAAAATATTAACCCATACTGACTCACATTTATCTTTTATTAGTATCTAACACTACCCCAATTTTATCTCCTAAAGTCTTGTAATTAAAATCAATTGCTATTACTAACTCACGTTGAGTTTTATTCAAGTGGTTTATGAGCTGTTCTTTTTCAAACGGGAGAAAAATGTCATTGGTCTCATGAAATAAAAACTGGCCTTCATCATTTTTATCTAACTTATTTAATATTTCTTCAGTATTTGGGTTGTTTAAGGAAATATCTAGGTTACATACATCTAAAAACAATTTACTATGGTCGAGTGCAAAAAGTAAATTTTGTCCGCCTTTAAACTTTATTTTATGCTGTATCCCCATTTCAAAATTATTAAACTCATTTTCCTTATTGAAATTAAAGAAAAAATCTCTATAGCCTATTAGTGTATCAACTTGAAAGCCAAGGTTCTCTATTAAATTTAAAAATATATCTAACATAGTGTTGTCATCTCGTTTTACAGAATCTATCAATAGGCTTTCACGGATTACATCAATCAATTTAGTCACAAAACTAATTATTGCATATGTATCAATTTCAGTGTATTCATTCAGAAGATCAAGTCTAATATTTTCTCTGTAGATTACTACATCTTTCGATGATTTGTAATCTGACATATTTTTTTCAAATGGACTCATTATATAACTTAAACCAGCTTTTACTTTCTCTGTGATATGTTGCCTGAAATTATTTTCATCTTCTATAGTTGTTGGAATTTGATTACCCTTTTCGATTATTTGATTTCTATAAATATCATTGAGGGCACTTTGTAAAATTTCAATTTTTTCCTCCAGCATATTTTCATCACCCTGGAGGCCATGATTATAATAAAAATTTTGACAAAACTTTCTATATGATTCTTTTGTTTTGATTTTATTGTTTCCTAGATATGAATTGTAATATGAAAATGAATTATTATTGATAATTTTTTCTAATTCACTTGTAATCTTATCTTTATCCCAATTCTTTGAAAGAATGTAGAATACAATAAACTCCTTACAGACTGAACTATACATCATCCACTTTGCCTCACCATTATCTGGAAAATATTCCCAGGAAAAAGAACTTGTATCTATGTCAGTGATTAACTGTAAAAAATCAAAGTCGGTTGAATCTATTTCCTCTAAATATGCTGAAATGATAGTTCTGTTATTATGAATGAGAGTACTAATATTTTCCTTAATTTCAATAAAATAGGCATCTGAGATATTCTCTTTTTCTATAATATAATAAAAATAAATCATAACTTTGAAAAAATAAGTTAAGTTGTACTTTGTATCTTCTCTATTATCCCTTATATTTTTTATTAGCGTTTCTTCTAAAACATTAATTTCGCTCTTGTCTATTAATAATTTTGTATAATTCAAAACTTCATTGAGTTGCATTTCGTTTTCTATTTTATGAAAAAATATAGTTTGATATAAACGTTTTTTCATATAAATTATAAACTCTGAATTCTGATTTTTCTCAGTTATTATATTATCCATTAATAAATGAAAATATATATTATTTGCATATCGACTCACAATATTTTCATCAGATTTATTTTTTTGAGATGCGTTTTTTTCGTTCAAATATATCTCTTTATGTAAATACAATAGTATATTCTCATCTAACAAAACTCTCTCATTAACGCTAGATAAAGACTTGTATATATGTTCATCAATCTCATAAAATAGTCTTAGTTTATCAATTTTGTTATTCTCCGTATTGTTATGCAGTTGATACAATTGAATGATATTCTTCAACACTTCTGATATAACATTTGAATCTTGAGTTAACAAGAGTGCTTTAGATCCATTCGCAAAGTATTTTTCAAATAATAATATATCTTCTTCACTGTTTTTAGATATTAATATTTTAAAAATTTCCACGTATAGTGAAAAACTCTCTTGTAACTGAAGAATCTTATTCTCATTTGATAGGCTTATTAATTCATTATTTAATCCTTCTAGTATTTGAATTTTATTTTCTAATAACTTGTTTGTTGGAGGACAATCAAAGTGATAAATACAATAATTTTTTATATTTTTATGAATTGTTTTTCTATCTATAAATAAATCGAAAATTGAAAATGTCATTAAAATTGTAAGCGTTATACTGATAACAAGGGAAGCAACAAGCAAATTAAGCCACTCAAATAATAGAAACAAATATCCAAATAATATTAAGCACAGTTGAAAAATAATAATATATTTATGTTTAAATATGTAAGGTCGTTTATTCATAATATAATCGGATATATAAATTCCATATTTTTTTTCTTTGGATCCTTCTGAAAGCAATGCTAATAATGCTATTCCCAGAATTGCAACCGAGGCTTGTACAGAAAAAATGTATAACATAATTTCATTAATTCGATCATCAGAAATATTTATTGTTTTTAAAGGGACTATTAGGTCTAAGTCAACTAACATAGAAATTAAACTCATCATAAGTAGAAAAATAACTATGTATAACTCTTTTTTCTTTCCTTTACTCATAGATTTATCCTTTCAGATTTCTTTATTGATATATACATTAGAAGTACATCATAAAAGTATATGTAAGTTGAATTTTTCTTTCACAGATTAGGTGATGCCTAGAATAGTTATTAAACCTTATAACTATTCTAGGCATTACCCTGTTATGATAACGAATATAGGTCAAAAAATTTGATTCAACTTCTATAAATTTATTTTCAAAGCTGCTGAGAATGATTTATCAGCAAATTTGATAAAACGGTAATAATAATCCGCTCATTTCTTTAATCTTTATATTTCAAATATAAATCCATTATATATTCCCCGCCATCAACTCAGCCTGCTTCACAACTGTCTCCACAGCCATTTTTGCTAAGTCTGGCGGATATCCGTATTTCCTTAACAATTTTCTTACGGTAATCCGCATTTTTGCTCTGGCGGACTCTTTTCTATTCCAGTCAATCGTCATATTTTCTTTAATTACTTTAGTCAGTTCATGTGCGATTGCACGGAGTGTTTCATCGCCCAATACTTCTTTGGCGGTCATATGATCCGCAAGCGCATCATAAAAGGCAACTTCATCTTGGCTAAGCCCTAAGTCCTCTCCTCGCTCTGCCGCTTTGCGCATCTCTTTGGCGATTTCAATCAATTCTTCAATAACTTTGGAAGTTTGGATGCTGCGTTTATTGTATTTATCAATGGAATTTTTCAGCATCTCTGAGTATTTCTTAGCTTGGACGACGTTCATTCTTTGGACGGACTTGACCTTTCCTCTCAACAAACGCTCCAACAAGAGCACTGCGATATTTTTTTGCGGTAAAGCTCTGACATCCGCCAAAAATTCATCGGAAAGGATAGAGATATCAGGGTTTTCCAGGCCTAATGATTCATATATATCCACTACACCTTCTGAAATAATCGATTTCGATAACATTTGTTGAATGCGACTGTCTACTTCTTTTTGGGATAGTTTTGGCTTATCCCCTGGGCTGATAATCTTAATTAACCCTGCTTTTACTGCTTTAAGGAATCCAATTTCAGCATTTAGTTCTTTCGATTCTTCTTCCATTGCGCAAAGGGCGTAGGCTTTAGATAGTTCCGTCACCAAATCCAAAAAACGTTTTCTTTCCTCTTTGCCTAATGCCAAAATAAAGTCAACGGTTTCATTCAATACTTTGAAACGTATGGACTGTTTCTCGGATTGGAAATCAGAATAATTGTGTTTATAGAGCATCTCTTGAATCAAATCATATTTTTCTAACATCAAGTCAACGGCCACTTGAGTATCGATACCTGCTTGTTTGCGGTCATCTGTTGTATATTCTTGCAAGGCCTCTTTTAAGCTCTCAGCGATACCGATATAATCGACAATCAATCCACCCGGCTTATCTTTGAATACACGGTTCACACGAGCGATTGCTTGCATCAGATTATGACCTTTCATCGGTTTATCTATGTACATCGTATTCAAGGCTGGCACATCAAAGCCTGTCAGCCACATATCGCGGACGATAACGATTTTTAAGGGGTCTTCATTGTCTTTCATGCGTTTTGCTAAGTTTTCTCTACGGCTTTTATTACCGATGAATGGTTGCCACTCCAAAGGATCGCTTGAAGTTCCTGTCATGACAATTTTAATAACACCTTTATTGTCATCATCCGAATGCCATTCGGGCCGTAACGCAATTATTTCTTTATAGAGTTCAATAGCAATCCTGCGGGACATAACCACAATCATTGATTTCCCGAACATCGCCTTTTGTCGCGTTTCAAAGTGTTCAATAAAATCCTGAGCAAACGTCTTCAAGCGGCTTTGTGCCCCTGCTACTGCTTCTAGGCGGCTCCATTTTTGCTTCGTTTTTGTTTGGTAATCGGCATCCTGTTCTTCAATAATATCTTCTACAATATCATCCACTTGAACTCCCTCTGGAAGATTAAGCGGTATAATTCGACTTTCATAATAAATTTTTACCGTTGCGCCGTCCTTAACGGCTTGGGTCATATCGTAAACGTCGATATAATGCCCAAAAACAGCCTGTGTATTTTTATCGGCACTCGCAATCGGTGTACCCGTAAATCCGATATAAGAGGCATTTGGCAAAGCATCTCTTAAATGCTTGGCATAACCATAATTTACGTTACTTTCGTCGTTGTCATAATTAATTTGTCCAGAGAAGCCATATTGGGAACGATGCGCCTCATCCGCTATAACGATTACATTACGACGCTCGGTTAATGCTGGCATCTGACCTTCATTTTCTTCGGGATTAAACTTCTGCATCGTCGTAAAGACGACACCACCTGACTGCACACTCAATAAGCTGCGCAACTCTCCCCTACTATCTGCTTTTTTTGGCGTTTGCCTCAAGATGTCGCTTGATTGTCCAAAGGTCGCGAACAGTTGCTCATCTAAGTCATTACGGTCCGTCACTACTACAATTGTCGGATTATCTAATGCCTGTATTAGTTCTCCGGCATAGAAAACCATTGAGAGACTTTTCCCTGATCCCTGCGTATGCCAAACAACCCCAATTTTTTGATCTCCGTTCATCGCAACCGCGCGCTTGGTTTCATCTACCGCTTTTTTTACCGCATAATATTGGTGATAGGCGGCCAAAATCTTGATAATGTGTTCTCCATCATCCTTGAATACAATAAAGTCGCGTATCAGGTCCAAGATAACATCAGGTCTGCACATGCCTTTAATTAAAACTTCCAGTTGTGCCTGCGCAGTCTTTGCCTCAGCTGCACCATCCGTTGTTCGCCAGGTCATAAAACGCTCTTCATTGGATGATATAGTCCCGGCCTTAGCATTCCAGCCATCTGAAATAATCAGGACTTCATTGAAGTTAAACAAACTAGGAATTGATTGTTTATAGGTCTGGAATTGATTATAGGCCTCCGTAGTCCCAACTTTTTCATTTGTAGAACTCTTCAATTCAAAAATGACCAAAGGAAGGCCGTTAATGAACAAAATGACATCTGGACGTTTATTTTCCTTTCCTTCTATCACCGTGAATTGGTTCACCGCTAAAAATTCATTGTTCTGTGGATGCTCAAAGTCAAATAACCATACTTTCTTAGTTACATTGCGATTATCTTCCCTAGTCGCAATGTCTATACCGTCAGTTACCATCTTGTGGAAAGCACGATTATTGACAAGCATTTGCGGATTCTGGGGAATCGTAATCTTCCGAATTGCTTCATCAATGACCTCATCAGAAACATCATTGATGCGTTGTAAAGCAAATTTCAAACGATTCTTTAACACTACCTCACTGAAATCTTCCCGTTCACTTTTTACGCCATCCGAAGCAAGTTCAGAGCCATTGTGCACTTCATAGCCAATTTCCTCCAACCATTCTAAAGAAGCTTGTTCCAAATCGTCTTCTAAAAAGCTGTACTCGTTCAATGTCATACCCCCTCTTCAACAGGTAATTCAATTTCTCCTGAAATTAGCTTTGGTAGTAAAGTATCCCGTAGCTCTTGCAAATTTAAATTTTCCTTGTACTTTAAATTAATTTCTTCAAAAATACTTATCGTAATTCTATGAAAATCATTTATTAAACTATTTGGAGGAGATATTATTCTCATAGATCTAAAATCATCTTTGGATAAGTTAATATAGACACTCCCCGTTGCGGTTGACTCTAAATAATTTATTCCTTTGACTAATACGAAATATAAGAATTCATTTAGCGATTTCATCTTACTTCTAGCAATTCCAACACCTCGCCCAAGTGCATATTCTTTATCTATATACGTTACATTTCCAACAGTTGCTCTGACTCCAAAAACATAATCTCCTGGCTGAGATTTTTTCCTTGGATCTGAAGTATATTTTAATGGGTTGATGTAACCTTTTTTAAAGTCGCTTGCTCCATTAATTAACGGCAACCCTATATTATCATTATTGTATGTATCACTCTTTGGAGATTGTCCCATTACTACCTCGGCAATATCCTCTAAATTACAAATTCCCCATCCTTCCGGTATTTCCCCTAATTCGCTTTGCCCCATCTTACCATCACTTGATTTATATGGATTACCGCTCTCATCAGGAAATTCAAAATCAACAAACCAGTGTTTAAAAATAGCTTGTGCGATTTCTTCAAGGTTTTTGTTGCTGCGGTTATTGAGTTCGATTTTGTTATCGAAACACGAAAGAGTATCTGCAATGGCTTTTTGTTCAGTTAACGGAGGGACTAAAAGTGTAACATTTTTGATTTGATCGGGTGAAATATTAGCCTGTCCACCGGAACTTGTCGCAATTGAAATAAAATGGTACTGCATTTCATTTGTGCTAAGCAAATATGCAAAATATTTACTATCATATTCTTCAGACTTTTTTCTTAAAATGCCAACTCGCTGATTAACTAAGTATTTTTCATCTTTATTAAAGTATGATACTTTTCCTACCCACGTTAAGGGTGTTCCATCGATTCTGTTTCCGGTCATCGAAATAAGCAAATCTCCATGAACTGCGAGGTATTTATCTTTAGTCTCTAAAAAATGAGGGTCGACATATGCGAGTTCATCATATTTTAAATTAATAGGCTTTATATTTTTAATTTTAAGTACGGGAATTCCGAGTTCAATAAAACTAGAGCTTTTAAATGCATACCCTGGAATTAGTTCAAAAGCATCTCCTAAGAGAACTTTCCTCCATGTATTAGAACCCATAACCTATCGCCTCCAACCTTTTTTTAATATCTCCTTCGAGGTGATGAGATTGGTTAAATAGCTCAGCAAGTTCTTCTTTAAGACGTGTCATTTTTTCATCAAACGGTTCTACGTCTTCTTCGGCATCTTCTAGTCCAACATAGCGCCCAGGCGTTAAGATATAATCATATTTCTGAACTTCTTCTAAATTAGCAGTCTTACAAAAACCTGCAATATTTTCGTATATTTCTTCATTCGTTCCTCTCCAAGCATGGAATATTGATGTAATTTCATTAATATCTTCATCCGAGAATTCTTTATGTGTTCGGTCAACCATTGCGCCCTTTTGGCGAGCATCAATGAATAAGATTTCTCCCTTTCTCCCTTGACGTTCTTTATTTTTTGTCACAAACCATAGACATACGGGGATTTGAGTCGAATAAAATAATTGTCCTGGTAAAGTTACAATGCATTCCACAATATCATCCTCGATTAACTTTTTACGAATTTCCAATTCAGCCGATGTATTGGTCGACATAGAGCCATTTGCTAATACAAATCCTGCAGTACCAGAAGGGGCTAGTTTCGAAACCATATGTTGAATCCACGCATAGTTTGCGTTACCTGTTGGTGGTACACCATATTTCCAACGCTTATCGTCCGTTAAACGCTCTCCACCCCAGTCTTTTATATTAAATGGTGGATTTGCAAGAATGTAGTCTGCTTTCAGACCGTTATGTAGATCGTTATGGAATGTATCTCCGTTGTTTGGTCCCAAATCTCCGTCAATACCACGAATAGCTAAATTCATTTTTGCTAATTTCCAAGTAGTTGGATTTGATTCTTGTCCGTAAATGGATAAATTACCGATATTTCCCTGGTGTTCTTTCACAAACTTCTCTGACTGTATAAACATGCCTCCGGATCCACAACAAGGGTCATAAACTCGCCCACTATAGGGTTCAAGCATTTCAACTAATAATTGCACAACGTTTCGAGGTGTGTAGAATTCTCCCCCACCCTTACCTTCAGCACTTGCAAACTTACTCAGGAAGTATTCATAAACACGCCCCAATATATCCTGTTCTTGGCTTGTTGTATCACCAACTTTAAACGTGAATTGATCGATTAGCTCTCCCAAAAGGGTTTTATCCAAGTCGTATCTAGAATAAGTTTTAGGTAACACATTCTTTAGAGCTGGGTTTTCCTTCTCAATCATAAGCATCGCGTGATCAATGATTTGTCCAATTTCAGGCTTTTTGGAATTTCGGTTAATGTATCCCCATCTTGCTTCTTTCGGGACCCAGAAAATATTATCCGCTAAATATTCATCGCGGTCCTCTTCATCTGCATATTCATCTTGTAACAATTCTTGATGTTTCTCTTCAAAAGCATCCGAAATGTATTTCAAGAATAAAAGTCCTAGTACTACATTTTTATATTCAGATGAATCCATACTCCCACGAAGTTTATCCGCCATTAACCATAATTTTTCTTCAATTCCCAAAGCTGCACTTGCCATCTAAAAATCACCTTTTCCTCTTCGATTAGTAATATTTTATTATTTTTTATCAAATGAATTGCTCTTCCCTTATGGAATTACTTTTAACGTATAAAATTTAATTATATTATATCAAATTTGATTATTTATTAATGCTATATCAGAAATTAAAATTTCTCATGAGACTATTTTACAATGGGTAGGCCACATATTTACTCCGTTCTCCTTATTCACTGCATCTTTCATAGTTCCTGATAATAAAAAATCGACATCAGGTAGATATTTGGACCACGCTCCCTTCAGCAGAAATGCTTGTGCCATCAGATGACTACGCCTGTTTGGTGGTTACCTAGGTCCACAACATAGACCCTCACAATTCTAATGCTGTTTATCGCCGATACCCATACGTTACCCCCTCTTTTACGGTCACCCCATTCTCCTTTCCCACTATGACGAAAAACGTCCTAGTGGGCGCTTTTTTGCCTATTTCTGTAATACGGATGCTAACTGTAGTTCTGCTCCCCTGTTTAATACCGTCGTGGTCTACGACTTCCCCCTTATTTTGCGCATAAAAAAAGTACCTATTTTTTAAATAGATACTTGATCTTGTTATTAAATTTTAAAAAGCGCCCTCATTTGCGATTATCGCGTCGGCGCGTCCCTTGTCGATTTCCTCGAAATCCGTGAAGGCGTTCATGACGATTTCGTCGTACCAAAAATCAGATACTTCCCAAGCTTTGCGTTCCGGGACATATTTATACATCCAGCCGCCATGTTGCAAAAGGACATTTTTCCCATTTCGCATCGTCGTTATGTAATATTTTGTCTTTCTCATTATTTCACATCTTCCTTTTATTGCCGCTTGAGGTTCGACTTCACACATGCCTTTTTCAAATAAAAGTTACATCCTCAACATGGCAGCAATTTCTATTTCACCTATTTCGTACAATTTTTGGACGATGATTGTTGTTTTTGCCCTTCTCTCCAACCCATCCTCTTCGCTTTGCAAGATATCCGTATAGTTTATGGCATCGTATTCCCGAACCAATTTTTCGATCTGCTCTTTGTTTTCTGGATGCTTTATCCACAAATCCGGTATGTAGGTATTCATGCTTTCACCGCCTCCTATTGGTCAATTAGTGCCGCTTTCTCTCTTCCCACGACCGTGCGTATCTCTCCTATTTTTGCTCCTTGGCATTGAACTATCTTCTCCGTCTTGTCTCCATTATTTTGATTCATACGAGCTAACTTCTTTAAGTTAATTATACACCCATTCTTATTCAAAACGTTCATAGCTTAACGTGCCCAACGATGTGATGCTGCAATATCTATATCTAGGAATGGACTGCCCTATTGCCAAAGCAAAAAAAAAAGAGCAGCTCGCTAAAGCTACTCTCTACACTGTAAAAATGGAAAATAATATTCGGAAGACATTATCATTTTCTATCTTTTAAAAGGGCTATTTCTGATTATTGCACCCACTCTATCAGAAATCAACCTATCGCCTTTATCCATATATTCGCGGTACCTGTTCCGCAAATTTTGGTAGGTTTTCCAATGCATTCCCTTTTTCTTGCTTGGAAATACGCCGCATCCTATCCGGCCGCCTTCCCATTCAAAATGAGGATCGAGCTTTAAACAGATTTTTTTTGCCATCATGTAATAGTAATGATAATCCGTTTTTGTCCGGTTCAAGCAATAATATCCATAGTTCAGGCAACTTCGGCATATAAGCTCATGATTCGCCCAATTAAGCTTCCTCTTGCGTTTTTCGCAATAGGGACATATAAACCACGGCCTTTGCCCTCCGTAATTGCAAGGTGTGCTTTCTATCCTTATGCACCATCCGTCAAATTCCATAGCGCCTTTACTCTCCGAATAGTCCATTTTATAGTTAACCCCGTCAATAGGGCCACTCCCTTTTATCTCCGTCCCCATTTTATGAATCATGCAAATATCAAATTGATCCATGCGCCGCCCCCCCTTTCAATCTGAAAACGCCCAAAAGAATAGGGAAAACAACTAGTGCCTTCCCCCTTCGTCCTTATTCTTTTAACCTATTGAAGTGCACGAAGAAATTTATTGAGGTTATCTTCTTGTAATCTTAAAGGCATTTCTTGAAGCCGCAGATAGAAATAAAAACATTGGATATCCTCATCTGGGTTATCACCCCTATAATAAGGGGCGTCGTTATCACTAAATGCGCGTGCACAGTATATTTGCCCTACGTTTAGTTTGTCTAACAGAAGGTGATCGAAAATTTTAATTTCTTCGACGAGATCTAAGTCAGGAGCAGTAGGATACTCGGAATGAAATTCCAATATTTCAGCTTTTATCAAAGGGATGGGGGCATCACAATATCCCCAATGCTCTCCCTGTTCCAAAATTTCATTAACACGAAATACAAATGAATACGGCACCCCAATTCTTTTTTCTTTTTCAATAGGAAATTCTTTTAGGGTATCCCCGGTGTCTTCCACATCAAAGATTTCATAATAAACGTAAGGGATGCTGTTACTTTTTGTTGTTTTTCTAACTGCTTTTGCGGTATACGTTTTCCCAATTTTGAAAATTTGAAATTCTTCTATCGGAAGAAGGAGTGGCAATTGGCCATAATCATATTTATTGTGCCAACGCTGATGCTGATACCCCCAGTCCTCAGGCCCATCAAGCATATCTACTCCCAAAAATACCCCAGGTGCCGGACATGTTTCAGTCTCTTGAAAATTATGAACAGTAAATGTAATTTTTTGAGGTTCCAGGGTTTCATACGGTCTTTTTTTGTCCATTAAAAATTTATACGTTGCCTCCAGTAGCTTAGCGGCATTCTCTTCAGGTATAATTTTATTTCCATTAATCATTTTTTTATCCTCCTATTTTGTTAAAATTTAATTTAATTATGTGTTACCTTATGAACTAAAAACTTCCAATTTGGGATAGCCTGTTTCACATCGATAACTTATATACGCCAGGGTTAAAGGCTCGGAAATGCCCCTTAATTTCGATAGTTGCTCTATCTCCTAGAAACCGAATCCCGGGCGCTTATCGTTTATCAATGAAAAATCTAATATATTTAGGTTCGTGGATAGCCGCGAAACAATCCGTTCATCATAGACTGCCTTCAATTGTCCATAAGTTAGATTGGTGGTGATAATTGTGCTCTTTGTCCCTTCCCTTGCATCGAGTACTTGGAACAAAACTTCGTACGTGTGCCTTGTTGCTTGCTTATCAGTATCAACGCTCCCTTCTGAGGTCCCTAGATCATCAATGCATAGAACATCAGCATTTTTCATGAGATTGAGATAATAATCAGCTGTCTTTTTATCAGCTGCCACATTGCTATATGAAGCTTTTATCAATTGTAGTACTGTCGTGAAATCTACGAATACGCAAGAAAGCTGCTCCCTATATTCAGCTGACAGTTTATTGATATTGACTAGCATAGAATAGCTAATATGTGATTTTCCTGTACCTGGCCGGCCTGTAAGGAGACAATTCATAATCTTGCCGTTGGCTATCCCCTTACTTATATCCATTGCTTGTTTTTTTACATCCACCTCAGCTTTCCCGTTGGTGTCAAACCCCTTAAAACCTTTTCCCAGAAATGACTGTCCACCAAAGATGGAATACCTTTCCAGGTATCGCTTTTTCGTATTGCCCTCCCACTGAAAACTAGCTTGTGTTTCTGCAAGGGAGACTTGGTTATTTCTACTTTCCAATTTGCATTTTGGGCAATAAATCTCATCTGTTTTAAGGTCCTTGATTTTTTGAAATGTATTTGAATGGATTCCCGGATTATCTCCAGCGGTACAATATTCATCAACGAATATCTTCAGATGGTCAAGCATCACTCTCTCGCTCTCCCTTTTATTACCGATAATTTTTTGTACATTCATTTCCCTTACCTCCTCAAAATGGCAATTCCCTTTCATCAACTGGTTTGTCCAGATAACTATCCGCCCTTGCTTTCGCAATTTCTTCAATGCGCATAATTTCTTTATCATCTTCCGGCTTCTGGTACGGGGATGTTTGATATTCATCCTCCCACCGCTCTTTTTGAAACCATCGGCCGCCGTCCATGGGCTTCTTCCAAGGGTTAGCTTTCAAATCCCGCAGATAGTTTTCAATGCCTTTTTTGATAATATCCGGATCCGTTCCCTTGCCCATCTCTTTATTAAAAACTGCAAGAGCTTCCTTCCGCATGGTTTTCTTCGGATACAGCTTCCAAATTTCCTGGAAACATTCTTCAATCGAATCTTGATTCGATGTAGCACCCTTTATTTTTCTTTTCTTTTCTTTTATTTTATTTACTTTACTTTGTGTACCAGATTCTTGAATAACCGGGGTTATTTCCTGAATAACTTCAGTTTTCCCTTGAATAATGCTCTCTATGGTCATTGAGGGACACATGTCTTTCAATTCTCGCTCGTTTATGAGGAGGTACTCACGGTACACAACACCACGTTTTCGCTTTCCCACGGCAATGAAAAATCTATTCTGAATGCCTTCACTAGTCAGTATTTTGTATTCAGAAAATAGTTTTTCATGGAATAACTCATATTTAATGCAATCGAGCACTATGTTATTCAATGTATTAACTTCTATTCCCACACGTTTAGCTAATAAAATTTGTTCCTTTTCTTCCCATGGATAGTAATAGCCGGAACTGTATATTTTCATGTATAACTTGATCACCGTTGCGAATCCTATCGGACCATAAAGCCCCTCTATCAACTGGATTTTATCGGCATAATCGGCATCTACATCTAATGGGAAATAGGATAAGCCGTTTTTTATGGGTCGAGCCACACGATTCACCTCCTACCTACTCTTGAAAAGTTTGCATATTACTGTATCTTCAACCCGCACAACGACTTCATTTTTAATTTTTTCTCTATATATTTACTATTTTCATGTATAATAGAAATAAAGAAGCCGTTTCATCCTTCTTATATCGTCTGCCTTGTGTCGAGTTTGCCGCTCAAGAATACAAGGCTATTTTTTTGCACATTTTTCAATCAGCTTAACCAATGGTACAAGATTGTTGTGCAAAACATGTTGCGCCAGGAGTGATTCAGGAAATTTATATAAATTTCCCTTAACACGCTGTAAAGTTTCTTCTTGTTTGTTCAATATTTCCCCTCCTTTTCTGTTGGAATTGAATTTTATTCATCACCTCCCTTCAGGTTCAAGTTTTATACAACCGCAACCCGATTTATTTAAAACCCAGTCAAGCCAATTTTTAAAAGCTATTTATCAATAAAAACATACTTTCCACTCAGAAAAGCACTCAACTCGTATTCCCTTTTGGCGTTTTTTTACGCTGCCTGCGCTTGCGGTTATTTTTCATGCTTCGCTAAAAAGGCATTTAAGTTGTCCCGATTTATAAATTTTTTTTGCCCTACTACCGAAACCGGTAGGCCCATTCTGATCCATGAGGAGACGGTGTTGGCCGATACGTTCATTAGAGATTGGATATCCTTGATGGTCATCCAATCTTTACTTATCATTACACGCTTTACCGCCTCATCAATTGCTTGTGTTGCCGCGTTCAGAATCATTATCTTCAGTTCGTCCTGCAGCGTGTCGGGTAGTGGTATTTTTAACTCTGCCATACTTGTCCTCCTCTCTATGTGTTTTGTTTAGCCGCTGCTGCATTGATTGCCTTCATCACTTCATCTTCTTTATCAGAAGAAAGCGGTAATCTAAGCCACCGGACTAAAGCCACATCAGAAATTCCTAGTTCAACCGCCACTTGCCACTGATAAAGATTCTTCTCCTTCATCAGAGTTCTAATTTCCTGATTCGCTTGTTTCCTCATAATTATTACCTCCCTTCTAAATATCGCTTAAACTGCGATATTTTTTCATGACTTCATGTTATCATTTTAATTGTGATATCGCAAGTAATAATACTTTTTATTGTTTTTGTATTAATATCACTTTTTCTGTGATATTATATAGATGAATTTAAATGAAAGGTTGGGATGTCATGAATGAAATTCATTTTGCTAATTATCTTAGGGAAATTAGGAAGAAGAAAAAGATGACTATGGTAGAACTATCAAAGGTTACCGGTGTTTCACAATCATATCTATCTCAGCTTGAAAATGGTAAAAGCCTTCCGACTGATTCAATTGTAAGTAAATTATTAAGCGGGCTAACCGATTCGATAGCTGAACAAGATGAAATAAAAAAAGAGATGAATAATCGGATTTTATTAGATGAAAGTAGTAAAACCTTAAGCGATTTGGAAGCAAAAAGCAGCCAACTAACTGAAGGAAATATTCTACTTTCTAAGTTGACGAGTCAAGCAAATGCTATTTCCGAATGGAATGGGAAGTTAGACACAGCCAATAAAACTGTCAACTTAAATAACGTTCTTAATTACTTCAAAAAAAATGAAGAAGTGCAGACTACTATTGAAAAATCATTGTCCGGAAAGTTTTTAGGTCCTGAAGTAGATATTAGAAAGATTGCAATCGAGTTAGATGGACAACCACTATCTAATGAAGAAGTGAAAGCATTGGAGTACCTTGTAATTGGAATTCAAAAAAATAGAAACAAAAAATAATATAATGTCGGGTTTCCCGGCACCTCTTGAAAACCGCTGCCTGCGTTGGAAAGAGGAAATAATATGGCTAATAAAATTACAAAATACAAGAAAAAAGATGGTAAAACCTACTACAAAATTAAAGCCTATCTGGGCATGAACCCGGAAACGGGAACGGAAATAAACGTAACCCGTCAGGGATTCGCATCCAAAAAAGAGGCTGAGCTTGCCTTGTCGCGCTTGAAGGTTGAATTTGAAGAGCGAGGCTACCAGAAAGCCAACTATAATACGTTTGCGGAACTCTATGAGCTATGGTTCGATGTGGCTTACAAGGATACTGTAAAGGAAAGCACCTACGTTAAAACACAAGAGTTATTCAAGCATCACATCTTGCCAGCTTTTGGCCACTTGAGAGCCGAAAAAATTACGGTTACTTTCTGTCAAAAAAAGGTCAATGAGTGGTGCAATTCCTTAGCAAAATACAGAATCATGAAGAATTACGTTACCAGGGTATTGGATTATGCGATTTCTTTAGATTTGATCCGTGAGAATCCTATGCGTAAAATCATTATGCCCAAACGTAAAGAAATAGTTGATGGGGAAAAAGTTGAAAACTTCTACAATAAAGAAGAGCTTCAGAACTTCCTGAGTTGCATCAAAGAGGACGGTTATATGCGGTGGTATGCACTATTTCGCTTACTGGCCTTCACTGGATTCCGTAAAGGTGAAGCATTAGCCTTACAATGGAAGGATATAGATTTTGTAAGGGGTACAGTTACCGTGAATAAAACACTGGCTAGGGGAGAAAATAATAGTCTGATTATTCAAACACCAAAAACAAAAACTAGTGTGCGTACCATTGCCATTGATGAAGTTACCCTGAAAATTCTTAAAGAATGGCGCAAAGAACAATCCAAAGAATATTTGAAACTTGGCTTTAATACTATGGCTCCTACGCAAGTGGTATTTACCACCTACAAAAATGAGTATATGCAGCATGCCACCGTCACCAATCGGATTAATAAAATCATCAAGAAGCATGATTTGAAAACTATCACGGTTCATGGGTTACGGCATACTCATTGCAGCTTATTGTTTGAGGCTGGTCTACCGATCCAGGAAGTGAAAGAGCGTTTAGGCCACTCGGACATTAAAACAACCATGAATATTTATACCCATGTCACCAAAAAAGCCAAAGAAAAAAGCGCCGAAAAATTCGCCGCCTACGTTGGTTTTTAACGTGTATTTATCTATTCTGAGTGCTTTTCTGAGTGAAAAAAAAAAAAAGAGCCTTGGGACATATCAGGAATCGCTCTCCATCAATGTTTCCAAGGCTTCTAAAATAATAATGTATGGGTAATGAGGGGTTTGAACCCCCGACCCGCTGATTAAGAGTCAGCTGCTCTACCAACTGAGCTAATTACCCCTATCACGTGCTGATCACGTAATAAATATTATTTTACTCTCCTTTTCAATAAAATGCAATTACTTCACGAAAAAAAGAGTCCACTTCCGGATAGTATCTCCGGATGCGGACTCTTTTTTATATTCATTACTGTCTTAGATAGTTGCCCAAACGTTTTCCAATACGTTCGTTTGGTTGCGGTCAGGTCCCACTGAGAAAGTGGAAATGCGAACGCCAACTGTTTCTTGAACGCGACGGACATAGTTGCGTGCATTTTCAGGAAGTTCTTCCAATGTGCGGCAACCAGTGATGTCTTCGCTCCAGCCTGGCAGTTCTTCATAAACAGGCGTACACTGAGCCAATTCCTTCAAGCTTGCTGGATAATGGTAAATCAATTCACCTTCAGCGTTTTTGTAGGCAGTACAGATTTTAACTGTTTCCAAGCCGCTCAAAACATCGATTGAGTTCAAGCATAGGTTAGTGATGCCTGAAACGCGTTTTGAATGACGCATAACAACTGCGTCGAACCAGCCGATACGGCGCGGTCTGCCAGTCGTTGTGCCGTATTCACGACCGACTTCGCGGATTTGGCTTCCTACTTCATCGAACAATTCAGTTGGGAACGGGCCATCGCCGACACGGGAAGTGTAAGCCTTGCAGACACCGACAACTTTATCGATCTTGGTAGGGCCCACACCGCTACCGATGGTTACGCCACCAGCAACCGGGTTGGAAGAAGTAACGAATGGATAAGTACCTTGGTCGATATCCAGCATAACCCCTTGTGCGCCTTCAAATAGGACACGTTTGCCTGCATCCAATACATCGTTCAAGATAACGGATGTATCACAAACATATTTTTTGAGTTCTTGACCATATTGGTAATACTCTTCAAAAATATCTTCGAATTTGATTTCTACAGAATCGAACATTTTTGTGAACTGACGATTCTTTTCTTCCAAGTTGATCTTCAGGCGCTCTTCAAAGATCTCTTTGTCCAACAAATCAGCTACACGGATACCGACACGCGCTGCTTTATCCATGTAAGCTGGCCCGATACCTTTGATCGTCGTACCGATTTTGTTTTCGCCTTTTGAATCTTCCTGAAGCTGATCCAATTGAATATGATAAGGCAAAATGACGTGGGCACGGTCGGAAATACGTAGGTTATCCGTGTTGATGCCGTGATCTTTCAAATATGCCAATTCTTTGATCAATGATTTCGGATTCACTACTACGCCGTTTCCGATTACACTGATTTTTTCTGGATAAAAAATGCCGGATGGAATTAAGTGCAATTTGTATGTAACGCCATCAAACTGGATTGTGTGGCCAGCATTGTCTCCGCCTTGATATCTAGCGATTACTTCTGCATTCTCACTAAGGAAATCTGTAATCTTCCCTTTACCTTCGTCTCCCCATTGAGTCCCAACAACTACTACTGAAGTCATTATTTACTCCACCTCATCTTATTTATTCATAACACTATGCTAGTTTACCAATATTACCTATGTCTTTCAATAAAGAATCAAATAAAAGCGCTCATTTCTGAACAATTTGTCCAATATCATCAACTAATTTCCGGCATATAGCTCATCGAAGAAAATTTATTGAATTCCTTTTTGAACAGGAGCTTTACGGTTCCCCGCGCCCCGCTCCGGTTTTTTTCGATGATGACCTCAACGACATTGTTCTCCTGCTCATCCCGTTCCGATTCTTCGCCGCCTTCACGTTCGTAATAATCATCACGGTACAGGAAAGCAACGATATCCGCATCCTGCTCGATCGATCCCGATTCACGGATATCGCTCAATACCGGACGCTTGTCTTGCCTTTGCTCCACGCCACGGGACAATTGGGAAAGGGCGATTACCGGTACTTTCAGTTCCTTCGCCAATTTCTTCAATTGACGCGAAATATCAGAAACTTCCTGTTGGCGGCTTTCGCGGTTATTCCCTTCAATCAGCTGCAGATAGTCGATCACGATGAGACCCAGTTTCCCCTGCTCCTGCAGCAAACGACGGCTTTTTGCCCTGATTTCCGCAATCCGGATCCCCGGCGTATCATCTATGAAGATCTTGGACTGCCCAAGCGTCCCCATCGCCATGATCAGGTTGGACCACTCATCTTCAGAAAGCTGCCCTGTCCTCAAGTGGCCGGCATCGATGTTCCCTTCCGCACACAGCATCCGGTTGACCAATGACTCCGCCCCCATCTCCAAACTGAAGATGGCGACTACCTGATCCGCCTTGGTTGCGACATTCTGCGCGATGTTCAACGCAAAAGCGGTCTTACCTACGGCCGGACGCGCTGCCAGAATGATCAGCTCTTCTTTCTGGAGGCCCGCCGTCATTTTGTCCAAGGCGATGTAGCCTGTTGGCACCCCTGTCACGTCGTCGCTTCGTTGAGCCAACGATTCGATGTTCTGCAGCGATGCCGAAACGACATCCGATATGCGGATGAAGCCGGATCGGTTTCTCCGTTCGGATACCTGAAGGATGTTCTGTTCGGCGCTGTCCAGCATGACGGCGAGTTCATCACCCTCTTCATAGCCTTTGCGGACGATTTCTGTAGCCGATCGGATCAGATTGCGCAAGATCGATTTCTCTTCCACTATCTTGGCGTAATATTCCACGTTGGCTGAAGTGGGTACCGCAACCGCCAATTCGGCCAAATACTCCATACCACCAGCATTTTCAAGCTGATTCTTCGTATCCAACTCATTCGAGATGGTGACGACGTCTATCGCTTCATTCCGATTGTTCAATTGCAAAATCGCATCAAAAATAATCTGATGATTTTTTCTGTAAAAATCAGATGATTCAAGGTATTCTAAAACATTCACAACCGTTTCAGGATCCAAAAAAATGGAACCCAGAACGGATTGCTCTGCTTCTATACTATGAGGGGGTATGCGATCTTGAAGTGTATCTTCCATTTTATATTTTCACCCTTTAGGTTTTTTCATTCGGACGAGGAAATCATTCCTGGCTACCTCGTCTTTTGCTTCCTTATTGTATCCTAAATCAGCCACATTTACAATTCAGAAATACGAACGTTCGTTCCCTTTTGTCAAAAATTCTGCTGGGGCTATCCGCCTTAATAAGGCTGTCAGATTTATTTTCTTCTATATTATAGGGGTTGCCTCAGTGATCCTCATAAACAAACGAAAAGACAGAGATCGGTATCCCTGTCTTTCGTTTGTATTTGGAAAATTATTACCCTTCCGTCACTTGGACAGTCAACATCGCTGTCACTTCCGGATGAATTTTTACGGGCATTTTTGTGAAACCCAATGCGCGGATAGGATTTTCTAATTCAATTTTTCGTTTATCCAATTTAACATTATGTTGCTTTTGCAATGCTTCAGCAACCTGTTTCGTTGTTATGGAACCGAACAAACGACCATCTTCGCCAATTTTTGCGGACAATTTGATGATTGATTCATCATTCTCCAGCAGTGCTTTCAATTCTTGGGCTGCTGCCAACTCCTCAGCCTGCTTCTTCTCTTCAGCCTTCTTTTGGCCTTTCAATGCGGAAATAGTACCGGCGTTCGCTTCTTCAGCCTTGCGGTTTTTGATCAGGAAATTAGCGTAGCCATCCGCAACATCTTTGACTTCCCCTTTTTTACCTTTACCTTTAACGTCTTCTAAAAAAACAACTTTCATTTATTATTCCCCTTCCTTGATTTTTTCTGGATTTATGACTGCTTTCAGTTTCTCAACAACTTCATGGACTGTCGTATTTTCAATCTGAGTAGCTGCATTGGATAAATGTCCGCCGCCGCCTAATTTTTCCATGACTGTCTGCACATTGTATTGACCCAGACTTCTGGCGCTGATTCCGACTCTGCCGTCCTGGCGTTTTGTGACGACAAATGAAGCATCTACCGCTTCCATCGACAACATCGTATCGGCTGTTTGAGCAGCGACGACCGTGTCATAGATTTTTTCATCTTCCCCATGGACGATTGCCAGGTTACCATTCACAAATTCCATTGTCTGCAACAAATGACTGCGCAACAGATAAGTATCCAAGTCCTCTTTCAGTGATTTCTGGATCAGTACGGTATCGGCCCCATTAGACTGCAGATAACTGGCAGCATCAAAAGTCCTTGATCCGGTTCTCAAACTGAAGTTGCGGGTATCGACGATAATCCCCGCCAACATAGCAGTTGCTTCTATCTTATTGATGGCATCCATCTCATTGGATTGATATTCGAACAACTCAGCGATCAATTCCGATGTGGAGGACGCATAAGGTTCCATATAGACCAAAACAGAATCTTTTGGAAACTCTTGTCCGCGTCTGTGATGATCCAAGACGACTATTTTTTTGGACAGATTCAACAGCCCGGGTGCCGGCGTCATGGATGGGCGATGGACATCGACCATCACGATAAGCGTCTGCGGCGTCACCAATGCCATTGCTTGCTCAGGCGATATGATCCGCTTCGCAATCAACGGATCTTTGTCTATCTCCTGCATGATCCGGTTCACATCATTGGAAAATTGTTGCGGATCCAATACTATCCAGGCTTCCCGATTGTTCATCTGAGAAATGCGGCGGATTCCTAAACAGGAACCGATGACGTCCATATCCGGGTAACTATGACCCATGATGATCACTTTATCGGCATGGATAATGAGCTCTTCCAAAGCCTGGCTGATCATTCTCGCACGGATACGGGTCCGTTTTTCCATTGGGTTCGTTTTACCGCCATAGAAACGGGCATCTTCATTTTCGGCCCTCACAACAACCTGATCGCCACCTCTTGCCAAGGCTAAATCAATATTCGACTGCGCCATTTTAGCGACTTCTTTAAAATTGGTTTGCTCAAAAGTTTTCTCATATGAGAAACCCATGCTCAATGTCAACGGAAAATTTTGCTTGTAGGTTCTTTCCCTTATTTGATTTATGATATCAAAATTGTTCTCTTCGATTTTCTTTAATGCTCGCATATTGGTCAATGCTATGAAGCGGTCATCATCCACTCGTTTCAGAAAGACATTATTCATGTTTGCCCAATTTGTGAGTTGATTCGTCAGATAGTTGTTTACATTCGATCGCTTACGATCGTTCATGGATTGAACAGCCTCATCATAATTGTCGACAATGATATTCCCAAAAACAAATTTTTCGTCTTTGTACTTCTCTTCAATTTTGGCATATTCTGTTATGTCCATCAAATAAATGACGCCAATATCCTCTTGAATGATCATATCAAAATAATGATCTCCCCATTTCACACGGCGTATCACATAATCCTGTGATTCTTTAAAAAGCTGATATAATTCTTCATCAACCACTTTCAGCTTTCTGCCCAGTGTATCTTTCTTGCCAAAATACTTTATTAAATATGGGTTCATCCATTGGATTTCTTCTTGCTTATTATATAGAAGTATCCCAATAGGCATTTTAATTAAAGCCTCTTGTTCACCTTTTTTGATTCGATAAGATAAGTCAGATATGTATTGATTTGTCTCATCAATCAAATACTCCGAAGAATAACTGATGAACCCAACAATTCCAACGCATAAGAGCGTAATTCCAATACCGATTTTCCAATCTGCAATGAAAGTCAAAACAACAATCACCAGCAATAAGAACACGATAATCAGGAAAGGAACCTTAATCTTGTCAGCCTTTATGAAGTGAGGAAGATTCTTTAACTTTTCCTTTATTTTCATGATAGCTCCTTTACTGAACCTACAATTTGCACTCGTACATTTTAACATATTCAGATAATAATAGCTATAATGCCCTTTCTGACGGGATTAGTTGACAACTCAACGTCAAATTGAATGTTTCACGTGAAACATTTCCTCTGGATAATGTTCGTATTCCGGAAAGCAGATTTTCTGTTCTCGAAAGGTTATTCATCTATTTAGGCATTGAAAAATGTAATTTCCTCAAAATATATATTTGGTCTATAATGGATGGTCCAAACGTTTCCACCGGTCCAGTCTTCATTACGCCATCGGCTGGATTGGATTATAATGCTGCATTTTGGAAGGGTAATTGATTTGGCCGCCGTGAAAATCTATCTCTCAAAATAGTTACCATTTTCGACCCGAATGTAATTATTATTATAGTTATCAGTTGGTTGCGATTTCCTCTACTATCCCCTTCAATAGTTCCACGTGGAACATTTATTGATTGCCCTCTTCAATTCATCTTCAAATCCTGTGTACGTTTATTTCTTAAACGATGTTCCACGTGGAACTTTTATGCTCGCTCATGTTGTCTTTTCGATTTGATCTCTTCTGTCGCTATTTTTTTCAGCATAACCTCGCTCTCTTTCAACTTATTATTCTGTTAGCTTTTTTACGGAAAACGATTTTTTTGGTGACTTCTATTACTATTTCACTAATAATTTGAATAATCTAGCTATACGATGTTTTCCTGTTTTTTCATATAATCTGCATAATCGATTTTCTTGCTTGAAAATGGATTTTCAGCCTCTCTATCTTCTCTCAATTTTCTTCCCCTGTAGCAGCTCCTGTTCTTGTGGATAACTCAAACCATCCCTAACCTTTTTAGTTATGCACATTTTTCGTCATTCGCCTGTGTATAACTAAATCAAATAGTACTTTATAGCCTTGATACAATAGGATTTCTGTCATAAAATGACTTTGTTGATAACTTATTATCCTGATACTATTTATGACACCTTTTTTGCTGTCGAATGCCTGTGGACATCCTGTGCATAAGTCTGGGAAGTTACTTCGAATTCTTTATGTCCGTCTGAACATTTGTTTGATTGATGTATTAATGAAATGATGCCCTTTATTTTGGATGAATTTACTATCATTTTAATGAAAACAGCTGAATTTTGAAAAAGTTCCCCTTATATCCGACATTTAGTCGTTCCTGCTCGTTTGCAAATACATAACCGAAGCCGGTTGACCTCAGTAAGAACCCTCTGTGGATAAAGTTCAGAAAAAAGTTTTCCACATCCTATTTTTTTGAATGTCCAATAAGTTCCGGAATCATCGTCATATTCTTTTGTGGATAATTGTAAAAAAATAATCAGCCTGTGTACAACTTTAAGATCCTTTCCAGTAACCTCAATTCTGCGTCTATGAAACCATCTCATTAATATAGTATGCAAAAGAGAGTCTTTTGCTCTTCCAGCACGTGACTTAAATTTTGATGCAGCGCAATCGCACAACCCTCTTATGGGGATGTACTGGTGTGAGGAGGCTTTCTCTTTCTCGTCTTTTAGAAGGTACAAATTACTCAATTCGTAGAAAAAGTATCCCTTAACTCGAGTAGTTTCGATTAGCCTGAGTGAATCATTGCTTGCTTATTTCTTGAAGAATTTTTGTTAATCCATGGTTGAACTTCGGTGGCATCGCAGGAATATACCATACCGTCTGAACGAAAACCTGCGACTGTGAAGCTGACATATTTCGAATAGTGTCGATCTATGCTTATCTTTGGATAGGATACCTGTCCTTACTGTAGAATTGCGTGTGCACTTTTTTCAGGCCGAGACCTGATCATCTGGATCCACTAATAAGTTCTACGGCTATGTATATATATGCACACCCGGCAACTTTTGGCTCACTAAAGTTTGATAGCTCCTGATGCTAAGGCCTCAGATTCTCTGCAATATATAATGGAAATAATCTGATTTCTTGGCGTATCCTTGTCTGTTTTATGGCGATTAAGATGAAAGGGGCGGTCTGTCGCTGCTTTATGTTGTCTGGTTTCGGTCTCGGGTATCCGCGTCTGATTTTAAATTTGTGTGAAGCGGGCTTATGCATTCCCCCCTTGATGCCGATTCACTATTTTTCTGGCTCATTCATTCTTGCTAATTTTTCCCATCCACCCACCTGCAGGCCTTATACCATTGTATCTATTTGCTGATCGGGATAACCACAGAACGGGTGATGGAAGGGAGGATCATACTTTTACTGGATTATATGTTTTAGGCATTCCCCGACAACTCATTTCTTCCTGCTTCCGGAAATTTTTTCTCTATGAATGAAGCGTACACGTCAAGCAATGGCATGGCATAGAACCGCAAATGATGCTCATTTAGCAATCCTACTTTTAATTATAGAGAGCGTTACTTCCTAAAAAATTTTTTGCAAAAACAATCAGGAACTTATTGTGCATCAAAACCAGCAGTAAAATGTTCCACGTGGAATATTTTACTGCTGGCGATTTTGCTTTGTTCAAATCGGCTAGATTTAAGCTTCTGACAGCATCTGCATTCTTGTATGAAGTATTTGCCCAAAGTCTAAGCCTAATTCGTTCTCACAGGGGTAGAATGACCCGATTCGAGCATTATAGTGCCTAGCCTTATACCTCGATGGAGAATATCCAGCCAGTGCACCAGCCAGCGGTTAAGGAAAAAATATGTAGGAGTCTTTCTGCTAACCTGAAGAGCAGGGGAGGGCATTTAGATGAAGCAGAATCCTTGGTGTTGAGTTTTCAACTCGGCTGTTCAGTGTACCCGAGATGGGCAACAAATTGTGGGAGAGCTTAGGGGAACGATCCAATCAGGCAGACGGATAAAAATAATGTATCCTTAGCTGATTTAGTGATGCCCGAAGGAGACATGAGAGGAGACACTCAGAAAGATGCAGCAAGCAGTTTGCTTCACCTGCGCATACGATCATTCAACAGAAACGGATAGGGCGCGTCCAAAAAAATTGTACCTGAAAGAGGGGAAAGGGGAGTGGGTGATACCGGGTGCGGTGTGTCCGTGTCCAATAAGTATTTTTGGGTACAAAAAAAGGAGCGCTCCTGGAAGGAAGCGACTCCCTTAATATTATTCTGCTAATGTAAATGGCATAAGAGCCATGATACGAGAACGTTTGATAGATACAGTCAAAGTTCTTTGATGTTTAGCGCATGTACCTGTTACACGACGAGGTAAAATTTTACCTTTTTCAGATATATAACGTTTCAATAAATCAGTCTCTTTGTAATCTACATGATCAATGTGGTTAGCACAGAAATAACAAACTTTCTTACGTTTGCGTCCGCCTCTGCTGTTACGTTGAAATGCCATGTCAATTCCTCCTTTTCCTAAACTAACCATTCTGTCCTAAAGACTAGAACGGTAAATCATCATCTGAAATGTCAATTGATTCTCCGTTTGATGAAAACGGATCAGCAGTTGAGTTAAAATCAGAAAAACCGTTTTGTTTCGGAGAAGAGTATTGATTATTATACTGTCCTTGGTTTTGGTTAGATTCAAAAGATTTGCTTGATCCGAAGTTTGCACTCGGAGCTGCTTGATTTGAAGAAGCTGCGCCAGTCTCTCTCGGTCTTTGTTCGGTAGTTGTTTTCGATTCCAACAATGTGAAATTATCTGCAACGACTTCAGTCACGTATACGCGCTGTCCTTGTTGATTATCATAATTCCTTGTTTGGATTCGGCCAGTGATACCGACTAAAGAGCCTTTACGAGTGAAATTCGCGAAATTCTCTGCAGATTTTCTCCAAATGACACAATTGATGAAGTCAGCTTCTCTTTCTCCTGCTTGGTTAGTAAACTGTCTGTTTACTGCAAGAGCGAAGGTTCCGACTGCTGTGCCGCTGGATGTATAGCGTAAATCAACATCTTTTGTAAGTCTGCCGACTAAGACAACATTATTAATCATTCATCTTACTCCTTTCAAAATGTTTCACGTGGAACACTTTACTTAGTTTCTACTTTAACAACGATGTGGCGAATGATATCGCTATTGATCTTTGCTAGACGGTCGAATTCGTCGATTGCTTTAGCATCTGAAGCAGAAATTTTCACGATATGGTAGATACCTTCACGAAAATCTTTGATTTCATAAGCTAAACGGCGTTTCGCCCAGTCTTTTGATTCAATAACTTCAGCGCCATTATCAGTTAAAATAGAATCGAAACGTGCGATCAATTCTGCTTTAGCTTCTTCTTCGATGTTAGGACGGATAATGTAGTTGATTTCGTAATTGCTCATTTGACTGTCACCTCCTTGTGGACTTTGGCCCTTACTTTTGTAAGAGCAAGGAGAGTACCTTTTCAGGATTACTCACATCTAAAGATTGTACCATATTCCATTTTTTATGGCAAGTCTTTTTTTCAGCCGCCTTGAAAGAGGGCGAACAAAAACGGAGGAAACCGCCCCAGGACAGTTTCCTCCGTTTTAACTCTATTAGCTTTAGTATCGAAGTTTTATTCTTCCGAATCTTCTTCATCCAACAGTTCATCTGCGAAATTACTCAATTTATCGGCTATTTCGGATGTTTCCGCTGTATCTGGTGTATTTGCCTGTTCAGTAGCATCAGCCACTTCTGAGGCGTTTTTTTCGCCTTCTGGAAGCAAGGCTGTATCCAGGGGAGCAACAGCTTCTTCATCCTCTTCGCGCTCAACTTTTGCCATTGTCGATACAATAGCTTCGCCATCAAGCTTGATCAAGCGTACGCCCAGAGTGGCACGGCCTGTTTGGGAAATGGCATCCGCATGGAAACGGATCATGACGCCTTTGTCCGTGATGATCATGATGTCTTCATCACCGGAGACAGTCGTCAAGCCTACCAATTTACCGTTTTTCTCAGTGATGTTGGCTGTTTTGACCCCTTTACCGCCGCGTCCTTTGATGGCATACTCATCGGCTGCCGTACGTTTGCCGTAACCATTTTCCGTGATGATCAGAACTTCCGACTCGTGTTTCAGCACATCCATGCCGACAACGTAGTCATCTCCTCTTAATTTCACGCCGCGGACACCGGTAGCGGTCCTGCCCATATCACGGACGTCCTTTTCATCAAAGCTTACGGAGTAGCCGAAGTGCGTTCCGATGATGATGTTCTGGTTGCCGTCAGTCAAGGATACTTTGATCAGCTCATCCTCATCCTTCAGATTGATTGCGCGCAGACCGCTTTGACGGATATTCTGGAATTCCGTAGCGGATGTCCGTTTGACGGTACCCATCCGCGTCGTGAAGAACAAGTAATCCCCGTCTTGCGGGCCGCCTTTGACGTTGATGATGGCTTGGATTTTTTCGTTGGCATCCAAGTTCAGCAAGTTGATGATCGGCAAACCTTTTGCCTGGCGGCCGTATTCAGGCACTTCATAGCCTTTTGTTTTGTATACTTTCCCTTGGTTCGAGAAGTACAACAACACATCGTGCGTCGATGCCGAAATCAGTGTTTCGATGAAATCATCATCATGGATGCCCATGCCTTGGACACCGCGTCCGCCGCGTTTTTGGGCTCTGAATTCGCTGTTTGGCAAACGTTTGATGTAGCCGTTATGAGTCAAAGTCAGGACGATGTCTTCCTCTTCGATCAAGTCTTCATCCTCAAGCGACAATACTTCTCCGACCAAAAGTTCCGTGCGGCGTTTGTCGCCGAATTTTTCTTGGATTTCAAGTAATTCCGTATAGATGATGTCGAAGACACGCTGCTCATTCGCTAAAATATCAGTCAAATCAGCAATCAAAGCCATCAGTGCATCATATTCCGCTTCAACTTTTTCTCTTTCCAAACCGGTCAGACGCACCAAACGCATATCCAAAATGGCTTGCGCTTGTTTGTCGGAAAGGCCGTATTTGTCGATGAAGATTTGTTTGGCTGCATCGCCATTGGTTGAACCGCGCAGAATCGCTACGATTTCATCGATATGATCCAAAGCGATCCGCAAGCCGGCCAAGATATGCGCACGGGCTTCCGCTTTTCGTTTGTCGAATGCGGCTCTTCTGCGGATGACTTCTTCTTGGTGTTCCAGGTAGTGGACCAGAATCTGCTTGAGTCCCAGCACTTTCGGGATGCCTTTTACGATCGCCAGCATATTGAAGCCGAATGAGGATTGGAGCGGCGTCAATTTGTACAGATTATTCAGAATGACGCCGGCGCTGACATCTTTGCGGACATCGATGACAACACGCATGCCGTCGCGGTCGGACTCATCCGCCAAGTCGGTTATGCCTTCGATCCGTTTGTCGCGGGCCAATTCAGCAATCCGTTCGACCAATTTCGCTTTGTTGACCATGTAAGGCAATTCCGAAATGATGATGCGTTCTTTGCCGTTTTTCAGGATTTCGACTTCTACACGTCCGCGGACAATGATGGAGCCTTTGCCCGTTTCATAAGCTTTTCTGATCCCTGATTTGCCCATGACGATACCGCCTGTAGGGAAATCGGGGCCGGGAACGGCCTCCATCAAATCGGCAGTCGTCGCCTCCGGATCATTCATCAGAATATGCAGGGCGGAAATGACTTCCGTCAGGTTGTGCGGCGGGATATTTGTCGCCATCCCAACAGCGATACCGGAAGCACCATTCACCAGCAGGTTAGGGAAGCGGGCTGGCAATACATCCGGCTCAGTTTCGGAACCGTCATAGTTGTCGTGGTAATCGACTGTATCTTTGTTGAGGTCGCGCAGCATTTCCAAGGCGATTTTTGACATCCGGGCTTCGGTGTAACGCATTGCTGCGGCGCTGTCTCCATCAATGGAGCCGAAGTTTCCGTGTCCATCGACCAACGGATAACGGTAACTGAAATCCTGGGACATACGCACCATGGATTCATAGATGGCACTGTCACCGTGGGGATGGTACTTACCCATTACGTCCCCGACGATACGTGCGGATTTTTTGTGTGCTTTATCAGGCGTAACGCCCAGTTCGCTCATGCCGTAAAGAATCCGGCGATGGACCGGCTTGAGTCCGTCACGGACGTCAGGCAAAGCCCTGGCTACGATAACGCTCATGGCATATTCCAGGAATGAAGTTTCCATTTCATGGCTTAATTCCCTTTGTTCCATGGCTTGATCATTTACTTTTTCAATTTCATCAGACATTTAATTTCCAACCCCCTTTTAGATATCCAAGTTCTTCACGTAAACCGCATTTTCTTCGATGAAGTTCCTTCTTGGTTCTACATGATCCCCCATAAGCATATTCAATGTTTCGTCAGCTTTGACGGCGTCATCGACGGTCACCTGCAGGAAGTGACGGTTTTCAGGGTTCATGGTCGTATCCCATAATTGTTCCGCATCCATTTCTCCAAGCCCTTTATAGCGTTGGATGCTTGGTTTTGGCGAGTCAGGGATGGATGCCAAGTACTCTTCCAGCTCCTGATCGGTATCGAGATACTTCTCTTTTTTGCCTTGCTTAACTTGATACAAAGGTGGTTGTGCGATATACACATATCCTGCTTCAACCAAAGGACGCATGTAGCGATAGAAAAGCGTCAACAGCAACGTACGGATGTGGGCACCATCGACATCGGCATCGGTCATGATGACCAATTTATGATAGCGCGCTTTGGAAACATCGAAGTCTCCGCCGAAGCCGGTCCCCATCGCCGTAAACAGCGAACGGATCTCTTCATTGGCGAGGATTTTGTCGATGGATGCTTTTTCTACATTCAAAATCTTCCCTCGGATCGGCAGGATTGCCTGGAAGAAACGGGAGCGGCCTTGTTTTGCCGAACCTCCGGCTGAGTCTCCTTCGACGATGAATATTTCGGATTCTGCTGGATTTTTGCTGGAGCAATCGGCCAATTTACCGGGCAGATTACTGATTTCCAATCCACTCTTCTTGCGGGTCACTTCACGGGCTCTTTTGGCTGCTAAACGTGCGCGGGCAGCCAACATACCTTTTTCGACAATCTGACGGGCGACTTGCGGGTTTTCCATCAGGAATTTATCAAAGTACGCTGAAAAAAGTCGGTCGGTGATGGTACGCGCTTCTGAATTGCCCAATTTTGTCTTGGTCTGTCCTTCGAACTGCGGATCCGGGTGCTTGATGGAGAGGACAAGGGTAAGGCCTTCACGCACATCTTCCCCGGTCAGATTCTCTTCATTTTCCTTGATGATCTTATTGCGTTTCGCATAGTCATTGATGACACGGGTCAAAGCGGTCTTTGCACCGGATTCGTGGGTTCCGCCTTCGTAAGTATGGATATTATTGGCGAAACTCAGAAAGTTTGTATGATAGCCATCCGTATATTGCATCGCTACTTCAACTTGAATATCGTCCTGCTCGCCTTCGATGTAGATGGGTTCTTCGAAAATGACTTTTTTGTTGCGGTTCAGGAATTCGACGTAACTCTTGATTCCGCCTTCGTAATAATATTCTTGTTCCATAGGTTCTTCTGGGCGTTTATCCGCGATGGAAATGTTCAATCCTTTGTTCAAGAAAGCCAATTCCCTGACACGTACCGCCAGTTTTTCAAAATCAAAGACAATCGTTTCCTTGAAAATTTCCGGATCAGGCAGGAAACGGACCTCCGTACCATGCTTATCGGTATCTCCTGTGATGGTCAAATCGGATGTGATGTCTCCGCGTACGAACGTTTGGGTGTAAATTTTATTGTTTTTATAAACGTTTACGGTCAATTCAGAAGACAAGGCATTCACGACCGAAGCACCAACACCATGGAGACCACCTGAAACTTTGTAGCCTCCACCGCCGAATTTGCCGCCTGCATGAAGAACAGTGAAGACAGTTTCTACAGCGGGGCGGCCAGTCTTCGCTTGGATATCGACTGGAATACCACGGCCATTATCGGTTACAGTTACGCTGTTGTCTTTTTCGATTATTATTTCAATTTTTGTCGCAAAGCCGGCTAGCGCTTCATCGATGGAATTATCCACGATTTCCCAGACCAAATGGTGCAGACCCGCGCCACTGGTGGAGCCGATGTACATCCCAGGACGTTTGCGGACTGCTTCCAGTCCTTCCAGGACCTGGATCTGACTGGCATCGTATTCTTTTGCTCGTTCAGCTTTGTTCATTTCGTTTTCTGCCATTCTGTTACACACCTTCCATTTCTACTTCACCGTTTTTTATATGGTAGATAGTCGGTTCGTCTATCTTATTCTTTTTTATGCCATCCAAACTGGTTGTCGTCAAAAAGGTCTGGACCTTCTTCTCGATCGCTTTCAGCAGATGGGTCTGGCGTTCATCATCCAATTCGGACAGGACATCATCCAGCAACAGGATCGGATACTCCCCCAGGACCTCATTCATGCATTCGATCTCCGCCAATTTGAGACTGAGGACAGTCGTTCTTTGCTGCCCTTGAGAGCCGTAGTTTTGGACATTGCGCCCGTTCACCTGAAAAATCAGGTCATCGCGGTGCGGACCGAAAAGGGTGACCGCCTGATCTCTTTCCCGGCTTTTCCCTTGGCGGAACGCTTCCATCAGTTTCAAAAAAAGAGCGTCCTTATCCATCTCATCAGACAACTCGATGTTGGACTTGTAGGCGATCGTCAGTTCTTCCCGCTCCAAAGAAATCTCTTTGTGCAGCGGTTGGGCCCAGGCTTCCAATTTTTTGATGAACTGCAGACGGTAGACCAACAGATCGGCACCCAAAATGGCCAATTGCTCAGTCAGCACATCCAAATAGACTTCATCCTTGGCTTTACCGGTCACCAACTGCTTCAAATAAAGATTCCGTTGCTTCAGTATCCGCTGATATTGCACAAGATCATGCAGGTAGACCGGATTCATCTGGCCCAGCTCCATATCCAGGAATTTTCTGCGGTTGGCAGGCGCACCCTTGACTAAATTCAAGTCTTCCGGGGCGAACAGCACGACGTTCAGTTGGCCGATGTATTGGCTCAGCTTTTTTTGTTCCAGGTGATTGACTTTGGCAATCTTGCCTTTTTTGGAAAAAATGATTTCCAAAGGGAACGTAGAAACCCTTTTTTGGATTTTGCCGGTTATCTTGGCGGAATCTTCTTGCCAACGGATCATTTCTTTTTCGTTTGACGTGCGCGGACTCCTTGCCAAAGCCAATGCATAGATTGCTTCCATGAGATTGGTTTTGCCTTGCGCATTCTCACCCAAAAAGACATTGATGCCATCTGAAAAGGACACGGAAAGAGACGGATAATTCCGAAAATTTTGCAGCGTCACTTCTTTCAGGATCATGCTTCGGACTCACGGTTGTCTTGCTCAGCCTCTTCTTTATCCGATTTTGTTGACTGGATGAAGAAAGTGCCTTCACCAGGGATGTCGATCATCGTACCGGGAAATAATTTGCGGCCTCTGCGGTCTTCTTTTTCGTTGTCTACATACACCACATATTCTGAAAGGAACCATTTGGCCATACCGCCGCTGGAAATCAGATTGACATGTTTCAGTAGTTGACCAAGAGTAATGAACTCTGCATCAATATTCACAATATTTTTCAAGAAATTCACCTATTTTCCAATAAAATAAGCGTGGAAAATAAAATCCACGCAATGATGCTAATTAATATGTTTATTATACTATTTTTTTTGATCAATTTCAAATTTTCGCGAAAAAAAAGGCCCTTATTTCAATTTTTTCCGAAAACAATACAAATTAGCTATATCCAAACGAAAGCGTCTATAGGCTTATAAATTTAAAATTCGCGTTTTTCGGTCATTTTATCTTTAGCTGAACAAACGGAGCGGATGCGGACTTTCTTCCTATGGAAAAAACGGCTGGTCCGAGCGCTTTCATTTTTAGATAAGCAAAAAGCAAGAAAACGATCGGATCGTCTCCTTGCTTTTTGGATTATATCTTTCGGATCAATAGGTCCTTACAGGCGTGATCAGTTGGATGAACGAATTATCGTTATCGTCTTCACGATCCGCCGGCACGACCGTGAATGGGCGTACAGCCGAAGTGAAATTGACTTGGACATCCTGTTGGCCGAATGTGCGCAGCGCATCCTTCATGTAATCAGGATTGAAGGAAATGATCAGCGGATCGCCACTGGCGGACTCATAAGCCAAGGATTCTTCCACATTGCCGACTTCAGGAGAGTTTCCAGATAACTCGACTTTGTTTGCATCGATGGACAGTTTGACGACGTTGTTTTTTCCTTCATGCGAAAGCAGGGAGGCACGGTCGGTAGCCTGCAGCAAATCATAGGCATTCAAGACGATCTGTGTGCTGGAGCTGGCCGGAATCAAACGGTTTGTATCCGGATAGTAGCCTTCCAGCAAGCGCGAGTAGAAATAAACATTTTCGGCTTTGAAAAGGACTTGGTTCTCCGTGATCATCATTTCGATGGTCGCTTGATTCTCAACGATCCGTGAGAGCTCCACCAAGCTTTTTCCGGGAATGATGACATTGTAGGTTTTTTCTAGCTGTGATTCCGGAGCCGCGATCGAGATGACGCGCTGGCTTAAACGATGGCTGTCCGTAGCGACAGCTGTCAATTTCCCATTTTGGATGGTCATGTTCACCCCAGTCAAGATCGGACGGCTTTCCTGTGTCGATGTTGCGATTACCGTATGCTGGATCACTTGTTTGAATAAAGCAGTCGGTAAGGTGATGACTTCATTCGAATCGATGACCGGGAAATTCGGATAGTTGTTTACATCGATTCCGTTGATGGTGAAAGATGCTTTTGCAGAAGTGATGTTTGTCTGGAAATGATCTTTGACTTCAATCGTGATTTTTTCATCAGCTAATTTTTTTACGATTTCGCTGAAGAAACGAGCCGGCAGGACAATGCCGCCTTGTGAGTGGATTTCGATCTGGTTATTCTCTTCCGACACAGGAATCAGCGTTTCGATGGAAATATCCGAGTCGCTTCCGCTCAATACGATCCCATTTTCATCAGCACTGATTTTTACCCCTGTCAAAATAGGGATTGTTGTTCTGCTGGAAATAGCTCTTTGTACGTCAGATAAGTGTTTGATCAAAACCTGACGATTAATGGAAAATTTCATAATAAGGGACCTCCGATGGTTATTAATATAAATTAAATAATATTAGTAATAGTAGTAGGGCCTGTTCATACTGTGGATAAGTGAAAGATGCTGACAAAACCAATAGTTTTCCACCTGTGGATAACGTGTTCGTAAATGCCGTCTTATTTATTGGCTTATCCACAATGCGCGAGAGGATCATTTTTTCAGACTGTTTTGGATCGTCTCGATTTCGCGTTGCAGAACAGGGTCTTTTTTTACGGAAAGGGCAATCTTGTCATGGGCGTGAATGACGGTTGTGTGATCCTTGCCGCCGAATTCGGAACCGATTTTCGGCAAGGAATTGTCCGTCATCACCCGGGAAAGATACATGGCGATTTGTCTTGGCACCACAATCCCTTTGGTGCGCTTCTTGCCTTTCAATTCCTCGACGGTCACATGGTAATATTTCCCTACCGCTTGCTGGATGGCATAGATGGATAAAGCTTTTGGTTTTTCGGAAGGCATGATGCTCTTCAGAGCGTCCGCTGCCAGACTGGTGGTGATGTCGGTCCCTTGTATCGCTGAATAGGCTTGTACCCGGACGAGGGCGCCTTCCAATTCCCGGATGTTGGAATCTATCTGCCCTGCGATGTAGCTGAGGGTGTCATCGGGAATTTCCAGGCGCTCGCTGTTGGCTTTTTTGCGCAGAATGGCGATGCGCGTCTCCAGATCGGGCGGCGTGATATCAACCGATAAGCCCCAAGCAAAACGGGAGACAAGCCGTTCCTGCAGTTTAGGGATTTCGTTCGGCAAGCGATCGCTCGTCAGCACAATCTGTTTGCGTTCATCGTAAAGCGCATTGAAAGTATGGAAGAACTCTTCCTGCGTTCCTTCTTTGTCGGCAAAAAATTGAATATCATCGACCATCAGTAAGTCGACGCTGCGGTATTCATTACGGAATTGCTCCTGCGTCCGATTCTGGATGGAGTTGATGAAATCATTGGCGAACGTTTCGCTGCTGACGTATTTTACCCGTGCGGTTGGCCGCAGTTGCAGCATTTGATGGCCGATGGCGTGCATCAAATGGGTCTTGCCTAAGCCGACGCCTCCATAGAAGAAGAGCGGGTTGTAGATTGTGCCGGGTTCCTCCGCCACGACGAGGGCGGCAGCGTGAGCCATCTGGTTTCCTTTTCCTATAACAAAGGTGTCAAAGGTATACTTGCTGTTCAGTTGGGCATCCTTAAAGAGACGATTGTTGTTGGTGCGTTTGATGGTCGGTTTTGCAATATCAGGCATTTCCTCATTCTTGATCATAAAAATGGGAGTCAGTTCTTTGCCGCTGAATTCATAGATGCCTTCGACAATTCTGCTCATCAAATTATTTTGCCAATAATCTTTATGTAAAGAAGAGGGAACTTCGATGATGATATTCGTATCAGTCAGTCGGACCGGGACTGCGCTGTCTATCCAAGTATCGTAGCTGACTTTGGACAGTGATTCTTGAAATTTTTCTTGCAGATAACGCCATAATGAATAGATGTCATCCAAATGGGACACCTCCTTTTAGTGAGTCCTTTTTATTTTAGCATTATATCAAAAAGTTTTCCACAACTCTTTTCAGCTGTGAATAAAACAATCAACCGGTGTATAAATAGTTGTCCACAGGCTTGGAGAGGGTGTGGACAAACTTTGTAGGCAAAGCAGTTGTCCACGGTCCGTTGTGGAGTAGTTTGTTTTCGAAACGTTGATTGTTACAACGTTTGATACACTTTTACACAGGTTTTTCAGGTGGGGTTTCGGGAGAAGTACACACGCTGTATGAATGTGGATAAATCGGGTCGAAGGTGTTAGCGATCAAGGGGGCTGCAGGAGTTATCCCGTGGCATTGTGTATTAAAAAAAAGGTTGTGGATAATTTTATTTTGATGAGAATCAAATTTTTTTCAAGAAAGGTGTTTTATCTTTTAATGTTTTGTGCTATTATATCTCAGTGAGTTCAATAAAATGAACCAATTTTACTTGACAGGTCACATTCTGTCTCTTTATAATGTTAATGGACTGTCTAAACAGTGAAATATAACCTATTTGAAAGATAGTTTATCAGGAGGTGTAAAGATCAATGAAAAGAACATACCAACCTAAAAAACGTCACCGTCAATCCGTTCATGGTTTCCGTAAACGTATGAGCACAAAAAACGGCCGTAGAGTATTAGCAAGAAGACGCGCTAAAGGCAGAAAAGTTATCTCTGCATAGATCACTGACCGTTTCAGTGGTCTTTTTTTTTAAGTATTTCGAAAAATGCAAAAATGTCTTTCTTAAATGGAGAGTATGACAAATGTGTCCAACAGAACCGAAAGCAGCAATGCCTCGGGAGTGGGTTCGTATTTGTGATGATAACGGAGAGAGAAATTTTTCTGTTTTTCTCCATTTGGGGGAGATTTTTTTTGCATGTTATGATTGCAGATTTGAGGGAAGAACATGAGGAAATCTTTTCGTGTTAAGAAAGAAAAAGAATTTCAGAAAGTATTTCATAATGGTGTGTCCAAAGCGAACCGCCAATTCGTGATCTATGTGCTCGACAAAAAGTGGCAACCGCATTTTCGGGTCGGTTTGTCCGTCGGCAAAAAAATCGGCAATGCCGTGGTGCGGAACGCCGTCAAAAGAAAAATCCGCCAGGCACTCACGGAATTGAAGGCAGATTTGGTTCAGGATATTGACTTCATCGTGATTGCACGCAAACCGGTTGCTGAAATGTCGGCTGCGGAAGTCAAGAAGAGTCTGGTCCATGTCCTTAAGCTTTCCAACCTTTTGAAAAACAAATAAACTATATTATTCCTATTAAGGAGGAGTTCTCTTGTCAAAGCGTAAGCGATTACTTTTTACACTCAGCTTATTTGCTGTTATGATGGTTTTATCAGCGTGTGGAACGGAACCCATCACCTCAGAAAGTGCCGGTTTTTGGGATCGTTATGTTGTCTTTAATTTCTCCAACATGATCGTGTGGTTGTCCGATCTATTTTTCAGTAATTATGGCCTAGGAATCATTGCCTTCACGATCATCATCCGGGTTATCCTGTTGCCGCTCAATCATTTCCAGACGAAGAGCACGAAAAAAATGTCGGCTGTTCAACCGCAGATAAAAGCGTTGCAGGCGAAATATGCCTCTAAAGATCGGGAAACGCAAGAACATCTGCAGAAGGAAGTTTCCAAGCTGTATGCAGATAACGATGTGAATCCTTATATGGGTTGTTTGCCTGTTTTGGTTCAGATGCCCGTATTGATGGCGTTGTACCAAGCAATCAGCCGGACTGAAATTTTGAAGAGCGGCAGCTTCCTATGGATGAACTTGGGAGAACGCGATCCATTCTTCATTCTGCCGGTAGTGGCTGCGATCCTGACGTATGCCACAAGCAAATTGACGATGATGTCACAGACGGAAGCGAATTCCGCGACAAAATCGATGACTTACACGATGCCGATCATGATTTTGATGATGGGTATCAACTTCCCGAGCGCCTTGTCATTGTACTGGGTAGCAAGTAATGCCTTCTCGGTCGGTCAGACCTTGATGCTGAACAACCCATACAAGGCCATCCGCGAGCGCGAACAAGCGGAAGCAGAAATAAAAGCGCGCGAAAAAGCATTGAAGAAAGCTCAAAATCCTAAAAAGAAAAAGAAAAACTAGTTATACTTTGAAGTAGGAAAGGATGACATTCTATTATGGATAAAGTAATTGCGAAAGATACGACCGTTGATAAAGCGATCCGCAAAGGTCTGGATTTGTTGGGCGTAGACAGCCATGAAGCCGATATCGTCGTAATCTCTGAAGGTAAAAAAGGGATTTTTGGATTCGGACAAAAAGAGGCAGTCGTGGAAATCACGCTCAAAGAAATCAGGGACTTTGATGAAGCAGGCGATATCCAATTAGCCGAAATCGAAGAGACAGTCGAAGATATCGTAGAAGATCTTGAAGAGGATTATCCGGAAACTGCGGAAAAGATATTGGCTGATCAACCTGAGATCGATAGACTGATTTCTTCCGATGAGTCCGATGATGATGAAGAATCCGGCCGTGATGAAGCGATTGCCGCAGTGACCGAGTATCTTACTTCGGTAGCTGAAGCATACGGGGCTCCTGCGATCGTGACGGTCGAAGAGAAGAACAATATGCTGATTTTCCAGATGGAAAGCGAAAAGCCAGGGCTATTGATCGGCAAATACGGAAAAATCGTCAATGCTCTCCAGATATTGGCGCAAGCGCTGGTGCAACGCTATGTGCGTCGCCGCCTGTCCGTGATCGTGAATGTCGGGGACTACCGTGAGCGCAGAGCTGCCGTATTGGAAAGCATCGCCGACCGTACTGCGGAACGCGTCATCAAAACGAGACAGCCCGTGTTCCTTGAGCCGCTGCCTGCTTTTGAAAGAAAACAGATCCATGCGCGCTTGAGCCAGAACAAACGCATCAAAACCCATTCCGAGGGCAAAGAGCCGCATCGTTATTTGGTTGTTGAGATAGCGGACTAATCGAATATCATAAAACCTTCACCAGGGGGCAGCTTGATTCCCGGAGAAGGTTTTTTTATTTGGCTCTTTTTTCCTGTGGGTTGCGGGGAAGAGGTCGCAAATTATGGGAAGATGGACTAAACTTAAGAAAATACAAGCAGAAAAGAGGGGAATGGCTTATGGAAGAGTTCAAGGCTTTATGGGCGGAAAATATAGATGCGAAAGTGGAAACTAGCGTCAGAACATTCAACAAAGAGGACTTGCCTGATGGGGAGGTGCTGATCGAAGTGCACTATTCGAGCGTCAACTACAAGGACGGGCTGGCCGGAACCAATCCGAAAAGCGGGGTCATCCGCAACTATCCTATTATTTTGGGGATTGATCTGAGCGGCGTGGTTGTGGAATCGCTCGATCCAACTTTCCAGGCAGGGGATAAGGTGATCGTGACTGGCTACGGTTTAGGTGTGAGTCATTTCGGCGGATTCAGCCAATATGCCCGGGTCCCTGCAGCCTGGGTCGTTCCGTTGCCGGAAGGGTTGAGCCTGAAGGAAGCGATGATCATCGGAACGGCCGGGTACACAGCGGCGGAATCAGTGGATGCCTTGGAGAAGCAAGGCATCCAGCTGCAAACGGGGAGTGTTTTGGTGACAGGGGCTTCCGGCGGTGTCGGCGGCATGGCGATCGCTATGTTGAAGCGTCTAGGGTATACGGTCGAAGCTGTGTCCCGCAAAAAAGCGGACTGCATGGATTACCTGAAGGGACTCGGTGCTGAAGCGGTTCTCCATCCTGATGAAGTGGCGCTGGAGAAGAAGCGGCCATTGGCACAGCAACGTTGGGCGGCGATCGTCGATCCTGTCGGCGGTCCGCTGCTGCCTGATTTGCTGGCGCAGCTGCATTACGGCGGCTGTCTGGCTTTGAGCGGAAATGCCGGCGGAATCGCATTCGAAGCGACCGTGCTGCCGTTTATCCTGAGGGGCGTCAAACTTGTGGGGATCGATTCAGTGAACCATCCTTACGCTGAACGCATCAAGCTTTGGGGGCGTATGGCAAGCGATCTGAAGCCGGAAAATCTTGATTTGCTGGTCGAACAGGAAATCACGCTGGAAGATTTACCAGCGGCTTTCGGGAAAATCATGGACGGAAAGATGCATGGGCGTACGTTGGTGAAAGTGAAACAAGGAATATGATCGGCTTGGCATAATCAAAAAACGGCAAGGAATCAGGCACCATCCGATTCTTTTGTCGTTTTTTTTTAAGGGTGTTGTCCAGCTTGTTAACGCTTCATAAAATACGGAAAATGGGCAACTTGTCTATACAAGTAAAAATACAGCAGATGGAAAACGTTTGCAATATAAAATTTTTCGCGGTAAAATAGAAATGTCAGGAACATGTATATACAAGTTTAGGAGGAGAAAAAATGGTAGATTTCAACAAAGATGCAAAAGATTTGCTGGAACATATCGGAGGCCCCGATAATATTTCTGCAGTCAGTCACTGTGCCACTCGGATGCGTTTCGTTCTGAATGATCCGGCTGCCGCCAACATCAAGAAAATCGAAGACATACCCGCAGTAAAAGGAACCTTCACCCAAGCAGGACAATTTCAGGTCATCATCGGTAATGAAGTGCCACAATTTTATAACGAGTTCGCGAAGGTATCCGGTAAAGAGGGCGTCTCGAAGGATGAAGCAAAAGCGGCAGCCAAGCAGAATCAGAATGTCGTGCAGCGGGCCATGGCTGTGTTAGCGGAAATCTTTACGCCGCTGATTCCGGCCATCGTAGTAGGGGGTCTTATCCTAGGGTTCCGAAACGTACTTGAAGGGATCAATTTCGCCAACGGCACGATCGTTTCCAATTCTCAGTTCTGGACAGGCGTCAATGATTTCCTTTGGCTGATCGGTGAAGCGATTTTCCACTTCTTGCCAGTCGGCATCACTTGGAGCATCACGAAAAAAATGGGCACTACGCAAATTCTGGGTATCGTTCTCGGGATTACATTGGTATCACCGCAATTATTGAATGCCTATGGTGTCGCCGGGGCGGAACAGATTCCATTCTGGGATTTCGGTGCTTTCACAATCAACAAAATCGGCTATCAAGCGCAAGTCATTCCGGCCATGTTGGCTGGGTTTGTGTTGGCCTACTTGGAAATTTGGCTGCGTAAATGGATTCCGCAGTACATTTCGATGATTGTTGTTCCATTGTTGGCCTTGGTTCCTACTGTCATCATCGCGCATACCGTGCTGGGGCCTATCGGTTGGACAATCGGCCAATGGGTTTCCGAAGTCGTCTATGCCGGATTGACAGGGGACTTCAGATGGCTGTTCGGTCTGTTCTTCGGTACGCTGTATTCGCCGCTCGTCATCACGGGGCTTCACCATATGTCCAATGCCATCGACTTGCAGCTGATCGCCGATTTCGGTGGCACGAACCTGTGGCCGATGATCGCCCTTTCGAATATCGCACAAGGATCGGCCGTTATGGCGATCATCTTCCTGCACAGAGGGAATGAAAAAGAGGAACAGGTTTCCATCCCGGCCGCCATCTCCTGCTACTTGGGCGTAACCGAGCCGGCCATGTTCGGCATCAACATCAAATACATCTATCCGTTCGTTGCAGCGATGATCGGATCCGGGATCGCCGGTTTGGTGGCTACGACCTTCAACGTCATGGCGAACAGTATCGGAGTCGGCGGGATTCCCGGTTTCCTCAGCATCCAGACCGATTCGATGGCAATGTTCATCGTATGTATGGCCATCGCGATCGTCGTGCCGTTCCTGTTGACGATTGTATTCGACAAGAAACAACTTTTCGCTCCTAAAGGCGAAGTCGAGGACGCACCGGTTATCCAAACTCAAAAATAAAAAGTGAATTACTGAAGGCAAAAAGCTGTTAGTGAAGCTTTTTGCCTTCAGTCATAGTGAAAAGACAGGAGGCTTTACAATGAAAGACTTTCAAAAAAAAGTGATCTATCAGCTTTATCCAAAATCATTCAAGGACTCCGACGGCAACGGCATCGGTGATATCCAAGGGATCATCAGCAAAGTGGCTTATTTGGCGGAACTGGGCATCGATATGATCTGGATGAATCCGATCTTCGTATCCCCGCAAATGGACAACGGGTATGACATCACTGATTATTATGCCATCGATCCTGTTTTCGGCACGATGGCAGACTTTGAAGAACTGATCCGGAAGCTGAAGCAGCATGGCATCGAAATCATGTTCGACATGGTATTCAACCATACGTCGATCACGCATGAGTGGTTCCAGAAAGCATTGGCCGGTGACGAAGAGTACCAGGATTATTACATCATCCGCGATCCGAAAGCAGACGGCAGCCTGCCGACCAATTGGAGTTCGAAATTCGGCGGGGAGGCGTGGGCGCCATTCGGGGACACCGGCAAGTACTATCTGCATCTGTTTGATGTCACGCAAGCGGATCTGAACTGGCGCAACCCGAAAGTGCGGCAGGAACTGCAGAAAGTCGTCAATTTTTGGTTGGAAAAGGGCATCAAGGGTTTCCGCTTCGATGTATTGAATCTCATCGGCAAGGATGTCGCGTTGGTCGACAGTGAAGGAAGCAACGAAAAGAGCCTCTACACGGATCGTCCGATCGTCCATGACTATATCCATGAGCTGAACCAGGCATCATTCGGCACGCTGGAGGATATCATCACGGTCGGTGAGATGTCTTCGACCACTGTCGAAAACGGAATCCTTTATTCGAATCCGGACAGGAACGAATTGTCGATGATCTTCAGCTTCCACCATCTGAAGGTCGACTACAAAGATGGTGAAAAATGGACGGATCATCCCTTTGATTTTCTTGAACTGAAGCGGATTTTGAATGAGTGGCAGGCAGGAATGTCGGACGGGAAAGGCTGGAATGCGCTGTTCTGGAACAATCATGATCAGCCGCGCGCCAACAGCCGCTTCGGCGATCCGATCCGTTATCCTTTCGAAACAGCCTCCATGCTGGCGCAAACGATTCATCTGTTGCGGGGCACGCCTTACATCTATCAGGGCGAGGAAATCGGCATGACGAATCCAGATTATGACGACATCAGCGTTTATCGCGATATCGAGTCGCACAATGCCTACCGCGATCTGAAACTTGCCGGGTTGACGCATCAGGAGGCCATGCGCATCATCAAGCAAAAATCCCGCGACAACAGCCGGACGCCGATGCAATGGGACAGCAGCCCGCACGCAGGCTTTACGACCGGCGAACCTTGGCTACAGGTCGCGGCCAATTATCCGGAAGTGAACGTCGAAAAAGAACTCGCTGAGGGCAAAATTTTCCGTTACTACCAAGCGTTGATCCGTATCCGCAAAGAGCATGCAGTCATTGTGGACGGTTCCTACGAGGGTATCCTGTTTGACGATCCGGAAGTGTTCGCCTACATCAGGGAGAACGAGCAGGAAAAAGTGCTTGTCCTGAATCATTTCTATGCCGGCGAGTACACGATCAGCGTACCGGAAGAATGGGCAAACAAGGTCAGCAGTTTCCTGGCCGGCAACTACGGTGAAAGACAGCTTATGCCATCCTTCACGCTGAAGCCGTACGAAACCATCGCTTTCAGGATAACCAAATAAACAGCAAGAAAGGCCGTCTCCTTTTTTTGGGGGATGGCCCTTCTTTTTGGGTGGGGTGTGCTCGTCGGAGATGAGGTGCAGCAGCTGACCTGACTTCCGGCGAAGCGTGCGGTCACCGGAACACACTGATGGTCAGTGGCGTGTCCTCAGGCGAAGCTGCCCTCGCCGGAGCTGACAGGAGAGAATGTTGGGCGAACTCCGGCGGGGCCTCTGCTCGCCGGAGGAGGGGGGAAGATTCAGGCGAATGAAGAGCGAGCGGCTGACACACAGACAGAAAGTTCCTTGCCGCCGAAAAAAGCTGCCTCAAAAGAGACAGCTTGCATTTGTTTATTTCGGCAATCCTTTCCGGGACGGCGGCTTAGGAAAGTGTCCGCTTCTCGCCGTCAAGATCGATGATCGGTTGGATGTCCTGCACGTATTCAAGAGTCCCCATATAGCTGCCGTCGTCATCCCTGACGGCGCGGTAGGTGACCAGGATGAATTTACCCATCGCGCGGAACCACATCGATTCGCTTTCTTTCGCGCCCGATTTCAGGTCGGCGAGCAGCTTTGTGACGATCGGCAGGCTCTTCGGCGGATGGCAGTTCATGACATCGCGGCCGATTGCGCTGCTGGTGCGCTTGAAGAATTTTTCTTCGCCGTTGTCATTGTAGTAGCGCACGATGTTGTCCGCATCCACAAAAGTCAATTCCAAAGGGATGTTGTTCAGCATCTTTTCCAATTGATGCGGCGTCAGGTGTCCGGTTTGAAAATTGATGTAAGGATTCGCTTCAGTCGTCAGTGTTTCATGTGAAACATCCTCGGGAATGGAACGTTCCGGCACCCATTTTGCTTCCGGTTTGACGATGCAGTAGCCGATCTCTTCGGACTCCTTGGCGATCTGCAGCCAGTGGTCCTCATTGAAGATGTCGATGATCATCGGCAGGAGGATGTCTTCTTCCTTCGTGATCATCTCCGTCATTTCGTATTTCAGGTCGGAGAATGCTTTGGGAATCGCAGTGAAGTCCTCGTTTTGCAGAAGGGTTTTGAAGGCCTTATACATGGCGCGGATATCGTCATCGACACCCCACATGACTTTCGGCGGTGCAGTGATGCCTTTGTTCTCCATGATCGGGAAGATGGCGTATTCCTTGCGGGCGTAATGCTTGTCGAATTCGCCGAGCAACGCCAATTGTTTCTGGATGCCTGCCTTCAGGCTCGGTTCCTGCGTTTCAAGGTAGACGGCCAGTAATTTGCTGACCTTTTCCAGCGTGTTTTCGATGGCCAAATTTTCAAGTTTCATAACTTGGATCGGATGCCCGGCATGCTGCTGTTCCGCTGAAGTGGTGTAAACCGCTTCGATGGATCCGCCGAAGAGCGATGCATGCACGTTGCAGAGGCGTTGGATGTCTTCGGCGTCTATCCCTTTGCCCATCAAGCCTTGCTCCATGACGGAAATCTCGTAGGCGCTGACGCCCGTGAAATGTTTCTTGAAGTCGGCTTGCACCGCATCCCAGTCCTCTCCTTTATGCAAGCGCAGGATAAGGCTCTGCAGGATGTCCTGGCGCTCCTGGAATTCCGCTGAACCCATGCGGGCAATTCCCCCGGTTGGAGCGGCGGGCTCTGCCGGTTCGCTTGGAGCAACTGCTGCCGGTGACGGCGCCAATTCCTTCACGCTGAAGCCGTTGTTTGCCAGCATTTCGACGAATGTCTCCTCCGGCACATCGTTGCGTTTGAGAGCCTTCCCGATGGTCATGATCCGGCCGGCGGTATTCAGCATCTTGTCGCTGCGCAAGGGTTCGAAGCCTAGGCTGATGATGACTTCCCTGATTTCAGGGTACTGCTTCACCAGATTATAGACTGTATCGTTCAAACTGATTTCTTTCATAAGTTTTCCACCTCTATTTTAAATTGTGAAATATTTCGTTTAGTTTCGTGCTGGCTTCATTATACTTGAAAGGAGTTGCTTAGTGCCACAGCATTCGTGCGTTGCAGCGATAGTTAGGGCAATGCCTTAGAAAGCGGTTGTGATATAATGAAGACAACTAAGGCAGAAGGTGGGAAAAAAATATGAGAAAGAAAGTTTCGAACCTGATGGTAGCGTTATTGGTGCCCCTATTAGCTTCTTGCAGTCTCTTTGGAGGATCCGATTCCTCATCCGATTCTTCGGCTGTCAGCAGTGTGTCCTCTTCCATGTCCAGTTCGACAGACAGCGGATCGGCTTCTTCGTCCTCTTCCGAACCTGTAGACGCAGCGACAATCGAGGCTTATTATCCGTTCAGCGCATCCGTATTCACAAAATATTTGGGTGAAGGGAATGAGTACGCCTCTTTCACGGTCTACCCACAATACATCGAAGGCAACCGGATGCAGATCACTTCCAACAACGGCGGCACTCAAATCGTGACGGTATTGGAACTCGCTGACGGGGAACTCAGGGAAGTATTCACGCGTCCGGAGACCTACTTCAGGGAAAATATGCTTGAAAAAACAGCAAGCGGCGATGCGGCAAACCAGTTGGATATTCTGTTGAAGGAGCCTTTGGAAGTCGGAAACAGTTGGATGAATGCGAGCGGAGTCCCTTCCGAAATCACGAATCTGACTGCCCAGATTGAAACACCGATGGGCAATTTCGAAGCGCTTGAAGTGACGACGACTTATGAAGCCTCCACTACCAAGGATTACTACGTAAAGGATATGGGCTTGGTGAAACGGGTCACGGATCTTGGGGATGATATGAGTGTCTCTTCCAGTCTGGAAGCCCGCAACGAGAACGTTCCGGAAACGCAACAGTTGCACGTTTTCTATCCGGACAGCGATCTGATGGGATTGGATGCAACAAGTGTTGCCTTATCCTATGCGACCAATGACATTACCCGCACCATTCTGGCGGAGGCGTTGAAGAACGTGCCGGATGCACCAGGAGGAAGTCTGATCGGACCGAATGTCTCCATCAACAGCTTGTCTTTGAGTGACGACGGGCGTGTCTATGTGGACTTCTCGCAGGAATTCGTTTCTGAGATGAATGCCGGGACATCGGCTGAATCCCTGATTTTGCAGGCAGTCGTCAATACAATCGGGGAATATTATGGTGTCCAGGAAGTCTACCTGACCGTGGCCGGGAACCCATATGAATCAGGCCATATCCTGATGGCCGAGGGTGCCTATTTCACCGTTGATTATACGAATGTCAACGAGTGACCAACTCTTACATTAGCAAAAAAAAGATGAAGCCGGTTTGGCTTCATCTTTTTTTATAGGCTGTGTTTTCTGCGGGCGAACTCGACGAAGCGGAAGCGGTCCAGACGATGGCGCGACTCTGTGTACTGGAACAGACGGGTGTCTTCCAGATAGACTTCACTCTTGACGACGACGACGTGTGTGTCATCCTTCAGATCCATCAGCTTGTGATCTTCCCGAGTCGCCGCCTCTACGACGAATTCCTTTTTGGCATAAGCGATATTCAGGCCCAATTCATTCTCCAAGTACGCGTAGATGGAATTTTCGGCAGCCTCGGAAGGGATTTGTTCGATGATGTCATGGAAGATGTAGTCTTTATCCATGATGACGACTTCCCCGGCAATCTTGCGCAACCGGATAAGGGAAATCACTTCGCGGCCGGGATCCACTTTCAGATCATCAGCCAGGAATTCCGGAATGATCTCGAGCTTGTTCTTGATGACGATCGTTTCATTCGGGATTTGTTGGGAATCCTGCAGCTCTTTGAAACTGGTCAGCCCGGAAACGGGGAAATTGAACCGTCTGATGTCCAGCACGATCGAACCTTTGCCCTGCTTCTTCTGGATATAGCCACCTTCCAGCAATAGCGCCAAAGCCTTTCTGATCGTTTCCCGTGAAACCTTATAATGGTCCGACAGGGTCTTTTCGCTGGGCAACAGGGATCCGGTTTCGAATTCTGCATGCTCAATTTTTTTTCTCAAATCCATATAGATATCGAAGAATTTATTCATGATCATCGTTCCTCCTGTGAGCAGATGGGTTTGTTGCAAATTAAATAAGTAAGTTGAAAAAATCATGTTTAATAATATTATTCCATTTTATTCTATAGGATAAGAACAGAAATAAAAAGGAAATCAGTAATTTTTTAAATTGGAAGGGTTTGCATATCATCATTTTATCATATTATTGCCATTTATGGTGGGGAAGGGTTGATTTTTGAATAAAAAAACAGGGGTTTTTTTAATGTGAAATGCGGCCATCGGTTGTCCGGAATGGAATCAAAACAGATTATTTCCGAACGAAAATGCCATATGTTCCCAAAAACGTTTGGAATAATGAGAGATGATGTGCTATATTAAAAATGAAAAATTGATAATGGGGGAAAAATGGATGAATACGATTGTTTCTGTCGTAATGGGTAGTACTTCTGACTGGGAAACTATGAAAGAAGCTTGCTTGATACTGGATGAATTCGGCATCGCTTATGAAAAGAAGGTCGTTTCGGCTCACCGGACACCGGATCTGATGTTCACCTTTGCTGAACAAGCACGGGCTGCGGGAACGAAAGTCATCATTGCCGGCGCAGGCGGCGCAGCGCACCTTCCGGGTATGATCGCTGCGAAAACGACGCTTCCGGTCATCGGTGTTCCAGTCCAATCGCGCGCATTGAGCGGAATGGACTCCTTGTTGTCCATCGTCCAGATGCCCGGCGGTGTTCCGGTTGCGACGGTAGCCATCGGCAAAGCAGGGGCAATCAATGCCGGTCTGCTGGCCGTGCAGATCCTTTCGATCGAAAATCAAGATTTGGCCGATCAATTGGAAAAGAGACGCGAAGATTTAAAACAAAAAGTATTGGAAAGCAGTGAAGACCTTGTATAAAGTACTGAAACCAAATGACGTAATCGGCATCATCGGCGGAGGGCAATTAGGGCGCATGCTGGCTCAGTCCGCGAAGCGGATGGGATTCACCGTCGGGATTTTGGATCCGGGAGAAAATTGCCCGGCAGCCCAAGTAGCGGATTGGCACATCCAGGCGGCATACGCTGACGCGGTGGCTTTGCGCGAATTGGCCGAAAAATCCGATGTCGTGACATTCGAATTTGAGAACATCGATGCGGCAGCGCTGCAGGAAGTGGAAACACTGTCCAGCATTCCGCAAGGCAGCGGAATTTTGACGACCACGCAGGACCGCATCAAGGAGAAGGAATTCCTTCAATCCGCGGGGGTATCGATCGCGCAATTCGCGGTAGTTGAAAATGCGGAACAACTGGATGCAGCCATCGCTAAAATCGGCTATCCGAGTGTTTTAAAAACGACCCGTTTCGGGTATGATGGTAAGGGACAGGTTGTCCTGAAATCGGAAGCCGAAAAAGAGGAAGCCATGAAGCTGGCAGTGGACGGCATCTGCGTTTTGGAGGCCTGGGTTCCGTTCACCAAAGAGCTTTCGGTCATGATCGTACGCAATCAAAAAGGCGAAGCTACGGTATTCCCGGTTTCCGAAAATATCCATATCAATAATATTCTGCACGAATCGATCGTGCCGGCCCGCGTCACGCCTGCGGTAGCCGAAAAAGCAAACAAAGCTGCCCTACAAATCGCTGATGCGCTGCAGTTGGTGGGTACGCTTGGCATCGAAATGTTCCTGGCAGCGGATGACACGATCTTCATCAATGAGTTGGCGCCGCGTCCGCATAATTCGGGCCATTACACAATCGAAGCAATGAACGTTTCCCAATTTGATGCCCATATCCAAGCAGTCGCCGGATTGCCGATGCCGACAGCGCGTCAATTGTCGCCTGCCATCATGGTCAATATCCTTGGACAACATATGGAAGGCACGATCGCGCTACGGGAAGAAAAAGCGGATTGGTTTTTCCATTACTATGGTAAAGCGGAATCACGCACAGACAGAAAAATGGGGCATATCACCATTTTGACGGATGATCAAGAAGCAACCTTAACAGAAATAGACAACACCCGAATCTGGAACGGAGGAACAATTTAAAATGATTACACGTTATACACGCCCTGAGATGGCTGAAGTTTGGTCCGAATACAATCGTTACAAATGCTGGTTAGAGGTCGAAATCCTGGCTGATGAAGCTTGGGCTGCCCTAGGTGAAATCCCTGCGGAAGACGTTGCTAAAATCCGCGCGAATGCAACTTTTGACATCGACCGTATCCTTGAAATCGAAAAAGAGACCAGACATGATGTAGTGGCGTTCACACGCGCCGTTTCCGAATCTTTGGGAGAAGAAAGAAAATGGGTCCACTATGGCCTTACGAGTACCGATGTGGTTGATACTGCCTACGGCTACCAATTGAAACAAGCCAACGATATCCTACGTAAGGATCTGCAGAACATGCTGGAAATCATCGGCGAAAAAGCGAAAGAACATAAAAAGACTGTCTGCATGGGCCGTACGCATGGTGTGCATGCGGAACCTACGACATTCGGACTGAAGCTGGCTACGATGTATTCGGAAATGAAACGCAACATCGAGCGCTTTGAGCATGCAGCTAAAGGCGTTGAAGCCGGAAAAATCAGCGGGGCTGTCGGGACTTTCGCAAACATCCCGCCATTCGTGGAGGAGTACGTCTGCGAAAAATTGGGCACAAGACCGCAAGAAATTTCGACGCAGGTTCTGCCGCGCGATCTGCATGCCGAATACATGGCGACAATCGCTTTGATTGCGACAAGCATCGAGCGTTTCGCTACTGAAATCCGCGGATTGCAGAAATCGGAAACCCGTGAAGTGGAAGAATTCTTCGCGAAGGGCCAAAAAGGTTCTTCCGCTATGCCGCACAAGCGCAATCCGATCGGTTCCGAAAATATGGTAGGCCTTGCCCGCGTCATCCGCGGCTACATGGTCACTGCTTACGAGAATGTAGGCTTATGGCATGAACGCGATATTTCCCACTCTTCAGCGGAACGGATCATCCTTCCTGACGCAACGACATTGTTGAACTACCAATTGAACCGTTTTGCGAACATCATCAAGAACTTGACGGTGTTCCCTGAGAATATGCTCCGCAACATGAATGCGACTTTCGGCTTGATCTATAGCCAACGCGTGCTGTTGAAATTGATCGACAAAGGCATGAGCCGTGAAGAAGCTTATGACTTGGTACAGCCGAAGACTGCCCTTTCATGGGATAATCAGACCGATTTCCGTCCATTGGTGGAAGCGGATGAAGTCATTATGGCAAAATTAACGAAAGAAGACATCGCGGATGCCTTCAACTATAACTATCACTTGAGTCACGTCGACGAAGTATTCGAAAGACTTGGTTTAGGCGACTGATGGAAAGGCTGGGACTACGGTTCCGGCCTTTTTCTGTCCACCGGATGCCTTGAAATCATTGAAGAAAAACCGGAATTTATTTCAATTTTCATGAAAATTCCATTGACAAGCGGGTGGCAGATGATACAATATAAACGAATGAATTAGGCGTTTATACAAATTAATGTTCGGATTTAGAAAGGGACGGGAACGATGGAAAGAAAAGAATTGCTTTATACTGGGAAAGCTAAAAAGATGTACGCTACAGATCAGGAAAATGTCCTTTGGGCAGAATACCTAAATCAGGCTACCGCATTAAACGGCGTAAAGAAGGACACTATCGAGGGCAAAGGCAGACTCAACAACCAGATCACCGGCCGCATCTTCGAGTATCTGGCTGAAAAGGGAATCGCAAGCCATTACATCCAAGAACTATCAGAAACCGAACAATCAGTAAAAAGAGTCAATATGTTCCCATTGGAAGTGGTTGTCCGTAATGTATCCGCAGGAAGCTTTGCGAAACGTTTCGGCATGGAGGAAGGCATCGATTTGCCGTTCCCTGTTTTGGAGTTCTATTACAAAGACGATGCACTCAATGATCCTTTCATCAATGATGCCCATGTACAAGTTCTGGGAGCGGCAACTGAAGAAGAAGTTGCTGAAATCAAGCAGCAAGCGCTGAAAATCAATGCAGCCTTAATCGAGATGTTCAAGGCAATCGGCATCCGCCTGATCGATTTCAAAATCGAATTCGGCAAGACAGCTGAGGGAGAAATCATCCTGGCTGATGAAATTTCACCGGATACATGCCGCCTTTGGGATATCGAAACGAACGAACACTTGGATAAAGACATCTACCGCCGTGACTTGGGAGATCTGATCCCGGTCTACGTAGAAGTGTTGGACCGCCTGAACAAAATGTAAGCCATCGGAATGCAACCAACGAATAAACAAAAACAAAAAAAACAAAAAATAAAAAAACAAAAGCGAGGAATTTGGACATGTATAAAGTAACCGTGTATGTAACGTATAAAGACTCAGTATTGGACCCGCAAGGAGAAGCCGTGAAGGGTGCCGTCCACCGTATGGGCTACCCAACAATCGAAGATATCCGCATCGGAAAATATTTTGAAATCCAAGTATCCAAAGATGAAGAGAACGTTGAACAAGTCATCGAAGAGATTTGCGACAAGTTGCTGGCTAACGTGGTTATGGAAACTTACCGTTATGAAATCCAGGAGGTTGAAGCTTAATGAAATTCGCTGTCATCGTTTTTCCTGGATCTAACTGTGATTTAGATATGTATGCAGCCATTAAAGATATTCTTGGAGAAGATGCAGAGTATGTGCAACATTATGAAACAAGTCTTGAAGGTTTCGATGCTGTCCTATTGCCCGGCGGATTCACTTATGGCGATTACTTGCGTACAGGTGCGATTGCCCGCTTTGCGAACATTATGAGCGAAGTTGTCCGTTTCGCTGAAGAAGGCAAACCTGTATTCGGCACGTGTAATGGATTCCAGATTTTGGCTGAAGCTGGCTTATTGCCTGGTGCTTTACGCCGCAATGATACCTTGAAGTTTGTCTGCAAACCGCAGGATCTTAAAGTCGTGAATGCTGATACGCAATTCACTTCCCTCTATAAAGAAGGCGAAATCATCTCTGTTCCGATCGCGCATGGTGAAGGAAACTACTTCTGCGATGCAGAGACTTTGGCGGACCTGAAAGCCAATAACCAAATCGTATTCACTTATGCCAACGGCAACCCGAACGGAAGCATCGAAGACATCGCCGGCATCATCAACAAAAAAGGCAACGTCCTAGGCATGATGCCTCACCCGGAGCGTGCTGTCGAAGCTTTGCTGGGATCAGCGGATGGCCTGCGCCTGTTCCAATCCATGGTTGAAAATTATAAGAAGGAGCTGAACAAATAATGGCATTTTTAGAACCAACGCCAGAACAAGTAAAAGAATCCAAAATTTATCGTGAATGGGGTCTGACAGACGAAGAGTACGGCACAATCTGCGATAAAATTTTGCATCGTTTGCCGAATTATACTGAAACTGGCCTGTTTGCCGTTATGTGGAGCGAACACTGTTCTTATAAAAATTCAAAACCCGTCCTGAGAAAATTCCCTACTACCGGCCCGCAAGTATTGCAAGGACCTGGTGAAGGCGCTGGTATCGTGGATATCGGCGACGGCCAAGCTGTCGTTTTCAAAGCGGAAAGCCACAACCACCCATCAGCTATCGAGCCTTATGAAGGCGCAGCTACCGGTGTCGGCGGAATCATCCGTGACATCTTCAGCATGGGCGCACGCCCGATTGCGATCCTGGACTCTTTGCGTTTCGGCGAATTGGACAATGACCGCACGAAACACATCTTCGAAGAAGTCGTTGCCGGCATCAGCGGTTACGGCAACTGTATCGGCATTCCGACTGTCGGCGGCGAAACGGTATTCGACCCTTGCTACAAAGGCAATCCGTTAGTCAACGCAATGTGCGTCGGCTTGATCGATCAAAAAGATATGCAAAAAGGTCAAGCTGCCGGAGTCGGCAACTCGATCATGTACGTGGGTGCAAAAACTGGCCGCGATGGTATCCATGGCGCCACTTTCGCTTCCGAAGAATTCAAGGAAGAGGAAGAAGCGCAACGTTCGGCTGTCCAAGTAGGCGATCCGTTCATGGAAAAATTATTGATGGAAGCTTGTTTGGAATGCATTTATGACTACTCCGACGCTTTGATCGGTATCCAGGATATGGGTGCTGCCGGTTTGGTCTCTTCCAGCTCGGAAATGGCTTCAAAAGCAGGCAGCGGCTTGCTTTTGAACCTTGATGATGTTCCGCAGCGCGAAACAGAAATGACACCTTACGAAATGATGCTTTCCGAGTCGCAGGAGCGTATGCTGTTGTGCATCAAGAAGGGCGAAGAGCAACGCATCGTCGACCTGTTCAAAAAATATGAATTGGATGCAGTCGTGATCGGTGAAGTTACCGATGATGGCATGTACCGTCTATCCCATGCAGGCAAAGTGGTGGCTGAACTTCCGGTTGATGCTTTGGCTGAAGATGCACCGGTCTACTACAAACCGACTGCAGTGCCTGCCCGCATCGCTGAATTCGCAGCTATGGAAGACTACAAACCTGTCTTCACATCAGCGCAGGACACCTTAGTGGCTTTATTGCAACAAGCGACGCTGGCTTCCAAGAAGAGCGTCTATGACACATATGATTCCATGGTCCGCACCAGCACGGTCGTAGGACCAGGAAGCGATGCTGCAGTTGTCCGCGTCCGCGGCACAAAAAAAGCGATCGCAATGACAACGGACTGCAATGGCCGTTACCTGTATTTGAATCCGGAAATCGGCGGACAGATCGCTGTCGCTGAAGCTGCCCGCAATATCGTTGCCAGCGGCGGAAAACCATTGGCGATCACAGACTGCTTGAACTACGGAAATCCTGATAAGCCAGAAATTTTCTGGGAATTAAGCACTTCCGCAGACGGTATCTCTGAAGCTTGCCGCCAATTGGATACGCCTGTCATCTCAGGGAACGTTTCCCTTTACAATGAAACCGATGGCGTGGCCGTTTATCCGACACCGATGATCGGTATGGTCGGTCTGATCGAGGATCTTGCGCACATCACAACGCAAGCCTTCAAAACTGCCAGCGACCGCATTGTCCTGATCGGCGCTACAAAAGCGGACTTCAACGGTTCCGAACTGCAAAAAATGGAATTGGGCAAAATCGAAGGAAAACTGATGGACTTTGATTTGGCTGTCGAAAAAGAGAACCAAGCGAATGTGCTGAAAGCAATCAAAGCTGGTCTGATCGCAAGCGCGCATGACTTATCAGAAGGCGGCTTGGCTGTCGGCTTGATGGAGAGCGTCTTTGACACTGGCCTAGGTTTTGACGTAACGGTTGCCATGGATAAAACGTTGTTGTTCAGCGAAACGCAATCACGCTTCATCCTGACCGTGAAACCTGAAAATGTTGCCGCTGTGGAAGCGATCTTCGGATCAGCTGCTGCACAAATCGGAACAGTGACTGCTGACGCTGTCGCAAAAATCGCTGCCGAGAACGAAACAATCAATTTAGACGTGAAAGAAGTACAAACGAAATGGGAGGAGGCTATTCCATGCTTGCTGAAACAAAAAGCTTAAACGAAGAATGTGGCGTATTCGGCATTTGGGGAGACGACAATGCCAGCCAGTTGACTTACTTCGGTTTGCACAGCTTGCAGCACCGCGGACAAGAGGGTGCAGGGATAGTTTCATGTGATGAAGGAAAACTGTTGGTGCACCGCAATCTTGGTCTGATCAGCGAAGTGTTCAAGGACGAAAATGATCTGCAGAGGTTAACCGGTAACCGTGCCATCGGGCATGTGCGTTACTCCACTTCCGGACAGAACAGCATAGAGAATGTGCAGCCGTTTTTGTACCATTTCTATGATATGGACATCGCCATTTGCCACAACGGCAACTTGGTCAATGCCAAATCATTGCGCCGCAATCTTGAGGAAAATGGCGCCATCTTCCATTCGACTTCGGATACGGAAGTTCTGATGCATCTGATCAGACGCAGCCAGAAAGACAGCTTGATCGAAAAAATCAAAGAGAGCTTGAATCAGGTTAAAGGCGGGTTCACTTATATCCTTTTGACCGAAGAGAAAATGTTCGGTGCCGTCGATCCGAATTCATTCCGTCCGCTTGTCATCGGCCAATTGCCGAATGGCGCGTATGTGATGGCCAGCGAAACGTGTGCCATCGATACGATCGGCGCTGATTTTGTCCGCAACGTCAACGCCGGCGAACTGGCGATCATTGACGACAATGGCTTGACGATCGAAAAATATACCGACGATACAACCATCTCCATCGCTGCGATGGAGTATATCTACTTCGCGCGTCCGGATTCCAATATTGCCGGCGTGAACGTGCATACTGCGCGCAAACGGATGGGAACGCGTTTAGCCATCGAAGCACCTGCAGTGACAGCCGATATCGTCATCGGTGTGCCCAACTCTTCCTTGTCAGCAGCGAGCGGATTCGCGGAAGAGAGCGGAACACCTTACGAAATGGGATTGATCAAGAATCAGTATGTCGGACGAACGTTTATCCAACCGACGCAGGAGCTGCGCGAATTGGGCGTAAAAATGAAGTTGTCCGCCGTAAAAGGGGTTGTCCAAGGCAAGAGCGTAGTCATGGTGGACGATTCCATCGTGCGCGGGACGACCAGCAAACGCATCGTGACTTTGTTGAAAGAAGCGGGAGCGAAAGAAGTGCATGTCCGCATCTCTTCCCCGCCTTTGATCTACCCAAGTTTCTACGGAATCGACATCAGCAAGTCAGCCGAACTGATCGCTGCCAAAATGACGGTCGATGAAATCTGTGAATATATCGGTGCGGACAGCTTGGCTTTCCTTAGCCAAGAAGGTCTGATCGATTCAATCGGTTTGAAATTTGATATGCCGTATTCAGGCTTGTGCATGGACAGTTTCAACGGGGTCTACCCGACTGGGCTTTATGACTATGAAGCGGATTACGTGAACAATATGACAGCTATTCAAAAAGAGAATCTAAAGGGAGGACAAGTTTGATGGAAAACGCATATGCAAAAGCGGGTGTGGATGTCACAGCCGGTTATGAAACAGTAAGCCGCATCAAGAAACACATCGACCGCACGAAACGTCCAGGCGTTTTTGGCGAAGTCGGCGGATTCGGCGGAAACTTTGACCTTTCTGAATTGAACTACAAAAAACCTGTGCTTGTATCGGGTACGGACGGTGTCGGCACGAAGCTGATGCTGGCCATCGAAGCCGGAAAATTCGATACAATCGGGATCGATTGTGTCGCAATGTGCGTCAACGATGTCGTAGCGCAAGGTGCAGAACCTCTTTATTTCTTGGATTATGTAGCTGTCGGCAAAAACCGTCCGGAAAAATTGGAGCAGATCGTTGCTGGCGTAGCTGAAGGCTGCGTCCAAGCCGGTGCTGCCCTGATCGGCGGAGAAACAGCTGAAATGCCTGATATGTACGATCCGGAAGATTTCGATCTGGCTGGGTTTACGGTAGGGATTGCGGAAAAAGATGCTTTGTTGACACCTGCCTTGATCAAAGAAGGCGATGTGTTGGTTGGGTTGCCTTCATCAGGTATCCATTCGAACGGCTACTCTTTGGTGCGCAAAATCTTCTTCAAGGACAATGACTACAAATTGGCCGACAAAGTGGAAGGCATCGAAGACCAAGAATTGGGCGACGTTTTATTGACGCCTACAAGAATCTACGTGAATGCTCTATTGCCGTTGATCAAAAAAAAGCTGTTGCATGGCGTTGCCCACATCACAGGCGGCGGCTTCGTCGAAAACGTGCCGCGTATGCTTCCTGAGAACGTCCAAGCGGAAATCCAATTAGGCAGCTGGCCTGTCTTGCCGATCTTCCAAGTGATGGAAAGAATCGGCAAGATTCCGGCTCTTGAAATGTACGAAATCTTCAACATGGGCATCGGCATGGTGTTGGCGGTCGCTCCCGAAAACTTGACGGAAGTGCTGGGCGTTCTGACTGAGAACGATGAAAAAGCCTACGTGATCGGATCCGTGGCTGCAAAAACATCAGAAAAAGAGGTTATCCTGAAAGAGGCTCAAGCATGAGGATAGCTGTCTTTGCTTCAGGAAACGGCTCGAATTTTCAAGCCATCGCCGAAGCCATCGTGTCAGGCGAAGTGGATGCGACAATCGCTTTCCTGTTCTGCGACAAGCCGAAAGCCTATGCGATCGAGCGCGCCAAACAATACAATATCCCGGTGATCTCCTTTACGCCGAAAGGCTTCGAGGATCGGGTCGCCTACGAAAATGAAATTTTGAAGCATCTGGCTGAAGAAAAGGTCGACTTGGTCGTACTGGCCGGCTATATGCGGATTGTTGGACCGACTTTATTGACGGCCTACGCCGACCGCATCGTCAACATCCACCCGTCCTTGCTGCCGGATTTCCCGGGTCGGCATGGCATCCAGGACGCTTTCGAAGCAGGCGTTCCGGAGACCGGCGTCACTGTCCATTTCGTTGATGAAGGGGTCGATACCGGCCCAATCATCGCTCAAGAAAAAGTGGCGATCCTTCCGGAGGATACGCTGGAGACTTTGGAGACCCGTATCCATCAAGTGGAGCACCGGATTTTCCCGCAAGTGATCCAGCAATTGGCTCAAAAGAATAAAGGCTAACAAAATGGATGAGGACTCCGCGATTGCGGAAGTCCTTCCTTTTGTTAGAACCGCATTAATCCATCATAAATTTAAGGAGTGACACACAGTGACAAGAGCATTGATCAGTGTTTCAGATAAAACAGGCGTTGTAGCATTTGCGCAGGCATTAGCAGCAAAAGGAATCGAAATCATCTCAACTGGCGGAACGAAGAAGGCTTTGGAAGAGGCAGGCGTACCTACTATTTCCGTAGAGGATGTAACCGGCTTTCCTGAAATGATGGACGGCCGCGTAAAAACGTTGCACCCACTGATCCATGGCGGACTTTTGGGCAGACGTGATCTTGCGGACCATATGGAAGCCATGAAAGAGCACAATATTGCACCAATCGATTTCGTTGTCGTCAACCTGTACCCATTCAAAGAAACAATCAGCAAAAACGACGTGACTTTGGCTGATGCCATTGAAAACATCGATATCGGCGGCCCAAGCATGCTCCGCAGCGCGGCTAAGAACTACGCGAGCGTAACTGTTTTGACCGATCCGATCGACTATGCAAAAGTCCTTGCCGAATTGGAAGCTGCAGGCGAAACAACTTTCGAGACGCGCCAAGCTTTGGCTGCAAAAGTGTTCCGTCATACAGCCAGCTACGATGCTTTGATCGCGCAATACTTGACCAATGTGGTCGGCGAAACCGAACCTGAAAAATTGACTTTGACTTATGATCTGAAGCAGAGCCTACGTTACGGAGAAAACGGCCACCAAACGGCGACTTTCTACCAAGAACCATTGGCTGTACCATTCTCGATCGCGAGCGCAATCCAATTGCACGGAAAAGAATTGTCCTACAACAACATCAAAGATGCTGATGCGGCCATCCGTATCGCCCGCGAATTCGATGAGCCCGCTGTGGTTGCCGTCAAGCACATGAATCCATGCGGCGTCGGTATCGCAGACGACATCGATGCAGCCTTCGATCGTTGCTATGCAGCTGATCCTGTCTCCATATTCGGCGGCATTGTGGTTGCGAACCGTCCTTTGGATGTGGCGACTGCTGAAAAACTGAACAGCATGTTCCTGGAAATCGTTTTGGCACCTAGCTTTACGGAAGCGGCTCTAGCCATTTTATTCAAGAAGAAAAATGTCCGCATCATGACTTTGGATTTCTCGGCTGCAAAAGCAGGCGGAAAAGAATTCGTCTCCGTATTGGGCGGCATGTTGGAACAGACGCAGGACATCAACACTGAAGACGTACCTGCTAATTGGGAAGTCATGACCGAACGTCAACCGACTGAAGACGAAATGAAAGCAATGGATTTCGCCTGGAAAGTCGTTAAACACGTGAAGAGCAATGCCATCGTATTGGCAAACAGCAAACAGACAGTCGGCATCGGCGCAGGCCAGATGAACCGTGTCGGATCCGTCAAAATCGCAATCGAGCAAGCTGAAGCAGCCAACGCCATCGAAGGCGCTGTATTGGCGAGTGACGCTTTCTTCCCGATGAACGACAGCGTGGAATATGCTGCCAAACATGGCATCAAAGCGATCGTCCAACCAGGCGGCAGCATCAAGGACCAAGATTCGATCGAAATGGCAAACAAATACGGCATCACGATGCTGAAAACAAGCGTAAGACACTTCAGACACTAAGATGTGATGAATCCCATGGTAGAAATCGAGCACTAAGAAGGCAACTGCAAAGCGGGCGCTTTTTGCCCGTGTGCAGTTGACAGCTTAGGCGGAGATTTCTGGGATTCAGAACTCGACTAAAAAGATGTGATTCAGAACTCGATTAAAAAAGCACCAGTTCAGCAATATCAAGCTTCATATAAAAGGTTGGAGGATCTCAAAGATGAAACTTCTTGTAATCGGCAGTGGCGGACGCGAGCATGCCATCGCTAAAAAATTAACTCAAAGCCCGTTGGTGGAGACTGTTTACTGCGCCAAAGGCAACCCAGGGATGTCCCAGGACGGCATCACGTTAGTCGACATTGCGGAAAACGACCATCAAGGATTGGTTCAATTCGTCAAAGACAACAACATCGCTTGGACTTTCGTCGGACCGGAAATTCCTTTGTTTGAAGGGGTAACGGATGTATTTGAAGCGGCTGGCCTGAAAGTCTTCGGACCCAGCAAAAAAGCGGCCGACTTGGAATGCTCCAAGCAGTTCGCAAAAGACCTGATGAAAAAATACGGCATCCCAACTGCAGCCTATGAGACATTCGAAGACTATGAAGCAGCGGTTGCTTACGTGGAAGCCAATGGTGTTCCAATCGTCATCAAGGCGGACGGTCTGGCAGCCGGAAAAGGCGTCGTTGTCGCGATGACGATGACGGAGGCTCTTGATGCGCTGAACGACATGCTCCTGCAGGGTAAATATGCAGCCGGCAAGCCGAAAGTCGTCATTGAAGAGTATCTTGAAGGGGAAGAATTCTCGTTGTTCGCGCTGGCGAATGGTGCGAAGTATTACTATTCAGGCGTCGCACAAGACCACAAACGCGCCTATGATGGCGATAAAGGACCTAATACGGGCGGCATGGGCGCTTATTCCCCAGTACCGCAAGTATCCGAAGCTATGATTCAAGAAGTGCTGGATACGGTCGTAAAACCGACTGTAGAGGCGATGGTGGCTGAGGGCATCCCGTTCAAGGGAGTTGTGTATGCCGGCTTGATGATCACCGCCAAAGGGTTGCGCGTCATCGAATTCAATGCCCGTTTCGGCGATCCGGAAACACAGGTGATCATGAATCAGATGGCATCCGATTTGGCGCAAGTCATCGATGACATCCTGAACGGAAAAGATCCGGTCATCGAAATGTATACCGATCGTTACACTTTAGGTGTTGTTGTTGCCGCTGAAGGCTATCCGGAAGCGCCGATGAAAGACATCCCGTTGCCTGATCTGGATACGGAAAATGGGGATTGCATCGTCTATGCAGCAGGCGTGAAGGCTGGCGAACAAGGACTATTGTCAAACGGCGGTCGTATCCTGTTGATCGCTGGCCAAGGCGAAACGCTGCAGGCCGCGCAGGACAAAGCTTACCGTTACTTGAGTGAAAATCCGATTGCGCATACGTTCTATCGTTCCGATATCGGAGCAAAAGCGATCCGTTTTACGGAAAAATAGCAAGGTGAGGGGGAGGCTTCGGGTCTCCCTCTTTGTATTTCTGCCCTGAAAAGTTATACTGAATCTGACAGAACTATCCATTTGAGGAGTGATCGATATGGTGAAAACATTGATTCACAGCGGAAAAGTTGGTTTGGAAGGTTTGAAATGGGAAGAGCGTGCGGAACAACCGGCAGGATCTTCCGAGATAAAAATAAAGGTCAAGGCGGCCGGACTGAATCATCGCGACCTTTTTGCCTTGAGCCAAGTCCATGAGAAGCATCCGGTTGTCATCGGCTCGGATGCTGCCGGTGTCGTTGTGGCTGTCGGAGCAGAGGTGACGCGTTTCAAAATCGGTGATGAAGTGATGCTTTATCCCGGCAGCGGTTGGCGCAAGAACAGCGACACGGCTCCTGAAACCTTCACGATCCTCGGGAGTTCGGAGCAGGGGGCGATGGCGGAGGAAATCGTTGTTTCCGAAGAGAATGCTGTCCATAAACCGGCCCATCTGTCTTGGGAAGAAGCAGGCGTCCTGTCCCTGTCCGCTTTGACAGCTTACCGCGCCTTATTCACAAAAGGCGGAGTATCGGAAGGCATGAAAGTCCTGATCCCAGGCATCGGCGGCGGAGTAGCCAACTATCTGCTGCAATTCGCCAAGGCAGCTGGAGCGATAGTGTACGTCACTTCCCGTTCCCAAGAAAAATTGGGAATGTCGCTGCAGCACGGAGCCGAAAAAGGCTTGCTGCACGATGAGGATTGGGTCGAAGGAATCGGCGGAAAAGTGGACGTGGTCATCGAATCGGTCGGAGCAGCCACTTTCGACAAATCGCTGGATGCGGTGCGCAGAGGCGGCACTATCGTGACTTTCGGCTCATCGACGGGTGATCTGGTCACCTTCGATCTGCGGAAATTCTTTTACGGACAGTACACGCTCAAAGGTTCGACGATGGGCAGTTTTGAAGAATATGAAGCGATGATCCGTTTTGTTGAGGAACATGATCTCCATCCGGTAGTGGACGCCGTTTATCCGGCAGAAGAGTTCAAAGCGGCCTTCCTGCGGCTGGAAAATGCCGAACAGACGGGGAAAATCGCCTTGCAGATCGGTTGAATTGCAACAAAACGTACAAAATAATTCCGGCGGGTAAGCAGCATCTCCTCAAAACGCTATGCTATACTTGGTATGCTGTTTCAGAAGTTTATCGCTTATTATTTGAGGAGGCTCTCCATGAACGTCAGTGAGTTGTTGTTCATTGCATCGATGATTACTTTGATCGTAGGATTTGTGGGTGTGGTGATGATCATTGTGTTGGGTCTGATGGATTTGATGCATATCCATTTACGCGTCCAGGTAGACAGGAAAAAATACATCCGTAACGTCATCATCCTGTTGGTGGTCGGAGGTTTGTTGAGTACGGCCTACCTGATGATGAAATAAATAGCCGTTGATTAAATGCTTGCATTGCGCCAGCATTGCTTGTATAATCGGCTAGAAATCTATTTATAGTAAGCTGAAAAGAATATCCAAAGTGAACTGCAGTCAAAGTGCTTTTCCTCCCGCTAGAACGAAGGGGAGGAGTGGGCGCTTTTTTTGTACGCTGAAACAACCAAGAAAGGACGACAATGAATGATTACAAATGAATTTGATACCATCGCCGCCATTTCGACGCCGCCTGGAGAAGGGGCCATCGGAATCGTACGTTTGAGCGGAGATCAAGCAATCCAGATAGCCGATGCCTTATACCGATCCGGTACGAAGCACTTGGCTGACGTCTCCACACACACCATCAATTACGGTCACCTTTATGATCCGCGCACAGGCGACATGATCGACGAGGTCATGGTTTCCGTCATGCATGGACCGAAGACGTTCACCCGCGAAGATGTCGTGGAAATCAACTGCCACGGCGGTGTCGTGAGCGTCAACCGGATTCTGCAGACAATCCTCCAGAACGGCGCCCGCATGGCGGAGCCCGGGGAATTTACGAAGCGCGCCTTCCTGAACGGCCGGATCGATTTGTCGCAGGCCGAAGCGGTCATGGACTTAATCCGTGCCAAAACCGATCGTGCAATGAATGTGGCCCTGCATCAGTTGGACGGCAAATTGTCCGGCATGATCCGGGATATCCGTCAGATCATCCTGAACACATTGGCTGAAGTCGAAGTGAATATCGACTACCCGGAATACGATGACGTCGAGGAAGTGACGACGAAGCTGTTGAAGGAACGTACCATTGAAGTGCGCGGACACATCCAGCACTTGTTGGATACCGCTAAGCAAGGGAAAATCCTGCGCGAAGGCCTTCAGACAGCCATCATCGGTCGCCCGAACGTAGGCAAATCCAGTCTGCTGAACCGCCTGTTGCGCGAAGAGAAAGCCATCGTGACCGACATCGCCGGTACCACCCGCGATACGATCGAGGAATACGTAAACGTCAGAGGCGTTCCTTTGAAGCTGATCGACACTGCGGGCATCCGCGAAACGGATGATGTCGTGGAAAAGATCGGAGTCGAACGCAGCCGCAAAGCCTTGGCCGAAGCCGATCTGATTCTTCTGTTGATCAACCAGAACGAAGGGCTGACGGAAGAGGACAAGCAGCTTCTGGAAGACACGAAGGACATGAACCGCATCATCCTTATGAACAAAATGGATCTGGAAGCCAAGATGACAACCGGTGAGTTGGAACCTTGGAGCGATCCTGAAAGAATCATCGAAACATCGATGCTGAGCGAAACCGGCCTGGACCAACTGGAAAACCAGATCACGAAGATGTTCTTCTCAGGGGAAACCGGCGAGAAGGATGCAACCTATGTATCCAACGTACGCCACATCGCGCTCTTGAACGATGCGATGGATTCGCTGGATGAAGTGCTGAGCGGCATCGAATCAGGCATGCCGATCGACCTCGTCCAAATCGACTTTACCCGTTGCTGGGACCTCCTCGGAGAAATCACCGGCGACAGCGTCCAGGACGAACTCCTCACCCAACTATTCACACAATTCTGCTTAGGAAAATAACAGGATACGATGAATCCCGGGTAGAAATCGAGCACTAAGAGGCTAACCACAAAGCGGACGCTTTTTGTCCGTGTGTGGTTAGCAACTTAGGCGGAGATTTCTGGAATTCAGAGTTCAACTAAAACGATAATAACAAATAGATAGCACAAACGAAAGGAATGGAAAAATGAACAGATTTGAAGCTGGAAGTTTTGATGTGATTGTTGTAGGAGCCGGACATGCCGGATCCGAAGCGGCGCTTGCCGCTGCGCGGATGGGATGCAGCACGATGCTGGTTACGATCGATTTGAACATGGTTGCCTTTATGCCCTGCAACCCATCCATCGGCGGGCCTGCGAAAGGTGTCGTCGTGAGAGAAATCGATGCATTAGGCGGCGAAATGGGACGCAATATCGATAAAACGTATATCCAAATGCGTATGCTGAACACAGGGAAAGGTCCTGCCGTCCAAGCGTTGCGCGCACAAGCGGATAAGGATGACTATGCCCACCACATGAAGCACACCATTGAAAAACAGGAGAACCTGCTGTTGAAGCAAGCCATCGTTGAGGAATTGATCGTGGAAGACGGTGAAGTCAAGGGCGTAGTGACGCATACGGGCGCTGTTTACCGCGCCGGGGCTGTCGTCATCACAGCTGGAACCTCTTCCCGAGGCAAAATCATCATCGGGGATTTGGTTTATTCATCCGGACCGAACAACTCGCAGCCATCCATTAAGTTATCCGAAAATCTACTTGATCTGGGATTTGAATTGGCGCGCTTCAAAACCGGCACGCCGCCGCGGGTGATGGCTTCGAGCATCGATTATTCCAAAACTGAGGAACAACCTGGTGACCTTGAACCGAACCATTTCAGCTTCCTTTCCAAAGATGAAGACTATCTGAAAGATCAATTATCCTGCTGGCTGACTTATACGAGTCCGGAAAGCCATGAAATAATCCGCGATAATCTCCACCGCGCGCCGATGTTCACGGGTATCGTGGAAGGTGTAGGGGCACGTTATTGCCCATCAATCGAAGATAAAATCGTCCGTTTCAGCGACAAGCCGCGCCATCAGCTCTTCCTTGAGCCTGAAGGCCGCGAAAACGAAGAAGTTTATGTGCAGGGCTTGTCCACCTCATTGCCGGAGGATGTTCAGCTTGATTTGATCCGTTCTGTACCGGGGATGGAAAATGCCCAAATGATGCGGACAGGCTATGCCATCGAATACGATGTTGTAAAACCGCATCAGTTGCGTCTTTCCTTGGAGACAAAATTGGTGAAGAACTTGTTTACTGCCGGCCAAACGAACGGCACATCCGGTTATGAAGAAGCTGCCGGACAAGGCATCGTCGCCGGCATCAATGCCGCTTTGGCTGTGCAAGGGAAAGAACCAATGATCCTGAAACGCAGCGATGGCTACATTGGCGTCATGATCGATGATTTGGTCACCAAAGGAACAATGGAACCGTATCGCCTGTTGACTTCACGCGCCGAGTACCGTCTGTTGCTTCGCCATGACAATGCCGACTTCCGCTTGACCGAAATGAGCCGTGAAATCGGTTTGGTGACGGAAGAACGCTATGAGTCATTCCTGAAGAAAAAACAGGCCGTCGAAAAAGAAATCGCTCGCCTTGAAAGCACCCGCCTGAAACCGACTGAAGAACTGCAGGCTTTCCTTGCGGAACAAAACTCCGCTCCTCTGAAGGACGGCATTTTGTTTGCGGATATTTTGAAGCGTCCTGAATTGAAGTATGAAGGTCTGATCGCTTTTGCACCGTTTGAAGTAGCATTGCCGAAAGAAGTCATCAAACAAGTGGAAGTGCAGATCAAATATGCAGGCTACATCAAGAAAGCCGCCGAAAAAGTGGACAAACTGAAGAAAATGGAAGAAAAGCGCATCCCTGCGAACATCGATTACGATGCGATCAACGGAATCGCCAACGAAGCCAAACAGAACTTGAAGAAAATCCAACCGGAAACGATTGCCCAAGCAAGCCGGATCAGCGGCGTCAACCCAGCCGACATTTCCGTTTTGATGGTCTACGTGACCCAAGGGAAAATCGCTAAAGTTTCAGAGTAAAATTAAAGAAGCAGAAAGCCTATAGCAACAGGCGTTCTGCTTCTTTTTTTGCTCTGATCTAAAAAGGATGGACTAACCATTCGCTCTTTTCTGAATATGTTTTGTAATGAATAGGTAGTTGTAAAAAGAAAGAGTGATCAAAATGATTAACATGATAAAATATCCATATTTCACTCCTGAAAAAAAGGCCAATCCCTGGGTAACAGCAGGTGCCGACAAAAGTGCTGCCAGAAAGATGAGTTCTAGTTCTAACAAAATCAGGATGTTCAGACCTTTAGATTTGAGTGAAAAAATATAGGTAAAGATAATTAAAAACACAAATATCAGCATCAGAAAATTATCTGAAAGGAAGCGAAAACCTGTTACAGGCAGAACGGTTAACGTTACTGGATCTGGAACCAGAATCCAAGGCATAAATAGAGTGCTCAACAAAAATACATACATTACGGAAACTACATTATTTTTAAAAAAATTCATTTCCAATCAGCCCCTTACCTCTGTTTCTAATGATATATGTTTACTATATCACAACATGTTTATTAACGTGATATGTATGATGACAGTTTCCAGTGTATTTTTTTATGAAATACTCTCAATAAAATGCCCGTTGAGAATGGATAATGAATTAGATTGGCAAATTGCCCATTAAAAAATATAGTATAATGGAGCTTGAGTTTTAGAAGTGCAAGCGTCTTCTGGAAACGAATCAAGAAGGATAGGAGGCAGCAGATGCGTTATCATCATGAAATCATCGAATCGGATCCGGAACTCCCCGTGTTCTATATTTTTCACAATGAAAGAACGGATTCCGGTGTCCTTGCCCATTGGCACAAATCATTGGAAATCAGCTACACGATGTCCGGCAAGATCAGCGAATTCACGATCGATGGGACCGTCCACGAAACGAATGCCGGCGACATCCTCGTCGTAAATTCGAATGAAGTCCATTCCATCTGGGATGATCACAACAAGACGAAGGCTTTGTCGCTCATTTTCCCGTATGCCTTCATCAAATCCGAGATACCCGATTACGATAACAAAAGCTTCCGTTTGACGAATCGGACTGGCTATACGGAGCTGCAAAGAGAGAAGCTGGCTGAACTGCGCGGCTTGCTGGACCGGTATTTTGTCGTTATGGAAAGCGCCGGCGCCGTCAAAGCCACGCTTTTGCTGAAAGGGATGTTGTACCAGATCCTCTTTCTTCTGGATAGGTACTTTTCTGTCCCGAAAACGGATAAGAGCAGAGGCATCGCTTCGTTGCCGCTGATTTCTGCCATAACAGAACACATCGACGAGAATCTGGACAAAGATCTGGCGGTCGATAAATTGGCAGCGGCCTTCCATCTCTCTTATACGCATCTGTGCAGATTGTTCAAAAAGGAAACCGGCAGCACCATCCACAGCTATATTGTCGAACAACGCCTGAATAAAGCGGTGAAACTGTTGATGTTCACCGACAAAAATATCCGCTATGTCGTAGACGCCTGTGGATTCCCGAATCAAAAATCCTTTTCGTCGGCTTTCAAAAACAAATATGGCATGACGCCGAAACGTTATCGGGATGAGAACAAGGTATAAACTGCCCATAATGCTGGCACAAATCGCCCCTTTTTCTGCCGGAAATTCCCTAAAATAACAAGTAGGGGAAGCGCTACCCGTTTAGCTCTGATTGGAATGAAACCGCTTTATGATGGGTGGGGTATTGCCTGTTTGGACGAAAAAAGGGATATGGAGGGATTAGGGAATGAGACGTAAGACATTCAGCACGATTTTAACATTAGGGATAACGGCAGGCTTGCTTGCCAGTTGCGGTTCCGGAGAATCGGCGGATCAACAGGATTCAGCCCAACAAGAAAGTGTACAAGCGGCCGCTGCTTACGCTGGCGTCGTGAAGACCAGCATCTATGTGAAGGGGTATGAAGGAGGGCCGGGTGTACCGAAGCTCATCATCGAGTTGGAGGATGCGGTCGACAGTGTTGATCCTAGGGGCTGGCAGGTCATGACAGCGGGGGCGGAACGCACGGTTACGGACGTCTACACATCCGATGAGAACGGGAACCCGCAGGAAAATTCAAACTTCATCGCAATCGATATGGAGACCGGGTTTAATGATGAAACCTTCAGCGTGGTCGGATCCCCGTTCACCTACAATACGACGACATCGATGAATGAGTGGTCCCCAGCTTATGAAGTCGCAATCGCTGCGCCTTCGATCACGATCGAGGATGAGGACTACTCTTTGAGCATCACGGAGGATGCCGTTAACAACCGCATCTCCCCTGATACCGACTTATTTACGGCCAGAGGGACTTTCAGCGGCACCTACGTGAATCCGATGACAGATCAAGAAGAGGAATTGATACTTTCGACAGCTGCTTATGAGCCGGAAGAACTTGCCGAAGGGGAAGCGAATCCGTTGGTCATTTGGCTGCACGGTCAAGGTGAAGGCGGAACCGATCCCGACATCGCCATCCTTGGAAATGAAGTGTCCGCATTGGCAAAAGAGGAAATCCAGTCCTACTTCCAAACCGATGACGTGACTGGTGCGTACGTTCTGGCTGTCCAAGCGCCTACCTATTGGATGGATGAAGGGGATGGAACGAACGGGAACGGTAGCGGCATCTCCCGATACACCGAAATCTTGATGGATACGATCGATGATTATGTCGCTGCGCATCCGGATGTCGATACCGACCGCATCTATCTGGGCGGTTGCTCGAACGGCGGCTACATGACCATGAACATGGTCATCCAATACCCTGCCTATTTTGCTGCAGCTTATCCCGTCTGCGAGGCGTATGCTTATTATGAATACGAGCGCAACAGCGATGGCACCTACGTGAAAATGAATGCTGAAGCTACCGGAACATCGAGTTTTGTGAAGACCGAGCAAGTTTGGTTCACAGAAGAAAAAATCCAGGCGATCAAAGACCTGCCGATCTGGTTGGTCCAATCCGCGGATGATCCGGTTGTCGTGCCTATGAATTACATGCTGCCTACTTACCAGGCACTAGTCAAAGCCGGAGCGGAAAACACTTGGGTTTCCTACTTTGAAACGGTTGAAGGAACGGACAGCCCGGGCACTACTTACTTAGGCCACTTCTCCTGGATCTACTTGTTCAACAACCAAGTGACGGGCGTTCAGGACAAAGAGGCGATCGTTGCTTCGACTGACGCTGAAACGTTTGGCTTCGAAGCAAGCAATGCTAACGGAGGCGGCGCGGCGGCAGCGACAGTCGGCGAAACCACTTATACAAATATTTTTGAATGGCTGAACGATCAATCGAAATAAAAAAATCATCCTTGAGTAAGGATGGCGCATATGCTAAGATGATGGCATAACTGCATACGAAAAAAGGGAGCTTGTGTCAGCAGGCTGAGAGGAAGTAATCAACTTCGACCTATTACCTGATTTGGATAATGCCAACGTAGGGAAATAACATTGAATGATTCTATTCAGCGGGAAATGCCTATTCGGACATTTCCCGCTTTTTTGTCGCATCAAACAAACTATTTGGAGGTACCCCATGTTCAAAACGCTATTCGAAAATGTCCAGCGACAGACACCGCTGGTCCACTGCATCACCAATTATGTCACCGTCAATGATGTCGCCAATGTCCTCTTGGCAGCCGGAGGGTCCCCGATCATGGCGGATGCCCCCGAGGAAGTCGCGGACATCACAAGCATCTGCGCCGCCTTGAATCTGAACATCGGGACACTGAACAGCCGAGCCGTGGAGTCCATGCTGCTGGCGGGGCGCCAAGCCAATGCGTTCTCCCATCCTGTCGTTTTGGATCCGGTCGGTGCGGGGGCATCCCCTTTCAGGACCGCAGCGACATTCAGGTTGCTGGAGGACATTGCCTTCACCGTGATTAAAGGGAACATTTCGGAAATGAAGACGATCCATTCCGGCAGCGGCACAACGAAAGGCGTCGATGCCGACATCAGCGATGCCGTGACCGAGGAGACGCTCGAGGCAACGGTCGCGTTCGCCAAACGATTGGCCTACCGGAATGATGCGGTCGTCGCGATCACCGGAGCGATCGATATCGTCGCGGATCGGGACAAAGCCTATATCATCCGCAACGGGCATCCGCAGATGGCGAAGGTGTCCGGAACCGGCTGCATGCTGTCAGCATTGATTGCAGCCTATTGCGGAGCCAACCCGGAGCAGTTGCTGGATGCCACCGCGGCAGCGGTATGCCTGATGGGGGTCAGCGGCGAGCTGGCTTACGAAAGGATGATCCGCAATGCCGCAGGGACTTCATCCTACCGCAGCTACATTATCGATGAAATCAGCAACATGTCGGCCGAAATACTGGAAGGGGGCGCTAAAATTGAGAGTAGATAAGAACGATTTGCTGCTTTACGCGGTGACCGATCGCCAATGGCTGGGGAACGCGTCCTTGGCGGAACAGCTTGAAGAAGCCATCCAGGCGGGCGTTACCGTTGTGCAATTGCGCGAGAAGGAATTGGATTTCGATGCCTTTGTATCCCTAGGCAAGGAACTGCAGGCCGTGGCCAAACGCCACCGCGTTCCTTTCATCATCAATGATGCGGTCGATGTAGCCTTGGCGCTGGATGCGGACGGCGTTCATGTGGGGCAGAGCGATATGCAGGCGGGAGACGTCCGCAGCCGGATCGGCGAGGGGAAAATCTTGGGCGTTTCTGCCCATTCTGTTGAAGAGGCGCTGACGGCGGAACGGAACGGGGCCGATTATCTGGGTGTCGGTGCCATCTACGGTACAGCGACGAAGCTGGATGTCAACACGCTGTCGATCGAAACGCTGCAACAGATCTGCCAAGCGGTGAGCATACCCGTTGTTGGGATCGGAGGCATTGCTGAAGGGAATATCCTCAACCTGAAAGGCAGCGGTATCGATGGGGTTGCCGTCGTATCCGCCATCTTTGCGCAGCCTGACATAACCGCGGCAGTGAAGAGGCTGCGCCCGTTAGCCGAAGCGATGGTGCAACCATGAAACTGGAAGCAGCCATCTTCGATCTGGACGGGACGTTGCTGGATTCCATGCCGATTTGGCAAGGATTGGGAGAAAATTATTTGCTTCAGAAAAAGGTGCAGCCGGCTCCGGGTCTGCAGGATGCGTTGAAGACGATGAGCCTGCAGCAAACCGCACAACATTTTCGAACGGCCTACGGATTGCACGAAGATGAAGAGACAATCATTGGGGAAATTGAAACGCTGATTGCGGATCTTTACCGTTATGAAGTCCCACTTAAAGCCGGCGCAGCGGAATGCCTGCAGACATTGCAGGAGCAGAATGTGAAAATGTGCATCGCCACCGCTACCGAAAGAAATTTGGCCGAGAGCGCCTTGGAGCGTTTGGGCATCCGGGAATATTTCAGCACTATCCTGACCAGCAGTGAAGTAAAGACGGGCAAAGACAATCCGCTCATTTTTCAGCGGGCGTTCGAACATCTCGGGGCTCCCCTCACGAAGACCGTCATCTTTGAGGATGCCCTGCATGCCATTGAAACGGCAACATCAGCCGGTTTCCGGGTAGTCGGCGTCTATGATGAGACGGCGGCACAGGATAGGGAGCGCATCGAAGCATTGACGGAGCAGTACATCTATTCATTTTCGGATTGGAAAGGATGAGCAAAAACATGAAAACAGTATTGACGATCGCCGGGTCGGACAGCAGCGGCGGAGCGGGGATCCAAGCGGACCTGAAGACGATGATGGCGCATAAAGTCTATGGGATGAGCGTGATCACGGCGCTGACGGCGCAGAATACGACAGGCGTGGCCGGAATCATGGAAGTGACGCCCGAATTTGTGGCGCAGCAGTTGGATTGCGTCTTCAAGGATATCCGGCCGGATGCGGTGAAGATCGGCATGGTGTCGAATGCCGCGATCATCAAAGTCATCGCGGAGAAGCTGGTCGAATACAAAGCAGAAAACATCGTCGTGGATCCGGTCATGGTGGCCACAAGCGGCAGTAGCCTAATGCAGGACGATGCCAGTCAGGCTTTGCGGACGCTGTTGTTGCCGTTGGCTGATGTGATCACCCCGAATGTGCCGGAAGGAGAGGTGCTGAGCGGCGTCAAAATCGAGACGAAGGCGGACATGCTGGCTGCAGCGGAGCGCATCGCTTCAGTAGCGGGAACCAGTGTGCTCCTGAAAGGCGGCCATCTGAGGGACAGCGCCGACGATCTGCTCTTTATGGATGGAAAAGTGAGTTGGTTCAAGTCGGAACGGATCGAAAACCCGAATACGCACGGCACCGGCTGCACACTTTCCTCAGCCATCGCAGCGAATCTGGCTTTAGGCCACGGAATGGAAGAGAGCATCCGCCAAGCCAAAGCCTACATCACCGGCGCGCTGCGTGACGGACTGGACCTGGGCAAGGGCAGCGGCCCTCTCAATCACGCTTACCGCATCAACTAAAAAAGAAAACAGGCGCGAGTGCGCTTGTTTTCTTTTTTAGGCTTTCGCAAATTTTGATATTCCGTCAATTGCCATTATCCAAAGGGAGAGACAGCAATGGATAAAAACTGGATGGTAAAATCAAGTACATTAACAAAGGTTTTATATCCTAACGTTCGGAAATAGAGGAATAAACAAAACGAAAACTAGGGAATTCTTTCCAAATTCTAAATAAAACCTCATTATTCTGTCGTTTTTGTTTGCTATAATTTTGATTATAGTGAACATTCGGAATTTTTGAACTCCTGCGCCAAAAGTAGAGTACACTCTATTGTCCGCATCCGGTTCATATTTGCGATCGAAGGGAAGATGGAAGATGGGATTACTATTATTCGATTTTGACGGTACCTTGGCGGAAACATGCAAAATTAGCGAAATGGCTACAATGGATACATTTGAACATTTCGGCTATCCCGTTCCAACCCCTGAGCAACTGCGTGAGGATAGAGGAAAGCCCCATTTTGTGAAGTTTATCGGCTATCTGAAGAAACATGCACTCTCTCCGGTCGAGCTGGATAAGCTGATGGAAGTCTTTTGGGACAAATACGAAAAATATGAAAATATGCTGTTGGAACCATACGATTTATCGCGGGAGTCCTTAATGGAACTGAAAGGGAACGGACACCATCTCGGCGTGATTTCCAACAAAGCAACCAAAGCTTTGCTGAGGAGTCTTGCTGCAGTGGACCTTTTGGATCTGATGGAAGTCGTCATCGGACTGGACAACATGAACCAGCACAAACCGAATCCGGAAGGCATCTTCACCGCTTGGGAGAAAATCCCGATGGCTAAAGAAGAAACCGTGATGATCGGTGATACCATCTATGACATGCAGATGGGTAAAATGGCAGGCATAAAGACAGTCGGCATCACCTGGGGAGGAAGTTCCGCCCAAACCTTGCGCGCGGAACATCCAGATCGTATCGCCAACTCCTTCGTCGAACTGGAAATCATTCTTGCAAACTTGCTGGATGCTTAAATAGATTGGAAAAAGCCGCTGTCCTTCATTCGGGACGGCGGCTTTAAAGTTGATTTAGCCCTTGTACAGACCGCTCTTTCAGGATAAAGTAGAGAGGTAGAAAAACAGACGAAGCCAATGATGAAAGGAAACATTATGAATCCAGAACAATTTGCCGAGGCCCTTGCCGAAAAAGGGATCCTTTTGAATGAAACGCAACTCGAACAATACGCAACCTATTTGCGCCTATTGCGCGAATGGAACGAAAAAATCAACCTGACGGCCATCACCGAGCCGGACGAAGTCTATCTGAAGCATTTCTATGACTCCATTTCATTGGGATTCCATATGGATTTCACTGAAGAAGAAGTCACGCTTTGCGATGTGGGTGCTGGTGCCGGTTTCCCGAGCATCCCCCTCAAGATCGCCTTCCCTAAATTGCAGGTGACGATCGTGGACTCATTAAACAAACGAATCACTTTCCTGGAAACGTTGGTTGCCGAACTGGGTTTGACGGGTGTTTCCTGCTTCCATGACCGTGCGGAGACTTTTGGACAAAACAAGAAATTCCGTGCCCAATTCGATGTGGTGACGGCGCGTGCGGTCGCGCGCTTGAGCGTCCTGAGCGAACTGTGTCTGCCTTTGGCCAAAAAAGGCGGTACTTTTGTCGCGATGAAAGCAGCCAGTACGGAAGAAGAGCTCCGCGATGCAGAGCGCGCCATCGCAACTCTGGGCGGCAAACTCGAGGAGGATATCTTTTTTGAACTGCCGAACGATGCAGGCGAACGACACATCGTGAAGATCAAGAAAACGAAAGAAACACCGAAGACCTACCCGAGAAAAGCCGGGACACCGAACAAAAATCCATTGTAAGTCGGAAAAGGAACGGCCCGACCGTCTGCTTCTTTGCAGGCAGGCCGGGCTTTTTGGGTTTGAGATGCGATCATAAAGTGATTTTATGGCATCGGTTTTATCTATCCTATATTTTTCCAAATTTTTTTGTTACAATAGTCTGGTAAAGTTATAGCCTTTTTTATAAATAGACATACTGAGCGATAAATGATGATTCATTTTGAAGAAATGCGTAGGAGAAAAAGCGCAGGTATCGTTTTTTCTCTTTTTTTAGGCAAAAAAGTAGAACGGCGGCACAGCAGCTTCAAATGAACGACAGAAAGTGGAGGAGAACAGATGGCACGGATTATTGCAGTCGCAAATCAGAAAGGCGGCGTCGGAAAAACGACGACCACCGTCAATTTAGCAGCTTCTTTGGCCTATTTAGGCAAAAAAGTGTTATTGATAGATAGTGATGCCCAAGGGAACGCCACCAGCGGACTAGGCATTTCAAAAGCAGATGTTGAAAAAGATATATATGATGTATTAGTGAACCAAGAGCCCATCGAGAATGTCATCAGAGAATCCTCGCGGGAAAATCTATGGGTCGTGCCTGCAACCATCCAATTGGCAGGGGCTGAAATCGAGTTGACGAATCAACCGCATCGTGAGGCGCGCCTTTATGATGCAGTGCAGTCGTTGCGTGACGAATACGACTTCATTTTCATCGATTGCCCGCCATCACTGGGGCATTTGACGATCAATGCTTTCACCGCCAGCGATTCGGTATTGATTCCGGTCCAGTGCGAGTACTATGCCTTGGAAGGGCTAAGCCAACTGTTGAACACCTTCCGCTTGGTTCAGAAGCATTTCAATAAGGACCTGAAATTGGAAGGGGTCTTATTGACGATGCTGGATGCCCGGACGAACCTCGGCTTCGAAGTCGTTGATGAGGTCAAAAAATATTTCAAAGAAAAAGTATACAAGACAATCATTCCACGAAATGTCCGCTTATCGGAAGCGCCAAGCTATGGACAATCGATCGTTGACTATGATATCCGTTCAAAAGGAGCGGAAGTTTATCTTGAGTTGGCAAAGGAAGTGTTAGCAGATGGCGAATAAAAACAGCAAAGGGCTAGGACGCGGCATCGATGCGCTCTTCAGCAACTTTGAAGATATCGAGAAGATCGATGAAAAGACAGAGAAGGTACAGGAGATCCCTTTAGACGAGATCCGTCCCAATCCTTATCAGCCGCGGAAAACCTTCGATGACTCGACTTTGCGGGAATTGGCTGACTCAATCATGCTGAACGGCGTCATCCAACCGGTCATTCTGCGCCAATCCAGCGTGAAAGGCTATGAAATCATTGCAGGCGAACGCCGCGTCCGCGCGTCCCGTTTGGCCGGCAAAACAACGATCCCGGCAATCGTCCGTGAATTTGACGAAACAGCTATGATAGAAGTCGCCATTCTGGAAAATCTGCAGCGGGAAGATCTGACTCCGCTGGAAGAGGCAGAGGGCTATCAAACATTGATGAACAAGCTGAATCTTACGCAAGTGGATGTAGCCCAAAGATTAGGCAAGAGCCGTCCGTACATTGCCAACCACCTGCGCCTGTTGAATCTGCCGCAGGACGTTAAACGGATGCTGCAAGAGGGATTGGTCTCCATGGGGCAAGCCCGTACGCTTTTAGGCTTGAACGATGAATCGTTGATCAGTGAATTGGCGAAACGTGCTGCCGAAGAAGGCATCACTGTCCGACATCTGGAATTGCTGGTCCAACAACTGAACAATCCCGGAGACGTCGCCAAAAAGACAACCAAGAAGAAAAAAGAAACGAAGCCAGTATACATCAAAGAGAGCGAAGAACGCTTGATGGACAAATTCGGGACATCCGTACAAATATCCAGCAAGGGCGAAAAAGGCAAGATCGAGATCGAATACCTTTCTCCAGCCGACCTGACCCGGATTTTGGATATCCTGCAAATTTCCCTGGACGATTAAGAATAGACGAAGACATCAGAAAGAGGTGCATCTAGCCTTGGTACAACAAGATTATGGATTGCATGATGTGGTGGAAATGAAAAAACCGCATCCCTGCAAAAACAACTCATGGGAAATCATCCGAATGGGTATGGATATCCGGATCAAATGCCTGAAATGCGGGCAGATGGTCATGATGCCGCGCCGCGAATTCGAGAAAAAAATGAAAAAAGTACTGACTAAGGCAGAAGAAACTGTCGAATAGGTCTTTGAAGGAATAAATATTAGCAATATTAAGTGGAAAGAGTGTGAAAAAATGTCATTAACAGCAGGAATCGTAGGATTACCGAACGTCGGGAAATCCACTTTGTTCAACGCCATCACCAAAGCGGGAGTGGAAGCGGCAAACTACCCATTCGCGACGATCGACCCAAATGTCGGAGTAGTCGAAGTTCCCGATGAACGTTTGAATAAATTAACAGAATTGGTGAAACCCAAAAAAACCGTCCCGACAACTTTTGAATTCACGGATATCGCCGGAATCGTAAAAGGCGCCAGCAAAGGGGAAGGTCTAGGAAACAAATTCTTGGCCAACATCCGTCAAGTGGATGCCATCTGTCATGTTGTGCGTTGTTTCGAAGACGATAACATCACACACGTCAGCGGTAAAGTGGATCCGTTGGATGATGTCGAAACCATCAACTTGGAACTGATTTTCGCGGATTTGGAATCCATCGAGAAACGCTATACACGCATCAGCAAAATTGCGCGTACGAAGGATAAAGATGCTGTTTACGAATTGGCGATATTGGATAAAATCAAAGAAACGCTGGAAGCCGGTAAATCCGCGCGCACAATCGAATTCACACCTGAAGAAGAAGTGTACGTGAAAAACCTGTTCCTATTGACGACAAAACCTGTCCTTTATGTCGCAAACATCTCCGAAGAGGACGTAATAGCCGGCGGAGACAATGAAATGGTGAAAATTGTCCGTGATTTTGCAGCGACAGAAGGCGCAGAGGTCGTTACCGTCTGTGCCCGTATCGAAGAAGAAGTGGCCGAATTGGATGATGAAGAAAAAGCTGAATTCCTGGCGGAGTTGGGCATCGAACAATCCGGGCTTGATCAACTGATCCAAAAAGCGTACACGCTGCTTGGACTGGGAACTTACTTCACAGCAGGCGAAAAAGAAGTCCGTGCCTGGACATTCAGATTAGGGATGAAAGCACCACAGACAGCCGGTATCATCCATTCCGACTTCGAACGCGGCTTCATCCGTGCCGAAACAGTTTCCTACAATGACCTGTTGGCTTACGGCAGTATGCAAGCAGCCAAAGAAGCAGGAAAAGTAAGACTTGAAGGAAAAGACTACGTAGTCCAAGACGGCGACGTAATGGAATTCAGATTCAACGTGTAAGGATACGATGAAATGCGGGAGGGGATGAGCACTAAGAGGACATTACGAGAACGGCCGCAGTTTGGCCGTGACGTAATGTCAACTTAGGCGGAATCCCCTGCATTTCAGAGTTCAACTATAAGGATTCAGAACCGTTCTATAAAGGATGCCGCATGTAATCAAGGGAGGATTTACCATTGGAAGAAACGAAGAGCGTTGCACAAATGAAGGTCGAAAACAAAGCCTTATGGCAGAGTTTGACAAAAAGAAATGAACAATACATGCTGGGACTGGACAGAACCTTGAGAGCTGCAAACCTGGAAGAGGGGCGCAGAGAGGAAATCTACAGCAAAATGATGCGGGAATTGCTGGACGCCCAAAAAACCGGTAAAACTGCCCGCCAATTATACGGCACAGTGTCTGAGTGCGCATCAAACATTCTGGTCAATCCGACAGACAACGAAGTGAAAGTGCGTTCGACTGATTGGTTGATCGCTTTGGATGGCGGCTTATTGCTGGGGTCTCTTTTCGCGATGATTTCAGGCGTTTCCTTGCTGACCAACAGTGGAGAAGACGTAATCGGAATGGGTCTGATCAGTTTGATCCTGAACTTTATCGTAGGCGGCATCGCTATGCTCATCATCTCCAAATACACACCGAATCCAGATGCACCAAAAGGTGAAAAAGGCTTCGGGAAATACATCTTTGCGACGACGGCCGCTATGTTGCTTTGGATGCTCATCATGACTGTTTCCATGATGCTTATTCCAGCCACAATCAATATCGCTTTGCCTGCATGGTTGTACCTTGGGATCGCTGGTGTAGGTTTTGGCGCAAAAGTATATCTGAAGAAAAAATATCATATCGTGGGCGGCATTTTGTAGGCCGTCAAGCGGTGGAGGCCGAGATGCAAATAAAACTTGTATCTCGGCTATTTTCGTATATTGACAGAAAAAAACTGTATATGAATCCCTGAATGCAAACGTAAGTGCCAATTCCGAACGTTATGGCAGTTGTGAATCAACAGCATTCGATAAAAACGCTTCTATATGAGAATTGTATGATAAAGGGAGCTTTGCGCTTGACGTAGGTTGTTGGTGGTGGTATTTTAGATGATAAAAATCAGCACAAATAAAAAGGAGTGTTCATCGAAAATGTCAAATTGGGAAACAAAATTCGCTAAAGAAGGTTTTACTTTTGATGATGTATTATTAGTCCCGGCTGAAAGCCATGTATTACCTAACGATGTGGATTTATCGATTGATTTAGCTAAAAATTTACACTTGAATATTCCTATAATGAGCGCAAGTATGGACACTGTAACCGATGCAGCAATGGCAATCGCAATGGCTCGCCAAGGCGGTTTGGGCGTCATCCACAAGAACATGACCATCGAAGCGCAGGCTGAAGAAGTGCACAAAGTAAAACGTTCCGAAAGTGGCGTCATCATCGACCCATTCTTCCTGACTCCTGATCACTTGGTTTCGGAAGCAGAGAATCTGATGAGCAAATACCGCATCAGCGGCGTGCCTATCGTTAATGATATGGAAGAGCGCAAATTGGTAGGGATTTTGACGAACCGCGATCTGCGCTTCATCGCAGATTACCAAGTTCCGATCGGCGATGTCATGACCAAAGAACATTTGGTTACCGCTCCTGTAGGGACTTCTTTGAAGGATGCTGAATCAATCCTGCAAAAATACAAAATCGAAAAACTGCCTCTAGTCGATGAAACTGGCCGTTTGGCTGGCCTGATCACGATCAAGGATATCGAAAAAGTAATCGAGTTTCCCAACTCCGCAAAAGATGCACACGGCCGTTTGATCGTTGCGGCTGCAGTGGGTGTGACAAGTGACACATTCGAACGCGCCCAAGCGTTATTGGACGCAGGTGCAGATGCAATCGTCATTGATACAGCGCATGGCCACAGCGCCGGCGTTATCCGCAAAATTAAAGAAATCCGCGAACAGTTCCCTGAAGCGACCCTGATTGCCGGAAACGTAGCGACTGCAGAAGGAACCCGCGCACTTTTTGACGTCGGGGTCGACGTAGTCAAAGTCGGAATCGGACCGGGCTCCATCTGTACGACTCGTGTGGTAGCTGGTGTCGGCGTTCCTCAGATAACAGCCATCTATGATGCTGCAAGCGTAGCAAGAGAATATGGCAGAGCAATCATCGCTGACGGCGGAATCAAGTATTCGGGAGACATCGTCAAAGCGATGGCTGCCGGTGGACACGCAGTCATGCTGGGCAGCATGTTGGCTGGTACGGATGAGTCTCCGGGCGAATTCGAAATCTTCCAGGGCCGTCGTTTCAAGACTTACCGTGGTATGGGCAGTCTGGCAGCGATGGAAAAAGGCTCAAGCGACCGTTACTTCCAAGGCGGCGTGAATGAAGCGAAGAAAATGGTGCCGGAAGGTATCGAAGGTCGTGTAGCCTATAAAGGCGCAGCCAGCGATATCATCTTCCAATTGCTCGGCGGTGTCCGTTCTGGTATGGGTTATGTCGGTGCAGCTAATTTGCAAGAGCTTCGTGATAATGCGCAATTCATCAAGATGTCCGGTGCCGGATTGATCGAATCCCATCCGCATGACATCCAAATCACAAAAGAAGCACCAAACTACTCCATCCAAAGATAAAAATGCAAGAAATCAAAATGTCCGGGACACTGTTCCCGGGCTTTTTTTCTTATGTTCACGGTTTGCTGGAGCTTTCTGATATAATTAAAATGGAATTTCTTTATGCTTCCTTAAGCAAAAATTTAGAACAATTTGGTACGATGAGAGAAAATATATATTTTGGGGAAAGGGTTGTCCTATATGAATAAAGTGTTGATCGTCGATGACGACAGGGAAATCGTGGATTTATTGAGCATCTATTGCAAAAATGAAGGCTACGATCCGATAAAAGCCTATGACGGAACCGATGCTTTCCGTAAACTTGAGGAGAACGCGGACATCCAACTGATCATTTTGGATGTGATGATGCCGAAGAAGGACGGCATATCGGTAGTGAAGGAGCTTCGGGAACAGAATAATCCGATCCCGATTCTGATGTTGAGCGCAAAATCCACGGACATGGATAAGATCCAAGGCTTGACGACAGGTGCGGACGACTATGTTTCCAAGCCATTCAACCCACTGGAAGTAATGGCCCGCATCAAGTCGCTCTTGCGCCGGACCAATATGCAGGTGGATGCTTCAGAAGTGGACTCGATCGAAATAGGTCCGCTGATCATCAAGAAGGATTCCCATGAAGTCAAGACGCTGAACGGAAAGAGCATCCAATTGACCGCGTTGGAATTCGGTATCCTACATTTATTGGCGAGCCATCCGAATCGCGTCTTCAGTGCCGATGAAATATTTGAACGCGTTTGGCAACAGGAAAGCATCGTATCCGCCAAAACTGTCATGGTGCATGTGAGTCATCTTCGCGATAAAATTGAAGAGGCTACAGGCGGCGAGAAAGTCATCCAGACAGTATGGGGTGTAGGCTATAAGATTGGGGAGTAGGCATGCCTGCATAAGGGCGGGCCTGAAAAAATCAGCTGAGTCGGGAGGGTGCAGCTTTGTTTAACAAGTTGAAGAAAAAAGAACTGAGTGAACTCGTTTTTGAAGGGGCCTTGACCCTCGGCATCGTCTATCTGCTCTACATCGGGATGGAGCTGATGTTCAACCGACTGGTCGCGACCCCTCCCTCATTTTTGAGGGAAATCCCCTCATTAAGGCGATTCGTGATGGTAGTTGATGCGTTTCTGACCATATACGATGATGTTTTCCAATGGATAGCGGCGATTTTTGCGGCCATATTCACCGGTTGGCGTTTGGCCAGAAGATACAAGCAGATGCAGTTGACGCATATTCTGGACGAGTTGCATTATATCGCAGCGGGGCACTTTGATCATCGGATCGATACGAACAATGCCGGCAGCTATGTTGATGTTGTCGACAGCATCAATACGCTGGTGGAAAGCACGGTCCAAGCGATGGCAGAGGAACGGAAAATTGAACAATCGAAGGATGAATTGATCACGAACGTCAGCCATGATATCCGCACCCCTTTGACTTCCATCATCGGCTACCTGGGATTGATAGAGGACAAGCAATTTACGAGTGAAGAGGATGCTTTGCGTTATATCCATATCGCTTACACAAAGGCACTGCAGATGAAGGTGCTTGTCGATGATCTTTTCGAATACACGAAAGTGCGTCAACCGACGACTCCGCTGCTGTTGAAGACGATCAACATCGGCAATTTTTTGGAGCAGATCGTCGCGGATTATGAACTGGAGTCGCGCAAACGCCATATGGAGACTGAGGTTATCATGAAGACGGATCCGTTGATGATCGAAATGGATGTCGATAAAATGGCCCGTGTGTTCAACAATCTGATTTCCAATGCGCTGAAGTATGCGCATGGCGGCACTTGGGTACACATCGAAGCGGAAAAGATCGGTTCTGAGGTGATCGTTGCCGTGAAAAACAATGGGGAGCGCATCCCTGAGGAATCGCTGCAGGAATTGTTCGGGCGTTTTTATCGGGTGGAAAACTCCCGTTCGAAGGAGACCGGCGGGACCGGGTTGGGGCTGGCGATCGCCCAAAGCATCGTCACGCTTCATGGCGGGTATATCTATGCGGAATCGGATGAGGCGGAAACCAAATTCGTGCTGCATCTCCCGTTGAGACAGACTCCGCCTGTCAATGAATAAGGAACGTACGCTTTCTGTGTACGTTCCTTTTTTTGGTTGTCTTTTTCCAATATTTCCGCTAACATAGAAGGGTATATGAAGCGAACGATATGACTGATTGGAGATAACTACAAACAATGATAACTATAAAAAACCAAAAAATGATTATGGGAACACTATCGGCTGCTGCTGTATTGGCGAACAGCCTGTTTGCTGCACCGGTTGCTTTGGCTGCTGAACAACCTTCTGTCGATGCGAAAGCCGCTTTCGTTATCGAAGACGAGACCGACAAAGTGCTGGTCAACCAAAACGGGGAAGAAGCGCTGGGCATAGCCTCAATGACAAAGATGCTGAGCATCTATTTGATACTGGAAGCCATCGAAGAAGGTAAGTTGACTTGGAACAAGCAAATCACAGTCAGTGACTACGTCTATGAAGTCAGCCAGAACTACAATTTTTCGAATGTGCCTTTGCGCCAGGACATCACGTATTCTGTGGAAGAGCTGTACCAATCCGCATTGATCTATTCCGCAAACGGCTCGACGATCGCGTTGGCGGAAGCTTTGGCTGGTTCCGAAGCGAAATTCGTCGATCTGATGAAGGCCCAGTTGGATGAGTGGGGCGTAGAAAACTATGAGCTCTATAATGCAACCGGCTTGTCTAACAGCGATGTCGCGGAAGAAAACCTTTATCCGGGTGCTCCGGCTGACGGCTACAACAAAATGACAGCGCGTGGCGTCGCGATGGTCGCGGATCATCTGATCGATGATTACCCTGAAGTTTTGGAGACGACTTCCATTCCGGAGTTGGCTTTCCAAGCGGGAACGTCCGACGAAATCATGATGCACAGCTACAACGTGATGTTGCCTGGCATGTTTTATTACCGTGAAGGTGTGGACGGTCTGAAGACCGGCACGACGCTGGAATCCGGTGCATCCTTTACTGGTACCGCAATGCAAGATGAAATGCGGATCATCACTGTGGTCATTGGCGCTGATGAGAGCACCAAGCGTTTCACGGAAACCGATCGTTTGATGGACTATGCCTTCTCGACCTTCGAGAAGACGACTATAGCGGCGAAAGGCGATGCCGTTTCCACGCAAGAGCCGATTACCGTAGCCAAAGGGAAGCAAACTGAAGTCGGGCTAGTCTACAACGAAGACCTTGTGACTGTTACCGAAAAAGGCGCAGAAGAGCTGGCGCTCACAACTGTTTTTACACCGGCTGAAGAGAGCCTGAATGAAGACGGCGAGATTGAAGCGCCTATCGAAAAAGGCACAGAAGTCGGATCCGTCGCTGTGACGGTTGAAGGCGACGAGTTGGGCTATTTGGACGGAACGACTTCCGAGGATGTCAAAGTCGCGGTGGCAAGCAGCGTGGAGAAAGCCAATATCTTTGTGCGCGGCGGCCGCGTTGTCGGAGATCTGTTTGGTAAAGCTTGGCAAACAGTATCCGATTTTGTCGGAGGATTTTTTGACTGATCCGGAATAGTTGCAGGCTAATTTGGACCGGTCGCTTTGTTGACAGCATAAGGTTTGTTCAGTAAAATGAGGGTATCGAATCTTAGCCTAATTGAATAGAGAAAGCCATGCATGTGACCAGTAGATGATGTGAAGCGCCCCAGAGAGTCAGTGGTTCGGTGAGAACTGACCCTTCACCTGTTGAATCCCCACATGAAGCGAACAATGAAAACAAGAAATTGACTAAATTGTTCCGGATCCGTCCGTTAACGCAATGAAGCGCAGCCAGACCTATGTGGGATTGGCTGAAGTTGGGTGGTACCGCGAACGTTAAAGCCATTTCGTCCCAGATTATTCTAGGGATGGAGTGGCTATTTTTGTACACATAATGAGGAGGAAAGAGTATGTTGGATGTAAAATTTTTGAGGGATGGATTTGAAGACACTGCAGACAAGTTGGCTGCGCGTGGCGTTAAAACGGAAGAGTTGGTGACGTTCAAGGAATTGGATGCGCAACGCCGGGAGAAAATCGTTGAGACGGAAAACCTGAAGCAATACCGCAATGGCGTTTCCCAGGAAATTGCGCAATTGAAACGCAACAAAGAGAATGCCGACGATAAGATTGCCGAAATGAAAGAAGTCGGCGATAAAATCAAAGCGCTGGATGAAGAACTGAATGAAATCGAAGAGAAGACGACCTACATAGCAACAAGATTGCCTAACTTGCCGCATGCCTCCGTTCCTGTCGGTGCGGACGAAGAGGATAACGTCGAAGTAAGAAGATGGGGGGCGCCACGTGCGTTCGATTTCGAACCGAAAGCCCACTATGATATCGCCGAGGCGTTGGACATCCTGGATTTTGAACGCGGCGCTAAAGTGACCGGAAGCCGTTTTGTCTTCTATAAAGGCCTGGGAGCTCGCCTGGAGCGCGCTTGCTACAACTATATGCTGGACTTGCATACCGAAGAACATGGCTATACGGAAATCATCCCTCCCTACATGGCGAATGAAGCATCCATGTTCGGTACCGGACAATTCCCTAAATTCAAAGAGGATGTCTTCCAGTTGACGGATGAACGCAATTTCACGCTGATCCCGACAGCTGAAGTTCCTTTGACGAACTATTACCGCGATGAAATCATGAATGAAGCGGAACTGCCTGTCTATTTCACGGCGATGAGTCCATCATTCCGTTCTGAAGCCGGAAGCGCAGGACGCGACACAAGAGGCTTGATCAGGATGCACCAGTTCCATAAAGTGGAGATGGTGAAATTCAGCAAACCGGAAACTTCCTATGAAGAATTGGAAAAAATGACGGACGATGCTGAATCTGTACTGAGAGGCTTGAACTTGCCGCACCGCACCATCACTTTGTGTACGGGTGACATGGGCTTCTCCGCAGCCAAAACTTATGACATAGAAGTCTTTATCCCAGCTCAAGATACCTACCGGGAAATCAGTTCTTGTTCAAATACGGAAGCATTCCAAGCCCGCCGCGCGAAAATCCGTTACCGCAACGAAGAAACAGGGAAACTGGAATTTGTGCACACGTTAAATGGCTCAGGGCTGGCTGTCGGCCGCACAGTGACTGCCATTCTGGAAAATTACCAAAACGAAGACGGATCCGTCACGATCCCTGATGCACTTGTTCCGTACATGGGCGGCATCACGAAAATAACCAAAGAAAACGCAAGCAACAAACGCTGATTGCAAGCAAGATATGCGAGTAAGCTTTCGGTCATGTGATACAATCATTTCAGACGAAAATGCGTACGAAAGGAATGATAAAAGTGACAGAACCAAGATTGGAAAAAGCTACTTTTGCCGGAGGATGTTTTTGGTGTATGGTCAAACCGTTCGATAGCCTTCCGGGCATCGAATCAGTCGTTTCCGGCTACACGGGTGGCCACACAGAAAATCCCACTTATGAAGAAGTATGTTCCGGAACAACCGGGCATACGGAAGCTGTCCAAATCACATTTGATCCAGCTTTGTTTCCGTACAAAGATTTAGTGGAGGTATACTGGCAGCAGACAGATCCCACTGATGCCATGGGTCAGTTCGTAGATCGCGGTGCTTCTTATCGGCCGGTTATTTTTTATCATTCACCGGAACAAAAAGAGATAGCAGAAGCTTCCAAACAAGCGCTGCAGGACAGCGGGAAATTCACTAAACCAATCGTGACTTCCATTGAACCGGCTCAACCGTTTTATGCTGCGGAGGAATATCATCAGGATTTCTACAAAAAAAGCAGTGCGCATTATCACGGGTATCGTTCCCATTCAGGCAGAGATTCGTATATCGAATCGCATTGGAAAAAGTAGAAAGCTTTCCGAGGCAACAAATAGTAAAGAAGAGTCCTTCCGAAGAAATTTCTTTGGTAGGGCTCTTCTTTTTTATGCTGCGAATGGCAGGATTGGCTTATTACCGCAACCTTTTATTTTCAGCATGCGACAAAAAATATAAATAATCAAAAAAGACTTGCCAAAAAGCCCTAGCACAGGTATGATTGATATTCGTTGACAGGCCAAACGGACAACCGTAAAAAGTATCCATAGCTGTTGACGCACGTATGAACTTTCAGGCCAATTCACAAAAATAACATTTTTTGAAAAAGTTGTTGACAAATTGGTTCCGCAAGTGGTATTATATAGAAGTTGTCACGTGAGAACGTGCGACACAATTAGACCTTTGAAAACTGAATGAAGAATGAACGAACCAAATGTGCAAGGAGCTTAGACTTCGGTCGAAGCAAACGAAGACGATACTTTGTATCGCAAACATAAAGTCAGCAAAAAATTAAGAGCAATCAGCTTAACGTGTAGGATTTCTGTACAAGAGTCCACATTTACATGAGAGTTTGATCCTGGCTCAGGACGAACGCTGGCGGCGTGCCTAATACATGCAAGTCGAACGGTCTTTTCTATG
>NZ_JAQMHR010000003.1 GCF_028309625.1 Trichococcus sp. K1Tr | reverse complement strand
CCGAAACCTTTTCGTCAATCAGGGTCCGATAAGGATCCAATTTACTGGCTTTCTCCGGCACGGGTTTCCTGGGCTTAATCAACTCAGGATTCTGTTGTTCCTCAAAGTGTTTTTTAATGGTACGTGGATCACTGTCGTATTGACGTGCCATCTGTGCAAAATTTGGTTTGATGTCGTTCATAATGTAGAACCTCACTCCTTCTCGAATATCTTTTCTCATGCTCATTACCTCCTTGTGTAGATGAGATGAAATAAGTATATTCAAAAAAATGTATGATTTCCGACATTTTTCAAACCGTTGTTTTCCTACATTTTACTACCGGCGTTAACACTTGGTAGCTAAATGGCTCACTGACACGCAACCACTGGCTTGTCTCTCACATTCAACAGGTGGCTCTACTGTGCTACAACATTGTCAAGAACGCTCTTTTCACGTCGGAACTGCGATATGCCAGAAGAGGTTAACCTCCTGTCAAATCGGTTTCGCCGAAATTCGGCCACCCACAAAAAATCCAGCTCCGGTGAGAACATTCTTATCGGAGCTAGCTCATCCGCGTGCGGATTTTCTCCGATAAGAGACGCGCTCGTCGGAGCTGACGGTCCTAGGCACACCCTCGGGTGTGCCTAGCTATTGAACATAATAAGGCAACGACCGAGATTAAAATCCGGTAGATGCCTCGAGATCATGCTGGAATATATGATTGCAGTACCACCCCTGAAAATCTGGACTTCCTGCAAATACTTGCCGACCAGTCTAAAAATAGCACACACTCGAAAAACGGCGTTTTTCTTTTATCGGGCACTTCTACATCAATGAAACGGTCGCCTCAGTCGAGATAGCATCTCGTTCTTTATCACCCGACAACTCTTTCCCCAGTGCAATGATGAAGTCTTTCAGTTTGTCTTTGACTTCCGGATGGGTCAGGCCGTAGTTGATGCTGGTAGTCATGAAGCCGAACTTGTCACCGACATCGTAGCGGGTGCCTTCGAAGCGTTTCGCGAAGACGCGCTGGGTTTGGTTCAGGGTATCGATGGCATCGGTCAGTTGGATCTCACCACCTGCTCCAGGAGCTTGGTTCTCAAGAATATCGAAGATTTCCGGCGTCAACAAGTAGCGCCCGATGATAGCCAAGTTGCTTGGCGCTTCTTCTGCTTTCGGTTTTTCCACGAATCGGCTGACATTGAATAACCCTGGTTCTAATTCGGAATCGGTATCGATGATGCCGTACTTGGAAGTTTCTTCCTGAGGCACCGCCATAACTGCGATATTCGACGCATGCGTCCGTTCATAGGCATTGATCAACTGCTTCGTCAATGGCACTTCATCTTGCATCAGATCGTCCCCGAGCATGACTACGAATGGTTCATCTCCTACGAAGGCTTTCGCCTGCAGGACAGCATGTCCCAGTCCCAACGGATAAGCTTGACGCACAAAATGGATGCGGACACCTGTCGACTCCTGAACCAATGCTAATAGCTCATCCTTGCCCTTTTCCCGCAAGTTCATCTCCAATTCAACATTGGAGTCGAAATGATCTTCGATAGCCCGCTTGCTTTTACCTGTGACGATCAAGATTTCTTCGATTCCCGATGCGATGGCTTCTTCGACGATGAACTGGATGGTCGGCTTATCAACAATCGGTAACATTTCTTTCGCCATGGCCTTTGTAGCTGGTAAAAAACGCGTGCCGAAACCGGCTGCTGGAATGACTGCTTTTCTGACTTTTTTCATGTATACAATTACTCCTTTGAAATGGATTTGAAATATGCTCCTGGAAGAATACCTAATCTGTTAAGCGCTTACTACTAATAAGATAAAGAATCCAAAATAAGCACATAATGGGCCTATTCTGGATTCTTTATACCCTAGGGTTGTTTAGTTTTCGTGGAAAAGGTCCCTTGTATAAACCTTCTCAGACACATCAGTTAATTCTTCCGCAAACCGATTAGACACTATTACATCAGAGATTCCCTTAAACTCATCAAAATCCTTGATTACTCTAGAGTTGTAGAAATCATCCTCATCAAGTGCTGGTTCAAATACTACCACTTCAATCCCTTTAGCCTTGATTCGTTTCATGACACCTTTGATTGCTGATTGACGGAAGTTATCAGAGTCCATCTTCATGGTTAATCTATAGATTCCGACTACCTTAGGATTTCGCTTAATGATCATATCTGAAATATGGTCTTTTCTTGTTCTATTAGCATCAACGATTGCAGACATAATATTTTGAGGAACATCAGCATAATTAGCCAATAACTGCTTCGTATCTTTCGGTAAGCAATATCCACCATAACCAAATGAGGGGTTATTGTAGTGCGTCCCGATACGAGGATCCAATCCTACACCCTCGATGATCTGTTTGGTATTCAATCCTCGTACTTCTCCATAGGAGTCCAATTCATTGAAGTATGCTACCCTTAACGCTAAATAGGTGTTGGCAAATAATTTAATCGCTTCAGCTTCAGTAGAATCCGTATATAGGATATCAATATTTTCTTTTATTGCGCCTTGCGCCAGTAGCTCTGCAAATACTTTTGCTCGTTCTGATTGTTCCCCTACAACAATGCGTGAAGGATGTAAGTTATCATACAAAGCCTTTCCTTCTCTTAAAAATTCAGGCGAGAAGATAATGTTGTTGGTTTCGAATTTTTCTTTAATGCTTTCCGTGTAACCAACTGGCACTGTGGACTTGATTACCATAACCGCATCAGGGTTGATTGATAAAACGTTCGCAATCACAGCTTCAACTGTTCTAGTATTAAAATAATTTTTCTCTGCATCATAGTTTGTAGGGGTAGAGATAATAACGTATTCCGCATCTTTATACGCTTTGTAGTTATCTGTAGTTGCTACTAGATTTAATTCTTTTGTTGAAAGATATTCTTCAATCTCCTTATCCGCAATAGGTGATTGACGATTATTAATCATATCAACCTTTTCTTGAATAATATCCAGTGCGATAACTTCATTATTTTGTGCCAAGAGAACAGCATTTGATAACCCTACATAACCAGTTCCTGCAATTGTAATCTTCAAGTTGTACATCTCCCATTAACTAGATTCATTTATTATTTCACATTATAATAATCAACGTACCAATCCGTAAATTGTTGTAGGCCTTCTTCAATCGAAGTTTTCGGTTTGAATCCCACAGCTTTTTGCAGAAGATCAGTTGAGGCATAAGTTGCCGGCACATCACCAGGTTTAATTGGTTCAAACACTTTATCAAAGACAACTTCACGATTTAGTGATTTGCTTAGACATTTTTCTAATGTTCCAATAAATACCATAAGTTTCTCTGGATTATTATTACCGATATTGAACACTGCACTCGGAACATCCTCGACTGGTGGATGGTCTATCAGTCTTACAATTCCTTCTACGATGTCATCGATATAAGTGAAATCACGATACAAATCATTTTCGAAGTCACCATTATTGAAAATCTTGATGGATTCTCCATTAAAGTATTTATCAGTAAAACCAAAATAGGCCATGTCAGGTCTTCCCATCGGACCATATACTGTAAAGAACCTAAGGCCAGTAGAAGGGATTTTATAAAGATGACTGTACGTATGAGCCATTAACTCATTTGATTTCTTGGTTGCTGCATACAGAGATACCGGATGATCTACAAAGTCGGATTCTTCAAACGGCACTTTTTTATTGGATCCGTATACGGAACTTGAAGAAGCATATATCAAATGGTCTACTGGATGGAATCTGCAAGCCTCTAAAATATTGAAAAATCCGATGATATTACTTTGAATATACACATCCGGATTTTCAATGGAATATCTAACCCCGGCTTGAGCAGCCAAGTTAATAACGACGTTAGGTTTATACTCTTCAAATATTTTCATGATTGCTTCTTTATTGGATGTATCTTCCTTAATGAAAGTGAAATTATCAAATGGTGTTAGATTTTCTAAACGGGCATTTTTTAGATTTACATCATAATAATCATTTATGTTATCGATTCCTATAACCTGGAATCCTTGTTCTAATAGTCGTTTTGATAGATACGATCCAATAAACCCTGCCACGCCCGTAACTAAAAATGTTTTTTTAAGTTGATTAATTTCCATTTTCATCCTCCTTATTTCGCAATATCAAAGTATAATTTTATCGAATATTATTATCTGCATCACTCAATTTTTAATAACGTTATCCTTCAATTTATATCTATTTGCTGATATCAGAAATGAATGATGCCAGTGCTTCTTGCCATGTCAGAATATTGAATCCAGTAGCTTTTGCTTTGCTCAAATCCATGATTGAATGTTTCGGACGATATGCTTTCTGTGGATATTGTTCCGAGGTGACCGGACTAACTTCTACATCAGAATCTTTCAGGATTTCAAGCGCAAATTCATACCATGAACAGCTATTATCATTCGATAGGTGATAAACGCCATACTTAGGTTTTACATTCTCTAAGTGCAGTAAAAACTCCGCTAATGTTCTTGTCCAAGTCGGGCGCCCTACTTGATCATTTACTACTGTCAATTTAGGATAGCTTTCTGACAATCGACGCATGGTATAGACAAAGTTATTTCCATACTCTCCAAATACCCAAGAGGTTCGGATGATATAGTACTTCGAACAAATTGATTCCACTAGTTGCTCGCCTACATGCTTTGCACGACCGTATTCATTTTTAGGATTAGCTGAATCAGTCACTTGATATAGGTCTTGATTTGTCCCATCAAAGACATAATCCGTACTTATGTAATACATCGTCGCATCAACTGATTCTGCAGCCTCAGCAACATTCTTCGTTCCAATTTCATTAATCAGCGCGTTCATTTCTTTACCTTCATCTTCAGCTTTATCCACAGCCGTGTAGGCTGCACAATGATATACAACTGATGGGGTTACTTTTTTAAATATGATATCAACAGCATTCTTATCCGTGATGTCCATTTCAGTTGCATCTGTGGCTACATATGTTATTCTTTTTTCATCCAACAAATGTCTCAATTCTGTACCCAGTTGCCCATTGGATCCCGTAATCAAAATCATCAAAATTCCTCCTCTATAAAAAAAGGCAGGGATTTCCTACCTTTTAAGACTATTCTTATTGGCCATTCTTCGCGTAACTTGCTTCAACAGCTTCTTTTTCAGCTGACCACCAGTCTCTGTTGTCTGTGTACCACTTGATGGTGTCTGCTAAGCCATCACGGAAGTTGGTGAACTGTGGCGTCCAACCCAACTCTTCTCTTAGCTTGGTAGAATCGATTGCATAACGCAAATCATGCCCGGCACGATCTTGTACATAGTCATATGCATCTTTCGGCTGGTCCATCAATTCCAGAATCAATTCTAGAACATGCTTATTGTTTTCTTCTCCATCAGCACCGATCAAGTAAGTCTCTCCAATGCGCCCTTTTGTTAGAATCGCCCACACAGCTGAAGAATGATCATTCGTGTGGATCCAGTCACGGACATTTTTTCCCTCTCCGTACAGTTTCGGTCGAATGCCAGACAAGATATTGGTGATTTGTCGCGGAATGAATTTCTCGATGTGTTGGTAAGGACCATAGTTGTTAGAACAGTTTGAAATCGTCGCTTCTAACCCAAACGAACGCATCCAAGCCTTCACCAACAAATCTGATCCAGCTTTAGTGGAAGAGTAAGGGCTTGATGGATTATAAGGAGTCTCTGCAGTAAATTTCTCACCCGGCCCTTCTCCATGTCCAGGCAAATCTTCACGCAATGGTAAATCTCCATAGACTTCATCAGTGGAAACGTGGTGATAACGCACACCGTACTTGCGACAAGCTTCAATCAACGTGTAGGTTCCGATGATATTGGTTTGGACAAAAGGAAACGGATCCTTAAGTGAATTGTCATTATGCGATTCAGCGGCATAGTGAACAACAGCATCAGACTCTCTAACAAGGCGGTCCACCAATTCGGCTTCGGCGATATCTCCCACAACCAATTCCACTCGGTCTCCTAGTAGTCCTGCTAGATTCTCTTTATTTCCTGCGTAAGTAAGTTTATCCAAAACTGTAACGTGTACTTCTGGATGATTATTCACTACATAATGAACAAAATTAGATCCGATAAACCCTGCCCCGCCAGTAACAATAATTTTTTTCATTTTTCTTTGTCTCCTAGCTCTTATATTTCGCCATATATGAATGGATTATCGAATTCAGCCAACGTAGGGTGCTTTGTATCTTTCTCGGACAAAACAAGTTTATCTACTTGCATCGGCCACTCGATACTGACTGCAGGATCATTAAACGCAATGCCGCCATCATTTTCTTTGGAATAGTATTCGTCTACTTTGTATTGTACGTTGCAGTGTGGAGTCAACGTCACAAAACCATGAGCAAAACCTTTCGGAACCAACAACTGACGATGGTTATACTCGCTCAAAATATACCCTTCCCACTTGCCGTATGTAGGAGAACCTAAGCGCATATCCACTAAAACATCATAAATTACCCCGGTAGTAGCACGGACTAGTTTTGTCTGAGCTTTTGGATTAGTCTGGAAATGCATCCCTCTTAAGACACCAGGTTCAACAGATAAGGAATGATTATCTTGCAGGAAATCGATATCAATTCCTGCAGCGCTGAACTTTTCCCTTGTGTAGCATTCTGTAAAGAAACCTCTGTGATCTCCGAAGACATCCATCTCAATGATTTTAACATCCTGTAACTTTGTATCAATTACTTTCACAAACTCATCTCCTAAACTTTTTCTGATTCCGCCAAACGAAGCATATACTGTCCATAACCGTTTTTCTTTAATGGTTGCGCTAACTCGATAAGTTGTTCACGGGTAATATAACCCATACGATATGCAATCTCTTCCAAGCAAGCTACCTTCAAATTTTGGCGTTTTTCGATTGTTTCGATAAACGTTGAAGCTTCGAGTAAAGACTCGTGCGTTCCTGTATCCAACCATGCAAATCCCCGGCCCATGATTTCTACATCTAATTTTCCTTTTTCTAAGTAAGCTTTATTAACGTCTGTAATTTCTAATTCTCCTCGTGGCGAAGGTTTGATACTCTTAGCAATTTCTACAACATCGTTGTCATAGAAATATAAGCCAGTTACGGCATAGTTACTTTTTGGGTTGAACGGTTTTTCTTCTATCGAGATAGCTTTCATAGTCTCATCAAACTCTACTACTCCAAACCTTTCTGGATCATGAACATGATAACCAAATACAGTCGCTCCGTTTCCCTTAGAGGCAGAACGCTGTAATAGTTTCGACAAACCACTTCCATAATAGATATTATCGCCTAATATCAAACAGACAGAATCGTCTCCAATAAATTCTTCACCAATCAAAAAGGCTTGAGCTAATCCATCTGGGTTATCTTGAACTTTATATTCAATGTGAATACCAATTTCAGATCCATCTCCGAATAATTGTTCGAAACGAATTATATCGGTTGGTGTAGATATAATTAAGATATCCTTAATCCCCGCTAACATCAACGTCGACATAGGGTAATATATCATTGGTTTGTCATAGACAGGTAGTAACTGCTTGGAAAGAACTTTGGTAAGGGGATATAACCGAGTTCCACTACCTCCTGCTAAAATAATTCCTTTCATAACTTGTTCCTCCTATTATCCTTCTAACAAAATTTATTTTTTTAACAGTAATTTTAACTCCCTAATTGCTAAAATAATATCTTTTCTTTTTATCATTATATATACCATATATGAGAATAGATAGATTAAAATTGAATTTAAACTACTTCCATACCATCCTATCATGATGAAAATCAGAGATATAATTGATTCCATTAGTAGAGCTTTACCAATCGAAATTTTCAAAATTTTTGATAGAAATGCCTCAGCTATGGCACATCTAAATGCTAACAATACCACAATGCATAATATCGCAAAATTTAAATTATTAAAAACTCGCACTGCAATAAAAGTAAGTACAACGCTTAATGCCAGTGAGTATAAGTTAATTTTTAACATCAACTTCTCTTCTCTTAACGTCTTCAGGTACGTATTAACTAATAGTGCCATCTTACCTTCATAGACACACATTGGAAATACAAGTGCCATATACTTCAAACTATCTATGTATTGCGGAAGCCAAATTGAAAGAATCATTTTAATAGGGAAATACAATATTAATGTGCCTAACAATATTAAAACCAGAATCTCCCTAAGTATTGTATAGATTTTTGACAATTTACGCTCATCGACTCTTCTTAAAACAGGGAAAATTATTATCCCAATAGCATTAATAAATATCATTATAAAATTAGATATACTAAGTGTTAGGGAGACCTTCCCAAATGTAGCAACATTCCAATTTCTCTCTATTCCGAACCTTACAATACCAATGATTAACATACTCGCTATATTAGAAAACATTAATTTTATTCCAACATTTATATTTTCTTTAGCCTCGGTAAAATTTATTCTAAACACAGAAATTTTCCGGAATATAATATCTTTACAGTAATACAACGAATATAATAATGAAATAAATTTTGCTATTAAATCAGCTACTATCATCAGTTCGTATTCTCTAAAACCCAACAATAAGAGAGAAACAATAAATGAACCGTATAATATTCTATCTAGCATAGTAATATTTGAATATTCTTTTATTCTGCTTGTTGCTTGAAAAATAAATAAAGGCATTGCTCTCATATTAGCTAGTACCATACAGAATGCAACCGATATGAATATGAATCGCTTGTCTATATCAGTGTCCATGAATATTGACACTGATATAATAATTATTGCGAGTAGAAGTTGAAAAATTGACAACATCCAGAATTGTGAGAAAAAAATATTTTTATCTAATTGATCATACTTTTCCCCACCATACCTCAGATAAATCCCATCATTCCAACCAAAATGAAAAAAACCCATGTACGATGCATAAAACATATATAATTGCCAATACCCATATTCTTCGATACCTATAAGTTTGGGTACGATTAATATAAGCACTGTAGAAATAATGAATGAAATAATATTCGATGAAAATACGTATGACACATTTTTTACTAGTAGCCGTGCTTTACTATTCATTTGTTGGCCCTTAAACATCTTTTCCTCCATATATAATTATTAATTCATTACTTTTATTTATTCTAATCACTCAGTGTCTTAACATTTAATAATAAATCTACTTAAGTAAGTATTGGTTCTTTTTAGAGCCTCTATTAAAATATTTTAGCCATGTGATCCCTGGTCGTAATATACTTATCTGTCCGGATAGCAGGTTCGCTTCTCTAGAACTATACGATGTAATGTAAAGCCCTTGACAGCTCCTTTGTGATTCTCTAATAGCAAACCGGGAGCTTTCTAAACTGGCGGAAAGCTTGAATCAGATCAAAAATAGGCCTCGGTAATATTCAACAGTTCTATTGATAAATGAAACTGCTCTATTTTAGCTGAGTAGCAATGAATCCTTTTATAAAGAGGTATGATTTATTTCATTAAATTACTCTTAAAACAGACTTGTTATGAATTAACCGAATTTTTAATAGCCTCTAAATACCCATAGCCATACTTTTCATCAGCCTCTAAATATGCACCTTCACTCCATTCATTCCAAGCTGTAACGAATATAAAATCACTATTTGGTAATTCATCACTATGTTTTATTTGCTCTCGTAAATATTTTTCAAATTTTTCTGGACTAGCATTTTTGTGAACAATACCTTTTTTCCCCCATCTTGCAGTAGTGTCCCAATCATTATATGCACCTAAATAGGTAGTAATCCCATTGCTAGGCGTTTGTGTCAAAACTCTTTGCCAAATCTTATCATAGCTACAAATCAACGGCCTATCTAAGTATTCTTTGTATAAAATTCTTTTAAAATTGTATAGTTTAGCATAATCAAATTTTTTACTTTTACCCAAAGCAAAGGTCGGTTGGTATTCAAATTGAGCATCAAACTTAAACTGGTTAGATACTTCTACATCTTCCTCATGTTTAAGTGTATTGATGTAGAAAAGCCCTTCCCAACCCTCTTTTTTGGCTAAAGTATCCCATAATAATTTCATTTCCTGCCAACAATCAATATTCTTCGCATCATAGATTACCATTATAGGCTTATTATCAACTTTTATATATCTTTCATCATCAAAAAACTGTTTTAGATATACAAAATGCTGTTCCCAATCTTTTTTTGATCCGTAGGTTTGTTCAATTAAAATTTTTCTATTTTTTCTACTTGTGCTATTGGACCACGTATGATTTGCCCAAGAGATACAAAACGGAATATCTATGTTTTTATTATTTAACATTTGTTCCATTGGTTGTTGCATTATCTGTTTTCCTTCAAACCAATAGTGATAGTAACAAAAGCCGTACACACCAAATTCCTTTGCTATCTGGGCTTGTTTTATCTGTTCCTCTTCATTTGTCAAATCATAATAATTATTATCCAAAGGAATTCTAGGTTGATAATGATTTTTGAATAAAGGCAAAGCTTTTTTACAACTCACCCACTCTGTGTGTCCTTTCCCCCACCATTCATTATTTTCTTCAATTTCATGATATTGAGGCAAGTAAATCGCAATTATTTTTTTCATAATACACCCTCTCTTATACACAATTATCTACAATCGTACAATTCAATTATATTTCAATAAAACAATTTAGCTCTGTCAAAAAACATCAAGTCCATGATAATTTTTTTATTATCCTCCATTACCATTCTCCTTTTGACCTTGCTTTACAAAAGAGAGAATAAAAGGAAAGTACACTAGTATAAGCGGACCAAATAGTACTTCGGTCCCCAAGTTTAAAAGTAAAAATATTAGTAATAATATTTTTTGTGATTTTTCAACTCTATATAATATACTAACGCAAATAAGCATAAAAATTAACAACCCAATAAATCCATAGTAATATATCACTCTCGCAAATCCGGCTAGGTATATTGGTATCTTCTTCATTCCATTTCCAAATAACCAATTAGATAATGAAATATTCCAATTAGAAGTTAAATACGTATACCCATTAAACCTTCCTGCAGCTGAATCTCCAGCAACTATCCTATCTACAAAAATTTGGAAAGAATTTGAATGAGTAATAAAATACAAAATTAATGGAACTATGAATATAACTATTATCATTCTTTGAATTGATATATTTTCTTTTGTTTTATGAAAGAACCAGAAAATCCAGGTTATAGCACACAATAAAATTCCCGTTGTTGAAACAGACAACAATATTCCAACTGTAATTATGACCGGGATTTTCAAATCGTTATCTGAATCACTTGAAAACAAACAAATGATTAAGATTCCAAGAACGTATACAGCATACCAAGCTGGCTCAGAGAATATAGAATGCGGACGCATTATCATATCCATACCTAATATTTTTGTGTCCACTTGAAGATCATTCCTTATTGGAGTTAAAAAGGGCAGGGTTCCTGGTAACATATAATTCATTGTTCTAAGTAAAGTAACTTGTACAAACAAATAAAATGTTGAAAATACAGATGTAAGTTTATATAGTTTAATTCCAAATTCATAATCAAATAATTGTTTAGAAAAGAAAATAATTATTGATAAATAAACAGAATATCTTGTAGTCCTAAATATTACATCGTTAGTATTTATTGTTTCATCACTTACTAAAGTTAATAGCATTTGGATAATTATATAGGCCAAGTAAATAATTAAAATTGAAAAAGAATATTTTTTATCAGAAATAATTTTTTTCATCATCCAAATTACTAAAACTGGAAACATGATTAGAAGCATCAAATCACCCAATGTAAAATTCGTTAAAATAGGTATTGGTGATGCATACATTGTTAATATAGGAAACCAGATTAATATTGCTGAAAATACCTTTTTCAATTTCTTTACTTCATTTTGTGTTTCCATTCATTTTAATTCTCCATATATTTTTTATTGGTCTACCCATTTAATTAATAATGCGGTTCATATCATTGACTTAATAACTCAAATTTTTTACCTTAAAAAGATGTCTTAATTATCCCTTATCTGATTTTTCAGTAACTTTGAAACATCATTTTGATGTATTAATTTGAATTTAAAATTTTATGCGTTCAAACATTTAATACCTATTACATCATATGTATACTCTGTATTTTGATAATAGTGAAGTGGAAAGATGAGCAATTGCATAAAGTTTTTCATACTAAATAAATTCAACAATCAAATCCTGATTAACAGAATATTCCGGAATCATTCTGGGTTATTTGTTATTGATTTTGGAATAGTTGAAGTTGATTGTTATATATATACGCTTATTTAAGTATTGTTTTTAACAATTAACTCTATTAAGTTGTTTAGTGTTTTCGAAGAAGATGATGCATCTAAAAAGATTGTATATAAATTTTCTTTCTTTTTTTAGGAATATGCCCCCATCTTTTTCTTTTTCGCATCTATAATCCCTCTAATAGCCATTTTCATTTTTTCGATTTTTCGATCCTCGAATATCATTATTTTAATAATGAACTTATACAAATGTACATTTATAATTTTTTTCATTCCCTTGCCATATTTTCTTTCTAAATATTTTTGATTCCTAAATAAATAATATGTTCTTACTGGAGCTGCAAATGAAGGATGTACTGTTTTCCATAATATCTTTTTTGGTATTGAATTTCCAAATCTTTGAATAATTACAGAGTTCCCTAGCATAATTATCTTTTTATTATTTAGATATAATTTAATACCCAAATCAATATCTAAATGAGCAATAAACATTTCATCATCAAAACCATTTACACCCATGTAGTCTTCTAAGAACATCATTGATCCAGATGTCATAACCCAATTCCTAATTTCATTCAAGTTTTCACCAATTAAAGTATATGCTACTTTCTCTTGATTCGTTTCATATTCAGAATAAACTGATTTTACATTTGGACATACAATAGAATAGTGCTCATGTGACTTTTCAATAAAATCAACGATAGTTTTTACCCCATTATTCTCAAATTTAGAATCTTGATCCATAGTTAAAACATAATTAAAACCATCCTCTACAGCCATACGACATCCAACATTTAAAGCATATCCTAATCCTTTATTTCCATCTAAATTTACATATATAGATTTCTCATTATTGATTATATTTTGTATTATTGCCTTTTGTTCATGTTCTGAGTTATCTATAATATATAATTTATCTATTTCATTAATATACGTATTTATGTTCGCTTCAACATCAATATCAGGATTATATAAAACAACAACACCCGCATACTTATACATAAGTACCACCTCTATCTTCATGTTTTCTTATATAGAAATCCTGTAGCCATTTAGCGGTTTCCTTAATGTCATAACCACTATGAAAAATTGCTTGAGAAACATCATTCCGTTTATAATTACTCGATTTCTCCAAAATTTTATTAGCCCAAATATCTGTTTTTGAATTTAACGGCAGTGATTCAACAATATCAGTCACAAAAGCTTCACTTGGGATAGTGTCTGCTACTATGCACTTTAATCCAGAGGCTTGAGCCTCAACAATAGCGATACCCAATCCCTCAAATAATGATGGGAATACAAAAACATCCATTGCTTGTATCAGCTGTGGGATATCGTCTCTAACACCAGTAAATAAAACATGTTCGGTGAGTCCTAATTTATTTACTTTTTCTTCTACTTTTGCTCTCTGCTCACCTTCTCCAATCAACAATAACACAGTATTTTCATTTCTATCATGTACTTTCTTAAAAACCTCTACTAGGAACATGTGATTTTTTTGGGGATGGAACCTTCCAATATGGCCAATTACGAATTTTCCAGCCAAGTTCAATTCTCTTCTTTTTATGGTTCTCACTGCTTCATTGTATCTGAAGGCATTGACATCTATTGCATTTTTTAAAATAAAAAAATTATCCTTTTGACATACTTTCTTTCCAAATAACCATTCTCCTGCATAAAGAGAACAAGCAAAAAAATCATCAGCTATATAACGTATTGGATATTGCATCAAATTCTTAGCAAACGCAACCATACCCTTTCCAGAAGAGGTATTATGGCTATGAGAAATAGAAATCAAACCATATTTTTTTGCTATTCGAAGATATATTGATGCTGTACTCCGTACATGTCCATGAATTAACTTATATTGTGGATGGTCTTTAAAAAAAACATTCCAAGCTTTATTATAAGAAGAGTAATTTAAACCTTCATATTTTGGAATACTGTAAATTCTTCCACCTAATTCCTTTATTTCTTGATCGTAATCACATTTATCACGAGTATGTACAACGAAATCGAATTGGATTATGTTTTTATCAATTTTACGATATATATTCATGATCATTGTTTCAGCTCCGCCTCTATCAAGACGTCCAAAAACGTGTAAAATGCGAATAGGCTCTTTCATATTCGATCCTCCTTTTTATATTATCTCTCTTATTGCAACAATTCCATTTATTTTTTTTATAATATCATTAATTTCACTTATGTATGCTTCAACCACAATTTGTCTGTCAAATTCATTCTCTACTTTTTTTCTGCCTGCAATTCCCATCAATTTTTTTGTAGAGTTATCTAAGTTTAAGAATTCCTCAATTTTGTCAATTAAATCCAGGCTGTTCTTTTGGTCAACAACATATCCATTTATTCCGTTATCAACCACTTCACGGCAACCTGACCTATTTGTAGTAATAATAGGCCTAGCACATGCAGAACTTTCTAATAATATATTTGATATTCCCTCTGGATAGTAAGATGGATGCACAGTGCAATGTGTTTTTTTTAATATTTTTCTTATATCCCTTACCATGCCATGATAAATTACTGTACCATCTTCCTGTAACTTATTTAGCCTTTCTTCATAAGCTTGTTCACAAAATCCACAGATATGGAATTTTGTATTTGGATATTTATTATGTATATATTCAGCTGCTTCAAGGTACTGTTCAATTCCTTTTTCTTTCATAATCCTTGAAATAAAAACAAATTCTGTAGTACTATTATCTAGATAAGGTAATGGCTGAAAGAAATCTAAATTTACACCTGATCCAGGTACTAATCTATTTTTACCAATTGCAATTTTATTATCATTAAAAAATTGCATATTCTCAGTATTCTGAAAAAAAACACAATTAATTTTTTTGAAAGCTACTTTATAAAGTAAGATAGTAATTTTTTGCATAATCCCAGCATTCTCAACTGCAGTACCCAATCCAGTAATATTCGCAATATAAGGAACATTCAATAATCTACATGCCATCCCCCCATAAATATTAGGTTTAATCGTATAGGAGAGCACTACATCAGGTTTGAATTCTTTTATTATTTTTCTATAATGTGCGAGTAGTTTTAACTCTTCTAATATGTTGGTACCATGCCTAGAAATAGTAGTTTCAACATACTCACACCCCATCTGTACCAAATCATCAATTCGTTCTCCATACGGTGATGATATAATGACCTCATACCCATCTTCTAATAATCTCTCAACAAGTTCTTTCCTGAAGTTATAAATTACAACATCATGATTTACTAATATAAGGACTTTCTCCATTTAAATTAACTCTCCACTTCAGTAGAAATAATTGATTTTTTTAAATCTTTGATGCGATAATCATGTTTTAAATCACTTAATGACATATCGTAATTCAAATCACCGAATACCTTATTTATCAAGCCAATTTTGTTGGATAATAAATATAAAATCGGATTAAATAATTTTACTAATTTCATTTTTTTCCCACTAATATCGGCGATCGTTTTCACCATTTCAGAGGTTTTCACATATTCTTTGTTCTGAGGGAAGAAAACTCCATGCTCATTTGTGCTAACTAATAAACGAATCAATTCGGTTAGATTATCGATATGCAACATACTTCTTTTATTGTCGATATCTGGAAATAGTGGTGTAATCTTCGCGAACTTAGCCAGAAACGGATAGTTTCCTTTTGAATCTTTCCCGTAAATCATCGGCGGACGTATAACGACAACATTAAATCCCTCCGACTGAAGTGGAAGGATTCCCTGTTCCGCTTGTAATTTACTGTTCCCATAGAAATTGATTGGTTCCGGTACAGTATCTCTCGTGATTACTTTGGTTTCCCCAATTTTGCTGCTTGCTCCATATACAATCATGCTGCTCATAAAAATGAACTGTTTGACTCCTTCAGACTTTGCTTTTTGAGCAACTTCAATCGTGAGATCACGGTTAACTTTGTAATACAATTCTTCTTGATCTGCTTTCGCATCTTGGTGGGCAATCCCTGCCACATGAAAAATGGTGTCATAAGGAGAAAAATCAAGTTCTTTCCATTCACCATTCTTCGTATCAACACTATCCACATGATACTCTTCCGGCCATTGTGCTACCCATTTTTCAAAAGAGGTGCCAATATAGCTATTGGCACCTGTAATCAATATTCTCTTCATACCTATTGATTACCTCCTTCACTTAGCGCGCCTGTGCCGCCTTCAATAACGCCATCGCTTTTCAAGACGCTTGTAATGGTTCCGACAAAGCATTTCACATCGAAAGCGAAATTCATTTTTTGGATGTATTCTCCGTCCAACTCAGATTTGACAGTAATCGGCAACTCATCGCGACCATTGATTTGAGCCCAACCGGTTAAACCAGGGCGAACATCATTTGCATTGTATTTGTCTCTTTCAGCAATCAGGTCGTACTGATTCCACAAAGCGGGACGCGGCCCGATAATGGACATTTCGCCTTTGATGATATTGAAGATTTGAGGCAATTCATCAAGGCTTGTTTTTCTCAAGAATTTACCGACTTTTGTGATGTACTGATCAGGATCTCCTAATAAATGCGTTGGTGTGTCCTTGGGAGTATCGATACGCATCGTACGGAACTTCAAAATATTGAAATGCGTTTTGTTGATTCCGACTCTTTTTTGTTTAAAGAAGATAGGACCCGGTGTATCCATTTTTATTGCAATAAATAAAATTAAGAATAATGGCGATAAAATGACTGCGGCCAATACCGAAAGAACTAAGTCAATCACTCTTTTTACCTTCAAATACTCCATTTAGCACCCCTATAATTATTTTTTTCTTCTTATAATTGTCTCTAAGATATAATCATTTAAAGAAAATATCTTTCAGTATTTTTTATGATAACATTTCTACAAGCGAATTTGCACAAAAATCGAAGTTTTTTTGAAGTTTTACTTAAACTTTACGTTTAAAATCCGAAGGATAAGAAAGGAAACGGATACATCATGAATAAAGTATGAAATCACGATATTCCATCTTTTGTTTTCGATTACGAAAACTAGAATAAGGGTTTAATTACGATTTAGTGATAATAAGCGTTCCCCCCTCATATATTTTATATTCTGCACTTTGTAATTCCCAGTTCAATATCGCTTAATTAGTTCTTGCAAGTTAATGATTGCATGTTTCTCATTTCTTTTTTTCTGCACAGATACACACTATTATAGTTCTTTCCTTAAAGGTTTCTTATTTTATATTCCTATAATCATAATTCCAGGTAGTACCTTTCCGGATTGATCTTTCTTGCAAGTTCATGACTGCATGTTTTTATTTCTGTGTCATACCCATTCTCCTTGCGATGTGCCAATAGTTTGGGTTTGACCCTCTCTTTTTACACAATTATCCGGAAACAACACCGACGATACGCTCTCCTCCGGTCAACAGTCGCTCGTCGGAGGTAGGATAGCTGGCGCATTAGTGTTCTCCGATGAATAAGCTCTTCATCGCAGGCGACTGTACACGCGGCACGGCTCCCATTTGCGACAAAAATCGCAACATTCGGATGTAAGCCTATCCAATCGGCTGAATCCGGCCTATACTGGAGCTATTGTTTCACAATTGAACGAACGGAGGAATGTTTTCGTGATTATTGATGCATTAACGAATATGGAATTTTATAAGGGATTGAACGAAAGGCTCTACAAAGGGCTGGCATTTTTGAAGGAGACAGATGTCGCATCGTTGCCAGTTGGGCGTTACGAGATAGATGGTGATGAGGTGTTTGCGCTAGTGCAGGAGTACGATACGCGTTTAGCAGACGAATGCCGTTGGGAGGCCCACTATACGTACACGGACATCCAGTATGTCGTGGAAGGCTGCGAAAAGATGGGCTGGAAAACGCTGGATGGCTTCATGAAAACAGAGGATCGCCCGGAAGATGATGTGTATTTCTTTGATGCGGAGGGCGATCATTTCGTCGTGCACGCAGGGCAGTTCGCAGTGTTCACCCCGCATGATGCCCACCGTCCGGGAATGGCGGTCGACAGACCGGCACCGGTCAAAAAAGTTATCGTTAAAGTGGCGATATAACAGAAGACAATTGAAAAAGCCAGTGCAGCTTTGCTTGCGCAGAGGCTGCACTGGCTTTTTTTACTGGGTTATTACTGACATCTTGCGGTGTCCGTCTTTTTGGAAGTTTAGTAGTCTGGGGGTTCATTGGAATAGCTTCAATCATCGGTTGGTTCTTATAAATACCCTATCCGAGTGTTTATAAGAACCAAACTGTTTATGAAATGAGTATACTTACTATGAAAGATATTTATTCGTATGGAGGGATCTAAAGATGACTGATGCACGGCAACTTTTATATGAGTTAGAGATAGCGAGTAAAATTTCCTTGCCAAATGCAGATCACATCAAACTGAAGTTGCACTATGAAGAAATACTCCAAAACTATGATATTACTAAGAAAACGCCTGATAATTTAGAAAATGATTTCCAAGAAAAGTTGGACTTGTATTTAAGTGCCATTTCGGTTGAAGCATTTAGCATCCAAACTGTTATGAATTACAAAGAAGAACTAAGGCTATTCTCAAACTACACGCAAAAACCCGTTGCGCTTATAACCACAACAGATATTCGAAATTATTTAACTCTAAATCCAAATCTAAAAAACAGCACTATTTCAAAAAAGCTATCCGTAATCAAGGCGTTTTTTGCTTCGTTAGTCGTAGAAGAGTTACTTCTGCATAACCCTGCTTCAAAGATTAAACCTTTAAAGCAGGAAAGCAGATTACCGAAAGCTTTGACTCCCCTGGAGATGGAAGATGTCAGAAATTCCTGTTTAACCTTGCGAGAACGTGCTTTTGTCGAGTTGTTCTTCTCTACTGGATGCAGACTGTCTGAAGTCTGCAGTATGAAGAAAGCAGATATCAATTGGCACACAGGCGCACTGCCTGTAATAGGAAAAGGTAATAAAGAAAGGATTGTATATCTCACGCCTACAGCGATTTTCCACTTAAAAGCATACATTGATGTCTGTGAATATGAAGAAAATTTCTGCGAGTATATATTTTCTACTTCTATTCGACCCTACCGCCAGCTCCATCCGGGGGCAATCGGCAAAGAAATTAAACACATTAACGATCGATGCAACCTATCAAAAAAATTAACCCCGCATATCTTTAGACATACCATGGCAACAACTTCTTTAAACAATGGTATAGAGTTGGCTGACTTGCAAAGCCTCCTAGGACACGTGAATCCCTCTACGACTCTTCGCTATGCGAAAGTTTCCGAAGAAAGAAAGCAAAGTGCTCATAAAAAATATGTCCACTAATGATATGCTCCACACAAATTAATAATGGTGATTCTTTCATTGCTTGTTTTTCTGGCACAAACTGATTACTTTTTGAAATGCTGTAAGCCAGCCATCAGGTGGATGACATTTTTTCCCTACTGTACTCCGACGAACTCCCTCTTCATCGGAGGTGGTCATAGGTGCAGCACGCTTCCCAGTTGCGACAGAAATCGCAACAATGTGGTGTAAGCCTATTCAATCGAAGGAATCTGCCCTATACTGGTACTATCGATTCACAATCGAACGGATGGAGGAATATTTTTATGATCATTGATGCATTGGCAAATATGGATTTCTATAAGAATTTGAACGAGTCGCTGTATAAGGGACTGAGATTTTTAAGAGAAACGGATTTGGCAGCTTTACCTGTGGGACGCTACGAAATCGATGGTGATGCGGTGTTCGTGTTGGTACAGGAATATGAGACGCATCTGCCGGAGGAATGCCGCTGGGAAGCGCACTACACGTATACGGACATCCAGTACATCGTGGAAGGCAGCGAAAAAATGGGCTGGAAAGCGCTGGATAACGTCGTGAAGACAGAGGATCGGCCTGACGATGACATCTACTTCTTCGATGCGGAAGGCGATCATTTCGTGCTGCATGCTGGACAGTTCGCGGTGTTCGCGCCACAGGATGCCCACCGCCCGGGTTTGGCGGTAGACGAACCGGCCCCGGTCAAGAAAGTCGTCGTGAAAGTAAAAATGTAATGCCAAAGAAGCCAGAACCGGAGTTGCTCGCGCAATCCCGGTTCTGGCTTCTTTTTGATTATCCAGGGAATGCAAATAGCCTAGAAACATTTCCTTACGTATGCTTTTCAATCCAGGTAAAAATACAACGACTGCAACAGATACTCGGATTCATATTTTTGCGCCAATCTGAAAAGGTGCCGTTTCAAGGTTGCGCGCGTTCCGCTGCCGTTGCGGTAATTCATGAGGTTCTTTTCATACTGCCTGCGCTCGGCGTCGGTCGCGTGCTTCTTGAAGTAGCCCCAGACATGAGCAGCGGCATTCTCGACGTACCCGGGGTGGAGTTCTTCGGCGAAGGCGGTATCGATCAGGCGATAAAATTCCTGAACCGGATAGGCTTCTTTGTCCTTCAGCAGTGTGCGGATGGCTTGATAGACCGCGGTCGAACGTTCGAGGACGGCGTATTTATAGCGGCCCCACTCTTTTTCCAACAGTACTGTTTTTGGAACGGCTGTGGTCGCGTTTTGGCATTTGATGGCGGACAGGTTCTTGTCCTTCACTTCCAGCATGATGTCGATCTGTTTGTCCTCCAGCTGTTCGTGGAAGGTCAGGAAAGTCTCCAAGTCGATCGTATCGGTGTGCGCGCCCGGCCGTTTGCCTGGCGCCTGCTGGGAGTAATGAATTTTCTGGTTGCCGTCCGCTGCTTTCCAAGTTTTTTTAACTTCGGCGATCCAGTATGGGTCGGTGCCTCCCGATTTAGGCGAGTTTATGGCATGGTGCAAGTTATCGTAGACGGCCGGGATCTGGAGTCGGTGCGCCAGCTCGAGGACCTCTTCGATATTGTAGAGCCTGTCGTCATTCTCAATGATGAGCCGATTTCGGACAGCTTCCGGAAGACGGCGGAAATTCTGTTCGAAGCGCTCAAGTGCTTCTTTTTTATCCCCATAGATACCACCGACATGGAGGACGATTTTGTGCTGATTGTCGACGCCCAGACACTCCAGCATTTTGGCGTGGTACGCGAGATCGAGGATAGCGCGCGCCACGACATCTTCGTCGGGCGAATTCAGGACGGTGTATTGGCCCGGATGGAACGACACCCGCATGCCGCTCTTGCGGATCTTCGCGCCGATGTGCTGGAAGGCTTCGGCGTGGATGTCCCACCAAGGAAGCGCGTTGACCGGGCTGGAGCCGAATGGGATCAGATCCGAACTGATGCGGAACAGTTTGATGTCGTTCTTGCGGTTGTAGTCGATCATCCGCTCCAAGGCGGTGAGGTTGTGCGCCGTTACCTCCGTCAGCTTTTCCGGGGTCGCGTTCTTCTGCATGAGGCTGCGGATGTTAGTGTTGGGCGTGCCGATGTTGAGGCAGGCATAGCCGATGGACATAGGGGTTCCTCCTCTCGTTCAGAGTTCCCGATGGAACTCGATTACTGCGTTACATTTTTTAGCGCTCGTATCTTTTACGATAATCCTTCAGCAGCACATCAAACATCCGGATACCATTAGCTGCGCTGGCAGCATCGGCGGGACTTTTCGCTTTTCCGTTTAGTTCGTCAACGACTGTTTGGATGAACGGCATTGCGACGTGCTCCGGTTTTTAGAAGGTGTAGAGCGTTTTTTCACCGTCCTTGACTAGGTGGATCCATTCTAAGCTCGTGCTCTCGAAGACCAAGGTCCCTTCCGAACCCACTATTATCATTTCATAGAATCCGGCTCGGTTCTCAACGATACCCGTCATCGAAGTGATAATAGTGGGGATTAACAAACTAAAATCTTTATTACTTTACTGACACTTGATATTTAAAAACAGTATTTTGTCACTTGAAGGTCGGAATTTATGAAGAACTGATTACTCTCCAAAAATATAATGAAAATCATCACAGTTCACTTTTTATCCAATAAAATTAATTGCAAAATTTTATTGAATACAAAGAAGAAAGTTGCTACATATTGATGTATAATTTGAGTGAAAAGGGGTGTTTTTGTGTCAAGACCAAAAATTTCAAATGCTATCAAAGCTGAAGTGAGAAAAAAATGTTACTATGGTTGTGTTATTTGCGGAAACCCAATTGTGGAATATGAACATATAAAGGAATGGCATGTCGAAAAGAAACACGAACTAGAAAATTTAACATTACTGTGCCCAATGCATCATTCTGAAGTTACAAAAGGTTTGATAGACAAAGATTTTGTTTCGTTAAAATCAAAAAATCCTTATAATAAAGGGAAACTTCTTTCTCCAAATTATCATATCAATTATTATGGAGATGAATTCGAAGTTTTATTAGGATCTAATACAAGTAAAGAAAAGCATTTTACTGATGCAGAACGCGTCATTGTTAGGTTCATGAATCGTAATATAATAACCGCCAGATTTGAAGAGGGTAACCTACTCATTAGTTTAAATTATTTTGATGAAAATAATAAGTTGGTATTCGCAATTCATGAGAACGAGATGATATTCAATTTAAATAGTTTCGATATAATTAATGTGAAAAATCGATTCATACTTAAGGAAAATAATAGAACAGTGATTAACATCCATATAGCTCCTCCTCGCAAACTTGTTGTATCTACCCTAATTATGAAATCCGGAGATTTAGAGCTTTCTGTTACTGAGGAGTACATAAATTATTGTGGAACTAAAATGTCGAATATGCACTCTTCATACAATGGAGGCGCTGCATTTAATTTTAATTAGCGAACATCAGTTAATTGTGAAGAATCCACTTTCATCGGATAAAATTATGAGAATACAATCTAATAAACTATCTGTAATTTACCCTATTTATTTTAATAAATGATAGATTATACTCAATGATAAGACCTTTGATTAAGTTAGCGAATTCAGGACGGTGTATTGGCCCGGATGGAACGACACCCGCATGCCGCTCTTGCGGATCTTCGCGCCGATGTGCTGGAAGGCTTCGGCGTGGATGTCCCACCAAGGGAGCGCGTTGACCTGGCTGGAGCCGAACGGGATCAGATCCTAGCTGATGCGGAACAGTTTGATGTTGTTCTTGCGGTTGTAGTCGATCATCTTCTCCAGCGCGGCCAGATTATGCGCGGTCACCTCCGTCAGCTTCTCCGGGGTCGCGTTGCGCTGCATAACGCTGCGGATATTGGTGTTCGGTGTACCGATGTTGAGGCAGGCATAGCCGATGGACATAGACCTCATCCTTTCTCTTTTATGTCATTCTTGGAAAGTTGGATATTATAAATTATCAAACCCTAATCTTTGAATAGTCCTTCGATGTTCCACAGTTCACTTTTATCTAGTAACATTCCATACAAAATTTTCATTTGATCAGTAGTTAATACATCATTAGCGCAGTTACGTAGCAATTCTTTACTTATAATATCTTTTCGATGTTCAATTAATTTATCCGCGAAGTCTTTATTTCTGAAGAAATTTACCCACATATAATCAGAAGTATCAATCTTACTATAATCAAATTCATCTGGGTTAACTAAAAATGACAATGGCTCCGAGTATTCAATGTAGGGAACAAACTTTTCAACAGGAATCGGGACATCAAATAATTTTAGTAATACGCAATAATTAAGAGTATCTTGTAAATGATCTGGATAGCTATAGATCCCTGGCGCCTTTACTCTCTTATCTTTTTCTTTCTCAATAACTTCTAGAAATTTTGTCAAAATCAAATCGGAGTATGGTATGTTATCATCAATAATTAACCAAAATATCTCCTCGTTGCTGAATTCCCGTAAATTTTCTAATATATAGTCTCTCCATTTTTCTTGTTTTAAAAATTTATGAAACAAATAAACACGCTTCTTCTTGATCTTATCAGTTGTACTTTTTTCTATAAAATCCTCTATTTTCTTCAAAATAGATTGATCTGCATAAATGGATAATTGAGTTATTATATTTTTATATCCATAAAAATCATTTACTTCGATTGTTTCAACAACTTCCTCTGCGATAAATGATGCTAACAAATCTTTATACGCATTATCTGCTTTTCCTGTGTTTTTTTTCAAAAATATGGCAAGCAATTTGAAAAAATCATTATCCATTGTCGCATTCATTTTCCCTATTTTTTTCATAGACATATTAATGCCCAATAATACTCTTTTTACCTCATCATTTGATAGCTCAAGTTTAGTAATTATAATTAAGAAAGAATTTAATTGTGTTAACATTTCAACATTTGCATATATTCTCATTGAAACACAAAAGTTCTCAAATTTATTTATTATTTCAACATGCTCATCCACAGTAATTGACTTAACTTTATACTCGCTAAACCATTTTTCTAATTGCTTTGGATTGGTATACTTTACAAACATATCCAAATCTACTGAATTTAAAGGGTATTGTTTCTGTTCGTTTTTTCTTTGTCCAAAAATATCACTATTCAGATTGTTCTCTGGAGCATATGTACAGATAACAGCTTTTAAATAGGGTTCTATCAGAGTTTTGGGATCACTAAAATGATCAAGCATCAGAAAATTTCCCTTTAAATAGAAATAATAATCATATACGATTGCCTGTAAATCAAATATCTCTCCAAAGTCTTGCCCATACACTAATCTATTGCGACTTCTTAAGTATGTATTTTCATGTTTTTTCAGCATTTCATTTGCTTTATACAGGTTACTTTCCATTCCGTAATATATTTTCTTTAGGTATGTTAAGGATTTGCTTACCTTCATAGGAAGATTGTCAAATATGCTTTCTATTTCCTTTCTCTCTATTTCGAATTCACTAAAATTCCTTTGTTTTAGAAACAAAGAATTCATTTTAAAAACAATCAAATCAAAAATACTGTCAGACTCTTTGAGATCATGCAAAGCATTAAACATTTCGTACTGACACTCTCCATTATTACCATACGGAAATACCAAATTATAGTAATAAGCCTTGGCAATTCTGTTCTTGATATTGTCCAATCTTAATAACAAGTCTACATATCTATTCTCAATATAAAGATCAAAGAGTTTATCTTCATCAACATTAATCAACATCGACGCAACAGGAAAATGTTCGTCTGCAAATTGCACTAAATTTATGCCTGTTCTTATTATCACAGAACGGATAAAGTCCGCTTTTGGAGACTCCGACTTCAATATCGATTCTAAAGACCTATAATCTTCTTCTTGATAAAAATAGAGTATATCTCTCTTCAAAACAGAATTGTTGAATTTATGAATTGCTCTCAAATCTTCATACGATATTCTGTTGTACCCTGTAAAAATCTGATATTTATCAAATAGTATATTTTCGAGAGGATCCACTAAATAGTCACTTTTTTCATCCAAAATATAATCCAAATAGGAATATACTTTTTTCCCTATCTCAGGTAATTCTACACCTTTATTCTTTTGTAGTATTGCTTCTGGAAGGTTCTTGCTATCCAAAATGTATATATTACTCATCTCGAAATATAATTTTTCATAAGCCTTGATTTCACCATCTTGAATTTGAATTATATAATTGTTTGGTCTGTTGTGGTTTGCCTCATGTTTTTTTGCTAAGTAGTTAATCCATCCCATGATCAGCTTCAAATTATAATCATTCAAAGAATATCCAATAAATAGAAAAGTATGATCAACTAGCAAGGATTTGATGTACGTTTCAATCAAAATATGAGTCTGGCTGTATTCAATGTAATCAGATTCCTTCAACACAATATTATCTAATGAATCAATATCTCCATGCATTTTTATGATATACCGATTGTTATTTTGGGCCAAAAGATGTTTATCTTCACTAATAACTGAGTAGAGTCGCACATTTGGATCGTTTGAGTTTTCTAGTAATTTATCATAGTTAGTCGTAATTATGTGGTGAGGTAGTAGCTTAAATATAATGTCATTAATCGCATTTGAAGGTGAATCTGAACTTAAAGTTCTTTGAATTATCTCTTTGTAGTTTTTATAATCATGACTTTCATCCGAATCGTAATAATACTGAGGTATTTTCAGAAATTCATCCTGGGTTAGATTCGCCTCTCGCTTGATAATTCCTTTTGATTCATCGTTTGTATTGTCCTCAAAGTAATTTAACTCTTTTGCGAACTCTTTAACTAAGATTCCCCAAGTTGGAATATTTGAGTTAGCTGATACACCGGCTCCTACAAATACTACTAATTTATTGTTCTCTCTAGCTTGTCTAATATCTCGTATTTTCTCTGATAACAACATTTGCAAGTCCCTCCACTATAAATTCCACCACAACAAATCAAGTGCCTACTTCGTACTCATTTTAACCTTATATTGACGATTTTTGAATAAAAATAATCTATTATCTTGAAATGCATAGCATATTATCAATTCAAAAAAGAATAAGCTGACATATAATATTCTGCACATATGGAGCCTGTTTTAATAAACGTGTTTAGATAAAACTACTCTGTTTCAATAAAACAGTTTTGATACAGCCTTGAACCTTCACACGACTGTACTGCCTTTCGTCGGTGGTTCAGCTGTCTTCATTCTTCGTTCAACCGACAGCCTTAATTTTTATCTACGATTAAACATTCAAAAAAAGACCAAATGTCGAAAGAAAAAGCACCCACTACAGCAGGTTGTCGATATTCAGGCTGGCATAACTGATTGAATTAGGGATGCTCCTTACATACTGAGTTCCTGATGAAATTCAATCATTGAATTTCATATTGGGATCAGCTTTCATATCTCTCCCGGTAATCCTTCAACAACTCATCGAACATCCGGATGCCGTTGGCTGCGCTAGCGGCATCCGCTGGGCTTTTAGCGCGGCCGTTCAATTCGTCGACGACGGTCTGGATGAATGGCATGGCGACATGCTCCGGCGTTTCGAAAGTGTAGGTCGTGGTTTCGCCGTCCTTAATCAGGCGGATCCACTCGAAGCTCGTGCCTGCGAAGAACAAGGTCCCTTCCGAACCGATGATCGTCACTTCATCCAGATTGAAGTCGGCGACATAACACCAGGCGGCCGACCCGACGACGCCGTTCGCGAAGCGGAAGGAGGCCGAGACGGTGTCCTCCACTTCATAGAGTCCAGACCGGTTCTCGACGATGCCGGTCATTGCGGTGATATCACCGAAGTAATAAGCCAAGTAATCGATCACATGCACTTGGATATCCAGGTCCTTCCCGCCTCCAGCGGCCGGCAACAGACGCCAAGGCAAGTCGTCCTTATCCAAGTCTTCGGGTGCTGGCCGCTGGTATTGACGTATTTCCACCAATTGCGGTTGCCCAATCGCTCCCTCATCCAGCAATTCCTTTATTTTCTGGAATTTTTCGAGCGCCCTGCGGTAGAAGCTGACGAATACCGGCAAGCCTTTCTCCCCGGCTGCGTCAAGTATCGCTTGGCATTCCTCGAATGTGCGCGCCATCGGTTTCTCGATCAACGGCACCTTGTTCGCCGCAATCACCTGCATGGCGTAGTCGAAATGGGTGGCCGGCGGTGTGGCGATGTAGACTACCGTGATTTCTTCGTCCGCCAGCAGCTCCTCGACCGTCGCATACACCTGACCGTGCCCATGGCGTTTCACCCAATCATGTGCCTTGTCTTCCGTGCGGTTATATACCCCTTTCAATCGGGACCCGTTCGCTTTGTAGAGCCCTGGTCCGCTTTTCTTCTCGGTTACGTCACCGCAGCCGATCATTCCCCATACAGTCTCTTTCATACCCATCCCCTTTTCTGCGATTGCTCATTTCTATGTATAGCCTATTATACGCGACCGTAGGTTGGTTTACCTGCACAAATGCTTCATACAGAACAAGCCCCCGAGGCGATTACGTCGCTTCGGGGGCTTATTGCTACTTTGGACAAAGAATCTACAGATGTAATACCGTCCTGGGCGTTCGCCCGGCAGGAACAACTTGTGTCGACTATTCGACATCCTGAGTTCTTCGTTCAGTCGACGGATTTAGCTTGTGTTGACTGTCCGGTATTCTTCGCCCTTCGTTCAGCCGACATCCCTGCTTTTCGTCGGCTGTTCGGCAATCTTCGCTCTCCGTTTAGCCGACGCATCTGCTTTTCGTCGGCTGTTCCACATCCAACGTGCTGCTCATTTGCATGCGGACTTTCTCTATACTTAATTATTTGTCAAAAAGAAAGTCATCGCTTTTTGCATATAAAATAGGTGTGATTCAATGTCTTGAGGGATTACGTTTTAGTCGTGGAGCACTCGTGAGCTACGGTTGTAACGCTATTATTTATTTTCCGAACCGTTTCTTACGCTCTGTTGAGATCAGCTTGTTCTGCTTTTGATTACTATTTTTTTTTTTTTACGAACAAAATCGTAAGGCCCACAGAAATAACTACTGCAATAATTACTGCCCAATAAGGAATTCCTCCTTGTGTTTGAGTAATGGGCTGATTCGCTCGTGCGCTGTATTCCTCAACCGAGTCATTGTTGATTTCAAAATTTTCTTCTACAAGCATTTCCTTTCCCGCCACATCGGCAGTAATAGAAAGAGTATATTTTCCTGATTCCAGTGCAGAACTGTCCCAGTTCATAGAGAAATTTATTTTAGTTTTCGGTGCCATGATTATAGGTTCAAAATTGCCTGAAAAAAGTTCTTTTCCCTCTTCGTCAGACACTTTATATTCACCAGCGATCTGTCTTTGAATGATGGGTGCATCGTTGAGCATCTCAATATAAACTTTTGGGCCGACTGCATTAAAGCCCGCTTCGCCAAATGAGAACGCTGGTTCTGCTTGTCCTGGCAAATCGAGCTGTATGGCTATTGCAAAGGCTGTTTTCGTTATAACTTTGAATTGAGCGGTATCCTTTTTAAGGGTTTCACTTGCTTGTTCACTAACTTCTACTTCTTCTTCAATAAGTACTCCCCCAATAATCGTGCCCTTATTCATATTGGGGACGGTAATCTCAATGGGAACTTCGATAGTCTCATTTGCTTTTATTACGACTTCATTCTCCATTGAAATATTTTGGGATAACGCAAAAGCTTCATCTAATATTGCTGTGTCAAGAGAGTCTACATCCACATCATAAAATATGCCGCCAGTGGTTTGGCTGTATGCATTTGTCGGTGTTAAGTTCACCAAAATATCTTCGCTTTTGTTATTTTTGATTTCAATATAAATTGTTTGCTTTTCATTTGGATTTACCTGCAGATTAAAATACCCACTGACTCCATCTTTTTGGTTGTCAGGCAATATGGCTTTTATCGACATGGGTAGCTCTGTCGCCTCGGATGCTGCTACCTGTGGAGACATTGCTATGCCTAAAACTGCCGTTAGCACAAGCAAAAAAACTGCACTATTTCTAAAATACTTCATAAATTTCCCTCCGTAAATCTGTACAGTCATATTTTTCATTTCAGTATTAATAATACCAACTTAAACTTAAAAGAGCGAGCCAAAAAAGTTTAGACCCGAATCACTGGAACGAATAAGCGGAGATTGATCATGGACCATCTGAGCATTATTCGTGAAGTAACATCGGGTCTGCTTTTGGAACACGTTTACGATTAATTGGTAGGCAAAAGAAAGAGGCTAGGTCTTTGTCCCAGCCCCTTTAAGAAATCATCTTAAGCTAGATTAAATACTTGGCCCTTCTGCAAATGTCATCGTAATAGTTGAGGTATAGGTACCTGCTTTAGCATCCTTAGGGAGCAAAGTCAATGTCATAGGAGCTATATTTACTGTATAGATTCCCATCCCCTCATTTATACCTGCATCTAAAATTGTGACACCGCTAGGGTTATCGATTGCACCGCTTCCAATCACTATATTCGTAACAGGTGTAGAATCAGTACCAGCTTCGATAGATACAACCCCAAGTGCTAACGAATTAGGGGGTAATGTCTTTAGGGCGCTATGAGCAGCTTCAGCATTTGTAAATGTTGTTGCCTTCAAGGTTACATCCCAACCACCACCAGTACCTCTGGCATCAGTAAGTGTGATAGGGGATACTGCGGAAGTTGTTGTTTTAGTGGTACCATTTAAGGTTACGGCATCAAAGTTGCCAGCTGTAAACCCAGTAATTGTCGCATTGGTGGTACCTGTAACTCCTGTTGTAGTTTCTGCAGCAAAGGCTGTGCTCGTTCCCATTACACTTAGCAACATTGTGATAGCTGCTATTTTATTCATTTTCTTTAACATTTTATCCCGCCTTTTCTTTTTCGATTTGGTCGTACGAATTTGTAAACTGTATACAGATTAACCAATTTTTTCTAATATTTTCTCAATGAAAACCCCTTTCGGTAACTGGCTACCACCCGTTTTTATACAGAAGGCCCTTTAGCTTTGCGTCCCACCTTTTCAGATGGTTTGCCTTTATCGTTGCATTTCCGCAATTATATACTGAGGTTTTCGGAAAAATCATTCAGCTCAACGCTTTGAGCTGTTTTATCAATAATCGATCCGCCTAGTAATAATAATTCAGAAAGCAGGTTTATCGCAGAGAAACTATTTGAAAATATTTTACTATTCAATGGAATAATCTGAATTTGTCATATATTTTGCCAAATAATCTTTCTATATTTACTATATTTCTAAATTGCTCAATTGTCAAATTAAGCTAGACAAAAGTGAAAATATCTGAAATTATACCCAACACTTTTGCCGACACGAAAAAAAGCGCACCCATGAGCGAGCGCCCGAATAAAAGGCAAGCCAGTGTCCAACAGGTATGCGTTCAGCCGAGAGATCGACAGGCTGTCGGGTGTTCCGGATACTGTCCTGGGTGTACACCCGACAGGAACGACTTGTGTCGACTATTCGACATCCTGATTTCTTCGTTCAGTCGAGGGATTTAGCTTGTGTCGACTGTTCGGTATTCTTCGCCCTTCGTTCAGCCGACATCCCCGCTTTTCGTAGGCTGTTCGGTATCATTCGCTCTCCATTTAGTCAACACCCTGATTTTTCGTCGGCTGTTCGGTATCATTCGCTTCACGATCAGCCGACGGGGGCGGGTTCCGTCGGCTATTCAGAATGTAAAAACATCTGAATGTCAAAAGAAAAAGCCCCCGCCGCAGCGGGAGCCTAAAGTTCTTGCTTTATTAGATGAATAGGTTCAAGTTTGCATCCATCGTGTCGCCGATGTAAGTTGCTACACCGCCGAAGTCCACGCCTTCGATGATTTCTTCTTCTTTGATGCCCATGATGTCCATTGACATTGTGCAGGCCACCATCTTGACGCCCATTTTTTGTGCTTGCGCAATCATGACAGGGATGCTGTCAACGTTCTTCTGTTTCATGACGGCTTGGATCATCTTCGAGCCCATGCCGCCCATGTTCATTTGGGAGATCGGCAATTTACCGGCATGTTTCGGCAACATGATGTCGAACATTTTTTCCATGCCGCGTTTCGCTACGCTGACTTTTTCCGGACGCTTGATGACGTTCAAGCCCCAGAAGGTGAAGAACATCGTCACTTGCTTGCCGTAAGCCGCTGCTCCGTTGGCGATGATGAAGGAAGCCAAGGCTTTGTCCAAATCCCCACTGAAGACAACCATCGTTGCGCCGTCTTTCGTTTCCTGCAGGACAGGTGCTTGTGTCGCTTGAGCTGCCAATGCTGCTTGGTTGAAACCGGCTGGTGCTGCGCCAGCTTTGCCTTTCGCTACGTGGGCACGAACGATCTTACCGTCGATTTCTTTCGAGAGCAACGTATTGCCGGTGTTCTTCGTCCAGGCTGCGATGTCAGCCAGGAAGCCGAAGTCGGATGCTTCGATGATCAGTTCCTGACCGTCGACCATCTTGTCGATGTTCTCTTTCACTTTCAGGATCGGACCCGGACACTGCAGTCCGCAGGCATCGACTTGGATCGTGTTGCCGACCGGTTGGGCTGGCTTCGCGTGTGTTGGTTCCACATGAACCGCCTCTTCCGGCGCTTCTTCTTTATAATTTAAAGTCGTGTTTGCTTGTTTGTAAGTTTTGTAGCCGCCGTCCAGGTTCTTGACGGTGAAGCCGTTCTGCATCAGGATGCGGGCTGCGTTGTAGCCGCGGTGGCCGACTTGGCAGAACACATGGATCGTTTTGTCTTTCGGCAATTCGCTCATGCGCGCACGGACATCGCCCAATGGGATTGTGTAGGCATTGCCCAATACGCCGGTCGCCAATTCGAAGTCTTCACGGACGTCCAGGAAGAACGCGCCGCTTGCGATCAGGCCGTCGACTTCATGCCATTGGAAAGTGTCGATCGTGCCTTCCAGAATGTTGGAAGCCACATAGCCGGCGATGTTGGCTGGATCTTTTGCGGATGAATACGGTGGTGCGTATGCCAATTCCAAATCCGGCAAGTCGTAGACGGTCGCGCCCAATTTCATGGCTGTCGCGATGACGTCGACGCGTTTTTCGACGCCTTCCATACCGACTGCCTGCACACCCAAGATTTTGCCGTCCAAGCCGAACAACAATTTGATGTCCAACGGGGAAGCCCCTGGGTAATAACCAGCATGGGAGTTCGGATGAATATGCACGACTTTATAGTCGGTGCCGATACGTTCCAAAGTTTTTTCGTTGTTTCCGGCTGCCGCTACTGTCAATTCGAAAACTTTCGCGACGGAAGTTCCCATCGTGCCTTTGTAACGGACATCCATACCGTTCAAGTGGTCAGCCACCAAGCGGCCTTGACGGTTCGCTGGCCAAGCCAATGGCACAACTGTCGGGCTGCCGTTGACGAAGTCAGTCACTTCGATGACGTCCCCTACTGCGAAGATGTCCGGATCGGATGTCTGCAGTTGGTCGTTCACGACGATTGCGCCTCTGAAGCCTGTTTCCAAGTTGGATTCGATAGCCAAATCGTTTTCCGGTGTCACGCCGATGGATAGGATCGTCATATCTGTATTCAGCACTTTGCCGCTGTTCAAGCGGACTTTCATGCCGTTCTCTTCGAAGGCTTTGACGCCGTCGCTCAAGATCAATTGCACGTTATGCATATCGATGTGCGCATGCACGGATTGCGCCATTTCGAAGTCGATCGGTGCCATGACCTGGTCGCTCATTTCGACCAAGGATACGTGGATGCCCAATTCCCATAGGTTTTCCATCATTTCCAAGCCGATGAAGCCGCCGCCGATCACGGTCGCGCGTTTCACTTGGTGCTCAGTGATGTAGGCTTTGATCTTGTCCATATCCGGAATATTGCGCAAAGTGAAGATGTTTTTCGCGTCATCGATGCCTTCGATGGCCGGTTTGATCGGTTTTGCGCCAGTCGAGATGATCAGCTTGTCATAGCTTTCTTCTGTTGTAGCGCCTGTTATTACGTGTTTCACTGTGATTGTCTTTTTGCCGCGGTTGATCTTCACGACTTCGCTGAAGTTCTTGATGCCAATGTTGAATTTCTTGGCCAAGCCGCCGACTGTCTCCAACAACAGGTTATCGCGTTCTTGGATTACGCCGCCGATATGGTAAGGCAAGCCACAGTTCGCGAAAGAGATGTATTCACCCTTTTCGAAGATGACGATTTCGTCCTCTTCATTCAATCTTCTCAAGCGTGCTGCTGCTGTCGCTCCGCCGGCTACGCCGCCGATGATCACAATTTTACGTTTCATTCTATATAATCCTCATTTCACAAAGTTTTTAAGTTTCGGTTGTATGCAGATAATAATACCCCGGTAGGTATAATTTGTAAAGGGAAATGTGTCGAAAATATTAAAAACTTTTTGCACAAACTCTCAATGCCGGCCCGTCAGTGCCGCCCAGCTCCGACGAAAAGCGCTTTCGTCGGAGCTAGGCTTCCGGTGACCCGCTCTCATCCTGTTACCGGTCTTTCGCCGAAGCTGAGCACGCGGACAGAGGTTGTCCTCCGGCGAGCAAGGTCTCCTCGGAGGTGAGAGATTTGCGCTCGCCTCTGCTCCGGCGAAGCCAACCCTAATCGGAGCTGGTGCTTTCCTCCGGTGAACGCCCCTCTCAACGGAGTTGTGGTTCCGCTAATCCATCCTCCTCCTGTTACCGGAACCCAGCCGGAGCTGAGCGCGTAATCGCACTCTGTCCTCCGACGAACAACGCCTCCCCGGAGGTGAGAGTTTTACGCTCGCCCCACCTCCGGCAAAGGCCGCGCTCGTCACAGCTGTGCGGCCGTGGAACCCCTTGTCGCAAATCTGTGATTATTTGATGCCAACCGGATGGAACTTTGGTATACTTTGATTAGAAAGCAACCGTGAGAAGAAAGAGGGAAATATAATGGCATCAGCATTAATCGTATACGCAAGTTTGACAGGGAACACCGAGGAGATCGCCGATATCGTCGCAGACCAATTGGAAGCATTAGGTGTGAACGTCGAAGTAAAAGAATGTACGCAAGTCGCACCGGAGGACTTCTTGGCATATGACATGAACATCGTCGCGACCTACACATACGGATCCGACGGCGACCTGCCGGACGAATTCATGGACTTCTATGAAGAGATGGAAGACGTCGACTTCACTGGTAAAATCGCTGGCGTTGTGGGATCTGGGGATACGTTCTATGAATATTACTGCAAAGCAGTGGATGATTTCGAAGCGCAATTCAAAAAATTCGGCGCAACAATCGGCGCTGAAAACGTCAAGATCGACTTGAACGCCGAAGAAGAGGATATCGCGAACCTGCAGAAATTCTCGCAATCAATGGTAGACGCCCTGAATAAGTAAGCTAGACGCACCTATTCATTACATCATCACAATAAAGGAAGAGTTAACATTCGGGAATCCCTGCGGTTGGCTCTTCTTTTTTAAAATGCAGGAAAGCGCTTATGTTTTACCTTGTATAAATGTTTTTTTGGAACGAAGCCGTTTATTTTTTACAAACAGAGAGGAGGATAATGATGGATGTCGGAATGGAATATGAAATATTGATGCTCCAGTTAGGGTCCTTGGCCCGCAAGCTTTTCAATGCCGAAGAAAATCTTTCAAAATACCAAGAAGCACTGGAAAAGGCCATTGCGATGCTGGAAAAGGAGAACCGCGACCTCGAACGGCTGCGCAATGACAGTTTCTCGAACACTCTCCTGAAGCTCTTCGGCAACTTCGACCGCCGCTATGACAAAGAGTACCGCGAAATCATCGGCGCCAAAGTCGAATTCGACAAGGCCTACGCGATGAAGATCGCCGCCGCCCGCAGAGTCAAAGAAGTCGAAGCGGATATCGAAGAGAAGAAGCTGCGGCTGCGCAACATCAAGGAAGACGTCCTGCGCAAACATCCGAACATGAATCAGGTCGTGAGCGAACGTCAACAACAGATTCTCGCCCTTGAGCACGAATGGCGCGAGACCAACGAAGCCGAACAAGCCGGAATCGCAGTGTTGGAATCCCTGTCGGATATCATCAGCGGTCTCGATGCTGCCGATGCCATTTCGACTTGGGATCTGATCACCGATAGCAGTCTCATCCTGGATTTCCTGAAGCACGACAAGCTGGATGCCGCAGAAGCCTCGCTTCTACACCTTGAACAGACCGTCTATACTTTTGCGCGGGAACTGCGCGACCTGGATTTCGTCTTCGAAAGTGACCTCGAGACCATCTCCTCCACCCAACGCGCTCTGGACATCTTCTTCGACAACCTCTTCTCCGATTGGGGAACGAAAGTTATCATTGAGAAGAATATCGAAAACCTGAAGAAGCTGCAGGACAGCACCGAGGATGTTATGGAAAGTTTGGCAGCGAAGAAACGCGAGCTGGAGACGACTTTGGGAGTGTTGGCGGTTGAGGATGATAAAGTAATTTGAAGAGTATATAAATGTGAAGAACCGAGTGGTCTGAGGACCCTCGGTTCCTTTTTGGGTTTAGCACGAGCGCAAAACTCGGGGTTTAGCGGTAATCCTGGCTTCTCCGATGAGCGCACTTCTCAACGGAGTTGGGTTTTCGGTAATTAGCTCTCCTCCTGCGAGAGATTGTTGGCCGGAGCTGGGGTATCAGCGGTTCGCTCTTCTACGGTGAGCAGGTCCTCGTCGGAGTTGACGGGCCATGACGAGCGTCAGCTCCGGCGAAGCCAGCCCTTTTCGGAGGAGCGAGGGGCTCAATCCCTTCGTCGGCAGACTTCTGTTCCCTTAACCAATTTGTTCATTTCACAAAAAAATCTATTGCATTCTTGCGGGTCATATGAGAATATAGTACATGTAATCGATTTTATATCAATTACAGGAGCCCTTGTGGTTCCAGCTTCTGTTTAATCCCCCCAAGGTTAAATAGACAAAGCTCAGCTTCGGCTGAGTTTTTTTGCGTTTCGGGGTCAATATTACACAAATATATGGGAAACTTATCTATTCTCTAGAGGTAAGTTGTGCTATGATAGTGCCAGTACTTTTTTAAAACATAGGAGTGAATACACAATGGTATTACCGAATTTTGAAGAAAATCTGCAAAAATACGCCAAGTTGTTGGTTTCGAAAGGGATCAACGTTCAAAAAGGCCACACGATCGTCATCACTGTCGACGTCGAGCAGGCACCGTTCGCGCGTCTGTTGACGAAGGAGGCCTATGCGCTGGGCGCCGAGGAAGTCATCGTCAAGTGGACCGACGATTTCGTCACCCGCGAAACGTATCTGCACACGTCCGAGGAGAGAATGACGAATATCCCGCAATACAAAGTGGATGAAAGTCTCGACATGATCGAAAAGAAAGCGAGCCGCCTTTCTGTCCGCTCGGCCGATCCGGATGCGCTGAACGGCGTCGACGGCAAGAAGTTGGCTGCAGCGCAAAAGGCTAATAACGTCGCCTTCGATGCGCAACGCATCGCGACCCAAGCCAACAAAGTGAGCTGGACCGTCGCTGCCGCAGCCGGCGCGAAATGGGCGGCGAAAGTCTTCCCTGATCTGGCGACCGAAGAGGAACAAGTCGACGCCTTGTGGAACGAAATCTTCAAGACGTGCCGCGTCTACGAAGCCGATCCTGTGGCGGCCTGGGATGCGCATGAAGCGCGCCTGCTATCGAAAGCCGATGTGCTGAACGCCGAGCAATTCGACACGCTGCATTACACAGCACCGAACGGAACCGATTTGACGATCGGCATGCCGCAAAATCATATCTGGGAAAGCGCCGGCAGCGTGAACGCGCAGAACGAAAAGTTCATCGCCAACATGCCGACCGAGGAAGTCTTCTCCGCACCTGATTTCCGCCGCATCGACGGTATCGTGAAATCGACGAAACCGCTGAGCTACGCCGGCAACATCATCGACGGCATGACGTTCCGCTTCGAGAACGGCCAAGTGACCGAAGTGACCGCCGAAAAAGGCGAAGAAACGATCCGCCGCTTGGTTGAAGAAAACGAAGGCGGACGCAGCTTGGGCGAAGTCGCCTTGGTTCCGGATCCGTCTCCAATCTCGCAATCCGGCATCGTCTTCTTCAACACGCTATTCGACGAAAATGCCTCCAACCACTTGGCGCTGGGCTCCGCTTACGCATCCAGTGTTGTTGGCGGTACCGAAATGACGCAAGAAGAGCTTGCTGCAGCCGGCCTGAACCGCTCGACTACGCACGTGGACTTCATGATCGGGTCCGCTGATATGAATATTGATGGGATCCGTAAGGACGGATTTGTTATGCCGATCTTCCGTAATGGGGATTGGGCGTTCTAGAGTTATTTGTTAGTTTGGTTGGCCTCCCGGGTACGGGAGGCTTTTTGTGTGGTTGGGGCGGCTGGAGGCCGCCGGGGTGTTTCCTAGGGGTTGCCCTCTCTCCGACCGAGGGTGCGTGCGCCGGAGGTAGCGTTTATGAGGGTTCGTCAACTTCGACGAGGACCCGCTCCCCAGAGCAGAGCGTGCTGCCCAGCCCTCACATCCGGCCAACATTCCTTCACAGGAGAAGGACTATTACCGGAAACCCCTACTCCGGCGAGCGGACCTTTCACCGTAGGACCCACTACGATTCAGCAACCGTTTTCTTAAGTTTTCCTAGCCCCGCAGTACATTACTTTTGTTCTGATTTTGGATGGGCTATAATGTGGGTAGATAGTCAGACAAGTCTTCACGAAAGCAGGGTGTTTACCGTGATTGATCGAAAGAAAACAATGGAGCAGCTCGAGGAGGTTTCGCATGCGGTGGAACCGGAAAAGCCGTCCAGCAAGAGTTGGCTGTATATTTTCGGGGCAGTCATATTGATTTTTGGCCTCACTTTCATCTTCCAACAGATGAGCGGGACAACGAACGGCGAAGTCCGGCCCGCCGACATCGAGAGCCTGCAAGCGGAAATCGCTGAGCTCAGAGGTACCGTTTCCGATTTGGAAGCACGCATTGACGCATTGGAAAATGAATGAGTTTCGGGCAGCTGATTGGCTGCCCTTTTTGCTCGATATTCATCTCACAGGATTTTTTTCAAATGAGTGTGGAAATTGCACGCAATAAGTGATACAATGGTTAGTGTTCTGTTGGTCCTATAGCTCAGCGGATAGAGCACTCGTTTCCTAAACGAGGTGTCGGAAGTTCAATTCTTCTTAGGGCCGTCATATAAACAAAAAAAACAAACTTCCGACAATTTTATTAATTTGTCGGAAGTTTTGTTTGTCTTAGCGTTCGATACTTTTTATATTTAAGGATGGTTGTCGGAAGTTGAACATAACTTTCATTTCGAACCACCACTGATACGGATGGCGTCGACTGTTCGTTGCCGTTCACTTTGCGATCAGCAAACTGATTCGAGTTGTGTCGACTGTTCGTCGTCTTTCGTTTTGCGTTCAGCAAACTGATTCGGGTTGTGTCGACTGTTCGTCGGCTTTCGTTTTGCGTACAGTAAACTGATTCGGCTTTCGTCAACTGTTCGTCGTCCTTCATTTTGCGTTCGACCGACACTACTCAATAAAAGATCGGGTATCCGATTCTTTTACGTATATTATCAGTGTTAGATAAATAGTTATTTGAAGATACCGAAGCCGCCCGTCCAGCTGATTTTGTCGGCAGCAGCGAGCGAAATTTGCAGGAAGCCCATAGCTTCGAGCTCGCGGGCTCGCTTCAGCAAGCCGGCATCGATGAACGCCAGTCCGCTGCCTTCCAATGCGGCAACCAGTTTGTCTTTGGCTTCCTTGTCGTCGGACGCCAACAAAACTGTCGTTGGGTGGGCACCCGCCACTTTTTTGGTTGCTAAGGTAGTGGCGAAATTCGTGTTGAAGGCTTTGATGACAGACGCGTCCGGCAGTTCCTTGGCGATTTCCGCTGCTGCTGAGCTGTCGGTCGGCACAACGAGGCTGTCGAACGTTTCAAAATTCAATGGATTGGTGATATCGATGACAATCTTCCCGGCAAACAGGTCGCGATGGGTATCCAATATACCGGCAATAGCCGGATATGGAACTGATAAAACCACAATTTCACCCAGTTGCTCCACAGGTGTATCCTTTGTGAGGTACGTAACTTCATTCCCTGCGGCTTCAAAATTACCCCCGATTGCACTTCCCATGTTCCCTTTGCCAAAAATAGTGATACTTGCCATTTTTCATTCCTCCTTCTGGATGTTGCAACGAAGCGTACTGACTTTTCGTAAACACTTACATCCTTATTATAGTCACTTGCCGGATGGAAAGGAAATTTTTGCTCTTGAAGAGTGTTATCGGATGTTGAACATACCTTTCATTACGAATCGTCGACTTATGTGGGCAGCATCGGCTGTTCGTTGCCGTTCAGTTTGCGTTCAGCAAACCGATTCGGATTTTGTCGACTGTTCGTCGTCCTTCACTTTACGTTCAGCAAACCGATTCGGATTTCGTCGACTGTTCGCTGTCTTTCATTTTACGTTCAATCGACACCAGGCAAAAAAACGCCTATCCATTTGATCTGGATAGCCGGATTTTCTGTGCTTTATGAGCGGGAGCAGTAACCTCTATTTGATTTTTCTAAGGCGGAACTCCCTATTCCTGCGGCGAAATCTCTAATTGCAGCGGACCTTTGTATCCCATATCCAAATAATACGAAAGTTCTTTTTCTAAATCATCTATCAGCTTTGTGTCTTCAATCGCGTTCAATATAGCGTACGCCTTCTCAATATACTCGGAGCTTTCATCAATTTTTCCTGTTTTCTGTAAAATGATCCCTTTTCTGGCATAGGAAATTGCTAATTGGTTATACTTTTGATATTTCTTGCATAAAGGAATCACTTTTTCCAAGTAGGAAAGAGCTTCAGGATATTTTTTATCATCGATCAGCAAAACAGCTAAATTAACATCTATATTGATCAATAGAACTTCAGCTTCCTTCAGCTTATGGTAAGGGATTAATTGTTTGGTCGCTCTTTCACCAATGTTGACGGCTACATCAATGGGGAAAATAAATAAAATGGTGTTTATTAATCGGATATCCAGTAAATACCATTTATCAAATTTGTCCAACCGCTCCCAAATTTTCTTGGCAAAGAATTGTGCTTCTTCTACGTTTTGAGTTGCATTTAAAATGATTAAGCTTTCGCATGCGTAGTAAAGATTCCTTAACAAATAATCTTCCACTTCTTTTAAGTAAGTGGCTATCTCGTCTCTAAGCAAATTCAAATCATCAGGGTGATTATAATTCAACGAAAAGAATTCATTGATCAGCTTTTCTTTTGTGGTCAAACTTTCTTTATTCAGTATGTAGCGGAACTCATCTACGGAAACATTCAGCTTTTCCAGGATTGCTAACCATTTTCGAAAAGTAGGTTCTATTTCATTTCTTTCTATTTTGGAGTACGCAGATTGCCCCATAATGCCTTCTGCGACATACTGTTGAGAATAACCTCTATCTATCCTGATTTCTTTAAATACATCTCCGAAATCTTTTTTCATGGGCTTCACCTTCTTATTAATAGTATTATATGACTAATTGGAGCAAATTGCATTTTTCTACTTTATAATAAAACTATCAAGAAAAATATTTTTTTAGAAAAGGGGTCGCTGTCATGAAGAAGTTTATCGTTTTGTCCATAGTCCTAGGAGTAATTGGTAGCAGTAGTTTAATTTTAAAGGATTTAACTACCGATGACAACCTGTCCAGCAAGGATATTCAACATGAACAAGTAGCAAAAGCACCAGAAAAATATTCCACTAATATGATTTGGTTTATAGGATAAGAATTATTGGCAACTTCGAATTTCTCGGAAAAGGAAAAAAACAGGTTAGGACACATATCCTAACCTGCAGACTACCTATAGCAGTTCTTTTATCCACTTGTTTTACTGATAAATCCAGAAAATTTATAATAATAGATGAAATAAAATAAGGCCGGATTCGGACTCCGGCCTCAGACTTTTCGCAGTTGTTTAGTTCCTTCAGCATATTTCCACTAAGCCCATCAACTTAACCCTAAAAATGTAGCGAGGAAATCTTATTCGTTCATTATGTAGGCGAAGTATGTATTGCGATCAATTATTGATAAAGATGGGGTACTGCGGGGAGGGTTTCGGCTACGGGTTAGACAGAAGCGAAACTTCAGACTGCTCCATTAGTGATTGGTTGATATAAACCTACCTCCAGCGATTGCTTAAATATTTGTTGTACAATTGGCTGCACACAATTACCATTTAAACAAATGTTATTCAGAAAAGTAAGAGCTCTCTTACTAATCTTAGTATAGCACCCGTGGGCAATTTTTTCTATTTCTTTTTTTTATGTTCAAAAAGAAAAGAAATATCAGCCAATATTGCATACTGCGAATTTACATGCACACACAAATCATGCTGCATCAATTAAATTAGATTAGTTTATTAAGCTTCCTTACTATTTAGAGTAGGAAAACACCGATCACAATATTAGCTGAACGACCACATTCAGTTCAATAAATGTATATTAAGGTATCAGAAAATACAAAATTGTTTTTCGTTGAGCGGTCTGTGTTTTGGCGCCACTTTCATTGCTAGTTTGTTAATAATTGCACAAATTTTATACGAACTCACATAAAAGATGCCACCAACCTCGGAATGGTTAAACTATTGTTTTGTTGATAATGTACACTTTATATTCTTATGAATATCGTTTTCCAAAATATTGTATTTGTATTGGCCAGTCAACGATTCTCATTTTGGAAGCGCATCCAAAATCGTCCCCTTTTTCCCCGGTTTCACCGTAATAAAACAGGCCCTCAGCGTCACCCCGTAGTTTCCGGGCGCCGCTGAGGGCCTACTTTTGTTTACTTTATTTCTTACAAAATAGTGTCGCCTTCGCCGTATGAGCTACGGCCGGCTTCGATGATGCCTTGGTTGCTGTCGCCGTTGTAGATGGAATTCTTAACCAACACATAATCGCATTTGCGGATCGCTGTGATGTCTTTTCCACCCGCATAGGAGATGGATGACTGTAGGTCTTCGCGCATTTCGTTCAAGGTATCTGCGATCGTTCCGTGGTAAGGCGTCAGGATCTTTTTGCCCTCAACGTTTTTGCGTTGGCCTTTTTGGTATTCGGAAGCACTGCCGAAGTACTCTTTATACAAGCGGCCGTTGATTTCTTTCGTTTCGCCCGGTGACTCGTCGTGTCCGGCCAATAACGAGCCGACCATGACCATTGTTGCGCCGAAACGGATCGATTTTGCGATGTCTCCGTTTGTGCGGACGCCGCCGTCAGCGATGATTGGTTTGCTTGCTGCTTTTGAGCACCAGCTAACTGCTGCCAACTGCCAGCCGCCTGTACCGAAACCGGTCTTGATCTTGGTTGTGCAGACTTTACCAGGCCCGATCCCTACTTTCGTTGCATCGGCTCCGGCGTTTTCCAATTCACGGACGCCTTCAGGAGTGCCCACGTTACCGGCAATCAGGAATGTTGCCGGCATCACTGCTTTGACGTGTTTGATCATGCGGATGACTTCATCGGAATGACCATGCGCCACGTCGATTGTTGTATATTCAGGAACGGCTTTTTTAGCCGCCAATTCATTTACGAAATCGAATTCTGCTGCTTTGATCCCCAAACTGATGGAAGCAAACAAACCTTTTTCATGCATGTGTTGGATGAACGGCAAACGGCTCGCCTCATCAAAACGGTGCATGATGTAGAAATAACCCTCTCTGGCTAACTTTTCAGCAAGTTCTTCGTCCAGAATCGTCTGCATGTTCGCAGGCACCACCGGCAATTTAAACGTGCGGCCACCAAGTACAACAGTCGTGTCGCATTCAGAACGGCTCTGCACAACACTCTTGTTCGGAATTAATTGTACGTCTTCATAGTCAAAAATTTTCATTTCTATTTCCCTCTTTCTGTTAGTGCACTTTTCCTTGCGGGAATCGCTTTACACAGACACGGACGTGAAGGCAAAAAATGTCTTCTATCGTAAAGTCCCTATAGTAAGTTACACTACTGCCAAAGGTTTGTCAAAGATTAATTGTTGATGAAAAGTAAGTTTTACTTTTGAGCGTCACGAAAAGCTGATGGTTGGCGCATCCCAGCACAGTTCGACTGATACTCCTGCCATATTTTCATTTATACGCAAATTCAGGTAAAATGGATTACTGAACAGTAATAATATTGGAGGGGCTCATCACTCATGAAAATAAATGCAATCAAAAAGGAACTCGATGGGATACTTCCCGGCCTCGCCGTCAGCATCCTCATCTCCTTGGCCAGCCAATTTCTCGCACGCTTCCTGCCGACTTTGGGCGCCGCGCTCATCGCTATCCTCTTGGGGATGCTACTGGGCAACACGCTCCTGAACCGACCAGAATTGAGCCAAGGAACCAAATTCTCTGAAAAAAGGCTGCTCGAATACGCTATCGTCCTGAACGGGTTGATCCTGGATTTCCAAGTATTGAAATCAGCCGGGCTGAAAGGCTTCGTCTTCATCATCCTACAGATTTCCCTGACGATTTTCGTCACCTACAATCTCGGCAAATACTTCGGATTCGGCAAACGCTTCGCGCTGCTGATGGGCGCCGGAAATGCAGTCTGCGGTTCCTCCGCCATCGGGACCGTCTCGCCGATTGTCAAAGCCGACAACAAGGAAAAAGGCATCTCAATCACCATCGTCAACCTGACCGGCACTGCGCTGATGATCCTGCTGCCAGTTCTGGGCGCCATTCTGTACGGCAGCGACACTCTGCGCACCTCCGCCCTGATCGGCGGAACCGTCCAATCCGTCGGCCAAGTCGTTGCCGCCGCCAAACTCGTCAATGACGAAGTCGTCACGCTGGCGACCGTCTTCAAGCTGATGCGCGTGCTTTTAATCATCGTCGTCGCCGTATTGTACGGGCGTATGAATATGAATGAAGGAGAATCTTTGTTCACGCGCAAGAAGCGCGCGGGGGTTGATGAAGGGTCAGTCACCGGAGTGGGAGCGTCAGCTAACCCGGCCGCCGTCTCCTACGGCGTCCCTTGGTTCCTTACCGGATTCGTCGTTTTCTTCTTGATCCGCAGCTTCATCGGCGTTCCAGAAGGCGCCTTGGTCGCTTCAAAAGCCATCAGCACCCAATTCGAAGTCGCCGCCCTCGCTGCGATCGGCATGCGCGTCAAATTCGCCGACATCATCAAAGAAGGCCCCAAAGCTATGCTGTATGGGTTGACCGTTGGAGCGGTGCAGGTTGTCATGGCCGTTGCGCTGATACGGGTATTTTTCGGATAATAGCGCCAAAAAGCATCGGTTCCTGTGGGAGCCGATGCTTTTTGGCTATATATCCGCCTTCCGTCGGCTGTTTGGTGTTCTCCGTCCTTCGTTCAGTCAACACATTCCGCTGGCGTCGACTGTTCTGTATTCGTCACCCCTCGTTCAGTCAACACAACGCGCGGGTGTCGGCTGTTCTGCATCCTCCAATTTCCGTTCAGTCAACGCATCAGGCTCTCGTCGGCTATTCAACATCTCCCACTCTTCGTTCAGCCGACATTCATGCTTTTCAGGCTTATGCGGACCAAAAAAGGCAGCCGCATCATCCATCACTGGAGAGGCGACTGCCTGGTTTTTGTATATTTGAAGAGCAGATATGTTGTTCTAGGGTGTTTTGTGCTTTCAATGGGCGTTAGCCCGACATACATATCATATTCTGGTGATAGACAGCATTCGCATTACAGACACCGACGTATATAAGCTATCACGGCTATTTCGCATTCCCCGTACATATGTTTCTGATTTTTTACATTCATCCTTGGTCAGGTTTTATTCTATTTTCCGCTGTTTTATAAACCTCTTTTTTATCGCGTTTGCCGATTGCGACTACCTGGATAACCTCGATTTTGCCATTTGCCTCCCGAAATACGATTCGAAGCCCCATTTTTTTGTTCTTCAACTTCCTGCACTCGCTCAGTGAACCGTGTAAGGCTTGTCCTGCTTGCATGCCAGATTCTTTAATCCTTACAATAGCTTTGTCCACGAAAATCTTCTGACTCCCATCCAGAGAATCGTAATCCTGTTTTGATAACGCCGTCCACTCTATCGTATGCACAAACTACTCCCACCCGTCATTCTCATCTATGGTAAGAAACTGATCGGCGTTGGCGCCACGGACTTCTTCATCCGAATATAGTTTTAAATCTTTGATAGCTAAACGCTTCTCTACTTCTAAGTCCAATACTCGCTCATGTAATACTTCGATTTCGTTTGTCAAAGATTCGTACTGTTCCTGCGTTAGCATAACGCCAGCAACATCTCCACGATTAAAAACGTAGACAGGAGTGTTTTCTCTCTCAGCTTTTTTAAATACGATGGACGGGGATTTTTTCACTTCAGATATGGAAGTGGTTGGGACGTCAAGAATTTTAAAGCCCATTTTTATCATCTCCTTATTTTACCCCATTATACACCGTTTAAAAACTTTTAAAAGTCTTTTTGTGATATCTTTAATATATAAAAAATGTTTATTGCTTAAGAAGGAAGAAATGTTTATCACGCTGCGCGTACAGCCGGCCGAAGCCGGCGTCAGCTCTTCGGTATTCTTCAGTCTTCGTTCTATCCACATACCTCGTGGACGTCGGCTGTTCGGTATTCTTCAGTCTTCGTTCAGTCAACACATCACGCCTATGTCGGCTATTCGGTATCTTCCGCTCTTCATTCAGCCGACACATCGTACAGGCGTCGGCTATTCATTCAACGGGATATAATATCTGCCACTCTCACTTCCAGCAGCATGATATTCTCGCTTCAAAACCTTATACACGCGATTTGTATCTTCCGTGCCGCACCAATCTGCCAAACGTTTTGTTGTCAGTTTTTCATTTGGAAAAAGGATTTGGAAGTCCGTAATGCTATTGCTGATGGCTTTTTGTATGATCATCTTCTTCCCGCAACTTTCACACACATGGGAGCGTCTGCAGAAATTTTGCACGAGCAGTCCACAAGTTGGGCAATTTATCCCTTTATTCATTTTTTCATAGTCAAATTTGATCAACTTACTTGGATACTCAGGATCATGACATTCAACAAGTGCTTGCGCCAACTTTTCCAGTTCCGGATTTGTTACGGGTTTCATATTTTGCAGTTCACGGAAATGCTCCGAAATCTGCCCAGGAAGAATGCTGTCACCCTCGCACGGGGCTCCCCAGATTGAAAATTCTGGATTTACGTATACTATAAATGCTTGAATTTCAATCGAATAGCCCATGCTCTTCAGGAGCTTCCGCAGCCTTACTTTTGTTTTCGTTAATTGCAGGGAAGGATTTTCCAAAGTAGTGCCCGATTGCTTCGTAAATTCTTCCGGCCCCCAGTGGTGTATCCCACCGTAATTTTTGATTTCATATAACACTATTTTACCTTCACAAATTAGCAACGCGTCTATCTGTAAGGAAGAACGTCTAATTTCCAATTGCAAATCATTCAGAACAATACATTTCGCCCCCAGTTTTTCTGTCAATCCGTCAAATCGGCACTCACCCTCATATCCCTTTTTCAAATTGAGATAGTAGTAAAAATTTTCTTTATCCAATCGCATACGGCTAAAATTTCATAAATGCGTAAATGCATAGATTTTGTGCGTTCTTTAAATGCCAATACATCCGCCTCCAATATTTATTTTCAAAGGTAGTATACGCATAATTTGCCATACAGCTTCTATATTTGAAGAAGCGGATATTATTTATGAAATACAAAATCTGTTTCTACGCAAATGAGGATTTATGCTGCATCGTTCGTCGGCTGTTTGTGTTCTTGTTCCCTTCGTTCAGTCGACGTTTTTTCTTCTTGTCGACTGTTCGGTGTCCGTCACTCCTCGTTCAGTCAACACATCGCGCGGGTGTCGACTGTTCCCCATCCCCCGATTTACGTTCAGCCGACATATCCGCCTTTCGTCGGCTATTCGGTAACATTCATTCTTCGTTCAGTTGACATTCTTCTCCTTCAGGCTTATCCAGACTAAAAAGGCAGCCGCTTCATCCATCGTTGGAGAGGCGGCTGCCTGGTTTTTGTTTATTTGAAGAGCCTAAATGTTATTCTAGGGTGTTTTGTGCTTTCGAAGGGCGTTAGCCAGTGACATGCATACCGCGTGGCCGTCGGCTTTTCGGTGTTCTTCGATCTACGTTCAGCTGACATACCGTGCCGGCGTCGACTGTTCAGCATTCTCCGTTCTGCGTTCAGTCAACATATCGCGTGGGCGTCGGCTGTTCGGTATTCTTCACTTCTCGGTCAGTCAACACATGGTGCGGACGTCGACTGTTCGGTGTTCTCCGACTTCCGTTCAGTCAACACATCGCGCGGGTGTCGGCTCTTCGGTATTCTCCGCTATTCTTTTCCAGGATTACATTGAATTCCGTCTCCATTGTTTCCATCTGCCCGCAGCTTATACACAAGCCCCAACACCTGAACGGCGATGATCGGGGTCATCGCGACGAGGGCGATCATGCCGAAACTGTCGGAGACGAGGCTGTCTCCGGCCATCGCGCTGGCCGCTCCTTGGACGAAGGAGAGGATGAATGTCGCTGTCATCGGTCCGGATGCGACGCCTCCGGAATCGAAGGCGATGCCGACAAATATTTTGGGTACGAAAAAGGTCAGTGTCAGCGCAATGAGGTAGCCCGGCAGCAGATAGTGCCATAGCTGAATCTGAGGGAAGACGATCCGCAACATCGCCAAGGCGACGGCCGTACCGATTCCCAAGGACAGAACGGCTTTGACCGCATTCCTTTTGACAGCGCCGTTCGTGATGTCTTCGATTTGGTGCGTCAGAACATGGACGGCCGGTTCCGCCAAGACGGTGACCAAACCGAGCACAAAGCTGATCACAAGCAAATATAGTTTATTATCCAAAGAAGCAACGTTGAAACCGATCGTGCGTCCGACTTCCATGAAACCGCCCTGCGCGCCAAGTAGGAACAGGAAGAGGCCTATGTAGGTCAGCAGCAGTCCGTAGATGATCCACGAGACGTTTTTGCGGGACAGCCGGAAGGAAACGCGTTGCAGCAGCATGAAAATCAGGAAGATGGGCAACAACGCCAGCAGCACTTCTTCGGCTATGACCGGCACTTTGTCGAGGAACGGGCCCAATACGGTTTGCGAAACCGTTAAAGGCGTTCGGACCGGAGCCTCAGCTATGGGGGTTCCCTGCAAGGTTTCTCTGAAGCGGTCCATCACCAAAACCGACAGAATGGGACCGATCGAAACGACCCCGATTAGGCCGAATCCACAATCATTGGAAGCGAGGGTGCTTTTGCGCAGCAGCGTGACCCCCAACGCCATCGACATGATGAATGGTACCGTCATGGCGCCGGTTGTTGCGCCCGAAGCATCGAAGGCGATGGCGAGGAATTCATCGGAGGCGGACAGAGCCAACAGGAACACGCCGGCATAGAAACCTACGAGCAGTTTGTGGAGGGGGAAGGTTTTGACGATCCGGATCAGCCCGATCGCAAGCATGACGGCGATGCCGACCGAAACGACGAGGATGATCCCCCATTTCGAGACCGTTCCCGCAGTCAGCCGTTCGACTTGTCCGGCCAGGATGTGCAGGTCGGGCTCCGCGATGGAAATGATGAAACCCAAAGCCAGTCCCGCTCCTGCCAGCAATAGGAGGCTGTCCGTCTTGGCGAAGGTCCGCCCCATCGCCCGACCAATCAGGTTGACGCTCAAATCGATGGCGTAGAGAAAAATGGATAGGCCCGCTGTTATGCAGAGGGCACCGAACAGAAAACGGGCAAGCTGCAGGTCGGTCAGCGGCGTCAAGGTGATATGCAGCAGCAGGACGATTCCGACGACCGGAAGGACCGCTTGCAGCACTTCCCGGACCTTCGACAAAAATAGGTTCAACGAAATCACTCCTCTCCCAAAAGCAAGTGCGGACATACCCAGTCATGATGGCCTATTCTCATTGATCATGCGGATGCCATTTCTCCATATGCTCCGCATGCGTCTTCAGATAAGCGCCGGGGTTGTAGAACTTGTCGTAGAATTCCAGATCAAGGTGGTGCGCCTGCAGGAAGGTCACGATTGCCATGGTCGGGACGGTCGCAGGGAACTTGCCGAATGTGTCGAAGATGTATTGCGCCTGCAAAGTGACGCAGGCGATGAAGTCTTCATCATGCACTTTCGCAGCGGAACGGACCTTTTTCGAATCTTTCCAAGGCCCTGGTGTATCCGGGTGGAACGGTCCGCCTGGCCCGAATTTGCGCTTCACGATCGCTTCGACCGCCGCCCGCATATCCGGATAATGCGGCGGGCAGAAGCCCTCCATCACGCCTTCCAGACCGGTGACGTTCGGAATGGGCCAGTCCTCCCGGGTATCGAAACGGAAGCCCAAGCCGGGAACAGCCGGATCGCCGCTCGCACCAAGTAGGCTGAGCGGATTGATGCCATCGTACATCCAACCGCCCAAGCCCATCGCCTGCAGCATCAAGGCGCCTGCATAGCAACTGGTGGATAGCTCGGCGGTGGCTTCTGCGAGCATCAGCTGTTCGGCGACTGTTATCGGGTAGACGTTTTGCGGATCAATGATGTGACTGAACTGCTCGATGCCCGGGATGCTGCGCTTATTGATGTCATCATAGAGGACAAAGCGGTTCTGAACCAAATAACAGAGTCCGAGAATAAGATGCAGCGAGATATCGGCCACCGGGATGACCATCAGCGTACCGGGTTGATTGGCCACCCAAGTGTTGTGCGGCTCGACATGCGGCATTTCCGCCGGCACTTTCAGGCGCCCGTCCTGCAATTTGGTGACATGCGCCTGCATGTCCGCCACCATCTCTTCGAAGTCCAGCTCCCCGTCCTTCCCCCTTTCCGCAAAAGCCGGCTCATCCCGGTTGTCGAGCACATAGACCCCCTCATCATCTGTGAAAAAGATCTTGCTCGTATGGAAACCGGCTGACGATGGGAAGGTGCGTCCACTGGCGGCGCCTGCGTAATTGGACAGCTGCGGGGCGTATTCCTTGGCGCGGTAGTGCATGTGATGCCAGCTCGTGTTTCCTCCGCAGGCAGCCACGACAAGCATTTTTTCCAATTCACTCAACGGTTCCGGTTCGAAACGGGACTTGTAGGCAAAGACGCCGTCCGGGATCTCTGCACCCCTGAAGAAGCGGCGGGAACGTCTTCCCAACAGGGCATCGACGAGGCTGAATGCCATCATGTCTTTGTACCCTGGCGGGGGATTTTGTTTAGCCATAACAAAGAACTTCCTTTCTTAATGTTCAACAAAAATGATGAACGACGGTTGGCTCGTTGCAGATGGATTGCTTTTGGACTGACTAAATCTTTCCATTGATAAGGAAATCAACAATATCCCGTGCGATCAGGGCGGGTTCTTCCCAATAGAGCATATGACCCGATCCAGAGTGTGCGATGAGCTTGGACCCCTTGATAACTTCAGTTAACGCGAGCTGGTCCTCATTCGTGATGATGGGATCCCGATCGCCCCAGACGATGAGCGTGGGCGCTTGGATTTTGGCGAGCTCGCCGGGAAGTGTTTCTTCAAGCAGGCCGTTGCTGGTTTCCACCCATACCCGGGCAGGCACCTTCAGGTTTTCGGCTATCATGCTGTCCAAGGCTTCAGCAGATGCCGCGCGGGAAAGGACGCTCTCCGCAAAACTTTTCATGAAACCAGGATCAATCGGATCCTTCAGCTCCGCAAACAAGTTCGGCCGCCCTGTCAGCGTGGCGGGTGAACCCAACAGGACCAGACCCGCCGTCCGTTCCGGATGCGTTGCGGCGAAGCTGCGGGCTGCGAAACCGCCGCTTGAAGCCCCTACGATGACCGCTTCACCAATCTGCAGCGCATCCATGAACAGTCGCAGATCCTCCACAAAATCACGGGTGCGGTATCCGCTCTTGGGCCGATCCGAATCGCCATGTCCCCGTTGGCTCAAGGCATATACGTGGACGCTCTCCGTGAGTTCCGCAAGCAGCGGCTCGAAGATGCGCCAGGAATCTGCGATCCCGGGCAACAGGATAAGCGGCGTACCGCTATTTGCGCCCTGTTCGGCATAGCTCAGGCGCAGGCCGTTCGTCAGTTCGGCACTCTTTGCGATAAGTTCCATCGGGCACTTCCTTTCATCATAATACTTTTCATGCACCTGCCGGGGTTTCATTCACCCCCATTATAATTCCTCCTGATTCGGTTCGCTAATTTTAGATCATCATCCGGAATGATTATTGTTAATATGGAAAGCACCCGCCTCCTAATAGCGGCAAGTAGAAATTCCGATCCGTGCCATATCATTTGCATAACCCAATCCATTGGGCGCACAATAGCAGTGAAGTAACAAATAAGTTTGCGGGTGCCCGCAGCAACTATCCTATCGTGTCCATTCCTTTGCAGCTATCTTGGCCATCGCATTTGGCAACTGTCAGCGCCGTACTTCAGGTGGACGAAGGGGGATATTTTTCATGAACGACATCATAACCATCGCCTTGAAGGCATTTCCGGTCATCGCGCTGATAATGACAGGGGTTGTTCTGGAGAAGACCGCATTCATCAGCGCCGATGCCGTCAAAGGCATGAAGAAGCTGATTTTGAACCTGGCCTTGCCCTGTCTTTTGTTTCTGATTTTATTGGATGCCGATCTGCAAGCGGACTACCTATGGGGCTCCGTCGCGGTCTTCATCACTTGCCTGCTGGCTTTCTCGATGGGATTTTTGTTCAAAAAAATCTGGAAATCATCCAATGCATTCTTCCCGGCAGTCTATTCCAGCTTCGTCACCGGCATCATCGGCTATCCGCTCTTCATCTCCACTTTCGGCGCCGAGCACCTGTACAGATTGGCCATCCTCGATATCGGCAATCTGATATTCATCTTCATCGTACTCGCGACTTTTTTGGATAAAGTCGGCTGCAACCAAACCGGCAGAAAACGGATGAGCTTGAAGGACCAGGTCAAACATCTAGTCAAATCCCCTTTCCTGATCTCCATGTTTTTGGGAATTCTCGCCTCCATGCTTGGAGGGCGGACGTTTTTCCACACGAACCCTGTGACCTCCGCATTGGTCGCTACTGCGGGAATGCTGGCAGAAATCACTTTGCCGCTTATTCTGCTGGTGATCGGCTATGAGCTCCATTTCGATCTGAAACAGCTCTTGGTTCCGCTCCCGGCGGTATTGCTCCGGATTGGTATGATGCTTCTGTTGGCCTATCTGCTGAACACATTCGTCATCGACAGGCTGCTTGGCTTGGACCGGATGTTCCAGATGGCCGTCTACACGATGTTCATCTGTCCGCCCTCCTTCATTATTCCTGTCTTCATCGAAGGCGATTGCCCCGACAAGAGCTTCATCATGAATTTCCTCTCGCTGAACGTCATCCTCTCCATCGTGACGTTCATCATTCTGATGACGGTGCTGCTTTGACGGTCTGAATAGCGAGGCGGTATTTTTGGTTTTCTCGGGGCGGGAGTTTCCCCGCCAAACAGTCTTTGGCGGTTTATTTCGGGCCGCATGATGCTGATTTAGCCCGCCAAATCGGTTTTGGCGGGGAATTCTGTTCTATGACGAGCGGGTTCTCCCCGCCAAACGGCCTTTGGCGGGGAAACTCCGCCCAATCGATCCGATCTCCGGTCTCCGCACATCCGCCACCAATCTCCGGAAACTGCTTGCTTGTTTCCGGTTTACGCCGTAAGATGAAACCAAAACAACAGTAAAGGAGCGGATAGAGTGGATTCGGTTTTTGAAATCTTTAAACACAAAATCCAGAACAACGAAAAACTGACGCCGAAGATGCAGGCTATTTTGAGCGCCAGCCTGGAGTTGTTCGCGGAAAAAGGCTATTCGAATACTTCGACCAAGGACATCTCCCTATTGGCGAATGTGGCGGAAGGCACCATCTTCAAGCATTTCGGTTCGAAGGAGAATTTGTTGTATGCCAGCATTTTGCCGATCCTCAGCAAGTCGCTCGAAGTGTTGATCCCAGCGGAGCTGCAGAAAAATAAAGAGAATATGGCTGACTTATCCTTCCATCATTTTCTCCACCATGTCCTGCCTGACAGGATCGATTTCGCCGGCAACAACATGAAAATCTGGAAAATCTTTCTGACGGAATATCTCTACCAGGAAAGCATGCGCGACAATCTGCTGACGTTGATTCCGGGAGCTCTGTTCCAAGAAATCAATCAACTTCTGGATCTGTTCAAACAAAAGCAAGAGATCGTCGACTGGCCGAATGAAGAAATCATCCGCCTGATCATCAGCACGGTTGCCGGCTTTGTCGTCGCGAAATCGATGGGTCTCTCAAGCAACGCCGATGCGAATGTCGAAACCGATCATTTGATTCTTTTTCTCGAAAAAGGCCTCCAGCCATAATCAGTCCTTGACAGTCTGCTCTGTTAAGGACTATACTGTACCCACAAGATAAAAGTGAGTGATTACTCACTTATTTATTTAAGAGGAGGAACAGTTATATGGCATTTTTGGAAGTAAATAACTTAAACAAATATTATCCCATCACCGACAGCGAACGTTTCCACGCATTGAAGGACGTCCAGTTGTCCTTCGAAAAAGGCGAATTGGTTTCGATCATCGGTGAGTCCGGCAGCGGCAAGTCGACGCTGATGAACCTGTTGGGCGGCTTGGATTCGCAATTCGACGGTGAAATACTGGTGGACGGTGAGAATATCGGCCAGTTCAAGGAAAAGGAAATGGTCGCTTTCCACAAAGAGAAAATCGGCTTCATTTTCCAAAGTTTCAATCTCGTCCCTCACCTTTCTATTTTGGACAACGTCACATTGGCGATGACGCTTTCGAACATCGACAGCAAAACCCGAAAAGCGCGCGCCAAAGAGGTTCTGGAGCAACTGGGCTTGAAGGACCATTACCAAAAGAAACCGAACCAATTATCCGGTGGGCAAAAGCAACGGGTGGCGATTGCGCGGGCCCTTGTTAATGACCCGGACATCATCATCGCCGACGAACCTACCGGGGCGCTTGATTCCCAGACGTCGGATCAAGTGCTGGACATCATCCAAGACATCGCGAAAACCGGCAAGCTGGTCATCATGGTCACCCATTCGGAGCGCGTCGCTTCGCGTTCCACCCGCATCGTGACGATCGACGACGGCAAAATCATCAATGACGAAAAGCGCCCGCCGCTGCAGTTCCACGACAACGCCTTTCAAATAAAGGCAAAGCAGGAAAACAAAAACCTGAGTTTCTTCGCGGCCATCCGTATGGCCTTGTTGAACATGAAAGAGAAATTGAGCCGCAACATCCTGATCGCGTTGGGCGGAAGCATCGGCATCATGAGCATCATCCTGATGCTGGCGCTCGGAAAAGGCGTCAACGACTACCTGACCGACACGATGAACGAAAACGTCAATCCGATCATCAGTGAAGCGCGGATGACCGAGGAGACGCAATACGACAGCTCCGCTAGCGTCGAAACCGTCGCAGAAGCAGCCCCTGCGCAGCCAGGCGGCATGGGAGGCGGTGGTGGAATCGGCGGTACGCTGATCGCCGATAATCCGGCCGCGCAGCTTTCGAAGAACATCCCGTTTGAAGAAGCGAACATTGCCGAGCTGGAAGCCATTCCGAATGTCGAAAAGTTGGAATTGTCCTACGCTTCCTTCTCGATGGGCAGCGACACGGTCGTTTATGAAGGCGAAAATTATCCCTTCATGAACTTCGGCACGACTTCGGAGTTCATGACCGACTCCAACATTTTGTACGGCGAGTTCCCGGAACAGGATGAAGTCCTGATCACCGAGGAAATGGCAGATGGAATGGCCGGCACCCCTGAAGAGATGATCGGCAAGGAAATCGAAGTCAAGCTTTCCGTCAACGGCAACCCTTTGAACGGCACCTACACGGTCAGCGGCATCTACACAGCCGGAAACGCGATCGGCCCTTCCGGAGCTTTCGACTCGGTCTTCATGACGATGGAAACTTTCGCGGACATGAACGCTGAAAACGGCTTGACCGTGGAACCGAATGTCGCGTATCTTTTCGCGGATGAAACAAGCAATTCCCAAGACATCAAAGATGCGATCAACGGGTTGGGATATGCAGGCTCTTCCACGGACACGCTGGCAAAAACCTTCACGAAATTGCTGGATATCTTCACGTATATCCTAGCCGGTGTGGCTGGCATTTCCTTGTTCGTATCGGCCATCATGATCCTTACCGTCCTCTACATCAGCGTTGTTGAGCGGACGCAGGAAATCGGCGTCATCAAAGCGATCGGCGGGCGCAACAAAGATATCCGCCGCATCTTCGTCTCTGAATCTTTCCTGATCGGCCTGTTCAGCGGCCTGCTGGGTGTCGGCATTGCCGCCCTGCTTTCCACAATCGGGAACGTGGCGGTCGAGCGCATCTTCGGGACGACCATCCTGCACATGACCCCGACCTATGCCTTGTTAGGCATCCTGGCCAGCGTCATCATCAGCGTCATTGCCGGTGTCTTCCCTGCCAATAAAGCAGCCAAGCTCGATCCGATTGAAGCTTTGCGTCATGACTAAGTTTTAAGGAAACTAAAGAAACAGCCATCCAGCCTCGTTTTTGAGGTTGGGTGGCTGTTTCTTTGGAGTAAAGGAAAAAAGAGTTAGAATGTTTCGAACCTCGGGGCGGGGTTTTCCCCGCCAAACAGTCTTTGGCGGTTTATTTCGGGCCGCACGATGCTGGTTTAGCCCGCCAAATCAGTTTTGGCGGGCTATTTTGAACTGCACACAATAGGAATACCCCGCCGAAACCGGTTTTGACGGGGTTAATCCTTCATATACTTCTTCTTTTACAGTTTGTAAATCTCTTTATCGACGCCATGGATAGCGACCCAATCATCATTGAAATCATCCACGGCTTTTTGGATAGCGGGCATGTCAAGGGATGCTGCCAGTACATCGGTGCCTACCGTCACAGCTTGGGCGCCGCACAGTAAAGCTTTGTTCACTTGGCCGATGTTTTTGAAGCTGGCGCCCAGGATTTTGGTAGGGTAATTGCCAGCCGCAATCATTTGCGCAAAACCGCTGATGACTTGGCATGGGTCGATGTTCATGTTTTCCATGCGGTTAAAGTACGGTGCGATGTAATCGGCACCCGCTTCGATTGCGTAGTAGCCTTGGATTTCGGTGTAGATGGCTGTCGCGGTGATGTTCACGCCTTCCGCCTTCAAGGCTTTCATCGCTTTCAGCCCTTCCATGTTCACCGGAATTTTTACGTAGACCTGATCATCGATTTCCGCAAGAATCCGGTGCGCGTCTTTGATCATCCCCTCCGCATCCATCGCGACGACTTGGACGTGCAGGCTCCGTTCCTTGCCGATGAGGGCGCGGATTTGTTTCAATTGGTCGAAGAATGCCACATCCCCTTCCTTCTTCAGGATGGACGGGTTGGAGGTCACGCCGCATAACGGCAAGGATTCCATCATTTTTGTGATTTCGGCGATGTTTGCCGTATCGATCATAAATTCCATTCGTTCAGTCTCCTTTTCCGATTAAAAAGTGTGTTCGGTTCTTTCGATGATGTCATCCTGCGTCGCCTTAGACAGAACCGTGAAGAAGGCGGAATAGCCAGCCACACGAACGATCAAATCCCGGTGATTTTCGGGATGGGCTTGGGCATCCAATAAGGTTTCCTTCGAAACGACGTTGTACTGGACATGGAAGCCGTCCAGCTTGTTGAAGAAAGTCCGGATCAAGGCGATCAGTTTCATGGAATCCTCCGGTTTTGCCAAGACTTGCGGCGAAACTTTTTGGTTCAGCAATACGCCGCCGGTTATCTCACGGGTCGGCAGTTTTGCGACTGTTTTGAACACGGATGTCGGTCCATTCTTATCCATATTATGCGAAGGCGAACACCCTTCCGCCAATGGGGTCCCGGCGTTGCGGCCATCCGGCGTCGCCATCGTGCCTTTCCCTTGGCCGACGTTGGCCGAGATGGAGGAGGTGCCGGCATAACGCAATCCGCCGATCGGGCCTTTGCCGTAGCGGTTGTTCGGATATTTTTTCACTTCATTGATGTAGGCGTTGTAGGCATCGACGACCAGGCAGTCGACATAATCGTCATCATTCCCGTACTTCGGCGCTTCCAACAACAGGCGCTGGATTTCCAGCCCCTTTTCGCCGGCGAAATTGTTCATCAAGGCATCCCACAATTCTTGGCTAGTCATCTTTTTGTCTTCGAACACTAGCTTTTTGATGGCAGCCAGCGAGTCCGCCAAGTTGGCGATGCCCACTTGCAGTCCGCTGATGAAATCGTAGACGGCGCCGCCTTCCTTCAATGTTTTGCCGCGGCCGATGCAGTCTTCGCAGAGCGCGGAGAGCAGGATATCCCCAGCCTGTTGCTCCAATACGGTATCGATCGCGTTTTCGATGATGACGCTGTGGCGGGTGATGGCTCGGATCGTCTTGTCCCAAGCGCGCGTCAGATCTTCGTAGCTCTGCATTTCCGGGAAGTAGCCGGAGCCTTCCACCAACTGCTGTCCGGAGGCCGAATCGATGCCGTTGTTCATCGCAATCAACAGCGTTTTCGGGAAGTTGATGAAGCTCATGCCGGTGCAACGGTAACCCCATTTGCCCGGAACGGCGACTTCCACGCAACCGATAGCCGAATAGTTGTAGGCGTCCTCTTCCGTGATGCCGCGTTCGATGAAGGAAGGGATGATGATTTCATCGTTGTTGAAGGCCGGCATGCCGAAGCCTTGTTTCACGACTTCGATGCACTCCTGCATGAATTTGTTGTCGAGCCCGCGGTGGTAGCGGACAGTCAGGTTCGGTTGGGTCAAATGGCATTGCGCCACCGATTTCAGGATCATGTAGGACATTTTGTTCACGGCGTCCTTCTTGTCGACCGTCTGCCCGCCGATTGTCACGTTCTGATAAAGCGGCGAACCGGCGGAGTATTGCGTGTGCGACCAGCTTCTGATTTTGTTGATCGTCAGCGTTTTGATCCAGAGATTGTTCAGCAATTCGATCGCGGCGGCTTCAGTCAGGATCCCTTTTTCCACATCGCGGTCAAAATAGGGTTGCATATATTGGTCCATGCGTCCGTACGAGAGCGAGTGGCCGTTGGATTCGATCTGCAGGACGAGGTGGACGAGCCAGATGCTCTGGATGGCTTCCTTGAATGTATCTGCCGGTGCGTATGGGACTTTTTTCAAGATCCGCGCCATTTCCAACAATTCCGCCGCGCGTTCCGGAGCGGCTTCCTGGGCTTTTGCTTCAGCCAGATCGGCGTAGCGCTTGGCAAAGTTCGTTGTGGCCTCGGTCACGATCAGGATGCTTTGATAGAAATGGTATTTCTTTTGGTCTTCCGCTTTCGTCAAATCCAGCTTCGCCAACGCCGCACGCACGCGCGCTTCGTATTCTTTCAGCCCAAAACGGAGGAGATCGCCGTACTGCACGGCCACGTGGGCATCGCCGGAAGTGATGTTGCCCTCTGCTTTGATGATGCCGAGGTCATAGAACAGTCTGCTTTCTGGCGGAATGGCGGCCAGACCCATTTCCTTGATCGTATTGTGTTCCCAATAAGGGGCGATTGCGCGGAGCTGTTCTTTCGTTTCTTCCGTAATGTAAAAAGCATCGCCGTCGCGTTTGTCGAATTCGTCCAATTCCTTGACGACCCAATCCATTGCGTATTCAGGGAAAATCGGGGCCGAACGGTTCGCAGAAGCTTGGTTGCCGGCAATCATCGTTTCGTCTTCGATGTAGATGGTCATGTTTTCCAAAATATTCTTCAGCATGTGGGCCCGTTTGATCGGCATCGGTTTGTCCTGGTGCGCTTTGTAGCTTTCGGTTGTATAGATGGCTCTTTCCGCATCCACAAAAGGCTTGCTTTCCAAGACGCTTTCGCGGTAGGCGTTCATTCGGTCAGAGAGGGATCCAAAATAGTTTGCTTGTTTTTTAATGATCGGCGTTGCTGCGGTTGTTGCTTGCATCATGCTGACTCCCCTTTTCTATCGTTTCGTTCGAAACTAATAAAACTTGCTTTCGAAATCATAATACCACCACCAGAAATGACTGTCAATCGATTTTGTGCCCAATGTGTTGAAAATGTAACCCCCTTCATGAATCTGAAAAAACTGAATCGGATTGGGCCGCGATAGGAGGCCGCTGCTCCGGTGGAGGCTTGCTTGGCCGGAGCTGGTGCTTTCCTCCGGTGAGCGCCCTTCTCAACGGAGTTGCAGTTCCGGTAATCCGCTCTCCTCCTGTGGGCGAATGTTGGCCGGAGCTGGACGCGCGGTCACAGTCTGTCCTCCGACGAACGATGGCTAGTCGGAGGTGAGGATTTTTCGCTCGCCTATGCTCCGGGGAAGTCTTCCTGGCCGGAGTTGAGGGCCTTTATGGGGCCGGCTCCTCCGGCCGAGACATTATCGCAATCATTTTTACGTATCCAAGAACACCTCAAAAAGAAGCCTGACGGAATCTTGCGGGATTCCGTCAGGCTTCTTCTGTAAATTCTTATTTTGTTGTGACAACTGTGACTTCTTTTGTTTCCAGGTAACGTTGCGTGTCTTCGTCCAGGCCGCCGTCCGTGTAGATGGTGTCGACTTCGTTGATATCCAGCGTTTTGATGAGGCCCCGCTCGTAAAATTTAGTGGAATCGGTCAGCACGATGACCCGTTTGGCGACTGTCGCCATCGTCTGGACGACTTCCGAACGCAGCATGTCGCTGTTGGAAAACCCGAAGACGCGGTCGAAGCCGTCGATACCGATGAACACTTTATCCACGAAGAAATTCTGGATGCTCTTCTTGGCGAGTGGGCCGACCGTCACCTGCGCATCCTGTTGGTAATTTCCGCCTAATAAGACGATCTGGCAGTTCATCTCGTTGCTGACATAATGGGCGATGAAGCTCGAATTCGTGATGATTGTGACATCCTTCTTCGTCTTCGAGATGATTTCCGCCAGGATGGCGCAGCTCGATCCCGATTCGATCATGATCGTTTCCCCGTTGGCTACTTCTTTTGCCGCCAGCTTCGCGATCTGCACTTTCTTATCGTAGTTCAGCGCTAAGCGGTAATTCAGATCGTCTTGGCTGTTGAGCACCGCAAAACCGTGCTCGCGATGGAGAAGTCCGCGCTTTTCCAATGCGTCCAGATCTTTCCGGATGGTTACTTTCGAAACACTGAGCCTTTCGGCAAGATCGTTCACTTCTATTTTTTTTAATTCGCTGACCAAGGCCAGGATTTCTTCTCTTCTACCTGTCATGATTCATTGCTCCATTTCTTGACGGACCGTTTCTTCTTATGGAACCATTCTACCATTTTGCGTAACTGAATACAATTTTTCGCGCCCTTTTAGTTTCGTTCGAAAGTGTTTAATATTCCTATGAAACATTTCCATTGACTTGTGAATCCCATGTGGTAAACTAAGCGTAAAGAAACGCAAGAGCGCTTTTCCAAATTAGCGATAAGGAGCATACGAACATGAATTATCCAAAAAAAGTTACTGTCCCCAGCTCTCCGCAAACCGCCTGCATCTTCAATATCCAGAAGTTCAGCATCCATGACGGTCCCGGCATCCGCACGGTCGTCTTCTTCAAAGGTTGTCCGCTGCGCTGTACTTGGTGCGCCAATCCCGAATCGCAAAATGCCTTCCCCGAACAGATGTGGGACAAAACGAAGCAAGAATACGTGACGCAAGGGAAAGACATGACCGTGGATGAAGTGTTGACGGAAGTCATGAAAGACCTGCCTTTCTATGAAGAATCCGGCGGTGGCGTCACCCTTTCCGGTGGCGAGGTCCTCTATCAGGCCACTTTCGCGAAGAAGTTGCTGGCTGAGTTGAAGCAACAAAGCATCCATACGGCCATCGAGACGACTGCCTGGACGAATCCGTTGATTTTCGAGGACTTCATCAAAGATGTCGATTATCTAATGATCGACCTGAAGCATTACGACAGCGCCGCGCATCGCGAGGGGACCAAAGTCAAAAACGAAATCATCATCGAGAATTTGCGCATCGCTAAAGCGGCCGGCAAAGAGGTACTGATCCGCATACCGGTCATCCCGGACTACAATGACAGTCTCGAGGATGCCCGACATTTCAGCAAACTGATCGCATCCATCGGACTGACCGATGTCAATCTCCTGCCCTTCCATCAGTTCGGTGAAAACAAATATGAACTTTTGGAACGCGAATATGCCTTTACGGGCGTGCGCCAGTACCAAGCGGAAGATCTGGATGATTACCGCCAAATCTTTCTGGAAGAAGGCTTGAACTGTTACTTTTAAGGATATTCGGCAACCGTAAATATGATACCGCTTACTGTTTTATCCCTGATGCATCCAAGAGCTGCTTGTCGATTTCGATCTGATTCAAAAATAAGAGCCTGAATATCGAATGACGTTACTGTATTCGGTATTCAGGCTCTTATTGCGTTAAAGAAAAAAGCAGCCGGTTACGGCTGCTCCACATACATATCTTTCTTGGACAGAGTCGCGAACAGATCATAGAGGATATCATCCGTGATCTTGACTGGATTGTTATCGAGATTCGGGTGATGGGAAAGCTGCACCAATTCATCGATCTGCGCATCGGACAAGTCCAGTTCCACCAAATCCGTTCGCAAGCCGATCTGTTTTTTCAGTGCTGTGATGGCGTCGGCCATCTCAGCTGCATCGGCGAAACCGAGCGCTTTGGCGAAGGCGGTCACGCGGCCGTCCGTCTCCAGCTGTGCGTTCACCTGGGCGAAGTAATCGATCGTCAATCCGCAGGCTTCGCCGTGCGGGATGCCGTAGAGATTCGTCAGCGGATAGGAGACGGCGTGCGAAGATGTCGTCTTCGGCAGCGCGAAAGCCAGGCCGGCGATTACGGATGCTTCGGCCATCTTTTCGCGCGCTGTGGCATCTGTCGGGTTTGCATAGGCGATCGGCAGATGCTCGAACACCAATTTGGCTGCATGGATCGCCAGCGCATCGCAGATTGGCTGATGGTTCACGCTCCAGTAACCCTCGATCGATTGGCAAAGGACATCGATCCCGGAGCAGGCGGTGACAGTCGGTGGGCACGTATAGGTCAATTCCGGATCGACGACGGCGTAGGCCGGGAAAAAGTTCGGCGAAAAGATCGGCGCTTTTTTACCGGTTGTGTGGTCGGAAAGGACCGAAACACTCGTGACTTCGCTGCCGGTTCCTGAAGTCGTCGGCACGGCGATCAAAGGCAGGAATGTTTCCGGCAAAGCTTTGCCGGTTCCGTGGTAGAGCCTGATCGACTCGTCCACCGTGGCGATCGTCGCGGCTGCTTTGGCAAGGTCCATCACGCTTCCGCCGCCCAACGCGACCACAAACTTGGAGCCATTCTCGCGCATCAGTTCGGCGCAGGCATCGACTTCGCTCACCTCAGGATTTGGCGAAACATCGCTGTAGACGACGGTCAGCAATCCTTCCGCTTCCGCCATGACTCTGTCAGCCAAGCCGGATTTGCGGAAGGAACGCGAACAGATCAGGATACCGTCCGTCTCCCCCAGCTCCGTGATGACCTCCTTCAAGGCGGAAATTTTTCCGTTTCCGAAGATGATTTTCACTGGTTGTTGATAATTCCAATCCATTCCATGCACCCTTTCTGAAGTTAATTTTTCTTTTAAATAGCTATGGGGCAGCCTCAAAGAGAGGCAACCCCATATTTTTGGTGTTCATCATAAATCAGCTTGCCCGCCTATGATCGAAACCATGGATTCATGACTGTTATTCATGTTTTTTCCCGCGGGCTGGCCCGCCGAGACGGATACTTACTCTTTATTCATCTTTTTCGAGCCCGATTAGTCAAAAAAGATGAATTCTTTTTAGTTATTCATCTTTTCAGGCCGTTTCCGGCCGATCGCCGGGCCAAAGCCCGGCCTCACCTCTCATTATACCATCCAACCTAAACAGCCAGCTCTTCTTTTTGGTTGATGACGTTCAGGATCGATTCGCGCATCGTCATGTATTGCTTGGAGTAGCGGGCGCTTTCGCTGTTGGCGCCGTCCATGTCGTAGGTGAAATCGGTGTCGAGCACCTTCACGATGCGGCCGGGGCGGCTGGACATGACGATGACTTTCGTCGCCAAGGACAAGGCTTCGTCCACATCATGGGTGATGAAGAAGACGGTGCTCTGGTTCTTCATCCAGATGCGGCGGATCAGCGCCTGCATCTTGTCGCGGGTCAGAGCATCGAGCGCGCCGAACGGTTCGTCCATCAGGATCATGCCCGGTTCGTTGACCAACACTTTCGCCAAGGAAGCGCGCTGCTTCATCCCGCCTGACAGTTCGTATGGCTTGCGGTTGGCGAAGTCTGTAAGTCCGACGATTTCCAGGTATTCCTCCGTGATCGCTTCGCGTTCTTCTTCCGGAATGTTGCGCATGCGCAGGCCGAAGTTGACGTTCTCTTTGATCGTCAGCCACGGATAGAGCGGCGGCGACTGGAAGACGACCCCGCGCTGCCAATCCGGCCCTTCGATCGGCTTGCCGTTCATCAAGGCTTGCCCGTCAGTCGGCTGCATGAAGCCCGCGATGATGTTCAAGAGCGTGCTCTTGCCGCAGCCGGATGGTCCCATTACGCAGATGAACTCGCCTTCTTGGATGTCGAGATTGACTTGGGCCAAGGCCGTCACTGTCCCGATTTCGCTGTTGTAGACCAGTTCGACATCCTCCAGTTTTACCACTGTCTTTCCGTTTATTCCTTCATAAGTCCTCTGCATAATTGGTTCCCCCTACTCTTTCGATTCCAGATAAGCTTCGATGTACGTTGTGTTGATGCCTTCCGCGAAATCTGCTTCGCTCGGCGATGCGGTGATGTTGCCTTGATCCAGGTAGAATTGGCCCATGTCGCTCATCGTAGCGGCCATTGCGCCGACTGCATCGGATGTCCCCAAGTTTGCTGCATCCAATTGTTCCTCTGCGGAAATCCAGTTTTGGCCTTCCATTTGCAGCTTAGCGGACTCTTCCGTGATGTTCAATTGCTCCGCGATGATGGAGATGGCTTGATCCGGATCTTCGCGGTAAAGCGTTACGGCTTTATCGACGGCAGCGATGTATTTCGCCACGATTTCCGGATAAGCTTCACCGAATTCGCTATGGACGATTTCGACGTTGGCTGTCATATAACCCATTTCAGCCACGTCCCCGCTGTGCAGGACGATGTTGCCGTCAGTCAGCAATTCGCTGAGGGTAGGCTCCCAGATGTAGGCGGCATCGATGTCGCCACGTTGCCATGCCGCAAAAATGTCGGACGGCTGCAAGTCGATCAGTACGAAATCAGTTTCTTCAAAACCGCTGGCCGTGATGGCGCGCAGCAGGCTGTAATGGGCCGTGCTGGCGAAAGGAACGCCGATGTTTTTGCCTTTCAGATCTTCCAGGGAGGTAGCGTTCAGCTCGTTCTTGGCAACCAACGATTCCACCGAACCGAGCGTCTCATGGATCCAGATCATTTCGATCGGGATGCCCGAAGCGATGCCCAATACGGCCGAGCCCGAACCGGTCAAGCCGAAGTCGACGGCGCCGGAAACCATGGCCTGGTTGATCGCTTTTCCACTTTCGAATTGGACGATTTCAATCGGCACACCCATTTCATCCTCAAAATAGCCTTCCGCTTTCGCGATGCCTTCGTCGTTCGGCATTTCCAGAGTTGCGATGATGACTTTATCAGGCAGAGCTCCGTCCGCCGAAGCTGTGGAAGAATCGGTCGCGCTGTCCGCGGCTCCGCAAGCCGCGAACAAAAGAGCTGAGCAAGATAAGAACAGTAGTTTAGAGAACATGTGGTTTTTTTTCATAAAAGCCTCCGATTATTTTCCTGCCCAAGGGACAAATTTATTTTGTACGATGACGATGATTTTATCCAAAAGAATGCCGGTGATGCCCATGATGATGATGCCGACGAAGACGATGTCGCTGCGCAGGTAGTTGCTGGCATCGAGGACCAGCCAACCGATCCCGGTCATGGCCGCGACCATTTCCGCCGAAACGAGGGTCGTATAGGCGACGCTGAGCGCGGTGCGCAGGCTCGTCAGGATATCCGGCAAGCAAGACGGCAGAATGACATGAAAGAACACTTGGGTCTGGCTGGCGCCGACCGTTTTCGCGCTGTTGATGAAGTCTGTGTTGACTTTCGCAACGGCGGAGACGCAGCTGACGTAGATCGGTGCGAAGGCCGCAAGGAACAGCAAGGCGACTTTCGAAGCATCCGCGATCCCAAGCCCCATCACCAACAAAGTGTAGTAAGCCAATGGCGGCAGCGGGCGGTAGAAGTTGATGATCGGATCCAAGGCCGCTTTGATTTTCGTGTTGTAGCCGCTGAGCAATCCCAACGGAATCGCGGCGATGATCGCCAAGCCGAAAGCACTGAGCAGGCGCCATAAGCTGGTGCCGATGTGCTGCAGCAAGGAGAAACCTTTATAGCCATTGAAGAGGATCTCCACGAAGGCCGTCCAAACCGCCAACGGACTCGGCAGCAGCATCGGGCTGACCAGCCCCAGCGCGGTAACGACATACCAGAGCACCATGATCGCTGCGACGGTGCCGACGGTGATCATTTTTTCCGGCTGGATCCTCTTTCGTCTTTTCTTAACCGCGATCGCGGACGTGCTTTGCTCGGGAATCATTGCATCGCTTGTGAGCGTATCTGCTTTCTTCATAAAATTGTCCTCCTTGGTCTCTTTTCGCCTAAACTGTTTCATGCGCGGCGTACCTGATATTCGCGGGCGATCGTTTGCACGAAGATCTTGCCGTCTCCCGCCTGGCCGGTGCTGTTGACCGCCAACAGGATGCCGATCACATTGTCCACATGTTCATCATCCGTCACGATCGTAAACATCCGCTTCGGCATCAGCACGCTGTGTCCGACTGTTTCGCGGAAGTCTCTGCCTATCAGCGGGTTCTTGCCGCGTCCGAAGACTTTTCGGCAAGTGAATCCCGGAAAGCCGCCTGCAGCCAGTTTTTGTTTCGTTTCCGTCACCTTGTTCAGGCGAATGATCGCTGTCACTTCCTTCATACAATTCCCACCTTTACAGTCCTTCAATTAAAGTCCTTCTGCGCCGCTACTGATCGTATAGGCATTTTCGATTGCGTGCACGAATATTCTGCCGTCGCCGTAATTCCCCAGGTTGCTTGTGCGCGCTTGGGTGGTGATCACGTCGACGATTTCCTTCTCATGGGCTGCTTCGGCCACCAGGAACAACAATTCCTTCGGCAGCTCGTCGTAGAAGACGTCGCCGATATGGATGCCTGCCTGTTTCCCCCGTCCGTACACGTCCATCCGCGTCACGGCGGTGTGCCCTTTTTCAGCGAGTTTTGCCAAAATCTGTTCGGTCTTCTCCGGCCTCACGATGGCCTCAATTTTCACTAGCATGCGCTCCACCCCTTCAGGCTGTTTTCTTCATTAGATAGTAGATTTTTTGAAAGATATTTTTTGGAAATGTGGTGCGGCCGGGAACCGGCGCAGTTTACAGATAGGTCGCATCGACAAGCGTCAGCACTTCATCCAGGATCGGCAGTACTTCAGCCAACTCTGCTTCGGTGATCGTAAGCGGAGGGCAGACGCTGATCGTCGTTTCGCGGCCGAAAGTCGAGAAGCCTCGGTCCTTGAGTTCCTTGTAGATTGCCGGCATGATCCGGTTCGGCGTGTTGAACGGAACGAGCGGCTCGCGCGTTTCCTTGTCGAGCACCAACTCCACCCCGCAGAAGAGGCCGTAAGTCCGGACATCGCCCACGCAAGGATGCTTGGCTTTCATCTCTTCCAAGTATTCTTTCAGTATTGCGCCGATTTTTTCGACGTTGGCGGCGATTTTTTCGTCCTCGTAGACTTCCAAAGTCGCCAAGCCAGCCGCGCAAGCCAATGTGTGGCCGCTGTAGGTCAACCCGCATTGGAGTTGGTTTTCGGTGAAGTATTCGCTGATCCATTCGGAGACGATCACGCCACCCAGCGGCACATATCCTGATGTCACCCCTTTGGCGAAGGTGATCATGTCCGGCGTGAAGCCGTATTGTTGGAAAGCGAAGGCTGTTCCGGTCCGATAGAAGCCGGCCATGACTTCATCGAGGATCATCACGATGCCGTAGCTGTTGCAGAGGTTGCGCACCCCTTCCAAATACCCTTTCGGATAAGCGATGATGCCGTTCGCACCGATGACCGTTTCCAGGAGGATGGCCGCCACGTTGTATGGACCTTCGTATTGGATCTGTTCAGACAGATTCTTCAGATAGAAGGCCGTCAATGCCTCTTCGGTTTCAAACGGAAGGTTATCGCGGTATGGAGAAGGATTGGAAAATTTCACGAAGCCGTTCGCGCCGCCGATTTCAGCAGCGAACCTGCGGGAATCTCCGGAAGCGTTGGATGCTGCCAGCGTTGCACCGTGGTAGCTGTGGTAGCCACTGAATACTTTCGTGCGGCCGGTCGCGATCCGCGCCATCTTGATCGCATTTTCGTTCGCGTCGGCCCCGGCATTCGTGAAGAACACGCGCGCCATATCCCCGCCGGCCAGCTCGACTAGCTTCTTCGCCAATAAGGACTTCACATCAGTCGCATAACTCGGTGCCATGAAGCACATCTTTGCAGCCTGATCCTGGATCGCCTTCACGACTTTCGGATGCTGATGGCCGATGTTCGCGTTCACCAACAAGGATGACATGTCCACTTGACGGTTGCCTTCGTAGTCCCAGAAATAAATGCCTTCCGCTTTCTCGACTGCCATAGCGGCCTGTCCCTGTTTCGACCAGGCCCGCATCACGTACTGTTGATCCATCGCTATTACTTCTTCTCCGGTTAAAGTTGTTGCTTCCGTTGTATTCCATGTTGCGTTCACTGTCATGCTGTTCCCTCCCGATGAAATTCTTTTTTAATCGTTTTTTAATATGTCCCCATAATACGGGGATTCGGATTCATCGTAAATAAAAAGCTCTAATTTGATGATAGCATTTATGACATTTCTGCTCTCATCAGGAAAATACATCGCTTACAACGGGGATTATTTCTTGCTGTTTGTCAGTCATGTAAGGTTTCCCTGAAAAGAAACTGACTTTCGTGGCCGGATTATTGTGAGGGGTTTCAGGTTTGCTATGGATGGAACGAGGTGGATAGGCTATCGATATATTTATGATTCTATTTGGAAAACGACGCCAATTTTCCGGGATGCGCGTCAGCTTTACTGACATACTTTGATTGCGAAAGAGTTTTTTGCGGTTATGAAGAGTAACTGTGTGAGGAAATCTGCCGTCGACGGGAGCGGTCTATGGGAGAATTGTCGGAGGTTTACCTAATGAATAAAAGACAAAATGTTCAGAAGAACGCAAAAAAGCGAAGACCATCGGCCGGCGGGCTTGGGGCCCGTCAGGATGGATTCTTCGCTGTTATTCATCTTTTTGGGCGCTGATTGGTTCGAAAAGATGGATTCTTTTTGCGAATTCATCTTTTTGGGCATTCATTGGTTCAAAATGATGGATTCTTTATTTTTATTCATCATTATTACCAGCACCGGACCAGAAAAGATGGATAAACAGCAGCTATTCATCTTTTCTCGCCCGCTATTCGATCCATCAAAAATAAAAGGGCCCTGCCCAAACTAGACTTGGTTTGTCTAGTTTGGGCAGGGCCCCACGCATTCAATATGCTGTTTATTTTGCTACGCCGGCAGTCCATTCTGCGACTAGATCCGGATTAGCTTCGACGAAGGCTGCAGCAGCGTCTTCAGCTGATTCGCCTTCATAGATTTGAAGCATCAATGCTTCGACATCTTCGATGGTCCAGTGGAATTGATCCAATACTTGGTATGCTTCCGGCATATCAGTTTCGAGTCCTTCACGAACCATGGTGTGGATTGTCTCTTCGCCGCCGAAAATTCCGTTGGGATCATCCAGGTATTTCAGGTCATAAGCCGAGAATTTCCAATGCGGATTCCAGGCTGTGATGATGATTTCTTCTTCATTTGCAATCGCCTGTTTGAGTGTGACGGTCATAGCGCCGGATGAGGACGTTTCGATTGCCCAATCGCTCAGGTTCGGATAATCGGCCAGCGCGCGTTCAGTCGCTGCTACGAGGCCTGCACCTGGCTCGATGCCGGTGATGGATTTGCCTGCTTGATCGGTCAAATCTGCGATGGAATCGACATCCATATAGGCAGGAACGGCCAAACCGATTTTCGCGCCTTCAAGGTTTCCGCCTAGATCGACCATCTTATCGCCGTATTCTTCCAGTTGCGCGCCGTGCGTTCCTGGCAGCCAAGCGCTCAGCATGGCATCCGCTTCGCCTGTGGAGACGGCTTCCCACATGATTGCGTTATCCAATGGTGTCAAGGTCACATCGTAACCAAGGTCTTCCAATACTTGGGCAACTACATGGTTTGTGGCCACTGCGTCATCCCATTCGACGTAAGCCAGTTCGATTTTCTGGCCTTTGCCGACCGTGTCTTCAGTGGATGCTGTATCTTCTGTCGCACCGCAACCAGCGGCGATGAGTGTGACACCCAAGCTCAATCCGGCAGTAAGTCCGAGGCGTTTCCAGTTACGTTTTGTTGTTTTTGTCATATGTATGTTTCTCTCCTTTTTGTTTGGCAATTAGGAATATGTGCGTTTTTATATAGCTTTATGATGCGCTCTTTTTGCTGAATTTTTGGGTCAGACGGTCGATGATGATGGCAAGCACAACCAAAGCCAGCCCGGATACGAAACCTGAACCGATTTTGGCGCGTTGCAAGGCGGAAAGGACATTACGACCCAATCCAGGTGCACCGATCATCGAAGCGATGACGACCATCGACAAGGACAACATGACGGTCTGGTTGATGCCGGCCATAATCGTGGATTTCGCCAGCGGCAACTCGACTTTGAACAACCTCTGTGCGCCGGTGCTGCCGAATGATTCGGCTGCTTCAACCAATTCGGTGGAAACTTGTCTGATCCCAAGATTCGTGAAGCGGACGGTCGGCGGGATCGCGAAAATAAGTGACGCGAGCACCCCGGGAACCATGCCGATTCCGAAGAAAGCTACGGCCGGGATCAGATAAACGAAAGCCGGCATCGTCTGCATGAAATCCAAGACCGGATTGATGATGCTGTTCGCAAGTTTGCTTTTCGCCATCAGGATACCGAAAGGCACGCCGATCAGGACGGACAGCAAGCTCGAAAACAGGACCAGCGTCAAGGTGAACATCAAGTCTTCCCATAGTCCTTGGTTGTAGATGAACCAGAGACCGACGACGGAAAAGATAGACAGGCCGAATTTTTTCCCTGAGGCAAAGAATGCCAGCAGAGCGACTAATACGATCAGGATGACTGCCGGTATGGCCGTCAGCGTTGAGGTCATCAGATCGATCAAAGCCTGCGAAGACGCTTTGATCGGATCGAACAGGAAGCTGAACGTGTCAGCGGTCTTGTCCGTGACGTATTCAGTGAACTCAGCAACCGGCAATTCAGGAATGAAATTTAATAGATTATCCATTTACGGACACCTCGCTTTCTCCTGCCAAAGCGGCTATGACGGCGCCTCTGACAAGTACACCCACCAATCTGTCGTTTTCGATGACAGCGACCGGCGAGCTTGAATCATGGATGATCGGGAAAATATCGCTCAAAGTGGTATCTTTGGAGACAGTCGGGATATCTTCTCTGAGGATGCCATCCACTCTAGTAGCGTTGGCTTTCAACGCTTTCGTAGCGTCCTCGGCAGTGATGTACCCTTTCAGTCTGCGGTGATTGTCCACCACAAGGATTGTTGAAATCCCTTCTTGGCGCAATAATTCCAATGCGAAGAGCGGACCGTGTTTCTCGATGTTCATGACGATCGGACGCTTCATGATGTGTTCGGCAGTCAATACTTTCGAACGGTCGACATCCTCAACGAATTTTTCGACATAGCGCGTTGCCGGATTGGTAAGGATTTCCTCCGGCGTACCGATTTGGACCAATTCCCCGTCCTTCAACAACGCGATCCTGTCCCCGATGCGCAAAGCTTCGTTCAGATCATGGGTGATGAAGATGATGGTCTTTTTAACGTTTTCCTGCAGATCCAACAGTTCATCCTGCATCTCACGACGGATCAACGGATCCAAAGCCGAGAAGGCCTCGTCCATCAACAGGATTTCCGGGTCATTCGCCAGTGCACGGGCCAAACCGACCCGTTGCTGCATTCCGCCTGATAATTGGTGCGGATACTGGTCGCTGTAGTCGCCCAAACCGGAATTTTCCAAGGCACGTTGCGCTCTTTCCTTGCGCTCGGCTTTTGCGACACCTTGAACTTCCAATCCGTATTCGGTGTTCTCCAAAATCGTGCGGTGCGGGAATAAGCCGAAGTTCTGGAAAACCATACTCATTTTTTCCCGGCGGACTTGGCGCAATGCCTTCTTGTCCATGACCGACAAATTCTCGCCGTCGATGAGGATATTCCCTTTTGTCGGTTCGATCAGACGGTTGAACATCCGTACCAACGTGGACTTCCCGCTTCCGGAAAGCCCCATGATGACGAAGATTTCCCCTTCTTCTATAGAAAGACTGACATTGTTGACCCCGACAGTCGCTCCAGTAGCGCGCAAGATGTCTTGCTTGCTCTTATTTTGCTCCAGCATTTCCAGAGCCTTATCTGCTTTTTTTCCAAAAATTTTCGTTACGTTCTCTATTTTTATTTTCGGCAAGTGCATTGCTCCTCTCAAATTTTTGATGCTATATGCGTGGATTCTTTTAATAGTGGGAATCAAATCCCCGAATCCGATTATGGGCCTCTGCAATGTACAAATATAGTGTTACATTTTCACTTATTACGAAAATATAAATTGAAGATAATTTTGTTACATCACAAAGCTATAACCACTATTATCCAGTTATGGCGTGGATATGCAAATGAAAAATGAATTATTTGTGAATTTTTCGCGAAAAAGAATGCGGTTACATACGCTTCCTAAAGGTAACCGTGAAGAATCCGAAATATTTTTAAAACAGTTGTTTGAAGAATCAGTATGTTGCTATTCCACGCTTTCAATATAAGCACAACCCGTACTGATGGCTTCCAGTTTGCGCACGTAAAAAAGGATCCCTGTCTGTTTAATGAGCAGGAATCCTTTTTCAATCAGTTATTTTTTCAGGTGATGCTTTTCGCACTGCATGCACGTCAGGCTTCATTTACGATCAGTGCAATTCCGGCCAGTAATCTTTGTTGTCTTCAATCAAGTCATCCAGAATGTCCTTGGCAACTTTTGCGCTAGGGATCGTTTTCGATAACGTCAAGGCTTGCCATAGTTTTTGATAGCTCTGTTCGACATAGGCTTCCACCACTAGTTTCTCGACCGTCACTTGTTGGAACATCAAGGCCTGTTCAAATGCAGGGATTTTCCCTTGGGCCAGTGGTTCCGGACCGTCATTCCCCACGATGCAGGGCACTTCCACCATCGCATCATCAGGGAAATTGGCGATTGCGCCGTTGTTTTCCACAATCATCAGCATTCTTTCATGTGTGTTGAACGCAATCGCGCGGGCTAAGTCCACGATGAAGGAGGCATGACTGTCGATATGGAAACCTCCATCAACTGCGGTTCCCTTCTCGATGATGTTGCGTGCAGCGGAAAATACTTCTTTTTCGCGGCCGTTCATCACTTCATTGGCACGCGTATAGTTGCGATCGGAATGCGCCACTTCATAATCCGGGTACAAATAATATTTCAGATAGGTATTCGGCAGATAACGCGGATTGACTGCAAGCAGATCTTTCGCTTTCTTGTGCGTTTCCTGCCAACTCTGATCCATGTGTTGCGTGTCGACTTCAACCTGGGTCAAGTACCCGTTCTCTGCCACATAGTCGCGGATCTGATCAAGATACTCATGCCCTTCCTTGTCTTTCACGCTTGTCCACCAGCCAAAGTGGTTCAGTCCAAAGTAACGGACTTCCAGGTCTTGCGGATCTTTTCCGATGATTTGGGACATTCTGCGCAATGTTCCCACAGGCATATCACAGATGTTCAGCACTTTCGAATTCGGACGCAGGACGCGGCAAGCTTCTGCCACAATCGCAGCCGGATTTGAATAATTCAGCATCCAGCAATCCGGCGAATAGGTTTCCATGTGGTCGATGATTTCCAGCATCCCCGTGATGCTACGCATGCCATAAGCAATACCGCCTGGTCCGCAGGTTTCCTGGCCGATTACGCCATGACGCAATGGAATCTTTTCGTCCTTTTCGCGCATTTCGTATTTGCCGACACGGATATGTGCCATGCAGAAGTCTTTATCCGTGAACGCTTCTTCTGGATCGGTTGTGTACGAGAACTTCAAATCGGGTGCCTGTTCTTTCAACAGGATTTCCAGAGCCTCGCCCAATACTGCCTGACGGTCTCCATCGTTGTCGTACAGCACCAATTCACGCATCGGGAAACGATCTATATTATCCAACATCATCATCACGATTCCTGGCGTAAACGTGCTGCCACCACCAGCAATGACTACAGAAAATTTCTTCATAAACAATTCATCCTCACTTTTTGAATTCAGATTATTCTTCAACAATTCCCCTATTTAATACATTATCTACCGATTTCCGGATCGCATTCACCTGCAAACCATATACGACTTGCACATTTTGGCCTTTCTTGATGATGCCACTGGCCCCGGTCTCATTCTTCAGGATCCCTTCGTTCACTTTTTCGGGATCGGTCAAAGTGAGTCGCAAGCGAGAGTAGCAATTAGTGACGGTCTCAATATTTTCTTCGCCGCCCAACGCAGCCACAATCGTGTGCGCCAAGCCCAAATCGTTCGCAGGCTCTCCTGGCTGAGCATTTTTCTCTTGATAATCCTTTTTCGAATACAATTTTGTTTCCTGCCCCGATTCCTCGCGACCGATCGTCTTGTAGTCAAATTTGGTGATCAAAAAGCGGAACAAGAAGTAATAGACTACAAAGAAGAACAATCCAACCACAATGTACATCGGCCACGCGGTCCGTTCTGTCCCAAGCGGCACATTATACAGCAGGAAATCGATAAAACCATTCGGGCCGATTGCTCGAACATTCAAAATATTCAGCAGGACCATGCTCAAACCGCTCAAGCCGGCATGGACGATGAACAACAACGGTGCGACGAACATAAAAGAGAACTCGATCGGCTCTGTCACGCCGGCGATAAAGGAAGTAACGGCTGCCGGAATCAAAATGGCGCGAGCTTTTGCTTTGTTTTCAGGGCTTGCTTTATGGTACATCGCCAAGCAGGCACCGATCAGGCCAAACATTTTCGAAATTCCGCGGGCATCCCAGATGACGCTCGGCGCAAGCAAGCCGCCGTCCGCATTGGCGATTTCAGCGAAGTAGATGTTGCGCGCACCCTCAAAAATTTCGCCTGCGACCTCAGCGACTCCGCCCAATTCAGTGTACAAGAATGGTGTGTAGACTAAGTGGTGCAGTCCGGTCGGGATAAGCAAACGCTCCAACGTCCCATACAGGAAAATGCCGAAGTTGCCGCTTTGATTGATCAAGACCCCTAAGCTGCTGATGCCGCCTTGGAAGAATGGCCAGATGTAAGTGAACAGGATGGCTAACAGCACAACTACCGGAATCAACACGATAAAAACAAAACGGGTGCCGCCATAAATTTGGAAAGCATTATTGAATTCTTTGTCGGCGTAGCGGTTATGGACGATTGCGGTGACGATTCCGAGGAAAATCCCCAAGAAGACACCCATATCCAAGACCTGGACGCCTAAGACCATCGTCTGTCCCGTGCCTTGTAAATTTCCTTCCACCAACATGCCTTGCAGACCCATGAAGCGGTTCATGGCATTTATGAAGACAAGGTAGCCGAGCAAGGCAATGAATCCGGCCTCCGACTTTTTCTTATTGGCCAATCCAACGGCCAACCCGACACAGAAGACGACGCCCAAGTTCACTAAAATCGAAACGAGTGATCCGGATAGGATCGTTCCGAATCCGGTTGTAACCGGGTTATTCAAAAATGGCAAAACTTCCAACAGGCGCGCATTGGTAAATAGATTTCCTATCGCGATCAAAATACCGGCTATCGGCAAAATTAAAACGGGAATAAACATCGCTTTGGAAAATTTCTGCATGGTGTCCATGACTCTCTCTTTCATTTGTTTCCCTCCAATATGATTTCTTTAATATGACTACAGTGTAGCGGGAACCGATCGGAAATAAAAGGCTTTCACAACGTTAAAAAACGTGTTCCGCAAAGACGAAACACGTTTCACTGACTATTCTGTTTGATTCTGTTGTCATGCTTTTTAAGCTTTTCTTTCTTCTGTCTGTTCATCAACTTCATTGATTTCTTTCAGGTAACGGCTCAATAGATACTCCACAAGCAGCAACGTAAAGGGAAAGAAAGTATTGGGCAACAGATTCCGGTCATCGAGCTTGTGTTGATCGGTAACCTTAAAATTCAGATCGCTGCATTCACCGAGGCGATTGGGCGTTTCCTTCGTGAAGGCTACTGTAAAAATGCCCGCATTCTTCGCTTTCAGCACTTTGTCGATGACACTTTGCGTTTCTCCCGATTTGGAAATGGCTACGAAAGCCCCGATGTTCTTCAGATTATTCTCCAAAACCCCGATGGAATCCAATGTGGTGGCAAGGATGACTTGTTTCCCGAGGAGCAGCAGTTTTTTGTAGAGATACTCTGCTGCAATCGCCGAAAAACCGGCAGCATAGATGAAAATGAATTTCCCGTCCAAACTCAATACTTTTCCGATGAACGCATCCATATCCTCTATTGAATTATGCTGCAGCACGAGCGCATGATCCAGTTGGAAAAATTCATCTTCCGACGTTCCTGCAGGCATGGTTTCGGCATTGACCAGCGGCAACAAGTGATAATAAAGATCGATGAAGCCCGTATAGCCTAGCTTTTTGGACAAGCGGATGACGCTTGCCGGTGAGGTGTAATTTTCTTTGGCAATCTGGCGGACACCCATTTGTAACACGGTATCCATATTGCTGATGATGTAGGTCAGCAGTTGTTGATCTGATTCGCTTAATTCCTTACCCTGAAATAACTTGGCAATATCTACCACGCATGGATCCACCCCTAAAGTTTTTTGTCCTCTATAGTATAACGAAAACCTGCCTGTCTATGCATATTGATTTTAAATAATTTGTTGAAATATAAGAGGCACTCCATTCTGTGGGCGGTGGTTCCGAAGATTGCAGCAACAGGTTATTTTGCGGGATAATATGTCGAGATAACCCGCCAAAATGATTTTGGCGGGCTTCCAGGAGCAGATTTCCTCGGGATAACCTTCCACCGCGCTCTCGGCGGGGAAATTCAGTGGAGCGCCCTGCATTTTTCCCCGCCAAATCGCTGTTGGCGGGTTTTTCTGCATCTCCGCGCGCACCCTTCCGCGCCTCCGCGCACCCAACGCAAAAAAAATGCACCACCCTTACTCTGCCAACAGAGCTTAGGGTGGTGCGTTCAACTATCATTCGCCGCTTCTTCAGGCCAATTCCCAAAGTTCGAAGCTGTAATCGATTGTGCTGCCTGCCGCGAGTGACAGACCGGTTTCTCCCGCTTGCGGGAACACGCGGGAAGTGAAGGTGCCTTCGCCGTCGTTGACGAAGATTTCGATTGAGCTGGTGTCGACGAAAATCTGCAGTTTCACTGCATCCATCTGTTCGACCGTCAGCGTGCGAGTCGTGCCGAAGTCTTCGGCGAACGGGATGCCGCAGCGGCTGCGATCGATCGTGATCTTCTTGGTAGATGGATCCAAGGTGATGCGGAAACGTTTGTCGTTGTCGGCATCCTCGCAGAGATCCAATGTCACCGGCGCGTGGTCGGCTGACGCATGGAAAGCTACATCCAGCTGGAGTTCGTAGCAGTTACCACCGTTGCGCTCGATCGTCTTTTCGCTAGACAACAAACCGGCATCATAAACAGTTTTCTCCTTGCGCAAAGCAACCAATTCGCGGACCGGTCGCTGGATCAGTTTGCCTTCCTTGATGGACAACTCGCGCGGCAACGTCAGGCAGTGCGCCCAGTCTTCGCTGTCGGTCGGATACGCGACATCCGGCAAGCCCATCCAGGCCGTCAAGATGCGGCGGCCATCCGGGCTTTCGGCGGTTTGGGTGGCGTAGAAATCGAAGCCGGCATCCAGTTCCTGGAAACCATTATGCTCCAATTTCAACTCATCCATCCGGAAATCATCGGCGATGACGTAACCGGTCTGGAAAATATTGTGGTAACGGTCGCCTTCCGGCTCGATTCCCTGCGGTGAAAACAGCAGCACTGTTTTTCCGTCGATTTCGAACAAGTCCGGGCATTCCCACATGTAACCGAAGTCCGCCAAGCCGGCGTCGATTTCACCCATCAATTCCCATTCCAAGGCATCCTTGGAACGGTACAGCAGGATCGTTCCGGTTTCATCGGTGCGTTGGGCACCGATGACGGTATAGTAGATGCCGTGTTGTTCCCAGACTTTCGGATCGCGGACGTGGTCGGTGTAGCCTTCCGGATTGCCGGCGATAGCAGGCGGCAGGAACTTCGTGAAGCTGCCGTCCGCTTCCATGCGGGCGACGATTTGGTTCGGCACCCTTTCCCATTCTTCCGTGCGGACATTGCCTGTGTACATGATGTGCAGCTGGCCGTCCTTGACGAAGCCGCTGCCGGAATAGACTCCGTGGCTGTCGTATTCCGTGTCAGGCAACAGCGCAACGCCCTCTTCATTCCAATTTACAAGATCCGTCGAAGTCATATGATACCAATGCTTCAGGCCGTGGACCGCGCCCATCGGAAACCATTGATAGAAGAGATGCCATTTGCCGTCGAAATAGGTGAAGCCGTTCGGATCGTTCAACAGGCCGGTGTTCGGTTGGATATGATAGTGCTGGCGGAAGGGCGACTGCGCCACCCTTTTCGCCAATTCTTCCATATAGTCGTCGGAATAATCCGAGAGTTTTTTATAGCGCTCCTCGCGCGTCCATTCTTTCATCGTTTTATTCCTTTCCGTGTCAAATTCGTCGTATGTCTAGCAGTCCAAGCCTGCCTCTCGGAAATTAGACCGATTAGGTCACAGTGTTTCCTTATTCAGAGTTGAATGAACCTGTTCCGCATTTCTGTTTTTCGCTTCGTCTTTTGTCCAGTCGCGTTTGCTGAAGACGTAGGTCATGGATACTGTCGTGAGTGTCGCGATCAGCATGCCTATGATGTAGAACCACAAGTCTTCTTGTTTGATCGAGATGACGCCCGGCAGACCGGCTGCGCCCAATGCGATCGCTTTGACTTTGAAGAAGGAAATGAACGCACTGCTGACGCCGGAACCGATCATTGCTGCGTAGAACGGGTAGCGGTATTTCAGGTTGATACCGAACATCGCAGGCTCAGTGATCCCCAAGTAAGCGGAGATCGCAGAAGCGGAAGCCAAGCTTTTCGCTTTTTGTTCCTTGATAATGAAGAACATCGCCAATGCAGCAGCTCCTTGAGCCACGTTTGACATAGCGGCGATCGGGAAGATGAACGTACCGCCTGTTTTGGCGATATCAGCCAACAATTGCGTTTCGACTGCGATGAAGCTGTGGTGCATACCGGTAACGACCAGTGGAGCGTAGAAGAAACCGATGATGGCTCCGCCGATGGCACCTGTCGTGTCATACAACCATACAAGGCTGTTTGTCATCACGTCGCCGAGTGTGCGCGTCAGAGGTCCCACCAAAGTGAATGTCAGGAAACCTGTAATGATGATAGCAAAAAGCGGTGTAATCAGGTTATCCAATGATGTGTGCACGCGTTTGTGCAGGAAAGTTTCGATTTTAGCAAGGATGAAGGCCGCAAACAAGATCGGCAGGACAGTTCCTTGGTAACCAACTTTTGCGATTTCGAATCCGAAGATATCCCAGAAAGGCACTTCTCCTGCAGCCAAAACTGCCGGATAGTTGTAGGCATTGACAAGATCCGGGTGGACCATCAACATCCCCAAAACAGCTCCCAAGTAAGGGTTGCCGCCGAATTTCTGAGTTGCGCTGAAACCGATCAGGACTGGCAGGAATACATATGCCGCGTTGGAGAAAGTGTTGATCATCGCTGCAAAACCTTCGATAGCAGGAAATGCTTCAATAAGTGATTTACCAGCAACGAACAAATCTTGTGCCGTGAATACGTTGTTCAAACCCATCATCAAACCGCAGGCTACGATGGCCGGGATGATTGGTACGAAGATATCCGAAAGCAACTTGACGCCTTGTTGGATCGGATTCAATTTCTGCGAGCCTGCTGTTTTGACTTCTTCTTTGCTCATGGCGTCGATGTCCGCCATTTTGATGAATTCTTTGTAGACTTCATTGACTGTTCCGGAGCCAAGAATGATCTGGTATTGACCGGCTGTGGAGAAAGTCCCTTTGACTTCGTCGCGTGCGTCCAATCCCGCTTGATCGACTTTGCTTTCATCCCTCAAAACCAAACGTAGTCGTGTCGCACAGTGCGTCGCCGCTTGTACGTTGTCTTTCCCGCCGATGTCCGTCAACAATTCTTCTGCAATCTTTTTGTAATCCATTTTTTTCTCCCTCTTTCCTTTGATCTGTTCTGCCTAAAAATAAGTGCAATAAAAACTTTGTTTCTTTTCGTTTCGGAACCGGTTCCTTTCTGGTTCAAAATGATAAGGAGCAGGTTTTCTGTATTGGTGAAACCGGTTCCTCTTGATATGAATAGTAAACCCTTTCAAAGATAAAGTCAAGCGTTTTCTAAAAAAATTATTTTGCATTTTTTATGGATCGGCTTGAGATGGCCTCTCTTTGCTAAATGGAGTAAAAAGATGGAGTAGTTGTCGTAAACCGAACAGAACTTTCGCATTGCGTTCAGCCGACTGACGAGGCGTTCACCCACTGTTCGTCAGCCTCCATTTTTGCCGGCCGCCCAAAATACAAGAGCAGCCCACCAACATCGCATCGGATGTTGGCAGGCTGCTCTTGTTATCTTTTTGTGTTACTGCTTAGTCTGCCGCAACTGGATTATACAGCGAGGCAGTAACCCTTTTAAATACTAGAACCTCCTCAAGTGGTGCCTAGTGAGGTTTATTCAAGTTCGAGTTCAGCTTGCAGTAGGTTCTGAACGCGAGTCAGTTCGGTCTCGTCAACGAAGTTATAATAGATTTCGTTCAGCATGCCACCGGTGCCGCCGAGCTGTTGCTGTGTCATGTTGTCTACTGCGCCAAGGTAATCCTGGTTTTGGAGCGTGTAGAAATCGGACATTTGGAAACTCGTCTGCACGTTGGATGACAGGGATTGCAAAATGGTTTGATAGTTCAGCAGGGTTTCCGGGGTCGCAAGCTTGCGGATGACGCTTTCGATGACCAAGCGCTGTCTTCCTTGGCGACCGGTATCGCCGGCCGGGTCTTCGTAGCGCATGCGTGCGAATGCCAACGATGCCTCACCATCCAGTTGATTCGTACCTTTGACGAAATCATAACCACTCTGGGTGAACGCAAGCGGGCTCTCAACATTGATGCCGCCGACCGCATCAACGATTTCCTGGATACCGGCCATATTGACCATCGCGTAGAAATCAATAGGGATGTCCAGCATCTGCTGGACGGTATTGATCGACATCGCGGTGCCGCCGAATGCATAAGCGTGGTTGATTTTGTCCGAAGTACCGTAGCCGACAATTTCGGTGTAAGTATCACGCGGAATGCTCAATAGTGTGGTCTTTTGGGTATGCGGATTGATTGTGACGACCACCATTGAATCGGAACGTCCTTGTTCAGTACGACCTAGGTCGCCGGTGTCAACGCCCAATAAAAGGATGGAAACGGGCTCGCCTGCTTCCAATAGTTCCGAAGGCGTCAACGCTCCAGTATCGGCTCTGCTTTCTCCGTCAGTACCTGCCGAGGAATCATATACTGTCCCGGTATTCGTCGTTCGGAACGTCTCGACCTCGACTGGTGTATAGGCCGTGTCCATCGTATTTTTCACGCTAACATAGATTGAATAGACATACCCGAGTATACCGACCACAAGAATTGCAAGGATACCGACAAATATTTTCAACCCATTCTTTTTTCGATTATTTGATCGCATTATTTTTTCTCCTCTTTTTTTGTGAAAGCCAACTATAATATAATTGTTGGTGTTTCCTATATTTTAGATTACTTGGGCCGGATAGTAAAGTCGTTTTGCAATATTTGGGTAACAGTTACCGTTAGAAGTTGTTGCAAGCAATTCTTCCCCAGAAATAAGGTACGCTGAATACGAAATTTCAGGCAACTCACCAATCTTGTTGGAAGTTCCAAAAAAAACATCCTTCATCCAATGTTAACATAAAAAGAGGCTGGGACATAACTAGCTTAAAAGAATCAAAAAAAGGTTCCAACCACCACAGACTGGTAATTGGAACCTTTTTTGAGGATTTTGGTGCAGCTTCCCTCCCAAGGAGGGCTTCACGGGCAGTGTACTTCCTCAAGTTCACTGCCATAAGCGCAAATCCTAAGTCATTGCGCACTTTCTCTTTTCCTCTTACAGAGAATCGAGGGAAGCACAAATTAGCATCCAGGAACCCGAACGCTCGTTCTACACCGATATTCCGTTTACCGTAAATCGCGCCAGTCTTCTCATCCGAAAGCAAACCTTTGATTATTTTTTTCTGTTGTTCCCATTTCTCGTTGTACCGGATAGTCCGATTGTTTCGTTCTTTTGCCTTGGTGCATTGTTCTCGCAAGGGTCAATCCGAACAGTCCGCGCACTCATAGAATTTGAAAGTTCGAGTGAAGCCATAGGAATCTTTCCGATTGGATATATAACGGAAGGGAAGCTTCTGCCCATTGGGGCACGTGAAAGCATCCTCTTTCTCATCATACTCCCAATTGGAGGAGTTGAAAGGATTATTCCGATATTTCTTCTGTTTTTCCTTGCGATAGGTGTTGTAAGTGACGAGGGGAGTCGATTCTCGGTTGTCCAAGAATGGTATCAAGGTGCGTGTATCCGTTAGGTTTGGGTAAATATCGTAAGCCAATGCATATTGACCTTCGGTCGCTATCTGTACATTGTAACCAGGCTTTAACTGGCAGTTTTTCATGTAATTATCTTTCATCCTCATGAATGTGGCATCTTGATCCGTCTTGGAGTAGCTGTTTCTTTTTTCGAAAATTGTCATATCACGCTGATATTTTTACTTCCGCTTTGCCATATCCAAAAACAGTTTGTGATACTTCTTCGGGAATTTTCGTTGGGATCGAAGTTGCTTTCTTTCACTGACTGCGTCCGAAAGTTCTTCCAGACTTTCTCGCTCAATCCCTGGGGTAATCTCTTTCTCGAGAAGCCCATCATACATTTGGTTGGATTTCTCGATGAGGGCAGCACTGTACTTTTCAATCGACTTGTGCCAAACAAACGTGAATCGATTGGCGTTGGCCTCAATCTTTGTGCCGTCTATGAAGATAGCCTCATCCTCAATTAAGCCTTCCTGCACCAATTGGCATCGGAACTGCACGAAGCATTGACGCAACAGTTCTTGAACCGCAGGGTTCACCCGGAAACGATTGATGGTACGATACGTGGGCTCATAACCTTGCGCGAGCCACATCATCCTTACGCTGTCCCGAAGCAATCCTTCAATTTTTCTCCCGGAAAACGCTGATTGTGTAGGCACACAGGATGATCTTCATCATCATTCGCGGATGGTAGGCGGGGCAACCCGTCTGACGGACGAAAGCGATATCTTTTTTTGGTAATTTTACCGCTAAATAGATAGGCAAAATAACTTGATTCATAATATAATGTTTAAACATAAGGATACCTTTTTGTTTACCAAAAACCTCCGTAGGAGGATAAAAAAAATAGACGCGAACTTACCCAACTTAGGTAAACTCGCGTCTATTTTTTCTATTCAGTTGGGGTTTTGTCCCAGCCTCTTCATTTTTCATTAGCTTATACGCCGTACCTGCTACTGCACCATCTCCACAGCAGCTTTCGCAATGGTAGTTTTTCGTTTCGAATAGACCAGACTCAAGCCTAACCCAATCAGAACAACACCGATTGCTACATAAAAGGCTTTCGTGAAGTCGCCATTATTGGCCGCTGCTAATGACGCCGTCACTTTCGGCGCGACAAAGGCGGCGCTCGAAAAGCCGATAAAGACGATACCGTAATTGACGCCCTGATTTGCTGGGCCGAAGTTATCCATGACCAATCCTGGGAAGACGCCCATGACGCCGCCGAAGCAGAGACCCAGAGTGACGACACCGACAGCAAATGCCCACACTTGGTTGACGCTGACGAGCAGGACAAAAGCAAAAATGATGGCACTGTAGATGATGATGACCGCCCGGATCTGACCGATGCGATCGGAAACCGCGCCCCAGAATACCCGGCCGGAGGTGTTGCTCAAGGAATACAGACTGACGTAAGCCGCTGCGGCCGATGCCGACAACCCGAACATGGATTGCCCGATCAGCGATGCATTCGAGGCGATCATCAAGCCGGAAAAAGCGCCCATCGCGAACATCAGTATCAACAGGTAGAAGGCTGGGGTTGCCAACATTTCCTTCCAGTTTTTGTTTGCGGTGATGGCTTTTGCTGGAGCCGAAGTCTTTTCGGAGGCTGTATCCGCTAGCGGAACAATCTGCTTAGGTGCAGAGCGAATGAACAGACTGAAACAGAAACCGACTAGCGCATACGCTAAGCCCATGCGCCAGAAAGCTTGGCTCACGCCGTAGCGCTCGATCAGCGTGTTCGCGATCGGAGCCGCGATGATCGCTGCTCCGCCCATACCACCCGTAATCAGACCGGAAGCCAAGCCTTTTTTATCCGGGAAAAAGCGGATCGTGTTGCTGAGGCAAGCAGAATAAGCAAAGTTCTGCGCAAATCCGCCGAAGATGCCGTAGATCAGGTACAACTGGAAGATGCTCGTCGCTTGACCGGTGAACGCGAAGCTGATCCCGAATAGGACGACGCCGATGCGGGCGATCCATTTCGCCCAGCCGCGGTCGGTAAAATATCCGCCGAAGATCATCGGGATCGGCCCCACTGCGGAATTGATCGCGAACGCCATCATGATGTCCGGCACCGTCCATCCCCGCAACTCCGCCAACGGTCCTGCGAAAACGCTGAACGTATAGACGATACCGGTGCACAACAAAATCCCCATCGAGCTGATCAGCACCACCCAACGATTTGTTTCTTTCTTCATTAATTGTTCCCCCTTATCCGATTTTTTCTATTTTTTAAAGAGATTGGCGCAAAAGCAGCGCCGCTATCCCAATATTTGCTTATGCCTTTCACATTTGAAGGTTGTTCCAGTATGCCACGGAATCGGGGTATAGGGTAACACTTAATTGGTATATTCAGTTATAGACTGATGCTATATGTGCTTTGGTGGCCGGCCGGAGCTAGGTTGCTTGCGCGGGCGCCCTGCTCCGGCGAGGGAGCGCTCGTCGGAGGACGAAGGCAACTTCTGGGCTCCTCCTCCGACGGGCACGGTCTCATCAGAGGACAGCACGCATAATGCGGGCCGAACTCCGGCGTAGCCTACGCTCATCGGAGGAAAACTCGGTCCATCTACTGTCCTCTAACACCATAGTGCGTACAGTTCAGCATCCAGACTCCGCCAGATGTCTTAATGAAATTAAGCCCATTGGTACGTCTGTAGCGACAGCCCCCATTCACAGTAGTTATCAGACAACCCAAGAAATTTAAACGGGTAGGTGATCCCACTTCGCTTTTATCCTTGTTGACGACTAGCTTTGGGTTGTCATTCGCTAACAGTCCCTACTTCAAAGCCTGTAGTGGACTTTCACCACCAAGTTATCACCCGTGCCGGGCGCACGTTAGAAGGGGGTGTCTCAATAGGACAATGTCATTAACTTAAGGGTATCGACAAATAAGAGACAGTGGAAATGGGAGATAAATTCTCTCATGTCCACTGTCTCTTTCTTTTCTGACAATCGAAAAAATACCCAGGAAAGCCAACCACTCAGCACAGTGGACCGAAATTGTCGAATAGCTGAGGAACATGCGACAATTTGCTTCCACGTCGGGCCGAGATTGTCGGATGTCGAGAAACATTCGACAATCTCGGCCCCGCAGTCAAAAAAAGCGAGGGTGCATTTTGCATTCTCGCTTTTTACAGTTGTCTAGTTGCTTAAGTTAATGACATTGCTCAATAGGAGGCAGCCTCTTGTTTGCGGTTTGGCGGGGTATGTCTGCCCTTGAACTACTCACCACTTAATTTCTATCGAAATTTGAAGTGTGAGATTCCTGCGAACACCGGTGTATCCACCCGTTATTGAGCAGGCTCTGCCCGTCGTCCCAACGGTGAAAGTTTTGCTGGTTTGTACGTTGGACTCGCCGCACGTTCCCATGTGCTTGGTTTTCGCTAGATGGAAACGTGCGGGATGTCTGAACGTTGAAGATTTTACCTGGCAGACGAATTTCCTGCCAGAACCCCCTATCTTCAGTTTTCAAAGAACAACCTACACGCATATTATAGTACGTATGTTCGGGTTGTTCAACAATTTAGGCTGACGCCATTCATCTCCCGCCTACTACTTGGGCTACGCCCTTTTCATTCCTTGAGGCGGGAGTATTCTGGCGGAAAACGATAAACATAGAAAAGGGGGTGCCTCAGAACCAGAAAAGGATTTTCTGGTTCTGAGGCACTCCCCTCTTTCTTTATTCAATTAATTAATCTAAATTAAGCTGCTCTGAAATTTTATTCGACTGTACTTTCACAGCAATGAACCCTGTCACAAATGCTCCTGCAATGACAACTAGGTACTGGACCATAGATGCGAAACTACTGGTGTACAGCAACAGTCCAGGAATAAAGGTGATTCCCATACCTGTAGCGGATAGGCTAAAGATATAAGTAAGCAGACCACCCACAGCTCCTCCCAACATGCCGGAAACCAGTATTCTCAAACTTCTCAGATTGACACCGAAGAGAAGAGGTTCTGTAATTCCAAATAAGGTAGATGTGGAAGAAGAAATAGCGTTAGTTCTCTTTAGTTTAACATTCATTAGTAACGCTGCACTGATCGCTGCCCCTAATTGTCCGGCCATACTGGCTGTAATAAGTGGATTCAGCACATTTTCACCTGTATCGGCAAGTAGCTGAAGCTCAATGATTGACAAAGAATGATGAAGTCCTGTAATAACCAAGAGTTGTTGAAGTGCGCCAAATATGATATATCCAATACCAAAAGGTGCATTAACCAGCATAACGATAAAGTCACTGACTGCAATCTCGAATGTATGCGTGATAGGACCTAAGATAAAGAGCATTAGAAAAATGGTTACTGTTAATGTTACAAACGGCGTTACAAGCAGGTCGATGATCTGAGGAACAACTTTTCGTAGCTCCTTCTCAATTCTTGATATCAGATACCCTGCTACGATAGCGGGGATGATGGACCCTTGATAACCTACAATAGGAATATTCAGTCCCAAGAAAGAAACGTTGAGTGCTTCAGCGCTTCCACCTGCTACAGCCCAAGCATTAGGCAAATTAGGAGATACCATCATAAGGCCGACTACGATACCGATAATGGGATTTCCACCAAATTTACGAGTGGCACTATAAGCAATAAGTACTGGTAGGAAAGCAAATGCGGTATCTGTCAGCATCTGGAACATGCTCAACATAAGTGGGCTAAATTCTACACCCAGTTCCACAAGAAGTCCTCTTAGACCCATTAATAGTCCCGTTGTGACCAGTGCAGGAATTAGAGGAATCAGAATATCCGCCAAAGTTCGAACGACTCTTTGAACGGGAGTCATGTTGGAGTAAACATCTTCTTTAAACGCTGTATCCGCTGACTCATCCATCTTTGTATATTGCTTAAATTCAGCATAGACTTCATTTACCTTTCCAGTTCCGAAAATAAACTGGTGTTGTCCTGTATTAAAGAAGTAACCTTTGCTTCCAGTGACATTTTCCGCCTTTTCCTTGTTCACCTTGCTGTTATCTCTTAAGATAATTCGAAGTCTGGTAGCACAGTGTTCAAAATTTTTGACATTATCTTGGCCTCCCACAGCGTCAAGAATGTCTTTGATGGTTTGTTCATTTTTCATTAATGATTCCTCCTTTTGTTCTGTTGTGCCTAAGAATAAGTGCAATACAAGCTGTGTTTCAATCTATTGCGGAACCGGTTCCTTTCCGGTTCAAAAACGAGAGGCGCAATTTTTCTTCAGTGAAACCGGTTCCTCTTGATACAAATAGTAAACCCTTTCATATTTAAAGTCAAGCGTTTTCTAAAAAAATATTTTGTGTTTATTATGAACCGGCTGGCGACGGCCTTTCCTTGGCAAAAGCGTTAAAATGAAGGCAAAGATTCTGTATTTAGTTATCCCATAACCGCCAGCACAAACGGCATCGCGAAGATCCCGATCAGGATGGAGACGGAATTCATGAAGGCGGAGGTTTCGACGTCCCCGCCCGCTTCATCGGTGAATCCGGTCGCCATGGATGCGATCGGCGAAAAGAACAGCATGCAGAGGATTGTCTTCACGACCATTGAAACCGGCAGGAAGAGCACGGTCAGGATGGAAAAGATCAGCGAAAATCCGTAGCGGATGGCCAAGTATTTGAAGGCCAGCTTGAAGCGGTGCGCGTCCAAGCCCAATTCCAAACCGATCCCAATCATCAGCATCGCCAGGAATGTATTGGCGCCGCCCACAGTGGACGTAAAGGTAATGACTGCATCCGGCAATTGCAATCCGAAGAGGCGCATCAACAAAAGAATCAAGTATGTATCGAACAGCGGCGAAAGGAACATGAGCTTGAGGAAGCCGCCTAAGGTCGTTTTTTGTTTCTCGTCCGCCACCGAACGGGACCAGCCATAACCGATTCCAGCTGCGCCGAAGGAATTGCCGACATCGAAAAGGGATGCGAAAATGATCGACTGCGGGCCCATCAATCCGGCGATATATGGCATCGCAAAGGCCCCGACATTGTAGCTGCCGATGTTGATGATGCCGAAAGCTTGTGCTTTGCCGCCTTTCCGCTGGTTCACCAGATAGCCGGTGATTTGTTGGATCAGGTTCGTGATGATGCCGATTGCCGTCAAAAACAGCAGGTTGTAGGTGATGTCGAACGTGTTGAAACTGGTGATCAGTGCGCAGGGCAACGTGATCCGCAAAACGATTTTCGAAAATTTCGGAAAATCCTCTGCTTTGACCCATCCGATTCGTTTGATGACGTAGCCGATCACGATGATCAAAATCAATGATGCGGCTTTTGCTGCTATTTCACCCATTACGTTCCCCCTGCTCGCGTTTTTCCTTCAATTATAACAAAAAAAATGCCGTTTCATCCGATTTTTCTGTATTTCGTAATCGCGTTACGGATTCTTTTGCATCCTCGATCAGAGCATTCAAAAAAGTTCCGCCTTCCCCACTGGAATGGGCTTGGCGGAACTTTGAGAGTCTTTCTATTCTTCGTATTTCAAAACGGAACGCTCGCCCAATGGTTGGACCTCTCGGTTGTTGCCTTGATAATATTCGTTGAAGGCCGCAATCTGTTCCGCAGAGACTTCCACAGGGTTCGCCATCACATACCACTCGACATTTTCGGTCAGCGGCGGTGTCGTCAAGGAGCCTAGGTAATGGTAGTAGCTTTTGTTGGCCGGAAGCAGTTCGGCAACGTTCAGGCTAAGTCCGCTCGCAACAGTAGCTTCTTCATTCGCCTTCACATCATCCAGAATCGCTTGAAAGGCAGCATTCTCGGTTCCTTCTTTAAAGAAAACCGCGATGACTGCCAAACGTCCGTCCTGTGCTTTGTGGACAAAATGCAGTTCGATCGGGAAACTTTCGCCATCCACTGTATGCTCGCTCGGGGAATGCAGATGGAATTGCGCCAGTTCAAAACTGCGTCCGGCAATCGTCGCCTGGCCGCCGTCCTCGATTTCGATGCTGTGCCCGTTGTCGACCACATCGATGATCTCTTCCGCATAGTCCAGTGTCAACGAGCCGTCTGTGGTCATCGCTTCGGTTGCACTCGTTTCGATATTGATCGGGGATTGCATCTCGCCGTATTCGAAGTCCCATTCATCCTGATTCTCGTAATCCAAATGTTCCTCAGTAGCCGCTTCGGTTGTTTCTTCAACTACCGCTTCGGAAGTCTGTTCCGTCGTCGCCTGCACGCTGCTGTCCGTTTCCGTCGTTTCTTCTTGGCCGCAGCCGCTCAATCCCAATAAGGCGAACGCCCCCAGAACCGCCAAATATTTTTTTAATCCTTTTACATCATTCATTTTCCCGATCTTCCTCCTCTAACGCAGTATCTACTTATTATATAATAATCCGCAATTAAATTATTGATTCAATCGCGAAAAACAATAAATCAACAGAAAATCCCTTTCGTTCCCTGAATTCAACAGGATATTGCGCTGAGAGGACTGGCGGGGCTATCCCGTCCCATGTGCGGTTCCGGATGCCGTCAACAGCTAGCTGCCGAGGATTTCCGCGATGGCCTCGGTGCAGATGCCGACTGCTTCATCCAGTTCGGCTTCTATAATCGTCAAAGGCGGATTGAAATAGAGCACATTGCCGAGCGGGCGCAGGATCAGACCTTTCTCCAAAGCCTTTTTGTAGATCTGATAACCGATCCGCAGGTCCGCATCAAAACCGGTCTTCGCCTGCTTGTCGGTCACCAGCTCGATGGCATGTATCAGGCCGATATGGCGGATCTCGCCCACGTTGGGGTGGTCCAGCAGCGTTTCGTTCAGACGCTTGGTCAGATGTTCGGCGCGGATCGCGGCTTTTTCCAGGATCCGTTCCTCGCGGAGTACCTTCTGGACCGCCAGCGCCGCGGAGCAGCCCAGCGGATTGCCGCTGTAGGTATGGCTGTGCATAAAGGCCTTGCCTTCGCTGTATTCGGCATAGAAGGCGTCGTAGATTTTGTCTGTCGTGATCGTGATTGCCATAGGTAAGTAGCCGCCTGTGAGCCCTTTCGAGACGCACATGATGTCGGGGCTGACGCCGGCATGGTCGAAGGCGAACATTTTGCCGGTCCGTCCGAAACCGGTCGCGATTTCGTCGGCGATCAGCAGGACGCCGTAAAGGTCGCAGAGTGCGCGCAGTTTCTTCAGGTAGAGCGGTGGATAGATGCGCATGCCCGCGCTGCCTTGCACCAAAGGCTCGACGATCATGGCGCAGGTTTCGTCACCGTGTTCCGCAAAGGCTTTATCGGCATAGACGAAACATTCGCAATTGCAGCTGTCCCGATTTTTCTGGAATGGGCAACGATAACAATCCGGCGCCTCGATCTGGTTTGTGTCCATCAGCATCGGCTGGTACATTTTGGCGTACAGATCCATGCTCCCGACCGCCAGCGCGCCCAAGGTTTCGCCGTGGTATCCTTCCGTCAGGCACATGAATTTCGTCTTCTCCTTGTGGCCGGTCTGGTATTGGTACTGGAAACTCATCTTCAGCGCGCATTCTACGGTCGCCGATCCGTTGTCGGAAAAATTGAACTTCGAGAGTCCGGCCGGGATGATCTCCATCAGCTGCTCGCACAAAGCGATCGCCGGCTCATGCGAAAAGTTCGCGAAAATCACATGCTCCAGCCGGCCGATCTGGTTGATGAGCGCTTCGTTGATCGTTGGATTGCAGTGCCCCAGCAGGTTGCACCACCACGAGCTGACGATGTCAAGGTACGTTTTCCCTTCCTTGTCGTAAAGAAACACGCCTTCGCCCCGGTCGATGATGATCGGCTTGAGTTCCTCATAATCCTTCATCTGCGAGCAAGGGTGCCAGATGTATTTCAGGTCCTTTTCGACTAGATCCATCCGACCGCCCCTATCCATACAATCCCGCCAGCGTCGCCGCATCGATGGCGATGGCCGCTTCATCCTTTTTCACGCAGGCGATGACGGGCACGCGGGTGAGGATCTCGACCATCTTCTTGTTGTCGCGCATCATCGCATTGGCCGCGTCGTAACGGTTCAGGATGATCCCCTTCACCGGGATGCCGCGCCTTTTCATGTAGTCGACCGTGAGCACTGTCGCATTGATTGTGCCAAGGCCGGCATCAGCGACGACGAGCGCGCCCAGCCCCAAAGCCGTGATGACATCCTCAAGCAACAGCTGCGCATCGTCGTCGTAGCGGAGCGGGCAGACGATGCCGCCGCTGCCTTCCATCGTCACGTAGTCGTATCGGGACAGCGCTTGCTGATAAGCGGTCATCACGACAGCCATTTTGACGGGATTGCCCTCCAGCTTCGCGGCCAAGTGCGGCGAGACGGCCTTTTCGTAGACGTAGGAGACGGAATTTACCGCGTCATCCTCGGATATTCCCGCCACATCCGCGACGTAGCCCGCATCCCCGGTTCGGAAACCTGCCGCAGTCTTTGCGATCCCGCTGAGCGCGGCCTTGTAGTATCCGGCGGAATGACCGGCCTCGCGCAATTTTTTCACGATCAGCGCCGTAACATAAGTCTTCCCGACATCCGTCCCGGTCGCAGTGATGAACAATCCTTTCCCATCAGTCATCGCGTAGGACCACCTCGTAACCGAGTTCGCCCAGCATGCGCATATCCTGTTCGATCGTGATGCCGTCCGTCGTCAGCATATCGCCGGAAATGGCTGCATTGGCGCCGGAAAGGAAGCACTGCCTGCCTTTATCCGCAAGCAGCCCCCTTCCACCGGCCAAGCGGATGTATGCATCGGGAGCCAGCATCCGGAAAATAGCGATGATGCGGCTCATCTCGTCGTCGCCGACGACTGCGTTTCCCTCGAACGGCGTGCCCGGGATGGGATTCAGCAAATTGACGGGTATCGAGCGGATGTCCATTTCGCGCAGGTCGATGACCATATCGATGCGGTCCTCCATCGTTTCGCCCAAGCCGATGATGCCGCCGCTGCAGACGGTCAGGCCGGCCTTTTGCGCGGCGCGGATGGCGGCGATCTTGTCGTCGTAAGTATGGGTCGTGCAGACATTCGGGAAGTTCCGCCGCGAAGTTTCCAAGTTGTTGTGGATGCGCGTCAATCCGGCCTGCTTCAGTTTGGCGAATTCCGGTTCCTCCAAGAGCCCGAACGAGCCGCAGAGTGCGATGTCGGATTCCTTTTGGACTGCTTCCAGGCTTTCGCAGACCCTGTCCACTTCCTTGGGGGACAAGGCCCTGCCCGAGGTCACGATGGAATAACGCAGCACGCCGCGCTCTTCGTTGTATTTCGCTTGTTCGACGATCGTTTCCGATCCGATGAGCGAGTAGGCATCCACTTTCGTGCGGTAATAGCGGGATTGGGCGCAGAACTTGCAGTTTTCCGAGCATTTGCCGCTCTTGCCGTTGATGATCGTGCAGACATCGAACACATTTCCGCAGAAATGCGCGCGCACCTCGTTGGCGGCAGCGCACAGTTCTTCGAGCGGCACTTCTATTAATTCCAGTGCTTCCGCTTTTGTGAGGCGTCCACCGGCATACAGTTTGTTTTTGATTGCTCCCATTGTCGTCATTTTCGTAGTCCTTCCTTTCCTAAAGCCCTTTTCTGATGACCGGGATCAGCCGTTTGCCGAGTGATGCGCCCAGTAAGCAGAGCGCGATGTCGCCGGGCACGGACAAAAGGAAGCCGTACAGGAACAGCGGTCCCATCGCGATCGGGGCACCGATGACGTAATTGCAGATGAGGTAGTAATAGATCAGCCCGAACACATACACGATGCCCAGACCGGCCAAGCTGGCCAGCAGCAGCCGCTGGAACGACGGCTGCGCCACCTTGTGCGCGATCACGCCGGTCACATAGGTGCCGACGCAAAAGCCGATCAGGTAGCCGAAGCTCGGTTTCAGGATATAGCCGATGCCGCCGCCTTCAGCGAACACGGGCAAGCCGGCCAACCCCATCAGCAAATAAAGCGACACGCTCGTTGCCCCGAGCCTTCCGCCCAATAACACGCCTGCCAGCATCGTGAACAGGAATTGCAGTGTGAATGGCACAACCGGCACCGGCACGCGGATAAAAGCCCCGACCGCGATCAGCGCGGCGAACAAGGCGCACAGGACCATCTCCTTTGTGGTCAATCTTCGGTTGGCCCGCTCTTCATTTTTTACGGATAAAACAGTCTCTTTTTCGCTCATCATCATTCTCCATTCATTCTGATATTGTACTTGCATCAATAATTACATAGGCGGAAAACTATGTCAACCGTATAAATGTTGTGGGTAACAATGAAAAACACTGAGAAAACTTACTCCTCTGACGATTTGGGTGTTTTTGGAGCGGTTGCACGGGTTTGCACTTTTTCTGTTTTTAGCGTACGAACCAAAAAAAGACCCGTAAGCAAAATTTGCTTGCGGGTTCTTAATTGTTGCCATCAGTTGCTAGTCGTATAGGCTGGGGCTATTCTTTTCTCATTGTCGATTCCCGGATCAACAGCTCGTTATCCAGCGTTTGGATCTGGTCGACTTCCTTTTTCAAGATCAGTTCCATCAGGATTTTGGCCGCCAATTCGCCGGATTCCATGAATGGATAATGGACCGTTGTGATGCGCGGATAGACCGCCTCGGTGATTTCATAGCCCCCGAAACCCGCCAAGGAAAGCTGATCCGGTATTTCGATTTGCAGTTCGTGGGCCGCGCGCATGATCCCGATCGCGATATTGTCGGTCGCGCCGATCACGAAGGTCGCTTTTGATTGCGGCAGGATTTCCAGCGCCTTTTCGTAGGCGTCCTTCATGGCAAAGCTCGTTTTGACGAAGGTATAGTCGATGTCGTGGCCTTTGAAAGCCTGCTCGATGCCGTTGCGCCGGGTCACCCCGACCGCCTTATCGGATTCGTCGACCCCGAAGACAAGGATGTTCCTGTGCCCGTTCGCCACCGCATAGGAGCCGACCGAATGTCCCGCCTTCTCGTCATCATGGATGATGCAGTGGAAATCGGGATGCGATTGCCCGACGATGACGACGGGAACATCAGCATCTTCGAACGCCTTCACATGAGCCGGCGTGATGGCCGCCGCGAAGAAGACGATGCCGTCGACGCGCTGCTTCGCCAAGGTGGAGATGGCTTCAATTTCGCGCTCGCGGCTCTGATCCGCATTCGTGATCAACAATTGGTTTTTGGAAAGGCGCAGACTGTTCTCCAAGCCGCGCAACGCTTCATTCGTCGCAAAGGAATTCAGACGCGGAATGATCGTCCCGACCATGTGCGTACGCTTCGCTTTCAGGCTTTGGGCAAATTTATTCGGTTTATAGTCGTTCTCGGCAACGATTTCATCCAGCTTCGCCTTTGTTTTTTCGCTGACCGCCCCGCCGTTCAGATAGCGGGAAACGGTGCTCTTCGCCACACCGGCCATTTTGGCGATGTCATTGATGGTGACCATAGTTAGCATGCACCCCTTTCTTGTGCTGCATAGCGGACTTTGTTCCGTATCCGTATACATATTCGTTCTCTGTCTTTGATTATACAGGTGCGAGGGGTTCGCCGCAACGGACCCGGGAAGGAAATCTGCCTGTTGGGATTGGCCGGAGTTCCGGCCCACATTCCGATCGAACGCAAAAATCCGCACGCCGCCGCGGACAGCCTCCGCAAGGGCGGTTTGGGGCTGTCCTACCGGCAGAATGCGGAAAGGAATTCAGTTATTCAGATGGCTTTTGTTCTGTTGGCTTGCGGCGCGCGCCTTTGTTTTTCAGCGTCTTGGTGCGGATTTTTTTCTTTTTGATTTTCTTGGCTGGCGCCTGCGGGGACGCTTCTTCCTCTTTCAAGGCAGCTTTTTTCTGGATTTTGGCTGCTTTGGCTGCGGCCGGTTTCTGCGCATCGCGGATTGCGTCACGGTCTTCCCGGCTCGGCAGTTCGTTGACGAGCTCGCCTCCGTAGATGAAGAATTCTTTCACTTCATCCGGATGCGGCGCGAAGCGTTTGATATCGCGACTGTTGCGGTCATTCACCAAGGACAGCACAATCCCTTTTTTGCCCATCCGGCCCGTACGTCCGGATCGGTGCAGGTAGGTTTCCTTCGAAAGCGGCAGATCGTAATGGATGACGTAAGGCAGATCCTGGATGTCGATCCCGCGGGCGGAAACATCCGTCGTCAGCAGGAACGTCGCGTTGCCTTTGCGGAATTCCTCCATGGCGCTCTTACGCTGCGCCTTGCCGTAATCGCTGTGCAGCATGCGGACATTGATGCCCTCGAACTGCAGTTTTCCCGCCAAATAATCAAGCTCCTGCGTAGAATTCACGAAAACGAGCGCCTGCATGCCTTCCAAGTTGCCCAAACGGCGCAGCATTTCCGCACGCTTCCGCGTCGGCGCCTCGATGAAGCCATGGACAGTCTGGTCCATGAACTGGCCTTCCTTAGTCGTGTCGAACCAAAGCGGCTCCGTGTTGAACCATTTCTGGATATCCTTCAGGTTTTCGCTGTTCGTAGCCGAGAAGAAACCCATCTGGCGGGCGCCCGGCATTTTTTTGATCAATTCGCGCAAAGCACTCAGATGCTCTTCCTGCATCAAGTAGTCGGCTTCATCCAAGATGACCGTCTTGATGTTGTGCAGTCTGAGTTTTTTCTGGTTGGCCAATTCCAGCAATCGTCCCGGTGTTCCGACCACGATTTCCGGCTTTTCCTTCAGCTTGTCGATCTGACGGCCCACGTTAGCGCCCCCGATGATCACTTGCGCGGTCAAGTCCTTCAGGGAACCCCATTCCGCCAAAACGTGCCCTACTTGGTGCGCCAATTCCTGCGAAGGCACGAGCACCAATAATTGCAATTCCTTGTTGGCATCCGTTTTTTGCAGCAACGGGATGGCATAAGCCAAGGTTTTACCGGTACCTGTCGGCGATAGACCAACGACATCTTTGCCTTCCATCAACGGCTTGAAGACATTTTCTTGGATCGGCGTCGGCAGCTGAAAACTCATCTCGTTCCAGTATTTCTCGAATGGCATTGCCATTTCTTCCATCATCATCATTTATTTCCTCATTTCTTATAGTGCAGCTTGTTATTAAGCTGCGGTGCAAGCCTCGCGCGGAAGCATCCGGCTGACCTACGCCTCATCTAAATCCGCTGGATAAACGATGCCCGCTTTTTTGCGCAAAGCTTCCATTGTCCGGTTGACGTCTCGGCTGATCTGCGTCCAACGTTCATAGTCTTCTATAGTATCAGGATTTTCCGGATCATTCAAGACGCCCGCGAATGCACGGACCTCGTCATCCATGAAATGTCCGGACGCTTTTTCGGCTAATTGATAACGTTCCTCGGTCTCGCCGTCTACCAGTTCGACGGATTGGATCAAATTGACGCCATCGAGAATCAACGTTTTTTTACCGCTGTAGATTTCCGAATCAGCGAAAGAATTGTAGATTTTCGACGTGTGCAGGCTGACTGTGAAATACGGATATGTCAGAAGCATTGTGCCGGCTCCATCTACGCCCGTCTGGATTTTCTTGGCGGCATAATCGACTTCCTCGGGCACTCCGAACCATGCGATGGCAGCATAAAGCAAGTATACGCCCAAATCGGAGAGCGCCCCACCGGAAAAATCCAGCGAGAAAATGTTCGGTTCCTCGCCGGCCAAGACTTGGTCGTAGCGGGAAGAATATTTGGCATAAGTGAAGCTGGCGCCGTCGATTTCGCCCAATTTGGCGATCTCGTTCTTGACTAGCGCGAAGTTCGGTTCATGCAGGTGGCGGGCTGCTTCAAACAGGAAAACATTGTTGGCTTTCGCTGCGGCGAAGGCAGCCTCCCATTCCTTCGTGTTCGAGAAGATTGGCTTCTCTACGATGAGATGCTTGCCGTTCGCGATGGCCGACATGGCTTGCTCAAAATGGAGGCTGTTCGGCGATGCGATGTAGATGGCGTCCACTTCCTCCAAGGCTGTGAATTTGTCCAACTCCGTGACGAACAGGTCCGCGCCGTAGCCTTCCCCGAAACTCTGGGCGTTGAACTGGGTGCGGCTGTAGACCGCTTTTATTTCGAATTGTCCGGATGCTTTTGCCGCTGTGGCGAATTCATGCGCGATGCTGCTCGTTCCGATGATGCCTAATCTGATCATGGCTTAATCCCCTCACTCACTGTTTTCTTTTGAACATTCTATTCCTATTCTACACTAATCCAGAGTGGATTGCTTAGTGATACCATTTTTTTGAGATGCAAAATGAATGATTTTTGTAGGCATGATTTGGGCTGGTGCCCGGTTAAAGCATCCCCTTTGCAACAGAATCAAAAAAGCATCCCGATACAAATGATGGGATGCTTGCGTTATACATTACAGGAGTTGCTTTCCCGCCCGTTTCAGCTCTTGGCGCTGCTTTTGGCGTTTCTTCTTTTCGGCTTCCGTCAGCGGCGCATAGTCCTTCAGATCCGGCAGGACGCCGACGGACACTTCCCACAGATAGAGGCTCGCAATCGAACCGTATGGCGCGTAACGCCGTTTGTATTTCTGGAAAAGCTGCTTTGTTATTTTGCGGTGATGGTACACCATCCGCAGTCCGCGATGGATGGCGAGGTCGTCCCAACTCAGCACGTCCTGACGGCCCATTGAAAAGATCAGCAGCATCTCGGCTGTCCATTTGCCGATGCCGCGCAGCTGCGAGAGTTCGGCGATGACCGCTTCGTCGCTCATGACCTCCAGCGCCTCCAGATCGCATTCGCCGGAAAGGACTTTTTCGGCCGCTTCACGGATATAGGTCGCTTTGCGGGTCGACAAACCGCACTGCTGGATTTCTTCGACGCTCGCTCGGCAAAGATTCTCCGGCGTGATCGCTCCGAAAGCGGCAAGCATCCTTTTCCAGACGGTCTCCTGGGCCTTCATCGAAATCTGCTGGCCGACGATATTGTTGATGAGCGCCGAAAAGAGATCCGCATCAATCGGCCGCTCAATCGGTCCAATCCGGTCGATGATGTCCGCCAAGATTGGATCCTTTGCCTTCAGATAGCGGATCGCTTCTTCGTCATAATAAAAATTCATCTTATCCATCCTTGTTCTGCATATTTACAGCCATTATATCATTTTTCAGGAAGGAACATTAAAAGATAAAGCGCATAGCCCACTGAAAGAACCACCATCACGAGGCTGCTGATGAGCTGGACAGATCCATCACCTTCCACTGCAAAAAGGCTCGTCGCATTGATGACCGCATGCGCAAGGATGCCCGGCCACAAGCTTTTCGTTTTCATGAACAACACCGTAAACAGGAACCCGATCGCGGTCGCGTAACCGATCTGCAGCAGCGTCGGAAGAAAATCCGCCCCGTTCAGCAGGTTCACGATGTGGCCCATCCCGAATGTGACGCTGGAGATGAGCATTGCCGAGCGGACACTTTTCCTGGATAAAGCTTTGAACAGGAAACCTCTGAAGATGACTTCCTCAAGGAATCCGATGAATAGCATGCAGATGATGAACAGGACCGAATCCAGAAAAGACTGCTCAAAGACGACACCGTTCCAAAGATTGGCCGTCGACAGGACAATCAGCGGCAAAAAATACAGATACTTGCGGTAATCGGTGGATGCAACCGGCCGGAGCCCGTAGTACTGTTGCAGCTTGTTCTTCCGGATCCATCCGTAAAGAAAGAAACTTAACACTAGCGCCACTGGCAAAGTGATCACTTTCAGGATCCCGATTTCTTCGGACAGCCCATCGGCGGTGCTGATGCCGATGACATAGACAGCAATCCACATCAAGGCAAAAAACAATTCATTCTTCTTGTATAATCGTTCCATCGTGCACTTCCCTCACTCATTTGATGATGGAAACCTTAAAAAAGCCAAGGACCCGAAAGTCCCCAGCTCTATCATTTTCTTTAGACTGTCTTATGCGTATCGAACCCGATGCGTTTGCCCAAGTTATGATCTTGGTGGCCTTTTTCGAAATTAGTGGGTTTTTGGATACGCGTGATCATTTCCAATTCCTGATCGGTCAATGTGAAATCGAAGATGTCGAGATTTTCTTTCATGCGATCGGCATCCTTCGTTTTCGGAATCGGAATGAGGTCACGTTGCACGCACCACTTCAATGCGATCTGAACCGGTGTCTTGCCATATTTTTCGCCGATCTTGATGACTTTGCTTTCCGAGATGATCCGACCTTTTGCCAATGGGCTGTAAGCCATGGTCACGATATTGTTGTCGTAGCAGAAGTCATCTACGACTTCCATATTGTTGTACGGGTTGATTTCGAGTTGGTTTACTGCTGGTTTGATCCGACAATTTTCCAGTAACTGCGTCAGATCGCCGCGCATGAAGTTGGAAACACCGATACTGCGGACGATTCCGGAGTCTGTGGCATCTTCCAACGCTTTCCACGTTTCTGCGTTGACATCGTCGCTTTCGCTAGGCGAATGGATCAGGAACAGGTCGATGTATTTCAGTCCGAGACGGTCATAGCTGGCTCGAATAGCGTCCGTTGCTTTCTCAAAACCCATGTCGTCTTTCCAGATTTTAGTGACGACGAAAATGTCATCTCTGGAAATGCCGCCATTGATTGCTTTTTGGATACCGCGGCCTACGCCGGCTTCATTTCCATACATGCTGGCTGTGTCGATTAGGCGGTACCCGCGCATGATGGCCATGAAGACCAATTCTTCCGCTTCATCATCGCTCACATTCCAAGTGCCGTATCCGATACCGGGGATTGTAAAACCATCATTCAAAGGCATTCTGTCCATTAAGCTCTTCACCATGATAACCCACACTCCTTCTACTTATTACCTTAAGTGTAACGCAATTCAGTCAGAAATACAAAAATTATTAATGCGCTTACATAACAAACTGGGGGGAAAGCTCTTCCAACACCGTCTAGGCGTAATCAGAGCACGCGCCTACAGCTTTTCGGAAACTGAGCCGCTCGTCAAGGTCACGATGACCATTTCCGGTCGGTTGTTGATGCGGAACGGGAATGAGGATCCGCCGAGACCTCGGCTGACGACTAGTTTCTTTTCCTGATCTGTCGGCAACAGATAGACCCCTTCGGTATGTTGCGGCATCCGGCCTTGTCCTGGTGCATAGAGTCCGCCCAGTCTAGGGATGCGGATTTGACCGCCGTGCGCATGGCCGGCAAATGTGATGTCAGCTGATTTCTCTGGATTGATATGGTATTTCAGGAAATGTTCAGGCCGGTGCGCCAGCAAAAGGCGCGTCTGGCCTTGCCAATCTTTGCGGAGCTTGATTTTTTTCAGGAAATCCTTCGTGATTTTCTGGATGGCTGCGCTTTTGTCGCTCAGACCCATTATGACGACAGGCTTTCTGCCTTTTGCCAGGACGCTGATTGCTTCATCGTCCAAAAATCGGATCCCTGTTTTCTTGTACAGATCCAACGCAATGTGGAACATCGGAGAGTGGCGGTCATGGTTACCGTTGATGGCATAGGTCGGTGCAATCGCCGCCAATTTCCGGAACAGTTTTTCCGCCACCGAGGGATCAAAAGGATGATCCCCTTGAATCTGGTCGCCGGTCAGAAAGATGAAGTCCGGTTCCGCTTCTTTGGTCATGTCGATAAGCTTATTCAGATCGATTTTCTCTTTCGGCAGATGGAGATCAGAAATCTGAACGATCTTCAGCCCTTCGTTTTCCGGCGCAAGGTTCTTTACCGGAATTGTGTACTCGGTCTTCTGGATCCATGTGTTTTGGAGATGCAGATAGGCCGCCGCGCCCGCCAAAACGGCAGTTTTCAGCAAGCTTTTGTTTTTTATGTTCATATTAATCATCCTTCATGAAACCCAATTGTTTCCTTTATTCTAATGCTTTGGAGCGCTTCCGTCAAAGTAAAACGGTTGGCTCTAGTGACCGTCGGATCCGGGCGAATTTCCTGAAAGCATCGGAAAATTGCCCAATGCCCTTCAAAAGGGTGCGTTTCACTTCCTATTTAATAGTTCGCATGGTAAGTTTAATGTATAGATATTACTATTCAACATTATAACATCACCATGGAAGGAATGAATCTATGCATATATTTACAGAAAAATTAAGGGAAGTCCTGCAGTCCGTGCTGCCAATCACGCTGCTGGTCGTCCTGCTCCACTTTACTTTGACTCCGCTCGAGACGATTGACCTGCAGCGGTTCCTGTTTGGGGCGTTGCTTATCATCATCGGCCTGTCCATCTTCCTTTTCGGAGTGGACATCGGCATCACGCCGATCGGGAAATTCCTCGGGAAAGGTTTGGCCCGCAGCGGCAGCATGAAATACGTGCTCGGGATGGGGCTTGTGCTCGGCTTCTTCATCTCGATTGCGGAACCGGACTTGCATATTTTGGCGACGCAGGTTTCCGAGGTAACGAATGGCATGTATCCGAAAACCCTGCTCTTGGTTGTCGTTTCCGTTGGCATCGCCGTGATGCTGACGCTCGGCCTGTTCCGGATCGTTTACCGTTATCCGCTGAACAAGGCCTTCACGTTCCTCTACCTTGCCATCTTCGGCTTGGCCTACTTCAGCACCAACGACCTATTCGCCATCGCTTTCGATGCCTCGGGATCGACGACCGGCGCTTTGACCGTGCCCTTCATGTTGGCGTTGGCTGTCGGGGTTGCATCCCTGAACCGGCGGACGCAATCAGCGGAAGAGGACAGCTTCGGCCTGGTGGGGATCGCCTCAGCCGGCGCCATTCTGGCCGTATTGATCCTGGGCTTGTTCGTCCGCTCCGACGAACCACTCTCGGGCTCGATGCCTGCCAGCACGGCTACAGTGACCCACTGGCTTGCTCCTTTCCTGCACGAGTTGCCGAAGATCGCGGGCGAAATCCTGTTGGCCGTTTCGCCGATATTGATCATCTTCGTGCTCAACCATGTCTTCTTTGCGGATGAAAAACTCTCGAAACGTGCTTTCCGCCGTATTTTCTTGGGGATGGCTTATCTGTTTGTCGGGTTGGTGCTTTTCCTGACTGGCGTGAATGCCGGATTCATGGAAGTCGGACGCAAACTCGGCATGCTGATCGCTGGGATGGACAGCTCCATTCCGTTACTGATCGTCGGTTTTGTGCTGGGGGTATTGGTCATTTTGGCGGAACCTGCGGTATATGTATTGACGCATCAAATAGAAGATGTTACAACAGGGTATGTAAAGCGCGGTATTGTGCTGGGATTCCTGTCCATCGGAGTCGGGCTCGCCGTCCTCTTGTCGGTCGTGCGTGTGCTCATCCCTTGGCTGCAACTGTGGCACTATCTCGTCCCCGGCTATCTGATCATCATTGCCCTCTCCTACAAAGTCCCGAAGCTGTTCGTCGGGATCGCCTTTGATGCGGGTGGCGTCGCTTCAGGACCGATGACGGCCACTTTCATCCTGGCGTTCATCCAAGGCGTTGCGGAAATCACACCGGATGCCAATGTGCTCTTGGAAGGCTTCGGGATGATCGCGATGGTGGCGATGATGCCGATCATCTCGCTGCAATTGTTAGGCGCCATCTACCAGCGCAACAGTGTAAAGGAGGGTCTTTAAATGACCAAACAAGTTGAGAATACACGATTCTACGACGTCATTTTTGTCGTCGTCAACATCGGCAAAGCCAGCCGGGTGCTTGAGGAAGCGAAGAAATGCGGCATCACCGGAGGGACCATTATGCATGGTTCCGGCACGGTTTCCAGCGCTTTGTTGCGCACGATCGGTTTTTATGAAGTAAAAAAAGAGATCCTTTTTATGGTCTGCGCGCGAGAGAAGACGCAACCTGCCATCGAACACATCAGCTCACTCTTCCATTTCGAGTTACCGAATCGCGGCATCCTCTTCACAAGTCAGGTTTCGCACCTGATGGGCACGCACGGTGAACGTCTGCATCTGGACGAAAAGGAGGCCAACACGCCTACCGATCATGAAGTCTTCTTCACGCTCGTCGCCGCCGGATTGGGTGACGAAGTTGTCGAAGCAGCTGCTGCGGCAGGCGCACGCGGTGGCACCCTCTTCCACGGGACCGGGGCTTTCGCAGAAAAATGCCGGAAAGTATTCGGGATCGAAGTGGATGCCGGCAAGGACATCATCATGAACCTCGTCACTTCCAATGTCGCTCCCGCGGTGGAAACCGCCATAGTCGAACGGATGCAACTGGATGTGCCGGGTAATGGCATCCTGTTCAGTTTCGATGCCGAAAATGTGCGCGGGGTGCGTTAAGAAAAATACGATTTGATAGACCCGGATTGGTGTTTGATGCCGATCCGGGTTTTTTGTTTTGCATGCGGTGCTGGATCATGTTCCGGTTGCCCGATTCTTTGCGGTTATCGGACAACGTAGCTTTGATCCTTGTTGTGGTTGTCCGATTCTTCGCGGTTATCGGACAACGCAGCCTTGATCCTTGTTCTGGTTGTCCGATTCTTTGCTGTTATCGGACAACGCCGCTTTGATCCTTGTTCTGCTTGTCCGATTCTTCGCGGTTATCGGACAACGCAGCTTTGATCATTGTTCTGGTTGTCCGATTCTTCGCGGTTATCGGACAACGCAGCCTTGATCCTTGTTCTGGTTGTCCGATTCTTTGCTGTTATCGGACAACGCCGCTTTGATCCTTGTTCTGGTTGTCCGATTTTTCGCGGTTATCGGACAACCCTAAACATTTTTTTGTTTTCAGTAACTTTCGTTGCATATTGCGGGGGCTGTTCCCCATTTCACAAACTGTTTTACGAACTGTATCAACATCCGGAGCGAATGTTCGGAATTAAGTCAGCAGATATGCTAATTTTGTTCAATCTTTTCATTGAAAATGATTTATAACAGCATCTTAAACTGTATTATTTTTATAGATAAAACGGTTGCTTTAAGCCCGGATACGTGCTATCTTATGTCTAGTTCTTATTCGAGGAAAAAGGAGAGGTTTCACGGATGGTAAAGAAAAAGAGAGTTTTATTTGGCGGTTTGACAGCATTACTAGGTTTGACTTTGGCGGCCTGCGGGAGCGGCGAAACTGCCGACAGCAGCGCTACTGATACAGCAGTATTAACTGATTCAGAAACAGCATGGGACAAGATCGAGGAAGCCGGGGTTTTGAAGGCAGCCACTTCCGGAACGCTTTACCCTAATTCTTATCACGACAAAGAAACCGACGAATTGACCGGTTACGAGGTGGAAATCCTCCGTGAAATCGCTGAGCGCATCGGCGTGGAAGTGGAATTCACAGAAATGGGCGTGGACGGTATGCTTACTTCCGTCAACAGCGGCGCAGTGGATGTTGCAGCATTCGGGATCGACCGCAATGGCGAAAATGCCGACAAATACAATTACACAACTCCATACAAATATTCATTCGGTGCCATGGTTGTCCGTGAATCCGATAATTCCGGCATCGAAACGCTGGAAGATTTGAAAGGCAAAATCGCTGCCGGTGCGGCAACGACGACTTACATGAAAGTCGCGCGTTACTTCGGCGCGGAAGAAAAAATCTACGACAACGCGACAAACGATATGTACCTTTCGGACGTTGCGAACGGACGGACCGACGTTATCCTGAACGACTACTACGCACAAAAATTGGCGACTGCCGCTTTGCCGGATATCCCGGTAAAAGTGCATGACATTTTCTACAACCCATCCGAAACCAATTTCTCCATCAAAAAAGGCAACGACGAATTGACTGATAAATTCAACGAAGCATTGGACGAAATGCGTGCTGATGGCACTTTGGCGGAATTGTCGAAACAGTTTTACGACGGCGCGGATGTAACCGTACAGATCGAATATGATTTCCCTGTGATTGATGTAAGCGACGTAGAATAGAAACATAAAGTAAAGACGTAGAACAGAAAGGTGGGCAAGACATGTCAGGCATCCAATGGCAGTATATCTTCAATCCGGAGTTGGCTCTAGAAAGCCTTCCGTACGTCCTGAAAGGGATGGGCTATACACTTGGAATCGCGTTGACCAGCATGGTGAATGGCACGCTGCTTGGCTTTGTTCTTGCGATGCTGCAGTTGGCCAAGTTGAAACCACTACGCTGGCTAGCGCGGCTCTACATCTCCTTCATGAGGGGAACCCCTACTTTGGTCATTTTGTTCCTGCTCTACTTCGGCTTTCCGTTCATCGGCATCCAATTCACAGCCGTCACGGCGGCCATCATCGGCTTCAGCATGAGCTCAGCCGCCTACAGCGCGGAAATCATCCGCTCATCATTGAATTCCGTCAATCACGGACAATGGGAAGCGGCTTATGCGCTGGGGCTGAAGTGGTCGTTCATCATGCGGAAAGTGATCGTGCCGCAAGCGCTGCGGATCGCCATCCCGCCGATGAGCAACGTGCTGTTGGACCTGATCAAAGGTTCGTCTTTGGCGGCGATGATCACCGTTCCGGAAATGTTCCAGAACGCCAAAATCGTCGGCGGCCGCGAGTTCGACTATATGACCATGTATATCCTGGTCGCGCTCATCTATTGGGCGGTCTGCAGCGTCTTCGCTGCTTTCCAGACACGCATCGAAAAGAAATTATCTATGTATGTGGAATGACAAATAGAACTGCAAAAGAACGAAAGAAGCAACCTCGATACACGGGTTGCTTCTTTCGTTCTTTTATCATACTTCATTACCGCATAAATTTTAAGCTTTTAGTGTTCAATTTTTTTACCGGAATTCAAAAGTTTTTCTTGGGCTCTTTTGTTGCTCTCTTTAATCTTTCCATCCATTTTAACCTTTAAATCATTATGGATGCTATGGAATTTCTCCTCATCCGATTTTCCAGGCGTCCCAAACAGAAAATCTTTCAATTGGTATTCGTTGATACTATAATCTTTCATCAGCCCTTCTCTGGATATGTCCAAAGCAGCCATATGATGCTGTAATTCCAACGATTCCTTACCAAAAGGAGCATCGTACCGACTTCCCTCTTTTTTGAAAGGCGGTAATTCGTTGTATTGTTCCGAATTAAGGTGGTGCTTGCTCATCCGTATCACCCTTTCTCGATTGCAACCTTTGTCTCATGATTCAGCAAATATTCCTTCAGATGCAATCCCCCGGCATAGCCCACCAGTTTCCCGTTTGTGCCGATGACGCGGTGGCAAGGGGTGATGATCGAAATCGGGTTGCGGTTGTTGGCCATGCCGATGGCGCGGACGCCTTTCGGATTTTCGACAGCGATGGCGACGTCCTTGTAGCTGCATGTCTCGCCGTAAGGGATTTGGCGCAAAGCTTCCCAGACTTTCAATTGGAAAGGCGTTCCGGCTGCATCCAAAGGCAGATCGAATTCTTGACGTTCCCCATTGAAGTACTCTGTCAATTGACGCTCCCCTTCAAGCAACAAAGGTGTGTCCGCCTCAACCATTTCTCCAGCCGCGATTTCCTTTTCGATCCGCGGATCCAATTCCAATGCAACATGCTCCAGAAACGTGATGCCCTTGCCGTTTTCAGCCAGCAAGTATTTCCCCAGCGGCGTTTGGATATATTTATATGCTTTCATGCTGATCATCAGTCCTTTTTTTCGTAATCATGAAATCTCTCTGCTCCATTATACACAGCGGTGGCAGCAACAGGAAGCATTCTTTGTTTGTCGTTTCCTCCGGTGAACGGAGGCTTCGCCGGAGTTCGCCTCACATTCTGAATGCTCTCCTCCGGGGAGACGGGCCTCCCCGGAGGTGGGGCAATTTTTTGAACGCTCCTCCGACGAGTACGCTCTCGTCGGAGCTGAAGCCACGTCCGGCCGCTTTACTCCGGGGAGCGGCTGATTTTTTGTTTACTCCGGTGAACGCAGGCCTCGCCGGAGTTCACCCTACATTCTGAATGCTCTCCTCCGGGGAGACGGGCCTCCCCGGAGGTGGGGCAAATTTTTTGAACGCTCCTCCGACGAGTGCGCTCTCGCCGGAGCTGATTCCCCGTCCGACCGCCCTCCTCCGACGAGCAGCGCATGCCGCAAACATTTCTTATGAAATTATTTCAAGCATCTTCATGCTTTCTTCACACACTAGCTCTATAGTAGGTTCACATCATTCCTACTAGGGATGAATCTTTAGGAATTGTTTAAGAGTAAGTTGAGCCGCTTGCACAAAGAATAGTTTTGATTTAGAATAGTTTTACATCACAACTATTATCCTGCAAAGGAGCGGATTTCAATTGAAAATTGATTTTTTGAAAAAAGAGATCTGGGATTTGATACGGACCATCCAAGTTTCCAAGGATACCGTCATGTGCCCGGTCGCTAAGGATTATTGCATCACCCCGCTGCAATTGCGGATTTTGATGGAAATCAAGCTGAGCGAAGATCTGTCACTCAACCGTTTGGCGAAGCTGATGGATATGAACAACGGCAACGTCTCCACCATCTGCAAAAAACTGGAACAGCAAGGTTATCTGACGCGGGAACGGCGCGCGGACGACGAACGCTTCATTACGCTGAAACTCACCCCGAATGGCCAAGCGATCCTTCAGAAAATGGAGCAGGATATCGAAAGCAAATACTGCTTGCTGATGGAAGGCGTGTCCGAGGAGCGGCTTGAAAAAATTGCAGTCGGCATCAAGGAATTGCAGCTTTTGATACAGGAAATGAACGAACAACAACGAGAGGATTGAACAGACATAAATGGCAGATGACAAAAATAAAAACAACCGAAAATGGAATGTGAATTTGAATAACGACAACCCCGATAAACGCAGAACGACAGCCTATTACTTGTTGATGGCACTGAGCGTCCTGATGTTCCTGAACTACTTCATATTGCCTAGCTACATGAACCGAAGCGTGGAGGAAGTGACTTACAGCACATTCCTGAACCAAGTGTCGACTGGTGACGTATCCGAAGTCAAACTTGAAGAGAACCAAATCACCTTCGTCGCAACCGATGACGCAGGCGACAAACAAGTCTACATGACCGGCCTGATCGATGATCCGACACTCGTCACCCGCTTGGAAGAAGCCGACGTGACCTTCAGCAAGGACATCCCGACTGAAGCCTCCCCGATCCTTTCCATCCTGGTTTCCTGGGTCCTGCCACTCCTGCTGTTCTGGGGATTGGGTAGCCTGTTAGGGAAACAGATGGCGAAACGGATGGGCGGCGGTGCCGGTGGCGCATTATCATTCGGCAAATCGAACGCCAAAGTCTACGTAAAGGCAGGCGATTCGAAAACATTCAAGGATGTCGCCGGACAGGACGAAGCCAAAGAAGCGCTCAGCGAAGTCGTCGATTACCTGCATCAACCGAAAAAATACCAGGATATCGGTGCCAAGAATCCGAAAGGCATCCTGCTGGTCGGACCTCCCGGAACCGGTAAAACCCTGTTGGCCCGCGCTGTCGCAGGCGAAGCCGATGTGCCGTTTTTCAGCATATCCGGTTCCGAATTCGTCGAAATGTTCGTCGGCCGCGGAGCTGCCAAAGTCCGCGACCTGTTCAAGGAAGCCAACGAAAAAGCCCCATGTATCGTCTTCATCGATGAGATCGATACGATCGGTAAGAAACGCGATAACGGTGGCTACGGCGGGGGTAACGATGAGCGTGAGCAGACCTTGAACCAACTGCTGGCGGAAATGGACGGTTTTGAAGCCAACAAAGGCATCATCCTCCTGGCCGCCACCAACCGTCCGGAATCCCTTGATGCTGCCCTTCTGCGCCCGGGTCGTTTTGACCGTCGCGTACCGGTTGAACTGCCGGACTTGGCAGGACGCGAAGCCATCCTGAAAGTGCATGCCACGAACTACAAGATGGATCCAAATATCGATTACAACACAATCGCCCGCGCCACATCCGGTGCTTCCGGTGCCGAATTGGCAAACATCATCAACGAAGGCGGTCTAAGGGCCGTCCGTGAAGGCCGCACCGCCGTTACGCAAAGCGATCTGGAAGAGTCTGTGGAAACCGTCATCGCCGGTTACCAACGCAAGAATGCGGTCATTTCTCCGAAAGAGAAAAAGATCATCGCCTACCACGAAATCGGGCATGCGCTGGTCGCCGCCAAGCAGACTGAATCCGCTCCTGTCCACAAAATCACGATCATTCCGCGCACTTCCGGTGCACTCGGTTACACGATGCAGATCGAAGAAGGCGAAAAATCGTTGATGACGAAACAGGAACTGTTCAACAAAATCGTCACCTTGGCAGGCGGTCGTGCCGCCGAAGAGATCGTCTTCGGCAGCATCACGACCGGTGCTTCGAACGATATCGAGCAGATGACCAAAATGGCTCGCGCCATGATCACGCGCTACGGCATGAGCGATGCGTTCGACATGATGCAGATCGAAACCCAGACCAACAAATACCTGGGCGGCGACACTTCCATGAACGTATCCGCTGGCATGGCCGAACAGGTCGACCGCGAAGTGCTGGACATCATCAAGAAAGCCCATGAAAAGGCCGCTGTCCTGCTGAGCGAAAACATCGACAAACTCCATGAACTTTCCCGCTTCCTGTTGGTCGAAGAGACCATCACCGGTGCAGAATTCATGGAAATTGTGGGAAAATAATAGCTCACATGATAGGCACGGTTCCATCAGAACTGCCGGTATGCTAGCAAAAGAAAACAGTGTAGCTGTCTCAGCCACACTGTTTTTTGTTTTTGAAGCGCAAAATGTTCTGGTTGTCCGGTTTTTTCAGGTTATCGGACAACCTCCGTTGTGATTGGACTCGGGTTGTCCGATTCTTCCCGGTTATCGGACAACCTCCGTTGTGATTGGACTCGGGTTGTCCGATTCTTCCCGGTTATCGGACAACTTCCGTTGTGATCATGCCCGGGTTGTCCGATTCTTCCCGGTTATCGGACAACCTCCGTTGTGATCATGCCCGCGTTGTCCGATTCTTCCCGGTTATCGGACAACCTCCGTTGTGATCATGCCCGGGTTGTCCGATTCTTCTCGGTTATCGGACAACGCAACAACCCAAGCCATCCCCGGCTGAATCCAGATATGAAAAACACACTCAAGTACCCATAAGCACCAACTAAACATGCAAAAAAACAGGGCTATCCATATAGGAATACCGCCCTGTTTTTGATGATTTAATCTCCCAAGTTCAACACTTCTTGCAGTGACGGGATGGATTGCATGCCGCCTGGTCGTGTCGTCACCAATGCGGCTACACGGTTGGCGAACGTGCCCATCTCGCGTATTTCATCCAAACTACAGTCTTCCCAAGCAGCCTTACCCGCTATCTGATAGAGGAAGGACCCGATGAACGAGTCACCTGCCCCTGTCGTATCAACCGCTTGGACGCTGATCCCTTCAACGCTGGCCTTCTCGCCTTTGAAGTACAAGTCCGCTCCGTTTTTCCCTTTTGTATAGATCAACAGTTTTGGCTCCGTCTTAAGCAATGCCGCTAGCCCAGCCTCTTCTGAATCCTTGCCCGTTATGAACGCCAATTCATCATCGCTGATTTTCAGGATGTCCGCATACGGGAGGAATTCTTGGATCGTCTGTTTCAGCATTTCCGGATTCGGCCAAAGATTCAAGCGGACATTCGGGTCAAAAACAATCGTCCCGCCTGCCTGCTTCATTTTCTCCAAAGCCGCAAGATGCGCATACTTTACGGGGGCTTCAATCAGATCGACCGAGCAAAAGTGCAGAATGTCTTCAGCGCTGAAAACAAGTTCTTTCAGTTCTTCCTTGTCCAACAGCATGTCCGCGCTGGGATTGCGGTAGAAACTGAATTCGCGTTCCCCGTTCGCCTGGAGCGACACGAATGCCAGCGCCGTGTTTGCCTCGGCGGTCCTGAACAGGTGACGGATATCGACCTGATTCTGTTTGAGGACATCTGTCAGATAATCCCCGAATGCATCCTGACCAACTTTGCCGATGAAGCTCGCCTTTCCGCCCAAGCGGCTGACCGTCACAGCCACATTTGCCGGCGCACCACCCGGTTGCTTAGTAAACCCATGGACATCTTTCAAGGGCACACCGATTTCGCTCGGGAAAAAATCAATCAGTATTTCTCCAATCGTATAAACTCTCCGCATAACGTCTCCTTCCCATTGCAGCAATTTTTTCAAAAATTCGATTTCCCAATCAGATGAAGGGCGTAAAAGTCGCTTCCTCAAACACCGCTTTTCCGCTGCATTCAAAAGAAATGCCCGTCGCTTCCTCGGTAGGATAAACGTTCGCGGTCATAACCGCTTCGCCATTTCTTTCAAACACTTCAACCGACGAACGATCCAAGTAAATGGCGAGTTCAAGATAGGATCTCTCGCCATTCAGCGTGACTTTGCGGCTGACAGGAGGTGTCGCTTCTTCACCTTTCAGCGCGATGCCGCTTGCGGATCGGTCGATTCCTAATTCATTTTTTTCTTTGTCGAAGGACACGATTGTTCTTTCGTTCTCGTTTTCGCGGAGAAGGATGGACAGTTTTTCCAGTTCGGAGATGTCCACTTTCAATTGCAGCAGTCCGCAATCCCCATCGATGCCCGGGATCGTTTCTTTGGCATCTTCCAGCGTGATGATCCAGCTGTTTTCTCCCTGAGTGTCACTGTTGGCTTCGATGCCAATCGGAAATTGCTTCAACTTGCCATCTTCCCATTTCAGTTCTCTCGGGATCGTCATGGAGCCTGTCCATCCGTGGCCCAGCGTATCAGTCGGGAAATCTCTTCCCCACATCTGCATCCAGCCGATGCAGATCCTTCTGCCTTTGTCATCCTCCAGGCTTTGGGGAGCATAGTAATCAAATCCGTGATCCAATTCTTGGTAACTTTCCGGGCGGAACTGCTTCGTCGTCCAATCCACCTCGCCGACAGCCAGTACCGACGAATTCAAATTTTGATAGTCATTGCCATCCTGCGGCCATTGCATCGGCGAGAAGATCAAGCAATCCTTCCCATTCAAGCGGAAGAAGTCCGGGCACTCCCACATGATCCCTTGTTCCTTGGTCCCCTTCAGGAAGACAGAGGCAAACTCCCATTCCACCAAGTCTTCAGATTGATAAAGCAAAATCTGCCCTGTCTCGTCGGAAGCCTTGGACGCGATCACCGTGTAGTACATGCCTTCGTTTTCAAATACTTTTGGATCCCGGAAATCGATCTGGGAAGCATCTTCCGGCAAGGCCGCGATCGGGATGACCGGATTTTGCTGCACTTTATCGAAATTCAGCCCATCCTCTGACACCGCCAGGCACTGCACCTGGTGATGCACGCCTTCTTCATCGGCTTCGGTTACACCGGTATAAAGCAGATATAGTTTTCCGTCCCGTTCGATGGCGCTTCCTGAGAAACAGCCGAACCGGTCATACGCCTGATCAGGCGCCAAGGCGACAGGCAAGTCTTCCCAATGGATCAAGTCCGTCGACTTCATGTGGCCCCAATGCATCGGGCCCCATTTCGCATCATACGGGTGGAATTGATAAAACAGGTGGTACGCACCTTGGTACTGGACGAAGCCGTTCGGATCGTTCATCCATCCCACTGGCGGTGATGCATGATAGCGATTCCGGTAAAGAGGATTCACCGTTTCCTTATTTTCTGTTATGTATCGGTTGGCCCTATCTGTTGAATAGGCCACTTGACTTTGGATGTTCACGCTACCCCTCATTTCTTGGATTTGATTTATGTTCTTTCTTGTTATTTATTGTTTGACAGGTATGTATCATAGGCATCTTGTTTGATTTGCATCCATTCTTCCAGTCCTAAACGGTTCAATTCCTCTACGTAGGCATCCCATTCTTCGGCGATTTTCCCGTTTGCGATCCATTCAGCACGTTTTCTGTTGACGAACGGCATCAAATCCGCTTCAATCTGAGCGATCCGGTCTGCCTGTTCCAATGACAAGAATACGCGTGGATAATTGAATTGATTGTGCACGTCAGCCAAGTAAGTATCTTTGTAGATGTCCAAACGCCATTGCGCATCATCCGGCATTGTCGTCACAGTTCCATAGTACTCGTCCAAGATAGCCAGCGGTCCGCCTGCTTCAGTTTTTTGGCGCAATTCACCTGGTGCAGTGCCTTCCAAAGGCAGGTGCTTCAGCGAGTTGGTTGCTTCTACGAACTCAAAGATATTCTGTTGTGTCTCGTCTCCGTAGGTTCCCCAGTTGTTCTGAACGGATTGAATCGGCACGTACATTTGATCGGCCCATTTGGCAGTCAATTCCAGATTTTTGTTGGCACTTGTGATGACGAAACGGTCACGGCTGAAACCGAAGCCGTTCGTGCGCGTCACATGTTTTTCTCCGCTTGGACCAGCCAGTGCCGGAAGCGGCTCGTAGGAATCGTTCGATCCGGAGACATTGGCTTTATCCCATGTGAAATACACGCCGAACAGTTGCTCTTTCCCTTTCGCCACGTAGGCATTCCAATCCTGTTCAAAAGCTTCCACATCGATCAGTTTTTTATTGTACAGATCATTGAAATAAGCAACGCCGTTTTTAAATTCTTCATTATCGGCAGTGAAGTCGATTGTGCTGTCTTCATTGACTACCAGGTGATCATCGTTGTCGCCGATGCCAAATGCGCCGAAGAGGAACTTCATGTCTTCGTTTCCGCCGTCGTTGATGAAGGACATCGGGATTTCATCCGCTTTACCATTGCCGTTCGGGTCTTGGGTTTTGAACGCTTCCAATACAACCATCAATTCTTCCGTTGTTTGCGGCATCTCCAAGCCTAACGTTTCCAGCCAATCGACATTGATCCATGGAATATCGTTCACGGTATGGATGGATTCTTTGTCCTGGCCCAATTCTTCAATCCACGGCAGTGAGTAGATATGGCCGTCCGGTGCTGTGATCATGGCCAAATATTCCGGATTTTCGTCCAATACTTTTTTGAAGTTCGGCATATGTTCATTGATCAGGTCTTCCAAGGGAATGATGATGCCGTCTTCCGCCCAGGAAAGCAGATCGTAGTCGCTGGCGCCGGCATTCCACATGGCATCAGGCAAGTCGCCGCTGGAAATGTCCAGATTTCTTTTTTCTATGTAATCCGAAGAATAGTTTTTCCATTCGACTTGCACGCCCGATTGCTCTTCCAAACGCTGGAAGATCAGCTTTTCATTCGGATCGGCCGGTGCCAACGGCGAACTGGAAGTGGACATCTTCAAGGTCACTGTTTCCTCCAACGGGAATGAGACGTCCGTCAATTCGTAGTCCGGAGAAGAGGCCCCGCCGGATGAACCGCATGCTGCTAAAGTCAGGACTGTTGCTGTGGATAATAGTGCCGTGCCAAAGTATTTTACTCTCATTTTGTATTTCTCCTTTATTTTGTTTTTATTTTGTATTGCGTGTTGCCTAGCCTTTGAGTGAACCTGCCATCATCCCTTTATCGAAGTACTTCTGGAAGAATGGATACATGACCAGAAGCGGCAAGCTGGAGATGACGATCGTCGAATATTTGATCAGTTCGGCCAACTGAGCCATTTCTGCCATCTGGGTGGCGGATCCGATCATGTCTTGTTGCGGTTGATTTTGGATCAGTATTTTTCGCAGCACTATTTGTAGCGGCTGCAGGTCTGCATCGTTCAGGTAAATCATGGCGTCGAAGTATGAGTTCCACTGGCCGACAAAAGCATAGAGGAACAGCACGAAAATGATCGGTTTCGCTAGCGGCAGCATGATTTTGAAGAATATCTGCAGTTCATTTGCGCCATCGATGATGGCAGCCTCTTCCAGCTCGGTAGGCAGTTGTTGGAAGTACGTCCGCGCCAGGATGATGTTCCAGATATTTATCGAGCCGGGTAAGATGATCGCCCAGACCGTATTCAGCATGCCCAAGTTTTTCACCAACAAATACGTCGGAACCAATCCGCCCCCGATGAACATGGTGATGATCAAGAAAATCGTGATGGGTCTTTTCCCTATCAGCTTCTTCTTCGAAAGCGGATAGGCCGTGAGGATCGAAACGCCTACTGTAATGGCACTGTATGCGGTTGAATAAAAGATGGAATTCAAGAAACCTCGAACGATTGCGGGGTCTTGCAGCACCCGTTTATAACCTTCCACGCTCCAATTGGCAGGATTAAGGCTCAACCCTTGTGAACGAAGAACGAACGGATCCATGAAGGAGGCGATGAGCACATATAGCAAGGGCGATAAGGTAACCAGTATCAAGAAACCTATCAGGATGCGGTTCAGAAACAGAATGCGACGATCAAATTTTGTTAAGGTTATCATGTTTATCCTCCTTTCTATAATGCGGCATCTTCACTGCCGACCTTGTTCGCGACTGCATTTACAGTAAGCAACAAGATGATGTTAATGACTGTATTGAATAGCCCAACGGCAGTAGAGTAGCCATAATCGCCCATCTGCAGACCGACTTTGTAGACGTAGGTCGAGATGATCTCCGAAACAGGCAGGTTCATCGATGTCTGCATCAGGAAAGCTTTCTCATAACCTACGTTCATGATCCCCCCGACAGAAAGGATGAACTGAATGACCATGATCGGGCGCAACGCCGGAAGATCAATGTACCAGATGCGGTACAAGATATTGGCGCCGTCCATGTGGGCCGCATCGATCAGATCTTGGCTCACGTTAGCCAAAGTTGCTGTGTAGAGAACCGATGCCCAGCCCATGCCTTGCCAAATACCGGATAGGATATACAAAGTCCGGAAATAATTCGGATCCGTCATGAACGTGATCCGCGAACCGGTGATGGTTTCAATTAATCCGTTGATCGGGCCATCCGCGGCCAGAAACATGAACAACATCCCCACGACGATGACCAAGGAAATGAAGTTCGGCGCGTACAGGATCAGTTGGAATCGCTTCTTCCATTTTGTGCTGATCAGATGGTTCAAAGATAATGCTAAGAGGATGGGTGGAAAGAATCCCAAGATCAGTCCGTAAATACTAATTTTGAGCGTATTCTCCAATAACACGGAGAAGTTCGGTGAGTCGATGAACTGTACGAAATTTCCCACTCCCACCCATTCGCTTCCCATGATCCCACGCAGCGGGTTGTAATCCTTGAAAGCCAAGAGAATGCCGTACATCGGGAAATACTTAAATACCAGCGTGAGTAACAGTCCCGGAAACAGCATATAGTAGAGCATTCGGTGCTGTTTGATGAATTCCCATTTGGACTGTGTGATTCTTTTCGGCTTGCTTTTCTGGCTTTTTTTCATGACTGATCTGACTCCTCCTTTTGGAAATTGAAACGTTTCCACTTTGCTTCAAAAAAATGTGGAAAGGTTCTTTTTCGATAATTGAAACGTTTCCACTTTAGTTCAAAAAAATAGTTTCTGAAGAATCGGCACACTACTTTTGAAATCGGTGCGGTTGATCGATCATCAAACTGCCCGCGATTTCAAAAATAGGGAAACGTTTATTCGATAATTGAAACGTTTCCACTTTGCTTCAAAAAAATATGTTTTTGATTTAAACATATAATAATTCAGTAACCGTTTTCTGTCAATACCAAAAACATATTATTTTAAAATTTCATTTTTCGTCGTCGGTCCTTCTACGTAATGGACTGGCAAAGTGATCTTCGTTTTGACGGGTTCGCCATCGATCACTTGGATGATTTTTTCGACTGCGGCTTTGGCCATCAAATCCACAGGCTGTCGGATTGTAGATACGATCTGTTTGCGCCCTGCTTCCATCTTGATGCCATCGCACCCGATGATCTGCACCTCTTCCGGCACTTTGCGATTCATTTCCTCCAAAACTTCCAGTATGTCCAAAGCAATAAAATCTGTGTGGGCAAATACGCCATCCACATCCGGATTTTCTTCGAGAAAAGTTCGTATCTCCTGCTTGAATTCCACAACAGGGTCTTCCCCATCGTAGATAGCATAAGGCATTCCCATCAGCTCAGCTTGCTCTTCGAAGCCCACTCTTCTTTTTGTCGTCTCGCTCGGAAAGCGTGAATGGGTTCCGATATACCCGAGTTTTCTACAACCCTTCTCAACCAGCTTTTCTACTGCTAATTCACCTGCATGAAAGTTGTCCGAGGTGACACAAACCGTTTCTTCCTTGAAATGACGGTCAATGGTGACGAAAGGCAAATGCGACGAGACAAAATTATCCAAATCCGAATAGGTGATGCCGATGATGCCGTCCACTTTATTTTCTTGAACCATCTGAATATATTCCAGTTCCTTGTCATTGCTGACATCAGAGTTGCACAACAGCAGCTTGTATTTATGTTCAGACAAATTTCGCTCCACATAATAGGCGAATTCCGAGAAAAACGGATGCCAGATTGTCGGAATGATCAATGCGATCGTGTGTGTCTTGTTCATCTTCAGGCCGCGTGCATAGGCATTCGGGATATAATTCAGTTCTTTCATCGCCGCTTCCACTTTTCGGCGGGTCGATTCTTTTACAGCTCCGGAATTGTTCAGCACACGCGATACCGTACCGACACCAACTTTCGCTAAAGCAGCTACGTCTTTCATTGTTCCCAATTGAAACACCTCCTTTCCTGTATACACTTACAATCTAATTATCATGATAGCAGAGTCAACAAAATAAGTATAGCTGCACTTTGGAGCATCCCTTTCTCATGGATCGTGCAATGCTTCATTCCATTCTATTACTTTAGCGATTTTTTCGGGAGAATGGGTTAACATTATTCGATTTCAGCCGACTATTATACAGGTATTTCTAATTTTTGGTTTATAGGCTATTATATCAGCATTTTACGAACCGTTTATTCGTACTTGTTTACATGGATCACTACTCTAAGGAGGCTAATTATGCGGAGACGAACGCTTCTCAAAAGATGTTTACTGATAACTTTTATCGTCAGTACATTATCGATCAGGCTTGCCCCCCCCGAAAGCGCATCTGTTTTGGATAATCAGGCAGCTGTAGCAGAAGCACCAAAAGAAGTATTACTGGATGTCCCTTTATTGAACCAAATGGATTATCCCGTTTTATATAACGGTTGCGAGGTAACATCGCTTACAATGATACTGCAGTACAACAACGTTTCGATATCAAAAAATGATGTTGCTGCTTGGCTCCCTTCTGTTCCGATTATTTATGAAAACGGCCTGCGTGGCAACCCAAACGATGCTTTCGTAGGTGATATTACCGGTTATAATTCTGGCTTTAGTGTCTACCATGGGCCGATAGCTGTCTTAGCTGCTAATTTCGTGTCATCAGATCGCATAAAGGATATCACCGGCAGCCCATTTGAGGCTGTGATTAATGCCTTGAACCAAGGATACCCAGTCTGGACAATCACTAGTACAAGCTATGCCCCAGTCGATGATATGGAGGTATGGCAAACTCCAACCGGTGAAGTCAGTATCAGCTATAATGAGCATAGTGTTGTAGTCGTTGGCTATGATGAAAACTATTTTTACGTAAATGACCCGTACGGCAAAAAGAATCAACCTGTAGAAAAAAGTAGTTTCATTGCCTCTTGGGAGCAATTCGGCAATCAGGCTGTCTATATTGAATGACCAAAAAAACGCTGAAAAATCGGGACAGAATGCGTTTACGCACATTATGTTCGGATGCACAAAGAGGCTGGTGGGCTTGTCCAGCCCTTTTCGTCGTTGGTATCCGATGACTTTTTTGAGCTTGCTCTCTAAAATCAGGATCTGTACCATTCTTCTCCGGCGAACGAAGGCTTCGCCGAAGTTCAGGATGCATTTTTGTTTGCCAGCTCCGATGAGGGCACATTCCTCGGGGGTAAGTCCGATTTTTACCGGTGTGCTCCGGTGAGCAGAGCGCTCACCGGAGCTGAGGACAGATTACACGCAATTCTCTGTTCAGCGTGCGAAACAAGCAGGGGCTATCTCATGACGAGACAGCCCCTCCTTGTTTTTCTGATCAAAATTTGAATTCTTTAACCAACAGATTCAGCAAGTCTGCCAGGCCTGCGATCCTTTCGGAATTCATCGAAACTTCTTCCATGGAACTGCTGATTTCCTGGCTGGCAGCCGATGTCTCTTCGACTCCGGCGGCGGATTCTTCCGAGATTGAGGCGATTTCTTCGATGGACGTGCTCATGTTGTTGGTATTCTCAGCCAAAATGGACAAATTATTGGTTACGCCAGAAATATTCGCCACCATACTATCCAATTGCATTTTCATCTGATTGAATGTACTGCTCGTCTTATCAATCTGTGCGGCACCCGACTTCACTTCTGCATATCCTGATTGCAAGGATGAACTTACATTTGTGGATTCTTTTTGGATAGTATCCACAAAACCTGTAATGTCCATGACTGAAGTGGCGACCTGTTCAGACAGTTTTCTGACTTCATCGGCTACAACCGCAAAGCCGCGCCCATGTTCACCTGCTCGCGCAGCTTCTATTGCAGCATTCAATGCCAGTAAATTCGTTTGATCCGCTACATTTTGAATCAGTCCAACCAATTTGTTGATTTCTTGGGTCTGATTTTCCAAAATGCTCATCTTATCTACAGCCTCTTGCATGATGTCCTGAATTTTGCTCATCTGCAGACTTGATTTTTGCATAAGTTCTTCGCCTTGAGTTGTATTCACAAGTATTTCTTGGGATCCGACTTCGATCTGCATGGCATTTTCATTAACGGCTTGGAACTCATCATTGAATACATCGATCACAGTCGCCAAGTTACTTGCACTGCTCGCTTGCGTTTCGGCTCCGGTCGCCAACTCCTGCATTGTGACAGCCACTTGTTCAGTGCCTAACTTCACTTCATTTGAAGCTTGGTGGAGGTCCCGACTGTTCTCCTCAAGTGTATGTGATGCTTCCGAAATACTGATGATGATGGCTTTCAATTGTTGCTGCATTTGATTGATCGCATCACCCAGTTTGCCTAATTCGTCAAAATGTTTGATGTCGATAGGTTCTCCATTCAGCTTTCCTTTTGTCAGTTCGGTTGTTTTGTCCATCAATAGCTTGATACGCTTCATCAAATCGGAAGAGATCAATAATGCGACAGCAACACTCAGTAATATCACAATCAATGCTATGCTGAAGGTAACTTTCGTTGCTTGATGCCCATTTGCAATAACGCGGTCTCCGTCTGCTTGAATGGACATGATTCTCGCATCGAGTGATCTTTCCATGGCACTGATGTTCTCATTGCCCAGTTGCTCGGATCTTTCAAATAATGCCTTTGTTGCTTGTTCCTGATTACCTGCTTGGTAGACGTTGATGACTTCTTCTCGCGTGATACGGGTCCACTCATCGATTCCTTCGAACAGATCCACAATCACCTGTTTGTTGCCGTTTGCCTCCAGAATTTCCGCTTGGATGGCTTCACTTTGCTGTGTGTACAATTCAAATAATTCCACATAAGTTGTATCTCCGGATAATAAGTAGCTGCGGACGACGGACATCCGGCTTGCCACCAGATAGTTGATTTCAGCGCCCTGTTCCAAAATAGGGACACTGACATTCACAATATTTTCAGTGTCTGCGTTGATTTCGTTGAATGTTCTGTAACTGTTGTAGCCTAGCATGAATATGGCCAGAATGATGATGGAAAACCCTACAAGTAGATTCGTGCGGATGCTTTTGAACTGCAGTAATTGGATCTTGAATTTTCTTTTCATTTTTGACTGTGCGTTTGTTGCTTCCAGATTTGATGCTTGCAATTGCTTCACTTCCCTTTACCGTTTCTTCCCTCTTCACCCGTTAGAGAATGAATCAGGCTCTTAAGATTAATTCGGTATTGTTTGTGAATAGTTAATAGCGGATTTGCGGGAAATTTCATAACAAAATTTACCACACAACAAAAAAGAACTGTTGTGCAAAGTATTGCACGGCAGTTCTCATCTCCTATATGGTTCATAGCAACATACTATTATACGATAAAATACTCTTTCCGTTTAAAATCATATTGAAGCGTGTTTTGCTGCTTCTTTTCTTGATCTTTTATCAGATACCCATCCTTCATTTCGAGAATACGGAAACGAAAATTCTCTATGATTCCTTGGTCATGCGTGGCCATCAATACGGTTGTGCCACTTCGGTTGATCTTGTAAAATAAACGGAAAATTTCCAAAGATGTCCGGGGATCCAAATTTCCTGTAGGTTCATCTGCAAGGATAATTTTTGGAGAATGTACAATAGCACGGGCAATCGCCACCCTTTGCTTTTCCCCACCGGACAACTGATCTGGATAACTGTTTGCTTTGTCCGCCAACCCTACAGTTTTCAGGGATTGATGTACCTTATCCGAAATAGCTTCAGGATCCTCACCGGTTACCTCCAGCGCAAAAGCGATATTCTCATATACTGTTCTACCTGCCAACAATTTACAATCCTGGAATACAATTCCAATGTCCCGCCTTAGATGATGTATGATATGGTTTTTCATTTTGCCGACATTGTGTCCGCAAACTGTTACGGTTCCCTTCGTGGGTTTGATATCCCGGTAGAGTAATTTAATGAAAGTGGACTTACCTGATCCGCTGGCGCCTAATACATACACAAACTCCCCTGCTTCGATGGTAACTGATACATCCTTAAGACTTGAGATACCCCTAGGATATTCTTTTGTTACGCCAGCCACTTCGATTATTGCCATCTGCTCTCTTTTCCTCCATCTTTTGCTCCCGCAGGAGATGCCTGTACTGTGTTATCTCTTGAATCCGTTTATGACACCCATAATCTCATCTGAAGTTTGCGCTGCTTTCAAATTCATTGAATAAGCGCGTTGTGTAACGATCATATCGGTGAACGCAGCTGCCAAATCCACATTGGACGATTCCAGAAAGTATTGCTGTATGCCTCCCAGTGGATAACCTTCTGCCGAGGAATACATACGCGTGCCCTCCGCCACTACATATTGGTTTTCTCCGGCTGGAACGAGGGCGTCAGTAGAAGCAGGATAAAACAGGGGAATTCTTCCCGCCAATGTCGCCGTGCCGTTGCTTCCTACCCATATTTCACCATTATCCGAAATCGATAGGCTTGCCCCGGAAAGGTCAAGAGTCGGCAACAGATTTTGCTCGATTGCGAGGGCATTCCCTGCTGAATTGGTCACTACGCCATCAGGACTCACTTGGAATGCACCATCCCGCGTATAAAAAATATTTCCATTCGCATCATTGACTCTGAAAAATCCATCTCCGGAAATAGCCAGATCGAAATCACCAGAACTTTCGACCAGTCCACCCTGGGATAGATCCATCCCGGAAACCTTGCTTGATACCCCTGTGGAAATCGTTAATTCCCCGAAACCATCAGAAAACAGCAATTTTTCATTTTCTGTTTGATTATTGACTAACAGTTCCTGAAAATTCACATTTTTTGCTTTGTAGGAATTTGTATTAACATTTGCAATATTGTTTGCAATATTATCCATACCTGTTTGGAATGCTTTCATGGCTGTATTTGAAATATTCATCGGTAAACTCATCTTCACCCGCCTCCTTCTTTCTATACTTTTCCGATTTCATTGACTGCTTTACTTAACGTTTCATCTGAAGCGTGCAGCATTTTTTGATTCGCTTCGAATTCCCTTGTAAGCTGCATCATCTGGACCATGTGATCTGCCATATCAACATTGGAAGTTTCCAGGTACGTTTGCAGGACGAGCGTGTCATCGTCCGTTGTCATCCCTGCCTGATAAGAAAATAACGTTTCCCCAATCGATTGAAGATTTTCAACTTCCACATTATCCGTCAACAAAAAATGGACGCCGGTAGCGTTGACGTTTCCTGTCTGGTCGACAGTAAATGGCACACTGCCTGCTGGAATAGTAGCTATTTGTCCAGTTTGGGTTCTTCCGAGCACCAAGTAGCCTTCCTGAGTAGTCAGATTGCCGGTTGCGTCCACCGAAAAGTTGCCGTTTCGCGTAACTGCTTGTTCACCGTTGGGCATCTGGACTGTAAAAAAAGCGTCTCCCATTAAAGCAAAATCGTTGGATGAAGCCGTTCCCTTGAGACCGCCTTGGGTCAGATTGCGGTAAGCTGTATCTATCTGATTTCCGAAATTCAGTCCATCAATCAGATTCTGTTGGTTCAGCATCGGACCGTTCAAGTTATTCCCGAATTGAAAAGTCTCGGTAGTACTTTGAATAAGTTCTTGATATTTGTACCCGCTAGTATTCACATTAGCGATATTTGTGCTCAGGTTCTCTTGCTTTTTTTGCAATAAATTGAACTGGTGGCCAACTGTGTCCAAACTTCTAATCAAGTTCGTCTCTCCTCATTTCTTCTTTCAACTTCAATATCATTTTCCCATGGATTTGTGAAACTCTGGGGACGGAAACTTCCAGTATGAACGCAATATCCTTCAATGGTAATTTCTCAACATAATACAATTGTAAAATCATCTGCTCCCGTTCCTTCAAGCGGCCGATTGCGCCTTTCAATGCTTCCATCTGCTCGTTTTTCAACAACTCTTCCTCAACGGAAATGGCATGCGTATCGACGATCATATCTCCCAGTTCTACTCCATTGCCTTCATCATTAAAGATCATTTTTTCCAATGACTGAGTAGCCAAATACGACGCCGTGTCATACACTTGCCCTAATTGTTTGGCAGTAATATGAAGTTCTTGGCATATTTCCTCTTCAGTGGGTATTCTTTTTAAACTGTGCTGAAGCGACTCCACTGCAAGCCTGTAATCCTTTAATTTATTCATTCCTGTGCGAGAAACCGGACCATTACGTCGAATTTCATCGATTATGGCCCCTTTGATCCGAATAAATGCATAATTTTCAAAAGGTACTTTCTTTTCTTCATCGTATTTATCGATTGCATCCATGAGCCCAATGACACCTATATTCACCAAATCGCTCTTCTCGTAATCAGGATTACTCAATCCAATGTGTCGGACCACTTTTTCGACTAGAGGCACGTACTTCAATATGAGTGCTTCTCTGTCCTCTATATTTTGCATATCCTGCTCCCATCTTCAAGTGATTAAAAAATTCATTTTTTATACTAACTATCTTGAAGGTTCAAAAGTAATGTCTTCGACTGTGCCGACTGATTCAATCGCAATTTCATTTGGGACTTCATTCAAAGATAATACAGCTATTTCTGGAAAATTAAATGTCAACAGATTCTTCAAAGAGGGTCTTATTTTTGGAGATACCAGCAGGACATGCGGTCTTCCCTCTGCTTCCAGATTGTTATGGATTTTCTTTATGCTGTCAAATAATTTTGTGACATTGTTTCCTTGAATGAGTGGAATCGATCCCGATGAAGATTTTTGGATATTTTTACTGAGCAATTCCTCCGTATTTGGATGAATCGTTACAACATTCAATACTGCATTTTCATCCAAATAATTTTTCACGATGGTTTGCTTCAATGTTTGACGGACATATTCTGTTAAAAGCTCAATATCTTTTATCGTGGTGCCATAGTCAGCCAATGTTTCCAATACAGTCACCATGTCGGTGATCGGGATATTTTCCTTCAGTAAATTCTGAAGCACTTTTTGTACTTCGCCTAATCTAAGAATATCCGGTATCAACTCATCAATGACAACATTATGCGTTTCTTTCAACGTTTCCAATAGTTGCTTCACTTCTTGCCTGCCAAGCAGCTCCTGACTATGCTGAAAAATGGTTTCCTTAAGATGCGTTACGAATACAGTGAGGGGATCTACCACGGTATATCCTTGCAAATCTGCCATTTCCCGATCATTCCCAGTTATCCACATGGCATCTAGCCCAAACGAGGGTTCTTTCGTTGCGATACCATTGAAAGCAAACTCTGTATCTCCTGGTGACAAGATCAAAAAGCGATCCATATATAACTCACCTTGAGCGTAGACGTTCCCTTTAATTTTGATCAGATACTGATTCATGCCCAGTTGCAGATTATCTTTAATGCGAATCGGTTTCAAAAGTATGCCGATTTCCGTAGCACACTGTTTCCGTATGCTTTGTATTTGGTTCATCAGATTATCGTCTTTTGATTCATCAGCTATTACAATCAAACCGTAGCCGATTTCAATGGAAATGGGGTCCACTTGATGGGCAGTGACCGTTTCTTCATTGGATTGATTTTGGAGCATGCGCTCTCCTGCCAAAATACGTTGTTCTTCAGTTATCCTCTCAAACTGTGTTTTCTTTTCATTTTGTTGAATAAGATAGCTCGAGCCACCCAATAGTATCGCTATTATTGAGAAGGTGAATGTTGGAAAACCTGGCAATAATGCGAAAATAATTAAAATAACGGAAACCAGATAAAGTACCTTTGAACTGGACATCAATTCCGGTATCAGCGATGTCCCGAATGTTTTTGCGTTTCCGGATCTTGTAACCAAAATCCCTGAACCGATTGAAATCAATAAGGACGGTATCTGGCTGACTAATCCATCACCGATTGTCAATCTCCCGAATTTATTCATTGCTTCCATGATGGGCATGCCTTGTTGAAGAGAATAAATGAGCGTTCCACCGATCAAGTTGATGAACGTAATAATTATGCCCGCGGTAGCATCGCCCTTAACAAACTTGCTTGCTCCATCCATCGCCCCAAAAAATTGAGTTTCCCGTTCTAAGTCGTTGCGTCGTTGTTTCGCTTGCTGTTCATTGATCAGACCGGAATTCAAATCAGAGTCAATCGACATTTGCTTTCCGGGCATCGCATCAAGGGTGAACCGTGCGGATACTTCCGATACCCGGCCTGCGCCATTCGTCACGACGATCATTTGGATGATGAAAATGATAATAAAAATGACTGCGCCGACAATAATATTATTTCCAGCAACCAAATTCGCGAAAGTATCAATAACCTTACCAGCATCACCCTTCGTCAGAACCAACCGCGTTGAAGAAATATTCAACCCCAACCTAAACATGGTTGTCAGTAAAAGGAGCGTCGGAAAGGTTGAGAATTCCAGGACATTTTTAGTGAATAACGTCAACAACAAAATCGTCATGGACAAGGCTAGATTCACAATCAACAACAAATCGAGAAGTGGTGCAGGTAATGGAATAATGATCATTGCCAAAATGAGGACGACAAACGTTGCAATCCCTACATCCATAAACGCTGAAGCATTCCCATTTTTTTTGGTTAGTTGTGCAGCCATTACATCACTCTTTCTCTCACTTATATTTTTCTCTTGTTGCTTTCATTGATCTGATAAATCAACGCTATCATCTCAGCTATCGCTTCATAAAAGTCCAATGGTATCGGCTGGCCGATTTCAACTGATCGGTACATGGCACGTGCCACTGGTTTATTTTCCATAATCGGAATATTATTTTTTGAGGCCACTTCTCTGATCTTTTCTGCCACATAGTCTGCCCCTTTGGCAACGACTACGGGCACCTGATCGCGTTTTTTATCATAACGCACGGCAATAGCCAAGTGCGTTGGGTTTGTGATGATTACAGTCGCAGATTCCACGTCCTTCAGCATTTGTTTACTGAATTGTTTATATTTTTGACGTCGTAATGATTTTATGTAAGGATCGCCTTCTGATTCTTTGTACTCATCCTTAATTTCTTGTTTGGTCATATTCAGATTCTTTTTATAGTCATATTTTTGATAGATGAAATCCACTATCCCCAAAAGAAACAACAAGATGGCCAGATTCGTGCTGATATCTTTGACCAGTTCCAGAATCAAAAAATAGAGTTTTTCGGTTCCCACTGCAGATGCATTGATGATGTAGTAACCCGATTTTTCGAACGATATATAACAGACGTATGCGATCAGAATCATCTTAAGAATATTTTTGATCAAAGTGAATAGCGCCTTTTTACTGAACATATTTTTAAGACCACTCACTGGGTTCAGTCTGCTCAGTTTAAATTTTAAGGCCTCTGTTGAGAACAATAATCCGGTTTGAATGATATTGGCAATCAAAGCACCCACGAAAGCAATCCCTAAGAAAGGTCCCGCTAAGATGAAAATGGCTAAGATGGCCTTCATCCCGATATCATTGAGATTATTTTCAAGGCCACCCACATCATAATTCACTGCCAATTCCCTTTTCAGATAAACATACCCATATTGAAGGGCATGCGTGGATAGAGCAATTGCAAACATCAGGAACATGATATAAGTAAAGGCGGAATTGAATTCTTGACTCTTGGCTATCTCTCCACGTTTTCGTGCATCCTTCAGCTTTTTTGGGGTGGGTTTTTCAGTCTTCCCATCTTTCTCACTCACATGATCACCTCTCCATCAGCTTAGTGACTGGATAAATTCAGTCATGTATTTCACCATCAATGGCAGCATCTCTGTCATGCTGTCCATTAAATTAGGCAACAGAATCAGCATAAGTGACATACTGACCAGAATCTTTAAAGGCATGCTAAGCATCAACACATTTATCTGAGGCACCGTGCGCGAGAGCACTCCCAAAACGACTTCCGTCAACAAGGCCGCAATAACGATTGGCGCTGAAAGATTCAACGCTATCTCAAACATCCTCGTGAATAAAGTGACAATTCCTTTCACTCCGAAATCTCCTACGGAAAACTCCTCTATGGGAAAAACAGTGAATCCAAATACCAATGCCCGCAAGACATGATGGTGCATATCCGTAAAAAAGAAGATGGACAGCGCCATCCAATAATATATTTTCCCGAAGTAGGAAGCCTGAACCCCTATGGCAGGATCAAAGACGGCAGACATAGAAAAACCCACCTGAAAATCAGCAAAGCCTCCTGCTATCTCGACCGCATAAAAGAATAGGTTTGTGATATAGCCTAGCGCCAGGCCGACCAGCGATTCCTTCAGCGCGAAAAGCGCCAATTGCACTAATCCCAGCTCGGACTCCATGGCGGGTATCATGACGTAAACCGGTAAGCTTAGACCCAATGAAATGGAAATCTTTACAATGGTAGGTACACCTTTGAATGAAAATCCCTTACTTATAAAAACGAAAGCGCCTATCCGCATAAAGATCAATATGAGTTTCTGTAATGTAATCAGCATTCTTTACCCATCACAATCCAGCGATCAACTCGAATATTTTTTCTGTATAAGCGATCAACGCATTCAGCATAAAATTGCCGAATACGATCAACGCTCCGATTACGGACAATATTTTTGGCACAAAACTCAACGTTTGTTCCTGCAACTGTGTAGCTGCTTGAATGATACTGATGATCAAGCCTACCACCAATGCGATGGCCAGCGTCGGTCCGGCAACTATCAAAATGGTCATGAAGCCTTCTCTCAAAACATCTAAAACTTTTTCTATCGACATTCATGCCCCCCTATTGAAAACCTAATACCAGCGACTCAACGACCAAATACCAACCGTCCACCAAAACGAACAGGAGCAATTTAAAAGGCAACGAAATCATAACCGGTGATAGCATGAACATCCCCATGGACATCAAAATACTTGCAACCACGATGTCTATCACCAAAAATGGAATGAAAATCAAAAATCCGATCGTAAAGGCTGTCCGTAACTCGCTGATCGCAAAAGCAGGAATTAGACTGAGTAAACTTACATCTCCGGTGTTGGTTGGCATGTCATCCCCTTGCAAATCCAAAAAGAGTGTAAGATCTTTTTCCCTCGTCTGTTTTAACATAAAGTCTCTGATTGGATCCTCTGCTATGTAAAAAAACTCTTCAATCCCAATTGTATCTTCCATCAACGGCACCACTGCCTCATTGTACACTTCCGTATAAGCTGGCCTCATGATAAAAAATGTCAAAAAGGCTGCCAAGCCAATCAAAACAGTATTAGGAGGATTCTGTTGTGTTCCTAACGAACTTCTCAAAAAAGAAAAGACAATGATGATTCGCGTAAAACACGTAGTCAATATCAAAAATGCAGGTATGATACTTAGAAGACCTATCAATACATACATTTTCACGGCATCTGATGTCCCATCCAGAGCATTTTGCACCGTGTCAACGATTTCTGCGGCGTGAACTTTTTGAGGAAATGTCAAAAAAAACAATCCAACGCTACCTGTGACAATTCCCTTTTTCAACATCCTATTTTCTCATTCCTCTTCGCGAAATTCTTACATTCTCATCAATTTCTTCAAAAACTACTTGGCTTGTTGAACGATTATTTTTATGCTGCGATAGATCCAAGACTGCTTTTTCTTCTTTTATATCCTCAATGTTCAATTCCTTCAAAATTTCATTCTTTGAATCTGTACAGCTCATCAAAAAATAGGAATCCGAGACTTTAACAACACAAAGAGAAGATGTGCGACTTAATGGAATGCGCTCTACCATGGTGATGTATTTGCCGTTTTTATTGACGAATCGATCTAATATTTTCAACAGATAATTTATGGCAAAAATAACAAAAATCAACACGATAAAACTTTTTCCGATGTATAACATTTCATATTCCATTTCTTTGACGCACACCTTCCACTTTGCTATTGCATGACAATATTTGTAATGTATAAATCACTCGCAACTTCCGAACCCAAACTTTGATTGATTTTCAAAATGATTTCCTGCTTGATGACCAGAACACCCTCCGATTCGTCGAAAATATTGGCAGTAGATTTATTTCTGAGCACGCTGATGATCGCATCGCGCACAATTGCTGCCTTTTCGGTCAGAATTGTTCCGTTCTCTTCACCAGTTGTTTCTACTGACATTTCAATTTTCAAAAAATCATCCAGACTGCTATCATTGGATTGTAAATTTACAAGAAATTCTGCTTGGGGAACCAGTATGGTCTCTACTTCTTTTTTATTGAAGCTAGTGATCCATTCTTTTGCTTTACCGGTCGTTATCAAAGAACCGATCGTTCCTCCACCAATCATCAGAGCCACTAAAATTACTGCTATCAGAACAAGCCTTGGAACGTTCTGTTTCTTAGGCAACTGCGCTTCTTTTTCCATTATTTTGCCCCCTCAGGTTCATAAACCAACACAATATTGACTCTTCGGTTTTCGGCAAGCTGTTCAGCTGTGTCATTTGGGACAAGCGGATTATATTCTCCATAACCGACAGCCGATAAACGTGCGGGATCAACATTTTGCTGTTCAGCCAAGTATCTGAGAACAGCAATAGCTCTACCAGCCGATAATTCCCAGTTACTATCAAATTTTGGATCGTGATGGGGAACGTTATCTGTATGCCCTTCAATCACGACCTTATTTTCAAAATTACCTATTAATTCTGCTACTTTTTGTAAAGCTGGTGTGCCACTTTCGGTTATGACCGCGCTGCCTGGAGTGAACAAGAATGCTGCCTTCACGTTCATGTAGACACCATCTGCATCCATACTCATACTGATTTCTTCGGACAGTCCATTCTTTTCGACGAAATCTTTGACCTCTTGATACATTTTGATGACTTCTGGATCCACTGCAATCATCGTTTGACCATCTGACGTTAACAACTCATCCTGAGCTGCCTTTGCTTTTGCCGCTTCTATAACAGCCATGTCCGTTTTTGATAGGGAGGCGGTATCTCCAGTTGTGGCATTCACCCCAGCGTTCTCATTGTTCTCTGGAATCCATTGTCCTCCATCCAAAATGCTTTTCTGGCTAGAGCCCACAAAGGAATTTTGCAAGGAATTTGCCGCTTGGGTAAATTTAACATTGCTGACACTGGACATGGAGTAAAGTAAGATGAAGAAGGTCAGTAAAAGCGTCATCAAATCCGAGAATGTAGTCATCCATTCCGGAGAACCACCTGATTCAGTACCTTGTTTCCGCCTTTTACTCATATATTAATTTACCTCGCTTTGAACAGCATCAACGTTCGTATTCATATTTTTCTTATTGTTTTTTACAAGCTTGTTATCAAGGTATCCATTCAATTTCTGCTCGATTGTTCTAGGGTTTTGCCCCGCTTGAATAGATAAGACGCCCTCAATGATCATGTCGCAAACGTCCAACTCGGCTTCAGTCTGCATCTTAAGATTGGTCGCTATCGGAATAAACAAGAGATTCGCAAACAAACTTCCATAGAAAGTCGTCAACAACGCGACTGCCATCCCGCTGCCGATTGTGCTGGGATCATTTAGTTTACTCAGCATATTGATTAATCCGATCAAAGTTCCGATCATACCGAACGCAGGAGCCAGTTCTCCCCATTTCAGGAAAACGGCTTGTCCAACTCCATGCCTTGATTCCATATTTGCAATTTTTATTTCCAGAATACTCTTTATATCAGTAGGATCCATGCCATCCACTGCCATTTGAAGCCCATCTCGTAATATCAGATTGTCTATTTGACTAATTTCTTGTTCCAAAGTCAAAATCCCTTGGCTACGGGCTAGACGAGAAAGTTCAGTAAATTTCTCAATCAGATCATTTTTATCCACCTTAGACGTACTGATGACTTTCTTGAAAATAATTGGGATTTTTTTTATATCTGAAAATGGAAAGCTGATCAGCAAAGCACAGAACGAGCCCGCTAACGTTATAATTAAAGACGGTACATCGATAAATCCACCTATACTCCCACCCTGACTAATGGACCAAATGATTAATGCTGACCCTATGACAAGAGCAATCGGTGGGATCGGATTCTTTTTCATTTTCTAACCTCCGGTAAAGCAAGATAGATTTTTCTCTTATAGTCCACAATTTTTCCCACTATTTGGCTTGCCGGTTCGCTCACACGAATGTGCTGACCATCCGTCAAAGTTATTATCGTATCATAGGCTTCGTCGATACGGTAAATCAGGTCACAATTCAAAAAAAAAGCCTCGCCTGAAACACTGGTTAAAGCTATCATGGACTCTCCTCATTTCTTCTTGAAGTTTAGCGTTTCAATGCCAATAACTCTTCCAACATCGAGTCAGAAGTCGTTATGCTTCTTGAGTTTGCTTGATAGGCTCTATTAGCGATGATCATTTCGGTAAACTCGTTCGCAAGATCGACATTTGACATTTCCAAAAAGCCTGATCGGATGACGCCATAACCATCGTCTGCTGGAAAACCTAGTTCTGGAGCACCAGAGTTGGCTGATTCAATATACAGATTGCCTCCGGATTTTTCCAATCCAGCCGCATTAGCGAACTTAGCCAATGCAACTTGTCCGATCACATAGGATTCGCCATTCCCATAATTTCCGGTGATGACACCTTTAGCGTCAACGGAATGACTCTTCAAACCAAACACGTTGGTTGCTCCATTAGGGATACTGTCTGATGCTGAAATCGTTCCGTCAGCATTGACCTGGATATAGGCAGGCACACTCAGTTTTTCCAGAGTTTCAGTCCCATCCGGCTCAGTATTGTTGACGCCCATGACACTGTAACCAGCACTCGTCACCAAATTATTCTCGGCATCGAGGTAGAAACCTCCATCCCGGGTGTAGTAATTATTGACACCGCCATCTCCACTCACAACAAAGAAAGAGCTGTCGCCATTCTCTATCCCGAAGTCCAGTTCACGGCCTGTGGATTGCAGGGATCCACCGTTCATGATCGTGTCGATGGCACTTGTCTGGACGCCAAGTCCAACTTGCTTCGCATTTACACCTTCTTGGGCACTCGCAATCGATTGGCTGATCATATCTTCAAAACGTACCCTTCCGCTCTTGAATCCAGTTGTGTTTACGTTAGCTATATTATTTGAAATTACATCCATCTTTGTTTGTAAGTTTTTCATGCCTGTAACGCCAGAGTATAATGATTTTAACATGTGATTTCCTCCTAGTAGTTAACATCTTGATCCTATCTGTCATTCAAGGATCGCACGGCTTCCTTATCGGTCCAGTCGTTTTTTAATCTTTAATGAATTTTGTGCTGTCAATATTCATCACTGTGTCCAATTCATTCTGATTCAACGCGGTGATGATCGTTCGATTGTCGATGCTTGCTATTAATGCCATGTCTTTATAAAATAATAAAGAATTTTTTGAACCTTTATCATTCAGCTCATCCATCGCTTGGCTCAGGTTACTCATATCTTCACCCGCCAATGAAAATCCTCTTTGATCCAGACGTTTTTGAGCATGGTTGGAAATCTTCAACCCTTTGTCATCTGTACTTTGGCTCAGCGCCTCTTGCATGATTGTTTGGAACTCTCTTGATACTTGTTGCTTCTTATTAATCTGTTGGAGTGGCTCAACCCTCTTAATATCGGCATTCGCTCTTATGTCCATCCGGTTACTCTCCAATCGACTGTATGTCATTCAAATAGTAGTCCTTTCCTCCAATCATCAGCGTTGCAAATCCATTTGAAAATTTCACCTTATCCACTACTCCTGTGACGATGCTTGTTCCTCCAGTCACAGTAACGGTTTTCCCGATCATTGCTAATGCCTGTTGTTGTTGTGTCATCAACATGGTTGTGTTCAATGATTCAGTCAAATCTTTCAACTGTTCCATCGTACTGAATTGGATCATTTGAGCCATGAAATCTGTGGAGCCTCCACTGCTTCCCCCTTCTTCTGACATGGCAGGCATTTTTATGGCTGCAGCCATGATCTGCAAAAAATCATCCATAGAAAGATCAGAATTGCTTTGATTTTTATTGCTCACCAGCTGTTCCGTTGATCCGATCGTAAAATTTGGTGTGATATCCACTATACGTTCACCTCCTCATTATGCCAATAAACTCAGCCCGCTTGAAGGCTGCTTAGTCATTGGTTTTTGTTTTGTTTCTGTCTTCTCTTTTGATGTTCTTTTTCTGGATTCCTGACGTTCCATTTTCCGATGTCCCGGATCAGCTCCTTCTGAAAAGGAAAAGGCTAAACTTGTGTCAGCAACAACAGTGATGGTTACTGATACTTCAGAAATACTATGTTTGAATGGCTCCATCAATAGTGGCAATTGATCCTCCAATAGCCCCTTCGTTTCGGCATCCTTGACATGCAGGACAGCAGTGATGCTTTCTTTCGTTTTGATCAGTTTTACATGGATATCCCCGATATTATCCGGGGTAAGAAGAATTTTCACGACTGTATTACTTAGCACAGGCGTTTTTTCTATCTGCATTTCGATTGTCTTTTGGATGTCTTCGATATGAGATGCAGTCACTTTTGAAGGCTTGTGTCCAAATACATTCTCTGTGGCTAAATCACGGTTAATCGGTCCTTGATTTAAATGTGATTTGTTTCCGTTAAAATCTGTTGCCTTTGCAGCTGCTTCCGCTTGGTCAACCTTTTCCTCTTCATCAGCAATCGTTTGTCGAATGGTTGTTTTTCTTACTAGCAGTTCAGTGGGTTGCTCAGTGCTCTTACCTTCTGGCTCTGTATCCACCGTTGCTGGACTTTCTGAAAAGTATGTTGAGAATTCATCCGGTTTGCTGATTGCCTCTATAGAAAAAGCATGGTCCGATTGTCTCATTTTATGTTCCCCGGGAATTGTTGCCGTATCTTTCAACAGCTCATCAGCCAGTAAGGAATAACCTGGCTCCAAGCTATTCTCCGATTTCTGTTCTAGGCGGATTTCAGGTCCGGCCAATGAACGTTCTATCTGTTGTCTCTGTAAAGCATAACTGGTCGAATAGAATTCCTTTTCTTCCGATGCCCTTACTCCAATGCTTTCTGTAGTGGTGGCCCGCTCATCCGCTTGTGGTCCAGTTGACTCAGTTACGATGGTGGCCTCTGAAACAGGCAGACTTTTCATGCGTGAACTGTCTTCAATTTGTGAAGTTATTGTACGCGTCTCTACTGCAAGAGCAGAGTTGTTAAGTTTCTCTGTTATCACAAGTTGTTGATCTGCTACACTTACAAGCCACTCTCCCGCTTGATCTGCTTTTTCTTCTGTTGGAAAAGTTCTACCTGCTAACGAAGATTTCCCATCCTGAAGGATTCTGTAGAGAAAGAGATTCATATAGGCCTGTTCCATGGCTTCTTGATCAGTGCTTTCTTCCGGCGCCGCCATTTCCGAGGAGTCGGGTGTTTCTTCTTGCATATCGGGAGTCGGTTCCTTGCCTGTGATCCTACCCGACAGAAGACTGTCAAAAATTAATCCGGCTTCTTTTGTGGTAGGTACTTGAGCCGAACCGGGAAGTTGCGCTGAAATTCCAGAAGATAATCCTGTAATCAATATTTCACCTCCTTTAAATGCCCATCCTATACTATAATCGACTTAAAAGTAGCTTTTTTTATACTGAAGCGTAGCGATTTCGTCAAGCTCTTTTTGTTCTTCACTTTGCAATTGCGCAAGCACCTGCACACTTTCGCGTTCCTTTAACTTTTCCATTATTTTACGGTCTTTATGTGCTTGTATCAACGCTTCTTGAAGCTGATCCATATCACTTTGTGCTTGGTCGATAGCATTCTTTTGAATGATTATTTTTTCGTCGATCAAGCCTTTAAGGTGATGGTTATACCTTAAAGTGCTTATCTCTGTCAGCTTCATTTGGTCGTGTTTCAATTTGGTGTTTTCATTAACAAGATGTGTGAGTTGTAGTTGCTGCTGTTGCATTTTATTTTGGGCATGGAGAACTGATTTCCTGGCGTTTTCTTCTTCTGTAATTCGCCACTCGAGAATTTTTTCCATTGAAAATTGATGTCTTTTCACCTAATCACCTTGATTTCTGATCATTTGAACAAATTTTGTAAAGTAGCCACAATTTCGCTATGAGAATGAGGTTCATCCACACGTTGCTTCAAGAAGTTTTTGATGACGGGCGCAAGTAAAATAGCCCGATCAATTTCAGGGCTACTCCCTTTCCGATAGGCACCTACGTCGATCAAGTCTTTCGCTTCTGCATAAATGGCCATATTCTCTTTCAGCATTCCTGCGGCACGGCTGTGCGATTCCGGAACGATATCTTTCATCAAACGGCTTACGCTGTTTTGGACATCGATTGCCGGATATTGATTCTCCGCAGCAATTTTCCTTGAAAGGATGATATGTCCGTCCAAGATCCCTCGGACCGCATCTGCGATTGGCTCGTTCATGTCATCCCCTTCAACCAATACTGTGTAAAAAGCAGTGATCGAGCCATGCTCGGACATGCCGCTTCTCTCCAATAATTTCGGAAGCACTGTGAACACGGAAGGTGTGTACCCTTTTGATGTCGGTGGTTCCCCTGTAGCCAATCCGATTTCCCTTTGTGCCATGGCGACACGCGTCACGGAGTCCATCATCAAAATTACTTTTTTCCCTTGATCCCTATAGTACTCTGCTATCGCGGTGGCAACATACGCCCCCTTTAGCCGGACCAACGGTGGAGAATCTGAAGTAGCGCAGACAACCACCGATTTACGGTAGCCTTCTTCACCCAAATCCTTTTCGATGAATTCCAACACTTCACGTCCACGCTCTCCGATGAGACCAATCACAATCACGTCCGCCTCGCAGTATCGTGCAATCATCCCTAAAAGGGTACTTTTCCCGACACCACTACCGGCAAAGATCCCAACCCGCTGTCCTTCACCAATTGTAAGCAGCCCGTCGATCGCTTTAATTCCGGTAGGGATAACCTGCTCAATTCTGTTGCGTCTGAATGGATCTGGTGCGCTTCTGTTCACTTTGAAGGGAGCACCATTCAGTTGCTTCGTTTGATCCATCGGTCTTCCCAAACCATCCAGCGTGGTGCCAAGCAGTTCATCACTGACTTCAATCTGAAGTGTCTTTCCGGTTGGACGCACTAAACAACCCGGTCCTATTCCATCGATTTCATCAAGCGGCATCAGCAATACGGTTGCATCCACAAAGCCGACCACTTCACTCAAGACCGTACTTCCGGTCGACCTGATCTGAATCTCGCAAACTTCACCGATAAAGGCATCCAGACCCTCTACTCTGATGATCAGTCCAGTGACTTGACTCACCTTGCCCATCTTCAGATAGAATTTTTTTTTTCGGATTTGTCTATGGTATGTTTCAAAGGGAATTTCAAACATGGCTATTATCTCCCAGAACATTCAGATCTGCGACAATAGCAGCAAGTTGTTTCTTTATCTGCAAATCGATGATGGACCGGCTGCACTCAATGATGCAGCCATTCTTTTCCAACGTGTCATCGCTCAACACGACATAACGTGCAGTAAATTCATCCATTTCGTGCTCGTTGACTTTTATTCTGATCGTTTCAGCATCATCCGGACGCACTGTAATCGTAATGAAGGGCTCGTTTTTTTCCATTCTTTTTAGGATCGGATTGAGCAGAAGCATGATTGATTCATCAGTTCTATCAATAGAATGGTGCACGATTTGTTCTGCCATCTGCGCAGCCAGTTCAATAATTGCCTCTTTATTTTCTTTGTAATAGGTCGATACAAGTGTATCGGTCTCTTTTAATTGATTCAGCAGGCTTCCCCGGATTTTTGACAATGTCTCTAATCCCTCTTGCCGGCCTTTTTCATAGCCAGCAAGAAAACCTTCTTGCATGCCCAACTCTTTCCCTTCGAGCATCCCTTCTTCTTTCGCCTTATGCTTGATGAGGTCTGCTTCTACAACGGCTTGGGCAATGACGCTTTGTCGTTCTTCCTGGGCCTCCAATAACAACTGTCCGATCTGCTCGGCTTGAGCAGCGAAAGGGGTACTGGCATCTGCTTGACGCTTGTCGTTCATCCCCGTTTTTTTGTGAGACAGCAATGACGCTTTTTGGATAACAGATAATTTTGTGTCGATATCTGAAGTAGTTTCATCCGACTTCCATTGATGCGACTTAATGATGTTATGAGATGACGGCATCTTGTTCACCTCTTCTTAAGTAAATTTCTCCAACTTCATCCAGCCTTCTTATGACTGAGACGACCTTCTGTTGCGCTTCTTCTACAGCTGATAAGCGCGCTGGTCCCATAAACTGCAACTCTTCCTGTAGGGTTTCGACTGCCCGACTGGATAGATTTTGGAATATGAACTGCTTGATGTCTTCCGATACGCCTTTGAGAGCCAAGGCCAATTGGTCATTATCCACTTCACGCAGAACTTTTTGAACATCTCCACGTTCCAGGCTGACGATATCTTCAAACGTAAACAGCTTAGCTTTGATTTCATCAGCCAGTTCCGGTTGTTTTTCTTCCAACATCGATATGATGTTCTTCTCCGTGCTCCGTCCAACAGAGTTAAGGATTTCAACCAGCGTATGGACGCCTCCCACTGATTCTGTTTCATTATCCACAAAGCTCGAGAATTTCGTCTCGATCACTTTTTCAATTTTTTCTATTACTGCAGGCGTTGTGCGCGTGATCGTTCCGATTCTTTCCGCAATTTCGGATTGTTTTTCTAAAGAAAACTGGGATAGAATCATCGCCGCTTTGTCGGGCTGCATGTAACAAAGTATCAATGCTACTGTCTGAGGCTGTTCGTGCAGGAGCAAATTCGTCAACTGCTGCGGGTCAGCTTTTCTCGCTATATCAAACGGGCGTTCACGTAATTGGATCTGATTCAGCATATCTATGACTTCTTTTGCTCGCTGCGCACCCAAGGCCATATTCAACAAGTTACGGGCATACTCTACCCCGCCATCTATGACATACTCTCTCGCTTGTGCCATTTCCAAAAACTCTGTAGCGATTTCGTCTACTTCATCTGGATTGACATAATCAATGTTTGCTATCTCATAGCTTATTTTTTGAATGTAACTTTCGGGCAGTTGCCGCATTATTTCTGCAGAGGTTTCTGTTCCTAATGAGATAAGCAAAATTGCTGCCTTCTTGATTCCAGCTATATCGCTCACTTATATAACACCTACTTATCTTTCATCCATATTTTAATCATATCTGCGACCATTTCCGGATTCTCTTTCGCATAAACCTTCACCTTTGCATCCCTCTGGAACTTTGGATTTTGAGTGAAATCAAACAGATCAGCCTCTTGATTGTTTACAGAAGGAGGCTGAGGAATATTTTTTTCCTCAATAATACGTTTTGCATTAGCCATTTCCTCATCAAAAGCGCGGTACTTCTTTTCCTTACTGTTGCGGAAAATGAAAGCGATCAGAGACAAGATCAACAGCCCACCTATGCCCGCCGCAACATACAAACCATATTCTTTCAGGTAATAGGCAAAGGTCGTCTTATCGTCGACAATCACTTCTGCTGCATCTTCCGACGCAATAAATGGAATCCCTTCGATTTCAACCCGATCATTCCGTCCCGCATCAAACCCAATCGTTGCTTTTGTGATATTATCAAGTTGAATCTGTTGTTCATTGCTCAATGTGCCATTGAATATGACAGTCGCGGTTATTCTCGTTATCGTTCCAGGAGCGCTGACTCTGACAGAACTGGTGGTGTTTAATTCATTATTGATGGTCTGTTCATAAGATGACTGTCCTCCATCTTCCTCCGAAATAACAGAATTTATCGCGTTATCGTTTGCTGTAGCCTCGGCTCCATCATTGACATCAATCGTTCCACCAGTGACCGCAACATTTTGACTCCGGATCGCTGCTTCACCATAAAGAATCTCTTCTTGTTGAAATGAGTCAAAATCCATCTCTGCATTTAAAGCAATGGAAAGATTCTCCATTCCATAGATAGGTGCCAACGCTGCCACCAACTTCTGTTGCAGTTGCTGTTCGTAATTCGTGACGATAGCATTGTACCGACTCACCAACTCGGGTGAGTACTCATCTGAACCTGCCATCACTGCATTTCCCAAGACCTTTCCATTTTTGTCTACTATTTTAATGTTGTTGGTCGGTAAATTTTCTACCGCACCGGACACCAAGGAAACGACCCCTTGAATAGTGGCAGCAGGCAGCTGTTGATTCCCTCGCGTCGCAATCACTACGGATGCACTGGCTTCTGGTTGTTCTGTGCCAAAGACGCTTCCTTTTGGAATGGATAAGATGACTTTGGCAGACTCAACGGATTGAAGAGAGGTGATGGCTCGTTCCAATTCACCTGTTACTGCCCGCTGGTACATGATATTGCGGTCCTCGTCCGTCGCCATCATGCTCGTCTCATCAAAAATTTCAAAACCGGTCGAAGTCTCCGGCATCATCCCATCAACAGCCAATTGAATCCGATATTTATCAAGTTGTGTGTCATCGATCAGAATCGTTCTTCCGTTGTCCTCAAGCTTATAAGAGATCTTTTTTGCATCCAGATCATTTACGATCAAACCTGCATCTGCCTCTTCCAACCCTGAAAATAAAGTTGTGTATTCCACGCGTTGGGAATAATAAGAGAGTCCTGAAACAAGCAGAAAGATTGAAAGGAGAGCAGTTATCATCCCTGCTTTCTTTTGAGTGCTGAGACCCCGCCAGCCTTCTTGAATCTCCCCCATCGTGCTCTTCAATTGATTCATGTAGCTTATTCCCCTTGCCTATCATTAAAATTGCATATTTTTGATTTCATTGAATGCTTCCAGACTTTTATTTCTGACCTGTACTGCTAAATCAAGAGCCAACTGCGCTTCAGTAGCCTTGATCATGACATCATGCAAATTCTGGCTGTCACCCATTATCAGACCTTGTGTCGCCAAGTCAGACGCTTGTTGCGTTTCATTAAGCATCGTCATTGATTTGCCAAGCAGATTATCGAAAGAGGCTGCAGCGCTCTGGTCCTGAATGTTAGTCTTTCCACTTAATGAGCTGATTTCAGATGTTAGTATACTGCTAGCGGTACTGCCGCCTAAATTATATATTGGTAAACTGATAGCCATGTGACACTCCATTCACTCATTTATTGATCAATCAGCTGAAATTTGCAGCGCTCGCTTCAGCATATCTTTACTTGCTTCCAATGCAGTAGCATTCGCTTCGTAGGTTCGCATCGTCAACATCATGTCTACCATCTCGTCTGCCATATTCACATTCGGTTTGGTGACATATCCATTCTCATCTGCGTCTATATGTGTCGGGTCATATTCCCGGATGACTGCTGTTTCATCGGAATCGATCGCAGTCGGGCGCACCCCGAAGCTCTTTTCTGTCGAACCGTTAAGTCCGGGATTCGTTGTCCTTTTTATGCTCTCCTCGAAAGAAACCGTCTTCTTCAAATACGGTCCGCCTTCCTCCGTTCGAGTCGTATTGACATTCGCTATGTTCGTAGATATGACATCCAACTTCAATCGTTCCAAACTAAGACCGCTTGAGTTGATGTGCAGAGAATCAAAAATGGACATTTGTTCGTTTAACCCCTTTCATTTTCTAACTGGATATTGCAGTATTAAGGAGTCCATACTTTGCATTCAATTGCGTCACAAGCGCGTTGTAGTACAGACTATTTTGGGCTTGATTCGCCATCTCCATATCAATATCTACGTTGTTGCCATTTTCTTTAACCGCAGTATCTGTCCTTTTTGTCACAAGCGGATCGATTTTAGATAGATCATCGAAGCCAATATGCAAGTCGTTCGTTTGTTTCATGGACAGACTTTGATTTGCCTGAACTAAAAGCGATTCAAATTGCACCTGTCCCACTTTATAATTATCTGTATTTACATTCGATATATTGCTCGAAATAACCTCTTGCCGTGTAGAAGCAGCATTTAATGCATTTCTAAGCAGATTGTAATTTATGTCATTCATTCAGCGCCCCCACCTCACGTATCATTTCGTTCACACTTTATTCACATTCATTACATCAATCTTATTCATTATACACCACTTTACAAATATTTAAACATCGTAATTTTATTCAATCCATTCTTCGTAAATTTTTTTGATAACCAACGATTTAATACTATTATCGATGCAAAGTACGAAGGTGTAGAAAAACAACCCTCAGAGAATAGCAATTCCAATATATTGTTTCTTCACTTTGGAACTTACCGCTTTCAAAGTACCTTACTTTTCGTATTTTAATTGAAGCATCTGTAGGTTATGGCAGAAAATTGATCTAACTTTCGATCCCATTTTTGGCCCTGCCCATATATTTCCCAAATACCAGTGGGAATACATAATAAACCTCAATCTGACATGATTAAGTCATCACAACACGACCATATCAGATTGGGGGTTCTATCAATGGCTACACAACATGATAAAAAGGTGAAGTTCAACTCTAAAATGACGGTTTCAAATACAGACGGAAATTTATTTAGCGACTCTGGACCGATTCTCGTCAAAAACTTTGCGGACTCCCCTAATTATTATGACCTAGATTTGTCAGAGCAGTGCGTTGATATTGTATTTTATGAACCCAATAAAAAAACAGTCTTAATTATAGCCAGATATTTTCAAAAAACGGCAATCAACATCCTTACGGGGCAGCAATTCTTTCTCTAAAGAAATATATTATTTGTTAATTAAATTATAAAGAAGAAAAATATAATCTAATTCAATTAGTCGTATAATACTAAGAAGACAATAAGGCGGAAACAACATACCCTTCTGCAGCTTGCCAATCTCGAGTAGGATAATAACCTTCCATTCATGTCACTGCCTCACATACACTCTTGGAAATTCGTGCAGTAGGAACTCGCTTTATTGCGCAAGATTGTTCATTTCCATGCTGTACGCACAAAAAAATAGAGTATGCGCGGGGCATCCTCTATTGCAATTTTTTTATTAAACTTCAATCCACGATGCTCTCAAATCTTGCATAATGAGGCAACACTTTTTCACTTGCTCCGCATCTTTATCGATGTTCGCTTTTATCAACGCTGCTTGAAGATGTCCATAAATTGCATCAAGTTCTTCAGCGATTGCTGCACCGTCTTCAAAATTCAAGGTTCCCTTTAGTTCCATAACGATGTTCTGGGCCTTGATCAGATTGATATGCGCATTTTCCATTTTCTTGTCCAGGATCGCTCGTTCCGCCAAATTCATGAATTTGATGCAGCCATCATAAAGCAGGACGATCAATTTCTTTGGCGTTGCAGTCATGACTTGGTTCTGAAGATAAACATTCTGCTTATTTCTGTTATACATTTTTCTCTCCCATTCACATGCCTCTATCAACAAAAACCGGCGTTTTCTTCAAGTATAAATAGCTTTCGATGATGCGGCTTTTTTGATTCACTTGTTTTGCTTGCTGAAGCAGTTCTTCTTTATTATTCCTTAAAGTATACAGCACTAATTTCTGTTTTTGAATAACCTTGATGAGCAAATCATTTTCTGATTTTGAAAATGGGCTCATGCCTTCGATACTATCGAATCTTTGGAGAGCAGCGGTATGCTCTTGGTTTTTTTCGATTATTTTGATTCCCTGCATCGCTGTGCCATCCCATGAATCAAATAATTGCTTCATTTCAAGTAAAATATCCAATCTTTCCTTAGCGAAATCTGCATCCTGCATCTTTCACGACACCCTCTCTCCTCCGTGATCATTAGTCATTGGAACTCGTTAGCTGGCTTGATAAGTAAGACATCTGCGACTCCGCTTGCATCATCGCCGTGTCCAAAGCCGTAAACATCTTGACGTAGCGTGCCCGCTGCGCTGCCATGCGTTCATTGAATGCTTCTATCTTCTTGGCGATGTCGTCCATTGCTTTATCATAGGTCTTGTTTTTGGCAGTGATCATCCCGTCTTTGGAATCGACAAAGCTGTTTACCACAATCTGAAGCTTTTCGGCCAAGCCGACTTTCTTCTTATCGGTGGTCCCGTCAACCGTAATGCTTCTGCTGAAGAACGAAGCGACACGTTCAGGTTCCTTGGTGATGACTTCCTTCAGTTTGGTTTCGTCGATGCTGGCTTTGCCGTAGCGATCGACCGAAATGCCTAGCGATCCGATAAAATCATATTTTTGTACTTCGTTCGGGTTGGAAGGATCTACTTTTTGGATTTCCACTCCGCCCGTCAGCATTTGTCTCAGGTTGGATTGCAGACGCAGCAATGTGCTGTCTCCGCTGAGCGCTCCCGACACATTGGTCTCGGAAGATGGATTGCCGACCGACAGTTTTTCCGTGATGAAGCTCACAGTCGAGTTGTATTGCTCGATGAAATCTTTCACAACCTTCAGGGTATTGTCTGTGTCATCGGCAACCGATACGGACACTGAGGAGCCCGCTGTAGTTGCTTTCAGATTGAGCGTCATCCCTTCGATCGCATCGGCGATCGTGTTGCTGTTGCGCTCAAGCGTGATCGTATTGTTGACGGTAACTCTGGCCGAAGTGCCGGTAACCAGGGTGGCTTGTGCGCCACCGGTCGCGGCGGGGTTCAGGGCTAATTTATCAGCCAAATCGGTCGCACTGGTAGCGGAAATCGTCCGGTCGCCCATCTGCGCATCAGTAAGCGATAAGCGGCCATCGATGATGGTGGCGGATATGCCACTGTCTTTCGTTGTTGCGTTGATTTTTGTGATTATGTCCTTCAATGTATCCGTGCTTGCAACAGTGATGTCCGCTTGTTTCAATGTCGTTGGACTACTTGAACCGATTTCGCTCGTGTCCTGACTCGCCAGCGTGAAGGTGCCCTCGAAACCTAAGGCTGTGGTGGTTGTTTGGTCGGTCGTCAGGATTTGTCCGGAAGTCAATCGAGAGGCGCTTGCCAACCTTTCTACGGTGATTTCATAATTACCGGAAACGGCATTTGTTGCGGCAGTCACCGCGAGTTTCGTTTCATCGGAACTCGTAGTTTTTTTTGAAAAGAAACTTTTTGGATCCATCAAAGCATCCATTTTTGTGTTCAGGTTCGTTAATCTTGTTTGGATGTCCGACCAGGCTGTTTTTTCTTTGGTTAAGGATTCTTTTTGGTTATTGTATTGGGTCAGTTTACCGGATTGCGCGGCAATCAAGGAATCGATTGTTTCAGAAGTGATTCCTGAATAGGAACCCAAAAAATTGATACTGTTGGATACACTCATTTTTTCACTCCGTTCTATACTGAGAGCATGGTCTTATTAGTGAAGCTGGCTGGTGCCGCTATACGACATGATAGTATTTTTATGCTTATAAAGCAATCAAAGGCCAGCCATATGGCCGGCCTTTGATCGGAAATGATTATTGTAGCAAAGAAAGAACTGATTGTGGCATTTGGTTCGCTTGCGCCAACATCGAAGTTGCAGCTTGCGCCAAAATGTTTGATTTCGTGAATGAAGTCATTTCTTCAGCCATGTCAACGTCAACGATACGAGAGTTTGCTTCAGACAGATTTTCTTTAGTAGTGGAAAGGTTGTTGATTGTGTGATCCAAGCGGTTTTGGTTCGCACCCAAACTCGCTCTTTGAGTTGACACTTTTTCAATTGCACCATCAATAGTACCTATAATTGTATCAAAACCAGCAGCGTCAGTAGGCACTGTAACATCTACTTTACCAGCAAGGTCAAGTCCTGCTGCCGCAGTTGACATATCAGAAATTGTAACAGAAATATTTTGATCCGCATTTGCACCAATCTGGAATGAAAATACTTTACCTGTAGCACCACCATTTAAAAGACTTTTTGTATTGAATTGTGTATCTGTTGCAATGCGTTCAATTTCTGAAGTTAGAGAAGTAATTTCAGTTTGAATTGCAGAGCGATCCTTATCCGTATTAGTATCGTTTGCTGCTTGCACTGTAAGATCTCGCATACGGTTTAGGATGCTGTGTGTTTCTGTTAGTCCGCCTTCAGCTGTTTGGATTAAAGAAATACCATCTTGTGCATTGCGTGTTGCTTGCGTCAAGCCGCTGATTTGGTTCTTCATTTTTTCCGAGATAGAAAGTCCAGCAGCGTCGTCCCCTGCTTTGTTGATACGCAAGCCTGAAGATAGTTTTGCTAATGAACCTGCTTTTGAAGAGTTTGCTGCTGTCAAGTTTGAATATGTATTCATTGCTGCTGTATTTGTTCCGATTCTCATGTGTATTTCCTCCTAGTGTGTTTTCGTTTTGTTAAGGCCTTGCCTATATATATGTAATCGGAGCGGGTCTGAAATAGTTAAGCATTATTTTGCTGAATTTCAAAAAAAAATAGACTATCTTAAAGATAGTCTAAAATATTGGTCTGGAGAATCTTGGTGCCCATGGACAGCGCTGCCTGGAACGCTTGCTGTTCCATCGTGAATTCCATATACTTCTCGGCCAGATCCACATCTTGTTTGTTGGAACGGATCGACTTGAGGTTAATGTTTTCGGAAGTGTTCCGCTCTTGCGCGGATTTCAGCCGGTTGGAGATGGCGCCGATTTCGGTCCGCATATTGACGACATTCTCGGTCTCCTTGTTGGAGCGCGCAAGCAGTTTTCCTGCGAGGGATTCGGTATCGTTCGCATCCAGAGCTTTCAGCGCATCCGCAAGAAACGTGCCAAGATCATCTTTTTCTGCAGGAGTGCCCTGTTCATTCATCAGCTGTCTGCCATCCGTCTTCAGTGAGACATCCACGCCGGTCGCGATTGTACGGGTTAAGTCGGCTTTTACCGGTATGACGTTTCCGTCTGCATCCGTCCCGTCCTGCGTTCCTTGATATTGGATGCCGGTCATCTGCCCATTAGCATCCCGACTGATTTCGAACGGTTTCGTGGTTGTGTTCATACCAGAGAAGACATACTTTCCGCCAAAATTCGTGTTCAATGAATCGACCATTGTACTGATTTCGTTTTCCATTTCGACTTTGATGGCTTGACGGTCCGAATCCGACATTGTTCCGGTGGAAGCCGACTGTATCAGTGTCGTGATCCGTCTGAGTGAATTGGTAGCATTTTCCAGCGCGGAATCCTGCATATTGGTCCAATCGACTGTGTCCGCAATCGTTACGGAAAACTCTTCATTTTGGATCAGGCTGTTGTTCAAATTCATGATCTGCGATGCCCTTAGTGGATCATCGGATGGTTTGCTGATTTCCTTCATCGAAGACAATTGGTTATTGTATTTTTCCAACTTGCCTTGGCTTCGATTAATGCTTTGGATCATGTTCGTTGCGGTTATTCTGTCCGTAATGCGCATGTTTTATACCCCCGTCCGATTGATCAAAGTGTCCAGCATCTCGGAGGTGACGGCCAACACCTTAGCGTTTGCCTGAAATGCACTTTGGAATTTCATGATGTTCACAACCTCTTCGTTGATGGAAACGCCGGAAATGGAACTCTTCCTTTGCTCAAGGAAGGAAACCACTTCATTTTGGTTCTCCATCATGAAGTCGGCCTGTTGCTTCGAAATCCCCACTCGGGTGATGATGTCATTGTAAGCATCTGCTGTAGTAGTGCCGTTGGGTTGCGCTGTAATCTTCAGTGTATCCGCATCAAATTCGAGCGCCTCTTTTGAGGAATACTGCAGTGCCTTCGACTGGATGTCGGCAATCGCCCGCGCCCGGGTACCGTCTCCGGCTATCTGGCCCGTAAGGGATTTCCCCGCAACAATCTTGTTTGGGTCCTCCGTGATGGCGGAATTCACTTTCAAGTTGGAAATGACATTATCCGGATCATCGCCTAAATCAAAAAAGGGAATCCCGATCCCGTTGTCGCTGTGGACTAAATTGACCGCTTTGGCAACAGTTGAGACTAGTTGGTTCAATTCTTTGATCCCACGGTCGATCTCCACCAAAGCTTCCTGCGAACCGCTGATGTGGCCGCTTCTGCTGGATAGCTCCGTAAACTTGGTAGCCCCGTCCTCTGCCGTTTGCTGCAGCAACAACGTTCCGGCTGGGAAAGATTCGGATGATTCGACCGTTTTCGCCGTGCTGCCATTGGTCGAGATGAGCGAGCCGTCATCGGAAGTGGCGCCGATTGCCACACTCAACACTTGGCGCTTATTTGCTCCGAGAATAACTTCTCCATCAATGCTGATGAAGGTACGCTGGTATGCATCCGTCTTCACTTCCACCGAAGTGATTCCTGAAATCTCCTCTACCAGCTTATCCCTTTGGTCCAATAACGTATTCGGCATCTCACCTTTTGTGACTACAGAAAAAATTTGCTCGTTGATTGATTCCAACTGCTCGACTTTAGTGTTGAAGTCCAAGACTTTTTTGGAAATAACCTGAACAGTACCTTCTTGAAGACTGTCCAGTTGCGAACCCATATGGGAGATCGTATCCGTCAGTGTTTGTGCCTGTTGACTGACCATTGTTTTGGAAGTGGTCATTTCAGGATTGTTTCCCAAGTATTTCCAAGATTCATAGAACTCCGTCAGTTTATTGTTGAGTCCTGTTTCAGAAGGCTCATTGAAAACAGATTCCAATTGGCCCAATACATCTGCTTTCTGCGTGAATTTTTCCAAGGAAGCATTTTCTGTGAAAGATTGCTTCACTAAATAATCGTCAACAATCCGTGTGACGGATTCCATTCGCACGCCTGTGCCAAGTTGGCCAACGCCGGAAAGCGTGTATGGGTTGCTGGCAACCAAATTCACCCGTTGTCTGGAGTAGCCATCTGTATTGGCGTTCGAAATGTTGTTGCCTGTTGTCTGCATTGCCGCCTGAGCTGCGCTCATGCCGTTCGTTCCTGCATTTAATATGCCAAATAACCCTGCCATGATACCTCCACCTTAAATTGATTGATTGAACAGACCTGCATTTTTGGAAGGGGACAGTTGTCCTTTCCTGGAATATGTACGGGAGCTTTTTTCCATCCCATCCGATAAAGCAGTCAAAATGCTGTCATGATAACTGATTGCTTGTTTTGTCAACAAAAGATTGCATTCCTGCAGCTCCTTTATTTCGTTTACTTCTTTTTCGATATCAACACGGCTGCATTCTTCAAAAGATGCTTCTTCCAAATGGGACAAAAAAACCTGCTTTTCGGTGACAATATTATTGAATGCAACACTATCATTCGCCATCAAAGCTTCCTTTTCACGCTGCAAGGTTTCTTTGAGTGCTAGCAACAACGATAAGCCATTTTGTCTGGTTTCCATTATTCCGAGCCAGCCCCTTGCTCTTCCATTGCTTTCATCATGCTCGCTGCAATTTTTTCGGCACTCACTTTATATGTACCGTTTTGGATTGCTGCTTTTATCTCTTGGGCTTTGGCGCTAGGGGCGCTATCGATTGTCTTTTCAGCCAAGCGTTTCGCTTCTTCAGAAATCTCGACTTTTACCGCCGCTTCATTTACTCTTGGTTTAAGCGGTTCAGCCTTTATTGTTTCTTTATGTGATGTGTCCTTTTGGATTGCTTTCAGGTAACTGTTATAGCCGTTGCCGATTTTCATGCAACTCACTCCTTTTTCACTGGTTAGTATGTATCTATCTTATTGTATCCACATCACTATTGTCGACCACTTTGCTGAAAAGTTAAGTCAAAATCCAGAAAAAGCCCAAGATTGACAAATAACAATGAAAGAAGGATGCTGACCAAACGTGGCTAATATGGAAACATCTCCTTTGCCTCATCTGTCGGGCGTTCGCCCAGGATGGTATCGCAAACTGTCGAGAGATCACGCATTTGTCGACTGAACGTATATAGAAAACCGCGAAACAACCGACAGATCGTTCCTCTGTCGGCTGTTCGCTCAGGACGGTTTCCCGAACTGTCGAGAGATCACGCATCTGTCGGCTGAACGTTTACCGAAAACAGCAAAACAACCGACATACAGCTACCGGTAAGGCCACAAAAAAAAGAAGAGTCCGGCTCATTGAATTACGAGCTGGTCCCTTCTCTTCCTATAACGTTTCGATGCGTTTTTCTTTGCTCAGAATGTTTGTGATGCGGATACCGAATTTTTCGTTGATTACTACAACTTCGCCTTCAGCGATCCGCTTGCCATTCACATAAATGCTCAAAGGTTCTTCCGTCAGTTTGTTCAGTTCGACAACAGAGCCCGTACCCAATGAAAGGATATCTTTGATCGTTTTCTTGCTTTCTCCCAGCATCACGCTGAATTCTAACGGAACATCCAGTATCAGCTCCAGATTTTGCGGAAGATGCTGTTTGTCGGATTTATGCAATTCTTGAAACGCAGGTTTTTGAATCGGAACCACATCTGCTGCTGGCTGCAAAGGTGGTTGCGCGGGACGCTCTTCGTGCTTCCGTTCGACTGGCGCAAGCACTTCCCCTTGATCCGCCAACATGATTTCAGTGATTTCTTTGACGGCGTCCATTGTGAACACTTGCATGATTTCACTCTGGAGAATGCCTTCAACTTCCAGTTGGAATGCGATCAGACAGACATCCGCATTCAGATTATCCACACCGATGTCAACGTTGAAATGCTCCTTATCATCAACCAAATGCACTTCCGGAGGCAAAATATCGATCATCTTTCCTAGCATAGTCGCCATGGCCGTTGCGGAAGAACCCATCATCTGGTTCATTGCTTCACCGACTGCGCTCAGTTCCAATTCTGTCAGTTCCGTGCTGGTTACTTGACCGTCACCGCCCATCATCAAATTGGCAATGATCACCGAGTCCTGCGCATCCATCAACAAGAGATTGTTCCCTGTCAGACCTTTTTTGAAGCCGATAGAGGTAATAATTTTAGGCTTGACAGCAGCATCTATCACCTGACGAATGCTTTTGACGAATACTTTGGGTGTTGTGATGTGTACTTTATGACCTAAAATTTCGGACAATGTCGTAGCCGCTTGGGACATAGAGATGTTACCGACTTCCCCGATAATATCGCTCTCCATTTGGCTGATGGTTGTGGATGCAGCAGCTGGCGCTTGGGTTAATTCACTCATCATGCGATCGATTTCTTCTTGTGTTAGTTTTTCCGTGCTCATTTAATCAATGTCTCCTCCGATATAGTGTAATACCTCAACCGCCATTTTATTCCCCAGTACACCAGGTTTCACCAAATAACTTGGCAGATTCTCGATGGACATGACCAATGGCTCGTGTGTGAGTTTATCCAAGGTGATGATATCACCCAACTCTAATTGTAAAAAACTATCCATCGATACGTTGGTCTTCCCAAGCAAAACCTCTACGGACACCGAAACAGATTGCAGATTTTTAGTCAAGTTGTCTTTGTCTGAAGGATCCATCGTGCGGCCTGAATGGAACCAATTACGAAAACTCAACTTTTCCAACATGCTCTCAAAAAAAATATACGGAATGCACAAGTTGATGAATGTCTGGTCCTCCAACAATTCAATGATGAACGTAGTCATGATGACAGGTTCATTGGGGGACATCGTCTGCAGCAGCTGTGCATTCGTTTCCATTGCTTCCATCTTCACGTTCAACTCTACGATATCCCTGAAAGCCAACTGTAGTGCATGGCCAAAATTACCGACCACTTCTTCCAAAATGGCAATCTCAATATCCGTAAAGCTGTCTTTGCCGTTTCCTGCATCCGATAGTCTTGTATCCGGACTGCCGCATAACAACTGCAATAACTGCAGACAAACTTGAGAATTGATCTCGACAATCTGCATACCTTCTTGTGGTTCCGAGCGGAATAGACCCATCAAAGTAAAGTAAGGAACAGAATGCAAAAACTCATCAAAACTGATTTGTTCAATCGAAGCAACTCGTAGCGTAACAGTTGAACGCACCTGAGTTGTTATTAAGTTACTTGCAATCTTAGCATATTCCTCGAGCAACATCGTTAAAGTCGTCATATATTCTTTCGAAAGCCGTGCCGGCCTTCTGAAATCATATGTCTTGATCTTAACGGGCTCTGTTTCCTCTACTAGTTCAGTGTCAATTTCTCCACTTTTCACACTTTCCATCAACAAATCTATTTCCTGTTGAGATAGAACTTTACTCACGCTTACCCCTCATTTATAGAAAATAATGCTTCCATACTTATTAAACTGATCATTTTGTTGTTTAATCTGATGATGCCTGCTACTTCCTTTGCATTCGTGTAGTCAGTCATTTGTATGTCGTGTGAATCAATTTCCGAAACAGATTCAACAGAGTCCACCGCAAAAGCAACTTTTTTATCGTTGTTCTTCAAAATGATGATACTATTGTAACACAGTTCTTCTGTTTCACTAGTGTTACTAAGTAATTTATACAAATTAATCAAAGTGATGGCATTCCCTCGGATATTGATCAATCCTTCCACCCAGTATGGTGCTTTCGGCACATGGCTAGAAGGCAATTCCTTGACTATTTCTTCGACATCTTCAGTAGATATAGCATAATACTTTTCTTTTAAAGTAAAGACGATTATTTGCATGTTGCCCTCCTGATCAAATGACTTTATCCAATGCTTTGATGACGCGATCTGTGTCGAAAGGCTTCACGATAAAATCCGCAGCCCCCGCTCGAATGGCATCCATTACCATACCTTGTTGTCCCATGGCGCTACACATCACCACTTTCGCATTGGCATCAATCACCTTGATTCCTTTTAATGCCTCAATCCCGTCCATTTCTGGCATCGTAATGTCCATTGTTACAATTTCAGGACGAACTTCTTTATATTTTTCGATAGCTTCGACACCATTCTGCGCTTCTGCCACGACACTGTATCCATTCTTTTCCAGAATATCCTTCAGTTTCATTCTCATAAATGCTGCATCATCAACAATCATTACACTTTTTGCCATAATCAATTCTCCTTTTCAGTTGTGATTCCATTTAATAATTGATCTAAAACGCCTTGCTTTGGGATAAAATACAAGGAGGCATCCAGGCGTTCTCCCAAATAAGAAAATTCATTCTTTATGATGAACAGATTTTCTTCATAAACACCTTGCTCCATGTAGATACTGCTGATGATCGCGCCAAACATATCCTCTATCATAAAAGGGACGCCTGTCATAACGGTCACATCAAACACTTGCGAAATTGCATTTAAAAAGGTGTTGACGATAATGTTGACCAGTTCGATAAAAGCGGAGGTGGCCATTTCGTGATCGCCCTGCATCTCACCCAGCATCAAAGACACCAGTTTGTCAGCTTCCTCTTCTCTGATCACAAACAAAAACGCGCCTTCCAGTTCTCCATGAATCATCGTAATCGCAGCATTCACGCTGCTCTCATCGGACATGATCCCTTCAAACAATTCGGAATAGTCCATTGTTTCCACCAACGGCATCGTCATTACGACTGGGTGATTGATCAACTGTGATAGACTTGTCGCTGCGTTACCTCCACCTATCGAGAAGAACTCGGTTATGATGTCCAATTGCATTTCTGAATAGTCATTATACATAGACGCCCACATTTCTTTCGTTGCATATTGCGGTGATATCCAAAATCAAAATGATACTCCCGTTCCCCATGATAGTCGCTCCCAAGTACTTATTGATATTTTTCAGTTCTTTGCCTAATTCTTTGATGACAATTTCTTGTTGGCGAATCAGATTATCCACTGTCAAAGCGTACAGGCGTTCATCTATTTTAACGATTATCAGATAAGGTTTTTCTTCCACTCCGGTATGGATGTCCAAACTATCCTGTAGGCGAATGACCGGAATCGTCTCATCTTCAAAATAGTATACCTCACCGGTGTGCGTCTGGACAATCTCTTCCGGCTCAGGGCGAATCACTTTTCTGACAACCCCCAGCGGCAAAGCAAACTGATCCGTTCCAATGGTAACAAGCAAGGCTTGGATGATCGACAACGTCAGTGGCAAACTCATCCGGAATGCCGTTCCTTTATCGACTTCACTGATGATCTCAATCGTACCGCCTAGCTCGTTGATTTTCTGCTTCACAACATCCATGCCAACGCCCCGTCCGGAAATATTGGTCACGTTTTTTGCGGTGGAGAAGCCTGGATGGAAAATCAATTGTTGGATTTCCTTATCGGATAAATGGTCAGTTTCGATCCCTTTTCGGGCAGCACTTTCTTTGATGACTGACGGATTCACCCCTTTGCCATCATCGGAAACTGTCAGGAACACTCTGTTGCCTTCTTGATACGCTGTTATCCGGATGATTCCTTTTGGATTTTTTCCTTTTGCGGTTCTGGCTTTAGGCGTTTCTACTCCGTGGTCCACCGCATTCCTTAGAAGATGGATGAGCGGCTCACCCAGTTCTGATACGACGGTCTTATCCAGTTCCGTATCATCGCCTTCGATGACCAAATCGATTTCTTTTCCGAGCTCGTTGCTCAGGTCACGGATCATTCTGCCGAATCGATTCGTGACGACACTGAGAGGTTGCATGCGGATCTTGAGCACCAAGTCCTGGAGATCCGTCGCAATCCGGCTCACTTGTTCCAACGGCTCGCGTAATTCGGACCTTTGTAAGTCATCATTGATTTCTTCCAAGCGTGTACGATAGATGACCAATTCGGATACGAGATTCATAAAGGAATCCAATTTTTCGATATCAACCCGTATCGACTGATTCATCGCGCTACTATGATTCGTTGTTTGTTTCGGCTTAGCTATAATTGTTGTCTTTATTTCTGTCTCTGCATTGTGCTCATCTGCTTCAACATCAGCAGTCTCTGTGTTGAGGTCCTCGGCCGTTATTTCGTGAATGACTACGCCTTCTATTTCACTGGTTTCCAGAATCTGTTCTTCGACAGCCGCTTTTTCTGTCTTAGTCAGGTAGACGATGGTGAACTCATTCCCAAAATCTTCGTTTTCCATCGTCACAACATCAGGCTCGGAATAAAGAATATCTCCGTTCTTCTCCAGTTTATTGATGACCACATAAACTCTGGCATTCTTCATCATGCTGGTCTCATCTAGCCTGACCTTGATAAATAATGCATGGTAGTTTTTCTCGTGGGCATCGCGGATGACCGAAATATCTGAGGAATCAAGTTTTCCCAATGCAAAATTCGGATCATCAATTGTCATCTCGTTTAAAGTGGGTTCGCTGACTGTCTTATCCTTTGGTTCTGCTTTTTTGATTGCCAAAAGATTGTCCAATTTGTTTTTGAGCGTTGCAGTATCCTGCTCCTCTTCATTCCCGGCTCTAAGATCTTCCACAATTGCGGAGAGCATATCCAGACAATCGAAGATCAACGTAACGATCCCTTCGTCTGCAGCTAACTTGCCCGTTTTGAGCAATTCAAACACGTTTTCCATTTTGTGCGTCAATTCCGCCATGGTTGTATAGCCCATAGTAGCCGCCATACCTTTAAGCGTATGTGCTGAACGGAAAATCTCATCCAAAATACTGACTTTTTCCGGATCGTTTTCCAGCTCCATCACTTGGTCATTCAAATTTTGCAGATGTTCATCGGTTTCTTCAAAGAAGAGTTCCCTGTATTTACTATTATCGTCCATTGAATCCCAGCCTTCCTCTCGTTAGTCCGCAGCTTTACTTATTTACATCTTTTCATATAGAAATGCAGCTACTTTTTTTAGTCCGTATTGTTCAGGTTTGTATACAGACTCAGTAGCCCCTATAAAGAACAATCCCCCAGGCACTAACGAATCCGCGATGTTTCGGTATATCTTTTCTTTCACTTCATTCTTGAAATAGATTGTGACATTTCTGCAGATGATGGCGTGGTAGCCTTTTTCGTAGGAATCCAGAATCAAATCATGTTTTTTGAAATGCACTGTTTTTTTGATGTCATCCGACAACACATAGCGGTTATTCTGCTCGGAAAAATAGAGTTTCTTTTCCGTAGGCGGAACGTTCTGTACTTCCAATTTGGAGTACGTTCCAGCCTTAGCTTTTGACAAAATGGTTTCATCTATATCTGTGGCGATTATTTTGCTGCTGGCAGTGAGCTTGTTTTTTTTCAGAATCATAGCGATCGAATAAGCCTCAGCTCCCGTTGAACAGGCTGCACTCCATACTTTCAAGGCTTTGAATTTCGAGGAGAGTTTGTTGATGAATACTTCTTCAAATTCTTCAAATATTTCCTTGTTGCGATAGAATTCCGTCACGTTGATTGTGATATAATCCAAAAAACTCTTTTTTATATTTTCATCGGTTTCGATCATTTTGGCAAATTGCTTCAAATCGGTTGCTCCGGATTTTTTCATGATGGTCTCAATCCGTCTTTGTAATTGTCCTTCTTTGTATGCTATCAAATTCAAGTGCAACGTTTTTTCTGACCAAGCATAAAACCAGTTAAAATCCAACATTTATTTCCTCCCGCCTAGTACTTGGTTTAGCGCATCTGTCAATTCTTCCAGATTGACTACTTCGTCGATCACCTTATTCTGGATGGCATTGCCGGGCATGCCGAAAACCAAGGAAGATTCTTTGTCCTGAGCGAAGGTATATCCTCCATTAGTCTTTATTTTCTTTAGACCTTCCGTACCGTCTTTCCCCATACCGGTAAGCACAACCCCAATCAGGCGGCTCCCGTAACTTTCGGCTGCTGAGCTGAAAAGATGGTCCACAGCTGGCCTTACGCCATGAATTTTATCAGTTTGCGACAGTTGAATGCGGCGATTTTTCACTGTCATATGATGGTCCCCCGGGGCTACATAGGCCTTTCCGCCCTCAACCGGCATGCCGTCGTAAGCCTCAACAACCTTTACTGGCGATACCGCGTCCATTCGTTGCGCAAATGATGCAGTGAATCCCTTGGGCATATGTTGCACAATAAAAATAGGCACATTGATCCCTTCCGGCAAGTCCTTCATCACTTGTAAAAGCGCCCGTGGTCCACCTGTTGATGCTCCAATCGCCAAAGCCCGCACGGCATTGGGACGGGATTTATTTGGATTTGATCCCTCATCGTTGCTCCGGGGAGCTGTCATTTCTTGTGTTCTGTTGAAGAACTGTTTCATGACAAATTCAATTTGCTTTTTAAAAGACTCTCCTTGATTTTTTATGTCCGCAGGCTTTTCAATAAAATCAATCGCTCCAGCTTCCAGCGCTTCAATCGTAATTTCTTTGCCGCTAAGCGAACTCATCATCATCACAGGTATATCGTAACTCTCTTTAATGACCTTCAATGTCTCGAGGCCGTTCATTCCAGGCATTTCAATGTCCAACGTGATCAGATCCGGATTGAACTGTTTTATTTTTTGAAAAGCTTCTTGGCTGTTCCTTGCTGTCGCGACAACATTCAGCCCATCGATTTCGGATATTTTCTCTTTTAATATCTGTCGCATGAATGCTGAATCATCCACTAATAAGATATTTATTTCCATTGCTGTTCCCCCCGTTGACTGTTATAGATCAAAAATTTCTCGATTCCCCATCCTAACTTTCACTTGAAGCGTGTGAAGATCGAAGAACATGGATCTCCCCATCGAACCTCCTGTATGATTTGCCAGAATAGGGATCCCTTGTTGTTTGAGGATGGTTTCAACAGCCGCTATATTGCGTAAGCCGATATTCGCTTGAGGCGTATTCAAAGAGTTTTTGAACATACTTGACCCTCCAGCTATTTTCGCAACCAATCTTCTTTTTGGTGTTTTTTTGGCAAGCTCTGAAACCATATGCGGAATGGCCAAATCGGCAAACTTTTCGATCTTTTTTTCCCCGTTGAACATACTGCTGTCCGGGAGCATAATATGGCTTAATCCGCCTACACGGGTAGTTGGATCATAAATCGCTATGCCTACACATGACCCTAGCCCGATGGTAAACAAAGACTGTGGTGCTTCCCCGATTTTGTAATCAGAAATCCCGACCTTTAGTTCTTTTTCCAAAGTACGTAATCAACCCCTTATTGAACTTAACCCGTTATCCATTTAATGCAACTAACTCTTCCATGCCATCAGAATGGAATAAAGCATTGATGTCGATATGGATGATGATGTCAGTATCCGTCTTGAATAGGTGCTCGATATATTGGACTTTATTTTCGACATTACCGTTTACGGTCGGAAGTTCTTCATCGAATTCACTAACTGAAACGACACTGTCCACCGCAATTCCAAATCTCAGTTCATTGTCCGATACCACAATGATTTTGGAGTTTTCCGTAATCTCCATATCGTTATCGAAGAGCCGCTTGCTCAGATCGATGATAGGCATGGTGGTCTCAGCGTATTGGATAACACCACTGACGTACGGTGAAGCTTCCGGAATTAGTGTTAACTTTCCTAATGGTAATATTTTCTCAATGATTTCAATTGGAATGGCGAATTGCTGTTGGCTACAGATAAACACGATAAATTTTTTCATGATGTGACTCCCATCAATTTTTTGGTATATGATTAATACTATTTATGATTCTGGTATTCTTATCTTAATCGGCAGACTTTTGAAATTATTTAGTCCTTCTGCATAATTACAGTTCTTCATAAAGAGCAAAAGAGAGGCAACTGTCTTATTAAGAACAGTTGTCTCTCTTTTCTAGGAATCAATTTTATCACTGGAACTTAAAATGGTTAACAATCGCATGCAGCATTTCTGCCAACCCGGAAATTTGTTCCGAATTGATGGATACTTCTTCCATCGAACTGTTGATCTGCTGTGTAGCTGCAGAAGTTTCTTCGACACCAGCTGCCGACTCTTGAGAAATGGAAGCTATTTCTTCTATTGCCACGCTCATACTTGCCGTATTTTCCGTCAGACTGGACATTTTGTCGGAAACAAGCAGAATATTCTGGATCATACTATTTAATGAACTTTCCATTTCATTCAGCACATCTGTTGTTCTTTGAATTTGTTCTGCTCCTGCTTTAACCTCCGTATATCCTTGCTCCAAGGATACACTCACATCTCTGGACTCGCTCTGAATCTTCCCGACAAAGCCCGTAATATCTTTTACAGAAACTGCGACTTGTTCCGATAATTTCCGGACTTCATCAGCAACGACTGCAAATCCTCGGCCATGTTCCCCAGCTCGGGCAGCTTCTATGGCTGCATTAAGAGCAAGCAGGTTAGTTTGATCTGCAATATTTTGAATCAATCTCACCAGCGTAGTGATTTCTTGCGTTTGGAATTCCAAAGATTGCATTTTGCTTACAGCTTGTTTCATGATTGTTTCTATTTTATCCATTTGTTGACTTGATAAATCCATCAACTGTTCGCTCTCATTTGATTGATCGATCACCTGACGAGAAGCATCCGCAATAATCAAAGAGTTTTCGTTAACGACTTTGAATTCTTCATTAAAAGTTTCCATCACATTTGCAAGTGCACTAGCATTGCTTGCTTGAGCCTCAGACCCCGTTGCCAATTCTTGCATGGTTAAAGCAACTTGTTCAGACCCAATTTTCACTTCATTTGCAGATTGAGTCAATTCTTGACTATGACCTGCCAGTTGTTCGGAAGAATCCAGAATATTTACAACAATTGCTGTTAATTGTTCATGCATCGTGTTGGTCGCAATCGCCAATTCAGCCAGTTCATCTCGGCCTGATATTTCTATCGGTTCGACATTTAATCTGCCATCAGCAATTGTTTCCATACGTTCCTTAATCAACTTGATTTTGCTGGAGATTTCATTTGAAAGTAAGAATGCAATTACAACACTCATAATTACAGCAGCCCCCGAAAGTAAAACAGCGAGTCTTAGCGAATTTTGCCCCCTCGTGATAATCTCATGGCCATTTTTATCAATCGTCTGAACTTTTTGATCAATCATGGCGCTTACAGATTCAATCTGCTCTCGAATGACAGGATCCGCAACGTTCACCATATTAAACACTGCTGCTTCTGTATTTCCTGCTTGATAAGCTGCAAGAACTTCTGATTCCATTACTTCTGCCCATTGGTCATTCGCTTCAAATAACGCGGTTATTTCTTTTGAATTGTCTACAGCCAGTATTTCTGCTTGGGCAACCTTACTCTCTTCAGTAAATTGTGTAAACATATCCTTGAAAGCCACATCTCCGGTCATTAAGTATGCCCGTGCTACCGCAATTCTTTGGGAAATCAGAAATTTGAACTCTTCACCGCTCTCTAAAACAATTATATCCTCTTCGATGATGTCCTTGGTGTTGTCATTGATTTCTTTCGTCGTTGCGTAACTATTGACTCCTAAGACTGCTATCAAAGTGATGATAGTGAAATACCCAGCTAACAATTTTATGCGGATACTTTTAAAATTCAATAATTTTGTCAGATTTATCTTCTTGCTGTTGCTCATGATATTGCTGATAAAAGTTTCTCTTACTTCCAAATTTCCCACTCCCATTTCTATGATACTTCTATTTCCCTATTATGTAATCGGTATCTTTTTGATTATGTTTATATCTGAATGGATATTTTATTGCAATAAAAAGATCCATAACCCTTAACGAGTATGGACCTAAGTAAAAATTCTTAAATTGTTCAATCTGCTTCGTCGTTCAATATCGCTTCCCTGCGCTGGAATTGATGCTCACTGAGTGTTCTGAAGTGGTGCTGCAGATCGGGATCATCGGTCCTGTCGGCCATCTCCAGAAGCAGGTGCCCGTTGATGTCGAGGTCGCAGAGCGTACCGAGTGCGGTCTGGACTTTCTTCATCTCTTTGATGATGTCCTTGTCCTTCTCGCCCAAGATCGGTGCGAGGTAGGTCGCGGCGTAACGCAGTTTTTTGGCGTTGATGCGCAGGCTGTGGGTCTGTTCATGGTTTGAGAAATCGACTTCTTCCCACTTGCGCATCAGGCGTTTCTTCATTTTTTCCAGCTTTTTGATTGTCGATTTTTTCTGCTGATCATCATCCAAGTTGATGGATTTCAAGTAATGGGCCGTAGCGGCTTCCGCATCGAGAATGCGTTCGGTGAGAGCACCGCTCGTGATCAATTCATGGATGCTGTCCTGTTCGCCTTGGCGTTCTTCCATCAGCCAAGTCATGACTTGGCCGTCCTCGGCCAACATGTCCGGATACAACCCGCGCAGTTCGCGGCATTCTTCCATCAGCACATCCAGCTCACGCAGATAGCCAAACGTGGTGGCGATTTCGCGCCAATCTTCGCCCGCTTCCCGGTAGTATTTCTCCTCGCCGTTCGCTTTGTTGAAGTTCAACAAAGCCCGCAGTTGGCGGATTGCGACGCGCAGTGCATGGGCCGATTCCGGCTCGACGGAATCCTGTTGGTAAGCGGCATAGGCGTGCTGAACCCCGGCTATTTGTTCGTTGATGATACCGGCGTACAACGTGTCTTCACCATCACACGGGTCGTATTTCGACGACCCTTCATGTTTATCCACGGCATGCATTTTGTCGGCGGTGGCTTCGTGTTTGCGTTTCGCCGATTTACCCGGCGCCAAAAGCCACTCCAGATTGCCGATCGGGTCTGCGGTCATGTCGACCGTAAAGAAAGCAACCGCCCCTTTTTTGAACGGAATCGCGGCACCGATCAATTCTTTCGTCCAGCTGCTCATATAAGGTTCGTGCCCGACAAGCACCAAATTGAAACCCTCGTCTTCCTGTTTCAACGCATCCATGAAGGCTACGAAATCGCCGGTCTCCAAAAATTCCTGCGGTTGGATCACTTCGACGGCAGTGGCTTCAGCCACCAATTCAGCAGTCTGACGCGCCCGAACCAATGGGCTTGTCCATATCTTCAGGTTTCCGCTCTCGGTCAGCAAGGGTGCGATGTCAGGCAGAAACGCAGTCAGTTCCTCCACGCCTGCTTCCGTCAGTTTTCTGTAGAAGTCATCCCCTTCAGGCGTACGCTCTTCCGCGATTCCATGCCGAATCAGTATCAGTTGTCCTCCCATACTGCTCATCCTCCTTTATTTTGGTGTCCCAAATACGGATATCACGCCCCGATTTGTAACCGTTCTCTCATTGAACAGTATACCATTTTTCGCCAATGCATGTGAAAAAAAATCCGTCTCTTTTTCAGAAAGAGGCGGATTAGCCGAGGCTTGTTGAATTATTTTGGGATGAATTTACGTCAGTTTCATCTTTTTCCATTTGCCGGACCGGAAGCGCATCGCAATCAGGAACCAACGGATGATCTGATCCAGCATGACGGCCAGCCAGGCCCCGAGGATGCCGAGTCCGAGCACCTGCACGAAGAAGGTGGCGGCTGCGACGCGGATGATCAAAATCCCAAGGAAAGTTGAGATCAGCGGGAAAATCGTATCCCCTGCCCCGCGCAATGAACCCGCGACGATCAGCTGGTGCGACTGGAAAGGCTGGGTGATGGCCGCAACCCGGATGGCGATCGCGGCATTCCGGATGATTTCCGGATCACTGGAATAGAAGCCGACGATGTACTCGGCGCCGAAAAAGAAGGCCACTCCGAGGATCGCACCCCACAAGCTGCCGATTTTACCGGTCCGCGAGGCATATTTTTCTGCCAGATTTGCGTCACCGGCACCCAATGCCCTGCCGACCAAGGCTGACGCCGCAATACCGAAGGCTTGTCCGAGGGTGAATGACAGGGACAGAATATTCATGCCGATGTTGTGGGCGGCAAAGACGACGGTCCCCAAGCCCGACACGATCTGGATGAACAGAATCATCCCGGCACGCAGCGCCAATTGTTCCAGCGCTGAAGGCAGTCCGATTTTCGCCAAACTTTTCATCGTTTTCATCGAAAACTGGAAAGGATGCGCGAAGGAAAAATTCAGCTTGCTCTTGCCGGATCGCAGGTAACGGATCAGCAGGAAATTGGCCACTAGGTTGGCGATAACGGTCGAAATCGCCGCCCCCTCGATGCCAAAAGCCGGAACCCCGAAAAGTCCATAGATCAGCAAGGCATTGCCGATGACATTCAGGAAATTCGCTTGCAGATTTACGCCCATCGGAATCTGTGTTTCGCCGATTCCGCGCAAGGAACCGGAAATGCTGAAATTGAAGGATTGCAACAAGTAACTGATGCAGATGATGCGGAAATAGAGCCTGCCGACTTCGACTGTATCGGACTGCGCGCCCATAAAGGCCATGATCTGATCGGAATAGACAAAGGCGGCCAGGGCCAATGGGGCGGAAAGGATCATGCTGATGATCATGACATGCTTCATGACGTTTTCCATCCGGTCGTGTTTTCCAGCTCCGAAATAGCGGGCGATCAAGGCTGTGCCTCCGATGTTCAACGCCTGCACTACGGCCAGCCCGAGGAACAGCGGTTGGTTCGTCACCCCGACCGCCGAAACGGCCGCTGCAGCATAGGCATGATCCGCGATATTCCCCAGCATCATCATGTTGATCATCCCGAACAACGAACTCAGGACCAGTTCGATCAGAACCGGCCACGCGATGTTCATGATTTCCTTGTTGATTGGACTTTTCAGCTGTTTTATGCCCGTTTGCTTCTCTTCACCCATAATCAACCTCCTACGACTCGTGCTCTGATGCAAAGTTCCGAACACTCACTTGTCCATCCTAATTCTTTCTTCAAGTATAGCATATTTTTGAGCAACTATTCTTCTCAAAAATTTCTATTCAATAAAGTTGCATAAACTGCCTATCCTTTTCATACGGGCAACGAGCGATCAAACAGCTTGTAATTTGCTTATAATCCGCAATGCACCCTTACTCCGATTCCGCTGCAGATTCGACAATCGAAAAAAGCATGCCGCTGATCCGATTCGGGACCAGCAACATGCTTTGGTGCAGGCTGTTTTGTTCTTTTTAGGCAATCTTGCCTTTGGAAGCGCCGTTCCCTTCCTTGCGTCGTTTTGCGAATTCTGCAGTCGCAGTGAAAAGGACATCGGTCGATGAATTGAGGGCTGTCTCGAATGAATCCTGCAGGACGCCGATGATGAATCCAACACCGACTATTTGCATAGCCACATCGTTCGGGATGCCGAACAAGCTTGCCGCTAACGGGATAAGCAGCAGGGAGCCACCAGCTACACCCGATGCCCCACAAGCACTGACCGCTGCCAGGATACTAAGGATGAGGGCTGTTCCGAAGTCCACTGGGATGCCCAAAGTGTTGACCGCTGCCAAGGTAAGGACGGAAATCGTAACCGCAGCGCCGGCCATATTGATGGTCGCGCCCAGCGGAATGGATACGGAGTAAGTGTCCCTGTCCAGTCCCAAGTCATCACACAGCGTCATGTTCACGGGAATGTTAGCAGCCGAACTTCTTGTGAAGAAAGCTGTGATGCCACTTTCCCTCAAGCATCTTAAGACAAGCGGAAACGGATTGGAACGGATATAGATGTATACGATGATCGGGTTAACGACCAAGGCCACGAACAGCATACAACCAATCAGTACCGCAAGCAGTTTCCCATAGCCCAATAGAGCGCCAATTCCGCTAGTTGCGATGGCATCGAAGACAAGGCCCATGATCCCTAAAGGAGCGAAGGCAATGACGATCCTGACCATTTCTGTCAGTGCATCAGAAACATTGGACAGCATCAGCTTGGTTGAAGCTGCGGCATTCTTCAAAGTAAAGCCGATCATGAGGGCCCAGGACAGAATGCCGATATAATTGGCATTGTAGAGCGCCTTGACCGGATTGTCCACTACGTTCAGGAGCAGCGCCTTCAGTACTTCCACCACACCGCCTGGAGCGGTGACATCCTCAACGCCGGCGCCCAATGTCAAGTTCACCGGGAAGATGAAGCTTGCGGTCACTGCTACGAGTGCCGCCGACAAAGTCCCTAAAAGATAGAGCCCGATGACGGATTTCATGTTCGTCTGTTGGCCTTTTTTGTGTTGCGAAATCGCGGATGCAACCAAGAAAAACACTAGCATTGGAGCGATCGCTTTTAAAGCGCCGACAAACAGAGAGCCAAAAATGGTGATTGGCTGCGCTATATCGGGAATTGTTACGGCAAGGATGATACCTATGATAAGACCGGCGATTATACGTTTGACAAGGCTCAGCTTGTACCAGTTATTCAATAATTTATACAATTTCTTATTCCCCCTGATATTTATGCAAAAGTAACAAAATAATGAGTACACAGAACTGTATATTACCATAATTTAATCCATCTAGGAACAAAACCTTTAAATTTTCGGGACAAGATGCTCATTCAACAGAACCAATTCCCGAAGCTGTTTCTGCATTTTATGATACTTTTTGAAAAATCCCCTTTTCCAAATCTTCAAAAAGCGTTATAATGTCATTTATGGAGAATTACTCAAGTCCGGCTGAAGAGGACGCACTCGAAATGCGTTAGGTGTCGAAAGGCGCGCGGGGGTTCGAATCCCCCATTCTCCTTAAAAACTTTTAAATATTGTCCGACAAAAGGCCAGCACTCCCGAAATGGGGTGCCGGCCTTTTGTTTTGTCGAAATAAACTTGTTTCCCTCTAATTTATGTTGACTTGGAGTCCACTTCAAGTGCTAGTCTGAAACAAATGCGGATCGATTCCGTTCTGAAGACTACCGAAAGAAGGTTGCGTAATGGTAGAAGAAATGAAATTGTCGATTGACGGCATCGCCTACACTGCCGACATACTAGACAAAACGGACACAGACTTTTTTGGCTTTCAAGGTCCGATTGAGCTTCAATTGAAAAGATATGCCGATCAGGAATACTACGCGCACCGTTGCCGAAGCCGTTCCCGATTTCGGGCGTGCCTAAGCGCACTGATAATCATTCCATCTGATTTTCAGTGCGCTTTTTTGTCCTTCCGTTCGAAATCGAATAATTAATAATGCTGTTACAGCAACGTTGGTAATAGTTATTTGATACTGTATAACTTATTCAGGTGGGATATAGCCTATTAATACAATTACGGTAGAAGTCGTTTATAGTCCTATAAGACTATAAACGGTGGGAATCATGATATCCATGGAATAATATAATTACATTCGAAAGTAAAACGTTGTTTTCTGTTTCCTTGTATTTTTCAACAAATACCAAATAGAGGGAAATTATTTTTTGATGAAATGGCATGCTCTGCATGACCTAAAATGAATGGAGTGGAATGATGGGGAAAAAAATAAGTCAAAAAAATCGGGAAACGCGGCGGAGAATCGCTAAGCTGATAGGCATACCATTACTGCTATTCGTATCCGGCATTACGTTGCTTTCCTTGGCTTTTTTTGATAATGTCTCCTACGCTTTTTACATATCGCGGATGTTTTTCCCACAAGAAGTCGCCATTGCTCAGACGAATTTGAGCGACAGCAGTACTGGTGTGGAGGAGACAACCACAGTGACCCAACTCTCTTTTCCGAAATACGGGGATGAATACGGGACGTTGAGCGTGGATGCGGCAGGCATCGTCTCGCCAATTTTCGTCGGCGACGGTGCAGCCCAATTGTTAGATGGTGCCGGCCAATATTATGGTTCCGTTTTTCCGGGGGATATCGGAAAAACCGTCATCACAGGGCACACCAATTCGGTCTTCAAGAGGCTGGATGAAGCGCAGATCGGTGATGAAATCCGCCTGGAGCTGACCTACGGAACCTACGTGTATGAAATCAGCAACATCGAAATCAAGAGCAATACCGACGAAAGTATTCTGGCACCTTCCGAAGAGCAAATTTTGACTTTGTACACTTATTATCCTTTCGATTACATCGGCAACACATCTGACAGATATGTCGTGACTGCAAAATTGATCGAAGGCAAACCACTATCGGAAATAAATTTTTAAGGAGTCTCGCGATGCAAAACATAAAAAAAATCAGCAGAGCGGTCCTCAGCTTCCTCCTGATGTTTGTAGTGGTTGCCTTGATCGGAGTCATCTTCATGAAACAGGTGCTGATGAGCGCAAGCGACCTCAATAAGCAGTTGGAAGAAAGCTCCTATTACATCAAAGTGGAAGAAAGCTTGACCGCTGAATTAAAGACGTTGAGCCTGGAAACTTCCATACCAGAGGAAGTCTTCGTGGGAGCCGCGATGCACCAAAATAGCCTGCAACAACTTGCCCGCACGAACACTGAACAAGTTCTCAACTACCTGATTGACCCCGACGCAACTTACTCTACGACGACCGCTCGCAGACTATTCGCGGAACCCGTGACGACTTATGTTGAGGGTTATGCCGCAGAGCAAAACCAGCCGTTCGATGAAAGCATGCAAGCGCAGACGGATTATATCATTGATGAAGCCACCGCCATTGTCGGTAGCCACACTATGCTGTTCAATCTGGATAACGTTATTGCTTTCCCGCAATTCCAGACCGCCCGAAAAATGTTACAAACCGTTCTTGCTTATTTCTATCTCGTTCCTTTGGCCTTCTTTTTGATCGCCGGGGCACTGGTCTGCTTGAACTGGAAACTGCCTCACCGCTCTTTGATCTGGATCGGCAGCGGTTTAGTTTCCGGATCTGCCTTCGTCATCATCCCAGCAATTGTAGCATTGAGCCTTGACATCCCGCAGCGAATCACAGTTTCAACGGATTATATCAACACCGCCCTGCGCGCGTTGGCTATGCATTACACTACATTTTTGTTGGTCACCGGGGCAGTGGTCTTCTTTTTGGGGATAGCCTGTCTTGTTGGCTACAATCAGATCAGCAAAGCCAAGCGAGCGGCCTACCGGCAGCATCGCGACTATGGGACCGAAATGAAACAATACTGATTCAGCATCGGAAGACAGATACATTGAAAGGAGGTGAAAAATATATGAAAAAAGTTATCGTATCTCTTTTGTTTGCATTCGTATTGTTTGTCGGAGCGCAACCATATGTTGCTGCTGCAACTGAAAATGATATCATTAAAACTTTGGTAGCCACCAATCTACCATCAAATTATGTGCAGCAAGCAAAAAATTATTTAAGGTCCAATGATGTGACTGCTGAAGAAGCGGATCAAATCAATGTCCACATAAATAATGCACAAGCTGTAGTGAATGCACGTGGAGCGAAAAGTATGAATCAGCTTACTAAAGCTGATAAACAAGCCATCCTGGCTGAGCTTACTGCAACTGCTGCTGTATTGGATATTACTGTTACTGTGACTTCAAAACAAGTCGTTTTCAGTGGTGCAGACGGCATTGTTGTCGCTGCTTTCCCGACAAAGGGAAATGGCGTAAAATAGAGTGGAAGCTTAGGCACACCTCGCTGAGTTTGCATAAACGCTTGTAAAATACCCCCGCATAGAACGGAGACTCCATCATGGGTCTCCGCTATGCAGGGGTGTTTTTTTTCGTGGTATGGATACAGTCTAGGGTCGAGGAACCCACCTCATTCAGAATAGCCCTCCAGAAAAATCCCGGTAAGCAGCCTTTATTTCAGCATAGAGATCTGGGTAGGCTTCACTCAAGGAGGACAGGATTCCGATCGCAAGCTGCGAGCTGTGGATCGTCTGGATTTTGTGGACGCGGATATATGAGACATCCGCATTCAGGCTCAGTTTGGGGTAGCGGTCCTTTTCGACTTTGATGTCGTGGACGGGATCGATGTTCTGGCTAGCGGACACTTTCGAAATCGGAAAGGCCGTGAAGTCGCACGGCAGCGTATCGTATTCGGCACCGATGATCAGGAATGGGCGCGATTTGAAGGCGATTTTGTCGGTTTCAAGGTCATGATAGGCAAAACGGGCCTTGACGATGGCACCGATGTAGGCTTGCGTTTCGTTCACGGCTCCAGCACCTCCCCCTTCGAATTCCTCCAGTTCATCCAGATAAACATCAAACAACGTATCATACAGCCGCACTTTTTTTGCATCCGCGAGGATATCCGCAAGTTCCAGCAGTTTGGGTTTGGGTTCGGTTGCTTCTTCCGCGACACCTGGTCTGCTGTTGCGCCAGGATGTTTCGCGGCGCGCCAAATCCGCCAAATACCAACCTTCATACTGTCCGTACGCAAATACGATGCGGTCGAGGATGAACTGTTCGCGCTCCGTCAATTTTTTCATTTCCAACGGTTCGAAGGGATCGTAGCCTTCCTCGAAGAAGAAATGCAGGTCCGGCAGCACCGGCCCTTCTTCCCAGCCTTCAATGCTTTCCTCGAACAACGGCTCTCCGACCACCGCCAGGCATTCCCGCTGCGCGAAATATAGCATCGTCTGCAGCTTCAGCTCGTTGTTGCCGAACCGGGCTGCCGTATGGTTTTCGTAGGAATAGACCAGATACCTCGCCAGCTGACTCAGTTTGGGCATAACGATTTCCCCTTCCCCACATCCTTTTTTTGTTAATGCGCCTTGTTATTCATTCTGCAAAATATTTTCCCCAGACGTCCGCCAAAAAAGCACCCGCATCGGTCTGGACGGCCAATTGGAAGGTCAGCGACTGCGGCACAGGCGTCCGGTTCAGCAGGACGGCGTAAGGGCCTTTGAAATAGCGGACGAAGCTCGCGGCCGGGTAGACGGCCAACGAGGTGCCTATGACGACCAGCATGTCTGCCGCGCCGATTGCCACGGCCGCGCGCTCCATCGCCTCCTCGTCGAGCATTTCGCCGTAGAGCACGATATCGGGGCGCACCATCTTGCCTTGGGGATTGCGTTGGATGCCTTCCGCGTCCATGCTGATTGCGGAGGCATCGGCGGGTTCGCCCGTGTCGAACGTCCGCCATCTCGCCCCGTTGCCGTGCAGTTCGATGATTGCGCTGCTGCCGGCGGACTGGTGCAGATTGTCGATGTTCTGGGTGACGATGGTGACTTCTTTCCCTGTATCTTCGAGCGCCGCAAAGAAGCGGTGCGCGGCGTTCGGAAGCGGTGCGCGGCGTTCGGAAGCGGTGCGCGGCGTTCGGAAGCGCCTGCGAAAAATCGAAATGCTCCGCATAATTGCGGAAGAAAAGCTTGGGGTACGTCTCCAGGAAACCGATGCTGAGCGTTTCTTCGCCAGTGAAATGGCGGCCGCTCAGCCTGTCGAACAGCCCGCCCGCCGAACGGAAATCAGGGATGCCGCTCTCTGTGCTTATGCCCGCTCCTGTGAAGGCGACGATGCGTTGCGATTGGCGGATCATCTCCGCGAAACGTTCTTTATCGTTATTCATGCCCGGGCTCCTTTCTTTTGTTGTTATTACTGCTTTTATTATAGCTTTCGGAAGGGTTGACTGGGTACTATTTCGCATTATGGGTAGGGTGGGATTTGTTGGGGTGTTCGGATTCGGATAATTGCTTGCCCTCTTGGCTGTTCGGCATTCATTCTCTCCACATCAGCCGACGACTCTATCCCGACGCACATAACCCTCTTCTTATTGGCCGATATATTATTACAAACGCATCCCCTTCCATCCGAATAACGTTTTCATCCGTTTGCATACTCCAACTTGCCGACTGTTCCCCTTGATTTATCCGGTGAACAGAATTAATATATATGGTATGAGAAACAAACCGACAGCACAACATCTAGTGTTTTCGCCATAAATGAAGGAGTGATTATTGTGGATGCAACAAAGACCACATTTAAAGCAGGATTCGAAAAATTGAACAAGGACATCGAGCGGTTCCCGCATGTGTTTCCGATCACCGAAGATATGCACGTGACTTATGAGGGCGTGTCCCGCCTCGTCATGCTGGATCGCTACTCCTACAAAGATTCCACCAAGGAGACCCTGTCAGAAGGGGATCTCGTGATTCTGACGGTCAAGGAGGATCCGAAATATCCGGCCCGCGGAACAGGAACCGTCCTTTCCGTAAACCACAAGGAACAGACTGTCCGCATCAAAGTTTCCGAAGAATACCAGCACAACATCGACGATTTTGAAGTCGAGGAAGGCGGCATCGTGACGCGCCGGATCCTGACGCTGGACAAACCGCTGGAGCTTTTCTACGAACAGATTGCGATGCGCAATGCCCATGGTCTGGCCGAGGTCGAAATCACGCCGGAACTTCGCCATGAAGCGTTCCTGAAGTTCTACGAAGAACAGAAAGCCTTGAACTTCATCCCGGCCGGGCGCGTGCTCTACGGCGCAGGCTCTGGTACCGATGTCACCTATTTCAACTGTTACGTCATGCCTTTCGTGCCCGACTCGCGCGGCGGCATTTCCGATCACCGCAAAAAAGTCATGGAAATCATGAGCCGTGGCGGCGGCGTCGGCTCGAACGGTTCGACGTTGCGCCCGCGCCACACAATAGTGAAAGGCGTCAACGGGCGCTCTTCCGGCTCCGTTTCCTGGATGGACGACATCGCCAAGCTGACGCATTTGGTCGAGCAAGGCGGTTCCCGTCGCGGCGCGCAGATGATCATGCTGGCCGACTGGCATCCGGATATCTTCGAATTCATCATTTCGAAGATGCAGAATCCGCGCATCCTGCGCTACATCATCGAAAACTTCGAGGATGAACAGATCCGCATGCTGGCGAAGGAAAAACTCCATTTCACGCCATTTTCGTCTAAGGACATCAACATGTACACAGGCATCGTCAACTACAAACACATTCCGGGCCATGGAGGCTTTGACGCCTCGGTCATCCATGAAGCCGAGAAAAAACTGCGCGATGGCGGCACCTACACTGTCAACAATCCTGAGTTCCTGACCGGCGCCAACATTTCCGTCTGCATCACCGACGACTTCATGGACGCCGTGATGAGGGGTGAAGAATATGCGCTGCGTTTCCCGGATGTCGAACATTACGACGCGGACGCGATGGCGCACTATGACGCCGAATGGACCAACTGCGGCGATGTCCGCGAATGGGAAGCTACCGGCAACGCTGTCCGCACCTACCGGACCGTCAAAGCCCGCGAATTGTGGCGGCTGATCAATGTCTGCGCCACTTACGCGGCAGAGCCTGGCATCTTCTTCATCGACAACGCCAACAAAATGACGAATGCGGTCGCCTATGGTCAAAAAGTCGTCGCGACCAACCCTTGCGGCGAACAGCCATTGGCAGCTTATTCCGTCTGCAACTTGGCCGCCGTCAATCTGGCTGAAATGGTGAACAAGGACCTGCAGATGGTCGACTTCGCCAAATTGGAACAGACTGTCCGCACCGGCATCCATATGCAGGACAACGTCATCGACTCCACCCCTTACTTCCTGGAGGAGAACAAAAAACAAGCGCTTGGCGAACGCCGGATTGGCTTGGGGATCATGGGCTTGGCGGACATGCTGATCTATTGCGGCGTCCGCTACGGTTCACTGGAAAGCCTGCAGCTGATCGATCAAGTATTCGAAACGATCGCAGTGGCGGCCTACGAGGAAAGCATCGAATTGGCGAAGACGCGCGGCAGCTTCCCGTTCCTGGTCGGGCAGACCGGAAAAGAGACGCAGATCCTGCGCGAGCGTTTCATCAACACTGGCTACATGAAAAAAATGCCGCAGCACGTCCGTGAAGGCGTCCTGAAATACGGCATCCGCAACTCGCACTTGTTGACGGTGGCGCCTACCGGATCGACTGGCACGATGGCCGGTGTTTCCACCGGTTTGGAGCCCTACTTCTCGTTCACGTATTACCGCAGCGGCCGTCTCGGCAAATTCATCGAAGTGAAAGCAGATATCGTCCAAGAATATCTGGATCGTCATCCGAATGCCGATCCGAACCAGTTGCCTGATTATTTCGCGACCGCCATGACGCTTGCTCCTGAAGAGCACGTCGATGTGCAGACAACGATCCAGCGCTGGGTCGACAGTTCTATTTCAAAAACGGTGAACACGCCGAAAGGCTATACCGTCGATCAAGTCGAGAAAATCTACGAACGTCTTTACTTGGGCGGAGCCAAGGGCGGTACGGTCTACGTCGATGGCAGCCGCGATTCGCAGGTGCTGACGCTGAAAGCCGAAGAAAACGTTTGGGATGACGAAGCCAAGCTTGAGGAAGAGAAAGAGCACGTCAAAATCAACAAGGACAAGACTTTCCTGGTTGATTCGATAGCCAATCTCGCATCCACCGATGTCACGATCGGCAACGAAATCGGCGACACCTGCCCGATCTGCCGACAAGGTACGGTCGAGGATCTGGGCGGCTGCAACACATGCACGAATTGCGGTGCACAGCTGAAATGCGGATTGTAAACTAATCAAATGAAGAACCCGTCTGATTTTGGACGGGTTCTTCTTTGTGGTTTGCCGACAATCGTGCTTTACTGCTCGTCTTGCGCTTCGGTTGTCCGATAAACGCAAAATATTGGACAACCGCGTCGCACTTGGAGCACTGCTTGTCCGATAACTATAAAATATCGGACAACCACAAAAAAGAGCTGCCCAATGCGGCAGCTCCAGTCTTTAGCTTCATTATTATTCTCCGTCCGAAGGTTCCGGCTTGCCGGCTTCCAGCAGGACCCGGTCGCGGATGGCAAAGAATGCCACGACCATCAGGAACACGCCCGATACGGCCATCAGGATTTCGATCGCCATCCGGTCCGCCAGCGGTCCGAAGATCAGCATCCCCAGCGGCATCATCGAACTAGAGACCATGCTTTGGACGCCGAAGACGCGGCCAAGGAAATCTTCCTCGACCTTTTCCTGCAGCAGCGTCATGCTCGGAGCGTTCAGGAGCGGGATAACGAGACCGACGAGACCCATCAGGAAAAGGTAAATCCAGAAATTCGGGATGACGCCCATCCCAAAAGTGCACAAACCCATGGCCCCGATTGCAAAAGCGATGGAATGGATCCGGTTCTTGAAGCCGCCCCATGACGCGATCCAGAGGCCACCGCCTATCATCCCGATGGAAAAGGCGATTTCGATCGCCGTCAAGCGCCAAACGTCCTCGCCGAATGAGCGCGCCACCTGCAGCGGTGACAGGAACGACACCGGAGCGGCCATCAGGAAAGCCAAGGAAAAATACAGGAACAGCCTTTTGATGAAGGCGTGGTTTTGGATGTAACGGAAGCCGAGCTTCATGTCCTGCAGGTAATTGCTGACTTGTTCATGGCTGGCTTTTGCATGCGTAGGGACTTTCAGAAAGAACACAAGGATGGCGATCGCCAATGCAGCTGTCACGATATCAATCAGGAAAATGCCCTCCATCGGCGCAAATTGGTACAAAGCACCGCTGATCATCGGTGAAACCAGCATGACGACAGCCTGGATGCTGCCGTTGAGCCCGTTGATCCGGGTCAATTCCTTTTCCAGCACAATCTGCGGCAGGATGGCGCCGACCGCCGGCATCTGGATGCCCGCCCCGACTGCGCGGATGGCCGAGGTCGCCAACAGGATCCAGATGGAACGCTGCCCCGCCAAGAACAGCAGGACCAGCACCAAGGTCGAGAGCGCGGTGATGCCGTCGGAAAGGACGATCAGGCGTTTCCGGTTATAGCGGTCGGCCCACACCCCGGCGAACGGCGAGATGAAGAAAGTCGGCAGAAAGCCGAAGATGGTCGATAAGGTCATGATGACGCCGGATTTTGTTTCCAAGGTCAGGTACCAGAATATCGCGTATTGGACAAGCGACGAGCCGAACAGGGAAATCGTCTGACTGCCCAAAAAGAGCGCGGTTTGACGCTGCCACTTTTCATATTTCATTTTGTTGATCACACTGTTTGCACTTCCTTGTTGCGGGGACGGTGATGTGTCCCCCAAAATGACTGCGTTTGCCGTCCTTTTCGGAATCAAACGGCTGAACGTATGTTTCCATCCATGTTATACTATAATTAACAAAAAGTAAAAGGATTGAAACGGATGAGCAGAGAAGAAATCAACCAAAAATTGGCGCTGCTGCCCGACTTGCCCGGCTGCTACATTATGCGGGACAAGGATGACGAAATCATCTACATCGGCAAAGCCAAAAATTTGAAGAACCGCGTGAAATCCTACTTCCACAGCAGGCACGAAGGCAAGACGCAGCTGTTGGTCGAGGACATCGACCGTTTCGAAACAATCGTCACCAAAACGAACAAAGAATCGCTGCTGCTGGAAATCAACTTGATCAAGCGTTACCAGCCCAAATACAACATCAAGCTGAAGCAAGGGACGATGTATCCTTATCTGAAGGTCACGAACGAAAAGGATCCGCAGCTCATCATCACTTCGACGGTCGAGGATGACGGCGGCCTCTACTTCGGCCCCTATCCGCACGTCTACGCGGCGACGGAGACGCAGGAGTTCATCCAGAAGATCTACCCGCTGCGCAAGTGCGCCAAAAATTCCAAACGCGCCTGCCTTTATTACCATATGGGCCAATGCATCGGCTGCTGCGACCACGAAGTTTCAAAAGAGGAATACGATGCCCAGATCAAGCGGATTGCCGCGTTCCTGAACGGCGAGGTCAAGGACATCAAAAAGGATCTGCGGGAAAAAATGCACCGTGCCGCCGACAGCCTGAATTTCGAACAGGCTGCCGATTACCGCGATCAGATCAGCTACATCGAGGCGACCGTCGAAAAACAGACGGTCATGTCCCGCGACTACACGAACCGCGACGTCTTCGCCTTCCATATGGACAAAGGCTGGTTGTCGATCCAGGTCTTCCTGTTGCGCCAGTCCTCGATCATCAAGCGCGAAGCCGCCCTTTTCCCTTGCTACGATACGCCGGAGGAAGAGCTGGCTTCCTTCATCATGCAGTTCTATCAGGACCCCAATCACATCCTGCCGCAGGAAGTGCTCGTACCGAAAGGCGTCGACACGGAGCTGCTGCAGGAAGCGCTGGGAACGAAAGTGCACACCCCTGTCCGCGGCAGCAAGCGCAGCATCCTCGAACTGGCGATCACGAACAGCGAACTGGCGCTGACGGAAAAGTTCATGCTGATCGAGCGCGACACCCACAAGACAGTCGGCGCCATCCAGGAACTTTCCGAGGCGCTCGGCATCGAATATCTGGAAATTATCGAGTCGTTCGACCATTCGAACATCCAAGGAACCAATCCGGTCTCGGCTATGGTCGTCTACAGGGACGGCAAGCCTGAACGCAAAAACTACCGGAAATACAAAGTCAAAACGGTCGAAGGCAGCAACGAATTCGCGACGACGCAGGAAGTCATCCGTCGCCGCTACAGCCGTCTGCTGCGCGAAGGCCGCGCCATGCCGGACCTGATCCTGATGGACGGCGGTAAAGTCCAGGTGCATGCCGCCAAGGAAGTGCTTGAGGACGAGCTCGGACTGGACATCCCGGTGGCGGGCATGGTCAAGGACACGAAGCACAAGACCTCCTCGCTCATCTTCGGCGAGAAGGATGAAATCGTGGAGCTCAGTCCGAACAGCCAGGCCTTCCATCTTGTGCAGAGGATCCAGGAAGAGGTCCACCGCTTCGCGATCACCTTCCATCGCCAAGTGCGCGCCAAGAACAGCATCGCTTCGCAGTTGGACCAGATCGACGGCGTCGGACCGAAAACCCGCACGAAGATCCTGAAGCATTTCAAAACGATGAAGAACATCCGCGAAGCCAGCTACGAAGACATCAAAGCGCTGGGCATCCCGGAAAAGACTGCATTGCTGATCAAGGAGGAACTGGGCGAACTGAACGATTGACCGACTTTTACGCCATCCGCTTCGTCCCACTCCATGAAGCCGTAGCGCTGAAATTTTCCAAATGGAGGAAACGTGCTATACTGTAGAGTAGTCCACGGAATATCCCGTGATAGAACTCGCGCTAGAGGAGGCGTTTATGATGAAAATATTTACCGATAGTGCTTGTGATCTGGCCTATGCCTATCTGCAGGAAAATGATGTGGAAGTCTTCCCGTTGACCACTTTGCTGGATACCGGCGAATACGAAGACATGATCGACATCCAAGCCGACAAAGTCTATGAAATGATCGCACGCGGCGGTCACCCGAAAACGAGCCAAGTGTCCTTGGAAAAATTCCTTTCCGGTTTCCGGAAAGCGGCCGAAGCCGGCGAATCGGGCATCTACATTTCCCTTTCCGCCAAGCTGTCCGGCACCTACCAAGCAGCCAACTTGGCTTACCAGCAACTGAAAGAGGAGTTCCCGGACTTCGATCTGCGGTTGGTCGACTCCATGAGCGCCTCCGTCGGTGAAGGCTTGTCCGTCGTCGAAGCGATCGAAATGCGCGAGGCCGGTTTTACTTTGGATGAGATCGAATCGCGTGTCCGTTTCACGGCTGCCAACGTCGTGTCTCTGTTTACGGTCAAGGATCTGAATTATCTTGCCGAAGGCGGACGACTTTCGAAATCCAGCGCCTTTTTTGGGGGATTGCTGAATATCCAACCGTTATTGGAAGTCATCAAGGGTGAATTGGTACCCGTCGAAAAACTGCGCGGGCGCAAAAAGGTCCTGAATCGGATGTATGAACGCTTGCGCGATGAAGCGGATATGATTCAGGAACAAAATGTCTTCCTTTGCCATAGCGACGATGCCGAAGCAGTCGAAGAAATGCGTCAATACATCGAAGAGCATTTCCATCCGCGCCGCGTCTATGTGAATACGATCGGTTCCACGATCAGCTCGCATACCGGACTTGGGACGCTAGGATTGTTCTTCCTGAAGAAATACGAATAAGTGCATTTGTACAAAAAAATAGTGAGGCGGAGAATCCGATTCGGATTTTCCGCCCCACTTTTTTTTGCTTACTTGTTGATGTACGTGCTGATGATCCGGACAAAAATCGGCATCAACAGGATGACCGAGAAGAGCCGGACGAGATGGATGGAGGAGACGATGATCGTGTCCGCCTCAAAAGCCGCCGCCAGGATGGTCATGTCCGTCAATCCACCCGGTGAAGTCCCCAGCAAGGCCGTGATCAGATCGATTCCGGCCACTTTATGCAGGATATAGCCTGCAATCACTCCGACCGTCAACAAAATCAGGACCGAAGTGACGGCAGGGAAAAATACCTGTTTCATCTCGGCCAAGCTGCTCTTCGTGAAGTTCATGCCGATGGTTCCGCCGATGATGATCTGGCCGATGATCTTCAGATTGGCGGGCATATAGCCCATCTGCGAAAAATAATTATAGATGGCGACTGCGACCAGTGAACCGATCATCCCCCCAGCCGGCACGCGGAAGCGGATCCCTGCCCAGCCTCCGATGAATGCCACGATCAATGTACCCAACAGTTTCCCAAAATTCATATATTTACTCTCCCTTCTGTCAATTTAACGCTCTCTTCCCATTTTCGACTATCCGCGAAAATAGTCAAGTTCATTTCCGCGCAAAAAGAGGAACACCCTGTTCTTTCGGTGTTCCTCTTTGTTCCGTTTTTCTTCTTATTCGTATTTCTTTTTCTTTGGCGGGGGGAACGGCAGGATGATGCCTTGGCCCTGCTCAGTCGGCTGCGCCTGGAAAAAGGTGCGTTTCAGGACAATGGTGATTTTCGGGCGTTCCATCTCGACTGTCGGCGATTCGAGGATTGCGTAAAGACGCTCCTCGGCATCGAGCAGACTGGCCAGGACGGGATTCTCCGAGCGCGGCACATAACCTAACATGTAGCCGGCTTGCGTCGCAACGGCGATCGCATTCGCGTCATAAGCATTGTCGGCCTCCCGGACGAGTTGCAGCAGGTCCCCCGGTTTCAGGAAATCGGCGACGCCGCTCAGCTCATGGAACTGCGTGCCGGCGATATACGTATGCAGCAATTCCTTGTCCGTATGGGCATGGCTCAAAGGCGGCTGCTTCACCTTCAGATAACGGCTTTCTTTTTGGTTTTTCAGATTTTCCGGCTGCAACAGTCTGTCTATTTGCCGCTTCAGTTTGATGTTCGGCTCTTTTTCAAGCGCAATCTGGAGTTCGGATTCCACTTGGTCTGACCATTTTTTTCTGTGCTGTTGCAGCACTTGCACTGCTTTTTTGCGCACGCCGGCATGGCGGTAATGGATGCCGCGGATGCACCAGGCTTCATTGTATTTGCGCTTCTCGCTCATCACTTCGAACAGGCGCAGCAACCATTCGTCGGCGCGCATCAGGTCCGTAACGCTCAGATTCTCCGGCTCTTCGCTTTCCAGAGGGAGCGTGTAGAGATCCGGGTTCAGGATCGCTTCCAGGTACTCGCAGACATCGTCGAAATAGAATTCGGGATTGATCTTCAGGAAGAAATCGAGCATGTTGAATCCCAACGGTTGCCTGCCCAACACTTCCATGAAAGCCGGAAAATCGGGATGCATGTTCAGATAGACGAGCACTTTCATGATCAGGTTATCCGATTCATTCGGGGCGGAAATTTCTTGATAAACGATATGGCGCCATTTGGGTTGGTGCAGGAAACTTTCAATTTTATGCACCAGCTTTTCGTAGCGGGCGATGCGGGTATCCCACATGGTTTTGGTGCGGCGGTATTTCGTCTCATTTTGACTGATGAAGTCGTAATCCTGCTGCCAAAAGTCGACTACCTGATACCAGATGCTGACGAGCGCGCCCAGATCGATGAAGCTTGCCGCATAGTCGCGCTTATCGATGAACTTATACAGGAAGTCCAGTTGGGCATCGATGGTCACGCTGTCATTGTTGTAGTCCGCATAACAGATCAGGTAAGCGAAATCCGTGAAATTGGCGGCCGTTATCTCCGTTTTTTTGAAATAGGCGCGCATATCCGTTTTCTGGATGCAAAGATTGGCATAAATATTGGCGAGGAAATCGCTTTTGATGCCTTCATGCATCATCCAGTGCTGCTGTTCCCACCTGACCGGCTTCAGCAGGAACATGGCCGCCAGCTTCCCGTAACCGACCGTGTGCTTGGCCAGTTCAAAGATGAAATTGTTCTGCAGAGGGAAAATGAACTGGATGCTCTCGAGCACATACAAGGTATACTCGCTGTGGTAACCCAGTGTGCGCATGATCTGTTTGGTCGTATCATACGGAAAGAAGCCCAAAAGGATGATGCCCAATTTCACCTGTTCCGGATCGGTACCGCTGCGTGCGAGCCGCATGCCGAGGTGATAAAGACGCTCCCTCGCTCCTGATTCCGCCTCCAAAGTAATGCGCACCCTTTCGCGCAATTCCAGGAAATAACTGCAGATCGGATAATGCTCCAGAAAATGGCGCAGGACAGGATCTGTCAGGATCGCTTCTTCTTTGTTGACGAGGTCCTTGAGGATGCCGCAGCACTCCTTCGCCAAGTCCTCTTTCCGCCAAAAAGGGATCCCTTCAGATGCAAGTACATAAAGCACATCTTTTTGCCCAGCCGTCCGCTCATCCTGGAATCGATAAGGCAGGCCAGGCTGTTCGTCCCGCAGCCGGCAAATCGTATCGAAAATGCTCTGGTTATTCTCCAATTGGCAACCCTTCTTTCCCGTTGACTCCGATGCTCTCTTTCTTCAATATTACCATATATTATAGAGTGTCACTATGTTAGTTTTAAAAATTATTAAATTAACATAAGTAAAATGCACAAAAAAGCGTTCGGCTTTATCCCCCGAACGCTTTCCTTCATTAGCTGATTATTGATGCATCTTAAAGCGGCATGACACCTGTGATGCCGTAAACGATGATGTAGATGAACAGGATAGGCCAAGCAAACTTGATGTAGCCTTTTTGGAAGTCGACAAAGTTGATTTCCGTGTATTCGCATAGCATGTACAAGGCTGGGATGACCGGGCTGATCAAGCGGAATGCTTGCCCTACCATCGAAGCGACGGCAGCCTGATCTGGTGTGATGCCGAACTGGCCCATTACGCCTGCCATTACGCTCGCAATCCCGAAGTAGAAAGCATCCTGCGGCAGGAATGTGATCGCTGGTGCAGAGATGATGGCATAGATCGGCGCCATATGCGTACCCAACGCTTCAGGGATGATTTTGGTGATCCCTTCCGCCAAAGCAGTAGCCATTCCGCTTCCTGTCAGGATTCCGGAGAAGACACCGGCTGCCAAAGTGGCCAAGGCAGGCGCCAAAGAATCGGCAGCAAGTGCATCCAAACGTTCCGTAACCAGTTTGGAAGAGCGGTAATTCGCAGTCAAAGCGATAGCCGCTCCCAGCATGAACAGGATTCCCCCGTGGGCAATATCCATGATCAGCATCGCCAAAATCGCAAGCGTCATGACCAGGTTGAACCACCACATTTTAGGTCTCTTTAATTCAGGTTCGTTATCGCGGATTGCGTTAAGCATAGCTTGAATCGTTTCAGGTGAGACATCTTTGGCATCTTTCGGATCAAAGTTCAGACGTTTTCTTTCCTTAAGTCCGATGATGTAGGCCATGAAGACTGCGTATACAGCCGCAACCAATAACCCTGGCAACAACGCCGCGAACAAGGTGCTGATTTCAACGCCCATTGCTGTGCTGGCCGCGATTGTCGGGCCGCCCCAAGGCAATTGGTTGAAGATGCCGATTGGCGTGACGATGATGACTGCTAAGTAAAGCAAGTTCATCTTCATCTGTTTCCAAAGTTCGATGAAGGCTGCCACACAGATGATGATCGTAGTTGTCGTATCGCCGTTCATGGTTACGACCAGCGAAGTCAAAACAGTAGCCAACGTCACTTTCAACGGGTCGCCTTTGGCTTTTTTAATGAAAAATTCGCACAGCGGATCGAACAGACCGACATTCAGCATGACGCCGAAGTACAGTACCGCAAACAGGATGACGATTGCGGGAGAGATTACCCCCATCGATACTTTCCCTGTTTCAGCATTGACGCTGTAGAATAGCCCTGTCTTGATCCATTCGAACATGTCCGTCAAAGGCACCTTGTTCACGAAAGTAGCGATAATACCGAAAATCAATGGGATTAAGGTCAAAGCCCCAAAAATGGAAAGTTTCTTTTTCGCCAGTACGACAATAAAGATAGTGATCATAGCGATCGCAAGGAATGTCAATATCATAAATAATTATGTCCCTTCTTCGTTTGAGTTGTTGGCTCGCATCAAAATGAACGAGCTTTTTTAAAAAGCGCTTACAAATAATAAGAATACGCTACTCCACTCAAATGCTGGGTGGCTTTCCCATTTTATAAAATACTAGCATAATCTCGTCTCATAAAAAAGATTATGCTAGTATTTCCAGTAACTTTAAGGAAGGATGATCGTAACGTTTTGGATTGGTATATCGTAAAACGGATCTTTCTTTTTGCGCAGAAACGGTTCAGCCAGATTCGGGAGCAGCGCATACGTCAAGACATCTTCCGTCGTGTCTGTGTAAGCTGCCGTTTCCTTTTTGAAGGCTGCCATCCCCGGTTCAATCATGTCTGCCGGCCGTAACGTGCAGGTTTCCTCATCGCCGATGATTTTTTGCTTGATTTCTTCGGATAGCGGCGCCGGTGATTTCCCATAGGAGCCTTTTACATAATCCTTGATCTCTTTTGGTACCATCTTGTAGCGTTCCCCGCTCACCACGTTCATGACAGCCTGTGTGCCGACCATCTGCGATAACGGCGTCACAAGCGGCGGATAGCCCATGTCTTTCCTTACTGCCGGGATTTCCTTCAGCACCGCTTCATATTTATCTTCCTGGTGCGCCTCTTTCAGTTGCGAAAGCAGGTTGGAAAGCATGCCCCCGGGAACTTGGTACAACAAAGTATTCGGCTCGACATCCATCACTTTCGGATTCAGGAGACCTTTGCTACGGAAGTCCTCTTTGATCGGACGGAAATGATCCGCAATCTCCTTCAGGACTTCCAGATCCAAGCCGGTATCATAGCCCATCTCCTCCAAGGCGATCGCCATCGATTCCGTCGCCGGTTGACTGGTTCCGCCAGAGAATGGTGAGATGGCGCAATCGATGCCGTCCGCTCCAGCTTGCGCGGCCATCAGGTAAGTCATTTCGGCAATGCCGCTTGTGCAGTGAGTGTGGACGTGGATCGGCAACACCGTGGATTTCTTCAGCGCGCTGACCAATTCGAAGACATTCTTCGGCGTCAGGATGCCCGCCATGTCCTTGATACAGATCGAATCGGCACCCATCGTTTCCATTTGCGCAACCAGTTTCAGGTAATAGTCATTGTTGTGCACTTCGCTGGTCGTATAACTGATCGTCCCTTGACAGTGTCCGCCATATTTTTTGATGGCTTTGAAGGACGTCTTCAGATTCCGCAGATCATTCAGCGCGTCGAACACCCGGATCACATCGATACCGTTTTCGATCGCTTTCTGGATGAATGTTTCGACGACATCATCGGGATAGTGCTTATAGCCCAACAAGTTCTGGCCTCTCAACAGCATCTGCAACTTCGTGTGCTTCACTTCGCTGCGGATTGTGCGCAGTCTTTCCCATGGGTCCTCGTTCAAGTACCGCAGGCAAGCATCGAAGGTCGCGCCGCCCCATACCTCAAGCGCATCATAGCCGGCTTCGTCCATTTTTTTCAGAATCGGCAGCATTTCCGGGGTCGACATGCGGGTCGCCACGAGACTTTGATGCCCATCCCGTAGGACTGTTTCCATAAAACGGATTTTTTTCGTCATTTTCATCAACTCCATCATTTTTCGGCCGGGAACCGTTTAATCAGTACAATACAAACTATATACAGGAGAAAAAGGACGAGAAAGATCCCTCCCATCCCAAAAAGCATCAGTTCTAGGGCGATCTGTAAATTTTCAAAAGTGCTCATGTCAATCTCCTTTCAAAAGAATAATAGGTTAGCTGAAGAAGCCAAGCACCAATCCACCGGCGATAACGGATGCGATCTGTCCGGAAACGTTCGATCCTACCGCATACATCAATACGAAGTTCTGCGGATCTTCTTCCGTTGCCATCTTTTGAATGCCCCGGCTGGACATCGGGAAGGCAGAAATACCGGCACCACCAATCATCGGATTGATTTTTTGGGTCCTGAACAGGTTCAGGAATTTTGCGAATAACACGCCACCAATCGTGTCCATGATGAAGGCGACCAGACCGAAGGCGATGATCATCAATGTCTGCAAGTTCAGGAACAATTCAGCCTGCATCTTGACGGAAATCGTCAAACCCAAGAGGATGCTGATGATGTTGACCAATTCGTTTTGGGCCGTCAAAGATAAGCGGTCCAATACGCCGCATTCGCGCAATAAGTTGCCGAACATCAGGAACCCGACCAGCGGCAAGGAGATCGGCGCGATGAAGCCCGAAATCAGCGTAATGATGATCGGGAACAGGATTTTCGTCATCTTCGAGACGCCTTCTGCTTTATAGGTCATGCGGATCTGACGTTCTTTTTTGGTCGTGACGGCTTTGATGGCGATCGGTTGGATGATCGGCACCAAGGCCATGTAAGAATAGGCTGCGACGGTGATCGGTCCCAAGAGATTAGGCGCCAACTGATTAGAAACAAAGATGGCTGTCGGGCCATCGGCGGCGCCGATGATGCCAATCGAAGCGGCTTCCCTGATGTCGAATCCGAAAAATACAGCTACCGCAATCGTGAAGAAAATCCCGAATTGGGCAGCAGCGCCGAATAATAGCATGAATGGGTTCTGTAGCAGCGGTCCGAAGTCGATCATGGCCCCAATGCCGATAAAGATCAATAACGGGAACAGTTCGGTGCTGATGCCGGCTTCGAAAAGGACGTCCAGGACGCCTTCCGATTCGCTTCCGTTGACCATCTGCGTCAAGACGCCGGTTCCCGGGAAGTTGACGAGGATCGTTCCCAATCCCATCGGTACCAACAAGGTCGGTTCATATTCTTTCTTGATCCCCAGATACATCAGCACACTGCCGATGACCATCATGATCAGTTGGCCAGGCGTGACGGATAAGATTCCTGCAACAATTTGTTCCAATTTTTATTTCCCTCCAAACGTTGTTTTTATTGAATGATTACGATGGTTTGTCCGACGTCGATCGGTGCTCCTTTTGTGGCAACGACAGCTGTGATGGTGCCTGCTCGTGGCGCCACGATTTCATTTTCCAGTTTCATGGCTTCCAATACGGCCAGCACTTGGTTTTCGGTCACGACATCGCCGACGTTCACTTTGATGTCCAGGATTTTCCCGGGCATTGGCGCAGTGATGGGTTCGCCCTCTCCGCTTCCGACAACCGGTGCAGGTGCCACTGGAGCGGCTGCCGCTACAGGTGCTGCGACTGGCGCTGCTTGTACGGGTGCTGCTTGAGCGGCTGCCGCGGCTACGGCCGGTGCTCCGAACTCTTCCATCTCCACCATGTATTCTTTTTCGTTGATTTTGATGCGGAATTTCCTTAACATTCTTTTTCCCTCTTTCCAGCTAATCTATTCTTGCGATACTTTTCAACCTAAATTGCGAAGCAGGATGATCTCCTGCAGCAATTGCGCCAATAATGGCCGCAGCTATTTCCTTTTCCAGATCGATTTTTGTGATACTCTTCACTTGGACAGTAACATCGGAATCGTCATGAACAAGTATCGCTGAGGCGATCGCTGCAACCAATTCTTTGTCCTCCTGTGAGACAGGCAAGGAAAAATCGACTGTTTCCAATGGTTTTGCTTGGGAAACGGGTGCGTTTGCAGCTGTTGTCGGCTGCACAACCTCATTTTTACCTGCAAGAAGTCCGCGTAATTTTGATAGTAGGGTCATAACTCTTCCTTCCTACATCCTTCGATGTGCAGTTCTTCACTACGATTACAATAAGTAAGGGAGCCCGAAAATCTGGTTGCTATCAAGGACTCCCGCTCATTGCATTTGACTGTTACTTAATGAAGCTTACTTGTTTGCTGATTTCTTCGATTGCTTTGTCTTTTCTTTCATTGAAGATGATTTTGTTTTGTTCAAATAAATTTCCGCCATGTGTGTCGATCGAAATGATTAGCGGACCGAATTCCTTCACGCGGCACACCCAAAGTGTTTCCGGCATTCCGAGGTCACGCCAGTGTGCTGCTTCGATCTCTTCCACTTCTGTAGCCGCCAACACTGCACAGCCGCCTGGGAAAACAGCGTGGATTGCTTTGAACTCTTGGCAACCTTCCATCGTTCTTTGCCCCATGCCGCCTTTGCCGACGATCAATTTGACGCCTGTTTCTTCGATGAACTCTTTTTCGAATCGTTCCATACGCATGCTGGTCGTTGGACCGACCGCAACCATTTCAAATTTGTCGTTCCCTAAATCACGGACGATTGGGCCCGCGTGGAAGATCGCACCGCCGTTCAGGTCAACTGGCAATTCTCTTTTTTCTTCGATCAATCTGCGGTGGGCAACGTCGCGGCACGTAACGATATGTCCGTTCAAGTAGACGATGTCGCCGATGTTGATGCTCTCCAAGTCTTCGTTAGTGATTGGTGTTGTCAGAATTTTTTTGCCGTTCATTTCGCTCACGCTCATAGTGATACCCCCGTATGTGAAGTGATTTCGTAATTCAGATTTTTATCAAAGATGATATGTCCGCGTCTGTGTGACCAGCAACCTGTGTTGACTGCCACTCCGATAGTGGATGGGTGGCGCGCCGAATTTTCGATATGAACGCCCATTACAGACTTCTTGCCGGATAGGCCTTGTGGTCCTAAGCCGATTGAGTTGATGCCGTCTTCCAATAATTTTTCCATTGAAGCAGCGCGCTCATTCGGGTTATGGCTGCCGATTGGTCTCATCAAGGCTTTTTTGGATAAAATCGCTGCTGTTTCGACGGATGTAGCGACGCCGACACCTACCAACAACGGCGGGCAAGCATTGATTCCGTATTCAGTCATGACATCCAACACAAATTTCGTGATGCCTTCATATCCAGCAGATGGCATCAATACCATTGATTTGCCCGGCAAGGTGCAACCGCCGCCCGCCATGTAGACATCCAATTCCAATTTGTCGCTGTTAGGAACGATATCCCAGAAGATGGACGGTGTGCCTTTTCCAATGTTTTTGCCTGTGTTGTACTCATCGAATGTTTCTACGCTGTTGTGACGCAGTGGCGAATTTTTGGTAGCTTCAAGTACGGATTCGGTCAATGCCTCTTCCAAGTCTCCAATGAAAGGGAAATTTGATCCGCATTTGATGAAGAATTGAATGACACCAGTATCCTGGCAAGATGGACGGTTCAGTTTCATCGCTTTGTCTTGGTTATCCATCATTGATTGATAAACAACTTTCGATAAAGGAGCAACTTCCTCTTTTTCCAACTCGACCAGCCTCTTACCCACGTCATCCGGTAATCTTTTGCCGATCAAACCTATAAATTTACCTACTGTTTCAGTGATTTTCTGTTGCGCTGTCACTTCATTGTTAAGCGTTTCCATTGTTCTTCCTCCTCGTAATCGGTAACTGAAGCAAAACAAGTTTCCCTTCGTTCCACTGTGATGCGGTATTGCTGGATTAAAGTCGCACATTCATGATATCGAATATATTTGATATCTGATAATGTATCCCTTTTACAAATAGAAATTTACCATATCCTTTTTTTGTTGTCAACACCAATGTGAATTTTTTATCATCTTTTTTGAAACGCTTACATTATTTTCGCACCATTACGGGATTCTGCTCGATTATTTTCGCCAAAAAAAATAAGCCTGCACTCCCTTAGCGTTTGAGAGTGCGGACTCGATTGATCATTGTTGTTTTATTGTGTGGTTTCTTCTATTTGAACCGCGTCAGGACATTCTCCATGCTACGGTAGATATGCTTCAGCATGACTTTGCGGGACAATTCCTCATCCCCTGCGATCAGTGCATTCACGATATCTTCGTGTTCCTGGATGGAAATTTGGGCATACTGCTCCTCGGTCTGAAGATCGCCCATCGACAAGCCGTTCCACAGATTGGAGGCCATTTCGATCAACCGCGCATTTTCGCTGGCGTTCCAGATCGCAAAGTGAAAGGCCTGATTCAGATCGGAATAAGAGCTGACATCTCCAGAAAGAATGGTTTCTTTCGCATCCTCATGCACTTTGATGATTTCGCTGATGTCCTTTTTCTTTCTGCAGATGATAGCGCAGGCTTCGCTTTCAAGGGAAGCTCGGATTTCATAGTGATCCTCAAGGAAGGTCGGAGTGATGCCCATTACGATGGCTCCCTTATTGGGGCGCAGTTGGATGAAGCCTTCCCGAGCCAAGATCTGAAAAGCCTCGCGGACCGGGGTAACGGAAACGCCAAGCATCTTCGCAACAGCATCCAGCATCAATTCATGGCCCGGCTCGAATTCCTTCAGGATGATTGCTTTCCGAAGGGAGGAAGCCACCCTTTCTCTTGCAGGCAATAGTTTGATCGGTTTAAGGATGCTCATTGTTCATTCCCTCCAATTTTTTCTTTAGGATCTCAACGTAATACTGAAAATAGTCTTCAAATCCATCCATCAATTTAGATAGATCGTTTTCTGCCAGTTGCTGGCTGATTTTTTCAATATGTTGGTAGTTTTCTTCAAAATCAAAGTCATAATTTCCGATTACGAACGTGAAGAAGCCGCTCAATAGTTGCTCATGTGCCCGCTTGATGGTCGGAATGCCGGTCGCTTCCGACAACAGCTGATGGAAATTCAACTCCAGTTTGCGACAACCTTCACTATCTTTGGCGACCATTTTCTCTTTGTATGCGTCCGCGATTTTTCGGAATGGCTGCGTGTCAGCTTGCTTCTCGGAAAGGATCAGGCAAATTTCTTTTTCCAGCGCCTTAATCATCCTGAATTGGGCTTTAGCCGATTCGAAGGAGATACCGTTGACTTTCATGTGTCTGTTTTCGAGCCTTTCCAACACGCCTTCCATTTCCAGCATCTGCAGGGCTTCCCTTACGGGCATTCTGGAAACGCCCATTGCGGCAGCGACTTCGGATTGTTTCAGCTTCTCGCCATCCTTGATGTTCCTTTTGAAGATTTCAGTGCGCAGGATATCCGCAATATAATCCTTTGTTTGTGTTCTCTCTAATGATTCCAAAGACTACAGTCCCTTTAATTTTTATAGATCAGTGCAATATTATGACAATAGTAGCTTCGAAGTTTACAGTTCCACTATTTAGCACCGATAAATCCTTGTCGTTTCTTGCTTCATTTATAGTTTACATGAAATCCTTCATTTTTCAACCTGTTTCTTTTAATGATGGACAGAATCCGTCCCTGTTCTTTCAGTTGATGTTCTCTAAAAAATCCTCCCCGAGTTGGGAAGGATAGTTAAACAGGATTGCCATTCCATCAAAGTGCGGCTGTATAGACGGCTCTTGCATCCTCTGTATTGAAGTCGCCGCGCTCGGAGATGTTCTCTTTCTTGTGGCGGACGAGTGCTTCCACAAGACGCGGGATGTCGGATTCATCCAGCTCGACATCCGAGAAGCGGATCGGTGCGCCAAGACTGGCAAAGAAGTCTTCGGTCTTTTTGATTGCCAAATCAATTTTTTCTTCATCATTAGTCAGATTGGAATCGCCGCGGATATCCCACACGCGTTCCGCATACTGAAGCAATTTGTCCCATTTCTGCTGCTTGCGGACTTTCATCATAGCCGGAAGGACGATCGATAAAGTGCGCGCATGGTCGATCCCGAATGCCAACGTCATCTCATGGCCCAATTGATGCGTCGCCCAATCCTGGGGAACACCTGGCGAAATGAAACGATTGAGCGCATTCGTGGCCGTCCACATGAAGTTGGCGCGGGTCGCATAGTCGTGGTTGTCCTCATCGACTACGTCCGGGCCGATTTCGATCAATGTCTGCAGCAGCCCTTCCGCCCAGCGATCCTGCACTTTTGCATCAATCGGATAAGTCAGATAGGCCTCCATCACATGGATGAAGGAATCGATGACACCGTTCGCCAGTTGGCGTTTCGGTAACGTGTAGGTCGCTTCCGGTTCCAGTATGGAAAATTGTGGATAAGTATGTGGACTGGCGAAACTGATCTTCGCTTGCTTTTCCACAAAGGTGACGACCGAATTGTTGTTCATTTCCGATGCAGTGGCCGGCAACGTCAATACCGTACCGAAAGGCAATGCTTTTGTGACCGGCAAGCCCTTGCCTACGCCGCTGCCGAACATATCGACGGGATCGCCATCGAACACCGCAGCTGCCGCAACGAATTTCACGCCGTCAATGACGCTGCCGCCGCCTACCGCCAACAGGTAGTCATAGCCTTCCGCTTTGATCTTGTCGACTGCCTGAATCAGCGTTTCGTAGGTCGGATTCGCTTCGATCCCGCCGAATTCAGCCCACTCGCGGTTGCCCAAGGCTTCGACGACGCGGTCGAAGGTGCCGAATTTCTTGACGCTGCCGCCGCCGTACAAAATCAATACTTTCGCATCCTGCGGAATCAAATCATTGATGCGTTTGATCTGGTCTTTGCCGAAAACTATTTTTGTAGGATTTTGAAACTCAAAATTGCGTATTCCGTTTTCCAATCTCATCACTCACTTTTCGTTTTTTATTCTTTTTTCATTGTAGCACAGCCATGTGGATAATCCGCTTGGGATGCTTTGGAAGGCGCGGATGCGGACGCCGGCGCCGGCTTACGTGAACTCCGGGGAACGAGAGCCTCGCCGGAGGACAGCATCCCAGCTAAGACCCCACCTCCGATGAGGACAGCTTCCCCGGAGTTCAACCTTTTTTTCTTCATCCAGCTACGGCGAGCAAGCCGCTCATCGGAGCTGACGCCCGTTTGCAACGCGGTGCTCCGGTGGACACCGGAGCATACAAAAAATAGGGGCCGCTGGCGGCCCCCACATATCTAAAGATTATTTTTTCAGGATGCGGATGCTGTTCAGCACGGCCAGCACGGTCACGCCGACATCGGCGAAGACGGCTTCCCACATCGTGGCGACACCGAACGCGCCGAGAATCAGGAACACCCCTTTGACTGACATGGCGAAAATGATGTTCTGCCAGACGATTTTGCGTGTTTCCTTCGCCACATCCATTGCGGTTAAAATCTTGGATGGCTGATCGTCCATGATGACGATATCGGCCGCTTCGATGGCGGCGTCGGATCCCAATCCGCCCATCGCCATCCCGATGTCGGAAAGGGCCAGCACCGGAGTATCGTTGATGCCGTCGCCCACAAAGATGACTTTTTCGCCTTTGCGTTTGCTCGCCAACACTTCCTCCAGCTTCGCCACTTTGTCCTGTGGAAGCAATTCCGCATGGACTTCATCGATGCCGATTTCTTTGGCGACCGCCTCGCCTACCGCACGGGAATCCCCGGTCAGCATGATGGTGCGGATGCCTCTCGCCTTCAAGCCGGCGACCGTCGCCTTCGCATCAGCTTTGATGGCGTCCGCGATCAGAATATAGCCGGCATAGTGTTTATCCACAGCGATATGCACAACCGTCCCGGTTTCAGGAGCCGGTGCATGTGCGATGCCGAATTTCGCCATCAGTTTGGCATTGCCGGCCAGGATCTCTTGCCCATCAACGACGACCTGCAAACCCTGGCCCGGGATATCATTTGTGGTGGTAATCCGGTCTTCAGCTATCGTTTTCCCGTATGCTTCCTTGATGGAATCGGCAATCGGGTGGCTGGAATGCAGCTCCGCATAAGCCGCCAGTTCCAGCAACCGATCCTCTGTCAGCTCGCTGGCGCTTTCGATACGGGTTACGGCGAATTTGCCTTCCGTCAAGGTACCGGTCTTGTCCATCACGACCGTTTTGACATCATTCAGGCCTTCGAGGAAGTTGCTCCCTTTGACGAGGATGCCTTTGCGAGAAGCTGAACCGATGCCGCCGAAGAAGCCGACCGGAATCGAAACGACCAACGCGCACGGACACGAGATGACCAGAAAGATGCTTGCCCGATAAAGCCATTCATTGAAGCTTTCGCCCGGGATGACGAGCGGCGGCACGACCGCCAGCAACACGGCTGCGACGACGACAACCGGTGTGTAATAGCGGGCGAATTTGGTGATGAAGTTTTCCGTAGGCGCTTTTCGGCCGCTGGCGTTCTGAACCAAATCCAAAATTTTGACGACTGTGGACTCCGCAAACGGCTTTTCGACAACTACTTCGATGACGCCGTTCTTGTTGATGAACCCGCTCAAAATGTTGTCGCCGACTTTGATGCCACGCGGAACCGATTCGCCGGTCAAAGCTGAGGTGTCGACAGCCGAGGTTCCGCTCACGACTTTCCCGTCCAACGGCACTTTTTCACCGGGGCGGATCAGGATGATGTCGCCGATTTTGACGGTTTCCGGTGCGACTTTTTCGATACCGGCTGCGGTTTTCACGTTTGCGTAATCAGGCCGGATGTCCATCAGTTCGGCGATGGAGCGGCGGGATTTGTCGACGGCGATGTCCTGGAACAGTTCCCCCAGCTGATAGAACAGCATGACCGCTACCGCTTCCGGATACTCCTGGATGTAGAAAGCGCTCAGGGTTGCGATCGTCATCAGGAAGTTTTCGTCGAACAACTGACCGTTCTTGATGTTCAGGAGCGCACTCCAAACGATATCGTAGCCTGCAACAAGGTACGCGGTCACAAACAATGCCAGCGAAATAGTTCCGCTGACCGGGGCGAAGATCGCCGCCAATAAAATCCCAAAGCCGACGATCAGGCGGATGAAGGATTTTCGGATTTCATCCTTATCCCCTTCGCCGTGCGCATGCGTGTGTTCATGTCCAGCATCATGGTCGTGATATTCGTCCACGTTTGTGGATAAGTCATCTTGGGGATGTTTCAATCCTATCGGCAACCCATTTGCTCCGATTGGTGCGCCGCTTTTTTTCAAAGTCGGATGGATATCCGGCTCCAGTACGCTGAGTTTTTGTTTCACTTTTGGCAAAATATCGGCCTCTTGATCCCCTTCGATTTCGATCCGCAATGTCTTCGTCATGAAGTTCACATTGCTATCGAGGATCCCTTCTATTTTCGCGATGCCGGTCTCAACCTTGTTGGCGCAATTGGCGCAGTCCAATTCATCCAAATACCATTCAATCTGCTTCACTTTCTCAGACATCTCTATCACTCCTTAACTATATGCATTCGTATTATTTATCCGAAAACGGAATGATTCCGCATTACATATGAATAACCATTCATGTGTTATTCACATTATAATCCTACAGACTGCTTGTGTCAATCGCATAGAAATACCTTGAACGCGAAAAAAGCCTGCCGCAGTGCGACAGGCTTAACAAAATTCATCATAAATTACAGTTCATCATAAGGGATATTGAACGTATCTCCGCCGCTCAGGTTGCCGATTTCAAAGCCTTTCGTAAACCACCGCATCCGTTGCTCGGAAGTGCCGTGCGTAAAGCTGTCGGGTACGACGTAGCCTTGGTATTCCTTCTGCAGGGTATCATCCCCTACAGCATGTGCTGCTGTTAAGGCTTCCTCGAAGTCGCCTTCCTCCAATACGCCCTGCTCCTGGACATAATTTGCCCAAACACCGGCCAGGTAATCGGCCTGCAGTTCCAAACGAACATTCAACTCATTGTATTCTGTTTCGCTCAACTGGTTACGACTGCTTTGCACCTGATCCATGATGCCCAGCAAGTTCTGGACATGGTGTCCGACCTCATGAGCGACGACATAGGCCATCGCAAAGTCGCCGGACGCGCCGTACTCTTGCGAAAGCTGATCGTAGAAACTCAAGTCGATGTATAATTTTTGATCGGCCGGACAGTAGAACGGTCCGACTTGGGAACCAGCCACACCACAGGCTGATTGCACCTGTCCGCTGAACAGCACAAGCGTCGGCTCGACATATTCCATATTGTTGTTGGCAAATTCCTGGGCCCAAGCATCTTCTGTATAGGCCAATACGACGGATACAAATTCAGCCATCTCGTCCTCGGTCTTGTTGCTCGTTTCAGTGATGCCTGTCTGTGGCGTTTCAGTCGGTGTGCTTCCTCCGCCACCGCCAAACAGGTCGCCCCCTCCGAACAGGGCAATGATGATCATGATGATGATCCCAAAAATTCCGCCGCCTGCCATACCGCTCACGCCCAGCCCGCCGCCACCTGTCGAAAAGCCGCCACTGCCGCGTCGATCTTCCACGTTGGAACTTCTTCTTCCACCCTTCCATTTCATACGAATACCTCCAATATTCTATTTTTCGCATCGCGGGCTCTGGTTCTGCCAACCCCACCCAGACAATCCGAAAATCGGTTTCATTTCATACCCTTATTATATAGTATCGACGGTTAATTTAAAAAAAATACACCTGAGTGACGTCTGTCTCGGTTCACATCCATTGATTGGCTGAAGCACTTGAATCCAGACAAGTCGCTCTGATTCCTATCCTGATTACACGCATATTGATCAAATTATTCCATTGTCGGCATAAAGGACATTTGTTCATTTTCTGTTCAAATGTTTAAACGAGCCTAAATGCGCGTTAATAATGCAAAGTTCACACCCACTCATGATTTTTTTGGAAGCACTTCATTTGTGAATAGATAAATATGCTGCAATAATATTGATTCCGATTCATTATAGGAATAACATGATTGTAAGCCTATACAAGTTATCCCAAACAATTAGGGAGCGGCAAAAAAAGAATCCAAAGGAGCTATCTACAATGAGAAAATTGGAAAACAAAGTAGCAATCATCACAGGCGCGGCGCAAGGCATGGGTGCCATGCACGCACGCAAATTCGTGGAGGAAGGCGCCAAAGTAGTCGTGACCGACATCAATGAAGCCGCCGGAAAAGCTTTGGTTGAGGAGATCGGCGAAAATGCCGTCTTCATGAAATTGGACGTCTCAAAATCAGCCAATTGGGAAGAAGTTATCGCACTTACAGAGGAAAAATTTGGTCCGGTTACGGTGCTCGTCAACAATGCCGGCGTCGGCATCTTCAAAACATTGGACCAATTGACGGAAGCGGATTTCCGTTTGACATTCGAAATCGACGAACTGGGCGTGTTCCTGGGCATGAAAACTGTCATGTCTTCCATGAAAAAAGCAGGCGTCGGCTCGATCGTCAACATTTCCTCTGTTGACGGGCTTGTCAGTGCGCCTACCGCCATCGCCTACAGCGCATCCAAGCACGCAGTCACCGGGATGACGAAGGGCGCCGCTGCGGAGCTTGGCCAGTTCAACATCCGCGTGAATTCCGTCCACCCGGGCATCATCGAAACGCCGATGGCTGAACAGGGAGACGTCTATGAATACATCAAACAACTGGAAAAGGATATTCCCTTGAGAAGGACCGCAAAACCGGAGGAAGTCTCCAATCTGGTCATCTACCTTGCATCCGATGATTCGAGCTACTCGACCGGCTCGCAATTCGTCGTCGACGGCGGCATGATTTCTGATCTATAGTATTCTTTATTAACAAAATAAGTTTCATGATACCGAAAAAAAACGCGCAAGCAACTGCCGGGACTGTCCTGGCAAACTGCTTGCACGTTTTTTCAATAGGTTAATCTCTGTGATCTTCCAAGTCTTCGACTTCTTCGATCGTCATGCCTTGATGCTCCTGCATGTAGCGTTCGCGCTCTTTGTTGCGGTACTTGTCCATCTTGCGTCGGAACAATTCGCCGTTGGAAGGTGGGGTCCAGCTGATGGCATTGGCACCGGCATTGATCGCATCCAGGATCGTTTCATCCGTCGGGCCGCCAGTCGCGATGATCGGAACATCCGGGAAATTTTCACGGATCCGGCTCACGATATAGGCCGTATCCTTCCCTCCGCTGACGTTCAGGATATCGACACCGGCGTCCAGTCGTTCCTGAATATCCATGTATTCCGTCACGATCGTACAAACAATCGGGATATCAACGGTTTCTTCGATTTGTCTGATGGTATCGATCGGTGTCGGCGCATTGACGACGACAGCCAAGGAACCCTGCGCCTCCGAAAACAAAGAGATGTTGGCGCTGCGTTTGCCTTGGGTCGTCCCCCCGCCGACACCGGAAAGGATCGGAATGGTTGAGACGTTGGCTATGCTTTGGATGACCGCCGGATGCGGGGTAAATGGATAAACCGCGATGACGGCATCCGCATCGTTATTCAGGATAATCGCAATATCCGTCGTAAAGATCAGGGATTTGATTCGTTTTCCAAAAATCCGGATTCCCGAGCAGTTCCGGATCACGCTAGGGACTTGCACTGTATCACTGCGCAAATCGGTTGTGATGCTTGGTGCTTCTCTTTTAATTCTTGGTTCCATTATTTCGCTCCTTTTCTGATGATTTTGATGATATTACGTGGGCTGATCAGCCGACGATAAGGTTTTCTTCCTTCAGGACTTCCGAATAGAAGACCGCACGTGCTGCTTTTCTTCTCGGTTCAACGATGAATGTCAGGATGCCGAAGACGGCGAATGCCGCCAACATCAATCCCATCAACAACAGCAGTTGGTAAAGCAAGGCATCCGGGTCAGCGGTTGCCGATCCGGCATACATGTTGAACGCAGCTATTCCGATACCCAGGAACAACGCCACTGGAATCAGGTAAACGACAAAGTAAGTCAGATCCAATTGGAAAAGTCTCATCTTCTTGCCTTTCATGAAGGCTTCGCTTTGTCTCAGGATATCCGTCGTTTTCATGTCAGGATTGTCGAAATAAATGAAGTTCGATAATGCCAAGGCGTACAGTTTCATTATGCCCGGTATGATCAGCAATACGGACCATAAAATGACATAGAAAGCCTGCAGCGCCAGAACGCCCAACGTCTTGAACAACTGGTTTTCAAACGGTTTGAGCAGATGGCCTGATGAAAGCGGCGTACCGTCCAGCATATCCAGGTAGCCCCATTCATTCCCCATCTGCATGGAGCCGATGATCAGCGCCACGATGATCGAAAGGACCACATTCAGGGTCGTTTGGAAAGGCGAGGATTGCATCGAGAAGACGGAATCCCAATTCGGCAAAGTTTCCCCTGTCATCTGCATGTTCAAGGCGCTTTCGCCCGTCAGCGTTCTGACCACCGATTGCATGGTACTGTTCGCGATCGTGATAAGAATCAGGTTGATGACCGCCATTTTATAATTGCCGCGTAAATATTCTCTGGCTGTGGATCTGATTTCCTTGTTCGTTAACATATAATTATGACCACCCCTTACAATTTTCGATAGTGATAGTATACCATAATTGGACTATTTGCAACGCTTTCAGATAATCGTCTTTCATTTATTTCATTGATGATACATCAGCGCTCCATTCCATCCACTTTCGCTCCGCAATTCGGGCAAAAATGTGCGCCCTGAGGATAGGAGGCACCGCAGTTGGGACATCTGCTTTCAAGAGGTTCGCCGGTCTGGTACATCTGGAGATCGCTGTCCCGGATCGAGACCCTTTCTTTCCGTTCGATCGCTTTGCCAATTTGTGGATCAAGTAAATACCAGGTGTCGCAACAGGTCGTGCGCACGAGATACTTTTTCCCGAAGGTGATGACCGGGATGAAAAACAGGCGGAAACGATTACCCACAAGAAAGACCTCATAGCGCCCAAAGTGGCCGCAGCGGCTGCACGTGATCGTCTGGTTGTATTCAAGTTGCTTGCGGAACGGCAATACGTCAAAAAATAAAAACATCAGTCAGTTCCCCTTTCCAATTCTTCGAATGCCTGCCCGTATGCGCGCACTGTCGCATCGTCAAAGCAGACAAAGGTTATTTCTGTGATGATCGTTTGCAGATGATTTTCCAGATATTTCCGGACGGTTCCGACAGCGATTGCGGTCGCCTGTTTCAGCGGGTATCCGTAAATGCCGGTGCTGATCGCCGGGAAAGCAAGCGTGCGGATTCCGTTGGCGTCGGCCAATTCCAACGATTTTTGGTAGCACGAGGCCAGCAAATCCGCTTCACCGTGCGTTCCGCCACGCCAGACAGGACCGACAGTATGGATGACATGAGCAGCCTTGAGCCGGAAGCCTGGTGTGAGCTTCGCCTCGCCGGTACGGCACCCGTTCAAAAGGTGGCAGGCGGCCAACAATTCCGGCCCGGCGGCACGATGGATGGCGCCGTCGACTCCGCCCCCGCCGAGCAGGCTTTCATTGGCGGCATTTACGATGGCATCGAATTCGCAACGGGTGATATCACCTTTCGCCAAGGACAATGTTGTTTGATTGATCTGCAATCTATTCATTACGATTCCTCCCTAAAGACCTGTTCAGTCCGGACATCTCAATATGTACACTTTACCAAAATTCCGGTTGATTATCCATTTGTCCGAATCTCGCGGAAAGGGCATGCCTCAGTGGTCGCTCTGCTAGACTTTTTACCCGAAAAGGAATTTAATGAAGATGACGAAATAATCGGAAAGAAGGTTTTCGAGATGGCGGGTAACCAACATAAAAAGAAGCGGATCCTCGGCGTCGAAAGCAATATTTTCTTTGTCGGCTTGACCAGTTTCCTGACGGATACGACGACAAAGATGGTCTACAGCATCCTGCCTTTATTTCTGACGACAATGGGCGCCTCGAAAACGGAAATCTCCCTGATCGAGGGGATCGCCGAAAGCACTTCTTCCGTCCTGAAATCCCTCTCAGGCTGGTGGAGCGACAAAATCGGCCGCAACAAGCCCTTCATGATCATCGGTTACGGCATCACCGCCCTCCTTTCCCCGCTCTTCGCTTTCGTGACGACGCCTTTGCAGGTCCTGTCGATCCGCTTTGTCGAACGCGTCGGAAAAGGCATCCGCACCGCTCCCCGGGACAGTCTTGTGGCCGGCTCATCTGAAGAAGACAACAACGCCGGCTTGAATTTCGGTTTCCATAAGGCGATGGACAACAGCGGCGCCATCGTCGGGCCGCTGATCGCTTTTGCCGTATTGGCCGCTTTCCCCGGCGATTACCGGCGCGTTTTCCTGTTCGCGGCTATCCCTGGATTTTTGGGGCTTTTGTCGATCATCTTTTTTGTGAAGGAAGCCAAACGCGCCAAATCGGAGCGGCTAGGAAAAATTTCCTTCCGGGATTTCCCCAAGGACTTCTATTTGTTTCTGTTCATCGTTTTCCTGTTCACGCTGGGGAATTCGACGGATGCCCTGCTCCTGATCAAAGCGAGTGACGTCGGCGTCAGCGATGCCTTCATCCCGATCATGTATCTGGTGTTCAATGCCGTTTCAGTCGCGTTTGCCGTTCCGCTCGGGAAACTGTCCGACAAAATCGGCCGCAAGCGGATCATCATCGGCGGCTACCTGATGTTCTCGCTGATCTATTTCGGTTTCGGAAAGGCCGCGACCCCCTTCGCCATCGTCGGCCTGTTCGCTTTTTACGGGTTGTACAGCGCCGCAACGGACGGCATCCAGAAAGCATTGGTATCCGACATCATCGGCAAGGAAAAGAAGGGGACCGGTTTGGGACTCTACAACGCGATTCTTGGGATGACGCTGCTGCCGGCCAGCCTGATAGGGGGTTGGCTCTATGATACTTTCAACAACCAGGTTCCTTTTTACTTCGGTTCCGTCATGGCATTGCTTTCCGCCTTTTTGATGTTCCTCTTCTATCAGCGCGGGAAACGCAATGGATCGATCCACACTTAATAAAATACTGCATGCAAAGGGGGAGGTTTAGCGGAGGAAATCCCCGCCAAAAGGGTCTTGGCGGGGATTTTTTGATGGTATTAAACATCCTTTCAATTCCCAAAGAGAAAGGATGCATCAATTCAGAAACGTACTTTCTGATTTGATGCAGCCTTTCTGCTTATTTCAGGAGTTTGGCGAGGGCGGCCATCTCTTCTTCGCTGAATGTCAGTCCTTTGCCCATCTTTTCGTGTTCCGGACTCCATTCGCGGATGTCGTATTTTGGCGGTCTGCCGTTCCAGCTGACCAGGTTCAATTCTTTCGTCCAACCTTTTGCGGATGTGGACAGGACGCCGAGTTCTTCGACGATTTCAAATGTGATGTCTGCCATAGGGAGGATCCTTTCTTTTTTGGAGTGTGAGATTCGCTGCCTGGTTGCCTTTCGGATCGGCAGCTTGCCTCTCTATTATACCGCAAACGACGGTTCATTTAAAATATCCGCGAAGTTTTGAAAGATGCGTTGTCAGGACCAAAAAGCAAAAGAGGAGCCGGAACATTTTTATGTCCCAGACTCCTCTTTTGCTTATATCATAAAAATCCTTCCAATTCGCTCATGTTGCCATTTTCCAGACCCCGGATTGCCTGGATGATCCGATCGGCTTTATGCTGAACCGGTGCCGACTCGCACCATTTGCTTTCGAGTTCCGCATCCGTCAACGGCGCTTGCGGCGAACCTTTCGGAACGCACACTTCGCGGCTATGGACCGAGCCATCCGCCAGCGTGAGCCGGACGATTGTGAAACGGCCTTTCGGGATGGCTTGCGCGTCCGGCTTGTGCTCTGCGTCATAGCTTCTGGACATTTTTTCCATCAGCTTTTCGGCCTCAAGCGAAACAGCTGCGGTCCCGAAATTTCCGAGCGTAAACGGCTGCCCCAGCAGTGCCAAAGCGACGACATATTCGATGCTGAAGCGGCCTTGTTCGCCGGTCTTCGGGCGTGTATGGATCAAAGCCGCATCACCGTTGGGAGGGAAAACGATGTCTATCTTTTCTATCTCACTAACAGTCAAACGCAACCCTGCCAACTCCAGCGCAGCGTCCGCGCCATGGGAGGCGGCTGAGCAGAACGGATTGCGTTTGAACCAGAGTCCGGGTTCGGCTATCCGCCACGTTTTTCCCCAGTTTTCGGTCAGTGCCGTCTGGACGGCTTCATCGGTTGCTTTTCCGCCGTACACATGCAGAAAACCTATTCCTGAATCAAGCGCTGCATCGATCCCGTGGAAATCCTGCTGGGTCCATTCAATCGACTGGACAGCTTGCTGCGCAGCCAGTCCGGCATGCAACGGCTTCATTTGCGTACCGAACTGCACCCGCAGTCCGCCAGCCTGACTGACGGCGATTCCGACGGCATTTTGCGTTTCTCTAGCAGTAAACCCGAGCAGCCGCGCTCCCGCGAAGGTGGCGGCGACACCACCTAATAAAGATGTGTTGTGCCAGCCCTTCAGATAGCTGGCAGTCCCGACCTCTTGGCCAAGCCGGGCCATGACTTCAACACCGATGATGTAGGCGTCCAAAAAACATTTGCCGGAAATTTCCCGACCCGAAGATAAAGCAAATAGCGCGGGCAAAATGACCGAGCTGGGATGGCCGCGGACGTCGGAATGGACATCGTCATAATCCAGCGCATGGCCCATAAAGCCATTCAGGAGTGCCGCTTGACGCCGGTTCGCCCGTTTATTTTGACCAATCAGTGGCGCGACAGGATGCCCACCTTCCGCTTCAATCGCCTGCAGCAGTTTGATTGTGCCGGCATCCTCACGTCCCGCCAAAGCACTGGCCAGATAATCCAATATCCCGCGTTTGGCTTCGCGCAAGGCGGCTTCGTTGTTTGTCGGGGTCGCCTTCAAAACTTCAGCCGCCATCATTTCAGTGAATGCGGTCAATCTTCCCATCGATCCAGCACCTTGATCGCCAAAGCCGAGAAGTAATCCGCTGCGATCGCCAAGGCTTCCTCTTTGAGGTTGAATTCTGGATGGTGCCATTCGCGGGTGCCTCCGACGCCCATGAACACGAAGAAGCCGGGGATCAGCGTCTGGTAATGCGCGAAATCCTCCCCGCCAGCGACCGGTTTCGGCTCCACGAAACGATAGCCCTGTTCGGCAGCCGTTTCCTCCATGATTTCTTTGAAGCGGACATCATTGTCCACGATGGAAACGTAAGGGTGCCAACGGAAATCGGCTATTGCGCCGAAACCGGCTGCGATCCCTTCAGCTGTCCGGCGCATCAAGGCCGGGATCTTCTCACGGTCTTCCTTTTGGAATGCGCGGACGGTCCCTTCCATGTAGACTTTCTCGGGGATGACGTTCCAGGAGTTGCCGCCGTGGATCTGTGTGATGCTGATGACGGCATTATGGAATGGACTCGTATTCCGGCTGATGATCGTCTGCAACCCGCTGATGATCTGGCTTGCGATGACGATCGGATCGATGGTCGAATCCGGAATGCCGGCATGTCCGCCGACTCCGTGGATTTCCAATTCAAAACGATCCGCGCTGGCCATCAGTCCACCTTCACGGATACCGATCGTGCCGACCGGAAGATCTGGCTTGTTGTGCATCCCGAAGATGGCGGAAACCCCCTCCAGAGCCCCGGCTGCTTCGACCCACTTCGCGCCTTGCGCAATCTCTTCGGCGGGTTGAAAAATGAATCGGACTGTGCCTTTCAGTGACGCTTTTTTAGCCTGAAGCAGGATTGCCGCCCCAATCATGGAAGCCGTGTGATAATCATGACCACAGGCATGCATAAGCCCTTCCGTTTCGGAAACGAACGGCAAATTGGTCGCTTCCTTGACCGGCAAAGCGTCGATATCCGCACGCAGCGCGATGGTCGGGCCAGGCAGTGCGCCCACGACCTCCGCAATCAGACCCGTCTCCAGCGGGTAATCAAGAATCGTGATCCCTTCCTCCGACAACCAACGACGGATGCGTTCGGTCGTCGCAAATTCCTTTGCGGATAATTCCGGATGCGCATGCAGTTCGCGCCGGTAAGCGACCAACTTTTCGTAGAGCCCCGTTTGGGTTTGTGTTTCCGTTTGCGTTGCAGTCATGGTATCATTCTCCCTTTTTTCAGTGCTGACCTTTTGTAGCTGCTCGCCGGAAAATATCTCCGGAGACTTGCTCTAGTTCCACTACTATATCGATTCCGTTCAAAACGGTCAACACATTAAACTTTATCTTCAATCCTGCGCTGCATACATCTTTATGTCGCTTTTATTGGAATGATTTTATTAATGTTTTTTTGAAATAAGCGGTGATATGCCCCAAACCGAGGTCAGTCTCCGCGATTTTTTCGTAGCCTCTTTTTTCATACAACTGCGGCAGCCACGGATGCTCGACTGCCGTTCCCAAAGTGACTGCGGGACATTTCAACTGGTCGCGGGCGATGTCCTGTTCGATGAAATCCAACAAACGGCGGCCGACCCCTTGTTTTCCAGCGGTCGGCGAAACAGCCAGCCAACCGATGTGCGGCACCCCTGCCGGACCCGGATTCGGTCCCCAAGGCATCCGCAAAGAGATTGTCCCCAACAGTTGTCCATCCTCTTCTAAAAGGTAGCAGACATTGTTGGAAATGTGTTGATTCGCGGCTTCCTTGTCCGCATGTGCCGCGGCAAAGTGGATGCCCAGCTCGGTATTCGAAACATAGGCCTGCCGCAACAGTTCCGCCAGTGCGGGTGCATCCGCTTCCTGAGCCAAACGGAAAATCTGCGTCATTGTGCATCCGCTCCTTCTGCGCTGTTGTCCAGGCCGGTTGCTGCGAATCGCTGCAGCACCTCATCGACTTTTTGCGGAGCCGAACCGAGATACGATTCCGGATCAAGCAAGTCATCGATGTCAGATTCAGTCAGATGCTGGCGCACCGTTTCGTTTTCCACGAGCACATCCCGGAAGGAACGTTCCTCCTCGACCGCCGCCATCGACAACTCATAGACAAGATGATGCGCCGTCTGTTTGCCCAATTGCTCGGAAAGGACGAACATCACCCGTTCCGACAGCAGCAAGCCGCCCTGCAAATTCAGATTGCGCAGCATATGCTTCGGTTTCACGACCAAACCTTTCAGGACGGCCTTCGTCGTGGCCAGTTGCGAAGATAGGTAAATGCAGATTTCCGGCAGAGCGATCCATTCGCCCCTCCAGCTCATCGCGTCGCGTTCATGTTCGACCATCGTCGATTGTTGGATCAACGAGACGTTCGCCAAAATCGGACGCGTCAGGCTGGCGATGCCTTCGAATGCCGCCGGATTGCGTTTATGCGGCATCGTTGAGGAGCCGATTTTGCCTGCCGAAAACGGCTCTTCGACTTCATCGATTTCGGTCCTCATCAGGTTGTAGAATTCATTCCCGACCTTTCCGAGCGTGCCACTGATGAGGCCGATGATACTGGCGTACTCGGCAATCCGATCACGCGAGGACTGCCAGCAGATGTCCGGCGTGTTCAGACCCAATCGCGTCAACGCGGCGGCTTCGATAGCCGGGCCTTTCTCCCCGAAAGAAGCATAGGTCCCGACCGCACCGGCGATGCCGCCCACGAAAACCCGCTCTTCGGATTCCTTCAAGCGATCCAGATGACGCAATGTTTCGCTGAGCACGACTGCCATCTTGAAGCCGAATGTCGTCGGCAAGCCTTGCATCCCGTGCGATCTTCCGGCCATCGGTGTCGTGCGGTATTCAGCCGCAAGCCGGGCCAATTCACGCGCGATTCCCTCCAGTTCGCTGATGAAGATCTGGTGCGCTTCCTTCAATTGCAGCATCGTCCCTGTGTCCACGATGTCCTGCGTCGTTGCACCGTAATGCACATATTCGCCGTCTGCCCCGCTCAACTCCTGTAAGGCATTGATCGTCGGCATCAACGAATGCTTCAGCTTCGCCCCGCTGGCCGCCAACGCCTCCAGGTTGATGTATGCGCTCTTCGCTTTCGAGGCGATCGTCTCGGCCGCAGCTTGGGGAATCAATCCCAACTCTCCTTCCGCGAGTGCCAACGCTGCTTCTACATCCAGATGCCTCTGCAGCCGATTGTCCTCGGACCAGACCTTGCGCATCGCTTCCGTTCCGAAATTGTTCCTCATCATGATCATGTCTATCACGTGTGATGCCATTTATCTGATTCCTCCCCAAATTTATATCCGAAATTCTGCTGCTGTTCGTGCCTTATCAAGGCCACATATCCATTATTTTTCTGTTCAAAATGCACAAAAGATAGCTTAGGCTAGCTTATCATTTCATAGTGAGTTGGCATATCCCGCATTTCCGAACACGTTTGATAGGAAAAACCGAACACCAAGACACAACAAAAAAGCCGCAAAACACTCATTCTCAGTGTCTTACAGCTTTGTGATCCTTCTATTTTTCTGAATTTTTCAAGTACAGCACCGTTTCCTTGTCGGAGGCAGTCGGTAAGGCATAGGCGGTCTTGTATTTCTCATGGCCTTTGCCGGTCACCAGAATCCAATCGCCTTCCCGAGCCTTATTTACTGCTGCTTGGATGGCCAATGTCCGGTCCATCATTACGTCGATTTTATGCATCCCGGCAAATTTTCGCTGATACTCGGCATATTCCTGCCTCATTGTTTCTTCCGGAATGCTGTTCAGATCGTCGGTCGTCAAGATCACACGCGCACTCTGAGCAGTCGAAGCCGCAATCATTTCATCCCGCTTCGTCGCATCCCGGTTGCCGCGGAAACCGAAGATATGCGTGATCCGCTCGGCGCCGTCCTTATGCATCGAAGTCAAAATGGAACTGACCGCTTCCGGCGTATGCGCGTAATCGACGATACAGTGTACCCCATTCTTCAGATGGACGATTTCGTACCTGCCCGGCACGCCCGCAAAAGAACGCATCTGTTCCGTAACATCCACCAATGGATAGCCGAGATCCTGAATAACAGCACCTGCCATCGCAATATCGTAAAGATTGTGTTCACCGGGCATATGCGGATCCAGCGCCACCACCTTACCCGAAATGTCCAATGTGACCTCTTGGTTCGTCATCTTTTTGATGGACATGACGGCATCCTCTTGATGGCCCACGGTGATGACAGCTATCCCCTTGGCGACCAGACGCTGCGCCAATTTCAACCCCCAGGCGACATCGGTATTGACGACCGCTTTCCCAGCCGGCTTCAGCTTGTCGAACAGCGTTGCTTTGGCTTCGAAATAAGCCTCCATTGTTTTGTGGTAATCCAAATGGTCGTGCTGCAGGTTCATGAACAGGGCGTAGTCGAAAGCGACGCCCTCCAGACGGTATTGCGTCAGGCCATGCGAAGAGACTTCGATGACGATGAAGTCATCCTCTGATGCCGCAATCAACTCATGCACTTTTTCGGCATTCGGTGTCGTGTTGGGCGTCGGATATTGAATCCCGTTGATTTCATTGTAGATGGTACCGATCATGGAAACGGTAAAGCCCTGTTGCTCCAGCAAATGCTTGAGGAAAAAAGCGGTCGTCGTCTTTCCGTTCGTACCGGTTATGCCGATGACGCGTTTCCTGCCGGAAGGATGATCATAAAATTTATCCGCCAGCTGTCCCAACGCTTGGCGACTGTTGGCGACTTTTAGGTAAGGAATCGGTAATGCCACTGGGCAATCGTGTTCACCGACTATCAAAGCGGCACCTTGTGCGATTGCATGCGGGATATAATCATGGCCATCCTGCTCGAAGCCCGCGATGGCGACAAATACCATTCCGTCCGTGGTGTCCCTGGAACTATCGGTAATGCCGGTGATTATTTGTTCTCCATCCCACTTCGGCTGCTCTCCCAGCTGATAATCAGATAGCATTTCTTTCAGTTTCATGGAATTGCTCCTTTAGTGATGTTCTAGCGGGTTTCAGTATACTTTTGAAATGCGAAGTTTTTATGAATTTTTGTAAGAAACACGCTTTTCCTTGTATAGGATATACCATCACGATGATTTCCGGTACTGCTATGTTGCAGAATTCATTGGTGTTGAGCGAAAATATTATGATAATCTTCGGTTTTCCAAGTATACCTACTCGATTTCGAAACACATGCCCTCTATGCCTTTTGCGGATTCAGGATTTCCCACACGACCGTCACGGTATCACTGTTGCTGATGTCTTCGGGCTCGAGATCGATCATCGGAGCGCTGTCGTAGGCCATCTTCGATGAGGCTGCGTAGACGCGGGAGCGCACTTCGATTTCGCCCCAATCGTAATCGATCGACACTATTTTCCCAAGCATGACACCGCCCGCCGCAGCCAGTATCTGCGCCTTCTCCTTGGCGTCACGCACAGCATCCTCCAGCAAGGCTTGCTCGACTGCATGCCGATCCTTCAGGAAAAAGTAGACCGAAAATTCAGGATTCGCTTCGCAGACCGACAGAGCCAGAAGGATTTCGCCAAGGCGCTTGCTGTCGTTTCCGAAGGTGATCTTCAGGTCATTACTGTAGCGGTAACCGAGGAAGTAGCGCTTGTTTTCACCGCGGAAGTCATTCCGGTGCTCATACGCGCTGTCGATCGAAAAATGAGTGGAGCGAATCTCTTTTTTCGGGAATCCGAGCGGCAACAACGTTTCCCGGACTTGCTCAAGCTCCAAAGCGGCATGCTGCATTGCCAATTCATAGGTGTCCTTGATGTCCTCCAATTGCAGCGAAATGGCGATCGCATCAGGTGGCGCGCTGGCGAAACCTTTGCCTTTGACAGTCATTCTTGAAATTTCCATATTGGTTATCCCCTTTTTGAATGGATCTGGTTCTTTTCCTTAAGCCTATCACGCAGAAAGCGGTTACGCAAAAATCAAGGACTTATTACCGGAAAAAAACTAAGGCAAGCTGCGGCTGACTTAGTTTTATGGTGGAATCGTGGGCTGCTGTCGACTGTTGTGCATTCGGATTTTTTCTAACAGCCGACATCGATGGCTCGTCTCGACTGTTCCGTCCTCGGGCGTTCTCTAACAGCCGACGCCTGCGACTTATCTCGACTGTTCCGCATTCCATTTGCCTCTATCAGTCAACACATAAGGCTTATCTCGGCTGTTCCGGTATCGTTTCCTCGGAATTTACCGGATGAGCACCTGTTATCCGCTGATCCATCATCTGTCACTCCAAAAGAAAAAACAGTCGTTCATGACGACTGTCCGGTTTCTTCAGTATTCTGTTCCTTTGCCGAGAGCCAATCGACAAATGTACGCACACCATACGTTAAAGGGATCGAAAGGTGCAAGGCTACCTGCAGACCGTGCAGCATCACAAATTCCACCGTATTGATCGGTTCTGGGAGATCCATGCCCAGCTGATACAGCTGATACGCCTGCTGCGCCTGTAGCCCAGCCATCGCCAAAAAGAAAACGTTGCTCCAAAAAGGTCGGCGCGTATATTGGTCAAAAAAAGCATGCCGATAGACAACGTTCACCAAAAAGAATAAGGACGTGGTCATGATGATGATCATAATTGCATTTTGGTAAGAAATCCCGCCAACTCTATCATCTGGCATAGCGATGTACACAAGAAGCAATGCTGTCATGATCAACAAACTGTAAAAGCCGAATTTGTATCGAACCTTCTTCTGACATTCGTCGTAATATTTCAAAATTATCCCTCCACATCTTCCGCAAAAGATCCGACCAATTCGTTCATTTCACTTTCCAACATATCGATTTCGCAATAAGCAAGCGTCGGATTGTTCGCGGCGAAATAGCGGTAAACTTGGTTCACGCGCACGCGGAATTGTTTCGGGCTGATCGGCAACTGGTTCGCGCGCTTCAGGCCACCCTTCTCGCTCAAGAGGAACTGCCGGTTCAATGCATGGATGACTTGAACCCAGGAACAAGCCGCTTGGAAGAAGCTGCCGCTGGCGTAATGGATGCCTCCCTGCATAGCTGCACTATGGCCATTTTCGAGCGCCAGTGTCGCCTCCTTCATGAAATAAGCAATCGTCGCTTGGCGCAGCTTTTCCGGATACGGTCCCTGCATTGCAAGTTTTCCCTTCAGCGCCTTAATCGGCTGGTCCGGTCCTTCCCAGAGAATCCGGCCATAATGGATTTCAGCCGCGTAGCTGCTGTTCACGACGCCGAAAGGATGGCCGCTCTCGTGCGTGATCGTAATCTTCCCGTCGAGGCAATCAGAGATGGCGTCCACAACAGGATCGATTTCCCTTAGTCTGTAATGTATGGGCACCTCGATATCACCCACCCGGCGGACCACATGTTCCAGCTCCTGATTGGACAGTTCTCCGGCGACATAGTACAGCAAGATGGCTGATTCCGTGATATTGTCTCCACCACCGTACCCCACGATGCCTTTCAATCCAGGAATGCTTTTCAGTTCGCTCACAATCTTCTCTCTGTTCATTTCGTCCACACACGTCACCTCGTATTTTTCTGATGGAAAAACTTATCGGAGCGGCCGGTTTGGAAATTTCATACGCCCATACTAACTTGTTTCCGGCCTTGGATCGTGCAATCTATTTGCTTTTATCCTATCATTTTTAGAGAATTATCGCAATTTTGACAAGGTCCACTTTTTCAGAGTAATTCGCTGTAGTAATAGAGCCAAAACAAGGATGCGATTTCTGATTCCCCTTGTCTGCCTTCAGAAAACATGCTATCATTCTATCTATAACAGGGGAATGAATGTCTCCCTAAGCAAAATGCTTAAACCGCTTATACAAGCTGATGACTTCTGCGCAATAGGCGCAGTCCGTCTTCGGCTTTTTTAGTGGAAAAAATTTGGAGGTGCAGCTTTTGATATACAGTATCGCGCTTATTCTTATTCTTGGATTTCTTCTCAGTTCGCTCTTTACCCGGTTCCAATTGCCCGGCTTGTTGGGCTTGATTTTGACCGGTATCCTGTTGGGGCCCTACGGAATGGACCTCATGGCACCGGAATTGCTGGCAATTTCCGCAGATATCCGAAAAATCGCCCTGATCGTCATTTTGGTGCGCGCCGGGTTGACGATGGACTTGGGCTATCTCAAGAAGATCGGCCGTCCCGCAGTACTGATGACCTTTTTGCCGGCGACCTTCGAGATTGTGGCGGTCATCCTGTTGGCGCCGAAATTGTTGGGCATCACTTTACTGGAGGCTGCCATCCTTGGTGCTGTTCTGGGCGCCGTTTCGCCTGCGGTCGTCGTCCCGCGCATGATCATGCTGATCGAGAGCGGCTACGGCAAAGCCAAAGGGATCCCTCAGATGATTTTGGCTGGCGCATCCGTCGATGACGTCTATGTCATCGTCCTTTTCACCTCGTTCATGGGCATGTACACAGGCAGCGGGTTCCAGGCAATCACCCTTCTTTCCGTTCCGGTTTCGATCGCCTTGGGTCTACTTGGCGGTCTGCTGATCGGCTTGGGCCTGGTTTTTCTCTTCAGAACATTCCACATCCGCGACACGATGAAAGTCATGCTCGTGCTGAGCGCAGGTTTCCTGTTGGTGACGGCGGAAGATTCCTTGGCAAAATTCATTCCGTTCTCCGGTCTGTTGGGCGTCATGGCTGTCGGAGCCACCTTATTGAAAAGACGCCCGGAATTGGCCAAACGTCTGAATGATAAATTGTCAAAAATCTGGTCCGCAGCCGAAATCTTCCTGTTCGTGTTGGTCGGGTCGGCCGTCGACATTTCGGCCTTGGGAGGCGTCGGTTTCGCGGCTGTTGCCTTGATCTTCGGGGCATTAATTTTCAGGATGTTGGCGGTCTTCTTGGCGGTTTCAGGCACAAACCTGAATGCGAAGGAACGCATTTTCTCGGCGATGGCGTACACGCCGAAAGCCACTGTCCAAGCGGCCATCGGTTCGATCCCTTTGGCTGCCGGAGTCGAAGCCGGCAGCGTCATTTTGAGTGTCGCCGTTTTGGCGATCATTCTGACTGCGCCGATTGGAGCCACCTTCATCGACCGCACCTACAAGACCTTCCTGACCAAGGAGAATTGATTGTAAAATAGAATGTATCCTATTAAAAATAGAGGCGCCCTGTCCATTCAACGGACAGGGCGCCTCTATTTTCCAGTTTTTTCAACGTTTCTGCATGATGTAGAAAACATAATTGTAGTACGCACTGTATTTTTCGAAATTCTTCATTTCCTGATGGTTTTCCTCCACCAAAGCTTTTGCGTCCTCGCTATGGCCGTGCCTTTCCAGGAATGCCGCTTCATTGGTTTCATAGTAATGATAGTAATGACTCGTCCAGTCCGATTCGGGCAAGACAAAATGCGCCACCGGGATGTAGCCGGCCTCCTCGATCTGGGCGGTCTTTTCAGCAATCGTCCCCATTTCCGGGTAAACTTCGGTCCAATATTTGTCCACAATCTGCGGACGTTGCGGAGTCAACCAGGAAATTTCGGAAACAACCAAGTAACCGTCCTTTTTCAACAATGGTCTCCACTCACGGATGCCTCTGGAAAAGCCGATGTTGTAAATGGCGCCTTCCGCCCAGATGACGTCCAACGATTCCGGAGCAAAGGCAAGCTGCTCCATATCCATTTCCTTGACCGTCAAGCGGTTCGTGATGCCTTGCTGCAGGGCTTTGTGCTTCAGTATGCTCAAAAATTCTTTGCTGCTATCGACCGCTGTGATGTGGGCCGGCGTTTGTTCGCTCAGCACCATCGTCTGCGCGCCGGTTCCGCAGCCTACATCCAGCAGTTGCGCTTGCGGGGTCAATTGCGGCAGAAACTGCAGCGCTTTGATGGTGCTCTGTTGGCTGCCGGGACCTTGGCGCGGGTTGCTTTTATGAAAATCGATGATCAAATCCAATGTTTCCATGAATTCTCCTCCTGATCTGCGTTGTCGTGCCTGTCAGCGCAAGAACTTACTGCCGTTCACCGACGACTGTGTAGCGTTGTCTCAGATGTCTTTGCCTTTCAATCTCGTCCACCAGTGCAATCGCGTAATCCGCGTAACTGATGTAACTTTCACCCTCGCTGTTCAGCAACAGCGTTTCTGCCCCTTCGGCGTATTTTCCGGTCCGATTGCCGTTCGGGTCAAAATAAGCGGATGGCGAAAGATAAGTCCAATTGGCTTTGCTTTCCTTCAGTATGCTGAGGGCCTTGGCCATGTTCGTGGCAGTCGGTTTGAAAGCTTCGGGAAAATTGGCCGTTTCCATAACCCGGATTGTTTTTCCGGGATCCGCATAAAGGCTGCCGGCTCCGCCTACAACGATCAAGCGCGTTTGCGGAAGATGCTCCAGTTCATCGATCAAGGACTGCAGCGAGGTCACATGCTCCTCCTCCATTCCTGCAGGTGCATTGAACGCATCCACAATCACATCGAACCCTTTCAGATCCTCCAACTGCACGTCGAAAATGTCCCGCTCGATGATGGCTACTTCTTTGTCTGCGAGCTTGGCGGGATTCCGGATGATGGCCGTCACCTCGTGTCCCCGAGCATGCGCTTCTTCCAAAATCAACCTGCCCTGTCTGCCTGTCGCTCCGATGATTCCGATCTTCACTGAAACCCCTCCGTCCTGGTGTCAAACATCCTTCTGTCTCTTCCATTTTAGGATTCTCAAGAATAAAAGTAAAGCCGGACACTTATCCGAAAATTATACGCTACCCTGATAACCCATTAAAAAAAGCCCGGCAGAAACCTTTCGGCTCTGCAAGACTTCATTTTTCTTACTTTTCTGGGATAGCATCCCCAATTGTATGCGGATAGATGTTCGCGATGACTTCTCTGTCGATTTTTTTGTTGAAATAGATGCTCATGACCAGCGCAAAGACTTCCGCAATCGGAAACGCCCACCAGACAAACGAAACATCCCCAAACAAAGAAAGCAGGTAGGCTGCCGGCAGCAGCACCACGACTTGGCGGATCATGGAGACCCATAGACTCAGGCCGCCTTTTCCGAAGGCTTGGAATACGGAACCGGAAACGATGTTGTAGCCTGCAGAAACATAGCAGAGACTGATGATCCGTAAAGCCGGTATCCCGATTTCCAGCATTTCATCGGATGCATTGAACAATTGCAGAAGCGTGCCGGGAATCAGCAAGAAAATGGCGGCGCCGATGAACATGATCGCCATCGCATATCTTTTCGACAAGCTGATGGTCTCCTTGATTCGTTCTTTTTGGTCGGCACCGTAGTTATAGGCGATGATCGGAACCATTCCGTTGTTCAGGCCGAAAACCGGCATGAATATGAAGCTCTGAAGCTTGAAGTAGACACCGAAAACAGCGGTCGCAGTCGGTGTGAAACGGATCAGAATGTTGTTCAGGCTCAAGTTCAGGAAGGAACCGACAGCTTGCATCAGAATCGAAGGGCCGCCGATCGAATAAATTTTTTTGATCGTTTGCATATCCGGGCGGAACCCTTTAAACGATAAAGTGATTTCCTTATTGAAACGGACGTTGAAAAAGAACGCCAAGGAAGCCGCGGCTATCTGTCCGATCACGGTTGCAATCGCAGCGCCCTTTGTCCCCATTGCCGGAACGCCGAACCAGCCGAAGATGAAGATTGGATCTAATATGATGTTCAGGATGGCACCTGTCGCTTGGGTCGTCATCGTGAACAAAGTTCTGCCTGTGGACTGCAGCAAGCGTTCCATGCTGACCTGCATAAATATTCCGATCGAGAAGACACAGATGACTTGCAGATAATCGATCCCGTAGGCGATGATTTCTGCATCCTTCGTCTGGAAGGAGAAATAAAGCGGGATGAAGAACAGGCCCAACGCCAAAAACAGCAGGAAATGCATGGCATTCAGAAAGATGCCGTTATCGGCAGTGCTGTTTGCGGCCTCATAATTTTTTTCGCCTAGACGTCTGGAAACCAAGGCATTGATCCCGACCCCGGTCCCGACCGCCAAAGCGATCATCAAGTTCTGCACCGGGAAGGCTAAGGATACGGCCGTAAGGGCTTTTTCACTGATTTGGGCCACAAAGATGCTGTCCACGACATTATATAAAGCCTGCACCACCATGGAGATCATCATTGGTACGGACATGGAGATCAGTAATTTGTTGACGGGCATGACACCCATCTTGTTTTCCGCCATCGCTGGCTGTTTGTTTTGTTGCATATTTTTTCCTTCCCAAAAAAGTGGAGCCGTCTATTCGACGGCTCGCTTTTTTGTAACTATAATTTTTATTTTTAATCTGCCTCTTGGATGGGCAATTCGATTTTGGTCAAGTATTCCTGCGGCGCGAAGCCTTCGCCGTTGTAGTAGGTTTCATAGGAGATGCCGTTCGTTTCGAAATCATGGACGGCTAACCACTGGTCCATTTCCTGGTAAATCTTGGGAATTTCATTATAAGGGCCGATGTTCAGACAGGATACCCGTTTCCCTGCCGGAATGATGGACATGCGGATATCATCCTGCGGAGGCAACATTTTTGCGATCGGATAGCCGACTTCGATTTCGACGTTTTGCTTCGTGAATGAGTAATAGATCGTGAAACAGGGCCCAGCTGGCAGTTCTTCCAACAAATTCAGATAGGTCAGGATTTTTTCGCGGCAGTCCTCTATCTTCGTCTGCATATTTTTCAGCGTCGTTTCCGTTTTGATGGAAATGATGCGCTGCTCCGGTTGATTGGTCAATGTGATGGCTGAAATTCTTCCCATTTTACAAAACCCCCTTTAACAAGGCTTGCGATGCACCGACTTTGAAAACTTCAATATAAGGATAGCATATTTTTCAGAAAAAAACCCACTTGATGCCTCAAGTGTCGAAAAGTCGCCTCTTTTCCAATTGCTTCAGTTCTTCCTGAACGGTTTTCGCCAAACCCAGATCCGTCAAGACATGCAACACATCGCCCGTCTGCATAATTGTTTTCCCTGTTGCCACAACATTCTGTTGGCCTCTTCTGATCGATGTCACCAACACGTCCTCAGGCCATCGGACATCACGGATCTCTTGGCCGGAAAAATGACTTTCGGCTCTGACCGGTAGATCAAACAGATATTTTTTCCCGTTGCGCTTGCTGTCATGCGAAGCAATGAGCCTTTCCAATAGGCTTTCATAGATGGGATCCACGCCCAACAGATCGGCCGTGACAAAGGCACTGAATGAACAAATGGCAAGCGGCATCAACTGATTCATCCCGCCGACCATCTCCGTCACCAAAATGATGGCGGTCAAAGGTGCTTTTCCGATGGCAGTGAAATAACCCGCCATCGCAAAAATGATGAAATGCGGCAAATATTGCGGATCGAACGAAAGCAGAGCCAAAGCCGCTTTTCCGTAAATGGCTCCCAAGATTGCCCCCAATGATAAGATCGGCAGAAAAATGCCGCCGGGAACATTCGCGCCGTAAGAGATCATCGAAAATACAAAGCGCAAAACCCACAAACCAATCAACATCCCCAAGGAGAGCTGCCAATTGCTCAAATGCAGGATCAGCTCGCTGCCTCCCCCGATGACCTGGGGAAGAAAATAGCCGATCGGGATGACCAGAATGAATGGCAAGATTGCGTTATACCGAGCCGGGATGAAAGTCAGCCTGCCATACAGTTTAGGCAATGACAAGACTACTTTGGTGTAGAGCCAGCCATTCAATCCCAGAAAGACGCCCAGGCCAATAACCAAACCGTAGTAGGCGATTGGAATCGTGTTCATCATGCCGATGTCCAACGCCGGAGTCAAACCGAAGATGTTCAAGGACACGAAATTTGCCACAAGCGCGGAGGAGAAGGTCGTGATGGCAAGCAAAGGGGAAAAATTATGATGGACTTCCTCGAGGACAAACATCAAGCCTGCCAAAGGAGCATTGAAAGCTGCCGCCAAACCGGCGCCGGCGCCGCTCGAAAGCAAAATCTTCTCTTCGACGTCATCCCCTTTTGTGAGACTGCTGATGCCTTGTCCCACGGCGGATCCCAATTGGATGGAAGGACCCTCTCTTCCTAAGAAGAGGCCCGATCCGATCGCCAGCAGACCTCCGATGAATTTTTTCCACAGCACGGGCCACCAGTTAAGGCTGATGATTCCTTGGACTTGCCCTTCCACTTGCGGAATGCCGCTGCCCTTGATGTTGGGTTCGCTTTTGACAAGTTTTCCGACGACGAGCGCGGCTGCAACTGAAAAAATCACCCAAGGGATGAGCCAGATTGGCTGTTCTTGCATGTAATGATAGCTTTCGATCACTGTCTCCAATATGAATTCAATGCCTAATCTGAAAAGGCTGACAATGAAGCCGGCTGATAAACCCACAAGTGTTCCTTTCGCAAGGTAAACGATGCGCTCATCAGCCATGAGCTTCCTGTAAATATCCAAAGATTATCCCTTCTTTCTGTTGTTTTTGTTCCATGAAAATCAAAAAACCTAAAACTATATACATAATTTTAGGCGGTTTTGGTTTTTATCGTATCCTACGCAAACGCGTTCTGAATCCCAGTAATCTCCGCCTAACGCTATTTAGGCCCATCCAGCCAAAACCGGGCTGGCTGTTCCTAAATTTCGTTAGTGCTCGATTCCTAGAGCGGGATTCATCTCGCTCTACATTTTTTCTGGGGATTGGACTCCTAGGAGTCTTAGGCCTTCTTGCAGGACTGTGGCTACGGATTGGACAAGCGCCAGACGGGCGTTGCGTTTGTCGTCTTCTACCAGTACTTTTGTGTTGCCGTAGTATTTATTGAATGCCTGGGACAAGTGGATCGTGTATTTTGCAATCACGGATGGCTCGAATTTTTCGTAAGCTTGTTGGATGATTTCAGGGAAACTGTTCAACAGTTTTACGACTTCCCATGCGTAAGCGTCATCCAAGCCCAGATCAGCCGCTTCAGTCGTGTCCAATTCGACTGCTGCTTTGCGCAGGATGCTCAAGCCGCGTGCATTTGTATATTGGACATAAGGGCCTGTTTCGCCTTCGAATTGCACGACTTCCTCCAAATCGAAGTCGAAATTGTTCAGACGGTCATTTTTCAGGTCATGGAAAACGACGGCGCCGACGCCGACTGCTTTGGCGACTGCTTCTTTGTCTTCCAATGTTGGATTCTTCTCGTTGATCTGTTTCAAAGAAAGCTCAGTCGCTTCGTTCAGGACTTCCTCCAGCAGAATGACTTTCCCTTGACGCGTCGACAGTTTCTTGCCGCCTTGTGTGATCAGGCCGAACGGGATATGGTGCATGTTTTCTGCCCAATCGTAGCCGAGCTCTTTCAGAACAGCTTTCAGTTGTTTGAAGTGGTTGCTTTGTTCATTGCCGACTGCATACAGAGACATCGCAAAATCATAGTTGCGTTTGCGGTAGATCGCCGCAGCCAAGTCGCGGGTGATGTACAGTGTTGCGCCATCCGATTTTTTGATCAAGGCCGGATTCAGATTGTATTTTTCCAAATCGACGATGGTTGCGCCGCGGTCCTGTGTCAGGATGCCGGCTTTGTCCAACAGTTCAACGACTTCATCCATCTTATCATTGTAGAAAGCTTCGCCGTTGAAGGAATCGAAAGTGATCCCCAACATATCGTAGATTTTCATGAATTCCTGCAGCGATTCGGAACGGAACCACTCCCAAAGATGCAAAGCTTCTGCATCGCCATCTTCCAATTTCTTGAACCAAGCGCGGGCTTCGTCGTTCATGGTATCGTCTGATTCTGCTTCCGTGTGGAAACGGACATACAGAGTCAACAATTCATTGATCGGTTCAGCTTTGACTTTTTCTTCGTTGCCCCACAATTTGTAGGCCACGATCAGCTTGCCGAATTGGGTTCCCCAGTCACCCAAGTGGTTTATTTTGATCGGGTTGAAGCCGACTTTCTTCATGATATTGGCTAAAGAATTTCCGATTACCGTGGAGCGCAAATGACCCATCGAAATCGGTTTCGCGATATTCGGCGAGGACATATCGATCGGCACGTTGCCGCCTTTTCCGATATCGGCTGTTCCGAATGCTTGCTTCTCGGCAGCAATTTCATGCAGGACCGCATTCGTTACCGCTGCTTTTTCAAGGAACAGATTGACGTACGGGCCCACCGCTTCCACCTTTTCAATGTAAGGATGGTTCAGTTGTGCCGCCAAATCTCCGGCGATGGCTTGCGGCGCTTTGCGCAATGCTTTCGCCAGTGCGAATGCCGGAAACGCTACGTCCCCGTGCTCTGTATATTTAGGTACTTCCAGCAATTGGTACACTTGGTCGTAGGTTAAATGCTCCGGTACCAGCTTTTGAATCTCTTCAGCAACAATCTTTTTATAATCCATATTTTTTCTGCTCCTTTATTATATGCCTCTGCCGATCCTCATGATGAATGGATCACTTGTCTTTTCGTAGGTACCGCAAATGCGCGATAACGATAAAAAAAGCCCCTATTCTGCCCTGGCAAAATAGAGACGAACATCCGTGGTACCACTCTAATTCGATAAAGCAACACAGATGGGCTCTGATTAGTTTATCCTTTTGAACCGCTAACGGGGCTAAACCGAATGACGCTACTCACAAACGTTCTTTCCGAGCTGTCCGATGAACAGCGGGATTACGCTTGTTTTCAAGTCATTTTCTCTGAAGTGCGTTTCCTTCTTCACTCCGTTGCGGGCTTCCACCTACCCCGCTCGCTGTGAACATTGTTCGAAGTACTTTCTTCATCAATGAATGTGATTACTATCTGTAATACTATATCAAAGCCGGCCCTGTTTGTCTAATTGATTTTTGACTTCCCCATCATTCCGATGGATTCGGCAAATGCTTCGGGCGGCTCATCCAAATGCTTTCCGAATAGTCCATGAATATTTTTCCGATCAAGGATTTTTTCCGATGCATTTCGCGGAAACCGATCCGTTCATAAACGCTCTGGGCCCGTCCGTTGCTGTCGACGACATCCAAGGCGAAAGTTTGGTAAGGTTCCGTTTCGATCAGTTTGAGCAGCATCTGGCCGGCAACCCCCTGGCGACGATCGGCTTCATTGGTCGCCACGCACTCAAAATAGAGCGTCTCATCATCGATTGGTAAGGGATTTCCGTATTCTTTATGGAAGCTGAAATACCCGATATTTCCCCAGATAAATCCGAAATTGGCTAGGAAATCCTCTTTGTTCACTTCCATGGCACGGCGCTGGTTGGTCGAACAGCCCACCATCGCGACCGGGCGATCGCCGTCCATTGCAACACGGATCAGGTCCTCCTGCAGCAGTCTGCGGAATCCTCCCAATAGGCGCTCGGTATCGCGATGCAGCGTCTTCATGTCCTTGTAGTAGCTGGTGACGAAAATTTTTCTGACTTCCTCTTTTTGTGTTTCCGATAATTGGCTCATTTTCGCCATCGTTATTTCTGTCATGTTTTTCTTCCCTTCATGCAAATATTAATTATTATTTGATTCGCTGCATTATTGCTGGCGGTTTTTTTCGATGAATGATGTGATTGCTTCAACAGTCAGCTGTTGCTGTTGAGCGGTGGAAATAGTTGCTGTTCCGTCGCCTGATTGCGTTCCGTAATCACCGAACTGGCCATGATTGCCGCCATCCAGCACGATTTCCGTGTAAGCTTCCGGAAGTTTTCCTTGCGCTTCATCGTAGCTTTCGCGGTTCAGGACTTCATCTTCCGAACCGTAGATGGAAAGGACCGGAAACGGTGCTTCGGTCAAATCACTGGACGGATAGGATGCTAGGAAAATTAGGCCAGCGACTTCATCAGATTGGTCAGCCGCAAAACTGGAAGCCATGACGCCACCCAAGGAATGCCCGGCGAGATACCAATCCTGCACACTATCTTCCTGTTCCATGATCGTTTCTGCCGCATTGGCATCAAAGACCGCCAAATGGAAAGGCATCTTGGCGACGACCACCAACAAATCCGCTTCGGCCAAGCTGCGCAGCAAAGGCGCATAGGCTTCCGCTTCAACCTTTCCGCCCGGATAAAAGATGATGCCTTCTTCCGGATTTTCCCCGTTCAGCGCAAACGTGATCGCGTCATCCGTCTCGGTGATGGTGACCGATCCACCCGACTGCAGCGCCTCGACGGCACTTGTTGCCGCTTGGTAGTAGTCATTGACGTACCAAAAGAACGCACCAGCAGCAATCACTGTCAGCACAGCCAAGCCGATCAGCACTTTACGGATCCAGCTGGATTTCTTGTTTTTTTCCATAGTATCCTCCCTTGGATCATGATTGCACTTTTCCAAAAACTGTTCTAAAGTGATCATGATGAGTGACTCATGAGTCGCATCCACCTATGAAAGGCAGGTTAACACCATGTGGTATGATGGAATTTTTGAATCTTTGCTGGCTTTGCGCGATGAAGAACGCGCTCCCCAGATGTCGGCCTATATGCGGAATCAATTCCCGTTCCTGGGAATCACAACCGGTCCGCGGAAAGCGGCCTATAAAAAATTTCTTGCAGCTGCAAAAAAAGAAAAAATCGTCGACTTCGATTTCGTCGACCAGTGCTTCAAGCGTGAAGAACGTGAATTTCAGTATGCCGGCGTCGATTATCTTCTGGCGATCCAGAATTGCCTCGGTCCGGAAGACTTGGCGAAGCTGAAGCATTACATCCAGACAAAATCATGGTGGGATACCGTTGATGGCCTGGATGGGGTTGTCGGATCGATTGTCCAACGCTATCCGGAATGCAAGCCGATCCTGTTGGAATGGAGCGTTGCGGATGACATCTGGTTGCGGCGTGTCGCCATCGATCATCAACTCGGCTTCAAAGACAAGACGGACACCGCTTTACTGGAGGAAATCATCCAGAACAATCTTAACCAAAAGGAATTCTTCATCAACAAAGCCATCGGTTGGAGTCTGCGCGATTTCAGCAAAACAAATCCCGATTGGGTACGTACGTTCATTTTCGCGCACAAGGATGACCTGTCCAACCTGAGCATCCGTGAAGGCAGCAAGTATGTCTGAACAAGGAATCTTTTATTCGTCGATCGGCTCGTAGCTGAGCTGCACCAGACCAGAATCAAAAGTTGTTGCTTCAACCAATTTCAAAGGCAGCTCCTTCTCGCTCTCTTTGAACAACCGGATGCCTTCACCCAGCAGCATCGGGATGATGGATACGGTATAGCTGTCGACCAGCCCCTTTTTACGGAACAGGTCGATCGCTTCGGACCCGCCATCGATAAAGATGTCCTTGCCGGGTTTGCTCCGAATCTGATCCAATAGCTCGTCTGCCGGTCCGCTGTAAAAACGGACCTGCCCATCAGGACGGCGCTCCGTCCTGGTCAGAACGTAACAATCCCGGCCTGCATGCGGGAAATCCCCGCCGAAAGACAGCACTTTTTCGTAAGTCTTACGCCCCATGATGACCGTATCAATCGTTTCGATAAAAGTAGCATAGCCATAATCTTCATCAGGTCTGGCGACACTATCAAGCCAATCGATATTTCCGTCCGAATGCGCGATGTAGCCATCCAGGCTTACTGCGATATACACTTTGACCTTTCTTTTTCCCATCTGATCACCTCATTGACTTGTCTACCCCATACAGTCAACTATACGCTTGGTTGACAATCAAAGAAAGAATTTTCCGTTGGGATTTTGACAAAACCGCAAAAAAAGACGATTCTGAGCGAATCGTCTTTTTTGCTTACAGTTTAATTTTTTGGTTGACAATCAGACATTGCCCACTTCGTTTACTTGCATAAACTTCACAGCGGATAGGCCAGGATCAAACGGATGGCGGAATTGGCTGCAGCAACTTCCTTGAACAAGCGGACCAAGGAGTCCCCATAATCGCCGAGTTGATTTTGCACGGTTTGCGGATCCCGCAGGATGATCATTTTGCCGGAATAATCGGTCGTCAGACAATCCCACAAGGCATCCAGGTTATTGCCGTAATATTCGGGGAGATGCAATTTCTTTTTCAGATAGGCATGCGTTGCTTTCCGGTCGGTCATCTTGCTGCCGTCCAAACGGATGATTTCCATCTTCAATCACTCCCCCTCCCAGTACAGCTGTTCGAATGATTCATAATGATCATCCGTGTAAAAGATCAGTCCGTCATTCGAGTACACGATGCGCTCCGCCCCGCGGTAGCCGCCGTCATAATCGATGTCGGCCTCGTAATAGGTCCTGCCTGATTTATTCGGAAGCAAGCCTTCGCGATTGCCGAAGAAATCACCGCCGATGGACATCCCATCCGTCACTTCCCACAGGTTGCCTTCAGCATTATCCCAGCCAAGTTCCTCGGCTTCGTCCTTCGTCAGATAGTTGGGCGGCAGTGCGTTGAACTGGTGAATGTAGGCCGCCACTTCGTCTTTCGTTGAATAGGCTTGCCCTTCCGTGACGCCGCTGCTGGTTGCCGTTTCGGTCGACTCCTGCGTCTCATTTTGTGAGATAGCTTCTTGGGTACCTTCTTCAATTGCTTGCGAGCTGCTGGCGGCGATGCTGATCGAAGAATCAGGCGCCTGTTCCTCGAAAAGTGAGTCGACGCCATTGACCCATACGGCCAAAATGATCGCCAATAAAGCGAACAAGCCTTTCAAGCCGCTTTTTAAGTTTTTCATGCACTAGTCCCCTTTTTGTTGAGTGTGTTCCCCGATACGATACAAAAGGAACGCCGAATTGTCCAGTATTTAATCGGAATCCTGTTGATCCGTTCCGACCCGCACCATGATTTCGTTATGCCGGAACATAGGCGGCACGAACGGTGCATTGAAGGATGCCAGCATATAATTCGAAGTAGGCTGGTACTTTTTCTCCTGCACCCACTGCGCCAGCTTCTCCAGCATGTCACGCTCTTTCCGATCATTCGAATAACCGCCGTACTGGATGACCGCAAAAAGGCCGCTGTCGAATTTTTTGACGGTCAGCGAAGGGCTGTTGGGCTGTGGAATATCCTCCCATTCCGCCTTCGGGACAACAAATGCCATCTTCGTGCGGTCTTCAGACAGTTCCTGGATCACCGGAACTGTCATGCTGATTTTTCGGTCCGCTTGATTATCTTTTGAAATATAACGGAACAAGGTGCCGAACCCGCTGTCCACATCCGGATCAGCGGCATTTTCGTATTCCACGATGTAGAAATCCCGGTATTCCCTCAATTCGAACGGATCCTCCGACAGCAGGACCGTGTATTCCGGGCGTTCATATTTGGCCATGACTTCCCTTCCCCCATTCTGTTCTCTATAGCTGAATTTTACCATGATTTTCTTTTTTTCCGAAAAGATAGGATGCTTGACTGGCTTGGGGCTTGTGCTATCAGCCAACAACTGATATAAATAAATTATAAACAAATGAGAGCGTTATCACCTTTTATGATCGGAGGCGGAAGCCATGCTGAAAAGTTTTTCGTTGCAGGAAAAAAGTTGGATCATGTACGATTGGGCGAATTCCGCCTATTCCATCATCATCTCCTCGGTCATTCTGCCGCTTTTTTATAAATCGATCACGACCGGCGAAGGCATCGCCCCGAACTTGGCGGATTCCTATTGGGGCTATGCGACCTCTGCCGCGACTTTGGCTATAGCAGTATTCGCCCCGATCCTCGGTACGATAGGTGATTATCCGAAATGGAAAATGCGGCTGTTCAAAAGTTTCTTCCTGATCGGTGTTGTCGCAACCGCCGCGCTGAGCTTCACGGACGATTGGCGCCTGCTGCTTGCCTTCTATATGCTCACAACAATCGGCTTTTCAGGCGCGAACATCTTCTATGACGCCTTTTTGGTGGATGTCGCGGCAGAGGATCGGATGGATCGGGTCTCCACCTACGGATTTGCGATGGGTTACATCGGTGGCAGTACCATCCCATTCGTACTTTCGATCCTGCTGATCATGTTCGGCGAGAAAATCGGCATTCCCAGGACGACCGCCATCAAAGCCTCCTTCCTGTTCACAGCATTTTGGTGGATCGTCTTCACGATTCCGATGCTGCGCAATGTGAAACAGCGCTATTTTGTCCCGGCCAGCGAACACATCATCCATGACAGTTTCGCCCGCCTTAACAAAACGCTGCACCAGATCCGCAGCCACAAGAAAATGTTCCTGTTCCTGATCGCCTACTTCTTTTACATCGATGGGCTGAACACGATCATCCACATGGCAGCTGTCTTCGGCGACAGTATCGGGGTCGTGTCTGATGTGCTGATGATCGCCGTGCTGGTTATTCCGATCCTGTCTTTTCCTTTCACGATCCTCTACGGCGTACTGGCCAAGCGCTTCGGCAGCAAAAAAATGATTTTGGTGGGCATCGTCATTTATCTGTTTGCCTGCCTGCTGGCTTTCCGGATGACCACTGCTGTCGAATTCTGGATCCTCGCTGCGCTGGTCGCAACTTCGCAAGGCGGTATCCAGGCACTGTCGCGTTCCTATTTCGCCAAGCTTGTGCCGAAGGAGAACGCCAATGAATATTTCGGTTTCTACAATATCCTCGGCAAATTTGCCGCCATCATGGGTCCGGCGCTTTATGCGCTCACGAGCCAATTGACCGGCGACTCGCGCAACGGGCTCGCCAGCATTTCCCTCCTTTTCATCATCGGAGGTGTGCTGATGTTGCGGACAGAGGACAATTGAAACAATGTTGCTTCTGATCCATACCCAAAAGGCTGACTCCCATGCGGAATCAGCCTTTTTCTGGTTTTATTTCTTCTTTACAAAAACTGACAACGGGCGTTTGACGAGTTCCGTGACGACAAGATAAGCGAAGGCGATCCCCAAAATGATCCCCAAATGCGCCATTGTAGGTGTTTGGAATTCAAAGAAGGCGGCAGTAGCGGGGATCATCGGCAATCCGACGGCAAGTGCCATCGCGATCACCGAAAGGATCACGATCGACGGTGCCGGCCAGCCGGCCTTGGTGATCGGCGCCAAGGAGCGGATCGACAGCATCAACAATATCTCAGTCAGAACGCTGGCTATGAACCAGTTGGTCTGCAGCACCGCCGGGGAAATCCGATAGAATAGCCCGAAGCAAATGAAATCGAAGACGGTGCTGACGAGCCCCATCGTGACGAAAATGATGTAGAGGGAATGCAGATCATACCGCTGCGGCTGTTCCACTTCTTGAGCCGATACCCGGTCAAAGGCGATGGCCATCATCGGAAAATCGGAAAGCAGATTCAGGAGCAGCAGCTGTTTCGGCAGCATCGGCAAAAAGCTGATGAAGAGCGAGCCGATGGCGACCGCATAGAAATTGCCGAAGTTCGAGATCAAAGTGGCGCGGATGTATTTCATCGTATTGGCGTGCGTTTCCCGCCCGAAGCGGATGCCGTCGACGATCACCCGCAGATCGTTCTGCAGCAATACGATATCGGCGGTCTCGCGGGCGACATCGGCCGCGGACTGTACAACCATCGACACATGCGCCGCCTTCAAAGCCGGCGCGTCATTGATTCCTTCACCCAAATAGCCGACTGTAAACTGTTCCTTCAGCAATTGGATCAGTTCCAGTTTTTGCTCGGGCGTAGTCCGGGCAAAGACGCGGATTGAAGACAGGCGTTTCTTCCTTTCGGCCAGAGACAGTGCCAAAAAGGCGGCAGCCTCAGTGACTTCAGCGCTCTCCGTCACCAAACCGGCTTCCCTTCCGACTGCCTCGGCCACTTTCAGAGCATCTCCGGTGATGACCGTAATGGCGACATTCATCTGTTTTGCGGCCGCTACGGTCGCAATTGTGGAATCCTTGATGCGGTCCACAAAAGAGACGAATCCACCGAAACGCGCACCGGTGCCATCATCATAGCTCACGCCCAGTACCCGGTGCCCTTTCTCCTCCTCCGCCTGCAGCCAATCCGCAACCGCAGCACGGGAAATCAGTCCTTCCCCGAAGAAGTATTCCGGGCTCCCGCGGCGAATATGCAGCGTCGAACCGTCCGCCTGTTTCACGATCGCACCATTGCTGCGCAGCGCCGGGTCGAAGGCCTCCTCCTGCGCGAGACTGTAGCGCTCCACAATCTGCCGTTGCGCTTGCGTGAGGGCCTCATCGCTTGCCCGGTCGAAAGGTTCCGGTATCCGCTCATGCAGATTGATGGCGGCCAACCGCGCCAAGACCAGTGGATCGTAAGGCGATTCCGCCATCGGATAAACATTGCTGAATACAAGATGATTTTCCGTGATTGTGCCGGTTTTGTCGGTGCACAACAGATTGACTGATCCCAAATCCTGGACCGCGGAAAGCCGCTTGACGATGACATCGCGCTTAGCGAATTCCAAGGCTCCCCGTGAAAGGGAAAAAGTCAGCACCAACGGCAAAGCTTCAGGGATGGCCGATACGGCCAGGGCGATTGCGAAAATCAGCAGGCCCGTGACATCCGCCTCCCGGCCTTCGATCAGGATATTGGCCAACACGACGAATCCCAGCGTCAGCAGTGTAACCTTCATGATGAAATTGCTGATTTTGTCCACGCTCTTGACCAGCTCACTCTCCGCCTGGACGGTGGAAGCTGTCGAAGCGATATGGGCCAACTGCGTTTCCTGTCCGATCGCTGTGACCTCTGCCAAGGCATTCCCCCGCACAATCACAATCCCTTGCAGCAGGCGCTCTTCATCAGCGGCAGTTGCGCTTGACGCGGACACCCGTTTCGTAACCGGAATGGACTCACCCGTAAAGGTCGTTTCATCGACCAGAAGATCACGGGCAACGCGGACAATGGCATCAGCCGGCACAATATCGCCCGACTCAAGCTTCAGGATGTCCCCGGGCACCAACGTCTCGGTCGGCACTTCCTTTTCAATCCCTTCTCTGACAACCGTGATTGTGTTCAGCAGATAGGCTTTCAATTTATCGGCTGCTTGATTCGATTTGTGCTCCTGATAGACGTTCAGTGCTGTCCCAAGGAACACAAACGACAGAATAAAGGCACCGTCGATCGGCTCTCCCAAAAAAAAGGTCACTCCCGCTGCAATCAGCAGCATCAGATTGAAGATGCCCCGGAATTGCCTCAGAATCAGGCCAAGCAGTCGATGACGCGGTACCGGCAATGCGTTCGCTCCGTATCGGACTCTCCGTTCAGCCGCTTCCGTTTCCGTCAATCCTTTCCATTCATTCCATTCATTCCATTCATTCTTGTTTGTCATAACTCATCATCGCAGCTTTCGCATCAAAGTAAGTGAAATCCCCTTCGTCATAGTGCCAGACCGCCTTCAGCTCAGTCGGCTGGCGGATGCCGTTGATTTCCTTGTATCCGCCGCAGAGGGCTGACCATCTGACTTTTTCGCTTTTCCCATCCATCGTCGTGGCTTCCCTGTCATCGGTCGTGAAGGCTGTCATCTCATCGTCTTCATTGAACGTGAAGACCCCTTCCGCAGTGGTGCCGTACGCTGTAATCACGGCTTTGGCGTGGTGCGCATCGATTGCCTCCCAGCGGATGTAGTCCTGAAGAGCCGCATTCGGAACGAAGAGGCACTCGGACAGGAACGTCACCAAACTGGCCTTGTCCATCGCTTCTCCGTCAATATCGAACAGTGTGATATTTTTTGCCACGATCCCTTTCATCGAGCCTTTGCCGTCGACATAGGCATCCACCCCTTCGAAAGGTACGCCATAGAGTGAACTGTCGATGTAGGCGATCCGGTCGGGACCGGCCACAAAATTATATTGCGTATACGCAATCTTGATGGTTTTTTTTCCCTTTCCGAGCGAAAAGGCGACATCCGGAAAAATTACCTTCATGTAGGCCATTTTCGGTTTCCCGAGATGACCGCAACGGCGCAGATGACGTCGGACAGGGCCCGGCAGCGTCGCAATATCCGCTTCCGTGAAGCGACCCTTTGCCGGCTCCGTTTCCTTCAATAAATCTTCCGACAAATCGATAAATTCCCTGGCGGCCTTCGAAGGTGCCGTGCGCAGATAGGCATGCACAACGCCGGCAGTCCCGAGCAGGACCCCACCGACCGCAATGATTTTCTTTATTGCTATCATTTTCTCTTCCATCCTTTCGAATCCTCAAAATCGTTTTATTATTTTCTCTGCAGAATCACTTCATAACAACACTCACACGTGAATAACGCTTACATAAAAGCGACTTGCCGTCGCATCAAAAATGAACTTTTGGTGTACTTTCAACGAAACAGATTGACGACAGCAAGCAATATGGATATAATCACCCTGACATTATTTTCAGATTTGAAATCAAAGGAGAACGGACTACTAATGAAAAACGCATCAAATACACAGAACAACACGATCGTCAGCTTGAAAGAATTCACTGCTAATCCAGCGCCACTTGGCTTATTGGGATTTGGAATGACAACAGTCCTGTTGAACATCCACAATGCAGGTTACTTCCCGATGAACACGATGATTTTGGCTATGGGCATTTTCTTCGGCGGCATGGCGCAAGTCATTGCCGGAATCATGGAATTCAAGAAAAACAACACTTTCGGCGCAACTGCCTTCACTTCTTACGGCTTCTTCTGGCTTTCCCTTGTCGGAACGATCGTTATGCCAGGTCTTGGCATGGGTGAAGCGGCATCTGCTCAAGCGATGGCTGCTTACCTGTTCATGTGGGGACTGTTCACTTTAGGCATGTTCGTCGGAACATTGCGCATCAGCAAAAACCTGCAGATCGTCTTCGGTTCTTTGACATTGCTTTTCTTCCTTCTTGCTTTGGGAGACTTCACGGGCAATGAAATGATTTCAAGAATCGCTGGTTACGAAGGTATCTTCTGCGGATTATCAGCAATCTACGGCGCTTTGGCACAAGTTCTGAACGAAGTCTACGGCGAAGAAGTCCTGCCGTTGGGCAACGTGACGACTGTAAAAAAAGCAGCAAAAATCGAAGTAGCAACAAGCAACTAAACGCTGAATCAAATAAAAAAAAAACGGGCGCTATGCAACATGATTGCATAGCGCCCGTTTTTTGCCTTTTCGGTGGCGTTCCTCGATTATCCTTCGAGGAGTGTCATTCGAAGTCAGCAGCAATCTGTTTTACGGGGCTGGCTTGTGCAACCTGACCTGAAAATTTGCCTACTGCTCTGTCCTGAATAATGACTGATTTGATTGACTGCCGTTTGTTCCGACTTGGCGGTTTATCTGTTGACGATCCGGCAGCAATGGATTCTGGCGGCTTTCTTTTTGCCTTCTTCGATTTCCTGATCGAAGGCTGCCCTTTCCTCCGGCGTCAAGTCGTTGATCGACAGGAAGCTCAAGTTGGACAGTCTGTATATTTCCTTCACATCGCTGTCGTTTCCGAAGGCGGTCGCTTCGATGTTATTCAGCACCTTTTCCGGATTGCCGGCTCCCATCGCTTCCAGGCTCTCCTTATCCTGCTCGGAGAAACGCATCGCCAAATCGAGGGTCGTCGTCTTGTAGACGGCGCTGCCCATGAAGGTGACGCGCGTCAGATATTCGTTCGTGACTTCGTTGTAAAGGATGTATTCTTTTGCTGTTGTCTGTTCCATGATTAAGTTGTTCCCTCCAAAAATACCGGTCTGCCGCTCAGCGAAATTCCATTTTGTTTGCATTCCCATTATAGACCATCCGCCCCGCTTTTCACATACCGGCAGCAATTGTTTTCCCGTTCAGACCGACTTTTTGCTGTTTTTGTAAGCATCATGGAACCCTTCGAACGAGTCCAGCAGGAAGATGAACAGGAAGACGGCCTTTATAGAGTTGAATGCCGTATTAAGCACCCGCTGTCCATCCGTGGCTTCAGCGATTTTTGCGACAAGCTCCGGATTCAGGATGGCCGCATCTTGAAGGATGAACCACAACAGCACAAACGAAAGCACATTCAAAATCAGATTGGCGGTCGCGACCGGATAGGTCCACTTCCTGAAAACGAGCTTGCTGGCGGAGAAAAGCAATTGCAGCACCAGCATGCCGTTTATGTAAGGCAGGTAACTGCGGAACACTTCCTGATTCAACATCTGAATCATTTCCCTACTGCCGTCCATCGTATAGTAGAATCCCACTAGATGAGTGTATTGGTTGACGAGGATGATGAATAGCACTGTAAAGATGATGCCGATGATGACCCCGACTCTGCTGAACGGTTTCTGCGGCGCTTCTTTCTCTGGAAGATCAGCCAGGCTCCAGTCTTCCTGGATTTCCGTCAGTATCTTCTGTTTTGCGGTCTTTTCCATGATGGCGAATACGAGCGTCACCCACCCGAAAGCCCCGATTGCCACACCGATTGCGGCTGCAAAACTTTGGGCGATATAACGCAATATGGTTTCGCCGTTGACGATGAAATCGATGGTATTCCCGATCAGCGTCCCGGTGACCGCCACAATCATGACAATCTTTACAATCAAAAAGTAGGTGCCGTACAGCTCCGGACCGATCAGGTGAGGCGGTTCCTTCAGTTGCTTTTCAGCCAGAATCCTTGGACTCCCCAATCCTCTCAACACTTCGCGTTCCGTCTCTTCAGAAGCATCGCCTCGTTCCTGCAGCCGCTCCGCAATGATGCGGCGCATGGCCTTTTCCACTCCATCTTTTTCGGCCGGCGGGATATGTTTCAGGCCGGCCGCAATGTACCTTTCCTGCAGTTCCATCTTTGTCCCTCTTTTCTTTTCAGCCTTTGACTACTGCGACGGTCTTTAGACGGCGGACCGGTTCAACGAGATCCAGCTCTTGAGAGAGCACAAAATCGATGGCCTTGTAGGCAAAGCGCGATTCCGTGCCGACGTCGGTCCGTTTGGCTTTCGCGAGAAAGACGCCCAATTCCCTCAGATCCAGAATGGTGTCCTGGACACTGAACTGTTCCCTGGCATCCAAACGGCTCATGCGCCTGCCCGCCCCATGCGAACAGGAAAGGAAGCTTTCCGGGTTGCCTTTGCCTTTGACCAGATAGGAATAGGTCCCCATCGCGCCCGGGATGATGCCCATTTCGCCTGCATCGGCGCGGATGGCGCCTTTGCGGTGGACCCAGACTTGTTTGCCATAGTGTTCTTCCAACGATGCGTAATTGTGGTGGCAATGGACGGCATCCGACAAGTTGACGTGGTTGATGCCGGCATATTTTTTCACCCAGAGTCGGACGATTTCGAGCACCTTCTCCATCATCTGGTTGCGGTTTTCCTCGGCGAAATCCATCGCCAATTTCATCCAACGCAGATACAGTTTCCCGAGTTCACTTTCCGTTGAAAAATAGGCCAAATCCCACTCGGGAGGGACCGGAGACTGGTCCTGTTTGTTCACTTCCTTGGCCAGATCGTTGAAATAATGGCAAATCTTGAAGCCCAGATTTCGCGACCCGGAATGCAGCATGATGCCAAGCTTTCCCTGATCGTCCGTCTGCAGTTCGATGAAATGGTTGCCGCTGCCGAGCGTGCCGACTTGATAGGCGGCATCGTCCAGTTCCTTCATCAATTCCTGCGGCATCGTTTCCTTTTCCTCGGGAGTCATACCCTCAAGGAAGCGGGCGACCGATTTGCATTGCTGTTTTTTCTTATGGTGCTCGAAGCCGGTTGGGATATTCCGCAGGATGTCGCCCGCGATCGCTTGGGCCAGTTTCCCGTTCGGCGTTTCGATTTCGATCAGCCGTTCTACCGGGATGTTCGTCTGGACAAAGCTCATCCCGCAGCCGATATCCACCCCGACCGCATTCGGAATGATGACCTTTTCGGCAGCGATGACGCCACCGATCGGCATGCCGTAGCCGGAATGCGTATCCGGCATCAATACAACCCATTGATACAGAAACGGCAAATTCGCCAAATTCTTCGCTTGCTGCAGACAATCCTCACCGATCTGTTCCTCATTCTCCAACCACACCTTGATTGGCCACTTCTGTTCCTCGGGATTGAAGATGGTAATCATCTCATGATGCCCCTTTCCGGATAACTTGCGCAGCGCATGCTACTTTACTTTTTGGTCCATCCGCATTGCCAAATCGCTGAACTGCTGCAGCAAATCCGTGATCTGCCTTTCGCGGTGCGGATTTTTCCAATTGATGACGCCGCTGCCGATGACGTCAGCGCCGTGTTCATCGCAAAGTGCCGTCATCTGCTTCAAGGCATTTTTGCCGCCCATCCAAGGGAATGGGAAAAATTCGGTCACGAACAGGAGCGTCGGCTTGCTCTCAAATTGGCCGACCCGCGAAAAATAATGCTTCAGGACTGGAGAAGCCGAAGCGCCTCTCACCGGTCCGGCGATAATCAGGAGATCATGCGCCTGCGGATCTGGATAGGACCTCAGTGTGATGTTCGCGCTGTTGTTTTCGTTTGTATTTTCCTCTCCGATGGTCTTGAGCTGTTCGATTTCCACGTCGTGCCCGTCAGCCACCAGTCTTTCCTGCAGCCGCTCCGCAACCGACAAAGTATTTCCCGTCAAGGAGTGGACGATGATCCCGATTTCCATAGCCTTTCCCACTTTCTGTTTTTAAATTTTTTTATTAATGGATGTGTTTCGTTTGTCCGAATGGGGATCTTGCCGCAACCTCGACTTTGATCCGATCGGGGTCTTCGAAAAAGACGGCGTAGTGTTCCTTTCCACCTGCGAAAGGATGCCTTTCGGGATACAGCAACGGGATGCCGCGGCGTTGCAGTTCCGCATACAGTTCGTCCACCTGATGCTTTGTGTCGACCGCGAAGGCCAAATGGTTCAATCCGGTCTGGCCGCGGTGATAGGATCCATCCAGGAAGCGTTCGGCTGTCTGGACGAAGACGATGTAAGTATCATCTTCCTTGTAGCTGAAGCCTTGCTCCCATTCCTGGTATTTGCTGAAGCCCAGCTTTTCCAACAGCCACGACCAAAATTGCTTGCTGGCTTCTAGATCGCTGACATTGATTTCGATGTGATGAATGAGACTCATTTAACCACTTCCTTTTCTTTTGTGACCACCCTATCCCGCTTATAATTCGAAAGCCGATTCTTTGTCCCAAGCGGCTGGGTTTGTTATAGTCAATCTATCAGTAATTTGAAAATCATTTGCACAAATTATTCAGAATGAAAAATCGGAGGAAATTATGAAACTCAGCATCTTGGACCAAGTCCACATCACAGCGGGCGGCACCGCCGAGCAGTCCCTACAGAACGCCAAAGAACTCGCCCGTTTAGGCGACACTCTTGGGTACGAGCGCATTTGGTTCGCCGAGCATCACGGCAGCCAACTGATGGCAAGCGCGGCACCTGAAATCATCGCTGCCTTCATCGCGGCCGCGACGGATCGGATCCGTGTCGGTACCGGTGGCGTCATGATGATGCATTACTCCCCTTTGAAAATCGCGGAAGTATTCAAAACTTTGTCCGGCTTTGCGCCCGGCCGAATCGATTTGGGCGTGGGCCGTGCCCCCGGAGGCGATCGTCAGTCCATGTACGCATTGGCGCAAGGAAACCCGCCCCAATTGGACAATCATTACGAAAAACTGCGGACGATATTGGATCTTTTGGAAGACCGGAAACCCCAGGATTCACTTTACCGGGACACTCCCGCGGCGCCTGTAGATGTGACCGTTCCGCAGACCTGGTTATTGGGTTCGAGCGGAAACAGTGCTGTGCAGGCCGGTAGAATGGGCGTCGGCTATTCGTTCGCGCAGTTCTTCACCGGAACGCTCGACAAGAGCATTTTCGATCTCTACAAGCAGCATTTTGTTCCGTCCGCAGCCATGCCCGAAAAACAGATCAGCGTCGCTTTCCATGCCATCGTCGCGGATACGCGCGAAGAAGCGCTCTACGAAGAGTTGCCGTATGCGATCTTCAAGATGCAGCTCTTCCGCGGAATGATGCGCAACCATCTGATGACCCCGGAACAAGCCGCAGCTTATCCTTTGACGGAAATCGAGAAGCAACTCATTAACGACATCCGCAAAACGCACATTCTCGGGACCGCAACAGAGGCAGCCGAAATATTGCTGAATCTGCAGGACCAGTACGGGTTCGACGAAGCGATGATCATCAGCATGCCGCATTCCCAACAGGCACGGCTCAAAACCTATTCCCTATTGGCGCAGGAATTGCTTTAGGCAGCCTTACGAATCCAGCTTAGTCATCCTCTTAACGGGGATGGCTTTTTTTGTCTTTTGCCCGTTCCAATGTTTCGTTAATCCTTTTTTGCCGGGTATCGGGACGTTTTGCGTGTGCAATCCAGAAAAGATAGTGGGCCTTTTCGCCGGTCGGCCAGCCTTCGAAATATGCGCGGGCAGCTGGGTCATCCTTGAATGCCTGCTCCAATTCATCGGGCAGCTCTGGGACTTCCTTCGAGGAATAAGCCGCTTGCCATTTCCCGCTGGCTTTCGCATCCAGGATTACCGCCAAACCAGCTTCAGTCATCCTTCCTGCCTCAACCAAAGCTTCGGCACGCCGCCGGTTGACCAGCGACCACACGCTCCCTGGCCTGCGAGGGGTCATGCGGATGATGAAACTTTCCTTATCCAGACTGTACATCTTGCCGTCGATCCAGCCGAAACAGAGCGCCTCTTCGACCGCTTCCGCAAGCAGGATACCCTCGCCTTTAGCATGGATTTTTTTTATTTTCAGCCAGATTTGATCCTTTTGATCATGGTTTTGCGCCAGCCAGTCATGCCATTCCTGAGGATTACGCAAACTGAGCCACTCCTGGGGAAATCCGGATTCCGTCATAACCAGCCCTCCTTCCGTTTTGGGAAATGTATGATGCTCTTTAAAAGCATCATGCGTCCCTGTCATAATATTCCAACACCCGCAGGCATCTGAGCGTATTCCAGCGGCTCGCTTTTCCGGCTTGTTCCATCCGGAAATGCACCTCGCCGGGATGATGGGCCTGCGTTTTCCAGCGTCCGTCAGGCAAGCGTTTCTCCCTCAGAACAGCCAAAGCATCCTGCAGCCTTTCGTCATACGGATGACCGACACTTTGGAAATAATCGAGCGCGCGCAAAATATCGTAGCGCCAACGCGGCGGGTAGACCAGTTTCAAAAAGCTCGGATGGATTACCGCGCCGGTATGGTCGGATTTAAACAGCCGGTGCCGCAGAAGGAATTCCTGTCCTCCACTTTCCATCCGTTTCAATTCATCCAAACGATAGGCATAACCGGCAGCGATGTACTCCCGGATGCCCTCCAGGACGCTGAGCGTGGAATGCATCGAACTGTGGCGGGCACCGGATCGGTTCAGCCGGCAATTGAAGCCGCCATCGGCCAGCTGCTGGCTAATGATGAAATCGACCACTGATCTGAGCTTTTCCTCTTCCGTCCCGAAATAACAGGCATAGTTCAGGAACATCCCGTTGATGCAGACATCACTCTGCTCGATGTCCTTTGATGGATTGATGCCACCGTCCGGCCCCATCGAAGTGGCGAGGATGAGTGCCAAAGCCTTTGTTATTTCAGGAGTCGTTGGGATGCAGAGGTTGCGCAGATCCAGCAAGGTGTAATGGCTGCTCGTCCATTTCGGTTGATAGAACGCACGGCCCCAATGCCCGTCCGGCTGTTGCCGTTCCAAAAAAACGCGGCCCCAACCTTCCTCGGCAATTTTATCCCTCAAGTCGGACAATACCGCTGGATCCTCATGCAACAGATCGCGCCTTGCCTGATATTGGATGGCTGGATCGCCTTCCAGAAGCCACGCGATGATTTCCTCCCTATTCATTTCCATCGGTCCTTCCTTTTTCGGTTCAATCGTAATAAATGCTTCCCCCGATAAATTCCCTCAGAATGGAGTTGAACGGCACCTTTGATACGTCCAGCGGTTCGAAGAAACTCAGCAGATTCATAAGCCTTTCGCGCGTATCATAATAAGGGCTGTCGGCCGGAATCTTCTGCAGCGCTGTTTCCGCGAAGGGACGCAGGGCGTTCATTTCGTACAGCATGCTGGAATTGAACATCACGTCGGCCTCTTCCTGGAATTTGAAGATGTTCTGGTATTCGCCGCGGCGCACACTGTCCCATTGGTGGATCGTATTTTCCGGCGTGACGCCCCGGTATTTGTCATCCCTCACCAAACGGCGCAGCAGTCGGATTTCCGAAGTCGGAACCCGGCTCATCAGGTCGATGTTGAGGCCGCCGAGTGCACTGATGTAGAGCTTGTAGATAAGGTTGCGGTTGATGCTGGTGACCAATTCCGGATTCAGCGCATGGATGCCTTCAATGATAAGGATCTCCGATGGACCAACCTGCATCGGTTTATATTCGGCCAGGCGCTGGCCGGTGATGAAGTCGAATTGAGGAACGGATACACGCTCTCCGTCGATCAGTTGCGCGATTTGTTGCTTCAGCAAGGGCAAATCCAACGCCTCCATACTGTCGAAGTCGTACTTTCCGTCGGCATCCCGAGGTGTATGCTCCCTGTTCACGAAATAATGGTCCAACGACAGTGCAATCGGCTTCAGCCCGTTCACTTCCAACTGCGTCGACAGTCTTTGGGAAAAGGATGTCTTCCCTGATGATGAAGGCCCCGAAACCAACAGCAGGCGCAAGGCGCGCCGATGCTGCAGGATGGCGTCCGCAATGATGGAAATTTCCTTTTCATGCAAAGCTTCGGCGATGCTGACCAACTTCATCGTGCGGCCGGATCGGATATAGTCATTCACGTCTTGAACCTGTTCAATGTTGATATTATCCATCCAGCGTTGATTCTTTTCGAACGCAGCGGACAACTGCACCGGCGGAATCAGTGGTCTTTCGCTGCCTTTGTCGATGTCCCCGAAATCCACGATGAACCCATAGGAAAACGGCAGCATGGTAAAAGGTTCCACAAGGAAGGTATCCGTAAAAGCCGGATAGACGGCCTTCACGATGATGTCACCCACCTGATAATGGTAATAGCCGCCATCTTTCCGGAGCAACACGATGCTGCTGTCTTTTTCGACCCACTCCCGCAGTTTCCGTTCGATCAGCTTCACTTCCCTTGTCGACAGAATCGATCCGTAGAGGTTGCAGAAGATGCCTTCCAAAATGGAGTAGGATGTCTTCAGTGTCTCCTCCGGAAAGAGGTCATGCACAACTTTGATCAAACCCAATTTGACGGTCTGGCGCCCTCTGTGCAGATGCGTTTCACTCATGATGTTTTCCCCCTTGCACTTGCTTTGCGGTTGCCTATATCTTTGAGGCTTGCCGATTTCCCCGCGTTTCCGAGAACCGGTACGCTTCCCGCATCCAAGCATCGACAGCCGCCGTCAGGTCCGCCTCCTCCGCAATGATGACGTGGTGCGTCCATCTGCCGGGGTAAGGTTCGATGGCTTCGACAATCTGATCATGCACGATCTGGCGCCCGCAGCCGAAGCTCAGCACCAGGCTGTGCAGCGGCCGCTTTCTGTCCGTCGGCTGGGGCATCCAGACCCAGGCGAATTGCGTCCGCGTGGCAAAAGAAATCTGGGTCTTTGTCACCGTGATGATGGCGGGTCCAATCGCCCGGATTTTCCTTTCCACAGCCATGAACAATGCTCTCACTTCAGGTTTTCCGGCAAAAAATGCTTCCACTTCTTTGTTGATCATTACGTCCGTCATAGCTATCGCCTCATTTTTTAAAATAGGGATTGGCGGATTCTCACTCCACCAGGAATACGATTTTCGTCAGCAGTTCGCTTTCGGGAACCTCTTCCGGAGAATTGTAATAGTGTTCATAGACCGGACCAAGCGGCTTGTAGCCATTATCCTTGATCCATTTCTCAATTTCCTCATAAACGGGCGGCATCTCCATATAAGGGCCTTTGTACATGCAACTGACCTGTTTGCCGGCCGGAATGCTCCCGGCAAGGATATCGCCTTTGCCCGGCAGCGCTTTGGACACTGGAAAACCGATTTCCAATTCGAGCCTTTCCATATCCATGTTGAAATAGCCGACGAAAGCTGGCCCAACCGGTTGTTCACCCAATTCCATGATGTGCGTGACGATGTCCATGAATGCCTTTCCCAATATTTTCGGAAGCTCGCTTACCGGAGTAACCGTTTTCAAAACTAAAGTCGGTTGTTCCTGTGTTTCCGCCACTTCGATCACAAAGCTCATTTTCTCCACGTCTCCTTTTCTGAAGCCCATTGTCTCATGCTTATTTTATCACTTCCGCATCCGCACGACCATCAATACGATGGCAGCGGAAAGATGCTGAAATGGCGCAAACACAGGGCTGTTCCCGATGTTCCAGAGATAGCCGTATTCCTTTTTCACCGCAAACAAAAAGACGCCCTATAAGAGCGCCTTACTCACTTTACTAGCAACTGATCCCAATAGACTACGTCCCTATTCCCCTTCAGCCAAAAGTGCCGTAATCGCGGCCTGCGAATCCGTGTGGTCCACATAGTCGACGACTTCGCCCTTCTCGAGCTTGACCAGTTTCGGAACAGTCACGACTTCGTGCGCATCCAAGATGTCCTGAAAGTCTTCATCCCCACTATGCTCGTCCGTGTCGTAATGATAGACGACAGCATCCGTTTCGGAGATGGATTCCTCCAGCAATGGTTCAAAAGCGCGGCAGTACTTGCACGTGTCCCGCCCGAAATAAAGATACGCCACATCCTGGTCCATCACATCTGCGTATTCATCCTGAGTAGCGACTGCCAGATAGCTGGCGCCTGATGCCGTCGTCAAACCGAACAGCACCAAGATGGCCGCCAGCGGCAACAACCATTTTAAGTATTTTTTCATCGAGGTTAATTCCTTTCGAAACTTATTTCGTCGCCAAACTTTGCTTGATCCTCACGGAAACAGCCTCCAACAAGAAGCACGTCAAGAGGATCAGGAAAGTGACGGCTCCGACTTCCCGCATGTTGTAATAAAAATTCCCGGCCATGAACAGGTTGAAGCCGATCCCGCCTGCACCTGCGGCAGCCCCCATCCCCAAAGCCACAATGTAGTTGATTTCGAAACGCATGAATGTCCAAGCCACCAGCGAGCGGATCGTAGTCGGCAGTACGCCTTGGAAGACGATCTCCCACCAACTGGCTCCGGTAGCCTTCAGCGCTTCAATGACGCCGCCATCCATTTCCTCGAAGCTTTCCGAAAACATCTTCGTCAAGTAGCCCAAGGAGTGGAAGGAAATGCCGATGACCGCCGCAACGCTGCCCAAGCCGGATACGATGGCAAAGATCAGCACCCACATGACGGTAGGGATTGCGCGGATGAGCGCTACAAAGCCTTTGATCAAAACGGAGGACCGTTTGCCGCCTAAATTGCGTGCGGCCAACAAACCCAACACGACCGACAGAATGGCAGAGAATATGGTCGTCAAAAAGGCGATCGCAAAGGTGATGACCACTTGCAGCAAAGCTTCATTCAGACTGATGCTGCTCAATTCCGCTTCCAGGAAAATCGTCTTCAGATTGGCGAAAGTCCCGCTAATCGCAAGCCCCCAATCGATGTTCCCGTAGTCGAAACTGACGAAGGCGTACAGACTGACGAGCGCCAAACCGGACAGAACGAACCAGACATTGCGCAGACTGCTTTTCGGCCCGATTCCATCCGACAGCTGAGGCTCTTTGGATTCGACTCTGCGTTTTTTTTCGTTCAGGACCGTCTCCAACGGCAAACCGTTTTCGGTCATAAGATGGACCTCCTTACTTGGTTGGAAATGGATTCCAGTCCGAGCACGATGATCATGATGCAGAGCACAATCAGGCTGCAGGAATGGTAATCCAGATTTTTGTAATAGAGATTGAAGATATGGCCGATCCCCGATCCGGTCAGCATGCCGATCAAAGTGGCGCTGCGGACATTGTTTTCGATGCTGTAGAGGATCCAGGAAATGACGCCGGAGATGCTGTTCGGAAAAATCGCCTGGCCGATGATCTGCCAGCGGGTAGCACCGGTGGCGGTCAAAGCTTCGACCGAATCCTTCGACGTTTCATCGATGGTTTCGATGAACGCGCGGTTCAAAGTTCCGAAAGTCACGAAGAACAGCGCCAGGAAGCCGGTCATGATGTTCATCCCGAAGGAGAACAGGAAAATCATCGACCAGACGATATCCGGCACGTTCCGGAAAAAAGAGGCGAACAGCTTGGATGCCCAAGCCAGTCCGTTGTTCACTTTGGTGGCCTCCGCTCCGAACAGAGCGAAGACGTAGGCGAAAATACTCGCTGCCGTGGCCGAGGCTACCGCCATCAGCACCGTTTCCGTCAGCTTCTCCAGGATGTCCGGGAGCTTTGCCCAAGCGGCTTGATTCGGGTAAAAATTTTGCGCGAGCCAAACCGTCGCATCCGGGAAGGCAATGAGCGCTTCCCCGTATTCAAACTCCAACAGCACCGAGGCTCCGACCACCAACAGCAGCATTCCCAGGAATGCGAGTGTTCTTTTGATTCCGCGCGTCTGCAGCGGGTTCGTTGTAACTTGCATGTTGTCCTCCTTTAGGCTGAGATGTCGGTGATGAGTTCCCCGGCTTCGGAACCATAGATCTCATGGATCTTTTCCTGCGTCAATTCTTCAGGCGTGCCGTCGAAGACGATCTGGCCGCCGTTCACGCCGATGATGCGTTTCGAATAGGCGATGGCTACATCGACTTGGTGCAGGTTGCAGATGACGGTGATGCCCATCTTTTTGTTGATGTCCTTCAAGTATTCCATAATGATGCGCGAGGAGCTCGGGTCCAAGGAAGCGATCGGTTCGTCGCAAAGGATCAGTTTCGGGTTCTGGACCAGCGCCCGGGCGATGCCGACACGCTGTTTCTGCCCGCCTGAAAGTTGATCGCAGCGCTGATGGATCTGCTCTTTCAAGCCGAGTTGCTCAAGGATCGTTACTGCATGCGCTTTGTCTTCGTTCGAGAAGGCTCCGAACACCCCTCTGAGCGTGCTTGTGTAGCCGAGGCGGCCGTGGCAAGTGTTGTCCAATACGCTCAGCCGGTTGACCAGGTTGTAGTGCTGGAAAATCATGCCGATCTGCCTTCTCAGTCCGCGCAACTCTTTCGTGTTCAGTTTTTCGGTATCCACACCATCGAACATTACCACTCCTTCGGACGGATCAATCATGCGATTGATACAGCGAAGGAGAGTCGATTTCCCTGCACCGGACTTTCCGATGATTGAAATGAACTCCCCTTCTTCGACCGAAAAATGAATGTCCGACAATGCTTTTGTGCCCTTTGTGTATTCTTTCGATACATGGGTCATTTCCAGCAATGGCATTCTATTTCTCTCCTTTATGTTCCCTGTATTAGTGGATCAGTTTTCGGACAAAGCGCGGATCGGATCGAACCAAGCGTCTTCCGCCGTCACGAATTGGGATTCGCCGTCTTTTTCGAACAGCGCGGATTCTTCCGATTCCGGATCTTTCCAGATCGATGCATCGTTGTTCATCTCTTCGCTCGTGAAGATCGCTTTCAAAGCTTCCTGGTCTTCAGGGGAAGTGACATCGTTATTGATGACCATCGGTGCGTTCAATACAGGCGTCACACCGATCGACACAAATTCTTGCCCAGCCAAACCGGTGAATGGATCAGCCGCGTCTTCCTTGACTGCGTATGTCGTTCCGACTTCGTTCTTTTCGCCGTCGACCGGTTCCACATAGTTGGCTACACACGTATCACAGAAGGCAGCCACGTCAGCGCGGTCGGTCAACAAGTTGACTGCAGATCCTTGATGCGATCCGCCGAAGAGGACTTCGCTGAAGAATTTGTCTTCGCCGCCCTCCATCAATGCTTCTTGCGTCAGTTCTTCATCAGGGAAAGCCGCGATGATGCCGGATGTCGGCACGACAAAACCGGAAGTGGATGAGTTGGAAACGAAGGAGAAGCGTTTGCCTTGTATGTTATCCAATGAATAGCCGCCATTGCCGTCGCTATAGGCTTCTTCGTTGCCTTTTTTGACGTTGATCCAGCTATAGTAGATGGCATCTTCCAAAGTACCGGATTCTCCGGATGGCACAACCAGCGGCACAACATTTTCATTCTTATCGTGGGCTTCCACATATCCTTGCGCACCCATGAAGGCCAGATTGGCTTGTCCGTTGGCGATCGCTTCGATGGCGATGGCATAGTCGGTCGTCAGTTGATGCTCGACTTCTTTGCCTGTCGCTTCCTCGATGTAGCTGCCGATTGCTTCACGGGAAGCTTCCATATCGCTACCTGATTCATTTGGGTACCAGACGATCGTGATTGTGTCCGTGTATTCGCCTGTCGTTTCGGTGCCTGTACCGGAGTCTTCCGTCGCCGATCCGCTGTTTCCGCATGCTGCAAGTGCCAAAGCGCTCATTGAGAGTAGTGCGATCTTAGATAATACGTTTTTCATGATAGCCTCCAGAACGATTTTTTTGTTTTTCCTACAAGATTAAAATTAACATATGGATATAAATTATCAGTTAAACAATTGTAAATCTGTGTTAATAAACTGTTAATCTTTTCAAACGAGCGGGCGCAGTGCATCCTCGGGCGCAGTTGTATGCCCTACTTCCAATGGGATCCAATAGTTGCCGTGGTAGTCAGAGCCGCCGGTCAGGAATAGACCGTATTGATCGGCCAGTGCTTTGATCCGCGACTGGTCCTCTTCCGAATGATCCGGGTGGTTGATTTCGAGCCCGGCCAAACCGTTTTTCACCAATTCCGGGATGATGTCAAAAGAATTCAACTGCCCAGGGTGCGCCAGCACAGGCAGGCCGCCATCCGCTTTGATCGCTTTCACGGCCAGGTTCGCGTCGATGTATTCGATGTCGCTGGCACAGATGCCGTTCCCTTTGAAGAGCGCACGGTAAAGCGTCTTGTACTCGGCTGATCCGTATGGCGCATCCGTCAAGGACTCCATGATGTGCTGTTTGTAAAGGGTCGGCTGCTCCCCTTTTGATTTTTTCAGTTTGCTGGTCCGGATCGTGTAGCCTTGGTCGATCAACGTCTCCACTTGGATCCAGGAATGGTCATCGCGCCTTCTCAGCAATTCCCCGCACAGTTCACCGATATGGTCGGCAGGATAGTTGTAGCCGTAGCCGAGGATGTGCACTTTGCGGTTCCTCTTGAAATCATAGGCGGAGATTTCGACACCGGGAATGATGAGGATTTCGCGCTCATCGGCGAATTTTTTCGCCGCCGGGTAAGTGTCCGTCGTATCATGATCGACAAAACTGATTATTTCGACGCCGTTCTTTTTTGCCTGATTGAGGATCGTCTCGATGCTGTCGTAACCATCCGAATAGTCACTGTGTACATGCAGATCTGCTTTCATCTAGTTCGCCTCCATCCTTCTTTCCTGCATCTGGTAGGTATAATCGCAAAGGCCTTCCATGAATTCGAGATCATGGAAAATGCCCAACAGCGTCGTGCCGCCCGCCTTCAGCTTCTGGATAACTTCACGGACTTTCTGCTTGGATTCGTTGTCCAGGCTGGCCGTCGGTTCGTCCAACAGCAGCAGTCGCGGATTTTTGACGGTCGCACGGGCGATGTTCAAACGCAGCTTCTCGCCGCCGGAAAAGGTGTTCGGGTAGCTGTCCCATAAGGCTTCCGCGATGTCGAAATGGCGCAGCGCCTCTTTTGCGCGCAGTGTGGCGGTTTTTTCGTCCGCACCTGTCTCGAGCAGGCTCTGTTCGACCAGCTCCAGCGTGGTTGTGCGCGGCATGACGCTCAGGAATTGCGACACGTAGCCGATCTCATTTTTGCGCAAATGGATGATTTCCCGTTCCGATGCGGTCACAAGGTCGATTTTTCCGAAAGCCTCGGAGTCGTAGTAGATCTGCCCATTTTGGGGCAAATAGGTGCGGTAAATGCACTTGATGATGGTGGACTTGCCGCTGCCGCTTTTGCCGACGATGCCGAGAAATTTGCCTTTCTCCAAACCAAAAGAAACATCTTCGACAGCCGTCATCGTCTGGTTCAGGTGATGGGTCGTGAAAGCCTTCTGCAGTCCCTGCAGTTCAATCAATTTGTCCATGGGTACCTCCTTTTTCCGCAAAAGCCGGCTGTTTTTGGTATTTCTCGATAAATTTCCCGATCGGGCCGCGGAAATCCTCCAACCGTTCCTTGAATAGCTCCGGTTCCCAATCCCACCATTGCATTTCCTCCAAAGCGGCGATCGTGTCCGGCTCGAAACGGTGCTTAACGATCCGGGCCGGCACTCCGACTGCTATCGCGTAAGGCGGGATATCCTTCGTCACTATCGCACCGGATCCAATGATGGCGCCGTTTCCGACAGTCACTTCAGGCATGATGATGGCACCGTGACCGATCCAGGTGTCATGCCCGATCGTCGTGATGCGGCTGAGGCGGTGTTCGAAGAACGCTTCGTCCTCCCCGTCGGCGAAACCGTACATCTGCGGACGGTAGGTGAAATGATGCAACGAGGCGCGTTCGTACGGGTGATCGGTCGGACCGATCCTGACCGCTGCCGCAATGTTGGCGAACTTCCCGATCTGGGCATTCTGCACGAAGCAGAACTGACCGGTATAGGAATAGTCGCCGAAATGGCTGTTTTCGATGAAGTTATGCGGACCGATTTCGCAATAGCTTCCGAAGCTGACATTCGTCACGCTGGCTGTCGACGCAATCGTAGGATCCTCCGTCAGTCTTTTCTCATTGATGATCATCGGCGGTACTCCGTTCTGTAGACGATTTTCCCGTCGATCATGACGGAGGTGATGGCCGGATAGTTGTCCTTCGTTTTGATCAGTAGCAAGTCGGCTTTCTTGCCTTCCTCGATCGAGCCGATTTCATGGTCCATCTTCACGGCTCTGGCCGGATTGATCGTCAGCATGCGGAACATCTGCGCCAAGCTGATGCCATGCGTCTGATGCATGATGTAGATGGCATGGATCAAGGCAGCAGGATAGTAGTCGCTGCAGAGGATCGAGATATTGCCTTCCTGGATCCCTTGGGCAGCGCTCAGATTGCCGGTATGCGACCCTCCCAAGAGGATGTTCGGCGCTCCGGCGATCGTCCACAGGCCCGCTTCATGGGCCGCATCCGCCACTTCCAGCGTGATCGGAAATTCGCTGATGGTCGTCCCGAGGCGTTTGACCAGCTCCAGTTTTTCGATGGAATCATCGTCATGCGAAGCGACAGCCAAACCATGGGCCAATGCGACCTCCGCCATTTCCGCAATCTGCTCGAAAGTGATTTTCTCCTTGCTTTGGCGTTTGACGATGACGGCTTCCGCCTCCGCATCTGTCAATTCCGAATAGCCGGCGATCGTCTTTTTGTAGATCTCCAGGTTACGGTACTGCCCTTGCCCGGGCGTGTGGTCCATAAAGGAAATCAGATGGATTTTGCCGTTGCGGATATGCTCCTTGACCTGTTCCACCATCTCGACATTGTCGATTTCGAAACGGGCATGGACCCGGTGGCGGATCATGTGGTCGCTGGTGTGGGTGTCGTTGATGGCTTCGATCAGGCGGTTAGCGTGCTTGGGTTGGCGGATCGCCTTCACCCCGAAGTCCTGTTCCTTGTAGAGGGAAAGCGAGTGGAACATCGTCGTGACGCCGTGCGTGATCAGGATGCGCTCGCTTTCGCGCAGACCGATGTTGAAATCCATCATCGCGGTCGGTCGCGGCGATACGATGGTCTCGATATAATCGGAATGGATATCCACGAAGCCTGGCGCAATCAGCCCCCCATCCGCATCCAGCACGTTGTATTCCGATCCGTACTGCTCCACTTCATGCTTCGACATGATTTTTTTGATGGTGTCGCCTTCGATCAAAAGCGCTGCATTCTCCAATAAGGAATCCTCCAGCACGATGGTCCCGTTTGTGATAATGTACATGTCGTTCCTCCTATAATAATGAATAGACTAACTGTTGCGTGTAGGCGTGTTGCGGGTCCTCAAGCACCTGATCGGTCAGGCCTTCTTCGATGATTTCGCCGTTGTACATCACGATGGTCCGGTCGGAGAGCATGCGGATGACGGCAAGGTCGTGGGAAACGACGATCATGCTGATCCGCAGTTCCCGTTGGATCGTCTTGATGAGATCCAATACGTCCGCCTGCACGCTGAGATCGAGCCCGGTCGTCACTTCGTCCAGCAGCAGCACCGGCGGATTGTTCGATAACGCCTTGGCAATCTGCACCCGTTGCTGCATCCCGCCGGAGAAATTTTTCGGCGCTTCACTCGAGCGGAACGTCGGGATGTTCACTTTGTCCAACAGTTCATGGCCTCTGCTGAACATCGCTTCGACATTGCGGTGGTTGGCGGCGATCATCTTCTCGGCGATATTGGCGATCGACGAAAATTCCATCCGCAGCCCCAACAACGGGTTCTGGTAGACCATCCCCAGCAGCATATTGCGGATCCATTTCTGTTGCTGCAGGGACGAGCCGAAGACATTCTCCTGGCCGTCTTTGTAGTCCGCCAGCAGGTATTCGCCGTCCGTCACTTCGCTGTCGAAATAGAGCGACCGCATCAAGGTCGATTTCCCGGAGCCGCTCTCGCCGACGATGCCGATGATTTCGCCCTTGTAGAGGTCGAAGGAAATGTCGCGGCAGGCATAGACCGTTCCGCAATTAGGGCAATAATTCTTCTCCAGGTTTTCCGGTTTTTCAATGCACCGGGAACAGCCTTCCCCGAATTGCTTGTTCATGCCGCGCAGAGATAGTACAGGTGATTCCTTAGTCATGTCTGATCCCTCCTGCAGCCGTTTCTTGTTTTGCATTCAATGTTTCCAACAAATACGATTGGTCATTCGTCAGGTAGTAGGTTTCCCCCGTCGCTTCATCCACCAATTCATCAAGGAAAACATCCGTCAGCCCAGTCAATCGGCAGGCTGCGCCAGCGAAGCTCTCCACTTCAAAAGGATGGTCCTCGAAATCGATCGACACGACCTCCGTATAAGGAGGAACGGCATAAATTTTTTTTTCGCGCCCAGCCCCGAACAACACAAGCCCATCGTTATGGTTGAGCTTAGGGTTGTCGAAACGCGGAATCGGGCTCGGAGCCATCAGATAGCGCCTGTTGACGATGACGGGATAATCCGAATGCATCGCCGTCTTGCCGTAGCGGACGATCTGTTCGAACAGATGCAGCCACGAGACGCTGTATTCCCCGTAGGCATGCATCGCCTTGGTCTTGCGTTCCGAAGGCTCGACCGCCCGCAGCGGTTCCGGCAACGGAACCTGCAGCACGAGAATCTGGTCCTCGGTCAGAGGCACTTCCGGGATCCGGTGGCGCGATTGGATCAGTGTCGCCTCGCCGGTGTGGATCGTCGTCGCCACACCGGTCGTATCCGCGATCATCTTTTTGATGTTGACGGCATTGACGCTCTCATCGGAGCCTTGGTCGATGACTTTCAGCACATCATCCTCACCGATCAGCGACAGGCTGACCTGCAGCCCGCCCGTCCCCCAACCGCGGGCAATCGGCATTTCGCGGGATGCAAAAGGCACCTGATAGCCCGGGATGGCCACCGCCTTCAGGATCGTGCGGCGGATTTCCATTTTGGAATTTTCATCGAGGAAAGCGTAATTTCCTTGGTAATTCATTCTGTTCCTCCTTTGATCTTCCGGATGCCGTCCAACAACGACTGGAAGGTCACGTAATGCGGCAATTTCAGATGCGAAATGAAGCCGGTCGATTCGACCGAATCCACATGCAGCAGGACAAACTCCTCATCGGAAGTCGGATGGTTTTCAGCCGGATGCTCCAACGAATAATCGAGTATGCTCATGGCGATCGCCTTCGTTTCATTCTGGCCGAACGTCAGCCCGTAGCCGATCGAAAAACTCATCTTCGTTTTCCCGGATTCGTCCGCCACATCGATTGGGATGAAGGATTCGACCTCTGTCACCGTGACCGAACCGATGTAATAGGCATCCTCTTCATCCTCCGCACGGCGCGGATCGGCGACATGGAGCGGCAGTTGGCCGACGCGAAGTTCGCCGATGTTCGGGTGGTTCGCGACGCCGTAGCCGCGGATTTCCGCATAGCCCAAAGACGTGACCGCCCCCGTCTGGCCGCGCGTCAAGGATTGCAGGCGCTGACTCCGGGAAGTCGGGAATTGGATGCTGCGTTTCGTGATGTCGTCCGGTTCGCTGTCGTCAAACGGAGCCGTTTCGAACAGCCCCTGCTCTTCCAGGTAATCGACGACTTTCGGCAACCGGCGCAGGTCCATCAGCGGCACCTCGGTATTTGCTGATTGTTCTTCGTATGCTGCGGCTTTTCGGATAGCCTCATCTTCCGTCTCAGTCAGGAGGTCGAAATCGAGGAAGCGCTGCGTAAAGTCATGGGCGATGCCCAACAGCTGACCTCCCGGGATGTCCTTGAAGGACGCCGAAATCCGCCGCTCCACGAACATTTCCTTCGTGCTCGTCGCCGTGGTGTAATACAAGCGGGACAGCGTCGAACGGTGTGCCCGCATGAGAAAGACCGCCTCCTCCATGCTTCCGCCCGCCTGCTTGATGGCCAGGGCAGCCAACTCTTCATCGTAGAGGCTGCTCTCCGACATCACCTGATCGACCAGCGGACGCATTCCCGCCAGGATATCTTCCACAGCCAAAACCCTGCCGCTTCTGACGCGCGCATAGGCCAGCCCCAGATTCGATTGCGCAATGGCTTCCTGTCCACCTTTTACAGCTACATAGCCCATCTAGCTCACCCCTTCCAGAACCGTCGTCCGCGGCAAACCGATGCAGGAACCGCCTTGATCGACTATGAAACAATCAATTCCGAGGGGAAATTCAGCGACCGCTTCATTGCGCGCCGCAATCCAGCTATCGGCTGCAGCGATGCCCACCCATTGGCACTCCCTTACCCCCGGACCGCTCAAGACATAGCTTGCATCCGTTGAGATGGCTTCCGTCTCCAGGATGACGGTCGCATTGTGGTTCGGGTCCAACAGTGTGCCTCTCTTGGCTTGCCGGAAAGCAGTGGATAACAGCGTTTGATTGGTTGCCTTCGGGATAATGATGTAATCCGCGTCCTCCAAGCGGGAAGCTCGGGCCAAGGTGCGGATTTCGATTTCTTCGGTGGTCGCCGCTTCCTCGCCAAGCAGGTGGAACGTCACTTCCCTGTCCAACAGGGTCATCAGGATATCCATCGTTTCATCCAATAGCGTCGTTCTGTATGCGAATGTCGTGTCCAGCGCCACGATTTTCCCAGGCCGGGACAGACTGTCCAAAATTTTCCGGAAAACCCGTTGCGAATCTATCACTTTGTTGTGCATGTTATCCTCCTATTGATTCATCGTCTCAAAATTCACTTTAGTCCGCGCCAGTTCTCTTTGTCTGCGTTCGATCGCTTCTTCCCCTGCAAGCTCGAGCTCTTCGAGAATCGCCTGCCATTCATGCGTTTCCGGCAGTTCGGCGCTGTAGGCCGCATCGATGACGGCCAACGCGCGCGAAAGTTCCGCTTCATGGCCTTTCACGATCCCGATGCCGAGTTTGCCCGCGACGCGCACTTTCGTTTCCGTGACCAGCACCTCACCCAGGTAGAAGAGCGAATTCTGGGCCGACTCCCTCACTTTGATCATGGTCAACGCTTCATTCGGTCCGGAAATCATTTCTATAGGATAACTACCTTCGATGGTCCCGGCCATCCGCAGTGCGGCTGCCCTTCCGTAATCGATCAAAATCCTTGTCCTTCTGCTTTTGTTCAACTGGAACACCCCTTTCGAAAATCAGTGTAACTTGTCGCCAAGTTCGAAACCATGAATTTCCGGTTAAGCTTACGTAAACACTGTAAGCATTTTGTAAACGCGTAAGAGTGTATTTACAGACAATTATACCCACGCCAAGACCAAAAAACACCGCCGTACCGGTTGTTTTGCGCCGGCACGGCGGTGTTTCTCTTAGACATTTATTTTGTAGCTGAATCGGTCGCTGCGGTAGACGATTTTGGTCAGTTCAAGCAGTTTCCCGCTCGTTTGATCGCGACAGTCGCTCTCCAGAATCAGCAGCGGCACCAGTTCGCCGCACTCCAGCAATCCCTGTTCCTCCGAATGCGGAAAGGAGACGCTCAGCTCCGAGCCGCTGCTTGTGAATGTGCGGTAGCCTTTCGAGAGGTAATAGCTGAACATCGATCCGATGTCCCTTCCTTCAGCCTTGATGTCCGGGAACATTGCTGTCGAAACGTAGGAATAATGCAAGGCAGCGGGCACGTCATGGACAATACGCAAGCGGCAAACTTCATAGAGTTCACCTTCGCCGCGCAATTGCCGCAAACGTTCATCCCCGCTCCCCTCGTCCATCAACTTGCAGTGAACATTCAGCGAGCGGTACGGGATATTTTGTTGGCCCATCTTTTCGGAAAAACTGACATCTCCGCGCAACGCCAGTTCGATGACCGGGCGTTTTTCGCGCGGGAAATGCCCCAGCCCTTGCTTGGAGCTGATGTAGCCCATCGCCTCCAACGTCTCGTAGACTTTGCGGACACTGTTGCGGGTCGTACCGAAAAAATTCGCCAGTTCATTTTCGCTCGGTAATTTTTTGTTTTCCGGAAAACCGTGGTGGATGATCTTGTCCAACAGATAATCGCGGATTTCGCTTTCGATCGTACGCAGTTTTCATCATCCTTTCTGGAGACTTCATTTCAGGATAGGCGGCGCTTGTTTCTTCGCGAAGAGCACGTAGCCGATCGCCACGCCCATCAGCACGATGCAGGCGATGACGGTCGTGATGATGCCCGAATATTGCCCGGCAAATCCGTCCTGCGACATGTGTTTGATCAGGATGCCCGCATAAGCCCAAATGATCACGAGCCCGTAGGCGATATCATGGTTGCGGATCATCGTGACAGCTCCGATCGCAAGCCCGATAATGATGATCAGAATTGTCCAAATCGACTCGGAAATCCCGAAGCCATTCCAGCCGATGTCGACCAGAAGCGTCGTGATGTTCGCGATCGTAGCCACCGTAATCCAGCCGAAATAGACGCTGAACGGCAGCCGGATGAACAGTTTTTCCTTCTGATCGAGTTTCTCCTTCAGTATCAACTGGTTTATGTAGATCAGGCTCAGCAAAATGACCAGCATCAGTAGCACCGATAAGCCGATCATACCGTAGTGCCAACTGAAGATCCATGCGGCGTTGACTACTGAACTGGCCGAAAAGACGATTCCGACTTTCCGCAACAATTCCGTCTTCACCTTGCTCTTATCCCCTTGGAAAATACCGAATTGATAAAGCGTATAACCCAACAACAACAAATAGATGACGCCCCAAATCGAAAACGTCAATCCAGCGGGCGCAAACAGGTTCGGATAGGAATCCGATACAGCACCCGTGTCGATGCCGTTGATCGGCAGAATGTTTGCCAATGCGTTGACGACGATCATGATCAGATAAGTCACGGCAACCGTGATTTTGATGGGTGTTTCCAGTTGTTTCGTTTCTATCTTCGATTCCATGCTAATTTCCTCCTTTTCCAATGTTCCTGATAAAAAAATAATGGCCGTTGCATCCTCAAACATGTGGTTTTGCGTGCAAAATAAAAACGTTCTTATAAGTCAATAGTACTCAAAACAGAGCATCTATGCAAATATTGAGATAGCTATTTGGGTGAGAAATTTTGATGCTGGCAAGTCTCAATTTTTGACATTTTTTCTAGTGAGGCGTACCTTTATGGTGACAAGATCTTCGTTCAAGTTTGCCATTCATCATCTGAAAATGTTTGGCCCCTTCCCAAATCCCAATCACTCCTTCCGCTCAAACTGAAAGGATGAAAAAAATGAACAGGAAACAGAAACTCTACGGGTCGGCCACGTTGTTGAGCCTGCTGTTGTTGGTCGGTTGTACCGCGGACGATGATACCACGACAAGTGACTCTTCAGCAGTCGGCTCATCGGAAATGACCGAAAGCAGTTCCGAACAAGATGAATCCATAATGGAAGAAGAAGAGGAATCGATGGATACACCATCACCATCGCCCTACATCTATGGGGCAGTCGGTGCTTTGGAGGACAATGATCTGACGATGGAAGAGATGTTCACCTATGCCATCCAGGATGAACAATTGGCCCACGAAGAATACGCCTACGTACTGGAAGCCTTCGGGGATCAAGCTCCGTTCAACAACATCATTTCTTCTGAAGCCCAGCACATCGCCGAAATGACTGTCCTGTTCGAAAAATACAATTTGGCGATTCCGGCTGACGAATCTGCAGATCACATCCAACGGGCGGTGGATGTAAGAGAGGCACTGGATAACTGCGCTACAGGAGAAGTGGATAACATCGCGATGTACAACAAATTCCTAGAACAGGACATCCCGGATGACGTCCGGGCAACCTTTACGGCTCTACGCAATGCTTCCGAAGGACATCTGGATGCGTTCAACAAGAGCCTAGAAAAATATTAAGAGGAAAAACTTACCTATTAAAGCCTTTCTCCGAAATTGGGGAAAGGTTTTTTTGCATTGATCACTGTTGATGGATAGCTGATACTACTTGATGAATTCCAATAGTCTCGAAATGGAATGGCCAAATAAGCTGTATAAGTTCCTTTCTTCACAAGCTGTCTTGACACCTGTAAAGTTACGTGATATAGTCATTTTCATTAAACTATCACAAAAAAGGGGTCGCAGCAATGGATGAACTTACGGAAAGAATATTGCAACTGAAAGCAGAAAAAGATGCCGTCATTCTCGCACACTACTACGTTCCTGGAGCCGTTCAAGATATCGCAGACTTTATCGGGGATTCGTACTATTTGAGCAAAATTGCAGCACAGGTCACGGAAAAAGTGATCGTTTTCTGCGGCGTCGCCTTCATGGGCGAAAGCGCGAAGATGCTGAATCCGGAGAAAGTCGTCCTGATGCCCGATCTGAAAGCGGATTGTCCGATGGCCCACATGGTCAAAATCCGTGACATCCAGAAAATCCGCGACACTTACGAAGACGTGGCTGTTGTCTGCTACATCAACTCAACCGCCGAAATCAAGGCCCATGCCGACGTCTGCGTCACCTCGTCCAATGCGAAAAACGTCATCGCTGCCCTACCCAATCGTCATATCTATTTCATTCCCGACGAGCACTTGGGCAGATACATTTCCCATCAGCTTCCCGAGAAAACGTTCCTCTTCAATGACGGCTACTGCCCAATCCACACCAGCATCCGTGTTGTCGATGTCTTGAAGATGAAACGCGACCTTCCGCAAGCCAAAATTCTGGCCCATCCGGAATGCAAAGAGGAGATTCTTGATTTGGCGGACTTCGTCGGCAGCACATCGGACCTCGTCGCCTATACCGAAAAGAGCCCATCCCAGGATTTCATCATCTGTACGGAAATCGGTGTCATCCATGACATGGAGAAACGGTCGCCGGGCAAAAGGTTCCATGCCCCTTCCGTCGGGCAGGTCTGTCCCGACATGAAACTGAACACCGTTGAGAAAATCATCTATGCTCTGGAAACTTTCGAACCTGCTGTGGAAATGGATGTATCTTTGCGCATCAAAGGACTGCAGCCGCTGGAACGGATGATGGCATTAGCTGAGGTGAAGACCCATGCGAAACTATGATGTCCTTATCATCGGAACGGGTGTAGCCGGACTTTTTGCGGCCCTCAACCTCAACAACGACAAAAAAATCCTGATCGTCACCAAGGGGACTTTGGAAGAGAATGATTCCTTTCTTGCCCAGGGCGGCATCTGCGTCCAGCGCGACGAAACGGATTTCGAGCCTTTCCTGGAGGACACTTTGCGTGCCGGCCACTACGAAAACAACGAGGCGGCCGTTTCAGCCATGATCCGGTCCTCGCGGGAAATCATCAATGATCTGATCGGTTTGGGCGTAGCCTTCGACAAAAAGGGAGCCGGTTTCTCCTATACCAAAGAAGGCGCCCACTCCCGAGCCCGGATCCTGCACTGCAAGGATATGACCGGCAAGGAAATCAACAGCAAACTGATTGCACGGGTGAAAGAGCTGAAAAATGTGAGCATCCTTGAGAACAGCACGCTTGTCGATCTTTTGGTTGCCGGCGATTGTTGCCACGGTGCGGTGCTCCGCGACCAGTCCGGAAAGTTATCCAACGTCTATGCACAGGCCACCCTGCTCGCCACAGGCGGAATCGGCGGCCTGTTCAGCAAAACGACCAACTTCGCGCATTTGACAGGCGACGCCATCGCCGTTGCGCTGAAGCACGGCATCCGCGTCAAGGACCTGGATTATGTCCAGATCCACCCCACTTCGTTGTATACCGGACGTCCGGGAAGAGCTTTCCTGATGTCGGAATCGCTGAGAGGGGAAGGTGCCATCCTCGTCGGTAAGGACGGCCAACGCTTCGCTGATGAACTTTTGCCGCGCGACTTGCTGACGAAAGCGATCTACGCCCAGATGGAAAAGGACCGCTTGCCTTATGTCCGGATGCTCCTGAAACGCCACGTAGAGGGATCGATCTCCGAAAGGTTCCCGGGTATCCACGCTCACTGCCTGCAGGAAGGTTATGATCTGGCCGAGGATTACATCCCGGTCGTGCCCGCCCAGCATTACTTCATGGGCGGCATCGAAGTCGATCTGCAGAGCAAAACTACGTTGGCGAACCTTTACGCAGCCGGAGAAACGAGCTGCAACGGCGTTCATGGGAAGAACCGTCTGGCGAGCAACTCGCTGTTGGAAAGTTTGGTGTTCAGCAAGCGCGCCGCTCAAACCATCGATGCGGAATTCCAGCCTGAGATTCCTTTCCTATTTCCCGAACCGGATGCCCAGGCCATCACGGATGGCTTGACGGAAGCACGCAGAAAACTTTTGGAAGAAATCGGAATGGAGGAGGAAGCCCATGCAAAGTAATATGGATCGCTTGATTTTGGAGGCGCTGCAGGAAGACATCCCTACTGAGGATATTTCAGTCAACGCCATCATCACAGGCTACACAAAAGGCAAAGCCGAGCTGTTGTGCAAACAGGACGGCATCATTGCGGGGCTTGATGTCTTCGCCAGGACCTTCGCCCTCCTCGACGATACGACCGAAGTGATTTTCCATTGCCAGGACGGAGACGCCGTCAAATCGGGAGATTTGTTGGCCGAGGTGATCGGTGACATCCGCGTCATCCTTTCCGGCGAACGCACCGCACTGAATTATCTGCAGCGCATGAGCGGCATCGCCACGCATACCCGCAAGATTGTCGACTTGCTGAAGGGGAGCGGCATCACGCTGCTAGACACCCGCAAGACGACGCCGAACAACCGAATTTTCGAGAAGTATGCCGTGAAAGTCGGCGGCGGTCACAACCACCGCTTCAGCCTGTCCGACGGCGTTATGCTGAAGGACAACCACATCGCTGCGGCAGGCGGCATCAAGCAGGCAGTCGCTGCCGCGCGGGAATACGCCTCTTTTGTGCATAAAATCGAAGTCGAGGTGGAAAACTTGGATATGGTAAAAGAGGCGCTCGAAGCGAAGGCCGACATTATCATGCTGGACAATATGACCCCGGCGGATATGAAGGAAGCCGTCCGTTTGATTGACGGTCGCGCCTTGGTGGAGTGCTCCGGTAACCTCACTGCTGAAAACATCGCCGCCCTGCGCGACACCGGTGTGGATTACCTTTCATCAGGCGCCCTGACCCACTCTTCGGCGATTCTTGATCTATCGCTGAAGAACCTGGAACGGATCTGACGGAAAGTTACACCCATTAAAAGCAAATAAGCTGTGGACAAGCCATTTCAAATGGTTTGTCCACAGCTTATTTTTTTCGTTATCCACAAACAAAATGATTTTAGTTCAAGTGCATCCTCAGAAACTGATGATCGGTTTCTTGAATAGGCCGTCGATCACAGCATGGAGCAAAGTCAGCGGCAGATAGACGATGATGCTCAGCATCATTGTGATTTCATACAACAGACTGCTCTTTTTGACAGCTTTGCCTTTCAAGCGGCTCGCGAAAGCACTGAACGCGATTCCGTGAGCATTTCCGACCATGATGGCTCGAACGGCACCCAAAATTCCTTTGGCCTTGTCTTCTCCATAAAGAGAGACAATCCGATCCCAGGATTCTTCGGTCGGATACCCTCTTCTGTCCGCATAATGCTGGGCAAAAAGGTACGCCGGCATTTCCTCAACAGGGATTTCGTCAGCGGATCCGGCCAACAATAGCTTGATTTCTTCCGCAGCCATCCCTTGCTCGAGAGCCATTTTCGTGTGGGCATAGGAGCAGACTTCGCAGCCGTTGACTTCCGTGACACCCAACATGATCCTCTCGATGAATTCCGGACTCAATTCTTTTTTCTTTTTGGCTTTGATCATGTATTTCATTGTGCGGACTCCGTCGTACAAAATCGAATAAAATTCCCGCACTGAGTATATTTTCTTGTAGAATTCCTGCGCCATTGTTTTCTCCTTTACTCTGTACGTCTTCGCCAGATTTGTTAAAAACCATTATACCCCTATAGGTATGTATAGTAAAGAAGACAATTTGGCTGGCTTATGCGTTTTTCCAGTTCCACCACTTCAGCTTTTCGGGATCCGGATTCGGTTCGGTCGCATAATAGACTGCGCAGCGGAAAGTGTACAGTACGCAGGGATCTTGCCGCTGCCCGGTTATCCGGTTCAGACGCTCATAGAGTTCTTGTGGATCCTTGTCCCGTAGGTCAGCGATTTTATTTATCCCCAATGAAACAAGAGTAGCCGCCATCTTCGGCCCGATGCCGGGAATTTGCTGCAGTTCTTTCATCTGATTTCCCCTCGCTTTTCTTCATTCTTCTTCAGAACCATTGTATCCCGAGTCGCCGGCGATTGCCAATAACAGCATTCTGACTGATAACGCAAAAAACGGACAGGCTGGGCATCCATCAGAAGCTTTCTGGTGGACGCCCAGCCTGTCCGGCTGTAGCATGATCTTTCGGGTACAAGCAACACAGAATATAGTCACCTTTCCTCTACACATTCAATATACACTTTTACTGTAAATTGTATCGAAAAATACTGTATTATTTTTGTAAAGGAAGGTCCCTAAAGGCAAGATTCATCAAGGCTGCATCGCTCCGAAAAGCACAAGCCAAGCTAGGATCGATTTCGCAACCAGACTTAGTACGATATAGACCCGCTCCCCGTAGAGATAGTCCGCCCATTTCCCGACTTTTTTGTACTGCAAAATCATGTTGATCGGGAAAGTGTTGAAAGCAACGAAATAAGTGCCGACGATTGCCCAGACAAACCAAGGCACCTCACCGAAATTGCCGGTCCCGAACATGTAGAGCAAGATGGCAATCCATGGTGCAATTCCGGCGATCGATCCCCAGATGAACGGTCCCCATTGGATGTTATCTTTTGAATGGCCAGCATTCAGCTGTTCCATCACGAGCCCGAAGAGATTCATTGTGGCGTTGACAATGAAAATCAGAATGAGCGAAGCGATATCGTAGATGCCAAACAAAGTGGAGATCAAAACAATCATGATTGACGAACTGAGCGCGTATTCGAACCAACGAAATTTGTTGATGCCCTTTTCCAAATCGGCATTATAGATCGCATTCAGATTTTTGGGAATGGAAATCAAGGCATGCGCGATGGCGGAAATGAACAAGAATGAAGCGACTAGGATACCGAACGGCAATTCGAAAAGGACACGCGAAGCCGTCTCCAGTGAGCGCGTTTCCGGATTGAAGGCCAGATAGAATTGGCTGATTTCAGGACTGAACTCGCCGATTTTTTGGATGACATTCGTTGCCAAAAAGAGCATTGCAATGCCTTGGACCAAGTGGAGTCCACCCATGATCAAATTGAAGCGTCGTAGTTTTTCTGTCGTAATCTCTTTCATGATGATGTACCTTCCTTTCTATAAATAACTATAAAATAATAAATAACTATAAAATAATGACAACTAACCGTTCTCATTCATTGAATCAAACTGTTCTTCAATCAGAATGCCTTTAACCATCCCCCATCTTTTCCATTTGGCTGTCGTGAAACGGGCCGAACACAAACACGGCCAGGCTCGCGCCGATCAATGCCCAAATCATATCCCAAAGGCTGTCGAAGGCGTCACCTTGCGTTCCCATGACGGCATCGGCGGGCACATCCATAATATTGACGATCGCAAATTCGCTCAGTTCGTAGGCTGCGCTGAATCCGAGGCAGGACAGGATGACGATGAGCAACAGCATTTTGCCTTTCTTGACATAGCCGCCCCGCAACAGAAACTCCTTGGCCAAAAAAGCCGGAACGAAGCCTTGAGCAAAATGCCCCACCCGGTCAAAGTAATTGCGCTCCCACCCGAACTGCTCTTTCCATTGATTGAATAAAGGATTTTGGGAATAGGTAAAGTGCGCGCCGTATACCAACAACAAAGCATGCAGAAAAGCCATCACATAGACGAAGGTGCTGAAACGGAACTTCCGGTAAGTCACAACCAACAAGAAAACGAGCAGGAGCGCAGGCGTCATCTGACCTATCCAAGCCAGCCGATCCAATGGACGGATAGCCGAAATAATGTAAGCTATAACGAAAAGCACCAAAAGGATTATGTGCAAGGGTTCTGCCTTTTTGCCGTTTCCCGCCATCCGTTCCGCCCCCTTTTATTTAAGTGACCGTTCCGCAATCTGATCCATATACAGCTGCATGTCGAACTTGCGCTTCAGACCTTTGTCGTTCATGAAACGGACATTCCCGAAGATGGCCCGCTCCCCCCAAGGCCGGTCATGCTTGCCGAAGCACCAGCTCACTCCGGCGAAACCGTTCGGATCGCGGCCATCCAACAGATACTTGTTGTTCAGATAAATGGCTTTGCGATAGGCTTCCTCAGGCGTGCTGCTCCACTCAAGGATTTTTTTTGCCCAATACATCCGCATATATCCATGCATTTTACCGGTCAGGTTCATCTCCATTTGTGCTGCATTCCAATAATTGTCGTGGGTCTTGGCCGCTTCCAATTCCTCCATAGAATACAGGTATTCCCGTTCATCCGCCAAATGCTTGGCCAGCGTCTTCTTGGCCCAATCCGGCACGGCTGCGAAGGAATCGTACTGTTCATTGTAGTAAACGAAATTGATGGCCAACTCTCTCCTGACGACAAGTTCTTCGAGGAAACTCTGCTGACTTTCGCTGTCCATCCCCATCAGTCTGCGGTAAACATAGAGCGGCGAAATCTGGCCGAAATGGAGATAGGGACTCAGATTTGAGGTGATGGATTCGCCGGGCCGGTTCTTCCGTTCGCTGTACCCGGACAGTTTATTTTCGATGAAATCCTCCAGCCAGCGCTTGGCTTCGCTCGTTCCGCCTATGTAATCCGAAACGCGCGGGACACTTCTGTCGATAGCCAACCCTGCCAAGGCCTTTTCGGTATCCGAAACGTCATACGCCTCGAACGGAAGCTCCAATGCGAGTGATGGGTGCTGGCAAATGGTCTCCTCCAATGGCGCCAAACAATGCGGCAGAATTTTTTTCAATTTTGAGCGCAGGGTCGCAGCAGAATACTCCTCTTTGGGAGAAGCCAGTTCGACCGGGACGACGACGTTGCTTTCGACCTGAACGACGGCGCATTCGGCATGCTCGGTCAAGGTAGCGCGCCATTGCCGCTCGATCCTCAGATAGCCGCGGTCAACGACCAACAGGGCTGCTAATCCGGAAAGCTCCAAAGCGCCTTGTTCCGGCGATATTTTCCGGATCAGCAGTTGGATGCCGCGCTGCTTCAAAGTGGCCTCCGTTTCCTTCAGCCCTTCCAGCATGAACGCATAGTGGCGCTCATTGGCTTCCGGAAAACCGTCCGTGATTCCGAAGTATACGACCAGCGGCTTCTCGAGCCGGTTGGCCTGACGGATCGCGTATTCCAAGGCATGGTTGTACTCCGCCCGCTGCGAACTCTGCATCCAGTAGATGACATACGGTCGCTCCACCGCTATATTTTTATCGTTCAATTGTTTGATTCTTTCTTCCAGTATCATCCATTTTCCCCCGTATTTCTGTGCGTTTGTTGTCATTCTTATTATAGAACATCGCGCCCCATCCGACTATTTTGAAGATTCGGGTGTGAAAAGAAGTAGTACCTTGTTGAGCACCCCTCACTAAATGGATGCGCAAAAAAGCCGATTCCGTTTTTCGGAATCAGCTTTTTTAGTTAGGAATCAGAGCGCTCTCTCAAGCGCTTGCTCGATTTCTACCCGGGATTCATCACGCTCTCTTAAACGCGTTCTGATTCGCAGACACCACTACCGTTTCGCAATTGGCTGTCGTCCACAAAAGAGGTGAACGGCAGCCGATTACTCCAACGTACGGGTGTCTAACCGCGAATCATCACGCTCTAAATGTTTGTGCGGATCTGTTCAACCAATGCTTCATATGCGTCGTCCGTCAGGGTCACGCGGCCTGGATTCATGTCGAAAGTCGAGCCCCATTCGAAGGCGTCGTCTTTGTATTTTGGCACCAAGTGGAAGTGCAGGTGTTTGCCGGTATCGCCGTAAGCACCGTAGTTGACCTTTTCAGGGCTGAAGGCTTTGTGCAACGCGTTCGCAACTGTGGCGATGTCCGCGAAGTAACCGTTGCGCTCCTCATCCGTGATGTTCACCAATTCGCTCACGTGGTCTTTGTAGGCAACGATCACACGGCCTTTGTGGCTTTGTTCTTTAAAAACATAGACTTTGCTGTATGGCAATTCGCAGCAAGGGTAGCCGAAAGCCAACACCATTTCGCCTTCCATGCAATAGGCGCAATTTTCATCTTTCATCAACACAGACCTCCTAGAAATATATTTCCAGTCCATTATAGCATTTTTAAGCGCCTACATTTTGTCCAGAATCCAACAGTATTGCGTACAAAATGTGAACACAATAGCGATTTATAAGATGAAGGCCTATATGCTGTCATTTTCTCCAAAGGGCACATATATATCCACCCCGCATTGTTTCGGAAAGCTCCTTTTCCCTCTCGATGGTAAACTCTTCCTCAGCCGCAAACGGAGGGATGAACAGGCATGCCCCTGTTTCCGCCAATTTCCCCAGCTCCCACGCCTTCAAATCGTCGATGGTCTTGAAAGCAGCGTAGCGATAGATCGAATTTCCCTGCAATTTTTTGGCCTGATAGTAATCGCCCCAATCACTATCCGCATTGATGGTGCCTATCAAAATCTGTCCGCCAACCTTTGCGACCCGGAACATTTCTTTTACTGCCTGAGCTGTGTCCTCGATGAATTCGACTGCAGCTATCGAAACGACGGCATCGAATATTTCCTCTTGATATATCAGTTCGGTCGCATCCATTTGAAGATAGGAAATTGACAAGCTTTTTTCAGCCGCTTTTTCCCGGGCGACATTCAGCATCTCTTCCGAAACATCGATCCCAGTGACGATACAACCCATTCCAGCCAACTTCATACTGAAATTCCCGGTACCACAGCCGACATCCAGCACAGTCATCCCTGATTCCAGCTTTAGCATGCTGAGTGCCAAATCGGTCTCGACTCGATCAACGAATGCACCTTTCTTTTGACTGTACCAATCATCATACTCTGCTGCGATACCATTAAAAATAGCCATTGCACCCGCTCCCTTCTCTTCAGATTACCTCTCCGTGAACATGATGAACAACGCTAGAGCGACACCGCAAAGGAAAGCCAAGTACGAGTGCTCCTTGTCGTGCTCCTCCGCTTCAGGCAACAGATGCGCTGCGGAAACATAGATCAAAACCCCGACCGCAAAACCAAGGGCAAGCCCGAGGACAGCATCGTTCAGCCCAGTCACAAATGGATACGCAATGAAGGCTCCGATTGGCGTCGTCAAAGCGGCAACCAGAAACGCATAGAGGATAGCTTTTTTTCCGTTCACGCCGGCTTTCAACAACGCCGAGAAGGTGATGGCCCCTTCCGCGAACTCGTGCACAACCAAGCCGATTCCCGCCATCATGCCAGTAGCCGTACTGATGCTGAAAGCGACGGCATAGATGATGCCGTCCACGAAGGAGTGGATGCCGATGCCTTCGAGGGCGACAATCCCGAAAGCCAGCTCGGCATGCTGCGTCCTGTATTTGATGAGTTTGTTGCTGAAGAACATGAAAATGAACCCTGCCAACGCAGCCAAACCGGCATCCGCATTTTTCTCGAGCGCCTCCGGAAAGGCGATGATCAACGGGGAGGCGATCAGGATGCCGGCCGCGAAACACATGAAATACTCGATGTTCCGGTCGACCCACTGCTTATTTTTATAGATGACCCAAATCCCGATACTGTTTACGACCATGGCACTTAGGGCAAATAACGTAACTAAATAGAATGTACTGTCTGTATACATAATTTCACTCCCTGACTCATCCTTTCCATAAAAGTATCATTCTTCCTAATAACCAAAATACGCCAGAATTTTCTCCAGCACTTGGTAATCTGGAACATAACCATACCCCGCGGATTGATCTTCACTGATGCTGAACGGCGCAGATCCGATAAGTGTTTCCTGATGGATGATGGTGCCGGCAACCCGGTCCAGGATAGTTATTTGGACATAGCGTGTGTAGGCAATCCCTTCATTTGAATAGGTTCCGGTTTCCATGTAATAACTGCGCAGCTTCACCAAAACGTTCATTTCGGCATCAGACTTCGCCTGCAACTCTTCCGGCAAATCAAGATAGTGCGGCGAATAGACGTACTTTTCTTCAGCGCCTTCCTCGACAGATTCATCGTTTTCGATGATGAACACTTTGGCCGGAGTCGGCGCCGCCCCTTCCGCAAGCACACCTTGGATAGCCGCATACGCATCCACCTGCCCGATAAGATCACTGCCTTCCAATTCCATGATTTGGCTCTCCCGGATCGCTTCCGGATCCGAAGATGAGGCAGCTTCGTCGCTCGATGAACCGCAACCCGATAAGATAAACAGCAACAGGGTCATAATGAAACAAAAGATGCATCGGCGTTGGTTATTTTTGATCATCTGAAGTCCCTCCTTGGACTGAAAAAAACTTATGACAAAGGAAGATAATCGACTACACAAAATGTTTTGTAACCGCTCTTTTTCGACCTCATTATAACATATCACCAGCCCCAGAATCGCATGCGGCTTCAGCTAATATACAGGAAAAAAGACCATACTGAACTCTCCCACTTAAAGGATGCTCCGTATAGTCTTCTTTTTTTCTATTGTAAAAATTGTTAGTGGGTAAATATTCTAAGTTTCTCAATCCTATATTTCTGAACGTGTTCCACAATAATCTTCATATTGTTATAATCTATCTGCTCCCCTGCCTCTGGCAATCTGCCAAATAATCCTGTTACGAAACCACCAATTGTATCAAAGTCCTCAGATTCAATTTTAACTCCGAGCATTTCATTTATGAGATCGATTTCCGCGCTACCACGGACAAGATACTCGTCCTCCGTTACAACCTCTATTTCATTGAAAAGTTCATCGGATTCATCTCGAATATCTCCCACAATTTCTTCTACCAAATCTTCCAATGTTATCATACCCGCGGTCCCGCCATACTCATCTATAACAATGGCCATCTGTATGCTTTTATCTCTCATTTCGCTGAACAGTTCCGTGATTAACTTGAATTCAAACGTAAAGTAAGGTTCTCTCATATACTTGGTTATTTCAAAGGTTTCTTTAGACGCATCAAAAAAAATAAGGTCCTTAAGATACAGTATTCCCACTACATTATCTATTCCGTCATCATATACAGGAATACGCGAAAACTGTTGGGTTTTAAATACCTCTACTATTTTTTCATAGGAGGAATCAAGGTTAACAGCAACCATATACGTCCTTGGAGTCATTACCTCTGTAACCCTGGATTCCCTGAATTCAAAGACATTGTGTATCATCTCTTTTTCTTCGCTTTCTAGCATTCCTTCTTCATGGCTTACATTAATCATGGTTTTTAGCTCTGCTTCAGTAATAAAAGGAGCACGAGCATCAACTTCCCCGCCAAGAACTTTAATAATCGCATTGGTCAGGTAAATAAGGACTATATTAAAAGGTTTTAGTACAGAAACAATGATAGAAATGAACGGTGCAACCTTCAAAGCCATCTTCTCAGAATTCTGCGCAGCCAATGATTTAGGAGTAATCTCACCAAAAATCAAGACTAAAATAGTCATGATCCCCGTTGCCAAACCTACACCTGTGCTACCGAAATTTTTTATGGCTAACGATGTTGCTAAAGCAGAGGCTCCAATATTCACAATATTATTGCCTACAAGAATCGCACTCAACATTGTACTCGGATTTCCGACTAATTTTTGTACTTTTTTGGAGCCGGGGATATTTTCTTCCACCATATTCCTTATTCTTATTTTACTCAGTGACATTAATGCTGTTTCGGATGCAGAAAAAAAACTCGACAGCGCCAAGAGCGCTACCAGAACGATTAACTGCCACGTGTCGCCAACTTCCATAATTTACCAAACTCCCTTTCGTAGTGCATTCAACGTAATTTTTAGAAAATTAACTGAAATTCTGTGATGTATACAAAAAGACGCTAAAACTAAAATACCCATCCAAAGAAGTACTGATCCAACAACACAATCCCTCCCAGTATAAATACATATATGGAAAAGTACTTAAGGGATTTCTTTGCTATCATCTCCATCATAAAGCGTATAGCTAAATAACCGGAAGCGGCCGCTACGAGTGTTCCAATGATTACTGGGATCCAGTCGATGTTTAACTCTGTTCCGACGATGTCCTTCATTTGAAAAATCAGTGAACCTAATATTGCTGGAATTGACATTAAGAATGAAAATTTCGCTGCGAAACGTCTGTCCAGATTTTGAAATAATGCACCTGCTATCGTTGCTCCTGATCTTGAAATCGCAGGAAATATAGCAAGTCCTTGTGCCGTACCAATCAGTAATGCATTTAAGAATGTCATCTCTTTTAGTTCTTTGTTACCGAGCTTAATAGACTCAACAGTCCACAATATAATCCCCGTCAGCAAAAAACCAAAACCTAATGTTGTGGCACTGTCAAACGCCTCTTCTACCACATCCTGTAGTAACAGAGCTATCAATACTGTCGGTATGGTTGCACTGATGATCAAAATACTCAGTTTATTTAGCGGATTTTTGATCATATCCATAATATCTTCCCAAAAAACAATAAAAATGGATATTAGTGTTCCCACATGCAACATAATCGTGAATAGCATGGCGCCTTCATTAATGCCGAATACTTTCTGCAAAAGCACCAAATGTCCCGAGCTGCTCACAGGTAAAAATTCCGTCATACCCTGCACAAAACCTAAAATTATAGCCTCAAATATTGTCATTCCTCTTCTCCTTATTTATCATAATAATCAAAAATCCCTCATTTAAACAGCTTGATCGTTCCAGTGTCATTCAGATGCTTCAGCAGGGATAATGTAATAGGAAATCCGAACAAACCAATCACGCCAATTAGGTTAGCACCTATAAACATACTCATTAGTGCCACAACAGGATGCAGCCCCAACTGTCCCCCAACAATTTTCGGTTCCAGAATATTCCTTACAATCGTCACGACAATATACACAACTAGTATCCCAATTGAAATCTGATAGTTTCCTTGGAAAAAAGTGATGATTGTCCATGGTATCATTATTCCGCCTGTACCCAATACAGGCAATATATCGAATATCGCGATTATAAACGCAATCAATACTGCATTTGGAATTCCAATAATGGAAAGACCCACAGATAGCTCAATAAAAGTAATACCCATAATTAGTAAATATGAACGGACCACCACGAACAAGGTGTGAAATACGTATTGTTTAATCTTTTGAATTACTTCATTATTTCTGCTTGTGAACTGCCTTGAGATAGACTGCGCTAAAGCGTCGTAATCCATTGCAATGAAGAAAGTCGATATAATCATCAATACAATTTTTATCAGAAATTCAGGCAATGAAGATGCTATGGTTGATAAGGAACCCACCAGTGACAAAGATATATTTTTGATATCCTCACCAAGCGAATTTACAAACTGATCAAACCCTTCGTTCAGAACGTCCACCAAGGCAGGATCTAAGCGATAAACTGCTTGCTCTACACCGTCAAACGTATTTAGAAGAAATGGTTCCAGCTGCGTTTCGTATATCATCGGAAGCCCAGAAATGAGCGCTGTAACAACTGATATTAATTTTACGCCAATCAATGAGAAGAGAAGTCCGATCGTACTATAAAAAAACAAGACAAGAATAACTGACACCATCTTAGGTGGTAGTTTTAAAATTACCGCTATTGATTTGGTTGGCTTTTGAAGTAAATAGGCAACCAATAATGCAAAGATAAAAGGGCTTATGAGATTAATTGCATAGTTAAAAAAAACATATGCAATGAGAGCAATCAGAAAAAAATAAATTGTGTTTACGATAAAGTGTTTCTTTTTATTGTACTGAGATTCCATGTTGTCTCCAATCTAACAGATTATATTCAAGCACATTTTTATTTGAAGTATTAGGTTCTTGATGACTAGTCCAGTATTTCCAGAAAAAAAAATAGACTACAAAACACAGCATAAACAGGCTGCATCATGGTCTACAATAGTTAAATGACGTATATATTTTTATATAATTTAGCTTAGGCATCACAAATAAACTTCCAATAAAGTTTATAATCGGCCTTTCCCCAGGTTCATCTTCCATTTTGTCACTCCCTTTCAATGTTTATACTTATATTTATAACCTACATTAAAGCGCATACCTTGTCAATTCTCTAATTTTGAGTTTCTTAAGCAAATAAGCATGGACAATAAATTTTTGCTTGTGTATGATTGTTTTTTTCTCTTGATCGATATCTAAGAAATCCTTTGACGACAGCTATATTCCAGCTATTATTCAGTTCTTGGATACTAGGCTTTTTAGTTCAGGAATTATCTACCCAAACATTCCTTAAGTTTTCAGTAAATACATACAGGTGCAAATTTATACATAGCAAAATAAAAAGACCGTACAGACTCACCTTTTCAGGTAGTGCATACGGTCCCTTTTGCTGCGTATATTAATTTTAATCCATAACTATAAACAAGACCACCAAATAGTCATAATCTCTTTGTTATTATTTCCCCAAACGGTCGGGCATCATGAATTCCATGAAGCCCCAGACGCCGTTCGCAAGGAACAGTTCTTCGCGGTCGTAATTGGATATTTCTTGGCGGATCAGATTATCCTTTTTATCGAGTGCTTTCGCGCCCCAATGCGGATCGATCAGCAACGCACGTCCAACGGCAACAAGCTCCGAATTTTCCAATACGTTCTCCGCATCTTCGCTCGTGCGGACATCGCCGACACCGACCAACGGCACGCGTCCGTTGATTTGTTCATGGATGTACGCCATCATGCTTTTCTCTTTATGATCCTCAGAAACGGAAACGAGTTGACGGTCTCTCAAGGAAATATGCAGATAATCCAATCCTTTATCGGCCAATCGGTCCACAAGGAAGAGCGTATCCGAAAAACGGATGCCCGGATTTTCGTATTCCTCTGGTGAAAAGCGGTAACCGACGATAAAGTTTTCGGCGCCCGATTCATCCACGGTTGCTATCACTTCATCAACCAATTTATCGATGAAACTGAACCGTTTTTCCAGGGTGCCGCCCCATTCGTCGTCCCTGCGGTTGGAGTGCGGCGAAAAGAATTGTTGCAACAGGTAAGTGTTGGCGCCGTGCAGTTCCACACCGTCGAAACCGGCTTCAATCGCGCGGCGGGTCGCGGCTTTGAAGTTTTCGATCAAGTCCAGAACTTCATCACCGGCCAAAGCTCGCGGCGTTTCGGCATTCGGTCTTTCGGCAGCAATCGCACTCGGAGCCACCGGTTGAACACCCCTCAAGACACTTGAATCCGTCATGCGGCCACCGTGGAAAATCTGCAGGATGGCTTTTGTACCGTTCTTTTTGATTGCGGCGGCCAGTTTACTCAAACCCGGAATGAACACATCTGAAGCGACGCTCAGTTCGCCTTCCCAGCCTTTGCCGTCGTTCTGCACATTCGCTGCGCCTGTGATGACCGCGCCGATTTCGCCGGAACGAAGCGCGTAGTAATTGATTTCGTCGGATGTCACGACGCCGTCACAGAAACTCATCTTTGTCGTCATTGGTGCCATCATGATGCGGTTCTTCAGCTCAAGACCGCGTTTGAAAGTCAGCTTGCTGTTCATTGTTGACATATTTTTCTCTCCCTTGGATCGCTTTATTTCATTCTATCGAGCCTGCCGGAAATTTCCAAACAAAACGCTCGGCTCACTCGCAATTCATGCGCATGCATATATTTTATTACAAGTGCTTCTCTTTTGCAAGAGGCGCGATTTTGAGTCCTATCATTCAGAAATCAGAATGCCAAAGCGTGTATGGAAAGCCCTATCATCAACACTATCCCCTCACGCAAAAAGACCGCGAAAAAGGCGTCACGCCCGCCTCCGCAGTCTTCATCATTCATGTGTTATTTATATCAGATCAATAGTCCGTCTGTTTACTGATGGCGCTCCAGTCTTCGATTTCCTGCAATCTTTCTTTCATCTCGGTAGACACGATTTTCACCGCATCAGAACCAAGCAACAAGCGTTTCGGAAGGTTTTCTTTCTGCATAGTTTCGTAGATGACTTCCCCCGCCTTGTCCGGGTCTCCGGGTTGGTCCTGGTTGTCGACGATGTTCTCTTTTCGGGTTTTCCAAGCAGTATCGGCATAATCTTCGATCTGCTTCTGGGTCCCTTTCAAAGAAGTGTCGTAGAATTTGGTCCGGAAAGCGCCCGGTTCCACGGTCATCACTTTGATCCCCAACGGTGCGACTTCCTTCATCAAGCCGTCCGTCATCAATTCCAAAGCGGCCTTGGATGCAGCATAATAACCGGAACCGACACCTGAGCGGGCAGCAGCGATCGATGACACATTGAGGATGGCGCCGTTTTTCTGCGTCCGCATGTAAGGCAACACTTGCTTGATCAATGTAACTGGGCCGAAAAAGTTGGTGGCAAACAGCAGATTTACGCTGTCTTCCTCGCCTTCTTCAACGGAAGAACGATAGCCATAGCCTGCGTTGTTCACGAGGATGTCCACCCCGCCGAACTTGTCCGCTGCCGCTTTCACGGCATTGGTGATGCTCTCTTTGTCTGTGATATCCAAAGCTACTGAGATGGCGGTATCGGGGTAATCTGCGATGATATCCGCCACCGTAGAAATATCCCTTGCAGTCACGACCGCGTTATCCCCATTTTTTAAAACTGCTTTCGCGATCCCTCTGCCGATGCCGCTAGAGCATCCTGTAATCAACCATGTTGTCATATTGTTTCCTTCCTTTCCGAAGCTGTTTATTTTGATCACTGCGCCTTTTAGCGAATCAAAATGGCGCCACTCGCATTACAAACAGAAGTATACACCTTGGAGTGCACTTCAAGGGAAGCGTTTTATTTTCCATATAGCAACATAATTCAGAAATCATAGTTGCTCTTCAAAAAAGAAATTGATCTCATCCATGAAATCCAGATCCAACTCACTCGTCCGGAATCTGTCGACGCCCTCGTAATATTCCGCCTTGATGTGATCTGGGATTTCCCCGTCATAGCGATTATATATTTCCTTATATTCCAGATTTTTTGCTTTTGCATATTCGCTTGCGGCATCGGATTCGAATAGATTGTTGTGTCCGTCATGATACGCCGCACTGCAGGTTTTGTAAACAATGTTGGGATTGGTCATTTCGTCCCGATGGGCAATGATGCTCGCTCCAGCGTATGCTATCGCTTCATCTTTGACGCCATGGATAATCATGACCGGAGTATCCGTACTATTAATACCGCTCGTAGCTGTAACCCAGGCAGTGTTGCCGAAAAGCATTTTCTGATATATCCACAGGAAAGGATAGGCTATTGGGGAAAAAGCCCCTAACAGGCTGTCCGACTGCTCTTTTAATAGTTCCATGGGCGAATTGAATCCAGCGATGCTGGCGACTGCAGCAATGTCAAAGTCGGAATCCAAAATTGCCGTGACCGCATAACCACCCCAGCTATGACCATAGAGCAAGATAAGTAAATTGTTCAATCGTTGATCGCCTTGGATGAAGGTCAAGGCAGCATCCAAATCCAGCATGGATTGCGAAGGGCCCATCGTGCTTTCCCCTTCGCTTTCGTGAGTCCCGGTATTGTCGAAGGTCAAAACGCGCCATCCGTTGTCAACGAAATACATCGTTTCTGCCAGGTAGTTTTCCGCACCGAATCCCAAACCAGCAGAAATGACGACTAAGCCTTTGTCGTTTTCGTTGCCATAGACATGGCCTTTCAAAACATTTCCGCCTGATTCGAATGCGATTTCCGTGCGTTCATAGGCATCCGCCACATCGTTGTATCTGAGATAGCCTGAATAATTCGGATCCGGTTTATCGACTCTGGAGAAACTTTCGTCGTAGTTCGTTTTGACGTAAACCATCGAGCCTATTGAAATAACCCCGATAAACAGCATCATGCTTATCAGCGCTATTTTAAATGCTTTCCCATTCAAATGTATGTTTTTCATACTTTGATGCTCCCAACACTGCTTTTAAAGAAAGATGAATTCCTCTCGGTAACGAACAGGAATAGACACAGAATTCCGAACACTACACTCTCGACTGCAAACAACTGCAGGGTGAACCTATCCCATAAGAAAATATGCGAGGTCACATTGAAAGTAAAGTGCCAAACAGTCATGAGCACCAGATTCCCATCTGATTTGTTGTACAGCCAAGTCATCAAAATGGACACCTCTATGATGGTGACAGTATACAAAATAAACCCCAAAAGGCCACCGGTAAAGTTCAAATGCCAAACACCCCACAGGACTCCCACAAGGATACTACTGGTAAACGGTGTATACTTTTTTTGCATATTCGGCAACAGAAACCCGCGCCAGCCTATTTCTTCTGCCGCGCAACCAATCAGCATCGCAACAAAATTCAGCAAATAGAAAAATGCATCGCCATCCCAAGGGACAAAGGCCACTTCATAATAAGACAGTATGAAACTGCTGATGATGATGCAAAAGGCCGGCAAAGCAATGGCAGGCAGCAGCCATTTCACAACGGCCTTATCCACACGAAAATGGTTCCTTATATCCTTGATGATCGTTTTGTCCTTTAACAGCAATGTCAGGGCAGCCACCGCAAAGGCGGGTGCCAATTGGGTAAAGGAAACAGAGTAGTTCCCTGCAGATCGGAATATAAAATGTAAGGTTAGCAATAGGATGCTGAATAGGAATGTAATAACATAAAAGGAACTCAAATAATATTTCCGAATCATCTTTTCCAATATTTCTCCTCCTTGGCCAAATGATGCTGTGAGGGCAACGGGAAATCCATCTGTTATTGACAACGACAGCGTTTTTCCATGTGGCGCTCATTATGATATGAAAAAAGCTCTAGGACTGCGGAAACAGACTAGAGCAAACTGAACGATTATCTATTTTATATCTTTATCCTGATCGGATGGCGGACGACCGTCTTCATCTTTTCCGGAGCTACTTTGCGCGGATCGTTCAAGTAAATTTCATGGTGCCTACGGATTGTGCCGTCCGGACTCATTTCCGAAATGGCATTGACGTATCCATTGGCTGCAGCAAAGTCGTCGATAGCTTTGACCGTCACTGCTTCCGTATCATAGGGACCCATGTGCAGCATCTGAACGCAAAGCCCTTCCGTGAACTCCGCCAACCTTGCCCTAGTGAGGTCAAGCGCGGGTTTCTTTTTCTTCAACCCATCAACGGCCCATCGGAATACTTCATCCGTAACAAATTCCGGCTGCCGAATCATCGCTGTCCAGATCAATTTGTCCTTTTGGCTCGTATCAAAGGGCCGATCAAGCTTCGTCCACCATAGACCCTCCAATGGCGGAACGACATATTCAAAGAAATCCGCCGGGGCATTGCCGCTTTTGTTGCTCATTTTGATGGTGTAAGACAGCCCATAAAGCATTTCGATTGCTTTCGCGTATTCCCCCGATTCCTCATTGGGGTTCCCCTTGCCGTCAACCATGAGGAACCTCATCTTCGGCACATCGACGATTGCAGGGGTCGTCTTAGGCTGATAAAGATTCTTGGATTCTTTTTTGAAATCTAATGGACTTGGCATTTCCTTTTTCCTCCCTTGCTGTGATTTGGCTTTCCTTGACCGTCTTCGGATCCAGCGTGGCGCTTGTGTCATCCGAACTATTCTGCACAATACAACTTGAATCAAGATTCCCCAGTGTTTGTAACCGCTATTTTCCGGCCTCATTATACCATACCGCCCATCAAGGAATAGCTTATAGCTATCCCCGTAGGAACCTTAAAAAAATCAAATAAAAAAAGACGTCCTGACCACGGACGTCTTTACTCGATAGTATTTTTGGATAACGATGCATCAGTGGGGAAAGGCTATTTCTGCAAGCGTCCATGCGATGATGATTATCCCTACCGGAATTGAAAGCAACGTCAACAAGGCTCTGTCTTTGTGTTTGATGACAGCTATCAGCCCCATAATGAAGCCAATCACTCCCATCATTGCAAGGACGGGTGTCGGTAACGGCAGCCTGATTGAGGCCCCAAGCCCGACCATTTTTAAAGCCATCAACACGATGAAAGCCAAGGTCAAACCCGCTGCCCATTTCCCGGTTGTCGTTTTGGACCAAAACTGCATTTTCATGATTGTTTCCTCCTTATTCTTCCGATAGATAGAATGCTGCATCAGGCAGGCTTTCTAAGGTTCCATCAGCTTCCGCTTCCAAAAATAGGATCAAGTATTTTTCTACTGCTTGTTTGGCATTTGCTGCATCCCAATAATCCAAATTGCTGCGGGAAATCACTCCTGTTGCCTGATCTTTCGTGATCCCAACTTCATGATCATCCAACAGTTCCGCCGTTTCAGCCGGATTGCTGTTGATCCAATCGATGGAATCCTTATAATCAGCTACAAATAAATCCCATTCTTCTGCTCTATCAACAGGGAGTTCCTTTTTAACAATCAAGCATGTCAAAGGCAATGGCATCCCATCCTCGTTAATCCCCTCCCATTCTTCCTGGATATCCAAAGCAATGCTGAAGTCAGTGTTTTCATCCAAAAAATCGGTCACCCAAGGCTCAGATAAAACTAGAATGTCACTAGCTGCGACGTTTTCCATCACTGTCTCTGCACTCGCAGCATAGGTCAGCGTCAAATCATTATCTGGATCGATTCCAAATTGCAGCAACAACTGTTGAATAACAACGTCAGCAGCCGATTTCTCTCCTACGATCGTTATGACTTTTCCCCCAAGGTCAGAAACATCGCTGATCGACTCATCAGCTGACAACAGATAGAGATACCCGCCTGTATTAACTGCTGCCAACTGGTATCCGGCACCCTCACGATAGAGCTTCGCAGCAGTTTCTGTGGATACAACTGCCATATCAGCTTTACCTTCCAGTAATTGTGCATAAATAGCTTCCTCATCCTCTTCGAAAGAGTAGTACACCGTGTCCCCCAACCTCACTTGAGGATCGATGTTAGGCTCCATCGCTTTGACGAATCCCAGCGCAGAAGGACCAGTAATCGACGTAACTGCAAAACTACCTGAGCCTGCTTCTTCATATGCTTTATCCCATGCATTGCATCCGCCTAAAAATAAGATCGTAAATAATAATCCAATCATTAAACTCTGTCTCATTGCTGTTCCACCTTTTCTGCATTCTGTTACCAAGGGCTGACAATAAAGCTTTCTGCAGCTACTGCCTGCTGAGAATGTTAATTACACGCTCTCAAAAAAATAGGGGTGTCGAGTGACATTTTTAGAGTTTAATGCAGTCCCAATGCCCTGGATAAGCATGACCGTCGTTTGGTTTTTGTTCCCGAATTCATGAAATTTCATAACCTGGCCTCTCCTTATATTCGTTTTACGCAAGGAAGGTACTTTTTTTGCACAGAAACTACAGATTAGGATCAACGAACAGCTTGATAAGATAGATAATAAATTCAGCAAGGCATTGATTACCCTTTACAAGATTATTATACCACCGATATTAATAAACAGAACTTTAGAGATTTATCCATTTCCTTTTCCATTTTATCAAATACTCCTTTAGAGGATCTTTATTCGTAAGAAGTACTCTAAGATTATTTAATTCAAATCCGATAAGTTCTTTCAGGTAGTTGACTAAAATATTATCTATTTTCATCCGTAAACACCTCATACCTATTTAACAATTTATAGAATCCCAGAATTTACTAAAACACCAAGAAGATTTCTCCTTGGTGTTTATATGGTTTTAAGCTATTAAGTTACCGAGACGAATTCATCACTTTCAACCAAGCTTGTTTCCTTTTCCATTTTACATGCTTTTTTATCATCAAGTCTAAAGAACGGATAATAGCATAGGAATTGAATCAAAATTGCAAGAATTGCAATTCCTAAGAACAGGACCCCTCCTTCTGCAAAAGCTGTAATGACTGGCGGTGTCACCCAGGGGAACCCCAGCTGATATGTAGGGTTGATCGGAAATTGAAAAATCGAGTACAATCCTAGCGCTACCCACCCAGTAATGAATTGCGAAAATACCATCGGAAAGAAATAAATAGGATTCATAACTGTTGGCATTCCGAATACCATGGGCTCATTAATATTGAAAATATTTGGAATGATAAAAAGCTTTCTGACGCTTTTGAATTTCTCGGATTTAGCCAGTAACAAGCACAGACTCAAACCCAAAGTTCCTCCAAAGCCGCCTAAGTTACAAATTAAGTAAACGACCATCAAAGCAGGGTAAGGAAGTGCGGAACCACTGACAAACGCTTGCATATTAGCTACAATAGCACCTACTATAATTGGCGCATAAAGCCCTGTGATTGCTGCTGGATGTACCCCGAAGAACCAAAGCAGATTACAAAGTACAGTGAAAAAAATAAACGAAATCGGCGATGTTCCGAATGTCATTACAGGTGTCTGAATGATTGTATTGAAGGCATCAAAAACATTATTGTATTCTGTAAAATTAAAGAGAACTTTAACGACAAACGCCAGAAAGAATATAATGATTGCCGGAATGGATGCTGAAAGTGAATCCGAAACCATCGGCGGAACGGAATCAGGCATTTTAATCCTAATTCTGCTGTTGATGAGTTTGCTATAGGCCATAGCAACTGTAACTCCTAAAATCAGCGCTAGGAAAATCCCTTTGCTTCCTAGATAATCGGATGTAAGGGCGACAATGGAAGAACCGTCCTGCATACTTATGGTTGAAGGCATTAGAATCAAGAATACGGCTAAAGCAATCATTGGACCAACGATGCCAGATTCTCCTTTGATTTTACAGTATGAATATGAAACTGCACTTATCAAGTATATCGGAAGCATGGAAAGGGTTACATTAGTAACTTCAGTACCGGCAGCAAATATGCCAGTGCTGTTTAAAAATTCTGCCCAACTTGGTATAGGCAAATTTATTAAGATCGTGATCAACGATACCCCAATTGTAATCGGTACAGCTGCAATACATCCCCTTACAATAGCTTTGATTACATTATTGTCCGAAATCCTCACTGATAGGGGTTCCAGATACTTGCCCAACATGTTTTCCATAGAATCAAAAAATTTCATTGCATTTTCTCCCTTCAAATAACTAAGTTTTAACTACATTTAAAGTGTATCATCCGTTTAGGTTTTGTAATCATCATATAATGACTAGTACAAAACACCTGTAGAAATAAATCGACTATACTCTTGATAAATTCTGTCCAACAGCAAAATGAGCGCATGGGATCCTTCACCGTAGTAATTATAAGAACCACATTTAATAACTTTGTAAAAATCAGCGTACTTCTTTATTGAAGTTTGTGTTATCAATATTTTTTTTACTTTTTTGCAGTTTAATTTTTCATTGGTTTTGTTGCCGATAAAAAAATTACCTTGATAGGAAATAACAAACACCAGATCACTTTTATCAATGGAATCGATGTTTTCATCCATTTGTAATTTTGAAAAAATCTCTATATACTTCCTGTCCATCATCATCTTGCATTGGAAATCCACTAAATGTGAATAGTTGGTCGGAAAAGCAATGAAGATTACTCGTTTTGCATTATAAATATTTAAGACTATATCTTTAATGACCTGGTCGGAAATATCAGCGACCTCTTGAATATTTTGATGTATTCTGGCGATATACTCTTCTTTATTAAAATTATCAGTATGAAATACCAATTTGGGGGAATTCAGCATTTTCCTTAATTCTTTAAAATTGTTGATACCGATGCTTTTAAGAAAGCGAGTAAAGGTCGATGGTGAGCACAAACAAAATTCGGCTGCCGCTTCTAAGCTCATCTTGCTAATTTTTTCAAGGTGTTGCACCAATATTTTAGCAATAGACACCCCTGTTTCGGTATTTGGGTTTTCCTTTATATATTCCAAAAGTATTATGATAACAAGTTCCATGAATATTCCTCCTTGCACTTGTTGGAATTATATCAAAAATGCATGAGATAGTTCTCATGCATTCCCATTATTTTGAATACATTTTTGATACCAATAAAATGATTCCTTTTTAATGCGTTGTAAGTCCTTGCAGTCATGGTTCGTTCGGTCCACAAAGACTAATCCATATCTTTTATCCATTCCTTGACTACTTGATAAAATGTCAATAAATGACCAGGGATTGTAAGAGAATAACTCAACCCCGTCCTCAATAGCTAACGACATATTCGTTATCATATTTGAAAGGTATTCGATCCTTTCATCATCATGAACATGCCCATCCTTCACCTCTTCTTTCGCAGAATAGCCATTTTCCGTAATCATCAAAGGCAGATGGTATCTTGAATAAATTTTTCTCAAGGCATATCTCAATCCTATGCCGTCAATATTCCATTCATAACTCCCATATTTAGTGAAAGGATTTTTATAATATTGCGCGACACCTTTTTCACTTCTGTTTTTTCTGGGAATATCAGGCCCTTTATAATTTCCAAAAGACTCCTCATCTACATACTGACCAACGACTTCACTTGTATACCAATTGACGGCTAAAAAATCTGGATTTGCCCCTTTTAATAGCTCCTCATCCCCCTCTTCGATCGTAAACATTAAATCTTTATTCTTCAAATCATTCAAAAAATATTTTGGGTATTCCCCATACATTAAAATATCCACTCTAGAAAAAATACTAAGATCATCCAGATGCATAGCTAAAAATTGGTCAGCTGGATCTAATGAAGCAGGATATCTGGTCGGATAAGAAAGACAAGGACCAATTTTGCCATTTAATCCCATATCGTGGTATAACTTCATAACTAGGGCATTCGCGATATTCATATGATGGTCTGCTTGGGCACTCTCTTTTTTCGAATCCAAACCATTAAAAAATGGTATTCCAGTCAATACATCTTGCTCATTGATGGTGAGCCAATAGCGTACCCTGTCTCCGAATTGTTCGAAACAAAATTTGGCATAATCCACGAAATCTGAAATGCACTTTCTGGATAGAAACCCTTGGTATTGTTCTATCAAGCTTTGAGGAAGATCAAAATGCATGAGTGTCACAATCGGCGCAATATCGTTTAAAATCAGCTCATCAATTAAATCATTATAATAATCTACACCCTTTTGGTTCACTCTCCCGTTACCCTGAGGAAAGATTCTGGACCATGATATTGAAAAACGAAAGCTCTTCAATCCACATTCTTTCATGAGTTTTATATCATCTTTATACTTATGATAAAAATCAACAGCGATAGACGTGTCTGCAATATCCAACCTAATTCGCCCTTCATCGCTGCGCAGATCCGCTACACTTAATCCGCGGCTATCTTCTAACCTGGCTCCTTCTGCTTGAAAAGCACTAATACTTGATCCCCACAAAAATTCATTTGGAAAACTCATATATCATTATCCTTTCTTATTCTGATTGGCGATTTGAAGACAACTTACTGATTTTTTTGTGATAGCTAGCCAGAGGAAAGCCTCATTTCTTATTTGTCTTCCACTAAATGTTATCACAATTTAAATACGTGAAGTCGTCGTTAATTGAAGAGTAAGAATTACGGTGCGACCTACTTCCCCTGGACTGCTCATATACAGATTTATGATTGAATTGAGATCTTCCTGCAAACACTTCATTGTTTTTTTGATGAATAACATTGCTTCCTTACCATGATTGATACACAAACAAAAGCCTACAGATCAAATAAATGATCTGCAGGCTTTTTATTCCTTCAAAATTATGCAACTGAATTAGTTCTATTAATCAATCAATGTGCGGATGACTTCGGAAATTTCCGTGTTATCCAAGTAGGCTCCCCTTACAGGATCCGTTTCATCTGCAACTTTCTTAAAGATTTCTGCCCCTGCACCCTTCGCATAGAACGGAATCAATTGGTTGGTGTGGTTCCCGGAATTCCATGCCATCGTCGGCATCACGCCTGCTCCGTTGTTCGCCACTTCATCATACACACCTGCCGTTCCCGTCAGATAGCCGGTCTCATGGTCTCCGGTAACGATCAGCAGCGTTTCGCCCCAGTTGCTGTTTTCCTCTACCCATTCGTAGACAGCTTCTACGGAATCATTGAAGGCTGCTTGCTCTTCGATCAGGCGTCCGCTCTGATTAGCATGCCCTGCCCAATCGATCGCTCCCCCTTCGACCATCAGGAAGAACCCGTCTTCGTCATTGTCAAGGACATTCAAAGCACCTGTCGTCATCACATCAAGACCAGGTACGTTGCTGTTTTGCTCCACTGCGTAAGCATCGGCTTGACCATCTCCACCTCTGGCTTGCTGCAAAGTCGTATAGACTTCCGGCACACCGATGACGCGGCTTGCTGTTTCGCCGGTTTGTAGCGCTTCGAAGTCCTCTTTGCTTTGGATCAGTGTCCAGGCATCATCAATCCCGTCGCCATCAGCATCGGAAACGTCCAATGAACCGTCAACCAGTCCGTTCCACGTAGCTGCCCCGCCCACATATTTGTAGTTTGGTGCAGCTGCGGCGTCACCATTATTGTCATACAGAGGATTTCCAGCACCCATGATGACATCGGTCGCGCTGTCCTTGATCATTTCATTCGCCAAGATGCTGTAATCATTGCGGCTCTCGTGATGCGCCACGAAACTCGCTGGCGTCGCATGGCTGAATTCCACAGAACTGACCACACCAGTCGCCTTGCCTTGATCTTCAAAATCTTGTGTCATATGCGTCAAATCTTCTGGTTGCTCATCGACACCGATTGCTGCATCATAAGTTTTCACGCCAGTTGACATCGCTGTACCCGCAGCGGCAGAGTCAGTCGGGTTGTTCATCAATGTGTTGAAATTTTCCCAAGCAGTAGCAGGATCATATACGCCGTCAGCATTGTCTTCCGTCGTCAAATCTCCCAGCGAATAAGTGCTCAAAGCCAATTTTGTCGGGAAGTTTTCGTAGACTTGCGTGCCTGCTTTGCCTTCGGTATAGTAATCCGTCGCTAAAATTTGGTTGTATCCCCAGCCATCGGAAATCATCAGAATGACATTCTTGACATCTTTGCCGTTGCCGGTCAAATTCGCATCGTTGTTTGAGGCAGCCATAACCGGAACAACAGTCGCTGTGCTCATCACTCCTGCCACCAAAGCTGCCGTAATTGATCTTCTGATTCTTTTGTTTACCATTTTCCAATTCCTCCTCGTATCGCATACCCAAAAATAGCTTGCTTGTTTCTTTCGCTTTCTATTTTAGTGTACTCCTCGAATGTCGTTTTCTTGTTAACAGTATTTATGTTTTCTGTAAACTTTGTGAAAAAATAGTTAATCAAAATATCGAATTAGGTGGACGCAAAAGGAAAGCCTGGAGATCAACTATTGATCCATAGGCTTTCCTTTTGGTTACTGATTTATGTCTTTTATGAACCGAACCCAATCCTCATATACAGAAAGCAGTTCCGCATCAAAATAGCTCAATGCACGTTCTTTGATTTGTTCCGGAATGCCATAAAAAGCTTCCGCGAGTGCACCAGCAATGGCGGCCAAAGTATCGCTGTCCCCGCCAAGCGATATCGCGTTGCGGATGGCATCCTCGAACGAAGTGGATTCCAGAAAGGCAATGATTGCTTGAGGGACCGTCGCTTGGCAATCCGTGGTGAAGCGGTAGGAGTCCCTGATTCCATCCAGTGTGAAGTCCAGACGATAGTAGTTTTCCCCAACCCTTTTTCTAATTTCGTCTTTGGAGGAACCTGAACGCGCCATGTAGATGGCTGTAGCCGTAGCTTCCGCACCCTTCAGGCCTTCTTCATGGTTGTGCGACACACCAGTGACGGTTTCGGATAGGCACTGTATCTCCTTTTGGGTTCTACCGACATACGCAACTGGGCTGATCCGCATGGCCGCACCGTTGCCGAAGCTGTTGTATGGCTGAGGATCCTCGCTGCTGATCCACTGGAAGAACGCCCGGCTGAAGCCGCAATCTGGGTAGCGGAGGCCGAACGCTTGCATATATTGGATGCTCATTTTCTCCAGCAAGACATAATATTCGTTGTTCCGTTCCTGCCCCTTAGCCACAGATTCCAGTGCCTTCTCCGTTTCCATCAGTGCCTTGGCGACCGCAATCGTCATGATGCTGTCGTCCGTCATCCGGCAGTCGTCCGTGAACAGTTCAAAATGCTTGTCCTTGTGATTATTCCACTCGAAACGGGAGCCGACGATGTCCCCGATGATTGCGCCCAACATAGGAAGTCCTCCTTCTCAAAATCTGTGCATTTATTAACATTGAGAAAATCACTATCTACATATCATCCACACATTGAAGATGTATAACTATATTAATTAAAGTTAACAAGGAGCTGACTCTATGAATTGCTGCAAAAATAATGACCCAGAAGAAAAGAACCTCCCATCAGAATCCGTCGATCCGCCGAAAACCCATGACCACAACGACGCCAGAGCATCGAAGCACAGCCACAAAAACCACTTTCTCCACTTGGCCTTGTGTTGTGGACTGCCGCTCTTGCTGCTGTTCGGCTTGCCGTTGGTCGGCTATCAGGGAATTCTGCTGAGTATCGCGCTGTTCATCTGCCCCATCATGATGTTCGTGATGATGCCGATGATGATGAAGGGACACGACCGCAACGGAAAGTGATCAATAGATCTTCAAGTCCTTGAAAAACCCTTCCGTTCCTTCTTCGACCCAAAGCGCAATGGCACCTTCCGCATCTGGACCGTGTTTCAGGTCATTAACCACCAATACGGGATATTTTGAATTGTTCACGTAAAGTTCAGCATGTTCGCCGTCCACTTTGACTTTCAAATCGATCCATTCGTCCAGATCCATGTCGGCGTATGATTCGTATTCCCCTGGGCTTTCGGCTCTGAATCGGTCGAATTTGTAGTCAGGGTAAGAAAAATATTGTGTGGAGCGGTTCCTTCTCAATTGATTTTCATTCCTGCCGTTCGTTGGGCGAATATACAGCGATTCAAAACGCTCATTATTTTCATCGATGCGGAATGCAATGCCGAGGAAGCCTCTGGCGAATTCAGGCGCGTCCGGCAAAAGACGGCTCAAAACCTTCACTTCGATCGTGCCGTTTTTGAAGGTGGTGCCGATTACTCTTGCATATGTCGGCTCATCAAAAGCTTTGATTTTCGGATCTTTTATGACCCTAAGCACTTCAACGCCTTCAACGCTAACGTTTTCAACAAAGGACCCAACTTCGATAAAATTTTCTGCTTTCATGGCTGTATTCATATTTTTTTCCCCTTTACATGAATGATTTGTGCTGTTCTTATCATCAGTCTAGCACGAATTTTGAGGTTGTAAATTACGCACAAAAAGGTAAGTATGGAACAGGACTCAGGGACATTCAGAAATTCAGCTTGCTCAGTTCATCCACAAATGCCCGCTTTTTCTTGTAAAGGATAAGCAGTTCGTTCACCAATTCTGCGGCAATGTCTTTGCCGGCGATGTTTTTGTATCGCCTGATGAGGCTACAGACATCTTGATAAGCACTCCTTTTTGAGGATGAATGGGCAGCAGATTTTATATGATTATTATAAAGTGCCACCACTTCATTCGCATATTTGTCTTTCAAAAAATCTGCGTACCTCACAATGTAAAGAGGGTTCTCCCTGACGTACATCATGACTTCATCCGTATCATTTTCATGTTCAATGAGATTTACATACATGTTCTTGGCTTGCCAGCGCGAATCTTTTTTCAATTTTGCCTTCAACTCATTATAGAATTTTGTTTCGTCCCCAGTGTTCAGATCCTTGAGTTCCTGATAATATTCAAAATGGCCATCAAAAAGCAGTTCCTTGGCTAACCGCGCCTGTTCAGCTTTTAAGGATAATTTTTTGTAGGCATCGTAGCGAATTTCTTTCCACTTGAGCATTCTGCCCGCATGTTGATCGTCTTGTTTTTCCCCATCCAATGCCAATACTATGACTTTTTCGAAGTTGTTTTCCTTTTTGGCTCTCTCGATCAGCAGTTCCCGGAAGGATGCGTGTGCGCTGTTCTCCTCCTCGAATTGCAGTGCTTCAGCATCTGTTCCATAGACGACAATCAGTCTATGCAGGATATGCAGCAAGGACTCACTGTAATAAGTGTGAAAGTCATCTGCGTCAGTGTTGTTGAGATATGCCATTATTCTGGTTCGAAGCAGGACTCGCAACGCTTCTGTATCCGCGACTTCCGCACACAACCGGAGAATATCGATTGTGAATTCTTCCCAACCTTCATAAGCATTATCATCGCTGTCTTTCAACAGCCTGTCGAACAACTTTTTCTTTAAGGAGCTGTCGGAAAACTTTTCTCCGAGGACAAGATCTTCCATCACCTCAATACAGTCCGAAACCAAACCACTGATTTCACCATTGGAATCATCAACGTATTGGAAAGCTTCCATTGCTTCATGCAGGACCAGGATAATGATTTCCAATGCCAATAAGCTGTCCACTGTGTTTCTAGCTTTTTCTAGGATACCAACCATCTCATCCACATAATCGCTGATTTCTCCGTAGGCTATAAATCCGCCTCTGCCGGCATACTTATTCACGATACGCCGGATAAGCTTGGTAACTTGTTTAAGCTCTTGCTCGTTGTTCCCATCAGAGTATCTTAGGATCAGGCTTTCTTCCAAGGTTTTATTTTTAGGGACGATTTCCATTATGATCCTGATCAGTTCCTCTTTAGGAAGTTTATTCAGAACCTCTTTGATTCCCGGCAGCTCAGTCGGAGATTGCTTGGCATCCCATTTGACGTCCCCGTTGTTGATGATTTCCGCGAGCTGAAAAAACACCGCTGCTTTGTGTTTGCAGATGGGACCAAGGTCATAAGGACAATCGCATTCGGCATGGGTGATCTCTCCTGAGTCATCAAGCTCCACTGAAACTTCGTACGCTTCTCTTCCTTCCACCCGAAAAATGTAGGTATCGCCTTTGCGGACATACTCCTCATCCACTTGGCCGCCCACATAGTAATCATAGCCTCTACCCAAGATGGTATCTTTGATGTATTTTTGGAAGTTGCTGATATTCATAGTATCTCCCTCCTCTTTCTGCCAAAAAGATTATGCTTCTGCACATTTAGAGGTACAAAATATGCAGAAGCACTTGGATTCTACTCATTTTTCAGAAAGTTACAACCTTGTCCGCCCACTCGACCATCTGGACGCAATCAATCATGGTGCTGATTGGGCAAACCTCCGAACCTTCCATGTTGCGTGACTTAAGACAAGTTCCGCAAGCCAATATTTCGCCGCCTAGTTCGTCAAAAGCTTGTACTTGTGCGGCCACATCGTATTTTTCGTGGGTCATATTTTCGATTTCGACGGCTTCGCCCATCAGGAACACTTTCACCTCATGGCCGGTCTTCTTCGCGGTCACGGCGAACCTCATTGCGTTCCAGGATTTTTCGAATTCCTTTGTTTCGATGATGATTCCTAATTTCATTTTGATTCCTCCAAATTGTTATTTGCCCTTATCTTTTGATTTGATGTACCTCTTAGCGTTCTTGATGCCGCCAAAGTCGGAAAACATGGTGCTGATTTTCTCTTTTTCGATCTGTTTGGAATTCATACCCTCATACTTGGCTTCCTTCTTGAGCTTCAGGTAGCTCTGCAGCCGTTCTTCGGTCAGTATGCCTTCCGCTATCGCCTTCCTGACCATGCAGCCTGGTTCATTTTCATGCTTGCAATCTTTGAATTTGCATTGTGCCGCCAATTCATCGATATCGACAAACGTCCTCGCCAGGTTGGCGCTCTCCAAACCGAGTTCGCGCATGCCCGGCGTATCGATGATGCAGCCGCCCGTCGGAATGAGGAACAGCTCCCGATTTGTGGTTGCGTGCCGGCCTTTGTCATCTCTTCTGATTTCCCGCGTTTCAATCAGTTCTTCCCCAAGGATCCTGTTGATTAAGGTTGACTTTCCCACACCGGATGAGCCGATGAAAACAACGGTCTGGCCCAGTGTGATGTATTTCAGGACGGCCGTATATCCGTCCTCGCTCAGGCTCGACGTGACCAGCACATCGACTCCGAAAGCGATCGTCTCGATTTCACGTAACTTTTCCGGAATATCCGAGCACAAATCCGCTTTCGTCAGCACAATCACTGGCGTTGCCCCGCTGTCCCACGCGATTGCCAAGTAGCGTTCCAGCCTCCGCAGATTGAAGTCATTGTTGAGCGACATGCAAATGAAGACAATGTCGATGTTCGCGGCAACAACCTGGACGTCATGCGCTTTTCCGGCTGCCTTCCGGATAAAGACGCGTTTCCTTTTCATTGTCTGGTGGATGATGGCGTGGTCCTGGCTTCCCTCGTTCCGGTCGATCATCACAAAGTCGCCGACTGCCGGATAGTCCGACATATCGACTGCAGCATGGCGCATTTTCCCGGATATTTCGGCCAGCATTTCCGATTCAACGGTCGCAACCCGGTACAATTCCTTATACTGCGAGATGACTCTGGCCGGATGCAGGTCCGGATAAAGAGTCGCCTCCTGCGCGAACCTGTCCGTGAATCCCAGATTTGTTAATTTGTCAGGCATTTTCTTCCCTTCCTTTCGAACAAAACTGCTATGTCATTCCATAACCATTAACCACAATTTTTCCGACTCAATCACGAGTTCCGCTACCAATTTTATGAAAGGTCCGTAATCCATGGTCGTGTGGGCGTGATCAAGCACCCCATAATAGTCAGCACGGTTTTCATTTTTGATGATGATTGGTGGATAGCCGGATTTCATAAGTTCAAAGTTCAACAACAACCGTGATGTCCTGCCGTTTCCGTCAATAAACGGGTGGATTTTCACGAATTCGCCATGCAGTAAAGTCGCCCGCACAACGGGGTGATACCCAAGCCATTCGTTCTGATATTCCGCAATCAATTTTTGCATATATTCGCTTATTTGGTAATGTTTCGGCGGAATATGCTTTGCACCACTGATTACCACATTCTCGCTCCGATATTTCCCCGCATTTTGATTATCAATTTGCTTTAGAACCAGTGCATGGATGTTCTTGATGTTCCATTCGGAGAGCGGTTCTTTTTCAGAAACAAGTTGTTCGATGAAAAGAATGGCGTCGCGGTGATTGATGATTTCCAGATGTTCGACCAGGCTTTTTCCGCCTATCGTTATCCCTTCGAGAACGATTTTCGTTTCTGACATGGTCAGTGTGTTCCCTTCAATCGCATTGCTATTGTACGTCCACTCAACGATCAGTTTTTCATGGAGGGAATCCGCCAATCCCTTTGAAAACGGTCTGTGTCTATTGATGGTATCCATCGCCGTATCGATTTGACTGAAATCGTATCCCAAGCCGAGATACTTTTTTTGTTCACTTTGCCTTGCATCCACAGGTTTGTGCGCATCAACAGGAATTGCCCAGTTTCGACCGATTTTGACTGCCCCTTCAATCCGGCCTTCTTGGCAAAGCCCCCGAATCCTGCGTTCGCTTATGTCCCAATTGTTGCTAGCTTCTTTTGTGCTGATGTATGCCATATTCGCTCACCTCAATTCCATTTTATGCTTCCTAGTGTTGAAAAGCAATATCATTCCGACATCGGAATGATAGGTAATGAACAGTTGGTGGAATTCCAGCTCAACAAAGTAAAAAGCGAGAAATGGTTCAAAACCCATCTCTCGCTTGATTCTGTTATCGGTTGCTGAATGTGACCTCGACACTCCCTCGTCCCAGCGCTTGGGCAAGTCCAGTTGGATCTTCAATCCTCCCGATTGGCGTATAGCTGTAGGAGGTCGAAAAATCTTTGTAGAAAATCACCAGACAGTCGGAACCGTATAGCATCACATCCCCGGATTTGATTCTGCCGACTCGTTGGGAGTCCGTTGGCAAAGTCTCCGAAAGATAATGAAATTTTTCATTCCCATTCAGTTCATCCATTTTTAAAGTCATCGGCAACTTTTGGGTCAATGCCTGCGTTGTCGCATTGTCATTCAGCGATACAGCATAACGGGTGTTTCCGACTTGAATCGTCATCATTGGCATGGCGTCATCCCTTTCTTGTGGACTGGATTCGGTGAGCATTTGGTCTGTTTCTGCAACAAGTCCGGCGTCTCCCTGTTCTGACGAGGAAGCATCTGTTCTCTCTGAAGAGGACGGGAATGAAGCCTCATTCGACGGCGGACTATTGGTGCAGCCAACCAGCAAAACCGCACAAAATACGAATAAAAAAATAAACTCAACTTGTTTAGGATTTTTCATCTGAACCGCATCTTTTTACAAATTTTCCGTGAAGAACGACTCCAGTTTATCGAACGGAATCAGATCCGTTCTGTCGTACAGATCCACGTGGCCAGCACCGGCAATTTCAAACAGTTCTTTCGGTTCGGCCGCCATGTTGTAAGCATCCTCGCTGAAATATCTCGAATGCGCATGCTCACCAATGATAAACAGGATCGGTCTAGGAGAAATCGTCTGGATGTAGTTCATCAACGGGAAGTTCATGAAAGCCATGGCGCTCGTCTTCGTGAACGCGCCGATCGAGTTCGGGTGGAATCCGCGTTTCATCGCATAATAGCCGAAGAATTCACTGCTGATTGGATCCATTCCTTCAGGGATAGAATCCACAGGCTCGCTTGGGAAAGTAGGCGTCAATTCCGGTTCATCGCCCTGGAAATCTTTCCAACGTTGTTCACCTAGTTGGTCAAAAAGCTGTGTGCGTTGCTCATCCGTCATGCTGTCTGCCCAACCGTAGCGCATCACCCGGCTCATATCGTACATGCTTACTGTCGCAACTGCTTTGATCCGCGTATCGACCTGCGCCGCTGCCGCAGATGCCGATCACACCGACTTTGTCCCTGTCCACAAATGGACGCGTGCCAATGTAATCCACAGCTGCACTGAAGTCTTCGGCAAAGATGTCCGGAGATGATACGTGTCTTGGCGCGCCGCTGCTTTCACCGTTATATGATTCATCGAACGCAATCGCAACAAATCCGCGTTCCGCCATATTCTGCGCATAAATCCCTGCGCCTTGCTCCTTGACGCCGCCGTATGGGGTGCCGACGATAAGAGCCGGATATTTTTGGGTTTTGTCGATGTCCTTAGATAAGTATAAATCTGCTGCAACTGTTATGCCGTAGCGGTTTTTGAAAGTGACCTGCTTAACCGTTACCTTGTCGCTGAGTGTGAAAGTTCTGTAAGTATTCTCTGTCATATCATTTCCTCCAAATTATTCATGGTTATGTTCGTTCAATCTCTAAGCAATGAGCTTAAATTGATTCTACGACTTCACCTGAACATTAAGTCAAATGTTTTTCCGAAAATAATTTTGGAGGTCGAAAATAGGAGATTTAGAACTGTTGAATCATTTGACGCTTACTTGTGTTTTTTAATTATCCTGTCAGCGGCTAATTTACCTGTAATGATGCATGTGGGTGTTCCAGCTGGATTGTATGCCCACTGGCCTACTTGATAAATATTAGGAATAGGCGTAAGTACTGATTTGTTCACTTGCTGCATTTTATAAACAACCGGAATCGGGGCTTCAAAAGACCATCCCACGATTGCCCCACCAGTACTCCCGACTCGTTTTTCAACACTTAAAGGTGTAAAGGAAAATTGCTTCTCCACTTTATCTTTTAACTCAGGGCATAAACTTTCAGAAAGCACACTGATTATTTTATTTTCAATTTCCCTTTTGAACTCCTCATACCAGCCAGATTCTTCAACTTTATAAAACAATTCCGCCTCCATAAGCAGGCTGATTATTAAACCCGTTTTACCTTCCGGGGCCAAGTCAGAATCTCTCATAGCCGGGATTGCTATTTCATAAGTGTTGTATTTCAGAAAACGATCCAGCCAGGAAAGAACTTCTTCTTTATCCGTCTCTCCCCATTTTCCCAGCATTCCCTTGAGCTCACTCTTGTTGATGTTGCCCAAACCTTTTCTGGATGGTGTGTAAAACAGATGCCCATTGAAAGACTTTTTAAAATATGACACCGGCAAATCAACTTCCAAATAGAGCGAGAAGACAGATTCGCTAGGCCTGCCTTTAGCGATCCGCTCCTTTGTTGTTTCAAACTTTCCCCTTATTTTTGGGGCCAGGTTACCCAAATCAGTGATAGTGTAAAAATTTTTTAGGTCTGCAGCCCAAACAAGGTCTTCATAATAGTATTCGTTGTTGTTCTCATCGACAATAACCTGTTGGTCGGCATAGATTTTCTTTACAACCGTATTGGGGCGTATGTCACCTTTGAACGCTTGTATTTTTTCCACTATTGCTTCGGCAAGCTTGCCTGTACCCCCTTTTGGATACACATAGCTGCTGTACAATGTGAAATAACTCAATGCAAAAAATGTTGGTGTGCCTTTAAAAAAATGTTGTGAAATGATATCGATAAGTGACGGATCTTGAATAATTTGTTTAAGATATTCATCACTAGGTTTGGAAAGCCTTTCAATCCTGCTCATCGCAAAGATAAACTTCGGCAGCCATGGCAAAAGTTCTTTCATTACGTACGCCTTATCTCGCTTGATATCTTTAAATAATGGATTATCAATGCCATAGATGATATCGATCAGTTTCATTATTTTAACCATAACTTCTATGAATGCATCGATATCCTCTACGCTATCGGGATAGAGACTCACCAACAAATCTCTGTATTCGCTAACAGAATTGTGGCCTTCAATGCCGATGATTTTATCATCAACGCCCAGGGAAACCTTGCTTGGGACAACCTCAATATCAAGATTCAAGTCTTTCAGCATCGCCAAAACGACTCCTAAAATGGCTCTGGCTCCAGCATCAAAAACAAAACCATCCCTTTCAAATGAGTTTACCAATCCACCAAATTCGGCATTTTTTTCGATAAGCAAAATTTTCTTGCCTGCTTGAGAAAGAAACACCGCAGACGTAAGCCCGGCAAGTCCTCCACCTACAATTATGGCATCATATCTTTTTTGATCCGCATTATTCATTCAAATTCCCCATTTTCAAACTTATTTCCCACAGAACGCTTGCATTTTCAACATCCAGCGCTGGTGGAGCAGGCTCTTCAAGCGTTGTCAGATTGAAAAATTCACCACTGCATGTCTCCAGATCTTCAGAAACCCCTAAATAATATATCGCTTCTGCTGCCACCGAAACAGGGTTTAACGTTTTGTCCAATACATTCTTCTTGAACCACTTGTATAATGGACCATTATCTTGTCCTGTGGCTGTTTTTAGAGCTCCAGGATGCATCGCATTGATGGTTACACCCGATCCTCGGAAATACTCGTCAAATTTCAGCATCGCTAAGAGTTCGGCGAGTTTGGCCGTACCGTAGCTTTTCAAACCGGAATAACGCCTTTTTGACCAATCCAGATCGTCAAAACGCATCCCCCAAGCTGCAAAGCGGTGCCCTTCTGAGTTTACCAATATGATGCGGCATTTCCCCTGGGATTTCAGTTTCTCTTTTAAGATGTCGTTCATGATGAAAGACGAAAGGTAGTTCACCATAAAGACTTTTTCGATTCCAGTTGAAGTGATTTGTCGTTTTGTAAGATAGATGCCGGCATTATGGATAATGATATCAATCGGTTTCTCAATTTCCAGCAAACGATGGGCAGCTTGATGTGTATCATCCATGCTGCTGAAATCAGCCAAAATATAATCACACTTCACTTTGTACACGCTCTCAATTTCATGTTTCAAAGCTTCTGATCGCTCTTTGTTTCTGTTGATGCAAATCAAATCGGCACCTTTTGAGGCGAACTTTCTGGCAGCGGCATAGCCGATTCCGGAAGTAGCCCCAGTTATGACAACCAGCTTGCCCTTGCAATCATCCGCACAAATCAATGGACTTTTGGAGTTGTTTTTTATCATGGCCATCACATTCGACAAACGATATTCTTTAAAATATTTCCCGAATTTTATCCCATTATTTTTCATGTTGTCACCCAAATTTTTTCTTCATGAATTTTCTGTATCTTTTACCGAATGACGGGATGTTATCAAATATATCTCCCCACAGATCATAATAATCTCGTTGCTCAATAATTTTGCCCTGCTCATTTAGGGTTAATCTTGAAAAACCGTATAAGTTGGAGCTGGGATACTTCTTATAGCTGATTGTCATCTCCCATTCGATGAATATATCATTCCCCTGTTGCACAACTTTAACCAATTTCATATTCAAATCTTTTGAGCGTTCTGTCAGTCTATCCGTCATTTCCTTGAATGCCGCAATACCTCTGATTTCCTGTATTGTATCTTTAAAGTAAATAGTATCGTCATAGTAAGGTAAGATGTGTGACCAATCAGGTTTTCCATCGGTATTGTAGGTTTTTGACCAGAGTTCTTTTACAAGTTCCAGCGTGAGCCTGGACGCTCTTTCCGTCTTAAATTCTTCCATATACATCATCTCTTTCTGCATATTTTGAATTCTCTATTTACTGTTATTTTAGCATATTGTCGCCAACATCCCTAGTGACGAACTCTTCCCGATTTTGAGGGTCCGCAAAAGAAAAATCAGCTGAGAATACCGTTTTCGCGGTTTTCAGCTGATTTTCCTCTTTTTTGATTATTCTTGAAATGGGACCCGGATTACCCGAGGACTGTCTTTGTTTCTTATTTTTTGCTTATCTCGATAGAAGCAGGGCTGTTCAAGTCCGTGTTGATCAGGTCGAGGATTTCGTTCTTGATCTCCAGATAAGTACTATCTATGTTGACCCGGTGATTATTTGTTTTCAACGCCTGATACGTGTAATCCAAGTCATAAGTCTTAATGATTTTCCCTGGTTGCTTCGACATCACGATGAGACGGTTGCCCAGCGACATTGCTTCATCGACATCATGCGTGATCATAAGAACCGTATTTTTATTTTCTTGCCATAAATCACGGATCAATGTCTGCATATTCAGGCGCGTCAATGCATCCAATGCCCCTAACGGCTCATCCATCAGAATCATTTCCGGCCGATTGGCAAGAACACGTGCCAACGCCACACGTTGGCGCATGCCGCCGGAAAGTTCAAAAACGGCTTTGTCTTTATCCTTCAGCATCCCGATTTGTTCAAGGAAATGATCGCTGATCCGATCAACTTCCTTTTTGTCCAACCCTCTGATGCTCGGACCAAAACCGACATTATCTTTTACATTCAGCCATGGATATAACGTTGGCGACTGGAAGACCACTCCCCGATGCCAGTCCGGCCCCTGAATCGGTTCGCCTTGAAAAATCGCTTCTCCGGTTGTCGGTTGTTGATAACCGGCAATGATTTTCAGCAACGTACTTTTCCCGCAACCGGAAGGCCCCAGCACACAGACAAAGTCTTGGGGAGCAATCGTCAGATTGATCTCTTCAAGAGCCAGCATCTGTTCTTTGCCACTGCCGTAATCCATACTGACATTGCGGAGTTCGATTAACGGTGATTGTGTATTCATATCAAAACATCCTTATCTTTCCAAGTACATTTCGATGTACTTTGGATTGATGAAAGCATCAAATTCCTCTTGCGAGGGTGATTCTGTGATCGAGCCCTGTTCCAGCAAGAAATCGGCCGTTTCTTTCATGACTTTCGAGAAAGCGCCGGCTGATTCGCTGGTACCCATATACGCCTCAGAAATTTCTTCTTCCGGCGTCAGCCAAATCGATCCCTGCATCTGGCCCAACGCATTTTCCACCGTTATTCCAAGCGGTGCCGCAACAATTGCGGCTGCCTGTTCCGGATTTTCCCGGTAAAGATTGCCTCCTGCGATAAGCGCCGCAATGAAATCCGCCGTGAGCTCAGGATACTGTTCCGTGAATCCTTTTCTTGCCAGCAGCACGTTCGCCGTCTGGTGGCCCATCGATGCAACCTGTTCAGAGGAAACCAACATGTCACCGTTTTCCAGCAGACTACCTAAAGAAGGCTGCCACGTATAGGCGGCATCGATGTCCCCTCGTTCCCATGCAGCAACGATGTCAACAGTCTGCATATCCAACAGTTGAACTTGGTCGGCGATACCGGCCTCGTTAAGAACCTGCAGCAAACTGTAGTGCGAAGTGGAGGCAAACGTTGTTGCAATGCTCTTTCCAGCCAAATCTTCGACTTTTTCGATTCCGCTGTCTTTACGCACGGCCAAAGCTTCGATTTCACCCAGAATTTCATGCAACCAAATCAGCTCTACATCCAACCCTCTTGATAAGGCGATGATGCCGTTAGTGTTACCCATCGATGCAAAATCGATGCTCCCTGATGCAAACGCTTGGTTCGCTTCCACACCTGAATCGAAAACCAGGAAGTTCGTTTCGATGCCTTTATCCGCAAAATATTCATCGAACAAGGCTTCTGTCTTGGCGATTTTTTCATCGTTCGGCACACGCAAATAACCGATATTGATTTCTTCCGGAAGGTCTGATGTTGTATCCCCGGATCCTCCACAGGCCGCTAATGTACTGGATGCCAAAAAAGTCAGCATCCATCCAAACAGTTTTCTTCTTTTCATATTAATCCTTCCCTTTCCAGAATATAAATTTATTTTCCAAATAGAGTAACCCGCTGTCCATCAGAATGCCCGTGATGCCCATTATGATGATGCCGACGAACATCACATCTGATTTCAGATACCGGGAGGCATCGATAACCATCCAGCCGATTCCGGAAGTCGCCGCAGTCATTTCGGCAGCCACCAAAGTGGTGTAGGCAAACCCCATCGCTGTGCGCAATCCCGTGAAAATATCCGGCATACAAGCCGGAAGGACGATTTTGAGAAAGACATCCTTTTGGCTCGCACCCAAAGAACGGGAGCTCAGAATATAGTCCTGATTCACGCTGTTCACTGCCGCAACGCAGGCAATGTAGATTGGAGCAAACGCAGCCAGATAAAGCAACGTGACTTTTGAGGCATCATCGATGCCCATCCATAAAATCAACAACGCATAGTAGGCTAATGGCGGGATCGGCCGATAGAACTGCACAATCGAATCGATGATGGCCCGAAATTTCCCAAAATAGCCGCTCAATAACCCGAGCGGAACTGCGGTCACAAAGGCTGCAATCACAGCCCAAAATAAACGCACAAAACTGTCGCTCAAGTGTTGCCACAAGCTGATGTTGTTGTACCCGTTTTGGACAATGGCGATGAACGTTTTCCATACTTCCTGTGGAGACGGAAGAATCAAAGATGATACCTCACGTAGGTTTGTAACCAAAAACCACAACAGAAAAATAGCGAACCATGTGACGAATGTCAATGTAATTTCGAAGCGACTTTTGGTTTTTTTCGCATTCATAAACATTCCCCCTTATTCATTTATGATAAACTTTATTCCGGACAATAACAATCAAGCGAGCAGAAATAGATTTCTCCTCGCTTGATCCGGGCTATTCTATTACAGCCTGTTGCTGTCTTGTTTGTATTGATTTGTATTAATTGAAGTTATATTCTGTCACGATTGGGTCGCGATTCAAAGTGACGTCGTTAAAGTACTCGTATTCGGAAATACCCAAGAAGGAACCGTCTATGTTGTAGATGTTCTCAAAGCCTAATTGTCCAAGCGCACGCACCATGTTATAGCTGCGTTGGCTGGAACGGCAGTGAACATAAACCGGCTGATCTTTAGGAATCTCATCCAGCCTTGCGCGGAATTGGCTCAACGGGATATTGACTGCGCCTTTTACATGGCTCTTTTGATATTCATGTTCTTCGCGTGCATCGATGATCATCGCGCCGCTTTCAACCAATTCACGCACTTTGCTTACCGGCACTTTTTTGAATTCGCCATTCAAAATATTCAATCCGACCAGAACGGCATGGTTCACGACATCCTTGGCTGTGGAGAAGTGCGGGGAATAGCTCAATTCCAACTCTTTCAAGTCCTCAAGATTAGCATTCAACATGATTGCCGTAGCGATGACATCGATCCGTTTATCAACATTTCCGCGTCCGACTGCTTGCGCTCCCAGGATTTTTCCTGATGGCACTGCAAAGATCAATTTAAAAAACAAGTTTTCCGCATCGGGCATGATGCTGACCTTGTCTTTCGGGATAACATAGGCAAAATCGTAGTCGATGCCGCGCGCTTGGCATTGCTTCTCGTTAAGGCCAGTATTAGCGGTGTTCAATCCGAACATCTTCATGCTAGAAGACCCGATAACGCCTGTGTTGAGATAAGTCCGGCCATATACATGATCAGCGGCAGCGCGTGCTTGACGTTGCGCGGGACCGGCAAGCGTCAATTGCATTTTTTGCCCCGTAAAGAAGCAAGATGTTTCAATTGCATCCCCAACGGCATAAATATGTGGATTGCTTGTTTGATAGTGATGGTTCACTTTGATGGAGCCGGCGACACCCAAGTCCAATCCAGCCTGTTTAGCCAACGCATTTTCCGGCGTCACTCCAATCGCCATTACAACGGCTTGCGCTTTGACGGTACGGCCTGAAGCCAGTGTCACTTCATCCGAACCAATCGCTTGGACGCTGTCTTTCAAAATCAGATCCACACCATTTTTCATGATTTCGCGGTTGATGATTTGGACCATATCATAATCCATCGGTGCCATCACTTGATCTTGCGCTTCGATCAACGATACATTGTAGCCAGCGTATTTCAGGTTCTCCGCGACTTCAAGGCCGATATAGCCACCGCCCACGACAGCCACATCTTTGACTTCGTTGGCCTTGGCATAGGCCGTCAGGGAAGCCACGTCCGGAACCGTCTTCATGACGAACACATGCTTGGAATCGATCCCGGCGATGGAACGCGGACGAACCGCATTTGCACCCGGCGCAAGGAATAAGACATCATAAGCCTCTTCGTATGATTCGCCTGTCTGCACATTTTTTACGGATACGGTCTTTTCTTCCTGATTTATGGCCACCACTTCATTGTAGACACGTGCATCGATGTTGTATTGCTTATCGAATTCCGGCGGTGTCATCAATACCAGACTGTCTGATTCTTCGATATCCCCACTGATGTGGAACGGAATGCAGCAGTTCGAGAAAGAGACGTACGGTCCTCTTTCGAACATCACGATTTCAGCTGATTCATCCAAACGTCTTACCCGTGCAGCGACTGAAGCGCCTCCAGCAACTCCACCGACGATCAATACTTTTTTACCCATAGAAAAGGCCTCCTAATAATTTTTTATATGTTTTTATGCATGGTTCACGTTATGTGCCGATCAAGTGTTGCCTATTTCTTTCCGATTCTGTGCGGGAGAATACATACTTTCCCAGCAAATGCTTTCATACCAATGATACCGCCAATTGTCATCGAAATTAAGAAGACCCAGCCTGAGAATGAGAAGCTGGAAATTGCAGCATACATTGCTCCGATATTACATCCTAATCCAAGACGGGAACCAAAGCCTAGCATCAAGCCACCTAATGCGAAGTAAAAGGCATCTTTTGCGTTGAAATCAAAATCGAACTTGAAACGGTTCGCCAACAAGAAACTTATCGTACAACCAAAGAACAAGCCGATGTTCCGAATCGTCCCTCCGTCACTCAATAAGCCGGCGTTCACTTTATCGATATGCGATTGGAAGTATTCAGCAGGGAATTCAAATCCCAGTGATTGGAACAATGCTACGTTCCATGTCACAAGAGCCGTGGATACACCCCAGTTTTCCCCCGTCGTCACTAATACGAACAACGCAGCAAGCGCCAATGTCAATGCCCCTACAGTGAAGCTCCAACGCTCAACAAACAATTTATGGTAGGTTTGGTAACTGAAGAAAGACGCTTTCTCCTGGTTTTCAAGTGGTAATTCGAAATCTTCATAGTCCCCTTTCGGATCCATGTAAGTACCTTCCCGCTTGCGCATATTCTCATACCGGACGACAATCCAATACATGCTTGCCAACAGGATGACCGTGATCAGAAAAGCTCCGAAATAGCCAAACAGTTGTGGGAGGTGCATTTGGTAACCGATTTGTCCAAGTGTCGTTTCGTCAAACACTTCACGAGCATAGTGCCCTGGGGCGGCGCCAAGAACAAAAAAGATAAATGCAATCAGCGCACGACCGGAACCTTCACCGAAGTCAGCCAACGTGCCCGAACCGCAACCTCCCGCCAACATCATCCCTACACCAAAGATAAATCCCCCAACGACAGTAGCCAGGTTTGTAAAGTAAACATTTGTGGTTCCGGGAATGATTGCTTGGCCTTCCGTAGCCAAGTAAGCAGGCATTGCGCCATCAGCAGCAGCCTTCCATTGGATTCCCATGATGACGAAAGCGGTAACCAAAAGCAAGACAATCAAAGCTTTAGACAAACTTCCTTCTCCACGCATATAAATCCTTTTGATTCCACCAGCGAAGCCGAACCGGGCACGCGTCAAAATGTAGCCCAGAACTGCTCCGGCGAATAAATAAAGCGGTAAATTATCTTTCAGACCGCCTAAATAGCCCGCAAAGAAAACTAACCCCAAAATAAGTGCAACACCGATAATCGGTTGCAAGAAAGATTGCTTTTTTGTCGTCGCTTGCGATAGTTCCATATTATTTCCTCCCTAATCCTATAATCGATAATGTTATTCCACACAACCAATCGCTCACCCATTCACATGTAATCGCAAAAAAATGATGGATGCGTCGTTCACCGTGCCGAACAACCTTACTTACACTATCTATTATATAGTTTGTCGGTGTGGTTGTGAAATGAAGATATAGAATACTAGCATTACAAAAAGGAATAGTTTCACAATGTAATTGTGAAATAACCATTAATCTCTGTTGGAGACAGTCGTGCATCCCATCCCCAGCAGATTGTCCGATTGCAGTTTTCCAAATATTATTTTGATCGACTAGCTTGTTGCAAAAAACGTAGTCAAAACAGCATCGATATCCCTTTGTTTTTGGCTCTGCTTCAAGTAAGTAAGATAATACGGTTGCTTCAAGCTGAAATTCTTGATCGTAATCGTGGACAAGGAGCCTTCCTTCAATTCTTCTTCGACCGATAAATGGTACAAAAAACCGATGCCATCATTATTTTTTATGTAGCTCTTCAATAGTTGGATATTCCCGATACGGCTGACTCTATGGAATGTATTCAGGGAATGATTCTCTTGGTGCAGATACTTTTCCACCGTATCGCTAACCCCTGAGCCTTCTTCACGCAAAAACAGGTGCTGCTCACTGAGTCGATCATATTCCACAACTTTTCCGCTAAAAGGATGTTCCGGTGCACATACGAGAAGGATTTCATCCTCAAAAAACGGAAGCTTTTCGAACTCTTTACTTTTCACGGGACCAGATATAAGCGCAAAATCTATTTTTTTCTGATAAAGGAATGCAGACAGTTGTTGCGTATTTTCAACTAAGAGATGCCATTGGATACTTTGTTCCTTTCCAAACAAAGACGTATGGTTGGGTATATAATACTCCCCGATTGTTCGGCTGACACCGATCGTAAAGTCTGGACGCTCCGAATACGTTGTCAATGTGCGCAATAAGTCATTGATCTGTCGATTGATCAGAACCAAACGCTCCCGCAGCAATTCTCCTTTTCTCGTCAATTTAAGATTACGATCTTGGTACTGGAATAGTTTAATCCCCAGATCGTTCTCCAAAAACTGAATATGTTTTGTGACAGTCGGCTGCGATAGGGAAAGAACCGATGCAGCTTTTGTGTAGTTTAAATGATCAGCCAAGACCAAGAAGGTCTGGTAGCGATAATCGAGCATGAAGTCACCCTTTCGTTTCTTTTGCCGGCGCATGCCGATCCGCAAGCGGATCGGCAGAAATCTAATTCGGCGCAGCGTATACAGTAGTATTATAGCATCATTTGGATACATTAACCAACCATCTGCTTACAGTGTCCCAAGATAAAGCCCATGACCCTAATCAGATATCCTCAAAACAAAAACAAACCCTAAAAGAGACTCACTGCCTCTTTTAGGGTTTGTTGGTCAGTCCGTCTTGTACCAATTGACAAGGACATTTCCTTAAGCTATCTCAAAACGTGATGCGTGATGCAGGTTAGCTTAGCATTTTTACTTAGCTGTTGATTTTCTTGCCCAGCGTATTTCCGACCCAACCGCCGATGACCATGACGATGAGGAAGATCCAACCGGACAGAGAGAAGTTCGCGATTGGTGTGTAAAGGGCGCCCACGTTACAACCGTTGGCCAATCGGGTTCCGATCCCCATCGCCAATCCGCCCATGGCGAATAGCAATACTTCTTTGAAGCTGATCTTCAATTCTGACATGAAAGTCTGGACAAACTTGCCCGCTGTCAAAAGGTAGATGATTGTACCAAGCAGTATCCCAAAGTTTTGCACGGATACAGGATTCTCGAAAAATGGCTGGATGAATCCATCCGGTTTCATTTTGGCAAAGGATGCCAGGGAATCCGCAGAAACGCCAAACATCATCAGGAACTTACCAAACCAGAGACCGTAAGGTGTTGATGCGCCCCATCCGGAACGCGTGACACCCATAAGCAAAGTATACAGCAACGTGATCGCCACAGCACCTTGCGTAAGTGTCCAAGGTTTCACGAACATTCTGTCGTATGTGGCTTCGCTGAGTAGCGCGAAGTTCTTGGAATCGAAGGGAGCCTCTTCTTCCTGCATTTTTTCTGCTGAAACCCCAACGTAAGTATTTTCGTTCTTTCGCTTCTGCTCAAATTTGTAAGAAATGACAATAACGATGAGTGCAAAGATTCCTGTCAGGACCACAGCACCCAAATAACCGCCCAAGCCGTCCCATTGGAAAAGATCCGGTAAAAAGACACCCTGGCTGAAGTTCGCTCCGGTAGCCGAAGTGAACCAAGATTCTTTGACAATGCTCGCGGTATTCTGCAACGGGAAGCCCAAAAACACGCCCATCCCGAAGAATATCAAAGTGACAAAAGCTCTTGGCAGACCGGTGATGAGGTCTGTCAGCACACCCGATGCACAGCAGGATGAGAAGCTCATGCCGAATCCGAATAGAAGACCTCCCAAAATCAGACCAAGGTTGATTGGATTGATCCAAAGTCCGAATGTCGTCACATCTCCCTTGAAAAGCAACGCTGCTGTCACAACGGATGAGATGAAGAACATGAACATCAGTGTACGCATAAGCTTGGTCGATCCTGTCTTGTAAGCACGGTTCACGCTACCCGCGAAGCCTGTATAGGCTCTGGAAAGCGAATAGCCTAGTCCCGCTCCGATTACAAGTCTGAAAAACAACATGTCCGACGCCAGCTGGGTCTTACCTAGCGCTAAAAGAAGTATGATAGCAATAAACCCTAAAATTGTTTCTCCTTTTTTCGTTATTTCATTATTTCCTCCAAATGATAAATTTTTTATTGATAAAGAGACCTAAACCTTTAATAAATTTTAAACAGCTTTTCGCTTGAAGTAAATCATCGGTCACCTGTTGAGAATTTTATCACAAGTTTCCGGATAATCCCTTTTCAAAGTCAAAAACCTTCAAATAAGAGGAATCTCTTTTTCAACAAAAATATTATATCACTATTTGTATGTTATTTTACCGGTATTTCTATTTTTTTGTGAAATTAATCTCTTTCTAATGGTATCGTTTGAAAAATATAATTTGGAATCCTCAATAACCTCAACCACGCAGATTGATTTCAGACCGCTCTATGTCGCTCGCATTCGCAAGGAAGGGAATGATATTTTCATCCTCTGCGAACGTTTCGTTCAGGAAACAACGCTATTCCGAGCCCTGATTCAGAACGACAAAAAAGGTTAGAGGCATATACCTCTAACCTGATTGTGTTTAATTAGAATGAACCATGAACAACGCGTTCCAGCAAGTCTGAAATTTGTTCTTTCGTTGCTTTTGCTAACTCCAACGCATATCCAGATACACGGATGGTAGCTTGTGGATAGTTCTCTGGATTTCTCAACATTTCTTCTAGGCCTTCCTTAGAAAATACGTTAACGTTTAAGTGATGTCCGCCATCTTTTCCAAAGTATCCGTCCAATAGCATCGATAAGTTCTCTACTTGAACGTCACGTTCTTTTCCTAAAGCTTTCGGATGAACTGCCCATGTATAGGAAGAACCATCTTTAACGTCTTCAAAATCAATCGTACTTACTGATTTCAACGCTGCCAGCGCACCTTTGTAAGGGCTGCTGTAGCTTGGGTTAGCTCCTGGAGACAATGGCGTGAATGCTTCTCTGTAGCCTTTGTACTTCGCATCTTGTCCACTGAATAGCGCACCTGTTGCTTTTCCGTAAACGATATTTGAAGTAATTGTCAAAATAGAAGTTGTGATTTCAGCATTACGGTAAGTAGGTTGAGCTTTCAACTTGCCGACAAATTTCTTGATCAGCATGTCAGCAATTTCGTCTGCTGCTTTTTCGTTATTACCGAATGTTGGGAACTGATTGCCTTCAACGACATAGTCGATCGGGAAGCCCTCTTCGTCACGAACGACACGGACCTTAGAATATTTAACAGCACTCATTGAGTCAGTTGCCAATCCGATACCAGCAATACCAGTAGCCATCATTCTGTGTAGTTTTGTATCCAGCAAACCAAATTGAACAGCTTCGTATGCATATTTATCGTGCATGTAGTGGATGATATTCAATGCTCTAACATAAGTTGTCGCTACCCAATCCATAACAGCATCGATTTTTTCCATCAGTGTGTCATAGTCCAAGTATTCATCTGTAATCGGTTCTAGGCCATCGATAACTTTACTTCTGTTTTTCTCATCGTAACCACCTGTAACGGCATACGTCAGGATTTTAGGAAGGGACGCTCTGGCACCGAAGAATTGGATAGAACTACCCGTATCTCCTGCTGTCGGGCTTACGCAGCAAGCGATTGAAACGTCATTACTTCCATAATAGTGACGCATAACATCGTCATTCTCATATTGGATAGCACTTGTATCAATACTTACTTTTGCACAGAAATCCTTGAATCCTTTAGGAAGTTTTTCATTCCACATCAAAGTCATATTAGGTTCTGGTGCGTTACCCATATTATAGAGTGTTTGCAAGAATCTGAATGTATTTTTTGTCACCAATGAATTGTTGTCATCAAGCATACCTGCAAATGTCAATGTTGCCCAAGTTGGATCTCCTGCAAACAAAGCTTCGTATTCAGGCGTTCTTAGTTGACGAACGATACGAACTTTCATTACCAAGTGGTCAATCAATTCTTGCGCTTCTTTTTCAGTCAAAGTGCCTTCTTGGAGATCACGCTCGATATAGATATCCAGGAATTCTGCAATACGCCCTAAACCTTGTGCAGCACCATTGTCTTCTTTAACCATAGCCAAGAACCCGAGGTAAACCCATTGTACTGCTTCTTGTGCATTTGCTGCCGGTCTGCTGATATCGAAGCCATAAATTTTTCCTAATTCGATCAGTTTGCCTAATGCACGATATTGCGTTGAAACTTCTTCGCGCAAACGAATGTCTTCTTCTGTATACGTTTTTGCCTGCAAGGCGTTCCAATCGTTTAGTTTTTGTTTCTTCAAATAATCAACACCATACAATGCGATACGTCTGAAGTCTGGAATGATTCGTCCGCGACCGTAAGCATCGGGTAATCCCGTAACGATCTTATTGCGTCTAGCCATGCGAATGTCATCATCGTAAGCATCAAAGACACCTTGGTTATGCGTTTTACGGTGTTCTGTGAAAAATTCATCCAATTCAGGATCAAGTTCATAACCATAAGATTTTAATGCGGTTTCTGCCATACGGATACCACCATAAACGTTCAACCCGCGTTTCAATGGTTTTTCTGTCTGTAAACCAACGATTTTTTCTAAATCTTTGTTGATATAACCAGCCGGATGAGAAGTTATTGTACTGATAACAGAAGTGTCTGCATCCAAAACCCCGCCATTAGCGATTTCTTGCTTTTTGAGTTCTACGATTGCTTGCCACAATTCACTTGTTGCTTCCGTAGGACCTTCCAGGAAACTGTCATCGCCAACATATTCTGTGTAGTTATCTTTGATGAATTCTTGGACGTCAATACCGTTTTGCCATTGAGAACCTTTAAAACCACGCCACGCATTATTCATAAACTAATTCCTCCATATTTTAGAAGTTTGTTTTTATATTCACATTATACACCATCACGAATGATTTTATAACAGATATGCCTTTATATCATAAAAAAAGATAAAAAAGCTTTTATAAAGGGATATACCTGTTATAGTTACAACGGCAATTCTGTATCACCTGTTATACAACTGGTGACGTTTTCACGAGATTCACGCTTGTATTGTCGGTATTCCCATGAGGCATACGAGAACAATTGCACATTTCTCCTACTTTATCGTTAAGAGGTACATTTGATTTTCATCGGTACGTGCAGTTTTTTAGCTGGAGCGACTTACTGTTTACATTCTACGACTTCACCTGAACACTAAGTCAAACGTTTTTCAAAAATAATTTAGAGGTTCGAAATAGAGCCTATGAAACTACAGAATGGCCTTAGATAATTTTATAACTGATGTGCGTTCTGCCAGCAGGGAGTCCAATCAAATGAATTCTTTCCAGTTTGACATCATTATTATCAAGATTCTCAAATGGTCGAAATCCGGTCCGTAAAAACCAGGGCACGATATCCACTTGCAATTCATCGACCAAACCGGTTTTTAAACAGAGCGGTGTGGTCAGTGCGCTGCCTATGATGTTCACATCTTTTTCACCCGCTGCCGCTTTGGCTTGGAGGATTGCATCAGCGACGCCGGTCGTGACAAACGTAATGGTTACCTTATCTGATTCTTTCGGATGTTTTTCCGGAGCCTTATCGGTAAACACAAATATCGGAACTTGATATTCATAATCGACCTACCAATCAGGATCCTCCGCAAATCCATCCAAAGAAATGGTCAGACCCAAAATTACTTTCCCCATGTTCATTCTCCTGTCTGAATGTATTTTGTTAGATTTGATAAGCCTCATAAAAGAAATACGACCATCTGTTTTCAAGAAGATTAATCAGTTGAAAAATATATTTCGATATAGTGAGCCGAACCACAAGTGTTACATGCAAAATATCTTTAGTTTCACAAAGATTATCGCACGTATCTTTAGTTTTGCTAACTTTTACGACTAGCAAAAAAATCCCCGAACAGTCTAATGTGGACTTTCGAGGATTTTTTTATGAAAATTTTATTAGCTGAGATCTTTATCGGTACTATCATCCATTTCCTGAAGTGCCAGTTCCAGCGACTTGATCCTTCTTTCCAGAAGGGTTTTCTGCGGACTGCCTAGTTTGGATTTGGCACGGATGCCTTCAATTGAGGGCAGCAAAGCGGCAAGCAGGATGCGGGCTTCCGCCAAGTCCTCGTGGGTGTAAGGATGGGGCTTTCCATCCCAAACTTGTTCCAGCACAGCCAAGCCGATGCGGAGAGCTTTGAGCCGTTTCGCCACCAATGTCGTGTTGGCACCTTTAGCGGCCATACTGGTCAATGCATTTTCGGATTTTCGGATCGTTGATCGGAAGGATTTCAGTGATTCTGCTTTGACTGTTTCATTCAGGATTTCCATAAGCTATGGCCCCCTTCTCGGTCGCACCCGCTAAATAGAACGCAAATCCGGCAACGATCAGCTCGGAAAGCACAAACGCCGACCAGATGCCCGTCATACCCCAAAGGCTACCCAATACGATCGCCATCGGCACGATGACCGCCAGTCCCCTCAGAACCGAAAGAACGAAGGCGGCGCGTGCTTTTTCGGTTGCGCTGAGGATCATCGCCGTCACGATATTGATTCCGACAAAGAAAAATCCAAGAAAATAGATTTTCATTCCGCTGTCAGCCAACTTTAGTATCACCGGATCATTTTCGTTGTTGAACAGACCGATCAGCGCTTCCGAGTTGAAGAAGGTCCCCAGGTAGATCAAGGCGGCGATGAACCCCGCTGTCAGCAATGCATAGCGGTTCACGCGCCGGACCGTATTGCGATCCTTCAGACCATAATATTTGCTGATGAGCGGCTGCACGCCCTGACCCAGCCCAGTGAAGATCGCGACCGCCACGAAGGCAATGTTCGCGACAATCCCGTAGGCGGCAACACCTTTGTTTCCCTCGAGCCCCAAAATCAACAGATTGAAGGTCGTAAGCACGACCGCCGAGGACACTTCCATGACGAAAGTGGAAGATCCCAGATTGAGGATGTCCTTGATCGCCGGACGCGTCAGCTTGTGCTTCAAAATAGCGGGCCGGGATTTCTTTCTTGCGAAATGGATTGAGAGGATGCCCAAACTGATGATCGGGGCAAGGCTTGTCGCAAAGGCGGCACCGAACATCCCCATTTTGAACGGGAACAGGAAAATGTAATCCAGGATGACGTTCGAGACACTGCCCCCGAGCATCGCCAGCATGGCCAGTCTGGGGTTATTGTCGTTCCGGACGAAAGCCAGGACCGTATTGTTCAGGATGAAGAACGGCGCAAACACCATAATCGTGGCCATATAGGGATGTGTCAAAGGCAATGTGATCGCATCGGCACCCAAAACCGATGACAATGCCCTTGATCCGAACAACCCGAGCGCAGCGAACAGCAGGCCTGCAAGAATGCCTAGCTTGAGCGCCCCCACGAAAACCGCTTCGCCTTCTTTGTGTTTGTTCCGGGATTTCAGGATGCCGAAACGGGCAGCCCCGCCGATGCCGATCATCAAACCGATACCGTGGATGATGCTGAAGACCGGGATGGCGAAATTCAGTGCCGCAATCCCGGTGGCCCCTAACGCTTTTGCAATATAGTAGGTGTCGGCCAAAATGTAGAACGACACACCGATCATACCTAAGATATTCAGGCTGACATACTTCGAAAAGTCCTTCAATAATGATTTTTCCATGCTACAGTCTCCTTCCAAAAATAAAAAAGGTATCCCGAAAACATTCCTTCAAAGACCTACGGAATGTTTCTGAACACCTTGAACTCTCTGCCCGGTGGCAAAAAGAGGATTATCTATTTGGTTAATATCATTTGATTATAATTTTTAGGGGACTAAATGTCAACGCATCGTTTTCTGAAACTACTCCCCAAGCGGTTGATACTCCGCTGCCAGACCTCTTTTAACACCAGGTCGTTCTGCAATACGCTTAGACCATTCCAAGAGATGAGAGTATTCATCCAGATTTAAAAATTCATAAGATCCTTCATATAGTTTCCCTAAAGCTAAACGACCGTACCAAGACCATATGGCAATATCCGCGATGGTATAGGTATCGCCTGCCACATAAGGACGCTCCGCTAAAGTTTTATCGAGCAAATCCAGCTGACGTTTCGTCTCCATCGTGAAGCGATCAATCGGGTATTGCATAGGCTCAGGAGCATAAGCGAAAAAGTGACCAAATCCTCCCCCAACATAGGGCCCTGCCCCTATTTGCCAGAATAACCAATTAAGGGTTTCGGTCCGGCCATGGATATCTGTCGGGATCAGTTGGCCAAATTTCTCTGCCAAGTAAAGAAGAATGGATCCCGATTCAAAAATTTCCACACGCGGACTTAGACTTTGGTCAACAAGCGCCGGAATTTTGGAGTTCGGATTAATCTCGACAAAATCCGAACCGAACTGGTCACCTTCCCCGATGTTGATAGTGTACAAGTCATAGTCTGCACCCGCTACACTTAATTCTTTCAGTTCTTCGAACATGATTGTGACTTTTATGCCATTCGGTGTTCCTAATGAATAGAGTTGAAACGGAGCCTCTCCGACTGGTAATTTTTGTTCGAATCGACTGCCGGCTGTTGGACGGTTGCCCACTTTATTTGAGTTCTCTTCTTTCCACTGCCATACTTTTGGTAATTCATATGCCGTCATAATAGCACTCCTCATCATATTTATTCGTTACTTCATCATACTACGCACAGATCAATATGCCCAAATTTTTGCTTATCTATCTATTTCGATTGTTTCGATCCATGCTTTCTTAGGAAAGTAAGAGCTCAAGTTGAGACAGTTCCCTATATCAGCCTGTCTTTGCGGAATCCTGCAGTCATAAAACGCCAGGCCGCTTTTCGGTTTGTCAGCCAAGCAATCTGGGCGTCGTTTTTGAGGTTCTTCAGTATTCTCGGCACAAAATATTTTGCAACCGTTTCCGGTTTATCTGCCAATATATTGAATGTCTTTCTGAACTTCTCATCTGAGAAGACCTCAGACCGCTTACCATCAGGCGTTTTTGTGATGAAGTCAGTCAGCACCATGCCAGGGGACAACCGCCCAGCTATTACATTGGTACCCTCCAGTTCCTTGGCGAGCCCTCTCATGAAGTACGTTAAGGCATGTTTGGTAGTACCGTACAATATTGTTTTTGGCTGGACCATGTTGTTTGAACCTAAACCCTCCATACTGTATATTGCACCATGACCCTGTTTCAGCATTCCCGTTGCCGCAATCTGTGAGCCGTATATCATACCGATTAGATTGGTCTTAATGATGTTTTCGGTACATGTTCCGTCCGTTTCCCAAGAAAACACGCGTGTCGTATTTTGCCCCGCGTTATTTATCCATATATCTATCTCTCCCCACTGCACCACAGAAGTATCCCAGAGTTTCTGCAGATTTTCTTTTTCCCGGACATCGCAGGGGACATAGATGTATTTCCCCTCAAAGGGCGACAGCTCCTTTCGAATTGATGCCGCTATTGCTTCACCTCTGCTGGACAGCGTGACATTGCATCCGGCACGCAGAAACTCGGTTGCCATAGAAAAACCAATGCCACGAGTACTACCCGTTATCACAATGTTTTTCATAAAACTCCTCCAATATTTTGCATTCAGCCATTCCAACTTGGACAGAAGATCCCCCTCCTATCCGTCGTCAAAACCCTTCCCTATAATATGGTTATGTAACCGTTCTCATTTAGGTTGATTATATCATACCAGTATGGACTGTCAGGGCACAAAAAGCCGCAAGAACAGTCATCATTCATGACTACCTTGCGGCTTTCTGTTTTATTTCATTTATTTGTTGCGTGTCAACGCCACTACTGATTCAACATGCAGTGTTTGCGGGAACAGATCCACTGGTTGGATGCTGCCTACGCTGTAGCCGCCTTCGTGGAATAACTGTAGGTCGCGTGCCATAGTAGCTGGGTTGCAGCTGACGTAGACGATACGCTCAGGAGCGATTTCCAAAGCAGCTTCGATGAAGGCCGGTTCCAAGCCTTTGCGTGGAGGATCGACAACCAAGACATCGGCTTTGACGCCTTCAGCAGCCCATTTCGGCATCACTTCTTCAGCAGCACCGACTTCGAAGGTGATGTTGTCGATGTTGTTTGCTGCAGCATTCATTTCAGCCATCTTCACGGCATCAGGAACAACTTCCATCGCATAAACGTGTTTCGCTTTTTCAGCCAATGACAGGGAGATCGTTCCGATTCCGCAATAGGCATCGATGACGGTTTCTTCGCCTGTCAATTGTGCAGCTTCGATCGCCAATTTATAAAGTTTTTCCGTTTGAATCGGGTTCACTTGATAGAATGAACGGGAAGAGATAGCGAATGTATGGCCCATCAATTTGTCGTGGTAGACATCTTCACCGTGCAATACGATCGTTTCGTCACCTAGGATGACATTGTTTTGCTTCGGGTTCACGTTTTGGACGATGCTGACCACTTCCGGTAAAGCTTCCAAAATAGCCGGAATGATTTTGCTTTGCGGGAACAATTTCGCCGTACGCGTCACCAAGACAACCATCATTTCACCTGTGTAATAACCGCGGCGGATCATGATGTGACGGATATTTCCGGTATGTTTTTTCTCGTCGTATGCTTTCACGTTGAATTCTTGCAGAATGTCACGGACTTTTACGATGGCTTCATCGATTTTTGGATCCTGGATCTGGAAGTTTTCCATCGGGATCAATTCATGTGTGTTGGTGCGGAAGAATCCGGTAACCAATTTGCCGTCTTTTTGACGTACCGGGATCTGTGCTTTGTTGCGGTAACCCCAAGGATTTTCCATGCCGATTGTCGGTTTGACTTCGACTTCAGGCATTTTGGCAATGCGTTTCATCACTTGTTCGACGTTGTTCTTTTTGAATGCCAATTGGGCAGAGTAACGCAAGTTCTGCAATGGCATTGTACCAACGCGTGTTCCTTTAACATCGCGTGTCGGGATACGGTCAGGAGAACTGCTCAATCTTTCCTCAATGCGGGCGAATCCAAACGATTTGCCGACTTTTGTCACTTTGATGGTGGCACGTTCACCCGGTAGTCCATCCGCTACAAATAATGGATAACCCTCAACTTTTGCGACACCCATACCTTCTGACGTTAAGTCCTCAAATGTTACAGTCATCTTCTCATTTTTTATTACCGGTGCTACCGTATATTGTTTTTTCATATGTGCTCCTCAGTTCATAATTTTTCATTCTGATTCATTATACCAAAAAAGAAGTGGTCTCGATACAGCAAGCCCATTTGTTTGGAAAAAATAAGTACATTCTCATAATATCGCCTGATGCGGCGCTTCTTATCGATAGGAAGTTCCAACCTTATTCAGTATAATGGAAGTATACAGACCAGTTGCTGATGGGTACAGGAAGAAAGCGAGGATGATAAAATGAGCGGACAACGGATTGTTCCCTTTTTGACGTTACCGGGGACTGCAGAAGCAGCGATGCACTTTTATGTTTCCATTTTTCCAAATTCCAGCGTGACCTCCCTCACCAAGATCGATGAGGACGAACATGGGGAAGGCGGCCGCGTAATCAATGAGCAGTTTGTGCTGAACGGACAGGATTTCATGGCGATGGATATGGAGGAGGATTTTTTGCCGGATATGACTTGGGCCGTTTCTCTCTACGTGGACTGCGAAGATGAAGCCAGCTTCGATAACTACTTTGATTCCTTATCCGCAGATGGCGTTGTGATGATGGGACCTGAAGCAGTCGGCGAATTGCGCGCGGTAGCTTGGGTTACCGACCAATTCGGTGTTACTTGGCAATTAGTGTGGAAATAATGCGAATGGGCTGCTCCATTTTTTTGGGGGCAGCCCATTCTTTATGGTTATCGGACAAGTTCGGGTGGTCTCGCTTGCCGGTTGTCCGATTTTTTGCGGTTATCGGACAAGTTCAGACAGTCTTGGCTGTTGGTTGTCCGATTCTTTATAGTTATCGGACATTCTCGGGCATTCTTGCTTCTCGGTTGTCCGATTCTTTGTAGTTATCGGACATCCTCGCCTGCTACTCTGACGCCAATAATGCCGGCAGGTCCGCAGCGGTGTCCAGATTGACGGACCCGACCGCTTTCCCATTCTCCAGCCTGACCAAGAGCGGAACAAACTCGACGCCGTAGGTATCCAGCACCTCATCATAGTTGGCATCGTTGACGCGCTTTTTCGTGTTGTAGTAATAAGCAGTCTCTCCCGTTTGCGTCAATTCCTTTTCCAGTATCGGACGGAATTCCTTGCAGTAGGGGCAATCATCGAAGCCAAAATAGAGGTAGGTCACATCCTTCGCGACCACTTCTTCGTATTCCGATTCATTTGCGATGGCCACGATCGGGGAATTTGCTGTTTTCCCGCAGGCCACAAGCAGCATCAGCAGTCCGCTCAAAAATAATAAGGACAAAAATTTCTTCTGTTTTTTCGGCATACGGCAGGTCCCCTTTTGAATGAATGCTTCTTTTTCCAGTATATCAAAAAATGCCCTATACCTCTCGTCATAACACCGAGAGACCGGGCATTTTTTCTATTTTCAGTCGTTAGTTCTTGCCGTCGTAAGGCAAACGTTTGTCGTTCACTTCATCCGGATGCAGGGTTTCAACTTCCTTCATGAAGCCTGTGCCGGCACCTTCCAGAATGCCTTCATCGACTTCTTCAATTGGATCAGCGTAATCGGAAGTGTTGCCGATGATTTTGATGTGCTGCTGGTGGTTAGTGAATGTAGTCGGTGCATCACCGCCGTACTCCCCATCCAAGTTGATCATCAAACGCGAACCATCCATGGATTCTGCTTTCACAAAGCTAGTATGTGTATAGAGGACGTTCGAATTTTCGAGATGTCTGCCCCCGTTCAACACTTGGGCCAACAGTTGCAGAATTTCGAAGATGTTCGCTGTCTTCACGACAAAAAGCGTGAATTTGCCATCCCCCAAAACGATGTTCGGATCGATCGTCTCAAAGCCGCCTACCGAGTTGGTCAAGGCTACGAAAAACATGGAAGCCATGCCGTCGTATACGCCGTCTTCATACTCGATGCGCATGTGCATCGGTTTGAGCTGCGGGATTTTTTCAGCGCCTTTCACCAGATAGGCAAGGTAGCCAAAAATGGTTTTCAGTTTGGCCGGGACGTCGTAGGTCAAATCTGTCAGATAGCCGCCTGCTGCGATGTTAATGAAATAAGTATCATTCGATTGACCAATATCCATCGGTATGGCATTACCCGCCGCGATGACGCGGGCTGCATCCAACATATTTGAGCGCGGAATCTTCAAAGCACGGGCATAGTCATTTGTTGTCCCTGCAGGTATGATGCCGACTGTCGGTCTGTGGTCCAATCCGGCGATGCCGTTGACGACTTCGTTTACGGTACCGTCTCCGCCTGCTGCAACAATCAGGTCGAATCCGGCCAAAGCGGCACGTTCCGCTTCTTTGGTTGCGGAAAGCGGTTCTGGTGTCGTGGCATAAGCACTGGCCTCATAGCCTGCTTCTTCCAATATTTGAAGGATGTCAATCATGCTTTTTTTCAGCATTTCTCTTCCGGAAGTAGGATTGTAAATTACTCTTGCTCTCATTCTTTTCCTCATCTTTCTAGGCTCATCTGTTATATAGGTCACAATTCATCTTTTCTTGTCAAACCACTCAATTAATGATTATATCACCAAAATCATAATAATACTAATTGCTGAACTGGAAAAAGATAGGTTTATTGCGATTTTTTTGAGACTTAATTTATTCAGAAAAAATAGCCAACCTCCGGAAGGAAGTTGGCTGGAATGTGTTCAACGCAGACGCGTTCTGAATCTCGCTCTATCTTAGTTGAGTTCTGATTCGCAGAGTTCTCCGCCTAAGTTGACAATCACACGCGGACAAAAAACGTCCGCTTTGTGTTTGTCCTCTTAGTGCTCGAACTCTACCCGCGAATTGTCATGGCTCTTGCGATTTCAATCGCTTAGAGACATGATACACTTGACCGGTACGGTCACAGTGCATCCACATCCTATTAGTCGAACTCTGAATTGCAGGGGGTTCCGTCTAACGCTATTTAGGCCCATCTAGCCAAACCCGGGCTGGTTGTTCCTAAATCTCGTTAGTACTCGCCCCCTACCCGCAATTCATCGTATCCTATCGCAAACGCGTTCTGAAAAGCAGATACCGCTCCCGTTTTGTCATGGCTCTTGCGATTTCAATCGCTTAGAGACATGATACACTTGACCGGTACGGTCACAGTGCATCCTTACGTAGTGAACAAAAGAGGTTCACTTCGTTATTTGCTCCAACGTCCGGGTATCTAAACGCTTTTCATCTCGCTCTATCTTTTTTCTAATTCCTGCGCTAGTAGTTGGTTGACCATGCCTGGGTTGGCTTGGCCTTTGGTTTGTTTCATGATTTGGCCTACGAGGAAGCCTTTGGCGCGGTCTTTTCCGGCTTTGAAGTCGTCAACGGATTGTTGGCTGTTGTCCAAAACGGCGTTGATGATCGGCAACAATTGGGCTGGATCGCTCATTTGGATCAGGCCTTCTGCTTCAACGACGGATTTGGCGTCGCCGCCTTTTGTTGCCAACAGGCGGAAGACTTTCTTGGCGATCTTCGTGCTGATGGTGCCGTCTTCGATCAATGTGATCATGCCGGCAAGGTTAGCTGGCGTCAGTTTTGTGTCAGCCAGTTCCACTTTTTCGCTGTTCAGATAAGCGGAAACTTCGCCCATCAACCAGTTGGAAGCCAATTTGGCATCGGCACCGGCAGCGATAGCGCCTTCGAAGAAGTCAGACATTTCTTTCGAAAGGGTCAATACCATTGCATCGTACTCAGGCAGCTCGTATTCCGAAATGTATCTTGCGCGGCGTTTTGCTGGCATTTCCGGAATACTTGCTTTTACGCGGTCGATCCATTCTTGGGAAATGGTTAAGCCTGGCAGGTCCGGTTCCGGGAAGTAACGGTAGTCACTTTCGCCTTCTTTGACGCGCATCAGGATCGTTTCGCCATTTGTTTCATCGAAACGGCGTGTTTCTTGTTGGATGACCCCGCCAGCATTCAATACTTGCGCTTGGCGTTTTTCTTCATGAGCCAAGCCTCTGCGGACGAAGTTGAAGGAGTTCAAGTTCTTCAATTCTGTCTTCGTTCCGAATTTTTCTTGGCCGAATGGGCGGATGGAGATGTTGGCATCGCAACGCATGGAGCCTTCTTCCATCTTCACATCGGATACGTCTGTGTACATGATGATTTGGCGGACGGCATCCAGGTAAGCATAAGCTTCTTCAGGAGAGCGCATATCCGCTTCCGATACGATTTCGATCAATGGCGTTCCTTGACGGTTCAAGTCGACATAAGAATAGCCGTCCGATCCGTGCATGTTTTTGCCGGCATCTTCTTCAAGATGGACACGTTCGATGCGGATCTTTTTCTTGACGCCTTCCACTTCGATTTCGACCCAGCCGTCATGGCCGATCGGGTTGTCCAATTGCGAAATTTGGTACGCTTTTGGATTGTCCGGATAGAAGTAGTTTTTGCGGTCGAAGTGCGTTTCAGTAGAGATTTCGCAGTTCAAAGCCAAAGCGGCCTTCATGCAGAATTCAACTGCGCCTTTGTTGATGACAGGCAAGACGCCTGGGTAACCCCAGTCGATGACGTTTGTGTTTGTGTTCGGTTCTGCCCCAAAGTGTGCTGGAGATGGGGAGAACATTTTTGATTCAGTTTTCAATTCCACATGGACTTCCAGTCCGATGACTGTTTCATAATTCATGATGTTTTCCTCCTACAGGTTTGGGTGTTGGTCAAGATAGTCGTTTGCTTGTTCCAACGCAAACGCGGCTTGATAGATTTTTGCTTCTTCGAAATAGTTACCGATCAATTGGATACCGATCGGCATGCCGTCAGCCGCGAAGCCGCCAGGAACGGAAATGGCCGGAACGCCAGCCAAGTTGATCGTTACGGTCAACAAGTCGTCCATGTACATAGCCAATGGATCGTCGTTCTTTTCGCCGATTCCGAAAGCAGTCGTTGTAGTGGTAGGTCCCAGAATCAGATCGTAGCCTGCGAAGATGTTCGCAAAATCGCGTTTGATCAGCGTGCGGACCTGACCAGCCTTTTTGAAGTAAGCATCATAGAAACCGGCACTCAATGAGAAGGATCCCAACATGATGCGGCGTTTCACTTCCATCCCGAAACCTTCGGAACGGCTCTTGATGTACAATTCATCCAATGAGTTCACGTTTTCAGCGCGGTAGCCGTAGCGCACGCCATCAAAACGTTGCAGGTTGGATGAAGCTTCCGAAGAAGCGATGATGTAGTAAGCAGGGATTCCGTAAGCCAAAGTCGGCATGCTGACTTCTTCCACGGTAGCGCCCATTTCTTCGAATTGGGCAGCTGCTTTTCTTACAGCCTCTTGGATTTCAGCGGATACGCCCTCTTGGAAATATTCTTTCGGCAAAGCAATCTTCATCCCTGCCACTTTTCCGTTCAGGTTGGCGCTGAATTTCGGCACTTCCATGTTCAAGCTCGTGGAATCTCTCTTATCGTAGCCGCTGATTGCTTCCAACAACAAGGCGTTATCGGTTACGTTGCGTGTCATCGGACCGATTTGGTCAAGGCTGGAAGCAAAAGCGATCAAGCCGTAACGGGATACGCGGCCGTATGTCGGTTTCATGCCGACGATGCCGTTGAAGGCAGCCGGCTGACGGATACTTCCGCCTGTGTCTGAACCCAAGGAAGCGATAACTTCACCGCTGGCAACCGCAGCAGCGGATCCACCGGATGAACCGCCGGGAACTTTCGTCAGATCCCAAGCATTTTTGGTTTTTTTGTAGTAAGAATTTTCCGTGCTTCCGCCCATGGCAAATTCGTCCATGTTCAGTTTACCGACATTGACTGCGCCGGCTTCCTTCAATTTAGTGACGACTGTTGCATCGTAGATCGGCATGAAATCACCCAACATGCGGCTCGCCGCTGTCGTTGTCACGCCTTCAGTGACGATGTTGTCTTTGATCCCTAAAGGAATACCGTTCAGGACATTGCCGTCCGCGTAGCCTTTTTCGTCAGCAGCTTGCGCTTGTTTCAAGGCACCTTCTTCGTTCAAAGCCAAGAATGCTTCCACTTTTCCGTCTGTTTCAGCGATGCGTTTGAAGGCTGCTTGTGTCAGTTCCACGGAGGAGAATTCTTTGTTGACTAAACCTTCATGCAGGCTCGTCAGCGTTTCATTGAAAATACTCATGCGCCTTCCACCTCGTTATCTAAAATTGCCGGCACTTGGATCATGCCGTCTTCGGCTGTTTTGACGTTTTTGAATAAGAGGTCACGATCCGTTCCTGGTTCCGCTACATCTTCACGCATGACATTCTTCAATGCATAGCCATGGGAAGTCACGGGTACGTCTGTTGTATCGACTGCTTCCAATTGTTCCACCATGTCGATGATGTCGCCCAATTGTTCTGTAAAATGTTTAATTTCGTGAGGAGCGAATTCCAGCTTGGCCAGTTTTGCTACGTGACGCACTTGCTCTTCAGTGATTGCCATGTAATACCCTTCTTTCTGTCGTTTTGTGTAGTCATCGTTTTTTTACATACCTGTTCATTTTAGCATAAAAATCATCGGTTTGTGGGAGTTTTCTCACGTTTCCAGCACTTTCTGAAAACAAGAAAAGCGGAACGGGTTCGTTCAGCCCTGATTATGGAAAACTGTCCACTAATCAAAGATATGGTAACTGAAGCCCTGGCTGTCGTTTTCTCTTGTCAGGAACGATTCGATGCCGTTAATTGATTCAACCGTGATCTCAACGGGAATGTTTTGGGGCAGGAAACGCCCTGCCGCATCCGTTACGTGCTGGGTGAAGGCGATGATTTCCGTTTCCCCGTAGAACTGCGTTGTGATGTCGATCTCGAGCGAAAGCAATTGTCCATCGACATATTTCCCTTCACCGACGATACCGTTCAGATTCGGGAAGAAATCCTGCACTTCATTTTTGAAGTTGTCAAAATTAGAAGATTCTTCCGTCTGCGTTCCGCTCTGCAACGGGAAAACAACTTTGCTTTCATTGCGGGTGATCCATTCACCGATCGCATTCCCTTCCGTGGAGACGCCTTCGAACAGATAGACGCCGCCGACCGGGCTATCCTGCGCCGATTGTTCATAAATTCCGATGACGATCGGAATGCTTTCCAATCCCTCGGTCTGGCGCAAACGCGTAATAATCGTATCTGCATAGGCTTTTGCCTGTTCTTCCAGTTTATCGCGGGAAATGGCTTGTTCCATCGGTACGTCGTTCACTTTGTAATAGTCGATCGAATTCATCGCCAGTCCGATGGCCATCCCGGCCAATTCGAAGCCATTTTCATTTTGGATCATATAGTCCTGTTCCAAAATCTGCTCCAGATAAATCGGCTCTCTGGTTGCCGCATCGGTGCTGCCGTTATCGGTCGGATTCAAACCGTCCGGATTGGATTCGCTGTAACGACCCAACCATAACCTTGTCGTATCGTAATCGATGACTTGGCCTTCCTGAAAAAAGTATTGGTCAGTCGGAAAAATATTTTTTGCTACATCCAACAGATCCGCCTCAAAGTCTTTGATGTTGGCTGTCGAGTTCAGCGAAAGGCTGACGCCGCGATTCTGGCTGAATTGGTACTTGCCGTCCACAATCAAGGCCGGGTAATAATCGGTCGACAACTGATTCTGAGTCGTTTGGACAGTCACTTTTTCAGGGCCGGTATTGGTTGTATTCTCCGTAGTTTGCGTCTCTGAAAGCTGTCCGCAACTGGCCAACAGGAACATCGCTGCTCCGGAGACAGTCATAAGGATGACGCTTTTCGCTTTATTCACTGCTGTCACTTCTTTCCAAGTTTTTCACCATATCTTCTTCTGTCCAGACAGGGATGCCCAAAGATTGGGCTTTTGCCAATTTACTGCCGGCTTCTTCTCCGGCGACGATCCAGTCGGTTTTTTTGGAGACACTGCCTGTCACTTTTCCGCCGAGTGCCTCGATCATTTCCGTCGCTTCGGTTCGGTTATAGTGTGTCAGTTTGCCCGTCAATACAACTGTTTTACCGTTCCAGATGGAATCTACAGCGGCCACCTCAGCCTTTTTCTTGCCCAGGTAGGTCAGATTCACGCCGTTCGCTCGGAATTCTTCAATCAGATCCTTCACTTCAGGCAATTGGAAGTAGGCCACGACGCTGTCCGCGATGATGTCACCCATGCCTTCGACGGCCATGATTTCTTCTTTCGTTGCCTGCATCAGGCGTTCGATGGTTTCGAATTCCGCTGCCAGGCTGGCTGCAGCCTTCGATCCAACATGGCGGATGCCCAAACCGAACAGCAGACGTTCGACTGAGTTCTCCCGGCTCTGATCGATGGCGGTCACAATATTATGGGCAGACTTTTCTTTGATTTTATCCAATTGGTAAAGATCTTCTTCAGTCAGTTTATACAGGTCGGCTACGTCTTTGACGAGCCCCTTTTCGAACATTTGGCTGACGACGCGAACACCCAGACCGCTGATATTCATCGCATTGCGCGAAACGAAGTGGGACAAGCCTTCTTTAATTTGGGCAGGGCACTTCGGATTGATGCAGCGCAAAGCTACTTCATCCTCCAAATGCACCAAGTGGCTAGCGCAGGCCGGGCACACCTCAGGAATGACATAGGGTTCACTTTCCGGATCTCTGCGATCGATAAGGACATGCTGGATTTCCGGGATGATGTCGCCTGCCTTATGGATCACGACCGTGTCACCGATGCGCACATCCTTCTCGCGGACGAGATCGACGTTATGCAGACTGGCGCGCTGCACAGTGGAACCGGCCAAAAATACGGGATCCATTACGGCTGTCGGTGTCACGACACCGGTACGGCCGACTGTCCATTCGATGTCACGTACGATCGTTTCGGCTTCTTCCGCCTTGAATTTGTAGGCGATTGCCCACCGCGGCGCTTTTACCGTATAGCCAATTTCTTCTTGGGCAGCGAAGGCATTGACTTTGATGACGATGCCGTCGATTTCGTAAGGCAATTCTTTTCTTTTCGCTGCGATTTCTTCCGTGAATGCCCAGACTTCTTCGATCGAATCGAAAAGTCTGCGTTCCGGATTGGTCCGCAGGCCGACCTGAGCCAATCGGTTCAGCAGCGCATCCTGCGTCTCCACAGCCAATTGTTCGAAATTTGTGGCGCTGTACAGATAGATATTCAGGTTGCGGCTTGCTGCAATGCTGGAGTCCAGTTGACGCAGACTGCCGGCAGCGGCGTTGCGCGGATTCGCAAAAATCTCCAGGCCTTTCTCATCGCGGTCCGCATTCAATTGGACGAATGAGGCTTTCGGCATGTAACATTCGCCGCGGACTTCGAAAGTCAGCGGTTCATTCAGGCGCAACGGGATAGATTTGACCGTCCGCAGGTTCTGCGTGATGTCTTCGCCGGTGTTTCCGTCCCCACGCGTCGCACCTTGGATGAACAAACCGTTTTCGTACTTCAATGACACGGCCAAACCGTCGATCTTCAGCTCACAGATGTACTGCAAGGGCTGGTCGGTCAGTTTGCTGATGCGTTGATGGAACTGCAGCAAGTCTTCCTGATTGAAGGCATTCCCCAAGCTCAACATCGGTGAATCGTGCTGCACCTTTGTGAAGCCGGGCAGGATGGTACCGCCGATGCGTTGCGTCGGTGAGTCCGTGGTGATCAGCTCCGGATGGGCTTTTTCCAATTTTTCCAGTTCTTGATACTGCTGGTCATATTCTTTATCGGAAATACTGGGCTTGTCCAGTACATAATACTCGTAACTATAGCGGTTGAGGAGCGTCTTCAACGTCTCGATGCGCTCTTGGGCTTCGGTCAGACTTTCTTTCGCCATGAATGATTCCCCTCCTAAATTATGCTTTTTCGATCGGTGCAAAGGATGCCAACAGGCGTTTGATGCCGATGTCTTTGAAGGCGATATCCAATGTCAAACCATCGCCTTCTCCGCTCGTCTGAACGACAATGCCTGTGCCCCATTTCTTATGGCTGGCTTTATCCCCGACAGCCCAACCAAGGCTGGCCGCACCGCTGCTTCCGGTTTGCTTGACGGACTGCGTCGTTTTTTCACGCGGTCCGACCGAAAACGGCTGACTGAAGGCTTTCTCCTGGCGAGTATCACTTGCTGTTTTCCAGCGGCCGCCCGAGCTTGCCGGTTTTGAAGAATACATGCTTGACGTGGATCCCGCACTGTCCTCGCGGTCCAGAACGGATCCGTCCAATTCATCAAGGAAACGCGATGCCGGGTTGGACATCGTACGTCCATAAAGCATGCGGGAATAGGCATTCGTCAGGAACAGTCTTTGCTCCGCCCGCGTGATGCCTACATAGGCCAAGCGCCGTTCTTCTTCCATCTGGTCCTCATCCATGAAGGAGCGGGACGACGGGAAAATGCCGTCTTCCATCCCGATGATGAAGACGATCGGGAATTCCAATCCTTTGGCTGCGTGCATCGTCATCAGCGTCACTTCGCTCTGCGGTTCTTCCTCGATCTGATCCAAATCGGAAACCAGCGCCAAATCGGTCAGGAAGGCGGTCAGATCAAATTCTTCTTGATTCATTTTATCGAACTCCTGGGTTACCGACAGGAATTCGTTGATGTTTTCGATCCGCGCTTCCGACTCCAGCGTCTTCTCCATTTCGAGAGCTTCCAGATAAGTCGTCTGGGAAAGCAACTCCTGGACCAATTCCGTGATCGGCAGGAATTCCTGCATTTTATGAAGATTATCCATAACGGTCGCGAATTTCTTCAATTCCTTCGCGGCTTTTCCGGATACACTGGACATTGCCACATCATGGGCAGCCTGCAATAAAGTCAGGTCATGCATATTGGCGAATTCACGCAGTTTTTCGACACTGGCATCGCCGATTCCGCGTTTCGGCACGTTCACGATCCGACCGAAGCTCAAGTCATCCGATGGGTTCACGATCAGGCGCAGATAGGCCAAAATGTCTTTGATTTCTTTGCGGTCGTAGAACTTGCGCCCGCCGACCATCTTATAAGGGATGTTCGACTTCAGGAGGTTCTCCTCGATGACACGCGACTGCGCGTTCGTCCGGTAGAGCACTGCGAAATCTCCGTATTGGCGTTTGTTTTCGCGGACTTCCTGGAGCATCTTCGAGATGACATAGCGCGCTTCGTCGTGTTCGGATTGACCCCGGTAGTAAACGATGTTCTCGCCGTCCGGATTGTCTGTCCACAACTCTTTTTCTTTCCGGTTGACGTTGTTTTGGATCACGTCGTTGGCTGCGCGCAGGATTTTTTTGGTGGAGCGGTAGTTCTGCTCCAGCAAGACCACTTTTGCGTCCGGGTAGTCCTTTTCGAAGTTGAGAATGTTTTCCATGTCGGCACCGCGCCAACCGTAGATGCTTTGGTCCGCATCGCCGACTACGCAGATGTTTTTGAATTTGCTGGCCAACAGTTGCACCAATTGGTATTGGGCGTAGTTGGTATCCTGGTACTCGTCCACATGGATGTAATGGAATTTATTTTGGTAGTAGGACAGTGTCTCTGGATATTCCTGGAACAGTTTGACCGTCAACATGATCAGGTCGTCGAAATCCATCGATTGGCTGTTTTCTAGCGCTTTCTGGTAATCCTTGTAGCATTCATAGACGATATTGTCGATGTATCCGCCAGCCAGATCGCCGAATTCCTTCGGTGTTTGCAGCTCATTTTTTGCTTGACTGATTCGCCCCAGAATCATGCGGTGATCGAATTTTTTGGAATCCAGATTCTTTTCGCGGATGATGCGTTTCATCAATGTTTCGGTTTCGCTCTGGTCGCAGATGGTGAAGGAGCGCGCGTAGCCGAGCTGTTCGCTCTCTCTTCTTAGGATTCGTACGCACATGGAGTGGAAAGTGGATACCCACATGTCATTGCCGACCGTTCCGACCAGGCGGATGACCCGCTCTTTCATTTCTTTTGCCGCTTTATTCGTAAAGGTGATGGCTAAGATGTTCCAAGGGTTTACTGATTTTTCTTCCAGTAGATAGGCCATGCGGTGGGTCAGCACCCGCGTTTTGCCGCTGCCTGCCCCTGCCATGATCAATAGTGGCCCTTCCGTCGCCAAAACGGCTTCAGCTTGCCTTGGGTTCATTCCTTTTATGAGGTCGTGTTTTTGTTGCACAATTGCCATCCTTTCTTTTGTTGCCTTTGTTTCGGAGTATGTATGGGTGCGTTCTTTTTTGATAGGTTCAAGGCGATAGTACAGCCTTATCGTTTCTGATTTGCATCATGGTTTAGTCTATCATTTTAGAGCGTGGCTATCAATGAATCCCCGGATATTTTAAATAGTTTTTAACCCTTGTTCCCCTCGGTGACCCTGAGGTTCTTTTCAACCCATTGTGCCATCCAAAATAAAAGTCCTGCCGCTGAATCATTTGCTTGATTCAGCAGCAGGACTTTCTTTGTCGGGCTATTGGGCCAGGATGTCGTTCGTGTCTTTCAACGTTTCGAAGAAGATGATGATGTATTCGCCCATCTTGTCGTAGTCCTTATTGCGCATACAAACCGCTATTTCCTTATATAAGCCGAGCAACTGTGCTTCACTTTGATAACGTTCTTCATCCATCAGATCACTGTTGTCGGAATAAGTGTTATGGATGTCGCGGGCTGTCGTCATGATCACTTTCTTCAGGAACTGATTTTCACTTTTGGCGATGAATGTCTCAAAGATTTTGTATTCATTCTTGAAATACCCCGCAGCATCCCGGTAATTCAGATACTCCTCTTGTTTTTCAAGTATCTTTTCAAAAACCCTGTAATCCAAGAAAATGTCGTTTTCCTTCAGATATTGCAGGTAGTTCATGATAAGACCGGCGATCAGTTCCAAGCGTTCCAGCAGGCCTTCATTTGAGATTTTCTTCTCGGCTACGATATAGCCTTTGTAAGTGATGGATTTCACTAATCCTTCTTCCTCCAGCAAAAGCAGCGCTGTGCGGATCGGTGTCCGGCTCATGAACAAGGCTTCCGAAATCAGTTGTTCGGTTATTTTGGTTCCCGGAGGCCAGCAAGTGCTGTCGATTTTGTCTTTTATGTAGTCGTATGCTTTATTGAATAGTCTATCCTCCATGAATTGATTCCTTCCTTCATATAAGAGAGCGGACACCTGTTTCCGTTACTCTGTAGATTCTAACAAGCCGTTTTCTTCCAGTTCGTTGATGAGGATATCCGGGTTGTCACCCAATAATGTGACGTGTCCCATTTTCCGTTTCGCGCGGTGTTCTTTTTTTCCGTAAAAATGGAAGTGCCAATCCGGTTTGGTCAACAGCAAAATCAGTGCTTCATCAAGTTTTTCTTCCATGATGTTGAACGTCACGCTTGTATCGTACAGCTGAATTTCTGGAATGGGCAACCCACAGATGCAACGGACAAGGATTTCATATTGAGAGATGCTGCAGCCGTCCAACGAATAATTGCACGAATGGTGTGGACGGACGACTAAACGGTTCACATAGAGGGAACCCGACGACGTCATGAATGTTTCGATCGTCAAAATGCCGGTCAGATTCATGGCCTTCGCAGCCAGCTTGCCGATATGCTCCATCTCTTTTTGGATATTTCCGCCTACGCGTGCAGGCGTGATGGTCTTCACAAGTTTTTGCTCCTGGTATACCGTCTCCGTGACGGGGAATGACGTGAACACATTGTTCGCGTCCTGTGCGACTGTAATGGTCAACTCCATCTCGAATGGGATCCACGCCTCCAAAATGCACGTTCCTTTTTTCAGCAAGGCTGACGCCCTTCCGAAGTCCTCCTCGCTGTACAAAAGATGCTGGACCGGTGTGGCCGCTTCCACACGGATCGGCTTCAGCACACACGGGAAGCCTATACTTTTGACAGCCTCTTCCATGTCTTCGATGGCGGTTATCGTCGCGTAAGGCGTTACATTTATGTTCAAGGATTCCAAAAATGCTTTTTCGATCAACCGGTCTTGGGTGATGGAAAGGCTGTCCGGATCCTGCGGTATAGCGATATAAGGATTGATTTGCGTCAGCAACATCGTATCCACGGCTTCGGATTCAAAGGTCAGCACGTCCGATTTTGCCGCGAGATCCGTCAGCGCATCGAAATCCGTATATTTCTTGGTTATCTGCCAATCAGCTATTTGCCCAGCCGGACAGGCAGGATCGGCGTCCAAGATGCCTATTTGGTAGCCCATTTTTTTGGCTTCCAAAGCAATCATACGGGCGACATGTCCTCCGCCAATAATACCGATTGTTTTCCCGGGTAAAATTTGATTCGGCATGTGATCACACTACTCTCTTGGATTTTCATTAGAATTTTGTTAAAAAAGTCTTTACCAAATCATTTTATCACTATATTCGACGAATGTCGCCATGCAAAAACTGCCTGTTTGTAGAATTTTCGAGAGAAATAAGGGTAGTTGAGCCAAAAAACGCGCGACATTAGGTTACCTCCTCAAAAGGGCCAATCTGTCCGCGCGTTTCTGTTTGTATGCTTCAACTATCATATTCATAAAGTGCATGCTGTTCGATGACTGCTATCAGCTTGGCCGCATAATCCGGATCGGTCGCATAGCCGCAATCCTGGAGAGCCTGGGCCGCTTCCTGATAGGTGGTTGCCTGCAGAACCGGCGCGTATTGGCTCGGATTCCAAGTGGTGCCGTTGACGAACAGCAACGCATGGTCCTGGACCGATTCCGTCCAGCTGCCGTAGACCCTGAAGTTTGCTTGAATGCTTACCCACTGGCCGTTGTAGTATTCATTGGTCGTCAAGAGAACCGTATTTCCCGGGTTATCACCCTTCATGCCGTAAAGATTGTTGTAAACGGCAGACAGTTCGCTCTCTCCCCAATCCGATTCGAGGATTGCTTGCGCGATGCTGATGCTGGCGTGGACACCATATGCTGCTTGCATCTGCTGTGCGGCAGGGGCGACAGTGGCGATAAAGCCGTTCCCCTGATTACTGCTGTACTCCGGGATATCCGGAACAATTGTAGAAAAATCGCCTATGAACGACAGACTTGCCATAAAACTGATCAACAGGAAAAATAAAATCTTGATTGCTTGAGCGGATGCCGATTGCGGTTTTTTCCGAGTCCGCTTTCTCTTTCGTGCCATATGTTCCTCCATCTATTTGGTTGTGCTGCTTTACCTGCTATTGTTTGCTGTTTCCTAGCACTTCATTTTGCTTCAGAATCTCTACGTATTCCTCCAACGTCAGATTGTTTTCGGTCATGTAAATGGCATTCTCGACGCCTACATACCGAAAATGCCACGGTTCAAAATTGATGCCGGTGATGGCTTCTTTCTCTTTTGGGTAACGCAGGACGAAACCGAATTTGGGTGCATTTTCTTCCAGCCACAGCCCCTCAGGATAATTCTCCAGATCCTGAAGCAAGCCGGAGCCGCCTTCTTGATTCGCTAACGCAGTCGATGTGATGTCAACCGCGAGTCCGGTTGTGTGTTCGCTGGCATTGGGCAAGGCAATAAATTCTTCCGTCTTTGAGTGCGCCTCTTCTTCAGTCAAACCTGAGGCCAGATAATTTTGATAGTTAACGTCGTAGTTTGCTTGCTGTTGCTCGATGGAGCGGTACCCTGAAATCATCGTGAAATCCATTCCGGCGACTTTCCCGGCTTCCAACAGTGCCAAGTATGGGTCCTTTATCCTGCTGTCGATCTGATAGCCGCTCTCGGTCAGGTAAAACTCCGTTGCGATTTCTGCAGCAAGCTGATTTTCCCTGTTCACCAAAACCAGATTCCAATCAGTTAAGGAAGAGGCCGGTGTCACGATAACTTTGGACTCGGCTTCATCGACTGCAGCTTCGGAAGAGGCTTGCGATTCTTCGGAATGATTGCTTGTTGTCGAATCCTGCTGACTGTTTGATGGTTCATCGTCATCGGTTGTGCACCCTGTGAAAAAGAGCATCGCCAGCAAGAGCCCCACAAGGAAACGCAGTCTTTGTGCGTACCTCTCAGGTGTTTGGGAGTATTTTTTATTCGTTTCCATCTTCTACCCTCTTCTGGTCTGTAATTTTTTGTTATGCCTATTTTAGCACAAACCCCAGTCAATCCACACCCAAAAAGTAAGCCTACGCTCAAATCCAAACGAAAAGCCAAGATAGTATCATCTCGGCTTTCCAGTTTATATTCTGTTATTCAGTAATTTGTGTGATGGTATCCGGTGTATTTTCATTGAACCATTCCAGCAGATTGATTTTTTCCGAATCGATCTGATGGCGGATGATGCTAGGCAAGCGCAGATCGATGATATCTTTGTAACTCCAGAAATCATAATTGCACTCAAGCCGGAGCGTGGTGATTGCCGGTCTATGGATTTCTGAATCATGGACGGTCTCATCGGTAGTGTACCATTTGAAATCGGCCAAATCCGTCGCTATCCATTTTTTCGCGACTTGATATTTCAGGAAATGATATTCTCTTACAGGGTTCTCTGCCACTTCGGGTAGAATTTCAGCATTTCGACAAACTTTCTGGACAAGCATCCATTCATAATCGGTGAACAATTTTGAAATGATCTGCATGTTCTCTGGTTTTAAACCATGCTCTCCTTTTTTCCAGCGATCCCAGCTCTGCGGCGAGATCCCTAGTTGATTGGCATAAAAAGCTTTTTCACTGACATATTGCTCTTTGATCGTATACAAGACAATTGTTATAAGTGCATTATTCATTTATGTAACCTCCAATCTATCATGTTCTTATTATACACTTATTACGTGATAAAAGAAATAATTTGCTTAAAAAAACCGCCCACTCCGTTTATGTTGGAGTGAGCGGTTTCTGCTTTTGTTATATTTCGCGAGGAGAATAGCAAAGAATCCTATACTCTCTCAGGTTTATAAATAATCGATCCGATCTCGTAGCCGTGTTCTTCCAGTCTGGCACGGATTCCGTCGATGTCTTTGCTTTCCAATTGGATGACGACCTGGACATAGCCCATTTTGCGGTAAGTCGCGATCTGTTGGATGTTGATGTTCTCATCGGAGAAGATATCCGTCAGGTCTTCGAGGACGCCTTTTTTGTCTTCATGGATATTGACGACAACGCGGACGCCCGGTGTGTAGTAGCCCAGCACATCGATGAAGGCAGAGAAGATATCCTTTTCGGTGATGATGCCGATCAGGCGGTTGCCTGCCTCGACGACCGGCAATACGCTGATGCCATTCTCGCGCATCATTACGGCCGCTTCTTCCAAAAGAGCTTCCTTGTTGATCGTCACGACGCGTTTTTCCATGATGTCGGCCACTGTGGTTTTGTTCAACAGATAGTTGACTTCATGCATATCCAAGCTGGTCATACTGGAAGGTGTATTGCGTTCGATGATGCCCTCCGTGATCAAGCCCACGATGGTCTCGCCTTGAACGACCGGCAGACGGTGAATCTTGTGCTCTTTCATCATATCCAAAGCTTCGATGATTTTTGTTGAAGGTTGAATCGTTACTAAATCCGTTGACATATAGCTTTGTACATCCATTGTTTAGCCTCCTAAGTAAGCTTTCTGAACTTCGTCACTTGCTAATAATTCTTCCCCGGTTCCGGTCAATACGATATTTCCCGTCTCCAATACATAGCCGCGATTCGCGATTTTCAGCGCAACGTTGGCGTTCTGTTCGATCAGCAGGATTGTCGTGCCTTGTTTCTGGATATCCTGGATGATATGGAAGATTTCCTTGATGAAGATTGGCGCCAGCCCCATCGAAGGCTCATCCAGAAGCAATAGCTTCGGCTTCGTCATCAAAGCGCGGCCCATCGCCAACATCTGTTGTTCCCCGCCGGATAGAGTGGCCGCATCCTGATTTTTTCTTTCTCGCAAAATCGGGAAACGTTCGAATACTGCTTCCAGATCACCGGCAAGGTTCTGTTTGTCTTTGCGGGTGAAGCTTCCCAGATCAAGGTTTTCCTGTACGGTCAAACCTTTGAATACATGGCGGCCTTCCGGAACTTGGGCGATCCCTTGTTCAACGATTTTTCTGGTCGCCACATTATGGATAGGTTTACCCAAATATTCGATTTCGCCTGAAGAGGGCTTCACCAACCCGGAAATCGTACGCAAAATGGTGGACTTCCCTGCTCCGTTGGCTCCGATCAAAGTCACGATTTCGCCTTCATTCACTTCAAAGCTGATATCTTTGATGGCTTGGATCATGCCATAATGCACAGATAGATTTTTTACTTTCAGCACGTTAGTCGCCTCCTAGATAAGCCTTGATTACGGCTGGATTTTTTTGGATTTCTTCCGGTGTTCCTTTGGCAAGCAGACGGCCGTATTCCAACACATAGATTCTTTCGCACACATTCATGACCAAGGACATATCATGCTCGATCAAGACGACTGTGATTTTGAAATCTTTCTGTATTTTGCGGATCAAAGCGGTCAATTCCGCAGTCTCTTGCGGATTCATGCCGGCTGCAGGCTCATCCAGGAAGAGGATTTTCGGATTCGTCGCCAAAGCACGGACGATTTCCAAACGACGTTGTTCGCCGTAAGGAAGATTTTTCGCCAAAACATCATATTTCTTTTCCAGTTCGAAAATGGCTAACAGTTCCAAAGCTTTTTCGCGCATTTCAGCTTCCTTGCGGTAATAAGTCGGCGTGCGCAGCAAGCTGTGGAAAGTATTCTCACCCATAGTGCTGTGCATCGCAATCAGTACATTGTCGATGACCGTCAATTCCTTGAAGAGGCGGATGTTTTGGAAGGTACGCGCCAAGCCGAGATCCGTAATTTTGTAAGGCGCCTTTCCGTTCAACAACACTTTTTTGTTGTCGATTTCCAATTCGATTGTGCCTTCTGTCGGAACATAAACACCGGTCAGTAAGTTGAAGAAGGTCGTTTTGCCAGCACCATTGGGGCCGATCAGACCGACCAATTCATTTTCTTCGATCGCAAAATCGACATTGGATACCGCGGCCAAACCGCCGAAGTTTTTGGTCAATTCTTTTACTTCTAATAGGCTCATTATTGGACCTCCTTCTTAGCAGAATCTTTTTTCCCAAAGCGCTTCATCAAAGCGGACATCGTGAATTCGCGGTTGCCCAATAATCCGCCTGGACGGAATACCATGATGGCGATGATGGCCAGAGCGTAGAAAATCATCCGCAGCTCGCCGAACGCTTGCAGATACGTGTTCAGGACACCCAACACAACGGCTGCAACGACTGTGCCGGTTACACTGCCGATACCGCCGAACACAACGATGATCAGTACGTCGATCGATTTTTGGAAAGTGAAATCGCCCGGAGTGATTACGCTGAAATAAGTGCCGTACATGGAGCCTGCGATGCTGGCAGTCGCCGCACCGATCATGAAGGCGATGACTTTGTAAGTCGTTGCGTTGACACCCATCGACTCGGCAGCGATCTCATCTTCGCGGATGGCGATAGTCGCACGACCAGGGCTGCTGTTGATGTAGTTTACTGTAAGGGTAGTCGTTACGATCAGTATCACGAACAAGACCATGATGAAACCGGTATTCGATTCGAAAGGGAAAGAGATGCCGCTGATTCCGCGCGCACCATTGGTTAGTTCACCCATATTCAGAATCAGGATACGGATAATTTCCGCTACCCCCAATGTCGCAATCGCCAAATAGTCTCCTTTCAGACGGAGCGTCGGTATTCCGACAATCAAAGCCACAATGATGGAGATGATCATGCCCACGAACAAGCCTACAAAGAAGCCAGCCAAGCCTTCCATCCTATCGCCGATGATGGCGCCACTATAGGCACCGATTGCCATAAAACCGGCATGTCCCAGTGAGAACTGTCCGGAAAATCCAATAACCAGATTCAGTCCGATCGCCAGGATGATGTTTATCAAGATTGTAACTAAAGTGATTTGGTAGAAGGGAGAAATCATATTTGTGCTGACGCCGATGAACAGTACGACAGCCATCACAGCGATAAGAATGAGCCAACCTAGATTTGTTTTATTGAATTGTTTCATTTTTATCACCTACACTTTCTCTTTTGTATTTTTCCCGAAGATTCCGGAAGGTTTGACGATCAGGATGATGATCAGGATCAAGTACACGACTGCATCTTTGAACATCGATCCGCCATAAGCGCTGACCAAAGTCTCGATGATTCCGATGACATAACCGCCGACCATGGCTCCAGGGATGATGCCGATGCCGCCGAACACTGCCGCAACGAAGGCTTTCAGACCTGGTGTGACACCCATCAATGGCGAGATCGAATTATAATAGATTCCGACCAACACGCCTGCAGCTCCGGCTAAGGAAGAGCCTAGGACGAACGTAAAGGAAATGACGTTATCCACGTTGATCCCCATCAATTGTGCTGCTTCAGGATCGGTACTGACTGCCCGCATCGCTTTTCCCATCTTTGTGTACTTTACGATGACCTGCAGAGCGATCATCAGAATGACCGTCGTCAGGAAAATCAGGATTTGCTGCGAGTTGATGGTCACGCCGCCGAATGTCCAATTCCGGACTATCAACGCTGTCGGGAAGGCCTTCACCTGCGGCCCCATTATATAAATCATGACATTTTGCAATAAATACGAAACTCCGATGGCTGTAATCAGCGTCGCTACCCTTGTTGCGCCCCGCAACGGTTTGTAGGCGACCTTCTCGATGACCACCCCTAAAATGGCACAAAAAATCATTGAAATCAGAATGGCTGGGAAAAGGCCGAGGCCAACGTTTTGGATCAAAGCATATCCAAGGTACGCGCCCACCATATAAATGTCCCCGTGGGCAAAGTTAATCAATTTGATGACGCCGTATACCATGGTGTACCCTAGCGCAATCAAGGCGTAGATACTTCCCAACGATATACCGTTTATCAGCTGTTGAACTAAATTTTCCATTTTACACCTCTCTTTTCTTCTGCTATGCAGAAGTTTTTCTTTCATTATACTGTATTGTTCGCCTATAGTTTACTATTATTCACGCACGATGAGGGATTCTCTAATGATGAGGTTAAACATAAAGAAAGGTGCTAAGCAAATTCTGCCAGCACCTCATTGTGTTACTTTAGAATCAAACGGTCTATTCAGGTTTCAATGCCGCAATGTTGTGCGCCAGGCTATTTTTATTTAGCTGGTTCCACAACAGAGTTGCCGACTTCTACACCATCTTGTAATTCAATAACGAAAGCGGATTTGATAGGGTTGTGGTTCTCGTCAAATGAGAATGTACCCGTTACTCCTTCGAAATCTTCAGTTGCCGCTAAAGCATCTGTAATTGCTTGAGGATCTGTGCTGTCAGCAGTCTGGATTGCGTCGAATACTAATTGCGCAGCATCGTAAGCCAAAGCTGCGAATGAATCTGCAGGTTTGCCGTACTCTGCTTCAAAAGCAGCCAAGAATTCTTGTACTTTAGGGTCTTCACTATTCGGAGTGAAGTGGCTAGCGTAGAATACATTATCAACGTTGTCGGCACCTGCCAATTCAACCAATGTTGAGTTAGCGAAGCCATCCGGTCCAAGGATCGGTTGCGTGATTCCCATTTCGCGGGCTTGCTTGATGATCAGTCCGCCTTCTTCATAGTACCCAGGCAAGAAGATGACATCATAATCCATTTTCGCAATGTTCGTTAAGATCGCTTTGAAGTCTGTGTCGCCGGCTGTGAAGTTTTCTTCCGCTACGATTTCTCCTTCAAATGTTTCTTTGAATGCATCCGACAAGCCGATTGCGTAGTCAGTGGAGTTATCCACTAAGATGACAGCTTTTGTAGCTTGCAGATCTGTTTGTGCGAACTCAGCCAAAGCTTTACCTTGGAAAGAATCTTGGAAACATACGCGGAATACGTATTCCAACACGGAATCGCCATCCATTGTTACGCTATCGCCTGTAGCAGCAGGAAGGATTGCTGGTACTTTTGCTCTTGTGACTGCTGGAGATTGCGCATTTGCTGCACCCGTTGTAGCAGGTCCCAGGATTGCGACAACATTATCTTCAGTAGCTAAACGTGTCGCAACCGATGTGGATTCTGAAGGCTCGGATTTATTATCGTAAGATACGTATTCAATCTGTTTGCCCAATAAGCCATCTGCAGCATTCTGTTCTGCAACGGCCATTTTGATCCCTTGATCCATCAGCGTACCGTATGCACTCGCACCGCCTGATAATTCGAAGTTACCACCCAACTTGATTGTATCGCTCTCTTCTGTCGTCGCGCCATTGCCGCATGCTGCAAGTACGAATACAGATGCCAAGCCCATCAATAATTTCTTTTTCATCTAAATAATCCTCCCCATCTCACTATATGTTAATAATTCGTTGCAAATCCAAAGAAAAGGCCCTCATCCTTCTCCTTAAAATTTAATGTCATTAGTATAGAATATTCTGACAATTTAAGCAACCCAATTTTGTCCTTTTTTGGCAAAAAGCGAATGTTCTTTTTTTACCCTACCTCAAAAAGGCGCCGTTGCAACAAAACCAATCAAATGGCTTGCCTGGCAAAGGACATTTTCCGTCCAAAAAAACTGCTCTTTTATTCTCATTTTCCGGAAAGTCATACTGAACAAAACCGCAAATGCAGGTGTATTATTTGCACAATAATACGAAAATGACTTGATTAAAATTCAAAAATGCTTATGATTGAGATAATATTTCATTTTGAGAGGAAGTGCAGTACTTACTATGTTCCATTTGGATAAGGAGAAGTTCCGCGTAGGCATGCGTACGACCAAATCCGGCGTTGCTGTCGGGTTTTGTGTCCTGCTGTTCAAATTATTGGACCGAGGTTCTCCTATGTTGGCCGGTTTGGCGGCAGTCTTTGCTTTGCGTGAAGATTGCTCGCAGTCACTCCATCATGGACTCCGTCGTGTCGGAGGCAATACTGTCGCCGGTATCCTCGGTGTCACCTTGATTGCCATCAAAGATTTTCTGGGACTGGATTTTTCTGTGGATTTCTTTGGAACGATCATCGCCGTCATCATCCTGATCATGGTCTGCAACATCTTGGACATGTCAACGGCTATCGTCGGTGCGACAGCGACCTTCCTTGTCGTTTTCTACAATATAAATGACACCGAAAAAATCACCTATGCCATCCAAAGGGTACTGGACACAGTCATCGGCACTTCCATCGCCATCGGGGTCAACTACCTGCTGCCTGGTGCGCCTCAAACACCATCCGAAAACTGAGCAACTGCAGAAGAAAAACGCGCAAGCCGCCATCTATTGGCTGCTTGCGCGTTTTTTCTATACTTATTCGACTGACTTCAACGCTTCAATCATGTCCACTTGTTTCAGCTTGCGGTGCATGATCAGCATGACGACGCTTGAGAACAATAACGACAGCAGGCCTGAGTAAAGGTAACTGATCGGCATGATGGTCGGCGGGAACATCATGAAGTCGATTTCCACCATTTTGAGAACGACTGAGCTCAAAATTTTCCCGAGAACAAACCCGAACAGAATGCCCAACAACGTTAAAATCAAGGACTCCCTGTAGATATACATGCTCACTTCCACATCATAGAACCCCAAAACTTTGATGGTCGACAATTCCCTGATCCGCTCCGATACGTTGATGTTCGTCAGACTGTACAGGACAACGAAAGCCAATGCGGCTGCCGACACAATCAATACCAACGTGACGATATCAAGACTCCCTAAGGTTTCAGCGAAGCTGCGGTCGACAGAATTGATGAACGTCACCAGTGCGACAGCCTCTTCTCCCATCGCTTCGGATCCGAAGCTCCTCTCCCAACTTTCCGGTTCTTCAAACAGCAACAAATCCGTTGTCGGTTCCGCGGCTTGGATGAAAACTTCTTCGTAAAGGGCTGGCGTCAAGTAAATATAATGGTTGACGTAATTCTCGGTGACAGCCTGGATCGGAACCTGATAGGTCTGCATTTCATCATTCCGGATTTCGATGCTGTCTCCAGGTTCGACGCCTGCCAAATTCGCCAATTTTTCCGAGATGATGGCTCCCTCATCCGTCAGCGCGATCGGTTCCTGAGTTGAACGGTCACGCAGGCTGATAAAATCCGAAAGATTTTCGGTTCCCAATGGAGAAAAAACCGTTACGTTCTGCAGGTTCACACCTTTTTTATCCAGCTTATAGCTCTCCTGGACGACTTTGAGATGGTCCGTGATTTCAGTGGTCGCAGCGATCAGTTCATCATAGGAGGCGATTTCTTCCTCGCTTGCTTCCGGACGCATCGCCGTGATTGCATTATAGCGCATCACATCATTGAACTGTGTGTCCGCCAAGCCGGAGATGGAATTTTTGATGCCATATCCGGTCAAAATCAAGGCGGTGCAGCCGGCCACACCCAGTATCGTCATCATATTGCGGGCTTTGTAGCGCAGCAAGTTCCGTACCGTTATCTTCGAATTGAAGCTCAGGCGATCCCAAACAAACGTCAGTCGCTCCAAAAGAACCCGTTTGCCGTTCTTAGGCGCTTTCGGCCGCATCATCGCAGCCGGATTTTCCCGGAGCGACGTATGGGCAGCCCATGCTGCCGGGCCGATGGTGCAGAGCAGCGCGATAGCTATGGAAATCAGTGCATAGGACAGGTAATAGGTGATCTTTACGGGAGGCAGGCTGTACATGGACCCGTAGGCATCAAAGATGACCGCAGGGAAAATATTATAACCGGCCACCAAACCGAGGGATGTCCCCACGATGCAGGCGATCGCTGCATAGATCAAATATTTTTTGGCGATGTCGAAATCGCTGTAACCGAGGCCTTTCAGCGTCCCCATCTGCTGGCGCTGTTCATCCACCATCCGGGCCATCGTCGTGAAGCTCACCAAGGCAGCGATCAGGAAGAAAAACACCGGAAAAATCTCTGCGATGGCCGAGATGCGGTCGGCATTGTCGCGAAATTCCTGATAACCAGGATTGCCTGACCGATCCGTCACATAGTAGACAGGGTCGATCAGATCGGACAAGGCTTGTTTCGCTTCCTCGACCTGCCGTTCCCCATCGGCTATCTCGATTTCTGCATCGGTCCGCTCAGCTGTGAAGGTGGCCATGCCCATTTGATACTCTGCTTCGCCCTGCTGGATTTCCTGCCAAGCTTCAGCAAGGGCCTGTTCACCGCTCGCACGTTGGCTTTCCAACTCGGCCCAGCCGTCGTTGATCTGTGCCTGCCCGTCCTCCAGTTGGGCCAAGGCCGACGCCAATTCCAATCTGCCGTTCCCCAACGCTGCCCCTTGTTCGGCGAATTGGGCATCTGCGGCTGCGATCTGGGCTTCGGCATCAGCCATGAATGCCGCAATTTTTTCTTCCAGCAGCTGTTGTTGCCCCAGCAATTCTTCTCCTCTGGCAGCCAGCTCGGCTCCTGCTTCCTCCAAGAGGCGCTGTTCTTCCAGAAGAGCGGCCTCTTCACTGGCCCGTTCCGTCTGGAAAGCCGCGGCAGCTGCGGTTAAGCCTTCTTGCCTGCTTGCTAAGGCGGTACCCGCTTGCTCCAGTTCGCTTTGGCGGATGGCCAAATCCGCTTCGGCTTGCGTTAGTGTGGCCTGTTCTGCATCCAAAGTTGCCTGTTGATCGGCCACTGCTGCTAAGCGTTCCGCAACGCTCGGGTCCGTTTCCGGATCCAAAGCTGCCAATACTTCCCTTTCAGCATCGATGGCGGCTTGCCTTGCCGAGAACTCCGCTTGTTTGGTTGCTTTTTCAGTTTGGAAGGCTATCATGTCAGTGGTGAAGATTGTCAGTTCGTTCTGATAGGTTGCCGCATCGGTCTCCAGACTTGTCTGCTCGGCCAAAAGCAGTTCGCCTTTTGTCGCCAATGCGGTTGCCCGTTCCTGCAGCTCCACACCCTTGGCCTCCAGTGAGGCTTGGGTTGCTTCAACTTCGGCTTGCCCATCCAATAAAGACTGCGCCAAATCAGCGATTTCGCGGCCTTCTGGTGTATCGGGCAGGCTCGCCAGCAACACATCCGATGAAGCGTCCGAACCGGTTTGTCCTTGCAGGGAGTCTTTCTGCGACTCCCAGGCTATTCTCGCCTCATCGTATAGCGCTTTGTTTTCCAGATAAGTCGCCAAACCTGCGCGGTATTCGGTCATGCCCGCATCGATTTCAGCCTGGCTGGCAGTTAAGGTGTTCTCGGCTTCTGCGATCTCGTCCAGAAACAACAAGCGGTTTTCTTCATAGGCCGCCGTGCCGTCATCCAATTGTTGCCGGGCATCCTGCAGTTCCTGCTCGGCTTCCGCAAGTTTGTCTTTCCCTTCCTGCAGTTCATCTCCCGCATCTTTGATTTTCCGCTGCCCTTCCGCACGGATTTCGTTGATGCGCTCCAACGGTCTCCCGTTCAAGGCGAGCTCCACTTCATCGGCCAGGTCGTCAACCTGATCGTCATAGCTGTCCGTATAGCCGGTTTCCGCCGCATCGGGAGCAATCGTCAGGTAAGCCTCCGTGTAGATGCTGCCGAGCATGTCCGAATCGGCCACGACAACGAAAGCATCCAAGCTGCCTTTCCCGACGTTCGTAGAGCCGCGCATCATCGTTTCGATGTACATCGGCGAATCGACGAAACCGACGACCGTGTATTCCTGCTCTTTCAAGGAAATGCGATTTTCCTTTTCCTCCTCGGTGAGCCCTTCCTCGGATTCATGACGGAAGCTGATCGTATCCCCAAGCTGATAAGTATCCATCAGATTCTGTTTCGCATCCAAAGCGATTTCCCCGCTTGTCTCCGGCAATCTGCCGTCGACGAGCGCATATTCATTGACCGGATCCGCACCGCTTTGCAACGGGAATACTTTTACGAGGAAGTCACTGCCTTCCATTTCGATATCCACCGTTCGCATCGGATGGACAGCCAGATCGTCCGTTTTAGCCAGAATGGCGATGTCCGCTTCTTCCAATCCGTAAGTGGACAGCACCTTCAGGTCATACAGGTTATTTTCTTCATAATATTGGTTGGCGGTATCCAGCATATCCGGACCCGCCGCTTTGATGCCGGCAAAGAAGGCCACCCCCAAGGTGATGATGGCCAAGAGCGCGAGGAAGCGCGCCTTACTTTTGCCTATCTCTATCCAAATGTCTTTCCGGAGCGCCTTCTTCTTCATCGTCGTCTCCCCCTCCTACCATTCGATTTCTGATACTGGTTTGGGATTCGGATTTTCATGGACTGCCCTTACTTTGGCATTGTTGATTTCGATGATCCGGTTCGCCATGGCTGCGATGGCTTGGTTGTGCGTGATGACGATGACTGTCGTTCCGGTATCGAGGCACGTATCCTGCAGCAACTTGAGCACTTGTTTGCCCGTTTCGTAATCCAGGGCCCCTGTCGGCTCATCGCAAAGCAACAGCTTGGGCTGCTTCGCCAAAGCGCGGGCGATGGCGACGCGCTGCTGCTCGCCTCCCGAGAGCTGCGCCGGGAAGTTGTCCATCCGCTCGCCCAAGCCTACTTCCCGCATGACCTCGGCGGCGTCGCGGGCATGCGGGGATATCTGCGAGGCAAGCTCCACGTTCTCCTTCGCCGTCAGGTTAGGCACCAGGTTATAGAATTGGAAGACGAAACCAACATCCCGCCTTCTGTAGGTCGTCAAGGCTTTTGAAGTGAATTGGGAGATGTCCACCCCGTCGATGCTGATGTGTCCTTCATCGGCATCGTCCATCCCTCCAAGAATATTCAAAACGGTGGATTTGCCGGCTCCACTGGGCCCCAGTATCACTACAAACTCTCCTTCGTTGATGTCGAAGCTTATTTTGTCGTTGGCTGTGATCCGTGTTTCGCCCATCTGATAGAATTTGCTGACATTCTTTAAGGAAATGTACGCCATCATGTATCCCTTCATTTCTTGATTGATTTGTATTTTGAAGCTTTCCGGAAAAATTATCCGCAATTCTGCAATATAGTTAACTGTTTTATTAGTACAATCGTATACAAAAGCGCGCCGAAATGCAATCGGGGTCTTCATCTTTGGTTAAGCCCCCTCAGACGGGTATGCAAAAAACGACCTGGGAAACCTGAACGTTTCTCCTGAGGTCGTTTTTCATTGCCTGAATCGTGCTATTCGACGATATTGCTGGCGATTTTTTCCAATGTGCGCGGACGATCATGCAGATAGCCATGCGGATAGCCCGCCACCATCCCCGCGACAGGCGTGAATCCTTCCGGAATCCCCATTTTTTCGCGTATTCCTTTAGCGTCAAGCGTGCCGTCCATGATGACTCCCATCACGAAACAACTGCCCAACAGTTCAGCGGTTGCCTGCAGGTGCATATTTTCTACGATTGCGGCTGCGCTTGCGATGCTGCCTGTCTTAGCCGGTTCCTTGGCGGAAACAACGAAAAATGCAGGTGCTCCGTACAAGGGATCTCTGTCCGTATTGCCGGTCACTTCCTTCGCCGTAGATGTAATCGCTACCAAAATTTCCGAATTTTTTATGACCGTGATATGGTAATCCTCAAAGCGGCCGCGGCTGACTGGTGCATTTTGCCCAGCTTGCAGTATCAGTTCCACTTGACCTTGCGACAGCTCTAACGTTTGGTAGCTGCGTGTTGTTTGTCTCGTATGCATTACTTTCATAAAATCCATTTAAATTCCCTCACTTCTCAAAAAATAACTGTACTATATGGCTATTATACCCTTTCGGGCACAAAAAATGAACGGAAATCAAGGCCTACAGAAAAAAATCATTCTGCACGATCGCTGCTTAGCTGTTCAGCAATCAAAGCCCCGTTTCCGTCCAAGAGGGAGGAGTTCTTCTGCGGGTACAGAAGAGGAAAAAGAAACGATTATCTTTGGGTATGGACCCAGTATAGCCGCGATCTTTGAATATTTAATGAAGGAAAGCCTGTTTTTTCGTGATCATTCCGGGAAGAAAGCCGTTTTCAGATGGACATATCTGTGATAAAGTAAGTGCAGCAAAAGATCGGAGAAATTACATACTATGAAAACACGCATCATTATTGTCGGTGGAGGTTCGAGCGGTCTGATGGCGGCTTGCACCGCTGCCGAAGCAGGAGTTGAAGTGACGCTCCTCGAACAAAACCCAAGTCTCGGGAAAAAATTGCTTTTGACAGGCGGCGGACGCTGTAACGTCACCAACAATCGTCCCGAAGAGGAAATCATCCGGCATATTCCCGGAAACGGAAAATTCCTGCACAGCAGCTTTACCCAATTCAGTCAATATGACATCATGACCTTCTTTATCGAACGCGGAGTCGCCCTGAAGGAAGAGGATCACGGCCGGATGTTCCCTGTCACGGACAAAGCCCGGACTATCCTCGAAGCATTCATCGAGGAACTGAAGCGGCTGCAGGTCCAGATCCGGACCAACATCAAAGTGGAACGCATCCTGATCGAAAACGGACAGGTGACCGGTGTCCTTTTGGAGGATGGCGAAACCCTCCCTGCGGATCGGATCATTCTGGCAACCGGTGGGAAGGCACTCCCGCGCACAGGATCCAAAGGCGATGGCTATAAGTTCGCCAAGGCAGCTGGACACACCATCACGGAACTGTACCCGACCGAAGCACCGATCACATCCGATGCGGACTTCATCCGTTCAAGCGAACTGAAGGGGCTTTCCTTGCGCAATGTTGCCCTCAGCATTAAAAACAAAAAAGGCAAAACAGTCGTGTCCCACCAGATGGATATGATCTTCACCCACTTCGGCGTGTCCGGACCCGCCGCTTTGCGTTGTTCGATGTTTGTCCACCAGACCATGAAGCGCGATAAAACCGAGACCGTCACGATGTCCTTGGATGTCCTGCCGGAACTTTCATTGGGTGCGGTCGAGCAACAGTTGCAGAAGCTCATCAAGGACCAAGCGGAAAAGAGCGTCAAAAACGGCTGGAAAGACCTGATGCCGGAGCGTTACCTGCTTTTCGGTTGCAGCCAGGCCGCTATCGACCCGCAGAAGTCCCTGAAGGAATTGACGCCGAAGGAAATCAAAGCTTTCGCCGACTTCTGCAAAAATTTCTCCTTCGAAGTGAACGGCACGCATCCTTTGGATAAAGCCTTTGTCACCGGCGGGGGCGTCTCCACGAAGGAAATCAATCCGAAGACGATGGAAAGCAAACTGACGCGGGGTCTTTATTTCTGCGGCGAACTGATCGACTACAACGGCTACACAGGCGGCTACAACATCACCGGCGCCTTTGTTACAGGGCACACTGCCGGGCAGCATGCCGCTGCAGAGTTGCACGAATAAAAGCATCCATACGCAAAGAGAACGGAGCCACCTCATTTTGAGGCGGCTCCGTTCTCTTTTTTCATTTTGCCAGTTTCTTGATGATGAAGACCTTCAGGTAATCGCTGGTTTTGCTGCCTGCCGGAACAGCGAAGTCGCTCGGCAGATGGAAGGCTTCCAGGATACGGTAATCACAATGGCTGTTCTTGAAGGCTTGGGCGATGTCCTGTTTGAAATTCTTTTCCTTGTAGTTGGCGGCGTTGGAAGAAACGATCAGCGTACCATCCGGTGCGGTGATCTGGATCAGTTCCTCCAACAACTGGGTGTAATCCTTCGTGACCGAGAAAGTCCGTTTTTTGGTGCGGGCAAAGCTCGGCGGATCGATGATGGTCACGTCGTACTGCAATTCTTTGCGGATCGCGTAGCGGATGAAATCGAAGACATCCATGACATAGATTTTCTGCGCCTCGACATCCAGGTTGTTGACGGCGAATTGTTCTTTGGTGCGTTCCAACGAACGGTTGGCAACATCGACACTCGTGGTTTCGATTGCTCCGCCCATGGCAGCGGCCACCGAGAAAGCCCCCGTGTAGCTGAAGGTGTTCAATACCCGTTTGCCTGCCGCGTACCGCTCCGTCAGAGCACCGCGTACGTCGCGCTGATCCAGGAAAATGCCCGTCATCAGTCCGTCGTCCAGATAAGTCGCATAGTTGATGCCGTTCTCCTTCACGATCAGAGGCGTCGGGGCTGCTTGACCCGTGACAAAGCGGCTGATCAGGCTGTCCTTCCTTTGGTAACGGAATTTTTCATAGATGCCCTTCGTTTCCGGGAAGACCGCTTGAAAAGCAGCGATGATGGCGGCTTGATAGCGGAAGATGCCTCCGCTGTACCAGGATACCACCACAAAGCCGTCATAATGGTCGATGGTGATACCGGGAATGCCATCACCCTCCGCATTGAAAATCCGATAGGTAGTCGTTTCCGGGTCCGATTGAAGATCCGCACGCTTGCGTTTAGCTTTTTCGAACTTGTTTTTGAAGAACGCTTCATCGAAACTATCCGCGTCATCCAACGAAAATACCCACCCGACACCTTTGTTCTGTTTGGCCAAATAGGCTCTTGCTACGAATGCTTGGCGAGAATTGACGAGTTCGACGATTTCGCCCTCATTGAAGCTGAGTTCATTTGGAAAATCCTCGAACTGCAGCAAGGGATTGCCTGCCTTAATTTTTTTTTCGCTTATTTGCGTAATGATTATTTTTTTCATTGTTTTCTTCCTTTATAGTCAATTGTCCGTTCTGCACTACTGTGTTTTTTTGAAGATACCCAGATGCCGTAGCCGATTACTGCACCCAACGTATTGAAGAATACATCATCGATATGCGTCACGCCCGTCTGAAAGATGAGCTGGAGGAACTCGATCGTGGCGGAAAAAAGAAAGCCAATCGCCGTCACTTTGAGGAAACTGCATTTTTTCCTGAACAGATACGGACCCATGAAGCCCAGCGGCATAAACCAGACGACGTTCCCCCATGAATTATACCAGGCCGAAAATCCCGAGTCTCCGTAAAATAGTTTGACCGTATCCACCAATGGCAACCAATGGATCGCCGACCAATCGATTTTGTGATACTCGACGGTCCAGAAGGTCTCCTCGTTGCGGAAAACCGTCAGTTGAAGCAGCAGCACGATGTAGATAAACAGAGCATGCAGCAACCCTTCCTTATATAAGGGGATTTTTTTGCCTGTCTTGCGGTGTCTGTGCAGCAGATAGGCCGCCCGCAGGACCAGCCAAATCAAATAATACAGAATGGTCTTGTCCACGCTGTTGAAAACTAATTGTATGAGCGGAAAATGATTGACGGATGATTCCAGAGAAGCAGCCACCCACTCATAAGGCCCTTGTAAAAATATCATAATCTATGCTCACCTTTGTCAGTTTTGTTCCTTTGATCAGATACATGGAAAGACCCATTTTCTCTAAAAATCCTAAAAAAAGCAACCGTTCTTGATAAAAACTTAGGAAAAACTTTACGGTGCTTCGATTGACTATCAAAAGCATTCAGAATATAATGACACTAGCTCATTTTACATAAAATTCACAAACAACACACATTACCCTTAAAAATTCACATGAAATTTACATGTGTTCCACAAGATATCATAGGAGGTCTCTTTTTTGAAACAAAAATTAACTGAACAGTTGCAAACGCGATTCGGGTTTTTCCTGTTCGCCGTCGTCCTTTTCTGGCTGAAGACCTATTTTGCTTACCACACAGCGTTCTCTTTAGGCGTAGACGGCTGGTTCCAGCAGCTGATTCTTTTCATCAACCCGATCGCAACGACCTTATTGATTCTGGGGATTTCCCTTTTTGTGAAGAATCCAAAAAAAGGTTACCGAAGCTTGATTGCTCTGTATGTGCTGAATTCGATCCTGTTGTTCGCTAATATCGTCTATTACCGCGAATTTACGGACTTCTTGACGATCAAGACCATTTTCGGTTCTGCCAACGCAACCAAAAACCTGGGCTCCGGCGTCATCGCCATGATGCAGCCGATCGACCTGTTCTATTGGATTGATGCTTTCGTTCTCATCTTTGTCTATAAAAAATTCGTCAGCAAAAACCGCGACGAACGCAACTTCAAGAAAAGATGGGCATTTGCGACAGTCGCAGCCTCGATCGCTCTCTTCGCCGCTAACTTGGGCCTGGCTGAAATCAGCCGCCCGCAGTTGCTGACGAGAACTTTTGACCGCAACTATATCGTAAAATACTTAGGCATCAATGTCTACACACTCTATGACGGAATCAAGACAGCCCAGGCCAACCAAGTGCGCGCAAGCGCGGACAGTTCGGATATGGCTACCGTACTTGATTACTTGGATGAACATTACGCCGAGCCGAACGAAACCTACTTCGGCCAAGCGGAAGGCAAAAACGTCGTCTACATCCATCTGGAAAGCATGCAGCAGTTCCTGATCGATTTGTCGCTTACCGATGAAACAGGAACGACGGCAGAAGTGACGCCGTTCCTCAACAGCTTGTATCACAGCAGTGATTCCAACAGTTTCAGCAACATTTTCCACCAGACTGGTCAAGGAAAAACCAGTGATGCCGAACTGATGCTGGACAATTCCCTATTCGGATTGTCTCAAGGTTCAGCCTTCACACAGCTTGGCGCCGATAATACATTCCAATCGGCACCGGCCATCTTAAGCGAAAGCTACGGCTACACGTCAGCTGTTTTCCATGGCAATGTCGGCTCTTTCTGGGATCGCGATAATGTTTACAAATCTTTTGATTATGATTATTTCTTCGATGCCGACAGCAGTTACACGCTGACGGATGAAAACTCGGTCGAGTACGGGTTGAAGGATAAATTGTTCTTCCAGGAATCGGCTCAATACCTGGAGCAATTGCCGCAACCTTTCTACGCGAAGTTCATAACTGTATCAAACCATTTCCCGTTCCCTGAAGACGAGCTGAACAACACCTTCGCTTTGGATACCGGCGATGAAACGGTTGACGGTTATTTCAATACCGTCCATTATGCCGATGAGGCCTTGGCTGAGTTCTTCCAATATATGAAGGATGCAGGACTTTATGATAATACGATTTTCGTATTGTACGGCGACCATTTCGGCATTTCCAGCTCACGCAACGAAACGTTGGCGCCGATCATCGGAGCGGATGCGGACATGTGGGGTGCCTATGACGACACCATGATGCAAAAAGTGCCGTTCATCATCCATAACCCTGGTTCCGGTACCGGACAAATCAGTGATGTCTATGGCGGCCAGATTGACATCTTGCCTACCGTGATGCATCTACTTGGTGTCGATACTTCGGCCTATGTCCAACTTGGACAGGATCTGTTGTCGGCGCAAAATGAGGGAATCGTTGTTTTCCGTAACGGAAGTATCGTAACGAACGAATACACCATTCTAGGAAACAATGTATACCATACCCAAACTGGTACACTTGCTTATCAGACCGAAGAAGTGATCCAAAAAGTTGCTGAAATCCGGGCGCAAGCTGAACTGCAACTGGCCATCTCAGATCAGATCATCAACGGCGACTTGCTTCGCTTCTACACACCGGACGGATTCGTGCCTGTCGACAAGAGCCTTCACAGCTATGTGGATTCTCCAACCGAATTGGAAGAGGACATCGCGGAATTGGGCGACCTGAACACTTCCTTGTACTACACGAACAACGGCGTCTCAAGCGTTCCGCTTTATCAGACGGATGCCCCTGAGTCCCCTGCCAACCAAACCGCTGCTGAAGAAACCGTAACGGAAGAACAACCCGCTGCTGAGGAAGCCCCAGCCGAAGAACAGACAGAAACAGTTGAATAACCAAAATAGCTGCCGGAATTTAAAATTCCGACAGCTATTTTTTTAACTATTTTTTTCGAGTGCTGCTTTGGTGGGCAGTGTAATCGTGAAAGTCGTTCCCTCTCCTGGGTCGCTTTCCACGTCGACAGTCCCTTGATGGTTCATCACTAAGGATTGGACCACCGCCAGCCCGATTCCCGATTCGCCAAACTTCGTGTTCTTTCTGGAAACGTCCACTTTATAGAACCTTTCCCAGATACTCGTGATATCCTTCTTCTCGATGCCGATGCCCGTGTCCTTGACCTGAATGACTTGCTGCTCGCCATCCCGGAATGACGACAGGATGATGGTGCCGTTTTTCGTGAACTGGATAGCGTTCTGCGAAAGGTTCACCATGATCTGGATAAAACGGTCATAGTCCGCATAAATCCGGTCCGCCGCATCCACTTGGACGATGATCAAGTCATCCTTCTCCTGTGCTTTTGCCCGCATCTGCTCCGCGACATTCTCCAGCGCTTCTTTAGCAGAAAACTCCTGCTTCACTAAAACAATCTGATTGGAGCGGATTTTTTCATAATCCAGGTTTTCGTTCACCAAACGGATCAGCCTTTTGGTTTCTTTTTGCATCAGTTGCATGCTCCGGTCCCGACGTCCTTCGGGAATCATGTGGTGCTGAATCCCTTCGAGGATGCCATTGATTGTCGTGAGCGGCGTGCGCATCTCATGGGCTACGTCCATCATGAACTGGCGCCTTAAATTCTCTTGGCGTTCCACTTCCTCGTTGGAGGCTTTCAAAGACCTTGCCATTTGGTTGAAATCCTCCGACAGCTCATCAAATTCATCTTTGTTATGATTCTCAAGCGAGACATCAAAATTGCCTGACGCAATCTCATGGGTGGCCCTCCGCATGCGCTTGATGCGCCTTGTCAGATAATTGGCGATGCCGAGGCTCAATACAATCGCGATGCCCCCGGAAGTCAGCACAGCCACGAGCAGATTGTGCTCAATTTCGTTGATTTCGTCCTCGATCCCTTTCACCGGTGAGCCTACCGCTATGAAGCCTGTGAACTCGGCCGTAGTCGCATTAAAAAGCGGGAGATAAACCGTCAAGAAGCGTTTTTTTTCGTTCAGGAAGCCGCGATCCCGCTCCGTCAAAGAAATCCGTTCCCCTTCTGAGAGCTTCTCAAAATCCTCCGTGCTGATCCCGCTCGTATACAGATCCGTCGCTTGCGGATAAACCATATGATCTTCCGCATCGAAGATGGCGAACGAGACGTCCTGGTTGGACACCAAAGTCGAGCCGCTTTCCAGTTGCTGGATCGTCATATTCTGATCGATGATCGATTCGGCATATCCGTACAGCTGCGCCTCTTTCTCGTCGTAGACATTACTGGTGACGTATTGGATGATCAGGATGCCGGTCGTACTGACGGTTATTAGAATCAATGCAAAAAAGGCAAAGATTTGTTGATAGACGTACTTCATTTTCCCTCTACTCCGCTGTCGTCGAATTTGTAGCCGACTCCCCAAACCGTTTGGATCACTTGCGGTCCGACCGCTTCTATTTTTTGCCGCAATTTCTTGATGTGGGCATCGATTGTGCGTTCATCCCCGTAATAAGGATCTTCCCAGATCCGGGTCAAAAGATGTTCCCTCGAAAATACTTGTTTCGGGTGTTCTGCCAGCAATGCGAAAAGTTCAAATTCCTTCGGCGTCAAGCTTTCGATCTGATTCCCGTCAAGATAGGCTTCGCGCGTGATCGTGCTGATTTTGACATGATCGGTGAGAACGTCGAAATCATCCGCGGCCTGCACCTGCGAATGATCGACCTTAGCGCGACGGTGCATCGCTTTGATGCGGGCTATCAGGGTCAGCGGACTGAATGGCTTCGTGACGTATTCATCCGCGCCGATTTCCAGGCCGATGACTTGGTCGCTTTCCGAATCGCGCGCCGTCAGCATGATGATCGGCACAAACTGGGAAATTTTCCTTATTTCACGGCAGACCTGCATCCCATCCATGCTCGGCAGGTTCAGATCGAGGATTATCATATCCCATTTTCTGTCTTCCGCCGCGAACGCCTCCAGCCCTTCTTTGCCATCATGTTTGAATGCAGCTTGCCAACCCTCATTCTCGAAAAACATCGCCATCATTTCGCAGACGGCTTCATTGTCTTCTATCATCAAAATTTCCATAGCGACTCCCCTTTTCATTTCTTACATTATATCTTTTTTTCCGATAAGCGGCATCATTTCCAGTCTACGATACCACATACCTTTGAAGTTTCTATGAATAAATAAGGAAATCGCTGTTTTAAACAGAATAAGCCCCGGAATCCGGGGCTTTTGCGGGGGAGCATCAGACTGCTTCCTGTTCTCTTTTCGCTTCCACGAAATACAATTCTTCCACGACCAATTCGATGACATAGACGTGCTGCTCCTGTTTATTGACGTAGGAACGCGAAACCAAATGGCCATTGACGCCGATCTGATTGCCTTTGGCGCAATACTGTTCGACCAGATTTGCGGTTGCTCCCCAAAACACGACAGGTATGAAATCCGCCTGCGGTTGGCCTTCATCCGCTTTCCTTAAGCGCTGCACCGCTAATGTATTGTTGCAGACTTGCCTTTCCCCATTCACCTGTTGCACTTGGATGGGCCGCACCAGCCGCCCGATCAATGATACTTGATTCATCCTTTCATTCCTCCTTCAGCTTGACTTACTGTCTATAATATCCGCAGAAAAGGATGTCTGATTTTTTATCAAAAAAATAAACCTGAAGACTTTTCTTAGTCTCAAGGTTTATTTTCCAGTGTCAGCGGATGGCTTTCCCCATCCGCAAGGAATCGGCGTAATCGTTGATTTTTCGCAAACGGTGATTGATGCCGGATTTGGATATGACGCCGCTCGGGATCATTTCGCCAAGTTCTTTCAGGCTGATGTCGGGATTCTCCAACCGGATCACGGCGATTTCCTTCAGCTTATCCGGTAATCTCCCCAGGCCCACCGTCGCTTCGATGAATTCGATGTTGGCGATCTGTTTTGCCGCCGCATCGATTGTCTTGTTCATATTGGCATTTTCGCAATTCACCAGGCGATTGACGGAATTGCGCATATCTCGGATGATCCGCACGTCCTCAAACTTCATCATCGCGTTGTGGGCACCGATCAATGCCAAAAAATCGGCTATCTTCTCGGCTTCTTTGAGATAAGTGATGAATCCGTTGCGCCGCTCGATTGTCCGAGCGTTCAGATCAAAGTGATTCATCATATCGCAGATATCCTGATTGTGGTCCTCATAATTGGAATAGATTTCCAGATGATAACGGCTCGTTTCCGGGCTGTTCACCGAACCCCCGGCCATAAAGGCGCCGCGCAGATAAGAGCGTTCCTTCTGGTTATTGTTCATGATATCTTCGGAAACTTGCGTCTTGAAGGACAGCCCGTCGAAAATGCTCAGATCGCTCAGCAATTCCGTGACGCCCTGCTTCAGGCGCACAATATAGACGTTATTCTTCTTCAGCTTCATCTTTCGGCGCACCAGCAATTCGCTTTCAAATGAGTAGTGATCCTTCAAGAGAACGTACATCCGTCTGGCGATTGCTGCATTTTCTGTCTGGACATTCAGGACAAATGACTGATTATAGATGCTGACCGATCCGCTCATCCTGATCAACGCGGTCAGTTCGGCTTTCGCATGTTCACGGTGCACTTCCAATGTTGTTAATTCTTTTTTTACTTCAGATGCAAAAGACATATGTACCTTCTTTCCGACTGCTTCTTTCCATCAGAAAAAAGGTCAACAGATAGTTTTGATATTAGAGATCAGATTGATCAGTTCCGAAACGACTTTTTTGCCGTCGTGGTAAACGCCGCCGTTCTTCATATCCAGGAAATCCGCGGAAATGACACGGCAGTTTTCTTCGCGCAATCCTTTGAAATCATGGCGTACCTGCAACAGATATTCTTCGTCGGCTTGTTGATTGAGGTATTCATCCGGCACTTTTTCCGTGTTCACCAGGACGGTGTCGATGAATTTCGCTTTCAGATGGTCATGCAATACCTTGATGTGCTCGGCATCGCTGAAGCCCTCCGTTTCGCCCAATTGCGTCATGATGTTGCAGATGTATACTTTCTCGGCTTTGGTCTCGATGACCGCTTGCCCCAGATCACTGATCATCAGGTTAGGCAAAATGCTCGTATACAGGCTTCCTGGTCCGATGACGACCATATCCGCCTCCAGGATGCTGTTGATGACGTGACGGGAAGCGACGGCCTCCCTAGTCTCATCCAACGGTTTGACATACACCCGTTCGATTTTTTTGCGTCCATTTGCGATTTTCGACTCGCCCTTGATGACCGTACCGTCCTTGAACTCTGCGTAGAGTGAGAGCGGCTCGTCAGCTGCGGCGTAAATTTTGCCTTTTACGCCCATCATGACGGACAGTAACCGAATGGCATCAAAAATGTTCCCTTTCATTTCAGTCAGGGCCACAATGATGAGGTTTCCGATTGCGTGCCCGGACACAAAGGAATCCTTTGAATCGAAACGGTACTGGAAAATGTCCTTTTCCAATTTCGGCATATCGGAGAGCGCAATCAGGCAGTTGCGGATATCCCCGGGAGGCACAATGTTGACATGGTCGCGGATGATGCCGCTGCTGCCGCCGTCATCAGCCACCGTGACGATGGCCGTGATATCCGTGTTGTGGTTCTTCAGTTCTTCCAGAATGACCGGCAAGCCCGTTCCGCCGCCGATAACGACGATTTTCTTCGTTCTGCTCGGATTTTGACTCATGACCGATTCACCGTCTCTTTGCGTTTGTTCCGATCACGGTGGGTCGTATTCACTTGATAGCCCGCGCTCTTCAATTGCAGGCTGGTGCGTTCCGCCAAAGCGACCGAGCGGTGTTGTCCGCCTGTGCAGCCGATGGCGATATTCACGCTGGTCTTGCCTTCTTTTTTATAGCCAGGAATGATGTATTCCAACAGGTCGATGAATTTTTTGTAAAAAATTTCCGTCTCCGGTTGCTTCATGACATAATCATAGACTGGCTTATCCAACCCCGTCAACGGACGCAGTTCATCTACGTAATGCGGATTGGGCAAAAAGCGGACATCCATGACGATGTCGGCATCGATCGGTAAGCCATACTTGAACCCGAAAGATACGACTTCGATATGGAAAACATCCTTGTCGTCGACTTTGAATGTATCCAGCAGCCGTTCCCTTAATTGGCGCGGTGTTGTTTCGCTCGTGTCGATGACCAATTGCGACCGATTGCGGATGTCCTCAAGCAGTTCCCTTTCTTTGTGGATCCCTTCCAGTACGGTTCCGCCCGATTGGGTCAGGGGATGGCTTCTTCTTGTCTCTTTGTATCGGGAAACTAGCACATCGTCCTTCGAATCAAGGAAGATGACTTTGGTTGTGATGAAGGAAGTATTGTCCAAACTGTCCACAGCAGACATGATTTCATCAAAGAATGCACGGGAGCGCAGATCAATCACTAAGCAGATTCTGCTTATTTTACCCGATTCCTTTACAAGCTCCCAAAATTTCGGTAATAAACTTGGGGGCATATTATCTATACAAAAATAGCCTAAATCTTCAAATGTCTGTAACGCCACCGTTTTCCCGGCGCCGCTCATCCCCGTTATGACTACCAATTCGAGAGTGTCTGCCATTATAATTCCTCCAGTTCAAAAAGTGTTTACAGTCATTATAACATACCGGGTGTATCATTTGTCTGTTTCTGAATATTTTAGTGTTTCTTAAGTTTTGGCTTATGTTTGAAGTGGCGGGCGGCGGCTACTGCGCTTTGCCAGCCGGCGTAGAGGTCTTCGCGCACTTCAGTAGGCATGTTCGGATGGAATTCGCAATCGGGTTCCCAATTTTTGATGATGTCATTGGTATCTTTCCAGAATCCTACTGCCAAACCTGCCAAGTATGCAGCTCCCAGTGCGGTCGTCTCCATCACTTTGGACCTGGTCAACGTTGTGTTCAGAAGATCACTTTGGAATTGCATCAGGAAGTTGTTGTGGGCCGCTCCCCCATCGACGCGCATGTTCGTGATGACCAGTCCGGAATCCTTCTGCATCGTATCCACGACATCCTTTGTCTGATAAGCCAACGATTCGAGCGTCGCACGGATCAGGTGCGCTTTCGAAGTCCCTCTCGTCAATCCAAAGAAAGCACCACGCACGTCCTGATCCCAATACGGTGCCCCCAAGCCGACAAACGCCGGAACCATATAGACGTTCTCGTTTGATTCAAGCAATTCAGCATATTCTTCCGACTCGGCTGCAGTCCGGATCAACTGGGCTTCATCGCGCAGCCATTGCAGAGCGGATCCGGCCACAAAGATGCTCCCCTCAAGGGCATACGTCACTTCGCCGTTCAGCCCGTAGGCGATGGTAGTCAGCAATCCATTTTCCGATTTCACCGGTGTAAGGCCTGTGTTCATAACAATGAATGCGCCGGTCCCGTAAGTATTCTTCACCATCCCTTGTTCAAACCCGGTCTGCCCGAAAAGGGCGGCTTGTTGATCGCCGGCGATTCCGGCTATCGGGATGCGCGAACCGTAAAAATCATTTTCTTCGGTATATCCGTATATTTCCGATGAAGAACGCACTTCAGGCAGCAGCGTTCGCGGAATGTCCAGCAAATCCAGGATCTGCTGATCCCATTTCAAGTCGTAAATATTGAACAGCATCGTTCGGCTGGCATTGGAAACATCGGTTACGTGCACCTTTTTCCCTGTCAGTTTCCAGACGATCCACGTATCGATGGTTCCGAAAAGCAGTTCGCCCTTTTCAGCCCGCTCACGAGCACTCGGGATATGATCCAGCAACCATTTGATTTTAGTGGCGGAAAAGTAGGAATCGATGATCAGTCCGGTTTTATCATGGATGAAGTCGTTATGCCCTTCCCGCTTCAGTTTGTCGGCGATTTCCGAAGTCTGGCGGGATTGCCAAACGATCGCATGATGGATCGGCATCCCAGTAACGCGGTCCCACACAACTGTTGTCTCGCGCTGATTCGTTACCCCTATTGCCGCAATTTCCTCCGGACGGATGGCCCCCCTGATTAAAGCATCCGCTATGACCGACTGAACACTGATCCAGATTTCATTCGCGTCGTGTTCCACCCAACCTGGTTCAGGATAATATTGCATCAATTCTCGTTGCGAAGAAGAAATGATTGTGCCTTTCTTGTCCCAGATGATTGCACGCGTGCTGCTTGTCCCTTGATCTATCGACATGATGTATTTTTTTCCCACTTGTATGCCTCTTTCCTGATTTGAAATTTATCATTGGTCAAAAACAAGAAACCGTTCTCATTTTTTATCGTCTGCGCGTATTTGCCTCTACTATTATCCTAGCATTCTTTTCGCCGAATCCCAATTGTTATTCTACATTGCGCGGTAAGGTAGGATGATTGTGGTAACTCTGCCTAGGTCTCCGATTGGATAATTTCTTTTAATGATTTTCCATTTGTGATAGAATAGATTGGACTCTAGACGGACAGACATTCTGATCTAGCAAGAGATACTTAAGGAGTGGTATAAATGTGTGGTTTTGTTGGATATATCCATGGATCGACAGCATGGAACCATCAGACTGTAATTGAAGGTATGATGAACAGAATCGTCCACCGCGGGCCAGACAGCGGCGGCATGTATTCTGATGACAAGGTAACGTTAGGCTTCCGCCGATTAAGCATCATCGACCTTTCCGATAACGGGAAGCAACCGATGTACAGTGCCGACGGAAATTTGGTATTGGTGTTCAACGGCGAAATCTTCAACTTCCAGGAGTTGCGCGAAGATCTGAAGCAAAAAGGACACATCTTCCATTCCAAAACGGACAGCGAAGTTTTGATCTACGGCTACAAAGAATATGGTTATGATTTCGTGAAACAACTGCGCGGCATGTTCGCGTTCGCGATCTGGGATAAGGTGAACGATACGATGTTCATCGCCCGTGATGGCTTCGGCATCAAACCATTGTACTATACAACAAACACAACCGACGGCAGCTTGCTTTTCGGTTCTGAAATCAAGTCATTTTTGGCTCACCCTGCTTTCATCAAAGAAGTGAACAAGGATGCTTTGCGCCCTTACTTGACGCTGCAGTACTCTTCGATGGGCGAAACCTTCTTCAAGGGCGTCCACAAATTGAAACCGGCGCATTATATGGTGCTGAAAGGCAACGATATCCATACGGTCGAATATTGGGACAAGAAATTCCATGCCGAAAACGGCACTTTGGAAAGCTATGTGGAAGAAATCAAAGCAACGATGGCCGATTCCGTCCGCGCCCACAAAATCAGTGACGTGAAGACAGGTGCTTTCCTTTCCGGCGGTGTCGATTCCAGCTTGATCACAGCTTTGATGAAACCGGAAAAATCCTTCTCGGTCGGCTTCTCCGAATATGAAAAAATGTTCAACGAAACCAACCAGGCTGCCGACCTTTCCGACATCCTCGGCATCGAGAATGTCCGCAAGTACATCTCGCCTGAGGAAGCTTTCCATGCCCTGCCTACCATCCAATACCATATGGATGAACCGCAATCGAATCCGTCTTCCGTTCCGTTGTATTTCTTGGCCGAATTGGCGAAGAAAGATGTGACGGTCGTACTTTCGGGTGAAGGCGCGGATGAAATTTTCGGCGGCTACGCTTGGTATGAACCATCCAAAAAAATGGAGACCTATGAAAAGGTCCCTTATAGCCTGCGAAAAGGCATCGGCAAATTGGCCCACAAACTGCCGAAGAATACCTTGACGACCTTCTTGGTCAAAGGCGGACAAAAAGTGGAAGAACGCTTCATCGGCCAGGCCATCGTCTGGGACGAAGAAGAAGCTGTGGACATCCTGAAGCCGGCCTATAAAAACGGCCCGGATATCCGTTCGATCACCAAACCGATATATGACGAAGTCAAAGGCCAGGATGATGTCACGAAGATGCAGTATCTCGATCTGAACCTTTGGATGCCTGGGGATATCCTGTTGAAAGCCGACAAGATGAGCATGGCCCACTCGTTGGAGCTGCGCGTACCTTTCCTGGACAAAGAAGTCATGGAATTGGCGAAACGCATCCCTTCCGATTACCGCGTCAACGAAATCGATACGAAATACGTGCTGCGCAGAGCGGCTGCCGATGTCCTGCCGGAAGAATGGGCGAAACGTCCGAAGTTGGGCTTCCCTACTCCTATCCGTCACTGGCTGCGTGAAGAAGAATTCTACAACGAAGTCAGAAAAGCTTTCGCTTCAGACTATGCGGCAGAATTTTTCGATACCGACAAGCTCGTGCAGATCCTCGATGACAACTATACGAAGAAATTGGATTACGGCCGCCAGATCTGGACTGCCTACATCTTCCTCGTCTGGTACAAACGTTTCTTCATCGATGAAACGCCTCTGTCTGCGGAAGCTTTCGTAGCTTAAGATTGTTGATTGAAAATGCAAAAGAGAGTTGCCCGACAAGGGTGACTCTCTTTTTTACCTGTTCCTCTCGTTTGCAGGTAGTGGTTATGCTTTATCATCTGTGCATGTAAATGGTATCATGTAGGTATAACAAATTGGAAAGAAGGTTATTCTATGGCCAGAGTTTTAGTTGTGCGCGCGCATCCTTTCGACAGCAGCGTCTCCCGTTCCATGAAAGTCCTGGATGCTTTTCTGGAGGAATACAAAGCTGTGAATCCTTACGATCGCATCAAGGATATGAATCTTTATGAAGTCGCAATCCCTGAAATCGACCGGGATCTTTTGACTGCCTGGAAGGAATTGTCGAAAGGCGTGCTATTTGATCAATTGACTTCCCGTCAGCAGGAAAAAGTGACGCTGTTCAATCACTACACCGATGATTTCTTGTCCATGGATAAGATCATCATCGCCAATCCTTTGTGGAACATGCACGTGCCTGGTCGCCTGAAGACGTGGATCGATACCATCACGGTTGCTGGACAGACATTCCGTTACACGGAATCTGGAGCGGTCGGAATGGTCCCGGATAAAAAATTGCTGCATATCCAAGCAAACGGAGGCCTCTTCGACGGAAGCGACCCTGCCAGCCAGTACATCAAGAGCATTTTCCGCTTCCTGGGAGTCGAAGAAATTTCGCAACTGTTCGTTGAAGGCATGGACACATACCCGGACCGTGCCGATGAAATCGTTGCGGATGCGATCGAAAAAGCCAAACAATTGGCCAAAACTTTCTGATAAACCTTCAAACAAAAAAGAAGCCCGCGGGCTTCTTTTTTGTTGCATTGCTTATTCAGCGGTCAAAGTACGGATGCTTGCTTCGAAAGCAGCAACTTTTTCGTCGACTGCGGATTGGCTTTCCGCTTTGGCACCAATATAGAATTTGATTTTTGGTTCTGTTCCGCTTGGACGGATGGCGATCCAGCTGCCATCTTCCAGGAAGTATTTCAGCACATTCGAGCTCGGCATATCGATGCTCTCAGTTGAACCATCAGGGAATGTCTTCGTCGAGTTGCCGAAGTCTTCCGTGATCGATACGGCGATGCCTGCGAAGTCTGCCGGTGCTTCCGAACGGAATTTAGCCATCAGCGCCTTGATTTTTTCTGCCCCAGTGATGCCGGACATCGTTACTGAAATCGTCTGTTCTTTATAGTAGCCGTGCGTTTCGAAGATTTCGACCAAGCCGTCATACAGCGTTTGGCCTTTTTTCTTGTAGTAAGCCGCTACTTCAGCAATCAACACCAGGGCTTGGATAGCGTCTTTGTCGCGGACGAACGGTTTAGCCAGATAGCCGTAGCTTTCCTCGAAACCGAACAAGAATTCCTTGCTGTGGTCTTCTTCGTACTGCTTGATTTTTTCTGCGATGAATTTGAATCCGGTCAGAACATCAACCATATCTGCACCATAAGATTTTGCGATTGCAGTCGGCAACTCGCTGGATACGATCGATTTCAGGGCTGTACCGTTGGCAGGCAATGTACCAGCCGCTTTTTTCGCGCGCAGCAAGTAATCCAGCATCAATGAAGCGATCTGGTTACCAGTCAGGACAACGTACTCGCCTTTTTCTTTGCGGACGGCCGCACCCAAGCGGTCAGCATCCGGATCCGTCGCGACCAAAATATCGGCATCCAGTTCCGTACCCAGTTTGATGGCGTATTCGAATGCGCCTGCTTCTTCTGGATTCGGTGATTTCACGGTGGAGAAGTTCGGATCGGCCACTGCCTGTTCCGGCACGAGATAGATGCCTTCAAAACCGGCGTTCTTCAAGGCACGCTCACCCATCATCTGACCAGTCCCATGCAGAGGCGTGAAGACCAATTTCATTTCTTTGCTCATTTCATGGACAAGGGCAGGATCGACGGTCACTGTTTTGACCAGCTCAAGGTAAGCCTCATCGACCTCTTCCCCAAGCATTTTGATCAAGCCGGCTGCTTTCAGCTCTGCTTCATCGCCGACTTGGATCGCTAGTGGATTTTCGATTGCTCTTACGTATTCAGTCAAAGCGTCCGCATCGTCAGGAGTCATCTGGCCACCGTCGTCTCCATAGACTTTATAACCGTTGTAATCAGCCGGGTTGTGGCTTGCAGTGATCATGATCCCCGTTAGCGCATTCATATGTCTTACCGCAAAGGATAATTCAGGTGTAGGACGTAAGCTTTCAAAAACGAATGCCGGAATGCCGTGCGCACCCAATGTTTTCGCTGCCTCCATCGCGAACTCTGGAGATTGGTGTCTGGAATCGTAAGCGATCGCGACGCCACGTTTTTTCTCTTCTTCACCTTTGGCCTCCATCAAACGAGCCAATCCTTCTGTCGCTTGGCGTACTGTGTAGATGTTCATCCGATTGATGCCGACTCCAAGGATGCCGCGCATACCGGCAGTCCCGAATTCCAGCGGAGCAAAAAAAGCATCTTTCAGTGCTTCTTCATTTCCCTCCAAAGACTTTAATTCTTCTTTTAATGTAGGTTCTAATAAGGCAAAATTATTCCATTGTGCTATGGTTTCTTGATAAGACATTTTCATCATCCTTCCCATATTAGTTTAGCTATATTATAACATTATTTGCATGCCATTTGAGCGAAAAGATGGAATCTACAAAAAAAGTTCACGCTCTGAAATCAGAGCATGAACTTTGGTGATATTTATCGGTGTGACAACAAATTTACTGTTGCTTTGATGTTTGTTCAGTCAGCTGTCTCGGCAGCCGCTTCAGCAGCTGCCAGACGGTCATGCAGATCTTCGATGTAAGAAAAAGCGCGGTTCCCGGCTTCCCCGCCATCTCCGACGGCAGTCGTGATTTGGCGAAGAAGTTTCTGGCGCACATCCCCGATGGCAAAGATGCCCGGTACGGCCGTTTCCATGTGCTGATTCGTGATGATCCAGCCTTCTTCATCCGTGATCCCCAGATCAAGGAAGGCATCCGATTGCGGCAAAATGCCGACGTAGATGAAGACGCCGTCCACAGCTTTTTCGGTTCTCTCATTGGTATTTTTGTTCCGGATCACTACGCCCGTGACTTTTTGTCCATCGCCCTTGATTTCTTCCACAAAGGAATCCCACGTAAAGGAAACTTTCTCATTCTTGAAGGCACGGTCCTGGATGATTTTTTGGGCGCGCAAGGCATCGCGTCGGTGCACGATGTTAACGTCCTCCGCGAATTGCGTCAAGTAAGTCCCTTCCTCCACAGCAGAATCTCCGCCGCCGACCACTGCCAATTTTTTACCTTTAAAGAAGGCGCCATCACAGACGGCACAATAGGAAACGCCGCGGCCATTGTACTGGTCTTCTCCGGGAACCCCCAATTTGCGGTGGTGGGAACCGGTAGCGATAATGACGGCACGCGTTTTATAGGACTTTTTGCCTGCTTCGACGATGCGGTAATCACCATCGATAACAATGCGCTTCACATCTCCGTAGGCGTGCTGGGCTCCGAATTGCATGGAGCTTTCGTACATCCTTTCAGCCAATTCCGGACCCAATATCGATTTGAAGCCAGGATAATTTTCAATTTCGGCCGTGTTGATCATTTCGCCGCCGGGAACGCCGCGTTCCAGCATCAAGGTGCTCAAATTCGAACGGGAGGCATAAAGAGCCGCGGTCATTCCGCCTGGTCCGGCTCCGATGACGATGACGTCATAAATTTTTTCAGTTTGTTCCATGTTTAGTGTATCTCCTTCTGGTGTTAAGTCTGTTCCGGGCTGGTGCCGGAATCTGGTTCTTATACAGTTTACTCTGACTTTATTTTTTGTGCCACAATTCTGCTCAGAGTGCCGAATTAATGGAGAAGAAGCCGAGCCATGAATCGCAGAACGATTGATGGCCCGGCCTCTCTTGTTTTTATTCAACAATCAATTGGTTTGGATTGCCTGAATGGCTATTTGCCTTCGTCCTCGGCAGCCAACTTTTCGCCCAACTCCACCAGATAATTTTTCAATTTATCTTTTATTTCCGGATGGGTCAGACCGTAAGAAATGCTTGTCGTCAGGAAGCCGAATTTGTCTCCGACATCAAAGCGTTTGCCGTCGAAGCGCTTTGCGAAGACGCGCTGCGTTTGGTTCAAAGTATCGATGGCGTCGGTCAATTGGATTTCTCCGCCGGCACCCGGATTTTGATTTTCCAGAATTTCGAAAATTTCCGGAGTCAGCAAGTAGCGGCCGATGATCGCCAAATTGCTCGGCGCGTCTTCCGGATTCGGTTTTTCGACGAATCTGCGGACGTTGAACAGGCCTGGTTCCAGTTCCTGATCCGGATCGATGATGCCGTATTTGGATGTTTCTTCATGCGGCACTTCCATCACGGCGATGTTCGAAGCATGTGTGCGCTCGTAAGCATCCATCAACTGTTTGGTCAACGGCACTTCGTCTTCCATCAGATCATCCCCAAGCATGACAACGAAAGGCTCATCCCCGACAAAGGCTTTTGCCTGCAGGACCGCATGGCCCAATCCCAATGGATAAGATTGACGGACGAAATGGATGCGCAAACCGGTCGTTTCCTGCACCAATTCAAGCAGTTCATTTTTGCCTTTTTCGCGCAGATTCGCTTCCAACTCAATGTTCGAATCAAAATGGTCTTCAATCGGACGTTTGCTTTTTCCGGTTACGATCAGGATATCTTCGATCCCTGATGCGATCGCTTCTTCAACGATGAATTGAATGGTAGGTTTATCGACGATCGGCAACATTTCTTTTGCCATCGCTTTCGTTGCCGGTAAAAAACGCGTTCCGAATCCCGCAGCAGGAATCACTGCTTTTCTGACTTTCTTCATATCTTCTGGCTCCCCTTTTCCACATTTTGAGAAGATTGCTCCGCTTTGCCTTCGCGCAGCATCAATTCCTCGATTGCTTTTTTGACATCGACTTTCTCGTACAACACTTTGTAGATGGCTTCCGTGATCGGCATTTCGATGCCTTTTTCCTGGGCCAATTCATAAGCGGCTTTTGTAGTTGCCACGCCTTCAACGACCATGCCCATATTGTTCAGCACTTCATCCAGGTCATGGCCTTTACCGATCAGATCCCCGGCTCGCCAGTTCCGCGAATGGCGGCTTGTTCCGGTAACGATCAGATCGCCTACCCCGCTCAAACCGAAGAAGGTCATTGGATCGGCTCCAAAGGCCGTGCCCAATCGACTGATTTCCGCCAACCCGCGCGTCATCAAAGCCGCTTTGGCATTATCGCCGTAGCCCAATCCATGGAGCGCTCCGGCACCGACTGCGATGATGTTCTTCAAAGCAGCACCCAGCTCAACCCCGATGACATCCGTGTTCCGGTAGACCCGGAAGTAGGGATTCATGAACAGTTTTTGCACATAACCTGCATCCTCTTCGTTCTCGGATGCGGCAGTGATCGTGGTGATGTCCTTTTTGGCGACTTCTTCCGCATGGCTCGGTCCGGACAGGACGACTAAGCTATCGTATTTTTCAGCTGGAATCTCTTCCTGGATGATGACGGAAATCCGTTTATGGGTGTCCTGCTCCAACCCTTTGCTGGCGTGGATCAGATGCGGCTTTGTTGATCCGTCCAATAACGCTGCGACTTCTTTCGCAACCACGCGGATCGCTTTTGTCGGCAGAACGAACAAGAGCGCGTCTGCTTCTTTGATTGCGGCTTTCAGATCCGTGTATCCCACAATCGCTTCACTCAGTTTTGCACCTGGAAGGTAGTGTTCATTCGTATGCTGCTCATTGATTTCTTTGATTTGTTTCGGGTCATTCCCCCAAAGGCGGACATCATGCCCATTCTCATCCAACACCATGGATAAGGCTGTACCCCAAGATCCTGCCCCCAATACGGCGACTTTTTGTTTCATTTTGCTCGCTTCCCCTCGATTAAACTCTCACGCCGGAAAGAATGTACTCTTCCAACTCCTGTGGATCTTTGACTATTTTTGTTGGCCGATATGGTTGGATGAAGGCAGTCGTTTTTTCGGACCAGCCCACAAAAATGCTTGTGACGCCCGCATTATTGCCTGCGACTATATCATGGTGATTGTCCCCGACCATTACGCTGGTTTCACTTTCGGCGTCCAGACGATCCATAGCCAGAAAGAGTGACTCCGGATCGGGTTTCGGTTGCGAAAAATCGCCTGAGCCGAGGATCGTGTCAAAATAATCCGTGATGCCGAGGATAGCGATGCCCCGTTTCAGCACATCGCTGCGCTTCGTTGAAACGACGCCCAAGCGGAGGCCTTCCTGTTTAAGATTTTCAAGCACTTCTTTGATGCCCGGAAACATGCCGATCATTTCATCATGTTTTTCCAGCATGACCTCCCTGTAGCGGGCGACCAGTTCATCCTGTCGGCTATGATCAAGATTCCCGTATATTTCCTCTAAACTGGGACCGTTGAATTGGGCCATTTCCTCTTTTTTGAACCGGCCTGGAAAATTTTCCTCCATGACGACAAAGTGGCTTTCGCTTATGAGGCGGTTCGTATCGGCAATAGTGCCGTCAAAATCAAATAAAACCGTTTTGAAATTCATTCTGATATTATGCTTCCTTTCTGGTGATGTTCGTGTAAAAGGGATCAGGCGGATAATTGTTTCTGCGTCTGTAAGCCCAGACTCCCATCGCTCCGAGGAACAGCAGGATGGACAGCGCCTGTGAAACCCGGATAGGCCCGAAAAGATACAGACTGTCCGTGCGCATGCCTTCGATGAAGAAACGGCCGAACGAGTACCACATGACATAAGTGAACATCACTTCACCGACACGCAACAGCTGTTCTTTTCTGCGCAGGAACAGAATCAGCACAAAACCGGCCAACGACCAGAGCGATTCGTACAAGAAAGTCGGATGGTAATAAACCCCGTTTATGTTCATCTGTTCAATGATGAATTCGGGCAGGAACAAATTCTCCAAAAAGGCGCGGCTGACTTCCTCACCATGCGCTTCCTGGTTCATGAAATTCCCCCATCTGCCGATGGATTGCGCAATCAGGACTGCGGGTGCCAAAATATCCATCGTCAATGCAAAGGAAATCCCTTTTCGTTTTGTGTACCAGTAAATCGTCAAAATACCGGCGATCAACGCCCCGTAAATGGCGATGCCACCATTCCAGATCTGAATGATTTCGCCTGGGTTCTGCAAATAATAATCCAATTCAAACAATACATAGTAAATGCGGGCGCCGATGATCCCGATCGGTATCGTCCAGAACATCATATCGACAATGAAATCCGGATCCAACCCTTTTTTTTCAGCCTCTTTCGTCGCCAATGTCATGGCAATGAGGATGCCCGCCGCGATGATGACACCGTACCAACGGATTTCCAACCCACCAAACGACAATGCGACGGGGTTCAATGCGGCTATTAAATTATTCATATCATTCTCCTTTATGCAAGCCTATTCACCTTTTTGAGCATTTTCTTTTATCAAAGCTTCCAAATTTCTTTCAAAAGTCTCAGCGGCGTTGTAGCCCATTGTTTTCGCACGGAAATTCATTGCCGCGACTTCGATGATGATGGCAAGATTTCGCCCTGTCTTAACCGGAATCGTGATTTTAGGGATACCGACATCCAGAATGTTCACAATCTCCTCCGTGCTGCCCAGACGTTCAAATTTTTTGTCTTTGCTCCAAAGTTCCAGGTTGACGATCAGATTGACTTCATTGGTCTGTTTGACTGCCCCGGCCCCGAACAGCGTCATCACATCGATGATGCCGATTCCGCGGATTTCGATCAGATGCCGTAGGATGCCCGGTGCCTCACCGATCAGCGTATTTTCATCGTGTTGATACAGATCAACGCGATCGTCAGCAACCAGACGGTGTCCTTTTTGGATCAATTCCAAAGCCGTTTCCGACTTTCCGACGCCGCTGTCCCCTGTGATCATGACACCCATTCCAAATACGTCCACGAAAACCCCATGCATCGAAACCCGTTCCGCCAACTTGCCTTCAAGGAAATTGGTGATGTTACTGGATACTCTTGTCGTTCTGGATTGCGCCGAAAGGATCGGTATCCCGGCTTCCTGCGCGGCTTTCATCAATTCTGCCGGCGCTGGCAGCTTGCGTCCGATGACGAAGCAAGGCGTCTCTTTACTGCAAAGTCGCCTCATGACGATCAGGCGCTCTTCGGCGGTCATCCTCTCGATGAATGTCAATTCCGTTTTCCCCAACAACTGGATACGGGCCGACGGGTAGAAATTAAAGAAACCTGTCAACTCAACGCCGGGTCTGGAGATTTCGCTGGTCGTGATCTTGTTTCCCAAAAATTCTTCTCCGCTCAGTACAATATAACCTGAAGAATCCACTAATTCCTTTACAGTGACTGTATTCGCCATTCTTATCCCTCGCTCTATCATTTAATTTCCTGATCCAAATCGGGCAGGATTTTTTTACATTCTCATCTTGCCGCAAACAATGATTGAATCGCTTGTGGTTTATTGTATTCCTATCCATCATAACATTTTATGGGTGCATACGAAAGAACAAAAAGGCAGCTGAAACAATCGTTTCAACTGCCTTACTTTATGTTATTTGGAGCTAAGTGCCGCGACAGAACCCTGTTGGTTAACGCGCGTCGTCCCTGCTCAGGAACAGATGCACGGCCGACATGATCAAAGCCACCAGGAACGCTGTGCCGTAGCTCGTGAAGTGGAATCCGGGACCGACCAACCAAGACGTCAGATACAGCATAAAGCCATTGATGACGAAGCTGAACAAGCCGAACGTAAGGATTGTGATCGGGAACGAGAGGATCGAAAGCACCGGTTTGATCAAAAAGTTGACGATGCCCAAGATGATGCTGGCCCAAAAAGCCGTCCAAAGGCTATGCACATAGAATGAAGGTGCCATGAAATAAGCCAGCGCGATGAACACTAGTGAGTTGACCGCCGCTTTTTTCCAAAATCCCATCAAAAATCACTCCAGTCGTCCTCTTCTTGTTTGTCCACTGGTTTTGCTTCTTTTACAGATCTCGAAGCATCGGAACTGCGGCGGGAAGATGAAGACCCGTATGTTCCGCCGAATGATTGTCCGCTGTCGTTTCGGCCTGGTTCAGGCATCAGTACAGCCATCAGGATGTACAACAACACGGGCGATCCGACTCCCGCAAATACGGCAATCAGAAATACCACACGCACAATCGTCGAGTCGATGCCGAAGTATTCGGAAATACCTCCCAGAACACCGCTGACTTGTCTGTCTGTAGCAGATTTAGTTAATTTTTTCATTTTCGTTCTCTCCTTATGTGTGCCATTTATTGTAGCTATTTTTAGTTATTTTTTAAGAATATGTTTCCTGTTGTTGTCTTTAATTCTACCATAACCGGCGATTCCTCGTCCATTCGTCTGAATTCCAGGTACTTGTTTGTGTGTTCATTTTTTTGGCGGATGATTTCGATGTTTTCCATCCGGTTCATGATTTTCCCCAAAGAACTGCTGGCTTTCACTTCTGCGCTTTTGGCAGCCGGCAAGGATAGTTTGACTGACCCGTTGACGGAACTGGCTTGGATCTGTTTGGCGTTGGTTCCCGGATAGGACAATTTCACATCACCGTTCACAACGGAAACAGTTGCGCTGATGACATCACTCTTGATCGTCAGACTGCCGTTGATGGTCTTCGCCAACACATCAACGATCGTGCTTTCTGAGACATCCAGATTCCCGTTGACGCCATCCGTCTCCAACATGATGGCCTTGAGACCTGAAATGACCATATTGCCGTTCGTGGATTTGATGTAAAAATCTTTTCCTTCAATGTTTTTCAAGGTCGCATTCCCGTTTAACATCTTGATTGCGACGTAATCGTATTCGCGTTTCGGCAAGGACACGACGATATCGCATTTCACCCGTTTGTTCGGAACGCGGAAAGTGAATTTATCCTCATCCATCACAAGCGTGCTCCGAGCATCGAAAGCTTCCTTCGCTGTCGCTTCTTCGGTTTTACCGTATATTTTCACATCCGCGGCGACCGAAATGGTTTCGTTATCCCAACTCTGCAACGTCACATTGCCGTTTGCCAGTTGGAAATCAAGTATCGTCGCTGTGTTTTGATCGAATGTGAATTCATGCTGGAATTTGCTGGTGATCAATCCAGGGATCTTGATGTTGAAATCAGTGTCTTTCCAATCGACATTCTCTACGACCGTTTGCACCGTATCGGTCAAAAATTTACTTAATTGTGCACCTGCTTTGGTGAGGCGATCCGTGAAATTGGTGGCTGTGTCTTTCCATTCCTCTTTATTGCCCAGCTTCTCGCCAAAGGATTTCACGCTGTTTTCCACATGCTCCTTCTTGAGGCTGCGCATTTTTTGTTCCATCTCGACTTTTTCGGCTTCCAGTGCGGCAGCTTGTCCGCGCAGACCCTCCAGCTCTTCATCCAAGCGCATCAAGGTGATTTCTTGCTCGCCCGTCAAATCGCCCAGTTCATCGGCTGTCGCCAATTCTTGTCTTTTTTCGGCTTTGTCGTTGATCTGTTTTTTCAGTGACTGGAGCGCTTCGCCTTTCGCATCTATCTGAGAGGAGAAATAGGAAATCTCGCTGGCCAGTTCATCCAAAATCTTTTCCAAATTTTTGCGGTCTTCCCGCTCTTGAGCGGAGGCTTGATCCGTTTGCTCTGCGGGTTCTGATGCAGTATCGGGTGCATCTGTGAAATCTTGCTGCTGATTGAACTTCACTGCATCTTTTCCCTCACGCTTTGCCAAGTTTTCCAAAAGTACCAAAGCTTCTTCGGTAGTGATGATGCCTTCTCTTACCAACGCCAAAATACGGTCTCTTTCATTCATGGTATTTCCTCCTTGATGGTTATCCATTTATCTATTCACTGACATGGGACAGTTTGCCTGTTTTCTGATTATCTGTTGCTTATGTACTTATTATGCCCAATTTCTTTTCCCTTGTCATAGGTCTAAAGATTGATTTTCCCTTCAGCAGAAATGACTAGAAGACTGTAAAAAGCGAGAATGCAAAATGCACCCTCGCTTTTTTTGACTGCGGGGCCGAGATTGTCGCATGTTGCTCGAGTATTCGACAATTCCAGTGCGCTGCGGAAGCAAATTGTCGAATGTTTCTCGACATCCGACAATCTCGGCCCGACGTGGAAGCAAATTGTCGCATGTTCCTCAGCTATTCGACAATTTCGGTCCACTGTGCTGAGTGGTTTGCTTTCCTGGGTATTTTTCGATGGTCAGAAAAGAAAGAGATAGTGGAAATGAGAGAATTTATCTCCCATTTTCACTATCTCTTATTTGTCGATACCCTTAAGTTAATGACATTGCCGGAATCGGCTGGCCTTTCGCTATCTATTTTGTCTTTTTGTTTCGTGCTTTATCCCGTTCCAGAATGGGTTTCAGGAATTGGCCGGTGTAGCTTCCCTTCACTTCGGCGATTTCTTCCGGAGTGCCGGTTGCAAGTACGGTTCCCCCGCCTGCTCCGCCTTCAGGACCCATATCGATGATGTAATCGGCAGTTTTGATCACGTCCAGATTGTGTTCGATCACGACGATCGTGTTGCCGGCTTCCACCAAGCGATCCAAAACCTGCAACAATCTGGCGATATCATGCGTGTGCAAGCCTGTGGTGGGTTCATCCAGTATGTAGAATGTCTTTCCGCTTGATACGCGTTGCAGTTCACTGGCCAATTTCATCCGCTGGGCTTCACCGCCGGATAAAGTAGTGGCTGGCTGCCCCAATGTCACGTAGCCGAGACCGACATCGACGATGGTCTGCAGTTTGCGCCTGATTTTAGGGATGGCTTCAAAATAGGCCAAAGCTTCCTCGATCGTCATATCCAAGACTTGGGCGATGTTCTTGCCTTTGTATTGCACTTCCAAAGTTTCGGAATTGTAGCGCGTGCCATGACAGACTTCGCAAGGCACGTAGACATCCGGCAGGAAATGCATTTCGATTTTGAGAATGCCGTCTCCGCGGCAAGCTTCACAACGCCCACCCTTGACATTGAAGCTGAAACGGCCTTTTTTATAGCCGCGTATTTTGGCTTCGTTGGTGCTGGCAAAAAGGTCGCGCATGTCATCGAAGACGCTGGTGTAGGTTGCCGGGTTGCTTCGCGGCGTCCGTCCGATTGGGCTTTGGTCGATATCGATGACTTTCTCCAGACCTTCGAAACCGCTGATTGTCTTGAACTTGCCCGGTTTTTCTTTCGTACGGGTCAATTCTTTGGCCAGGGCTGTCTTCAGGACATTATTGACCAGCGAGCTTTTTCCTGAACCGGAAACGCCGGTGACTGCCACGATTTTCCCTAAAGGAAAGGCAGCATCCACATTCTTCAGATTGTTTTCAGTGGCGCCGGTGATTTCCACGGCTCCTTTGTCTTCTGTCCTTCGCGTCTCCGGAACCGGGATGAACAATTTCCCAGACAGATATTTCCCTGTCAGCGATTTCTTGTTTTTCATGACTTGCTCTGGCGTACCGGCAGCCACGATTTCACCGCCGAGTTCACCCGCACCCGGTCCGATATCGATCAGATAATCCGCCTGCATCATCGTGTCTTCATCATGTTCCACAACGATCAACGTGTTGCCGAGGTCGCGCATATTTTTCATCGATTCGATCAACCGGTTGTTGTCGCGCTGGTGCAACCCGATGGATGGCTCATCCAAAATGTAGAGCACACCGGAAAGGTTGGAGCCGATTTGCGTCGCCAAGCGAATACGCTGCGCTTCCCCACCGGAAAGCGTACCCGCCGTCCGGCTCAGCGTCAAGTAGTCGAGGCCGACATTCTTCAGGAAAGTCAGGCGTGACAATATTTCCTTCAGGATAGGCGCCGCAATCTGTTTCTCTTGTTCCGAAAGGGAAATTTCTTCGAAGAAGGAGACAGCATTTTCGATGGAAAATTCCGTGACTTGACCGATGTCGTGTTGGGCTACCTTCACGGACAGGGCCTGCTCATTCAAACGATAGCCGTGGCAAGTGTGGCAGGGCAGCTCGGTCATGTATTGGCGCATCGCTTCGCGCGTATAATCGCTCGATGTCTCTTTGTAGCGTCGATTGACATTGGTGATGACCCCTTCAAAAGGGATATCGACATCCCGGACACCGCCGAATTCATTCTGGTAATGGAAATGGAACAATTCGCCTCCAGCACCATAGAGCAGTTTCTGCTGGGTATCGGTGCTTAGTTCGGCGTACGGAAGGTCCATATCGATCCCGTTCTGCACACAAAATTGGCGCAGCATTTCCGGGTAGTAATTCGAACTGATCGGGTTCCACGGCACCAGCGCCCCTTCATTCAGGGAAAGCTGTTTATCCTGAACGATCAAGTCGGGATCGACTTCCAATTTCATCCCCAGCCCGTCACATTCGGAACAGGCTCCGTATGGCGCGTTGAAAGAAAACAGGCGCGGTTCGATCTCACCGATCGTAAATCCGCAATAGGGACAGGCGTGGTGTTCGCTGAACAAAAGCTCTTCACTTCCGATGACATCAACGATAGCATATCCATCGGCCAAATGCAGTGCCGCTTCGATCGAATCGAAAATCCGCGAACGGATGCCCTCCTTGATGACCAGCCGATCGACAACGATTGCGATGTCGTGTTTTTTGTTCTTTTCCAATTCAATCTCTTCGGAAACATCAAACAATTCCCCATCGACGCGGACGCGGACGTAGCCTTGTTTTTTGATGTCTTCGAACACTTTTTTGTGCTGCCCTTTTTTCCCTTTGATGATCGGTGCCAGTATCTGCAGTTTTGTGCGTTCCGGCAGCTCCAGAACCTGATTCACCATCTGTTCGGGCGATTGGCTGCTGATTGGCGTGCCGTCATTCGGACAAATCGGATGCCCGACACGTGCAAAAAGCAGGCGAAGGAAATCATTGACTTCTGTAACTGTGCCGACTGTTGAACGCGGATTGCGGTTCGTCGTCTTTTGATCGATCGCAATAGCCGGGCTCAGGCCATCGATGCTGTCCACGTCCGGTTTGTCCATCTGGCCCAAAAACTGGCGCGCATAGGCGGAGAGGCTTTCCACATAACGTCTTTGCCCTTCCGCATAAAGCGTATCGAAAGCCAGCGAGCTCTTGCCCGATCCGGAAAGACCGGTCATGACGACAAGCTTGTCCCTCGGGATGGTGACATCTATATTCTTCAAATTGTGCGAACGGGCTCCCCGTACGATGATTTGGTCTTTTGCCATATTTTCAGATCCTTCTTTGACTTATTCTTTGGTTTTCGTCTGCTTCCTAATTGTCTGTAGTATACCATATCCAAGACTAAAAAGAACATTAGTTCGCACGGATGTTCAAGCCTCTTTATGTCCATCATCCCTAATGTGTTCGGCATGTTCGACAGCCAAATGCAGAATTGCATAGACATGCTGATCATCTTGACTGTAGAGGATATTTTTTCCGCTTCTTCTGCTTTTTACCAACTTTGCTTCCCGCAGTTTCTTCAGTTGGTGCGACACCGCGGATTGCTCCAAGTCCAGTTCCTCCGCGATGGCATTTACGTTCAATTCCCTATTTTCCAATACATGGAGAATCAAAAAACGGGTCGGATCGCCGATCAATTTGAATATTTTCGTAACTGCTTGTATCGTTTCTGTATTCAAGTCTGACATCATCTCACTTAAACCCCTATCCCTTACCTTCAATCCTTATTTTAGCAAATTCATCCGGTCTATGAAAGCTATTGCCCTTGCCGTTCGAGGAGGAAAACTGCAAGCGAACCCTCTTTGCATAGGTTCAGAAATGGCCCGGAGAACAAAAAAACGTTGCGGCACCTTTTTGGCATCACAACGTTCTTCTCATTAAATTTTATGGTGGACATTCAGTTCTACGACTTCTCCGGAATCCAAGTAAATGATCCACTCGGAAATATTTGTTACATAATCGCCTATTCTTTCCAAATAAGTCGAAATGCGCATGTAATTGGTTCCTCCGAAGACGATGTCAGGATCCTGTTTCATATGCTCGATACAGCTTTCATAGATACTTTTTGCTTGTGCATCAATTTCGGTATCCCTAGCCGCAATCTCACGTGCCCGTTCAGCATCCATCAAGACATAAGCATCCAGAACTTCCCTAACCATCGCCATGACCTTCAAGGCAGCTTCCGCGATGGCCGTTTCTATATCGGCATCATGCTTGGTGCCTTTCACTTTGATCGTCGACTTTGCGATACTGACCGCATGATCGCCGATCCGTTCCAAATCCGCACTGGCTTTCATCACGGTCACTATTTTGCGCAAGTCAGTAGTGACTGGCTGTTGCAAGGCTATCAGTTCGAAACATTCGATTTCCAAATCGTTCTCGAGTTTATTGATGGCTGCATCTTCATCTATGACTTGCTGCGCTAATTCTTTGTCATGCGTGACAAAAGCATCCACTGATTTCTGGATTGCTTCATTGACCAACACACCCATCTTCAAAAAGTGAGCGTGCAAACTCTTTAGTTCCTCTTCAAATACTCGTCTCATCGCAAACCAACCCCTTTGTAAATATCTTTCATTATGCAACGGATCAGCCGAAACGTCCAGAAATATAATCTTCCGTTTGTTTTTCTTTTGGATTGGTGAAGATTTGGCTGGTTTCGCCGAATTCAATCAATTCCCCGTTCAAGAAAAAGGCAGTGTTATCAGAAATCCGCGATGCTTGTTGCATATTATGCGTAACAATGATCATCGTGTAATCTTCTTTCAATTCCATAAGCATCCGTTCGATCTGAGCACTGGAAATCGGATCCAACGCGCTCGTCGGTTCATCCAACAAAATGACTTCCGGTTCGATTGCCAAGACCCGTGCGATGCAGACACGTTGCTGTTGGCCACCTGATAAAGATAAGGCGCTCTGATTCAATTTATCTTTGACATCATCCCAGACAGCTGCTTTCTTCAGGCTTTCTTCCACGATCCGGGCGATTTTTTCCTTGTCCTTCATCCCGGCGATGCGTAAGCCATATGCTACATTGTCGAATACCGAAAACGGGAATGGGTTCGGTTGTTGGAAAACCATGCCGACCTTTTTCCGCAACTCTACGGTGTCCATTTGCGGACTGTAGATATCCTGGTCATTGAAACTGATTTTCCCGGTGACCGTCACATCCGGAATCAGGTCATTCATGCGATTCAGGGTCCTTAGGTAGGTGGATTTTCCGCATCCGCTCGGCCCGATCAGAGCCGTGATTTCTTTTTTATGAAAATCAAGCGAAATGCCCTTCAACGCTTCGTTCTTTCCGTAATATAAATGTACATCACGCGTTTCAATAATGGGTTTTGTGCTGTTCACGTTGCTTTCCTCCTAGCCGAAATGCCCAGAAACATAATTTTCCGTCTGTTGAATCTTCGGACGGGTAAAGATTTTTCTGGTCTCATCATATTCAATGACATTGCCCAAATAGAAGAACGCCGTATAGTCACTGATCCGCGATGCTTGTTGCATATTATGTGTAACAATGATGATCGTATACTTTTCCTTCAACTCCAGCAAGGTTTCTTCGACTTGAGAAGTCGATATCGGATCCAACGCGCTGGCAGGTTCATCCAAAAGCAGGATATCCGGTTTCAGTGCGATCGCGCGTGCGATGCAGAGACGTTGCTGTTGGCCGCCCGAAAGTGCTAAGGCGCTTTTGTTCAACTGGTCCTTCACTTGGTCCCAAAGGGCAGCTTGTTTCAGGCTGGTTTCGATGATTTCGTCCAATGCCGACTTATCTTTCAGGCCATGCCTTCTCAGTGCAAAAGCGATGTTCTCATAAATCGATTTGCTGAAAGGATTCGGTCTTTGGAATACCATCCCGATATTTTTCCGCACTTCGAATACATCGACTTCAGGTACGTTCACATCAATGCCTTGGTAAATGATTTCCCCAGTCACTTTTGCGCCGGGAACAGCGTCGTTCATCCGGTTCAGCGAACGAAGATAAGTGGATTTTCCGCACCCGCTCGGTCCGATCAGCGAGGTGATTTTATTCTTTTCAAATTCCATGGAAACGCCTTTGATTGCTTCGAAATCGCCATAATGAACATGCAGATCATTTGTCTTCAGGGCAACTTCAGCCTCAGGACGCATCCGGATGATATTCGTTTCCAGTGTTTTTTCATTCCCCATCAAGGGTCCCTCCTTCAAATCAATTTTCCGGTTCTATGCTGAAGTAGCCTTCTTCTGCAATCTTCTGCCCAAACTTCTGGCAGTCAGATTGAAGATGAGGACCGCCAACACCAGTACTGCTGAGGCACCAGCGGATACTTGCGCTCCATCCGGTTTCACGCCTTCACTGTTGATTTTCCAAATGTGCACAGCCAATGTTTCGGCAGGCCGGAAAATATTCAACGGACTTGTGATGGATTGCGGATTCCAGTTTGTGAAATCCAAAGCCGGCGCGCTCTGCCCAGCTGTATAGATCAATGCGGCTGCTTCACCGAAAATACGGCCCGCAGCTAAAATCATCCCGGTCAGAATACCCGGCAAAGCAGCCGGAAGAATGATCAGCGTCACTGTCTCCCAGCGGGAAAGGCCCAACGCCAATCCAGCTTCACGCTGGGAAGACGGGATCGCCCGCAAGGAATCTTCGATTGTGCGCGTCAAAAGCGGCAGATTGAAGATGGTCAGGGACAAGGCTCCCGAAAGGATCGAGAAGCCAAAACCATACTGGATGACGAAGATCAAGAATCCGAAGAGACCGACTACAACTGACGGCAAGGAGCTCAAAACTTCGATAGCAGTACGGATGATGTCGGTAAACCAATTTTGAGGTGCATATTCCGAAAGGTAAATAGCCGCGCCCAGTGCAAGAGGCGTGCTGATCAGCAGCGTCAGGACCAATAGGTAAAAGGAATTGAATAACTGCACTCCGATTCCGCCGCCTACCTGAAAGGATTTTGCCGGAGCCGTCAAAAATTCCCATGAGAACTGGGGCAGGCCGCGCCATAGAATAAAGAGCAGCAGACTTGCCAAGATAAGGATGATCGTTCCGGAAAACAGGTAGATCAGGCCGACCATAAATTTGTCTACTTTTTTGGGATTCATGTTCATTTTTTAACGGCTCCTTTCTTACCGATGTAGCGTGTCAAAATATTGAAGAATAAAGCCATCAACAGGAGGATGGTCGCCAATGACCAGAGGACATTGTTTTCCAGGGTTCCCATCACGGTGTTCCCCATGCTCATCGTCAAAATACTTGTCAATGTTGAAGCCGGCGTCACCAGGCTATTCGGCATCAACGTTGCATTCCCGATGACCATTTGAACCGCCAAGGCTTCTCCGAACGCTCGCGCCATCCCGAAGACGACCGCAGTCATAAGGCCTGGGGTAGCTGCCCGCAAAACCACCTTATAAATGGTCTGCCAGCGCGTCCCTCCCATAGCAAGGGAAGCTTCCCGGTAATGACGCGGGACTGCGTTCAAAGCATCCACTGACATGCTGGTCACGGTCGGCAAAATCATGACGAACAGGACCAAGGTGGAAGAAAGAATACCGAATCCGGTACCGCCGAACAACGAGCGGACAAACGGCACAACCACAGTCAATCCGATGAATCCATATACAACAGACGGAATACCAACCAACAGTTCGATAACCGGCTGCAGGATTTTTTTCCCGGATTTCGGTGAAATTTCCGTCATGAATAAGGCAGCAGCCACGGCAAACGGTGTCGCCAAAGCTGCGGAAATCAAAGTGACCAAAAATGAGCCTGCGATCATCGGTAAGGCTCCTACTAATGGTGTGCCGTCATCAGCGACGGTACCGGGGTTCCAGATGCTTTTCGTCAAAAAATCACCTAACGATACGCCATCCGTAACAAAGGTGGATATCCCTTTGCTGGTGACAAAATATAAAATGGACAGCACGATGAAGACGATGACTGCCGTGCTGATCAGACTGATGGTGCGTCCAAATGATTCCAATCTGCGTTTACTTGACTTTTTCATTAAGTTTCCTGGTGTCATTTCCAAGAGAAACCCTCCTCTTAAACTTTGAGCCGCAACGAAAAGGGCCGTCCTCCGAAAAGGCGGCAGCCTTTCATCACAATGATATTTCAGTTGCTGTTATTCGATCGGTGTTACGTTTCCTTGAATGTCCCTGTCTACCTTCATTTGCGTCGAAGGAATGTATCCCAACGCTTCGATCAGATTGCCTTGCACATCTTCCGACAGCATGTAATCCAGGAATTCTTTCGTCAATCCGGTAGGTTCGCCATTCGTGTACATATGTTCATAGGCCCAGATGACCCATGCGTTAGTCGTAACGTTTTCCGGTGTCGGCTTCACCCCATCGATGGAGAGCGCCTCTACATCTTCATTGACGTAGGAGAACGATACATAGCTGATGGTGCCTGGTGTTGAAGCAACAATCTGACGGACAGTCCCGTTGGATTCCTGCTCTTGGGTGATGATGCTTTCTTCTCCGGCCAGAACCCATTTATCGAATGTCGCCCTGGTTCCGCTGCCCTTCGCACGATTCAATACGACGATCGGCAGATCCTTTCCGCCCAATTCGGACCAATTGCTGTATTTACCGGTAAAGATGCCGCGCAACTCTTCCATGGAAATATCCGTTACACCGACGCCCGGCGTCACGATAGGCGTAATCCCGACGATGGCGACACGGTGGTCCACCAATTGGCTGGCATCGATCCCTTCCCGCTCTTCGGCAAAAATATCCGAATTGCCGATGTCGACCGCACCTGCGGCAATTTGGCTCAAGCCAGTTCCGGTTCCGCCGCCTTGGACATTGACGAATTTACCCAGATTTTCCGCACTGAATTGTTCCCCTGCAGCTTCCACTAACGGTTGCAGCGCAGAAGAGCCGACTGCGGTGATGGATTCCTCATCGACAACAGGTCCGCAGGCAGACAGCGCAAAAACGGCAGCAAGACTGACTATGGCTGAAACGTATCTTAATTTCATTGTTTACCTCCCATGTATTAACCTTGAACACATACTTATCCATCGTAACGAATTTTTGTAAATGTTTCGTATCTCTTTTGTAAATTTTATGTAAATCCACCATATATTTTATTGATGGAACATTGTAACGTTGATTTTACGTTATTTTTCTGTAAATTTACTCTACGATTATCTATATTATAACAAATTGGCGGAACGCTTGTCTTATATCTAGTGCAGAAATATATATTACATTTTCATGAGTGTTTTCAATCATCCATTCTTGGCTGCCCTTACTGAATAAAGCAAAAAAAAGCCGGGAAGATGCCGCACAATCGAGTTCGATTGCGCGTTCTTCCTGGCTTCAGTTTTTCTCATCCTACATTCATAAATCTGTCAGTCTTCGAACTTGTTGTTTGTGTTCAATTCGATGATTTTCCCTGTACCCAAATAAATGATCCACTCACAAATATTTGTTACATAATCGCCGATCCGCTCGAGATAGCCGGCAACCATGATGTAGTCTGTCGCTCCCAGAACCAGCTCCGGATCAAGCTTCATCTCTTCGATGGCGCGTCCGTAGATATGTTCGGCGGCCTGATCGACCAGTTTATCGCTTAGAGCAACTGTTTTTGCTTTTTCGATGTCCGTTTTGATGTAGGCGGTAAGTACTTCCTCCACCATGACTTTTACTTTTTCTGATTGCTCTGCTATCGCTGCTTCGATATCGGAATTGCGCTTATTGCCTTTAACACGGATAGTCGACTTCGCAATACTTACGGCGTGATCTGCCATACGCTCCAGATCCGCGCATGCCTTCATGATGGTAACGATTCTGCGGAGGTTACCAGTGACTGGCTGATGCAACGCAATCAATTCAAAGCATCTTTTCTCGATTTCCGCTTCTCTTTGGTTGATGGCGATATCACTCGCTATCACTTCCGCAGCAAGCTCTTTATCATGATTCACAAAACCTTTAACAGATATGTAGATTGCTTCATTCACCATTTTCCCCATTTCAGAGAAAAGTACGTGCAAATCCTGCAATTCTTCTTCAAAAATCTTTCTCATCTTTTCGCCCCCTGTTACATGTCATTATGCATCACAGTGCATCTCTTATTCCATTATAGCCCAGTCTTACCCGAATTTGCCAGAGATATAATCATCTGTGCGTTTGTCATTCGGATTGGAGTAAATGATTTCCGTCTTATCATATTCTACCACTTCTCCATTTAAAAAGAAGGCCGTTTGGTCCGAAATCCGGGCTGCCTGTTGCATATTATGGGTAACGATGATGATGCTGTAATCTTTTTTCAAAGTCTGGATAAGTTCTTCGACTTTTGACGTCGAAATCGGGTCCAATGCGGAAGTCGGCTCATCCATCAAAAGGACTTCCGGTTCCACCGCCAGACTCCTGGCGATGCACAAACGTTGTTGTTGCCCACCGGATAACCCAAAGGCATTCTGCTTCAGACGATCTTTTACTTCATCCCAAAGAGCTGCACCTTTCAAACTTTTCTCAACAATCTCGTCCAAAATGGTTTTATCTTTGATGCCATGGATTTTAGGTCCATATGCGATATTTTCATAGATCGATTTTGGGAAAGGGTTCGGTTTTTGGAAGACCATCCCCACATCCGTACGCAGCTGTTCCACTTTGTATCTTGGATCAAAAATGTTTTGTTCATTATAATTAATCGATCCCGTCATTTTTACGCTCGGAACCAACTCGACCATCCGGTTCAAGGTTTTGATGAAAGTGGACTTGCCGCATCCTGATGGTCCGATGATCGCCGTGACTTCTTTCGTTGGAATATCAAGTTGGATGTTTTTCAGGGCGTGTGTATCTCCATACCATAAGTTGAAATCTTTCACGCTGTAAATCATTTTTTTATCTTTTAAGCTCACTTCTGGATTCAAATGAGTACCCTCCTATTTTAATAACGCTTCGAGAATTTATTGCGGATATAGATCGCCAGTGAGTTCATGATGACCAACATCAGCATCAAGACAATACTTCCTGCTGCAGCGACTGCCTGGAATTCTTCTTGTGGCCGTCCTGCCCAGTTGAAGATTTGGATCGGCATTGCCGTGAACCCGGATAAGATGCTTTCCGGAACATAAGCGATAAAGGTCATCGCTCCGATCATCAACAACGGTGCAGTCTCCCCGACCGCCCTTGAAAGAGCCAATATCGATCCGGTAAGGATGCCGGGAACTGCTGCTGGGAGCACGACTGTACGGATCGTCTGCCATTTCGTGGCGCCCATCGCATAAGAGGCTTCATATTGTTCTCTCGGAATGGCGCGAATCGCTTCTTGGCTGGAAACCACGATAACAGGCAAAATCATCAAGCTCATGGTTAAACCGCCCGCCAGGACGCTTCGGCCCATTTCCAGCAAGCGGACGAATACAGTCAGACCCAAGAGCCCGAAAACAATGGATGGCACGCCAGAAAGATTCGAAATATTCAACTCGATGAAGTGCGTAAATTTATTATCGGGAGCATATTCCTCAAGATAGATCGCCGTTCCGACACCCAGAATGAGTGATACTGGAGCGACAATGGCCATGATCCAGACGGTCCCATAGATGGCGGCTTTGATGCCGGCATCTTCCGGTCTTCTCGAAGCGTAATTGCTCAAGAAATCCCAATCAAGATAGCTGGCTCCTTGCGAAATGATCCGCACGACCAGGATTGCCAGGACGACGATACCGAAAAAGGTTGCCAGAAAAAAGAGTCCCTTGAATACGTTGTTCAGCATCAGCCGGTTGTTGATTCTTTTGTTGTTCTTCTCTACTAATTTCATCAATATTCCTCCCTAAAACGGCGAGACACATAATTCGCCAACAGGTTCATCAACAAGGTAAAGAGGAACAAGGTCATCCCTACCGCATAGATACTGTAATAGATCGTTGAACCATATGTGGCATCCCCCATGCTGACCTGAACGATGTAGGAAGTCATCGTCTGGATGGATTCTGTTACATCAAGCGTAAATTTAGGAGTGGATCCAGCAGCTGTGGAAACGATCATCGTTTCGCCCACCGCACGCGAGATTCCCAAAACAATGGAAGAGATGATCCCCGACAAGGACCCTGGTAAAATGACTTTCAGCGCCACTTCCAAACGGGTAGCCCCTAAAGCTAAGGCTCCCTCGCGCATAGCATTCGGCACAGCACCCATCGCTTCTTCCGATAAGGACGTAATCTGCGGGATGATCATAATCCCCACGACAATACCAGGGCTTAGCGCATTGAATATCGGCAAGTTCGGGATAACTGTCTGCAGCAAAGGGGTAACGAACGTCAAGGCGAATAGCCCGTAGACTACCGTAGGAACTCCGGCCAAAACCTCCAGAACCGGCTTGACGATTTTTCTGGTCCGTTCGGTTGCATATTCGCTCAAATAGATGGCTGAGGCTAGACCGAGCGGTACGGCTACGAGCATCGCAATGCCTGCTATCAAGAATGTTCCACTCAATAACGGCAAAATCCCAAAACTGGGATCATTTTTGAAGAAAGGATACCACTCTCTTCCGGTAAGGAATTCCAGGATCGGAACGTCACTGAAAAACGTGACTGTTTCTTTTGCCAACGTAAACACAATCCCGAATGTCGTCAGGATCGAAATGATCGCACAGACCAGAAAAAAAAGAGGCATTGCTTTTTCTGTAAATTGCAAAGATTTTTGTCGTGAACTTTTTTCGTTCATCAAGTCTTTGACAGATTTGGACATATTGATTCTCCTCTAATAAAGATGAGATGCAAGGGAAGCAAAACGCTCGCTTCCCTCACATCCCTTAGTTATTTATTTGGTTTTATTTATTTCAAGCCTTCCAATGTAGTCAAAGCTTCTTCATAAGATTCAGCCGGTAGTGCTACATAGCCAACTTCAGCTGCCATTTCGGCTGCCATTTCCAATGTGTATTTCGTGAACTCATAGACATTTTCATTTTGCAATGACTCGTTCTTCACGTAGATGAACAATGGGCGAGAAAGTGGCTCATAAGATCCATCTTGAACTGTTGTATTGTCAGGTGTGACTGCAACGCCTGCACCGTTTACGATTGGAACAGCTTTAACGATGTCACTGTTTTCCAGGAAGTATGCATAACCGAAGTACCCGATAGCATTTGCGGAACCGGAAACACCTTGTACTAAGACATTGTCATCTTCAGATAATGAAGCTGCTTTGTTGATTTGTGCGCCATCCAAGATTACTTCATCAAAGTAATCGTATGTTCCTGAGTCAGTACCTGGGCTGAACAACTCGATTTTTTCTTCCGGCCAGCCTTCACGGACATCCGCCCATGTTTCTGTGCCAGTTCCTTCTGTCCAGATCATTGCTAATTCTTCGATAGTCAATTGATCCACCCAGTCGTTCTCGCTGTTCACAACTACTGTCAAGCCATCCAAGGCCAGTTGGAACTCTGTATATTCGATGCCTGCTTCTTCCAACAAGGCGATTTCTTCCTCTTTGATCGGACGTGAAGCATTACTGATGTCTGTTTCGCCTGCGATGAATTTCTCAAATCCGCCACCCGTACCGGATACACCGATAGTCGCTCTGACATCTGGATTTGCGATTGAAAACTCTTCTGCTACTGCTTCCATGATCGGGAATACTGTGGAAGATCCATCGACTAAGATGTCGTTGCTTCCAGTTGTGCTTTCTGTTGCCGCACCGCTTTCTGTTGCTGCGTCTTCTCCGTCACCATTGCCGCAAGCCGCCAATGTAGCGCCGATAGTTAAAGCCATTGCGAATTTAGATAATTTACCAAAGTTCATTTTTTACCATCCTTTATGTTGAGGTTATTTGAACGTCATTGCCTGTTCACAACCCTAATATTAACGGTCCATTGTTAATTTCCTTGCGGTTTCGTGTAAAGTTTTTGTTGAGTTGCCCTCTTTTTTGTAAATGTTTTGTAAACAAACCTTCGGAATCCCAGCAAAAAAGCTCTACAGACGCGTTTCTCGCCTGTAAAGCTTTTGTATTTGAATCTATTTTTATAGGGGCAACGTCACCGTAAATGTCGTCCCTTTCCCTGGCTTGCTTGCCACAGTCACCGTGCCGTTCATGTTTTCAACCAAATACTTCACGATCGACAAGCCTAATCCCGTACCTCCGGAGTTGCGGCTCCGGGCCCTGTCAACGCGATAGAAACGTTCAAAAACTCTTCCCAAATCGGCTTCCGGTATCCCGATGCCATTATCGGCAACGTGCAGACGCACTTGCTCCGCTGCCTTCTCGATTGTGACCGTGATATGCCCTCCGGCTTGCGTATAGACTACGGCATTGTTGATCAGATTCGCCAGTATTTGCTTCAAGCGGTTCGGATCCGTATGTAAGGTGACGTAATCCTTTTCGACTAATTCCAGCGTCATGTTCTTTTCTTTGACTTTCTGGTTGACCAACTGGAATGTCGCCAGCACCGCTTCCGAAACGTTCACTTCTTCCACTGTGAGCGGAACTTGGCGCTGCTCCAACTTCGATAGTTCCAATATGTCATTCACCAAAAGATTCAGACGTGTACTTTCGGATAAGATGATTTCCAAAAATTGCTTCAGGATGACGGGATTTTCCATTGCACCGTCCAACAACGTTTCGGCAAATCCTTTCAAAGCAGTGATAGGAGTCCGTAGCTCATGGGATGCATTCGCAACAAAGTCGGTACGGACTTTTTCCAATCGCCGGATTTCGCTTATATCGTAGAGGAGGACGATCAGGTTCATTTCGCCCGGCTTCTTGCTTGTGATCGGAACGATGTTGGCATCGACTACCCTGTCTTTCGGATAATAAAAGTAGATTTCGTCATTCTGCGGCTCTCTGTAAGTGTACGCTCTTTCAATCATATGGCTGAGCCCATAACTGCTTACTGCCTCAACATAGGATTGGCCGACCAATGATTCTTCGCTTTCGCTCAATATTTCCTGCATAGCAGCATTGACCATTGTGATTTCCTTGTTTTCATCCAAAAGCATCACGCCGATAACAAGATGGTTGATCAACCCCGTAAGGCGTTCATCATTTTGCTTGATTTCATTCATTTGATTATCCAGACTCTCGGCAAGCTCATTGATGGTTTCTCCCAATTTCTGGAAATCGCCGAAGCCTTGGCCTTTATACCGCGCATCATATTGGTGATCCGAAAGATTTTTGGCAACATCCATAACGGCATCAATCGGTCTGCCGATGCGTTTCGTCAAAGCATAAGTGAGTATAAACGCTACCACCAAAGCCAATAGGATAAAAACGTAAAGGGACTGTTCGATGCGTTGGCTGACCGTCAAGGCGCTCAGCGGTCTGGATAATCGGATAATCGCAACGATGGTGCCTGCCTCATCATAGATGGGTACAGCTACATAATACAGCTCCTGATTTGTGCTTTCGCTCTTTCGCTGACCTGTTCCGTACGGCTCCCCGGATAGGACTTCCTGAATTTCTTCCCGTCGCAGATGATTCTCCAGATCAACCGTAGTGATCTGCGAATCATAAAGCACGACCCCATCAGTATCGACCAAAGTGATCCTGTCTTCCGTGAAAGCATCGATTTTATCCAGTTCTTCTTCAACAAAAACCCAATCACTGCCATCCGTACTGTTTTGGAGCAGTGTACCCACTATTTGAGTCTGTTCAACAAGCAGCTCACTGTGCAAGTTCCGCGTGTAATTGCCTAACACTGTCTCCAGAAATATTCCGAAAGCCACACTGAACAACGCGAAGATCAGCACAAATGTGGCAAGCATCCGCAATTGCAGTTGCTTCATGGCTTAGCTACCTCGAATTTATACCCGAAGCCTCGGACCGTACGGATGTATTGCGGATTTTTGGTATCTTTTTCGATTTTTTCGCGGAGATGGCTGATGTGCACATCAACGATGCGCGTTTCTCCCGCGTAATCAAAATTCCAGATGGCGTTCAACAACTGTTCCCGGCTCAGGATGCGATTGGCACGCTTCGCCATGTAAAGCAACAATTCAAATTCTTTCGGCGTTATTTCAATCAATTCTCCTTCAACATGTACCTCATACAATTGCGGGAAAATAGTGATTTCGCCCACTTCAATTTTTTCTGTCTCATCTTCCGTCAGTTCCTGTTGGGCAGTCGTAACCGGTTCAGCCGGAACAGCTTTGTTTGTCCTTCTTAAGATAGCTTTCATCCTGGCCAATACTTCACGGGGGCTGAACGGCTTCGTCATATAGTCATCCGCACCCAACTCAAGCCCGATGATCTTCTCCAATTCATCATCCTTCGCTGTCAAAATCATGATCGGTGTATCAAATTTTTCCTGTCTCAGACGTTTACAGATATCCATTCCGTCCATTGACGGCAGCATCAGGTCCAAAATGATGAAGTCAAAAGGATTCGAGATGGCCAAACGGTAGCCTTCCGCTCCGTCGGTGGCAGTTGTCACCTCGTAGCCGTCTTTTTCCAAGTTGAAAGCCAACAATGTAACGATGGATGGTTCATCATCCACTAGCAAAACCTTTTTCATGTTTCCTCCTCTGACCTATTGGGGTCCGGGATGGCGAATGGCCACCCCATGTATTTTATGAATACCTGTATTCTAAGCGCCTCAGCTTCCCGCTAGACTCGCTCTCTGTTTTAGCATACTAAAAATGTCGGGAAACGGCAATTCAGATTTCATCGCCCGATTTCTGTTGCTCAAGTCATAAATTCCGAGAAAGTGCGCTGTAGAGCAGATTTTGGGCGGTTCGTGAGAACTATCCGAGAGCGAAAATATTAATTGAAGCTTGTCGTTTTTCTGGGCTAGCGCAGTGATTCATGCAACAGAAAAAAAGGTTCCAGCCATACACTTGTATGACTGGAACCTTTTGCGAGTTCGATTTATATTGTTAAACTTTCAGGAATCTGCGCATCGAGAATACGGAACCGAACGCCCCGATAAAGATACCTATTCCCACCATCAGAAGACTGATGTAGAGAAGGAATGGATTCGGAGTCAAGAGCCCAAAGTTTGTGCCTGCCAAGTAATCTCCGCTCACATCAAAAATGAAGCGGTAAAGGAAAATGAGGAAGGTTGTAGGGATTAATGCACCTATCAAACCAATAATGGCTCCTTCAATCAGGAATGGCCATCTGATGAAGCTGTTTTTTGCCCCCACCAACCGCATGATTTCGATCTCAGTGCTCCTTGAAAAGATGGTGATTCGGATCGTGTTGGAAATCAGGAATACGGCAACCAACAGCAAGCCGATGATGATGACAAGTCCGATCGTACGGATCGTTGCAATCGTCTCGAACAATTTATCCGCTGTGGCACCGCCGTATTCGACCTGAGTGACATACTGCATGGCGGATGCTGCTTCAGCTACCGCTTTCGTCTGCTCCGGAGCCGTCGTATTCAGGACATAAGCATCATACAACGGATTGGCATCCCCACCGAACAGGTCGAACTCATCGCCGTAGCTGCCGATGATCTTATCCAATTCCTCGTCCTTGCTTGAGAAAGTGATGGATTCAACATTGGCGATGTTCTCCAGTTCCGTCTTCAGTGCTTCCTGCGCGGCCGGATCAGCCGCCAGATCGATGTAAACTTTTACACTCACATCATTTTCGACGTCTGAAGCCAATTTGTTCACGTTCAAGAGAATGCCGGTAAAGGATCCCACAAGCAGCAAGGTCAGCGCCACCGCACTGACGGAGGCTATCGACATCCAACCATTCCGGAACAGGCTTTTGAACGCATCTCTTATGTGTCTCATAAATGTTCTAAATTTCATATCCATATTCTCCTTCTTGTTGATCTCGGACAATACGGCCATTCTCTATTGCTAATACACGGTGTTTGATGTCATTAACGATTTGGCTGTTATGGGTTGCCATCAGAATTGTCGTACCTTGGTTATTGATTTCTTCCAGAATGCGCATGATTTCCATCGACGTATCCGGATCCAAGTTACCTGTCGGCTCATCCGCAATCAGGACGCCTGGCATGTTCGCAATCGCACGAGCAATCGCAATCCGTTGCTGTTCCCCGCCGGAAAGTTCATTCGGGAACATCCGGACTTTATGCTTCAGGCCAACCAAATCAAGCACTTCCAACACACGCTTCTGGATGACTTTCGGACTTTTTTCGACTACTTCCATCGCGTAGGCGATGTTTTCGTATACGGTCAGTTTAGGTAACAATTTGAAATCCTGGAAGACTACGCCCACAAAACGACGCAACAATGGAATTTCCTTTTCCTTCATGGTCGTTAAATTATATTTGCCTACTTGAACTGTTCCTGAGGATGGTTTTACTTCGCGGTACATCATTTTGACAAAGGTTGATTTGCCGGCTCCACTGGGGCCTACAATATAAACAAATTCCCCTTGCTCGATCTTCACGCTCAGATTATTGACCGCCGTAATGCCGTTGTTGTATTTCTTAGAGACATTCAGCATTTCAATCATTTTATCACCTGTCTTTTCTTTTTTTCCTTGCTGCCGCTCTGAAAGCTTCAGAGGCCGCAAGAATGCTTCCCTATTATAGCACGTTGTGTAAGTATGTCTGTTTTAGTTTCTTTACAAGTATGTGTCAATAGTTTCTCAGAAGTCCAGCTGAATCCTCACTATTCCTGCTCATGTCTGGCCATTTTTCCTTTCGTTGCGGATCTTACAGTTCTTCCTGATCCATCGTCATTTTCAGATAAGCATCGATGAAGGCATCCAGATCCCCGTCCATGACGGCTTGTACGTTACCCGTTTCATAGCTGCTTCTGTGGTCTTTGACCATGGAATAGGGATGGAACACGTAGGAACGGATCTGTGAACCCCAACCGATTTCTTTTTGTTCTCCGCGGATGGCTGCCAGTTCTTTTTCACGCTCTTCCTCTTGCAGTTGGTACAGTTTTGCCTTCAGCATCCCCATAGCGGTGTCCCTGTTCTGGAATTGGGAACGTTGCGCCTGGCTCGCCACAACAACGCCGGTCGGGATGTGCGTGATCCGGATGGCTGAGGATGTTTTGTTGATGTGCTGTCCGCCTGCTCCGCTCGCGCGGTACGTGTCCACACGGATGTCATCCGGACTCACTTCTATCTCCGTATCGTCGGCAGCGATCTCCGGCATCACGTCGATCGAACAAAAAGAGGTGTGTCGTCTTCCTGCCGAGTCGAATGGCGAAATGCGGACCAAACGGTGCACGCCCCTTTCCGAACGCAGGTAGCCATAGGCGTTCAATCCTTTGATAAGGATCGTTACGCTTTTGATTCCGGCTTCATCCCCGCTTTGATAGTCCAGCGTCTCCACATCGAAGCCTTTTTTATCGGCCCAACGTGTGTACATGCGGAAAAGCATGCTTCCCCAATCCTGGGATTCCGTTCCGCCGGCACCCGGATGGATTTCCAAAATGGCGTTGGATTTGTCGTGCGGTCCGTTCAAAAGCATCGTCAATTCATATTTTTCCAGTGCTTCCGTAAATTCTGTCGTCTTTTCGTTCAATTCTTCCAGGTATTCCGGCTCTTCATCCTCTTTCACCATTTCATACAAGACTTCAAGGTCTTCATACTGCGCTTCCAAACTCTTGAACGTATTGTAGACTACTTTTAATTGGTTCGATTGGTTGATGACTTCCTGCGCTGCTTCAGCATTGTTCCAGAACTCAGGATCCAGCATGCGATCGTCGAATTCCGCAATATCCGTTTCCAGGCCATCTAAGTCAAAGAGACCTCCTGAAGCTTGAGATTTTTGTTTCTGAACTTTCCAATATTGCTTTGATTTCACTTAATTCCATTTGATTTCCTCCTAGATTCGACAAAAGAAGGATGGGTCGGGATAAAAACAAGCTACTGTTTTTTATCCCGACCCTCCTCGATTGGCGTTGTATCCGATTAGTGTGTGTTTGACTCGGTCTTGCTGGTTGAAGTTTGGATTGCTTGAATCGTTACCGGTTATTCTTCGGTGGGCGACTCTTGTTTTTCTGCTGCTTCAGCCGCTTGTTTGGCTTTTTGGATTTCCATCAGTTTTTGCATTCTCATTGCGGCGATCTGGGCTCTGCGCGCCTGTTCCTGTTGCTCCGTCTGGGAAGCGACTGTCTCACGCGTCGGCATGATGTTCGAGCCTTGGCCTACTGATTGTCGTTGCAGATTTTGGCGAATTTCTGATTTCATCACGATACGGGTTACATCATAGTCGATGGTGGCGATCATTTCCTGGAAACGATCATAGCCTTCGGTTTGGTACTCGGTCAACGGATTGTTCTGTGCGTATGAACGCAAGCCAATCCCTTGGCGCAGCTCATCCATATTATCGATGTGATCGGTCCATTTGCTGTCCACGACCCGCAGGATGACGACTTTTTCAAACTCCAATATTTGTTCCGGACTCAATTGTGACTCTTTTGTCTTGTAAACTTCCATTGCGCGTTCCACCAAATATTCCTCGATTTCGTGCGCAGTTTTGCCTTCCAGATCTGCCAAGCTGATGCTGTCGGGATGCACGAGGGCAGCTCCGGCAAAATCGCGGATCCCTTGCAGGTTCCATGTCGCCTTTTCCCCGATGGTATGCGTTTCGACCACACGCGCAATCGCACGTTTGATCATGGCTGTTGCAACATACTTCAGCGATTCGGTTTCATTGATGACTTCCAGACGCTGTCCATAAATGATTTCACGCTGTTCACGCATGACTTCATCGTATTCCAATACGTTTTTACGGGTATCGTAGTTGTTGCCTTCCACTCGTTTCTGGGCGGATTCCACTTGTTTGGAAAGCATTTTGCTTTGGATGACCACATCTTCCGCTTCATCGTCCAAATTCAATTTGCTCCAGACTTGCTGGATGCGTTCCGATCCGAAGCGTCTCATCAAATCATCTTCCAGCGACAGGTAAAATTGCGTTTCGCCGGGATCCCCTTGACGTCCGGAACGTCCACGCAGTTGGTTGTCGATCCGGCGTGATTCATGGCGTTCGGTACCGATGACGCAGAGACCGCCTAATTCCTTGACGCCTTTACCCAGCTTGATGTCGGTTCCACGACCGGCCATGTTGGTGGCGATCGTGACGGCTCCGGGTTGACCGGCCCCGATGATGATTTCCGCTTCCCGGAAATGGTTTTTGGCATTCAATACTTGGTGCGGAATGTTTTCTTGACGCAGCATATGCGAAAGCAGCTCAGATGTTTCCACGGCTACGGTACCGACAAGGATCGGCTGCCCTTTGGCATGACGCTCTTTGATGTCGCCGACGACAGCCCTGAATTTGCTCTTCAAGGATGGGTACAACAAATCCGGAAAGTCATTACGGACGATCGGTCTGTTTGTAGGAATCGAAATGACATTCATGTTGTAGATTTCCCGGAATTCTTCTTCTTCCGTTTTCGCCGTACCGGTCATACCGGACAGTTTTTTGTACATACGGAAATAGTTCTGGAAAGTGATGGTGGCCATCGTTTTCGATTCATTTTCGATTTCGACGTTCTCTTTCGCTTCGATGGCTTGGTGAAGTCCGTCCGAGTAACGGCGGCCTTCCATGATCCGGCCAGTGAATTGGTCAACGATTTTTACTTTTCCGTCTTCCACTACGTAATCGATATCCACAAGCATGATGAAGTTCGCGCGCAAAGCTTGATCCAAATGATGCACCAAGCGGGTATTATCCACATCGTACAAATTCGGCAAATGGAATGTTTTTTCGGCTTTCTCGATGCCTTCATCCGTCAATGCGATCGATTTGGATGTCAGATCGATCGTATAGTCTTCGTTCTCTTTCAATCCTTTGATGAAGAAATCGGCTCGGTTATAGAGTGCTGTCGATTTTTCGGCTTGTCCGGAAATGATCAATGGTGTACGGGCTTCATCGACCAAGATCGAGTCTACCTCATCGACGACCGCAAAGTTCAACGGGCGCTGCACCATTTGATTCTTGTAGACGACCATATTGTCACGCAAATAATCGAAGCCCAATTCATTATTGGTGCTGTAAGTGATATCGCAGTTATAGGATTCCCTTTTTTCTTCAGAAGACTTGCCGTTTGTGTTCAAACCTACCGTCAAACCCAGGAAGCGGTACAGTTCACCCATCTCAACAGCATCGCGGCTTGCCAGATATTCATTGACGGTGACAACGTGGACGCCTTCGCCCGATAAGGCGTTCAGGTAAACCGGCATTGTTGCAGTCAAGGTTTTACCTTCACCGGTCTTCATTTCGGCGATGTTGCCTTTATGCAGGGTGATCCCCCCCATAATCTGCACTTTATAAGGATACAGCCCCAAGACGCGTTTTGCGCCTTCGCGGACTACCGCAAAAGCTTCAGGCAGCAGGTCATCCAAGGACTCCCCTTTTTTATAGCGTTCTTTATAGGATTCGGTCAGTTCGCGCAATTCTTCATCATCCAAAGCGGCCATTCGATCCGCGTAGGAGATGACCTTATCCGCTACTCCTTCCAAGGAACGTAGCTCTTTCTTATCATTCTCGATGAGTTTCTTTAAAAAGTTGGCCATTCTATATCTCCTCTTGCTGTTTGATTTCATTCCAGCAATCATTTTCACTGGGTATGCGTTCGTGTATACGTCGTTCGTTGCTGATGCAAAAATAATTCTTTTATCTCTACTATTCTATCATTACTTTTAATTAATGTGAACTACTCGCCATCAACAAAACCTTGCAGCAGTTGCCTAATAAAAAAAGCCCCCCGCCATTTATGGGCGGGGGACGTTATTTTCGGATTTAGTCAGTTTCGATCAGACCGAATTTGCCGTCTTTTCGGCGGTACACGATACTTGTACCGTTCGTTTCAGCATCTTCGAAGATAAAGAAGTTGTGTCCAAGCATATTCATCTGTAATACAGCTTCTTCACTGTCCATCGGTTTGAGGGAAAGACGTTTGGTGCGGACGATTTCAAGCGGATTCTCATCGTCTTCCATTTTTTCTTCGATCAGATTCGGCTCGTTACCGATATCAAATCCTCTCTCTCTGGATTTGCGGTGAATCTTCGTCTTGTACTTACGGACTTGGCGTTCAAGTTTGTCCACGACCAAATCGATGCTTCCGTATAGATCGTTGGAAGTCTCTTCGGCTCTTAAAACCAGGAAAGGTAGCGGAACCGTAACTTCCACCTTAGCAGATTTTTCGGCTGGGAATGGATATACTTTTAAGTTGACATGCGCAGTTGTTTCAGGCACGTTGCTAAAGTATTTTTCCAGTCTGCCTAATTTTTTCTCGGCGTAGCTGCGGATCGGTTCTGTAACCTCAATATTTTCTCCTCGGACATTATACTTAAACATAGCACTCTCTCCTTTCGTCTGACGCATCGTCAGATAAAGACAACCCTCACCTATGGACCACTCATAGGGGGTTTCTTTAACTTCATTATAATGTAAGCGCCTTAACATTTCAATGTTTATGATTTATTATCTTGCGATCGTAATCGAACGAACCGATCTGAATCCTTGCTTGTACAGGAGGGTTTTCGCGTGGTAGAGCGTTCTTCCGGTAGTATAGACGTCATCAAAAAGAATAATTTCCTGCTGAAGATATTTTTTATGCCCGTCCAGCAATAAAAATGGTTGCGTTGTCAGCAGTCGTTCCTGCCTGTTTTTTTCGGACTGTTTTGCTCCGGCATGCTGGTTTCCCAAAAATTGCACGTAGCGGATCCCTGCTTGTTTCAGCATCTCTTCGCATTGGCTAAAACCTCTTTCTTCGTAACTGGCTGATGATATCGGCAACGGGAGGAACAGCCCTTTTGGATGCGCCCTTTGGAAAGCCTGCAGATCATTCGTGAAGGCACCGGCAAGACGGTAATCGCCTTGGAACTTGTAGCGTTGCAGCCAGTCCTTCACGACACCTGTGTAGGCATAGCAGGCATGATGCGCGATCGTCAGCTCCGGATAGCGACAGCTCCAGCTCCGGCAGTCCTCGCACAACTCAGGGGCTGTTTGCGGCCGCATGCAGCCCGGGCAGCACGTTTGACCGGCTAAACGCGGTAACTTTTCGTCGCAGGCTCGGCAGATTGTTCCGCAATCTTTTTTCCCGAAACCGAAAAGTTCCTGAAGAGTCAAAACTTCGCGGATCTCATTTTGGCAAAACAGACACTGACCCATTCAGCAGCCCCCTTCTTCCCGCCTCCCGGTTCATCGAGCGGATTTGCCGTACCGCTCCCTGGATGGCTTTCGTTTCACCGTCGTGGGCAAAGCAGACCCACCCCGTCGGAAAGTCTTTGTGCCTGCCTGCCCTGCCGGCAATCTGCACCAACGAGGCTTCCGTGAAGACCCGATCTTCCGCGCCAAGCACGATGACATCGATGTCCCTGAAAGTCACGCCGCGCTCCAATATGGTCGTCGTCATCAAAAAATCATATTCCTCGGACCGCATCCTTTTCACTTTCTCCTCGCGGTCAGGGTCGCTCGCCGAAACGCAAGTGAACTGCTTGTCCGGAAAAAGTTCCCTCAACCATACGTCCAGCGCTTCCATCAGTTGGATATGCGGCAAAAAAAGCAGAAAGCGCCGATTCGTTTGGAGCTGTCTTCGGATCAGGGTAAGGAATCGGGTATTTTTCCTTTTGTTGATGGCCTTGCGCCAATTCCCGACCCACAGACACTCTGGTTCGGGCAACGCAAAGCCGTGATAGCGGGCAGGCAACACCGTCGCTGCCAATCTGCCGCGCTTGATGTCATTTTGCATGGCCCGTGACGGGGTCGCCGTCAAATAAATCAGCGCGCTCACCTTCTTTCTGGATTTTTGCGCCCCGAACTGGAGGCTCGCATCGTTATGGAACGGGAAGGAATCAATTTCGTCGATGATGAGGAGATCGAACGCTTCCCGGAAACGCAGCAGCTGATGGGTCGTGGCGATGACGAACGGTGTGTAGCTGTAGCCTTGCTCATTCCCTCCGTACAGCAAGGCCACCGGAACGTCCGGGAACGCCTGCTTGATCCGCGGCGCCAGTTCCAGACAAACGTCCACGCGCGGGGAGGCCAGGCAGACTCTCCCGCCTTTGCGCAGACTGGCTGCAATCCCTTCAAAAATCATCTCGGTCTTCCCGGCACCGGCAACAGCCCATATCAGGCGTGTCTCTTCAGCATGGACCGTCACCACGATTTCATCCGATGCACGTTTCTGTTCCGAAGACAACTGGCCCTGCCATTGCAGAATCGGTTCATGGGGCCATGCGAACGAGTTGGTTTCCGGCAGATGATGGAGGATTGTGCAACTTTTGATTTTCCCCATGTTCAGGCAACTCAAGCAATAACGACAAGCAGCTCCGCAAGAACATGGCGCTGCCTGCATTTTGTTCCTGTCTTGGTTTCCGCAGCGGGTACATGCGAACTTCCCGTTCACGCTGACCAAACCGGGCCGCTTCTCAGCCAGAGCCAGCAGCGCTTCGTCTGCGCTGCGGCACTCGCTCCTAGTCAACTCCCTGCCGTACAGTTCCTTCCCGTCCATACCATCCCACCTATCCCTTCCTTGGTAGCATACGCAAAAAAAGCCGCCACTCTTCCGCTGATTATGCGAAGAATGGTGGCTTTCTGTTTCCGGTCAGGGATTTATTTGTTTGCTGGAAATCGTCCGGCTTATCTGACCGTGGAACGGGAAATCGGCGATCGGGCGATAGACCAACTTACCGTTCACCCGCACACTTTCAAACAGCGTCAGCGCGGTGACCGGGATTTTCTGGTCAGATGGCAGCAGCACTTTGCTGAGTGTTTCCCACTCCTGCGACAGTACGATCCCCCGACCGAGCGTAAGGTGCGGAATGAAGGCAACCTCGTCGGCGACTGTCATTGCTTGCTCCAAAAGCTCCGCGTTAAGCTGATCATAGAGCTGATGGAGCTGTCTGTTTTCTTTGATGCCCAGCCAGATGATCCACTTATTTTTTTTGAAAAAATTACCCAACCCAGCGGTTTCGATCAGGAAGGGAACCTGTTCTTCGGTGCAGCGGTCCAACGCCGTTTCGATCGCACTTTTCTGATCCGGGTCCACTTCCCCGATAAAACGCATCGTCAAATGAAAGTTGTCCGAATCTGTGAATGCTCCTTTGAGGCTGGCACGTTTCACTTCTTCCTGAACGGCACCCAGTTGTTCTTTGATGACTTCAGGCAATCTGACGCCGATAAATACTCTCACAAAAACACCCCCGCTATCCGTTTAAAAACCAGTCCGAAATCCCCCCAGAAAAAAACAGGAAGGCCAGGGACCCAAATGGCCCTTCCTTCCGGATGAATGTATGATTGCCGCAAATAGTTGTTGCCTATATCGGAAAGCTCAATTCGGTGTCTTCCGTCCAGGTCAGCCCGAGTGCACCCTCGCCCAAATGCGTCCCGATGACGGGGCCGAAATAACTCAATTCGAAGCGGATGTCCGGAAATTCTCCTTGGAGATGCTCCAGCCAATCTTGCCCTTTTTCGGGAATATTGCCATGGATGACGGTTGCGATGATCGGATAATCCGCCTTTGACGCCGTCTGGCCCAACAGTTCTTCGATCCGTCGCAATGACCTTGCATTGGTCCTGATTTTTTCGAAAACGACTATCTTTTTGTCCGAAAAATGCAAGACCGGTTTGATCTTCATGATCGAGCCGATGACAGCCGCCCCGCCGGACAGTCTGCCGCCGCGCTGCAGGTTCATCAGATCATCCACCATAAAGTAAGCGCGGGACCGTTTTTTCATATGGTCCAATCGCGCCATGATCTTCTCCGGTTCAACACCGACGGCAGCCAACCTTGCAGCCTCCAAGACGAAGCGGGCCTGCACGTAACAACTTATTTCAGAATCGAAGGCATGGATGTTGAATTCCGGATATTCCCTGCTTAGAGCGGCTGCATTCTGGTATGTGCCGCTGATGCCGCTTGAGAGATGGATGCTGATGATCGCATCATGCTCCTTCGCCAATTCTTCATACAGCTGATGCATGGCACCCACTGCTGGTTGGGAGCTTTTTGGAAAATCGCCAGATGATTTCATCAAGGCATAAAAATCCTCAGCAACCAGATCTATTTCTTCTTCATATGATTTTTCTCCGATATTCACGATTAACGGCAGCATATGAATATGGTGCCGCTGGCGTATCTCAGCCGTCAGATAAGCGGTACTGTCCGTAACTACTGCAATTTTCATGGAAGTCCTCAATCTTTCTGCTCGTTGCGCAATTCAATCGCTTCAGCCGCCACTTCACTGTCCAACAGGCGGATCATTCTGCCTCTGTCGTTGTAGTCAGCTTCATGTCCACGGCCCAGCAGGATGACCGTATCTCCCGGTTCTGCGATGGCGATGGCATGTTGGATGGCTTCCTTGCGGTTTTCGATGTATTCATAGTTGTCCTTTTCGATGCCGGCAAGCATCATCGCGATGATCTGTTCCTGCGGTTCTTTCCCGGTATCGTCCGTCGTCAGGACCACATGATCGGAAAGTTCCGTACCGATGCGGGCCATGATTGGGCGTTTTTCATGCTCCCGTTCCCCGGCGCCGCCGAAAACGGAAATGACTTTGCCTTGAGTAAATTCGCGTACCACACTCAATACTTTTTCCATCGCGTCGGGCGAATGGGCAAAATCGACGTAGACGCCGATGTCGCTAGCGCCAGGCACGATCTCCAATCTGCCGGTAACACCAGTCAATGACGTCACCGCTTTTGTTGCATCCTCCAACGGAATGCCCACTGCATAAACAGCCGCCAGCGCAGCCAATGTATTGGAGACATTATAGAGCCCCACCAGGTTCGTCACGACCGGATAGCGTTCCCCGTTGACGATCAGATTGAAGCGTGTCTGCGTCCGGCTGTAGGTGATATCCGCTGCAAAGAAATCAGCCCTTTCGTCCTTCACGCTGTAAGAAATGACTTCTGCCGCCGTAGCGATGCGATAGCTGTGGATCGTTTCATCATCCGCATTCAGTACCGCCGTTTTCGTCCGTCCATTTTTGCGTCCGTTCCCCAGTTGGGAGAAGAGCAGCTTTTTCGCTTCGGCATAAGCTTCCATCGTGTGATGGAATTCCATATGTTCATGCGTCAGGTTCGTCATGATCGCGACATCCAAATCAAGACCCCATGCTCTGCCCATTTCCAACGCAATCGAGGACAGCTCCAGCGTGAAGTATTCAGTCTCCTTCTCAACCATAAGGTGCAGCGCCTTTTGTATCGTGATGCTGTCTGGCGTCGTATTTTTCGTTTTGTGCACTTCGTCGCCGATATGCATTTCGATGGTGCCCATCAGTCCGGTTTTTTTGTCCATCGCCTTAAGGATGGCTTCCACCAAGTAGGTTACCGTCGTCTTTCCGTTTGTCCCCGTGACGCCGATGACTTTCATCGCCTCGCTCGGATAAGCATAAAAATGATTTGCAAGCAGACTCATCGCTTTGCCCGTATCGGGAACATACACGACCGGGACAGCTGCTGCCACTTTTTGGATATCCCTATGGGCGACAATCAAGCCCGCACCATTGGCGACCGCCGTCTCAACGTAATTGTGGCCATCGACTTGCGTACCGTCGATGCAGATAAACAGATCCCCCGATTGGATATCGCGGGAATCCTGACTTATTTTTCCAATATTCAAAGCGGGATCCAAGCTCCCGACAACTTTTTTCATTTTGAGTACATCGATTAAATCTGTAGCTTTCACGCAGATCACCTTTCCATCGACCCCTGTGGCCGTTTGGTCTATTCAATCTAACAATACCACAAATGGAAATGTTCGGAAAGTCCCTTTCCTTGTTCGTGGCCTGTCATCCGAGCGTCTCTGTGGTAAAATGAGAATAAAAAAACTTGGAGGGGAAAGGATATGCTGACAACCTATCACACTATCGCAGAGAGCGGCGTTACAGAAATCATCATCAAGGGTTCCCGCTTCATCTGCAGCCTCAAACGTGTCCATTCCGAGGACGAGGCCAAAGCCTTCATCCAAGCCGTCAAAAAAGAGCATTGGAAAGCGACGCACAACTGTTCCGCTTACCTGATCGGCGACCAGAACGAAATCCAGCGCGCCCATGACGACGGCGAGCCATCCGGAACAGCTGGCGTCCCGATGCTGGAAGTGCTCAAGAAAAACGATCTGCGTTACGTCGCAGCCGTCGTCACCCGCTATTTCGGCGGGACAAAGTTGGGGGCCGGCGGTTTGATCCGCGCCTACAGCCGATCCGTGTCGACCGCACTGAAGGACATCGGCATTGTTGTCCGCTGCCTCCAGACAAAAGTCGGCTGCATCGTTTCCTATTCCTCATCCGGAAAATTGGAGAATTACTTGGCGCAGTCGCCCTACACTCTGATTGAGGCCCAATACACCGACCAGGTTTGTTTTTTGTGCGGCATCCCTACTGAGGACATCAGCCATTTCCAGGATGCTGTTACGGATGTCATGAATGGCCGTGTCGTCTTTGAAATCGGCGAGGAGGACTATGTGGAGCGTCCGGTCTCCCCAGCTTACGACGATGCCGATGAAGGCGAAATCGAATAGATTTTGAATAAAAAAATGAACAAGCGCGTGATAGCCTATCTGGCTCTCATGGCTTGTTCATTTGTTTTTGTCGTCCTTTTCCCTCAAAAGGCGGTACAATGTCTTGCGCAACTTGGAGCGGTTGCTGTCCAACAAATTGAAGGAAGCGATGAAGAGCACCACGCCGTAAATCAAACCGACTACCAAAACTACCGTCCCCCAGAATGAAGAAATTGGGAACAGTACGGCAGTCAAAGAAAAGATGATCGCCAACGCGTAGATGACCAAAACGGTCTGACGGTGCGTAAAACCTAAGCGCAGCAAACGGTGGTGCAGATGGCTTTTATCCTTCGCGCTGATGGATCGCTTATGCAAGGTCCGGCGAAGGACGGCGGCGATCGTGTCAGTCAACGGAACCCCGAGAATGGCCACCGGAATCAATAGCGATACAAAGGTGGCATGTTTCAAGTCGAACAAGGACAGCACCGCAATCATAAATCCTATAAACAACGACCCCGTATCCCCCAGGAAAATGGAGGATGGATAAAAGTTGAACGGCAAAAAACCCAGCAGGCTCGCAACCAAAAGGAAAATCATGGCGACATTGATGACACCCATATTATCGGTGAAAAAATAACTTACGAGACCCATCGTCGAAAGGGAGATGATCGAAGTGCCCGTTGCCAGCCCATCCAGCCCATCCATCAGATTCACCGCATTCGTGATGACCACAATCCACAGCATCATCACCAAGTAACCCGCTTCATGGAATTCGATCGTCCCGAAATAACTTAGTGTCAGGCTGTCTATTTTGATGCCCGAAAAGAAATACAGGACGTTCGCTGCAGAAAGGATACCGATCATTTTTTGCCAAGGCCTCAAGTCATAATAATCATCGATGATTCCCGTGACCAGGATAATCAACGAACTCAAAAAAATGATGCCCGCAAAGCCTGAACGAACATTCAGTGGGATCCCTAGAAAATAGACACCCCAAAAAGCCAAGAATATGGCTACGCCTCCCATCGTCGGCGTCTCCTTGATATGCACTTTCGCTTTGGATGGCTTATCCGTCCAGCGGAACCGTCTCGCTGCTGCACGGAAAAGATAAGTGAACAACATACTCACCAATATCGTAGTACAAAAAAGGAGTACAAAACGTATAATAAACCTCATCGAACCCCTCCTTTCGCCCTTTATCCCCTTAATCATAGGCGATTCCGGCCCTACATGCAAATCCACTCCCGCAAAAGGCACTAGTATGCGGCAACCTGTTTCAATCGTTCATTTGGAAAAAACCGTTTAATTCCGCATACCGGTTTCCGGTGGTGATATCGTACTGGATCAGATCATAATCCGCCAAGAGGCTTCTTGCCTGCTCGGACAATTCCTCCCGGCTCGAGACATATTCACCTGTATCGCCATTCACATACATTGTCTTTTCAAAAGCCGGCACCTGTTCCTGCAGCGCCATCAACAAGGCTTCAAAGGCTGTGACACGGCTGCCGCTCAGTTCCAGCACTTCCGGGAAGAAATAGATGGGACTGGTGACCCCCAGATCCTTGCGGACTTCGTCTGTGTTGCTGTAAATGAACATAGGCGTTTCATGCATATTTTGGATCGTGTTCAGCGCATAAAGATCTTCGCCGAAAACGCTGGGCCAATGATCCCCCCAAAACACGACGACTGTCGGCTCGTCCCACTCTTGGAGAGCAGCCAACAGATCCGCCAACGCCTGATCGCTGTACTGCAGATCCTGCAGATAGTTCCGGATCGTCCGGCTGGCTATACCGGTTTCCGCAGCAGATGGCATTACCGTGTATTTGTTTTGGTACGGCGTATGGTTCTGCATCGTCACCAAATGGATAAAATCTTTTTCCTCGCTGGCTTTGAGGATAGCCATTATTTCAGCATAAGCGGCTTCATCCGAAATGTACGGATTGTTATCCAGCTTGTCCGTATTTTTCATCGTGTCCTCGTAGAGGAAGGAATCAAACCCCAAAGTCTCATAGTTCTCCAACCGCTTATACATGGTCGTGTTGTAGGGATGGATGGCTGTCGTAAGGAATCCGGCTTCTTCCAACCGGGACACGACGGAAGGGAAATCGTCTTGGGAGGACAGGAATTGCGTATACGGTGTCGTGATGTTCGCGGCAAACGGCTCCATCGAAAATCCCGTCAAAGCCTCAAATTCGATATTAGCAGTTCCACCGCCATAGCCTTGGGATAACAGCTCGCCGCTGTAGCTCGTATCCATCAACGCTCGCGTGAACGGAATCGGATCGCTTTGCAGATCCAGTCCTTCCAATTCAAGCGGGTCCGTAAAGCTTTCATTCATGATGTAGATAACATTCGTTTTGGGCAACGCAGCTGTTCTTTCTGAGTTGATTTCGTCAGCAAGTTGCTGATAGGTTACCTTCAACTCATCGATTTTTTCCTGTGAATAATCCGTCGGCAGCTCCATCGGCGCAGCCGAAAGGTTATATAGGAAGCCGGCCACAAAGCCGGTGTTGTAGTAATTCATTTGTTGGCTGTACGGGATCCAATAGGCCGTCCGGTCATAAGCTTTCTTCAGCAGGTTGCCTTCCTGTTGGAACTGGCCTGCATAGCTGAGTGCGATGCTTGTTGAAATGAGCAACAACACACGTGCTTTCCATCCCAATTTCACGGATTTCTTGGACTTTGCCTGACGAAGCGAAAAAAATATGAATACCAGAAATAGGATTAATGCCAAACTTAATGCCGCCAACGTCCGGCCATTCAGCATCTCCAAAAGGAATGCGGCCTCCGTCAGCATCTTCAAGTCGCTCGGATAAACAGGCTCGTTGCGCTGCAGCATCTTTTCATAGGTCGCCATCCCGAGGATTCCTCCCGACAGCAACAGCAGTGCGTTCGTCCAGCGGATGTTCCCCACCAACGCCCAAAGCCATAGCCCCAACGTCAATAATACACCCGTGCTGATAAGGAACTTTTCTGTATGCCAAGCAAATACAAAATTCACAACCAGTCCGGCATCCAGCTCGTTTTGGGTCCATTGAAGATAGAGATGAACCACGAATACGGTCGCCAACAAGCTGAAGCAGTGCAAGAGCAGGAGATGCCTCCTGCTCTTGCACTGCAGCTCTTGATTTTCTTTCATCATTTTAAATTTTTTGCTGATTTTCACTGCACAACCCCACTATCTGAACAGATTAGGCTTCTTTCCAAAAACTGTCATAGACCGTGATCGGCAAGTGACGTTTATGCTCTGTCTTTGTGTACCAGCCTTCGATGACTTCAGCCTCTTTATCCGGTATTTCCTTGCCTTCCAGATATGCGTCGATCATCTCGTACGTGACTCCGAGAGCCACTTCATCAGGCAAAGCAGGACGGTCTTCTTCCAAGTCCGCTGTCGGTACTTTTTCGTAGAGCTGCGTCGGTGCGCCCAGTTCTTTCAATAGTTGACGGCCTTGACGTTTGTTCAAGCGCCAAATCGGCAACAAGTCGGCCGCGCCGTCCCCAAATTTCGTGAAGAAACCGGTCACGGATTCTGCCGCATGGTCAGTCCCCAAAACCGCTCCGCTGCTGTCGCCCGCTATCGCGAACTGAACGATCATGCGTTGACGTGCTTTGATGTTTCCTTTGTTGAAGTCGGTGATGGTCAGGCCGGCTTCTTCAAGTGCATCGAGTGCGGCGTCAGCCATTTCTTTGATGTTCACGACCAATTTTTGGTCCGGTGAAATGAAGGCTAGTGCAGCCTGAGCATCGTGCTCATCGAATTGAATGCCGTACGGAAGGCGAACAGCAATAAATTGGTAACTGTCATCGCCTGTCTCATCACGCATTTCCTGAATCGCCAACTGGGCTAACCGCCCCGTCAAAGTTGAGTCTTGTCCTCCACTGATGCCTAAAACGAATGCCTTCAAAAATGGGTGTGCCGCCAAATAATCTTTCATGAAATCGATGCTGATGCGGATTTCCTCTTTTGGATCGATTTCCGGTTTCACTCTTAATGCAGCAATAATTTCTTTTTGTAATGGACGCATGCCTATTCCCCCTTGATTGATCTGATTGGCTATTTAGTGCTTTCCAATAATGCGGCTTCTTCCTTGATTTGTTTCTTGATGTCTTTGATGGTGGACATTTTATGATCGTACGTCTTCTGTGACAAGTCGACAGGATAGTCTTCCGGATTCAGGATACGTTTGTATTCATCCCATAAACCGCTCATCTGCGCTTCCGAGAAGGCTTTTACTTCCTGGAGCGAAGGCAATGCATAAACCAGTTCACCGTCCACGATGATGTCCTGCAGAACGGGACGCGCCTCAAAGTCAGTGATGGTCTTGTTGATGTAAGTGAAGACCGGATGGAACATATACAGTTCCGCCTCTTGATCGGGCTTTTCTTCCCAAAGCGCAATGTAATCCCCTTCCGACTTGCCGTCACGCTTGCGGGTGATCCGCCACACTTGTTTTTTGCCTGGTGTGGAGACTTTTTCGGCGTTGCTGGAGATCTTCATCGTGTCGACCATTTTGCCGCTCTCATCCGCAATCGAAACCAATTTGTAGACCGCTCCAAGCGCCGGTTGGTCAAAGGCGGTGATCAGCTTCGTGCCTACGCCCCAGACATCTATTTTTGCGCCTTGCATCTTCAGGTTCAGAATGGTCAATTCATCCAAGTCGTTCGATGCGTAGATTTTCGCGTCTATAAAGCCTGCCTCGTCCAATTGCTGACGGACTTTTTTGGAAATGTAGGCCATGTCCCCGCTGTCTATGCGCACGCCAAGGAAGTTGATCTTATCGCCCATTTCCCTCGCCACCTTGATGGCATTCGGCACACCCGATTTCAACGTATCATAGGTATCCACCAGGAATACACAATCCTTGTGGGAACGCGCATATGCCATGAAGGCATCATAATCGTTGCGGTAGACTTGCACCATCGAATGGGCATGGGTACCCGAAGCTGGAATGCCGAACATTTTGGCGGCACGGACATTGCTCGTGGCATTGAATCCCGCGATGTAGGCTGCGCGTGTGCCCCAGATGGCGGCATCCATTTCCTGCGCTCTTCTGGAACCGAATTCCATCAACGGCTCGTCATCGCAGACATAGCGCAGACGTGCGGCTTTTGTCGCTATCAGCGTTTGGAAATTCACGACATTCAATAATGCCGTTTCGATCAATTGGCATTCCGCCAACGGACCTTCCACCTGGACGATCGGTTCATTGGCGAAGACGAGGTCCCCCTCCAGAGCGGAACGGATTGTGCCCGAGAAACGGAAATTTTTCAGATACTCCAAAAAACCTTCTTCGTAGCCGACATGCTCACGCAAATAGGCGATGTCCGTATCCGTAAAGCGTAAATTCTGGATATAGGATACGAAGCGTTCAAGCCCCGCATAGACTGCATAGCCATTATTGAAAGGATACTTTCGGAAGTACAGTTCAAAAATTGCATGTTTTTCGGTAATGCCTTCATCCCAATAAGTCTTCATCATGTTAATTTGGTACAAATCAGTATGCAAAGCTAAACTATCATCGTTATAATCAAAACTCATCCAACTCACTCATTTCATCTTTGATCGTAGGCCTCCGCATCCTTTTACGGTCCTGCAGAAGGAAGTGCTCTATTTACCTATTGTAACGCAATTCCCCATACATTTCTGCTTTTTTGTCCAAAATCCATCAGATTGATTATAGTGATCAGCCCGCATTCCCGCAAATACAACCGGCATTTCCGTGTAAACAAAAAACCATCCTGGCGGGCGAAAAAACGCCCGGTGGATGGTTTTTTGTTTATTCAAGGCAAAGCAGGCTTGTCCCGCTTTTCTATTTAATAAATGACTCTGATGCCGCGTGCTTCAATCTCTTGCTCGGACAGGATCTCCCGTTCGCTTTCATCCACTCCGCGGGATGATACTTTATCAAACAAGATTTTGACGGTCTGCAGCATGATTTTCAGATCCAGTATCAAGGAATACTTCTTGATGTAGATCAGATCGAAATTCAGCTTGCTGTTGAAGTCGGAAGCGTACTTCCCGTACACTTGCGCATATCCGGTAATTCCGGCGCGGACGTTGTGGCGCAGGTAATAATGCGGGTTCAGTTCCTTGAATTGATCAACGAAGAAAGGACGTTCCGGCCGGGGACCGACCAAGGACATATCGCCCAGCAATACGTTGAACAACTGCGGCAGTTCATCGATGCGCAGGGAGCGCAGATATTTGCCGACTGTCGTTACGCGCACATCATTGCTTGTAGCCAAAACTGGGCCTGAATCTTTCTCAGCGGTCACACCCATGCTGCGGAACTTCAGGATTTCGAATTCCTTGCCGTCTCTGGTGATGCGTGTCTGCTTGTAGAATACGGGACCTTCAGAACTTTTCTTCACCAAGATAGCCGTAACGGCCATGATCGGCGAAGTGATGACGATACCGATAAGCGCAACCGCAATATCGATGATCCGTTTCATAAGGCCATCTTCTGCCGAGATACGGAACGGGGAAACTTCGATGATGCTTTCATCCTCGATGTTCATCATATTCGGATTGACCATGATCAGATTCTCGAAACTCGTATTCAGGAACATCTTCTTCTCTTTGCTCGTCAACAGATCGTATATCTTTAGTTTTTCGGATTCTTCGATTTGGCTCGCTAAGTAGACGATATCAATCTCTTCCAGATGCCGCAGGACATTTTCGTAATAATCCGACAGGACGACATGCGTCACGACATGGCGGATGCTTTTTGTATTCGTGAAGTTGTCGACTGCTGCAAATACTTCTTTTTCCATCCCGACAATCATGACCCGTTTGCTGCCGCTCACGCGTTGGTACATTTTGAACACCATTACGCGGAACAGGAACAACAGGATCGTTCCCACAAAAAAGTTGATCAGAATGACCGATCGCGGAAATGCCAACCAGCGCCCGGCAAAAGTCAGCGCCATGATGATCAACGAAAGGACAAATTGCCCGATGACCGTTATGAACAAGAAGTCACTGATCGATTTGTTGTAAAAGATATACGTACCGAACAGGATATTGACGATGATGAAAATCACTGAGACATAGGCAATGCTGCCCTGAAAGGCGTCGAAGTTTATTAATGGTATATTTCTTCCGAATTTTAAATAAAAAGATAGCAGCAATGATCCGATGAACAATAGTACATCAATGATGCCGATGATAATTTTACGGGCTTTGTTCCATTCACCTGTTTGATTCACGCTTAATCTCCTCCTCCTTGAACTAGCTTAATATGAATGCATTCATTTTATCATAGTTTATTCTTTTGCGATATCAAAGTTTGGCAAGGCAAGATCTCGCGATTTAAGGTCCGGGCTATGTTTACACACTATAATAAAGGGGTTATTAGCCAACAACTAAAAAAAACGTCCTCATCAGGCTCTATTGCCTGATGAGGACGTTCCGGAGCGGACTAGCTGTCAACAGACACTAATACCGGTTGTTTATTTCAATAAATCTTCCAATTCTTCATGTGTCGCTTGATCTTCAGCTTGCTCTTTCATGACGCGGATGGATGTAGGCAATCCGAACAGACGGATAAATCCGGCTGCATCAGTATGGTTGTATACATCATCGCTCTCGAAAGTGGCAAAGCTTTCGCTGTACAATGATTTCGCGCTGACTACGCCAGCATCGGTGATGTTGCCTTTATAAAGTTTCATCTTCACGAAACCTTCGACATTCTGTTGTGTTTCGTCAACAAATGCAGCTAATGCTTTGCGCAATGGTGTATACCACAATCCGTTGTATACAAGCTCCGCATACTTGTTGGCAAGCAATTGTTTGTATTGGAAAGTATCTTTGTCCAGGCAAAGCTGTTCCAATTTGTCGTGGGCATGATACAGCACAGTTCCAGCAGGCGTTTCATAAACGCCTCTTGATTTCATGCCGACTAAGCGGTTCTCTACGATATCGATGATGCCGACGCCGTTCGCGCCCGCGATCACGTTCAATTTTTCGATCAGGGCGATGCCTTCCATTGCTTCCCCGTTCAAGCTTACCGGTATGCCTTTTTTGAATTCCAGCGTGACATATGTCGCTTCGTCCGGAGCTTTCTCAGGCGTTACGCACATCTCCAGAATTTTGTCGTAATCCGGCTCATTGGCTGTCATTTCCAGATCAAGGCCCTCATGCGATAAATGCCACAAGTTTTTATCTTTTGAGTAGTTTGTTTCCAACGTAATCGGAAGCGGCACGTTATGTGCAGCAGCATACGCAAATTCATCTTCTCTGGAAGTCAGTTCCCATTCTCTCCAAGGGGCGATGATCGTGATGTTCGGATCGAATTCTCGGATGCCGACTTCAAAACGGACTTGGTCGTTCCCTTTCCCTGTTGCTCCGTGAACGATCGCATCAGCATTTTCCAAGTGCGCAATCTCTACCATTCTTTTGGCAATGATTGGGCGGGCGAAAGAGGTCCCCAATAAATATTGTCCTTCGTACTTAGCGCCTGCTTGCAATGTCGGCCAAATGAATTCTTCAACGAATTCCTTCTTCAAGTCTGCAACATACAACTTCGATGCGCCACAGTTGATTGCTTTTTCTTCCAATCGGCTGTAGTCATCACCTTGTCCTACGTCTCCTACTACGGCGATTACTTCACAGTTGTTGTAGTTTTCTTTTAACCAAGGGATGATGACTGACGTATCCAATCCACCTGAGTAAGCCAAAACCACTTTTTTGATTGATTCCTTTGCTGCCATGCTTTTACCTCCTTATACAGATTTCAATATCCGTTGCTTTTATGCATGAACTGATATCTACATTTTCGTTTATTTAACAATATGCATTATAGCATATCTGCCATGAAAATCATCCCATTTTTTTACATTATTCTCATTTATCTGTCATACCGTTTTCATTTATGCATCTTACATTCGGGACATTAAAAAAGAGAGAACAGAAAGGAGGTTCCCAGTCTGTTCTCTCAATGAATGATTTAATTTATTTTGCGACTTGTTGTGTTTTATCTTGTTTCCAAAAACCTAACATCAATGCTGAAACGGCTGTACCGATCAACAAAGCCAGCAAGAACATCAACGGACGGTTAGCCAATGTGATTACGAACAAGCCACCATGTGGTGCAGGGATTGAAACTGCCCATAGCTGTGTCAAACCACCAGCAATCGCTGAACCAACGATGGATGAACCGATTACGCGCATCGGATCTGCCGCAGCGAATGGAATCGCACCTTCAGTGATGAAGGATAGGCCCAACAGGATGTTGGAAAGTCCGGATTTTTGTTCGATATCCGTAAATTTGTTTTTGAAAATCAATGTTGCGATACCGATTGCCAATGGAGGAATCATACCACCAGCCATTACAGCTGCCATCAAGCTGCCATCGCCAGTATCCGTGAAGATACCGATTGAGAAGGCATAAGCTGCTTTATTGAATGGACCACCCATATCGATTGCCATCATGCCGCCAAGAACAGCACCCAACAGCACTGCATTACCAGTACCCAAGTTTTCCAGGAAGGTGATCATAGCTGTATTGATTGTGGAGAAGACAGGACCTACCAAGAAATACATCAACAAGCCAGTGATCAATAGACCGAACACAGGGTACAAGAGAATTGTCTTCATGCCATCCAAGGTACGAGGCAATCCTTTAAAGGCTTTCTTCAGATAAACCATGATGTAACCGGCCAAGAAACCAGCAATCAACCCGCCCAAGAATCCGGCATTTGCTTGCACAGCCAAGTAACCGCCCGCCATACCTGGGAGTAACCCCGGACGATCTGCGATACTCATTGCGATGTAACCGGCCAAAATTGGAATCAGGAAGCTGAATGCTGCTCCACCAATTGCCATGAAGGAAATGAACAACGGGCTATCCGCACCGAATGACGTTTCGAACAGGAAGGAAATCGCAATCAGGATACCACCACCAACAACAAACGGCAACATGTGTGAAATACCGTTCATCAAGTCTTTGTAGACTCTTCCGATGATGGATTGCTTTTCGTCGCTTTCGCTAGCCGAGAAGATATCGCCTTCAACATTCAGTATTGGCGCTTCTTTACGCATTGCTTTTGTGATCAATTCTTCGGCTTTGTTGATGCCGTCGCTTACCGGTCTTTGAAGAACGTGTTTGCCGTTGAAGCGCGCCATTTCAACTTTTTTGTCAGCTGCTATGATGACACCATCAGCACGGCGGATTTCGTCGGCTGTCAAGGCGTTCTTGACGCCATCCGATCCGTTCGTTTCAACGCGGATATCGACGCCCATTTTTTCAGCCATCAATTTCAGTGAATCTTCAGCCATATACGTGTGTGCAATCCCTGTAGGACATGCCGTTACTGCAATGACGAAAGGTCTCTTCGTTTCGGTTGCTGCTACTGGAGCTGCCTTCGCTGCTGCTTCAGCTTGCTCTTTGGCTTCGCGTGCAGCTTCTGCTGCCGCAAATAACCCTTGCACTTCTTCTGGAGTGTTAGCTTTTTTCAATGATGCAGTGAAATCAGGATTGATGAGTAAACGGGATAATGACGCCAAAACTTCCAAATGAACATTATTTGCGCCTTCCGGAGCCGCGATCATGAAGAACAGATGTGCTGGTTGACCATCCAATGATGCATAGTCCACACCGGCTGCACTTTTTGCAAAAACGACAGCGGGTTTGATGACCGCTTTGTTTTTGGCATGCGGCATTGCGATGCCATCGCCCAAACCAGTGGACGTTTGTGATTCGCGCTTCATGATGCCCTCTTTGTAAACTGCAGCATCATTGATGATGCCATTAGCGGAAAGGCCTGAAATCATTTCATCGATGACGCCCTCTTTGGTTGTTCCTTGCAAATCCATAATCATCAATTCTTTTAGTAAGATATCATTGATTTTCATATTAATAAATTCTCCTCCCTATAGCTGACTGATAGTGACTTGTTTGACTAGAGCATCAATTTCTTCGCGTTTGGCTAAATCGTCGGCAAAAGCGGTCGCGCTTCCGCAAGCGATACTGACTTTGAATGCTTCCAACGGGTCGTGCGTCTTCATGTATGTCCCGACAAATCCGGCGATCATTGAATCTCCGGAACCGACTGAATTTTTAAGAACCCCTTTCGGTACCGTTCCATGGTAAACACCTTCCGGAGTGAAAAGGATTGCTCCTTTAGCGGCCATCGAGATGATCGCGTATTGCGCTCCAGCTTCAAGCAGCTTCTTCCCGTAAGGCAGGATATCCTCATCCGTTTCGAAAGTAGTATCGAACAATTCCGCCAATTCGTGGTGGTTCGGTTTTACCAATAAAGGATGGTAAGGCAACGCATTTTTTAATTCTTCCCCGGTCGTATCGATCAGGAACGGTACGCCTTTTTCCGTCAGTCTGTGGATGATGGTCTGATAATAATCTTCCGGCAGACTTGTCGGTTTGCTTCCAGCCAAGACTACGATGTCGTTTTCCGGATCAAGCGCATCGAATTGTTTCAGGAATTCTTCGGCGACTGCAGGCTCGATATTCGGGCCCGGGCCGTTCATTTCCGTCTCCATCCCTGACTTGATTTTGACATTGATGCGGGTCGCTTCATCCACATGCGTAAAGTGTGTTTTGCTGTTTTCTGCTTCCAACCAGTCTTCGATGTATTTTCCGGTGAACCCTCCAAGGAAACCTAAAGCGGTGTTTTCCACTTCCAGTTCATTCAGGATGCGGGAAACGTTGATGCCTTTGCCACCCGGCAGTTTGAAATCCTGTTGGATACGATTCACTTCACCCAACTCGATAGCGGGCAAATGGACGATGTAATCGATGGATGGATTTAATGTTACTGTATATATCATTATTCAGCCTCCCAAATAGTTGTACTGTCTTTCAGGTTACGTTTGATTTCCGACGGGACATTGTAGCTGATGATGCCGCAATCCTCAATGTCGCAGACCTTCACAAAACTGACTTGTTTGAACTTCGAAGCATCCGCTACGACATAGCTTTGTGCTGCATTTTCAATGGCTATCCGCTTGATGGCCGCTTCTTCGGTATCCGGCGTCGTGAAGCCATATTGATTGTCGATGCCGTTGATGCCAAGAAAAGCTTTGCTGAAACGGTAATTCCTCATTTGCATTTGGCTGACTGGTCCGATGACTGCTTTTGTCTCCATCTTGATTTTGCCGCCGATAAGGATCGTCTCGATTTGCATATCCGATAATAAACTGGCATGTGGGACGCCATTTGTGACGACGAGGATGCTCTTGCCTTTCAGGAAGGGAATCATTTCGTAGGTAGTCGATCCGGCATCCAAAAAGATGATGTCTTGATCGCTCACCAGTTGAGCTGCTTTTTCAGCAATCCGTTGTTTATCCTGAACGTTTTTGGACGTTTTATCTTCCATCCTGTCTTCAGCGGAAACACTATAGTTTCTCTTTGCTCCGCCATGGACACGAATCAGGAAACCAGCCTCTTCAAGAGTGCTTAAATCCCGTCTGATAGTGGATTCAGAACTTCCCGTCTGATCGACAAGGTCCTGCAGTTTTACGATATTGTCTTTGGCTAAAGTGTCTAGAATGATTTTATGCCGTTCTTCTGTAAGCACTTTCTATCACCTCTCGAACAAAAATATACCACCTACACGGGAATAAAGCAATCATTTTCCTTCAAAAACATTAACTTTCATTCAAAACCATCCAGAAGGGGATGTTCTGAAATTTTCGCTATAAGTTTTCATTATTAAATTGCATGATTATACGTTCATTTCGCTAAAAAAATAAATGCAGCCCTCATTTCCGGTAAAAATGAGGGCTGCATTTGATTTTCTGTGGATGATTTTGACGACTTCAATGGTTACTTTTGATTATTCAGTGGATGCCCTGCTGCGGTCGGATATGTTTTTCCTGAATCTATAGGCCAAAAACAGCGAGCGTACGTAAAGATCAATCCCAATCGAAATCCAAACGCCGGCAATTCCCCAACCCAACACTCTTCCCAAAAGGATCACACCGATTATGCGCAAACACCACATCCCAAAAGCTGTACTGTACAATGGCGATTTTGTATCGCCCATACCTTGCAGGGAGCCTGTCGTGATTAGGCTGATCGCAAGTCCCGGTTGGTTGAATGCATCTATTCTCAGGGCTGTCACGATTTGATCGATTGCCTCAGCATCCGAGGTGAACAGTTCGGCAAAATAAGGGGAACCCACAAACAGAATGATCCCCAAGAAACTCATGATGAGTACGCCAAATGTTGCCGATAGGAATGCGACACGTTTTGCCTCCTTGAAGTCCGCTGCGCCTGTACTATTCCCGACGAGAGTGGCAGCAGCAGTGGCTAACCCGTATGCCGGCATGTACACAAAGCTTTCGATATTGCCCGCGATAGAATGTGCCGCAAACGTTTTCGCACCAATCGCAACGATTAAGCCGAAATAGACTACTTGTCCCATCCGCATAACCAATCTCTCAAGCGCTGCTGGAATCGAAAGCCGCATTAATGGCGCATAATCACTTTTTACAAATATGGACTTCAACTCAAATGAAACAGGGGATTTTTTTATCTGTTTGTACAACAGCAGACATCCCAACATTCTTGCAACCGTTGTGCCTATCGCAGTCCCGACAACGCCAAGCGCCGGAATCGGGCCGATACCAAAAATCAGAATGTAGTCCAACCCCACATTCAAAACGTTTACGATTACACTGACCTGCATGGGGGACTTTGTATTTCCGGCTGCCCGCAGAATGCTTCCAAAAATGGTCATGACCGCCAAAAAGACTGAATTGCCACCCACAATGTAGAAAAATGCAGTGGAATAAGCCATCACTTGATCATCTGCACCCATCAGACCCAAAAGTGGTTTTCCAAAAGCGAGCGTCAGTAACCCAAACAGCAAACCGATGATCACTGTGGAAAATGTTGACTGTTCTGCAATTCGGACAGCACCTTCCCTATCCTTCGCCCCTAGTTTTTGGGCTATCAGGGAAGACGTTCCGACCCCTAATGCTATGAATATCGCCAAATACACATTCAGGATCGTATTGGCAACGCCTACTGCCGTAACGGCCATAAGCCCGATTTTGGCTATCAGCAGCGTATCAACGAAGCCTACCAGCGTCTGCAGCAGGTTTTCGATAGTTGCAGGAATTGCCAAATTCAGAATTTTCTTTCCAGTGCTTTCTTCCATATTATCACCTAATTCATTTTATTGTACTGCGAAATCACTTTTTGCAGTTTCTTCATTTCTTCATCCAAGTCAGCACCTTCACTGACATGCATCAGAGCATGCTCTGTTTGGGCCTCCAAAAGGATATGACTGATTTTCTGGATGGCTGATCGAGTCGAATTCAATTGGATGATGACATCAGCATATTCTTTTTCTTCGAGGATCATTTTTTTGATTCCCGCTACTTGTCCTTCGATCCGATTCAAACGTTTAACGAGACTATCCGTTCTGTGTTCCTGTGAATGAGACATAAAATTGCACCTCTTGTTTATATAGGATATGCCCCCATAGGGCATGTAAAATTATATAAAAAAATTCATCAGGAGTCAACACCACTTCGGCAGCAGTTGGATTTGAAAAAAAATCAAACAAAAAAGGACCGGATAACCATTTCTGGCCATTCGGTCCTTTTGTTTGTGGAGCTTAGTGCTTCCATATCCTTTATAGAACGGTTCTGAATCCTTAACAGATGGTGCATCAGTAGTCTTGGTACTAAAAAGGCTAAAGACCTCAAACGTCGCACTGTGACGTTTGAGTGCCTAACGCTGTTCATGCCCACTCAGCCAAAACCGGGCTGTTTGGTCCTGAACCTCGTTAGTGCTCAAACTCTGAGCTCAGGATTCATCACACACTGTTTTAGTTGAACTCTGAATCCCAGAAATCTCCGCCTAAGCTGAAATACCCACCTCGACCAAACCCGGGTCGTGGTGGGTATTTCCTCTTAGTGCTCGATTTCTAGAGCGGGATTCATCGTATCCTGATTACATCATGCCCATGCCTGGGTCCATTGATGGGGGTGTTGCTGGTGCTGGATGGTCGGCTACGATTGCTTCTGTCGATAGGATCAAGGCAGCAACGCTGGCTGCATTTTGCAAAGCGGAACGTGTCACTTTTGTAGGATCGACGATTCCTGCTTCGATCATGTTTACCCATTCATCGGTTGCGGCGTTATAACCCATGCCAACTTCAAGGCCCTTGATCTTATCGGCTACAACGGAGCCTTCTTTTCCTGCATTTTCAGCGATTTGTCTCACTGGCTCTTCTAACGATCGTGCCACGATGCGTGCACCTGTCGCTTCGTCGCCAGTCAGTTCCAATGCTTCGACGCATTTTTGAACGTTGATCAAGGCTGTACCCCCACCGGATACGATACCTTCTTCAACAGCAGCACGCGTTGCGTTCAAAGCATCTTCGATACGCAGTTTGCGTTCTCTCAATTCAGTTTCTGTAGCCGCTCCGACTTTGATGACGCCGACGCCACCGGATAATTTCGCAAGGCGTTCCTGCAATTTCTCACGGTCAAACTCTGAAGTTGTTTCTGCTGATTGCGCACGGATGACCGCTACACGTTGTTCGATGGCTGCTTTTTCACCAGCTCCTTCAACGATTGTTGTGGAGTCTTTGGTTACGACAACTTTGCCTGCACGACCCAAATGTTCTACGGAAGCATCCTTCAATTCCAAGCCTAAGTCTTCAGCGATGACTGTACCGCCTGTCAGGATTGCGATGTCCTGCAGCATTTCTTTACGACGGTCACCGAAACCAGGTGCTTTGACTGCCGCTACATTGAATGTTCCGCGCAATTTGTTCAATACTAATGTAGGAAGTGCTTCTCCGTCAACATCATCAGCAACGATCAATAATGGGCGTCCTTGTTGCAGAATTTGTTCCAATAAAGGCAAGATGTCTTGGATATTGGATAATTTGCGATCCGTGATCAGGATGTATGGCGCTTCCAATTCAGCTTCCATCTTGTCATTGTTTGTGACCATGTATTGCGATAGGTAACCGCGGTCGAATTGCATGCCTTCAACAACATCCAATTCGGTTTCGATCCCTTTAGATTCTTCGATAGTGATGACCCCGTCGTTGCCGACTTTTTCCATCGCTTCAGCAATCAATTCGCCGATTTCTTTCGATCCGGATGATACGGCAGCAACTTGCGCGATCGATTCTCTTGAATTCACGGTTTGGGAAATTTCCGCCAAACCTTTTACAGCTGCTTGTGTAGCCAGCTCGATACCGCGACGGATGCCCACTGGGTTTGCGCCTGCAGTAACGTTTTTCAGCCCTTCGCGAACGATGGCTTGGGTCAAAACAGTGGCAGTCGTAGTACCGTCACCGGCAATATCGTTTGTTTTGGAAGCAACTTCGGCAACCAGTTTCGCTCCCATATTTTCGAAGCGATCTTCCAATTCGATTTCTTTGGCGATCGTCACACCATCATTCGTGATCAACGGAGAGCCGTACGCTTTTTCTAAAACGACGTTGCGTCCTTTAGGTCCTAAAGTCACTTTTACGGTATTTGCTAAGATATCCACACCACGAAGCATTGCTGCTCTTGCGTCTTCTGAAAATTTAATGTCTTTTGCCATTTATCGATTCACCTCATGAATTATATTTTTAGTCCAGGATTGCTACGATGTCGCTTTCTTTGATCACCAAGTATTCTGTTCCCGCATATTTAACTTCTGTGCCTGCATATTTTTCGAAAAGGACAGTGTCTCCCGCCTTAACGGTCATTTCGATTGTTACGCCGTTATCTGTCACGCGGCCTGCGCCAACAGCAATTACGGTACCTGTTTGGGATTTTTCTTTAGCGGATGACGGTAAAACGATGCCGCCTATAGATTTTTCTTCTTCTTTGGCAACTTCTACAATAACACGGTTTCCTAATGGTTTTAACAAGATGATCCCTCCAAAAATAAGTTCATTTTAGCACTCATCAACTTAGAGTGCTAAGTTACATTTCTATATTAATCAATCTCCAATTAATTTGCAAGAGGGAAGCCGATTTTTTCCGATTCTATTTTTATTCGCTATTATGCTATACTGTTTATCAAGCGTAATAACGTCAGTTCTCTCAGAAAGGTACTATGTATATGAATAAAAAAATACGTTCCAGGTTAACGTTAGCCATACAGATCATCCTCATCTATCTCGCTTCTCAACTTCTGCCGGTCTTGATGCTTTTTTTCATTCCGGAAGCAGATCGCATCGCAGCCGCCATGAATCTCTCGTTATTCTTTGCTTTCCTAGGAACTGTCCTTATGGTAGCATGGAATAGCAGAAAAAAATGGACACCACAAAACAGTCTTACGGATCAACCGTCTGCCCCAATCGGAAAAACGCTCACTACCGGACTCTTCGGTTTCATGGGAGCGGTCCTGATTCAGATCGTCGCGATGAATGTGGAGTATCTTTTGTTCAAGATGCCAGTCGTTTCCGAAAATACAGAAGTGTTGCTGGACCTGACAAACCGCTACCCGTTCTTTATTTTCAACATTATCATCTTTGCACCTGTGATGGAGGAATTTGTATTCCGTAAAGCGATTGTCACGCATCTGGTCGATGCAATCGGGATAGTCGGCGCAGCCACTATCAGCGCTTTGATTTTTGCGATTGCGCATAATGATGGGCACTATTTGGTTTACGGCTCTCTAGGGCTATGGTTTTCTTTCCTTTATTACAGGACAAGAAACATAGCGACTCCGATGATTGCACATGCGTTGATGAATGCCGTGTCCGCCTTGCCGATTCTGTCCCAACTCATTTCGTAAGACACGTGAAGCCCGCTATTTAGGAAAAAGAAAGGAATAACATGACTTTAAAAAATCTACTAATTCAAATAATCATCCGCTTCGTTTTCGCCATCCTCTTCATCTGGTTGGCAGTCGATGCCGTGAATACTGCAGGCTGGGGATTCATGGCCATCGTCAGCGTGCTGTTCGCAACAAGTGATATTATCAAAGGCGTACGCATGTTCAATGCCTACGTGAAAATCAAAGACAGCATCGATAAAAACTAGGAACAGCTGAACGGGTTCGTTCAGCCCTAAAAAAAGAAGGATGAGGCGGCCTCATCCTTCTTTTTTTGTTTTCTTCTACTCGGCTATCGACTTTGCTCAGCCGATATCATTGTCCAAGAAATAGATCAATGTCTGTAATTCATTCGTCAAGTCCACATTCTGAACGCGGACATTGTCCGGAACGGAAAGACGGATCGGGGTAAAGTTCATGATGCCGCGAACGCCCGCTTCGGTCAATCGGTTCGTGGCATCCTGCGCCACTTCTTGGGGAACAGTCAAAATGGCCACATCAATCTGCTGGATGCGCAATTGCTCAACCATATCCGTCATCGGGTAAACCGGCACACCGCTGAGGATTTTGCCGACGATGCCTTCATTGACATCAAATGCGGCACTGATGCGCACATTGTTGCTAACATGGAAGTTGTAGTTCAACAAGGCATGTCCCAAATTACCCACACCGATCAGAGCCACGTTCGTCAAACGGTCCTGGTTCAAGGTTTTGCTGAAGAAATCCAACAAATACTCGACATCATAGCCGTATCCTCTTTTACCCAGTGCGCCAAAATATGAAAAATCCCTGCGGATAGTAGCACTGTCCACTTTTACTGCTTCACTCAATTCAGTGGATGAAACGCGTTTTTTACCAGCGTTGTGCAAAAAGCGCAAATAGCGGTGGTAAATCGGCAACCTCCTTGCCGTAGCTTTTGGAATATCATTCGTCGACATTATTTTCTCCTCTTCTTTCCTCGTTCATTTCGTACCTCATATTGTTTGTCCGAATGCACAAACTTTAAAAAGTATGTTCACATACTTAAGCTTTCATTTCATATTGACTATTATATCATCTGATTGTGAAAAATCTACTAATTTGTTCGAAACCGGACTTGATTGTGAAGCCTTTTTTGAACATTATGTGAAATACAATACTAATTGTAAGCGGGACCATCAATAAAATTCACATGCACAAATACGTGAATATAGCAATAACTCTGCTTGTCCCTATCGAATCAGTGCTTGCTGTGATAAAATGAAAAGGATAAATGCGAGTATTTGCTTAGAAAGAGGACACTACATATGATTTTACTGCAAGGACAAAATTTGGCGCGCCTTTTTGGGGCAAGCGTTTTATTCGATAATATTCAAATTACCGTCCAGGACCATTCGCGCATTGCGCTCGTCGGCCGAAACGGAGCAGGCAAATCAACCCTGCTGAAGATCTTGGCGGGCATCGAAGCGACAGATGCCGGTTCTGTTTCCAAAAGCAAGGAAGTCACGATCGGCTATTTGGATCAGCATAGCGCAGTCGATTCCTCAAATACGATTTGGAAAGAAATGTTGACCATTTTTGCTCCGCTCATCAAATTAAGCAAAGAAGCTGAGCAAGCCGCTTTCGCTCTGGGGGATCCGGACCTGCTCGAAGACGAGGAGGCGTATCAAAAAGCTTTGGAACGCTATGACCATCTTCAGCACACCCTGCATGAAAAGAACGCTTATGGCTATGAATCCGAGATCCGTTCGGTGCTGCATGGATTCCAGTTCTACGAAGAAGATTACGATCGCCCGATTTCCCAATTGTCAGGCGGCCAGAAAACAAGGCTCGCCTTGGCCAAAATCCTGCTTGAGAAGAACGACCTGCTCATTTTGGATGAGCCCACCAACCATCTGGACATCGACACGTTAGCTTGGCTGGAAAATTATCTGATCGGTTACAACGGCTCGCTGTTGATTGTTTCCCATGACCGTTATTTTCTGGACAAAGTCGCCACTGAAGTCTATGAAATCAGCCGCCACAAGATCCAGCACTACAAAGGGAACTACTCCTATTATCTGACCGAGAAAGCCGCCCGCCTGGAGCAGGAATTGAAGGCTTACGAGAAGCAACAGGATGAAATCTCCAAATTGGAGGATTACGTCGCCCGTAACCTGGCGCGCGCCTCCACGACCAAGATGGCGCAGAGCCGCCGCAAACGCCTTGAGAAGATGGACCGGATGGACAAGCCGAAAGGCGACGAACGGTCCGCCCGCTTCTCCTTCGAGATCGCCAAAGAGAGCGGAAACGTCGTCTTGACCCTTGAAAACGGCGCTGTCGGCTATGCCGATACGGTCCTGGCTAACCCGATCAATCTTGACATCCGCAAACAGCAGGCGATCGCGATCGTCGGACCGAACGGGATCGGCAAGTCCACTTTGCTGAAGTCGATCATTTCCGAGATTCCGCTTTTGAAAGGCAGAGTCCAGCTCGGTGCCAATGTGGACCTCGGTTATTATGACCAGGAATTAGGCAACCTTTCCAAAAACAAGAGCGTTCTCGCTGAAATTTGGGATCTTCACCCTACGCTGAACGAAAAAGACGTGCGCAGTATCCTGGGGAGCTTCCTGTTCTCCGGCGCCGATGTCGAAAAAACGATTCCGGCATTGAGCGGTGGCGAGAAGGCGAGGCTTTCGCTCTGCAAGCTGGCTTTGGATCAAAAGAATTTCCTTGTCCTCGATGAACCCACGAACCATTTGGACATCGACAGCAAGGAAGTGCTTGAAAATGCCTTGATCGATTATGACGGCACCCTGCTTTTCGTTTCCCACGACCGCTATTTCATCAACCGGATTGCGACAAGCATTGTCGAGCTCTCCGCTGAAGGCAGCAAATTATACCTCGGGGACTATGATTACTATATTGAAAAGAAACAACAGGAAGCGGCGTTGGCAGCTCTGCAGCAGGCCGAAAGCGCCACGGAAACAAACACTGCCGTTGAGCCTCTTTCGAAAGCCAAAGGGGATTACGTCTCTTCCAAGGAAAAGCTGAAATTGGAAAGAAAACTGGCCAGGCAAGTGGAGGCTTTGGAGGATGAATTGGCGACCGTCGAGGAGGCCATTGCGGCGATCGAACTGCAATTGACGGAGCCGGAAGTGTACGGTGATCATGAAAAAGTCCAACAGTTCAACCAGCAATTGCTCGCTCTCCAAGCACGGCAGGATGCGCTGATGCAAGATTGGGAAGATCAGACAACTGCGCTTGAGGAACTGAGCGAATAGTCACGCGGATAACCGTTCCGGCTCACGCGCTTTCTGTTTCAGTTGAGGAATGCCGGAACTTTTGTTAAGATGCACTGGAACAAGTACGCATAACATGGAGGTAAGAATATGTTGGAAGCCGTTTTATTTGATATGGATGGTGTCATCATCGATACGGAACCATTCTTTTTGCGATCAGAGAGTATGTTATTGAAGGAATTTGGAGTGGACACCGAGCTGGAGTACCATTTCCGCTATCAGGGAACGACGCATGAGTATATGTGGGAAACAATGAAAAATGAATTCGATCTGGATGCTCCTGTGGGAGAATTGGTGGAGCGGGCGAATGTCATCCGGAACCGTCTGATGGAAGAAGATGGCCTACAACCGATCCCGGGTGTGATTCCCTTCATTGCACGTCTGCATGAAGCGGGTGTTCCTTTAGCGATCGCCTCTTCCTCTCCGTTGACGGATATCCATAAGGCTGTAAAAGCGTTGGATATCGAAAAATATTTCAGCTATTTTGTTTCGGGAGAGAGCGTTGCACATTCCAAGCCCGCGCCCGATATTTTCCTGGATGCTGCCGAAAACCTGAAAGCCAAACCGGAAAACTGCGTCGTCATAGAGGACTCCAAAAACGGGGTTGCCTCTGCACATGCGGCCGGCTGCAAATGCATCGGTTTCCGCAATCTGGAGTTCCCTCCGCAGGATCTATCCTTGGCAACCGTCATCGTCACCGATTTTTCGGATCTCGATGCCGATTACTGCAGAGCACTGGTCGATTAAGAAGCATAAAAAAAGAGAACGCTGGTCGACATAATCGGCTAGCGTTCTCTTTTTTTTATTCCCCGAGCACCAATCCGGGATGTGCATTCAGATCATATCCAGCAAAATGTTTTTGTCGGTATTCGGTGTAGGCCGCAGCCCCGATCATCGCCGCATTATCCCCGCAAAGCGACAACGGTGGAATAACGACTTCGACTTCCGGAAGCTCTTGTGCCATTTTTGCGGACAAAGCCTCACGCAACCCTCTGTTGGCGGCAACTCCGCCGGCCAACAGCAGCTGCTTGATGTTCTTTTCCTTGGCCGCACGCAATGTCTTATGCACCAAAACCTCCACGACACTCGCCTGAAAACTGGCAGCCAAGTCATAAGGATTGATGTCATCCCCTTTTTGGCGCGCATTGTGGACAGTATTGATGACGGAACTTTTCAATCCGCTGAAGCTGAAATCATAGTTGTCCTCTTTGATCATTGCGCGCGGAAAATGCATCGTTTCTTTGCCTTCATGAGCCATTTCATCCATTTTTTTCCCGCCTGGATAAGGCAAGCCCAAAATGCGGCCGATTTTGTCGTAAGCCTCTCCCGCAGCATCATCCCGCGTTTCGCCGATGATGTCGAAAGAGCCGTCCTTTTCCATATACACCAATTCCGTATGCCCTCCGCTGACCACCAAAGACAACAACGGGTAGCGCATCGGCGTCACCAACTGGTTCGCATAGATATGGCCGGCCATATGATTGACCGGAATGAGCGGTTTCTGATGCGCAAAAGCCAACGCTTTCGCTGCACTGACGCCGATCAGCAACGAGCCGACCAAGCCTGGGCCATGTGTTACCGCAACCGCATCGATGGCATCGAAAGTGACCTGGGCCTCATGCAATGCCGCTTCAACGATTTGGGTGATCTGCTCGACATGATGGCGGCTCGCCACTTCCGGCACGACCCCGCCAAAGCGCATATGGCTTTTGATCTGGGAAGCAACAACATTCGAAAGGACCGTATTTCCATTTTTCACCACAGCTACACTTGTTTCATCGCAACTGCTCTCAATCGCGAGTATGGTCACATCTGTTTCTGTCAACAGCCTTCCGCCTCCTCTTTATTTTCCGATATCAGCGCCAATTCCATGATGTAGGCATCCTCGATCGGATTCTGGTAATACTCTTTTCTTCGGTATATTTCTGTGAAACCTATTTTTTTGTACAGGTTACAGGCAGCTTCATTAGAGACACGGACTTCAAGCCAGAGCCGTTCCATGCCCTTCGTTTGGAGCAAGACGATCATCTCCTGCAACAATTTTGTTCCGATGCCTTTTCCTTGCTGATCAGGCGCTACCGCAAAATTATTGACCGACGCCTCATCCACAACCGCCATGCAACAAATATAGCCAACTAACTTGTTTTCTTCCATGCAACCTGTGTAAAGGGAATGATTATCCTTCAGTTCAGACAGGAACGAGGATGCTTTCCAACTGGAATGCCCCTCATTGGCAAGCAATGTAAGTTCATACAAAGCCTGTGCATGTTGCTCCAACTTGGCTGCGTCCGCCTTCAGGTCGCAGATTTCAAACGTGCGTTGCATGAACATCTTCCTTTACTTCCGATTGTTTTCCCGCTAACGGCCATACCATCTCCAAAGCGTCTTCGCCATCGCCGTGATAATAATGCTGCTTGACCCGCTCAGGCAGAAAACCCATTTTCGCATACAAAGCCTTCGCCCGATGATTTGACATCCGCACTTCCAGACTGATGCTGGTGGCTCCTTTTTCGTCCGCAAAACCTTCCAACACCCGCAATAACAAAGTAGCCACCCCGATCTGCTGAAATTCGGGCACAACCGCCAAATTCGTGATATGGATATCTTTCCCATCCAATCTGACACCCAAAAAAGCGATGGGCGAATACCCTTCATACAAAACGTAATACAGCGATTTGGGATTCTGCAGCATATCATTTTCCAATGCCGTTCTTCCCCAAGGTGTCGCGCCATCATAGCTCATCCGCTCGATATAGAGAATATCCGGAATATGCTGTTTTCTGCCGACCATCAATCTGACGGGCAGCTGATTACACAGCAAATAGGTTTCCTCATCGGAGGGAACGCGCTTTGAAAGGAATTTAGCCAGAACATCAGCTTGAATTTCCTTGTACACGGATTTAAATCGATGAATCCACTCTTTCAACGTAGTCTTCCCTCCGATTACTGTGATGCTGTTCTTCCCATTTTTCTTCAGCTTCCGGGTTTTTCAAGTAGGCCGGCACAAATGTGTGCGGATCTTCAGCTGTTCCGGATTCCGAAAGTGTCGCTAGAACGCTCGCTCGCGGCAAAGCCTGTGATTCTCCCGCAAACAGTGCGCGTTCCTTGAATAATTCACCGATTCGCACGCGGTATTTGCTGACGTCCTCTCCCACGAACAGATAGGTGCCTTCTTCCACCAACAAACGCTGGAACCACTCTTCGCTGGCTGTATGTGTGTCGGTAATCCGTTCCACCAACAAATTGTCCTCGAATTGATAAACCGCTGTGTAACAGTTGCCCCGGCGTGCGTCAATCATAGGCACGATTTTGTGCGCTGCCCCTTCACAATTGCCGGCAATAACCTTCAGGCTGGAGATCGGCACTAGCGGAATCGCTAACGTCCATGCCAAAGTCTTGGCGATGGTCGCTCCGATCCTGACCCCTGTGTACGATCCCGGCCCCTTAGCGACTGCGATGCGTTCCAAATCGGCAGGCTTCCATCCGGCAAGCTGCATGACATGGTCCACTGCGGGCATCAACTGGGTGCTGTGCTGAAGATTTCCGTTGGTGGTGACTTCTGCAAGCAAACGGCCATTTTCGCATACAGCCGCGCTCATGGTCTGGTTTGAGGATTCAATGGCTAATATTTTCATGTAGATAGCCTCCTTTCCCTGATTATTCTGCTCATCTAGTATAGCATTTAATCAAGGCGATAAAAAGCATGCATCCTCCTGAATGCTTTCCGAATGATGACGAATGACGCTTTCCTCCTCAAGGGCTATTGCTTGATTCTAAAAATAAATGCTTTAAAATAGGTTATAGTAAGCGTAGTCAAAAAGTGTGACATCAAAAAGGAGGAGACATCATGGATTCAAATTTGGGCGATAAAGCAAAAGGCATGAAAGACAAAGTTGTCGGCAAAATCAAAGAGGAATACGGCGACTTGGTGGATGACTCAGGCAAAGAATTGGAAGGTAAACTCCAACAAGCACGCGGCGAAGCAATACAAAAAAAAGCTGAAGTCGAAGAAGATCTCCATGACAAAGCCGATGATTTAGTAGACAAGGCAAATGATAAAATCGATGATTGGAAAAAATAAGACTCATTTTTGATATGATATGAACAGAAGCCGCCCCAACAGCCTGTAACGGTTTGTTGGGACGGCTTCTTCTTTTTTTTAAAGTGGTTCAGCATTGATTAGGCGGAATCACTTTGTCGATGCGCGCTTGATCCATTCAGTGGACAAGCTGATTTTCTTTGCTATTTTCCGCGGATAGGCAATGCGGTCAAGCAATAAGGATACACCTGTGTTGCCCATTTCGCGCGTATCGACACGGATTGTCGATAAAGTCGGGTAGACGTATTTGGCGACCTTGCTGTCGTTGAATCCGACTACCGAAATTTGATCAGGCACCGCAATATCCGCTTCCTGCAAAGCACGCAGGGCACCTATCGCAATCGCATCGTTTTCGGCAAACAGGAACGTCGGAAGCTGTTCCCCGTTGTCGCTGAGCAACTGATTCATCATCTCGTATCCTGAAGAAGTGCTGAAGCTCCCGACGCGGTGATACTTGTCCCGGTACCAGCCGCGCTTGCGCAGTTCGGCAAGAAACAGCTCCGACCGCAGATCGCGGACCAGCATTTCTTTGTCGTTCGTCAGCTCTTTGCCTTCCAAAAAGCCGATTTTGGAGTGTTCGCCTCTGTCCATTTCGGCAATGACTTGTTCCATCGCGGATGCAAAATCAACAATGACGCAATCCTGTTTCCATTTGAATTGGTCCGAGTCGATGAAGCACAAGGGCTTGCCGAAATCCATCAGTCTCTGCACCTGTCGCTCTCCGAATTTACCGATTGCGACGATGCCGATGACGTCCTTTTCGATATCGAAGGTCACATCATGGAAAACCCGTACGACATCGTACCCTTCGGCTTCAGCGCGTTCTTCGGCCCCTAAACGGATGCCTTGATAATAGAGGTCATCCAACTCTTCCTCTTGGGTGTACCATTGCAGCAGCAGGATCTTTTCCCGGCTTTTCTTTTTTTTCGTTTTGGTGTAATTCAGCTCTTTTGCGGCTGCGAAGATCCGATCTTTCGTTTCCAATCCGACAGAAAGCGTCTCATCATGGTTCAGCACGCGCGAAACCGTTGCAGTCGAGACTCCTGCCCTTTCGGCGATGTCCTTCATGGTCGCCATACTTACTCCACCTCCGTCGTTCTTATGTGTATTTTCATTGTTGCTTTTCAAGTGTGTTCAAGAAGCGATCGAAGCCCGCTTGCCCTTCCGGTGTCTGCTTATACACGCCCGCATCCTCGATCACACGCAGGAATTTTTCACCGACTGCCTCATGGATCATTTCCATGACGGAATCTGCTTCGAAAGGCCCTTGCTGCTTCAGTTCTTCGGCCCATTCCCGATGGCAGGAGACGACATCAGCGGTTTTCCCAAGCAGATAGTCGGCAACTTCATTGAGCTCCGTATCCAATCGGGGCGGCAGGATGGCCAGGCCGAGCACTTCGATCAAGCCGATGTTTTCTTTTTTGATGTGCTGGACATCCGGATGCGGATGGAAGATGCCGTCAGGGAACGCTTCGCTTGTCCGGTTATTCCGCAACACCACATCCAACTCGTAAGCTTCTCCGACACGGCGCGCAATGAGGGTTACCGCATTATGGCGCATGCCTGCCGATTCCGCTAAGATTTCCGCTTGCGGGTCGCTGAATTTTTGCCATTCTTCCATAATGGTGCACGCGGCGGCAGCGACCACATCCCTATCCTCTGAACGGAGACGAATGACCGAAAGCGGCCAAAAGAGTACTTCGGCTTCGACTTCCGAAAAACCTTCCAGAGCCAATGTCCGGAGAACTTTGGCAGCTTCCATGGGAAAATGGTGACGCCCGCCTTGATAATGTTCATGACTGAGGATGGAACCCCCGACAATCGGCAAGCCCGCATTGGATCCGATGAAGTAATGTGGGAAAACCGTCACGATCTCCAACAGGTTCGCGATCGTCTCTTCATTGACATGCATAGGCACATGTTCTTCGGAAAGGATGATGCAGTGCTCGTTATAGTAGGAATAAGGCGAATACTGCAAGCCCCAGTTTTCCCCGAACAAAGGCAAGCGCACAATCCGGTGGTTGCTTCTCGCTGCCGCACCGGCTCTCCCTCTGTATCCTTCGTTTTCCATGCAAAGCGCGCAAACAGGATAGTTGCCGCCTTCCGTTGCACGCGCAGCCTCCATCTGTTGGCGCGTCTTCTCGGGTTTGGAAAGGTTTATCGTGATCTCAAGCTTGCCGTACTTGGAATCGATCGAAAAATGTTTATTTTTTGCGATTTTCCTAGTCTTGATGTAATCATTGTCCTGGCTCAAACGATAGAACTCATCGGTTGCCCGCATCGGTGCTTCTTCATAATGCATCCAGAAACGCTTGTTCACTTCCGAAGGTAAAGGCGTGATCAGTTCCATGACTTGCGCTTCCATGATTTCGATTTCCTCAGGAATATCCGAAATCAGATGCTTTTCAATCGCGTAGCCGATTATCCGATCCAGTGAGTCCAGTAAATTGGGCAAAGGAATGAAAGGTATTTTTTGAACATCATAAGCGTCTATCCCTAATAAACCCAATAAGTGATTGATGGCGTATCGCTCATCCAGGCTATGGATGCGATGGGCCGCAATGCCTTTACTGACAAAATCCCGTATGACTTGATCGATGCTGCTATCCTGCAAATTTACCCCTCATTCCTCTGTTGTTGTAGGTTTAATTATAGCATATGCCCCGCGGTAAATTTTACTGCTATCTTAACTTTTTATTTACCCACCGTTGCACGCTTACTATTTGACAGCGTGATTTCCTCGTGTTATTATTATTTCGAATTCGAGATAATAAGTTTGCTGAACCCAAAATTATTTAAAAGGAGTGTCTTTCATAATGAAGAAAACAGCAGGAATCCATCATATTACAGCCATCGTGGGTCATCCGCAAGAGAACGTCGACTTTTATGCCGGCATACTCGGAATGCGCATGATCAAACAGACCGTCAACTTCGACGATCCGGAAACCTATCATCTTTATTTCGGCAACGCGGACGGCGATCCCGGGACCGTCATCACATTCTTCCCGTGGGCAAAATCCCGCCAAGGCAGCATCGGCGATGGCCAGGTCGGCATCACCGTTTATGCAGTTCCCGCAGGTTCACTGTCATTCTGGGAAAAACGCCTGTCCGCTTACAACGTTCCGTTCGATAAATCGACCCGTTTCGGGGAAGCTTACCTGGACTTTGATGATCCCCATGGTTTGCATCTGGAATTGTTGGAGCGTGAAGACGGAAAAAATAACCCCTATTCCTTCAATGGTGTCCCATCAGAACATGCCATCAAAGGTTTTGCGGGAGCCGTCCTGTTGACGGGAGCGCCCGAGGAGACTGCAGCTGTAGTCGAAAAAGTGATGGGCTTGGAACGCATCGCGCAGGAGGATGACCTGATCCGTTTCCGTTCCGAAGCTGCTCTCGGCAATACCGTCGACATCAAGATGACTTCCGTCGGCGCCGGCGTCATGGGCGTCGGAACCGTCCATCATATCGCGTGGCGGGCAAAAGATGAAGCGGATCATCTGGATTGGCTGAAGCATGTCACCGCCCTTGGCCAGCACGCCACACCTGTCCGGGACCGCAATTATTTCAAAGCCCTTTACTTCAGGGAAAAAGGCGGCATCCTTTTCGAAATTGCTTCGGATTCTCCGGGATTCGCCATCGATGAGCCCCGCGAAACAATGGGGCGAAAATTGATGCTGCCGCCGCAGTACGAAAGCAGACGTGAGGCATTGACGGCAGGGCTCATTCCGTTCGAAGTCCGCAACGTATAAACAGAGAGGATTGATTTAGATGAACCATCAACATATTTTCAAACAAGGGAATCCGGAAAGGCCTTTGCTGCTGTTATTGCACGGCACGGGAGGAACCGAACACGACCTATTTTTCCTTGGAGAGGCGATCGATCCGGAAGCCTCCCTGCTGGGTGTGCGCGGAAACGTGACCGAATCCGGCTTGAACCGATATTTCCGCCGTTTGGCAGAAGGCGTATTCGACGAAAATGACCTGGATTACCGCACAAAGGAATTGATTGCGTTCTTGGAGGAAGCCTCCAAAGAATATGGTTTCGACCGGAATAACATCGTTGCGATCGGATACTCAAATGGTGCAAATATAGCCGGGAGTATGATATACTCTTTCAAAGATGTTGTCAAAGGGGCCATCCTTCATCATCCGATGGTGCCGTTCCGCAATCGTCAATTGCCTGATCTGCATTCCCTTCCTGTCTTTATCGGTGCGGGCACAAATGATCCGCTTTGCGCACCGGAAGAAAGCACGGAATTGAAGGCAACACTAGAAGGAGCCGGCAGTGAGGTATCCATTTATTGGGGAAACGCTGGACACTCACTGACGAATGAAGAGGTTGTTGCAGCGAAAGCTTGGTACAACAAACACTTCTGATATCTCCTTCCACATGAGAGGAGAAACATAAATGGAAAAACTGTTAAACAGAATCAATGAATTGGCCCGCAAAGCCAAAACGACGGAAGGTCTGACCGAAACCGAAAAAATCGAGCAGCAGCAGCTGCGTCAAACCTACATCAAATCGTTCCGCAGTTCTTTTGATGAAATCCTTTTGAATTCAAAGGTTTACGATCCCGAGGGTAATGACATCACTCCTAAGAAATTGGTTGAAGCTCAAAAAGACAAACGCCGTACTGATGTGAAAAACATTTTGGGCGGGAAAAAGATCGTGCACCTGCACCCAGAGGACGCCGACAAAAAGTAATGCCTACTAAAAAACAGGACCCACTCCGAATTGATGGAGTGGGTCCTGTTTTTTTTAGTCGAACTCTGAATCCCCAATGGAAAGTGCTTCTCTTGGACCTAGTACAAAGATTGCTACAGACCTCAAACGTCGCACTGTGACGCTTGAGTGCCTAAACTGATATTACGTCACGGCCAAAAAGCGGCCGTTCTCGTAATATCCTCTTAGTGCTCGATTTCTAGAGTGGGATTTGTCATGGCTCTTGCGATTTCAATCGCTTAGAGCCATGATACACTTGACCGTTCACGGTCACAGTGCATCCTTCATTCTCTTAATATGCTCTTGCTAACCAAACTGTGTGTTTGGCTGGTTTACCTGAAACGATACAGGTTGTTTTTTCGACTGGCGGGTTGAAAGGCATGTTGCGGGTCGTGAAGCCAGTTTCTTCCTTGATCTTCGCTTCCGTTTCAAGCTCGCCGTCCCATCCTGCCAACACGAATCCAGGCACTTCGCCGGCTGCTTTCTTCGCTTCGATATGTGCTTTCAGTTCGTCCAACGTATCGATGTTGGTGTATTCATTGGCTTTACGGTTTTCGCGGGCCGTTTCCAACAGACGGACTTGCATTTCGTCCAATGCTTTCGGCACGAAGTCCATGATCTCATCCAAGGATACAGCTACTTTATCGGAAAGGTCACGCATTTTCACCATCACTTGGTTGTTTTCCATATCGCGCGGTCCGAATTCGATGCGCATCGGTACGCCCTTCAGTTCCCACTCGTTGAATTTGAATCCAGGCGAGTTGTCGCTGTCGTCCAAGAATACGCGGATACCGGTAGCTTTCAGATCTTTTTGCAATACTTCCAGACGTTCCACGATTTCAGGTTTCTTCTTCCATGGACCAACCGGCATCAAGACAACTTGTTTCGCTGCGACTTTAGGAGGCAACACCAATCCTTGTTCATCGCCGTGGACCATGATCATTGCACCGATCAAACGTGTGGAGACGCCCCAAGAAGTAGTATGCGCATAAACGTGCTCGTTATCGCGGTTCAAGTATTTGATGTCGAACGCTTCCGCGAATTTTGTGCCCATGTAGTGGGAAGTGCCAGCCTGAACTGCTTTTCCGTCTTTCATCATCGCTTCTACGGAGTAGGTATCAACCGCACCCGCAAAGCGTTCTGAAGGCGTTTTTTGCCCTTCGTAGACAGGCACTGCCAACAAACCTTCGATGACTTCTTTGTAGACTTGCAGCATACGCATGGTGCGACGGCGCGCATCTTCTTCATCGGAATGGGCTGTATGTCCTTCTTGCCAAAGGAATTCGGAAGTGCGCAAGAACGGCAAGGTTTTCTTTTCCCAACGGAATACGTTCGCCCATTGGTTGATTTCCATCGGCAGATCGCGGTAAGAATTGATCCAGTCACCGAAAGCCGTACCGATCATCGTTTCCGATGTTGGACGCAAGGCCAAACGTTCTTCCAATTTTTCGCCGGCAGCTTCTGTTACCCATGGCAATTCCGGGCTGAAGCCTTCGATATGGTCTTTTTCTTTTGTGAAGAATGACTCCGGAATCAGCATCGGGAAGTAAGCGTTGCGGATGCCTTCCTCTTTGAAACGTGCGTTGAATTCCTCTTGGATATGTTCCCAGATTTCATAGCTGTCCGGTTTAAAAATGATGCAGCCGCGTACAGGTGAATAATCCATCAGATCAGCTTGTTTGATGGTTTGGATGTACCATGCCGAAAAATCTTCTTTTTGTAAGTTACTCATGTTTTTCCTCCTGATTTTAAAATATTCTTCTTATTTGATTGCAAAAAAATAAGCATAATCCATCCTTAACAAGGACGAAATATACTTTCCTGATGTATTTCCGCGGTACCACCTTCATTGGCTTTCATTATTGGCGAAAGCCCAACTCAACATCTGATAACGGCAGAAAACCGGCCATATTTCTAAGGCATACTGTCAGGTAGGTTCAACGGATCAGTGGGGGTCCCTCTTCCAGCCTAGGAAAGACTCTCTTTGCCCATCATCCATTTACTGTTCCTTACATTCAATCACTAATTATTGTATGAGAAAATCTCTGAAATAGCAATGCTTTTTTACCGTTCAGGCTTCCCTCGCTTGTCGGAAATATTCTTCTTTCAAAATCCCGTAGTAAGCCATGTCGCAGCTGCGCCCTTTGAAGACTTTGTGTCTGCGCAATACGCCCTCCGGCTGCATCCCGATACGCTTCATCACTTCGCCCGAAGCCGGGTTCAGGATATCATGCATCGCAAAAACTTTTTCCATTTCTAAAACTTCAAAAGCCAGTGTCGTGACGATCTTTCCGGCTTCCGTCATATAGCCGTTTCCGTGGAAATCTTTGTTCAAGGTGTAGCCTATTTCCGCAATGCGGTCGGTCGGGTTCGGACGGATATCGATCGTCCCGATCATCTTTTTGGTGTCCCTCACTACGATTGCATACTTTCCCGCAGGCGCCGCCATGAAGTAATTCGCGATGGCTTCCTCCGTCATCGCCCGATCGCGGTGCGTTTCGAAGACAAACCGGGTCGTTTTCTCATCGGAAGCATACTCGTACATATCCGGAGCATCCGCCAAACCGACTGGACGCAGCAGGATCCGCTCGCCTTCCAAAATGCTGTGCTTCATCAATTCCAAGGTAATATCCACGAAGTAACCTCCTATTTTCAATCTGTTTCAAAACAATAGACAACAAAAGCGGATCGACTGGGCTTGCCTGTCGACCCGCACTCCGTCGGAAAAAAATTATACCATCTTCATCGGATCCACGTATTGATCGAACTCTTCAGCAGTGACATGCCCCATCGCGACAGCCGCCTCTTTCAAGGAAGTGCCGTCCACGAAAGCCTTCTGGGCGATTTTGGCTGCTTTCTCATAGCCGATGTACGGGTTCAAAGCAGTCACCAACATCAAGGAATTGGTCAGGTTATGGTTGATTTTGTCCTGTTCCGCCTTGATTCCGCTCGCGCAGTTTTCATCAAAGCTAATCAGCGCATCCGCAAGCAGGCGGACAGATTGCATGAAGCTATTCACGATGAGCGGCATATAAGTGTTCAGCTGGAAAGAACCTTGCGAAGCCGCAAATCCGATGGCGCTGTCGTTGCCCATCACTTGGATGCAAGCCATCGTCACGGCTTCGGATTGGGTCGGATTGACTTTTCCGGGCATGATTGAACTTCCCGGCTCATTCATCGGGATGCTGATTTCACCGATTCCGCTTCTCGGACCGCTCGCCAGCCAACGGACATCATTTGCGATCTTGTAGAAATTGGCCGCCAATGCTTTGACTGCCCCGTGCGTATGCACGAAAGCATCCTTGCTGGTCAGCGCATGGAATTTGTTTTCTGCACCGACGAAGGGCTCGCCCGTGCGTTCCGCAACCTTTTCGATCGTTTTTTGGATGAAGATCGGATCGGCGTTCAGTCCCGTTCCGACAGCTGTCCCGCCTAAGGCTACTTGTCGCATGTATTTCAAGGAGTCCTCGATCATGGACTTGGTTTCTTCAAGCATGACGCGCCATGCGCTGATTTCCTGGCCTAATGTCAATGGCGTCGCATCCTGCAGATGGGTACGTCCCAATTTGACGATCGCCGCATTCTCCTGCTCCAAGCGGGTCAGTGTGCCGATCATTTGCTCAATCGCCGGGTACAGTTTGTTTTTAATGTACAGTACGCCGGCAATGTGCATGGCAGCCGGGAATGTATCATTGGAACTCTGGCCCTTGTTCACATGGTCGTTGGGATGGATGCCGCCGTCAACAAGCTGGTTGCCCCGGTTCGCTAGCACTTCGTTCACGTTCATATTGGATTGCGTGCCGCTTCCGGTCTGCCATACCGACAAAGGAAATTGATCGTCCCATTTCCCTTCAAGCACTTCATCAGCCGCCAAAAGGATGCCCTTTGCCACTGTCTCATCCAACAAACCGACTTCATGGTTTGAGGCTGCGGCAGCCCGCTTGATTTCGACCAATGCGTAAATGACTTCCATCGGAATCTTTTCGATTCCGATCTTGAAATTTTCCAGGCTGCGCTGTGTCTGTGCACCCCATAATTTATCCGCTGCTACTTTTACTTCCCCTAATGAGTCATGTTCAATCCGATATTCCATTCATCCCGTTCCTTCCTGTCGTTTCTTCCGTTTTTGGATATGTTTTTTTCCTAATATTCCGCTTTCCAGATGGCAGCTTCGACAGCCTCCATCGGGTCCGTTATTTCAACACCATTTACGCCATCTTCGATGGCTGCTTGGATGACGGCTGCCGCAACCAATTTCGATGCTTCGCGCAACTGGGAAACCGGCGGCAAAATCGCTGCTCCCGCTTCCTCCAAGTTCTGCAGGGAAGTGATGCCGTGCGCTGCAGCGGACAGCATTCTGTCCGTCACTGTCTTCGCTTTGGCGATGACGATCCCGAAGCCTAAGCCCGGATACAATAAGGCGTTGTTCGCTTGCCCGATTTTATAGTCCACGCCATTGTATGCGATCGGATCGGATGGGCTGCCGGTGACGACCAACGCTCTTCCCTCGGACCAAGCGATGACATCCGAAGCCTTTGCTTCGCATAATCTGGTCGGATTGGAGATCGGCATGATTGCCGGACGTTCATTGTATGCGGCCATCTTCTGGACGACCGCTTCCGTAAAGGCACCGGCTTGGCCTGATGTACCAATCAGCACAGTCGGTTTGACGGCATCGATGATTTCAGCCAAATCGGTCAGCTGTGTAGGGAATTCATCCACGGCGCGCGCATATTTTTGCTGGCCCGGCGTCAGGTCTGCCATATCATCAGTGACCAGACCGTAGCGATCCACCATGTAAAACTGTTTGCGGGCTTCTTCGCTGTCGGCACCTTGCAGCAGCATCTCCATGAGGATTTGGTCGGAAACGCCGACACCGGCAGTCCCGCCTCCGAAAACAAGGATTTTATGTTCCGTGATCGGCTTATCAGTGACCCTGACTACCGAATCCATCGCAGCCGACATCATCACGCCGGTCCCTTGGATGTCATCATTGAACGTGCAGATCTTATCGCGGTACTGTTCCAGAATATTGGCGGCGTTGTCGCGGCCGAAATCTTCCCAGTGGAACAATACATCCGGGAACAGCGCGGAAGCCTCTGCAACAAACGTTTCGATGAACGGGTAATAAGCCTCTCCAGTCACGCGTTTATGCTTGTTGCCGAGGTAGAAGGGATCTTCCAACAGCTCTTGGTTATTTGTGCCCGCATCGATCACAATCGGCAACACCTGTTGCGGATTCAATCCTGAAGCGACCGTGTAGACGGCAAGTTTCCCGATCGAAATCGCGATGCCCTGGATGCCCCAATCGCCGATCCCAAGCACCCCTTCGCCATCCGTGATGACCATCATTTTGATTTCTTCATCCATACCTTTGCTACCGTTCAGCAAAGCGCTGCGGATAGCTTCCGGGCGATTCACATCCAAATAGACCGCATCCTGGGGAATCTGGTAATCCCGCGAATAATTCATGACCGTGTCGGCGATGGTCGGCGTATAGATGACCGGCAACAACTCAGTCACGTGTTTCCCGATGACATGGTAAAAAAGCACACGATTCTGGGCGTAGATATTCATCAGATGCTTCTGTTTGGAATAGGCATCGCTCAGATGGCCTAATTGGGCATAGACAATCTCTCCCTGCTCTTCCAATGTGCGGACTGCGGTCGGCAATAGACCTTCCAATCCAAGTGTTGCCCGTTCTTCCAAAGTGAATGCGGTCCCTTTGTTAAAAAATGGCTGACTCAATAAATTTTTTCCGTTAGTATTCGACACGTTGACACACTCCTGCTCCATCATTTGTATGTATTTCTTTCCATGCTGTTCAAATCAAGGCTTGCCGCGCTGTTTCTGACTGCAAACGCTAGTCTGCCCAAGGTATTTCAATCGTGAGATGCTCATGCAACTCTTTTTGGTAGTCAAGATCGGCTCTACGCTTTTGCCGTCTTTCTTCATACCCGCTGTTGATGAATTTTTCCTCGACCGTTTCCGGTACGATTTTCGGAAGACAGACTTTATCCCCATTTTCATCAGGAAGCGCCACAAAGGTCAAAAAGCAGGTAGCCGCCAAGTAACGTTCACCCGTCCGAAGATTCTCCCCGGTCACTTTTGTGAAGATTTCCATGGAAGTCTTCCCTGCTCCGGACACAAACGTATCGATGCAGACTGAGTGCCCTGTCGGAAGCGGCTTGATGAAGTTCAATGTGTCCACCGATGCGGTCACATTGGTCGTACGACCGAAACGCTCCCCAGAAATTGCCGCACAATCATCGATCATGCTCATCAGTTTACCGCCGAACAAAGTACCATGGTAATTTGAATCGAACGGAAAGACATGGTGCGTCTGAATCACCTTCGTCTGCCTGCAAAATCTGATCTCCCGTTCTTGGTTCGCTTCCGTCATATCCGCCTTCATTCCTTTCTTTTTCGTAAACTCATTTTAGCATGCTTCATTTATTTTTAATAGTTCCGCCAAATAATTCTCATTTTTGTCACCTGTTCCCGGCTTCCTTTTCAAACCTTATTGTTGTAGAATGAATGTAGGAAGCGTTTTCTGAACAAAAATCAAAAAGGAGCGGGTAGAAATGTTAGCAGAATACAAAAATATTTTGGTTCCCGTTGATGGTTCAGGTCAGTCAGAAGATTCGTTCAAAAAAGCTGTTGCCATTGCCAAACGCAATAACGCCGCGTTACATCTAATCTACGTCAAGGACACACGCAATGTTCCTCTTAGCCCTGAATATGAATCCAGATTGACGGAAGCATACAAGGATATGGAATATGAATTCCTCGATGAAATGATGACATTCGCTACAAATGAAGGGATTGAAATCAAGAAGTCTGTAACCAACGGCAACCCAATGACGTTGATCGCTGAAGCATTTCCAAAAGAATACAACATCGATCTTATTGTCATCGGAGCGACCGGCAAAGGTGCGATCACCAGGGCTTTTGTTGGATCGGTCTCTAACTATGTGGTCCGTCATGCACCGTGTGATGTTTTGGTTGTCCGTACCTAAAAGTAGCGCACAATTTTTGCAGCCGTACCTCAGAAAACGTAAGAACAGCCCTGTTCAGCTTTCGCTGCACAAGGCTGTTTCCTTTTTATCCATTAATTAGCGCAATCCTTTTACGGGACAATTTTCCGTAGTTTTTCGATATCCTTCAGTCAGCTAGATATCGTTGACTGTCCCGCCCGCTTCCTCGCTGTCGATCCAAGCACCATCAAAAAATTGGATGGCATACGGCCCTTCACTGGTGATGTCAAAATAAACCTTATCTGTGAAGGACTCCCCGGGTGCGACAGTATGCAGCCAGAAATGGGTATAGCGCAAAGGCAAGTTCTTCCCCTCGGCATCAAGTGCCGAAAAGTAGTTGGGCGCGATATAGGTATCTACGCTGCCGTTGTTGACATATTGTATTTCCACTTCCAACAGGTTTTCCCCAAGCGGATTGAGTTCCTCCAGCGCATCTATTTCCCGGATTTCCGTTACCGTCACCAATTCATTTATCCCGGAATCGTCGCTCAAAAAGTTTTGCGCTTCACCCTCATTGACCGTAAAGGCGGGCGGAGTTATCGTTGGGTTCTCATTGGGCATAAAAGTTATGGTGACATAACTTTCAGGAGCAAGATCAGCCAGTTCGATCCCGGTATCGCCATAGATGACGGATGTATCCGTTGTGAAGGTAATTTCCGTTTCTACACTAGGTCCTTGATAAGGATAATCGAACTCCCACACGTTGTTCGTCTCGCGGTAGTCGACAGCCGTTCCTTCGATGATGATCGTCACTTGATCATAGCCTTCAGCGCTACCTTCTAACGCAAAATAATTATATTTGTCGCCTCTGGTGATTCCGTCCTTTACACCGCTTGAAAAAAGGATCGTTTTGGTTACACTTTCCTCAGCCTCGGCAGCAACCGTAGATTCTTCGCTCACCAAAGAATCTACGGTCGCACTTTCAGTTTCATTTTGGCATGCAGCAAAGACACCTGCACAGGCAACAAGCAACAATCCAAACCTTTTGTTCATAGGAATTCCCCCTTCAGCAATCCGCACAACAGGTTTCCATCTTTCGACCCTTACCCTCATTTTAGCAAATTACCGATCAAAAAACGAATCCCAGACTTTCTTCAGGACATTGTGCGGAGAATTGACTATAATGGAAACATACTTGAATCTACTGGCTATCTTCCAGTAATAAACTATTCGAAAATCTGAAAGGAGCGGTGCGGATGCGAATCATTAGAGGCTTGCTGTTCACTGTCATAGCAGCGTTGTTGGTCGGATACGGAATAAACCGTAATGCTTTGAACGAAAAATTCCCGTTTCTCGAGCAAACAGTCCAAACGGATGTGGCTGAGAAAATTCAAGTGCTGACAAGCCCTGAAGGCGTCGACCTGCTAATAGCGCCCTTCACCCGACCTGATGAAATCGACTATACCCTAGTGGAAGATAAAATCATGGTTTTGCTGAATGAGCTTCGCTTGGAGCAAGGCTTACTTCCCCTTGCGAAGAACGAAACGCTTAAAGCGGCGGCCGATCACCGGGCCATCGAAACCCAGACATCGTTTTCGCACACCCGGCCGGATGGAACCGATTTTTACACGGTCATCCAGACCGAGGATTACTGGTACCCTTATCAAACGGTTGGAGAAAATCTGGCAATGGCGACCTATTTCAAGGACGAAGCAGGTATGGCCGAATTTTTGTTCGATGGATGGGTGGAAAGTGAAGGGCATTACGCGAATATGATTCATCCCGATTTCCTGGAGGTAGGCATCGGCGTCCATTATGACGGGGAATTTCTGTATGCTGTGCAGCTGTTTGGGAAACAAAATCAATAACTCGAATTAATCCGAAAAAATGCAAAAAAAAGCAAGCATCAGGGATACCCTGCATGCTTGCTTTTCGTTTGCGCGGCAACGTCCTACTCTCACAAAGGGAAACCCTTCACTACAATCGGCGCTAAGAAGCTTAACTTCTGTGTTCGAGATGGGAACAGGTGTGACCTTCTTGCCATCGTCACCGCACATTTTTCAAG
>NZ_JAQMHR010000002.1:359659-638682 GCF_028309625.1 Trichococcus sp. K1Tr | reverse complement strand
TGGCTGTACTTCCTTTTTCTCCTCCGGAGAAAGCACGCGTCGTATCAACTTTAACACTGCATTCTGCCAGTTTACCCGCAACATTTTGTATGGGATATAATCGTAATCTTTCCACTCACCACCTTCGGTCAATCCACCCATCGTTACAATCATATGCACATGGGGGTTAAACTCGAGTTTCGAGCCAAAAGTGTGAAGAGTCAAAATGATACCAGGCCGAATTTTATGTTTCTTGAAATAATCCAAAATCACTTGCGCAGCGTCATCCATTAATCCTTTCAAAAGTATTTCCCGATGATACTTTAAAAAGATGGTCCTCAGACCTTCATCGATGGTAAAAACAATATGTCTGTGATTGGTGTGGAACATATCTTGAGATACAACCTCGCTCCAACGCTCACTTTCACCGACAGAACACGTCGGGCAAAATTTGCCTTTACACCGAATCGGAACTTTTTTTACCGCATGGCAACCTTCACAAACATATAACCGAAATCCTTTCGAAATATCCCCACAGTATCTAAATTTTTCAACCTCTTTAAAGACCACAGGTCTTATCTTCAGCTTGAATCTTTTAGAAAACTGGTCCCAATGATTATTCTTGTCAAAGAAAATGGTATGGAGAATATTCTGATTCATACTTCTATTTTACCACTGTGAAACCAAAACAAAAACTGTGGAACATGTGCTATCATCACATTCCACAGCTGAAAAATTTTATACTTTCCTATAATATCAAAAAAAGCTGAACCCGCAATGGGTCCAGCTTTTTGGTTCGTACTATCGGTGCTGTTTGTATTTTTTAGAAGAATACGTTTGTTACGCCATCGCCTGAAGCACGGAAGCTTTCAGCTGATGTTGAACGGTAACCGTTCAATACTTCATTAACTGCTTGGATTGTGTCAGCAGTAGGTACTTCCGCTGACGCTGCTCCGTTGGAAACTACTGAGAATTGACCTGATGCATACAATACAGCGTCAATAGTCGTTCCGCCCCAGATTCCTGATTCAACGCGGTTCATGATAACGGAAGCAACGTTCAATTTTTCTTGGTAGCTTGGGCCTGCTTCAGCTTGGACTACTTGATACAAGAAGTTGCTAGCTTGGTAGGTCGTTGCTGCTGTTTGTGCTACTGCAACTGGCTCAACATATGTTTCTACTGCTGGTGCTGCTACTGGTGCAGCTGCTTGAACTTCTTCAACTGCTTCAACTGGTGTTTCGACTTCAACTGCTTCTTCGGAGCTGACATCGTAGCTCTTCACTTCTGAGTCTTGTTCAACAGTCACGATGTTGTGATCTGCTGACAATACGATTGAGTTGCCGGCAATGATCATATCTGCATTTCCGATGCTGTTGACATCGACTAAAGCATTCACTGATACGTCAGTCGCCAATGCGATTGCTGATAAAGTGTCGCCCCATTGGAAAGTGTATTTGCTGCCGCTCTCCAAGTTTTGGATATCTGCTTTGATTTGATCTGCTGTACGTGCTGTCCAAGTGGATGAATTATATTCTGTTGCGTTTGCTTGTGTAGGATTCGCTGTTGCCATAAAACCGATGGCTGCTAAAGTTGCGCTCGTTACGAATAATCTAGATTTGAAGTTTTTCATGTGTGTTTTGTCCCTTTCTTCTCTTCGCAATGTTTTCGTATTGCAATTTATACTCTTCATGACCTTTTTTATTTGATAAATGAAGTATTTATCCAGGTCTCGATCGGAGTTCTTTCAACAGAGACAATCCTATCATGAAATAAACCGCCAAAGTTAAAAATACATTCTTTGTTATTCCATCTTAACGTGACTGTCTCAAATAACTGTTTATCTTACAAACATAAGTCAAATATTACGCTGTCGTAATATAGAAAATCAATTTGTAACAATTGGCACAATAGCTGTTCTTTTTCACAAACTCCATGTCATAAAATAGATAAACCATTGATCTAACAGCTATTCCAGCTGTAATATTTTCATCATTTTATTTCATTTCCCAAGCGGATCCGACCCATTCCGCTTTTAGTGACTAAAAATTATTACAAAACATTTGCTTATTGTAAACATAAATAAAAAGCGGTTGGGACAAAACCCAACTGAATAATAAAAACAGGCGTGAGCTTACCCAAATTAGGTGAGCCCGCGCCTGTTTTTTAACCACCTAGGGAGGTTGCTGGTAAACAAAAAGGATACCTATAGAAATGGGATTTTTTGACCCGTCAGCCGCGTGTGGCTATAATGGGGGTAAGATGTGTAAGGAGTCATTACAGTCAGGAGGAGATTGTTATGAAAAAGTATGTACGTTTTGGAATTATGATTCTGGTCTCTACGGTAATTATGTATTTCTTGATGTTCTTGAATGTATTTCAGCTAAATCATATTTACTTCAGTGAGATGCGGCTCTTAATGACGTTGATCATGGGATCTGTGATGGCGGTTGTGATGCTGTCGTTTATGTGGAAGATGTATGATAATAAGAAGTGGAACATTATCATACTGGGAGTGAGTTTCCTAATCTTCGGTGTTTCGTTATGGTTGGTGCGCAGTCAGGCGACAATAGATGATGTGGATTACATGCAAGCGATGATTCCACACCATTCCATTGCCATCTTGGCGAGTGAGCGTGCAAAGTTAGAAGACGAGCGTGTCCGAAAATTGGCAGATGAAATCATAGATGCGCAGGAGCGGGAGATTGCGGAGATGAGAAGCTTGATTGAGGAGATTCAGCAAGAAAAGTAATATTTTGATAGAGATGAATGGACAGTGAACATGAGGAAATACACTGCCCATGAAGCCCTCATTGGAAGGCAAACTGCACCAAAATCCTCAAAAAAAGGTTCCAACCACCATAATCTGGTGATTGGAACCTTTTTTCATTCATTTCAGCTAGTTATGTCCCAGCCTCAAGATATATTGATTATAAGTAAGCGGGCGACGGGAATCGGACCCGCGACATGACCTTGGGAAGGTCGCATTTTACCACTAAACTACGCCCGCATGCTGGCCTGTTCGACCGGACTGCATGTTCCATTCTACTCCTAAATTGTGCTCACTACAATAGCCAAACAGAAAAAATGTGCAAATTTGTGCGAAAAAAGCCCCCTCAGCGATTGCTGAGGGAGCCTGTGCCATTATTTTTTGCTTATTTGCTGCCGGTTACTTTGAACTTCGTGCTGGACAACGCTTCATTGAAAGTCGTTTCGGAAATGTCTTGGGTCATTTTGACCGTTGCTTTCTTTCCTTCCAGATCAACCGTTACTTCTTCCACACCTGCAATCGCAGAGAACTTCTCTTTGACTGTCGCTACGCAACCATCGCACTTCATTCCTTCTAGCATCAATTCTTTTTCCATAATCGTTTCCTCTTTTCTATTTATTAATCCTTTACCGTTTTGAGACGGAAGGTTTGAACCCTTTCAGACGTAATGCATTCAACACAACCGATACCGAGCTGAAACTCATCGCTGCTCCGGCGATCATCGGATTCAACAAGGGTCCCCCGAAGACGTGCAGTATTCCCATTGCGACAGGAATGCCCAGGACATTATAGGCGAATGCCCAGAACAGATTCTCCTTGATGTTTTTGATGGTGGCTTTGCTGAGTTCGACGGCTGTGGCTACTGCCATCAAATCGCTCTTCATCAGCACGATATCCGCTGACTCGATGGCGACGTCCGTCCCTGATCCGATGGCGATGCCGATGTCGGCTTGGGCCAATGCCGGTGCGTCATTGACGCCGTCTCCGACCATGGCGACTTTGCGGCCGCCCTGTTGCAACTTCTTGACTTCTTCCGCTTTGTCTTCAGGCAATACTTCACTCAAGACCCGGTCGATCCCCACTTGGTTGGCAATGGCTTGCGCCGTACGTTTATTGTCGCCGGTGATCATCGCGATTTCGATGCCCATACCACGGAGTTTTTTGATAGCGGCCGCACTGCTTGCTTTCACTGTATCGGCAACGGCGATGATGCCGGCCAATTCTCCATCCATTGCGATGTACATCGGTGTTTTGCCTTGTTCAGCCAACATGTGGGAGGTTTCGGCAAATGAACCGAGTCCTATTGCATGATTCAGCATCAACTTTTCATTTCCCAACAGAAGCTCTTTCCCATCGATTGTGACGGCAATACCGAAACCAGGCAGCGCATTGAAGGCGGATGGTTTCAACAAAGACAGCTCTTTCTCTTCAGCATCGCGAACGATGGCTTCTCCAAGCGGATGCTCCGACCCTTTTTCGGCCGATGCCGCCAACAGCAACAGTTCATCCGGATCAAGCCCTTCACGGACCAGAACATCCGTAACTTTCGGCTTGCCTTCCGTGATTGTTCCCGTCTTGTCGAAAACGATTGTCTGAATTTTATGCGTCACTTCCAGAGCCGTCCCGCTTTTGATCAGCACACCGTTCTCGGCGCCCTTGCCGGTACCCACCATGATGGCGGTAGGTGTCGCCAAACCCAAAGCGCAAGGACAGGCGATGACCAAGACCGAAATCGTGATGGTCAGTGCGAAAATCCAGGATTCTTGTCCCCAGAAGTACCATGCCAGCCCGGCCAGAACAGCGAGCACGATGACGATCGGAACGAAGTAGCCCGAAATCGTATCAGCCAGTTTTGCGATCGGTGCTTTTGAACCTTGGGCATCTTCCACCAACTTGATGATCTGTGCAAGGGCCGTATCTTTTCCGACTTTTTCTGCCCGGTACTGGATGGAACCATTTTTGTTGATGCTGCCGCCGATGATGGCATCGCCCGCTTTTTTCTCCACGGGCATGCTCTCGCCTGTCAACATCGATTCATCAACGGATGTCAGGCCTTCCGTCACTTTTCCATCGACAGCCATCTTTTCGCCGGGACGGACAACCAAAATGTCCCCTACCATGACGGCATCCAGTTTGATTTCCTGCTCATTGCCGTCACGGATGACGCGGGCAGTCTTAGGCGCTAAGCCCATCAGTTTTTTGATGGCCTCCGACGTCTTGCCTTTTGATACGGCCTCGAAGTACTTCCCGAGCGTGATCAGCGTCAAGATGACGGCCGCCGATTCGTAATACAAGTTCATGACAAGTTCGTTGTTCCCTCCGATTGCTGCAAAGGTGCCATATAGGCTATACAGAAAGGCGGTACTGGTCCCCAAAGCCACCAGCGAGTCCATATTCGGGTGGCCTTTGAACAAGGACTTGAATCCTACCGTAAAAAACTTCGTCCCGAGCACCATCACCGGAATCGTCAGCACTAGCTGCGTGAGCGCGAACGTGACCGGGTACATATTCGGATGGAGGCTCATCGGCAAGGGCAAGCCCAACATGTGGCCCATCGCGAGATACAGAAGAGGAAGCGTGAATACCGCCGAGAGCCAAAAGCGTCTCCACATATTTTTGATATGCTGTTCTTTCTTCGCTTGGTTTTGGTCGCTTTCTTCTATAGTAGCGTTCTCTTCGATCGCCTTGTAGCCCGCTTCGGCCACAATTTTTTCGATATCCCCTGGATGAAGCACGGTCGGATCGTAGGAGATAACCATTTTTTCGGTAGCCAAGTTCACTGACGCATCAGATACGCCGGCAACTGCCCGGGTCACTTTTTCCACGGTTTGGGAACACGAGGCGCAACTCATGCCTTCGATCAGAAATGTCTTTTCTTTCTTGTTTGCCACCAAAACGTAGCCAGCTGCATCGACTGCATTCTTCAGAATTTCTTCGGAAAAATGGCTTTCATCGACGGCAACCGTCAATTTCTCGGTCGCCAAATTGACTGTGGCTTCCTTGACGCCTGCGACTTTAGCTGCCGCTTTTTCCACGGCTTGTGAGCACGATGCACAACTCATGCCTTCTATTTCATAACTTTTATTTTCCATCGGGCGATTCCTCCTTGTGTATGCAACCGGTTTGTTTACAGTTGCATTGTCCTGGCGTGCACATGCACTTCACTTCATCGACTGCCGTGCGTTTTTTTGCGGCGATCACCTTTTCCAACAATGCAACATCAGCGTGGCTAAGCGTCGCTCTTTCAATCAGTTCTGCTATCGTGCTGCCGACTTTTTTCGTGCAGACGTGCGCCAAAAGGTCTTCGGTAGCGCCGCCGACGCTTTCCTGTTCGGATACGTTTGCGCTGTAGATGAATTTATTTCCGATCGGTTCCGTAGCCAACAAACCTTTGTCGACGAGTCTTCCGATCAACGTTTTGACGGTGGCTTGTTTCCAATCCATTTTTTCCTGCAAAACCGAAATGATTTCCCGGCTGGTCGCTTTCCCGTTTGCCCAGACAACACGCATCACTTCCCATTCAGCGTCGGTTATATTTTTCTGTGTCGAATCGGTCATTCTTTTCATCCTTTCGTTGTTGTTTCTTGCTTCTGAAGTAAGTTTACATCTGTAGACGTTTTATGTCAAATGATTTTAACCAAAAATAAAAAACAGCAAGTTACCGCCGATCGGTTGGCCTGCTGTATTGCTCTCTATTAATTTGTTTGCACTATAGTAGGTCATCAGTACCGTTGCTCACTTTCGCGCTTGCGCACGCGCCGGCGGTATAAGGTCGGCGCCATGCCTTCCTTTTCCTTGAATTTGCGGGAAAATTCCGACGCGGAGGGGATCCCGACCAGTTCGGCTATTTGCTTGATGAAGCGTCTTGAATGAATCAGCAAGTAGCGCGCTTGATCCATCCTGACACGATCCAAATAATCCAACAATGAAACGCCGTAGATCCGGATGAAAACCTTCTGCAGTTCCGACGAGGGGCCATGACAGGCTTCGGCAATGCTATTCACGCTCAATGGGTGTTGATAATGGTTATGGATAAAGCGCTCGGCCTGGCTGGCCCATTCCAGATCCGTAACGGCCTTCCCGTTCGGTCTGCATCTGCGGCAAGGACTATATCCGTTAACCTCCGCAGCCTCGGCTGAAGTAAAGATGCAGACATGATTGAATTTAGGAAGCCGGGAAGGACAGGACGGCTTGCAGTATAATTGTGTGTTCCTGTCCGCGTAAAAGAATTCTCCATCAAAACGCTTATCCCGTTCATTGATTGCTTGCCATTGCTCCACATTCACTGCTTGTTCTGCCCTATCCGCCGCCATCGTCTGGTTCCATCCTCTTCAACCGTCATTTATATCCGCTTCCCATTATAGTATATTAATCAAGGATATGCTTCAGTCCGTTGCGAAAAATTTATGCCTTCTCGCAAAAAAAAACAGCAGTCGCACCGAATGGCACTGTTGCTGTTTGATGACGACCGGAACGGTCTGTCGCTTACCCGATATTAATTCCGGCATAAGTCAATTCGGCCTCTTCGCCGCGGACTTCCAAGAGCGCTTTTTCGATGATGGCCATGACCTGCTCTTCATCACCGCTGTTATTGACGATGTCAAACGTATCGATGTTGATCTTGATTTTTGGACTTTGATTGTACTCCTGATACCATTGCTCATAATTTTTGAATAGCAATTCATAGTAGGCCAATAACTCGGAATCGTCCTCGATCTGCTCAAATTCACGGCCGCGCTTGCGGATGTGATCCAAAATCGTCTCGAATGAACCATCCAGATAGATCAGCAGATCCGGCGCTTTTTTGGGCATGCCTTCCAGTTCTTCCATCATGTTCGCCAACAGATCATTGTAGATATCCATCTCTTCTTGGGAGATGTTGCCTTGCAGGTGGTTGACCCGCGTGAACAACGCGTCTTCATATATGGAACGGTCCAAGACATTATTGTCATCAGTCAATGCAGCCTTGATGCTGCGGAAACGCGTATTCAAGAAATATATTTGAAGGCTGAAAGCCCATTTTTGTGGATTATCATAAAATTTATCCAAGATCGGATTGTAATCGACGCTTTCGAAAAAGGCCTCCGTCCCCAATCTTCTTGAAATCATTTCAGTGTAGGTCGACTTTCCAGCACCTATCATTCCTGCCATTACCAGCACGCTCAATCATATCCCTTCCTTTGGTGTTATCTGATTATTTCTGTATTTTTATGTAACTTCCGATCCGCTGATTTACGGAACAACATTTAGTATCATACCACGCAAGCAAAACGAGATATAGTGTTTTTTTGATTAGAAAATCCACTTCCAGCCTAAAAAGGACACGCTCTTCCTGCTCCCAAAAACACTGGTCAAAAGCTTTCAAATGCACTATGCTAGAAAATAAAGGAGGATGCCCATGAGTTTGAACCATCGTACCATCAAAATCGCTTTTGCCACAGTCATCGCCATTCTGATTGCGCAATTTTTTGATTTGAATTATTCCGTTTCGGCCGGGGTCATTGCGATCCTCAGTGTGCTGGACACCAAAAAATCCTCCGTTATGACGGCACTGCAACGTATTGCCTCCACGGTGTTGGCATTGACGATCGCGACGATCCTGTTCCGTCTCTTCGGCTTCCACATCGTCGTGTTCGGCATCTACCTGTTGTTTTACGTACCATTGGCCTATCGCTTCAATCTTCAATCCGGCATCGCGCCTTGTTCGGTGCTTGTGACGCATCTGTTGTTGGAAAAGCAGACAAGCTTTCCTTGGCTTCTGAACGAACTCGCCCTGATGATGATCGGCGCCGGCGTGGCTATTTTATTCAATCTGTACATGCCCTCCAAAGCGAGCCAAATCATTTTGCTTCGTGAACAAGTAGAGACGCAAATGAAGGAAGTGCTGCATAGTTTCAGCGTCGCCCTTCGCGAGGGGGATGACCGTAATCAAGGCCGGTTGTTGGACGAATTGGATGATCAATTGGAAAAATACAGGCAAGTCGTCTATGCGGAATTCGACAATCAGTTGCTGGACCAATCTACCTATAATATCCGCTACTTCGATATGCGCAGCGAGCAGGTCACGATCCTGAAATATATGGCCACCAACCTCGGCTTGTGCGCGCTGCCGACAAGCGAAAACAAGATTTTGGCTGGCCTGTTCTTCCTGACTGCCGCCCAACTGCACGAACAGAACACCGGGATTTATCTGATGGAGGACATCGATTCATTGCTGCAATCATTCCGCGAAAGCGAGTTGCCGGCCACCCGTGCGGAGTTCGAAAACCGTGCCATCCTGTTCCAGTTGCTGAACGACTTCAGACGCTTCATCCAGACGAAAAAATTATTCTACGAAGAGTACGCAGCGGAAATCATTACAAAAAAATGAAATTTTCGTGAGAAAACATTTGACACTTACTAATCGTGTTGTTATTATGTATATAAATTCAAACAACCTCACGGTGAAAAGAAGAGTACGGATAACGGAAATGCACAGAGAACCTCGGCATCTGAGAAGAGGACAGGAAAGTCATCCAGAAAATGGTCTTAGAGTGATTGGTTTGCGAACGCCTTAGGGCCTCAGCAAGCCACGTCTGCATACGTTACAATGCCGCAGTATAACAAGACAGAACGGTCGTCTTGCGTACTGACTGAGGGGGCATGCGCGAGCATACCCTGAACCAAGGTGGTATCACGATGAGCAATCATACGTCCTTGCACAGCAATGTGCGGGGGCGTATTTTTTTTACTGTACGATATCGTTTGACAAAAAATAAAAATTGAAAGAAGGAAAATAACATGACAACAGCACAAAAAACAACAACTTTACCATTCAGAGCCGACCACGTAGGGAGCTTTTTACGCACAGAACCATTGAAGGAAGCGCGCTTGAAATTTGCAGCCGGCGAAATCGATGCAGCCGCTTTGGACCAAGTGGAAACGGAAGAAATCACGAAATTGGTCAAAGACCAAAAGGAAAATGGTTTGAAAGGTTTCACTGACGGCGAATTCCGTCGCTCTTGGTGGCATATCGATTTCATCGAAAACCTGAACGGATTTGAAGGCTATGTGCCGGAACACGGCTATGACTTCGGGGATGTGGAAGTCCGTAAGTACGCTTTCCGCAACGTCGGCAAAATCTCCTTCAATCCGAACCACCCTTTCCTGGCTGCTTTCAAATCATTGAACGAAATCGTCGGTGACCAAGGCGTGGCGAAATTCACGATCCCTAGCCCGAACGAAGTTTTCTATCCAGGCTACCGCAACGAAGAGATCTATCCTTCGGTTGAAGCGTACCAAGCTGACGTGCAACAAGCTTACATCGACACTGTCCAGGCTTTCTACGACCTGGGCTGCCGTCACCTGCAATTGGACGATGTACACTGGGGCTTCCTTTGTAACTTCGCAAATGATTCGGAAGAGTACAAAGCTTCCAAACGCGTTGCCGCTGAGAACGTTCAAGCCATCATCGAAGCAAAACCTGCTGATCTTGTCTTGACGACACATGTCTGTCGCGGTAACTACAAATCCCATCACTCATTGGAAGGCGCTTATGATCCGATTGCAGAAGAACTGTTCGGACAAACAAGTTTTGACGGTTACTTCCTGGAGTATGATACCGATCGTTCCGGCGGTTTCGAGCCACTTGCCTTCTTCAAAGGCAAAGGCCGCATCGTATTAGGCCTGGTTACTTCGAAGACAGCTGAGCTGGAAGACAAAGAAGAAATCAAAGCCCGCATCAAGGAAGCCAGTAAATACGTGCCTTTGGATCAATTAGCGTTGAGCCCGCAATGCGGATTCGCCTCCACCGAAGAAGGCAACTTGCTGACGGAAGCAGAACAATGGGCTAAAGTACGCCACGTTGTGGAAATCGCCAAAGAAGTTTGGCCAGAAGATTAATCTCATAATGATGAAACGCACAATCAGCCGATTGTGCGTTTTTTGGTGTGATTCAGTCTAGGTGGGCGGAAGCGCTAGCTGGCTTGCGACGGTAGGCTTGCGACGGTAGGCCGCCTGAACTCCGGTTAGGCGTTGCTCGCCGGAGTTCAGGCTTTTTTTTCACGTGTACTCCGGTGAGAGCTCTCTCGCCGGAGTTGCGGACCTCCTTCCGGCTGGCTGCGCAGCTTTATTCGTCTTCGTCCTCATCCCTGCTGTCGATGTGTTTCCAACATACTGTAGTCGATCGGATTATTCCGCAGCATCTCATTGGCGATGGCGATGACATCCGGACCGGCACCCACTTTGAATACCAACTGCGGTTCAATCGGGAAGTTCACCTGGATATCCGCCTGCTTCGTCAATTGGCGATCCATCTGCCGAATAAGAATATCCAAACTTTGGATCGCGACATTGAACGGCGATTCCAGTTGCCGATCGACCGCATCATAGATCATCGACACGGACATCAGCACGCTGAAGAGCGAACGGTCAAAAAGAGGGATAGGCAAATTCATCATCACCCCGCCATCGACCAACTGTCTCCCGTCGATTTCCGCAGTGGAAAAGATCATCGGAAACGCACAGGACGCCGCTACGGCAACTCCCAATTCGATATCCTGCGGGTAGATGAGCCAATCTCCGGTCGGGCTCGTGAAAAAATCGGGTTTGTTGGTGAAAACAATCAATTCGCTTGTGTGGATGTCCACGGTCGTGATCGCGATAGGCAACCGGCAGTCGGAAAGCATTCGGCAGCCAATTTTTTCAAATAATTGACAGGCCATCTGTTGTAGATTCTGCAATTCAACGAAGCCGTTATTGTGTTCCCTTACATGCTGAAAGAGCAGATAGGCGGGCCTGCTGAAAACGCCGCGATCGGCAAATTCCCGTTCCTCTTCCAATAAGGTTTCCTCGATCTCGGATGCCGTGAGCCCGCTGGCCACCAAAGCCGCTACGACCGCCCCCATCGAAGTGCCTGCGACGGCATCGATTTTGACGTGATGCTTCTCGAGATCATGAAGGACGGCAAGCTGCGCAAAGGACTTCAGGCCGCCTCCAGCCAGACTGAGTCCAAACAGTCCCTTGCCTTTTTCTGCTTGTTCAGGCGATTCCATATGCGTTCCCTTCCTTCAAAAGTCGTATTCTACCATAATTATCGCTTATTTCGGCGGAATCTACAAAAAAGAAGACTATTGAAGGAACGCTACCTCCTGTGAACTTGTCTTTCGCAGGAGCTGGTGGGTTATATTCAGGTGGTTTCTCCGGCCAGATCACCGCTCCCCGTTGTTGAAGCCCAATCCTCATCCCGTCCTCCGACGAGGCCACTGCCCGCCGGAGGACGAGACCCCCTTTCCTCCTTGGTATAGAGTCCCCGTCCGCCCACAGGTACATCGGCACAACGCAAAAAAGCGGCTTTCAGCCGCTTTTCCGCATAAAACTATTCGAAGCCTAAGATGAAGATCCCTACCATGATCATTGCGATGACTGCGTATTGTTTTGCAGTCAGCTTTTCCTTCAAGAAGATCCGCGAAAGGATGACGGACACCATACTATAGGAAGAAATCAGCGGCGCAACGATGACTGCGTTTGCGCTGATCGCAAAAACATAGAAGAACTGCCCCAATGTTTCGAAGATGGCTGCCAGGCCGCGGTCTTTCTGATCGCGCAAAGCAAAGGTTTCCTTCTTGATCAAGACAAGATAAATCCAAGCCAAAACCGCTACAATCAGCCAGGTCAATTCATAAGAAATGTTCGCCTGCATTTCGTCCATCCCTCTGTCGAAGACCCACGCATCCGCGAAAGTCCCAAGGGAATCGATCAATGCATAACCCAGCGGGAACAACAAAGCGATCGCTCCGTATTTATACTTACGGTCCACCATTTCCTTGTTCTCTTTCTTTTCTGCCTCAGCAAACCGCTGTTCGAATACCGACAGCAGGATGACGCCGGCCGTTATCAGGCCTACCGCAAAAAACTGGAGACCGGTCATTGTTTGACCCAAGAAAATGAAAGTCAGCAAGCCCGATATCGCGCCGGACGAGTTTTGTACCGGTGAAGAAATCGACAGTTCCAGAAATCGCAATCCGGCGTAGCCGACCGCCATCGATAAGATGTACAACGCTGATACAGGCAGGTACGTGATCATGTTGCTCGGGTCGTAGACCACCCCGGAAGTCAGCATGACATAGACCGCATGGATCCCCATGACCGCACCGACCATGATGACGATCTTCAGATAACTGTATTTATCTTTCGGATCGCTCCCCTTTTTATAAAACAAATCCGCTGTGCCCCAGGCCAAAACGGAAACTATCGCAAATAAAAACCACATGCTCCATCCATCCTTTATAAAATAATTTCAAAAACTTACTTACTAATTATACTAGATGGATGGAGTATGCAATAAAAATAACGCAATGTTAACAATATGTTAACAGACTTATCATAAGCAACACGCAATATTGTCGCTGACGATAGATAACTGACGCGTGTTTCTGCACCTGCAAAACGGAAACCGCAAAAGGCCTTCAATCCCTTATAATACCGTTTCGAGAGTCAGTCGCGCACTCTTTTGCCCAAGTAGACGAGATCGCGCTCGATGCCGTCGAGTTCAGCCACTCTCGGTAAATATCCCCATTGTTCAAAGCCGAATTTTTTCATCAGCCCGATGCTTGGTGCATTGTGGCCGAAGATAAGGCAGACCAGATTTGTGATGTCCAACTCGTCGCAGGCAGCCAATACCACCTCCATAATCTGTGTACCCATTTTTTTGCCGCGGTAGTCTTCATGGATATAGATGCTCAATTCTGCTGTCTTGTCGTAAGCGGCGCGCTCGTGGAAAGCCTGAAAGCTCACCCAAGCGCAGATTTTCCCATCCTCTTCAAAAACCCATATCGGTCTGTAGCTCGGCGAATGGTCCAGGAACCAGCCCATTTTTTGTTTGACGGTCACCGGTTCCAGATCGGCCGTCACCATCCGGCTAGGAATCGTCTGGTTGTAGATGGCGACGATATCTTCCACATCATCCAAAGTTGCGTTTCTATGTGTAAGGGTCATTTGTTTATTCCTCCAAAAATCAAAAATTCACAGCCCGACTTCTCGAAGGACTATACGCTATTTTACCAGTTTGTCCCGACGATGTGCTATCTATTTTCAGAAGGATGGAAAAATAGTGTTTGTCTGCCCCCAATTTCTGCAGGATTGCCGCAGTTTTTCGTAATCTTCCCAATGAAAATCGGTTATACTGGATACAAGAATGGGGTGGATTAAATTATGAATGAAGAAATATATATCGCAGAAGATGAAGATGGCATCCGTTTGACGGTGAAGACATTTTTGGAGAGCGAGGGCTATGTGGTCTCCGACTTTCCGAACGGCGATCTGCTCTACGATGCTTTCCTGAACAAACAACCGGACCTGGTCATCCTGGATGTGATGATGCCGGGATCGAGCGGCTTCGAGATCACCAAAAAAATACGCGACATCAGTTCGGTCCCGATCATCATCCTGACCGCAAAAGACAGCGACATGGATTACGCAACGGGCATCAACCTTGGCAGTGATGATTATTTCACGAAACCGTTCAGTGCCATCGCCCTGAACATGCGCGTGAAAGCGATGCTGCGCCGCATCAAGATGGATCAGGAACGCATGCCTTCCCGCCAGGAAGACGCGACACTGCGGATCGGCGATATCGAGATCGATCTGGCCGCCATGTCCGTCAAACAGAATGGTACTTCCCTCAACCTGACACCGAATGAATACAATGTGTTCGTCTATCTAATAGAAAACAAAAACCGTGCTGTTTCCAGGGACGAACTTTTGGACTCGATCTGGGGCTACGGCAAGGACATCGAGACGCGGGCCTGCGATGATACGGTAAGGCGCCTGCGCAAAAAACTGACCGGTTCCACAGTCGAGATCGAGACCGTTTGGGGATTCGGCTTCACCGTGAAGGAGTCGTCTGCAGGATGAAGACATCGAAAAAAAGTTTGAAGATCCGTCTTCTGACGACCGTTACCTTGCTGTTGGCTGCCATCTTTACCTTGATTTATCTGGTGTTCAATTTTTTCTTTACCCAGTACATCGAAACAGCAGCGGCCTCGCTGCTTGTCGAAGCGCGACAAAATTACATCGAGCGCCCCTTCGTTGAGGACAAAAAATTGGACCCGGAACCCGCCGCATCGGATGCAGAAGTTGTGGATGAGCCACGGGAAAAAAATCCTGAACCGCATACGGCCTTCGCATCCAGCGTCCAAAAGACGATCATTTCCGAAGATTTCGAAATACTGTTCCCGCAGATCCAGGACACCGGATTCAGTGATGATGATTCGTTGACGAATTTCGTTTCCGGACTGGAAAGTTCCGATATCACGCTGGCATTGACGGCCGATGGAAAATTGGAGTTGGAGGATAATCTCTACTACTATTCCATCGCCCCAAACGCCGAAGAGGAAGGGACCTACGCGGTATTCTTCCTGAATATGTCCGATCTGTTCGTCTTCGAGCAGAACCTGAATCAGATTCTTTTGATCATCATGCTGATTGGGCTGGTAACCATTGCCACCATCACCTATCTGCTCGTCTCAAGAATAACGAAACCGTTGCAGACGCTGGCTCTGTTCGCAAAAGAGATCGGTGAAGGAAACTATCAAACGATCGATGAGGAATTTGTCGACTTGGAGCTACATGAACTGAAGACGACAATGAACGAGACCACCAAAAAACTCAAGCTGTACGACGCCGATCAGCGCACGTTCTTCCAGAACGCTTCCCATGAATTGCGGACACCTTTGCAGATCATCAAGACAAACGCGGAAGGCATCGAAATCGGCATCATCGATGACAAAAAAGGCGCAATCGCGATCAAAAACGAGACCGACAAACTCGGCACGCTTGTTGAGGATATCCTTTACCTGTCGCGTCTGGAGACCCGTTCATCGGATCGGTTGACTGCCACCAATGATATCCGTGAAACATTGGCATATACCGCCGAACGCTACGCCAGTGTCAGTGATCAAAAAAATCTGCAAGTGCTGTTCGACTTCCAGAAGAATCCTGTCCTGTTCCATTATGATGAACGGGATTTTGAACGGGCCTTCCAGAATCTCATCTCCAACGCCCTGCGTTACGCAAAAGGCATCATCCGCCTGGGCTGCAAGGAGATAGACAACCGGATCATGATCACCATCTACAATGATGGCGAACCGATTTCCAAGACAGACCTGCCGCATATTTTCGACCGCTTCTACAAAGGCAATAAAGGCGTCCACGGCATCGGCCTTTCCATCGTCCAATCGATCGTGCAGACCTACGGCGGACGCATAGAAGTCATGTCTTCCGCAAAAGGAACAACTTTCACGATCATCCTGCCGCAACAAAATGCAAACAATTAAATAAAATATGGACCGAAACGCTGCCCGCCCCCATAGGACAGCGTTTCGGTCCTTTTTTGCAGTTGGATTCGGCATTCTTTCAACTTTACGCATCTTTCCGCTCACTTTGCCCCATTTTTGCAACAACTCTCTGCCCTGTTTACGGAGAATTGTTTCCCGGATCGGCATAGAATAAGGACATCAAGAGAAACAAGAAACGAGGTCGAGCGTTATGAGCGAAATATGCTACCGAAACGAATTCAAACACGAGATTTCCCAAAAGAACAAAGTCATCCTCACAAGTCGGCTGAGAAAGGTCCTGAAACATGACGAGAATTCAGTAGGCAACAGCTACAGCATCAGGAGTCTCTATTTTGACACGATTTATGATGATGCTTATTGGGACAAAGAGGATGGCCGCAGTTACCGCGAGAAGTTCCGGATCCGTTATTACAACAATGACGCTTCCTTTATCCGCCTGGAAAAAAAAGTCAAGGACGGAGCAGTCGGTTACAAACAGAGCGCCTGCATCACGAAAGAAATAGCAGACCAGCTTATCCAAAAAAAATATGATTGCCTTGCTGATGCCAGCCATCCTTTGCTCCAGGAATTTTATGCAAAGTGCAAAAGCCAATGCATGGAACCAAAAGTGATCATCACTTATGAACGGGAAGCTTTCGCCTACGGACCCGGGAACACTCGCATCACGCTGGATTTTGATATGCACGCCAGCACACAAGTATCCTCTTTCTTCCACGATGGCCGAATCGGAATAAGGGAGCCCGGGATCGACTGCGTACTGGAAGTCAAATTCGACAATTATCTGCCTGGATGGATCCAAAGTCTGGTGCAGACAGAAGAAACAAACAGCACCTCGCATTCAAAATACGTAATTGGAAGACACCTAAACCAAATTTAAGAAAAGCGGTACAAGCCGTTCTGCCTCGAAAGAAATTTAGGAAATCTGCCCCTGAATGAGCATCGCAGAGCGCAATGGGGCAGATTTATCTAATTTCCGAGAGGCAGGCTTGGACCGCTAGCCATCATTCTAGAAGCAAGTAATATTATTTTAAACCATACCAGGAGGAATATTGAAATGACAACATTTACAGATATCATTAAAAACAGCTTTTTGGAGGAAACGGCTGACTTTTCCATCGCGGCAGCTTCAGTTTCCCTGCTATCGGCGCTCTTCATCGGCCTGTTCATCTTCTTCATCTATAAAAAGACCTATGCCGGCGTCATGTATTCGAAACCCTTCAACACATCGTTGGTTCTATTGTCGGTCCTGACCACTTTCGTAATCCTGGCCGTAACCTCCAACGTTGTCCTTTCCCTAGGGATGGTCGGTGCCCTTTCCATCGTCCGCTTCCGTACCGCCATCAAGGAGCCGCTTGACCTGGTCTTCCTTTTCTGGTCGATCAGCGTCGGCATCATCCTGGGAGCTGGATTGTATTCTCTGGCTTTCCTCGGATCTGCATTCATCACGGTCATCCTGCTCGTTCTGACAGGAAAGGTCGATTCTTCGGCCCCTTACATCTTGATGCTGCAACTGGAGAATGAGAATGCCGAATTGCAGGCGACCGAAATCATCAAAAACCGTTTCGGAAAAATAATCGTAAAATCCAAGAGCATCACGGACGGTCAACCGGAATTGATCTATGAAGTAAAAGTAAAGAACAACGAAACAAGCTTCATGAATGAATTGAGCGCCATCGAAGGCGTCCAGAACGCCACTTTGGTCAGCTACAACGGCAACCAAGCAGGCTGAGAAAAGCTAACTCTTGCAGCTAGACATTAACAGCAGATATTAACTAAAAAAACATACCAGACAGGAGAACTACCCCATGAAAAGTACTATAATGAATCTAAAGAATAAACCTCTAACTCAAATGCTCGCACTGACAGGCACCCTTTCCTTATTGACCGCTTGCTCGACTGAAGCGAGCACCACAACAGCATCCAGCGACGTCTCGACCACTGAGGCGACAGTTGAATCCACGCTTGTATCAGACTCCAATTATTCAGAAAGCAACAGCACAGCCATCAGTTTTTCCGATCAGACCATCACAGTCGATGGATCCGGAGCCGCTGCTGACGGTTCCATCCTGACCATCACGCAACCAGGCACATATATCCTCAGCGGAACCCTGAGCGAAGGCCAGGTCCGTGTCGAAACAGTTGATGAAGCCGATGTCCAGATCGTTCTCGATGGGGCCACCATCACGAATTCCACCGGAGCCGCCATCTACGTGAAAAGCGCCAACTCCGCGACCATCACTTTGGCTGAAGGAACAATCAATACTTTAAGCGACGGAGAAACCTATACCTTCGAAGACAGTGAAGACGAGCCTGATGCGACCCTATTCAGCAAATCCGACCTCATCCTGAACGGAACGGGAACGTTGGTCGTCGATGCCAATTATGCTCATGCCATCAAAGGGAAAGATGATGTGACCATCGCAGAAGGAATCTATGAGATCACTTCTGTCGGCGACGCAATCAAAGGAAGCGATTCGCTCTTCATCAGCTCCGGCACTTTCACGATTGATGCTGGCGGCGATGGGCTGCAATCGACTAACGAGGAAGAAGAAGGAAAAGGAACTTTATCGATTGAATCAGGCACCTTCGCGATTACGGCAGCTTCTGACGGTATCCAAGCCGCAACCGATCTGCAGATACTTGGTGGCGACTTTACGATCACAACCGGCGGCGGCAGCGCGAACAGCAGTACAGCGAGTGAGGCATGGGGAACATGGGCAGCACCTGCTGAAGAAGCAGCCACAACTACCACCGAGGAAACAACCAGCGCCAAAGGTTTAAAAGCGACAGGCTCATTAGCGATTTCCGGTGGCACCTTCATCTTGGACACATCCGATGACTCCATCCATACCAATGACACAATCCAAATCACAGGCGGAGACTTCACGATTGCTTCTGGGGATGATGGGATCCATGCCGACAACACCTTGACAATCGATGACGGAACCATTAATATCAATCAAAGTTATGAAGGCATCGAGGCTACCGAAATCACTCTGAATGGCGGAGAAATCACTTTGACTACCTCAGATGATGGCATCAATGCCGCAGGCGGAAACGATGCGTCAGCCGTCAGCGGACGCCCCGGCGAGAACACCTTCACTTCGACTGCAGAAGGAGCAGGACTCTTGACCATCAACGGCGGAACGCTTGTGGTAAACGCGAGCGGCGATGGACTCGACAGCAACGGAAGCATCGAAATGAACGATGGTACCGTGATCGTCAACGGCCCGACCGACAGCATGAACGGTACATTGGATTACGACAGCACGTTCAACATGAATGGCGGTACCCTGATCGGGGTCGGCAGCTCCGGCATGGCGATGAGCCCTTCTTCGACCTCAGCCCAAAGCTTCCTGTTCACGTCCTCTATCCCATTGGCTGCGGATGAAGCCATCCAGATCACCGGACCGGACGGAGAAGTGATCATGACCTTTGAGGCTTCCACAACGGCACAGTCGCTTGTATTCTCCAGTACTGACCTGGTCAACGGCTCTGCGTACACAATCACAACCGGAGGAACAGTTTCCGGCGAATCCACAACCGGTATCTATGAAGATACATCCTTCAGCGGCGGTTCATCCACCGTTGATGTCAGCGCCACAACTGAAGCAAGCAGCGGACAAATGGGCGGCATAGGTGGCAATTCAATGCCCGTATCCGGTGCGTCCGTGAAATAAACACACATCAACAAAATAACTTTCCTAGCCGAGCAATCCGGAAAAGAGGCTAACCATTCCTCTTTCCGGTCATTGGCTGAAATTAGTCCCAGAAGAGGTAACCGATATGAAAAAAAAGAAAAAACTAAAGAAAGAATATGCGCTTTTCCTGTCCACCGTGTTCCTTGCGGGCTGCGTCATGTTCCTAATGTGGGACCTGGCAAAATCCCAAGAAGGAGAAAGCTCCGCATCAGCCCAGACCTTGACGACGGATGTCGCGTACGCGGTTGATGAAATGCAGGAAGCGGATGAGACAAGCATAGCGGAAGCGAATGCGATTCTTCAGAGCAGCACGATCATGACGACAGCCGGAGAAGATTTGGCGGCGGATTTGGATGAACTGAATGCTGCCTACCCTGACCAGCTTGGCTTTGTCCTCATCAACGAGCAGACCGGCGAAGCCGTCACGACCAATGCTTCCCGCGTCTTCACCAGCGCGAGCCTGTACAAATTGTTTCTGACTTACGCTATCCTTGAACAGGTCGATGCCAGTGTACTTTCCTTGCAGGATCAGATGGCGGATGGGGCAACGATTGATGATTACCTGACGAGCACCATCACCGTTTCAGACAACGAAACCGCAAAGGAACTCGCCTATCTGATCGGATGGGATAAAATAGAAACCTTCATCCATGATCAGGGATTCGTTTCCACGAGTTTTAACCCTTATCTGGAATACGACGGCGTCTATTACAACGGCGATCTGGAAACAACCCCAGCCGAAGTGGCCTTCCTATTGGAGCGCCTATTGGACGGCGAATTGCTTTCAGAATCCAGCACAGCTTACTTTTTGGGACTCTTGGGCGATCAGCAACTCGTCTATGCCCTGAACACAGGCCTTACCGATGAGGTAACCTTTGCGCATAAAACCGGCTTGTTGACTGACGTATCCCACGATGCGGGAATCCTGTCGATGGACGGTCAGAATTATATCGTAGCCGTCTTGACGGATGGTTGGCTAAACGCGACCGATGACGCGACCCCAGTATTCGAGGGAATCGGCTCGGCAGTGATGACCTACCTGTATGCACAATAAACAAAAAAACATGACGAAAGCTTGGTCGTTCGGATAAAGTTTCCGGAACCAAGCTTTCGCTATACAGCAACGATTTTTAGCGTATAAACCTCTCATGATAGGCTTGAAACCATAGCCAACAAAAGGCTTATCATTAGCTATCTGCCCTGAGTTGCGGTATGCTATAGAGGTACTATCTATTTGCTGACGTTATATTTTTTATATCCAGCTCAAATCCAAGCCAGTACAGGTATACTTCCAGGAGGAAAACATATGAAATTACAAGTAGAGAAACGCGAAAAAGTTGGCTCATCTGCAGCAAAGCGTGCACGATTGGACAAGAAACTGACTGCAGTCATCTATGGTAAAGATGTTGAAGCAACTCCAGTATTACTTGATGCAAAAGATTTTGACGAAGTGCTCAAGCAATTAGGTAAAAATGCGATTTTTGAAGTCAGCATATCCGGCGGAAAAACGATGCAAGTCATCCTTAAGGACATCCAACAGGCTGCCCTGAAGAACGAAATCCAAAACGTCGAATTGCAAGTAATCACAAAAGGTCAAAAATTGACGATGACTGTTCCGATTCACTTGGTCGGTACTGAAGACGTCAAAGAAGGTGTCTTGACTCAAACATTGAACGAATTGGAAATCGAAACGGAAGCTACCAATGTCCCTACCGAATTCCAAATCGCTGTTAATGAAATGACAATCGGTGATACGTTAACAGTTGCCGATATCAAAGTCGATGCCGACATTTCAATCCTTACCGACCTTGAAGAAGCAGTTGTTGTCGTTTCTGCTCCAGTAGCTGAAGAGGTTGCAGAGGAAGAAGCTCCAACTGAAGAAGCTGAAACAGTCACTGAATAATTTTCAAACCAGATAAGCATAAAAACTTGATTGGCACACTTACAGGTTTCATCAAGTTTAGGCTTACCTACACAACAAAAAAGTTTCGGTTTTGAACGTCAAAACCGAAACTTTTTTTTGTGTATACTCAATTGATTCCTGAACCATTCTGGTTAAGAGTCCTTCAAAGCAGTAAATTGCTATAGCCAGTGGCTTTTTTCCAAATAGTTTTCCAGGAAGCGCTGAGCCAAACTGCCTTTTTTGATGTTGGCTTGCGCAGCTTCGATGGAAAACCATTTCGCCTGATCCACTTCATCCGTCATGCCATCGAGGCGCTCGCTCGCGACGATGCAGGAAAAATTCAGCATCAATGTGTTGGTTTTTTCAAAATATTCACTTTTGTTGTAGCGCAATCCAACCGTTTGCAGCCCAAGCTCTTCGGCGATTTCACGGGCCGCTGCCTGTTCCACATCTTCGCCCTTGTTGACGTATCCCGCACAGAGAATATAATCTGCCCCACCGTACTGCTTGATCAACAAAATTTTATCCTGTTCCTTGTTCAGGATGACCATGCTGACGGCCGTGTTGAACACAGGGAATCGATATCCCTCGCAACTGTTGCAATAAGGGATATTCCCTTCATTTTCCAGATGTTTCGCTTCCAGTTCTGTTCCGCATTCCATGCAATAATTCATTTATTTTGTACTCCCTTTCCGCTTATGATTCCGTTGGATACTTCTAAAACCGTTACCCCACTGCATGACTCATAGGACAATATGGGATATTATAGCACGCCGGCCTTTCCTTTCGAATAAAAAATAACCCGAAAATTGGACATTCGAATAAATGAATGTCCAGTTTTCGGGTTTGATTTATGGGTGACAGTTTGTTCTTCCTTTTTATTGTGCCGATTCGCAAATGGCTTTTATGTTTTCCAATGTATGCTGGGTCGAGTTTTCTTCCATTTTGTCCGTTACGAGTTTGTCGAGGATTTTGGTGAACAGCGTTTCAGGCGGAACGCTGTCGATATCGAACGTCAGCTCCGTTCCTCCATCTTTGGCGACGTAGCGGCTGGTTTGCTTGGTCGGAAAACTTCCGGTGATGTTCCCTTTCCAGATTGCGCCATCAGCAGTAAGCTGGCTTTCCGTTACTTCGATGGTGACCGGAAAATGCATGCCCATCATGGAATAGCTCGATTTTACGATTGTGCCGACTTCCCCTTTTCCGTGGACGCTTTCCGCTTCTGAAAGACCGTTGTAGAAGTGTGACCAATTTTCAGGGTTGATTGTGTACTCATAGACTTTTTCGACTGGTGCGTTGATGAAGATAGTTTTTTCAAAAGTAGCCATTATTGATGTTCTCCTTCCAAAAACCACGCAGTGCTTTATGCTTCGCTCGTAGACGTTAGGGATAGCCCGGAGGACAAAAAAGAAACTTTGCGCTTGCATTCTCCATGGGAAATTGGGACAGAATGCTTATTCGCCTTTATTATACGCCTGTGTTGGCCATTATAAAAAAGTAATGCCGCCTTTTCCAAAAGCAGCTAGAATCCAAGATATCTCCCCCTAATTTGCAAGATTCCAAGAATATCTCCAACTTATTGGTCGTATCGTTTGTCCTCCGTCAGTAATCACACTAAAATAGGAGTGATGAGAGAAATGAAGCCTCATGAATATTTAGTCTGTTTTTGACCGCTCAGTTCAAATGCCTTCTGCTTCGGGATGAATGAAATCAAGCGAGGGGATCACAATGGAAGAAGACATCAAAAAAAGCACACGCGAAGAAGTGTTGGAGCAACGCCAAGTTATTTTGAAGGATCTGATTCTTCGCCTTCATGCAGGTGATGATTACGAACAGATCAAGAAGGAATTCAAGGAACATTTCGCGACGGTCAGCGCTCTGGAGATTTCTATGATGGAACGGAGACTGATCGAACAAGGCATCGCAGTTGAGGAAATACAGAGGCTTTGCTCGATCCATGCCGCATTGTTTGCCGATGCAGTGACCTATGGACAAGCCCCTTCTCCTGATAGCGAGAAACCGGGCCATCCGATCCGGGTGCTGAAGGAAGAAAATGTTGCCATCGAAGCTACGCTCGACCGGATTGCGCGCCTTTTGGCAAGCTATCTGGCAGATCCGGATTCAGATCTGAAAACCGGGCTGCTGAAGCAACTGGATATCCTCTGGGGCTTCGACAAGCATTACGCGCGCAAAGAATATGTCATCTTCCCGATCATGGAGCGCTACGGCATGACCGCTCCGCCGAAAGTGATGTGGGGAGTGGACGACGAAATCCGGGGACAGTACAAGAAAATGAAACGGTTGTTGGAAGAAGGACAGCTGGACGCTCTCAAAGTGACTTTCGAAACGTTGCAGCAGGAGATGAAAGAGATGTTCATCAAGGAGGAAGACATCCTGTTGCCGATGGTATCCGACTCCTTCACTGAAGACGATTGGCTGAAGATTGCGGTTGAATCGGACGAAATCGGCTATTGCATCGTACACCCAGAAGCGTTGTGGAAACCCGAACGCGCCACCTTTGAAACAGATGAAGCGATGGGCTCCGTTCCGGAAGGCAACATCGCCTTCGGCACCGGCTACCTTACGGTGAAGGAACTGGAGAATATGTTGAACCGATTGCCGTTGGAGCTCACCTTCATCGATGCGGATGGGACCGTGAAATACTACAATGACGGGCCGGATGAGAAGATTTTCATGCGCACGAAATCCGCACTTGGAAGGGACGCCGAAAACTGCCATCCGCCAAAAAGCGTCGCGCTCATGAAGCAACTGGTCTCGGACCTGAAATCCGGAAAAAAAAGCCAGGAAATCATGTGGTATGAGGAAGGCGGAAAGTTTATAGTCGTGAATTATTGCGCTCTCCATGATGAGGACGGCACCTATCTAGGTGTCTTGGAATACGTGCAGGAGGCCCAGTCCATCCGCGAGCTAACAGGGGAAAAACGCCATCTTTCCGAATGAAGCCAGTTACGGACGGATGAGATTCCGGATGAATGTTTTCTTCACCCGAGAATCCGGATTTCGTCATGTGCTCCGGTGAGCGCGTTCTCACTGGAGGTGCGGATGAACATTCATCATGTACTCCGATGAGTGCTCCTTCACCGGAGAAGCTGGCCGAATCGCAGTTGTTCTCCGCTGAACGCACTCTTCGCCGGAGATTCTACTCTTTTCTCCAGATAAAAAGTCGGTGACTCAATCGTTTTGGATTGAGTCACCGACTTTTTATGCTGTTCATTTTTATTATTTGATGATTTGGGAGGTTGGGCAGTGCTTTTCTGCCGACGCGCTTTCTTGCGCAACACCCAGATGGACCATCAGTACGGTACCGGCAATACAGTCGGCCTCAACCTCTACCGGAGCCGGCTCATTCATCGGACAAACCGTTACCGTGCAGGCATTGCATTTCTTTCTGCCGCTCGCGATCAAACGGATTTGACGGAATAAGATGTACCCCATCAAGGTCATAAACAACAACAAAACAATCCAAGATTGAACATTCATAGGTTATTCCCCTCTTCCTATTTGACCATCGGTTTCGCCAAGCTACCCCACATCGGCGAAGCTTTTTTCGGTGCGGGTCTGACGACCAGGAACACCAATATTGCCGTTGCTGCAGCCGCTATGCTGGCTCCTGCCCCGAATGGCGTGCCCAAAACGATGACGGATCCGAGCTGATTGATGATGAAGGCCAAGACATAAGCCAAAGTAGTTTGATACAAGACGCCAAAAAGCGTCCATTTAGCACTGCCGAATTCGGTGCGCATCGCTCCAACAGCCGCGAAACACGGCATGCAGATCATATTGAACACGAGGAACGATACTGCGCTGACCGGGTTGAACAGTGTGCTGAATGCGGCAGCTACCTCCGTCTCCGAACCGGTTGTGTTCATCAGCACACCAAATGTGCCGACAACATTTTCCTTCGCGATCAAACCTTGGATAGTGGCGACTGTCGCTTGCCAAGAGCCGAAGCCCAATGGCGCGAAGAAAACAGCAACTGCACTGCCGATCTTGGCCAGGATGCTTTGATCGCTTTCGGCAGTCATCCGCAGCTGCCAGTTGAAAGAAGATAAAAACCAAATGAAGCTGGAGCTGAGGAAAATGACAGTTCCCGCATTTTTGACAAAGGCCAAACAACGGGCCCATACTGCGCGGAAAATGCTTTTCCACTGCGGCCAGTGATACATCGGCAATTCCATGACGAATGGCGATGCTTCCCCGGAAAAGATGGCTGTCTTACGCAGCAACACGCCGGAAAAGATGACAGTCGCAATTCCCAACAGGTACATCGACAAAGCAACCCAGGATGCACCGCCAAAGATGGCATTGGCGATCAGGGCGATGACCGGCAGTTTCGCACCACATGGGATGAAGGAAGTGGTCAGGATCGTCATGCGGCGGTCCTGCAGATTTTCGATCGTGCGGGAAGCCTGGATGCCCGGGACCGAACAACCGGAACCGATCAGCAATGGAATGAAAGATTTACCCGAAAGGCCGAAGCCACGGAATACCCTGTCCATCACGAAGGCGACGCGGGCCATATAGCCGCTGTCCTCCAGCAAGGTCAAGCAGAGGAACAAGGCGGCCATCTGCGGTAGGAAGCCCAGAACTGCACCTACGCCTCCGATGGCACCGTCGATCACAAGGCTGCTGACAGCCGGATGGATGTCGATGCTGTCGAAGAAACTTTGTACGATACCTGGCACGATGCTTCCGAACAACACATCGTTTACCCAATCGGTCCCCCACGTCCCCACAGTTGTGATGGCGAAGTAGTAGACCGCATACATGATCAGGACGAAAATCGGCAACCCAAGCCAGCGGTTCGTTACGATGTGATCGATCATGACCGAGAAAGAAGCTTTGTCGCTATTTTTCACGAGCACTTGGCGCGTAATTTTCGTCACGAATTTATAGCGTTCGTTGATCAGGATTGCTTCGGAGTCGTCATCCAATTCCTTTTCATAACGGCTGAGCAGGCCTTCCATGACAGCCAGGCCGTCCTCAGGAATCGCAAGATTTCCAGAAGTTTGTCCGTCCCTTTCGAAAAGTTTGATGCTGTAGTAACAACGCAATTTTTTCGGAACCAATGGAGCAATAATTTCTTCGATCGTATCAAGGATGCTTTCCACGACGATACTGTAAGCAATCGGTTCAGCTACAGATATCGGTGCAGCGATGGCCTTGAACAACTCTTCCAAGCCGCTTTCCTTCAGAGCCGAAATCGTTACGAACGGCAGACCGAACGCGCGCGACAATCCGGCGACGTCCAGCTGATCGCCCCGTTTCTCGACGATGTCCATCATGTTCAGAACGACAACGATCGGCAGATGCAATTCCATCAATTGGGTAGTCAGGTAAAGATTCCGCTCCAAGTTGGAGGCATCGACGATATTGATGATCAAATCCGGTGCATCCAGCGTCAAATAATCGCGCGTGACGATTTCCTCGATTGTGTATGGGGAAAGCGAATAGATGCCCGGCAGATCGATGACCTGCGTCTCGCCGTCATGCAGCAATGTGCCGGCTTTCTGTTCGACCGTAACCCCCGGCCAGTTGCCGACGCGTTGGGTGGAACCAGTCAAATGGTTGAATAAGGTCGTTTTTCCGCTATTGGGATTTCCGACCAGCGCTATGGTTTTCCCCATCAGTTTTCCTCCCCGAACGTAACTTCAATCATTTCGGCATCTTTTTTCCGTATCGATAATTCATATCCGCGCACCATCACTTGGATCGGATCGCCCAATGGAGCGACTTTTCTGACATAAATGCCAGTGCCTTTCGTGATGCCCATATCCATGAGTCTTCTGCGGGTAGCGCCCTGTCCTGTTATCTTGTTCACAATTGCAGTGACACCGATCGGTAAGTCTCTTACATTCGTCAAAATCGTCCCCTCCATTCCTTCAGCAATAGTAATTTCCCGACACTAATTGAGAACCGTTCTCATTAAGTCATAGCTTAAGGCATAGACGCCTTCCGGTCAAGACAATTCGTGCATTTTTACTTATTTTTTTTCATCAGAAATGAGTGGCTGAAACCTGCCGCAAGGGTACGAAAAAAATAAAAAAGGCACGGAAGAGGTCAACTCCTCCCGTGCTTGTGAAATGTTGTCTCTTTTCAGCGACGATGTTTGTCATAATTGCTGCGGCTGACACTCGATACTTCCAAAACGGCTTTGATCACAACGGCGACCACTGCCCCCAAGACGGCTCCAAGCGGCCCGAACAAAAGGATGCAGATGACGGTCGCCAGAAACGTGTACAGTGGTCGGATTCCGAGTTCCTTACCGGTAATGAACGGCTCCACGATCTGACGGACGACCACAAGAATGATGTACAGCAGTCCGATTTGCCAAGCCAGCGTTGTGTTCCCGAGCAGCAGATGGATCACCGCCCAAGGGATCATCACCATCCCGCTCCCCAGAATCGGAATAAGATCGAAAACCGCGATCCCCAGCGCCTTCAGGAACCAAAAATCGACGCCGAAGTACAGGAACCCGATGCACAACAGGACAAAACTGATGGCAGCCAATTTGACGGCTGATATGAGGTACCCCTTCAAGCCTTTTCCGGTTGCGTTGATGATTTCTTTAATATAATAGCTGATCGTATCCAATGCGATCCCTCGCTTTCTCTTAGTAAATTCAGTATACACACCTGTGCGCCTGCCCGTCATCGGTCATTGGTCGGATTCTTTCGTCCTCTGCGCGAAGCAGCCGATGGCGGATGCCATCAGGATAGTACTATGATAAAATGATATAGGAAACAGACACTGATTACACGTCAAAACACTTGGGAAATGGAGCATAAAATGGAATCCAAACATCTTCAGAAATTTTACGATAAAACCCCAACCGAAAGGATCACTGCCTTACAGTCGGCCGGCATCCTGAATGAAGAAGCGACAGCCAAGCTTCAGGAAGGATTAACGTTGCCGCAGGAAATCGCCGACAACATGATTGAGAACCAATTGAGCACTTACGAATTACCCTACGGTGTCGCCTTGAACTTTCTGATTGACGGAAAAGACTATGTCGTCCCGATGGCCATCGAAGAGCCTTCCGTCATCGCGGCGGCCAGCGCAGGGGCGAAAATCATCGCTATGTCGGGCGGATTCCGCACTACGATCCAGAAACGGGTCATGATCGGTCAAGTCGCACTGAAAAATGTCCCCGACAGCGTTGCTGCTGAACAGCTGGTCCTTTCGCATCAGGAAAAAATCCTGCAGGTGGCAAATGCTGCCCACCCTTCCATCGTGAAGCGTGGCGGCGGAGCCCGTCGCGTCAGCGTGAGGATTCTTCCTGCAGATGATGTTGAAGGGATTCCGTCGTTTTTTGTCGTCCATCTGCATGTCGAGACGATGGAGGCGATGGGGGCCAACATCATCAATACGATGATGGAAGGCGTCATCCCTTACTTGGAGAGTTTGACCGGCGGCGAAGCTTTGATGGGCATCCTGTCCAATTACGCGACCGACTGCTTGGCGACCGCTGAATGCCGGATACCGGCTGCACTTCTGGCCAAAGGCAGGTTCTCCGGTGAAGAAGTGCGCGACCGACTGATCGAAGCTTATCAGTTTGCTTACGTCGATCCTTATCGCGCCGTCACCAACAACAAAGGCATCATGAACGGCATCGACGCCATCGTACTGGCATCCGGAAACGATTGGCGCGCCATTTCCGCCGGGGCACACGCTTATGCCTCCCGCAACGGACAGTACCGTTCCTTGACCTCCTGGAAAAAAGCGGAAAACGGGGATCTGCTCGGAAGTCTGACTTTGCCATTGCCGATTGGAGCTGTGGGTGGGTCCATCAACTTCCACCCTGCTGCGAAAATGACGAAAGAAATCCTCGGATACCGTTCGGCATCCGAACTGGAGTCCATCATCGCCTCGGTTGGCTTGGCGCAAAATTTTTCCGCCATCAAAGCGCTGGTGACGGAAGGCATCCAAAAAGGACACATGGGTCTGCATTCGCGGTCACTGGCGATCAGCGCGGGCGCGGGCGGGAACGAAATCGAACAGCTGTCCCAGCTGCTCAAGGGCGAAAAAAATATGAATCTGGCGACGGCGCAGGAACTTTTGAGCCAAATCCGCGGTGCGGATGCAGTCGATTGAGTCATAACAAGATCGGCGGAGATTTTCGGAGCGAACTCCCGGGCTGGATTCCAGTTTTTTCTCCGGTGAGGCGAGCCTCGCCGGAGTAGAGGTATCGGATTTTGTTTCTTCTACGGTTGCGGCGGCCTCGCCGGAGTACAGGGGCTGAAATTTGTTTTTCCTCCGGCCAAGGCCGGCTTGGCCGGAGGAGCCGGCCCCCGGAACCATCCAAAATAAAAAACAAAAACAGCACGCCATCACCAGTAATTTGGCTGACGGCGTGCTGTTTTTTCATCGCATTCATCATCTGGTTTTGTTCAGATAGATGCGTTTGTTGTATTCCATACCTTCAACGCAGATGGTTGCAGGATCTGCATCCACATCCAATTCGATGCTTGACCCATCGATCGGCAGAACGCGAGAAAAGATCTCTTCATATTCTTTGACTGTCACTTCTTTGCGTCCGGCGAACATTTTCCCATGCTCAGCGGCAGCTAAAGCCTCCTTGAATCCATCCTGCAGAGTGGCTGAGAAGAACTCTCCGACCGCTCCGGATCCGTAACTGAAGAGACCGATTTTGTCGCCCGCTTTCAGGTCATCGGAAAGTTCCAGCAAGGACAGCAGGCTCAGATACAGGGAACCCGTATAAATATTGCCGACGATCTTGTTGTAGACAGTGCTGGTTTGGTAATGCGCCGACAGACGTTCGCGGTCCGCTTCGGAACCTTCGTCCAGCACTTCACGCAGAGCTTTCATGCCCATCTTCGTGTAAGGCAGATGGAAACAGATCGCTTCGAAATCAGACAAGGTGGCGCCGTATTTTGCTTTGAACTCTTCCCAAGTGTTCAGGAAGAACGAAATGTACTGCTCATTTGAATATTTACCGTCGACAAAAGCCGTTTCCGAGTAGATGGGTCTCCAAAAATCCATCACATCGGCGGTCAGATAGCTGCTTTCATTCTCTAGCGCAAGGATGCGCGGTTCCGCACTGATGATCATAGCCACTGCCCCGGCACCTTGTGTCACTTCACCGGCTGTGCCGATTCCGTAGCGGGAAATGTCCGAACCGAGCACCAATACTCGGCTCTCCGGATTCAAAGCGACATGACCTTTCGCGAGTTGGATGCCGGCTGTCGCTCCGTAGCAAGCCTGTTTCAATTCGATGCAACGGGCATGTTCCTGGATCCCCAAAAGATCATGTACGTAGACGGCACCTGATTTCGAATTGTCGATGCCGGATTCCGTTCCGAAAATGACCAAGTCGATTTTCTCCAGATCCTCTTCATCGATGATCCGTAAAGCGGCATTCGCGGCGAGTGTAACAGCATCCTGCGTTATGGGCGCGACAGCCATCTTTTCTTGCCCGATGCCGATCGTATATTTGGCCGGATCCACTCCCCTGGCCTCCGCCAACTTTTCCATATCCACAAAGAAGTGTGGCGCATAAAAGCCAATCTTATCTATCCCAATCTTCACGACAACTACCCCTTACTTTTCATATATAACTTATTTGATGCCTCTCATCCCAAATGATAGACCAGACCGCTCAAAAAAACAACCTTAGGACACCAAATTAAAGATATCTTACAAAACCCATATCGAAAAATTGTATATAATTTGAAATTCTTTACCAATTCTTATATCATTATGAGCGCTTAGTCACGTAAAATAGGAAGTATCAAAGGTCGATGAAAATAATTCTACCCAAAATAATACAAAAAAGGAGACATTTAATGGAAGAAGTCGTAATTGTCAGTGCTGCCAGAACCCCCATCGGTTCATTCGGAGGCAGCCTCAAAAATTGTACCGCAGTCGATCTGGGGAAGGCAGCCTCAAAAGCTGCGTTGAACCGTGCCGGTTTATCCCCTGAAGAAGTAGATTCCGTCATTTTCGGAAACGTCCTGCAGGCAGGCATCGGCCAGAATACAGCGCGGCAGATTGCAGTCGCTGCCGGAATCCCTTATGAAAAAACCGCCATGACGATCAATGAAGTCTGCGGCTCCGGTTTGAAAGCAATCATCCTCGCGAGCCAAGCCATCCGTCTGGGCGATGCCAGAACGGTGGTTGTCGGAGGCACCGAAAGCATGTCGCAAGCTCCCTATCTCTTGCCGAACCAACGCTGGGGAAGCAAACTCGGCGATATCAACGCCATCGACAGCCTTGTGCACGACGGCCTGACGGATGCGTTCGATCATCAGCACATGGGCATCACGGCCGAAACGGTGGCGGAAAGATTCCAAGTGAGCCGAGAAGAGCAGGATGCTTTCGCGCTGCATTCGCAACAAAAGGCTGCCGCCGCCCAAGAAGCGGGCTATTTTAAGGAAGAGATCGCGCCTGTCATCCTCTCGGACCGCAAGAACCAGCAGACGGTCGTGGCCGATGATGAATATATCCGCAAAGATGTCACTATGGAGAGCTTGGGCAAATTAAGACCAGCCTTCCAAAAGAACGGCACGGTGACTGCCGGGAACGCATCCGGGATCAACGACGGAGCCGCCGCCTTGGTGCTGATGCCGAAGTCGGAAGCCGAAGCGAAAGGCATCCCATACCTGGCCACAATCAAAGGCTATGCCGAAACAGGAATCGACCCGGCCATCATGGGCTATGCGCCTTACCATGCCATCAAGCAAGTGTTGGAAAAAACCGGATTGCATGCAGAGGACATCGACCTGTTCGAATTGAACGAAGCGTTCGCTTCCCAGAGTATCGCCGTAACCAGGGATTTGGGCTTGCCTGAGGAAAAAGTCAACATCTGCGGCGGCGCAATCGCCTTGGGACATCCAATCGGCGCATCCGGATCCCGGATTTTGGTGACCCTGCTGCACGCACTGGAACGGACGGATACGAAGCTCGGTCTCGCCTCCCTTTGCATCGGTGGCGGAATGGGCATCGCCATGATCGTTGAGCGTCCGTGACCTATTTTTGACAGCACACAATCGCTTCTCCGTCATTTGCTTGACCGGGGAGTTTTTTTCATAAAAATACTGATAAGAACAGCGCGCATTTCGATATGTTATTGAGTTTTCAACGAAAATGTGGCATACTCTTTATGAGAAATTTTTAATTTAAAAATGAGAATAATGTAGAGGAGACTGAATCCGTGACGACCTATCATAGCACACGAAATGCAGAAAAAACACTGACGGCTTCACAAGCAATATTACAAGGGATAGCGCCAGACGGCGGATTGTACGTACCCGATCACATTCCGGCTTTGGACATCGCATTGGATCGCCTGGCCGACATGACTTACCAAGAATTAGCCTACGAAGTAATGAAAAACTTTTTTGACGACTTCACTGAAGAAGAATTGAAACATTGCGTCAACGCAGCCTACGATGACAAATTTGACGACTCCAGCATCGTCCCATTGGTGAAAGCCGGCGGAAACCACTACCTGGAATTGTTCCACGGCCCGACAATCGCGTTCAAGGACATGGCTCTTTCCATCTTGCCTTACCTAATGACGACTTCAGCCAAGAAAAACGGCAGCACGAAAGAAATCGTGATCCTGACGGCAACTTCGGGCGATACCGGAAAAGCGGCCTTGGTCGGATTCGCGGATGTGCCGAACACACGCATCATCGTCTTCTATCCTAAGAACGGCGTCAGCGCCATTCAGGAAAAACAAATGGTGACGCAAAAAGGCGACAATACTTCCGTTGTAGCAATCGATGGAAACTTCGATGACGCACAGACGAACGTCAAAAATATGTTCGGAAATGCAGACTTGGCTGCACGTTTGGATGAAGCAGGATTCCAATTTTCTTCAGCCAACTCCATAAACATCGGACGCTTGATCCCGCAAGTGGTCTATTACGTCTATGCTTACGGCCAAATGGTGAAACAAGGCGCCATCGCTGCCGGCGAGCCAATGAACGTCGTAGTCCCTACCGGAAACTTCGGGAACATCTTGGCTGCCTACTTCGCGAAACAAATGGGCTTGCCGATCCAAAAACTGATCATCGCTTCAAACGAAAACAAAGTCCTGGTCGATTTCTTCGACACCGGCGCTTATGACCGCAACCGCGACTTCATTTTGACGACATCCCCATCCATGGATATCCTGGTTTCCAGCAACTTGGAACGCCTGTTGTTCCTGTTGGCCAATGAGAGCGCGGCAGCTGTCCAAACTTTCATGGACCAATTGAAGGAAATCGGTCGCTACGAAGTGACGGAAGAAATGAAGGAAAAAGCAAAGGATTTCTATGCCGACTACGCGACTGAAGAAGAAGTAAGCGCTCAGATTGCTGCGCTTTATCATGCTGAAGGCTATGTCATCGACCCGCACACAGCGGTGGCGGCGCATGTTGCCAACACTTATGTAGCTGAAACTGATGATCACACACCGATCATCATCGCTTCGACTGCCAGCCCTTACAAATTCCCGCAAGCAGTCCTGAATGCCATCGACCCTGAGTTTTCGGATGATTCCATGGAAGAAATGTTGGACCGCCTGAGAGAATTGAGCGGCGTCGCTTTCCCAGCAGCAATCGAAGAACTATTGCATGCGGAAGTTCGCCATAACACAGTTGTCGCTTCCGACGAAATGCAGAAGAGCGTCGAGTCCATCCTGGGCTTGAACTGATTTTCAAATGTTTAACTGCCTAGCCGGCGGTCCGGAATATTTCCGGGCTGCCGGCTTTTTTGCGCTTTTGATCATTTTTCATTCTGTCCTCCGGCGAGAATAGTCTTCTCTGGAGCTGAGAATGTAGAGATATGCTCTCCTCCGGCCAGCTTCTCCTCACCGGAAGTAGCGACTGTATTTCACTCGGAACTCCTGCCAACAGCTATTGGCCGGAGTTGCCGGTAATATTCCTTTCGTTTCTTCATCCAGGCACACACATCATCGAGAAATCCGCCCCGTTTTTTGGTAAAATGGAGTCAGAAAGAAACTGAATCGAGGCGCCACATGAATATATTGATCGACGGAGATGCTTGTCCCGTAAAAGACATCATCATTGAAGAAGCCATCAAACGCGAAATACCGGTCACAATCGTCACCAGCTTTTCCCACTTTTCAAATGCGCCCCAACCACCCGGAGTGAAGACGGTCTACGTCGATTCCGGTGCGGACGCAGCCGACTTCAAAATCATCCAGCTCGCAAAAAGAGGCGATCTGCTGGTCACGCAGGACTACGGCTTGGCTTCACTCGCTTTGCCGAAGGGACTCACCGTCCTCCATCACAAAGGCTTTGCCTACGACAACAGCAATATGGAGCGGCTGCTTGAGGACCGCTACATGAGTGCCATGGTCCGCAAAAGCGGCAAACGCACAAAAGGCCCGAAGCCATTCACGGACGCGGATCGGCATAAATTCAGGAAACTGCTTATTTCCAAATTGCAAGAAACCTAACAGACTAAATAGACCTAAGAAAGAGGTGCATTGTTATGCGCAATGAGATCATTATCGAAGATGTGAAACATGTCGTCGCAGAAAAGCTGAGGAACGAAGCTACGGGGCATGATTGGTGGCATACGCTCCGGGTCTATAACACGTCCATGGACATTGCCGAAGCGGAAGGAAACGGCGATCGCCTCATCATCGGCTTGGCGGCTCTTCTCCACGATGTAGCCGACCATAAATTCGGCTATACCGACGACGACCGCGAAGACATCATCACCGACATCCTCAGGCCGTTCGAGCTGAGCGACTCCGTCATCGAACAGGTCATCTACATCGTGAACAACCTTTCCTTCAAGCAAGGAAAAAACAAGCATGTGCTGGAAACGCTCGAAGGCCGGATTGTGCAGGATGCCGACCGCCTGGATGCGATCGGCGCAATCGGCATCGCGCGCGCATTTGCGTATGGCGGGCACAAAGACCGGCCGCTTTATGATCCCGAGCACACTGGGGATTCGGACAGCGATACGATCGGCCATTTCCACGAAAAACTGCTCCTGCTGAAGGATGGCATGCACACGGAAACCGGCAAACAAAAGGCGATTGCCCGCCACACTCGGATGGAACAGTTCCTGAAGGACTTCCATTCCGAGTGGGAAGGCCACTAGTAATCAACACAAATAAGAGTGAATCCAAATCAGTTCAAATGATTTGGGTTCACCCTTTTTTATTAACATAGCATTACTAATCTGGATAAAAAAAAACAAACCTATCATCATTATAAAAGCTTTTATGGCTTGTTAAGCTTCATAAAATTATCTTTTTTACTGAAATGAACAGTAACTTGTTCAGCACTTGTTCACATTTGTTACTACTAAATAAGATGCTCCAACAACGCCAGCATCGTTACCCAATTCGGCAAGCTTCAATTTAGTCGATTGCTGTACATTTGGGAAAGCATATCCCAAAAAGTGTTTATTGACCTTTTCCAGCAATAATTCTCCTGCAGCAGAAACGCCGCCGCCGATAATGATGTAAGCTGGATTCAACAGATTACCGATATGGCTGCATGCCAGACCTAAAAAATAGGCAAAGCGATCCACAACGATTAGCGCCAATGCATCGCCATCTTTAGCGAAATCGAAAATCATTTTTGAAGTGATTTCCTGGCCATCATCAATCAGGCTTTTTAAGGTTGAATCTCCGGCATACTCCTCGGCGTATTTGCGCGCTAGTTGGACGACCCCGGTAGCGCTGGCAACGGTCTCCAAACATCCATTTTTCCCGCAAGTGCACTCAAAGCCATCAGGATCGACCGTCATATGCCCGATTTCTCCGCCCGAACCGGCTGTCCCATGGATCAGGTGCCCGTCTGCAATGATTCCTCCACCGACGCCTGTCCCTAAGGTGATGAATACGACATCATGATTATCCTCGCCTGCACCACGCCATTTTTCTCCAAGCGCGGCGACATTTGCATCATTGTCGATGAAAAACGGGATGCCCGTTTCTTGTTCCATCGTTTCCCTTACCGGTTGCGGGGAAACCCAATTCAAATTGAACGCTCCAGTAACGGTCCCTTCACTTCTATCGACTGCGCCGGGCGAACCCATGCCTATACCCAAAAAGTCATCAGGAGTGAGCCGGTATAAGTCCAAATGATGCTTGATGGATTCAATTATGTCCGGCATTATTTTAACACCGTGGTCACTGTTATCTGTCGGGATACTCCATTTTTGGAGAACTTCCCCTTCTTCGGATAGTATGGCCAATTTCACTGAAGTTCCACCCAAATCTATTCCCATTACTTTTTTGTGCATCCCGTATTGCCTCCAAATCAAAAACTTGTTCACCTTCTACGCTGCCTGATTGCTCAACGTTTGATAAAATATAAATTGAACGATCCGGCCGTTTTCAACGGCTATAGTTGTATTCCCTTACGTCCATAATTTGTCCCGTCTCTGCTGCCTTAAAAATGGATTCGATAATCTTCATCAATTGATAAACTTCATCATTTTTGACAACAGCTTCCGACTCGCCCCTGACGACTTTAGCGAAATTCGTATAGAACGGATCCATTTGGGTTGTCACTTTTTCAAATTTTTCTTTTATGATTGCCTCTTCAGAAGGCGGAGCCATGGTTTTTGTCAGTCCTTGGCCGGCTTTGATTGGTTTGGGTGCTACCACAAATTCAAGTCCGCTTTGCTTCACGATTTTACCTTTTAGATTCCAATCTTCTATGATAGCCGATCCCGTTGTCCCCTTTACGTACCAACGTGGGAGTTTGACATAATTGGTTGTCCCGACTTCTACAAGGGCGGTTACGCCATTTTCGAAAGTCAGATAACTGATGAAGCCATCATCCACCTCATCGCCCAATACATAGCTCAAATCTGCGGCAACTTTCGCCAATGGGCTATCGATCATATACAGTAGCTGATCCAATAAATGAACGCCCCAATCCAAGAGCATGCCGCCGCCATGCGCTTTCAGGTGGCGCCAGTCACCCGGTATCCCATTGGCCCCCTGCACACGTGATTCGATATGAAAGATTTCTCCAATTTTTCGCTTCTCGTACAAATCCTTGACCATCTGAAAATCACTGTCCCAACGGCGATTTTGATGGACCATAAATACGCGGTCCCGTTCCTTTGCAGTATGCATTATTTCCAACAGGTCTTCGCTGTTAAGTGTCACCGGCTTTTCGCAAATAACATGTTTTCCTGCTTCCAACGCCTGGATAGCGATTTCTTTGTGTACATCATTCGGGGTTGCAATCAATATGGTATCTGCAGAAGCATCATGCAAAGCTTCTTCCAAGCTAGCATAGGCGCTGTACCCATCTGCTTCGCCAGCCTGTTGACGGCTTTCTAAAATATCAAATATCCCATGCAATTCCACTTCTGGATTTGCCTGAATCAACTTAGCGTGAAAACTGCCCATGCCACCGTATCCAATAATCGTGACCTTTAATTTCTTCATAATTAGTCCTCTTTTCTACGCCCACCACATGTCCTGTGGCGTCTCATTAATCAAAACGGATTGTAAATTCTTCACGGCTCTGTTCAATCCCTCATCGATGGACATCAAAGGATCTTCATGTTCAATACTGACCACATAATCATAACCATACATCCGCAAAGCGCTCATTATATCTGACCATACTTTTACATCATGACCGCATCCAACCGATCGGAACGTCCATGCTCTTGTTTTGACATCTCCATACGGTTGCATATCCAACAGACCATACATATTGATGTTATCTTGATCGAGATAGGTGTCTTTCGCATGGAAATGATGGATTGCTCCGGCATTGCCCAGGATCTTAATCGCGCCTACAGGATCAATTCCTTGCCACCATAAATGGCTGGGATCAAGATTCACGCCGATTGCATCGCACGTATTTTCGCGCAATTTCAAAAGTGTATACGGTGTGTGGCACAAAAAACCGCCATGCAGTTCAATACCAATCTTTACGCCATATTCGGTAGCCATTTCACCAATCTCTTTCCAATAAGGGATGAGCTTATTTTCCCACTGCCATTTATAGATATCTGTATAGACTTCTGGCCATGGAATTACCGGCCAATTAGGCGCTGTCGCATCTTCACTGTCCCCTGCCGTTCCCGAAAAAGTATTTACCACAGGGACGCCCATCAATGCAGCCAACTTAATGGTTTTCCTCAATATTTCATCTGCAGCTTTGGCTTCAGCAGCATCCGGAGAAATGGGGTTATTGTGGCAGCTGAATGCACTGATGGTTAAGTTCCGTTTTTCCAGCTCCGCTAAGTATGCTGCTCTCTTCTCTTCGCTTTCCAACAGTTCATCTGTAGGACAGTGATGGTTTCCAGGGTTGCCCCCGGTTCCAATCTCCACTGCGTTTAAACCTGCACTCTGGACCTTATCCAACATCTCTTCAAAACTTAAATTTGCAAATAAAGGTGTGAATACACCAAGTTTCATATCCATTCCCCGCTTTCTTAATTTCATTATCTGTCAGCCTTACACGCCTCTTTTAAACAAGCTGTTGTCTATTTTTTATTTCTTCCAACGCTTGACTGTTTCCGTAAGCGGGATAGGCATGCTTTGTCGGTTTGCACCAATCAATCCCGTTTTTAATGACTTGTTGGATCTCGGTGTTGTAGTAGGTAGGATAAGTCTCATGACCCGGTTGAAAATAAAAAATCTTTCCGTTTCCGCGTCTGTAAGTCAATCCGCTGCGGAAAACATTCCCGCCTTCGTACCACCCGACAAAAATTAACTCATCCGGTGTCGGCACATCAAAGTGCTCGCCGTACATCTCTTCTTTTTCCAGCTCGATGTATTCGCCGATTCCGGCAGCTATCGGATGGCTTGGGTTCACTACCCAAATCCGCTCTTTTTCTTCGGCTTCGCGCCATTTCAGGTCGCAACTCGTTCCCATCAATTTCATAAATATTTTGGACATATGTGCCGAGTGCAAAACAACCAGGCCCATCCCTTTTAAAACGTGTTCATGGACGCGGTTAACTACTTCATCCGCTACTTCGTCATGGGCAAGATGCCCCCACCAAACAAGAACATCCGTTTCAGCCAACGCCTCTTCCGTCAATCCGTGCTCCGGTTCATCAAGTGTAGCTGTCTTTACATCAAAGCCCGCCTCATTTAAAAAGCTTTCAATTTGTCCGTGTATACCTTTAGGATATATTTTTGCTACAGCTTCATCCGTTTTTTCATGCCGATACTCGTTCCATACCGTAACTCTCATACGATTATCCCCTTTTTACAACAGTATTTTTTCCATCTCTTCTTTATATTGATTGATGTATACTGGCGCTCCTGTCTTGGCAGATTGATAAATGGCTTCCAGTATTTGGGTCACGACTAATGCTTGTTCTGGTTCCACAACCGGATTAGTATCGTTTTGGATGCTCTCAATCCATTGTTTCGCTTCTAAGTAGGCGGGATCATCTCCCGATCCGTCGTAGAAGTCTACTCCGCCAGGCTCCAACACCATCGTTTTATCGTACATCATGCCATCAGCTTCTCCGTTGATACGCAAGCCATCCTTCATATCAGCCCCGCCCTGAGTGCCGTGCAGAGTCGTTTGAGCTTCCCCTACATCCAAGGAATTCAAGGCCCAACTGGACTCCAGATAAATGGTCGCTCCGTTCTCCATTACGATAAAGCCGAAAGCGGAATCCTCTACGGTAAATTCAGCCGGATTCCATGGTCCGAAAGCATTTGCCGCGTTTTCGGTCCCTGCCAATTTATGATACGTATTCCCCACAACATACTTTGGTTTGTAGTTGTTCATCATCCACAACGTCAGATCAAGCGCGTGCGTTCCGATATCAATCAAAGGGCCGCCGCCTTGCGCTTCTTCATCGAGAAATACGCCCCAAGTAGGAACCGCGCGTCTCCTAATCGCATGAGCTTTAGCGTTATAAATGTCTCCCAATTCTCCCTTTTCACAAATTTTATGCAAATAAGAAGAGTCTTTTCTGAATCGATTTTGATACCCGATCGTCAGCTTTTTTCCGGTCCGATTCATCGCGGCTATCATTGATTCTGCTTCTTCCGAAGTTTTAGCCATCGGTTTTTCACACATCACATGTTTACCGGATTCCATCGCCGCTATTGAGATTTCAGCATGAGAAATATTTGGTGTGCAGACATGAATGACATCAATCTCTTCATTTTTTAAAAGTTCCTCATAGTCCGTATAGACATTTGCAGCATCCGTTCCAAATTCTTCTCTCGCTTTGCTTGCCCGTTCCTCGATAATGTCACAGAAGGCCACCATTTCAACAGTTTCCACTTTAGCCAAAGCTGGCATATGTTTGTTGTTTGCGATTCCCCCACAACCAATAATTCCGATTTTAATCATATTATTTATTTCCCTTCTGTTCTTTCTAAATTTATTTATCATTTCATAATTAGGTATAACGCTAAACCATTTTATGTAGTTTAAATCTTTTATTTAACGATGTCAACGCATTATTTATTCTTCGGTTAATAAAATGAAATAGATTATTGCCATAAAAGGTGTTATAGTAAGTTTAATTGCTGAACTGCAAAAACATTTATCGGTAAACTCTTATACAGATAAGGAGATCCTACACTTGACTACTTTAAAAGACATAGCTAAAGAAGCTGGCGTAAGCATCATGACAGTTTCAAATGTTATAAACGGAAATCATTCTAAAGTTTCTTTGAAAACGATAGAAAAAATAAATGATTTAATAAAAAAATACAATTACGCACCCAATGCTGTCGCTCGTTCACTTTCCATGCAATCATCCAAAATCATTGCTTTGTGCATACCTGGGAGCCATACGGAAGGATTGTTGCATAGTCCCTACAACAGTAGGATTGTTAGTGCCATAGAAAAATTCGTTAATACAAAAGGTTATTATTTAATGATAAGTAGTACGCCGAATATTGATCAAATCATTTCCAACATTAATACATGGAATGTAGATGGCGCCATTTTTTTAGGACTTTCTAGCGAAAACCTAAACTACATAAATAGTAGACTTTCCATTCCCTTTATTTGTATTGATACTTACCATAATTTGGAAAAAGTTATAAATATTGGGTCGGATGACTTTAAAGGTGGATACCTGGCTGCAAAATATTTCATAAATATGGGGCATAAAAATATTGCCTTTGCATCTGCGGAAGAAATCAAAAGCCCAACATTATCTAATAACACATTATTGTACAAACGATACTTAGGATTTAAAAAAGCGCTGGAAGAAGTGGGCCTGGACTTAAAACAAGATCATATTTTTGGTGCGGATGTTTCCTATGAGGGAGGCATTCAAATAGGAAAACTACTGGCTGAACAATCAGATATCACCGCAGTATTCTCAACAGCCGATATTATGGCAATTGGAATTATCGAAGGTGCGCGGCTGAGCGGACTAAGCGTACCAAGAAATCTTTCTGTTATTGGATACGATGATCTACCCTTCAGTTCCTTTGTAACACCTAAACTAACGACCATCAGACAAAACGTAGATCAAAAAGGTGAGTTGGCTGCCACTCTGTTATTCAAACTATTAAAAGGAGAAATAATTAAAGAAACAGATACTACTACTCTAGACGTTGAATTGATAGAAAGACAGTCGGTTCTTTCCATTCAGTAAATATAGCTAAATTACAATTTTTTAACTTCATTGTAAATTAGTGTTATTGTATTTCTTAAAAATTTTATTAATAAAAAACGAATTATACAGAGCCGATATAGCAAAGCCACCAAATGTTCCTAAATAGATACCGGTTATTAAACCAATTCCTGAAGTGAAGAAAAATGTCGAAAGTATCACAGTTATAGGAATTAATAACAACATGTAAGAAAAATTGGAAAGGGTTATTATCAAAGAATTAAAAAGGAATTTTTTGGTGCTGTTCTCATATAGAGCAACATATGGAAAAATGAAAGTAAGGACACACAGATAGATAAACGTAAAAACAGCAAGTACCACTGAAGAAAAAATGTATAAGACGCCTGAGAAGTTCTGAAGGAGTTGGTAATTTACTGAGAATAAAAATCCTATGAATACCATAATTCCCCACACAGCAGTACTCACTTTGAAATTCTTTTTAAATGCAAGCATAAATTCCCGAACGATATACATATCTTCTTTTGAAACCATTTTTAACGTCACTTTATATAGTGCTGTCAATGACGCTCCAATAGTAAATATAGGTATACATCCGAGAATGAATAATATATTTATTATCATGATATCTACAGCTTTAGCTAGCAACTTAAAAATTGGGCTTTCTAAGTCAAATAATTTATTCATATTGTTCTCTCCATTTTTTTCAAGTCCTGCCGATCTTTCTGTTTTTATACATTTTAAAGCACTTTTTTTAATTAATACATAGGACACAGACAGCCATTTGATAGCCTCTATCTCAATTGGCTGTCTGGAACTATTTTTTCAAATACTTCGTGTGATGACTAAAAGAAGTTATTATTAATTATTTACAAGATTACTTTGGTATCTTTCTAAAGCTGTTTGTTGAATTTCCATAAATTCGTCATAGCCCATTTTTTCCAACGTAGACATATAAGTGTCCCATTCTTCCTCTACTCCGCCTTCAACAATCCATTTAGCTTGCATAGATGATACATATGAACCAATATCAACATTCAAAGTAGATAAACGACCAAGTTCTTCAGATGTATAAACGACACTTGGATACTGTTCAGTAGCGTATTGATTAATTTCAGCATCTAATTTTAATTTTAAGCCGTCTCCGCTCTCTTCATTTAAGGTAACTTTATCATTAAAACCTTCGGAGATATACTTCGGACCAAAATCTCTAAATGAATTGACCCAAGCAAAAGTATCAGCTGATTCACCTTCTGGAGGAGCAAGGACAGTATATGTTCCGTCTTCTTCTTTATCCACGGCTAATCCAAATGATCCATAAAATGTTTGAATGCTTGCATCTTCAGTATAAAATTGATCTGCCCATTGAAGTAACTTAGCAGGGTTCTCAGCTTCAGTAGTAACTAATAGCTCTCTTCTGGAATAAACTGCTGCATCTGTATGCACATATCGAGTACCGTCAGGACCTTGTAATGGCGTAAGAGCAACATATTCATCTTTATTCGGACCAAAAACAGCATCTGGCGTCCATCCGGCTGATACACCAACTAAAGAAATATCTTTGTTTTGACGTTTTGCTAGAGACATTGAAGCATCATGAGTAAAAAGTTCTGGATCTACTAAACCATCTTGATATGCTTTATGCATCCATGCTATTCCATCGCGATAGCCATCACTAGTTGGTAAATAAACTGTTTCATCATTTCTTAGAGCAAGCAATCCGCGATTATCATTAACCCCCTTGGTCATTCCAAAAGGCAATAAGAAACTCAATACGTCTGCGCCATCCGATGAAAAGGGAATTTCATCATTAGGATCTCCATTTCCATTAGCGTCTTGCTCCTTGAAAGCTTTTAATACCATTTCAAATTCTTCTACGGTATCTGGCATTTCTAACCCTAAATTATCTAGCCATTGTTGGTTGATAAACATTTGATTACCGGCAACTGGGCGAAGTGGCAGTTTAGTTGGGAGGCTATAAATATGTCCATCAGGAGAGGTACTTATTGCTCGCAACTGCGGATCTTCAGCCATAGCAGCTACTAAGTTAGGCATATTTTCTTCAATTAAATCTTCCAGTGGAATAAACATATCTGAAAATTGAGCGATTTCAGCATCGCTTAGCGCATTAGAGCCCAAAAATGCATCTGGTAAATCTCCACCCGCCATTAAAACGGCTTTCTTATCGCCCCAGTCAGAATTCAAGTAAATTTCCCAGTCAATTTCTATACCAGCTTTTTCTTCAGTCTCCTCAACAAACCCTTTTACAAATTCATCCCCCCAGTCTGACCATCTTACTGTGGCAATAGAATAGTCACCGCTCTCAGTCGCTAGCGCCTCTTCTTCACTTTTTGCTGTATCACTACAACCTGCCAAAACGCCTAACGTTGCTCCAAATGTAATGAATGTCGTAAATTTTTTATTAATCACTTTTTTTCCTCCTCTGTTGTCTATTCCTTGATCGATCCGATCATAACACCTTGGTTGAAATATTTTTGTAAAAAAGGATACAAGCACATAATCGGCAATGTCGAAACTACGATTGCAGCATATTTCATCATATCTGATAATTGCCTTAATTCAGTAGCAAGACTCCCAGATGTAGCTCCTAATAAAGATTCGTTTGCAATCAAAATTCTTCTTAATACTAGTTGTAGCGGTTGCAAATCTTCGTTTGTTAAATAAATTAAAGCGTTAAACCAAGAATTCCATATCCCAACGGCAGTCCACAAACCAATTACCGCTAAAATTGCCTTTGATAAAGGGATAACAAAACTGAAAAAATATCTGAACGTATTACATCCATCAATTTGAGCTGCTTCCCACAAACCCTCAGGAAGACTCGTGCTAAAAAAGGTTCGAGCGATGATGATATTGAAAGTGGATACTGCAAAAGGTAAAACCATTACCCAGAACGTATCTAATAAACCAAATTCCTTAATAATCAAATAGGTGGGAATGAGTCCCCCGCCTACAAACATCGGAATAATATAGAACAATGAAATCCATTTTCTTCCGACTAAATCCTTTCGAGATAATGCATAACCAGCTGGGATATTTACCGCTAGTGCAACAAAGGTTCCTACAACTGTATAAATAATTGTATTAAAATAACTTCTCCAAATGATATCTTGCTTAAACAGTTCAATGTAGCCGTCTAACTTCCATTCACTTGGCCAAAACCAAACATTTCCATTTGCAACTTCTGCTGGATTGCTGAATGATGCAATTATTACAAACCATAATGGGTAAATAATCAAAAGCATTAACAAAATAGCAAATCCATATACGCCGATATCAAAAAGGGTGTCTGTAAGTTTTCTTTTTTTCTTATATTCTGTTTTTTTTATTGTTAAATCCATTGCGTACTCCTTTCTTAAAATAGACTTGTTTTAGTCAATCGTTTAGAAATCCAGTTCACCAATAATAAAATTATAAGATTAACTATCGTGTTGAACAAACCTATTGCAGTTGATAGGCTGTATTGAAAGCTTTGCATACCAACTTTATATACGTAAGTAGAAATTATCTCACTTCCTGGAAGATTAAGCGGATTTTGAAGTAATAGAACCTTTTCAAAACCAACATTTAAAATATTTCCTGCTCTTAATATTAATAGAACCATTGTAGTTGGTAATAATAATGGTAAGTCAATATGCACTATCTTTTGCAAACGGCTTGCGCCATCCATATCTGCAGCTTCATAAAAAGCAGGATCGATTGAAGAAAGTGCAGCGAGATAAATTATACTATCCCATCCTACATGTTGCCAAACGTCACTCCATACATATACATCTTTAAACGCAGTTGGATTGGATAATAAGTTTGGCATTTCTAATCCTATCAAATTCAAAACGTTAGCAATTAAACCATTACTAGGGGATAAAAAGATTAATATCATCCCTGCCATTACCATTGTTGATATAAAGTGAGGGAGATAGGTGGTAACTTGAAAGATTTTTTTAAATCTTTCTACTCTTATCTGATTACACAAAATTGCCAAAATTATCGGTAATGGAAATCCTATTAATATGCTATACATACTGATGCTTAAAGTATTTGTCAAAGTAAATCCAAATTGGTAAGAATTAAAATACTGAACAAAATGATCCAAACCTACCCATGGACTACCTAGAATACCTAACGACGGAGAATAGTCTTTAAATGCAATTACCAAACCATACATCGGAAGATACGTAAAACAGAATAATAGGACAACTGATGGCAGCAGTAATATATACAAAGGCATACTTTTTTGCAATTTTTTTCTAAAATGTTTTTTTCTTGCTTCTTTCCCCTCCAAACTCCTCGTTCTGTACCCACTTACTGTTAATTCTTTATCCATTTAAAGCTCCCTTCTAACCAAAGGTTTAGCGCTAAACAAAATAGGCGCTGTTAATAAATCAACTTTAAAGTTGATAATATTTTTGTTGATTATATTATTATTGCATCAACACATTCCAAAAAAGCCGGTTAAAAACTAAAGCGAGTCTCACCTTTATGGTTTAACGATAAACCAACGGGGTAAAAAAATTATTCCAAACCTTGCGTCTAGACGCATACACGCATTACTTGCGTATTTTTATTACAAAATATTTTTAGCATTACAAGCAGATGGAATTATTAACACTCCTCTCATCACGGTTTAAATATAGTAATCGATTTATCTAATCTCTATAAATTTCGCCTGCAGATAATCTCCTTACAATATTCGCCCGATTGGAATCGTTTGCACAAACAATATAACATTAGCCCCAACTCGTGTCAATAAAAATTTATAATGATTTTATCTTTAATGTCTTAATGAAATCCATCTGGTGCATAATAAAATGAGTTTCCATAATCTAGTCAGATCATGTGAGAGCCTTCATAAAAACTTTTGTATAACTGGTCATTACGACATGAAAAATCCTATAAAAGTTCTCCTAAGCGGAGATTTTTATAGGATTATTTTTCATATTAATTTGCCCTATCATAGCGCCATTTCGTAGATTTTTCTGCTGACATCCAGTGTCTGGTCAGCGCGTTCCGAAAGGCGATCACGCTTGTGGACTTCCAGTTGCTCAACCATATAGTCGATGTCCGTTTCTTCGATGCCGATTTCACTGAAACGGGTCGGCATTTCCAACGAACGGAAGAATTCCTCGGTTTTTTGGATGCCAAAATCGATCCGCTCTTCCTCATCGCCGGCATTGGCGCCCCATACGCGCTCTGCGTACTGCAGCAACTTATCCCATTTTTCATTTTTGCGTACCTTCATGGTGGCAGGCAGGATGACAGAAAGCGTACGGGCATGATCGGTTCCGTTCAAAGCTGTGATTTCATAGCCCAACGCATGGCTGGACCAATCCCCCGGCACCCCGGAAGCTGTGAAACCGTTGAAACCGTTCGTCACTGTCCACATGAAATTCGCCCGCGTGTTGTAGTCTATTTCTTCATCCGCCAGGACTTCCTGCCCGATTTCGATGAAGGTATGCAGTATGCCTTCGGACCAACGATCCTGCAGTTTTGCGCCGACAGGATAGGTCAAATAGTTCTCCATGACATGGACAAAGGAATCGGATAGGCCGTTCGCCAATTGCCTTTTCGGCAACGTGTACGTCAACTCGGGCTCTAGAATCGAAAAAGTCGGAAAGAGGTTCTCATTTTTGATGCTCACCTTCGCCTGCAATTCCTCGAAGCTGACTACGGTGATCGGGTTCATTTCCGAAGATGTCGCCGGAATCGTCAACACTGTCCCGAAAGGCATGGCCTTTTCGACCGGCAGCCCTTTGCCGACTCCGCTTGCGAAGATATCAATCGGATCGCCTTCAAACAGGCTGGCTGCGGCGATGAATTTCGTGCCGTCGATGACCGAGCCGCCGCCCACCGCAATCAGGAAGGTGTAACCTTCCGTTTTGATTTTCTCGACTGCATCCATCAGATATTCAAAGACCGGGTTCGCCGGAATTCCACCGAACTCCCCCCATTTCCTGTCGCCCAGAGCCTCCACGACACGGTCGAAGGTGCCTGAGCGTTTGGCGCTGCCGCCTCCGTAGGTGATCAATACTTTTGCATCTTTGGGCACAAACTTATCGATTTTTTTGACCTGATCCCTTCCGAATGCGATCCGGACAGGGTTATAAAATTCAAAATCCATGATTTCAGCTGACGGTGACATAAAATTCCCCCATTGGTTTCAGATAGTTATGCTAACTTGGTGCACAAAGCGTCGATCGCATTTTCAAAGATGGCAAGGCCGGCTTCCAACTGTTTATCCGTCATGACCAACGGGGCCAGAAAACGGACCACATTCCCGTAGGTGCCCGCATTTTCGATGATCAGCCCGTTCTGTACACAATGCTGGATCAGCGCGTTCACCAATTCCGGAGCAGGTTCCTTCGTCAGTCGATCTTTGATGAATTCGACGCCGATCATGCCGCCCAAACCGCGCACATCGCCGATTTCTTTGTATTGCTGTTGCCATTCCTCAACGCGGGCAGTGTAAGCTGCACCCAATTCCAATGAACGTTCGCAGAGGTTTTCGTCTTCGATGACTTGGATCGTCGCAAGCGCCGCCGCACAGGATACCGAATTGCCTCCGAAGGTGCCGCCGATCAATCCGCCGCCAATGCCTTTGACGATTTCGTCACGGGCAACGATGGCGCTGAGCGGGAACCCGCCTGCGATTGATTTTGCCGTACACAGAATATCCGGTGCACAGCCGACTTCTTCGTAATAGGAAGATGCGAACAGTTTGCCCGTGCGCCCGAATCCGGTCTGCACTTCATCAGTCATCATCATGATGCCATTTTCATCACAGATCTGGCGGACAGCTTTGACCCACTCGATCGGAGCCGGGATGAAGCCGCCCTCGCCCTGCACCGGTTCGAATACAATGGCAGCAACTTGGCTGGCAGGCGTCAACTCATCAAAGGCGCGTTTGATGCGTTCGATGTAGTAGGCCACTGCCTCTTCATCCGTGTAATAGGCCGGTTTGCGGTAAAGGTTCGGATAATCAACTCGGAATATGCCATCCGGGAATGGCCCTAAGCCGATCGAGTTGGCTTTTTTCGCAGTCATATGCGTCGTCAAAAGCGTACGTCCATGGAACGCACCGGAGAAGACGATGACATTCGGACGTTTCGTGTAGGCTCTCGCCACTTTCACGCCATTCTCGATTGCTTCCGCACCGCTGTTCGCAAAGAACGTCCGCTTCTTGAAGCCCTTCACCGGAACGATCTCGTTCATTTTTTCAGCCAATGCGATATACTTTTCGCTCGTAAGGATATTGATCATCGCATGAAAATAATCATTTTCCTGCTGCTTGACCGCTTCCACAACTTTCGGGTGGCGGTGGCCGATATTCAGAACGCCTACGCCTCCGACCCAATCCAAAAAGCGGTTGCCGTCAACGTCCTCGATGATGGCGCCCTCTGCTTTCGCGATCGCAACCGGGTAGACGCATGTCAAAGAAGGAGGGATTGCTTCAGATCTCCGTGCCAGTATGGCTGTTGCCTTTTCCCCCGGCAATACCGCAGTGATGATTTCCGGCAATTGATATCTCAATTCTGTTTCTGTAAGTGATGTTGTTCCTGTCATGACGCTCGCTCCCCTTTTCATGCATACTTGTCATATCTTTTGTAACTTCGATGGTTTGATTATATAGATTAATCAGGCAAACAAAAAACATTTCTTGACACCGGATAGGACATTTTCTGTTATGCGATGTCAGCTTCGTTCACATCGACTTGGGAACAAGGTTGCAATAACAACCAATATCTTTGATACATAAAGCATTCCAAGCAAAAAAACCTCCCGTTATCTTTACGGAAGGTTTCCTGACATGGAACTCCATTTATTTTTCGTTTTCATTTCATTTAAAGAATATTGCCCAGCAAACGGATGCGGAAATGTAAGGATTTCCGTTCCAAAACGGACTCATGAATTTGCATTCCGCTCAACAAAATGACCGAAACTGAAACGGACTGCATTTTTTTGGTCGCCGAATTGGATGCCTTCCTTCACCACCACTTTTTCCTCCAACAATTCCTGAAGCAATTCATCCATCTCGGCATCGGTTTTATTGGGGAAGCGACAATAAAGATGGTAGCCGCCTTTTGTCGGTTCAAAACTTATCTCTTGCCCGTATTTGTTTCTGAGCCAGGTCTGCAATTTGTCGGCGCGCTCTTTCAAAGCCGTAACGATGATCGGGAGATGCTCAGTGATTTCGCTCGCCAAATAATGGTCAGCCAGCAGTTGCGGCAAGAAACTCAATCCGGAGTCGATCTGATCGCGAATGTCGGCCAATTCCCGGATAATGGCGGCTGGCCCAACCATCCATCCGATCCGGATATGCTGACCGGCAAATTTGGACAAGGAACCCAGATAAAGCACCTGTTGCCGTTTATCCAAGCTTTTCAACGGACGGTTATCGACCGTTTCATCAAAAACAAAGCTGCCGTATGCATCATCCTCCACAATCGGGATGCGCTTCAGCAAACAATAATCAAGGATGGCCTGTTTCCGCTCCGGACTCATGACTGTACCTGTCGGATTCTGGAAAATCGGATTCAGAAAAATCATCTTCAGAGGGTACTGCAGAGAAGCTTCCTGGAGCCCCTTGACGGTCATTCCCTCGCCATCCATCGGAATCGGAATAATCCGCAGACCGGCAGCCTGAAAAAGCCGCAAAGAATAGAAATAAGAGGGTGCTTCGATGCCAATCGCATCCCCCGGTTTCAACAGACCTTGCGTGATCAAAAACAGTGATTGCTGGGTTCCTGAAGTGATGAAGATTTCCTCCAGGGGGACAGCCATCCCGTAAGCGGTCTGCAGGTGTTTTTGGACACTTTCCCTTGTCGCTTTGATCCCGCGGTTCTCCCTGATAAAGGTGGCTTCCCCATGCAGCATTTCCCCCAACGAAATATCCGGGATCTTCAGTTCCGGCAAGAGGTCCTTCGGCAAATCCCCATTCCCCAAATCCAGGATTTCGCGCGATCGGTGCTGCGCCAACAGCTGCTTAACGTTCCTTTGGTAAGGGGTGTCCACCGAAAGATTATCCGGCGTCAAGGAAGTCCGCCAATTGATGGTGGGCCTTGTCTGCATCCCCCATTTATTCGGATTCACGAACGTCCCGCTGCCTCGTTTGCGGATGAGGATCCCCTGCGTCGTCAGCTCTTCCAGTGCTCGGATGACGGTCGACCGATTGACCTGCAGTTCCTCCGCCAGCTTGCGTTCAGCCGGCAAGGCTCGACCGGGGACCAAATCGCCGGCTTTTATCTTCTCTTCGATCAGCTGCATCAGCTGTTGATAGAGCGGCATGCCCCTATCCTGATCCAGTCTCCACTCCACCATTCCTTCACTCTCCTTGTTTTTAAATCATTATACACCAAATTGGTTGGTTCGGAAACAGTCCAATTGGATGTAGGTGTTTCTGAAAAAAGGGATTATGATTTAACCATTCTTTAATCATTTTATCATTTAAAACCAGGAGGAATATTTATGACAACAAAAATCATCGGTTCAGAAAAAGTAAAACGCGGGATGGCCCAAATGCAAAAAGGCGGCGTCATCATGGATGTCGTGAACGCAGAGCAGGCACGGATCGCTGAAGCGGCTGGTGCCGTTGCGGTCATGGCTTTGGAGCGCGTGCCTTCGGATATCCGCGCCGCTGGAGGTGTTGCCCGGATGGCGGATCCCACCATCGTCGAGGCAGTGATGAACGCCGTGAGCATTCCCGTCATGGCGAAAGCCCGCATCGGCCACATCACCGAAGCCCGCATCCTGGAAGCGATGGGCGTCGACTACATCGACGAGAGCGAAGTGCTGACCCCTGCCGATGAGGAATTCCACCTTTTGAAATCGGACTATACCGTTCCTTTCGTCTGCGGCTGCCGCAATCTGGGTGAAGCCTTGCGCCGGATTGGTGAAGGGGCTTCGATGCTGCGTACGAAAGGCGAGCCGGGGACCGGCAATATCGTGGAAGCCGTCCGCCATATGCGCAAAGTCAACGGCCAAATCCGCCAATTGATCACGAAATCGGACGATGAACTGATGACATTCGCCAAGGAAATCGGAGCTCCTTACGAATTGGTCAAGGAAATCAAACTACTCGGAAAACTTCCGGTCGTGAACTTTGCAGCTGGTGGTGTCGCAACACCTGCTGATGCAGCCCTGATGATGAGCTTGGGTGCGGACGGCGTCTTCGTCGGATCCGGCATCTTCAAAGCTGAAAATCCCGAAAAATTCGCCCGTGCCATCGTCCGTGCGACAACCAATTACGAAGACTATGCCTTATTGGCCGAGCTTTCCAAAGGCTTGGGCGAACCGATGAAAGGGATCGACATCAGCACCCTCCATGCCTCCGAACGCATGCAGGAAAGAGGCTGGTAAGCATGACGAAAAAAATCGGCGTATTGGCCTTGCAGGGTGCCGTCACGGAGCACCTGCAGGCACTGACTAAATTGGGAGTCACCGCGACTGCCGTCAAGCTGCCCGCCGATCTGGAAGATCTGGACGGACTGATCATCCCAGGCGGCGAATCGACCGCCATCGGCCGTTTAATCCGCGAACAGCATCTCGAGGACCCGTTGCGGGCGTTTTACGCAGCCGGCAAAGCGATTTTCGGCACTTGCGCTGGATTGATTCTTTGCAGCACGGACAGCAGTCACGCACCTGAAGAATTGCGGCTCGGCTTCATCGACATCGCAGTCGAACGGAACGGCTTCGGACGCCAAGTCGACAGTTTCGAAGCCCTGCTGCCTTTTGAAGGCATCCCCGAACCGGTGGAATCCGTCTTCATCCGCGCCCCTTACATCCGCACAGTCGGAAATGGAGTCCGCGTGCTTGCAAGCATCGAGGGCAAAATCGTAGCGGCCGAAAACGACCAGATTCTGGTCACCGCCTTCCATCCGGAATTGACGGATGATCTGTCTGTGTTCGAGTACTTTTTGGAAAAAATCAGCTGAGAGAGATTCATATAGGCATTTATCGCTCTAGCGCCTTCGAACAAACTAATAAAAACGGAAAGACAAGCAAGTTTCAGCAACTTGCTTGTCTTTCCGTTTGTCTTTCTATTTAACGGTTAAGATTACTCTCTGGTAATGTTTCAATCCGTGGGTACCGTCGTCTTGTACTTCTGCAATAATATGAATAGTGTCTCCTGATTTAGCATCTTCCGGAACAGTAAAGGTTACAGTGTCAGTGTCACTTCCGGATAATGCAATCGTATCCGTGGCTTCCCCTTCTGCTAAGTCACGATGAAGACCCAATTGCAATCCACTGGTTACATCAGCTACTGCCTCAAGAGGTTCAACTGTGGAATCTTCATAGGTATCCGCTTCAAAGTATCTCCACCAGCTGTAAGTCAAGTTATCCCCATCCGGATCAGTCGCATTAGCGTGCAAGGTCACCTCTTCACCTTTTTCGACTTCCAAATCTATCCCTTCATCCACTGTCAGAGCTGGATTGTGGTTAGCGTCTTCATAATCAGCAGTAATGGTCCAATCCGCACGAGCCGCAAAGTCGCTTTGAATATCATCAAACCAACGCATCAATGAATATTCAGCCTCGTATCTTTCTGTGTATGGGTCAAAGTCCAGAACTGTATTGCGGTATAATTGTTCAGTTTCAGCGCCGAATCTTCCTCCCCATCCGCCAAATGATGGATCTTCCATACTTCTAAGCCCGTTGTCAATCAGATAGAAGAAGGAAGGGGAATCGCCCTCTGAAATAAAATCATACTGACTGTATTGCGGATTGTTTTGGAGATATTCTTCAGATCCGCGTTGTTCCTCTGGCAGTTCGCCTTCCAGGATGTTTCCGTCCCCCATCAGTGCATACATTTCAAGTAAAGAGCCATGACCATTTTTGATGTTTTCGTAGTTCCAGTCTCCCTGCAGCTTGCTGTTCACTTCATCCGTATGGAATTTCCAAGCATAAGCGAAGTGCCAGAAATTGGATTGATCGTTGATGATGCGGATATCAGGCCAGTTTGTAGCGATATACGAACTGTAACTTTCATCCTGATCCAGAATGATATAGAGAACGAGTTTATCACTAACAGCTTGTTTTATCGTTTCCCATTCATCCGTATTCTCGTACTCTTCCTGAATGGATTTCAATGCGCGTGCTGTGGTATTGGTTCCACCCCATGTCTGTACGTACAGGTCGCTCTCATCATCCTCCAAGAACAGTTCTTTTAAAAATTCGGAGCCTTCTGTTACTTGTTCCATTTCTCCCGCATTCGTAATATTGCCGATTTTGGTCACATCGCGAATATAATCCGGTTCTGGATAGCCTTCCGCGTGCGTAATCAAATTTGGATAAGCCTCTTCATAAGCGTCCGTCATGTTGCTGAGCCATTCTGTTCCGGTCCATCGGAATGGCTCTATTCCAGCTTCCTCATCACCGGCATAATGGTACATGGAGCTTGTCAGGACAATCCCTTCCAGTTCTATTTCATTCGCATACAGGAAATACCTCAACATGGAATTCATGTCATCTACTTCGCCATCTGTCGTAATCACGGTACGGGCCTTTACTTTCTCTTGCGTTTGCTCTTGTGCCACTCCGCTTTCACTCTCTTCGGAAACAGCTGACTGTGAACCGCTGTCGCATCCTGTCAATAAGAGTGCACCAATCAATGATGCGGTGATCGTTACTGCTGTCTTCTTTTTCATCTAATTACTCCTCCTAGTAGTTGACTGATATTTTCTTAGGCCAACGCCCACCATCTTTCGGAATGCGTTTACATTATTATGCGATAATAAATTTGTCATGAATATATACTACAAATGCAGCAAAACGCTCTGATGCCATAGCGTGACATTCGAGCGTTTTACTGTATTTTGTTGTAGTGTTATTCTAACTAATCCAAATCTTCGCCATTGCTGGCGATGGCTTTTTGGTACCAGTAGAAGGAATCCTTCTTCAGGCGATCCAAGCTGCCTGAACCGTCGTTATTGCGGTCCACATAGATGTAGCCGTAGCGTTTCGCCATCTCGCCCGTCCCGGCTGAAACCAGGTCGATGCAGCCCCAAGATGTGTAGGCGACAAGATCGACGCCGTCCAGCACGATCGCATCACGCATCGCTTTGACGTGGTCGCGGAGGTAGGAGATGCGGTAATCATCATGGATTTGGCCATCGATGATTTCATCCACAGCTCCCAAACCGTTTTCCACCACCATCAGCGGCAGTTGGTAACGGGAGTGGAAAGTGTTCAAAGCGACGCGCAGACCCAATGGATCGACTTGCCAGCCCCACTCCGATTCCGCCAAGTATGGGTTCTTCTCGCCCATCAAGGCATTGCCTTCACCCGGCACGCCGGATTGCGCAAAGCTGGCTGCGCTGGAAGCATAGTAGCTGAAGGAAATGAAATCGACAGTATGTGCGGCCAAGATTTCCTCGTCGCCTTGTTCGAACGCAACGTTGATGCCCTTAGTGGCGAAATAAGCCAGTTTGCTCGGCGGGTAATACCCGCGGGCATGGACATCTGAGAAGAACAGTTTTTCTTCTTCTTTTCGTTGCGCAGACCAAACGTCTTCCGGTTTTGCCGATAACGGATAGACCGGCGCATAGGCGATCATGCAGCCGATGCGGTTCTCCGGATCGATTGCCCGCGCAGCCTTCGTCGCCAAAGCGCTGGCGACGAACTGGTGATGCAAAGCTTGGTACATGATTTCTTCCTGGCTTTCGCCCGCTTCGGCTTTCGAACCGATCGAGATCTGCGGCAGGAATGTCGCCATGTTGATTTCGTTGAAGGTCAGCCAATAGTTGACTTTCCCTTGATAGCGTTCAAACACCGTTGTAGCATATCTTTCAAAAAAACCGATCAGTTTGCGGTTTTTCCAGCCGCCGTAGTGGTCGACCAGATATTGCGGCATTTCGAAATGCGAGATCGTCACCAATGGTTCGATGCCGTATTTCGCCAATTCATCGAAGACATCATCGTAAAATGCCAAGCCGGCTTCGTTCGGTTCCAGTTCATCGCCATTCGGGAAAATCCGCGTCCAAGCGATGGACATCCGGAACATCCGGAAGCCCATTTCGGCGAACAAAGCGATATCTTCCTTGTAGCGGTGATAGAAATCGATGCCGATATGCGAAGGGTAATAGTCACCGACACCAGCGAAACGTTCGGCAAAGTCGCGCGAGCAGGTCAGTTGGTCGATGACCGACGGGCCTTTCCCATCAGCGTCCCAACCTCCTTCAAATTGATTGGCGGCAGTAGCGCCGCCCCAGAAGAAACCTTCCGGAAATCCTTTACCTGCTGACATGACAATTCCTCCTATTTCTGTACCAAAGATGCGCCGTTTGTTGCGATGACTTCTTTGTACCAGTTGAATGATTTTTTCTTGTAACGGTTCAATGTGCCGGATCCGTCGTCGTGACGATCGACATAGATGAAGCCGTAACGTTTCTTCAATTCCGCAGTCGAAGCGCTGACCAGATCGATACAGCCCCATGTTGTGTAGCCCATCAAATCGATACCGTCCGCGATTGCTTCAGCAACCTGCACCAAGTGATCGTTCAGGTACTGGATGCGGTAGTCATCGTTGACCGTCAGTTGGCCGTCTTCACCCTTGACCAGTTCATCGACCGCGCCCAAGCCGTTTTCGACGATGAACAATGGTTTTTGATAGCGATCCCAGAAGGCATTCAGAATGATGCGCAGTCCTTTCGGATCGATCTGCCATCCCCATGCAGACGCTTCCAGATAAGGATTCATTACGCCACCAAGAATATTTCCTGTACCCTTCACTTTCTTGGACTGATCTGCTGTTTCAGTCGAGCTCATGTAGTAGCTGAAGGAAACGAAATCAACCGTATTTTTCAGTATTTCTTCATCTTCCGGTGTGATGTTCAGTTCGATGCCATGCTCACGGAAATAGCGCTTCATGTAACCAGGATACGTGCCGCGTACATGCACATCCGAGAAGAAGAAGTTTTGACGGTCCGCTTCCATCACGGCGATGACATCATCCGGATGGGAAGTCAACGGATAGGTAGGCATAGCGATGACCATGCAACCGATCTGAAAGTCCGGATTGATTTCGTGGCCGATTTTAGTCGCCAAAGCACTGGCTACCAACTCATGGTGGCAGGCTTGGTACAAGTCCTGCTTCGACAGTTGATCTGGTGGCGTTGAGATGCCGCCGCTCATAAATGGAGCATGGACGATCGAGTTGATTTCATTGAACGTCAGCCAGTACTTCACCTTGTCTTTGTAGCGCGTGAAGACCGTGCGCACATAGTTCTCATAGAAGCCGATCATTTTGCGGTTGATCCAGCCATCGTATTCCCTTGAAAGGTGCAGTGGCGTTTCGTAATGCGACAGCGTGATCAGCGGCTCGATGCCGTATTTCGCCAATTCATCGAACACGTCATCGTAGAACTGCAGGCCAGCTTCGTTCGGCTCGGTTTCGTCGCCGTTCGGGAAGATGCGTGTCCAAGCGATCGATGTGCGGTAGGTTTTAAAGCCCATTTCCGCAAACAATGCGATATCTTCCTTGTAGCGGTGGTAGAAGTCGATCCCTTCCAGTTTCATGTTGTCCGGCGTCGGTCCGTCAGTGATGATTCCCCCAAAACCGCCTTTCGGTGTTACCTCCTGAACGGAAAGCCCCTTTCCATCAACATTATAAGCACCTTCGTATTGGTTTGCGGCCGTTGCGCCACCCCATAAAAATCCTTTTGGAAATACTGTTTGCATGTGATCGCTCCTATTCTTTTCTGGTTCTATTTTATGCACGGGTCTGACTCATTGCGGGACAGCCCCGAATTATGAAAACTCATCCCAAATGGGTTCGGGCGCCTGAGACCACAAACCAAATTCCCGAATATCTGGTTATTATTCGGGAATCGGACTTGCGGTCTAGGTTTTTTTCCCGGATATCTGGTTTTTATCCGGGAATATTGCTTACGCTTGAGAACGATTTCCCGAATACATGGGCTTCATTCATTACAAATATTTGTGATTGATTCCGATTTCACGGATATCTTATGTTTATGCGATGGCCGTCAGCAGATAGTCGCCTTCGGACAGTTCAGCTTCTTTCGTAGTGATGATATCTAGATAATCATTACTGTTCGTGATGATGATTGGTGTGATGATTTCGTAACCAGCTTTCTGAATCAGATCGATGTCAAATTCCAACAGCAATTGACCAGCAACGACTTTATCACCTTGTTGAACATGGCTAGTAAAACCTTTTCCTCCCAGTTGGACTGTATCCATACCGACATGAATCAAAATTTCCGTTCCATTTTCAGTCGTCAAACCGATAGCATGCTGTGTCGGGAATAAAAGTGTTACGGTCGCATTTGCAGGAGCATAAACTTCGCCAACTGTAGGGCGGATTGCAATTCCTTTTCCAAGAGCACCAGACGAAAACGCTTCGTCCGAAACGTCTGATAAAACAACCATTTCTCCAGTCATAGGACTTGCGATCAAATCTTTTTCAGCTGCCGCGCTCAAATCTCTTTTCATTGCTTCAACGACTGCAGAGTTTGCATCAATTGTTGTTGCAGCTGTTGCAGTTTCTCCGTAAAGGACTGGGATTTTCGAGAAGTAAACAAACAGGAATCCTAGAACAAGACCGACGATACATACAATAACGGAAATCCATAAATTCAAATTAACGGCTCCACTTGGATCCAAATAGCTTGGGATAGCGAAAATACCAAGACCACCCATGCGATAACCAGTAAGTTTGAATGCGCCTGCGATCATACCGGCGATCCCACCGGCTATACAGCTCAATTGGAATGGACGCTTCATCGGTAAGCTGATACCATAAATGGCAGGTTCAGTAACTCCGAACAAGGCAGAAATGATTGCCGGGATACTCAATTGTTTTACCTTTGGTTCTTTTGTCTTTAGATATATCGCAAGGATGGCACCCATCTGTGCGAATGATACACCTAATACGGTAGATAAAAGTTGGTCATATCCTTGGGTTGCCAGGTTGTTGATGAATATTGGTATGAAACCCCAGTGTAAACCGAACATGACAAATACTTGCCAGCCGCCACCCAAAAGCCCGCCTGCAACAATCGGACTCAAGTTATAGATCCAAGCTACCGCACTTCCGACCAGTGTTGCTGCCCACGTGGAAAGCGGTCCGATCAGCAAAACAGTTAACGGGACGATAATCATCAAAGTGAAGAACGGTACCAAGAAAAGCTTCACGACATCCGGGATTAATTTTTTAAGCAATTTCTCAACTTTCGAACCCATGAATACCGCAAAGAGAATTGGAACGACGGATGAAGCATAGCTCATCATGATGACAGGCAGACCCAAGAATGTCATGTAGATAGGCGATTCGAAGATAGAGCCTGCGAATAGCGTATACAATGGATCCATTCCTGCAGGGTTAGCCAAACCTGGATAAACCATTGCCGCAGCGACACCCATTGCTGTGAAACTGTTCATATTGAAACGTTTGCTTGCAGTATATGCCAGGAAAATAGGCAAGAAGTTGAAGAAACCATCACCGGCTGCTTGAAGTAGAATATAAGTACCATCAGTCGCTGGAATTCCTACGGCCAAAAGCAATGCCGCAAATCCTTTCAGCATCCCTGTTGCTGCTAACGGTCCTAAGATCGGTTGAAAAATTTTTGAAATCATATCGATGAACTGATTGAACAGACTACCCTTTGGACCATCATCTTCAGCAGCTACCTCACCGCCGCCATTCAATCCGCCGACTGCATTAACAGCTTCATAAACATCCGGTACGTGGTTGCCGATTACGACTTGATATTGGCCGCCACTTTGGATGACGGTAACAATGCCTTCGCGTTTTTTCAGGTATTCCGTATCCGCTTTGCTTTCGTCAACCAATTTGAAACGCAGACGGGTCACGCAATGTGCTAAGCTACGGACATTTTCTTTACCGCCGATATGATCTACAATATCTTTTGCTAATTCTTCATACTTCATGTTATATCCCTCTTTTTCTATTATTTTTTATAAAAAAAACCTAAATAGAGAGCATGGGAATTTCTTCCGCTGCTGTCTACTTAGGTTTTGCCTGCTTTACCAGTAACAATCCTCTTGAGAGCATTTTAGGTATTCACTTTTGCTGCACGACCCGATGGATATGGATCGTGAGGTAAACAAGTTCGTCGGTCCCAACTTGGAAATGGTGGGCAGCTCCGACATATGTCGATATTTTGTTGGCACACGTATAGGCAGCCGGATAGTTTGCCTTCACTTGCTCCACCAAGAAGGTGTCCGGAGCCGTCTGGAAAACTTCTCCCATGACGACCCGCTGCGCAAAATACTGCAGATGGGTGTAGAAACGATTATAGGAAATCGATTCTTCATCGAAGGCGACTCCGAAATGCAAGCGGACGATGTTCAGGATGTCCTGAACGATCCGGGTCACTTTCATTGTCTCTTCGATCAATTGCCCTTCCTTCTGCGCATTCACGAAATGAAGAGCGATGGATGTCGCTTCGTCAGGTGCCATCATGACACCTGTATGTTCCGCGATGAGTTCAAGCCCAATTTTGCCGAGCTCGTATTCCCTTCGATAAAACTTCTTCACTTCGAAGGCCAAAGGATTGGTCAAAACAATCCCTTCCTTTGTCCGCTGGATGGCGTAATGGATATGGTCAGCAAGCGTCAGGTAGACGTTTGCTTGGAAGATATGATTCAGCCTTGTCTCGGCCTCTTGGATGATCTTAAAAATGGCATCTGATTCTTCTTGCGGTAAATCTTGATAAATGGCCTTTAATTGATCAGCTGAATCATTTTCCTGAATGACGAAGGTCTTCTCGATCAAAGACTTGTCGAAAGAGTCACCTGGCTTTTTCTGGAAACCGAGCCCTTTTCCCATCACAATGACTTCGGATGAGTCTTCAGATTTCGCCAAGACCACGTTGTTATTGTAGACTTTTTCAATCTTCATCGATTATCCCCATTCCCCCTTCCATTAAAAAAAACCTAAACTAACACCAAATGATGTGCACATCATCTCGTATCAATTTAGGTTTTGCCTGCACAACCAGTAACAATCCTATGAACAACATGTTAGCACTTCCAACAAAAAGATGCAAGCCCTTTCCTTAAAAAAATCTCATTTTCATTTAGCATGTTGGTGGAACAGCATTTTTTTGAAAACAGATGTTATTCGCTTTATGACTAGTGTGTTGCGGAGCAGCATTCTGCGGTACAAAGATGGATTCTTTGCGTTTATTCATGTTTTTGCCCGACATTCTGACTTCTGATGACAAAAGTGGCTGCCTCGCTAGGAGGCAGCCACTGCATTAAGCCCGTTCTTTGGTTGTCATCATTTTCTGGAAAACGAAGCGGCTGTTCAATCGGTTCGCGAAATCCTGCGTCACCGTACCGGTGAACAGCATGGCGAATATGGTCCCGAGCCCGACTCCAGCGATTCCTTCCAGAAACAACAACGAGAAGACAACGCTCAACCCGACGCAGACGGCATCGAATCCCGTCTTCATCTGTTTCACGGTGAGCCCAAAATGCTCGGACATCTCACGTACGAACAAATCGAATGGAAGAGCCGGCAAGTGGCAATTCAGCATCAGACTGATCCCGAGCGACAACATGAAAAATCCGGTGAAAAAGAACACGATTCGCAGCGGCATGTTTGCGACGATGCCCGAAAAAAGCAATTCAAAGAAATCCAGCAGGTAGCCGAAAAGCAAAGCCAATGCAATTGAAAAAACATAACCCAAAAATTTCCGCGTGATCAGAGCCATCACCACCACAAGGACCACTTGGAAGAGAAAGTTCCAGCTGCCGATTGTCACGTGCGCAAACATTTCGTTCAACACCACCGGCACGGATGAAATCGTCGACACCCCTAATTCACTCTTAATCATCAACGACACGGCAATGGCGTTGCACATCACGCCCATCGCCAAAGCAAGTTCACTTGCCAAAACTTTTTTCTCCATTTCGTCCTCCTTATTCTATCCTTCACATTTTTTACTTTTTGATGACCAACCCGAGCATCACAACAAAGGCTAGCGCCTGTTCTTCGCTGACGATTGCGCCTTTGAGATCCTCAAGTGTAACGCTGATGCGCTCGAATCGGCAACTGCTGATATCGATCGCCTTCAAAGGCGTTCCCGTGAAATTGATTCCGGACAGTTCGCACTCCGAAAAATCGATTTTCTTTAGTTTGCAGGTATAAAAATCGGCTTCATTCAGGCGACAGTTTTCGTAACGGACATTCTTCTGCTTGCTGAATCCCAAAGCCGCCATCTGCAGATTGCATTCCCGGAAGAGCACGTCCTCGAAGACCCCTTCGGTCATCGAGGTACCGATGAGGCGGCAATTAACGAAGCGGACCCGCTTCATCGTCACTTCATCCAGCTGCACATTGGCGAAATCGCAGCTCTCGAAGATGACATCCCGCAAGTACAATTGCGGCACTGTCGCTTCGCTGAAAGTCACGTTCTGGAATCTGACTTCGGTGAACTCCACTCCCCGTCTGTCGCCAAGGTCGATGGCAGTGTCTTTGAAGTGGGCATGCTCAATGTATGGTTCATCCGGATCGAAACAGTCGGCAAAATTTATATCAGGCAAATCCTTTGGTATTGCGGGTTCCATGATCTTTACGGGCACTTGCTTCATTCCTTCCAAAAAGTTCTCTTACTCTAAGTATACCTGAATAATCGTCGCTTAGATATCATTGCTTTCGCGATCTGCTCTTTCATCTACAGTGCTATAATGAAGGTAAAGAAGCAAGCTAAGGGGGAATTAGGATGGATCGCATATTTGACAAGGTGTTTCGGGGAACGGCCTTCACCAGCAGGTCGCCGCAGGAAGTGAGTGCATTGGAGGATTGTCTGTTTTGTCTGGATGAGGAAGGCGTGATCCGGCGCATCCTGAAGCCACAGGATTCTGATTACGGAACGATTTTGGCTGCCTACGGCGGGACCGAAAAATTCCGCGAGCTTGCTGACGGACAGTATTTCCTGCCGGGGTTCATCGATCTGCACATCCATGCACCGCAATGGGCTCAGGCCGGCACCGCCATGGACATCCCTTTGCATGATTGGCTGGAAACCTATACCTTCCCGCTGGAATCGAAATTCTCCGATCTGGATTTTGCCCGCAAAGTCTACCAGGATCTTGTCGCTACATTGTTGGCTAATGGAACGACGACTGCGCTCTATTTCGCGACCGTACACAAGGAAGCCAGCTATCTGTTGGCCCAAATCTGCGCCGAAAAAGGCCAACGCGGACTGGTCGGGAAAGTGGTCATGGACGACAAGGAAGAGAATCCAGCGTATTACCGGGATGAAAGCACGGAAGCCGCTTTGGCGGACACGGAAAGTTTCATCCAGTTGGTCCAGAAATTGGACAAGACGACCAAACAAGGCGTGTACCCGGTCGTGACTCCCCGCTTCATCCCGAGCTGTACGGACGAAGCACTGGCGGGCCTGGGCGAGTTAGCGAAAAAATACGGCACGCACATCCAATCGCATTGCAGCGAAAGCGATTGGGAGCACAACTATGTCCTCGATCGGATGCACAAGAGCGATACGTTTGCACTCCATGAGATGGGCCTTCTGCAGGAAAAAGCGGTCATGGCTCATGCCGTCTTCCTTTCGGATGCAGATGCCGATTTGTTTGCCGAAACCGGCACAGCAATCGCCCATTGTCCGATTTCAAATGTCTGCTTCTCAAACGGTGTTCTTCCCGCTGCCCGTTTCACTCGGAAAGGGATAGACATCGGCTTGGGCACGGACATCTCCGGAGGCTTCTCCCCCAGCCTTTTCGACAACATCCGTCAGGCTGTCATCTCATCGAGAATGCTGGAGGAAGGCGTCGATCCGTCGTTACCCGCTGCGGAACGCGGCCTGCCGCATTCGCGGATTTCCGCCAACGAGGCATTTTACTATGCGACTGCCGGCGGAGGACAGAGCCTGAGCCTGCCGATCGGACGCTTGGAGGAAAATTACGTCTGGGATGTCCAAGTGATCGACGTCAACGCGCCTCACGCCAAGCTGCAGATTTTTGAGGAAGGGATTTCCATTGAAAACCTGCTTCACAAAATCCTTTTCTTGAGCCGTCCGGAAAACATCCGCGAGGTTTGGGTCCAAGGCGAATGCGTGCATAAAAGGTTGTAATTTTGTCAATGAATGCTCGCATTAACAGATTAAACTCTGTGCTTTTGCCTATTGATATATTAGAAAGCAATATAGAAGATAACATGGAGGTGAATAAAATGCCTATATGATCTATTCATGTTAGAATTATATTAAGAAACTATTGGAGGATGATATTATGGACCAAAAACTCGTTGAGATTTGCCTGCGTGTCAGAGATATTGATGCCACTTTAAACTTCTATACGAAGCTATTTGATTTTGAAGTTGCCAGCCACAGAAAATTCCCTGAAGATAAGTTTGATTTAATTTATCTTAATTCTCCCGGTTCTTCTGTACAAATCGAACTCACTTACAATTACGATGCCGAGCCATACAATTTAGGAAATGGCTTCAGTCATTTAGGTGTAACTGTCAGTGACTTAGAAAAAATGCATGAAGTTTGTAAAGCTTCTGCTTACGAAACAGGTGAGTTAAAAGGACTTTCAGGCGGCACACCGACTTATTTCTTTGTGACGGACCCTGATGGCTATCGAATTGAAGTAAAGCGCGCAAAATAATTTTTCGAATATTTTAAATGAAAGCATATCGGTTTTTGACAATATGCTTTCATTTACTCAAAAAGAAACACGCAAGCAGCCCAGCGGATGCTTGCGTGTTTCTTTTCATTCAAGCTGCTCAAGCAGCGTATGTTCAGGCTTTTTCTTTCAAAATGATGTTCAGTACCAACGCGACGATTGTTCCTGCGGAGATACCGGATGAGAACAATCCGCTCAAGATACCCGGCAATTGCGCTACTGTATCCGGAACAAAGGAAACACCCAGACCGACACCCAATGCAGAAGCGACGATGATCATGTTGCGGTTGTTGAATTCAACGCGTGACAGTGATTGCACACCGGCAGCGGCAACCGTACCGAACATCAAGATGCCGGCACCACCCAAAACAGGTTGCGGCATGATGGAGATCAAAGTAGCAAATTTAGGGAACAGGCTCATCACGATCATGATGATACCGCCCATGATGGCTACTTTACGGGAAGCATTGCGGGTCAACGGAATCAATCCAGCATTTTGGCTGAATGTTGCGGCAGGACCGGAACCGATGAAAGGCGCGATGAACGAGCCGAAACCATCCGCACGGACACCGGCAGCGATTCTTTCATCCGTCAGTTTCGTTTCGGTAACGGCGCCTAAAGTCTGCATAACACCAACTGTTTCAATGACTGTTACCAGATAGCCGGATACAAAAGGAATCGCGTATTCAAGTTTAAAATCAGGAACTCCGAATTTGAAGAACTGTGGTAAGGCAAACCATTCAGCGGCAACGACTTGGCCGAAGTCGACCATCCCCAACGGAATGCAGACGACATAACCAATTGCGGCACCGATCAATACAGCAGCTGGCGCGATTTTGCTTGGTCCGTAATGGTTGATCAAAGCGATGATAAGGAATACGAGAACTGCGATACCGATATTCACCGGATTACCGAAATCCTCAGATCCGAAACCGCCGCCTGCCCAGCCCATCGCAACGGACATCAGCGTCATCCCCATCAAAGAGATAACTGATCCAGTCACTACCGGCGGGAAAAATTTCAACAACGGTTTTACGAAATAACTCAAAATAATTTCCAACAAAGCACCCAGCATCGTTCCGCCAAGATAGGCAGTGATGCCGCCCGCACCGATGACGGCAGCAGCTGGCGCCACAAAAGCAAAGTCAGTTCCCATGATTGTCGGCAAGCCTGCACCGACGCGGAACCATTTCGGACCAAAACCTTTTGATTGAATGATTGAAACGATGCCCGAAGCCAAAAGCGCCGCGCTGACCATATAAGCAGTATCCTCAACCCCGAAACCTGCGATCCCGGCAATGATAAGCGGTACTGCCACTAAACCACCGAAAGCGGTGATGACGTTCTGAAATCCTAAAACGATTGTCGTGCCTAAATCCGGTTTATCTTCCACACCGTAAGTCAGGCCTGTATGTACTTTCTCTTCCATGCTTCTCCTCCTGATAACGAACATTAATGATTGCAAAACAAAATATAATTCGTTTATTAACGACAAATAAAATTATATCGATATCACATACAATTGTAAAGTGTAAATACCGAATTATAAGGGCTTTCATTATGAGAATCTTCACATCTTCGGGCTTAATCGGGGTTAAAAGCGAACGTTACGGATATTTTCTGGGTATTTGTATTGAAAATGACGAATTATGGTTTGTAAATCATTGTCAGATACGGGTGCGATGTAGTCTGATTTTTTGTTATACTGTAGTAAATGAAACAGATGAATGGAGCATAAGCAATGAAATCAGAAAAATCATGCGGAGCTATTGTTCTTTCCAGCAATAACGGCAACCGAAACGTTCTCCTGATCAAGCACGAAAACGGCGGCCCCACTGTTCATCTAAGCGCAACGCGTATCGGTTGCGCCTCAAATCAGATCAGGTAGTTATTGCTGAAAAATAAGGAGTGAGATTTTGACGAGATTAATAATTGATTCAACATGTGACCTAAACGAAGCGATGCGCAAGCATCCAAAACTGGAGTACCTGCCGTTAAACATCATCATCGATGGCGAAAGCTACAAGGACGGCATCGAAATCGATTTGGAACGTGTCTACGAAGTGATGCGCAAAGGAGAGATGCCACAGACTTCACAGATTGACATCGCCAGCCTGTTGGAAATATTGGACCGCAACCGTAAAGCCAACGAAGATCTGATTTATTTGTCTTTCTCAAGCGCAATGTCTGGAACACATGCGGTAGCCCACCAAGTATTTGAGATGTACCGGGAAAAATTCCCGGAGATGAAGCTAACCTTGATCGACTCGCAAGGCGGTTGCGGCGGTGCTAGCTTGGCTGCCATCCAAGCCCTGAACTTGTTGGATAATGGCTATCCCCATGATGAAGTTGCACAAACCATCCAAGAAATCGTTGCGTATACTTCCTATTCCTTCACAATCGCCAATCTGGACTGGCTCCAGAAAGGTGGCCGCATCAATAAAGTAACAAGCGTCATCGGTGACAATCTGAACATCAAGCCTTTGTTGACCGTTAAGGCCGGCAAAATCGTGATGGACCAACTCCTGCGCGGACATAACCGTGTCTACAAACGTATCATCAAAAAAACGGTCGACCATATCGGTCCCTATCAAGATCAACTCGTTGTCATCAGCCATGTGGGCGATCCAGAAATCGCACAAACGCTCAAAGCAATGCTGAGCGAGGCCTTGCCGGAAGCTTCCTTTGTCATATTAAGGGTAAGCGCGGTTCTGGGCGTTCATCTCGGTATCGGTGGTGTCGGTGTCTTCGCCTTATCTCAATTGCCGGAAAGATATGATAGACGCCCTGCGTTTTTGGAAAAGTAAAATGAAACAAATGAATGGAGTAGAAACTATGAAATCAGAAAAATCATGCGGAGCCATCGTGCTCTCCCCAGATAACACAAACCGAAAAGTATTGTTGATCAAACATGAAAACGGCGGCCATTGGGCATTTCCGAAAGGCCATGTTGAGGAAGGCGAAACGGAAATCGAAACAGCATTGAGGGAAATCAAGGAAGAAACCGGCTTGAGCACCGATCTAAGCACCACCTTCCGGAAATCCGTCAGCTACTCGCCGGCTCCCCACGTAATCAAAGAAGTCGTCTACTTCATCGCCTTCGCTCACACAGAAACAATTGAAAAACAGGATGCCGAAGTCACCGACTTCGCCTGGATGCCGTTCAACGAAGCTTTGCAAGCCATCACCTACGATAATGACAAAAGCATCCTGCAGTCCGCCATCGATTTCATTGAAGGCATGAAAAACTGATAAAAGCAAAGAAGGGCCGCCTTATTTTTTTGAGGCGGCCCTTCTTTGCTTAAAATGGAAAAAATAACGTCTTCTTCTCCGGCGAAAGACGGCCTCGCCGGAGGTCATGATGCTTCCAGAGTGTCCTTCTCCGGGGAGCGCAGCGCCACCGGAGGACGGGGCCGATTCAAAATCCCCTGCTCCGTCCAACGACAGCTTCACCGGAGTTCAAGCCACCGAACCGCAGAATCGCAACAGATCCTACAATATTTCAGTTCAATTGCGCGTCAAAATAATTTCGACAGCAAACTTATCGTAGCGATGGACAGAGGTGGAGAACTCAAACGCATGACCGGTATCGAGATAGCCAACCTGCTCGGCTACCGCCACTGGGTCACCATTTTTCAGTCCAAGCTCTTCCGCTTCGAAATCAGTGGCTTTGCGAACGGAAACCGTCCTGTGTGCACTTTGTATTTTCAAATGAAGATCCTTCTCGATGAAATCATAAATGGATCCGTTAATATTTTTTTCCTTGATGTTTGGTATCAGATCAATCGGCATGTAGATTTTTTCCATAACACTCGGTTCATCTTCCACATAACGTACCCGATAGATGTCATACACAAAGCTGCCAAGGGGAATATTCAACTTTTTCGCTGCTTCTTCCGGTACCTTCGCGATTGAAAAATTCAGTATTTTGCTGTGGACCTTCTTTCCGGCATTGAGCGCAGTCGTGCCGCGGAATTGATTCGCCATCGTCACACGCTCTATTTCCTCCAGGTTCAGGTCCTTCACAAAAGTACCTGAGCCTCTCCTCTTGATAACCAGGCCTTCTGCAACCAGAATATCCAATGCTTTTTTGACCGTCATTTTGCTTGCATTGTAATGAATGCACATATCTTTTTCGAAGGGAATCTGTTGATTGGCAACGTACTCCCCTTTTACGATTTTATTCCGAATATCATTGGATATGACGACATATTTTTGCATATTTATAAGCATTCCTTTCGCTTCGCTCAAGGCACAAAACGAAATGAAAATCGTTGCGCCTTCGGCGTATTTTATTATATTCTGCCTCTGTAGAGTAGTTGTACACTACAAATCACGGAGGGTTGAGTAGTCCTATCTGTCATTCGGTAGGACTGCATATTTATATGTGTCATTATTCCTTCAAGTACAAATAAGTGTGACAGTGAGCACGTAAACTTATCTTTGCATAAGCGATCCATATACATAGGAATAATAGTCACTGCAACACTCTACTATCCTTAAAGAAAGGAGGAAAAACCAATGTTGAAGATTGTTTATCCTATCTGTTGTGGAATAGATGTCCACAAAACGTTTGTGGTAGCCTGTATTGCCATTACAGACAACAAGGGGATCACAACTTACAAACGCCATCGCTTTTCCACATTCACACAAGGATTGAGAGAGCTGTCACAGTGGCTAGAGTTGTTCTCTTGTTTTGATGTCTGTATGGAATCTACGGGAAAATACTGGATCCCTGTATACAACATTCTGGAACCTTCGGTTAATATTACCCTTGCGCATCCGAAATATGTGAAAGCAATCCGCGGAAAAAAAACGGATATGAAGGATGCCCAATGGATAGCCGAGTTATTTAAACACGATTTGGTTGCAGGTAGCTTCATGCCTCCACAAACGATTCGTGAGTTGCGTGATTTAATGCGCTACCGGTTCAAATTAACCAACTTTGCGTCCAGTGAAAAGAACAGATTTCAAAATTCTTTAACCGTATCCAACATTCAGATCGCTAGTGTTGTTTCCGACACCTTCGGAAAAAGTGCGTTGAAAATCATCGAACGCATCCTAGAAGATCCTGAGCAGTCCATGCCTACGGCAAAAGAATTAGAGACATTGATTCATGGAAGTTTAATAAAGAAATTACCCGAACTTGAACTGGCAGTGGACGGGTTTATTACACCGGAACAACAAATAAAGCTGAGGATCATTAAAGAACACTTTGACGCATTAACACTCTGCAAAAAACACTTAGAAGAAACCATCCTCGAACTCGCTCAACCTTATCAAAATGAAATTCAAGTCATTCAAACTACTCCCGGTTTTAAAAATGAACTCTCTGCAGTCGCATTAATTTCGGAAATTGGCGTTGATATGTCTGAATTTCATTCCTCTAAACATCTCTGCTCTTGGGCAGGGTTAGCACCCACAAATAATGAAAGTGCAGGAAAGAAAAAATCCGTAAGAATTTCCAAAGCCGGCTGCTACCTCAAACCGTTGCTGGTTCAAATAGCCAATGCCGTTGTCAAAAGTACAAAATATCCTGAAATTAGAAATAAATATCTCAACATCAAAAAGAGAAGGGGCCATAAAAAAGCAATCATCGGTATAGCCCGCAAACTCTTAACGGCTATCTATCATATGTTGAAAAACCAGGAAGTTTATCAGGCTCAACTGTTTTCCGATATGATCGATATCCCTACTTCACGAGAAATAACCACAGAACAAGCTCTGAAATTAATTAAGAGACAGGGCTATAAAATTACAGCCGGGATATGAAACCCTATTACTTACCTTAAGTAAGTGTCAATAGGTTTATTTGGCATACCTTTTTATACGATATAAGACCGATTTTGTTAATTATTATTTTCAAACTTTAACACTGCACCTCTCTTTAGATGTCTAGCTTCCCAGGGGCAAGATCAAATTAAGTAGATCATCTCTAAAAAGTCTATATTTTTAGCATACACAAAATGTGACTTGAAGACAATAATTTCTTCTTCATACTGTCTAAAATCAATAGGCTCCTTCCACCTTTTTACGTTGGCTGGCAGGATCTCAATTCGGCTATTTTCAAGTCCGTCTCCATAGACACGAAAAAAAAGCGCAACACCAAAAACGATGGTTATGCCCTCTTTCGTCGTCTGTCACATTCAAACCGAAAAAAAGTTATTCAGGATCCACTTGATTTTCAAGCTTGTGGGAACCAATTGCATGAATTTTTGATGGGCCGTCAACTCTTCGATGGCCTTCTCATTTTTCTCCAGATACACAACGACAGTATCCAGGGAAACATCCCCTCCAGCAAGTCGTTCCACCATTCTTTTTATGTCGGGACCCGTGATCAAGGAGTGTTTGTCATGCAGTTGATATTTTTCTCCCTCAGCGGCAATGCTCTTGATGAGCAGCAACAACGCGATATTGAACTTAGTCCCCCTGAATGTCACGACACCTATATTCGTCTGGTTATCCTCATACCAATAGTTCCCGTCATCGTAGTAGAGTGCACTCTTGAGAAAATCAAAATCGCGTGTGATCTTGTCATTGTTCAGGGTCTGATACTCTCCCGTCCGCAAGAGTTTTTCCATATTTTCACGCACTTCATTGGAAACGAATCCTTCGTCGCTGATGAATTTCGGGGGCCTTCCTTCTTTCGTCATTTCCACCATGATGCGTTTTGCCTTGACATCGATATCTTTCACGATCCACACCCTGCCCGCCAACAGAATTTTGCTTTCGATTTGGATATCAGGTGTGAACGGCAGACTGCCGATGCGCTCGTGCTGGTAATGGACAGAAAAATCACTGGTCGTGAAAAACAATGCGTAGAAATCCCTGGAACGCAGCAGACGTTCCCCCTCCAAGCCGACAATCGCCTCTTCATCCATTATTTCGATGAAATCTTTTTCCACCATGTAATCAATCAACAGCGTCAAATCCGCATCCGAAATCGCTCTCCAGACCGGAAAGGTTTTATTCAGCTGCAACAATTGCGTCAGCGGCATGCTGACCTTTTGAAAGAGGATTGCCATCACCTGATGCGCCAAAGCATTGTAGGGAGTCTCGATCATTTCTGTGGCATCCAATTCACCACGTTCCAACAAATCCAGTGCGGCGTAGGTCTGCAGCATTTCCCAAGAGTCATCTTCCACAATGTGCAGGATGCTTTGGTGGGTTCTCCGGCCGCTGCGCCCCAGTCTTTGGCTGAGCGAAGAAGTGGACGGAGGGGAGCCGTACTGCACTACGCTGTCCACCGATCCGATGTCTATTCCCAATTCCAAAGTGGAGGTGCAGGTGATCGTGAACAGCTGTTCCTCGTTGTTCTTGGCAAAAAATTCAACCTCTTCACGCAAAAGTTTGTCCACCGATGAATGATGGGCAAAATAGCGGATGGGCGCGTTCTCTTTTTTTGCCATCTTATCCAATTTATGGGTGATTTCTTCCACTCGGTTGCGGGAATTCGGAAAAATCAGCATCGTTTCCGTTTTGGAATACTGATAGATCGCTTCTAAGGATTCCCTTGCGACGAATGGGCCCGCCTCACCACTTGTGTAGTCTATCGTGATGAGCAGATCATTTTTATCACGGTCCACGAGAATATCCGCATCACGATGACTGCCGAAGAAGGCTTTCGCATAACCGAAATCCTTCTTGTTCAAGGTTGCGCTCATCGCGATGAAACGTGGCGCTTGCATGAATTGGCTGATCCGTTGCAGCAGCGATTGCAGGTGAATACCCCGTTCCGTCCCCAGAAAACTGTGCAACTCATCGATGATGATCCATTCCACGCCTTTAAAGAGGTGCTGCGCTTCGCCAGGACGATTCACCAGCATGCCTTCAATCGATTCCGGCGTAATCAACAGAATGCCTTTTGGCTGATTGACAACTTTTCTTTTCTGCGCTTGGGAAACTTCGCCATGCCAGCGCGTGATCGGTATATCCAAATACGCACTGAGTTCGCTGATGCGCTGGAATTGATCATTGATCAGGGCTTTCAGAGGAGAGATGTACAGCACCTTCAGCCCCGTTTCCCAATCTTCCACGCTGTTCAGCGCCGGGATGAATGCAGCTTCCGTTTTCCCGGATGCCGTCGGAGCGGACAGAATAAGGTTATGATCGGTATTGGCAACCTGTTTGATGGCAGCATTTTGAATGCTCGTTAAGCTTGGCCAACCTTTATCATAGATGTATTGCTGGATGTCCCGGCTGAGACTATCAAATGCCTGCATCAGTAAACCTCTATTTCATCGTGGTCATCTACGTCCTTCGCCACAACTGAAGACTTTCTGCCGAAGCGATCGGCAAGAATTTGAGCGAAAGAATGGGCCGGGTTCTGGCGCTGCAAGGACAGAATTTCGATATAGTCCTTGATGACAGACCGCGGCGTCAAAAATGCCGCCGCTCCCGGCCGGTTCAACTGGTCTTCCATGTATTGCTTGATTTCGCTGTCCTTCACCGTCAGCGTCGTTTGATAGGCCGTATTGTAAATTTCCAACAGCTTGGTCAAAAGGATAAAAATCTCTTCCGGTGTCAGCGGCTTCAGATCGATGACAGTACTGTTCACATTGACATAGTCCTTATTTTTCATCAATTCGTTCCCGAAGCGTGTTTTCAAAGCGCCATAGCTGGCCAACCCTCTTCGTTCGTCATATACCGTGTGCTTCGTTGCGCCAAAATTGATGAATAGGCCTTTTGCTTCATTGGTTTTCGTTTCGTTGTACAGATTGAGGATCATTTCATAATTTTTTTCCCGGGTCAAAGAACGGGGTAATTTGTACAGATTGACTGATTCATCAAAGTTTATGACAAAACCCTTGTAGCCGATCTTCAGGAATAATTCCGCCAGATTTTTCAAGGCGATGAGATAGTTTGAGTCATTGATGACGTTCTTGATGCCCAATTCTTTGGAGGCTTCCGTTTTCGTCGTGATATCCCCGCGGATCCAACGAATCGCTTCGATCTGAAGGGACATATTGTCGCCGGCAATCCCCTCGAAATACTTCATCAGCGCTTGCCCAAATTCATAGGAAAGACCCGATGAATAGAAAGAGTTCGTCGTCTTCAGAATGGCATTCTCCACCAATTTCCAATGCGGCTTTTCCAACAAAACGGGAACGATGAGGCTGTTTTCCGCGGCAATCTGCTCGAGCAGAACCTGAATCCATTGCTGGACGATCGTCTCGATGGCATTCCCGTCGCGGTTATTTTTGATGACGATCTTATTGACGACTTCGTTGTACAACGCCAACGCTTTCCCGGATGAATCATAGAAACGACGCGTCGGGGTCAAGTCGATTGTGGAGACAACAAAATTCTTTTGCAGCGCCAACGATTCGATCGTCCGCAAAACAAAACTTTTGCCCGAACCGAAATCGCCTACCCAAAACCGCAGATCACTGTTGCCTTCTTCCAATTTTTGTAAGGTGTCGATGATTTCCTTGACTTCATTGCTCCTGCCCACCAGCACATGCTGTACCCCTTTTACAGGCACAACGCCTGCCTCAAGTGAGGCAATAATCGTTTGGGCATCCTTTTTTCTCAACTTGATTTCAGCCATAGATCCATTCCCTCATTTCTTCCATAAAATCCTCTTCGATGATGACCTGCTGGTGGCTGATCACCAGTACTTGATCATCAAATATTTCATACAACACTTCATTCAATTCAGTCAGGTATGCCTGATGAAGTTTCCCTTTAATTTTTGCCTGTTCCTTAAAATCCACCAAAGATATCCCGTTGTCTGCCACCAACTGTTTCAGGAACAGCATATGCTCAGACTCCTGCTCACTGTCCGTATTTTCGGTCTCTTCTATAGTAGCGGCTGAAATAGATACCGATGTGGAGACCGCACGTTCTGCTTCATTCTGCTCTTCAGCCAGCGACATCTCAATCTCGGAAAAAATATTCAGACTCACAGCCGAATCCAGCCCTTCATCGGTTTTCTCCTCACTCAGGTAGGTATCGACCATATCAATAATGGTATCCAAAGCAGAATGTGATGCGGTGATTAAGGCTGTGTCCAGCTTGATTTCCCTGCGTACCGGTTGAGTGCATTCATTTAGAAGATCCGGCAAACTTTCGATAGGCAGATTTCCATCGAGGAGCAACTGTTGATAATCGGTCTGTCTGGTTGGATGAATGAAGCCATCCCGTTCTTTTTGCAGCGCTTTTGATACCGGCAAAGCTGCCCTTTCCATCAAAAGTATGAAAATGATGCGCTTATCCGCATCATCGCTTTGCTTGATCACCTTCATGGCTATCTTTTTCAAATCCGGATCATTGACAACATCCCCAAGCAGTCCACTGACCTGCTCAAGCGATTGGCTGATGAGCAGATTGGCGGCCTCATGCCAAACAGTCTTGTTCACGTTCCGCAAGGCTGTTACGGTCTGATAATCCAGCTCCAGCTCAACTTTTTGGCTCAGATATATTTGGATCCGCTGGAACGTTTCTGTAGGTAAATATTTTTCCAGGCTCTGCAGGTTTTCCTCAACCGGAACCACGCGGATCCCTTCGATTTCCTGGCGGACCATGTTTTCAGCCAGGAGATAAAGGTCCATTGGCAGCCCGGCTGTTTCTGCCCAGATACGCTCATCATCCAGCGGCAATCGGAAATATTTCCTAAAATAATTATTGGGCTTGATTTTCCACTTGATGGATCCATCCTCCAGATTGTGCAACACAATCTGCATGAGGTCTGCGTATTTCCGCAAACAAAGGCTCATGACAGCCGGTACTTCCGTAAACCTCGTCACCCTTTTCCGCAGGTTGTTGAAATACTCCATTTCAATCCCGTCAAAAATTTGCTTGTCGCGCAACATTCCTGATGGATCCCACCAAACGATTTTGGTGCCGAATTGTGTCAATCCAAATTTATCCCTGGTCTCCTCATCCGGAAAGGGTAAATTTTCCCGGTACGCTTCTAACTCATGCGTAAGGATTTTTTGGATGTCTCTGGACAGCATGGTTCTCAGGTCATACGAAAAAAACACAGACACGTGGACATTATCCAGCCTGTAAGTAGAACAGACCACCTCTCTGGATAGCCGATAGATTTCGTCAAAAGCAGTCACATGGTAATAGTATCGCTCATATTTCACGTGTTTGATGTTCTTATGCTTTTTTTTGAGCTCAACATCGACGACAGTGCATAATCTTTCAAATAATGCACTAACCACTTCCTCGATTTGCTTTGTAAAATTGTCATTCAATCTTACTGGTGGCGAAACGTAGCTGATCCAAGCTTTTCCCGCAGCCTTTTTCTCGGCTTTCTTTTGAGCTATTTTCTGACGTTCCTGCTCCACGATGAGATCTCTTGGTTTGATGAAAGACTCCTCATTATTCACCAATTCAATGATCGATATCTTTTCTTCTTCAGTAAGCTTCTTATTTTTGAATATTTTATTTATGAAATCGAACATTTTGGAGGTCCCCCTTCCCCAGTCACAGTAAAGATACGTCCTAAGTATACGTCTATTGGAGCGCATATTCAAGAACGCTTGTTCTATGAATTTTGGATTAAAGCCCTGTTCAATTGCCTTAGAGTTAGATTGGCGAAACACGGTCCGAAATAAGTTGCACATAGACGAAATTTTAAAGTTTCCAGAGTATATTTCCGTATATTCTAGAAGATTGATGGAATAGGTAAAATCTGTAGAATTAGATTGTTTCAATGAATCACAGAATTGATAAATGCGCATAGTGCGTATATAATGTAAATATGGACAGGAGTTGCAGAGATGCCACAGACAGCCAGACAAGTTTTGAAGTTATTGAAGGAGCATGGGTTCATTGAAGTTCGCATCATTGGTGACCATCATCGTTACGAAGATGGCAAAGGTCATAAAGTAACAGTGCCTTACAGTGGTCTCAAAGATGAAATAGCTCCTGGCACTTACAACAATATTCTGAAGCAAGCCGGACTAAAATAAATGATTTATATAGAGGGGGAAATTATTATGGCGCACACGCACTATGTTGCTTATCCAGCTGTTCTCGACGATAGCGAAAATGATACAGGAACATACACAGTAACCTTTCCGGATGTACCGGGCGCAATTTCCGAAGGAGTCGGAATTCCCGATGCACTGGCCAACGGCGCTGAAGCATTGGAATTGATGCTTTATGATGAAAAAAACCTACCAACAGCATCTCACTTATCAGATGTCCAAGCCGATAATCCCAAAGCGATTGTGAGCTATATTATGGTTGATCTTATTGCAGCCGCTAAAAAAGTAAAAATGCCTGTTGTCAGAAAAAATACAACGATTCCTGTCGATTTGGCTGAAAAAGCTGAAGAAGCCGGCATCAACTTTTCCGCAACATTAACAGAAGCATTGAAAGAAAAATTAAGAGTCTAGTTCGCTGGACTCTTTTTTCATATACATGTTCCCATCACATAAAGCACAAGTGCATGAGAATAACCATAAAAAAAATGAATTTTGAGCTCTTCTAATATGGTTATCAGGATTACATCGGGTAAAATGGATTGAATACAGCAAAAGTAAAAATCAAACTATTGAACTCCAATATGCGTTCACGAAACCGCAAAAGTTAATGAAAGATGTAAAAGATTCAAAATGGCTATTTGGCATATTGGCAATTCATTAAGGGAGGAAAGAGAATATGGATAAAATAACTGCAAAAGGTTTATTCGGTACAGTGAAAATATTAGTGGAAGTCACGAAAGAGGATGAGGAATTGATATTCGATTTCAATGGAGAAGAAGACCCCTTATTGGAACCATTAATCCGGCATTACTTAAATTATGCACCCGCCATGGGTGGCACCTACTACCCTCCGACAAATTCGATGTTAAATGTGGTGAATGTTTTACAAAATGGATCTTTTTTTACAAAATTAATCAGCCTTGAAATCGAGGGTGAACCCGAAACGATTCCATTCGACGATTCTGATCCGAATATTATCTATTAACTAAAACCTTAACAAAACCAGCGTTAAACATTGTAAGCTGTAGTTTACTTACAGTATCGACTAAAAAAAAGTTCGCGACGCCCTACCAGGTCGGTCAGCTATAGTTTCCTTACAAAATCGGCTAAAATAAAACGGCTATGAATTGGAAGTGAAGTGATGGTAAGCTATAGTTTCCTTACAAAATCGGCTAAAATAAAACACTTCGCGATGGCCCAAGGTGAATATTACGGCTATAGTTTCCTTACAAAATCGGCTAAAATAAAACGAATCCCCGTGCTGTAACACGGGGTGTATGGCTATAGTTTCCTTACAAAATCGGCTAAAATAAAACGTGCAAAACATCATCATCTACGTCTCTAGCGCTATAGTTTCCTTACAAAATCGGCTAAAATAAAACTGGTCAAGATTTTTAATAAAGAACGCATTGGCTATAGTTTCCTTACAAAATCGGCTAAAATAAAACCAAAAATCGGGATGAAGCGTACCGCCTTAGCTATAGTTTCCTTACAAAATCGGCTAAAATAAAACATGGATAAGGTCATCCCTCACGGTTCGTTAGCTATAGTTTCCTTACAAAATCGGCTAAAATAAAACCGCTTAAAAACTTCGTGAACAGGCTGAAAAGCTATAGTTTCCTTACAAAATCGGCTAAAATAAAACATGGCTTAATTAATCACTACATGGACAGTGGCTATAGTTTCCTTACAAAATCGGCTAAAATAAAACAATGGTTTCGGAAAATTAGCGTTCATATGTGCTATAGTTTCCTTACAAAATCGGCTAAAATAAAACTAAATCAATCAAATGAATAAGTATAAGGGCGCTATAGTTTCCTTACAAAATCGGCTAAAATAAAACGCAATGGATTGTAGAAAATCATCAGTTATTGCTATAGTTTCCTTACAAAATCGGCTAAAATAAAACTCGGTGTATTTGTTTATTTCATCTATGGCAGCTATAGTTTCCTTACAAAATCGGCTAAAATAAAACACTCGACAATGCCAAGTAAACGTCCCCATAGCTATAGTTTCCTTACAAAATCGGCTAAAATAAAACATGCAAACACATATGAGAAAGCATCATTGTGCTATAGTTTCCTTACAAAATCGGCTAAAATAAAACACCACCGCGAACAGCTCGCCACGGTACCCGGCTATAGTTTCCTTACAAAATCGGCTAAAATAAAACCCTTAATGACACCGTAAAATTAAGGTTTAAGCTATAGTTTCCTTACAAAATCGGCTAAAATAAAACTAGCGTGGTTGGCAATACTCCAGACGATACGCTATAGTTTCCTTACAAAATCGGCTAAAATAAAACTATTTATCGGTTTATTTGTGTGGGTGATCCGCTATAGTTTCCTTACAAAATCGGCTAAAATAAAACTCAGAAACGGCAATCACACCACAGAAAGCAAGCTATAGTTTCCTTACAAAATCGGCTAAAATAAAACTTCGATGTTTTTCAGTTCATCGCTTCGCAGGCTATAGTTTCCTTACAAAATCGGCTAAAATAAAACGATCGAGGTCGAGATGACGGCAGCGGAACAGCTATAGTTTCCTTACAAAATCGGCTAAAATAAAACTGAATTCGCAAAATGGGTGAAGGGTCGCGGGCTATAGTTTCCTTACAAAATCGGCTAAAATAAAACAAATCAGAATTGAAAGGTGACAACATGACAGCTATAGTTTCCTTACAAAATCGGCTAAAATAAAACTACAAAATATCTATATCCAAAATACAAAGGGCTATAGTTTCCTTACAAAATCGGCTAAAATAAAACACACCTATGTGAACACCACTACAGGTGAAGGCTATAGTTTCCTTACAAAATCGGCTAAAATAAAACTTAACATCTGGGCCATACCCCGGATCAAAGGCTATAGTTTCCTTACAAAATCGGCTAAAATAAAACCTATGAAAGATTTGAAGCGAACCTTCAACAGCTATAGTTTCCTTACAAAATCGGCTAAAATAAAACCAGAGGTCCTGAAGGATTTCGATGCCGGCAGCTATAGTTTCCTTACAAAATCGGCTAAAATAAAACTCACACTAAATCGCAGTGAAGCAGGCGTAAGCTATAGTTTCCTTACAAAATCGGCTAAAATAAAACCAATCGCAAAACTAAGCGCAATCTACGGCAGCTATAGTTTCCTTACAAAATCGGCTAAAATAAAACGCGGTCTTTAATCTCAGCGTATGCCCCGGAGCTATAGTTTCCTTACAAAATCGGCTAAAATAAAACTAAGTGTCAGCAATTTCTTCTAACGTTTGGCGCTATAGTTTCCTTACAAAATCGGCTAAAATAAAACTTGTACGACTTTCCGGTTTGTTCGTTCAGGGCTATAGTTTCCTTACAAAATCGGCTAAAATAAAACTGCTCTAGCTTTTCCAGCTCTTCCGCTACAGCTATAGTTTCCTTACAAAATCGGCTAAAATAAAACCGTCCGTTAACCGTACGCTATATAATTTAGGCTATAGTTTCCTTACAAAATCGGCTAAAATAAAACTTTAGCCATTAGATTCCATCTCCTTTGATAGCTATAGTTTCCTTACAAAATCGGCTAAAATAAAACTAAGGGTATCAAAACCCACGCATGGGTGAGGCTATAGTTTCCTTACAAAATCGGCTAAAATAAAACATTGTTTTGTTTTTGAAAGATTTGCAAGAAGCTATAGTTTCCTTACAAAATCGGCTAAAATAAAACTCAAACATCCTTGACGACATTGAGCCGGGGGCTATAGTTTCCTTACAAAATCGGCTAAAATAAAACGATAATACAAGCCCAATCATGTCACCTGCCGCTATAGTTTCCTTACAAAATCGGCTAAAATAAAACTGGATAGCAACCGCAGGGCTACTGTCCAAAGCTATAGTTTCCTTACAAAATCGGCTAAAATAAAACGGATGATTAAAAATGATGTTTGGTATAAACGCTATAGTTTCCTTACAAAATCGGCTAAAATAAAACCACCATTTCAGAAGCTAGATATCCCCAATAGCTATAGTTTCCTTACAAAATCGGCTAAAATAAAACATGCCAATAAAATACGAACTGGACCATGAAGCTATAGTTTCCTTACAAAATCGGCTAAAATAAAACCCGAAAGTCCATTCCAACCGCACCGCAACCGCTATAGTTTCCTTACAAAATCGGCTAAAATAAAACCCACCAACCAATACGAAGTCAATCAGACCGGCTATAGTTTCCTTACAAAATCGGCTAAAATAAAACAACACAAATGGTATATGGTGACATTGTTTAGCTATAGTTTCCTTACAAAATCGGCTAAAATAAAACACTTTTTCTACCTGATATTCTTCAACGAGGGCTATAGTTTCCTTACAAAATCGGCTAAAATAAAACACGGAAAGAATTATATGAACGTCAAGAAAGGCTATAGTTTCCTTACAAAATCGGCTAAAATAAAACTTGGGTTGGACGATATCTGAGTTCGACATAGCTATAGTTTCCTTACAAAATCGGCTAAAATAAAACCAAGTATCTTGTACTGACACACACCCATTCGCTATAGTTTCCTTACAAAATCGGCTAAAATAAAACAGAGTTAATCGTGACCAGTGCAGACTTGTAGCTATAGTTTCCTTACAAAATCGGCTAAAATAAAACACCTCACTTGATACTACGTTATCGGGATGGGCTATAGTTTCCTTACAAAATCGGCTAAAATAAAACATCAAAACAAGCATTTACCAATACCTTGAAGCTATAGTTTCCTTACAAAATCGGCTAAAATAAAACACTTCAATGCTGTCCCTGTGGTCTGCTATGGCTATAGTTTCCTTACAAAATCGGCTAAAATAAAACCTAATCATAGCAACACTAATATTAATAACAGCTATAGTTTCCTTACAAAATCGGCTAAAATAAAACCGTACGGTGAAACCACAGTGAGTTATATTTGCTATAGTTTCCTTACAAAATCGGCTAAAATAAAACATATCATACAAGATGACTATTATAACAACGGCTATAGTTTCCTTACAAAATCGGCTAAAATAAAACCAATACGATGCGGTAGTCGCTCATGTTCACGCTATAGTTTCCTTACAAAATCGGCTAAAATAAAACTAAAAACAAGAATCAAGAAAAATATAGATGGCTATAGTTTCCTTACAAAATCGGCTAAAATAAAACTTGGTGTCAGGTAATCCTGTGCCGACCACAGCTATAGTTTCCTTACAAAATCGGCTAAAATAAAACAAATCCATTTTCCTCATGCCGCCACGAGGGGCTATAGTTTCCTTACAAAATCGGCTAAAATAAAACATCTCGCGCAAAAAAGCCCTTCATATCAGCTATGAAGGGCCATTTTGCGTGTCTAAAATACTGACAGATTGCTAGAATCTAGCTTCTCTTCTATAGGTGAAACGCCACCTACCAAAACTTTCATTTCACTGAATTGCTTTTCTGTCAAGGTAATCAACCTGACTGAACCCTTTTCCGGTACATTGTCTTCCAAGCGCAACAGATATTTATTCACCATGTCTTTTCCGTTACAAATACGATAATAAACCGAAAACTGCATCATTACATATCCCTCATCCAATAGGTACTTCCTGAATTTTGTTGCAATTTTTCTTTGTTCTCTTGTTTCCACGGGTAAGTCGAACATAACCACCATTCTCATAAAGCGGCTACTCATACTCGTGCGGTCGCAACGGAATCAATTCTGGTAATTTCAAATTGGTCGTTGTGTTATTTCTGCAACAATTAGTATAGGAAGCTACGGTTTTTCTAATTGCGTTGGTAAGGGAATGTAATTCATTATCGATTTTCACTTCTGTAAATAACAAGGAAACAAGGTCACGTTTGTATGTGGCAGTAAGTACTTTTTCTTCGGGATCAACATTTTGTGCTACCCACAAATCTACATAAGGCCTGAATGGCTCAATAAGGTCGTCCGCAAGATTGAATGCATTCAGTTCATTGTGATGATGGATCCCCAATGCTGGCTCAAAACCATATGCACACAAGTCCCTGGAAATTGCTCCGCGCACTATGGCATAACCATAGTTCAGTGCTGCATTATGAACCGTTTCATGTCTGCGATTAAAACTTGTATCGAACAGTGAATGGAAGTACAAAGCTGCTGCACTTGATTCTTTGAAAGACTTATCTCCTTCTAAAACTTGCGTGGCTAACTGGTTCAATTCAGCCACATTGGGAGACGACGTCAGCTCTAAGCACCTAGCTTGATTCAAAACCTTTTGCCGAATGATTTTTTGCCAAGCCCTGTCTTTGAATCGTTTAGTCACACCCATCTGGTTCTGTAGAATGATCAGCTTCCTGGAATGGTTTCCGAGTGGATTCAAAACAGCACATGGCATATGCTGTTTATTGCACGTATAAAGGACAACCTGATTTTCCGCCAAAAAAGAAATAGTAGGCGCTGTCAATGTGCATTGTAATGAATCAATCACAATGCTATCAATATCATCGACGGGGATCGAAATATCTTGATCCTGTGAAATAATCAGTTGACGATTTTTAATACTTAATCGAGCTGGATTTTCAATGTAGATATTTCGAAACCCCATCACAGTCACCTCTTCATATTAGAAAATGTTTGTCTGGTTTTTTCTTTAACTTTGCTTAGATTACCAAAGTAATCAATCTGTAATTTACTGAAATCTACTAAAGTTGCAATTCCGATTCCTCTAGCATCATAAGAACTATCTGAAGCTTTTAATTGGATACTTGCCGTTGAAATATCAGCACCAGAATAGTACCCCAATGAATATTCAAGTTTTTCTGCTCCTGTATTTTCCCCGTTATATTTTACAGACAAACCTCCTTTAGGAATAACTTTAACAACGTCATTCTGATAAAGAGAGAAAATAAATTGATCCTCATCTGAAATTTCTGGCCAATCAACATAATTCTTCCCTTGGACACAATATTTACCCGGCAGTTCCTTCGCCACGGTATCCTTCACATACACAGGAACAAACACATACTTCTTAGGTGTTCTAAACACGTCAATCCGCACCATAGATCCATTGTCGGCCATTGTTTTGCCATCGTTTAGCACAGCTTGTAGCGTGGATTTTTGAACGACTTTTACTTTTCTAACAGTGTGTGTGTTTCCGTTTTCTTGTGAATAAGTAAATACTCCGCCCGGGAATGCTTTATCACCAGTGCCTCCATTCTGTTCTAAAGCCGTTTTCAGTGCATTATACATTAAAAACCATCCATTATCGTCCGATTTATAAAATTCGGCATTACCAGTTACGATCTCACCATTTTTATTAAGTTTGAGCTTGCTAATGCTCACTCGACTTATAGATTTCCCTTCTTGCAATAACCTACCACTTCGATACGTTGCATCATGAGCCGGCCCAGTAATTTTCTTATTCGGTCTTCGCACAACAAACATCGGCTTGAGTTTCTCGATTTCTTCGTCGGCATAGGTACCCAAAGTATTTTTGATGTTCTTGATAAGTTCTTTAGGGCTATCCGATAGCCGCGCATTCAGTTCGTCGCGGAACCCTTCCCAAGGCTGTGGGAAAGCTTTGCTGAACATTTTTTCATATTCTTCACGTTTCTCCAAACTCATGTGAGCTAAGTCGGATTCCAAGGTTCCCTCATTCCACAATGATTTGTTGAAGCGTACCTCTTGGCGCTTACTGTAGACTGTAACCCTTCTGACAAATGCTGGAGTCATACAAGCAACCACGACTGCATCCATCGCATGATGTCGATCATTATCCCTATGTTTTGGACCGAGTCCCCAGCGTGCACGCATCCGAGCGGTTACGACACCATTATTAACGGCAACTTTCTCTTTAATGTTTTCCTTCTCGGAAAATTCGATATTCTGTCTGAAGTAATTGCGCAACAGTCTGGCAATGTATCGCGTGTCATTGATATTACGTGATTTCCATCCATCTACATCTTCAGGACTCATTTTTTTCTTCAGCAGTTTCTCGCGTTTATTATAATTGCGGATTGTTCCCGCAATATTTTCCAGGCTCTGAATACGGATCGGATCATTCGCCAGATATTCCATCGGGATTTGGTTACCCTTTTCGTGGTTCGCAGCAGAGCTTACCAGCACTTTATTGCCATAGCTGTCATCAAAAGAAATGCTGTAAGGAATAATATGGTCGACATCATAATTACCATAGAAAACTTCCTCATAAGGAATGTATTGACCGGTATATGGATCCATGTTGCCCTGTTCTCTCCACAATTTCAACCGGGTAATGTTCTCTCCGTTAACAGCTATACCGTTCTCACGCAACTCGTTGGCAATACTTTCATTGCGTGCCATGTTCTCTTTTTGGCCCTTCTCAATTTTACGGCGCTCTTCAAAGTTCTTTCCGAGTTCACGAGAAAACTCGATATTGATCGCATCCGGTTTGCCGTACTCGCGGGTCAATTGGTTTACAACCTTGATACATTGGCTGACGGCGCGTTTTACGACCGGATTAGACACATTTTCATGGATGAAGGCTCTGTCTATTGCGTTGTGTTTAAAATCGTACCCTGCGGCCTCTGCGGCTTTATCATAAGTCAGTCCCATCTCTAAATAAGGGATGATGTTTCGCATTGCTTTCAAGGATAGATGCCCGTATTGCGTCATAGTAAGCGGCAAGAGTACTTCTATCTGATCAGTCGTCAAACTCAGCCTGTCAGCAAATACTCTGCGGCGGCTCTTGTCGCTGGAATAAGTCGTCAGGATTGTACCGATTTCATCCTTTAAACTGCTCGGCATTGCTTCATAGACTTCCTTGCCAAGCGCTTTGCGTACTTTGTCATAGCTACGTAGTGCGACGAAGTTCGTCTTCTCAGTTTTGTCCTGTTCAGTCTTGCTGCCATAGGACAACAAATTGAATTTCGCTTCCGGTTCTAACTTCAACATTTTTTTGATTTCCGCATATTGCAGCTTATCCTTGCTGAAGGCTTTGTCGATGATCAATTGCCTTTGATCAGGGTTCAATTCTTTCCAATCGTCCCCGGCAAATTCCTGTATTTTCAGATTATTAAGTTTGCTCAACAGTTCAAAATATTGGAAAGTATAGGTTCCCTTTGCTGCACGATGTTCTTCTTTCTCAAAGGTGCACCAGCCGATCATCTTCTCGATTTGATCGCCGCCATATGGGCTTCCCTTGCCTGGACCCTCATCAAAATCACGCTGGGCAGTGAAGATTCCGGCTGCTTCGCCTTCACCATTACCAATGAATTCTTGTTCGAACGTATCCGTCAAAGCCTCATTGCCGAATCCGCGTTGAGCATTTACGATCTGTTTAATTTCGTCAGTGATAAAATCTCGCCGAGCGGTACCTAAATAACGATCTTTGCCATCTTTATTTCGTTTATGCTCCTCATATTTCGGATGGGCATGCATATATTCGCCCAAAGTACGGTAAGTCCCCGCTTCCAATGCTGCTTTGATTTCATTGATGGCAGCCAACACCATTCCTGTTTCTGCATCGACATTTGCGATTACCGTTTCTGCCTTACGATTCGATTTAAAGCCGCGATGTCCTGCAAAGAAGTAGAGTATCCGGAATAGCTCTTCGTTTGTAAGCTTCCGATCCAAAGCTTCTGTCCGCAGTTCATAAATCGTTTTGTGCCCTAATTTTTGATTGAAAATATCCTCAATTTCCTCGGCCGTCAATAAACCATGACGAATAAACAAGCGCTTCGTCCGGTATTTACGGAACTTGGTCCGGCGTGTCCTTCTGCGAGAGCCTCTGTTGCCTCTACGCGGAGCTGCCAATGACTCGCCCGATTTTGGATTTTCTGCAGCCGGAAAGATAACGGAATTCAGTATTTCTATTTTATAAGGGACGCCTTCATCGTCGGTACGTAACACAGCATACCCAACCGATGTGATTCCCACATCCAACCCAATCTTGATTCCCATATGTAGTCCTCCTGATTTTTGGATCATGTCAATATTTTAATATTATCGTACCAAAAGAAAACGTTTTTATCAATATAAAAATAGACCTCCGAAGAGGCCTAGATTGACTGACAGATATTTTAATCAGTTTAATATTCTCATCAAATCGTAGTTGCGGTACTTCCTGTTTCTGATTGCAGTCTCGTCTGTATACAAAAGACCTGCATCAGATAAGGCTTTTAATCCCTTTCTGGCGGTGCCAGGAGCAAGATGCAAGTTTTCCGCTACGCGAGCTGCTGTTGTGTAGGGGTCGGAAAAAGTATAAAGCCAAATATTTTTCTCCGATTCTAACGAACATTTTTTTAATCCATTCGAGGCGAGTTCTTCGACTGCTTTCAATTTGCTCAACAAAGAATCAGCCATCCGTCCGCATGCGGTGATAAAAAACTTGATCCAAGAATACCAATCAGGGTTGTCTCCTCTTACCCCGTTCAGCATGGCATAATAGCGAGCACGTTCTTTTTCCAGCTCTTCACTCACAAAGAACACCGGAACATCCACCAAATCTTCTTTAATAGCGATGAGCGCGATCAAAATTCTTCCCAACCTGCCGTTGCCATCCAAAAATGGATGGATCGACTCAAACTGGGCGTGCATGACAGCGGCTTTAATGATCGGATCGCATTCTTCATCAAATACAAATCCGTCCGTTTTATTGAACTTCCGGAAACTACTGTGCGGAACGCTATTCATGAAGAAATCTAAATTCTCCATATATTCATCGATTTCATTCGCACCGATAGGAATATACACAGCATCTTCTATTTTGTTGCTCGGACCGATGAAATTCTGTATTTTCCGAAATTCGCCGCCGGATGCATTGGAGCCTCTCGCGTTTTCCATCAAGGTCCGGTGCAATTCTTTGATTAAACGTGTACTGATGGGATAACCTGTTTTGATGCTTGAAGCACCTTGCTGCAAGGCTTCCTGATAATTCAATACTTCTATATTTTCCCAACTAGGATTCTTATTGCCTCTTTCTTCTACCATATCTGTAAAAGTGACTTGTGTTCCTTCGATCCGGGTGGATTGCACAGATTCTTTCAAAGAGAACATATTTACGACGGAGTCATTCACAACGGAATGATTAAATTCACTTTTCATCCGGCCTATTTTTTTGTTCACTTCTGCCAATAATTGAAAAATTTCAAGTGCTTTGTCATTCGGTACCGTGATAGGTAATTTTGCTATTCCTCTTTTTGCCATGACTTTCCTCCTAAAATCATATTTTCAATTAATTTTACTTAAAAATACATTTAATGTCAAATAAATCAAATTATTAACCTTATTTTTCAAAAAAATGGAAAAAGATAACCCCAGCTTCCGAAGAAACTGGGGTTAGAGCTTTGCGAGAGTCCCCGAAGGGAGCTCTTACTATAATTTCCTTATAAAGTCGGCTAAAACTTTATAAACAAACTATAACCTACTATTTAATGAAATGCAAACACTTTCTTAGACTTTATTATCCAAAAATTTAAACAGTGTTATTAAAATAATCCTGCATCCGGCAAATCAATCACAAATTTCTTGCGGGTGATTTCTTCGTCCGTCTCGAGATCGAGCATGATGAAATGGTACTCGCTAAGCAAATTATAGGATTGGCTCATCAAGACAAATTTGTCGCGGACCATCCGATCACTGGCCTGTTCATTGGGCGAATCCGCCAACAGTGTGACCTCATTGGAAATGATGGTGTCTTGGTCATCGATAAAGTATAATTTTACTTTCCTTGCCCTTCGTTCCGATGAAACGGCTTGTACCTGTAAGAAATCAAGATAGGTAACGATGTTCGTGATGCGGTCGGTGTTGCTGATCAACTGCACATCCACCGATCTATGCATTTCTTTTCCGCGCTCCGTCGTGATTTCCAAGACAGGTATCATCACTTCTTGCGGCAAAATACCGCCGTGAACAAAGTTGGACCCTCCGCCTTGAATGGCCAATCGAGCGGCCCCTCTTGGGATATGCACATAAACATCCTCATCCGCCAAGGCATCCACTTTGAAGTCCAGCAAAGCCGGGTTCTGGCTGTCTGCTTCCCGATTCGTGAAGAAGCGGCGGTTCGATGCGATGACGTCAGTTCTGTCGGCATTCACTTTATCCAACGTACGCAGGGCATCCCGCGTGTAAAGGAAGCCGTGATCAGCCGTCACGATGAAGCGAACAGCACTGACACCGTTGAAGAGTTTGTCGATCAGCCGAATGAGTTCCTGCTGCGCAAGTTCGACAGCCTCAAAAACATGGCTTTCGCTGGTGGCATGATCCCCGATTGCATCAATTGTATTGTGATAGATGTAGTAGATCGAGTTGCTGCCTTTAAACATTTCCCGCAGTTCGCTTCTGGAACTGTTCAACACCTCTTTGGCGTCGACAGCCTTCGCTCTATCTACACCCAACTTGGCTTCCAGTACTGCATTCCGTTGGTGCAGGCCTTTTGTGCCCAAATCATCGGCAACAACCTCGCCAGCTGCGGACAGGCTTAACTGATGATGCGGCAAGAGACTTGCCATGCCCAGTTCGGTGTAGGATGGAACGACTCCCTGGAGAGCGTGCGTCGTCACATTATAGTGCGTGCTTGCCTCCAGTTGCTGTCCCAACTCAACAGCCACTTCGTAGCGCAAAGCATCCGAGATGATCACAAAGATCCGGTTCTCTTTTACGGCGTACGTGCTGACCCAATCCTTGTAAAAACGTTCCTGCTTCAATGTGTTTTCAACTGAAAAAGTAGCTTCTTCATTGAAGAATGTCATCCAGGTCTCAGCCATCTTGGCAAGGAAGCCATTTTTATAATAGTTCTCTACCGTCGTGCGCAAGGATGCAAAGGCATCGGACAATGCGATCCCCTTGTCAAAGGCAACGTAGAATTGGCGATAATAGCTGTCCAATAGATAGTAGTGTTCCTCATATTTTTTCCAGAACGCCTCTTTCTGATACGGGAAACCTTCTTTTTCGATCAGATGGACTTGCTTCAACAAGCGGCTGGCCGTCAACAATGCTTCATATTCATTGGCAAAAACTTCAAACCAATAAGATGACCTGCGATTCATCACGATGTTCTCGAATTCATCAAACAGAATGGCATCTTCCGCCAATTGCAGCGCGATCACTTCCACTAGTTGCTTGTCAAATGCTTGGAACGTATCCGATTGCGCCAACCATTTCGCCGGCTTATTTTTCATCCATTTCACGATCTGCAACTCTTCGAAGACGTTATCTGACAGTCGATTGTAGCTGTCCTGTTCGTCGCGCAGGTTCATCCAACGGTTCAAAAAGACCACGCAGTTATTCGCTTGGCTCAGCAACTGCTTATCCCAATTCGCAGGGACTTTCGCTTCGAATTCTGCATCCAACTTCGTTTGGAATATGGCTTGGACCAAAGTGGCGATGCTTGGTGCAGCTTGCACATAACCGAAGGATAATTTAGCCAAATGCCAAAACGCATCCACTCTGCCGAATTTGATCACTTGTTGCCACAGGTTGTCCTGTCCTGTCCCATATTCCGTGAAGAGTGAGCGGAAGACGCCAAAAGCAGTCAATTCCTTTGTCTTCGTCAACACGCATAGCACCGCTAGCTCCAAATCAGTTTCGGTGATGTCCTGTTTCTCTGCCAATACAGTCGCAAATTGATTGCGGCGCTTTTTATTGTTGAAGAATAATTGATAGGATTTGAAGAACACATCACTGGTCTCAAACCTGATGCCCAACTCATCCTTCAAGTTCTCCATCGGGTCCATCTTGAATTCTTGGCTAAAAAAATACATATCCAACAAAGGATTCTTTTCGTTCTCCGGCCGTTCGATTTCAAAATAGATGAGTACGTTCTGTTCGGGATACACATGTTCCATCAAATACTTCGTTTCAAAATAATGCTGGTCATCGCAGCGCAATACCAACACATCCTCTAGCTGATATTCCTTCAGTTCATCCGAAAATGATTGGGATTTATCATACCAGAAGACGATATGGCGCTTCTGATAGTCCTTCAATGGTTGCTGAAAAACTTCCTGCAACCTTTTTTCTGCTTCATACATATCCATTATCCCCTCAAAAAAATATCTCTCTTTATCTTAAAGCAAATGCGAAAGAACCACAATTTTATTTGTTGCCAAAAAGAACATTCTCTATTGGCAAACGCAAAAAAGTTGCCACCAGGAAACTTTCTCCTGTTTTGGCAACTTTTTTAATTTTTAGATTTTTTCGAACAAGTTCATTTTCTCAGATCGGCCATTGTCTTTTTTGAATGGGATCTCTTGAAATTTGGCATAGTTCAATTTTACGCCGTCATCCAAATCCAAATCGATTTCCTGATCGGCCAATTGCTTCAAGATCAGATCGTATTCACGCAACTCCTGTAGCTGCGCTTCATAGGTTTCTCTTTCCTTACGCGCACGCGCCACTTCTTTGGCGGAAACGTTACCATCGATGATGACCTGCGCATGTTCGATCAGTTGGTTCAAAGTGGTCGTCAGCTTCAGGACATAGTCGGTACGGATGCGCGCAAGCGTGTACTTATCATAGCGGTGCAAGTACATCAAACCCTTAAAAGCGCCCTTCTTCCCGCTGCTGAACTGCCAATAGATCGGACGTTTTTGATAAATCTTCAGATGATCCTTGTAGAAATCCTTCATGAAGTAGCGGCGAATCGTATCTTCAGCCGTTTCTGATTCCTTCATACCTAAGTGAGTTGCGATGAACTGAAGGTTTTCATTCAATGTATCCTTACCATAAATGATAGTAACCAATTCAGTAATTTTCGAAACGATATCGTCTTCAAAGTAGTGCTCAGCCGTAATCGGAATGATGTTATCTTTATCTGGTTTGTACGAACCATATTCATCAATTTTGAATTCTCCACCCGCAAAGGCAAGCCCTTGTTTATCCAATCGATAGCGACCGAAGACAACTCCGATTAAATAAGATAAGAAATTCCTAATATCACGTTTCACATCTGCTTTACGAACCGTGACGTCTTTATCTTCAACTTCTGGAGTCAGTTCATCTTGAAGGCTATAAATATCAATGAAAATTCGATTTAATTTTTCTTCATTCATTTTCAATTGGTTGAATCGTTCTTCCGTAATAGCATTCCATTTTGCATAAGTTTCAGATATTTTTGAATAACGATTTGACTCTGTTACTAAAGGATGTTTTTCAAAATTCAACGATGTTTCAAAAGAATTCCAATCATTTTTTGAGATAGCAATATTCACCCTAGCTAGCTCAATTATTTCATTATCTCTTGAAATTTTTAAAGGAATTGACATCACATCGCCAATATTAGTATTGAGGGTAGGATTAAGAATTCTAATAATTTTTTCAGCATATTTGGAATTTAACAACGCTAGGACATAATCATTCAAATTCTCATCATCAAAAAAGATTGATGGGGCTGCTAAATTAAAGGTTGAATCATTTTCCAGTAATCTAACGCTAAATCTCTCGCTACTCGATATCAAATTCCAACTAACGCCTCTTCTGAACCAAATATACTCAGGAGCAATTCTCGCCACGTGGTCTTTTCTGTAATGACTTTTTGCTTTTTCTGACCAATCAATGATTGTGTCTACATTTCCAAACCAACGTCTATATCCTCCGCCTTTTGCGTGGATTACCCATTTTTTTCCTTTCCCAATAGTTTTGCGTTCTACTTCCCAAATCAATCTCAAGTATTTATTATTATCACCAGTTTTTGTTTGTCCATCAGAAATGGCATATTTCTCAATTGTGTCATATTTAAAACTATCATAAATTTTATCACTTACCCAATATGCAATAGGTGCTCCGGGTATAATACTAAATTTTTTCTGATCTGAATGATAAGTATATTTAACATTTAAAATGGCAGCTGCTTTTTCTTCGGTTCTATTAATTTCAATTAACCTAGCATATCGTCCTTTATATGAATCAATAAGACTGTTTAATAAAACAAATGCAGTATTCTGAACAACCTCTCCCCCTACTTCCGGAAAAGTTCTAGTTCCTGTATGCGCCATATCAATAATTGTTTGATTCTTTAGGATAGACTCTCTCAGTCTCTGAAATGAATTTAGAAACATCCATGACTGTTGATTAATCATCGCATAATAACCATTATGATTGGCCAATATCGTAGATACGTCCATAAAAACAGCGAATAAATCTGATTTTGTATTCGGATAATTTTTTTTAACATAGCTTGACAATTTGCTATCCATTCCATTAGATCCCATATACGGTGGATTCGTAACAACAACACCATATCTCATTGTTAGCAATCTGTGCTGTTCAAGAAGTTCCTCAATAATGGGAATCTCAAAATTTAGATAACCTTGTTCTATGATATCTTCAACAGGGCTGGTCCTTAAATACTGGATAGCTTCCTCGATAAGCTTCACTTCAATAAATTCAAGTCTTAGAATAGAACCATAGATCTTCGCATCAAAAAATTGTGCGTATAGGTTTTCTAACTCCGCATTAACCGCATCTTCGTTAGGTAACGATGTATTATGGAATAATACCAAGCCATTGCTTTCTTCGAATCCAATCAGATTAAACGTAACCTCTCGACTAAAGAATCGTCTGTCATAAGAGCGGGCCTTCATGGCAATTGCGAATGAAGCTAATTGCGCCGCACGTTTGTCGATATCGATTCCATACAAATTATTTTCCACAATCAACTGCGGTATTTCTCTTGGGTTGTATCCTCGTTCCAGATAAATTTCCCGAAGAACGTCGAAAGCATGAAGCAGCATGTGACCCGAACCCATGGCGGGGTCCATCACTTTGATATCTTCCGGTTTAAATTTTTCATACTTTAGGGCTGCTAGTTGTTCCATAACTTCCGGAGTTTGTTCCGCTGCATCCAAATAGTAGTGCAATTTATCCTTCAGATTACTGGATGCATTATTCTCAATCCATAAACGGCCTAGTGAATTATCGACAAGATATTCTACAATCCATTTAGGCGTGAATAGTTGTGTAGCAGGCCCAATCGATTGTTTGCCGATTTTCTTGTTCTTCTTCAAGTCAGAAAAAATTTGGTCTTTTTCTTCAGAAACGTAGAATTGATACAACCAGCCGACGATTTCGATATCATCCCATGATTCTTCAGATATAAGCGTAATCAAGTCTCTGATGATCCCGATGTCTTGCAACAAGTCATTCGGTAGGAGCAGATAAAAATCTCCTTCTACGGGAGAAAAGACATTCGGCAGCATTTTTTCCAGTTGCATCCCTTGTTTTTCGATGATGTATTTAAATAATTCATTCGTGTTATGCGTATCTTGTAGGTGATAGATCAATTCCTTATCGAGCGACAACTCATCTACCAACTGCAGGACTTCCGTAACGGCATCGGGCTCCACCTTATTCGCCTTCAAAGACGATAAGATGCGTGTTCGGATCGGCAAGTAATCATGGACTTCCATGAAACGTAAAGCAACCAGACGATTGAACCAAGTGTAGCTTGCCGTTTCCATGACAGCTTCATAACCATCGATCTCAACTCTTCTGCGTAGATGTTCATATTGTGTTTGTGTCTTGTTATCAAAGATGTGTCCATTTACGATAAAACCGTCAGCAAGGGATTGTATAGGGGCAATCCCTTGCTCGGTGATACCGAACTGGGCCGCACGATTGCGGACACCAGTTGATATTTTGTGTCGGGCACTAACTGCAAATTTCTTTAAAGCTGTATTATCCATCATTACCCTCACTTTGTTGCAATTTTGTAATCATTAGATGAAACGAATGGTCTTGCCTTGTTCAAGAACCTTTTCCAGCTCGTCGTGGATGGCAAGTAATAGGGCATTCAACTCTGCTTCCGTTTCGATTTTCTCGTAGTTTTGCGGAATCAGTTTGTTTTTATGCACAAATTCCGGTTTCTTGGCTATTACCTTTACCGGATCTACGATTACTATAGGACCTATTATTGGGTCTATTACAGGGTCGATTATAGGTGGGGGCAGCAATTTCGAGATGAAATCATTGATTTGCGTACTCAACAGTTGCGTCAAATGATCGATTTGTGACCGATAGGAGAAAAGATCCGTCAGTGTTTCCGCACTCAATATCTTATTCTTCAAAAGCGTGAAACGCTCTTTGATCACCGGTTCAAATTTAGCTCTGACTGTTTCCATTGCTGTAATTGTGTCCTCCAAAGTAGCAACTTTTTGTTGGATCACTTCCAGCAAGGGTTCGGATTCTTTGTCCAATTCAGCTATCAAGGCCTGCTCGTATTGCATATTCAGATCAGGTAATTCTTTGATGAAGTCATACGGCATGTTCATCGCCAATATTTCCGAAATGCGATTGCCAGCTTCTTTCGCTTCGGCAGTCTGCAATAAATCTTTATCGATTTCATAGCGTTTGCGCAGCTTGAAGCTGGTATCGAATACCGGCTTCTGGGATTCGAAGAACGCTTGGACGGGCTGGATATCATCATACAGATCCAGTAACTCATCACGCTTGTCAAATAGACATCTGAAGAATTGATCGGCATCCTGATACTTTAGGATTTCTTTCAGTGTCTGCAATAACGCTTCGATTTCCTTTTCACCAGGGTAGCTGCGGTGACGATATTCATCCAGCAAGTTTACCATTGTTTTTTGGGTACCGACAAATAACCGCATTGTTTCTTCTTTCAAGTCATCTTCTTTTTCAGACACGAGATTTTTCCCGTACATCTCTTTTGCGATGGTTTTCGCATTGCGAATCAGTTCTTCCCCGATGACTTTGCGTTTTTCGACCATGATTTTTGCTTGTGATGGATTCTGTTTGATTGTTCTTGGGAACATGGCATCATGAATGTTCATCGTATTACCGCTGGACTTGAACTGAATTTTTTCGTCTTTCAGTAAGCGAATCAAACTGACCAAAATATCATCCTCACGCCAACCATATGGCGCTTTTCCGAACACTTGGACGATTTCGAATAAGGACGTGATCATCTTGCGTTCCGTATGTTGTTTGACGTATTGCTCCAAGGCATCTGTTGCCAAACGATTCGGATCATCCGAATTGTCGTGCAGGAAGTTGATTTGGCCTTGTGAAATGACCCCGTTGAAGTCATCACGGTCATAGAACTTATTGATGTACTTGATTTTCAGATACATATTTTCGACAACATCATGAAGTCCTTGATCTACCTTTGTGGTCGGATTACCAGCTAGGGACACTTCACTGCCGTTGATGTAATAGGTGGCATTTTGGACCGTTTCGCGTACTTGGCGTTCAACGGACTTCATCAGGTCATTCCGTTCGTTGGATTTGCGGTCGATGATTTCGCGTTTCATGCCTGAATTTTGTTTGCTCGATTGGTTGCGCAAGTACTCATTTATTTTCAATAGCATCATCGTGTCGTCGTAGAACGTTCCTGAATCGCCCAATGCAATGACCAAACGGTTTTCGCGCGTAGACAATTGTTGAAGCGTTTCACGGTTGCGGTAATCATCACTGTATGGCGTCACCACATGAATGCCGATTTCTGCAGTCGCATTGCCGCGTGCGGATTCGTCGATCCATTTAGCGCAGTCAAAGTCATAAGCGACAGTCTTCTTCTCCGCAAAAGGTACGTATTTATATTTCTTCAGTTCCAACACGGTGTCATAGATCATTTCGCCGATATAGGATTGCATCTTTGAAGTCGGTATATCCATATGGTTGATTTCACGATTGATGTCCTGCTCTTCATTCGTCAAGAACAGATATTCCAAACCCGTGCGTTGCACCAAGTACTCTTTTGTCAAACGGTCTAAGGCAGCCGTGATATCTTCCGTCAATTTCAATCGGTCGGCATCCAGTTCATCCAACATCAAAGTCGTGATGTTCTCAACTGTGCTCGGAACGGATTTCAAATAGCGGATCAGATAGAGGACTTTCAGTACATCAACATCAAAAGATTGCAGCGTCGGAGTGGACTGTGCTTTGATGATAGTCGCGCGGACGGAGTGATCCAACCCTTGGTCAAGGTGACCATAGAAAGTTTGGAAGGGAATCAGGATACCCAGATCCTTTTCGGCATATTCCAACGCGGCATATTGGACCGCACCCAACAAATTCCGCTCTCCACTGGCAAAGTGCTTCCCGGCCGAACTGTTCTCACGGATTTTCGTGAACACTTGCTGTAGCAAATCTAATTGATACGGGATCATCGGATAAAATTCACTGAAATCCTTCAGGGAATCATATTTTTTCAATGAAATGGTCCCATCGGAAAAGTTGATTTTGTTGCGTAATGAGGCTTGAACTTCGCCTGTATACAATAACTGCACTGCATCTTTGCCTGTATCATTCTTTTCCAACAGACGTTTTTTGATTACTTCATCCGCATTAGCGGAGCTCAAGCTCAATCGCGTATTGAAGCGGCCTTGGATTTTGGAGAAGTCCTGAGAAGAATGGATATCTTTTTCAAGTTCATCGATGTCTTGTTGGCTCGTTACGATGACCCAAACCTTTCCGAGCGTGTACTTGCCCAAATCTTCAACGATTGTTTGCAGGTCCAGCATGCGGTGAACATCATCGGAGACGAACTGCCCCATTTCATCGGCCAAAAAGACCAAGTGATAGTCAGCCGGCTGTTTATCCACATATTTTTTGATGCGTTTTGCGAAGGAATCCACACTGATTTCATAGCTTTCTTCACCGTTGTCGATCCAGCGGCGGGCGCTCTCTTCGCTCATGTTGGCGACTTCAACAAGGGTTTCCACAATCATATCTTCGTTGTAATAAATTTCCTCGCGAGCATCTTCCCAGGCAAGATCAGACTTCGCTTGGAAGACTTGCTTAAAAGGCACGTATTGGCCATTCTGATCCAGGATTTCTTCCATTTGTGCAACCCAAGGGATGCTGGCGGAATAGCCCAACTTTTCATTGAAGACTTTGTTGAAGACTTTGACGATCGAAAGCTTGCTGTCGCCGTTATCATCCTCCGATTTCGAAGGCGTGTTGAACAAGATAATATCGCTTGGTGCATCCGCCACTTGCTGCATTTGATCCAATAAGGTTTGATCCTGAATTTTCTCTTTGAAGAACTCGACCGCCTTTTTTCCGTCTACTTCAAGATTGCTGTCCAATAAATAAGACAGGATTTTCAAGAAATGCGATTTCCCGGAACCAAAGAAGCCGGAAATCCAGACGCCCATCTGATCCGTTGGCACATCCAGTGATTTCAGATATTGTTTGAAGAAGTAAACAAAATGCCCCAGCAATTCATCGGTGACTACATATTCATCCAACTCTTGGCGGACATCATTTTCCGCTTCCTGACCGACTTTGATGACGCCTTTAATTTCACGCGCAATATTTTTTTTGAATAATTGTCTTATCTTCATTTTACTCCTCCTCTATCTACCTACTAATTGAAAGGCACGATAATAATGATCGTCCTTGAACTCTCCAAAAAGTTGCATTTTGTTATCCTCGTACGTACCCGGGAAAAATAAAATCAAAGGCTGGTCCTCAACTACAATCTGCAAGTTATTCAATAGTATATGAGAGCGAAGAATCGGATAGATTTTGCCGATTCCGGTAATGAAAACAATCGCTCCCGGTTCCAACTCTTCCCGGATAGTCTGCACGAACACATCCCGGTTGGTCGCGATTTTGAGGGCTTTACGCATGACGCTGAACAACTCTTCGCTTGATTTCTGCTGTTCCATCTTGATGTTTTTTTCGATGTAGCCTCGCTTTTCAAAAAAGCGGATCATCATGTCATATAAATCGAAGACTTGGAATCGCAAAGCTTCGTTTCTTTTTTGGCTGTATTGGATGAGCTCCGGAATCGTCTGACGGACAATCAGTTCGTCAGTTGCATCATAATCGAAGATGTAAAAACCGATTTCACCACCCAAGCCTTTTTTGTTTGTGAAATCCGGCTCCAATATGATTTCCTGTAAATCGTTCAGTCTTTCGATAATTTGTTTCATAATAATTCTCCTAACATGATCTCAACGATAGGTTTGATGCCGTTCTTCCGCAGATATGCCCTCACGCCCTGATTGATCAGAGGACGCTTAACTTGATGCTCCTCATGATTGCTCACTATAAACCCGGATTCACGCATCATTTGGATAAATCCACTCGCTAACCGTTCTTTCGTATTATCTGCCCACTTGACGACTACTTCACTCTGTTCGGCCTTCTTGTATAAAAAATTAATCACTTCTTTTTTTGCCAAATCTTTTTGAAGTAACAAGATTTTTTCGAGATAGATCTCGCGCATGAATTCATAATAAAGCTGATCTGTCTGCAGAATCGCATATGCCAGTATCGCTTTCGCGGTATCCGCATCGCTGTTCATGAATTTTTCCAAAAAGAAATCATCCAAAAAGGATAATCGGTGACTGATTTCCTTGTATGATGTCTTTCTTCGGTCCAGGGAGGGCATCTGAATGGCATTCAATTCAATCGCTTCATAACGTCGCTCTTCTTCAGTTTTTCCTTGAAGCATCATTTCTGCAATTCGTTTACTCTCAATATACATAAAGGGACGATTCATCAATGCCGTCCGGTATTTGTTCATATGCCCATCTTCTTCCCTATCATTAATCGTTATGTATGTATTTCATTAATTATTTATACCAAATTAATTATACCGAATATTTAAGGAAATGGAACGGCCTGTAGAAATAATCATTGAAAATGCTAGGTTCATTCTACTCTTGGAATTACACATATCATTTCCACGCCCCACCTAAAAGTGCTACACTTTAGATGACTAAAAAACTCCCAACAGTTCCACACGAGCACTCTATAAAGCAACTCAAATCACGCGCCATCATCAGAAAAGAGGATGAACTATGGATACGATCAGCAATTATGTAGATTCCGTTTTTGTAAATCTGCCAAAAACACCGGAGATGCTAGCCCACAAGCAAGCCATGCTAACAAAAATGAAAGACAAATACCAGCAACTGAAATCAGAAGGCAAAAGCGAGCATGAGGCGATCAGCACTGCCATAGCGGCTCAGGGTAATGTTGATGACTTCACCGAATCCTACCAAGCCCAATCACCTGCAGAAAATACCCAAAACGAAGTCTACCTTACTCCCGAACAAGTCGATGAATACATCGATCATCGCCATCACTTCGCTTGGGCGATGGCGACTGGCGTCTTCCTGTGCATTATGGGCCCAGCCAGCCTGTTTCTCGGCCAGTACCTTACTGGATACCGAAACGGTCAGGGAGGCCGTACGAGTGAACTGATGGATATTCTAACACTCGTGCCGCTGTTCATCTTCATCGCAGCCGGTGTCGCCTTGTTCATTCTTTACGGAATGAAGGAACAGCAATTTGAGCTGGAACATAAACGAATCCAAATCGACTCCACGACCTATACCCGCCTGAAAGCTGAACACAAAGCCTTCCGGCCAAGATTGGCCGTCGCTATCGCGATTGGGGTCGCGCTCTGCATCTTGGCGCCCGTCTCCATGCTGCTTTCCGTAGTCCTGCTCGGTGAGGAAAACGGTCTGTCCCTTGTGTTCCTGCTCAGCTTCATCGCAATCGGCGTCTTCCTGTTTATCTTCTACGGCATCCAGGACGAAACGTACGAGAAACTGCTGTCGATCGGAGAGTTTGCGAAGGATAAAGCCGAGAAGAATAAAGTGGTCGGTATCGTCGCGGGGGTCGTCTTCCCGCTGGCAGCTGCCATCTATTTGATTGCCGGCTTTGTTTATTACGCTTGGGGGAGCGCCTGGATCATCTTTCCGATCGTCGGTATCCTCTTTGGGATTTTTGCAACGGTGTACAACGGCTACATGGATCTGAAGAAGAAAAAGTAAATCTAATAGCGCAAAAAGAGAAGGAAATCCGGACATACCGGCAATCTCCTTCTCTTTTTTTTGGCTAAATCCCGGTGTTCTCATCCATAATCTCAATATTCGTACGGATAAGTTCCTCGATCTTGCCGCTGTCTTCCATTTCGTCAAGGATGTCATTCACCGCATCCAGAAAATCTTCGCTGTCTTTCGCGACGGCGATGGCGGATTCATTCGGCGTGCTGGCGACGTCGAAGTCGGCGATTTCAAGGCCTTCGTTCTCTTCGACGTATCGCCTCGCAACAGTCTCCACCATCAATACGGCATCAGCTTTGCCGGTCACCAAATACAGGATGGCCGTGTTCCATTTCGGCACGGACTTGATTTCAGCATCCGGGAAATTTTCCAGCAAGTACTCCTCTTGGATCGTCGCCTTTTGCGTCGCTAGGCTGGACTTCTTCAGGTCGTTTTCCGATCGGATATCCTTCGCATCCTCCGACTTGATCACTAGGGCATCCTTTTGAGTATAGTAAATGTCCGTGAAATCAACGCTTTGTTTTCTTTCTGCCGTAGGGTTCATGCCGGCGATGATCATATCGACCTTGCCTGTGGACAATGCCGGAATCAGGCCGTCGAAGTCCATATCAATGACTTCCAGCTCGACCCCCATTTCATCCGCGATGGCTTGGGCGATATCGATATCGAAGCCGATGATTTTGTCTTCTCCGTCCTGCACAAGATGCCACTCATACGGAGGATAATCCGCACAGGTTCCGACGACCAATTTGCCGCTGTCCTTGATTTCCTGCAATGCGCTGCTTCCATCCGTCGCAGCGCTGTTCGCTGTTCCGCTCGTGTTTCCGCATGCTGCCAAAGCCAAGAGGCTCATCGTTCCCAAAATCATTTTCATAAACCCTTTTTTCAATCGTGATTCCTCCGCATTCATTGATTGTTTCAAAAAAAGGATGCCCTTTTCAGAGCACCCTTGCACTTTTATTGGTATATTACTTTTTTATTCTGCTGTATTGTCTTCCATCAATTGTGTATTGATTTGGATCAATTCTTCGATTTTCCCGCTGTCTTTCAGCTCAGTCAAGATGCTGTTCACAGTTTCCAGGAATGCGCCGCCGTCTTTAGCGACTGCGATTGCTGATTGATTCAGGTCACTGTTTACATCGAATTCAGCGATCATCAAAGTATCATTTTGGGAAACGAACTGCTTCGCAACCGTTTCAACCATCAAGATAGCATCCACTTTTCCTGTCGTCAAGGACATGATTGCTGTGTTCCATTTCGGTACGGATTGGATTTCAGCATCCGGGAAGTTTTCCAACAGGTAATCTTCTTGGATTGTCGCTTTTTGCGTCGATAATGCAGCTGTTTTCAATGAATCTTCAGATGTGATGGTTGCAGCGTCTTCTGTTCTGATAACCAATACGTCTTTTTGTGTGTAGTAGATGTCAGTGAAGTCAACGCTTTGTTTTCTTTCTTCAGTCGGGTTCATGCCGGCGATGATCATGTCGATCTTGCCTGTGGATAATGCCGGGATCAATCCGTCGAAGTCCATGTCTTTGACTTCCAACTCAACGCCTAATTCATCAGCGATTGCTTGCGCGATATCGATGTCGAAACCGACTACTGTATCTTTGCCGTCTTTCACAAGGTGCCATTCGTATGGCGGATAATCCGCTGATGTACCCATCACCAATTTGCCGCTGTCCTTGATTTCCTGCAATTTATCAGTTGTTGTAGCTGCTGAATCTGTTGCGGAACTGTCCGCTGTCTCGCTTGTATTACCACATGCTGCCAAAGCAAGAATGCTCATTGCACCCAAAGCTAATTTCAATAATCCTTTTTTCATCCTAACCCCTCCAAATATGTTTTTTATTTTATAGGACTTTCGATAAGAAATCCTTTGTCCGCTCACTTTTTGGATGATTGAAAATCTCATCCGGTGTTCCTTGTTCCATCACTTGGCCGTCATCCATGAAAAGGATGCGGTCGCCGACTTCTTTCGCGAAGCCCATTTCGTGGGTCACGACTACCATCGTCATGCCTTCCAACGCAAGGTCTTTCATTACCTGCAACACTTCGCCGACCATTTCCGGGTCAAGCGCGGATGTTGGTTCATCGAACAGCATCATATCCGGCTCCATCGCCAAAGCGCGCGCGATTGCGATCCGTTGTTTCTGTCCGCCCGATAAGGATTGTGGATAGACATCAGCCTTTTCGGACATGCCCATGCGCGCCAACAATTTTCTGGCAATCGCTTCGGCTTTGTCTTTCGGTACTTTTTTGACATGCTGCGGTCCGATCATGATGTTGTCCAAAACCGTCAGATGCGGGAAAAGGTTGAAGCTTTGGAACACCATGCCCATTTTGGTGCGGATGGAATCGATATCCACACCTTTTTTGTTGATTTCCTTACCTTCAAAAATAACCTTCCCGGTTGTCGGTTCTTCAAGCAGATTCATGCAGCGCAGAAAGGTACTTTTGCCCGATCCGGATGGTCCGATGATAACGACAACTTCACCCGAGTTGATTTGTTCATCGATGCCTTTCAGAACTTGTTTGTCGCCGAAGGACTTCGTAAGTTTTTCTGTTTTAATCACTTTGTTTCAACCTCATTTCTAGAATGTCCACTAATTTAGAGACGATTGATGTCATGATGAAGTACATCACGGCAGCGACCACTAGCGGGCCGAATGGCAAGAAGGTCGCACCGCGGACCGTATTTGCTGCGAACATCAAGTCGCGCAAGCCCAACACGGAAACGATCGATGTTTCTTTGATCAGCGTAACGAATTCGTTACCCAAAGCCGGAAGTATATTCTTGATGGCTTGTGGATAAATGATTTTTTGCATTGCCATTGATTTGCTCATCCCGATCGAGCGGGCGGCTTCCATTTGGCCTTTGTCGACCGCTTGGATACCGGAACGGATGATTTCGGCGATGTAGGCTGCAGAGTTCAATGATACAGCGATGACGCCGGACAGGAAGTCAGGCAATTCGATATTGATGACGTACAACCCGTAATAAATGATGAATAATTGCACCAACAATGGTGTACCCCGCACAATTTGGATATACCCTTTCGCTAATATGCTGAGGAACTTGTTGGGTGACATTTTCATTAATGCCAATCCTGTTCCTAATATGACGCCCAGTACGATCGCGCTGATCGAAAGGCCAATCGTATAACCTGCGCCTTGGAAATAGATCGGCATGTAGGTCTCAAAGAAAGTTGAATCCATTTGTATATAATCCCCTTTTTTTTGTTTTTGATGGTGGTCCTTTGGGTATAAAAAATCCGCCCCTTGTATTGCTACAAGAGACGGGTCAATGTTTGATTCCGCGGTACCACTCTAGTTGATCTGCTGTGAAACAACAAATCCACCTCGATTAAATTAACGCATAAATTGCGTAAAAGGCTACTGAACGTTCACCTTTTCGTCATCCGAAGTGCGCTTCAATCTGATATTTTACTGCTGGGCTTCCACTCTGTCCCGGCTCGCTGGAGAAAATATTCAAATCTACTCTCTTCATCACTGACTTTGTTTTATTCAGTTGTGGTATGAAATCATAATATAAGATTTGAAAAGAACTGTCAACAAAAAAACTATCATCGGATTTTCATATGATTCCTTTTTCTGAGAAAAGTAGCGATCAATCGATTTTTTTCTCATTTTTCATTCCAATTTATGCCTCGTCCACGATTTGTTGCACACGTCCGACCTGGTCACCTTCAACCAACATGACTTTGATGCCGTGCGGATGATTGGGGCTGTTCGTCAACAGCCGTTTCACATGCCCTCTTGTCAATTTCCCGGTGCGTTGGTCTTTCTTCAAGACGATATCGACCAAAGCGCCGATTTTGATGTTTTTTCTGAGTTTTCCGTCCATAGTTTCCTCTTTCTTAAGCAAGTTCTTTGCTTAGTGTGATGATTTGATCGACCGCTTCGTCCAAATAATGGATCGTATCCTGCAGCGCCTGGTCCGTTTTGATGTCCACACCGGCCAATGCTGCGGCTTCTGCGGATTCCAATTGGTCCCCGAGCGCCAGGAATTCCAACCATTTTCCGACAGCCGCTTCGCCTTCCGTTTTGACGCGCAGGAAGGCTTGCGTCGCGATCGTCAGTCCGGCCGAATAGGTGTAGGAATACAGCCCCATGTAGTAATGGATCTGGCGCATCCATGTCAGCTCCGCTCCAGCGTTGATTTCCACAGCATCTCCCCAGAATCGCTCCAGCACGTTCCGTTTGATTTCGCTCAATTTGCCGGCATCGAAGCTCTTGCCCGCGTCTATCAAGTTGTAGACTTCCCTCTGATAGGCGGCTTCCAGCAAGTGCGTGACGAAATTGTGGAAATAGGTGTCGGAAAGCATCTTCGTCAAAGCGAAGCGCTGCATGCGCGCATCCGTGCTCTTGCGCGCCAATGACTCCGTCAACAGCAGTTCATTGAAGGTGGATGGGCCTTCGATCAGGTACAACGATGGCTCCGAACCAAGGATGCTGTTGTTTTCGTTCGACAGGATCATCTGGCCGGCATGGCCCAATTCATGGATCAGCGTATAGACGTCCGAAAGTTGGTTCGCCCATGACATCAGGATGTAAGGATGCGTGCCGTATGGGCTGGTACAAAATCCACCGGTCGACTTGCCGATGTTCTGGGCGAAATCGATCCAACGCTCCGGATAAGCCCGCATGATCCGGTCGGTATAATCCTCGCCCAGTACCGCAATGGCATCCTGAACCATCACCTGCGACTCTTCGATCGAAACTTGCGGCGAATATTCCGGATCCAGCGCGATCTTCAAGTCGGCATAAGTCATTTTGTCCAGTCCGCGGATTTCCTTCAGATGGGTGATGTATTTCTGCATCACCGGCGCTAGGTCGTTCATGATCGTGTCGATTTGGCGGTCATACAGATCGCGCGTCACCTCCTGCCCGTAGAGCAGATAGTCGATCACGGAATCGAAACCGCGCATTGTCGCCAACGTCTTTTCCTTTTGCAGCTGGGTATAGTAGGCCGTTGCGACCACATTTTCGTAATCGCTTAGTACAGCCGAAAATTTATCGAAAGCTGCCCTACGAATCGCCGTGTCGTCATGATACATGTAGTAATCCTCATAAAGCACGAAGCTCAACGGATATTCCTTCCCGTCGGCCATGAAAGTGCCGAAGTCCATATCGCCAAGGCGAGCCTGTTCATAGATGGCGCTAGGCGCATCCAATGTCGGGGCCAACTGGGCCAATGCCTTTTCGACTTCAGGCGCCAGCTGGATGCTTTTGTTTTTCTTGATGTGGCGGACATAGGAAGCGAAACGCACTTTTTCCGAAACGACCTGATCGAGGACAGCGGCGTCGCAGCCGATCAGTTCCGATTCAAAGAATGTCAGTTGGGCGCTGATGTCCGCCATCGCGTTCGCCGTTTGGCGGGACAGCTCGACGTTGTCCGGATCGGTCAGGTCAGTCGCTTCCGGCATCATCGCATAGTGATCCGCCAAAGTTGCGGTTTCGATGAGCTTTTCGTATTCCTTCATAGCGGCAAGGATCGTTTTGGCGTCCGTGAGTTTGCCTTCGTATGTCGTTGCGAAGGTTGCTGTTGCAACTTTTAGACCATTCAAAGCAGCCTCGAAGTCTGCTCTTGTTTTATAGAGTGCGGTCACATCCCAAGTCAACGCCTCAGGGACGTCCGCTCGATTTTTCAGTTGTTCTTGTGTCATGATTTTGGCTCCTTTTTCGTGCTTTTTGACGATTGTAGAATGAATGCTTCCATTATAACAAAAAAATGCTGCCAGCGTCGGGTATCGAGCTTTCCCTCCGGTGAGCGCCCTTCTCAACGGAGTTGGGGTTCCGGTGATTTGCTCTGCTCCTGTGAGCGAATGTTGGCCGGAGCTGGGCGCAAAATCGCAGGCTGTCCTCCGCCGAGCATGGGTTCGTCGGAGGTGCAGGATTTGCGCTCGCCTCAGCTCCGGCGAGGAGGGCCCCGCCGGAGTTGGACTCGCCAAAAATCATCCGGTGCTGCCTGAAGCTTCAGCAACAACGCAAAAGCCCCCGCAGGCGAGGGCTTGATGCCTTCGCCTGCGAAGGCCAGTAATCCGTTCTCTCAGTAAGTTGCTTCGATGGACTGGACCTGGTCATACAGGTACTGGTTCGTCGGGGCAGGCAGTCCATATTTTTTGGCTTTTTTCAGAATGGTGCCTGCAAACAACTCGACCTCTGAAGGCCGTTTCGCGATGCCATCCTGGCGCATCGATGGCATCCCCAGCGGCGTCAGTCCGTCGATGATCGCCAAATCATTTTCCAGGTCGGTTTCCGTCAGGTTGACGCCTTCCTTCTGGGCGATCGGCAGGACTTCGCGCATGGCAGCGATCATCAGATCGCGAGTTGGCCCTGCTTCGTGGATGTCGCGGAAAGTGCCTTCCTTCACCATAAGCACTTGATTCACGCCGACATTAAGCATGAATTTCGCCCACATGCGGTGCAGGATATCCGCTTCGACCACGTGCGGCAAAGCCGTTTCTTCGAAGAAAGCCGCCACCGCATCCAAACGCGCCTGTTTTTCCGGAGCATCGAGGCCAATGCGCAGTTCGCCGATATGGACAGACTTCACATCATTGCCGATGCGCAACGCGTCCATCCCTTGGGCTACGCAGTGTACGACCTTCTCGCCACCGAAAGCCGCACCTATGACTTCTTCGCTGGAGATACCGTTAAGCACCGAAATGATCGTCGTCTCCGGTCCGACTTGGTGGCGGGCGGTTTCGATCGCTTCATCCAATTGGGTCCCCTTTACGGCCAAAATGACCAGATCCGCCGGCGCCAAGCTGGCATCCGTTTCGTCGACGTATTGGAAATCGCATGGCTCTCCGTTGAAGGAAATGCCTTGTTCCTGGTAGCGCGCCATCCGCGCTTTGTTGACGACGATGCGCACGTGATCCTTTCCGATGGCTTTCGTGAAATGATTACCGTAGAGGATCCCCAGGGCACCCAATCCGATTATGGCTACAGTTTCTATTTTCATTTTCTCACGTCTCTTTCCGAAAAAATTCTTGAAAAAAATTATCTATTCAGTTGGTTTGTATTTGCGCAGCTGTTCGATCAGATACGGCAGATCCGTCTCGAATTGGACGCCATAGTGCAGTTCGCGTCCGCTTTTCAGGGTGCGCTCAATTACCATGCTGTTGTAGTGGACGGCAGTTTCGGTGGCTATGGTCAGCGGCAGGTCCTGGAAAAGCAGACCGCCAACGACGCTCGTGAAGAGATCGCCCGCGCCGTCATAATGGCCGGGAAAATGTTTCGCGAAGGCATACTGCGCTTCAGGTTCGTTTTGGCTGACGCAGACAGCACCGATCTTTTCCGGTTCCAAGGAAACGCCCGTCAGCACGACGCTCTTCGGATTCAACACCCGCAAATCAGCCAATAATTCCGCAACCTCGGCTTCCTTGTAAGGCTTCTTCAACACGGGGCGTTTGGTCAAAAAGCAGGCTTCCGTCACGTTCGGCGTGATCACCGTCGCTTCATTGCAGAGCGCCGCCATTTCATCCACATATTCAAGCGTGAAACCCGGATAGAGAACGCCTTGATCGCCCATCGCCGGATCGAGAACGATGTGGGCATCTTCGGACGCAAACGTATGGATAATCCCCCGCACGATGTCGATCTGCTGGCGCGAACCCAGATAGCCGATCAGGATGCCGTCGAATTTGATGCCCAATGATTGCCAATGCTGCAGGATGCCGCCCATTTCCTGGGTCAGATCCAAAAAGGTATAGCCTTCAAATTCTTTACCCGTATGAGTGGACAACAGTGCTGTCGGCAGGATGCTCACCCAATTGTCCAGGCAGCTCACTACGGGAACCGCCACGTTCATCGAAATGCGGCAACTGGCGGAAATATCTTGGATAATCAGTACTCTCGGTTGACTCAAATGCTTGCACCCCTTTACTTTTGAAACTCAATTATTCCCATTCTATCATCTTTTCATTGGATTTCCTCATTTTTCCATCATTTTGGAAATTATTGTGAAAACGATGAGAAAAAGAGTGCAAACTTTTGCATAAGGGCTATAATTAAAAATAATGCTTGGAGGCGAATTGCATGAAAACTGAAAAAAACAGTACTTACAGATTGGTTGTTTTGGCCTTATTTATGGCGCTTACTGTCGTCATGACCTTATTGTTCCGAATTCCGATTCCTTACGGCTACGTCAACTTGGGGGACATGGTCCTTCTGTTGGCCGGTCTGTCCTTCGGAGGCAGTGCTGGCTTCTTCGTCGGCTCACTCGGCAGCATGTTGGCCGACCTGTTCGCCGGTTATGCCTTCTATGCACCGATCACTTTTGTCGTAAAAGGTTTGGAAGGATTCTTTGCCGGCTGGTTGTTCCAGAAAATGGATCACAAGAAGCCATTGGTTGCCACGGTGATCGCCGGTGTTTGGATGGCGATTGGATACGCCATTGGGGACACGATCCTTTTCGGCTTCGGTGCCGCGATCGCTTCATTCCCGCTGAACATCGCGCAAGGTCTCGTAGGAGCTTTCTTGTCCACGTTGTTGTACCGTTGGTTGAACCCTTACATCACGAAGAAATTCAAATAACGACTGCGCGCACGCAACGATTACCCAAAACCACAAAGAACGCCCATTCCGCAAACCGTGCGGAGTGGGCGTTCTTTCAGCATATATGCCGCTCAAAAAAGCAGCGCCGCCAATAATGGGATTGTGAATACCGATAGCAGCGTCGAAATGAAAACGTAGCGCGTTGAGAAGGCCGTGTTGCCTCCGTACTGCATCGACAACGCGACAGCCATCGCCGGGCCAGGCATGGCGGCGATGATGACGAGGATCCCCAGCATGGTCGGGTTCGTCAGGATGCCCTTCAAAGCCCACCAGAGGAACAGCGGAATCACGATCATACGGTAGAACGCAAACAGATAGATTTTCCATTCCTTGAAGGCGCCGAGGATATCGATGTCGGCCAATGACGCGCCGATGATGATCATTGCCAACGGAGCCGTGATGTTTCCGATGCTGGTGGCGGTGTCCATCACCAGCGTCGGCAATTTGATGTCGAACAAGAAAACGAAAACCGCGAACAGCGAAGCGAGGTTGCCGGGATTCAACAGGATTGCTTTCCAGTTCGCCCGCGATTTTTTCGAGCCTTTCGCAATCAGAAAGACACCCAAAGAGTAGATCAACAGGTTGTTCGGGATGCCGTACAGCGATGCATAAAAAAGTGCGCCTGTGCCGAAAATCGCCTGCACGACCGGCAGCCCCATAAATCCGTTGTTCGTGAAGATGGTCAGGAACTCGATGATTCCTTCCGTTTCTTTATCCGCGCGGAACAGTTTCGGACTGAACTTGGCCAATCCGACCGTGAAAAGATACATCAGCGTCGCGGTCAACAAGACGAAGAGCGTGTCCGATTTCGTGCCCACCTCACCTGCGCCTTCCACCGATGCGATGACGAGCGCAGGCACCGTGACATAGGTGATCAACGCCGCAAAATTGGCGTTCGCGTGCTTGTCGAAAACCTTCATGACCGTCGCGAGATAGCCCACAAACATGATCAAGACCAGCATAATCATCCTACCAAATACAACCCTAACATCCAAAACCCGAACGCCTCCCCTGTCCCATCCATTTATATATCCAAATTCTAACACAGTTCTGCACTGAAATTGCGTTTTCGATTCAGTTTCACGATTCAGCCTCTACGTCCCAGGGCATATCAATCGGTATCCTCCGCACAGAGTGTTAGAATGGAAACAACAATATAACGAATGCTACTGTCACATTTCGTCCAGAAAGGTGGATTCCTATGCAAGAAAAATTGACGATCCTTCAGATCAACGACACCCACAGCTACTTGGAGCTGCACAACGAACTGTTCTACGAAAAGGAGAAATTGGCGTTCCGCAAGGCTGGCGGCTATGCCCGCCTCCAAAGCCTGATCAAGGATTTCCGCAGCAAAAATCCGACACTCGTTTTCGATAACGGCGACACGATCCATGGCACCTACGAAGCGATCGATTCGAAAGGCTGGCACATGCTGCCGGTGCTGAACGAAGTCGGTTTTGATGCCATGACATTCCACTGGGACACTGGCTTCGGGCCGGCCAATCTGAAAAAAATAGGCCAGCAGTTGGATTATCCGATTCTGGCAATCAATGCCTACGAAAAAGAAAGCGGCAAGTTGGCGTTCGAGCCTTACAAAATCCTGTCCGTCGGGGAACTTTCGATCGGTGTGATCGGCATCGCCTGCAACATCATCGACAAAACGATGCCGCCCCATTTCAGCGAAGGCCTCTCTTTCACTTTGGGGCGCGAGGAGCTGCCCGGCTATGTGGCGGAACTGAAGGAAAAAGGGGTCAATCTGATCATCGTCCTGTCCCATCTCGGTTTCCCGCAGGACCTGAAATTGATGAGCGAAGTCGAAGGCGTGGCGATCTGCCTGAGCGGCCACACCCATAACCGTCAGGAACACATCGTCACAGTAGGCAATACGGCAGTCATCCAGTCTGGTTCGCACGGTTCTTTCCTCGGCGCACTCGAACTGACCCTTGAGGACGGCGCGATCCAATCCATCGAACATCAACTTATTCCGGTTACGGAGGATATCCCCGAAGATGCGGAAATGAAAGCTTTGATCGATGAAGCTTTAGCCCCTTACCGCGAAAAACTCGGTCTCCAAGTCGGCGAAACCAAAAAAGTGCTGCACCGCGGCTGGAGCGTGGAAACGACGATGGACAACTTCCTCTTGGATGCGATCCTTTTCCACACGAAAACGGATTTGGCCTTCTCCAACGGCTGGCGCTACGGGGTTCCGATCCTGAAAGGCCCGGTGACGCTGAGGGAATTGTACCAAATCATTCCGATGGATCCGCCGATTTCAACTGCTATCCTGACTGGTTCGGAAATAGTCGCTTTGCTGGAAGAAAACCTCGAGAGCACCTACGCAGCGGACCCATTTAATCAGATGGGCGGCTACCTGAAGAGGGCGATGGGCTTGCACGCTTACCTGAAACTGGAAAATCCAAAAGGAACCCGTGTCCAAAAACTTTTCATCGCTGGCGAAGAAGTCATCCCGGATAAAGAATACAACGTCAGCTATGTGACCAACCAGGGCGTTCCGAAGAAATTCGGAAAAGAACACAAGAATCTGGAAAAGCATGCAGTCGAAGCCATGATGGATTATCTGGCCGAGATGGGTCCTTACGAAAAAGAACTGCGCGGAACCTATCAGATCGTCTGACCTAATTATGCAAAAAAAGTGGCCCGGCCCGCATAAGCGAGGTTGGACCACTTTTTGTTTGCCTGCATACTATTTGATCATCGAAAATTTAGCTTCGAGGATATCCTTTGTGACGGCCCCGATGATGCGCTCATAAATTTTGCCGTCCGATCCGATCAGGTAGGAAGTCGGCAACGACTGGACTTGGTACTGATCGAACACTCGCTCCGTGCCGTAAAGATTCAGGAAGCTGATAGCATTATCCTCCAAAAACAGGGCCGCATTGTCGGGGTTGCTTTCCGAAGACGTGACGTTCACGCCGAGCACCACCACATCCTCCTGCTCCTCCGAAAATGCCTGCAGATGGGGCATCTCAGCCTTGCAGGGCGGACACCAGCTGGCCCAGAAATTCAAGAATACCTTCTTCCCTCGGTAATCGGAAAGCTTAACCGCATTGCCAGACATATCCTTCAGTTCAAAATCGTACGCCAGCTGCCCGATGCTGATGCCTTCTTGGGCTTCAGGTGTTGCCGTTTCTAGGGAAACTGTCCCCGTTTCGTTGGTTTCGGTCCCCGGGAAATAGCTTTTGCCGAAATCGAACAGGATCCACAAAAAAGAGGTTCCCAATAAAAGCCAGATTATTTTTTTCTGCACAACGTATTCCTCCTAACCGAGACGCTCAAACGGCGTCCCTTCCAATAAATGCAAAATTGCGATCGACAAAGTTTCCAGACTTCCGCTCAACAACAATAAGCCGAACAGGATCATCAGCCACCCGCCGATTTTCATGAAGGTTTCGCTGTACTTCAAAATGGACTTGAGTCTTCCGATGAAAAAAGTTACCAGCAAGAACGGCAATGAAAAACCAAGCACATACATCAGCAGATACAGCACAGGCGGCGACCCCATCGCATTCCCCAGCAGCAGGATCGATGAAAAGATCGGACCGATACAAGGCGTCCAGCCAGCAGCGAAGCCCAGTCCGATCAAAAATGTCGAAAGGAAGCTGACGCCTTTCGTCATCTTCAACTTCCGGTGGTCCCCCAACAGAAGCGGAATCTTCAGATAGCCGACTGTCGTCAGGCCCATCAGAATGATGAGCAGTCCGGACAGTCGCTGCAGCAGTACACTCACCGGACCGGTCAAGACGGAACTGAAAACATTGCCAAGATAGCTCACACCCAGCCCCAAAGTGAGGTAGACAGTCGACACGCCGATCAGAAAGACGAGCGAATGCAGCAGGATATTGCGTCTGACGGAAAGTGAGTTATCCTCTTTTATCTGCTGCACATTCAGTCCCGTGATGTAGGAAATGTACAAAGGCAACAGCGGCAGCGTGCACGGCGATAAAAAGGACAAGGCGCCTGCCGCAAAGGCTACCCATGTGGTCAAATCTGTTTCGATGGTACTTTCCCCCTAACCAAGATGATGCAAACAAAAGCAAACACAGCCGCTGCTATCAGCTCCGGCGTCACAACCAAGCCAAAATAAAGGACGCTACTCCCGTTCATCAGCGTGAAATGGACAATCGCGCCGACCAGGAGCAACACCGCCAGCGTGCTGTTCCGCATCTCTGCGAAAGTGATAGCAAGCAACAACAGCACACTCAGTGTGGCCAACCCAATCGAGGTCGGACTATCATAAAGGCTGTAATAGAAAAGATGATTGATCGAAAACAGCAGCAGAATCAGTTGGGACAGCGCAACCACCAGCGATCGATCCGCCAGCAGTTTCGGCAAATGTTTCCACAGATTGTACGTTCCAGTGATGATCACGGCCAAAAATACGGCCTCTTTCGTCAACAGCAAGACCTGATAGGGCGCACGCAGCACTTCGGAAAAATGAAGCAGCGCATTGCTGCCGAATGCAATTGCCAGCAGACGGAATATCTCATCGCCCAACTGGGACAGTATTTTCATTTTTCGGCTTTTTTCGTCGCTGGCCAAAAACCACCAGATTCCCGATCCCGCCAAAAGCAACAGAACGGGTATGACTGCCGGATTTGATAATAAGTTTAAAATAGGATGACCCCTTTCTTGTGCATTTTTTGGGCAGACAGCCGTATGCCCGATAAGTAGTTCAAGCATAGCATGGATCTTTTCCCCAAGCATCAAATATGCTCCCGGGGGTATTTCCGTGTGCATGTGTTGCCGCAGAAATGTTGGCATTCCGCGGTCTCAACGACAAAAAAACAACCCCGACGGAATCTGCAGTTTTACATGCAGATTCCGCCGGGGCTGTTCACATTCACGTTTCACATTTTTCTTACGTCATAATAATCCGGATCAACGCGTTCCATCAGTCCGGCTTCCTTCCCGGAAACGGTCAGATAGAGCTCGTGCATCGCCCGGGTGCAGATTGTGTAGAGGATCTGCATTTCGTTCTGGGCAGCTTTTGCCGGATAGTGGCAAATCGCAAAAACGACATCGAATTCCAGACCTTTAGCCAAACGGGCCGGCATGATCAATACCGGATGGTGGCTATTGTCGGTATCCTGCTGCACGAGTTTGAAGTCGATGCCGGCAACCGACAGTTCCTGGCTGATGCGTTCCGCATCTTCCGCGTTGCGGCTGATGAAAGCCACGCGCATGCCGGCAGCGACGCTCGCATCCACCTTCTGTTTGATGTAGTCCATGTCGAGCCCGCCATCTTCGGTCAGCAGTACTTCCGGTTTCTTGCCGGAACGGATATAGGTCCCTTCCGGTTTTTCGCCTTCGATGAAGCTTTCCGAGAAACGGACGATCTCATTCGTCGATCGGTAGCTGGTCAGTAAACGGTACGAACGGAACGTGCTTTCGGAAAAGATGGTCCGGAGATCATCAAAAGAAAGACGTCTGTTCAGGATATTCTGATTCAAGTCGCCGCTCAGGATGAAGCGTGCGCTCGGGTAGGCATGCTGCAGCATCTGCAGTTGGAAAGGTGAAAAATCCTGCACCTCATCCAGGCAGATGTATTGGTATTTCATGTCGCTGGATGGTCCCTTCAGCAACAAACGCAGACTGTAGTAGGCATCGAGATCTTCCAGCAGCACACTCTTCTCTGCCATGTGTTCCGCAACCACTGCGATGTGGGTGCGCCATTCATCCTCATCCAAGCCGAAAGCATCCAATGAAAGCAATTTAGGGACGGCCCGCAGGAAATGGATGTATTGGTTCTTGTAGCGGATAAAGGCCAGCGCTTCGATCCTCGCGACGATCGGTTCGAAAGCGTCCTCCAGGATATCAGCCGTCATGGCCTCTTCCATCGCTTTTTGGTTATGGGTCTCTTTCTCGTAACGGTACAGATCCAGATCGGACATGGCGATCATTTCTTTTTCGACCCATGGCTTGCCTTTTTGCGACTGTTGGATGCGTTCCACGCGCTGCAGCAAGTGTCTTTTAAGAATATCCAATTTGCTGGCCAATGAACCTTGGCTTTCGATGCTGTAGAAAGCCGACTCGATCTCCTTCTCCGAGAGGATGATGTCATCGCGGAAACGGATATCCGAGAATTTCAGATAGCGTTTCTTCAGGAGCGTGCCGTATTTCTGCAACGCTTCATAAAAGGCCAAGCTGCCCTTCAGTACCGTGACCTTGGCTAAGCTGTCCTCTTGATCGGCGCGCAAGGAAAAACCGGTCACCTTCCGTTCCATGAATTCGCTGAAGGTCGTGTTGCCCACGTTCAGTTCGCCCAATGCAGGCAACACTTGGGAAACATATTCCTGGAATATTTTGTTTGGGGAAAACAGGACGACTTCTTCCGACTTCAATTGGTCCCGGAAAGCATACAGCAGATAGGCGATTTTCTGCATCAGGACAACCGTTTTCCCTGATCCGGCAACCCCTTCTATCAGCGTGACGGCAGCTTTGGTTTCCCTGACGATTTGGTTCTGTTCCTTCTGCAAGGTGGATACGACCGTGCCCATCTGATACGATGAAGGTCCTTCCAACACTTCCAGCAAATACGGATCGCCCATGACATTATCCGTGTCCATCATGCGGATGATTTCCGCCTGTCTGATCAGAAATTGCCTCTTCAGGTCAACGCCGTAAGACATCAGTTGATCGGCTATCATCAGCTTCACTTTTTCACCTTTGCTGCCTTCATAATAAAGCGAGGCAATCGGCGAACGCCAGTCAACGATCAGGTTTTCATCTTTCTCGAACAAGGATCCGATCCCGATGTAGATCGTTTCATTGCCGAAATCATCGTGATAATCGATACGGCCGAAGTAAGGCTCATCCTGCATTTTTTCCAAGACAGCGACACGCTCGTTGCTGTTCTGCAATTCATTGTTCCGGATCATCAGCTCCTGCTCAAAAGCCCGCAGTTCAGCCGACGATTCCCAGACGCTCTCTGAAGAACCTTGGCTGATTTTGATCTCTTTGGATTCCTTTAATTGCTGTCTTTGCTTTTCACTTTTTTCTTCTACTTGCTCGGCCAATCGCGTTTTTTCGTTGTTGATGACTTTAATGACGCGATGGACACGTTCCTGTTCTTTCGTTAGATCTTTATGCAACCAAATGACACCTCTCTCTTAAGAAAACTCTTGGACTATTCGGTCTACTCCACTAAATGCGACAATTAGTAGTATACCATCGCACAGAGATTCTGGCTATTCCTTGTACCTGGATTAAAACGTTCCAAATCAAAAAACAGCCGGTAGGAAAGACCTGTTGCAGCTCTTCCTTCCGGCTTATTTTGTTGTTCAGATTGCGTTTTACAGGTCCTGGCGCATTTGTGTCTACTCGTTGAGGATCTTTTCGATTGCAGTGTATCCTCCCAGGATATTGACAATCTTTTTGAATCCCCTCTCCTCCAACGCACCGATGGCGACAGCGGAACGGACGCCGGATTGGCAATGGACGTACAGAGGTTCATCCCATTTGAATGGCAACGGTTCATCCAAAAGTTTGCCGAGGAGTACGCGCTTGGCATCGGACAGATGCCCTTTATCCCATTCGCTCTTCGAACGCACATCCAATATCTGCAGATCCTTTTCTTGGCGCAAGGCGATGAAGTCGGCTGCGGTGATTGTTTCGGTCATCTTTTCATCCTTGATCTGGCCGGCATCCAGATAGCCTCTGACTTGGTCAAATCCGATCAGCTGCAGCTGACGGGCAGCCGTTTCAGCCTGCTCTTTGGTTCCGATGAACGTCACTTGCCCTTCGTAATCCAGGAACCAACCGGCGTAAGTCAAAAACTTTTTGTTCAGCGGAATATTGAGCGTCCTTTCGATGTGTCCGGCTTGATACATTTCTTTTGCGCGCAGATCGATCAGCCTGTCATTTGGACCGGCCTGCTGAAGCGGGAAGACCGGATAAGGCACGTAAGCGTCGCTGTCCAGTTTGTTGATCTTCTTCATCTGGGCAAAGTAGGTCGGCGGCTCAGGCTGATCATCCGTCAAGGCTTCGATGAAACTCGTTTCCTCGTCGTGTTGGAAAGCCCAGTTGTTGTCTTTTTCGTAGCCCAAAGTGGTCATCGGTACGGCGCCCAACGACTTCCCGCAGGCGCTGCCGGCACCGTGCCCGGGCCAAATCTGCAGATGATCCGGATAGTCAGCCATTCTCTGAAGAGAGCGGAACATTTCTTTCGCTCCGATTTCGGTGGTGCCTTGCATATGCGCTGCTTCTTCCAGCAAGTCCGGCCGACCGACATCACCCACAAAGAGAAAATCGCCGGTGAACAGTCCCATCGGAATGTCCGAACCGCCGCCGATGTCCGTCAACAGAAAGGACACACTCTCCGGCGTATGCCCAGGCGTGTGCAGCACCTCCAGTTTGACCTTGCCTACAGAGATGATGTCCCCATCCTGCAGCAACACGCTTCCTTCCGGCAGATCCTGGTAACGCCAGTCATCCCCGCCCATGTCCGAGACATACAGTTTGGCGCCTAAACGCCTTTCGGTCTCCCGTAGACCGGATGCATAATCGGCATGGATATGCGTTTCCGTTGCCGCAGTGATGACCAAGCCTTCGTCTTCGGCTGCCAAGATATAGTCATCCAACTTGCGCAAGGGATCGATTATGATGGCTTCTCCTGTTTTTTGGCAACCCACCAAATAGGAAAATTGCGCTACTTGGGGATCGAAAAATGATTTAAAAAACATGCATGAACTCCTCCTTTATCCTGTCAAAACTTCATTATGATTCATCTGCTAAGGCTTGCGACAAAATTGATGGTCGTGGCGATGATGGCCGTCCCGAAAATGAAGGACAACAGCGCATGTCCCAGCGCGGCCTTCCGGAATTCCGGCGTTGTGAAGGTCGTGTCGGAGACTTGGTAAGTCATCCCGATCGTAAACGCCAGATAAGCAAAGTCCCAAAAATTAGGCTTTTCGGTACCCTCGAAGATGACGCCGCCGTTCACATCGCGGTAATAGAGTTCCGCATACCGCAACATATAGAGACTGTGCACCGTCGTCCAGGAGAGCACGATGCTGAACAGACCAAATCCGATCGTCCCGAAACTGCGCTCATGAGTCGTCAACATCAACGCGACAGCCCCGATGCTGATCAGACATGCCATCAGGACAAAAAAATCAATCGTCGAATACTGGATATCTTCCTCTTGCGCAATCCGCTCCGTTTCCGTGCCATCATGCGGATGAAAATCCTTCCACAGCAAATACAACAAAATGATTGCGGCACTGTCCCAACCGATCAAAGGGGCCAATTCCCAACGCAACCAGAATCCGCCGGCCAGTCCGACACCCGTACCGATTAATCCGGCAATCAGGAAGCGCGTCCTCTTCTTGCGCATATCCCTTCCAGCTTTCGTTTGATCGGCAAATATATGGCTTCTTTTCTTCATGGCTGTCCGCCCCCTGCTTTTTCGGCCTGACTGTTCTTTCAGATGGTGATTTCGATGACGTTTTTTTCCGGATCGAGGAACATGCTTTCATAGTAGCCATCCCCTGTAATCCGCGGCTGGCTTTTGCATGTGTACCCCGCTTTGATGAGTCTGTCGGTGAAATAGTCGACGTTCTGCTTGCTGCCGACGGAGACGGCCAGATGCGCCCAGCCCAGCATATCAAGGGGATGGCGTTCGTTGACATCCATCCTTTTCATAAGCTCCAAACGGGCCCCTCCTTCACGGAAAGTAATAAAGTAAGATTGGAAGTCTTTTTCAGGATTCCGGTATAATTTATTGGCCTTTCCATCAAAAAAACGAACATAAAAATCGCGCATCAGCTCCAAATCGCCCACCCACACTGCAACATGTTCAATCTTCATCGTTATTCACGTCCTCTCATCATCCTCGCCGGTGCGCTGGAGACAAACTCTGCGCGGATGGCCTGCAACAAAACATCCCGGAATCCCTTTCTGGACTTGCCTTAAAAGCGTTTCCTCAATTTGATTTTATCACATCGCCGGCGCATATGCGCTCCCGGAAGCATCTGGATGCACAGTCGCCTAATGTGTCTTTTTTGCCATCTTTTTCAAAGTATTTTCTCAGCATCCACTCAGAATATGATTGACAGACTGATTTGTATTTGATAGTGTGGAAGTAACAAAATACGATTCGATGTGATGAAGAGGTCGCGGTTAACAATCAGTAAGGGATTCCCTGAAAGGTGTTGCTGCCGAAATACTCTGTATTGGGGCCAAGGTTGAATAAATCTGGCACTGTCGGACAAAGCCGCCCAGCTTTGTTCGGTGAGCTTCTCACGTTGGGGCAAATTGGTGGAATTCACTATATGGATGCAACGCTTCAGCTTAAGCAGCCTGTTTTGAACGACTATGAGACCATTTGCTCATAGTCGTTTTTTGTCTATTCATAAATAAAAACAGAATTCAGGAGGAAGATAAGCATGGCTATTTTTGAAGGATCAGGCGTTGCGATTGTTACGCCGTTTAAAGACACGGAGAATCAAGAAATCAACTACGAGGTATTGGAAGAGCTGATCGAGTTCCATATCGCGAACGGCACAGATTCGATCATCATCGCAGGCACAACCGGGGAAGCTTCGACGCTGACTGATGAGGAGCAACTTCATCTCATTCGTTTCACTGTCGAAAAAGTGAATGGCCGGATCCCGGTCATCGGCGGTGCCGGGAGCAATGACACGCGCCACGGAGTCGGATTGACGCGCGCTGTAGAGGCAACAGGTGTGGATGCGATCCTCAGCGTCACCCCTTACTACAACAAAACATCGCAAAAAGGCTTGATTGAACATTACAAAGCCATCGCCAACAGCGTGAAAATTCCGATCGTCCTTTACAATGTGCCGGGCCGCACCGGCCAGAACATTACCCCTGAATCGCTGGTGGAACTGGCGAAAATCGATAACATCGTTTCGTTGAAGGACGCCACCGGAAACTTCAGTCAAGCTGTGGACAATCTGAGTCTTTTGGGCGATCGCCTGGACATCTACTCCGGGAATGATGACACCATCATCCCATTGATGAGTTTGGGCGCAAAAGGCGTCATCTCTGTCCTTGCCAATATCGCACCGAAAGCTACATCGGAAATGACGCATGCCTTCCTGGATGGCGACATCAAGAAAGCTGCCGCGATGCAAGCACAGTACAAAGAACTGATCGACTGCCTGTTCGTGGAGCCGAATCCGATTCCTGTAAAAGCCGGAATGCAACTGCTGGGCTTCAATGTCGGACCAATGCGTCTGCCATTGACAGATGCCGATCAAGCGGTCATTGACCGTTTGGCCGCAGCCATGAAAAAAGTTGGACTGATCTAGAAACAGAACCAAAAACCGCCGTCGGGATTTTAGATTCCCGATGGCGGTTTTATATTTATCAGAAAAGATGCAGGATATATTTATTGAGCAACAAAATAATCAGTACAAGAAGCATAACGATGACAAAACCGATGGCTCGTTTCACATAAAAATCTCTCAACTTCATGGTTTTTCCTTCCTTGGCTTCTTAAGTGGGACATTCATTTATTTCACGATTCCGAGTTTTTTGAAATGGGCCTTCGGAAAAGCGTTGATGCCGATGCCGTTCGCATCCCCCAACTTGATTGTGCCTCCTGTGAACAGCGGTCCGCCCTCATAAGCTTCGATTTTGTAGAACGACGGCCCAATGAGGTCGACCATCGTGATGCAGTTTTTGGCGGCTGCCAGATGGGCCGCTGCGCTGACCGAAATCTTGCTTTCCAGCATGCAACCAATCATGCAGTCCACCCCGTAGATTTCCGCCACTGTACAGATTTTTAGTGCCTCGTGAATGCCACCCGTTTTCATCAGCTTGATGTTGATGAGGTCGGCTGATTGTGTCTGGATGATCTGGAGGGCGTCCTTCACCGAGAAGACACTCTCGTCAGCCACTATCGGTGTTTGGACGTGTTGCGTCACAAATTTCAGGCCGGCCAGATCGTGCGCCTTCACCGGCTGTTCCACCAGCTCTGCCTGCATGCCCTTATCCTCCAGCATGCTGATGAAGCGGACCGCCTCCTGGGGTTTCCAGCTTTGATTGGCCTCTACCCGGATGCGGATGTCCGGTCCGACTGCCTTGCGGATGGCCAACAAGCTTTCCACATCCTTAACCCCATTCCTCCCGACAGCCACATTCAGAATGCTGAAACCGTCCTGGACGGCCTGCAGACTGTCACGCAGCCTCTCATCGACAGGTTTGTCACTGAGGGTGTGGGCAGTCTCGATTTTCCGTTTCGCCCCGCCCAACACTTTATACAAAGGTTGGCCGAGCTTTTTGGCATAAAGGTCGTATAGCGCCATATCCACGGCGGCTTTCGCCGATGTGTTGTTGACGATGCTGGCATGCATCCTTTGCATGATGGTATCGAGGTCGAAAATTTCCATTCCGATGATGCTCGGAGCGATGTATTGCATGATGGCCTCGCGGATGGAAGCCTTTGTTTCGCCGGTGATCAAGGCGGTCGGTGGCGCCTCCCCATATCCAGCGGTCCCGTCATCGGTCACGATGCGGATCAAGATGTTATGCACAGCGTCAACCGTGCGCGATGCTGTTTGGAATGGCGTCCGCAGTGGGATGGCCACTTCCCCAATTTCAATTCTGTCGATTTTCATCATCAAAACCCCTCTCTTCACCGGCACGCTATCCATCCGGGCTAAGGTAGCGACTTTTTATGTTGTTTTGGTTCCACCACCCATTTGTATCTATTTTACCAAGAAAACGAGTTTGCACCAAACGGGAGAGCGTAGCCTGTCAGCTTCCGGATGCGGCACGCTAAAAAACGCACGAGCTGCCAGTAGGATGATACTGGTAGTTCGTGCGTTTTTTGGGGTTACAGGAGGTCGGTTAGATATTCGACTTCCATTTTCGGGTCGCGTTCTCCGGCTAAGAGGGGCTTCTCTGGAGGAGAGTGTCGGTTTCGGATTGCCTCCTCCGGCCATGATCGCGTCACCGGAGATTAGGAATTATTCTAAACATCTACTCCGGTCGCAAGCCCCTCACCGGAGAAGAACTCGGATTCAACTAGATTTGTATCAGTTCCTCCGACCAGCTTCTCTTGCGCCAGCTGGCCCCCGCATTCATTAGCCTTGCTTTTTCTTTTGCTGCCTGCTGGTTAGCCGGACGACCAAGTTGCGCGGCGCCAGCTTCGACGAGAAGAGCGCGCCCTTCAGCAACATCGTCGGAACAATGATTTTCTTGCGCTTGTACATTTTTTCCAAGGCGTACTTGACGCAGTATTCAGAAGTGATGCCCTTCAGATTGAACTTCACATCCGCCACTTGGTTGAACTCCGTGTCGACCGGTCCCGGACATAACGAACCGACATAAACATTGCTCTTCTTCTCTTCCAACTCCTCGGCAATTGCGGAAGTGAAGCTTGTTACGTAGGCCTTTGTCGCGTAATAAGTCGCCATGTAAGGCCCCGCCGGCATCAGTCCGGCAACCGAAGCCACATTCAGGATGTAGCCTTCATTCCTTGCGATCATATCCGGCAGAAATTTCTTGGTCAGGATATGTACAGCCTTGATGTTGACGTCGATCATCTCCAGTTCCTTGTCGAGACTGGTCGTTGTGAACGCGCCGAAATCACCGAATCCGGCACAGTTGATCAGCATGGAAATATTTTTATCCTTCGTTTCTTCGTACAAGCGGTAGCATTCCTCTGTCTTCGCCAAGTCCGCTGTGATGATTTGGCTTTTGGTTGGCAATTGTTTGCTGATCTCAACAAGCCGATCCTCACGCCTCGCAACCAGAATCAGATCGTATCCTTGTTGGCTCAGCTTTTTGGCGAACTCTTTGCCTATGCCCGCACTCGCGCCTGTGATGAGCGCTATTTTATTTGTCATTTTTGTCCCTCGCGTTTCGTCAATAGGATTGTTGCCTTTAGCGTATCGCATTTGCGCGTCAAGGGCAATCATTAGGCGCATTTGTAAAATGATATCAGTATATTTATAGATCAAAATAAAAAAAGTGTCGTATTATATCATTAAGTAAATATAAAGGAGTGATATTTTGCGCCATCATAATGATTCTTATTTCACCGGAACGCTATTGGAGTATTTTGGTATTATTCTTGTCAGTTTTCTCGCGGGCTTTTTCACGTTTGGGCTGGCTGCACCTTGGGCTTTCTGTTATCGGGAAAAATGGGTCGCCAAGCATACTTACATAGAAGGACACCAGCTGTATTTTGTCGGGAAGACTATTGATTTATGGCTTTCCTTGCTGAAATGGACTGTCTTTTCAATCCTGACTTTGGGACTGTATTCTTTTGTCGTGCCCATCCGCTTCCAGCAATGGCGCATTAAAAACACTTATGTGTATGACTATTGGGATGAATATTACGCGACGAAATGAAAAATCTGTCCAAATCAAAAAAAGCTCAAATAACTCGGCAATCTGTCGCCGGATATTTGAGCGTTTTTTGGAATCCACGATTTTGGGATGTGCGGCTGAGCATTTGCTGTTGCTATTCTGTTACTTCCACAGCATGAATAAAGAGCCGGCCGTTTTCTGCAGAATCGTTACACGTCATCAGTGTGAGAATATGATTTTCCTCTGTCACCTCTACTTCTGACGGAAAGACGGAAAGGTCCTTGAGCATGGTCAGAAATTCGGTGTACTCGTTCCCCTCAAACTCAATATCCAGAAAAAGTGTATCAGCTGGAGCCACATGGACGGAAAAAATCCTGTAACGTCTTTCCGCATAGGCATCACCGAATATAAACTCCAAATTTTCCTGCAGGAAATCTTCGTTCAGGAATTTATCCAATTCCCCAAACATCTGGCCATTCTGGGTATAGTGGCCATAAATGATAGTATGCCTGTCTGCTCCCATGCTGATATTCCGATAATCCATGAAGATGGCTCCGAAAATATCCGGTTCCCGATAGAAATTCTGAGTGAGATACGTTTCATTATCCTGCCCACGGACGACCGGGTAATCAATAACGGTGCCATTAACAGAAAGCCAGCCTACATAATCCGGATTAATCTGATAATATTCCGTGGCTGGATTAATAGTAAAAGTTAGTTCCTCCAAAGGAACAGCTACATCCGCTGCAGAGATGGTTTCCGAACGGAGGTCTGTGGAAGAAGCCTTTACTGGAGGAAATGCTGCCTGTTCCGCCTTTTCGGGTACCACCACGTCCTTTCTTTGCTCTATTTCTTGAACTCCATAGTGGATAATCTGCAGAAAGAGTAACCTGGAGAGGATCAGCACCCATATGTTTTTTCGCACGACTTCTTCCCTCCCCTCTTTTGCCCACGCAAATCCCTAAAATTGACAGCGCTTACATCATAATGCTATTATAAACCCTGTAGTAGAGATTACAAAAGATTTCCCACTATTGAAAGGAGTAGGGTAAAATGAAAAAATTAACACGCCGCTTACTTTCACTCGCTACATTGCTGTTTCTCTCATTCAGTATCGCTCCTCTGGCTTCCGCTGCTACCGGCGAACCTTCCGACGACATTGTAGGCATTGCACTCGGGAATGAAGATTTTAGTATCCTTGTTTCGGCACTCCAAAAGGCAGAACTTGTGGATGATCTCCAAGGGGATGGTCCTTTTACAGTATTCGCACCTACCAATGCCGCTTTTGAAAAGTTGCTGGCCGAGTTGGATATTACCGCGGAAGAACTCCTTGCACAGCCGGACTTGGGAAAAGTTCTTACTTACCATGTCGTTTCCGGAAAAGTCATGGCAGCTGATTTAACAGATGGGATGAAAGCTGAAACCTTAAACGGTGAAGAGCTTACTTTCGATCTTTCAGATGAACCTATGGTCAATAAATCCAACATTACAACTACCGACATTGACGCAACCAATGGGGTCATTCATGTCATCGACACTATTTTGGTTCCTGCCAACTTCGAGTTGCAAGAAACAGACTTAGAGGCAGACCAAGTGGCTCAGACAGGTGTTGAAGGGAATAGCCTTCTGCTTGTTTCCATCCTGGTTACAGGCACGCTGCTCCTTTTCGTTGTCTTCAAGAAAAAGGCAGCTTAAGGCTTTGCTTCTTACGCTTCCGAATGATTAAACAAACAAAAAAGCTTTGAGAATTCAAATTTCTCAAAGCTTTTTTGTTTGGCCAGATACAACTTTATCTCGGAAATTTTAGCAGCATCACTTTTCAAACATGCATCCTTTTTTCCAGCTCGCGCCAAATCTCTCCGCCGTGATAGAGCAGGATGATGACCAAGGTGACTGCGCTCATCATGACCGACAGGCTTGAAGGCAATGACGTCGTGACCCAGTCCAAGGTCAGGAACAGCGCCGGCAAAAGCCCCAGCAAGGCAGCTGTCAAAAGGTACAACACGTAGTCCCTGACGCCCAATTTGACGAGGCGTACCGCGATGTATAAGGATACGATCGCAAAACTGCAGATGATCGGCACCGCATAGGTGGTCGACCAACCGCTCCACCCGGACAGGTAATCCAAATAGATGCACAGAAGCGACAAGGAGACGATCAGATAAACGATGCCCTTTGCAATGTTCCGTCGTTTCCGGATCAGGATCAAAACGGAAAGCCACATGCTCAAGATCCCAAAGACGGCGAGCTGAACATTCTCCATCCGTCCGATCCAAATCAATTCGATCAGCAGAAAAGCGATGATCAGCACAAAGGAAATCAAGGTCAAGTATTTTGTGACAATTTCCTTGTTGAAACGCAACGGAATCTTCGGGTAGGGATCCGGCAGCACCGGATCGGTGGCGTCGTCCAAGGTCGTTTGGCACAAGGGACATTGTTCCCATTCTCCCTTGATGGTCGCGTTGCAATGTTGGCAGTGTTTCATGATATCTCACCTTCCAAATCTTCACTCGAAACCTTGTTCGCTGCGACTGTGACGGCAACGCCCGCGTCGGTCAAAATCCTGACAAACTGCTCCTCGATCGTTGATTCGACAAAGGGGGAGGTAAAACTAACCGTCAAGTGCTCCCCATGGCTGATGGCGCAAAATTGCGGGCGGACCGCCGAGGTATGGAAATACATTTTCTTGATGTAGCCGTCGATCGGATCAGGAAATGTGACCTTTCCCAAATTCGAAATCGCGATCGTCAAATTCCGGTTGCTGATATAATTGACCAGCTTCAGAATGAAGTCTTTGATCGGCCGGAAGACCATCCGCGTGAATGGGCTGTATTCGAAGGCGATCAACGTCCGCAGCTTTTCCTCCAGACTTTCCGGCGTAATCTGTTGCTGGAACTGCTCTTTCAGCGTACGGCCGATTGCGGCAATGTCATCCGCTTCCCCATTTTCATCTGTAGTATAAATCAGGCGGGTCGTGCTGAAAAAATTCCTGGCAGAATTGGACGGGAAGAATTGCCGTAAGTTGACCGGAACAGAAACAGCCATAGCCGAGCCTGGTTGGAAATCTTGACTTGCCTTGCGCACGGCGAGCATGTACACGGCGGTCAGATACAAGGTCAAAGAAGTCTGTTGTTCCCGAGCCAGGGCAAGAACGTCCTTAACCGGCATCTCGAGTTCGATGACATGCGGCCGGTTGTCCGGGGTCTTTTTGCCGCGGAACTGGTGCACGCGGAGCTTCTGCTTCGGCTCATTTTCCTCAGGCAAGGCGCTCTTTTGCGCATGGCTTTTCCCTGTCAATTGACTGACTTTCGCGACAGAACGGATGGCGGATTGCGCCGCATCCGTGAAGTTCTGTTTCTTGTCCTTGCGGAAGTAATGCGCAAAACTGTCCTCCAGTTGGTGGTTCAAGCGATCGTGCGCTGCGGCATCAAGGCCTTCAAAAGCCTCGGGATGACGCAGCATGATGTAGGCCTTCAGCAGATCCTCGAAAAACCACAACGCACCGGTGCCATCGGACAAGGCATGGAAGAGCTCCAAGTGAACCCGGTTTTGGTTGTAAAAGACCCGGAATAACAGCTCCCTCCGGTCAAAATGATAGATCTGTGCGCAAGGCGGCAACACGTCGGCCGTCACTTTCGGCTTCAGGTCGCTTTCTTCCAGATAATACCAAAAAAATCCGCGCCGCAGCACACTGTGGTACAGCACATAATTCTCATAGACTTCATCAAGTGCCCGCTGCAGCAACAACGGATCCACCGCATCGGTCAGTTCCGCACTCATGCGGAAGACCTTCGTATCGCTGCTCGTCATGGCAGCCAAAAATATATTGGAGGCATTGTCCAAACGTACCCACTTTTTTCGGTTCACTGCTTTTCCCCCTTTCCCCTTGTTCTATTGAACAACCCTTTCGGCCTATGCATTCAGAAACGCATTGATGACTTCGTAGGCTTCGACAACCGATTCAGCTGTCTTCGGATAGGTGATGAAGCCATGGACAATGCTATTCACGCGATGGACTTGTACCTTGTTGCCGGCATCCCTCAAGGCTTCCGCGTAGGCTTCGCCTTCATCCCGCAACGGATCGAATTCGGCCGTGATCACCAGCGTTTCCGGTTGATTCGACAAATCTTCCGCCATCAAAGGCGCGACATAGCCATTCTTGCGCAACTCGGGATCTGGTTGGTACAACGCCATGTATTCTTCCATTTTTTTCGCAGTCAGTCCGTAATCATGCCCATTCGTGCGGATTGATTCGAATGGAGATGCTTCAGAATGATCCCAATAGGTGACAGGATAAAGCAAAATCTGTTTCATCGGAGTCGCTTGGCCTCTTTCTCTAAGCAGCAAAGACACGGCTGCCGCCAAGTTTCCACCCGCGGAATCGCCGATCAGGATCAAATCTTTTTCATCCGAAAGACCGCTCATTTCCAGATGCTTCAGCAATACTTCCGCCACCCGGTAACAATCATAGAGACCGGCCGGATACGGATGCTCCGGCGCCAAACGATAATCGACGGAATAGACCGTCCTGCCGGTCAGATCCGCCATATTGATGCAGGCATTCGTGTAAGTTTCGATGTCACCGATGACCCATCCGCCGCCATGGAAAAACAGCAGCGGCTCTTTATACAGGCGCTCTTTCGGATAGAAGACGCGCACGGGAATATCATGGGAACGGTCCTCCGAATAGATTTTGTGGTCCATGATGATATAGCCCTTTTTCGGCTTGGGAGCCAGTATATGCTGCACTTTGCGGACACGGGCGTAGTCTTCCTGCATGTTGATTTTTGGTGACGACATCAACTTAAGCATCAATTTAAAAAATGGATTCATCCTTCTGTCCTTCCTCTGACAGCTCTGGCTGTTCTGGTATCTTTGCTTCATTATAGCACAGGACCGCGCCAGTCCCATACAGCCGTGAACCTTAGCGTGGCCTTCTTACATGATAGGTTTCGCCACTCTTCCGACTTGCAAATTCCACTCCCAGTGTTATACTTGTTATATAACGAACAGGAGCTTTACGGTTGTGGAAAATCAATCGGACAAGTAAAATGAAGATATGAGAAAATAGGCGAAAAAAGAAAGAAGGCGAGCTTTTATGATAGCTGATTTGCAGCCATACTTACCCATCCTGATCCCTTTAATCGTGATTCAAATCATTTTGTTGATCACGGCCCTGCTCCACCTGAACAAGCATCCCAAAGTAAAAATAGGCAGCAAAAATCTTTGGATCTTCATTATCATCTTCCTGAACATCATCGGCCCGGTCCTGTATTTCCTGATTGGAAGGGGCGATGAGTGATGGATATCCTCACGATCGCCGGCTTGGGGAAATCCTTCGGGAACCAACGCGTCCTCACTGATTTGTCCTTCTCCGTCCCCGAAGGCTCGATCTACGGTTTCATCGGCAAGAACGGCTCCGGAAAGACGACGACAATGAAGATCGTTTTGGGCTTGTTGCAGTCGGATACCGGCGAAATTTCTGTATGCGGCGAAAAAGTGCATTACGGCGACACCCGGACGAACCGCTTCATCGGCTACCTGCCGGATGTCCCGGAATTTTACAGTTTCATGACCGCAAAGGAATATCTGCGGCTGTGCGGCGAGATTACGGGCATGCCATCCGCGATCATCCAAACCAAGTCTGAAGAACTGCTGGAGCTGGTCGGGCTGGCGGATGTGAAAAAACGCATCGGAACCTTTTCCCGCGGCATGAAGCAGCGGCTGGGGATTGCTCAGGCGCTGCTGAACGAACCGCGGTTGCTGATCTGCGACGAACCCACTTCCGCATTGGATCCGATCGGCCGCAGGGAAATATTGGATATCCTTCTGAAAGTGAAGGAACGGACAACCGTGCTCTTTTCGACGCATGTCCTGACCGATGTGGAAGCCATCTGTGATCGGGTGGGCATCCTCGATGGCGGAAAACTCGTCCTGACAGGATCGGTATCGGAGCTGAAAAACACCTACTCCAAACATTCCAGTACGGTCACCTTCCGGACTCCGGCAGATGCCGCTGTGTTCCAAGCAAATCCGCGATTGAGCATGATGAATACTTCTTTGCGTGCAAATGATCCTTCCGTCACCATCCAAGCCGAGGATCCGGAACAGGCCATGGCGCTGATCATCCGGATCTTGGGTGATACCGGATTAGTTCCGCTCCGATTGGAAACGGCCGAACCCAAACTGGAAGATATTTTCCTGGAGGTGGTCCGATGAGAGCATATCTTGCCTTCACAAAAAAGGAACTGACCGAATATACGCGCAACTTCAAGCTGTTCCTGGCGATCGCCTTGTTTGCACTGTTGGGCATCATGAACCCGTTGACGGCCAAATTTTTGCCTGATCTGTTGGGTAATTTCATGCCGGAAGGGATCACGATCCTGATTGCGGAACCGACGAACCTCGATTCCTGGATCCAATTCTTCAAGAACGGCACCCAGACCGGCCTGTTCATCATCGTCATCCTCTTGAGCGGCATGATGGCGAAGGAATACGAAAAAGGTACACTCATCAATATGGTCACGAAAGGCTTGCCGCGCCGGACCATCCTTTTTTCAAAATTCACAGGCGCCCTAATGCTTTGGTCCATCAGCTATTGGCTCTGCTTTTTCATCACTTTGGGATACACGCTGTATTACTTCCCTGATGGCACGACCGAAAACTTGGCCCTGTCGGTCATCAGCCTCTACCTGTTCGGCGTGCTGTTGATTGCGGTATTGCTGCTCGGGGCTGTCTTGTTCAAAAATGCCTACGGACCGCTGCTGTTGACCGGTGGGTTCCTGATGGTGCTGTTCTTGTGGAATCTGTTCCCGGAAGCGGCCGAGTGGAATCCCTTGATATTGGTTTCGCGCAACATCGACATGCTGCAAGGGACGCTGTTGCTTGAGGAACTGCGGAATCCGCTGCTGACGACGGGACTGATGATTACTTCCGCGCTTGTTGCAGCGGTGAAACTATTTAATAAGACTGCTTTGTGAACATAAAAACGCGCCATCCAGCCCTTTTTCGGCTGATGACGCGTTTTTTCTGATGACGCGTTTTTTAAGGTTTTCGGTAATAAGGATTTGTGGTGCTTAGTCTTCAGCTCCGGTCAAGAGAGCCTTCGTTGGAGGTGGATGTCGTTTTCGGACCCTCTGCTCCGGCGGCGAGCGCTTGGCAGGAGCTGAGCAATTGTTTGGGCCGGCAGCTCCGGCCACACCGCCTTCGCCGGAGAAGAACAACCGTTCCAGACCGCCAGCTCACTTAAATCGACTCAGCGCATCCTCCCCAACAGCAAATACAGGAAATAAGGCGCCCCAATCAGAGAAACGACGATACCGGTCGGAAAAGCGGTATCCATCAAAGTGCGGCCGATCGCATCGGCGATCAACAGGATGATGCTGCCGATCAGCAGCGCGATCCAACTGTAGCGTTCATGCCGTTTGCCGACCAGTTTTTTGGCGATGTGCGGGGACATCAGGCCGATGAAGCCGATGTTGCCCGTCAACGAGATCGCCGCTGAAGCGATAGCGACCGCGCAAAGCAGAAGAATCAGTTTTTCGTTCCGGAGCTTCAAACCCAAGGCAACAGCGGTCTCCTCACCCAACGCCAAAATATTCAGCGTCGGGGCCTTCAGGAAGAAGATCCCCAGCGCCAACAGCCAACCGGGCAAGATCGTGAACACGAACGGCCAGGTCGAACCCCAGATGTTTCCCGACATCCAAGCGGTGATGAAGCTGACGTCGGTCCGGTCTGAGGAGGACATCAGCAGGATGATAAACCCCGAAAAGGCGGAGGAGATCCCGGCTCCGATGACCACAAGCTGCATCGCGTGCTGCTTGTGGCTGCGGCTGTAACTGAGCAGATAAACCGCGGAGGCGGCCACCAGTGCGCTGATGAATGCGACAAGCGGCAATGCCGCCGAAAACTTCAGCATGCTTTCGCCCGCGAACAGGTAGAAGATCGTCACGCCGAGACCGGCTCCGGAATTGATGCCCATGAGGCCCGAATCGGCCAGATCGTTGTTGCTCAATGTCTGCAGGATGATACCGGCACCTGCCAAGCAGGCGCCGGCCATCGTCAACACCAAAGCCCGTGGCAAACGGATCTGGTAAAAGACGTAGTTTTCTTTAAAAGCCCCGTTCCCGGACAGCACCTGCAGGATGCGGTCCAATGGAAGCGAGGAATAACCCATGGATAAGGCCACGATGAAAGCCGCCACGAACAAAAAGACGAATAGCCACAACTTTTTCCGATAAGTCGGATTCCATTCATTAAACAGCTTTGATACCCCCTTTCCTGGCGATCGTCACGTAGAAAGGCACGCCAATCACGGAAACAATCGCCACTACAGGGATTTCGAAAGGACTGGCAACCGTGCGTCCGATGTAATCAGCCAGGATCATGAAAGTCCCCCCGACAGTGATGCACAACGGAATGATTTTGCGGTAATCCTGCCCGACCATCTTGCGCACGACATGCGGGATCATCAGGCCGATCAGGGCCAGATTGCCGGCGATGGCGACCGCGCTGCCTGCAAGCAAGGTAATCAACAGAATCAGGACGGTCCGGATCAGATTGGTCCTTTGTCCCATGCTGATCGCTGTTTCCTCGCCCAAGCTCAGCACCGTCAACTGGCCGCTGAATGCTAAGCTCAACAGCAGCGCCAGTCCGATGACCGGCGTGATGCTCAAAATATTCCAATCGACACCCATCAGGCCGCCGGAAGTCCACATCGAAACGTCCTTGGAGATGCGGAACCAGATCGCGATCCCGTCCGCGATGGCCTGGAAAAAGAACGAGACGGCTGCCCCAATCAGGATCAAATTCAAGGGCGACTGTCCGCTCCTCGTCGCATTGCTGAGACCGTAGACAAACAGCATCGCCAAGCCCGCACCCACGAAACAGGCAATGGAAATGAGCAGGTAGGAACTCTGCGGAGCCAAGGCATAGACCAAGGCCACCGCGATGTTCGCGCCGGAAGTCAGCCCCAAAAGTCCGGGATCGGCCAATGGATTCCGCGTCAGCGCCTGCATGATTGCCCCGGCAACAGCCAAAGAGCTACCCACGAAGAAGGCACCCAGAATGCGCGGAAAACGAATGCCCCGCAGGACAAGATAATAATCGCCGCCACCTTCCCCGATGAGCGCCTCGATCAGGTCCGACCAATCCGTGTCCGCCGCTCCTGTGTAAAGCGCCAGGACTGCTGCCGCAATCAACAGGGTGACTGTCACTGCCAGATAGATTCCGAAGGCGTTTCGTTTCCGTTTAGTCACTGCAATCGTCCCCTCTTATTCCGCTAAAAAGGATTCCTCGAAGAAGTCCAGTTGGTAATCCAAAGATAGCGAATCATTGAAATAAAATGTTTCGGCATCCGCCACAAACACTTGGTTGTTCTGCACAGCCGGGATGTTCTGGAACCATTCGGCATCCAAGAAGCTCGATTCCGGATCGGTTGCGGCCAAACTCAGGATCAGGTAGTCGCCAATGTAATCACCTAGCACCTCTTCGGATATAGCATAATAACCTGCATCCAGGGCGTTTTCCTTGACCGTTTCAGGCATATTCAGGCCCATTTCCTGATAAAGGATTTCCGTGCCGCGTGCCCAGTTGTCGCCGAAAATATACATCTGTTTCTCAAAGTTCTCGGCAACTGTGACCGTCGATTCCTCGCCGATGGCTGCTTTGATTTCCTCACCTACCGTTTGTGCTTCAGCTTGGAATTCCTCAACCCAGGCGACTGCTTCCTCTTCCTTGTTCACTACTTTACCGATTTCCACGATCTGTTCCAGGTAGGAAAGTTCGCCGTATGTGAACAATACTGTAGGCGCGATTTCCGAGAGTTGGTCGGCATTTTCGATGTTGTCCAAGCCGATGATCAGATCCGGTTCCAATTCGAGGATTTTTTCGACGTCGGCATTCGATACGACTGCGACGCCGCCAAGCGCTTCAGTGAAATTCGGATTGCCGGCTGACCAGGCGTCCACGCCGACGATGTTGACGTCGAAGTTGATGAGGTCCCCAACATAGGACGACAGCACCACTACCCGTTCCGGGCTTGCAGGAACCGCGATTTCTTCGCCGTCGACCGTTGTGTACGTCACCGTTTCGGCTGCTGCGCTTTCGCTCGCCTCATCGGATGTATCCGTTGCGGAGCAGGCTCCCAGGATCAATCCGGCACTCAATAACATTGTCAGTGATAGTTTATTCATTTTTTTCATATTCATTCTCCTTTTTTTATCAATTCATACCCGATGATGACTGGTTTTTTTGTCTTTACGTCCGGCTGGATGGTCGGGCGGATATTGAAGATGGCCGCGATGTTTGCTGCGGTGACCACTTCCTCCGCTGAACCCTGGCAGACGACATTGCCGTCCGAGAGCGCAACGATATGGTCGGAATAGAGCGATGCCTGGTTGATGTCATGCAGCACCATCACGATCGTATAGCCTTCCTCTTCGTTCAGTTTCTTCAGCAGTTCCAAAATCTCCAACTGGTAACTGATGTCCAGATAGGTCGTCGGTTCATCCAAAAAGATGATGTCGGTCTTTTGCGCCAAGGCCATCGCCAACCAGACCCGTTGCCGCTGCCCGCCCGACAGTTCATCGATGTAGCGGTGGCGCAGCTCGTCGATTTGCGTCTTCTTGATGGCCCAATCGATGATTTCCTTGTCCTCGCTGCCCAGTCCCCTCAAACCTTTCCGGTGCGGGAACCTTCCGTACGAGACGATCTCCTCGACCGTGATGCCCGAGAGGTTTTCCTGGCGCTGCAGTAGGATCGCGATCCGTTTCGCCAACTGTTTCGTACCCATCGTAAAGATCGAAACGCCGTCCAGCAGAATATCGCCGCTCGAGCAAGTCAGGATGCGCGACATCGCCTTCAACAAGGTCGATTTGCCGCAACCGTTCGGCCCGATGATTGTCGTGATTTTTTGCGGCGCGATGGTGACTGAGATATTTTTCACAATGATCTGCTTGTCGTATTTGATTTGCACCTCCTCAACTTTCAGGCTGCACATGCCTTCATTCCCCTTTCTTTATCCTTGCAGAAGCGATCCATTTCCGGATCGTTCTTGACATTTCCGAATAAAAATCATTTAATTGATAATGAGAATCATTCTCATTTATAATTTATTCTATTATCATTCATAACCTACAATTAGTCAACAGAAAATGAGGTGGTCTTTTGAACGAAGTATTTGACGTAACGATAATCGGTGGCGGGCCTTCGGGTCTGTACAGTGCTTTCTACAGCGGTTTGCGCAATCTCAAGACGAAGCTGATCGAATCCCAGTCCGTCCTTGGCGGCAAAGTCAACCTGTACCCGGACAAAATCTTGTGGGATGTGGGCGGTCTGACGCCGATCACCGGCAAACAGTTCCTTTCCAATTGCATCACGCAAGGGCTGACGTTCCACCCGACCGTCTGTCTGAATACGGAAGTCAGCCAGATCACCAAAGTCGCCGGCATTTTTGATATCCGCGCCAGCAACGGCGACCATCATTACTCGAAAGCTGTGATCCTTGCATACGGCAGCGGCATCATCACGCCGAACAAGTTGACGGTGGACGGTGCGGAGCAGTTCGAAAGGACGAATCTGCATTACATCCCGAACAGCCTGGATGCGTTCCGCAACAAGGAAGTTTTCCTTTCGGGAGGCGGAAACACAGCGATCGAGCAGGCAAACGAATTGCTGGCCATCGCAAATAACGTGACACTGGCTTGCCGCAGCAATGAACTGCGCGCGCATGAACACAGCGTTGAGACTTTCCGCAACAACGGCGGCACGCTGCTTTTGGAAACGCAGATCCGCTCGTTCCGTTCCAACCGCCAAGGCGAAATCGAAGCCGTTTCCCTCTCGATCGGCGGTGAGCATCGGACTGTCGCTGCCGATGCGGTCATCGTCAACCACGGTTTCGCCAGCAAACAGGCAATCGCGTTCGGAGATGCGATGGGCCTCCAGTTCAATGACAATCATTTCATCGAAGGCAGCCCAGACAGCAGCATCGGCCACCCGGGCATCTTTGCGGCAGGCGACGCAATCGCCTACACGGGCAAAGTCAACCTGCTGGTCGGCACCTTCCAGGACGCCGTGAATGCGGTGAACAGCGTCAAACAATACCTGAACCCTACCGCTGAAAAGCACGCGATGGTGTCCTCGCACAACGAAGCCTTCGTGGAGAAAAATAAACAATACAGTGTGTAGATCTGTAGATTTGTAGAAACGCATAAGCAGCCGATGGGACGCCTCATCGGCTGCTTTTTGCGTTTATACTTGTAGTTGTCCGATTCTTTCGGGTTATCGGACAACACACACTACATTCGTTCTACGGTTGTCCGATTCTTCCCGGTTATCGGACAACGCACACTACATTCGTTCTCTGGTTGTCCGATTCTTCCCGGTTATCGGACAACTTTAAAATGCAACAGCCGACAACCCCAAAATAAAAGCGCAGGCCAAGTCTCATCCCAAGAATGATCCCTGCCCTGCGCAACTATTTCACCATCAGATTTCGTACTCGACAGCCCGCCTGGCCTCGTCCTCAGTTGCTTCTTTGTACATTTTGCGGTTTTTCTTCTTGCCGACGCCTTCTACCCACCATTGCCAGAAATCGTCGTCCTTGTGATGGGAAATCCCACCCATCAGGATGCCCCGTTTGTAGACATTGAGTTCCGTATATTCCGCATTTGTTTTGTCCGATTTCAGCCAAAAAATCATCTGCACGCCTTCTTTCGTTCGATTTTGTCTCTAATCTTATGAATGATTGCTTGAAAATTTTCAACAAGTCAAGTCAACTCTACTCCTAAATCAAAAAGGTTTCAACGTGAACTACTCGGCCATGAATGACCGAGCTTCTGGGAACAGAGCAGACTTGCTGCGTTGAAAATCCAACGCAACAGCGGTTTCTCCTATTAACCGAGGCCAGTTCCTGACCTGTGCCTTTAACGCTGGGCAAGCGCTTTGTTGAGGATATTGATGGCCGCATTCACATCGCGGTCAATACCTGTGGTATGACAATGCGGGCAAGCGAATGTGCGGATCCGCAGCGGTTTCTTGCCGGTGTTTTCCCCGCAATGCGAACACGTTTGGCTCGTATAAGCGGGGTTCACCAATACCAGTTCCTTGCCGTACCACTCGCATTTGTACGCCAGCATGGACTTGATTTTCGCCCAGGCGGCATCGGCGATGGAACGCGCCAGCTGACGGTTCTGCAGAAGATTCTTGGTTTTCAAATCTTCCAGGGCGATCAGGTCGCATTTTTTGACCAGGCTGGTTGTGTATTGTTGCAGATAGTTGTTGCGTTGATTGGCAATCTTTTTGTTGATACGCGCCACTTGTTCCTTGGCTTTTTGGACATTTTTGAAATCAGAAAGCTCCAGTTCGATTTCTTCCGCTTTCGCTTGTTCGATTTTGACAAGCGCCTGTTGACGGCGCCGGGCCAATTTCCGTTCCCATTGCCGTTTTTGTTTCGCCAAAGAACGTTCAAACTGTTTATTCGGCAATTTGTAACCATCTGATTGGATGGCAAGATCGGCAAGGCCGAAATCGATCCCAACGGATTTGCCTGTTGATTCAAAGATTGTTGCCTCGAAGGCAACCTGCAGTGTCGCTTCAAAGGTGCCGTCCGCTTTTTTGCGTACGACCACACTCTTGATTTTGTCTTTGACGCGATGCAGGCCGTTGGCTTTCACCAAGCCCAATTTCGGCAATTTCAGATAATGATTGTCCACGACCTGGATGTTGCCGTTCACACAATTCGACTTGTAGCTGTTTTTGGGCCGCCGGCGCGACTTGAATTTCGGGAAACCGTTCTGTTTCTTGAAGAAACGGTCATAACTGTCCGCAAGATCCGCGGATGTGTAAAGCAAACTGGTGCTTTCGGCTTGCTTCAGGAACGGGAATTCGATCTTCATCACTTTGATCAGATAATTCATGCCGAATTTGGTGACGAAAGAACCGCCATTTTCATGGCGCGCAAGCTGCATTCCGAGCAGTTGATTCCAAAGGAATCGGTTCAGCCGGAAGTTGTTTTCGATGGCCAATTGTTGTTCGGGGGTAGGATAGAGCCGAACTTTAACGCCTTTGAGTTTCATCGAAATCAATCTCCTTCCTGCGCTGGTCGTCAATGTATTTTGCGATAGCGTCTTGATTGGTCGTGCCGATGCTTTCAACAAAGTAACTCGAAGACCACAAGTGCCTATCTGACGTTTTCCAGTACGCCTTTTTTAGTTCAGGGTATTCCTGGAGAAGTAACCGTGCGCTGATTCCTTTCAGCCAGCGAACAATATTGGTTACCGACAGTTTTGGCGGTGCGCTCACCAACAGGTGGATATGGTTATCCAGTCCAATTTCCATGTGCGCGATCGAAAATCCGTACTCTTCCGCAATATGCAGTAGCATTCGTTTCAACGAATCTTCGATATCGTCCGAGAGAACTTTGTTTCGATACTTCGTGCCCCAAATGATATGATAATTCAAATTGTAGACAGAAGTCCTACCATGTGTAAATCTATTTTTGTTATCCATAGCTTAATTATACAACTTCAATCATGACCATGTACAATAAAAGACCGCGGGAATTCATCACGGGTTTGAAAGCCCGTGTTTCCTTCCCGCTAACTCAAAAAAATGAACCTTACGCGTTACACATTGTGAACAAGCTTCCTTGCAGCTCACAAAACATCATTATTAACCTTCGCGAAGAATCCTGATTTCATCCAGCAACTCCTCCAAAATCCCTTCCTGATAACCGGCGACTTTCTTTTCGGCCATCAGATCCGCCAGACCGCGCAGCTCCCCGGATTGGATGCGCTTCAGCTTCTGTATCCGTTTCTCGTCGATTTCTGCGGTCGGTTTTGAGGCCGAATAATGGTCGGTGGTCATCCCGAGTAACTGGAGTTTTTCACCGTACCGTCTTTTCAGCGTATCCGCCATCAGCAAGCCTTCTGGATCGAAATCGCCGGAATAGTACAAGGTGATCCCCTCATCCGGAATCCGTTCCAACAGCAGCCAGACCGCATAGCGGAACTGGCCATTCGTGCAGACCATCGGACAGTCCGGGAAAGCATCCAGCAAGATGGAATACACGCCTGAATTTTCGATCAGGAAAATCTGTTTGCCTTTGCCGGGCCGGATCCATGAGATATCCAAAAGCTGGCGCACAGGAACATTCCACGGGATCCGATCCAGACAGGCATCCTGCCACATGGCGATTGGCTCTTCCCCGCGATAGGCGATGAGCCCGTTCACGGCGGTGAAATTCATGATGTCATCCTTGATGATCTTGAACAGTCCGTAGATTTCATTTTCCAGTTCCGCCTTCGACAAGAATCCGTTCATCGCTTGGGCTGACTCGGCTTCGGCATATTTATGATACAACATCATGAAAAGCAGCTGTCCGGTCAGACCACTCGAATCGAAAGCATGCGGATTGCCGCTGATGCGGTGGGCGAAGACCGGTAATTTCGTGTATTCCTGCGGGAGATTCCTCAGGGCTTCCGCAACGTTCATGAAGGCAGCCAAGCAAGCAGTTGGCTCCTTTAGGAACCAGCCCAAGTATGCGGTATTGCGGTTGCGACTGAAGACCACCCTGAACAGTGGATAAATCTCACCAATCTCCACCAGGAAAGAGCCGTATTCCGTTTCGGCATCTTCCGCGAGCTCCTGCTTCGTTTTGAGCTGCTTGCCGCTTACGCTTTCAACCACAACCTCAAAAGGGATCGGCTCGAATTTGCTCCCCTCGTAATTGCGCTTGAAATCGCTGATTTTGATGTTTTTGCTTATTTCCCATTCCCATTGCGCAAGGCCCATGAACGTCAGCAACGGCTCTGTATCGACTTTTTTGAAAAGCGACTTGCTGATTGTGCCGGTGAAGCGTCCAAAGCTCTCGTATTTTTTATGGATTTGTTTGATGCAGATGACCATAACCGGTTTGCCCGCAAAATAGCGGATGGCTTCTTCTTTCAGTTTCTCATCCAGCTTGTCCACCCCCAGCACTTTCCGGACCGGCATCTTCAAAAAGATCATCTTCATCAGGCAGCATCAGCGTTTTCACTTTCCCGTCCCAGTGGTACTGGATCGTCGAGACGGTCGGCGCATTCTTGGGCCGGATCAGTTCGTACGTGTTCAGGCTGGAGACCGTATGATATTCTCCGTAGAGCGCCTGGGAATTCATCATATAATTGAACTCCAGTTGCTCCGTGGCCTTGAACAGTTCGGCGATGTTCAGATCGTCGATGCCGGCAAACGCCTCATCCAGCGTGATGATGTAAGGGGCGTCCTTCCCGGCATCCTGATAGCGGGAGTACATGGCGGTAAATAGCGGCAAATACATCGCGATCGCTTTTTCGCCACCGCTGAACTGATTGAATTTGTTGTTGGAAAGTTCCTTCATGACTTCGTTTTTACGGTGATGCCACAGCTCGAAACTGAACCATTTCCGGTAATCCAACACTTCCTGCAGCACCTGATAAAGGCTGTCTTCGCCATTCGATTCGTCGCGCATCTGCTTGGCCTGCTCGATGCGTTCCTGGAAATGCTGCTTGATCGCTTCCGTATCGCTTTCCTTCATGATGTTCCGGTCTTTGCGCAACAGTTCCACCAACCGCGCCGTCGACAAGCCATCATCGCTTTCCGACGCCTTCGGGATCCATCTGATTGAAAGCGTCAACCCGGAAGAATTGTCCTGATGTTCGAGGATATCGTTCATCTTGGACACCCATTTTTGGGCGTTGCCGATCAGCGTCCGCAGCACATTCCCGATTGAATGGAAAATGATTTGTTCGAAAAGCTCTTCATCGCTTCTTCGTAGCACCAATTTGGCTTGTTCGATCTGATCCTCCAGGCGCTTTCTCAGGTCATCAGGACTTCTCCAGGCACCCTCCGAGTTCACTTGGTAGATCCTGATTTGGTTTGCGTGACGCCAAAGTTCCATTTTATCGCGGAATTCCTGAGCCTCGAACTCGTTGAACCAAGCCGGAGCAGCAATAATCTGGTCCTGGATGATTTTCGGACGGTAGTCAATCAGGTCCGATTCCATTTGCCGATGGACGGCATCCAGATTTCCTTCCAACTGCGTCAAGCGATTCTCTTGGTTGGTCCAATTCCTTAAGTAGTCTTCGGCTAAAGCAGCCAGAACTTTATCCCCACCTTTGCCGTATCTGGCGACTTCCTTCGCAAAGGTATCCCGCCATAGTTGCGTGTACGGTTTTTCGAAGCGGATCTGTTCTTCGATTTGTTTCAGGTTCAGACTGATGACCGTGAGCTTGTTATTGTGTTCAATTCGCTCATCTTGGATAGACTCCTTGCGGGTTCCCCCTTTCCGGATGTTCCGGATGCAGTATTCGATCCGCTCGGTGATTTCGGCGACATTGTTGATTTTCTGCAGTTCCAGATTCGAAGCCAATTGCCGTTCGAGCGTATGTTGCTTGGCTACCTCTTCATCGAATTCCGCCAGCATTTCCTGGAGTTCCTCACGCTGCACGCGCAGCAATTCTTCGGCTCCCGCTCTGTTGTCGTCAATATGCTTCCGGTCAGAGACCGTGCCCGTCCAGTCTTGGAAGGCAGCCTGATAATCTTCTTGGCACTTTTCGGCCTCTTCGTATTCAACCAAGGTAAAGCCGATCGTATTGCCTTTAGCCTTTTGATGCAGCGTGATCCTTAAGTTATCCGCCTGATTTTTGATTTCCTGCAGTTCCCTTTGTTTTCGCGCCAATTCGTTTTCGCCGCGACTGATTTCTCCTTCCATCTCCAAAATATTCTGGTTGGCGAAGGCAAGTTCCTTGTCGATAGGAAGCCGCGTCAGATCGGCATCGATTGCGGCCAAGTCTGCCAACAATCGGCTCTCCATCTCAGCTGATGTTTGCAGCTCTTCCTGCAGCCTATCGATTTCCTCCTCCAATGATTGGATCTTTTCCATCCTGTAGCGTTCCCGGCTAGCTTTGCCGATGTAGCTAGCCTGATGGTCTGTGTCCGCTTTCCCTCTCAGCGAAAACAAGCGGTAGCTTCCGTCTTCCACAATGATCGGAGCCGCGGAGTCGGACTCGCCGCCGTCGATGACTGCAATCGATTGGAGGATGTCCTGCACGTAGCCGGCATCCAAACTGCGCCCGCTGCTGTCGGGGACGAGAAAATCAGCCAATGTCTGCGTGAAGAACTGCGGATTCGGCAACAATTGTCTGTCACCTTCCAAATCCAAACCCGTTTCAGAAAGCAAAGCATCCAAAAATCCTGTCTCCATCAATGCACTTTCGATGGCATTGCGTTTCTCTTCGGCCAAGTCGGATCTGAAATCTATACAGGAGTAGAAAGGTTCAGCCACAATACCCGATTGCGCCAATTGTTCACGATTACGCTGGCTGGCTTTGGTGCGTTCCGGAACCGGATCCTTCTCATTCTTCCAGGCGCGGATTTCTTTCTCGTTCTCTGTGATGGAATTCCTGATCCATTCCATCCGACTTCTGATCGGCAGCAAATCATTGCTGACGCGTTGTTTTTCATTGTTGGCGGCTGCATAGATCGGCTCAGTGACCTGAGTAAACTGGATCGTTTTCACATACAGCACTTCTAGTCTGCGAAGTACCTCGCTATATTCGTTTTGCGGCACCGTGAAATGCGCTTGGTTTTGCCAGTGGCTGAAATCGCTGATCAGCTTTTCCTTTTCATCCGTAAAGATGCCTTGCCAATGGCGCTGATTTTTACGGTCTGCTTCCAATTTTTCGGCTATGTCGCCCAATTCCTTGTCGATGCGTTTCTGAATGCTCAAAGCTGCATTCAGTTCCTTGAACAGCGAGACCATGTCGCGCAGATGTTTCAGATAGTCGCGGTTCGTCGATTTCCAATAGTCGAAGGAATGTTCTCCTGTCTTTCTTTCGAAGTCAGCCAGGTGCTGCTTATGTTCGGAAATATAGCCGGATCCTTCCGCATATTCCGTCATTTCGTCAGCCAACGCGGCCAATTCCTTTTCGGCCCTTTCCAAATTCCGGATGTGCCCTTCCAGCTTTTCGCGGGTTTCAGCAACCTGCGTCTCTTTCTTGTTGACCTTATCGCTGTGCCTCTGTAAAGCACTCTTGCTGCTCTCCAGGTCATGCTTGAGCTGGGTCCCCTTCTCGATCAGCTGATAGACCTCATTCTGTTTCAGTTCATCCTGTTCTTTCCGCCAGAGCGAAAGATTCAGTTCCAGCTCCGCCTGTTCCTTTTGTAGCGCAGCCAAAAGGTCGGTAAGTTCTTTTTGCTGTGCCGTATCCGCGTCTATCTTGGCTTGCTTCTGCTTTGTTATCCTGTCGTTCTCCAGCCAACGGTTCGCCAACTGCCGCAATTTCTCTTCGTACAGGCTGTCGTAGCTCTGTTGGATTTTGCCTACAGCCCTGGATTCGCGCTCGAACTGTCCAAGTCGTTCACGGCTGGCATCGATCTGTTCCAATGTCCGCGAAACAGGCTGTAGATCGTCTTCCTTCAGGGCCGGCAACGAATTCGTCAAAATGTTGTAGATCGCTGTCGGGGTGAATTCCCTGGATAATTTCGGACTGCGCAATTCCATCAGCAACTTGATGCAATCCTCAAATTTCCCAAGACTGTCGAACCCAAAGATGCGTTCATTCACAAATTCCTGGTAATCCTTCTGGGAGCTCATCACTTTTCCGCCCTCTGCAATCCGATTAATCAATTGCCGTTTGGACAAAGGCTGCAGTTGCTCTCTTTTCAGCTCCTCGAACAGGCTGAAGTCGACGCCGATGCGCCTGCCGTCGGTGATGCCGAAGTACCATTTTCCTAGCGAACCGCCACGTTTGGCTTGCAGACCGATGCCGACAGTTAGATAGGATTCCTGTTCTTTCCGTTTGAATTCCAGGAAGAGATAACCCGTCCGTTCCTGGATCTTCGACACCTGCTCCTCACCCAAAAGATAATCTTCCATCTTTCTGGCGCGGCTGCCGAAGGAATCCAGACGGGTCGGGTCCGTCTTGCCATCCAACAAAGTAGGCAGCAAGCTCTGCATCGTCACCGATTTGCCCGATCCGTTGGAACCGCGCAACAGCAGTTTCCCATCCGCGAAATCAAAATATTGTTCGTCATAGTACCAGAAGTTGACGAGCCCGGCTCTGTTCATTACCCATTTATTCGTTTTGTTCACTGCTGTCTCCCTCATCTCCATCAAATTCTTCCTCAGGCATATCATCTTCCTCCAACAATTTCTGAAGAAAATCCTGCGGGTACCTACCTATATTGCGCGCAAATGTCGGGAGGATTGTGACGTTCCCGTCTCCATCTTCTGCAAAGAAACGCCATTTGATGCCATTTTCCATTATCAGTTTGGCCAATTTCTTATCGGAGCTCTCGCGGTATTCCTTCGACCAGCCCTTCCTGTTCTCAGTGGCATTCTGGCCGATCAGAGCCAGCCATTGATTTTTCGATAAATGGATGCACCCATAAGCATCAGGGGCGTAATCCGATTCCCGGATCATTTCCGCCAGCTGCAGCAGGCTCTCGTCGGCAGATTTCAGCATCGGGAAATAGGTCTGTTGCTTCAGGCGCTCCTCCAGCGTCAACATCGCCACATCCTTCGTCAACTCGAAGGTGTAGTGCGTATTTTTTTCAAAAAACGCACTGATGTACTGTTGCTGGTTACGCAGGTAATAAAACAGCCTGTCGTTCTCTTCGGTGCGGAGAATAGCCGATTCCATCATCAAACGCCTGAAAGCGACCGTGCTCGTCTCCTCGTCGGCCCGCTCCCGTTCCATCTGCACCAATTCCCGCCAATCCTGGAATTGGGTAATGTCTTCCGGATAGGACCGCATAAAATATTTGCTGTAGGGACTGACTTTATAGAGGACTTCATTGGACTCGGAGGTCGCGAAATCATCGGTCTTCCCCTCGATCGTATCGATCAATTGCATGTCAGTCATCACGTTCAGGACGCGCACTAGGCTTTTTCGGTGGTTGAAATTGGTCCAGTCCAGGAGGTCCCGTTCAGGATAAAACAGGTCCAGTTCATCAACGAGTTCATTGATCAGAAATGCTTCACCTTCGCTTTTATCCTCCGTATAGGCCATCGCGCAGGCGAACAGCGCATAATCCATCGGCTCGTTGAAAGCCGTGATGCCCATCCAATCCTGGGATTCGAAAGGGATCTTTTCCAGCTTGATGAATTTGCCATGCACGATCAAGCGCAGCCCGAATATTCTCTGGATGACGCGCTTCAGGTCGTTTTCGATGCGCAAAAGCTGATGGTAGGCGTCCTTATCGGTTTCCCGGATGATCCAAAAATTTTCAAAGAGGATGCTGAGTCCTTCGCGGATCTCCTCACTGCTTGCCGGCATTCCTGTCACCTCCTGTATTTTCCTTGTCAATCAGCATATAGACGACATTCGGCATCTCCAAAAAGCCGTCTTCGGATTCCAGCCTGACTTTTATGCTCCTGTCCACCCTAATCGCGAAAACTTGGCCGAATTCGGTTGCGATGGTCCGCTCTTCATTCTGGAAAGACAGGCTCAGCCATTTCAACAACAATTTCCGGATCGATGTATCCATAAAGGGATGTTCGATCAGATCGATTTTTCCGTTCTGGATGTAGTGCTGGAGGGATTTTTCGAGTTCTTTCCGTTGCTGCAGATGGGCCGCGACGGCTTCTTTCTTCGCTTGGGTATTGCGGGTGAAGGCCGTCGCACTTGTCCGTTCCCGGTACTCCCTGATATGCGGAATCGTCTCATGGACGGTCGCCGGGATGTCCCAGATATCCGCGAATTTGTTGCTGGTTTCGGATGGTTTCACATAATAGTGCTGCGTGTGGAAGGCGCCGAAGACCTGCGTGGAAAGCTGATGCGCTTCCTCAACGGACCGGCAATGCAGGAACCACTCAGCCAAATGGATATAGTCCTTCTTCCGGCTCTGATGCTGCTGCATGCGGTCACTGAAACGTTGGATCATCCGGGTTATTTTGCTGATGGCCTGATTGGTCTGTTTCATCAAGGAACTGTACTCGCTCGACTTCCCTTGCCCGTCGATGAACCAAGCAAGCATCGTATCCCAAATCCCAAAAAGCTCAGCCGTCAGTTTCGCCTCATCCAGAACCGTTTCATCGAACCGGGGAATCTCTTTTTCATGGTTGATGACGCATCTGGCGACGAGCAACAGTTTATCCTTGGATACGCCTTGCAAAGCGTGCTGGATCTGGTAGGAAGTGTTCTGCATCGTAACGATGAAGTCCCTCAGATAAAAGACGAATTGGTCTTTGAATACCAGGAACGCCTCCGTCTGCATCTGGTTTTCCGTCCGTTCGCTGTTCAGGTAGCCGATATAATCGGATGTGTTGTTTTTGATGCTCGTGAAATGCGTTACGGTGTCCTGCCAAATATTGAACAGTTCCTTCTCGTCGGATTGTTGGTCCATCTCCCTTATGGCTGAAAGAAACCTTTCAAAAGTATTCTTATCCAAGGCCCCTCTGCTGTGTCCGGTCTTGCCGCTCAATTTCTCCAGCATCTCTTCGATGGCGATGCTGGTTTCGGAAATCTGGTAGCGGAAATGTTTATTTTTGTATTCCGCTATGCTCTTGGGTTCACTCATTTCCTGACGCGTCTCCAGGTTTTCCCACCCGACGAGGCTAGTCAGATCCTGATCCAACTCTTTTTCGGAGTAGCCCTCAAAACCCGCCAGGCTCTGCATGTACTCCAGCACATCACCCCGGTACAGCAAATCGTTCATTTTCCGATGCTGCTCATAGAAATAATGCATGATGGTGCGGTAGCGCTGGAAATTGTCTGCTGACAGATAGCTTGCTTCATTTATTTTACTGTACTCAATTGCGTCGGCCAGAATACTCACTCCTTGATCATGAATTGTATGTAAAAAGCTTCCCATATTAATATCCGTAGTTCGTTGTTCCCACATCAAAATATAACGATACATCCATTTTATCACAACAGTTCCAATTCTTTTCCTGCAGAATTAACTAGTGCTATACTGACTTTAGAGATCCTCATTCCACGAATAAGCAAGACCGGATCCGGATTTCGGAAATCTGAAAATCGAAGGGGTTTGAATCATGAACAGAGAGCAATTCGATATCATGAAAAATCGCAAAGGTTTCATTGCAGCGTTAGACCAAAGTGGCGGCAGCACGCCCAAGGCACTGGCATTGTACGGCATTTCAGAAGACAGCTACCACGGCGAAGAAGAGATGTTCACGCTCGTCCATGAGATGCGCTCACGCATCATCACTTCGCCTGCTTTCAGCTCGGAGCACATCTTGGGGGCCATCCTGTTCGAGCAGACGATGGACCGCAAAGTCGAATGCCTCTATACGGCTGACTACCTGTGGGAGAAAAAAGGTGTCGTGCCTTTCCTGAAAGTCGATAAAGGGCTCGATGCGGAAGCGGATGGCGTCCAGTTGATGAAACCGAATCCGGAATTGGATGCCCTCCTTGCGCGCGCAAACGAGCGCCACATCTTCGGCACCAAAATGCGTTCCGTCATCAAGTCAGCCAATCGTGAAGGCATCAAAAAAGTAGTCGCCCAGCAGTTCGAAGTCGGCAAGCAGATCCTTGCGGCCGGTCTGATCCCGATCATCGAACCGGAAGTCGACATCCATAGTGCGGACAAAGCTGAATCAGAAGCGATTCTCAAGGAAGAATTGTTATTGGCTCTGGATGCGTTGAGTCCGGATCAGTTCGTGATGCTGAAGCTCTCGATTCCGAGCGTCGATGATTTCTACAAGGAACTGATTGCCCATCCGCAAGTCGTGCGTGTCGTGGCATTATCCGGCGGCTATTCGCGGGAAGAAGCCAATGAAAAATTGACCCACAATCCCGGCTTGATCGCCAGCTTCTCGCGGGCATTGTCAGAAGGCCTGAGTGCCGGCATGACGGATGATGAATTCCGGACCACCTTGACCGAATCGATCCAATCTATCTATGACGCATCGATTGTTTGACAAATGTAAAAAACACAGGGTGCTCTTTTCTTTCAGATAGATTGCAAAACTGAATAATAATTGAAGAATCCGACAACTTGCGCTATATCTAGCCTCCCGTTGTCGGATTTTTGTGGTTATCAGACATTCCGCACTGCCGTCGCTCGCTAGTTGTCCGATTCTTCCGGGTTATCGGACATTCTGCAATAACGTCGCTCGCTGGTTGTCCGATTCCTCCGGGTTATCGGACATTCTGCAATACCTTCGTTCGCTAGTTGTCCGATTCTTCCCAGTTATCGGACAACAAATACCGGATTACTTCTTACTCTCAATCAATCTGAGTGTCTTTATTGGCGTATATTACCAATAGCAACAACAAACTAATTTGAGGTGATTTTTATGGCATATAAAGACCGGGTCAAGCCTGAACTTCTGCGCATATACGAAATACTGCTCACACGAACCAAGATTTCAAAAGATGCTTATTACTATTTTCTCAACCTTAAAAAAGGATTCGATGGAGAATCTTTGTTTGATGAGTACACAAAACAATTTAAAATAGATCACCTATTTCTGAATGATCTTCAGTTGGAAGTCAGAAATTCATCATTTCAAATAGACGCTTTGATGATTTCTACCAAAGTGCTCGTGCTTTATGAAATCAAGAATTTTGAGGGCCTCTATCAATGGGGAAAAGAAAAATTCACAAGAACATCTGGCACTTTTTTGGAAAATCCAACGATGCAATTGGAGAAAACGAAGGTTCGTCTGGAGCTTTTACTGTTGGAAAAAGGGTATTCGTTGAAGGTAGAGGCATATGTCATTTTTGTAAATCCAGAATTCACTTTGCTGGGAGCACCCAGTGACGCAAATTTTATTCTTCCTAGCCAGATTCTCGGGCATTTTCGTAACGTACAGGCTCCAGCTCAACTTAATGCTGAACAAATTAAAATGGCCGAAATGCTTGCAAACCAGCATGACCCGATTTACCCAAGAAAAAACCCTCACTATAATTATTCTGATTTAAACAAAGGCATCATTTGTCCAGAATGCGGAACCTTATCGAAGATCTATAGCGGTTATTTCCACTCTTGCAACAAACGTGAGAAGAAAGTAAACGTCAAAAAGGCCATCCAGTCCAGCATAGAAGATTTTCGCACATTGTTCCCGGAAGATAAATTGACATCCAGCCGCATAATGGACTGGTGTGGTTGCGGAAACCAAAAGCGCATCTATAGAGTTCTCAGGAATGACTACCAAATGATAGGAAAAAATCGCGGCCGATACTACGGCTGAAGTGAATAGAGATAAAGACTACTGATGTCCGATTCTTACCGTTTATCGGACATCCCGTATTACAGGAACTCTCTGGTTGTCCGATTCTTTCGGATTATCGGACATCCTCCAGAACATTCACTCTCCCGTTGTCCGATTCTCCATAGTTATCGGACAATCAACCGTCAGCCAGAGCAATTGCCTATTCCTTACCTTCACTTCAAAACAAAAAAGCCCCCGCCTACAGCGTTATAAGCTGTAAGTCGGGGGCTTATTCATATTGTTAAGCATGTTCTGCATTGCGCTTGTGCCAGCTTCTGACGACTGTCGAAAGCGTGAAGCAGATGATGAAATATACCAAAGCCAGGAAGCCATAGACCAAAAATACTTCTGAAGTTTTTGTCACTTTTCCGAGGATAACTTGCCCACTTCTTGTGAATTCCATGATCCCCAGACCGGCCAAGAAAGAAGTATCCTTAATCGTAGTTATCACTTGCGACAACAGTGAAGGGACAATTTTCTTGAAGGCTTGCGGCAAAATGATGTACCTCAAAGTCTGCATGAATGAGAATCCTTGCGAATGCCCAGCTTCAAACTGCCCTTTTGGAATGGAATTCAAGCCTCCGCGCACGATTTCGGCAACAACGGCCGAGGTGTACAGGAACAGGGCGAAAGAACCTTTCAAGGTGATCGTGCTGCCTGGTATCAAGAATGAACATGAAAGCATCCATAATAATAACGGTGTATTCCGGAAGAGCTCGATGTAGGCACCGGCCAATTTTCCAAAGAATTTTTTTTCATAATTACGCAACAGACCTAATACCGTACCGAAGATGATCGAAAGGATGACGACGCCGACCGAAATCAGCAATGCCAGTTTCAATCCTTCCATCATGAACGACACATTAGATGGTGTGAAGACTGTTCTGATCGATTCCATCATTCCATCACCTCCGGAATATCTACGACAACGTTGACGACAGCCGAATCATTGTCTTTCAGTTTTTGCTCGTATTTCCGCGCAAATGTTGCAAGCGGGAAGCAAAGCAGGAAGTAAAGCAAACCGGCTACTGCGTAAGCAGGACCGTAGTTCAGACTTGAGGAAGCATAAGAATCGGCTACATACATCAGGTCCGCTCCGGCAATGATCGCCAATACGGAAGTATTCTTGATCAAGTTGACGGCTTGATTGGTCAAAGGCGGCAAAATGATTTTGACCATCTGCGGCAAGATGACGTAACGCATTGTTTGGATGTAGTTGAAGCCCTCTGAGTAAGCTGCCTCTTCTTGGCCTTTCGGAACAGCGAGTATACCTGCACGAACGACTTCAGCGATGTAGGCACCGTGATATATCCCTACGCCGACTACCCCGATAGTAAATTCACTCAACACTAAGCCTGCCATGGCAAGCCCGTTATACATGAAGAAGATTTGGATGAGCAACGGGATATTCTGAAACATTTCTACGTATATTCTGGCAACAGCACGAGGCAATCGGCCTTTTGCCGTGGACATGGTCCCCACAACAACCCCGATGACCAAAGCCAGCAATAACGCCAACACAGCGACTAGGAGCGTACGGATAAATCCGGCTCCAAAGTCGCTGCTGTTTTCAAGAAGGCTTTCCCAACGCCAGAGAGCGAATGGATTGGTACTTCTCATTATTCGCCCAATCCCCACTCTGTAGTCAATGCATCAAGAGTGCCGTCTTCTCCCCATGCAGTGATTAAGTCATTAACAGCCGTTGCCAATTCTGTGTTTGATTTTTTGGTCGCAACACCGTAATCTTGTGTAGCGAAGCGGTCTTTCAGGATTTGAGTTGAATCATCCAAGTAGCCAGCCAAGATGGATCTGTCCACGCTGAATGCATCCACACGGCCAGAATCCAAAGCAGCTTTGATTTCTGGGTAGGTTGCGTATTCTGAATAGCTCAAAGTGATGCCGTATTGTTCAGCTTCAGCAGCAATCGCATCGGCTGTTGTCGAGCTTTGGGCAACCCCGACTGTAGCGCCGTCCATGTCAGCCAATCCTGTATAGCCTTTGTCTTTCTTAACCAAAAGGCCGACTGCATCCACGTAATAAGCATCAGAGAAGTTATAAGTTTCTTTACGTTCTTCTGTTACAGTGAAAGTTGCGATAATCATATCCACTTCACCGTTATCCAATAATGGACCACGCGTTTTGGCGGTTACTGGTACCAATTCGATTGCTTCAGCATCGCCTAAGATTTCTTCAGCGAGTTTCTTAGCGATGTCGATTTCAAAACCTTCAATCTCGTTTGTTTCAGTGTTTCTTAAACCAAAATTCGGTACATCTTCTTTAACGCCGACTTTCAATACGCCAGCTTCTTTGATTGACTCTACAGTCACTTGACCGGAAGCATCTGTTGCAGATCCAGCCGCAGAATCTGCTGTATCCGTTGCGTCACTGCCGCATGCACCCAAGAACAATGCAGCTGATAAACATAATGAAACCCATAGATTTTTCTTTTTCATACCAAATTCCTCCTATAATGTTGTATTCCGAAAAGTTCGGTTATCTTAAAATTTTACCTAGGAATGCTTTCGTCCGCTCATGTGTCGGATTATCGAAGAAGTGCTCCGGAGTGCCTTCCTCTACAATCATGCCATCAGCCATAAAGATGACCCGATCGGCAACCTGTCTCGCAAAGCCCATTTCATGCGTCACGACAACCATCGTGATATTCATGCTGGACAGTTTGATCATGACATCCAATACTTCCTGAACCGTTTCAGGATCCAATGCTGAAGTAGGTTCATCGAAAAGAATGATTTTCCGCTGTGAGCAAAGCGCTCTTGCGATTGCAACCCTTTGTTGTTGACCGCCTGAAAGCGTTGAAGGATAAACATTCGCCTTTTCGCGCAAGCCAACGATATCCAAATATTCGTAAGCCATTTCTTCCGCTTCTTTTTTGGATTTGCCTTGCAGCTTCATAGGGCCGATTGTCAGGTTCCCTAACACTGTCATATGTGGATAAAGATTAAATTGTTGAAAAACCATTGCAGAGGAATGGCGCACAATATCCAACTTGTTTTTAGTTGTGACTTCTGTGCCGTCTATAAAAACTTTTCCGTCTGTAGGTTCTTCGAGGAAATTCATACAACGGACCGTCGTACTCTTTCCGGAACCAGAAGGCCCAATAATAACCACTTTTTCCCCTTCGGCAACTTCCAGGTTGATATCCTTCAACACATGGTTGGCGCCGAAATACTTATTTACGTGCTCTAACTTAATCAATTTTGCCTCAACCCCTTTTGTGCTCGTCATCATACTTCTATTTTTTCAAGAGCATGGATTGGGTCCCTGTCAAGAAAGGACCTCTTCTTATATTTATAACGTTAAGCAAAATTATAATGAAAGCATGATTAAAAATCAATTAAATTCTTCCGCGGAAATGTAAGGTTTTCTAACACAAAATCCAAGTATCCTTAGTAATTCGTTAAAAACTGACTATTTTATGCCTAATATATGAGAAACCCTTCCATAGAAGTACCTTTCATAAAAAAAAAATCTGCATAAATGAAGCCTTTTGGGAAAAACAGCTGTATTTGTAATAAATTACCTGACGGACAATTTATCAGCAATTCTCATTTCATTTCACTGTTCTTGGTTGGATAAACCGAAATGGGCACATTTCAGTATATCTTTCAGTTGTTTTTTGATAAAATGACTGCAGATGAAAATTCCATGATAAAGGGGTACTTACTTTGCCAGAAAAACATAATAAAATTCTTTCTTCCAAAAACTGGGCACCGCATACGCACCAAGCGCTGAATGCTGTCATCGCTGCCTACGGGAACCAAAACAGCTCATTCGACCCAGCCGACCCTCCATACGTTGTATTTGATTTCGACAATACTTCCGCCATCATGGATATAGAAGATACCTTAATGCTTTACATGTTGCTGCATTTGGATTACCGTTTGACGCCCGATCAGTTCCATGCGGTTTTGACTGACGGACTCGAGAATGTCGGCGCAACAGAGGCAACGCTCCTCGATAAGACCAACCCGCTTGCCACTATCGGCAATATCGCTGACGATATCAAAACGGCCTATGCTTGGTTGTATAAGCAATATGAAGGTTTTATGCAAGGCGGGACCCTCTCGTTGGAAGAAGCTAAAAAAACTTCTTACTATGAAGAATTCGCCGCAAAAATTCGTTTGTTCTACACGGTCATCAACGGTGACTTCAAAAGAAAAGCCGGCTATCCCTGGATGACTTACCTTTTCGCGCAACGCACCAGCGAAGATTTGCGCCAATTGGCTTACCAATCCATCTCTTATTGGTTGCAGTACGGCAAATTCGAACGCGTGACCTTGACCAGCCCGGCTGAATTGCCTAGCAAAGCCGGCGTCATCGTATCCCATTACGATACAGGCTTGGCGTTCCCTAGCGAATTGAAGGAACTCTATCACGTCCTGAAGGCGAACGGCATCGTCGTCTACGTCATTTCGGCTTCACCTGTGGATGTCGTCCAGGTCGCCGCAACGCATCCGGACTTCGGTTACGGGTTGGACAACGAGCACGTCATCGGCATGTATTTCAAAAAGGATGAAAACGGCCTGATCCAACCGTGCATGCAGCCAGGCAAAAACATCACCAAAGGCCCAGGCAAAACAGCCGTCATCACGGAACAACTGATGCCGAAGCACAACGAAAAACAGCCGCTGATGCTCTTCGGGGACAGCACCGGCGACTACGATATGATGGTGGAACTGCAGGATGCCAAACTCTGCGTCCTCTTCAACCGCTATATGAACGACGACACCAAAAAATTGGCGCGCGAAGCCTTCCGCACAATTGAGGATGCAAACCCGCGCATCGTTCTGCAGGGACGTGACGAAAACAAAGGCCGCCTACGCCCTTCCGAAAAGACGATCCTTCTGGGAACCCAAGAAGAAGTACTCATCCACGAAGCCTAGACAAAAAGAAGCCTCCGCACAATTTAACTTGTGCGGGGCTTCTTTTCTGTCTATAAAATGATGCGTGATTCGAATTTCTGATGGCAGCTCGGACATTTGACTGTCTTCTTGCCGCGTTTGACAGGCAAACGTAATGTCGTCCTGCAGTTAGGGCACTTGCGGAAACGGGCCACTTTGATTTCCTTGAACCTTCTGAACAGCAATTTCAACTTTTTCTGGTTCGGCTGCCACCACTTCAGGAATTTGCGGTTTTCTTCCGCGCGCTTATAGATTTTTTTCGAATAGACCCGGAATAAGGCCCAAAAAATCAACAGTTGCGCCACGATAACCAACACACCCAAGTCTGTCATTGCACCCAAAAAGTACAGCACCATCCCCGAAATGATCAACGCGTTGTAAAGCTGATCCGCGCCGTATCTTCCGCGCATAAAATTCATTATTTTTCTTTTCAATTTTTCCAATCTTCTTATCCCCTTAGTTCTTCGTTTGCCTGTTCCTAGAGCCGAAAAAACGCTTCAGTAACAAGCACTATTGTTCTATTATAGCACAGCACCTAGTTCTAAAAAGTTAAGAATAATCGAATATGGACAGATGATATACGTTGGATTCTATCGCAACAAGTAGGATTGACAGTCCTAAGAAAAAAGATCATCTATGTCCGATCGGTCTGTTTTCACATTTCTTTCCGCAATTCCGAACTTGGGAGCGCTGTGATACAATGGAAGGAACTATTAACGAAATGAACGGAGGTGTATCATGGGTATACGCGACTTTTTCAAAAAAGGGCTTAAAGAAAAGGCTCGGCCTGTTGCCGACGCTTCAGAAGATGCAAACGACGGCGTTGGCCGGATACTGTTTCAGACACGCTGGAGAAGCAGTGCGCTGTTCGCGGATAACAGCCTTATCCAGAACGTTGCGCAGCACATCATCCTGGAAGACCCCTTCTGCAAACCGTTCGGAGGTCTTGAGGATGAAGCGATTGCTCGGACAAATCGACAGATCTATGAATACGAACAAGTCACGACGCTGAACGTGGCCATCAAAGACGGCAACCTTATGATTGAGGGCCTGTCCCTTGGGAAACTTCCTGCAGAACAGTGGAACGAAATAAGCCCTTATTACGGAAAAAAGGATTTCACCGCATTCGTCTATGTCACCGGAGGACGTTACAAAATCTATTCAGATGCTTCAAAAACAGTCGAAACAGCTTATACGCCTTATGATCTGGACATTTTTGTCCAGTTTGAATGAAAACAAGCAAGCAAGGGGCTCTCACACTTGAGGGAACCCCTTGTTTGTTTGATGTGCTGAATGGCAGGCTCGCCAGCCCGCTTCAGAGTACATAAAACGGATTGCCGATCACCAGCAGTCGATTCTTTTCGCCCTTCGCTTCGCCGTACAATTCCAACCTGACATACCCCGGGTGGAGCGTCAGCGGAACTTCCCTTGACTGATTTTCTTTCAGGTCGATTTCAGCAATGACTTCTTCATTTAGAATGACCGCCAGCCTTTCCCCTTTGAAGCCGAAATTCCGCAATTTCTCCTGCAAAATCGACTCCAACCGGACCTGCAGCTGCGCGTCTCCAGCTCGGATTTCCTGCCCAAGATGATGGATGCGCCCGTTCTGCTCGATCTTCATCTGCAGCCGCGGACCAAGAGTGATGTAAAAGTTCCCATTCTCCAGACTTTCCTTGACTCCGTCTTCGGTCAGCTCTTTCAATCCGATATAAGTCAGCGCAGTATTGTCCATTTCGCTTTCAATGCGGTGCCAATCACGTCCGGCGCTGCAAGAAATCCGGTGGCCTTTCTTCAGCAGATCCGTCCACATTTCGTACGCCAATCGGCTCCGGAAGCTTTCGTCAGGATTGACCCGATTCCATAATTCGATGAAGTCGACGTTGTCGTAATCCTTCACCTGAAATTCCCAACGGCAACCGGTACAGATCGGGCTGCCGATTGAAAAAGGATGCGCAATACCGACGATGCCGCCGCTGTCTTTTATTTCGCTGATGCGGGAATCGATTGTATCCAACTCGGCTTTGCGCGAATCGATCATCTGCTTCGAACCGATGACCAGCATATGGCCGAAGTAGGTCGTCCATTCAATCCCCGGGATGACAAGCAGATCTCCCGACCAGTGCTGATTCTTTTTCCATTCCTCATAAGGCGCGACCGTATTGTGATCGGTGATCGTCAGGATGTCATAGCCGAAATCCTTGGCGCTTCCCAGCAGTTCTTCGGTCGTGAAGACACCATCGCTGTGATTCGTGTGCGCGTGCAACTCGATTGCATAATAATCCACATTAATTTCCTCCTTGAATCATCAGTCTGACTTGTACCTGATCCGAAAGCAAGCAATGCGGATGTCCAGCACCAAAATAATCAGGGCGCACTTGCGAAATGATGACCAAAGCCTTTTCCCGGTCCACATGTTGCGGCGAAAAGGAAAAATGCATATACAGACTTTGATAGGCTTTTGTCAGCGCGAACGGAATCTTGTTGTGCCTCTGATGGCAGGCCGGCGTCAAAACCAGTTCCTTCTCGACTGTCGTTTCCGTGGGCTCTGTTCTTGTGTGCATTTGGATCATCTTGTTTCCTTGCTTGGATAATTCTCTATTCACAACCACAAAAGTGCCTCCTGCTGACTAGCGATTGAAGGCACCTAGTGCGTGAGCGTGACGGATGCGCAACAACACCGAAAAAATGAGCGTATCAAAAAAGAAGGCCTTCCTGAAATTTGGTACATCCGTTTTGGATTGAGGTATTTCATCCTGTCTGCATCCCTTTCTGTTGGATGTAGCTCCATGCTTTTCTGGTCGTGATGTTGTAGATATTTTCCTTTTCGTAATTTCCGATCGCATTCAAGTCGTTCACGGTCCACAAAGAAAACTCCAACGCCAACTGCTTACCTTTTTCCTGCACGGCATCCGTGAACAACTGATGATTGATGTTGATGACTTTTGCATGGCTTCGGGCCAGTTTCGCCAATGCTTCGAGCAATACATTTTCTCCCCATCGCCCGATATGCTCGCCGTGAAATGAATCATCCATACCGTTTTCGATGTTCATCAAAATCTGATTGCTCCACTTTGACAGATAGCTACAGGCTACCGTTCCGCTCAGCTCCACTTGCGGCCAAAGTGCGTACTTGTTGGCCAATCCGTACACGGCCTCTTCGAGACCGGTTTCTTTCAGGTCGCAATTGATACGAATCGGGCTGTTTTCCCGGGCGATATACGCAAACACATCTTCCAAGGCGACATAATACTGTCCTTCCTCCAATCTATCGTGGTGCAGAACAAGTTGGTGTTCCTTGTTCATCCGAACATCAACTTTGATGGCGGAAATTTCCTGTTTGTCGCAGAAGAACACAACAAACTCCATGCTGTTGTCCGCCAATCCGTCACTGCCGGATTGCGCTGTTAGATAGGACAATTCTGATGACGCCTCCTTCATTTTGCTTATTTATTCACTATAACAAGGCATTGTAAATATGCCGTCAAAATACAATGAAATATATGCGAAGTTTGTAGCCTATTTGTAAACGAAGTGTTTTTTTGTGGATGTGACTCTAGTGGGTCGCCTTCTCCGGCGAGGACTGTCTGGCCGGAGAAGCGGATATGATCAGAGTCCTCAACTCCGGTCAGCCGCTGTTCGCCGAATCTGAGGATGAAATAGGGTCGTCAGCTCCGGCGAAAGTTCTCTTGGCCGGAGCTGACGGCCAGACATTAAAATCAGCAAAAAAAGAGGCACCACCCTGATCAACAGGATGGTGCCCCTTTAACGAGCTTACTTCATATTATTTTGCTGCTTGTTTACGGCGTTCAGCCAAGATAGCAACGTTTTCTGCCACTTTTTCTTTAGTCAACGGATAGATGAACCATAGACATAGCGCAACGCCTGTGTACCCGATCGCAGGCACGAGTGTAGCCACATCGTAGATGCTATCAAGGACGGCCGCGTCTTGCGTTGCTGCAGCTGATGCATAACCGATTGCAGTTAAAGCGAATCCGCCTAAACCGCCAGCCAATGCTTGTCCTAGTTTTCTTGAGAATGAATAGACTGCGTAAACTGTTCCACTATCAGCATTACCTGTCTTAACAGCTTGGTAATCGATGATGTCCGTGATGAATGCCCAGATGACAACGTTGAAATAGTTCATTCCCAAACTTGCAAGAAACGCCATCGGCAAGAATAACATGACGTTGTCTGTATGGATGAAGTACAGGATTGCATATACAACTGCTGAGAAGAACAACCCTACTGTTGCTGATTCTTTTTTACCGAATCGAGAAGCGATTTTATTTGCGAAAGGTGCAAGCATCAGTGTGCCGACAGTACCAAGGATACCGGCTACAGCCAATGTCTTGGAGCTCTTGAAGTAATCGGCGTACAGATAGGCGTTCATTGTGTTCACCAACAGCATGGACAATAATAGGAAGATTGCTGCAGCGATGATGCCGCCTAGTGCGCGGTTTGTGGACAAACCTTTCGCGATAGTTGCCATTTCTTTGCCGAAAGACTGCTTTTCTGACTCCGGTTTTTGCGGAATATCTACGCGTTCGATTGTGAAGTGGTAGCAGAATTGGTAAAGCGCAAAAGCTAGAACTGCAAAGATAGCGGCAATGATCGTGAAACGTTCCGGAATAACCACTTGTGCGCCATTTGCGTCAGTCGTATAGACGAACAACGGAACAAAGAAGGAAATGAAGATGCTGGCAATACTGGCTCCCATGCTGCGGAATACAGATAGTGAAGCACGATCTTCAGGTTTCTCGCTGATTACGGATGCCATCGATCCATAAGGGATGTTGATCGCTGTATAGCAGATGCTTCCCCAGAACAGATAAGTCACAAAGATGTAGACGATTTTTGCAGTCATGGACCAGTTTTGAACGACTGATAAGAACATCAGGAAACCGGCGACAACAGCGAATGGTGCTACGCGTTTGATCCAAACACGGAAGCGGCCATCTTTAGATGGTTTCAAGGTATCAACCAGACGTCCCATCCCCATATCCGTAAAAGCATCGACAACCCGTGCCGACAAGAACAACGTACCAACAACTGCCCCGCTGATTCCCAATACTTTTGTATAGAACAACATCAAGAAAGAACTTGAGAAAATGAAGAACAAATCATTTGCGATGTCCCCCGACATATAAGCTAATTTATCCAGTAATCCGAATTCCCTTACATTCTTTTTGTCATCGGTTACATTTTGTACTTTATTTGCGCTTGCGTGTTGCATTTCATGACCCCTTTTCTTGTATTGATAAAACGACGCCGAACCAGTTGATAAAATGTGCAGAAGCTATATCACTATGCGATACTCGGTTGCGATTAAAAAACGATAAACGTTTTCAAATGAAACGACGTAACATTTACACACAAAATATACCACGCATTTTTTGCGCATACAACGGATTTATTATTAACAATTTGTGAACGTTTTTCACTATATCTGTTGGGTTCTTGTTCTGCCAATGATGAAAACGATGCCAAAAAGACCGACTATCCGCATGTTAACATGGATAGTCGGTCTGAAAATTAATGCTGAATTTTGACCTTCGTCACAATTGTTTCATTACCCATCACCAGCACGTTCGTCAACACAAACGCCAGGATGAAGGTTGCGATGCCGATCACCACATACATCGTCAATTGGTAAGGATCGTAGATATACATCAGTGGTGATAACAATACCGCCAATCCGTAGCTGTTCGCTTGGATGCCCAGTAACGAAAGAGCCATGCCTCCGAAAGCGGAACTCGCCAACATCACGCCGATTGCTTTCATGCCGGTGCGCATCACGACACCGAACAGCGCCGGTTCGCTGATGCCAAGCATTTGTGTGACGGTCGCGGAAATGCCGGCCGTCTTGATCGCGGCGCTATTGGTCCGCAAAGCAATCGCCAGACACACGGCGGCGTTCGCAAAGCCATACATCGCGCAAACCGTGATCAGCGGATTGAATCCGGTTGTAGCGATCAGCGACGTTTCGATCATGATGAACATATGATGCATCCCGGTCATGACCGCTATCGGATAGATGAACCCGATGATCAAGCCGCCGATACCAAAAGGCAGATGCAGGAACATTTCGATCATTTTGACGGCTTGCGCTTCAAATCCGTGCACCAAGGGGCCGAGCACAAACAGCGCGATGAATACGGAAACCAGGATGACCACAAAGGGCGTGAAGATCAGGTCCATCGCGTTCGGCATCACCTTGCGCAACTTCTTCTCCAGATTGGCACCGATGATACCGGTGATCAAAGCTGTCAATATCGATCCTTGGTAACCGACCAATGGAATGACACCAAAAGCCATGATCGGTTCAGCAGTCCCACCAGCTACCGCATAGGCATTCGGCAAGGCCGGCGAAACGAGCATCAATCCGATCAGGAAGCCGATGATCGGCAAACCTCCGATTTTTTTGAACGCCGACCAACAGATGAAGGCAGTCAGGAATCCGAAAGCTGTATCGGTCAAAACGGTCACACTAGCGCTCAGCCAAGTTGGGATGGCCTCAGGCGTAAGCCCCATCGCACCCAGTACGGTTTCGTTGAACAGCACGCCTTTCAATCCCAAAAACAATCCGGTTGCGCCCAGGATCGGGATGATTGGGACAAAGATATCCGCGATGTTGCGCACTCCCCGCTGCAATGCCGATGATTCATCCTTTGCGATTTCGTCTTTGGAAGCTTCATTGAAGGAATACAGCGCTTGCAATTCGGCGTAGACTTTGTTGACGATGCCGGATCCGAGGATGATCTGGTATTGGCCGGCGTTATAGAAAACACCTTTGACTTCTGCCACTTCCTCCACTTGGTCGTCATCGATCGCTTTGCGGTCTTTCACCTGCAGGCGCAAACGCGTCGCGCAGTGGGTAGCGGAGACGATATTATCGTCCCCCACTATCGCTACTATTTTTCTGGCAATCTCCTGGTAATTCGGCAATTTAGACATTTTTTTCATCCTTTCTGATCATAATGGCTTGATATGGTTTCAAAATCGATTGCGTCTCGGATTGTTCGATGTTTTCGTAGTTGTTCAACAAAATTTCTCCGGAAACCTTCTCGACTACGGTTTCCTGATTGCTCATGTTCACTAAAATCTGGATGACCGCATCCCCAACGCGCTCATAGCCGATTACATCATCCGGCGTATCCAACGGCCTGAATTCTCCATAAATCAGCGTTTCCTTGTGCGTTGAACGATTTCTGAGCTGGATCATCTTTTTATAGAAGCTGAAGATGGAATCAGGATCGTTCACTTGGTCCGCAGCGTTCACTTCTTCGTGATCGCCCACCAGTTTGAGCCAAGGTTCCGTCCCCTCATTGAAGCCGGCGTTTTTCGTGGCGTCCCATTGGAAAGGCGTGCGCCCGTTGTCGCGGGAGCGTTGATTCACAAAGGCGAGCGCTTCTTCCGCGGTGAAGCCTTCCAGCATCGCGCGCGGGTAATTATCCAGGCTGGATACATCATTGAAGTCAGCGATCGTATCCCGTTTGAAATTCTTCATGCCGATTTCCTGCCCCTGATAGATGTATGGCGTCCCCCGCAAAAAGAAGAAGAGGGTTCCCAAGGCTTTCACGCCGATTTCGTTCTGGTAGGCTTCATCCTTGATGTATTTGGAAAGGGAGCGCGGCTGATCGTGGTTTTCCAGGAAGTTCGCTCCCCAGCCGGCTTTTTGGATAGCTTTTTGGCTTTCGAAAATCAGTTCCTTCAGTTCCTTCGGTTTCCAGTCGGTTTTGCGGAACCATTCGCTGCCGTTCTCCACATCGATATCCGCATAACGGAAATCGAAGATCATGTTGAAGTAGCCGCCTTCACCGATGTATTGGTCAAACTCATCATAAGTCACACCGGGCGCTTCGCCAACAGAAACACATGGATATTTGTTGAATGTTTTTTGGTTCAGTTCAGCCAAGAAGTCGGCGATTCCCGGGCGGTTCCTGCCCTTGTGCTTCACGCTGGCCAACCCATCTGCGCCATCGGCCGGCACATCGCCGTAATCCTGATCCTTTTTGATGAAGGTGATGGAGTCGATGCGGAAGCCGGCAATGCCCTTTTCCAGCCACCATTTGATCATCGCGTATATTTCCTCGCGCAAAGTTGGGTTTTCCCAGTTCAGGTCCGGCTGTCTTTTGTCGAATGTATGGAAGTAGTACATGTTTTCTTCGTCCGGAACTTTCTCCCAGACGCTGCCTCCGAAAATGGAGCGCCAATTATTCGGCGGGTATCCGTTCTTGCCTTCTCTGAAGATATAATAATCCCGGTACTTGTTTTCCGGATTGCGCAAAGCCTGCTTGAACCAGTCATGTTCATCAGAAGTATGGTTCACGACCAAATCCAGGATGATGCTGATGTTCCGCTTTTTGGCTTCATCCAGCAATTCCTCAAAATCGGCCATCGAACCGAACTCGGGCTGGATCCCCTGGTAATCGGAAATGTCGTAGCCGTTGTCGACCATCGGCGAATTGAAGATCGGGCAGATCCACAGCATCGTGACCCCCAACTCCTCCAGATAAGGCAATTTCTGCGTGATGCCTTTGATGTCGCCACTGCCGTCGTTATCGCTGTCATAAAAACTCTTCGGGTAAATCTGATAGACGACATCCTCTTTCCACCATTGCTTTTGTTCCATGTATTCGCTGTCCTTTCTTTCCCTGATTGCGTTTTTCATGCTGACTCCTCCGCTTGTGGTATCGATACCACATTTCTGATTTTTGAGAACCCGCCTAAGCGGATTCCCGTTTGATCAATTCTAATTTCAAATCTGTCGTATCTATCTGATAAGCAGTCTCTTCGATCTGCGCTACCAACACCTTCGTGGCTTCTCTTCCCAATGCATCGACCGGTTGCGCTATGGTCGTCAACTTGACCGCAAGCATCGCCGTGAACGGCTGGTTGTCGAATCCCATGATCGCCAAATCTTCGGGAACTTTCTTCCCTGCCTCCAGGAACTTCTGCAAAATGCCGCTGGCCACTTCGTCACTACCTGTGAAAATCGCATCGGGGTGATTGCTTTCCGGCAGGCTCAACAGGTTCTCTGCAATGCGATTGCCATCCGCAATCGTATGGACTTCCTTAAAGATCCAATCCTTCTTCATCGGAAGTCGGCTTTCCAACAGCGCCTTCTCGAATCCCGCGGTCCGGGCATTTCCGTGGCCGCCCTTTGTCAAGCTGCCGCCCGTGCAGTAGGCGATTTTTTTGTAGCCTTTTCCGATGAGGTAGTTTGTGGCTTCAAAAGTCGCCTGTTCCTGGTCGGTATAGACTTGTGGAATCGTCGAACCCGGGATTCTTTCATTGCAGAAAACGATGGGTCCGTACTCTTGGTACGTTTCGATCACATCGGGATTTCCTTCCACTGAGCACATGATCAAACCCGTTATCACTTTTTGCTTCAGCAGCTCCAGCATCTTCAGTTCGGCTGCCGGATCGTCATAGGTCTGCATGACCAACACGTTGTAGCCCAACAGCTTGCTGTTCTTTTCGATTGAATCCACCAGATAGGAGAAAAATGGATTCGTGATGCGCGAAACCAAGATCCCGATCATGGTGCCTTTTTTGGAACGCAGTTGCGTAGCCACCATGCTGGGCGAATAGTTCAATTCATCCATCGCGTCTTTGATGCGTTTCTTCTTCTCATCCGAAATATAAGGATGGTCGTTCAGATACCGGGATACTGTTGAAACGGACAGCCCCGCCTTTTTCGCAACGTCCTTGATCGTCGCCATGCGAATCACTCCTCTCATGTTTGTGGTATCGATTTCATAAACAGAGTATAATGGAACCGATTCCTAAAGTCAACACCGATTTTGGAATTTTTTTAATTTTATGCTGCAGGCTCCAAAAGAGAGGAACGAAAGCAATCATCCGATGCCTCCATTCCTCTTTCTGCAATTATTCTTAAAGATCGATTACATCGCCGCCGGTCACGCCATAGATTTGGGCGGTCACGTAGCTGGCGTTGTTGGATGCCAGGAAGACATAGACATGCGCCAGTTCGACCGGCTGCCCCGCCCTCCCCAACAAGGTTTTCTGCCCGAATTCCGGCAAAGCGCCTTCCGGTTGCCCGTGATCCAACTGCAACGGCGTCCAGATTGGTCCCGGCGCCACCCCGTTCACGCGGATGCCTTTCTTGGCAAATTGCTTCGCCAAGCTGATCGTGAAGCTGGCGATCGCTGACTTGGTGGCGGCATAATCCATCAAATGGGCGCTCGGATCGTATGCCTGGATCGATGTTGTCGTGATGATCGCGCTTCCCGCCGGCAGATGCGGTTCAGCAGCTTTCACCAGTCCGAACATCGAGATGATGTTGACTGTGAACGTATCTTTGACCTGTTCCAGCGGCAATTCCGAAATGCTTTCCCGCGCAATCTGCTGGGCGGCATTCAATACAAGTGTGTCCAGGCCGCCCAATGCTTCGACGGTTTTATCGATTATTTCTTGGTATTTGCTTTCATTGCGAAGGTCGTATGGAAGCAATACAGCCTTCCTGCCGGCCTTCTCTATATATTCGGCGACTTCTTCTGCATCGCGTTCTTCGCCAGGGAAAAATTGGATCGCCACATCGGCGCCTTCTCTGGCATAAGCTATCGCAGCCGCCCGGCCGATTCCGGAATCCCCACCAGTGATCAATACACGGCGATTCTCCAACAGGTGGTTGCCCACATAGCTTTCCTCCCCGCAATCGGGTTCCGGCAGCATCTTAGCTTGCAAAGCTGGGGTGTCTTGATCCTGATCTGCAAATTTTCCAGTATGATACAACTCGCGTGGATCCTTCAAAATAGGTTCAGTCATCTAATTCACTCCTTTTCCTTTGTAAGAATAGTCTAATACACTTACTTACAATTTGGAAATGATAAGCCTTCTCAGGAGACGTGATGCATCTTCCAACCATTCTTTTATATAATTTATTATATATTCTGTTGACCATTATATTCAGTGAGCGTATAATTACTCATATAATCAATGTGAAACAAAGCACAATATCAACTCGAATCTCCGCTGCTGCCATCCGAGCCGCTTCGATTATTATGGAGGAAAAAATGAACATTGAACGATTTATTGAAGCCCGCAAAGCGTTGAACCTCTCGCAGATGGAACTGGCAGAGGGTATCTGTACCCAAGCTACTTTGAGCCGCTTCGAGAACAACGGGCACGTCCCGAACCTTAAAATTCTGATCAAGCTGTGCAACCGACTGAACCTACCCTTGGGAGAACTGTTCCCTAGAGTAGGCGTCAAGTATACAGAAGTGATAGAAAAAATGAACAAAGCAGAATTCTTTCTGATCACAAGCGAATACGACCAAGCCTCCGACCTGCTGCAGAGCATCGCCGTGAGTGAAATCGAAGAAAGTAGCCTGGCCCTGCGCTTCCATTATTTGAACGGCTTCATCATGATTGCGCAGCAGTTTCCAGTGACGGATGTATTGTTCACCTTCGATCAAATCTTGCTGTCTGATGATGGGGACGACGTGGAAATCTATCGCCTGTTGGCTTATACCGGTATCGGCATGGTCTACAGCCGTGAAAAAAAACTGGAAAAGGCAGAATTTTACTTCAGTAAGGTCCTGGAAAAAATTTATGCTTATCCGATCAAGACGATGGAGGATGTCTGGCGTGTACTGAATATTGTTTTCCAAAGCGGTACCTTTTATTCACTCGTCAATGAGGTCGAATTGAGCAATGCACTGCTTTCCTATGCTGTTTCCATTTGTTCAGACAATCACGTGACCTACTATCTTGCCCGTGCAGCCATCCAGTTGGCCAAAAATGCCATCATCCAGGAGAAGCCGCAGCAAGAAGTGCTGGAACTGATCTACGATGCCAGAGCCTATTCAAAAATCAACAAAAATACGATTGCGCTGAAAGAATTGGCGCAGTTAGAAAGCGAGATCCTTTCAGCGAATCCCGCAAAAGAATGACGCGTTTATCCTGAAGGTGGTGGAAAAAATGGAACAAAAGAAGGCAACGGTACGTCTGATGGGAACGATCATCGATCTGCTTGTGACACATACGCACCCAGATGCTATTTTGGAGGAGGCGATCCAACGCCTGAAAACATACGAACAGCGTTTCAGCGCCAATGATCCAACGTCGGAGCTGATGCAGATCAATCACTTGGCAGGTAAAGCCCCTCTTGCCGTCCATCCTGATTTGTTCCAATTGATCAAGATGGGGAAATACCACAGCTTAGCTCCTGGCAGTCATCTGAATATCGCGATCGGACCGCTGGTGCAGACTTGGCGGATCGGTTTCGGTGATGCAAAAGTCCCGGAGGCCGAAGAGATTCAGAGGCTTCTCGCAATCACCGATCCCAAAAAAATCCTCTTGTCTGAGAAGGACCAGACCGTTTTCCTTCAGCAAGAAAGCATGGCGATCGACTTGGGGGCCGTGGCAAAAGGCTATATCGCCGATTTGCTGACGGCATACTTCAAGGAAGCCGGCGTAGCTTCCGCTCTCATCAATTTGGGCGGTAATGTCATCGTGTTCGGACCATCCCAGAATCATGAAGATCCCTATTGGCGCATCGGCATCCAAAACCCACTGCTCCCGCGCGCACATTATAGCGCGGTATTGAAGATCCAGAACCAATCAGCGGTTACTTCCGGTGTATATGAGAGGCAGCTGGACGCCCAAGGCAAGCACTATCACCACATTCTCGACCCAAAGACCGGCTATCCGGCCGAAACAGATGTCATCAGTCTGACTGTCGTTGCCGATGACTCAGTCGATGGGGAAATCTGGACGACACGCTTGTTCGGCCAACCTGCCGACGTGATCCTCGCCACCTTGGACCGATCGGAAGCAATCGACGGAATCCTGATCATGAAAGACGGCAGCCTCATCTGCTCCAAAGGCTTGGAAAACCGGCTGAAACGCAAACAGCCCGCCTAATCACGTGTTTAAATGAATCATAAAAAAACTAAAATTTGGAAGGAAGTATTCACATGAATAAATTAATCGGCCTCGTCGGTACAAACTCGGACCACTCCACTAACCGTATGCTGCTGCAATACATCCAAAAGCATTTTTCGGATAAGGCAGACATCGAAATCGTCGAAATCAAGGACCTGCCTATCTTCGACAAACCGGCAGACATGCAGATCCCGGCTGAGGCGAAAGCCTTGGCGGAAAAGATCGAAGCAGCTGACGGCGTCATCATCAGCACACCAGAATACGATCACGCAGTCCCCGCTTCCCTGATGAGCGCCTTGAGTTGGTTGTCCTACGGCATCTATCCCTTCGTCGACAAGCCAGTCATGATCACAGGGGCTTCCTATGGCGTACTGGGTTCCTCACGGGCGCAAGCGCATTTGCGTCAAATCTTGGATGCGCCGGAATTGAAAGCCCGCATCATGCCAAGTTCTGAGTTCCTGCTCAGCCATTCTTTGCAGGCTTTCGACGCAGACAACAACCTGAAGAATCCGGATCAGGTCCAAGAGCTGGAAGGCTTGTTCGAGGACTTCCTAATGTTTATCAACATCATGAAACAACTATCGCACACCCACGCCGCACACGTAAAAGCAGCTGAAAACTTTTCTTGGGAAAATAACTAGAGATCGGAGACAAACATTATGAAATTAGTCGGTATTGTAGGTTCCAACGCGGAAGTGTCATATAACCGCATCTTGTTGAAATACATCAAAAAGCAATTCAGCCACTTATTCGACCTGGAGATTTTGGAAATCAAAGACATCCCTTTGTTCAATCAGAGTGATGACCAAACGAACAGCGGTGCTGTGCAAAAGTTGAGCCAAAAAATCCTGCAGGCGGATGGCATAATCATTGCCACTCCTGAGCATAACCATACGATCCCTGCAAGCTTGAAGAGTGTGCTGGAGTGGTTGTCCTTCAAAATCCATCCATTGGAAAACAAACCGGTCATGATCGTGGGAGCTTCCTACTATGATCAAGGCTCTTCCCGTGCCCAACTGCACCTGCGCCAAATTCTCGATGCACCCGGCGTCAATGCCATCGTCCTTCCAGGAAATGAATTTTTGCTGGGCAAGGTCAAAGAAGCATTCGATGAACAGGAAAATCTGAAAGACAAACGCACCGTCGATTTTCTGGGCACCTGTCTGGAAAAATTCACCCAGTTCATCACGTTGGTCTCTGCTGTTGAAGGACCAAAAAAACCGGTGCTCGAACCGGAAGACCTGTACGCTACCGGAAAGATCGCAACAACGATTGAAGGCGTCGATAAGGAAGCCGACGATTGGTTGGAACAAGCCGCTGAGCTTGTGGGCGCCGTTGAGGGCAATACCTACGTCAAACTGGACCGCGGCTTGTTGACCGTTGATCAGCTGAATTACTTCCTGGCTTCGATGCCGATGGAATTGACTTATGCAGACAGCAACAACCAATTCCTCTACTATAACCATACGAAACCGGCAGAAGAAATGCTCGCTGCGCGCGTGCCCGGCCAAGTCGGCAACCCGCTCTCCAAATGCCACCCGGAAAAAGTCCACAAAGGCGTGGAATGGGTGCTTCAACAATTGCGTTCCGGAACAATGGACGCTTTCCGTGTCAACGTTCCGACTCATGGTCCGGACAAATATGTCGTGCATAACTATCAAGCGCTGCATGATAAAGATGGCAACTATGCCGGCGTCAACGAATACATCCTGGACTTCAAACCGATCATTGACTGGTATCTGGCCCAAACCGGCCAAAAACTCGAGGGCGATGTCGATGCCGTTTCCAGTGCCTCCGTCAAAGACAACTACAGCGATGATGTTGATGCTGGTACAAGTGCATCGGTCAAAGCATAAACTCGTTACAGAGGCCTTAACAAATATTTTCCGCATAAAAAAAAGACGAGACTATCTCTTTCCCAAGAGACGGTCTCGTCTTTTTTGTATAGTTTCTGTATAAGGAATCAAAGACAGATAACAATAATACACAGAAGGCTTAAGGCGCAATAACAAAAAAACTCCCACAACCTTAAATGAGTGATGTGGGAGTTTTTTTGATTCATCTTGGAAAAATACTTTTCAGAACGTCTTTAATTTACAAGACCGAACAGTTCAGGTAAGAACATGCTTAATGCCGGAATGTACATTACCAGCAAGAGTACGATTAAAATAGCTGCATAGAATTTGATTAAATGTGGCATAACTTTTTCTATCGTGACTTTTGCGACCCTTACCCCGACGAACAGTGTATTTCCTACTGGCGGCGTGATATTTCCGATACATAAGTTGAATACGATGATGATCCCGAAATGAATCGGATGCATACCGAATGTCTGTACAATCGGAAGGAAAATCGGTGTGAAGATCAAGATGGCCGGCGTCACATCCATAAATGTACCAACAATCAACAAAATGATGTTCATGATCAGCAAGATAACATATGGATTGTCCGTGAACCCTAATAAAGCATCGGAGACAGCTTGCGGGATACCGGTGAAGGCCATCACCCAGCTCATGACATTGGAAACCCCAATCAGGAAGACGATGATACCGCTCATTTCGGCACTTTCGACAAAGATATTGTATAGTTGCTTCGTATTAATTGTCTTGTAGAAAAACATTGAAAGGATCAAACTATATACTACGGCTACTACCGAACCTTCCGTTGCCGTAAATACACCACCAATGATACCGCCGATGACGATAATGATCAGTGAAAGTGCAGGCAAAGCTTCTATGAAGGCTCTTCCCAATGCTTTAAAGCTGAATTTTTCCCCACTGCCTTTATACCCTTGTTTCTTGGCGATGAAAAGAGCAACAATGGAACACCCGATTGCCCATAGAATACCTGGAATATAACCTGCCAAGAAAAGCGCCGCTACCGATGTACCGCCACTCACTAGAGAGTAGGTGATCAAAGTATTGCTGGGTGGAATCAGTAGTCCCGTTGGTGCAGATGCGATATTTGCTGCAGCACCCAGATTGATATCATATCCCGCTTTTCGCTCTTGTTCATTCATCACGCCGCCTATAGCGGCAGCAGCTGCCGTAGCGGAACCGGAAATGGCTCCAAACATCGCATTACCCATGATATTGGTGTGTAACAGAGACCCTGGAACTTTGCCTAACATCCTCAAGGCCAGATTAACCAACTTCTCGGCTATCCCGCCTTGGTTCATGATGTTTCCAGCTAAAATGAAGAATGGGATGGCTATCAAAGTGAAATTCGACATACCGGAGAAAATACGCTGCGCCGCCGTAATCATGGTGACATCAAAATCAACGGTCGGTAAAATTGCGATGACTGAAGAAACACCCAAAGCAATAGAGATAGGTACACCCGCTAAAAGAAGTACCGCCAAAACTGATAATATTATAAAAAGTGCTGTAAATGCCATGTTGACCCTCCTTTTTTCCTATTTTTCTACTGTCTTGATCTTTTGAGTCAGATCTGCGATATTCATGACATTGTAAATGGCAGTAATGATACCGGTTACCGGAATAATCATATAAATCCAACCCATTTGAATTCCAAGAGAAGGCGACTGTTGCCCCATCCCCAGTTGTACGATGGCTGTTCCGCCGTATATCAAAGCCCCAACCGCAAATGCAAAAGTTATCAATTCGCCAATCAGTGAAATTTTAAGTTGATTGTCATCAGAAAATTTATCCGTCACAAAACTCATACGCATGTGTTCTTTTTTACCGAAGACATAGGCAGCTGCCAATAGTGCCATCCAAGCAAAAGAATAAGATAATAAGCCTTCTGATATGGTGCTTGGTTTGCCAAAAAGATACCGGGAAAGAACTTGATAGGTTCCGGTAGCTGTCATAAAGGCAAAAAGAAACACGCTGACTGTCTTTAAAATACTGTCCATTATTTTTCTTAACTTCGTCATAACTATTCCTCCTCACTGCTGTCAGCAGATTCATATTCAACCTTTTGAATCGCTTCATAAATTGGTCTCAATTTCGGATTTGACGTCAAAACTTCTTCATGTAACGGAAGAACTTTTTCTTTGAACGGTTCTATATCCGGATAGGTGAACTGCACGCCCATTTCTGTAGCTTTTACTTTTGCATCTTCTACTGCTGCGCTCCAGCTTTCTCTCTCAACTTTGCTCAAAACTGCAAAGCCTTCGTTGAATATTTCGCGGTCCTCTTCACTCAACCCATCCAAGAACTTCAGGTTGCCGATGACGATATCGGGGACCATTTGGTGCATGTTGTAAGAGTAATATTTAGCAACTTCGCCATGAAGGTTGTTCGTAAGAGCCAATTCGTTATTCTCTGCGCCATCAATGACATTCGATTGGAGTGCAGTATAAACCTCACCGAATCCCATTGGGGCCGCCGATCCGCCAAGCAATTGCATCATCCGGACATTTGTCGCTGACTGTTGCACACGGATTTTAAGCCCTTTCAAATCATCGGGTGTTTCAATCGGTTTGTCTACTGTGTAGAAACTTCTAGTCCCAGCATCCAGCCACGTCACAGCTTCGAATCCGGATTTTGCAGTTGATGTAAAAATCGGTTCGATAATATCGCTATCATCCATTACCGCATGGTATTGCTCCGGTGACTCAAACAAGTAAGGCAAGTTAAAGATTGAATAAATATTATCAAAGCTTTCCAAAATAGCATTACTTGCAACACTGAAATCAACCGCCCCGGTTTGGGTAAGTTCTACTGTGTTTACTTGGGATCCCAATAATTCATTCGGATAGATTTGAACATCGTATTTATCCCCTAAATTTTCTTCGATATACTCTTCGAATGCCAATAATCCAATATTTGTAGGATGCGTAGCGGATTGATTATGTGCAACCCGGACGATGCGTACATCCCCATCCACAGTTGCCTCACCTTCATTGCTTGAAGAACAGCCTCCTAAAAATAAGGATGTAAGTGTTACCGTTGCCAATGAAATCATGCCTAATCTTCTTTTCCTCATGTAATTTACATCTCCTGTCATTCTTTCTTTGTCTTTTCCAAACACAACTTATCGAAAGGAATCGTTTTCAATTTTTATAATTTGAATAATGTCTGACCTTCTTTTCCCATCGAGTTGCGATGCTTGCTGTATAACCCAATTCTATAATCTGCCCCTTCACATCTCTCTTTTTTATTTTCTCATCTCAGGATATAGTATCATTATATGAAACTACGTTTCGAATACGTTAACATTATCTCTTTTATTAAAATTCATGTCAAGACCTTTCGTTAAAAGTGTTAGCATCCGAAATCCTTCAGACTCAATTTCATGAGGAACACCTTTGTCAGTTATTAACACTTTATATTGACAAGTAGTGGGCTTTACCCAGAGAATCATCATCCATTCCGCATGAATAAAAAAAGACCCCAAATGGGATCTCTAAAGTGTAATGTGCGATAATAGTAACATTTTGGAATTTGTGAAGCTTTACGATTTTCACTACTTAAAGTTAGTGATTTTTTCTGGTGCAAACCGAACGGACTCGTAGCCTTGTTCCATTGCCTTGCCGATTGACAGGATCATTACCGGCACATATCTTTCTTTATCCAAATCAACTGCTTCTGCCAATTGATCCGCCTCAAAGCCACCAATAGGGTTCGTGTCATAGCCATGGGCACGGGCCACCAGCATGAACTGCATCGCTGCCAGACTGGAATCGATTTTGACAACATCATTCATCTGCTCTTTGGAAAAGTTCTTGTAGTAAGGAATGATCGCAGCCAATTGTTGGTCTCGGACCTCTGCGGACATTTTCCCTTGTTCGACGGCTGCGTTGTAGATTTCTTCCCCATGTTCATAGCATTGCATATCGCCGAATATCAGCACCATCGCTGACGAAGTATCATTTTGTCTTGTGTTGAAACGGATCAGTGGTTTTAATTTTGCTTTTGCTTCCTCGCTCTCGACAACCACAAAACGCCAAGGTTGCATGTTTACCGATGAAGGTGTGGTTGTGGCTTCCTGGATCATTTCCAGCATTTCTTCCTGACTGATTTTAAAATTTTCATCATAAAGGCGGATCGATTTTCTTCCAAATGCGATATCCGAAAAATCGTTGTTGATAAGTTTATTGGTCATGTTCATAGCCTCTTTCTTTTTATCTTTTCAAGTATAGTTTGTTCAGCAAATCGGATAATTGTTCTGCTTCTTCATCGCTTAAGGACAGCGATAGGGAAGATTTCCCCTGATCATATTCTTTTCCGCAAGCATCCAAATCTTGGATCGCCTTGGTGGATAATTGAACAAAGACCTCTCTGTTGTTGTCAGCGTTCCGTTCCCGGATGACGTAGCCCTTTTGTTCCAATATTTTCAGATGGCGCGTGATTGCCGCGCTGTCAATCTTCAGTTCTGTCTGGATCTGATTCTGGGAGCAAATCCCTTTTTCTTTCAGGAACATCAGCATCTCATACCGCGTCAAACTGAACCCTGTTTCTTTTTCGAACAGCGTATTGATTTCCTGATTTGTGAGTTTGATCTGATAAAGCAACTTGCTGATTTCTCTCAAGTCCATAAACATTCACCTCGATTATGCGGATTTACCTGACTAATCAAACAATTGACTTGTCAACTGTTGATTAATCAATCATAAAACAGAAGCTAACTTTTGTAAAGTAAGTTGCTTGATAAAGTTGCTATAAAAGTTCCCCGCTTTAAATTAGCCAATAAAAAAAGACCCCACTCTTTCGAATTGGACCTCCAAATTTGTACTATAAAAATTATTGTGGATAACCACTGATTGATATCTTAAAAGACTTGCAAATCGGCTTACTTATTATAAATCTTTGGACCTTTGCGCATGTTCTTGATATCATTTTTCGGCGTGTCGATTTGTTTAGACCTTCCACCGCCTTGTTTGTTCTTGATTATTTCTAACATTTTTTCTTTTGGACTCACTGTTTACACCGCCTTTGTTGATGGAACACTCCATACTTTCATTCTATTGAATTGATGCCATAAAAAAAGCATCAGCAAGATGCCGATGCTTTAAGGCTGTTAATTGATTTGTCAAATTGGTCTTTTGAACCAAATTGAAGCAAAAAACTTTTTTGAAAACGTTGATACAATAAATATTAACGTTTTGAGAATTGTGATGCTTTACGAGCTTTTTTCAAACCTGGTTTCTTACGTTCAACCATACGTGGGTCACGTGTTAACAGACCAGCTGCTTTCAATGGTCCGCGGAAGTCAGGATCTACTTCTAATAATGCACGAGAGATACCGTGACGAGCTGCTCCAGCTTGTCCAGTGAATCCGCCGCCGTTTACGTTAACGAAGATATCGTAGCTACCTAAAGTACCTGTAAGGTTTAAAGGTTGTTTGATTACTTCATATAAGTAAGCGAATGGGATGTATTCTTCCATGTCTTTTTTGTTGAAGATGATTTTACCTGTGCCAGGTAATAAACGTACGCGTGCAGTCGAATTCTTACGACGACCAGTTGCGATATATTGTGCTTGTGCCAATGAAATTCCCTCCTTAAATTAGGTTAGTGATATCTAAAACTTCTGGTAATTGAGCTTCGTGTGGGTGAACTGCTTCACCGTATACGTGTAACTTAGTGAATTGTTTAGCACCTAAAGAGTTCTTAGGTAGCATGCCTTTAACAGACAATTCAACTAATTTTCTTGAATTCTTAGCACGTAATTCACCAGCTGAAATTTGTTTTAGCCCACCTGGATAACCTGAATGACGGGAATAAATTTTGTCAGATGCTTTTTTACCTGTTAATGTAACTTTGTCTGCATTGATAACAATCACATAATCACCAGTATCTACGTGTGGTGTGAAAGTTGGTTTGTTTTTACCGCGTAAAATAGTTGCAACTTGTGTTGATAAACGTCCCAATGGGATGTCAGTCGCGTCGATTACGAACCATTTGCGGTCGATCTCGTTTGCTTTAGCCATGTATGTTGTACGCACGTTTGTTTCCTCCATATTCTTCTCTGTCTGTTTGATCCAATTGAGTTTCCGGGGCTCATCGTGGGGCAAACAATACCGTCTTATATGATACGACATCCCAAAAGAATTGTCAATCGATTCAAAAGAAATAATTTATCATTTACTTCGCAAAAAAGTCTCCACATACCGCATGGACTGCGATAGTGAAGGCTTCTCAGATTATTTTTTCAAATATAAATATAATTGCTCGATGAGCTCGGCTGGCACAAATGGATAGGAACCTTTGCTGGGGGTCTTGTGCGGCTTGAACGCTTCGATGATACTGTTATCCTTCACGATGTCCTCCACCGAGACGAACGCGCCTTTCTTCGTGAGCGTCAATTCAAACGCTTCGTATTCTTCGGCTGCGACATTCTTTTTCGGAATCGAGTAATGCGCCATGCTGGCTTGCACGGAAAGGACCACATCGTTCGGCAGACCAATCGCTTCATAAAACTGGGGCATAGCGGCAGCCACAAAATCCGGCACATCTCCGCGTGGGATACGCTTGAGTTCCTTGATGAACGTTACCATTCTTCCACTCTCCTTCTTTCATTCTTATACTTCCATTATACGCGAGTTTCGGGATTTTAACATCATTCGAGAGAAATAACCGTTCAAGCGTGATCGGTTATTTCTCGCAACTTCACTGACTTTAAATACATAAAAATATTGACCACTTCAAACCCTCGTGCTACCATTGCACTAACATTAATTTTAAATGATAAAAAGATGATAATACACTTATGTATATCATTTCTTATAAAGGAGAATCGATGATGGATAATATCAGCATTCAAAGTTATCTTGCGCAATTGGGCAACAGAAAAGACCCGAAAACCGGCGCCGTCAGTGCACCGATTTATTTGTCCACAGCTTATGGACATCCCGGCTTGGGCCAATCGACCGGCTATGACTACACCCGCACCGCCAATCCGACTAGGGATATCCTCCAGGAAGGTTTGGCGGTGCTTGAAAACGGCGTCCAAGGGTTCGCTACCAGCTCAGGTATGAGCGCCATCCAGCTCGCCTTCAGCATTTTCCCGGTCAACAGCCATTTCGTCGCATCCAGGGACCTTTACGGCGGCAGCTTCCGTTATTTCCAGGATTTGGAGAGAAAAGGCTTCTATTCCTTCACTTATGTCGATGATCCGATCGATATCGCGTCCGCCATCCAGGACAATACGGCCGCCGTCTACATCGAAACGCCGACGAACCCGTTGATGAAGGAAACGGATATCTCAGCGGTGGCTCAGATCGCAAAAAAACACGGTCTACTGGTTATTGTGGATAATACCTTCTACACCCCTCTGTTGCAGCGCCCTTTAGATTTGGGCGCCGATATCGTCGTCCACAGCGCCACCAAGTACCTAGGCGGCCATAACGATCTGTTGGCGGGTGCGGTCGTGACGAATGACAAGGCTCTCGGCGAACAACTGGCTTTCCAACTGAATACGGCTGGCGGCACTTTGGACGCCTTCGACTGTTGGCTCTTGGTCCGCGGAATGAAGACGTTGCCGTTGCGCATGAAGCAGCATCAGGCGAATGCACAGGCAGTTGTTGCTTATCTGGAATCGGAAAATCTGATCAAATCGGTCTATTATCCCGGCAAAGGCGGCATGCTGAGCTTCACGCTCCATGATAAAGCTTACATCCCTGCCGTATTGGATGCTCTGAATATCTTCACTTTCGCCGAAAGCTTGGGCGGCGTGGAGAGTCTGATCACCTACCCGACTACCCAGACCCATGCCGATATTCCGGTTGAAGTCCGAGAATCCTACGGTTTGACCGACGACCTGCTGCGCATCTCGACAGGAATCGAAGATCCGGATGATCTGATCGCCGATCTGCGTCAGGCCTTTGCGAAGGCTGCGGTCACAGCCAAAGTCTGATAAAGTAGACCGCAAAAGAAAATATGTTGAAAACCTCCGACGGGCGTATAGCGCTTGACGGGGGTTTTTGTTTTTGGCGCTGTCCAGTGATTTCCTCCGGTTAGCGACGGCTTCGCCGGCGTTCGGACTGTTTGCGGGAGCGTCAGCTCCGGTGGGGACTGCTTCATAGGAGCTGGCGGAGATTGCAGAAGCTGTCCTCCGATGAGCGATGGCTTCGCCGGAGCTGGCACCGCTCACCATTGCCCTAGCACGCAAAAAAGCGGGTGCGGAAAAGATCTCGTCTTTTCCACACCCGCTTTTCAGCATTTCTTATTCTTCGTTCTGTTTGGTTTCGAATGCTTTCGTGATCGTCATCAAGGAGCGGAAGATGTCTTCCACGCTGTCTTCGTAGGCTTTGTTCTCGGTCAGCCCGCGCACTTTATCCAGCACCTTGTCTTCCCTGGATTGGTCCAGGATCGGCAGCTCGTTCTCTTTCTTGATCCGCGCGATTTCCGTGACTGCATCCATCCGGCGTTCGAACAGCTTCACCAACTCCTGATCGATGGCATCGATTTCCGCTCTTTCCTTTTTAAACATCCCTCTTCCCCCTACCCATTCCTTAATCTTTCTTCATCGTAATAAACTTCCACGAGATACAATCCCTGCGACGGGGCTGTCGGCCCGGCTTGACGCCTGTCCTTCACTTCCAAAAGGCGGTCGATTTCCTCGACCTTTTTCAGACCGTCAGCAATCTGCAGCAGCGTCCCCACGAAAATGCGGATCATATTGTAGAGGAAACCATTGCCCCTGAAGGTGAAGACCAGCTCATTGTTCTCCTCGTCCTTCCTGACACTCGCTTCGTAGACGGTCCGGACCAGATCAGTCTTGTCCGTTTTTGTCGAACAAAAACTGGTGAAGTCATGTTCGCCTTCCAGCTTTTTGACGGCCTGTTCCAGATTCGCCATATTGAACCGGTAAGGATGATGCGTTGTATACAGTCGCTTGAAGGGATTCGGGAAGCGATCGAGATCGACCCGGTAAATGTATTTTTTCCCCATCGCATGGTAACGCGAATGGAATTCCTCTGGAGCGAACTCCACGGAGGTGATCAAAATGTCATCGGGCAGCAAGCTGTTCAGCGCCCGCAGCAGATGATCCGGCTTGATCGCAGCCGGGTAATCAAAATGGATGACTTGTCCGAGCGCATGGACACCTGAATCGGTCCGGCCGGATGCATGGATCGGAATGATCTGCCCATTCGACATTTTTTTCAACGCCTTTTCGATTTCCGTCTGGACACTGTTGCCGTTAGGTTGGACCTGATAGCCCACATAACCCGTTCCGTCATATTGCACGATGCATTTGAATCGTTGTGCACTCATGGGTGGCGTATGCCCCTTTCTTGTCTTTCTGATGTGTGGTTTATGGTTTTTTCTATTTTAAAAGGGACCGGAAATACTACCCGGTCCCCAGACTCGTTCTATGGCTGCAAATTGCGCCTGTATGCGCTCAAGATCGGAAGAACAACAACAACCCGGTCAGTGCGACAAACGCCAGCATACTCAGCGTATCCAGCCTCTGCCAATCGAGGATGCGGTATTTCGTCCGGCCTTCCCCGCCCTGATACCCACGTGCTTCCATAGCGTTCGCCAATTCATCGGCACGATTGAACGAGCTGACGAACAGCGGCACCAAGATCGGTGTGACTGCCTTCATCTGCTTCACGATATTGCCTTCGCCGAATTCGACACCGCGAGCCCGTTGCGCATTCATGATCTTCGAAGCCTCATCCATCAATGTCGGTACGAAACGCAACGCAATGGAAAGCATCAGCGCGATTTCGTGGACAGGAACCTTAAAGCGTTTCAGGGGCCCCAACAGTTTCTCGATTGCATCGGTCAACGACAACGGCATCGTCGTGAGCGTCAGCAACGTCGAAATGAAGATGATCAGGACGAAGCGCATGAAGATGAATGCTCCGTTGATCACCCCGAACGAAGTGATGCTGATCGGTCCCAGTTCCAGGTACGTTTCCCCACCCCGTGTGAAGAGGATCTGCAACAATACCGTGAACATGATCAACCAAATCAGCGGCTTCACGCCGTTCAAGAAGACCGACAGTTTTATGTCGGAAAGGATGACGCACATGAAAGTGAACAACGTCATGATCAGATAAGTCTGCCAGTTATTGGCCAGGAAGATGACGATGATGAAATAGAAAGCACCGATCAGCTTCGCGCGCGGATCCAGTCTATGGACCAGCGAGTCGCCTTGGATGTAGCGCCCGAAAAGTAATTTATCCAACATCTATGCCACCCTCTTCCTTAGCGACATTTTTGTTGCCTTTGTTCTCATTTATTTTGGCGATCAGCACAGCCGCCAGTTGTTCCGTGCGCAGCGGTCTTTCGTTTCCGAAATCGATGCCTGTCTTTTGGCTCAACGTATCCAGGAAAGCCAGTGCCGAAGGCAAGCCCAATTGTTTTTCCTGAAGCCAAGCGGCATCCTGGAAAATTTCTGCAGGCGGGCCCATCCGGACAACCGTCCCCTTCTCAAGGATGACCACATGATCCGCATAGGTTGCGACATCATTCATCTGATGCGTGACCAATACGATGGTCAGTCCGTTGTCGATATGGAGTTGATTGAACATATTCATGATTTCCCGTCTGCCCGCGGGATCCAATCCGGCGGTCGGTTCATCCAGGACCAGCACTTCCGGTTCCATCGCCAATACTCCGGCAATCGCTACGCGTCTCATCTGACCCCCTGAGAGGTCGAATGGCGAGCGTTCCATGAAGGACTCATCCAAGCCGACCAAAGGCAACACGCGCCTCACAATCGCCATTGCGTCCGCTTCGCTGACGCCGAAGTTCATCGGACCGAAAGCGATATCCTTAGCGATCGTCTCCTCGAACAGCTGCGACTCCGGAAACTGGAACACAATCCCTACTTTTTTGCGCAGGTCCTTCAGATTTTTGTTGTTCGATTTGTTCGTAATGACGCGGTCACCGATCGTTACGCTGCCTTCCGTTGGCTTCAATAAAGCATTCAGATGCTGCGTGACCGTCGATTTGCCGCTGCCTGTATGCCCGATCAACGCCGTATAACTGCCGTCCGGGATATTCAGGTTCACGTCATAGAGGGCCCGGTTTTCGAAAGGCGTTCCGGCGGAGTAGGAATAGCCTACTTTTTCGAAAGTAATGTCCATAACCAGCTCACCATCCCTTCCTCAGTCAAATATTCTTCAGGAACATCCAGTCCCTGTCTCTTCAATTGGTATTTAAGCTTCTCAGGGAATGGGATATCCAATCCGATATCGATGATTTCCTTGCCCAAGCTGAATATCTCTTCCGGGGTGCCGATCCGTTTCAACTGCCCGGCTTCCATCACAAAAATACGGTTCGCTTTCGCGGCCTCGTCGATGTCATGGGTAATCGAAATCACTGTCAAATTTTCTTTTTTCTTGATTTCTTGGATAGTCTCAATGACTTCATGACGGCCTTCCGGATCCAACATGGTCGTCGCTTCATCAAGGATGATGATGTCAGGGGACAAAGCTACAATCCCGGCGATTGCCACCCGTTGCTTCTGTCCACCCGAAAGACGTGCTGGCTCCTTATCCATAAAGTCGGCCATGTTCACAGCCGCTACAGCATCAGCAACGCGCTTCACCATTTCCTCGCGGGGAATACCGACATTCTCCAAACCGAACGCAACATCGTCCTGTACGGTCGAACCGACGAACTGATTGTCCGGATTCTGGAAAACCATCCCGATTTTTTTGCGGACGTCCCAAACCGTCTCTGCATTCAAAGGTATCCCTTCAATGATCACTTCTCCGGAGTTCGCTTCTATCAAGCCGTTGATCGTTTTGGCCAAGGTTGACTTGCCCGAACCGTTAGGCCCGATGATGGCGATCCATTCTCCCTGCTGGATTGTTAACGAAACGTTGTTCAATGCCGGTCTTGCATCTTCCTCTGAATAGGAAAAAGTCACATTGCGCAACTCGATAATTTCATTCATGATGGCTGTCCTACTTTCTCTATTGTTGAATCTTTAAGTCCGCATCCGTCCATCCGTTCCACTGACAAGTAAGTATAAAAAAAGATGAAAAATACGGAAAAGGAATGTCTACTTAGTAAGTATAAACTACTCCTCCCTATTTTTCATCCACTGTCTTGACACAGCACGGAAATAAAACGCTTTTATTTATATATCAAAAGAAACTAGAAAATATATTGGCATTTTCTAGTTTCTTTTGATAAAAAAAGCACTTTTTTTGATGAAAAAATGCCCTTCCGAAGATCATGCGATCTTCGGAAGAACCTTGAGCTAGACTAGGGAAGCCAGAAGCAATCCCATCATCATAACACTCTATTTCATCTAAAAGTGAACGTTTCATCTTTATACGATTGAATTATACTAATTCAATGATAACCATTGGTGCAGCATCGCCACGACGAGGTTCTGTCTTCAAGATACGTGTGTATCCGCCTTGACGTTCTGCATAGCGAGGTGCGATATCAGAGAACAATTTTTGTAAAGCTGATTGAACAACGATTTTGTCATCTTCTTCACGTACATCTGCAACTTCGTTACGAACGTATGCTGCAGCTAAACGACGAGCAGATAAATCTCCACGTTTGCCTAAAGTAATCATCTTTTCAGTAGTTGAACGAATTTCTTTAGCACGAGCTTCAGTTGTAACGATTCGTTCGTTGATGAGTAAGTCAGTAGTCAAATCACGAAGCATTGCTTTTCTTTGGGCGCTTGTGCGTCCTAATTTACGGTAAGCCATCCTAGGTTTTCCTCCTTTGTACAGTACTAGTCGTCTTGACGCAAGCCTAGATTAAGATCATTCAGCTTATTTTTCACTTCTTCAAGTGATTTGCGTCCCAGATTACGTACTTTGATCATCTCTGCTTCAGACTTGTCTGTCAATTCTTGGACTGTGTTGATGCCTGCGCGTTTCAAACAGTTATAAGAACGTACGGATAAATCCAATTCTTCGATAGTCATTTCCAGCATTTTCTCTTTATGTGTTTCTTCTTTTTCAACCATTATCTCAGCTTTACGAGCTTCATCGGTCAGATTAACAAAAATATTCAAATGTTCCGTTAAAATTTTGGCAGCCAAGCTGACTGCTTCTTCTGGGCTGATGGAACCATCTGTCCAGACATCCAACGTTAATTTATCATAAATATTTTTTTGTCCGATACGAGTGTTTTCAACTTGATAATTTACTTTGCTGATTGGAGTATAGATGGAGTCGACTGGCAAAACACCGATCGGCATATCTTCCGTTTTGTTATATTCAGAACGAACATAACCACGGCCATTTTTTACATCCAAGCGAACATGAAAATGTGCTCCCTCTGAAACTGTACATATATATAAATCAGGGTTTAAGATTTCCACATCGCTGTCATGGGTAATATCCGCTGCAGTCACGACTGCTGGACCTTTTACGTCAATCTCGATTGTTTTGTCTTCGTCCGTATACAATTTCAAAGCTAATTTTTTGATGTTCAGAATGATTTGGGTAACATCCTCGACAACACCATCAATCGTTGAAAATTCGTGTAGAACACCATCGATTTGGATAGTTGTTACAGCTGTACCAGGAAGTGAAGATAATAGAATTCGACGTAATGAGTTCCCAAGTGTTGTTCCATAACCGCGTTCTAGTGGTTCTACAACGAATTTACCGAATTTGGCATCTTCGCTGATCTCAATCGTTTCAATTCTTGGTTTTTCAATTTCGATCATTTATCAATTTACCCCTTTCAAAACGTGAAGTTCATGTTAGTGAGTCCATTGCGTTTCGTTACATATCAGTACAATTCTCAATTAAACACGACGACGTTTTGGTGGACGGCATCCATTATGAGGAACGGGCGTTACGTCGCGGATTGCGGTAACTTCCAAACCTGCTGCTTGTAATGAACGAATGGCAGCTTCACGTCCAGAACCAGGACCTTTAACAGCTACTTCAACTGTTTTCATGCCATGTTCCATAGAAACTTTAGCTGCTGCTTCTGCAGCCATTTGTGCAGCATAAGGAGTAGATTTACGAGAACCTCTGAATCCTAATGAACCTGCTGATGACCATGAGATAGCATTTCCATGAACATCTGTAATCATAACAATAGTATTATTAAAAGTTGAACGGATATGTGCTATACCAGCTTCAACATTCTTTTTTACGCGGCGTTTGCGAGCTACTTTTTTAGCCATGAAGTTTTGACCTCCTTCACTTAATTATTATTTTTTCTTGCCAGTGACTGCTTTAGCTGGGCCTTTACGAGTGCGTGCGTTGTTCTTAGTGTTTTGTCCGCGAACAGGCAAACCACGACGGTGACGCATTCCTCTGTAAGATCCAATTTCAATCAATCGTTTAATATTTAGGTTAACTTCACGACGAAGGTCACCTTCAACCTTTAATTTATCCACTTCAATACGGATACGGTCTAATTCATCATTCGTCAAATCACGAACACGTGTATCTTCTGAAACTTCAGCTGCAGCTAAAAGCTTTTGAGCTGTGTTCAATCCGATACCAAAAATATAAGTTAATGAAATAACCACACGTTTGTCACGCGGAACATCTACTCCTGCGATACGAGCCATTTATAGGCACCTCCTTGTTATTATCCTTGGCGTTGTTTATGTTTGGGATTTTCGCAAATCACCATAACACGACCATTGCGGCGAATGACTTTGCATTTTTCGCAAATGGGTTTTACTGATGCTCTAACTTTCATTTAAATTCCCTCCTATTTAGTGATGGAGTGCAATTATTTAAAGCGGTAAGTAATGCGTCCACGAGTAAGATCGTACGGTGATAATTCTACCGTAACTTTATCGCCTGGCAAAATGCGGATGTAATGCATTCTAATTTTACCAGATACGTGAGCTAATACTATGTGACCATTTTCAAGTTCGACTTTAAACATTGCATTGGGCAAAGTTTCAACGACAACTCCTTCGATCTCAATTACATCGTCTTTCGCCACGCCTGCTAACCTCCTAACATTCTGTTGAGCTGATTAATCTTATGTCTTGGCAATTTTTACTCTAACTGCTAGATTATACCATAGCAAGTATCGATTGAAAAGAAATATTCGATTAATTTCAAATGACATTTGCAACTATTCTATAATCTTTTGGATTTCGGAAAACAAGTTGTCGATGCCGATTTCGCCATCCACATTATGTACCAATCCTTTTTCGCTGTAAAATGCAATGATTGGTTTAGACTGTTCTAGATTAATCTGAATGCGATTTTCTACGGTTTCAGGCTTGTCATCTTCACGTTGATAGAATTCGTGTCCACCACAGCGATCGCATGTTCCTTCCACTTTGGGAGGATTGTTCTCTTTGTGGTAAGTCGCTCCGCAAGAGCGGCAAATGATTCTACCCGTTAGACGTTGCATCAAAACTTCAGGGTTCACATCAATGTTAATAACAGCATCGATTTTTTTGTCGAGTTCATTCATGATAGCTTCAAGTGCTTTTGCTTGTACGAGGGTTCTTGGAAAACCATCCAACAAAAAGCCTTTTTCAGTATCAGATTCTGCTAATCTCTCTTTAACGATTCCGTTTGTAACTTCATCTGGAACAAGTTCGCCTTTATCCATATATGATTTTGCTTCCAGGCCCAACGCTGTCTCATTTTTCATGGCAGCTCGGAACATGTCCCCTGTAGAGATATGCGGAATATTATATTTCGCGATGATCTTTTCAGCCTGTGTTCCTTTTCCAGCACCGGGAAGACCCATAATAATTAGGTTCATCATTTTACTGCCTCCTAAAGATGTAAGAATATGTGACGAGGAAATCACTTCCCCCCCCACAAACTTACTATTGAATAAATCCTTGGTAATTACGTTTAACCATTCGACCTTCAATTTGTCTTGCCGTTTCCAATGCAGTACCAACTACAATCAGAAGACTTGTACCGCCAAGGGCGAGCGAGTCCGGCAAATCCCACAAACCTGAGGCAATGATTGGCAATAGCGCAATCAGTCCAAGAAATAGCGCGCCGACCGTACTTAATCGCATAATCATGCCGGAAATGTAATCCTCTGTCCCTTTACCCGGGCGTACACTTGGAATATAGCCGCCTTGCTTTTGCAAGTTCTCTGCCATCTTTTCAGGATTAATCTGAATGAAGGCATAGAAGTAAGTGAAGACAACGATCAATACCGTATAGATTGTTGCGCCGATGGGTTCACGGTAATTAAAGATGGTTGACAAAATTTGATACCAGCTAGCCTCACTTTGACTTGCCGCGAAAAACCCAAGGATTGTCTGCGGTGTCATCATGAAAGAACTGGCAAAGATTACTGGAATGACTCCAGCTGAATTGATTTTTAAAGGCAAATGCGCGGATTGATTAGATCCGGAAGCACGCTTGGAATACTGAATGGGGATTTTACGTTCAGCTTGTTGAACGTACACAACGAGTATGACCACCAATAATATTGCTGACAATAGCGCAACCGAGAACAAAATGTTGTTCATCAAATCAGATCCTGCATCAACGAAACGATCATTGTAGTAAGTGTTAAGATCTGTAGGGATTCTTGCGATGATACCTGAGAAGATGATCAGCGACGTTCCGTTTCCGATACCGTGCATTGAAATGGATTCTCCGATAAAAACAACAAGCATGGAACCTGCCGTCATCACTAACGCGATGACCATGTAGGTCGTCATGCCCGGATCGTTCACCAATCCCAAAGCTGAGAGTTGGTTGAAACCGATCGAAAGACCGACGGATTGCACAAATGCCAAAATGACAGTTAAGTACCTTGTGACTTGATTTAATTTTCTTCTACCTACTTCACCCTGTTTGGACCATTCCACAAATTTCGGAACGATGTCCATTTGTAACAATTGAACGACAATAGAAGAAGTGATGTATGGCGAAACACCCATTGCGAAAATGGAATACTGACTCAGTGCTCCACCTCCGAATGTGTTCAACAGGCTGAATAAGCCCGTCGATGCCAAGTTTGTGATGGCACCCGCATCAACACCCGGTACAGTAATATGTGCTCCGAGACGGAACACAATCAGCATACCTAGAGTAAATAAGATTCTATTTCTAATGTCCTTCGCCTGAAATGCATTTTTCAGAAGAGCAAACATTAGATCACCTCAACAGTCCCACCTGCAGCTTCGATAGCTTTTTGTGCTGCTTCGGAGAATTTATTAGCTTTAACTGTCAGTTTTTTCTCAACGCTTCCGTTGCCCAAAACTTTGATGCCTGATTTTTCATCTTTGACAATACCAGTTTCAACTAATAAAGCTGGAGTAACTTCTGTACCATCTTCGAAACGGTTTAAGATTTCTAAGTTGATGACAGCATATTCCTTACGGTTGATGTTCGTGAATCCACGTTTTGGAAGACGACGGAACAATGGAGTTTGTCCACCCTCGAATCCAAGTCTCACACCGCCGCCTGAACGGGCTTTTTGGCCTTTATGTCCACGACCGGATGTTTTACCATTACCGGATGAAGATCCGCGACCGACACGGTTACGTTCTTTACGTGAGCCTTCAGCAGGTTTTAATTCATGAAGTTTCATAGTAACTTGGCACCTCCTTTAATCTGATGTTTATTATTTAACTTCTTCTGATGTAACTAAGTGGCTTACTGTGTTGACCATGCCCAAGATAGCTGGGTTAGCTGGTTTAACAACAGATTTGCCGATTTTGGACAATCCCAAAGCTTTGCAAGTATCTTTTTGGTTTTGAGGACGTCCAATCAAGCTGCGTTTTAAAGTGATCTTTACTTCTGCCATTTTGTAGTCCTCCTTATCCTAGTAATTCTTCAACTGTTTTGCCGCGTAATTTCGCAACATCTTCAGCATTTTTCAACTGTTTCAAGCCATCGATTGTAGCACGTACCATGTTGATAGGTGTGTTAGAACCAAGGGATTTGCTTGTGATATCAGCGATACCAGCTAATTCGACAACGGCACGGACTGGTCCGCCTGCAGAAACTCCGGAACCGGATTTAGCAGGTTTCAACATTACGTTACCGCCACAGAAAGATCCGATAACTTTGTGAGGAATTGTTGATTCAGACATTGGAACTTCAATAAGGCTCTTTTTAGCAGATTCGATAGCTTTACGAATAGCTTCAGGAACCTCAGCTGCTTTACCAGTACCGAATCCTACATGTCCGTTTCTGTCTCCTACAACAACTAAAGCAGCAAAACGCAGACGACGTCCACCTTTAACAACTTTTGTTACACGATTGATCGCAACAACGCGGTCTTCTAATTCAATATGATTTGGGTCAACATAAACCATGTGTGGTTATCCTCCTTTTCTTAGAAATCTAGTCCATTTTCGCGAGCAGCTTCAGCTAAAGCCTGTACACGGCCATGGTACAGATAGCCACCACGGTCAAAGACTACTTTTTTGATACCTTTAGCAACAGAACGTTCAGCAATAAGTTTTCCAACTGCAGCAGCAGCTTCAGTTTTAGTACCGGTTGCGATTTCTGTTTCTTTTGTAGAGGCACTTGCTAGCGTCACACCCGCTACGTCATCAATTAATTGAGCGTAGATGTTTTTGTTGGAACGGAAAACGTTCAAGCGTGGGCACTCTGCAGTACCAGAGATTTTTCTTCTTACGCGTGCGTGTCTTGCTTGGCGCACTTTGTTTTTATCTGGTTTAGTAATCACAATTGTCACCTCGTTATATTTATTTTGTTGCGTCGTTCAGGAAGCAAGTAATAATAGCGAACTATTATTTACCTGTCTTACCTTCTTTACGACGGATGATTTCGTTAACGTATTTGATACCTTTACCTTTGTAAGGCTCTGGTGGGCGTACGCCGCGGATGTTGGCTGCCAAAGCCCCAACTTTAGCTTTATCGTAACCTTTAACGATGATTTTAGTGTTAGTTGGTACTTCCACTTCAATACCGTCTTCAGGTGTGAATTCAACTGGATGAGAATAACCGACGTTCAATACAAGTTTTTTGCCTTGCAATTGAGCACGGTACCCAACCCCTACTAAGTCCAATTCTTTCATAAATCCTTCAGATACACCTACAACCATGTTGTTTACCAACGCGCGTGTAGTACCATGAATGGATTTAGTGAATTTCTCTTCGTTAGGACGAGTGAAAGTAACAGTGTTTCCATCGATCTTGATGCCGATCATTTCATTAAATGTGCTAGTTAATTCGCCTTTCGGGCCTTTAACTGTAACAGTGTTACCTTGTTGAGTAACGGTTACGCCAGCTGGGATTTCGATTGCTTTATTTCCAATACGACTCACAGGGCTGCACCTCCTTTATTTTCTCTTATTTTTTTAAAAATTACCAAATGTAAGCTAATACTTCGCCGCCGATGTTTTTCGCTCTTGCTTCTTTGTCGGTGATAACACCTTCAGAAGTTGACACGATTGCGATTCCTAAACCATTCAATACTTTAGGGATGTCGCCAGTTTTAGCGTATACACGCAAACCTGGTTTTGAAATACGTTTCAAACCAGTGATGACGCGTTCGTTGTTTGGACCATATTTTAAGAATACACGGATAACACCTTGTTTGTCGTCTGAAGTGTAATCAAAGTTTTTGATGAAACCTTCAGCCTTAAGAATGTTAGCGATCTCTAATTTTGTCTTTGATGCAGGCACTTCTAAAGATTCGTGACGTACCATGTTGGCATTACGAATACGAGTTAAGAAATCTGCGATTGGATCTGTCATGACCATTTACATTATACCTCCTTTTGCGAGTATGGTTAAATTACCAGCTAGCCTTTTTCACGCCGGGAATTTGTCCTTTATAGGCAAGTTCACGGAAGCAAATACGGCAAAGTTTGAATTTGCGATAAACTGAATGTGGACGTCCGCAACGTTCACAACGAGTGTAAGCTTGTGTAGAATGTTTAGCGGGACGCTTGTTTTTAGCAATCATGGATTTTTTAGCCAATTATCATTCGCCTCCTTAGCTTATTTTTGGAATGGCATTCCAAGTTGTGTCAATAATTCTCTTGATTCTTCGTCAGTGTTAGCAGTAGTTACGATAACGATATCCATACCACGTACTTTGTCGACTCTATCATAGTCAACTTCTGGGAAAATCAATTGTTCTTTGATACCTAAAGTATAGTTTCCACGACCATCAAAAGATTTTTTGCTGATCCCACGGAAGTCACGTACACGTGGTAATGAAACTGTTACTAGTTTATCCAAGAAGTCGTACATTCTTTCGCCACGTAAAGTAACTTTAGTGCCGATAGGCATACCTTCACGTAAACGGAATGCAGCGATTGATTTTTTAGCTAACGTGATGACTGGTTTTTGACCAGAGATCAAAGTTAGTTCTTCAACTGCTTTATCTAGGTTTTTTGTGTTTGAAACTGCATCACCCACACCCATGTTGATGACAATTTTGTCAATTTTAGGTGTTTGCATAATTGATGTGTATTCAAATTTTTCCATCAATGATGGAACGATTTCTTTTGTGTATCTTTCTTTTAAACGGTTCATTTAGAATATCCTCCTTCCTCTAATAATTAATCAATGATTTCGCCGGTTTTTTTGGAAACGCGGACTTTTTTGCCATCTACGACTTTAGATCCTACGCGAGTAGGTTCGCCAGTTTTAGCATCAATTAACATAATGTTAGAAACATGGATAGGTGCTGCTTCTTCAAGAATTCCACCTGTTGGGTTTGTTTGAGAAGCTTTGCGATGTTTCTTGACAATATTAATGCCTTCGACAATAACACGATCTTTTTTAGGGAAAGTTTTAAGGATGACTCCTTCTTTACCTTTATCTTTTCCAGTAATGACTTTAACTTTATCACCAGTTTTTACGTGCATGCTTTGTTGCACCTCCTTCATTTATGACAGTTGATTACAATACTTCTGGAGCAAGGGAAACGATCTTCATGTAATTGTTGTCACGCAATTCACGTGCAACTGGTCCAAAGATACGTGTTCCACGAGGGCTCTTGTCGTCACGAATGATTACACAAGCATTTTCGTCAAATTTGATGTAAGAACCATCTTTACGGTGCGCGCCGTGTTTCGTACGAACGATAACAGCTTTAACTACATCACCCTTTTTGACAACACCACCGGGTGTAGCTTGTTTTACTGTGCAGACGATTGTATCACCAATTCCTGCGAATTTGCGGTTTGAACCACCTAACACTTTGATAGTTAACACTTCTTTAGCGCCTGAATTATCGGCAACTCTTAAGCGGGATTCTGTTTGTATCACGTCAGTATCCTCCTTCCGGATATAAAAATATTTATTTGTCTGATTAGATGATTACTGATTCTTCAACAACTTCAAGCAAGCGGAAGTTTTTAGTAGCAGATAGAGGACGAGTCTCCATAATTCTAACTACATCACCCATTTTAGCTTGGTTGTTTTCATCATGTGCCTTGTACTTTTTAGAGTACTTAACGCGTTTACCGTAAGTAGGATGTGTTTTTGTTGTAGATACTTCTACAACGATTGTTTTATCCATCTTGTCGGAAACAACAACACCTTGGTAGACTTTACGTTGGTTACGTTCTTCAGTCATTTCGTTGTGACCTCCTTTGCTGATCTACTATTTTTGCAATTCTTGTTGTCGCAATACAGTTTTAATACGTGCAATTGATTTGCGTACTTCTTTCAAGCGGGCAGTATTTTCTAACTGTCCGGTTGCAAGTTGGAATCGTAGATTGAATAATTCATCTTTGAATTGTTTTTCTTTTTCAATCATTTCAGCAGTGGATAACTCTTTAAGTTCATTAGCCTTCATTCGATTCACCACCAATTTCTTTACGTTTTACAATTTTTGTTTTAACTGGCAATTTGTGAGATGCAAGACGTAGAGCTTCGCGTGCCACTTCTTCAGGGACGCCTGCTACTTCGAACATGATCTTGCCGCGTTTAACTGGAGATACCCAACCTTCAGGAGCCCCTTTACCAGAACCCATACGGACTCCGATAGCTTTGGATGTATATGATTTGTGAGGGAATATTTTGATCCAAACTTTCCCGCCACGTTTCATGTAACGAGTCATAGCGATACGAGCAGCTTCGATCTGACGGTTGGTGATCCAATGAGAGTCAACAGCTTGCAAACCATATTCGCCGAAAACTACTTCTTTTCCGCCTTTAGCTTCTCCGCGCATTTTTCCACGGAACTCACGACGGTGTTTTACACGTTTAGGTACTAACATTGGTTATTTCCCTCCTTTCTCAGTTGTTTTTTTTGCTGGTAAAACTTCACCACGGTAAATCCAAACTTTAACGCCTAATTTACCATAAGTTGTGTCTGCTTCTTCCCAAGCGTAGTCGATGTCCGCACGCAATGTATGCAATGGAACAGTTCCTTCAGCATGAGTTTCAGCACGAGCGATATCTGCACCATTCAAACGACCAGAAACTTGCGTTTTGATCCCTTTAGCGCCAGATCTCATTGTACGTTGGATTGCTTGTTTTTGCGCACGACGGAAAGCTACACGGTTTTCCAACTGTTTAGCGATACCTTCAGCAACTAATTTAGCATCCAAGTCTGGTCTTTTGATTTCCACGATGTTGATGTGTACTTTTTTACCAGTAAGTTCATTTAACTCTTTACGAGTTTTTTCAACTTCAGAACCGCCTTTACCGATTACCATTCCAGGTTTGGCAGTATGAATAGAAACGTTCACGCGGTTAGCTGCACGTTCAATTTCAATTTTAGAAACAGAAGCTTCGCTTAAGTTCTTTGCGATGTATTTACGGATACGTAAATCTTCATGTAAGAAAGCTGCGTAATCTTTTTCAGCGTACCATTTAGCATCCCAGTCACGAATGATGCCGACACGTAATCCTAATGGATGAATTTTTTGACCCACAGATTATCCCTCCTTCTTTTCTGATACCACGATTGTGATGTGGCTAGTACGTTTCAAGATTGGTGAAGCTGATCCTTTTGCACGTGGACGGAAACGTTTCATCGTTGGTCCTTCGTTAACATAAGCCTCGCTTACTACCAAGCTTTCGATATCTAAGTCATAATTATGTTCTGCATTAGCAATTGCTGACATCAACACTTTTTCTACAACGGGCGAAGCGCCACGCGGTGTGAATTTCAGAATGGAGATTGCTTCTCCGATGCTCTTGCCTCTGATAAGATCCACTACTAAACGAACCTTACGAGCGGCAATGCGAACAGTTTGTGCAGATGCTTTTGCAGCTGTAATTTGTTCTGGCATGTTATTTCCTCCCCTCGTAATTAACGGCGACCTGTTTTCTTGTCGTCTGCGGCATGGCCACGGTATGTTCTTGTTGGAGCGAATTCTCCTAATTTGTGTCCTACCATGTCTTCTTGAATGTAAACTGGAACGTGTTTTCTTCCATCATAAACTGCAATCGTTTGTCCGATGAATTGTGGGAAAATTGTTGAGCGGCGAGACCAAGTTTTAATTACTTGTTTCTTTTCGCTAGCTAGAGCAGCTTCAACTTTCTTAATTAAATGTTCATCGACAAAAGGTCCTTTTTTCAAACTACGACCCATGGTGAAGCCTCCTTTCGATTATGTGTTGCTTCAGTCAATTATTGTTGTGATAATTATTTTTTACGTCCGCGAACGATCAGCTTGCTAGATTTAGCCTTCTTGCTACGAGTTTTGTAACCAAGAGCAGGTTTACCCCAAGGAGTAACTGGCGCTTTGCGTCCGATTGGAGATTTACCTTCACCACCACCGTGTGGGTGATCGTTCGGGTTCATTACAGAACCGCGGACAGTAGGGCGTTTACCCAACCAACGGTTACGTCCAGCTTTACCGATGTTGATCAATTCGTGTTGTTCGTTACCTACTGAACCGATTGTTGCACGGCAAGTTGAAAGGATTAAACGTACTTCGCTTGAGTTCAAACGAACTAGTGTATATTTACCTTCTTGTCCAAGTACTTGAGCACTTGTACCAGCTGAACGGATCAATTGACCGCCTTTGCCTGGTTTTGTTTCGATGTTGTGGATAACAGTACCGACTGGGATGTTTGCCAATGGCATAGCGTTTCCGATTTTGATATCAGATCCTACTCCAGATTCGATTTGTTGGCCTACTTCGATGCCTTTAGGGGCAATAATGTAAGTTTTGATTCCATCAACATATTGGATCAACGCGATGTTTGCAGTGCGGTTTGGATCGTACTCGACAGCTTTGACGATACCAATGACTCCATCTTTATTACGTTTGAAGTCGATCACACGGTAAGCACGTTTGTGTCCACCAGCTTGATGACGAACGGTAATTTTACCTTGGTTGTTGCGACCGGCTTTTCTTTTGATTGGTTCGACCAAAGATTTCTCAGGTGTTGTTTTTGTAATTTCTGCGAAATCAGAACCAGTCATATTACGACGGCCGTTTGTGGTAGGTTTGTATTTCTTAATCGCCACGTTTTTTCCCCTCCTATTTGATTATTTCAGTAAATTAATTTTCGAATAACTCGATTGTTTTAGAATTTTCAGTCAAAGTGATGATTGCTTTACGGCGTTTTTTTGTATAGCCTTTGTATTTGCCCATACGTTTAAGTTTGCCGCGTACATTCATGATGTTTACGTTTTTAACATCTACACCGAACAATGATTCGATAGATTGTTTAACCAATGTTTTGTTAGCACGTACATCCACTTCAAAGGTATATTTCTTTTCATCCATTGCAAGCATAGAAGCTTCCGTGATGATTGGGCGTTTGATAACGTCTGTTGCTTCCATTATATAAGAGCCTCCTCTACCTTAGAAAGAGCAGCTTGTGTCAAGACTAATTTGTTGTTTGAAACAACATCCAATACGTTGATTCCTGTTTCGTTAACGACTGTTACACCAGGAAGGTTACGTGCTGATAATGCTGCAAAATCGTTGTCGTTTTCTACAACAACCAATACTTTCGTATCAACGTTAAGGTTTTTCAACACATTTGCAAATTCTTTTGTTTTTGGTGCATCGAAGTTCAATGTTTCAACTACGATCAAGTCTCCTTCAGCAACTTTCGTTGAAAGAACTGATTTGATAGCTAAGCGACGAACTTTCTTGTTTAATTTATAGCTGTAAGAACGAGGTGTTGGTCCAAAGACAACTCCGCCGCCAACCCATTGTGGTGAACGGATTGAACCTTGACGTGCACGGCCTGTTCCTTTTTGTTTCCATGGTTTACGACCACCACCGCTGACAGCGCTGCGGTTTTTCACTGCGTGAGTTCCTTGTCTTAATGAAGCGCGTTGCATGATGATTGCATCGTATACAACGTTTTCGTTAGGCTCGATCCCAAAGATTTCTTCATTCAAAGTTACTTCACCGTTTTGTGTTCCATCTTGTTTAAATAAGGCTACGTTTGGCATTTTTCTCGTTCCTCCTCTCTTTTATATTATTTGTTTGCAGCTTTGCGGGCTACTTTGATTTCGATTAATGATTTTTTAGAACCAGGTACGTTACCTTTGATCAGGATTACGTTTTTCTCAACGTCAACCATAACGACTTCAAGGTTTTGGATAGTAACGCGATCGTTACCCATACGTCCTGCTAATTTTTTACCTTTGAATACGCGGGATGGGAATGAAGCAGCACCCATTGAACCCGGACGACGATGGTAACGAGATCCGTGGGCCATTGGTCCGCGGCTTTGTCCGTGACGTTTGATTACGCCTTGGAAGCCATGTCCTTTAGTGGTACCAGTAACATCAACAATGTCGCCGGCTGCAAAGATATCAACTTTGATTTCTTTTCCTACTTCGTATTCTCCTAGCTCAACATTGTTAAATTCACGAATGAAGCGCTTAGGAGCAGTTTTTGCTTTTGCTGCATGACCCTTAGCAGGTTTGTTTGACAATACTTCACGCATTTCTTGGTAGCCTAGTTGTACCGCTTCGTAGCCGTCTGTTTCGTTGGTTTTAACTTGTAAAACAACGTTTGGAGTAGCTTCGATAACTGTAACTGGTACTAACTCACCGTTTGCAGTAAAGAATTGAGTCATTCCTACTTTTTTGCCTAAGATTCCTTTGGTCATGGTAACACCTCCGTTTGTTTTTTATATGATAGGTTTGATTATAATTTGATTTCGATGTCTACGCCGCTTGGTAAGTCAAGCTTCATCAAAGCGTCAACAGTTTTTGTTGTTGGGTTGATGATGTCGATTAGACGTTTGTGTGTAAGCATTTCGAACTGCTCACGAGAATCTTTGTACTTGTGAGTAGCACGGATCACTGTGTATAGTGATCTTTCAGTCGGCAATGGAATCGGACCAGAAACGGTAGCTCCCGTTCTTTTTGCTGTTTCCACGATTTTATCCGCTGATTGATCAAGAGCACGGTGTTCATATGCTTTTAAACGAATACGTATTTTTTGTTTTGCCATGTTGTTCCCTCCTTCGTCAGATGTAATTCATAAGACTAGCTCCACGAAAATTCCCCGGCACACCCGCCGTGACAAAGCGACCGGGTGTGTCGCAACCTCTCGTCTCTTAGCTGCAGTTCCCGAATGAACGGTCCCCAATACATTATTCATAACCATGAATGCCGTACCAATATATTATACATAATCGCATTAGTTAAAGCAAGTCTTTTCTGAAAATAATATTCAGTTTCTGCTATTATCCAAATGACTTGTATTGCCTGAGCACTGTGAAGCATTTTGTCCCTTCACTATTATACTGATACACAGGAAGAATGCAAGCATAGCGGAAATGTTTCTTTTTAATGATCGTCGTTTCTTTTCGGGTGTCCGCCTTATTATCAGCGACTTTCCTATAATATAGAAGAAACAGGATTTCCGATTGGGCTTGCTGGGTTAAACCATTGATTGAACGCTTGTATTTTTACTGATATATTGCCCAATTTCTAGTATTTTTTACCGCGCCTTCCTTCCATGTGAGCTATCATCACGTGATTGACAAGATTAAATCGATTTTATGACGTCTCCACAGCACTTATTGAGCGCGTATTAACCTTTTTTTGCTTCCAGGGCATCTCACAACGCCTTCCGCCGCAATTACGCCTTGTCCATGTCACATATTATGACGCAGGTCGTCATCATTTTGGTGCTTTTACTTTTTTTAGGGTGTAAAGTATGAAACATCACAAAGTAATCCTATAAAAATAATTTATCAGCAGAAGGAGAATCTACATGGAGAACATTAATTATGCAGACACAACTTTCGTCTTCCTCGCAACGATCTTAGTCATGATGATGACGCCCGCTTTATCCCTATTCTACGGAGGGATGGTCCGGAAGAAAAATGTCCTCAGCACGACGATGCACAGTTACGCTGCCATCGCAGTCGTTTCTGTTCAGTGGCTATTATTCGGCTACTCATTTGTATTCGGAGGCGAGTCGAAATTTTTCGGGGATTTGTCTTTCACATTGCTCAATGGTGTTGGATTCACTCCGATTGATTATGCACCGACCATCCCTCATCAGCTCTTCATGATGTTCCAGATGGCGTTCGCAATTATCACTCCAGCTTTGATTTCAGGAAGCATCGCGGAACGCATGAAGTTCCCTGCCTTTCTTGCCTTCATCCTTTTATGGACGACTTTCGTCTATGATCCGATTGCCCATTGGATTTGGGGAAATGGCGGTTGGATCCGCGAACTGGGTGCACTCGACTTCGCAGGCGGGAGCGTCATCCATATCAGCTCAGGTATATCCGCTCTGGTAGCAGCCATTTATCTAGGCAAAAGAAAAAACCATGATTCCGTCAAGCCGCATAATATTCCGATGACAATGATCGGCGCCGGCCTTCTGTTATTCGGCTGGTTCGGTTTCAATGCCGGAAGTGCTCTGGCAATCAATGATATCGCACTGGATGCTTTCATCGCCACAAACACTGCCGCTGCCACTGCTGGCTTAAGCTGGATGATCTGCGAATGGATCATCCATAAGAAACCGACTGCACTTGGTTTCGTCAGCGGTATCGTTGCCGGGCTGGTTTCAATCACACCTGGTGCCGGATTCGTCAGCCCGATTTCAGCATTAGCCATCGGTTTCATTGGCGGAATCGTCTGCTTCTACGGCGTATCGGTTCTGAAGAAGAAGTTTGACTATGATGATGCACTTGATGCATTCGGTTGCCATGGTATCGGAGGGATCTGGGGCGGAATCGCAACAGGTATCTTCGCATCAAGCAGCATCAACCCTGCAATTGAAGGCGGGTTGGTAGATGGCAGGGCCTCACTTTTGATTGCGGAAGTGGTCAGCATTTTGGCTGTACTTGCTTACGCGGGCATCATGTCCTTCCTACTGTTGAAACTGATCAGTCAATTCATGCCACTGCGCGTCTCAGCCGAAGAAGAAGAAATCGGTTTGGATTATGCAGTCCATGGCGAAACAGCATACGGAAGTCTAGCTGTAGCTTTGAACGAAACCAATTATTCAAATACGATTGCATCGGTTGTGCCTGGCGAATTGAAAACAGCCTTCCAAAAATTCCAGGAGCGCACTTTCGGAGGCAACGGTCCCGAATTGGCCTTCGCAAATATATCTCTTGAAGAGCTGAACAAATCAGTGGCGGTGGAATATCAAGCATCTGGTGCCACGACAGGCAGTAACGATGCGCAAAATAAAATCACCAAAATAGAAATCATCACGAATGAGAGTAAATTTGAAGGTCTGAAAAAAGCGTTGAACAGCATTGGTATTACCGGCATGACCGTTTTCGATGTATTCGGCTACGGCATGCAAAAAGGCCACTCTACTTATTATCGTGGCGTTGAGACCGAAGCCGACCTGCTGCCGAAGATCCGTGTCGAAGTTGTCGTCAGCACGGTTCCCGTCCAAGATGTCGTGGACGCTGCCAGAAAAGCTTTGTACTCAGGCAATATCGGTGACGGAAAAATCTTCATTTACAATGTAGAAAACGTCATCCGCGTCAGCACAGGGGATGAAGGCAAAAAAGCTTTGGAATATCCAAACGAATAAGCAAAATACAAGGAAGAGCATCGGGGTCTGTGATCCCGATGCTCTTCTTTGTCATCTATACCCTTCCCGGTTATCCTAAAGCTTTCGGCGGGATATGCTTATTGTTGCTTAAGTCAAATTCAAAACGATTGCACTGAACAATACCGCCACCAGTGCGGCAACGTTCGAACCGGTCATCAGCACAAACATATATTTCATTGCATTCTTATGATTGAGCCTGCATACCGCAAAGAACGTCAGCACGATTCCGCTATGGGGCATTGCCGTAAAAGCCGCTGAAGCAATAGCCACTACACGGTGAATGACTTCTGGCTGGATTCCCAAATCGATATAATTCTGCCCAAAAGCAGGCACGATGATAGCCAATGCACCAGAGGATGAACCTGTAACGATGGACATCAAGGCCGTCGCAACAGATAGGCTGATGAGCGGGTTTCCCGGGATGGACAGTATGTACTGGGAAATGATCGCGAATCCGGGTGCTGCAGTGACGACCGTACCAAAACCTACTGCAGCCGCAGTAAGGAAAATCGGATTAATCGAACCCTGAGCTGCCAGATTTAGCACATCTTTGTGGCTCAAAACATACTTGTGGAATACCGCGACTGATGCTAAACATGCTGCTAAAAGACCGATCAAGATAACATTTGGCACCTTCATGATGCTTCCGGCAAGGATGATGACCACGAGAAGCAGCATCGGAAAGATACTTGTGAACACACTAGGTAAATGCTCATCATTCTCAGCGGCCAGATTTGCTGAATCATCAAATGAAGCATACGTCACTCCGTTTTTCACACTCTTATCGAATTCAAATTTCATGTACCAAATACCGAAAGCGATCGCTGCGACAGAACCGATGATTCCTAGTACTGGAGCAGCCGTCAAAGTCGTATTCAAAGTCGTTGTAGGAATAACATTCTGTATGGAAGGTGTCCCCGGGAACATGGTCATTGTGAAAGTTCCGACCCCAAGCATGACAGGTATAACGATAAGGTTCCACGCCATATCCATTTGCTTGAATATGGGTCTGGCTAAAGGGATTACTGCAAAAATAACTACGAACAAACTGATTCCACCGTACGTCATGATTGCACTGATGAAAAAAATGGCGATGAGTAACGAGAATGGTTTATCCGTTCCAGTCACCTTCATTACCGACTTTGCAATGGATTTCGCTGCGCCGCTGACTTCTATGTATTTCGCCATTATTGATCCAAGCAAGAATATGGCGAAGTAATTGATGATGTACTTCGATAATCCCATCATATAGGCTGTCGGACCGGAAATCAGGGCCGGATAAATTTCCATGTTGTTCAATACGATGACCAAGACCGCAGCTAATGGTCCAATCAACAAGATGCTGTAGCCTCTCATCGCGAGAAATATGATAAGTACAATAGCTATTAATATACCTAATGGACCCATCCAAATTGGCAAAATCACAAGAAAATCCTCCTAAAATTTAAAAATATTTTTTGTTTTATTTTTCAGTTTTCCACAAAAAAACTTCATCGCAGAAAGGTATTAACAATTTCTCCGATGAAGTCTTTATGCGAAACATTCAATTCAGTCAATAAGATTACTTAGTTAAAATCACTCAGCAGAATGGAAACCATTTTCCACCAGAATGGCTACGCCCATACCTCCGCCGATGCAGGCAGAACCGATACCATATTTATATTCTGGATGGTTTTTGAATTCCTGTAGGATCGACACCATGATGCGCGCACCTGATGCGCCCAGCGGGTGACCCATTGAGATTCCACCGCCATTCGGATTGTAGCTGTTTTTGTACCATTCACTGTTCATGTCTACACCCAGTTCGTCCAGGCAAGCCACTTGTTGCGCTGCGAATGCCTCATTGATTTCCAGAATGCCGACATCTTTTTGCAGATCCAAGCCGTTGCGTTCCAATAAGGCTTTGATGGCAGGAACGGGTCCCATGCCCATATATTCCGCTTCTACCCCGGCAACTTTATAGTCGACGACTTTAGCCCAAACGGTCAAGCCATGTTTTTCCGCATAGGAAGCAGAGGTCACTATGCTAAAGGCGCCGCCGTCATTCAAGCCGGATGCGTTACCCGCAGTAACGGTGCCATCCTTTTCGAAAACGGGTTTTAATTTAGCCAAATTTTCTACCGTTGTACCTGGTTTAGGGAATTCGTCCGTATCGACAACCGTCACTTGCCCTTTGCGGCCTTTGATTTCTACAGGCACGATTTCTTCCGCCAATCGTCCGCTTTCCATCGCAGCTTTACATTTCATTTGGCTGTCAAAGGCAAATTGGTCTTGACGTTCACGCGTAATGTTCCATTTGCGCGCAACGGCTTCGGCTGTGTTACCCATATGATCAATACCTGAATCACGACCTGAAGCGCTCGAGTGACCGGCTACATTCGCATCGATCAAAGGTTTGTTGCCCATTTTCAAGCCATCATAACGCGCTTCAATCGGCAGGTAGAAAGGTGCGCGGGATAAGGATTCGACCCCACCGGCAGCAACCACTTCCGCATCACCTAATTTGATTTCTTGTGAAGCAGAAATGATTGATTGGAAACCAGATCCGCAGATACGGTTGATCGTCATACCTGTTGTTGTAGCAGGTAAACCTACGTTAATACCAATCAGGTTACCTACATTATTGGATGTTTGAGAACCAGTAACGTTTCCTACGATAACTTCTTCGATATCTTCTTTGTTGATGCCGGAACGCTTGATCGCTTCATTCAGAGCAATTTCACCTAACATCGGTTCATCTACTGTTTTTAATCCACCTAAATAGCTGCCTACTGGCGTGCGGGCGCCACCCACGATGACGACTTCTTCTAAAGCTTTCATTATTTACATAACTTCCTTTCGAGTGCGTTAGCTTATTTTAAAACGATGTCCTTCAATTTCCCCCAAGTTTCCTTGAAGATATCAGGGTTCATTTCCTTCAGGTCTTCAGCAATGACCGGTTCGAAATCCATCCAGTCTAGAATATCCTTTTGCAGGTCGACGCCTGGAGCGATTTCGATCAAGCGCATTTTACCTTCGTTCAGGTCGAATACAGCACGTTCCGTGACATACAGTACATTCTGCTCATTTTCGGATGCATATTCGCCTGAGAAAGTGATTTGTTCTACCTGTTTCAGGAACTTCTTAGCTTTCCCTTGCTCCGTGATGACTAATTTCCCATCTTCGATCGTCGCTTTGCCACCCACTGTGAACGTACCTACAAAGACGATATTTCTTGTGTTCTGAGAGATATTGATGAATCCACCTGGTCCTGTCACTCTTGGCCCAAATTTAGAAACATTGATGTTCCCCTTCTCATCTGTCTGAGCTAAGCCTAAAACAGTCAGATCCAAGCCACCACCATCATAGAAATCGAACATCGCTTGGTGATCAATGATCGCTTCTGGATTGAAGGCTGCACCAAAATCTAAACCAGTAGCAGGTGTTCCACCAACGGCTCCTAATTCGAGCGTCAATGTCAATTCATCGCCTAATCCTTCTTCTGCTGCTACTGCAGCCACGCCATCCGGCATTCCGATACCCAAGTTAACGACGGAAGCAGGTTTCAATTCCATCGCTGCACGGCGCGCAACGATTTTCCGAACGTCAAACTTCATCGATTTGAAACCATTCACCGGGACTCGCACCTCACCAGACAACGCCGGGTTGTATTGTGTGCCCATTGTTTGGTAGTGGTTTTCCGGCTCGGAAACAATCACATAATCAACTAAGATGCCCGGTACAGATACATCCTTCGGTTTGATGGAACCATTCTCGACGATTTTTGTTACTTGAGCGATGACGATACCACCTGAATTGCGAGCAGCTGTCGCTAAAGGCAAGGATTCCAATTTGCCTGTCTCACGTTCGATTGAAATGTTTCCTTTGCCATCTGCGTAAGTGCCACGAACCAAAGCCACATCAATCGGAAAATTTTTGTAGTTCAGCCATTCTTCACCGTTCAGTTTCACCAATTCAACTAAGTCTTCTGTTGCTTTGGTATTGCCTTTCGCTCCTTCAACACGAGGATCCGCATAAGTCTTCAAGCCTACTTTTGTGATCAAGCCTGGTTTTTTACCGGCAATCGAACGGTACAATTGCGTGATGACACCTTGAGGGAACAGATACGATTCCACTTGATTGTTGATGACAGCCTGTCCCATCAATGGAGATGAACCAATATGTCCGCTGATCAGTCGTTTGACCAGACCCTCTGCAACCAAGTGGTCCAAGCCGTTCCCAGGTTGGTTATTGCCGATACCGCTTGAGTTCACGAAGGTGATTCCTTTTGGATGCTGCTCTTCTGCATATCTTTCTTCGATACCGACCAACATTTGTTCAGACAGGCCACCCAGACCGAATGTTGTCGTTGCAACGGTTGCACCATCTTTGATAAGTTTTGCTGCGTCTTTATAAGAAATTACTTTGTTGGACATGAATAGTTTCTTCCTTTCGTTTACCCTAGTATAAGAATGCTGAAGTAATCAGAATTGCCGTAATAGCCAATAAGTGGCCGATATTCACGATCACAAATTGATGTATGAATCCGTGTTTGATGGACAAGCCGGATAAATTGTTGAAGGTGATGACAACCCCTGATTGCGGCATTACCGTCAAGACTGCTGAAGCAACCACAGCGACCCTGTGGATCAATTCCGGATTGATTCCCATCTCCAGATAAGTTGGTGCGAATGTCGCCATCACGATGCCGATCGCCCCTGACGATGAACCAGTGATTCCACCTAATAATGTGGAAGCGACCGCAAGGCCGAATACTGGACTGCCAGGGATATTCAAAATCATATCCTTGATGATGGCAAAACCTGAAGCACTCGTCAGAACGGATCCAAAAGCTACCGAACTTGAAGTAGAGAAAGCTGGGATGACTGATCCGATCGCACCATTACTTAAGATGTTTTTTTGTCCTGGAATGTACCTGTTGAATAAGAGCGCGCACAACAAAATCGCTACAGTCAACGCTATCAAGATGATGTTCGGAACTTTGCTGAAGACCAGAATGACCGCGACAAGTGATAGAATCGGTGTCAAACTTGTCCCAATTTTTGGAATGCTTGATTCATCGATGGTTTCTTCTTTGACTGCTACTTCTGTCCCTTTGCCTTCCAGATAACTGTCGAATCCTTCCCCATTTTTGATTGATTTATTCAATTGAATTTTCATGTAAATCAAACCAAAGGCAGCAATTACGACAGTACCAATGATACTCAGGACTGGAGCAGCTGTAAGTGTCGTACCTAATGCAGTTGTCGGAACAGCATTCTGAATGGATGGTGTCCCCGGTAACATCGACATAGTGAATGTTGCCATCCCAAGAAATAAAGGAATCGGAAACAATTCCCAGTTGATGTTCAACTTTTTGAAGATTGGTTTTGCCAACGGAATCAGCGCGAACATAACTACGAACAAGCTGATGCCGCCATAAGTCAATAGCGCTCCGATCGCTGCGATTGCAACTAACACCACGTAAGGATTCTCCACACCGACTTTTGACAAGATGAAGTTGGCTATCGAAATGGTCGCATTACTTTTTTCCATGTATTGGGCCAAAATGGATCCCAACAGGAAAATGGCGAAATTGCTGATCAGGAAGTTGGATAGTCCAACCATGTAGGATTGTTCTTTCCCTACCAACGAACCAAAGATATCCATTTGGTTGGTCAGGATGATGATCATCGTTGCGAGAGGTGCAGCAATGACGATGTTCAAGCCTTTTACCGCCATCGTGATGATGGCAATAATGGCTACCAATATACCTACTAATCCTAAAATTTCCATGCTTTTAGATTCCTCCTACTGGGACGCAATTAGATGTGCATGCCGCCGTTCACTTCGATAACTTGACCAGTGATGTAGCCGGATTCTTTTGAAGCCAAGAACTTAACCGCATATGCTACGTCTGCCGGAAGGCCAATACGTTTAACCGGGATTCCTTGGATCATTTTATTTTTCACTTCTTCAGGAATCGCATCTGTCATTGGTGTTTGGATGAATCCAGGAGCAACCACATTCGCTGTAACACCTTTAGCCGCACCTTCGATAGCGACTGTTTTAGTCATTCCGATTACCCCAGCTTTAGATGCAGAGTAGTTTGTTTGTCCGAAGTTACCTGTGATGCCTGCAAGTGAGGAGAAGTTAACGATTCTTCCGTAACCGGCAGCTGTCATTTTATCGAATACCGCTTTGATGAAATTGAAAGTACCAGTCAAGTTAGTGGCGATAACAGCATCCCAGTTTTCTTTTGTCATCTTCTTCAATGAAGCATCTCTTGTGATGCCGGCACAGTTTACCAATACATCAATTTTTCCGTACTCAGCGTAAATTTTTGCGATTGTTTCTTGTGTTTGATCATAGTTTGCAACATCCCCTTGATAAGACCCCGCCTTACCATTTTTTTCGATAATTTCTTGGCTGACTTTTTCTGCATTCTCGCCATTGAAGTCAACAATAATAACTGTTGCGCCCTCTTGGCCGAATTCTTTTGCGATTTCAGCACCGATTCCTTGACCTGCACCTGTGATAACGACTACTTGTTCTTCAAACATGTTTTATTTCCTCCTTGATATTCTGTTTTTGTTATGAGTTTATTATCTATCTAATATGTATTCCCGTAAAATACTAGTTGAAAACACTTTCAATTCCTTTTTAGTTATACTTCCAAATTTAATTTTCAAAAATAGCTCACCAATAACCGGAATTATGATTTTTATAACAATTTATCCATTTTCCAAAACAAAATAAGATAACCCTTACATTTAATTACCATTCCTTTTTAGGAATTAAACTCATTTTTCAGTTTGCGGAAACGTCCCGATAAGCCTACAATAGACGAAGAGGCCAATACATTAAAGGAGATAAACAGGCATGGAAAACACTACCAAAATTACCTATATAGAAACCATAGCGAAACACGGAAATATTACCAAAGCCGCAAACGAACTCTTTATTTCACAACCTTACTTAAGTAAAATCATTCAGGCAATCGAAAAAGAAACTGGTGTCACAATCTTTGAAAGGACCCAGAAGTTTCTCAGCCTAACATTCGCCGGCGAACGTTATCTGTCCTACCTACGAAAATTTGAGAATCTTGAGACAGACATGAAAAAAGAATTGGAAATGATCTCCAACAACAAGAAGGGAAAAATTGTATTCGGAATCAACCAAGCTCTCGGGACCACCCTATTACCCAAAATACTTCCTGAATTTTCTATGCAGTTCCCCGGCATACAGATCGAATTGGAAGAAAAGAGTGCACAAGACCTTGAGAAAATGTTGGAAGACAATCGTGTCGACCTGAGTATCGGCATGACACCCGTAACGAACCAGAACCTATCCTATGAATATCTTTACGAAGATTCGGTGTATCTGCTGGTGTCCGAAAAAAGCCGACTTTATAACCCGACTGCCACGGGAATCCAAAAGTTCCCTTATGATTTGCAGATTCTGAATGATGAACCGATGATTATGTTGTCACCAGCGTTGGGACTGCGCAGACTGTTGGATGAATTTTATACCATCAATCATCTGACCCAAAAAATTGTCCTCACCACCTCGACCATCTATACAGCCATCGCATTGACAAAAACAGGGATGGGCAGTACTTTTGTCCCTATCACAGGGATGGATTTTTCCAATTTCTCCAATTGCAATGTCTATGAGTTCGACAGAACAGTACTGAAGAGCAAATTTGTTCTGCTTTACAAAAAAGATCGCAGTCTCACCCCTGCTGTCCTTTCTTTCTTCGATATCATCAAGCGGAACTTGGGGAGCACAAAAAAATAACAATAAAAAAAAAGCAGGAGCGGCCTCATTATTTCGAGGCCGCTCCTGCTTCTTTGTTCTTCCCGCCGGAATACAGGGGAAGCCATCGTCAGTATACGATTGTCAGATTCTTCAATACTTCTTCCGCTTCGTCGAACAGGTCCGTGATGATTTGTTTGACAGGCTTGATTTCATGGAGCATACCGGCGATCTGCCCAGCCATCACTGAACCGTTTTCCATATCGCCTTCGTAGACGGCTTTGCTTAAAGAACCCAATGTCAGTTCTTCCAATTCATCCCTGGTCGCGTTACGGTTTTCCATCTCGATGTATTTAGCCAGCATTGGGTTTTTGATGGAACGAACAGGTGCGCCAAGCTTACGGCCAGTGACAACTGTCGCCGTATCGTCCGCATCCAGTACCGCCTGTTTGAAACTAGGCGGAACAGGACATTCTTCCGCTGTCAGGAAAATCGTCCCTGCTTGGATACCGACAGCTCCGAATGCATACATAGCCACAACACCGCGTCCGTCACCGACTCCGCCGGCTCCCAAAACAGGGATATTTACGGCACTGACAACTTGCGGCACCAAAGACATTGTCGATGTTTCACCGACGTGCCCGCCTGATTCCATGCCTTCAGCGATTATTGCATCGGCGCCGATCGCTTCCATTTTTTTCGCAAGCTTGACGGATGGGACAACCGGAATAACTTTTACGCCTGCCGCCTTCAGTTTATCGATATAAGGTGCTGGATTCCCGGCTCCAGTCGTGACTACCTTGACGCCTTCTTCGATGATGATGTCGACCAACTCAGGGATATTGTGCATCATCAGCATCAAGTTGACGCCGAATGGTTTATCCGTCATTTCTTTTACTTTTTTAATTTCTGCACGCAGTTGGTCTCCGGTCAAACCGCCTGATCCGATGATTCCCAATCCGCCCGCTTCTGACACAGGTCCTGCTAATGCGGCGGTTGCGATACGAGCCATGGCTCCTTGGAAAATTGGATATTCGATTCCTAATAAATCTTTTAGTGACATTTTTCATTCCTCTTTCTTTTCAAATATATTTTTGTGGTTTACTTGTTTTGATAACATGGTTGTCTTTTCTCGCGGAAAGCAGCAATGCCTTCATGTGCATCATGGGTATGGAAATTTTCAACAAAATGGCTTGTTTCGATCCGAAGTGCCGCTTCGATAGTGGCATCCCGGCCTTCTTGGATCGCGCGTTTTGCAGCCTGCAGAGCAAGCGGAGAAGTCATTGCCATTTTTTGGGCAAAAAATAGAGCATCCTCCAACAAAGTCTCTGAAGGGTATACTGCATTGACGATGTTCAACTCTTTCAATTCATCCGATTTCAATGCTCGACCGGTCAAGATAATTTCTTTTGCTTTGGCCTCGCCTACCAAACGGGTCAAAGTTTGGGTTCCGCCACCACCAGGGATGATTCCGATAGTTATTTCAGGAAGCGCGATATTTGTTGCTTCCCCACAGAAACGGAAATCAGCAAATAGCGACATTTCAAATGCGCCGCCACGAATAATCCCATCATAGACATAGATTGTCGGTTTCTTCACTTCCTGGAGCGTAGCGAATATTTCTTTTGATACATCGCAATATTTCCGGGTATTTTCGTAGGCAAGCATTTCGTCCAAGTCCATCCCTGCACAAAATACTTTTTTCTGCATAGGCATCGAGTATAGGATGACATGTGCCTCCGGATCCCTATCCGCTCGTCTGAAAACTTCTTGTATTTCGGCCAACCCGGCCATCGTTAAGATATTGAGCGGCGGGTTAGAATAAATGATAACACCTACATGGTTCTTTACTTCATAAGTAACAGTATGCATAAGTTTACCCCTTTGTGTTTTTATTCACATTTATCATGTCCTTATTATCACCCGAAAAAACTAAAGAGTAAAATTCATTATAAAGCATTCTATGATGATTATTTGGTTATGATGTTCGCTTTTTTTTTCAATAAAACCCATTATGTAGTGGTTCTCTATGGGATTATTTTCACAACAGCATGGTACGCGAGGGGAATCGTATAACCACAAGTGGAAAAAAACAATTCCCATAAAGTTATGATATACTTGGATTTGTTCATTTCGCTAGTGCGTAAATGAACAAATCCAAGTATATCATCAGCATGAACGCAAAAAAATCCCAAGAGCAGAAGCTCTCGGGATTTTTTTAATCGCATTAAATTTTATTTTGAAATAAAATTATTTAGAGATTGAAGCTACAACGCCAGCGCCTACTGTACGTCCACCTTCACGAATAGAGAACTTAGTTCCGTCTTCGATAGCGATTGGGTGGATCAATTCGATAGTCATAGTAACGTTGTCGCCAGGCATTACCATTTCAACGCCTTCTGGTAAGTTACATACGCCTGTAACGTCAGTTGTACGGAAATAGAATTGTGGACGGTAGTTTGTGAAGAATGGAGTGTGACGTCCGCCTTCTTCTTTTGAAAGTACATAAACTTCAGCAGTGAAAGTTGTATGTGGAGTGATTGAACCTGGTTTAGCCAATACTTGACCACGTTGGATTTGCTCACGTGTAACACCACGTAACAAAGCTCCTACGTTATCGCCAGCTTCAGCGTAATCCAATAATTTACGGAACATTTCAACACCGGTAACAACTGTTTTCTTAGTTTCTTCAGCAATACCGACGATTTCAACTTCGTCACCAACGCGGACTTGTCCACGTTCAACACGGCCTGTAGCAACAGTACCACGTCCAGTGATTGAGAATACGTCCTCGATAGGCATCATGAATGGCTTGTCAGTTTGACGAACTGGAGTTGGGATATATTCGTCAACAGCAGCCATCAATTCCAAGATTTTTTCTTCGTAAGCTGGGTCGCCTTCAAGAGCTTTCAAAGCTGAACCAGCGATTACAGGAACATCGTCGCCAGGGAAATCGTAGTCTGTTAACAGGTCACGAACTTCCATTTCAACTAATTCTAATAATTCTTCATCGTCAACCATGTCGACTTTGTTCAAGAATACTACGATGTAAGGAACACCAACTTGACGAGACAACAAGATGTGCTCGCGAGTTTGTGGCATTGGACCATCAGCAGCAGAAACTACTAAGATAGCGCCATCCATTTGTGCAGCACCAGTGATCATGTTTTTAACATAGTCAGCATGGCCTGGGCAGTCTACGTGAGCGTAGTGACGAGTTTCAGTTGAGTATTCAACGTGAGAAGTGTTGATCGTGATACCACGTTCTCTTTCTTCTGGAGCGTTGTCGATTGCAGCATAGTTAGATGCTTCAGCGAACCCTTTTTTAGCTAAAACTGTTGTGATAGCTGCAGTTAATGTTGTTTTACCATGGTCAACGTGTCCGATTGTACCAACGTTAACATGGGGCTTTGAACGGTCGAATTTTACTTTTGCCATTTTAAATCATTTCCTCCTCATATTGAGTGCTTATAATTTGTCTAGACTTTAATCGTCTATCGTATAAAGTATACCGATTTGTGCTCGAAAAAGCAATATACAAGCTAAGCAACAGCGAGATTACTCTTCGCTATTTTTTCCGCTCTTCTTGATGATTTCTTCTTGAACAGATTTAGGAACAGCTTCGTAATGATCGAATGTCATTGAGAACGTTCCACGGCCTTGTGTAGAAGAACGTAAAGTCGTAGCATATCCAAACATTTCTGATAATGGAATGCTGCTCTTAACGATTTGTGCGTTACCGCGTGCTTCAGTACCTTCGATACGTCCACGACGAGAACTTACATGACCCATTACATCTCCCAAATAGTCATCAGGAACTGTAATTTCTACAGCCATCATTGGTTCAAGGATTGCAGGGTCAGCTTTTTTAGCTGCGTTACGCAAAGCAAGTGAAGCAGCAACTTTAAATGCTGTTTCAGATGAATCGACATCATGGTAAGAACCATCATACAATTTAGCTTTAACGTCAACTAAAGGATAACCAGCCAACACACCGTTTTCCATTGCGTCTTTCAAACCAGCTTCAACTGCAGGGATGTATTCACGAGGAACAACCCCACCGACGATAGCATTTTCGAACTCAAAGCCTTTTCCTTCTTCATTAGGAGTAAATTCAACCCATACGTGACCGAATTGACCTTTACCACCTGATTGACGAACGAATTTACCTTCAGATTGAACTGATTGACGGAATGTTTCACGATAAGATACTTGAGGAGCACCTACTGTAGCTTCAACTTTGAACTCACGTCTCATACGGTCAACGATGATGTCCAAGTGCAACTCACCCATACCAGCGATGATCGTTTGACCAGTCTCTGGGTTAGTGGAAGCACGGAAAGTAGGATCTTCTTCAGAAAGTTTCTGTAACGCGATACCCATTTTATCTTGGTCAGCTTTTGATTTAGGCTCAATAGCAACTTCGATAACTGGTTCTGGGAAATTCATGGATTCAAGGATTACTTGTTTCTTTTCATCACACAAAGTGTCTCCTGTAGTCGTATCTTTCAAACCAACTGCAGCAGCGATATCTCCAGCAAATACTTCTGGGATTTCGTTACGGTGGTTAGCATGCATCTGTAGGATACGGCCTACACGTTCGCGTTTGCCTTTAGTGGCATTCTGAACGTAAGAACCACTTTGTAGAGTACCAGCGTATACGCGGAAGAATGTCAGACGGCCTACAAACGGGTCAGTCATAACTTTAAATGCTAAGGCTGCAAATGGCGCTTCGTCGCTTGCAGGAACAGCGATTTGTTCTTCAGTATCTACGTCAGTACCTGTAATGGCAGCAACATCCAATGGTGATGGAAGGTAGTCAATAACTGCATCAAGCAATAATTGAACGCCTTTATTTTTGAAAGCAGAACCGCAAAGCATCGGGAAAAATTCTACATTACATGTAGCAGTACGGATACCTTGTTTCAATTCTTCTTTCGTAATTTCTTCACCATCAAGATATTTTTCCATCATAGCTTCATCAGTTTCAGCAACAGCTTCAACTAATTTAGTGTGCCATTCTTCAGCTGCTTCAAGATATTCCGCAGGGATATCTTCTTCATGGTATTCAGTACCTTCGTCGTTATCATAGATTTCAGCCTTCATTTCGACTAAATCGATGATACCTTTGAATGTATCTTCAGAACCAATCGGCAATTGAATCGGATGCGCATTAGCATTCAGACGGTCATGGAGAGTGTCTAAAGAGTATAAGAAATCTGCACCCATTTTGTCCATTTTGTTAGCGAATATAATACGAGGAACACCATAAGTTGTAGCTTGACGCCAAACTGTTTCAGTTTGAGGCTCTACACCTGATTGTGCATCAAGTAATGCGACAGCGCCATCCAATACACGTAGGGAACGTTCAACTTCAATAGTGAAGTCCACGTGTCCAGGAGTATCGATGATGTTTACGCGATACCCTTTCCATTGTGCAGTAGTAGCAGCTGAAGTGATGGTAATACCACGTTCTTGTTCTTGTTCCATCCAGTCCATTTGTGAAGCACCCTCGTGGGTTTCACCGATCTTATGGATTTTACCGGTATAGTACAAAATACGTTCAGTTGCCGTTGTTTTACCAGCGTCAATATGAGCCATGATACCGATATTTCTCGTATTATGTAGAGAAAATTCTCTTTGTGCCATCTTCTTCAAACACCTCTCTCTTTTAAAAGTAATTGCAAGTCCATTTTATTGGAAAAATGATGACTTACGCAACCATAAAGCAAATTTCTTGCAAGAAAAAATTCTTGCAAGAAAATTTTACCAACGGTAATGAGCGAAAGCTTTGTTAGCTTCTGCCATTTTATGTGTATCTTCACGTTTCTTAACTGAAGCACCAGAGTTGTTAGCAGCATCCATAATTTCTTTAGCTAGACGCTCTTCCATAGTATCTTCACCGCGTAGACGAGAGTAGTTTACCAACCAACGTAATCCTAAAGCCATACGACGATCTGGACGTACTTCGATAGGAACTTGGTAGTTAGAACCCCCTACACGACGTGCTTTTACTTCTAAAACAGGCATGATGTTTTTCATAGCTTGTTCGAAAACTTCCAACGGGTCGTTTCCTGTAGATTCTTTGATCATTTCAAATGCGTTATATAAGATTGTAGCAGCTTTACCACGTTTCCCATCAACCATGATACGGTTGATTAAACGAGTCACCAATTTTGAATTGTAAATTGGATCTGGCATTACTTCACGTTTTGTAACTGGACCTTTACGAGGCATTCAAATTCCTCCTTCCTTAACTTTTGTTTTTCGTTTATTGTTTAATTATTTTTTCTTAGGTCTCTTAGCTCCGTATTTAGAACGGCTTTGCATACGGTTGGCTACACCAGCTGTATCAAGAGCGCCACGAACGACATGATAACGTACCCCTGGCAAGTCTTTTACTCGTCCGCCACGGATTAGCACCACGCTATGTTCTTGTAGGTTATGTCCGATACCAGGAATGTAAGCTGTAACTTCTAACAAGTTAGACAAACGTACACGAGCGTACTTACGTAACGCTGAGTTAGGTTTTTTCGGAGTCATTGTACCCACACGAGTACAAACACCACGCTTTTGAGGTGAGTTTGTATTTGTTTGAGATTTCTTGAAGCTATTGTAACCTTTTCCTAAAGCAGGAGCAGTTGATTTTACAATAGCAGATTTGCGAGGTTTACGCACTAATTGATTGATTGTAGGCATTGATTTTCCTCCTTCCTCGATGGGATAGCTAGGTCCACACATCCAGGTGGTTCCTTTTTAGTTAAAAAAATAAATAAATCGAATATTTCGACCTACTATTCTTTCTGTGACAATCATACACCAGTCAGCACGACTGAAAGATATTGTTCAGGAATCTGTGTATAAAATCACCTTATGAATCATAACATGTATATTTCTGACCGTCAACCATTTGTCTTGTATTATTTGCAAATTTTTTCGTTTTTTTCATTTAAAAGGGCTACCGCAAATTGCGGCAGCCCTCACATTCAAGTTAAATCTCTAGATTTCTCATCGTCGGGAACAGCAGGACGTCCCTGATTGATTGACTGTCGGTCAACATCATAACGAATCTGTCGATGCCGATGCCCAATCCGCCTGTCGGAGGCATACCGTATTCCAAAGCTTCGATGAAGTCTTCGTCAACGCCATGCGCTTCGTCATTGCCTTGCTCTTTTTCCGTAGCTTGCGCTTCGAATCGTTCTCTTTGATCGATCGGATCCGTAAGCTCGGTAAAGGCGTTTCCGTATTCCTTGCCCATGATGAAGATTTCAAAACGGTCCGTAAAGCGCGGATCTTCTTCATTTTTGCGTGCCAATGGCGAAATCGCAAGCGGATGACCGTAGATGAATGTCGGCTGAACCAACGTGTCTTCCACAAATGCCTCGAAAAATTCATTGATGATGTGTCCTACCGTCATGTTCTTAGTGAACGGCACATTGTGTTTTTCCGCCAAAGCTTGCGCCTCTGCGTCCGTCATCGGTGCCCAGAAATCGACGCCTGTAACGGCTTTGACTGCGTCAACCATGTGGATGCGCGGATATGGGCCGGCCAAGTTGATTTCGGTACCGTCATAGACTACTGTTGAAGAGCCTTTGACTTTTGTTGTAACCGTCTCGAAGATGCCTTCGACCACTTCCATCACATCGTGGAAGTCCGTATAGGCTGTATACATTTCCAACATCGTGAATTCCGGATTGTGGGTTGTATCGATTCCTTCGTTACGGAATACGCGACCGATTTCATAAACCTTTTCCATGCCGCCGATCACTAGGCGTTTCAGGTGCAACTCCAATGCGATGCGCATGTACAATTCCATGTCCAAAGCGTTGTGGTGCGTGATGAACGGTCTTGCGGTAGCCCCACCGGCCATGTTATGCAAAGTCGGCGTTTCTACTTCCAGGTAGCCGAGGCCGTTCAGGTACGTTCTGATTTCACTGATGATTTGGCTGCGTTGCACGAACTTATTGAAGCTCTCTTTGTTGCTGATCAAGTCAAGGTAGCGTTGACGGTATTTCTGTTCAACATTCGTCAACCCATGATATTTGTCAGGCAATGGACGCAAAGCTTTCGTCAAATGCACAAGCTGCGTCGGTTTGATGGTAACTTCACCGGCATCGGTTTTCATGATCGGTCCGGTTACGCCAATGATGTCGCCGAGATCGGCCTGTTTAAAGATTGCATAATTCTCTTCCCCGACAGCATCTTTGCGCACGTAAATCTGGATTTGGCCTTTGCTGTCCTGCAAATGCGCAAAGCCAACCTTGCCTTTGCCGCGTTTTGTCATGATTCTGCCGGCTACTGAAACGATGATCTCATCTTTTGCTTCGATTTCCTCTTTCGTAAAAGCATCGAAATCTTGATGGATAGTTGCGGATAAATGTGTTCTTACAAAACCATTTTGAAAGGGTTCAATTCCTTCTTCGCGTAAAGTCTGCATTTTTTCACGGCGAATCAGTAATTGGTCATTCATTTCTTCTGAATGTTTTTCTTGACTCAATGAGGTCACTCCGTTCTTAAATCTACTTGTTTCATAATCTTCTTAATATTGCCAATAAAAGAGTGAAAAATCAAGCCGTCTTAGCTATTTATTTCGATTTTTTCGGATGTAGGCGCTTCTTTTGAGGCTTCGCGTTCTTCTATTTCAAAAATGAACCGATCCAGCAAGTCGACAACTTCTTGTTGTCTGGATGCAGAAGTGACTGCAGCTTTTGTTTTTGAAGCACGCGGAATGCCTTTCAGGTAATAACCTGCGATGCTGCGGAATTCTTTGACAGCGACTGTTTCGCCCTTAAGATCGGTCAATCGGTCCAAGTGCAGTTTTGCGATTTCCAACTTCTCACGCGGGGTCGATTGCGGCAACATCTCTCCGGTTTCCAGATAGTGGACTGTCTGTTTGATCATCCAAGGGTTGCTCAAGGCAGCCCGGCCGATCATGACACCATCCACGCCTGTTTCGTCCATCATCCGCTTCGCATCTTCAGGCGTCTTGACATCCCCGTTCCCCAATAATGGGATACGCGTCAAAGCTTGCTTGACTTCCTTGAAGATGTTCCAGTCGGCTTTGCCATCATACATCTGTACGCGTGTGCGGCCGTGCATGGCAACGGCGGCTGCACCAGCGCGTTCTGCAGCCAAGGCATTCTCCACTGCAAACAGATGATCGGAATCCCAACCGGTCCGCATTTTCACGGTTACAGGCTTATCAACGGCATCAACGACAGCGGAAACCATTTCATAGACTTTGCCCGGATCCAACAACCACTTGGCTCCGGCTTCCGCCTTGATGACTTTGCTGACGGGGCAGCCCATGTTGATGTCGATGATGGCTGCTTCTGTGTTTTCTGCTACATATTTTGCGGCTTCAACCAGCGTATCCTTGTTGCCGCCCATGATCTGTACGCTCAACGGATACTCGTTCGGTTCGATGTGCAGCATCCGCAAAGTCTTCTCATTGCGGAATTGGATGCCCTTGTCGCTGATCATCTCGCAGACGACCAAACCTGCGCCCATCTCTTTGACGGTGACACGGAAGGCGGCGTTGCTTATTCCGGCCATCGGTGCGACTGCGACTGGATTATTGATTTCAATATTGCCAATTTTATACATTTTTTACTTCCTTTGTTATTTATTTATGGTGATCTCATCCGTTTTCTGGATGCTCGAAAAACTCTTGGACCATTCTATCATCTTACAATCAGTAAGAAAAGAAAAATATCTTGCCTGATTGCAGATGACGCTTCAACAATAAGAAAAGGACAAGCCATCCGATCGGCCTGTCCTTCTTATCCATTTATTATTGTACGCTGAACAGAGGCGTGGACAGGTAACGTTCTCCATTATCCGGCGCCACAGTCACAACAGACTTGCCTTTGCCTAAACGGATGGCCACTTCGATCGCACCAGCGATGGCAGCCCCACCTGAAATACCCACCAGTATGCCTTCTTCCTGCGCAACACGGCGAGCCATTTCGAAGGCTTGTTCATTGGAGACTTGGACGATACCGTTGTAAAGTGTCGTGTCCAATACAGACGGGACAAAGCCCGCCCCGATACCCTGGATTTTGTGCGGGCCTTTCGGCTTTCCGCTTAGTACAGCCGAGTCGGTCGGCTCCAGTGCATATATCTCCACATTCGGATTGACTTTGCGCAATGCCTTGCCGACTCCAGTCACGGTTCCGCCCGTTCCGACTCCGGCAATGAAGGCATCAGGCGTCTTGCCTTCAAAAGCCTCGATGATTTCCGGGCCGGTGATGGCTTCATGCACAGCAGGGTTGGCAGGGTTATCGAATTGCATCGGCATAAAGTGTTCCGGTTGCGCTGCGATTTCCCTTGCCTTCGCAATCGAACCGTTCATCCCTTCAGCGCCAGGTGTCAAAACCAACTCTGCTCCATAAGCTGCCAACAATAAGCGTCTTTCCATGCTCATCGTATCAGGCATCACAAAAATGGATTTATAGCCTTTTGCCGCAGCAAGCATGGCCAGACCGACACCGGTATTGCCGCTGGTCGGTTCCACGATTGTATAGCCGGGTTTCAGAACGCCTTCTTCCTCCGCCACTTCGATCATATTCAGAGCGATGCGATCTTTTACGCTCCCGCCTGCATTGAACGATTCAAGTTTGACGTAAACATCAGCCACACCATCGGGTACCACTTTATTCAGTTTGATCATCGGCGTTTCCCCGATCAAACTCGCAATTGAAGAGACTATTTTTACCATGTCGATTCCTCCAGCTCAGATAGATTTTACTGATCAGTTCCGTCAAACGGATAGATTACTTTCATTGTAGGTTACGTGAAACCGCATTACAAGCGAGAAGCCAGCGCCATCAGATGTTGGCAGCGCGTTTTTCGTCAATGGCCGTCACCAGTTCCTGCAGATCTGCTTCCGAATAGTGGTACTTTTCGCCACAGAAATGGCAGACAACCTCAGCGCCATGATCCTCTTCGATCATTTCATGCAACTCAGTCTTGCCGATCGAACTCAACCCTTCACTGAAACGTTCTCTGGAACAATCGCAGTGAAAACGCACAGGCATCTTCTCCAGCACTTCCACATTTTCTTCGCCCAATATGCGCGTCAAAATCTGTTCAGGCGTTTCCCCATTTTCCATCAATCTGGAGACTAACGGAATGGCCGCAATATTCTTTTCCACTTTCGTGATGGCTTCATCGCTAGCGTCAGGCATCACTTGGATCATGAAACCGCCAGCAGCTTTGATTGAATCATCGGTGTCCACCAATACACTCAAACCGATGGCTGAAGGGATCTGCTCCGAATTTGCCATGTAGTAGGTGAAATCCTCGCCCAATTCGCCGCTGACTAGAGAAACTTGCCCCGTAAACGGTTCTTTCATCCCTAAATCTTTGATGACGGTCAAGGTGCCTTCCGTCCCCACAACTGCACGCACATCCAGTTTGCCATCGCCGTTCAAGGAAAGGTTGACGTTAGGGTTTGCAATATAGGCTTTGATGTCGCCTTTGCCATTTGCATCTGCGAGTATGCGGCCTCCCAGGCCATCTCCATTCACGATGACAGTCATTTTTTCCTCATTCTTTAAACCGGCAGCAGCCAACAACAAAGTCCCTACCATCGTGCGGCCTAAAGCTGCAGAAGAGGCACTCCATGTATCATGTCTTCTTTGAGCCTCCGCAACCGCTGCTGTAGCGTCGATCGCATAGGCACGGAACTGTCCTTCATAGGCTAAAGCTTTAATCAAATAGTCACTCATATATAATCCTCCATCGCATTCTTAAATTGTTTCTCTATCATTCTACTATAGGTCGGAACGAAAGCAACTATACTTTGCTCACTTACTTTTGCAGAGTTGCTCTTTGATGACAAAAAGTCCGGGATTGTCATCCCAGACTTTTTGCAAAACGCTATTTTTTTTATTTTTCTTCCGTATCGGTGGCTTCATTTTCTGCTTTTTCATCAGCAGCAGGCAATGAAACGTTAGATGAATCTTCGGATTCGTCATCGGCAAGCATCTGCTCTTCTTGGCGAACCTTTTCAGCCTCTTTCTTTTCAAGGGCCCGTTTGGCTTCTTCAAAAGACTGTGCTTTTTCGCTTGGGTATTCTTCTGAATTCGAGTCCGAAGGCATTTGGCCGGTTTCGAACAAGCTGCGGATTGTTTTCTCGTCCAATGTTTCCAATTCCAACAATTTTTCAGCGATCAGATTCAGTTGTTCACGGTGCTCTTCGATGATTTGACGCGCTCTGATATGCGCCTCACTCATCATGCGACGGACTTCCGAGTCGATTTGGTAAGCAATATCTTCGGAGTAAGCTTTGGTTTGGCCATAGTCACGTCCGACGAATACTTGATGATTTCCTTCATACTGTACAGTGCCCAACTTCTCACTCATACCGTACTCGGTAACCATGCTTCTGATCAAGCCAGTAGCTTGTTCGAAGTCGTTGCTGGCGCCTGTCGTTTGGACGTTGAAAACAACTTCCTCCGCAACACGTCCACCAAGCAAGCCGACAACTTGTTCCAACAATTCATCCTTCGTCATAAGGAATCGATCCTCTTTCGGAAGCATGATTGCGTATCCTCCAGCGCGACCGCGCGGAACGATCGTAACCTTGTGGACAATGCGTGCATCGCTCAGGACCATACCGACTATTGTATGACCGGCTTCATGGTAAGCAACCATTTCACGTTCGCGCTTGCTGATGACACGATCTCTCTTGGCAGGACCGGCAATGACACGGTCATGCGCTTCGTCAACATCAAGTGCATCGATTTTTGTTTTGTTCCGTCTGGCCGCGACTAAGGCAGCTTCATTCAACAGGTTTTCCAGATCTGCTCCAGAGAAGCCTGGTGTCTGTTGCGCAACAACTTTCAAGTCGACATTGCTTGCCAACGGTTTATTGCGGGAATGTACTTTAAGTATCGCTTCACGGCCTTTTACATCCGGTCTGCCGACCAAAATCTGGCGGTCAAAACGACCTGGACGAAGCAACGCCGGATCGAGTACGTCCGAACGGTTGGTAGCGGCAATTACGATGATGCCTTCATTGCCGGAAAAACCGTCCATCTCAACCAATAATTGGTTCAGTGTCTGTTCGCGTTCATCATGTCCGCCACCCATACCGGCGCCACGTTGACGTCCGACAGCATCGATTTCATCGATGAAGATGATTGCAGGAGCTGCTTTTTTGGCTTGCTCGAACAAATCACGCACACGGCTGGCACCGACACCGACGAACATTTCCACGAATTCCGAACCGGAAATCGAGAAGAAAGGTACACCGGCCTCACCAGCGACAGCTTTTGCCAATAAGGTCTTACCTGTTCCTGGAGGTCCTTCCAGCAAAACACCCGCTGGAATTCTTGCGCCAAGTGCCGTAAAACGACGCGGATCCTTCAGGAATTCCACTACTTCAACAAGCTCTTGTTTTTCTTCTTCTGCACCCGCGACGTCAGAAAAACGTACTTTCATCGGTTTCTTGGTGGCATCCTCTGACTTCGTTTTGCCGAAGTTCATGACATTGCGGTTACCGCCTTGCCCGCCTCCAGCTTGTCCCATCATCATGTACATGAAGAAGATGAAGATGACGATCGGTAATACGCTGAACAGGATGCCGATCCATGCGCCGGACTGATCTTCTTCCAACGGCACCATCTGTGTATCCGTCGTTTTGGCGATCTCCGTGATCTGTTTCAGAGTTTCATCATTCGGTAAGACTCTGGTTGTGAAATTCTTCGTTGTTGTACTGGTCGTATCATCAAACAACAGCAGATCGCTGGATGAGTCAGCCACTTCCAGTTCTTGTTCGGTGCGGTATTCACCGCTGATTTCATAAACGCCTGCACCCGGTTGGATCGTAAAACTATCCACCTCTTCCGAGTTCAAGGCATCCATAAATTCGCTTGCGGAAATTTCTTGGCTCGTCTCTGTCTCCATACCGCCTGTAATCATCGAAACCACTGCAATGATCGCAAGGAAGATCAGCACATAAAAGCCGCTGCTTTTAAGAAAATTATTTTTTTTCATTAGAACCTCCTCGTCAGATATCGTTCTTCGCAGACTTTATCTTACGTCTCATCTTTTTTGTTAGTACAATATACTGGTATCTCACTAATCATATCATATCTGACCAATTTTAACGAATGATTTTACTCATAAACTTCGGTTTTTAAAACCCCGATATAAGGGAGGTTCCGGTACTTTTCGTTGAAGTCCAATCCGTATCCGACGACGAACTCGTTCGGAACGTTGATGCCAATGTAATCCGCTTCCAAATCCACAACGCGGCGTTCTTTTTTGTCCATCAAAGTGACCACTTTTATGGATTTTGCTTTCCGGTATTTGAAGATTTCGATCAGGTAGCTCAACGTCCGTCCAGTGTCGATGATGTCCTCCACGATCAACAGGTCGCGTCCGTCCACTGTCGTATCCAAATCTTTCAGGATCTTCACGTCTCCGCTTGATTCCATTCCCGCTCCGTAGCTGGATACGTCCATGAAATCCAATTCCAGATCGCATGCCATCGCGCGCGATAAGTCGGTCATGAACATGACGGCACCTTTCAGCACGCCAATCACCAATGGATTTTTCCCTTCATATTCTTTCGTCAATTGCGCGCCCAAGTCTTTGACTACTGCGCTGATTTCTTCTTCACTGTATAATACTTCCTTGATATCAGGATGCAACATTTCTTTCACCTCAAAAATTTATTTAATGTAAATCAATCTGTAACGCGTTTGTTCTTTGTCATTCTCGGACAACCAGACGGACTGGGCATAACCCGGCACCCATAAAATACGTCCCTCGCCATCAGTGACGATACAGGCTTTTCGTCTTTCTTCATCCGGAATTTTCTTATCCACAAAAAGCCGGCTCACTTTTTTTGTGAATGGCTGATCTTTGTTCAAAACTATCTTGTCGCCCGTACGCCGGGAACGCACCGTAAAAGGCATCAGTGCCAATTCATCGTTGATTCCAACGACCTGAGCACCCATCGGCAGTTCTTTTGAAAACGCATTATCGCCATGAAATAATCCTATTCTACCATGAGAAGGCAAGGTTACCCATTTATTTAGCTCCAATATTTCAGAAAAATCGGAAAAATCGATCCTGACTGAATCGGGGGATAAGAAAGTAAGTTTATCATACCTTTTTCTGGCCTGCCACCCTCCCGCCAAAGATATTTGCTTTTGGGGAGATTGGTTTTCGATAAGCTCCATGATGGCAGTCAGTTGGCTCCTGCGAAAGTCTTGCCCTGCAGGTATCATCTGCTCCGTCACAAAATGACTGAGCACGAGCCGTTGCAAGGAAATGTCACACGCTTGCCATCCGGTCAGATCCAATACCCAGTCCGCTTCAACCTTGTTGAACAACGAGCGAAATGACTGGGCTACAATAGGTTGAACGACAGTCAATACATCCTGCAGATCTTCCGAGAAATCACCGAAATGCCTGGACGCTTGGTTGTTTTCAGCCTTCAGCAGCGGAATGATGCTGTTCCGGTATCTGTTCCGCGTGAAATTCAGCTCCAAATTGGTGCTGTCTTCCCGATAAGGGATCCCGGCCATTTCGCAAATCCGATAGAGCTCGTCTTTTTGGAACGACAGCAACGGACGAACGAGGTGTCCACGTCCAAAAGTTCGCGTCGCAGCGATTCCGGAGATGCCCTTCAGCGTGCTGCCCCTGACCAGACGCATCAGAATCGTCTCCAGCTGATCGTCCGCATGATGCGCTGTCGCCAAGTGGGTTGCTGACCATTTTTCCATGATATCGGCAAAGAAGGCATAGCGGAATTCCCTTGCTGCCATTTCCAGGTTCGACTTCGGGTGGTTTTCTTCTTCCCAGTGTTCGGCAAAAAATGGTAGCCCTTGGCTCTGACAGTAGTCTTGGACCATCCGAAATTCCTCATCTGATTCTTCTCTGAGATGATGGTGGACATGCACCACCGCGAACTGCGGTCGCCATTCCAGCGGCAATTGTTGGACAAGCCCCAGCAACGCCATGGAATCCGCACCGCCGGATACCGCCAAAAGCAAGCGGCTCTCTTTATCCCAAAGTTGCTGGCGCTCCAGCTCTTTGCATAGACGCAGAATATATTCCTGCATAACATCCCTGCTCTCTTTACTCGTAAAGCAAAAAAGAGGGTGCGACAATCGGTTTCCCTTTTGCCCATCCTCTAGAAATTACTGTTTTCTATCCACGTCTGCCGCCACGGCCGCCGCGTTTGCCTTCCGTATTGCGCTTGATGGAAGTCAGACGATCTTCGCTGTCCTTCAAGAAGCTGCTCATCAATGAGTCAAAGTCGTTTTTAAGACCTTTGTCCTGATGGGCTGAGAAATCTTTTCTGCCTTTGGAAAAAGAACCTTCTGGACGAGGAGTTGTACTTTTTTGATAAGGTCTGCTTTCTCGTTGAGGTCTGGAAACTTCCCCTGCTGGCTTATCCACAGCTTTACGGATGGATAAACCGATCTTCCCATCATCCGCAATGGACATAACCTTAACGGTCACTTCATCGCCAACCTTCAAAACATCCTTTATTTCCTTTACAAAAGTATCAGAAATTTCACTAATATGAACTAATCCTGTCTTACCGCCACCTAAATCAATGAATGCACCAAAATTTGTAATCCCTGTAACTTTTCCCGATACTTTATTCCCAACTTCTATTGACATAAAAAAAAAGTTCCTCCTTCATTTTTGCTCAGCTAATTATAACACGGATTATGCAGAAAAAAATAGAATCTTTATTCATCGCTGTATTCATGAATCCAAATCTGCCGCATTCTCTTGTTTCTCGGCCATTTTTGTCTGATTATCCTCAGGCAAACTGAAGATGATCTCGCCATCTTTGCTCAAATAATATTTACCGCGCGCCAATTTGGCGATGTATTCATCATCCTGCAACAATTTGACTTCATAGGTCAATTGCGTATTTTCGTCCTCAGCCTGCTTTTTCTCTGTTTTGGCCAAAGCGATGGCAGCATCCAGATTGCGGATTTCCAGCCAGTTTCCGACTGTTTTCCACAGACAAGGCACAATCAAGGCAGCGCCGAAGAAAAAAATCAGGGACAATCTTCTCATATGGGCTTTCTTTTCCCTCTGAAATATACGTTTCTGACTGTGCTGCGCCTTCGTAAAATCATTTTGCATCACGGTTACGTTGTCAGCTGTCCTTTTCTTCGTCTTTTCCTTCACCCTGATCGCCTCCTTGAAACTTCCACACCCGCATTATCTCCGAATAGTTTTACTCATGTAAAAGTATAGAAGAAACGGCGCGGATTGTCCATGGCCTTTCGCATCATCAGAAGCGATTTTCTTCCGTTCTGGGTACGACCGTTTCGCTGATGAGGGTATACATTTCCTGCGCCTCATCCTTTTTGGTCGTTTCCACAATTTTGTCGATGCGCACGACGACGGTTTTGTTCCCGAATTGCAGCGTCATTTCATCTCCGGCTTTGACAGTCGAACTCGATTTTGCTTGCTTGCCGTTGATCAGGATACGCCCTTTGTCCGCCACTTCTTTGGCTACTGATCTGCGTTTGATCAAGCGGGATACTTTCAAAAATTTATCTAGTCTCATCGGAATTCCCCTTTTCTTTTGCTTTTATCGCTTGCCACATCTTATCGATTTCCTCAATTGTATCAGCCTTCACCCCGTCAAAAACATGCGGATGGCGTCTGCGCAATTTTTTGTTCAATGTTTCCAGGATATCCTCCATCGTGAAAAAGCCTTCCCGCTCACCGAACGAGGCATGATAGAACACTTGGAGCAGAATATCGCCCAACTCTTCGATCAGGTTATCGATATCATCGTTCTGGATCGCTTCAGCCACTTCTTCGCATTCTTCCTTCAGATAGGGCAACAGGCTTTCATGCGTCTGCGATTGCACCCAAACATCTTTTTCCACGATGGCATCCATGTAGGCTTGGGTCAACTCAAAGCTTTTGGTGCGCTCATCTTTCTCAAGCGGCGGAACATACAAGGAAAGCAGGTTATGCACTCCCTCAAGCCTGTCCATCTCGTACAACGGGCACCAAGTCACTTTCTGCATCTTTGTCCCTGCCGCATCGACCAAAGCTACTTGGTGCTCATCCGGATATTTCTCCATCAGCTTCAATTTAACATCACTGGCCACAAATTCATTAAAGACTTGCATGATGATCAGGTGATTGCCTAAGCTCAGCTGGTCCTGGTGGAAGGTCAACCCATCCAACAATTGGAAGCCCTCGATTGGATCTATGGCTACTGCCTGAAAGAAATCGTCGATGAAACTCTTCCCTCCGACGATTTCCACTTCGATCCCCGACTCGTTCTCCAGCAGATGCTTGACGGAATCCTCCGCAACCAACGGGTGTCCCGGCACTGCATAAATCAGATCCTGCGTTTTTGCTTTTTGCAATAAATAATCTGCAATCTGACGATATACGTCATCAAAATTATCCTTCGATTCATATATGTCATCAAAACTTTCAAACTGCACGCCTGCAGCCTTCAGGTTCTCAACGACCGGGTGCTCCTTGGTCCGCAGATGGACAAATTCAGCTGCCAGCAATCGACGGTATACGCCGTACGGTAGTTGTTCCAAATCACCGGCTCCAAGCCCCATTATTTCAATTTTACCCATATATTTCTCCTTCTGGAAATCTTTCCTATTTTAAGTCGTTCGTTTTAACCGGCAATTTGCGCAGCAGTTTTTTCCCGAACGGAATGCTTATCCACTCCCGCAAAGTAAACAGCTTCACTTTTAGAATATACCATAAGAATACGCCCACACCAGCACAAACCGTCACTGCAGCTATCACGGAATCCGTCAGCCGGCTTCCATCCGTGAAGAGATATCTTTCCAGACCGACCCGCATCGCCCCAACCGTAACAAAAAGGACAACGCAGCCAGCCATCAGTTTGAGGAAAAAGCGATCCCTGAACCAGACTTCCCGCAAGGCGCGCTCACTGTTCAGCCAAAGCACCAGCAACATGGCAGCCAAACCGGCTATCAAAGCGATGCTTGCCCCCATCGTCCCCAACGGTTCCACCAACAGCAGATTGCCGAAGAACTTGACCGCAAGACCCGCTGCCAGGGCAACCAAGGAAATCTTGTACTGACCCAAACTTTGCAGGATGGAATGATAGGCGGTCATCACCGAAGCCGCAAAAATGGCCAAAATATATACAGACAAAACCGCGATGCCTTCCCGGTCCCCGAAGAGCATGTTGTTGACGTTCGGCAAAATAGCCAACAGTCCCGTCACCGCGGCTGCCGAAAAGACACTTGTCATCCGCAGCAAAGACACGGCGGATCGGGTGAATTCGCCTAGGCGATCTTGTGCATGCGCTTGGCTCATCATCGGAATGAAGCTGGCCGAAAACCCGGTCCCCACAACCATGCCAAGCTGCACAAGCGGTTGGCCCCGGTCATAGATGCCCTTGACATTTTTTGCCAATTCGCTGGCTGTATCGCCATCCAACAAGCCGTTGTAGAGCGTAAACGAATCGATGAGCTGGAACAGGACCAGAATCGCGCTGAGCAGGCAAATCGTCGCCCCTTCAGTCGCATAGCGGCGGATCAGGCGTCCCCATTGTGCGGCGGGCTCCTCCTGTTTCAGGTGTCGCCCATCAAGCGCTGGTGAATCATGATTCCGCCTTTCTTTGTAATAGGCAACCAACAGGATCAGGCTGCCCAGGACCGCACCGACAGTAGCGCCGCTCATGGCATTTGCGCCCATCGCATATAGGTCGCCTTTTGTTTTCGTGTACAGATAAGCCGCAAAAAGGATCGCACCGACGCGCACCAGTTGTTCCGACACCTGCGAAATCGCTGTCGGTTCCATGCGGTAGTTGCCTTGGAAGTACCCCCGCAACGTTGCCAGTATCGGCATCCACAAAAACATCCAGGATACCGACTGTAAAATGGGTTTCAAGTCAGGGTCCCCCATCAGCAGCGCCAGTTGACCGGAAAAGCCATAGATACCCATGAACAGGAGGAAGCCGAAGACGCCCAGTATGACCAGGCTGCGCCTCACCATCATCCTGCGGGTCCCGCTTTCCGGCGTTTCCGCAATCATCTTGGAAAGAAATACCGGAAAGCCTGACAACGCGAACGTCATACCGATGCCATAGATAGGATAAACTTGCTGATAGACATAGAAACCTGTATTTCCAACCATATTCTGGAACGGCACTCGGTACACCGCGCTGAGCACCTTGCTGATGAAAGCTGCCAAAGACAGCAACAACGCACCCTTCATCATCTGCTTCAAGCGATTATTTTCCATCTGTTGCTCCCGCTGTTTCGTCCGGTTCGGCGACGCACGCTTTGACGAATGCATTGAGATGGTTCAGCCATTGGCGGTTCGGTAATTTCCCGATGACCAGGCTGACGACCAATTTGGCATTATTCAAATTGACCTGCGCCTTCAACGGTATTTTGCTAAGGGCTTCAAACACTGCCGGCCCCTGCAAGCGGACTGTCGCTACCTGCGAGAAGGTGATGACAACCGTCTCGCCTTGGCGTTTGATTGTTTCGATTTGGCTCTTCTCGGCATAATTTTTGATCAACCCGACCTCCAACAGATCGGAAACTTCTTGCGGATAATCGCCGAAACGGTCGATCAGATCCACATCGATTTCATCATGATCTTCAACGCCGTCGATGCGTTGGATCCGTTTGTAGAAGTCGATTTTTTGGCGCTCATCCTCTATATAATCGGCAGGTATGTAAGCGTCGATGCTCAAGTCGATTTCAACGACGGAACGCTTCGTTTTCGCTTTCAGGCCTCGTTTGGCCGCAACTGCCTCTCCCAACATCTCGGAGTACAGATCGAATCCGACCGAGTCGATGAAACCGTGTTGTTGCGCACCCAAAAGGTTTCCTGCTCCACGGATCGACAAATCACGCATGGCAATTTTGAATCCTGCACCCAGTTCCGTGAATTCCTTGATGGACTGCAGTCTTTTCTCGCTGACTTCAGTCAACATTTTATTCGGCTGATACATCAAATAAGCGTAGGCAATCCGATTCGTTCTGCCGACACGTCCGCGCAGCTGGTAGAGCTGCGACAATCCCATCCGGTCGGCATTTTCTATGAAGAGTGTGTTGACATTCGGGATATCCACACCCGTTTCGATGATGGTTGTGGTGACAAGCACATCGTAGCGGCCTTCGATAAAGTCCATGATGACATTCTCTAGCTGGACTTCGGTCATCTGGCCATGCGCCACTGCAACACGGACATCAGGGACGAGCTCGCGGATCTCTTCGGCTTTCTTCTCGATCGTTTCCACCCGATTGTAGAGATAGAAGGCTTGACCTCCGCGGGCCATTTCCCTTTCGATCGCATCCCTAACGGCTCCGTTATTCTGTTCCATGACATATGTCTGGACCGGATAACGGTTGGCCGGCGGTGTTTCGATGACAGAGAGATCCCTGACCCCCAGCATCGACATGTGCAGGGTACGCGGGATCGGCGTTGCCGTCAACGTCAAGACATCCACAGAGGCTTTCATCTGTTTCAAGCGCTCTTTGTGCTTCACACCGAAACGTTGCTCCTCGTCGACCACCAACAATCCCAAATCAGCGAACACGACGTCCTTCGATAAGATCCGATGCGTTCCGATGACGATGTCGACCGTGCCTTTGCGGATGCCAGCCAACGTTTCCTCCTGCTGTTTTTTCGTGCGGAAGCGGCTCAGCAAACCGATTTCGAATGGATATTCTTCAAACCTTTGCGTCAACGATTCATAGTGCTGTTGCGCCAAGATGGTCGTAGGGACAAGGAACGCGGCTTGCTTTCCTTCCTGCACCGCCTTGAAGATGGCGCGCATCGCCACTTCCGTTTTGCCGTATCCGACATCACCGACCAGCAAGCGATCCATCGGTTTGACGTTCTCCATGTCCGCCTTGATTTCAGCGGCACTGCGCAGTTGATCATCGGTTTCGGTATAAGGGAAGGCATTTTCGAAGTCGAGCTGCTCCGGTGTATCGGGTTGATAGGCGTAGCCTTTTTCGGATTCCCGGTTGGCGTACAGTTCGATCAATTCATCAGCGATATCTTCGATTTTGGAGGCGACTTTCTTTTTCGTTTTCGCCCATTCGGTTCCGCCCAACTTGTGCATTTTAGGCGTTTTGGCATCGGATGACACATACTTTTGAATCAAATGGATTTGCGTCACAGGAATGAATAATTTGGCGCCTTCCTGGTAAGCGATCGACATGTAATCCTGGTGGACGCCGCCGACTTCGATTGTTTCCATGCCTGTATAGAGACCTATCCCGTGATTCACATGAACGACGTAATCACCAGGATTCAGTTCCGTGTAGCTCTTCAATCTCTCCGCATTCGTCATTTTTTGGCGGCGCGGTTGCTTTTTCGTAACTTTGTTGAAAAGTTCCTTTTCGGTGACGAACACGACTTTTTCCTGCGGCAATTCAAATCCGTTCGCCATTCCGCCGACCAGGATATTCACTTTATTCTCGATAAACGGATTGTTGCCTTTGATGTAGCTATGGATGCCGAAATCCGCGAATATCCGCTGCACCTTTTCGGCACGTTCGGCAGAAGGGACCATCATGAAAACCGTCATATGCTGCTTGAGCCAACGTTCCATTTCCAACTTGACTTGCGGCATCTGACTGAAGAAGTTGTTCAGCGTGCGATATTGGAAAGGATAGACTCCGTGGAACCGCATATTTCCGAAGCCTCTGTGGAACAGCGCGTAATAGATGCGATGCTGTTTGGATTTTTTGATTACTTCGCGGATATCGGCGCTGAAATCCTGCGAAGGCAGGCACACGCCTTCCGACACTTTGGCCATTTTCCATTCCGCTGATTCGCTTTCGATTGTCCTTTCAACCTCAAGGATGCGGCTGTAATCGTCCACGATCAGCAGTGCATCTTCGGAGATGTAGTCCAAAACCGTAGGCTGTTCCGGATAGACCAAGCTTGTGTAAAGTTGCGGATCCCTCGATAATTCGCCGCGCTTCATATTGTCCGTCAGTTCGGAGAATACACGTGTCATACTTTCTTTGACTTCTTGATTCTTTATGCCTTTGATGGCCTTCTCAGCCTTTTTCTCTACCGCACTGGCCTGTTTCGCTATCTCCGCTTTCGTGAAGATCGTGTCATGCGCCGGCAAAATCCGCACGGTGTCGATAGATTCGCTGGACTTTTGGGTGTAGGCATCAAAATAGCGCAATGTGTCGATTTCGGTATCGAACAGTTCCATTCGCAAGGGGTTCTCTTCATTCAGGGCATAGATGTCGATGATGCCCCCGCGTATGCTGAACTCGCCCGGGCTGGCAACCATCCGTTCACGGGTATAGCCCATTGCGACCAATTTTTCAGGCAGGCTGTCCAGATCCAACTCCATGCCGATGGAAAAATCAAGGCAATGTGTTTCCCAGATCGAAGCTGGAGAGAGGATTTTTTTGAATCCGGCAGCCGGGATCACGACGATCCCTTTTTTGCCGCTCTTGAGGAAATCCAACGTTTCGACCCGCTGGCTGCGGTATTCCGGTGATGAAAAAGCCAGTTCCGCCGCGACGGACTCCTCCACAGGGAAGATATAGATAGGAACATCGGGTGCCATTTGACTGATGTCCTCATACACTTGGGTCGCTTGGAGCAGATTGGGGGTCAAGACGATGATCGGCTTCTGCAATTCTTCGAACAGGATATTCGTCAACAGATTGCGGCCTGATCCGGAAAGCCCAGCTACCAATTGCGGCAGTTCTGAATTGATTTCAGACAACACTGTCTGTATATTTTTTGTATTTCTCAAATATTTCTCTATTTCTTTCATGAATATTCTCCTCGTTCATGGTATGTTCTGCAGAAAAAAGGTTATCGCTTTCATCTTGATTCACCTATGCAGACTGTGCGGCAGACACAAAAGAGGTCCAGCTGAAGCTGAACCTAACCTTTTTTATTGAATTGATTCATTGTCTCCAAAAAATTGTTCCCTTTGATGAAATGATCGATCGCATCCACGCTTTCTTTTACGGAATGCAACATTTCGGCGTGGTCATCCTTCGAAAAAGGACTCAGCACATGCTGAATGACCGTCATATTATGTTGGGGCCTTCCGACTCCGATACGGATCCGATTGAAATCCTGTGTCCCTAAGTGCTGGATCAAACTTTTGATGCCATTATGTCCGCCAGCTCCACCTTTTTGGCGAAGCCTTATTTTGCCTACCGGCATATCCATGTCATCGTACACGACAACCAGATCTTCGATCGGAATGCTGTAGTAATCCATCAGCGGCCTTACAGCTCTTCCCGAATCATTCATGAAAGTCAGCGGTTTGACGAATAAAACTTTTTCGCCGTTTACGGTCGTTTCTATGTATACCGCTTCAAATTTATTTTTATTGTATTTCTCTTTATTCTGAAAAGCCCATTCATCCAAAGCAATAAAGCCGACATTGTGCTTCGTGTCGGTATACTTAGGACCTGGGTTCCCCAATCCAACAATCATTTTCATTTAAATTCCCCTATTGTTTCCAGTCATAGTTATGTTAGCAAGAGCGCAAGCGTGTGCGTTCCTGCCCTTTTACGCCAAAAAAGGCCGCACGGATATCATCCGCACAGTTTGCTTTCGAACAGTATACCACAATCCTCGGACAATCGTAAGAAATCGGATTGGGACCCGGAAAAAAATATTGTGAAAAAAATCGCAATTCCCCATTGAAAACGGCAGTGTTTTATTTTATAATATCTTTATATAATATTTCACAGGTTGTTCACTGTCTATCGCTTTCGCGCAATCATCGCTGGTTCTGAAAATCTTTGCCGAGTGGGATAGGCCCAAAGAGTAATCACCTTTGTTTAGTGTTATAATAGAATCAGCAAATAGCGAGAGGAGCATTATAATGGCAGAATTGAGTGGAAATACAGGACAAAAAATTATTTTAGTCGGTGACGGCGCTGTAGGGTCAAGTTATGCGTTTGCATTGGTTACACAAAATATTGGTCATGAGTTGGGTATCATTGATATCAACAAAGCGAAAACAGAGGGAGACGCCATCGATCTTTCCCATGCTCTAGCTTATACCTCACCTAAGAAAATCTATGCAGCATCATACGCAGATTGCCACGACGCTGATATCGTTGTGTTGACTGCAGGAGCTGCTCAAAAACCTGGTGAAACACGTCTCGATCTAGTCAGCAAGAATTTGCGCATCTTCAAGTCAATCATCGGAGAAATCATGGCTAGCGGTTTCGACGGCATTTTCTTGGTAGCATCCAACCCAGTGGATGTGCTCACTTATGCGACTTGGAAATTCTCAGGACTCCCTGCTAACCGCGTCATCGGTTCCGGAACTTCCCTGGACAGCGCTCGATTCCGCCAAAGCATCGCTGCGCTAGTAGGCGTAGATACCCGTAATGTTCACGCCTATATCTTAGGGGAACACGGCGACACTGAATTCCCTGTATGGTCCCACGCTAACGTTGGCGGCCTGCAGATTTACGAATGGGTGAAACAAACTTCTGCTGTCGATGAAAAAGCTTTAGTCGATGTCTTCTTCAAAGTGCGCGATGCCGCATACGAAATCATCGAGAAAAAAGGAGCGACCTTCTACGGTATCGCTGTAGCCTTAGCCCGTATCACAAAAGCAATCCTGAACGACGAAAATGCGATCATGCCTTTATCCGTCTACTTGGGTGGGGAATATGAACACAAAGACATCTTCATCGGCGTGCCGGCGGTCATCAACCGTTCTGGTATCCGCAACATCATCGAAATTCCTTTATCTGATGCAGAACAGGAAAAAATGGATCTATCCGCTAACACATTGAAAAAAGTGTTGGAAGAAGGATTCGCCAGCCTGGAAGCAGACGCAAAATAATCGTATCCGATTTCAAACACCCGCCAGTCCCTTTTGGGACGGCGGGTGTTTTTTTGGTTTTGGTTTGTTTTGTTGCGGGTTTCGGTGATCTGGGGTTTGGTTTTTTGTTTTTTTGGGTTGGGGGTTGTTGGGGGCTCGAAAACATGGATTCTTTCGAGTTATTCATGTTTTCCAGCCGCATTACGAAGCTACAACCGCACCTCCAAACAAAAAAGCCCTCCAAGGGAGGACTTTTTTTGCCTAACGGATTTTTAGTCGATGATTACGAATTTTTCTTGGAACAACGGGCTTACTGAGCGGTTTTCGTGGATACGTTTGATTGCTTCAGCAATCAATTGTGACACGGAAACCATTACGATTTTATCGCTGACTTTGTCAGCAGGGATATTGATCGAATCAGTAACGATCAACTCTTTGATTACGGAGTTGTTGATGCGGTCCATGGCTGGACCTGACAATACAGCATGTGTGCAGCAAGCATAGACATCCAACGCGCCTGCATCCTGCAGTGCTTGGGCAGCCAATGTGATTGTGCCGGCAGTATCGATCATGTCGTCGATCAGGATACATTTTTTGCCTTCGACATTACCGATGATGTTCATTACTTCAGCAACGTTCGCTTTCGGTCTTCTCTTGTCGATGATGGCAATCGGAGCTTTGATGAATTCAGCCAGTTTGCGGGCTCTTGTCACGCCACCGTGATCAGGCGAAACAACGACTACGTCATCATGCAAGACTTCATGATCCAAGAAGTAGCTTGCCAATAACGGAGCTCCCAACAAATGATCAACCGGGATATCGAAGAAACCTTGGATTTGAGGAGCATGCATATCAAGTGTCAACAATCTGTCAGCACCAGCATTGGTGATCATGTTCGCCACCAATTTCGCTGTGATCGGCTCACGTGATTGCGCTTTGCGGTCTTGGCGTGCATAGCCATAATAAGGTAACACGATGTTGATCGTTTTGGCACTCGCGCGCTTCAAAGCATCGATCATGATCAAAAGTTCCATCAAGTGGTCGTTTACCGGAGAACTTGTCGATTGGATGACGTAAACGTGGCAACCGCGGATACTTTCGTCGATGTTGATCTTGATTTCACCGTCGCTGAATTGGGATGAAGAAAGGGTCCCTAACTCGACACCAACGTCAGCCGCAATTTTCTCAGCCAAAGGGCGATTTGAACTTAAGGAAAAAATCTTAAGTTTTGGATCTTTGTAATGTTCTGTCATGATAATCCTCCGTTAATCTTTTGTTTTTACCAAATTAAACACATACTGATATTGTATTTTCAAAATCATTCTACCATACATGTATAAGGTTTTGCTTTTATTTTTTGGCTGGCGGCAATTTTTCCCAATAGCCGGGTTTGTTCTCTTGGCGGCTGCGGGCGATGCCCATCGCGCCTTCAGGCACATCTTTTGTGATGGTCGAACCTGCAGCTAGGAATGTGTTGGCCTCGACGTTGACAGGCGCCACAATGTTCACGTTGCAGCCGATGAACGTATTGTCACCGATGCTGGAACGGTGTTTGTGCTTGCCGTCATAATTCACGAAAACAGTGCCGCAACCGACGTTGATGTTTTTACCGAGATCCGCGTCTCCCACATAAGTCAAATGTCCGACTTTTGTGTCTTCGTTCAAGACCGCGTTCTTCACTTCCACAAAATTTCCGATATGGACGCGTTTTCCGATGTGGCTGTTCGGTCTCAAGTGGCTGAACGGGCCGATGTTGCTGTCCGATTCCATCACGGAGTCCTCCAGATTTGAACTTCTGATCTGGACGCGGTCACCGATCGTTGTATTGCTCAGTTCTGAGCCTGATCCGATGAAACAATCTTCACCGATGATCGTTTTCCCTTTCAGGAATACGTTCGGCTCGATGACTGTGTCGCTTCCGATGATCACATCCGACTCGATGTAGGTATTATCCGGATCGATCAAGGTAACGCCGTTGCGCATGTGTTTTTCATTGATGCGTCTATTCATGTAGACGGAAGCCTCAGCCAAAGCGACACGATCGTTCACACCCAAAGCTTCTCCCATGTCGCTCATCTGGTAAGCCGTCACGATTTCGCCTTGGTTTTTCAGGATTTCGATGACATCCGGCAAGTAGTACTCGCCTTGCGCATTGTTGTTGCCCACTGATTGCAGCGCAGCAAACAAAAACTTGTTATCGAACGCATACGTACCGGTATTGATTTCCTGCACAAGCACTTCTTCCGGAGAAGCGTCTTTTTGTTCCACAATTTTTTCTACGTTATCTGAAGCATTTCTGATGATGCGGCCATAGCCGTTCGGATCAGCAGCATGCGCAGTCAGGATAGTTGCTTTCGCTTTTTTCTCTTCATGGTATTGCAACAAGGATTCCAACGTCTCTGCAGTCAGGAGCGGCGTATCTCCGCAGATGACCAACGTAGTGCCTTCTTCGTTCTCCAGCACAGCTTGCGCTTGCAGGACAGCATGCCCTGTTCCCAATTGTTGCGCCTGCAATACATATTCCGAACGATCCCCCAAGCATCCTTTAACAGTATCCGCACCATGCCCTACAATTGTAACTACCTTCTCAATGCCAGCAGCCTCAACTTGATCCACGACGTGCTCTACCATTGGTTTTCCGCAAACTGCATGAAGCACTTTATAAAGCTTGCTTTTCATGCGCGTTCCTTGACCAGCAGCAAGTATGATTGCAAAACGATTAGCCATAAGCAACTCCTATCTTTTCATTTTATTCCTTCAACTAAATTATCTTAGCGTAAAAACTTGCTTTTTTCAATATGATGTCGTACATAAATACCGACTTCTTTTCATTTTCTAATGGAAATACGAAGAATGCGGATACATTGTTTCTTATTGACCGGTTTTTTGGATATACTTGTAGACAGTAAGACACATCGAAAGGATTGATCCCAATGACAAAACCGACTGCATCATTTTGGATACACGAACTGTTGCTTCAGCCGCATGCGGAAGGCGGCTATTTTCGCGAAACCGGCCATTCCCCCGAACTGATCGTTACCGAAGATCGGAGGGAACGCTATCTCTACAGCAACATCCTCTTCTTGTTGACTGCAGACAACCCTTCCCATTTTCACCGTTTGAAATCCGATGAGGTCTGGTATTTCCATGAAGGCAGCACCTTGACGATCCATTTATTGCATCCTGACGGCCGTTATGAGGCGATCAAGATGGGTCGCCAGCCCGAAAAAGGAGAGCTTTTCCAATTTACGGTTCCGAAAGGGGTCATCTTCGGGAGCAGCATCGAAGGAACATCCGGAGACTATGCTCTCGTGAGTTGCATGGTTTCCCCGGGATTCGATTACCGTGATTTTGAATTGTTGCCTTATGATGCGCTAATCAAAGTCTATCCTGACTGCGGGAGCATTTTGGAAAAATTGGCCTACAAAAAATTGCCAGAGGCTTCTTTCAGGAAAGATCACGTGTGAATCCCTCAGAAATCCCACTTGGTGAAGCCCACTTTTCCCCAACACACACCAAAGAGCCGGACCTTAAACTTGCGTTTAGGGGCCAGCTCTTTTTCATGGTTATCATCAATCGGTGCTTGAATCGAAATAATTGCCCAAGCCCACGCTGATGGAATGATCTTTCAAATCAATGTTGTTTACGCGGATAAGCGAAGTATAATCGAATACTTCACGCTTGGAATTGTAGCCGGCTTCAGCGAAGACGGTTACGCCGACTGTCTCCGATTCGAATTCGGAAATCATGCTGCGCATACCGTTGATGGTGCCGCCGCCTTTCAGGAAATCATCGACGATGAGAACTTTTGAACCGCGCGGCAAACTGCGCTTGGATAGTTCCATTTTTTCAACACGATCGGATGAACCTGAAACGTAATTGATGCTCACTGTGGAGCCTTCGGTAATTTTCGAATCACGGCGCACGATGACGAACGGCACATTCAGATAAGTGGCGACTGCTTGCGCGATCGGAACCCCTTTAGTGGCGACGGTCATGACTGCATCCACTTTTTTGTCGACGTATTGTGCTGCAATGACACGCCCGATTTTCTGCAGGATTTCCGGATTACCCAACATGTCAGAAAGGTAAACGTATCCCCCTGGCAACAGACGATCTTTGCTGTTCATGATTTCGCACATTTCTTCTATAATTTCGCGGGCATTTTCTTTGGTGATTGTCGGAATATATTTAACGCCGCCTGCTGCACCCGGAAGCGTTTCGACAATCCCTGTTCCCCGATCTTCAAATGTTTTCTTGATAATGGATAAGTCTTCACTTATGGATGATTTCGCTGATTCATAACGTTTAGCGAAATAGGTCAATGAAATCAACCGATGCGGTCTCTCTAATAAGTAACGGGTCATATCGACTAACCGTTCACTGCGCTTTATTTTCAATCCAAATCTCTCCTCATATTGCGTTGTTTTCCCTATTATATAGTTGATTCCTGAAAAATGGAAGCATTTAATTGTTGATTGTTCGTTTTTAATCGAATTTTAGCAAAAAAAACAAGAGCAATGTTCTGCTCTTGTCCATATATCTTATTGTTAAGATTCTACTTCTTTTCGGCGATGAACTTATAGATGCTGGTCAAAATGAACATGGCCACGAAAACCAAGGTAATTGTGGCACCGGGAGGCGTCCCGTACTGATAGGATGCGAACAATCCCCCGTACATTCCCGTCAAACCGATGCCTATCCCAAGCAGGATGACGCCGTTGAAGGTATGCACCAATCTCATCGAGATGGCTGCCGGCAGAATCATGATTGAAGAAACCAGCAATGACCCGGTAATCGGCATCACCACGCTGATTGCGACCCCTGTAATCACCGAAACCAACAGCGACATCATGCGGACCGGCAAGCCCGCTGTATGGGCCGTGTCTTCATCAAACGTCAACACATACAACGGTTTGCGAAAAATCAGATACAATAAAACGACTATGATTGCCAATGCCAATAAGATGAGGATCTGCTCATCATTGATGGTGATGATCGAGCCGAATAAAAACTGCTCGACACTTGCGTTCTGTTTCCCGGATACGAAGCTCATCAAAACCAATGCTACCGCCATTCCCGTAGCCATCAGGATTGCGATGGATATTTCCGAATAGCCTTTGAAGATGACGCGTAAATATTCGATCCCGATCGCCGCCAAAATGACGATGGCTAATGTTGTAAGCGTAGGATTGATATTAAGGAGCATCCCTAAAGCAACTCCGGCCAAGGAAACATGTGACAGCGTATCCGCCATCAAGGATTGCCGGCGCAAAATCAGCAGCAGGCCCAAAATGGGTGCCATGATTGCGATCAATGTTGATGCTTGGAAGGCTCTTTGCATAAATCCATAGAGAAACATCTCCACGGCGAATCCTCCTTTCTGACCAACTGAATATGGGTATCCATAAATTCTTTGATATCTTCGTGCTCATGCGTAACCATGATGATTGCTTTGTTGTGGACTTGTGAATTGTGTTTCAGCAAGCGATAGAAACGCTCGCGCGATTCCTTGTCCATTCCGGTTGTCGGCTCATCGAGCACAAACAAGTCCGGATCGGTTGCGAAAATGCGGGCCAAAGCGATGCGTTGTTTTTGCCCACCGGATAGTTCACCGATTTTTTTGTTGCGCATCTCCCACATTCCCACTGATTCCAAAGCTTTTTTTACATGGGTATTATCTTCTTCATCCAATTTTTTGAACCATTTGCCTTTTTGGTATCTGCCCGACTCCACAAACTCAAGTACCCTGCTCGGAAACCCGATATTGAACGACGAAATTTGCTGCGGTGCATAACCGATCGTAAGCTTTTCCCCACGATGGTTCACCTTCGAAATAGTCGCGCTGCCCTCCCGGGGATTCAACAGGCCCAGGATGCTCTTCAATAAAGTGGATTTCGCCGCGCCGTTTTCGCCTGTAAGGATGACGAATTCCCCTTCGTGCACTTGGAATGTGATATCCTGCAGGACAGGTTCATCATCGTAATAGAACGACAGATGCTGTACATCGATATATTCCACTTGAATTCCCCTTTTCTCTTACTGGATCACTTTTTTCAAAGCTGTCAAATTTTCTTCCATCACACTCAGGTAATCTTTGCCCGCTTCTTGGTCTTCATCGGTTATCCCTTCAAGCGGACTCAGCACTTCAAGTGTGGCCCCTGCTTCTTCGGCAAGCGTTTCTGCGGTTTTCGAAGAGGCGCTGTCCGAGTAATAAACGGTAGTGATCTGATTATCGATCATAAATTGCTGCAGTTCAGCCAGCTTGGCAGGATTCGGTTCCGCATCGGATGATACATCGGATACCGCCACTTCAGTCAGTTCGTAGCGGCGGGCGATATAGCCGAAAGCTGCATGCTGGACGACGAATGTGCGGTTCTCGGCATCTTCAAAGGCAGTCTGATATGCCAAGTCCAGTTCCGCCAATTTTTCGTTAAAGGCAGCTGCATTCGCTTCGTAACTCTCTTTGTTGGCTTCATCCGCCTCAAGGACTCCGGCCAATATGGCGGTGACTTCCTCTTGTGCATACACCGGATCCAACCAGACATGCGGATCGACGTTGTGGGCATCTTCGCCTTCTTCATCACTGTGCTCTTCTTCGGCAGCCTCTTCCAACTCAAAAAGCGCGATATCCTTAGCAGCCTCAACGACGATCACATCGCTCGATTCAATCGATTCCAGAACACTGGGTACCCACGTTTCCATTTCATCGCTGTTGTAGACGAACACATCAGCGTCAGCAATGGCCGCGATATCCTGTGGCGTCGGCTCATAGCCATGCGATTCTTGTCCGGCATCCAACAAAACGGAAACTTCGCCATTATCGCCTACCACGTTTTTCGCAAAGTCATACATCGGATAGAAGGTTGTGACAACCTTTATCCCATCTTCAGAAACGGCTGACTCATCGCTTCCGCTCGTTCCGCAACCAACCAGAACAAGGGCTGCTGCAGACAGAATGCCTGTCAGTTTCAATCTATTTAGCATAATTTATTATTCCTCCAAAACGTAATGATTACTGTTTAAGTCCCGATAGACACTTTATCACAATTGGATGCAACGCGTCAACCATTCCGCTTCCGTTTCACAAGCAAAAACCGCAAACACCCTTCAGGGGGATTCGCGGTTTTGATTAATCATTCTTCATTCAACAGTCGGACCATGTATACTTCTTCGCAGAATCCTCGCAGACTGTTGTAGACTCTTTTGATGCGCGACGTATTTCTGCTGAATCCGATGATGGTCGGGCCGCTGCCGCTCATCGTCACGCCATCAAGTCCGTACTTCTCCATCCGGTCCTTCAATTGGCGCAGTTCCGGATGCTTATTGAAGGTCACTTGTTCCAAAGCATTCCCTACGTTCTGACACATCCGCTCGTAATCGCCCTCCTCGATGGCTTGCGCTACGATGCGGGAAGTCGGTTTGTGCTGCAGTTGCTCGACAGCCAACAGCCGGAAAATCGTCTTCGTCGAGACGCTTAGGCGCGGTTTCGCCAAGATCACCCAACAGGATGGCATCGGCCGCAGTTTGCGGACGATTTCCCCTCGGCCTGATACGAAGGCTGTGCCGCCCACTATGCTGTAGGGAACATCCGAGCCTACTTGGTTGCCTATCACAATCAGCTCCTCAACAGAAAGCTGCAGATCCCAAATCTTGTTCAGCGCGCGCAAAGCCGCAGCCGCATCCGTGCTGCCTCCGCCCAATCCGGCAGCTACAGGGATTTTCTTGTCGATTTCGATTTTGATCCCCTTTTTTATTCCGCAACGGTCTTTGAGAAGCTTCACTGCTTGATAGACATGATTACGCGTATCCACGGGCAAAAATACTTTGTTCGTGTAGATTCTGATTTCATCTTTTTCGAGAGGAGTAAACGTAAGATGGTCCGCGAGGTCGACTGAAGCCATCACCATTTCGAGTTCATGGTAAAGGTCATCCCGCTTATACAATACATCTAACGCCAAATTTATTTTTGCCGGTGCACGTTCAATCCATTCCATCGCTCCACGCTCCTCTCCACTGTCCTTATACTACAATACTAGCGTAAGCGTGCCGTTTTTAAAAGAATTATATGCCAATAACCAAGAATTACTTTCTGAATGATCAATATCTCATGGCTCAGTGCCCGGAACCGGTTTGTTCCGCAAACGATTCCGCCTGCAGCATGCGATTTTTCCATAAAAAAAAACAGACATTTCGATGTCTGTTTGATTTATTTGGAATAAGTTCTTACATAATTTAAGCGTACAGGCATTTTTCTTCATCGTAAAATAAGATCTCTACAGCTTCGGTTAAAACATCTGCATAACTGTATGATACACGTTCAAATGCATTTTCGTTTTGGTCTAGATCAACTACAAATACAGCATGATACGTTTCCCGTAAAATACCTTTTCGTTCCGTCTTGCGTTTGCGTCCTGCTTGCGCAGTCAGCATAACTTTCTGCCCTAAGTGACATTCCAGTTGTTCCTTAATCTGACTCAAATTATCCGGCATTCTGTTTCACCTCACTGAGTCACATTATAACACAGATAAATTAAATTAACAAGTATATCACAGAGGACGAATGCACGCAACTATGAAACGAAGAAATTTTTAAAGAAATCTTATCAACTTTTTTTACTTTTTTTTAGTAAAACTGCTGATCGTAAAATTGCACCGCGGATGCATCACCTTCCCTTAGCAATGAGCTCCGGAAGGTGATGCGTTCATACCGCTAGTGCTTCTGGACGCAAAAATATCAGGTTGTTTTTTGATAATTTATTGAACGTCCAAATATTTGACTAAGGCATTCGCCAGGTCCGCAAATTGTTCGATGCTCAGGGCTTCTCCCCGTTTTGAAGGGTCAATGCCGGCTTCTTCAAGTCCGGTTGTCAAAGCTGCCTTGATCTCTTCCGTTTTGCCGTAGCGGGATTGCAGATTGTTCCAGAGCGTTTTTCTGCGCTGATTGAACCCGGCGCGCACCAAATCAAAGAAGAACTTCTCATCGGTAACTTTGACTTTAGGTTCCGCTCTCCGCTGCAGCTTCAGGATTGCCGAATCAACATTCGGTTGCGGCACAAAAACGGTTTTCGGAACGATGAAGGCAATCTCGGCTTCCGTATAGTAGTCGATCGCAATCGTCAATGAACCGAATGCTTTCGTTCCAGGTTTGGCTGTCATGCGCTGCGCGACTTCCTTTTGCATCATCATCACAAACGTGTCGATCGGCAAATCAGTCTCTATGAAATTCATGATGATCGGCGTCGTGATATAGTAAGGCAGATTCGCTGCCACCACTAATCGTTCGGCTGGTTCAAAATGCTCTTCGATGACTTGCGGAACATTTGCCTCCAGAATATCCTGAAAAATGATTTCGATATTATCGTATTCCGCAAGTTCCGTCTTCAGAATCGGCGCCAGACGTCTGTCCACTTCAAACGCCACTACTTTTTTAGCTTCTCTGGCAAGGCGTTCCGTCAAGGCTCCGATACCGGGGCCAATCTCGATCACATTGGTGTTTTCGTCTATTCCGGCTGCAGCAACCATCTTCGTCAATATATTCGGGTCAACCAAAAAGTTTTGGCCTAGGCTCTTCTTCATGGTCAAATGATATTTTTTTAAGATGGCGTTCGTTCTGCTCGGTGTTGCTATATCCTTATGGTATTCTAATCCACTCATTTATTTTCCTCCTCCTGCCGCAGAGCGGTCAGGCTATCCTTTTCATCCAGTTCTTTCAAAATTGCCGTCATCGCTGCAGTAACAGCTTCTTTTTCCAATTGGAACATTCGCAGACGTTTCAACAACTGTTTCCCATTCGTATGGCCAATCCCAAGCGCATCCCCCAGCAACTCCCGGTAACGGCTTGAATCAGCATGTCCGACCAAGTGCCATTCATCCAGGAATTTCCTGTCGATGTCGCTCGTTTCTGCTTGCCTTTGCGTGTAGATATTCTTCAGAGCTTCCCTTATGATTTCCGGAGAAGCATGCTCAATTCCGAGGCTTCCACCTTTTGGGGATTGCGCGTCATCCTTGCGCAAGAACGCATGCTTGACGCCGGGGATCCGTTCCACGATTGTTGCCCGGATCTTCCCGCCTGGATAATCAGGATCTGTGAAGACGATGACGCCACGTGTCGCTTGCGCATGGGCAATCAGCTGCAGCGTTTCTTCGTTGATTGCCGATCCGTTCGTTTCGATCGTATCAGCCTCCACCGCCAGCTTAATCCGTCTTGTATCATCTTTTCCCTCAACCACTATAATCTCTTCTATTTTCATCGATCATCCAACCCAAATAATGTATTTGCGTTTTTGGTTGTCTGCAGCGCGATCTGTTCGAAGGTCTGGCCGCGTAATTCAGCAATCTTTTCGGCTACATAGCGTACATATGCCGGCTCGTTTCGCTTTCCGCGGAAAGGAACGGGAGCCAGATAAGGTGCATCGGTTTCGACCAAGAGTCTCTCGATCGGAACAGCTTTGGCCACTTCATGGACTTCTGTCGCCTTTTTGAAGGTGACGACGCCGCTGATCGAAATGTGCATGCCCAAATCCAAAAACTTTTTCATGTAGTTCACATCACCGCTGAAGCTGTGCATGATGCCACCTATGTCGCGCACATCCTCTTCCTTCAGAATGCGGTACGTGTCTTCGATGGCATCACGCATATGGATGCTGATCGGCAATTCCATTTCTTTTGCGATCGCGATTTGCCTCCTGAACACTTTCGCTTGGACGTCATGCGGCGCTGTGTCCCAGTGGTAATCCAGCCCCATCTCACCCATGGCAACAACCTTTTTTTCTTCAAGCAATGCCATCAGGCTGTCCTCCACTGCAGCAGTATAGGTCGCTGCTTCTGTAGGGTGCCAGCCGATGATACTGTAGATATCAGGATATTTCGCGCTCAATTCGAGCGATTTTTTTATGGTGTCCGCATCAAAGCCCACGACCGCAAATCTTCCGACACCGGCATCGTGTGCCCTTGCGATGGCCGCATCCGCATCATCCGCAAAAGCGTCCACGTTCAGATGCGTGTGTGTATCAAATAATAGTTTATCCATAGATTCCTTTCCGGTTCCTGTGGGAAGACCGTTGCCTGCCCTGATTCTTCTGCATCTAAAATGGACAAAGGAGTCCGGGACAACTGTCCCAGGCTCCTTGAATCACAAAAACCCTTATGCCACTGTCGAACCATTCGCTGCCGATTCAGGTGCAAGTATCACTTGCAGCACGCCATCCTTTTCAGCAGAAAGGATCATCCCTTGGCTGATTTCACCCTTCATTTTGCGCGCTTTCAGGTTAGCGACGATGATGACTTTCTTGCCGATGAAATACGCAGGATCCGGATACCATTGCGCAATGCCTGACAGGATTTGGCGATGACCTTCATCACCAGCATCCAGACGGAATTTCAGCAATTTGTCCGCGCCTTCGACTTTCTGGCAATCGATGACTTCAGCTACCTTCAGCTCGACTTTATCGAAGTCTTCATATTTGATCTGTTTTTCTTTTTCGGAAGTCAGTACAGTAGTCGTCGGATCCCACTCGGCCGCGACTGTTTCCTCTTCCACTGGGGCCGTTCCGCCCATTTGCTCCTTGATGTAGGCGACTTCATCTTCCGTAACCAAACGAGGGAAGATTGGTGTGCCTTTTTCGACTACCTTCACGTCCGCCGGGAACGTTCCGAAGGCTACATTTTCCCAAGCGCCTTGTTTTTCGAAGTCCAAACCAAGTTGTTCATACATTTTGAACGGTGCCTGCGTCATGAACGGAGACAAGAGAATGCCGACGACGCGCAAAGTTTCCGCCAAATGCGCCATGACGCTTCCCAACTCCGCTTGCTTGGACTCGTCCTTCGCCAAGACCCATGGAGCTGTCTCGTCGATGTATTTGTTTGCGCGGGAAATAAGGCGCCATGTTTCGGACAAGGCCGAACTGAACTGCATGTTGTCCATTTCCTTCTGGTAATTATCGGTCACTTCCGCTGCCATCGCTTTGAGTTCCGCATCGAAAGCCGTTTCCGCCGCAAGCGCCGCTGGGATGTTCCCTCCGAAATATTTATTGATCATGGCGATTGTTCTGTTCAGCAAGTTGCCCAGATCGTTCGCCAAATCATAGTTGATCCGGTTCACGTAGTCCTCAGGCGTGAAGATGCCGTCGCTGCCGAACGTCACTTCGCGCATCAGGTAGTAGCGCAAAGCATCCAACCCGAAGCGGTCCACCAGCATATCCGGATAGACAACGTTGCCTTTGGATTTGGACATTTTGCCTTCCTTCATCAACAACCAACCGTGCCCGAAAATTTTCTTCGGAAGCGGCAGATCCAATGCCATCAGCATGATCGGCCAATAGATGGTGTGGAAACGCACGATTTCTTTTCCGACCATGTGCACATCAGCCGGCCAATATTTTTGGTAAAGCGAATCATCAGCCGAACCGTAGCCCAAGGCAGTGATGTAGTTCGCCAATGCATCGATCCAGACGTAGACCACGTGCTTCGGGTTGCTCTTCACGGGAATCCCCCAGGTAAAGGTCGTCCGTGAAACAGCCAGATCCTCAAGGCCTGGTTTGATGAAGTTGTTGACCATCTCGTTTTTGCGCGACTCCGGTTGGATGAAATCGGGATGCTCATCGTAATAAGCCAACAAGCGGTCTGCGTATTTGCTCATACGGAAGAAGTAGGACTCCTCTTTCACCAACTCGACTTCATGGCCACTTGGCGCAACCCCGCCGATGATTTTTCCGTCGGCATCGCGGTATACTTCAGCCAATTGGGTTTCCGTGAAGAACTCTTCGTCGGAAACGGAATACCAGCCTTCGTATTCGCCAAGATAGATGTCGCCTTGTGCCAATAATTGTTCGAAGATCTGCTGAACGGCCTGGACGTGGTCATCATCAGTGGTGCGGATGAACTTATTGTTGGAAATGTCGAGACGTTTCCACAGATCCTGCATATCCTGGGCCATGCCATCAACATATTCTTTCGGTGTGATGCCCAATTCTGCTGCTTTGTTCTCGATTTTTTGTCCGTGCTCATCTGAACCGGTCAGGTAGAACACATCGAATCCCATCAGTTTTTTATAGCGCGCCATTACATCGCATGCGATTGTCGAATACGCATTTCCGATGTGGAGCTTACCGCTCGGATAATAGATTGGAGTAGTGATATAAAATGTATTTTTTTCTTTAGCCACGAATGAGTGCGCCTCCCTGAATTCTAAGTTGTTTGCGAATGTACGCAACTTACCGTACCATTCTACCACAAAAGTCAAGGATTTGGGGGCGAAATTCGAAACAAGCGGTAACCTAACGCCAACGCCTGCACCTCCGGATCCACGCACAAAAAAACCGAAAGCAACGTTCAGCTCCCGGCCGTTCCAGCGTCATTCAGCTTTTTCAGTATAGTTGTGGATGGCATCACGCAAAAAGGCGGCGGCTCCTTTGCCTGATGCTTTGTCATAATAATCGGTGAACCTTTCGTCGTCGACATACATCTGGGCCAGCCCGCGATGCGCTTCCGGAGAGTAGCTCGGCCAAGTATAGCTCAGCCACTGTTTATGCAACGCAGCAACAGCCAAGGCAGCCTCTCCGCCGGCATCCCCCGTAGCCATCGCTTCCGTCAGCAGCTCCTGCAAGCGTGCGGCCATCTCCTGCATTGCTTCAAAATCCGCTTCACTCATTCCTGCGAAGTGCTTGTTTGATGCCGCAACGGTCTTTTCTCCGTATTTTTCGCGGATTTCCTGCCCGTAGCGGGATTCGTTCTCGTCGAGCAGCTCCTTCTTCAAGCCTTCAAACTTTTCTTTGTCGCTCATTTTTTCCCCTCCTCTTTTCTCATTAAGCGTAGCATCCACCGTTTTGATCAGCAATTCGATTTCTTTCTTTTTCTCCAACAGCGCCTGTTTATGCGCGACCAACGAACGTTCCGCGTCATAGGCCGGATCATCCATCGCTGATTTGATTTCATCAAGCGAAAAGGACAGCTGTTTGAAGAACAGAATCTGCTGCAGCCTGTCCACCTCTGCCTCACCATAGATGCGGTAGCCGGAGGAACTGGTGCGTTTGGGCTTCAGCAGACCGATTTCGTCATAGAAGCGCAGCGTCCTCGTGCTGACGCCAGCCAGTCTGCTTAATTTTTGAATCGTGTACTCCATTGTGTCACCTCCGATGATTTCATCTTACACCTTGACGCTGCGTCAAGGTCAACAAATTCCCTCCGTAAATACAAAAAAAAAAACAGCCCCGGAGGACTGTCGTGAATTTTGGATTATCTTGCAACACGTACGGCAAATGATGCGCCGGAAAGGTTGTAAGAAGAATAAGTGACTGTTTGGCCTGGCGCTGGAGCGTGGATGTATTGTCCGCCGCCTACGTAGATAGCTACGTGATAAGTCGCACCGCTTGAACCCCAGAAAATCAAATCTCCCGCTTGTGCGGCTGATACGGCAATCTGTGTACCTGAGTTTTCTTGAGGAACTGTGTAGCCACCGATTTCGATGCCGTATGCTTCTCTGAAGACATAAGACGTGAAGCCTGAGCAGTCAAAGCCTGATGGTGTTTTTCCGCCCCATACATAAGGAACGCCGATGTATTTCGCAGCAATGGAAACAACATCGCCTGTTGGTGCTGATAATGTTGGTGCAGTTACGACTGGCGCTGCCACAACGGGTGCGCTGACGACTGGTGCAGCGGCTGCAGGAGCGGACACAACGGGTGCACTCTCAACAACTGGTGCAGCGGCAACTGTTTGAGCAGGCGCTGCTGACTCGGAGCTTGCTACAGTGCTTGATGCAATGTCAACTGATGATGCAGCAGTAGAAGATTCTTCTGAACTTGCTTGTGCGACTGTCGCAGCTACAGTTGCTGCAGCAGCTTCAGCGGCAGCAATGGAAGCAGCCTCTGCGGCAGCGCGTTGGTCAGCTTCTTCTTTTTGAGCCAAGAACATTTCGCGGTCGGATTCAGCTGTTGCTTTTTCAGCAGCCAAAGCGGCAACTGCGCTCTCTTGTTCGATTCTCTTCACTTGCAGATCGCCTTTAAGTTGTTCCAACTCCATGGCCATTGCATTGATTTCGTTTAAGTTATCTTCAGTTTTATTTTTCTTGTCCTCAACAGCTTTTTGATCCGCAACTTGCTGTTCTACCAATTCTTTATTGGCTGAAACCATTTTTGATACAACATCAATGCGGGATACTAAATCTGTGAAAGATTCGGATGCCACGATAAAGTTCAAATAGTTTTCGTTTGAACCGTTCACTTGAACAGATCTTGCTTGCTCATCCAATTGCTCTTCGCGTTGTGCGATGACAACTTGCAGTTCGGCAATATCTTCTTGTAAAGCAACAATCTCATCTTGTGTCTTTACGCGGTTTGCCAATAAAGTTTCTGCTCTTTTTTCGGCTGCATCAACTTCCGCAGTGATTGCAGACAAGTTTTCTTCTGCAGAGCTTTGTTTGCTGTCCAATTCAGTGATTTTTGTTTCCTGCTGTTGGATTTTTGTTAAGATTTCATCTGCTTGTGCTGTAAAAGGCGTTACTATACTTGTTGCAAGGATCGTACCTGCTAATGCGATAGCCACTAATTTCTTCTTCAAGTCTAATTCCTCCACTTACATTCGATTTTCGTTAGTTATAATTCTTATATATCTTTTAACTTTTTATAGTTTTTCTTAAGATTCATCAACATAATGAATCATAACATAGTTTTTTTTCGTTTAACCCGGTTTCGACAAGTTGTAGCCTAACTGTAACATTTCTGTAAAACGATTTGCTTAATGTGTCCAAATCCGCGCCATCAGTAATATTTCATGCACTTGCCGCTTTTGTAATATTTCTGTAGCATTACTTTTTTTGTTGTCATGGTTGACATTTAAAGTTTTACTGCGCTATACTTACGGCAATTAACCAATACAATAAAAAGCGATGAAAAAGACAGTAGAATCGGGATTTTGTCCTATAGAGAGTCAGCGTTTGGTGGAAGCTGATGCAAGCCTGGATTCGAATTACACTTTGGAGCTTTCTTATGCGATTAAGCGGCCGGCATACGATACATGTCAGAGTGGCAAAGTCTTTCCGATTCAGGATGATTCTGCAAGCTGGGTGGTAACACGGTAACTATCGTCCCTGTTCAAACAAGAATTTTCTTGTCTGGACAGGGATTTTTTGCATATAAATTTATTAGAAAAGGAATGAAGCACATGAATATCATCGACGAATTAGAATGGCGCGGCGCCATCAATCAACAAACGGACGCGGCAGGTTTGCGCAAATTAACGGAGGATGAGCAGATTGGCCTGTATTGCGGCGTTGACCCTACCGGCGACAGCCTGCATATCGGACATCTGATTCCCTTCATAGTATTGAAGAGATTCCAATTGGCAGGACACAAGCCCGTTATCCTGATCGGCGGCGCGACCGGATCGATAGGCGATCCAAGCGGAAAGAGCGAAGAAAGAGTTCTGCAATCGATGGATCAAGTCGTCGAGAATGCAAATGCTTTGACCTCTCAAATGAAGAAATTGTTCTTGTCGGACAGTTCGGCTGACATCCGCCTCGTCAACAATTACGACTGGACCAAAGATTTGACACTGTTGGATTTCCTGCGCGACTTCGGCAAGAACTTCAACATCAATACGATGTTGGCGAAAGATATCGTAGCCAGCCGTCTGGACACCGGCATTTCCTTCACGGAATTCACTTACCAAATTCTCCAGTCCATGGACTTCCTGCACCTATTCCAGAATGAGGGCGTCAACCTTCAGATTGGCGGCCAAGATCAATGGGGCAACATCACTGCCGGTTTGGATCTGATCCGCAAAAAAGAAGGCGCGGAAGCAAAAGCTTTCGGTTTGACAATTCCTTTGATGTTGAAGGCGGACGGCACGAAATTCGGTAAGACTGCCGGAGGTGCCGTCTGGTTGGACCCTAAGAAAACAACCCCTTACGAGTTCTACCAATTCTGGGTGAACCAAGACGACCGTGACGTCATCAAATACTTAAAATACTTCACTTTCCTTTCGAAGGAAGAAATTGATGCGCTGACTGAAAAAGTTGAAACAGAACCTCACAAACGCGAAGCCCAAAAAGTATTGGCATCTGAAATGACGCGCTTCGTCCACAGCGAACAAGCCTTGACGGACGCTCTCAAGATCACCGAAGCACTATTTACCGGCGAAGTGAAGGAATTGACTGCCAACGAAATCGCTGAAGGTTTCAAAAATATGCCGACTTTCGAATCCGACCTGAAGGAACAGGAATTGGTCACTTGGCTGGTCGATATCGGCATCGAACCGTCACGCCGTCAATCACGCGAAGACATCCAAAACGGCGCCATCTCCATCAATGGCGACAAAGTCACGGATCTGGAATTCGTCATCACTGCCGAAAATTCTTTCGAAGGCCGCTTCATCTTAGTACGCCGCGGCAAAAAGAAATATTTCCTGGTAAAGTTGGTGTCTTGACATGACAACCCCACAACTCTTTTCGCGCGAAGCCGCACTCCGGTTAGAACCGGTCGAAAGTTTGGAGCAGATCAACGAACTATCCCGCTTGGCTGACATCATCTGGCATGAGTACTATCTGCCGATCCTGGGACCCGCACAGGTAACCTATATGTTGGAAAATATCCAATCCAGAGCGAATCTGGAAGAGGATATCGAAACAGGTAAATTGGATTATTTCCTCATCAAAAGCGAGGGGCAATCCGCCGGTTACTTGGCTATCCAATTACAGGACGACAAACTGTTCATCAGTAAGCTCTACCTGCTTCAGGAAGCGCGCGGACAAGGCTATGCCTATCAGATCATGCAAAAAATGGTCGACCTGGCCATCAGGGAACAGAAAAAAGCCCTGGAGCTTACCGTCAACAAATACAATGAAGGTTCGATCGCATTCTATGAAAAATACGGTTTTGTGCGCACAGAATCCATCGTCTCCCCCATCGGAGGCGGCTTCGTGATGGACGACTACGTCTACCAATATCCGCTCACACCAACACAATAAACAACGCAAATAGAGGACAGCTGAACTTCCGCTCAGCTGCCCTCTATTTTTTTGCGCTTCCTAATTCGACCACTCTTTCGGGCTCCACATCCGCCCATCCAGTTCGCCTTCCATCTGTTCCATCCGTTGATGCTGTTCTTGGAAGAGTTTTTTCGTTTCCTGGAAGAGTGCTTTTTGCCGGTAATCCTTGCTCGCTTCCACTAAATGATCCAGCTGTTCCTGCACCCAATTTTCAGTTTCCATTGTCGTCCCCCGCTTTACCTTTACCCAAGCTGATTGCCTTCCATCTGTGCCAACGTCCACGCCAGATCATCCAAGTGCTCGCGGTTGTCCTTCAAAACGGCAAGCAGATGCTCCACCAGTTGCTGATCCGCTTCGGAAAGTCCCGCTTTCCCGAGCGACTGTAGCTGGAGTTTGAACCAATTTTCCGTTGCCGTCAGACTGGCATCGTTTTCTTTGGACAAATATTGCTGATAGCTGATCAGCAATTCTTTCTTCTTGCTGTCGCTCAGATAATCGAATTTCGAAATGACGTTCGTCGGCAAGTACACCATGCCGCATTTCCTTGCCATCGCCTGAAACGGCCGGGTCAGTTCCGAAATCGTGAATCCTTCCCTGCCCCCCGCTTGGTATTCGCGTTCATTCACACCCAGGGCCAGAACGAGACCGAATTCTTTCCCCGACAGCCTGCTGCCTTCAGCTCCATAAGCGAAACCTTCAGTCAGCACGACATCCTGCCATTGCTTCAATAAAGCAGGCGAACTGTACCAATAGAACGGGAATTGGAAAATGATGCGGTCATACTGGAGCAATTGCTGTTGCTCGGCCTCCCGATCAATCTGCCCATCCGGATAAACCGATTCGAGATGGTGCCACGTCACCCCTTCAGCCGGAAGACTTTCCCACAGAAACCTTTGCGCATTCGAATCAGCCAGCGTCGGGTGGCTGACTATGATTAATGTTTGCATCCTTTCACCTCATTCACTCAATAGTTCTTCATCCGAATCATAACAAGCTGCCGGCCAGAGTTCAAGTTGCATGCTCACTCATCGCGAAACCAACAAAAAATCCCTTCCATCGCCATCCAGGTAAACCGGATGCAAAGAAAGGGATAACTTTTTCTTATAGGTTTGCTGTAATGCTCAGCGCTTGTTCCTGCGCCTTCAGGCATAATTCCTGCGCCTTGAAGATGTGTTCTTGCGTCATCGCATTTTCGGTGCGGTTGATGCAGTCCAAAATCATTTCTCCGAAGAATGGGAAGCCGACTTCACCAGTCAAGGAGTAGTGCTCCTCGCCGTCCTTCGTCACCAGGAAGAGGTGATCGCCGGTCTGCTCAGTCGCCACGTTGATGTATTTGCGGATTTCGATGGTTCCTTCCGTTCCGGTGATGAATGTACGGCCGTCACCCCATGTTCCGAGTCCATCCGGCGTGAACCAATCGACTTTGAAGATGAAGGTTGCGCCATTATCGCCGACCAGCGTGGCATCGCCGTAGTCCTCCAATTCAGGCGTATCCGGGTTGTTGTAGTTTCCGACCTTGCTGTGGAGAACTTTTGCATCCACATTCCCTGTATAATGGAGGAATTGCTCAATTTGGTGGCTGCCGATGTCGGCTAAAATGCCGCCGTATTGTTCTTTTTTGAAGAACCAATCCGGACGTTTTTCCTTGTCGAGGCGGTGCGGCCCAAAGCCTGTCACTTGGATGACGCGGCCGATCCTGCCCTCTTCTATTAATTGGCCGGCAAATACGGCGCCTTCCACATGCAGCCGTTCGCTGAAGTAGACCCAATATTTCTTGCCGGTTTCAGCAACGACTTTTTTAGTCTCTTCCAGTTGTTCAAGTGTTGTGAAGCCGGTCTTGTCGGTGAAGTAGTCTTTCCCGGCCTGCATGACACGGTTTCCCAGAGCGCTGCGCAAATTAGGCACTGCCGCCGCTGCGACCAATTGGATCTCCGGATCTTCCAGGATCTGCTCCAGCGAGTCAGCGACCGCCACATCCGGAAAAGATTCCAAGTAATTCGCTAGCTTTTCCGCATCGGGATCGTACACATATTTGATTGTGGCACCGGCTTCGATCAAGCCGTTCGTCATGCCGTTGATGTGCCCGTGATCCAGTGCCGTTATGCCGACATTGAACGCTCCCGGTTCCACGACCTTATTGATTTTCCCTTTCGGCGCATAATTCATTCCATCTTTACTGCCCATTTGTAAATCCTCCTTGTCTGATAAGAAAAGGTTCGAAGAGAATAATCTCCGAACCTCGTGTTGTTATGTTTAGAACAATTCTCCGTAGCCCAATTCCAATAGATATTCACGAGAAATTTTCAAGCTTTCGAACGGATCCACGCCATAAGTGTCGTCTTGCTCCACCAATAGGTAGCGCGCGCCCGATGCGATGCTTTCTTCGATGATTGCTTTCAACGGCAGGCTACCTGTCCCCAATTCAGCAAATTGAATTGTATTTGTGAAGTAGTCCATGAATTTGGCAACATCCCCCGTGTACAAAGCATCGAAGCCGTCCTGTGGGATTTCAGAGATTCGGTAGTCTTTCAAATGGATCAATTCCACTTTACCTTTGTAGTCTTTGATGACTTCAAGTGGATTTGCGCCTCCGCGCTGCACCCAGTGAACATCCAATTCAAACCCTAGTAATGGAGCTTTTTCGCGTATGATGTCCAGCAGGAATTTACCGTCATATTTGCGGAATTCGATGTGGTGGTTATGATAATACAAAGTGATGCCGTCTTCTTTCAGTTTTTGCGTCACTTCATTGACATCATGACAGAATTCCAAAACTTTATCCAAGCTGGCCATCGCATCGATCGGCAACATGCCGATGCGCAACAGATCCGTTCCCACGGCTTTGCAATCCGCTACGATTTTGTCATAGTGCGTTGTCAAAGATTCGCCGTCCTTAACTTGCGGTTTCAAGGAAGCGCTCATGGAAGCTAATTCCATGCCGAAATCAGCTGTCGCTTTTTGGATTTCAGCGATGTTCTCAGGCGTTGTCGCTACTTGAGAGACCTCAATGGAGTTATAGCCGATGTCATGTAATTTTTTCAATGTTTCATAAGGCCCGACTTCTTCAAAACTTTTTTTTACAGTTGATGCTTGTACACCTATCTTAACTTTAGCCATGTATGATTTCCTCCATTTCGATTGTACGTTTTTCTTTCGACGATGTTTTCATCGCATCGATCATCAGCATCGCTGGCAAGGCCTCCCGGACCGTCACATAATCATCCGTGTCTGCTTCGATCGCGTTGTAAAAACGCTGGATCAGGGCAGAATGACTCGGACCGTAGTAAAATTTCGTCCCTTGCATCGGTGTGTCCTGCAGGTGCAGTTCTTTTTCACCGGAACTGTTCGAACGATACAAACAGTTATCCTTGATTGTGAATTTTGCCCTTTCAGTGATGACCTGCAATTCTACGCTGGAATTCTCGGCATAGGCATTGGTAGACATGTAAAATCCGCGCGCGCCGTTCTTGAACGTGAAGTTCGCGACGGCAGTGTCCTCGACCTCGATGTCATAATCTGTGATGTTCGACAGGCTGGCTTTGCAGCGGTCTATTTCCCCGCCCAAAACCTGCATCAGATCCAGCGTATGGATGGCTTGGTTGATGATCGATCCTCCGCCAGCAAATTCCATCTGGCCGCGCCATGGTTTGGTTGTGTAATAGGTTTCAGGACGATGCCAAGCCACCAAGCCTTTGACCGCCGTCACTGCCCCGACATTTTCGTTCGCGAGCAATTTTTTGAGTTCCAAAAACGTTTCGTTGTAGCGATTTTGGAAACACACGCCGATTTTCTTGTTGCTTCCCTCTGCCAAGGCGAGCGTCTTCAAGCCTTCTTCATAATCCAAGGCTAAGGGCTTTTCCTGGAAAACATGCACGCCTTTTTCGATGCAGCGTTTCGTGATCGGATAATGCAAATAGTGCGGCAAGCAGATATGTACAACATCCAAATCCTCTTTTTCCAACATCGTCTCTACGTCTGTGTAAAAAGGCACATCAGGATATTTGGTCTTCAAGGCTTCATTTACGTCGCAGACTGCAACCAATTCACCGTTGTCGCTGGCGTCGATAGCATATTTGTGGACAGGCGATACATCGCCTAATCCGATTATTGCCGCTCTTAACATCTCTGATCACGTCTCTTTCTTATTTTCTTGTTTCGAATTTTCCTTCTTCAGCGATGCGTTTGTTCAATTCAGCCAAATATTGATCGCCATCCACGTTGTAATCTACCTCTTTGTCCAACCATGAAGATAAATGCATTGCGTTCGCTAACGTAACGCCGTTGATGCCTTCTCTGCCGTTGGCCAATAATGGCGCGCCATTTACGACATGGTCAGCGAAGTTATTCAAGACATCGATATGTTGTTGTCCAAAAACAGTCGTGAATTCTTCTTCTGTTTCGGTAACGTATTGAGCCATATCCACTTGTCCCATGAAAATTTTCATAACATCTGACATATCCATCTTCTCAGAAAGTTCCGCTTCCGGTGCAGTTAATTGTTTCACGATCAATTTTTTGGAATCCTCAACGACGATTTTCCCTTTTGTGCCAAAGATTTCAAAACGGTCTGTACCGACCAAATCATTCGTGCACGTGATGAATGAACCTGTTGCTCCGTTGCCGAAGTCCAACAATGCGTTCACTTCATTTTCAACTACGATCTCACGGCCAACGCCGTATTGCAATTTCGCGAAAACTTTTTCAGGTTTGCCGCAGATCCATTGCAATAAGTCCAATTGGTGAGGAGCTTGGTTTACTAAGACGCCGCCGCCTTCGCCACCCCACGTTGCGCGCCATGCGCTTTGGTTGTAGTAACCTTGTGGTCTCCACCAAGTAGTGATGATCCAAGTAGCGCGTTGCAGATCACCGATTGCTTTATCGTCCATCAATTGTTTAACTTTTTGGTAAAGTGGATTCGTACGTTGGTTGAAGAAAATAGCGAAAGTAGATTCCGGATTTTCATCGGCCGCAGCGATCAAACGTTCAACTTCTTTTGTATAAACACCGGCTGGTTTTTCACCCAACAAATGGATGCCGCGTTTCAATGCGTCAATACCGATCACACAGTGGTCATAGTGGGGAACAGTTGTAACGATTGCGTTGACTACACCTGATTCCAACATATCCATATAGTTATCGAAGAATGGTAGTTCTGGGAAATCAGCAGCCACTTTTTCTTTTTTAGCAGGATCATTGTCGCAGATTGCAACCAACTCGATGTTGTCGTTCAAACGCTCATCGTTGTTCTTGAAGAACCCTGCGTACATGCCGCCTTCTGCACCATAACCAATAATTCCTAATTTCACTTTTTCTGTCATTCTCATCATTCTCCTTTTTGTATGTTGATTCTATTGTTTTTTCTGTAATTACTGGGTGTACTGCCGATGTTCCGTTTGAAATATCTGCTGAAATGGGCATCGCTTTCAAAACCGCATTCGCCGGAAATCATTTTGATGGATTTGGATGGTTCCATCAATAATGCCGTGCATGCTTGTGACAACCGATATCCCATCGCATAAGCCATGATGGTCTTTCCTGTGATTTCTTTAAAAGCATGGGATAAATAGGATTTGCTCAAATTAAGGGCTTGGGCGATATCATCAATATTGAACGAGTCACGGTAATGCCTGAAAATGTATTCCGAAACCTTTTCCGCTATCTGTGTCTTTTCATCGACATAAGCCTGTCCTTTTTCTACGATTTTATCCGTTGAAGAATCAATCATCAGAAGCAACTGGACTAAAGCCAGTTTGCGTTTCGCTTCATTTGCATAGGATTTGTCCAACTGCTGCAAATGATTCATTTCCCGGATAGCATTTTCCAATAGGAGTTCATCCTTCTTTCGGAAAGTCCGAATGAGGCCATCACGATTTTCAGTAAAGAATCGCAGGATATAGTCAATGTTCAGATCATTCAGTAAAGGGGCAATCCAGTCGGCATCGAAATGGACGATGCTGCGTTCATAGGCATCCTTGTCTCCAATTACGTAGGCACGGTGAACCGTCATCCCATCCATCATCAGCAAGTCGCCAGGCTGAAGATAATAGATTTTATTACCGACCAGGAACCGACAATTTCCGCCGTGGAACAGGAATATTTCATATTGCGGATGTGTATGGAAATCTAGGGCATATGCTTGCCCTTTGACGTGATATCCGATCAACAATTTTTCAATGATACGTGTCACCTCCCTCTCTTTGACACTTCAAAGTATAGAATAACAGCGGTTACAATTCAATGTCCTGAAATGCTTACATTTTTCAAATAATTGACCAAGAGTGCTTTTTGTTGTTCAAAAAAACAAAGTCGAGAAAAATACTTCTCGACTTTACTTGGTACAACAGTGTTTTGGGTGATTTGTGAACAAAATGGTACATTAGTTGGATGTACACCCTCCAGGAACTCAAGCGCTGAATGCAACTAATCGTATCCTGTAGAACGGTTCTGAATCCTAGAGTTCTCCGCCTAACGCTGAGCTCAGGATTCATCACACACTTTTTAGTTGAACTCTGAATCCCAGAAACCTGTGCCTAAGCTGACAACCACACACAGACAAAAAGCGTCCGCTTTGTGTTTGTCCTCTTAGTGCTCGGTTTCTACCCGGGATTCATCGTATCCTTTTATAATTTGGCTTGCCATTTGTCGGTCCAAACTAGGTCGTTGTGACCGCCTTTGAATTCGGATTTGCCTTCCAGTTTGTCGATGACTTGTTTGATTGTTTCTTTGTTGTTGTGGTAAGCATTGATGAATGTTTTCACCATTGTCGCATCATGCAGATGTGTCGTGAAATTCAATGATACGAACGCATGCGGAACTTCCCATACAAACCAAGGAACTTCATTTGCCATGGCAGTGCTCCATTGGATACGGTAGTTGTTTTGAGCGCCATATCCAGCGACATCAGCAACTTCCAAAGCGAAGTCTACTTCATCACGGTATTTCAAAGTTGCGCCCTTAACGCGGGAGCCGCGTTCATTTACAGTCACTTCGTAGCCGCGATTCGTCAATTCATCCACGAAAAATTGTTGTGCTTTTGAACCGTTGTCCGTGATGCCACCTTTTTCGCCTTCCAACATGTATAAACGAATACGTTTGTGGTCTACTGGATTGATCGGTAAGTTGTTTTGGGTATCTTTGATCAAAGAAATCCCTTTATCAGCCGCTTCCGCTCTCCATTGCAGATGTTCTTCACAGCCGATGATGTTCAAGTCTTCGCGCGTGCGCAACAATGTCCCGTTTGCTTGTTTTTCAGGCAAGTGCAATTTAGCTTTCAAGCCCAAGATACGACGCAAAGCATCAGTCAAACGCTCTTCCGTGATGACGCCGTTTTGGTAGCCTTTCAGCATGAAACCAAAGTCTTCTGCGATGTTATTGAAGAATAAAAACATATCGCAGCCAGCAGCAATCGATTTTGGAACGTAATCTTCGCGACGCATAGCGGACGTCATACCCAACATGTGCGTTGCATCCGTGATGACCAAGCCGTTGAAGCCTAATTCAGTCTTCAATTCATCTTGGATCAATTCTTCAGCCAATGTTGCAGGCATGATATCTTTGTCTTCCAAAGCAGGATTCAATTCTTTTTGCAAAGCAGGAACTGCAATATGGCCGGCCATGATCATTTCAACACCACGGTCGATATGATTTTGGTAAACTTTACCAAAGGAAGCGCGCCACTCTTCGGGACTTAATTCATTCACTCCCAAAACCAAGTGTTGGTCGCGTTCTTCGGTTCCATCTCCAGGGAAGTGCTTGATGCATTGGATTACGCCATCTTCCATGTTTTCGCCGTTTTCAGCAGTCAACCCATCCAAATAAGCATTTGTGTATTTGATGACTGTTTCTGCATCGGTACCGTAAGCACGCGTGTTGACGATTGTGTTTCTCCAATTGTAAAGGATGTCCACACATGGATCGAAGTTGACGTTGACGCCTAAAGCTTTTTCTTCACGCGCGGAAACCAATCCGGCATGGTAAGAAACCAGCGGGTCGCCTGCAGCCTCAGCCTGGGCACCGGAAGCGATGTAAGTACCCTCGCTGCATGCACCATTTCCGCCGGAGTCGCAGTTCGCTGCAACCAACAAAGGAATTTTGGACATTGATTGCAGGTCGTTCAATAGATCTTGGATATCTTCTTTCGAATTGCCGTGGTAACGTGCGCCACCGATGTGGAATTTTTCGATGATTTCTTTGTTGGTGAAATCGTTCCCTGAGAAGGCATCATCTCCGAAGAAGAAAAGGTTGGTGAACAATTGTCCTACTTTTTCCTCATCTGTCATACCAGCGATCATGTCATTTACCCATTCGACCTGTTTGTCGTTCAGATTATATGGTTTTGCTTTCAAATCAACTAATTTTGGCACTTTTTTTCCTCCTGATAATGTAATGTTTCTAACTTGCAAATCTTGGAATGTAGATTAATCGAATTGAGCCAATAAAGCATGGAATTCCCCAAGCACTTTTTCTTGATAAGCTCCTGCATACTCTTTGTTCAGGAATTTCTCGATCGCTTCGTTGCTTAGGCGTTCCCATGAGAATTCTTCTTTTCCGAAAAGAATCGGATAATAGAATACGCCATTTACCGTTGCCGCTTGTTCATCGCCAGGTGCGTCGCCGACCATTAAAATTTCGTCCGCTGCATAACCTTTCGTCAACAGATCAGCGATCGCATCCGCTTTGCTGCCGACTTCTTGTCCATAGACTACGTCAACTTGCGGCATCAGATTGTGTCTGTTCCATTCGCTGTTCAAAGCCTCGCTGTTGGCTGAGCTCACGATTGCGACATCCGTCAGGCCATGGATTTTTGTCAGTCCTTCCAGAACGCCTGGGAATGGTTTGTCTTCGCCAGCCAATTCCGTTTCGATTCCTTCATTGACTTTCTTGCTCCATACCAAAGCTTTTTCCAGATCTTCGGAAGATGCTTTTGCGATCTCCGCTTCCAGAGAAGCATTCGATAACGATGGGGCATTGTTTGCCCAATCGGTCAGTGCCGAAATATCACCGATGTCTTCGCCTTTTTCCTGCGCTTCGATCAATGTCAAGACCAATGCTTTAAAGCGATTGATGCCGCGGGTGCTTGAGAACAGGTTGATGCGGTTCCAGTCAGCCAAGAAAGTTTCGCGATCTTTGATGCCATACTCGTCAGCTGCCAAAGGACCGAAGAAACGTTCATGCTTCACGTTCATCGTATCCATCGCGCAACCGTCGGAGTCGACGCATACTAAGAATTTTTTTTGTTTCGTAAATTGTGTTGGGTGTGTAAACATATTTTTCTCTCCTAACTTGATATCAACGTGAAAAAAAGACAGATAGAGAAGAACTGTGCAACACATTTCGTTCTATCTGCCCTATTCAATTACCTAAAATTATACGCCTGAATACGCGTTGAAGCCGCCATCGATCGGCAATACGACGCCGTTCACAAAGCTTGCAGCTTTTTCGTCTGCCAAGAACAGCAAGCCGCCGATCAATTCATGCGGTTCGCCGAAACGGCCCATTGGTGTGCCGTTCAGGATTTTGCCTGTACGAGGAGTCGGTGTGCCATCTTCATTGAACAATAGCGCTTGGTTTTGTTTTGAAACCAAGAAACCAGGAGCGATTGCATTGACACGGATACCTACGTGCGAGAAGTGTACAGCCAACCATTCAGTCAAGTTGGAGATAGCAGCTTTTGCGCCTGAGTAAGCAACGATTTTAGTCAATGGTGTGAAACCGTTCATGCTTGAGATGTTGATGATGTTAGCGCCTGGACGGCCAACCATATCTTTAGCAAAAACTTGTGTAGGCAATACTGTACCCAAGAAGTTCAAGTTGAAGACGAATTCGATGCCGCTTTGTTCCAAGTCGAAGAACGTTTTTGTTCCTTCAGGCAGATCAGTTTCATGGTACTCGTTGTCAGTCGTTGCGCGCGGGTTGTTGCCGCCTGCTCCGTTGACTAAGATATCCACTTCGCCTAATTCGGCTACGACAGCTTCTTTAGCTGCTTGCAGACTTGGCAATTCCAATACGTTGGCTTTGAATGCTTTCGCGATGCCGCCTTCAGCTACGATTTCGTCAGCGTATGCTTGTGCGTTGTCCAAGTTTAAGTCCAAAAGGGCTACTTTTGCGCCTGCTCTAGCGAATTCTTTCGCGAAATAAGAGCATAAAACGCCGCCTGCACCTGTTACTACTACTACTTTATCGGTAAAATCATGTACGAATGGGCTTGTCATGGTGATTTTCCTTCTTTCTTATTGTTGTTTTTGAGCTTTCAAGTTTTTCTTCACTGCTTCTTCCAGACCATTCAGGTAAGTTGCACCTAGCGCACGGTCATACAAACCATAACCTGGTTTACCAGTTTCTCCCCAGATCATACGGCCATGGTCTGGACGGATTGCACCTTCAAAGCCGCCTTCAACACATGCTTTTACTACTTCATACATATCAATGGATCCCATTTCTGACAAGTGAGCAGATTCTTGGAATGAACGTCCGCCGACCAATTTCACGTTACGTGCATGTACGAAGTTCACACGTTTTTTAGCAAGCATATCTTTCAAGATAGCCACTGCATCGTTTTTAGGATCTGAAGCGAATGAACCTACGCATAGGGTAACGCCGTTATATTCGCTGTCGTACAATTTGATGAAACGGTTCAATGCTTCTCCGCCAGTGATGATACGCGGCAATCCGAAGATGCTGTATGGAGGATCATCAGGGTGAATAGCCATTTTCACGCCGGCTGCCTCAGCTGTAGGCATGATCGCTTTGATGAAGTATTCAAGGTTTTCCCATAATTTTTCTTCATCAACTTCTTTGTATTCATCCATTAAAGCGTTCAATTCTTCAGAAGTGTAGCTTTCGTCCCAACCTGGAAGAGAAAGCGTACGTGGGTCCATTTTATTTACTTCTTCTTCATCGAAGATCAACGCATTTGAACCATCCGGTAATTCGTATGCCAAGTTGGAACGAGTCCAGTCAAAGATTGGCATAAAGTTGTAACATACAACAGGAATTCCTGCTTTGCCTAGGTTACGTAAGGTTTCTTTGTATGCACTGATGTATTGATCACGGTCTGGACGACCCAATTTGATGGATTCGTGAACCGGAACAGATTCAATAACTGAGATGTACATACCTTCTGCTTCTACGTCTGCTTTTAATTTTTCGATTCTTTCCAATGGCCAAGATTGACCAACCGGGATATCGTAAACTGCAGTAACGATTCCTTTCATACCAGGAATTTGACGGATATTTTTCAAAGTAACAGGGTCCTCGTGACCGTACCATCTGAATGACATTTCCATTTCAAAAACACTTCCTCTTCTTTTTTTATATTTTTTATTTTTTAAAATCAAAGTATTCTACAGCGTTGTTGTAGCTGATGTTCGTGATCAGCTTTTCCAATAACTTGGCATCATTCGGGATTTCTCCACGTTCCACAAGATCGCCGATGAAATCGCAAAGGATGCGGCGGAAATACTCATGACGCGTATAGGAGATGAAACTTCTTGAATCTGTCAGCATACCTACAAAATTCATCAGTAAGCCTGCTTCGGATAATGATTTCAATTGTTTCAGCATGCCGTACTTCGTATCGTTGAACCACCAACCGGATCCCATCTGGACTTTGCTCTTGATGCCTTTATCGTTCACTTGGAAGTTCGTGATTGCCGTTCCCACCAGATCGAAATAAGTAGGATCAAGGTTATAGGCGATGAATTTAGGCAGTTCATTCGTCAGGTCCATTGCACCAAGGAGATTGTTCAAAGCATAGGATACGTTCGGTTGATCCTGGATGGAATCGAAACCGGCATCCGCTCCTAATGCAGCAAACATGCGCTTATTGTTGTTGCGGATGGCGCCGAAGTGCAATTGCATCACAAAGTCTTTGGCAGCATAGATTTTGCCCAGTTCCACCAACAATCGTGTTTGGTATTTTGCGTATTCCGCTTCCGAAATGCTGTCCCCTGCAATCGCTTTGGCATAGATGGCTTCAATCTCTTCATCCGTAGCTTCAGCATAGTAGATTTGGGATAAACCGTGGTCGGAAACGTTCGAACCATGATCCGCAAAATATTGGATCCGCTCTTCCATGCCGTCCAACAACTCAGCGAATGTCGCCATTTCTTTGCCGGTCGCCTCTTGCATTTTTCCGATGAACCCAGCAAACTTGGCTGCGTCTTGGATAGCGAAAGCTTCATCCGGACGGAAACCAGGAACGACTGCCACATCAAATGTCTCGTCTTCAGCGATTGCTTTGTGCCATTCCAACGTATCCGTTGGGTTGTCTGTCGTGCAAATGAAGGTGACGTTGGAATTTTTGATCAACGTACGCGCTGTCAGTTTTTCTTCTTTCAACACGCGGTTGCATTCCGCATAGATTTCCTTCCAGTTGGCACTGGTAAGTGTTTCTTCTATATGGAAATACTTTTTCAATTCCAAGGCTGTCCAGTGGAACAACGGATTCCCTACTGCATTTTCAGCAGTGTAGGCCCAAGCTTCAAATTTTTCTTCAGGAGAAGCATTGCCGGTGATTTTTTCTTCCGGAACTCCCATCGCACGCATCGCGCGCCATTTGTAATGATCTCCGCCCAACCATAATTCCGTGATGTTTTCGAACTCATAGTCTTCAGCAATCTGTTGTGGTACCAAATGGCAGTGGTAATCGAAGATGGGCATATTTTCCGCATATTCGTGGTAAAGTTTTTTGGCCGTTTCGGACTGTAACATAAAGTCGTCATGAATAAATGACATGTGAAGAAATCCCCTTCCGAGCTTTATTTTGAATATTATTGATTATTGCACTTTGATTTCTGCCAATCGATCGGCAAATTCTTTAGCTGCAGCCGCTACACTGGCGTAGCCGCCTTCTTTAAGGTTACGTGTCAAGGCACTGCCGACACCGACCGACCAAGCTCCGTTTGCGATCCATTTATCCATGTTCTCAATGCTTACGCCACCTGATGGCATTACGTCTACCCAAGGAATAGGACCATGAACGTCTTTGATGAATCCAGGACCCAACAAACCACCCGGGAAAAGCTTGACTACTTCGCAGCCAGTTTCCAAAGCCATTTGAATTTCTGTAACAGAACCGCATCCAGGCAAGTATGGAACAGTGTATAGGTTGCACATTCTTGAAATCTTTTCATTAAAGGAAGGGCTTACGATAAATTTCGCTCCGTTCATGATCGAAATTCTCGCAGCGACTTCATCCAATACCGTACCTGCACCTACGACCATATCCGTACCTGCGAATTCATCAGACAGTTTACGCATAACATTTTCAGCACCCGGTGTCGAAAATGTCACCTCGATGTTCTTGATGCCTCCTTGATAAGCTGCTTTGGAAATCTCATAACCTGCCTCTTCGGAAGCTCCGCGCACTACTGCAAACAGGTAATTCTCTTGTAATTGAGCCAGGGTATCTCTCTTGACGCTCATTTGTCATCCTCCATTCATGGTTTCGCATTGTGGAACTCAGTATCATAACTCGAGTTCATTATAGAATTTACCATCTTTTATGTCAACGAAATTCCATCAGAAATATAAAAATGAATGGTCAATTGTGAAAATTTTGTGGCATACCCCTGAATGGCCCCCAAAAAAAGGAAACCTGCAAAAAAAATTCCCCACAAACGCATCTATCATGCGTTTGTGGGGAGTTGCAGCTATATCGGCCTAAGATCGGAAAGGATCAAAAGTGACCGAGAAAATGAGATATTTTTGTGGAATACTCCAAAATTTTTCCTGTATAGAAGTCTTTATCGACCATGTCAGACAATGGCAAGGAGATGCTGATCGCACCTGCGGCAACTTCCCTTGCGCTCGAAAACGCTGCAGCGATGCAGACGATGCCTTCTTCAAACTCCTCATCGTCGAGGGCGTATCCATTTCTTCTGATTTCATCCAGTTCGTTGACGAGTTCTTCATAAGTGGTGATTGTGCGTCCGGTCTTCTGTTCCGGAACGATACTGTCCCAGTATTCACGGACGGCGGCGTTTTGGCGGGTGCTCAGAAGCGCTTTCCCGACCGCAGTGCAGTAAAGCGGCGCTTTCGTACCAATCTTCGATTGCATCCGCACGCCGCGGGATTCACCATACTTATCGATGTAGAGCACTTCATCATTGTCTTCCACAACCAAGTGCACGGTCTGTTTCGTATCATCCGACAACTGACGGATCATGCTTTTGGCCACATTCAAGAAGTCGATGTTGTGGACGCGTTTGTTCCCGAGATGGAACATCTTCAAGGAAATGCGATATTGCTTGGTGTCAGGATTGCGGTCGATATAGCCGTTTTCCATCAAGGAGTTCACCAAACGATGGGTCGTCGCTTTATGCAGATGGACTTTTTCGCTCAACTCCATCAGGCTGAGACTAGGATAGTCCGCCAATGTTTCCAGGATCGATAAGGCCCGATCTATCGATTGAACTTTTGTGCTTGTGTTAGATTCTGCTTTTTGTATCATTTTCTGATCATCCTTTTCTTAATATAGTCTCAAACCTTATAAAATATTTGTATATCATTCCATTTTCCATGCTTATCTAATCAAAAAATCAGCGTTTGGATTCATTAAACGGGAAACCGTTTCATATTGTGATATTATAGCAAATAAAATGAAGCATGATAAGCCCCCCGCGTGTAATTTCAAAAAAAATTTAAACGCATACAAAGATCCACAAATCCGCACGCACAGCCTCTATGTCCTCTTAAGGAAGCAAATGCGTTGAATAGGAAGTTCGAGCGTCATTTTTTCGAAACATTTCTTCCGAAGGACTGGCCCAAAGCGGGTATCGGTGCTGTAGGATTATGTCAGAAATTTGACAGGCCCGGCTGTATTTCGGATTATTTGCACCGCTCACCTTTGACTTGAATGCGTTTTCTTACTATACTCATATCAGATTAAGAACGGCAGTTTCATATTATGATACACGATTTCCGTAATTATTTTCGCCCTTCTTATCAAAAATAATCTTTTATGGGAGGAAGTTTTAAAAATGGCTCAAAATCAAGTAACCGGCGCAACAAAGCGTCCATTTGGATTCCGTGACCTACTTGGATATTTCATGGGCGACTTCGGCTGCAATATGAGTTTCACGTTGATTTCCAGCTACATGTTCATTTTCTACACCCAGTACATCGGGATTTCTTTGGCCCACTATTCCATCGTCATCCTCATCACTAAAATCCTTGATGGCATTAACGATCCGATCATCGGCGCGATCGTCGACCGCATGGGCGCAAACAAAAAAGGCGAAAAATTCAAACAATGGATTCTGCGCGGCGCTCCTTTCTTGGCATTGGCAGCAACCGTCATGTTCATCGATGCAGCTGACTGGTCCTATCCTGCTAAACTTGCTTTGTGTATCGGTGGGTACATCTTATGGGATGTCACCTATACAGTCGTGAATGTTCCTTACGGCGCCCTAAGCTCCGTTATGACTTCCAAACCCTCACAACGCGCTGCTTTATCCAACGCACGTTCTTGGGGATACATCATCGCCGGTGTTCCTCTGGGAATCCTGATTCCGTTGTTCGCTTATGAACAAGTCACAAAAAACGGCCAAACAGCAAGTATTTTCCGCGGCGAAAGAATGTTCCCGATTGCAGTCATTTTGGGTATCGTTTCCATCATTGCTTTTGCGCTTCTGTATCTGAATACGGAAGAACGCATCCAGCATGTTGAGCCTGAGGGTGAAGAAGTAAAATTCAATTACTTCAAGACATTAAGAGACTTCTTCCACAACCGTGCGATTTTGGGTATCGCTCTTGCCTCCATCGCACAAATCCTGTTCATCATGGGCGGGAACCAATTGCATCAATTGACTTACCAGATGTACTTCGGAGACGGAACCTTAAGTTCTTACTCCATCCTGACTCAAATCATCCCACTATTTGTTGGTACTGCCCTCGGTGGTGCCTTGGTCGGCAAACTGGGTAAAAAAGAATTGTCGACTTGGCCATTGATCGGCTCTATCGCAGTCTATGCTTTCCTTTACTTGGTCGAAATCACAAATCCGATTCTTTGGATCGCGATGCAGATCATCGCAAACAGCTTCGCCTTCGGATCAACAATCTACACTTGGGGTATGGTTGCTGATGCGATCGACTATCAAGAATGGCAGACCGGCATCCGCAATGAAGGTTCCGTTTACGCAACCTATTCCATGTTGCGTAAAATCGCACAAGGTTTCGGCCAATCATTCATCCCTGCAGCCATCGCCATCTTGATTCCAACGCTGGATGTTAAGGACGCTATGACCTGGACCACCGGAAATTCACTGGCCATCCGCGATATGGCTGCGCTGTTCCCATTGATCGGTTATATCATCATGTTCATCTGCTTCAAGTTCATCTTCAACTTGGACAGAAAGACCGTTCGAGAGATGCAAGTTGCCCTAGGCCGCGACGAAGAATAATCCCTCCGCAGCAAACGAATGGACTGAATTCCAGAACAACAAAAAAATCCACGTCGGAGTTACCGGCGTGGATTTTTTTGTATTATTCGAATTCTGCAAAAAGTTCTTCTGGTGTCTTCAAAACGCCGCCGGTATTGGCTGAGGTAACCAAAGCAGCGTAACGTGCCAACCAACCTGTCTTCACTTTAGGCATGAAGCGTGTTTGTTTTTTCTTTCTTTCTTCCAGCACTTCATCTGCAACAGATACGTTGATTGTGCGGTGCTCCAGATCGATGACGATTTCATCGCCGTCTTCGATCAAGCCGATTGGGCCTCCCGAAGCTGCTTCCGGAGAGATGTGTCCGATTGCGATACCGCGTGTGGCACCGGAGAAACGGCCATCAGTGATCAGTGCGACTTCGCGGCCTAAGCCGCGGCCCACGATGGAAGACGTTGGCGCCAGCATTTCCGGCATTCCAGGTCCGCCTTTAGGGCCCTCATAACGGATGACGACAACATGCCCTTTTTTGACGGTGCGGTTATCGATCGCCTCCACCGCTTCATCATGGCTGCTGAAGCAGATTGCTTTTCCGACGAATTTTTTGATGTCGGCATCCACCCCGCCTACTTTGATGACGCCGCCGAAAGGAGCGATATTTCCGTTCAGGATGGACAAGCCACCGACCGGAGAATAGGCATTCTCGTATTTATGGATGACTTCTTCGTTCTTGATTTCATGGCCCGCAACATTTTCGCGGATCGTTTTGCTGGTGACAGTGATACGGTCCGGATGCAGGTTGCCGTGTTTGATCAATTCATTCATGATCGCCGGCACACCGCCGGCTTCATGCACATCATGCATGGAGTAGACAGATGATGGTGCTATTTTTGATAGATACGGAGTTGTTTCCGCGATCTCGTTGATGCGGTTCATGTCATAGTCGATTCCGGCTTCTTTCGCCAAAGCCAATGTATGCAGCACCGTATTTGTGGAGCCGCCCATCGCCATATCCAAGGCGAAAGCATCGTCGATTGCATCAGCAGTGATGATGTCGCGCGGCTTGATGTCTTTTTCGACCAAGTCCATCAACTTGAAGGCCGCCTCGCGGATCAGTTCTCTTCTCTCATCACTGACTGCCAAAGCAGTCCCGTTGTATGGCAATGCCAATCCCAATACTTCCATCAAACAGTTCATCGAGTTGGCGGTGAACATCCCCGCACAAGAACCGCATGTTGGGCAAGCGTTGGCTTCCATATCGAAGAATTCTTCCTCGGTCATGTTGCCTTCTTTGAAAGTGCCGACCGCTTCAAACATGGATGACAATGTCAAAGCCTGTCCGGTAGCGGAAAGTCCAGCCTTCATCGGGCCGCCTGAGCAGAAAATCGCCGGAACATTGGTGCGGACAGCCGCCAAAAGCATACCTGGAGTAATCTTATCGCAGTTCGGGATGTAGAAAACACCGTCGAACCAATGTGCGTTGATGACCGTTTCAGCGGCATCAGCAATGATTTCGCGTGATGGCAATGAGTAGCGCATCCCGATGTGTCCCATCGCGATCCCGTCGTCGACACCAATCGTGTTGAATTCAAAAGGAATCCCGCCAGCTTCACGGATCGCTTCTTTGGCGATATCGCCTAATTCTCTCAAATGCACGTGACCAGGCACGATATCTGTATAGGAATTGCAGACAGCTATGAACGGTTTGTCCATGTCCCCTTCTTCCCTGATTTGTCCGGTCGCTCGCAACAAGGAACGATGTGGCGCTTTATCTATTCCCTTTTTGATTTTATCACTACGCATTGCTGTCTCCCCTTTTTTCCGTATATTTATAAAAAAGAAGCCCTCATGTAATATAGGGCTCCAGCTTGCGTCGAGCCCTGATTCACTAAGAATAGGACTCAACTAATTGAATAGTTTGAATCCTAGGGCATAATAATGACTAATAAAGTGTTTACAGCATGGCAATCTGTTGTACGGTGTGCGTTCATTCTTCTCATCATACTGCAACTCCTTTCATTATCTTTCTTTAAATATTAAATCTAAATTAGAAATAAGTCAATGCTTTTATTTTTCTTTCATAATCCATTCAACTGACTCAATCCATCGTGCCTCCTAAAGGACAGGGACAGGCGAGAAGTTGTCCGGAAAGCGGAGGTCAGCACCATCCGAATCAATGGATTCGATCATCATTTCAGCTTCAAATACCAAACCTTGCTCGACCGCATTCATCGACAGCTCATTGAAATGACAAAGAACCCCTTCATACAAAGGCACAAACGGCAGTGCTTCCAAAACGTCTGCCGGCCTCATCAGGGCCACTGGCTTATTGGCTTGCAGCACGTCCCCCTCCACTAATACAGTCGAAACAAAATGTGAACAAAAAAAATAATTTTCCCTGTCCCATACCTTATTAAACAGGGCGGGCAATAGCCCCAGCAGATTGTAATGGTACTTTTCTTTGTCCTTTTCGAATGACGATACATAGCCCCTCATCACTGCTGCCTGTTCCTCTGACACAGTCAACGAATACACCGCGCATTTTGCCTGGCTGTAGAAATCAGATGTCACATCTTCGTGTATGAACCCTCCTATAAAAGGGTTATTGGCTTTCTTTCGGCCGAAACTGAAGGTATTCGCCAGTTCTGCATCAAATGCCAAGGATACATGGTTGTATTTGTTTCTCGTAAACAGTTTGATGGTCCGAGTCAACATCGACCCTGTATCCGTCAATAATAAATAAATCTTCTGGTCTGACATCCTTGTGCTCCTAAATTGTTATTACAAAACCTGACTTCCACCCATTTCAATAAAATTAACGATAAGATAGGCCATCCCGTTGCAGAAAAGAAAAAGTCGTTCTGTTTTTGTATCCATCCTTTCATTATACCAAAAACAGTCCGGCTGAATGCAACTTTTCAGAAAATTATCTATATCTTCCTTTTTTGTTTCATTCGTCTCCCCGCTCCCGATACTAGGATAGTCGAAGAATATCTGATAAAATGGAAGAACAATAGAAGAAAAGTTGATTATAAGGAGCACACATACATGTACCATTGGTCTGAACTATCCAAAAACTATCCGGCATCCAGCATCCGAAAGATGGCGAAGTTGGCCGCCCAATTTGATGACACGCTGATGCTGACGATGGGCGAACCAAATTTTGAGACGGCCGAATACATCAAAAAAGCCGGGCAGGATGCCATCGCCGCCAATCATACGCACTACGGCCCCAATGTCGGCGAGCTCGCTTTTCAGCAAGCCGTGGCGAAAAAATATACGGACCAGACCGGTATCCCCTTCGATCCGAGTGAAGTCATGGCGACTTTCGGCGGAACGGAAGCCATTCTGCACGTGATGATGGCGATCCTGAATCCAGGCGATGAGGTGATCATCGCCGACCCAAGCTATCCGAATTACCTCGGCCAGATTATGCTTTTGGGAGCCACAGTCGTTCCTGTGCCCGTCTACGAAGAAAATTCATTCAAGATGCAGGCATCCGACATTGAGCAAGTACTGACCGAAAAAACGCGTTTGATCATTCTGAATACGCCGAACAATCCGTTGGGGTCGATCCTTGACCAAAGCGATATGGAAGCCATCGTGGCATTGGCCGATCGCCATCAGATCGCGATTCTGTCTGATGAAGTCTATGAAAGCCTCATTTATGATGGAAAGAAACATTTCAGCCTGTTCCAGATACCAGGAGCAAAAGAAAATCATTTCGTGGTGAATAGCCTATCCAAAACCTATGCGATGACAGGTTGGCGGATCGGCTATGTCGTCGGCAATAAGGATGCCATCGATCGCATGGCCGAGTTCCGGGAAGGCATCGGATTCTGCGTTCCCCCCTTCATCCAGGAAGCCGCAATCGCTGCGATCACCGGACCGCAGGATGATGTCCGTTATTTCCTGGAACAATATGACCGTCGCCGCCACATCATCGTCGATGGCTTGAACCAGATCCCGGGCTTCCATTGTCTGAATACGGAAGGCGCCTTCTATGCCTTCCCGAACATCAAGGCATTCGGCAAATCCTCCTATGATTTTGCGATGGAAATCTTGACCGAAACCCACGTAGCGCTCACGCCGGGCTCCGCTTTCGGGAAAATGGGCGAAGGCTACTTGAGGATCCCGTTCGCCGAATCGGAAGAAGTCCTGCAGGAAGCCGTTGACCGCATCAAAGCCTATATCATCAAGGCTTATCCGAATCTATAGAAAAAGGGGGTGTCTCAAAAAAATGAGGCATCCTCTTATTTGCGAATTGGTGGTGGAATACCCCGCCAAAGTGGCTTTGGCGGGGTATCTCGCGTTTCACTTGAACATTTTACCCCGCCAAATGGGTTTTGGCGGGGTATCTCGTGTTCCCCTTGGACATTTTACCCCGCCAAATACGTTTTGGCGGGGTATCTCTGAGCATAAATTCAATTCCCATATAAAACAGGCTGCATCAAAGCCAGAAAATCCTTTTCTGGTTCTGATACAGCCTCTTTATATCACTAAATATCGATTTTGGCTGACTTGTTTTTTTTCCATGCTTGCCAGACATGGTAGGCATACTGCGAGAAGGTTATGACAGCCAATCCCCCAACGAACAGCTGCAGATAGACCAGTCCCGGCAGACGGAACATGGAAAGGAGGATCGTGACAAAAATCAGGACGGTCGTGGCCTTCCCGAATATATTCGCCGGCACGATGATTTTCGGCTCGACATTCAGTAAAGCCACGCCCAGGAATATCTGCAGGCCATCTTTTATCAATACGATCAGGAAAAACCAGTTTTCGATATACCCGATATCCATCAAGGTGTACAGAACCGAAATCTGCATCACTTTATCCGCAAACGGATCAGCCACCTGCCCGAATTTCGTGATGGCATCATATTTTCTGGCGATGTAGCCATCGATGATGTCGGTAAGGCTGGCGAACAGAAATATGATCATCGCCCAACGGACCGGATGCGCCGCATCGGAATAGAAGACCATCCAATAAAAAGGGATCAAAAAAAGGCGTATCAGCGTCAGGATGTTCGGTACACGTTTCATAAATTTGGCCTCCCAGCTACCATTGGCGTTCCTCTTACCTATATTTTAATCTATAGCGCGTTCTTTAGCTATTTTAAGCAGAGCCGAACGCACAAAAAAAGTTCAGAAACCCCACAACCGGATGGCAGCAGGTTTCTGAACGATTTTCAATAATGCATCACGTTGTCTTGGTAATGGATGCCCGTCCCCGCCAGGAAGACAATCTCATCAAAGAAATATTGCATTTTCTGGGAGGAGGCCAGCATAAATTCCGGATGCCACTGCACCGCGAAGATGTTTTGGCTTCTTTCTTTTGCTTGGAAGGCTTCAATCAACCCGTCGGAACTCCAAGCGATGGCCTCAAAAGGATCCGCCAATTCCTTGACGCCCTGATGATGGAAAGAGTTGACAAGATGCTTCTCCCCTAAAAAGGAACGCAAGAAATTATTCGGGGCAATCGAAATCGAATGGGAAGCATACTGGATGTTCGTTTTTTGGTCATGTTGGACATCATACTCTTCCAGCTGGCTGATATCCTGATGCAAGCTGCCACCAAAAGCGACGTTGATCAGTTGCATCCCGCGGCATACCGCAAAAATCGGTTTGCATTGATTGTACGCTTCTCTGGCCAAAGCAATCTCGAAAGCGTCCCTCGCCGGATGGGTGACACCCAACCGGTGCGTCGGCTCCTCATCATAAAGAATCGGGGATACGTCTTGCCCGCCTGCCAAAATCAATCCGTCCACAGCGTTGATGTAATGCTCTGCATCCATTGGATCGCTGATGGGAATCACGAGCGGAATCCCTCCTGCTACTTGTACACCATCGATAAACCCTTGCGGTGTGTATGTTTTTTCCATCTGATTGCCGAGTTCAGCACTCAGATGGTTGCCTCCAATTCCTATAATCGGTTTCATCCATTATTCCTCCCGTCACATTGTTTTCTAATAAAGTGTGCACAACAGCTGCACGCACTTCCCTCAATTTCTCGTTAGCGTACAAAAAAAGCACATATGTATGACGATACACTCATGCGCATTGTAACCCTTATTGTTGTTTCAGAAGGCTACACAGCAATCAGTGATCGTTCCCTTACAGCCGATCAGACGAACCTGCAGACACTTCCCAAAAAGGCTGTTCAAATGAGCGCACGACGTACATGCTTAACTTTTACGCAACATATATGCATGTCCATATTGCCGTCCATCATTCTCATTCCTCCGCCCCTATTATTGCTATTCGATAAATTTTTTCACCAAATTCACATTTAAAAATAAATTAATGCTATTGTAACGTGCTGTCATCCCTCTGTCAATGACCAGTTGTGGCGCTTTTCATTGCAGTATCTCATTTTAATTCTCCATTTTTCATGAATATCCTTGATTTCCCTTGCTTTTTGGATGCTTTTGCTCTAGGATTCAATATAGAAAATAAAATTAAAAAAGAATGAGAATACTTGCTCTGGCATAAAGTTTTAGGAATGAGTAGCATTAAAAATGGACAGATTATGCGCAATTGAAAAAAGGGATTGAACTCGCATTCGAAACAATTGTACAATTGACGGAAGCAAAGGAAAAAAGCAGCAGCACTTAAACGAAATAAAATACTATCGAAAAGAGCCAGGGATTGCGGTGTGGTCATCCACATCAAGACAAACACCCTGCCGAGGAGGAAATTATGGCAATTTGGTCAAATAATTATCACGGTTCCATGAATGAAAAGGCATTTGAATTCAATTCATCCATCGATGCGGATGCCCGTCTGGTCTATGCTGATATCGCCGGAAGTATCGCTCACGCAAAAATGTTGGGCAAAACCGAAATCATTCCCCGCGAAGAAGCGGATGCTCTCGTCAATGAACTGGGCAAAATGAATGATGAACTGCAGGATGGCGATCTCACCATCGATTTCTCGGAAGAAGATATCCACAGCTTCTTGGAAGCGGAACTGACGCGACGTCTTGGCGCTATCGGCAAAAAGGTCCACACAGGCAGAAGCCGCAACGACCAAGTAGCGACTGCTTTGAAGTTGTATTCTGTTTCTGCGTTGGAGCATCTGTCCAGTCTTACTGCCAACGTTGCCCTCGCATTGAGCGAAAAAGCCGAACAACATCTGGAAACGATCATGCCAGGTTATACCCATCTGCAGCGTGCACAGCCCATCACTTTTGCCCATCACCTGATGGCTTATACGGAGATGTTCCTGCGGGACAAGTCCCGTTTGGATGATGCCAAAGAACGGGTTCTGCATTATATGCCGCTGGGCAGTGCCGCGCTTGCGACAACTACCTTGCCATTGGACCGCGCCTTCACTGCTGAAGCACTCGGCTTCAAGGATTTTTCCCGGAACAGTCTCGATGGCGTATCCGATCGCGACCATTCCTTGGAAATGCTGGCGGATATGTCGATCATCATGGTCCACATTTCCCGTCTGGCTGAAGAAGTCATCATCTGGTCATCGCAGGAATTCGGCTTTGTGAAAATCCGGGATACGTTCTCTTCCGGCTCAAGCATCATGCCGCAGAAGAAAAATCCGGACATCGCGGAATTGCTGCGCGGCAAATCCGGCCGTGTCTTCGGCGATTTGATGGGCGTATTGACGTTGATGAAAGGTTTGCCGCTCGCATACAACAAAGACATGCAGGAAGAAAAAGAATTGCTGTTCGAAGCGATCGACACAGTGACATTCTGTCTGGAAATCCTGCCTGCAATGCTGAACGATATGGACGTGATGGAAGAAGCCATGCTGACGGCTTCGCAAAAAGGCTATCTGAATGCCACCGACTGCGCTGATTACCTTGTCGAAAAAGGCATCCCTTTCCGTGACGCTTACCAAATCACCGGAAATATCCTGAAAGAGTGCGAGGAACAGAACCTGACACTGGAAAACTTCCCGTTGGAGATGTACAAAAAACACTCGGACGCTTTTGATGAAACCATCTACAAGAAGGTCGACCTGAAGGAATGCGTCATCCGCAGAAATGTAGCCGGCGGACCGGCACCGGAACGCGTGAAAGAGCACATCGAAGCAGTCAAAACAAAATTAGAAGACTACCAGATTATTTCCTGATCAAAAAAAATAAAAATGCGGGGCCGCCAAAATTGGCGGTCCCGCATTTTTTAGTGCCCTCAGAAAAACCGTTACACTCAATGCGTTGCAATCAATCGGGTATCCGTTCGATTTTCATCAGATTGGTTGTGCCGCTTTCTTTTATCGGCGTACCAGCTGTGATGACGATGGCATCTCCAGGTTGCGCAAAGCCCTTTTCTTTCGCCAATGCGGTTACCTTAAGCAGCATATCATCAACATTTTCAGGCTCTTCAATGACGAAAGACTGGACACCCCAGACAAGCGTCAACCCCCTCTGGACCCTCTCGCTGTAGGTTGCCGCCAAAATATTCGCTTTCGGCCGGTATTTGGATATCATGCGGGCCGTATGCCCAGAACTGGTTGCCGCTACAATCGTTTTGATGCCCAAGTTCATGACCGTGCGTGCAGCGGCTTGGCTGATTGCTTCGGTAACGGATGCCTTATCGAACAAGGCCAGTGTCGACAGGTTACCGCCATTTGCCTCCAAAGCTTCTTCCGTCCGTTCCGCGATCCGAGCCATCATTGCGACGGTTTCGACAGGGTACTGGCCGACAGCGGACTCGCCGGAAAGCATGACTGCGTCTGTTCCGTCAAATATAGCATTCGCGACGTCGCTCGCTTCTGCCCTTGTCGGCCGCGGATTCCATTGCATGGAGTCCAACATCTGAGTGGCTGTGATGACTTGTTTTCCGACCAGATTGCATTTTCGGATCAGATCTTTCTGGACGATCGGCACATCGCCACCGTTGATTTCCACACCCAAATCGCCGCGCGCCACCATCAATCCGCTGCACACCTTGAGTATCTCTTCGGCATTCTGAACGCCTTCCTGGTTTTCGATTTTGGCGATGATCTGCGTATCCGTCGCATCCATTTCCTCAAGGATTTCGATAATTTCCAGGATATCACTGGCCCTGCGGACAAAGCTGGCGGCGATGAAATCCACTCCCTGCTGGACACCGAAGCGGATATCCGCAGCATCTTTTTCCGTCAGACCGGGCATACTGAACTTGGCTTCAGGCACATTGATGCCTTTTGAATTCTTCAGGATACCATCCACTTGGACTATGGCTATGATTTCCTTGGCTTCATAATTGATATCCGTAACTTCCAGAACCAATAATCCGTCATCAATCAAAATATGCATGCCGATCGTCACATCATTAATCAGCTCTGGATAGGTGACAGAGAATTTTTCTTTTGTTCCTAGTACGGGTTCCATGCTGATGATTACCGACTCCCCGGAAACCAACGTAACTGCGTCATCGGTCATTTTGTTTGTCCGGATTTTTTGGCCTTGGATATCCATCATGATACCTATGTTTTTGTTCGCCAACCGTGCAGCTTCCCTGACATTGTTCAGACTGACCATATGCGTTTCATGTGCGCCGTGCGAAAAATTCAGCCGCGCCACATTCATGCCGCTGTTCATCATCCTTACCAGCACATCGACGGAATCGCTGGCTGGTCCGATTGTGCAGACTATCTTCGTTTTTTTCACTATTAGCCCCTCATTTCTGAATTGACCATCCTCATAACCTGACATTTACCTATCTTCATTATAGAACAAATGCCCCTATTTAGAAATTATGACGCTGTGGAAAACAAAAACGTGATGCTTTTCGGCATCACGTTTTTGCGCTGTTCAGATATTCGGTTCGGTTTGGATAACCTCGCTTGATTTCATTGGTTTTGATTTCAGCGTCAACAGGAACACCGTCGAAAGGATCAAGGCGATACCGAGCAGATCCGTCCAGTGAAGACTGGTCCCAAGCCAAAACACGGAAAGGAACGTTGCAGAAAGCGGTTCGGCCGATGAAAGCAGGCTTCCGACCGTTGCGCCGATGCGATGCACGCCTTCCAGATAGAGGCTGAAGGAAATGACCGTCCCCAACAGGATGATGACCAACAAGGAAGCAAATGCTGCAAGGTCCCAAGTTCCGATGATCCGCCAAGGCTGGTACACGATTGAAAGCAGAACGCCGCCTATCAGCATCCCCCACCCCAACGAGAGCAGCGTCCCATAAGTTTTGATCAGACGGGCTGGCTGCAGATTGTAGATGACGACAGAAACAGCCGACAAGAGACCGTACATCAAAGCTGCTTGCGATATAGCCAGACTATCAAATCGGCCATGTGTGGCCAGCAGGAAAATGCCGGCGACCGCAAAGACAATGGCTGCCATTTCAGCTGGCCGCGGTAATTTTCTGTTCTTGACGGAAAGGTAAACCATAATCAGGACCGGGGCCAAAAATTGCAGAACTGTAGCTGTTCCTGCGTTTGAATGACTGATGGTCGCAAAATACGTGTATTGGCAAAAGGACAGGCCTAAAGCCGCGAACAGGAACAAATCCCTGCGGTCCCGCTTCTCTTTCCAGACCCGAAAGATGGCGCCCTTTTCTTTTTTGTAGCATAAAGCCAACAAAATCAAGCCAGCCATCAGCATCCTGACGGCGACCAGCCAGCCGGAGGTCAACCCGCGCTGCTGCAGCAGAAACTGCCCGCTGGTTCCTGAAATCCCCCACAGCAGAGCCCCTACAACGGTAAACAGCACGCCGGATTTATATTGAGACATTCCACCCCTCCATTCCTTTACATTTTTCAAATAACATCATTATATGCGATGGCCGGACAAATAGAAAGCTGATATTTTTGCTTTGTCCGAAGAGCGATTTTGTGGGATACTGATAAGCGTGAACAAAAACGGAGGTTGGACAAATTGATACGCATTAAAGAAGCCATTTTACACATTTTGGACATCAACACGAATGAACCGATTTTTTCCTATGCCGGACTGGATACGTCTGAACGCATGATGATCGAATATATCGAAGCGATGGTCGCAAAGGTCGAAGATTCCGACAGCATGAAGGACGGTATTTTGGAAGAGGACAATCAGATGACTGCCCTGTTCAAGAATTGCCAAAACGATTTTGTCGAAGGCACAAAAGCCTTGTCGGAAAAATTCTTCAATGTGACCAAATTGAATCCCGAAATCCCGCCCGCGGATCTGCTGATCGCTCATTTTGAATTGGATGAGGTGCCATGCCTTGGGGTGTTCAAGCTGAATTACTCAGACAGCTATACGCACTTTGTCTCCTACGAAGGGGACGTTCTGACCAACCAGATCATCCTGAACCGTGCCATCCTGCCTTCGCAAAGACAAGCCATCCAGGAAGGCCTTGTTGTGAATCTGGAACAGATGGTCTACCATGTCATCGAGAAAAAACACATGATCGCTGAGCTGGGCGAAAAGGTGAATTACTTCACGGAAATGTTCCTTGAAGACACGCCGAAACCGAGCCTGAAGGAGAACATCTCGATCATCAAAAAGGCTGTCCAAAAGACAAGCAAAGCCTTCAACGATGAAGAATTCCAGGTATTGGCCGAAACGAAGGAAGCCATCGTCACGAGCATGCAGGAAGACAACCTCATCGATAACGAAAAAATCGCTGAAGCCCTGTTCGGCGATAACTTCGCCAAGAAGCAGAAATATTTTGAGCAGGTCGAGGAATTGGGCTATGTGGATCGCGCCCCTGCGGAAGCGGCAATCGCCGGACCGAAATATTCCAAACAAAAATTCAGGCTCGATAACGGCATCGAAATCAGCATTCCGCTGGAGCTTTACAAAGACCCTGACGTTGTGGAATTCATCAATAACCCCGACGGCACAACATCCGTCATTATCAAAAACATCGAGAAGATCAAAAATCTATTCTAATTTAAAGAACCGATGGCCTCGCATTGAGTGCCATCGGTTCTTTGCTTATTTCGCTTTTCTGGAGATGTTCAGGATGGACATGCCGTAGAGCAACAGCGCGGTGCCGATCAGGATCAGGATGCTGATGAAGGGAGTCACTGTGGTTTCCCCGAAGCGGATGGTATGGCCCATCATGAGTTTAAAAGCATTCAACCCTTCAACCGGAACTCCTTCGAACGAGATTTTCAAAGGTTCTTCCATCATCACTTGCCGCATCAGGGAAGCCGAATAGGTCATCGGGAACAGTTTGATGACTGTCTGCACACTGTCCGAAAACTGTCCGATCGGCACATAGACCCCGGCAAGGAATCCGATGATGGTTCCGAGGATCGTGCTGGCTGTTGCGAAAGCGTTTTGGCTATTGAAGAAGGAAGTCAGGAAATAGACCATCGCACTGCTCGTCAACACGGTGAGCAGGATCAGGCCGAGCATCTTCAGCATGGCAAGCGGAGCCAATAGCTCTCCTCCATTTAGGAAGATGTACGCTTCGGCCAACACAAACGTTACGATGCTCATGATGAAACCCACAACCACCGAACTCAGGATGTAGGCTGCCGCCAATCTACTCGAGCGGATCGGCGAGACTGTAAAGTCCTTCAATATTTTATTGGCCCGGTCATCGATCATGACAGCGAATGCCCCCATCGTCGTCGTCACTCCGGAAACAGAGATGACACCGGACATGATCCAGCTGTCCATGACATACTGCGCGCCGATCGAGTCCCCCAGAGAGCTCGTCAAATTTTTACCCAAGAAAAAGACGTAGAGTCCGATGATTATCAGCACTGCCAACAAGGAGAAGAAAACATTCGCCTTATCCCTGAAAAATATTTTTATGTTGCGGCCAATGATCGGTATCATTCCTGCACCTGCTTTCCTGTGATCGCAATAAAGGCATCGTCCATGGAACCCGCCACCACCTCAAAGTATGTCAGATATGGTTTGCATTGCTCCAGAATGGGCAGTGCATCCATTGTTTTGGCTAATTTCACACGGAAGAGGTCTTGCTGCAACTCATATTGCATTTGATGAGAATCCAAAATACGGATTACTTCGGAAACTGTTTCGGTCCGCATCTTCAATACGTCAGAACTGTACCTTTCCCGCAGTGCGTCGGGCGTTCCTTCGGAGATGATTTCGCCTTCATCAATGATGACGACATAATCTGTGCTGGCCGCCTCTTCCATGTAATGCGTCGTCAGAAAAATCGTCATCCCGTGCTCCGCCTGCAGTTTCCGGATTGTGTCCCAAACATTCTTGCGGGTTTGGGGATCCAATCCAGTCGTCGGCTCATCCAAAAAGAGTATCTTTGGCGTGTTGATCAACGCCCTCGCGATATCTGCTCGCCGCTTCTGCCCCCCGGACAACTTTCCGTACGGCCTGTCCAAAAACTCCGTTACCCCGGCAGCCTGAGTTGCTCGAAGGAAAGCCGGTTCCCAATCAGCTTTGGACAATCCGTAAAAACTCCCTCTCACCTCAAGATTTTCCTTGACGGTCAGCAGTTTGTCCAACAAGTTTGTTTGGAAGACGACTCCTATATTGGAACGGATCGCAAAGTCATCCTTCCCTATAGTGAATCCATTTATCGTGACTTCGCCACTGTCCGCTTGCAGCAGTGTGCAGATGATATCGATCGTTGTGGACTTGCCTGCTCCGTTCGGCCCCAAAAATGCAAAAAGCTGGCCGGCATTCACATGGAAATCGATGTCCTTGACCGCCTGCACATCTCCGAAACGCTTTGATAAGCCTTTTACTTCTATGATTTTTTCCAACTGAAACACCCTCTCTGATAGCGAAGCATTGCCCATCCAGAATATAAAAAACTTCTTCATGTTCAGTGTATCAGAATGGGGAAGGGACACAAAATAATTGTGTGCTGGAGTACGGTATTCATTTTTTTTGCATGTGTGCTCCGGTTAACTGCAGTTCTCCTCTCTGCTCCGGCGAGCGGAGGCTTCGCCGGAGGTCAGCCAACATTCTGCTTCCGTCCTCCGATGAGAGAAGCTTGGCAGGAGGTGAAGCTGAAAGTTA
>NZ_JAQMHR010000002.1:0-359559 GCF_028309625.1 Trichococcus sp. K1Tr | reverse complement strand
CCGGTGTCCTCCGGTGGGTGGATCCCCGCCGGAGCTGGCGACCGCTCCAGCTGCTCTCCTCCGGTCAGCGGAAGTTCTCCTCTCTGCTCCGGCGAGCGGAGGCCTCGCCGGAGTTCGGCCAACATTCCTCTTCCGTCCTCCGATGAGAGAAGTTTGGCAGGAGGTGAAGCTGAAAGTTACCGGTGTCCTCCGGTGGGTGGATCCCCGCCGGAGCTGGCGACCGCTCCAGCTGCTCTCCTCCGGTCAGCGGAAGTTCTCCTCTCTGCTCCGGCGAGCGGAGGCCTCGCCGGAGTTCGGCCAACATTCTGATTCCCTCCTCCGACGAGCGAAGCTTGGCAGGAGGTGAGGCTGAAAGTTACCGGCGTCCTCCGGTGAACGCGGGGCCATCGCTGGTTGTCCGATAAGCCGAAAATATCGGACAACCACGGCGCGGGACCTTCTCTAGTTGTCCGATAAACTAAAAATATCGGACAACCGAGGCACGGGGCCTTCTCTAGTTGTCCGATAAACCAAAAATATCGGACAACCAAGGCGCGAGGCCTTCTCTGGTTGTCCGATAAATCGACTCTATCTGCTCTTCACCAACAGGTTGATTGCTTGTTGGACGCTTTCTTCTTTCGAAATGTTGTCTTTTTCCTGGTCATTTACACAGGAAACCAGATTTTCCGCAACGATGATGCCCATTGCGCGGTCGATGCTGGATCGGACTGCGGATAATTGCGTCACGACGTCAGAACAGTTCTTTCCGTCTTCCATCATGGCAAGGATGCCGCGCATTTGTCCTTCCGCACGCTTAATGCGGTTGATTATATTTTTGTTGTATTGGTTCACACAACTTCACCCCTCCAGGCCGAAATGCCTCCCATTACGTTCGTTACTTTGTAGCCCTTTGATGCAAGATATTGGCAAGCTGCAGCTGAGCGAGCACCGCTCAGGCACATAACATAGTAATTTTCATCCTTATCCAGTTGATCCACAGTATCTTCTAAACCGCTCAAAGGCATAGAGATGGCACCGTCAACGTGTGCATGTGCATATTCGTCTGCTTCACGTACGTCCACTAGTTTGACAGGAGTTTTTTTCCATAATTGTTCGAATTCCGGCATTGTAATTGATTGATACATATTATTTTACCACCTTTTCTGGTCTGACGGTTGCATATAAGCTGAATGCACCATCTAAATTTTTGACTGTAAATCCATTTTGTTTCAATACACGTTCTGCTATATAGCTACGTAAGCCGCTTTGGCAGCTGACGATGATCGGTGTTTCTTTCGATAATTCTCCGATACGTGCGCGTAAATCATCGACTGGGATGTTGATGGCGCCCTTCAAGGCTCCTAGTCTTGCGATTTCGCCCTCACCACGGACGTCCAACAGTTGATAGCCCGCTTCCTGCATCTTTTCCAATTCATACCATTGGATGGATTCAGAAACGCCTTCGATGATGTTCGTGGCAGCGTAGCCGGCCATGTTGACTGGGTCTTTGGCTGATCCGAACGGTGGTGCGTATGTGAATTCCAATTCCGGCAAATCATGTACCGTCAAATTGCCTTTGATTGCTGTAGCAATGATATCGATACGTTTATCTACGCCATCCGCCCCGATAGCTTGCGCTCCGTAAATTTCACCTGTTTTCGGATGGAAAACCAATTTCAGGACGATCGCTGACGCATTCGGATAGTAGCCGGCATGGTTCTTTCCTTGGATATGCACGACTGCATACTCTTTTCCTGACAGCTGCAATTGGCGCTCGTTCAGACCTGTGGAAGCTCCGGCCAAACCGAATACACGCACGATTGCGGTTCCGATGCTGCCTTTATTTTTTCTGTTCAAGCCGCTGATGACATCAGCTACTTGACGTCCTTGACGGTTCGCTGGTGAAGCCAAAGCGATCATGGTGTCTTCACCAGTGATTTGCTGCTTCACGATGATTGCGTCACCGACTGCATAGATGTCTTTTTTGCTTGTTTCATAGTTCTCATCGACCAGAATTCCACCGCGCATACCTGTTTCGATACCCGCAGCGATCGCTAGGCTGTTCTCAGGTTGGACGCCGACTGACATGATCGTCAAATCGCTTTCCAGTGTCACGCCGTTTTCAAGGACGATTGTTTTACCTTCATTTTGGAAAGCCGTAGCCGCAACGCCTGTATACAGCGTCACACCGTTCGCTTTCAATTCATCCGCTAAGTAAGCAGCCATTTCTTCATCGAATGGAGGCAAGACATGCGGTGCTTTTTCAACGATTGTTACAGCCAAACCGCGGTGCGCTAAGCTTTCAGCCATTTCAAGACCGATGAATCCTGCTCCGATGACGACCGCTTTTTTCGGTTTATGCTCAAGGATGAAACCTGTGACAGCATCCACATCCGGTACATTGCGCATTGTGAAGATATTTTTGGCTTCGGACAGACCTTCTGCTGGCGGTACGAATGGCTTCGCGCCTGGGGATAAAATGACTTTATCGTAAGCCAGTTGGTATTCGCCATCTTTAGAACGGACTGTCACTTCTTTTTTATCCGGATCGATTGCGGTCGCTTCGCTGAAAGGACGAACATCCAAGTCAAAACGAGCGCGCAGTTGCTCAGGGGTTTGAACCAAGAGATCGCTGCGTTCTTGGATATCGCCTGAAACATAATAAGGCAAGCCACAGTTCGCAAAGGAAACGAAAGGTCCTTTTTCCAATACGATGATTTCTGCATCTTCATTCAATCTTCTCAAACGCGTTGCAGCGGACATACCGCCTGCCACTCCACCGATAATAACAATTTTCATCATAGTTTTCCTCCTCTTGTCGGGCCTGACCATGCGGACATGCCGCCTTTGACATTGACTACATCGTAGCCTTTTGATTTTAAGATAGTTGCTGCACGTTTGCTGCGTCCACCTGATTGGCAGATCACATACACTTTACCCTTAGGGGTATATGTTTCCGCTTTTCTCAACGGAATATTTTTTGCGCCCGGAATATGTCCTGCGATGAATTCGTTCGGTTCACGGACATCGATTATTTGTGGTTTTTCAGTTAATTTTGCTTCCAGTTCCTTAGTGGATACGGAAGGCATACTGTTGAATAAATTAAATAGCATACTTGGCTCCTTTTTCGTAAGTAGTATCAATCGCTTATGGACTTATAATACCCCATAGGGTATATTTTGTAAACCATTTTTATTCAAAAATTTTAAAAATGTTAAAAAAGCCTGATGCATAGCCATTCTTCCGATACTTAACAAAATAAACACACAAGCAGCCCTCCCTGCTTACACGCTCCTCTCCCGCATAATATAGAGAAAAAAGACCGCAAAAGTTGCGTAGGAACGCAACTCTGCAGTCTTTCTTCTTATTGATTGCTTTTATTCTCTGCACGTAGGCGTTCGATAAAGCTTTTTATGTGTTCGAAGGCTTCTTTCAGCTCTTCGATTGAATAAGCGTAGGAAATACGTATAAAGCCCTCTCCGCTCTCTCCGAAGGCTGTTCCAGGCACAACGGCCACTTTTTCCTCCATAACCAAACGGGTAGCGAACTCTTCCGAAGTCAAACCGAATTCGGTTATGTTCGGGAAGATATAAAAGGCGCCATAAGGTACAAAACACGGTAAGTCCAAATCTTTTAGGACTTTCATTAGATAACGGCGGCGTTGATTGTAGCTTTCACGCATCTCGGCAACGTTGTCATCGCAGTTCCGTAACGCAACGATACCGGCGTACTGACTCGTCGTCGGTGCAGCCATGATGGCGAATTGATGGATTTTGATCATCTGCTCCATAATGATCGGCGGAGCAGTTGCATAGCCCAGACGCCAACCGGTCATCGCATACCCTTTCGAGAAGCCATTGATGTAAACGGTCCGTTCCTTCATTCCCGGCAAAGCGGCAATGCTGAAGTGATTTCCATTGTAGGAAAGTTCACTATAAATTTCATCAGTGATGACGAATAGATCGTTGGCGATGATGACTTCAGCGATCGCTTCCAGGTCCTCTTTGGACATAACAGCCCCAGTCGGATTGTTGGGATAAGAAAGAATCAGCACTTTTGTTTTCGGAGTGATCGCCGCTTCCAGTTCTTCTTTCGTCAAACGGAATTGGTTCTTCTCCTGCAACGGGATAGCGACAGGAACCCCGTCAGCCAAGACGATGCACGGAAGATAGGAAACATAGCATGGCTCCGCGTAGACGACCTCGTCGCCCGGATCCAGCATGGCCCGCAGCGCCAAATCGATGGCTTCACTTCCGCCTACCGTAACGACAGTTTCATCCTCGGGGGAATAGTGCAGATTGTAGCGGCGTTCCAAGTATAAGCAGATTTCCTGACGAAGTTCGGCCAAACCGGCATTAGCTGTGTAGAAGGTGCGCCCTTTTTGAAGGGTATACATGCCCTCGTCACGCACAATCCATGGGGTGTCAAAGTCGGGCTCGCCTACCCCCAACGAAATCACTCCAGGTATCTCATTCGCAATATCAAAAAATCTCCGGATGCCGGAAGGTTTGATTTCGCGCACCTTAGCATTTATCGGATTTCTCATGGAGTCAGCACCATCCGTTTGTCGTCACCCTCATCCACGAACAACGTGCCGTGGTCTTTATAACGTTTCAATACGAAATGAGTGGTGGTTGATTGTACTTCGTCGATCACAGAAAGGCGTTTCGCAACAAACAGAGCAATCTCTTTCATCGGTGCTTTCTTCAGTTGCACCATAAAATCGAACCCGCCGGACATCAGGAATACGGTCTCCACTTCCGGGAATTGGTAGACTTTTTCCGCGATACGGTCGAATCCGGATCCTCTTTGCGGATTTACGCGTAGCTCGATGATGGCAGAAACTTCGTCATCGCCGGTCTTGTCCCAGTTGATCAAAGTATGGTAGCCGCAGATAATTTTGTCCGCTTCCAGTTCTTTCACGGCAACCGCCACTACTTCTGTGTCCACGCCCAACATCACCGCAACTTCTTCATCAGTCAGTTTGTTGTTCTTTTCGATAATCTTCAGAATCTTTTCCTTCAATTCGTTTTTCATCGTTTTGCCTCCTCTGGCTGTACGCATTCGGGCCATTTTCAGGCTCTATTATTCATTTTTTGATAAATGAAATTTCTTTCATTTTATCACCCCTGACAGGCACTTGCAAATATGTTTTCGGGAATGGAGACTGGCAGGACGGCCCATCAGCACTGAAAAAAACGCAAAAAAAACTCCACAGGCTCGCGGAGCGCGGACTTGTGAAGTTTTTTCCTTATCGATTAATAACGCGTATCCAAGAATCCGCAGAATGCATCTACTGGAGAAACGCCAGTGAATTCGGAACGGCCAACCATTTTGTTGACAAGAGCTTGCAGTGTGAAGTCTTTTGAATCGTATGTGTTGATGTAAGTTTGTACTTGCGGCACGTCAGCCAAGTGGTTCGGTGCTTGCACAGATATAAAGATTGTAGGGATCTCATGGACATAGAATGGAATGTCCGGTGTTCCTTTTGAAGCTGGCCATTGGATGCGTTGATCCGTATTCGGTTGTACCGAAGCTACGTTGATGACCAAATCGTAAGCCGCAATCAAATCTTTGATCGGACGTTTCTGAGCGTAAACGTTAGCCACAGCAGCGGCCCTTTCTTCTTCCGGCAATTTGTTGATCCGCTCTTCCGTGGATTCCCAGATGGAGACTTCAAAGCCTTCAGCTTCCAGGATGCCTTTAAATGTATCGACTGGACGGACAGCTTCGCCGCCGATCATTGCGCCGAAACCGCCTTTATGGCCTTCAACATTGACCAATAGGACACGTTTCGTTTTATCCGGTGAAATCGGGAAGATGTTTTGGTTGTTTTTGACCAAAGTAATCGCTTTGTCCGCAACTTCAACTGCGATCGCTTTGTTTTCCGGCAAGCCGATTTTAGCCATTGCTTCTTCTTTGGATGGCAAGATTTCTGTTTTCGCTTTTTTGTGCAGACCTAAAGCAGCTTTTGTGCCCAAGATGCGCGTCAAAGCTTCTTCCAAACGCTCGTCCGTGATGACGCCGTTGTTGTAGCCATCCAACATCCATTGGAAATCTTCGTCCGGATCGTTGAAGAACAAGAACAAGTCGGAACCTGCAGCGATAGCTGTCGGCAGCATATCTTGACGTTTCATGGCGGAAGTCATCGCAACCATGTGGCTGGCATCGGTAACGACCAGACCATTGAAGCCCATTTTGTCGCGCAACAGATCAGTCAGGATGTATTTGTTCAAAGTAGCCGGCATAATCTGTTCTTGAACGCTAGCAGCCGGATTGAAGTGTTTCACGTATTCAGGCAAGGAGATGTGCCCTGCCATGATCGAAGGCAAGCCGGCATCGAACAAAGTGCCGTACACTTTACCGAAAGTAGCGTCCCATTCTTCAGTGGAATATGGGTTTACGCTGAATGATAAATGTTGGTCGCGCTCATCGATTCCGTCGCCAGGGAAGTGTTTTGCCGCTGGCGCAATGCCGCTTTCCTGGATCCCTTTCATGTATGCCAACGACAATGCGATCGTTTTGTCGACATCGCCGCTCCATGTACGGGTTGCGATGATCGGGTTACGCCAGTTGCGGTTGATGTCCACAATTGGAGCGAAACTCCAGTTGCAGCCGATAGCAGCAGCTTCAACACCGGAAACGCGGCCCATTTCATATGCGTACTTCGTGTCGTTTGTGGCAGCGATTTTCACTTCAACGCCGATATAGGTGCCGTCTTTACAAGCTCCGTTACCGCCTGCTTCCGTGTTTGCTGCGATCAATAAAGGAATTTTGCTGTTTTCCTGCAGAATTTTGTTTTGCTCATATACTTCTTCTGCCATGCCAGGATTGTAGCGGACTCCCCCGATATGATAGTTATTCAATACGCCAGTCAAATATTCCTCTGTACGTTCTGATCCCATATTTATGAACAGTTGTCCGATTTTCTCTTCGACAGACATGCCTGCAATCGTATCTTTGACCCACTTGATTCCCTCGGCATCCAAGTTATAAGGTTTAGTAGTTAAATCGACTCTCATGATTTGTCCCCTCTCAAAATAGTTCTGGAACAGATCGGTACTGCAGCGCGTTGGCGTCAGCACCGTCTTTCCTACAAGAACAAGTATAGGCATTTTATCCAAAAAAATGAAGGCACTTACACCCCGTTTCCAAAAGGTTCGGATTCTGTTCAAAATTGAACCGTTGGCCTGCAGCGCGTAACGGCTAGCCCTAATACTTTTTGGAAACCGCTCTATGAAGCCATTTCACTTGATAAAAAAACACTTTAGAAGACCCCCGACGCACAAAAAAGAAGCCATGCAGAATTGTCACTTTTTTGTCAAAGTACCTTCCAATCGAAAAACGGAGCTCTCCCAAGGAAGGCTCCATTTTCTGTTTTATTCTCATAAAATCATTCGACAAGCTCGCCGACGATCGGCAGTCTTTCAAGGACCTTTTTGCCGTGGGGCGACAGGTTGGTGATTTCTTCTGTCAATTCATTGCCTGCAGTCAAGCCCAATTTATGGTCTCCGTTTTTCCAAGCTTCCACATTTGTGACATCGTAGACTACCCCATCGACGGCTACATATGCCGGCTGACCATCCTTGCCGTTGTATTGGCTGAGTTCTTCGAGCGTGAAGGTCCGCATTTCTGTGGCGGAACTGTCCGTTGCGCCCTCTTCAGATGAACTGCTGACCGATACGACTTCGGAACTCGTTGTTGCGCTGTCTTCAACAGTGGCAGGCGCACAGGCGACCAACAGCAGGCCAGCCAGTCCTGCTTGCAGCATCAGGCTCAATTTTCTTCTGGGCATTGTCGGTTCCTCCTTCATCATAAACCAAATGTTTCATAATGGATGCGGTCTTTGGGAACACCTTTTTTAAGCAAAACTGCTTCGACTGCATTCATGAATGGCGGCGGACCGCACAACAAGTACTCGGCAGCCTCAAATCGAATTTCATTGTCCTGGAGAATCTTCTCGATTTTTCCTTCATCAAGAAAGCCGTTCTCATTGGCAAAGAATGGCACCAAACGGAAATCAGGGAGCGTATCCTTCAACGTTTCCAGCTTATCGGTAAACCCATACTCATCCTGATTTTTCAGGCTCCAGATCAATACTGTTCTGTTCGGAAATTGCAGGCGCGCGCTGTTTTCCAGTATCCCCAGCATCGGCGTGATCCCGATTCCTCCCGCAAACATGACCATACTCACTGTTTTATCGTGCATGCCTTCCTGGACATGCCACATTCCGCCGTAAGGGCCTTCCAGCGACGCTTTGACGCCCGGCTGCAGCGTTTGGAACCGGTGGGTGTAATCACCGGAATCCTTGATGGCCAATGCGGCTTCATCCCGATCCTGCGGGGCACTGATCAGCGAGAAAGGATGCTCTTCCGATGAATATTGCGCGTCATACAGGCGCAGAAAGACAAACTGCCCGGCTTGGTAAGGGAATAGTTCGCCGTTGTCAGGTTTCAGATGCACTTCCAGGACATTGCCCTTTTCCGGTCTTGTGGCGGTGACTGTGTACAGGTTTTTTTTGAGTCTTGTGGGTTTGAGGAATTTATGGTTGATGTACAGGCCAAATGCCAAAGCGAAATAGCCTCCGAGGATGGCGGCGGCAAGGTAGTCTCCCTGCACAATCACGGTCATGGTCAAGACATGGATAGCCAAAAAAGTGGCGGCGACAATGTTGAAATTATGGACGAATTTCATTTTCTCGTAGTTGGCGATCGGATATTTTTTGAGGGTTATTTTGGCCGTTTTGACGATTTTTTTTCGTCCGAACCAATTGGTCATGATGAGAGCGGAAAGGACAGCGATGGTCAAAAAAAAGATGATGGCCAGGTCCCCGAAGATGGTCGAATAGCGGTATACCCAGCCCCAGAGAAGCGTCACCCATAATTTATGCGTGACTCCGATTGACAAAGCGACGACGGCCATGATGGCATGAAATCGATTCAGCTTGTCCAAGCTGAAGTAGTGTTCGATAAACCTCGGACGGGATGCGATGATGACTCCCGTCAAAAGCCATGTATAGGATACGATTCCTAGAAAAGGCGGTCCTGCGAAAAGGAAGCTCCTGTTCCTGAGTGCGACTGCAGCAATAAGCACAGGGAGAAGGATATAAGCGGCAACAATCAGCAGGCGCATCAGTTTTCTGTTCATTGGCGAGCCCTCTTTTCTTCTGCTGGTTTCGGCGGACAGATGCAAGGAGCGTTCCTTTCTGCAGGGAATGCATCTCTTGTGTCCATTTTATAACGTTATGCAAACGGATACAAACTAGAAGCCTCGACTGACAAAATGCAAAAGCAACCGGAATACACTTCTGAAGCCAAATGCTGTGATACAATAAAAAAAATAACCAAAAATAAGGAATGATGATATGGACCATACAAAAAAACAACTGACATGCAACCAGACGCGAAACGTACGCACTGCTTTCGTGTCCTACAGCGAATTGAACGATAAAGATACCCTGTTCGGCGGCGAAATCATGTCGCACTTCGATTCAGCCTGCGGCAGAGCCGTGTTCAACTTCGTCAAGCGGCCTTCCTTCACCGCGACTGTCGATTTGGTCGCCTTCATCCAGCCTGTCCGGATAAATGAGGCCATCTATGTGGAGGCGTATGTTTCCGGCTGCGGGAACACATCCGTGGAAGCATTCGCCAAGCTGACCGCCACGGATGTCCGCACAAGCGAAAGCCGCATCTGCGCTTACGCCTTCCTGACTTTCGTCATCACCGACAGCTCGGATCCCGACTTTGTGATGCCACTGATCCAGCCCGAGTCGGAGGAAGAAAAGATGATTTGCGCCGGCTACGAGGAGCGCAGGATCAACAATCTGACCAAACGCAACCAGAACAGCCGTCTGCTTTCCGGACTTTCCACCAAACAGATTTGGGATCGCTGAACTGTTCCACGGCTGGGCGTCATCTACAGCAAGATCCTGCCCCTCGATAAACACCTTATTTTTCTGTATTATTTTACCGGAATTCAAACCGTTTTCATAGCAGCGGACATCTAATGCATCCTACTGAATGAAATTCCGGCGCAAGCATCCCGGCATGCTTTTTGCTGGTGATCCAAAGCACGAATAAAATGAGCACCTCCCGTCTTCCTCATTAATATAATGGTGAAGACGGGAGGTATTTAGCATATTTGCCATTCTTCATCAACCCCTCTTGAATAAAGCTGAGGGAACTGTTAAAATGATAAAGTGGTTAAAATATTTCTTATTCCTAACCCGGATGCAATGATTTCAAACGAAACGAAAACTGTACCATTCTAAAACTATCACTGTGTAAGCTCAACAAAAAAACAAAGGAGGGAAGCTCATGAAACAAACGGTAACGATGCCGAAAATCAATCCGAAAAACGATGAAGTCATTTTTGGAATCTGGACGAAAAACATCGGAGATTCAATCGCAGCTGGCGAAGTATTATTCGAGGTTGAAACGGATAAGGTCGTCAGCGAAGTCGAGAGTAACTTTAACGGCGTGCTAGTAGAAACCTTGGTCAAGGAAAATGATACCGTCCAAACCGGTGAAGCTATCGCAATTATCGACATACTCTAACCTTCAGGAGGAATGATTTTGGAAACAAAACCACAATGGTTCAAAGTGCGCTATAACCCAGAAGCCGTTGAAAAAGTAACACAATTAATGGACGAACTCGAATTGAATACCGTGTGCAATGAAGCCAGCTGTCCAAACATGGGCGAATGCTACAGCAGCGGTACAGCTACCTTTATGATTTTGGGGCGCATTTGTACGCGGAGTTGTCGTTTTTGCGATGTTACCCATGGCAGGCCAGGCCCTGTCAATGAAAAAGAGCCTCAACAACTAGCTCAAGCAGTCAAAAAAATGGGCTTGGAATATGTTGTGATCACAAGCGTCGACCGCGATGATTTACCGGATTACGGAGCTGGCCACTTTGCTGAAGTCATCGAAGAAGTACGCAAACAGAATCCACACACAATGATCGAAGTACTGACACCCGACTTCCAAGGAGACCAGTTGGCGATCGATAAAGTCATTGCGGCAAAACCAGATGTATTTAACCATAATATGGAAAGCGTGCGCCGCATTTCACCGAAAATTCGTCACCGCGCCACTTATGATTGTTCTCTGGACGTACTGGAATATGTCAAAAAACAAGATCCCAGCATTTTGACGAAAACGGGCATTATGCTTGGCTTAGGCGAAACAGCCGACGAAATCAATGAATTGATGGATGATTTACGTGCAGTCGATGTGGACTTTTTGACAATCGGCCAATACTCACAACCTTCAGCGAAGCACTATCCATTGCATGAATATGTACCCGCGGAAACTTTTGCTGAATACCAACGGACAGGCATGGCGAAAAAATTCAAATATGTAGCAAGTTCACCGCTTGTGCGAAGCTCCTACCGTGCCCGTGCCGCTGTCGAATCCGTTCATACCCAATAAGGAGGAAAACTATTGTATACGATTTCATGCGAGGAACGGGATGCCGCTTTCTACTTTGCCTTGGAAGAATACTGCATAACAAACTTCCCGGCAGAGGAAGACGCCTTGTTTTTATTTTGGCAGACGCGCCCTACCGTGATGCTGGGAAAATACCAGAATGCGTTCAAGGAAATTGATTCATCCTATATCGATGCCGAAAAAATCGATGTTGTCCGGCGACCTTCCGGCGGTGGTGCCATTTACACCGATGAAGGGTGCTACCAATACAGCTTCATTGTGGATGGTCAAAATCAAGTGATAGATTTCGAACCTTATATGGACAGAATTATCCATACCTTGCAAACGCTTGGTATTCCAGCAGAGCGGAACAGCCGGAACGATATCGCCATCCACGGTCAAAAAATATCGGGAAATGCCCAATATATGAAAGCGGGCTTTACCGTCCATCATGGGACCCTCCTTTTCGATACGAATATCGAGCATATGGCGGCTGCCTTGAAGGTCGATCCCGAAAAACTGCGCAGCAAGGGCGTTGATTCGGTGCGTGAACGCACCGCCCTAATCGCCAATCATGTAGCACCTAAGACTGAACGAAACTGGTTTGCTGACGAATTCCGCCGGAACATCCTGGGTCAGGAAGCACACATCCTCGAGCTCTCTCCGGAACAGTATGAAGCCGTGCAGCAGCTAGCTGAACAAAAATACCGCCGCTGGGAATGGAACTATGGTCAATCACGGGAGGCAAATTTCTGCGTTTCCGGCCGTTTGCCCGGAGGACGCATCGAAATCGCTCTCCAGCTCGATCATTACGTCATCCAGGACTGTCAAATTTCCGGTGACTTCTTCAGTTCGATAGATATCGAAACCCTCGAGTCTGCCCTGCGCGGAAGCCGTTTCGACAAATCAGATGTAGCAAACCGTTTAACGCCAGTATTGTCTGAAGGGCAGTTGTACTGCATCACAACAAACGATATCGTGGCCCTTTTGTTTCCGGAAGCATAAGCTTCTTCCACTTCAAAAAAGCGCAAGAAGCCCCTTCATTTCGATTAATGAAGCAGGCGCACTTGTTGTATAACATTATGCAAAAAAGCTCCAAGCACACCGGTAAAGGTATGCTTGGAGCTTTTATTTCATTATAGATGCTTATTGTACGTCGATGGAAACATCGATTGTTTGTACTGGAACATCGTAGAATCTGTCTTCTCTGCGTCCCAGGAAGTCTTTTGCTTGTTGCGGGAACAAAGCGTACATCAAGACGTCTTCTGTGGATTTAGCGTATTGTTTGATCTCTTTTTCAAATTTAGGCATTTGCGGCAAGATCAGATCGGCAGGTCTCACAGTTGTGATGCCTTCGTTGCCGATGATTTTTTTCGTGATTTCTGCAGAAATCGCTACAGGCGGTTTGCCGTATTGACCTCTTACATATTCCTTGATTTCGTTAGGCACAAGTTTGTAGCGCTCGCCTGAGATGACGTTCATCAAGGCTTGCGTACCGACCATTTGCGATAACGGTGTAACCAATGGAGGATAGCCTAAGTCCGCACGCACTTTCGGAACTTCTGCCAATACATCGTCGTATTTGTCCTGCAGGCCTTGTTCAGTCAGTTGGCTCAACAAGTTGGAAAGCATGCCGCCCGGCACTTGGTACAGCAATGTTTTCGGCTCGACGTCCTTCACTTTAGGGTTCAGGATGCCGTCGTTGCGGAAACGATCACGGATCGGTGCAAAGTGATCGGCGATTTCTGCAAGTTTGTTCATATCAAGACCCGTGTTGTAGCCCAGACCTTCCAACGCGATTGCGACGGATTCCGTAGCTGGTTGGCTTGTGCCGCCAGCAAATGGGGAGATGGCTGTGTCGATGATATCAGCACCGGCTTCAACAGCTTTCAAGTACGTCATTTCAGCAATGCCGCTTGTCGCATGTGTGTGGACTTCCAAAGGCAAATCAACGGCTGCTTTGATTTTGCTTACCAATTCAAAAGCGACGGCTGGCGTCAAAACGCCGGCCATGTCCTTGATGCAGATGGAATCTGCGCCCATTTTAGCCATTTCCTTCGTCAAGCCGACGAAATAGTCGACTGTATGGAATTCGCTGGTTGTATAAGAAATTGCAGTCTGGCAATGTCCGCCAGCTTTTTTGGTGATGTCGATGGCTGTCTTCAGGTTGCGCAGATCGTTCAACGCATCGAAGACACGCACAACATCAATGCCGTTTTGGATTGATTTTTCGACAAATGCGCTGACGACATCATCGGAATAATGTTTGTATCCCAATAAGTTTTGGCCACGCAATAGCATCTGTAATTTTGCATTTTTGACTTCTTTACGGATCGTACGCAGACGTTCCCATGGATCCTCGTTCAAATAACGGATACAAGAATCAAAGGTAGCCCCTCCCCACATTTCGATGGAGTGGTAGCCGGCTTCATCCATGGTTTTGATGATCGGCAACATATCTGATAGTGGCATACGTGTTGCAATCAAACTTTGTTGACCATCACGCAAGACCGTTTCCATAAAACGGATTTCTTTAGTCATGTAATTGGTCACTTCCTTCTTGTATTATTTTAGAAATGGCATCTTGCATTTCTTCAATGGTGTGGCGACGGCTGCGTCCGCAATCTTTTGCATCACGATTGCAGATGAAGCAACGTCTCGTATTCAGGCCTAATTCGGTCCGGCTGATGCTCTTCAGATCATTGCCTTCCATCCAAAGAACATCCAGGTCAAACAATCGGCCGAAAGGATGCGTTTCTTCGATCATCACCATTTTTTCCTTCAGTTGTGCAGGCGTCAATGGTGAAAGGAAAAAGTATTCCGCCCCTGTCTTCAGGTTCCGGTAGAGGGAAGCTTGCGGCAGATCATTGCCCAACACTTCTTCTATGCGTTCCAGAACCTCAGTAAAGACAGCTTCCAATTGTTGATTGTTTTTTATCGGACCCGGAATATTCATGAGTGCCATCAAGAGGCTGTCCTCTTTCTGGCTGCTCAATAATTCCCGTTGGATGGCGACACGTTTTTCACGCACCGCCAACATTTCTGCTAAAGTAACGCGTTCTCCTTCAGTAAAAAGGGTTGTATTAGACATTTTTTACCACATCGATTATCGTACCATCACGGTATTCGATTAAAGCAACTACTTTGTTTCCGTATTCAATAGGTTCTGGTGCTCCTACTACAGAATATGCAATGTCTTTTAATTGTTCAATTGTAAATTGAGGAACATCAAGATTACTGAAGTGTTCAATTAAATCTTTACGTTCAGGATTGATAGCAATACCAACTTCGGTAACAACTACATCTACACTAGCACCTGGTGTAACGACAGTATTTACTGTATCAACAATTGTTGGGATACGTCCACGAATAAGTGGTGAAATAACCAAACTCATTTTACATGCTGCACTTGTATCTGAGTGTCCGCCTGAAGCGCCACGAATAACACCATCAGAACCTGTTATTACATTCACGTTAAAGTCGGTATCGATTTCTAGCGCAGATAAAATAGCTGTATCCAATTGATTGATGACAGCGCCTTTGCTTAATGGAGAAGCATACATGTTTGCATCAATTTCATAATGGTTAACATTATTTCCTAAAGAAACAGCAGACGGATGGTCAAAATCTTGCACGTCGATGATTTTCCCAACAAGTCCTTCTTCAAGCAATTCTACCATTGCGTTAGTAATACCACCTAAAGCAAAGCTAGCTTTGATACCATCTTCAATCATAGAATCTTTCAAGAAGCGCGTTACAGCAAGAGATGCTCCACCGGTACCTGTTTGGAAAGAGAAACCTTGTTTATAATAAGGAGAGTTAATGATTACTTTAGAAGCATATTCTGCAATCAATAGTTCTTTAGGGTTTTTAGTGAACCGTGTTGCCCCTTTAGCAATTCCTTCAGGATCGCCAATTGCATCAACGACAACAACATAATCAACATCTGTTTGAGGAATACTGATTGGTGTGTTTGGATAAGGCATCAATGAGTCAGTAATAGCGACAACTTTATCAGCATACTTTGCATCTACCATAGCGTAGCCTAAAGATCCGCACGTTGTTTTTCCTGATGTTCCATTCACATTACCATATTCATCAGAACTTGGAGCGCCTAAGAAAGCAACATCGATATGGATATCTCCACGGACGATTGCTCTGGCACGTCCACCATGAGAGCGAATCACAACAGGGTTTTCCATGATACCTTGGGAAATAGCTGCCCCAACTTTATCACGTAATCCGCTTGATGTAATGTTTGTCACAACACCTGATTTAATATGTCCAATTAATGGTTCATGAACATTTGCAATGGAGCTTGGAGCAATAGAAATGTTTTTGAAACCCATTTTAGCAATTTGATCCATAACCATGTTCATTACGAAGTCGCCTTCGCGGAAATGATGGTGAAAAGAAATTGTCATGCCGTCTTTAAGTCCTGTTTTTTCAATCGCTTCACGAATGCTACCTAACATCTTTTTGTCGTTAGGCTTTACAGGATGAAGTTTACGAGTAGACTCTTCGTAATCAGCGATGTTTGCTAATTCCCCGTCATAAACACCGTATTGTTGAGCAAATACTTCAGGAATGTCTTTTCCAACTTTATTGATGGCCATTATTAAATTTCCTCCTCGTTAATCAGTTTAGCCGCTTTGGCCAATGCAATAACGCGTTGTGCACGTTCAACAATTGGTTTGTCAACCATCTTACCCTTCAATGAGATAACGCCTGAACCTTTTTCTTCTGCTTCTCTGATTGCCCAGATAACTTCTTTTGCATTTTGAATTTCTTTTTCTGTTGGTGCGTAAATCTTGTTCACGATTGGGATTTGACGAGGATTAATAACAGATTTACCATCAAAACCAAGTTGTTTAACAAGTTCAACTTCTCTGGAGAAGCCCTGTACATTCTCAACGTCAGAGTAAACTGTATCAATAGCAGCGATTCCAGCTGCACGAGCAGCATGAAGAATGTAGCTTCTTGCGAAGAACAATTCTTGTCCGTCAGGGTAGCGTTTTGTTTTCATGTTTGTTACGTAGTCTTCTGCGCCTAATGCAATCCCGATTAAACGAGTAGATGCTTTTGCGATTTCACGAGCATTCAATGTACCTTCAGCAGATTCGATGGCTGCCATCATTTTAGTTGTTCCGATTTCGATACCATATTTTGTTTCGACTTCAGTGATTACTTCATCTACATCAATGATATCTTGAGCAGTTTCTGTTTTCGGTAGACGGATTACATCCACGCCAGCCAAAACTACAGCTTCAATGTCTAGTTTTCCAACAGTGTCTAAACTATTGATACGTACAACTGTTTCTGATTTGCTGTAATCAAATGTTTTCAAGGCGAAATGCACTAATGTACGGGCTGAATCTTTTTCTTTCAGAGAAACCGCGTCCTCCAAGTCAAACATGATTGAATCAGCACCATACAGGGGTGCATCCCTAAGCATTGCAGCATTTGCGCCAGGGACAAACATCATAGTTCTTCTTAAACGTTCCATGTGTCCATCTCCTTCCAGTTGTAGTCGTTGTTTTCAGCAGCACGATGAATGGCTGTTACTGTACGCGCTTCGATCGTGCAATCCAATGCACCTTTGTCAACAGCGGATACTTTCGCGCTTGTGATGCCCAGATTTTTAAGTGTTGCGATGATGACTTCCTCGATACGATCGCCATATTGTTTTTCCACGCTTGAATCCAGTGTCACTGCAACTTCATTGTTATCGCTAGGTTCTACGACGATCATGATGTCACTTGATTCAGTCGTTCCAGCTACTGCATATTTTTTAATTTCCACTTTTTTCACCCCTATTAATTTTTCCATAATTTTCTATTAAATACAAATACGTTGTTGCTGGTACAAGTTTTTTAATTGTTTGAAAATCATCTTCTTTCAATGCTTTTCGTACACGTGTAGCACTGATGACCTGTCCATCCTGTTCGATCCGGGGAACGACTGTCAGGGCAAGCGTATCAGAAAAAATCTCACGCATACTCTCGTTATATACCTCTGTAACGGGGGATAATGGTTCTTCCCCTACAAAGCGCGTTTTGATCTGGAGAGCAGGCGCGATCCTCTCCTTGAACAAGGTTGCATCCAGCGTTGCCTGTACGCGGGCTATGCTCTCTACTGCCTGATCCTTCAGAAAATAGGATGGGAAAGTAGCGGATGACACTTGATAATCCCTTGTCGGGAGAATGACCACATTCGGAAGGTGCTGTGTGCCCGCCTTGACAAGCTTTGATCGCTCTTCCGTCGAAAATTCGGAGCGATCATCGGACAGGACAAAAAGATAGAGAATATCAACTTGTGCAGCAGCCGTTTCGACTAAGTACAAATGACCTTTAGTGAACGGATTCGCATTCATTACGATGGCTCCCGCATGATCGGCATCCCTCTTATGGCTTTCAAGCAAGGCCAAGTAGTCCGAAAAATCGGGAGAGCCTTGTTCCATAAAAAGAATCGTGTCAGTGCGGATGATCTCTTTAAAGCCAAGCGATGCAAAGGAAATCGCCACGCAGGGTTTCGTATACAAAAAGAAGTGGATAATGCCCTCATCGTGAAGCTTGGAAGATAAAGCCATCACGATTTTTGTCAATAAATTTTCGCTTTGATACTCAGGATCGACAGCGACTAGTTTGATGATGTTTTGATAAGTCGATCCGGTAGCGACTAATTTGTTTCGGTCATAGAGGCCTACTGTATAGTCGACTTGCTCGTCCGGGACAAGTCCGCCTAAGAACAATAAATCCTCCCAAGCTTTTTTGTCCGCTGGAACACGCGTTATCCAGATTCTTTTCAGTTCATACATAGGTAAGCCTTCTTTGTTTTATTTTTAGGCTGGAAAACGTTTGATCAGTACAATCGACACAACATAAAGGAGGAATAGGACTAGGAAGATGCCGCCCATACCGAAAATCATCAATTCAAATGCAATTTGTAAAGCTTCTGGATCAAAAACCATAATTATATCTCCTTTCTATGAACCTTCTTAACTAAAGAAGGCAAGTACTAAACCACCAGCGATAACAGATGCAATTTGTCCGGATACATTCGCACCGACAGCATACATTAAAATAAAGTTTTGAGGATCTTCGTCAGTAGCCATTTTTTGGATAACACGGCTTGACATCGGGAATGCGGAAATACCGGCACCACCGATCATCGGATTGATTTTTTCGGTTCTGAACAAGTTCAGCAGTTTTGCGAACAATACGCCGCCGATTGTGTCCATGATGAAGGCAACCAAACCGAAAGCGATGATCATCAATGTTTGCAGATTCAAGAACAAATCAGCTTGCATTTTGACGGAAATCGTAAGTCCCAACAGGATACTGACGATGTTGACCAATTCGTTTTGGGCAGTCAATGAAAGTCTGTCCAAAACGCCACATTCGCGCAACAAGTTACCGAACATCAGGAAACCTACCAACGGAAGGGAAATTGGTGCGATAAAACCGGCAACGATCGTAATGATGATCGGGAAAAGAATTTTTGTCATTTTGGATACGCCTTCCGCTTTATAAGTCATGCGGATGCGACGTTCTGCTTTGGTAGTGACAGCTTTGATCGCGATCGGTTGGATGATCGGAACAAGCGCCATGTAGGAATAAGCGGCAACAGTGATCGGTCCCAGTAGATTAGGCGCCAACTGGTTGGATACGAAGATGGCTGTCGGGCCGTCAGCGGCACCGATGATACCGATTGAAGCAGCTTCTCTGATGTCGAATCCGAAGAAGATAGCGACTACGATTGTAAAGAAGATACCGAATTGAGCGGCTGCACCGAATAATAACATGAACGGGTTTTGCAACAGCGGACCGAAATCGATCATGGCACCGATACCGATGAAGATCAGCAACGGGAACAGCTCTGTGCTGATACCTGCTTCGAAGAGAACATCCAAAACGCCCTCTGATTCAGATCCGTTGACCATTTGGGTCAGTACGCCCGTACCTGGGAAGTTGACCAAGATGGTACCAAGTCCCATAGGCACCAATAATGTAGGTTCATACTCTTTTTTGATTCCTAAATATATCAGGACAGCCCCGATAAGCATCATCACGATCTGTCCCATCGTAATGGATGTAATTCCTGCTAATAATGTCTCCATTTATTCACTTCCTCCTAATAAAATAATTATGCGATGGTGATTAATGCATCGCCGGCATTTACGACTTGACCTTGGTTCACATGGATGCCAGCTACTTTACCAGCATGGTTTGCGACAACTTCATTTTCCATCTTCATAGCCTCAAGGATCATCAATGGTTGGTTTTCTTTTACTTCATCGCCGATGTTCACTAACAGTCTTAGGATTGTTCCTGGCATCGGTGCTGTCATTGCGTCTCCTGAAGCTGCTGAAACAGCCGCTGCAGTTGGTGCTGGTGCTGCTTGTTCTGCTGGTGCCGCTACTGGAGCTACCGGTGCTGCTGCAACTGGTGCTTGAACGGGTTGTTGCACGCCGCCGATTTCTTCCATTTCCACTAAGTATTCCTTACCATCGATTGCAATCTTGAATTTTCTTAACATTTATAATTCCTCCTTATTATTTAACCTGACTTATTTTTCTTACTATAAATTTACTTTCAGGCATGGTGCCTGCCGCAAGGCTTGCGGAAATCAGCGAAACAAGATGAGCCTCGGGATTACGCTTCATAATATTCTTTACCACAAACTGCGATTTAGGATGATCTCCTGCAGCGATTGCTGTCGCGATGACACTGACTAATTCATATTCATTCGGATCAGTGGGTATAAAAGCTGGAATTTCAATCAGGTCATTCACGGGTGCACTTGCAGAAACAGTTGCTGATGGTACTGGCTTAGGCGCTATTGTGTCCTTTTTCCCAAAGAAACCTTTGAAAAAATTCATTTTCTCACGTCCTTTCTATGGATTTAATCCCATTATAGAAATTTCTCTCATTAAAAACAGGTCATTGAGCCTGTTTTATTGTTTTTTTTATGTTCTCAAAATCACCAAAACACCATAAACGTTGTCAAATCAACGTTTATAGCCATTTAAGACTTTTTTAATATTTGGTTAAGCCGCATTTAAGAAAGCGTTTCAATTCATGTGTATTTTTTGTGTTTTTTTAAAGTAACGGCTTTCAATTGACTTGTAAAGTAACTATTATTGCTCTTAGAGAGACAGCCCAATCAACTTTGGGATTTTTAAATTAGAATAAATGTGAATCTATTCACGTCTTAGTTTGACTATCAAAGGAATCGGGCACTCTCAAAAAACTTTTTTATAGTCGGAAGGAGAAAAAAAATGTTACTTACAGTATTGTCTTATGGAATGATCGCAATTTTCATGTACGTGATCATGAAGAAGAAATTATCACCGTTCACCGCATTAGTTATCATCCCTCTTGTTTTTACGCTCATCGCTATGGCAACGGGTGTTACCTCTGGGAACATCGGTGAATTTGTTCTGGAAGGGGTAACCACAACTTCTAAAACAGGTATCATGTTATTGTTCGCTATTATGTACTTCTCTATCATGTTGGATACTGGTCTATTCGACCCTATCACTAAAAAAATGATCCACTTCGCTAAAGGCGATCCAATGAAGGTTTTGATGGCAACTGCTGTCGTTGCTGCCACTGTTTCCTTGAATGGTGACGGAACAACCACAACATTGATTTGTACTTCAGCTTTCATTCCTATCTATAAGAAGTTAAATATGAACCTGATGAACCTTGGTGTGTTGATTATTTTGCAAAACACAATCATGAACTTGCTTCCATGGGGCGGTCCTACTGCTCGAGCAATGGCTGTTCTTGAAGTTGATGCAAGCATCCTTTCTTACCTTGCCCCTGGTATGGTATTGGCTTTACTGTATGTCACTTTCTGGGTTGCACCACACATGGGCCGCAAAGAACGCGCTCGTCTAGGCGTTCGAATCCTAAGTGATGCAGAGATCGATGAAATGACAACTGTAACGGATCCTGAAACTCAAGAAATCCGTCGTCCACAAAACTTCGTATTCAATGGTATCCTTACAATCGGCTTGATCGCTTGGTTGGTTGCTGGATCATTCATCGAAGCTATTTCAATGCCCCCATTGATGTTGTTCTTGGTTGGTACGTGTATCGCTTTGATGGTGAACTACCCTGCTCTTAAAGATCAATCTTCACGTATCGGAGCAAATGGTGGCGACGCTGTTCAAGTAGTTATCTTGGTATTCGCAGCCGGCGTATTCATGGGCTTATTCCAAGGTTCAGGTATGGCTACAGCATTGGCTGAAAGCTTCGCAACAATCATTCCAAAACAATTGGCAGGCTTCTGGGGCTTGATCATCGCCCTTATCTCTGCACCGGGTACTTTCTTCATCTCCAATGATGGCTTCTACTTCGGTGTTATGCCGGTATTGGCCGAAGCTGGTCGTTCTTATGGATTCACAAACATGCAAATGGCTCTAGCTTCTGTAATGGGTCAAGCGTTCCACTTGTTGAGCCCACTGGTTGCCTTCATCTACCTGTTGCTTCGTTTGACTGGTTTGGATATGGGCGCTTGGCAAAAAGAATCAGCAAAATATGCGCTAGGAATTTTCGTAATCTTCTTGGTGACAATCTTGTTGTTCGGTCATATGCCGCTTTACATCCCGCAATAAAGAAACGTATACTCCTTATAAGGACTGAAAAGCCGGGCGACTCTGCTCGGCTTTTTAGTATAAAGGGATCGCTCTCATAAAGAACTAACCAACAGTTAACCAAAAAATAATAGGATGAAGGGGAAAAAGATGAGCACTATAATCAAAGCAGTCAGCAAAAATTTAGACCTTAGCCAAAACAAGCCACTTAAAGACCTGATTTACGAAGCTTTCCGCAAGACCGTCATTTTAGGCGAAATCCCAGCCGGAGAACGCATCAACGAAAAAGAGTTCTCCGAAAACATGAACATCAGCCGCACACCCATCCGCTACGCTCTGAAAAAGTTGACCGAAGAAGATTTAGTGAAACACGTCCCTGGAGTCGGCGTCGTCGTAAAAGGCATCAGCATTAAAGATGCGTACGAAATTTACGATATCCGCAAAGCGCTGGATACCCTCGCTACAACAACAGCCATGAAGCTGATGACAGCCGAGGATTTCAAAGTGATGCGCCTGCATTTGGAATATTGCGAAGTGTTGAATCAGGAAGATAAAGTCGAGGAATTGCAGCAGAAATTTTTGGAATTCAATGATTTCATATACGAAAAAAGCCAGATGCAACGCTTGAAGTCCATCGTTCTGAAGCTATCGGAATACTTGATGTACTTCAGGGACATCTCGATCAGTTCGAAGGAAAGACGTGATTTTGCATTGGCGGAACACTGGTTGATCTACCGCGGAATGAAAACTCAGGATGCGCTCCAGATCCAACTCATCACCCACGAACATTTGGATCGCTCGCTGAATTTTATCGTCAAAGAAATGGAGAAACGTAAAATTGACTTTGAAACCAATGAATGAGCTGCTCGTCGAAATTGCCGGACAAGCCGAGAAAGCTCTCCTTTATGAAGTATCATTGACGCCTAAACCCGGTCTGGTGGACCGCAACAACAGCGGTGCCCACTCCGACATGGACTTCTTCACTTTTTTGGACAGCATCGTCAGCCTGAGCCCTTACCTGTACCAATATGTAAAATTAGGAATCGAACATGAAGGAACCGCAAAAGAGTTGTTCCATAAAGTCCGTTCAATGGGCGTCCACGCCGAAAAAGCGATGTTGGCCGCCACCAAAAACATCAATACCCACAAAGGCGCCAACTTTTCATTCGCGGTTCTGTTGGGGGCGACCGGCGCTTGCATCGGTCGGGGTCTGCAGCCTCCTTTCACACAAAATGATACGCAAAAAGTGCTCTCCTATGCCCAAGAAATGAGTCAAGGATTGGTGACGGATGATTTTGCCGATCTCGCTGCCAAAACCTCCTTGACGTATGGAGAAAAACTATACCTCCGCTATGGCATTACCGGTATCCGCGGCGAAGCCGAAGCCGGCTACCCTGCCCTGAGCGAACTGGTTTTGCCGTTTTTAAGAGCAAATCAAGGCCAGCCCATTGAAACGCTATTATTGGAGGCGCTGCTCCTGTTGATGAGCCAAGTCGAAGATGGCAACATTATTCACCGCGGAGGCATCGACGCTTGGCAGACAGTCAAAATGGAAGCAAAAAAACTCCTGCAAGATTCACATGAAGGAAACTTGAAAGAGTTGCTGTACAGCTATGACCTAGTCTTGATAGAAAGACACTTGAGCCCAGGCGGCGCTGCCGATCTTTTATCCTTAGGTATCTTTTTTGCAAAATTGGAAAATCTTCTCTGATCTTATTCGCCGTCCGGGCTGAACGTATAGCCGATTCCCCAGACGGTCTTCAAATAGCGCGGTTTTTTCGAGTCATCCTCAATCTTGTTGCGCAGGTAGCTGATGTATACCATGATCAGGTTGTTGTCCATCTCCCCATCATTCCAGACATTCGCATAGATCTGCTCCTTCGAAAAAACTTGATTCGGATTTTCCAGGAAAAATAGCATCAATTGGATTTCTTTGGATGACAAGGCAATGTCCTGCCCCCTCTTTTTAAGTTGATACAGATTTTTGTCGAAAGTAAAATCACCCACTTTAAGGACACGGCTGTTCGGATTTGTTTTTTGTGACTGGATGGTCTTCATTCTTTCCAAAGTACTCAAAATTTGAGCCCGCAAAAGATTAGGCGAAAAAGGCTTCGTAATATAATAATCCGCCCCTGTTTCGAGACCGTTGATGATATCGGTCTCGCTTTTTTTGCCGCTTATAAATATAATAGGGGTTAACGGGTAGTCAGCGCGGATCAGCTGCGCCAAATGATAGCCGTCATTCTCATATTCCAGGCTGATATCCAACAGAAAAAGATCAAAAGTCACACGGGTCATGATATCCAGTGTTTTTTCGATGGAATCACTTTGGTAAATAAGAACGCCCGTTGATTGCAGCGACTTCCAAATAAGGCGCCGGATCGCGATATCGTCATCAACGACGAGTATTTTTTGATTATTCATATTTTTCCTCCTCAATGTTCTCTAGTTTCGCAAGAGAAACATCGTTTTGTCATCTGATAATTTAACATACTATGCATTTTTTAGGAAAGGGCCTATATGATGGAAAACAAACCGACGACACGTATCATCAACATCATCATGACAGGGTTATTCATCATCATCGCGATTACCTTGATCACGATCGCTGGCAGCTTCTACACCGTGGAACAGAATGCCAAGAAAAGCGGTCAGGAACAACTGATGCGCACCTTGAATTATGTGACGAACAACCTGAAGCTTGTCATCGAAAACCGGTCCTTATCGCTTCAGCAATTCTCCCATGAGCTGACTTCCGATGATCACCCGGAAGCACCACTCGCCGAAGCCGAAAGAGAGGCGATCATCGCCGCTTACTTGGGGGGCTATGCAGATCAGACGAATCTGTTGATCCAGCTTGACGGCTCAGGTGTTTTGGCGAAGGCTTGGCAGTTCAAAAATGGTGTCCTCCAGGAACTCTCCGGAGATATCGCCGAAACTTATCTGCAAGCGGATCCGACTCTGGAATCTTTACTCGGCAGCGGCTCGCTCGTCCAAAACAGCAGCGATTATTTTCTTGAGAACCAATCGTTCGTCAACCTTTATTCCCCGATCGTTGCAGCCGATGGCCAAATCACCGGTTATTTTATCGCACCTTTGAACCTTGAAAATATGTTCAAGGCGGAAATATTCAGCGATACAAGCGACTACAGCGGCTATCCATTGGTGAAGAACGCCGATATGGAAGTCGTCATCCATCCGGTCGAGAGCCAAGTCGGACTTGATATCATCTCCGGCCGCCAGGAGCAGTTCCCGGATTTAGACCTTTCCGATCTGAGACGATTGGAGGAAGCCCAGCTCACCCAAGAAGAAGGGACGCTCAGCTATTATTCCTATTGGTGGGATGAAGAGAATCCGACAAAGGTCCTGAAACTGGGTGCCTTTGAGTGGATCGACATCGGAGCAGCCCACTGGGTGATCGCCCTTAACTCGGATTTCTATGAGCACAACCGCGTCCCTATTCAAAACAATTATATCCTATTAAGTCTGTTATTACTGATTTCTGCTATAATTCTAATCTTCATCCTTTTGATCAGGGGCTACAACAAAAAAAATCAGGCTTACGAAGAAAGCCAACGCCTCATCGAAAAACAAAAATTCGAAAATGAGCGCCATCAACTGGAAAAACGGATCCTGAAAGAAAGTAAACTGGAAGCAATCGGACTTTTGACCACGACCATCGTTCACGACATGAACAATTTCCTGACGCCTATCCTGGGGAATGCCCAGTTGTTGATGGAAGACTACGCCGAGAACGAGGAATTGGTAAGCGAGCTGAAGGAAATCTACCTTGCGGCTGAAAAAGGCAAGGATCTCTCAACGAACGTATTGCGTTTTTCCAAGGTCAGTGAAGGACAACAAGATACCGTGCATGACCTTTCGCAAGTGCTCAAGGACACCATTTCCGAAATCACGATCCTGACGCCGAAGAGCATCAAAGTAGAAAGTGATATCGCTCCCGGCATCTTGGTTGAAGGCTTCGACAAGCAGGACTTGCAGGTGGTCCTGTATAACCTTCTGACAAATGCCTTCCAAGCGATCGACAAACGTCCCGGCAATGTCAGGATCAGGCTGAAAAAAGCTGATGCCGAATGCAATGCCGATTTGCAGAAGCGCTCGATTGTGACGAAGGACAAAGAATACGCGGTCCTGTCCATCACAGACGATGGCCCCGGAATCGCGGAAGGATTGGAGAGCAATGACCTGTTCGATCCTTTCTTCACCACCAAAGGCATCAACGGGTCCGGTTTGGGACTGTTTGTGGTTTCTTCCATCGCTGATAAATATGATTGGCAAATCAGACTGGACAGAGCCCAAAAAGGTTTGACGGTCTGCATCAATATCCCACTCCAAAAGAGCTGACACGACAATAAATGAAAACCAACAGCATTATTCCTGATTGACGGGGACAATGCTGTTGGTTTTTTCATTTCAGATCTAGTGACACTTACAAAGACCGGACAATCTGATCAAACGCATGAATCGCTTCATCCGGAAGCGGACAGTCTGGATGTTCTTGGTTGAACGTCTGCAGGAACTCAATCCTCATCGTCATCCGTTCTTTGACCAGCTTTTTGTAGTTTTCGTCTTCCAACGGTGGTTCATAGCCAGGCACGTCCAAGTATGCCAAACCGGTCCCGTCCCCGAAAGGTTTGAATGTGGCTGTCTCTTCGACGATGCTTTCGATCACGCCAAGCGTGATATCTTTTGTGATGTCTTTATTCAAGAAAGCGCCGGTGTTGATGATATAGCAGTCCACTGCCTCCTTGCTCAACAGGGCTTTAAAATCTTCGTAATCTTCGATCAACGGGTAGACGCGGAATGGATTGGCATAAGGTTCGATAACCAAGCGGTCTCTGTCTTCGCCCTTTCTGGCGGTTTCCGCAGTCGAACGTTTCGTCGCCAACGTGGCTCCAAAAGTGGCGGCAAGGATCGGGTCCTCGATTTTGACGAGCGGCGGCAAGGAGTCGTCTTTCATGATCCAGTAGATGCCCTCGATCGGCGAATGGAATTTGTCCACTCTATCTGGCGTCACGTAACGCGACTTGACGGTGCGACCATTGCCGTTGCGGATGTCCTCCGTCACCAAGACACGTTTCCCGTCCACGTCCTTCGTCACGCCTACGTTCTGTGCAGTCAGGAAATATTCCTGCTCAGGATGGTCAGCCGGATAATCCTGAGTCTTGTCGAAGTAAGCCGGTTCCAATGCAATCGATGAGCCGTCGAGCAGATCGATGATGAAGGCATCATCATGCAAGACCTTGACTTTGTATTTTCCGTTGTGCTTCGAATGCGTCAGGGTCGATTTCCCTGAACCGGACAAGCCGAAGAACGCAAAAACGCGCTTCTTGTCTTCCAACACAAATTTCTTCAGGCCGCCATGGCAGGAAGCATACCCGTTGCGATGCGCAGTGCCCCAAGCCAAGGATAGCGTGCCTTTCTTGAATTCCCCAAAATACTGCATGCCCAAAATGCAAGCAACGTTATGATCAGGTTCAAAGTAAGCCAGACCCAGCGGATAATCGGGATGGCGCCAGTCGGGATCCGTATAGATATAGATGTCCCCTTCTTCGTATTTTTTTGAATGCGCGTACAATTCGTTGTACATGTCATTGGCCCACTGGAAGTTCAATAACCAGGAATAAAGATTATTTTCGTTGCCTTCCGGGAATGCGATGTGCGCTTTGATGATGAACTCTTCATCCAATCCGACATAGCCGGTTGTCTCGTGGTATTTCTTCGTACGGTTCTGGTAGATGACTTCACGGACTAGCGCCATCAACTGCTGGTCTTCCACTTTGTCCTCGCCTACGATCCTTCTTGCTTTAGCGGTCCGTCCGACTATTTTGCCGCCGTTTTCGACCAACACTTTGGCGTCTTCAGGCAGGCCCAACTTATCCGTCTCTTTGATGGGAAGATCGGTTACGATAACCCCAGGGGATGTTTTCGCCAACTCATAGGCTTCGGCAAGCGTTTTCACTTCATGCATATTGCTGCCGTAGAAAGCAGTTTCGACTGTCGTGCGTAATTTAGTTAACAATGGATTGGTTTTCTTCAATGCAGATCTTTGGTACGTTTCAATTGTTGCCATATGCGACCTCCGTAGTTTTGATGCCTTCATTATAGTATGCTTTTCTGTATTTGTGCCGCTATTGAGGTGTACTTATGATGTGCTTGATATTTTGAACAGTAAAAAAACACTTGCTTGGTGTATGAGACTTTTTTACATCCGAGAAGTGTTTTTTCACTGTACTATGTTTGGGAGTACACAAAAGAAACACCACATCCCGGAAGCTTAATGCTACTATAGAGTCAACTAAACAAGTAATAACGGAGGAATGAATAATGCTTACCGTAGCCGAAGCAGTCAAAATACTCAGCAAAAAAAACATTACCCATTCAGAAGAAATGGTCCGCAGATGGATCCGCAAAGGGAAAATCAAGGATGCTGTAAAATTCAGCAATAAGGAAGGATGGTTGATTCCTGAAGATTCATTGGAAGAAGTCATCGCAGCCAAAACCTACATGAACAGCGGCATCAAATCGACTAAGGAATACCGCAAAGGATATCAGGATGCCTTGGCGTACATAAAGGAACGGGATTACGAACTGATCAAGCAATCCCCACCCGTTTATGAGAAAGAATTCACGATTTATCGGGATGATGCCTTGGACTTAGCAGAGGACATGCTGCCGGAAACGCAACTGGTCAATCCTTTCAAAAAATTTGTGGATGATACATTGTTCAATTGCAGCAACGCAGAACCGCTGTCCTCCATCGTCGTGAAGGTATTGAACAATTGGGTACGCGTGGAAGATACAAACGACATCTACAATATCGCAAAACTGCCGAACCTGAACGTGACTTTTGAAGACCATCTGACGCGCGCCCTTTTGCGCGACCAGTTCAACACATTCAAGAGAACAAGCTTGGCGATCTGATTTTAATTTCATAATAAGGTGTCCGATAACCTGTAAGTATCGGACAATCGGCACTTGCTTTCATCCGTAGTTGTCCGATAACCCATAAATATCGGACACTAGTAGCACGCCGCACCACAAAAAACATGGAGCTCTCTCGAAAACGAGACAGCTCCATGTTTTTCTTTTGCTATTCTGTATCGCGACTCGGCGGACCCGGTTGCTTGATTACATTTCGGAAAGTCTATCCTTCACGCTCTCGTATTCTTCCTGCGTGATGAGGCCTTCCGCCAATATTTCTTTTAAGCAGTTGATCTCCGCATCCAGATAATCCGGCAAAACGGGTTGCGGATTCTCTATGGAGGTTTCTTTTTCGTCCGGACGCAAGCCATGGATTTTGTCCAAAATGACATGGAAATGAGGCTCTTGCTTCGCGGCGCTGTTGGTGGACATTTCCACAAACCAGCCATCAAACTTCATCCTCAGTTCCTCTTTCCGCATCTGCGTGTACTGGATGCTGAATACATCCTCTTTATGCTTGTCCTCAGCCATCGCTTTGGATTTGATCAGGTATATCTTTTCGTCGGTCACCAATACGTATTTTTTCGGATTCTCTTTCATCCCGAAATGAAGGTATTCCCCTTCAGAACAATACTGCTCAGCTAATTGCAGAATAACATCTTGGCACGTTACGGACACAACTGTCTTCTCACCAATTTTCACCATGTTACCACCCCTTCTGCTTAATCCCCCGGAAACATCCAATCACTCATTTGCTCGGCCTGTAGTCTATGCTGTACTACATTTTACGGCTGAAATGCTATACCCCTATTATCGCATCTGGAACGGCAAAAGTGCTGTTCTTCCGGTGTGCTTCGGCAAGTATTTCCGCCGCGGAACACTGCACCTTCCATCAAAAAAAACAGCCGCGCGGAGGACCGGAAACGGACCTTCGCGTTGCTGTTCAATTTATAGTTTTTCATATCTGAATCGTTGAGGCTCACATTATGGAAAACCGATCTGCGCTTTCACAGAACATTTCCCGCCGACTCATTTCTTTTATGACTGCCGTCAAAAGATCCAAGCGTTGTTGAATGGAATCCAGCTCTACATATTCATGATCGGTATGGAAAGCGCCGCCGATCAGACCGATGCTGCAGACCGTCGGAACCCCGACACTGGTAGTGAAGTTGGCGTCGGATACGCCTCCCGATTTCTTGAACGAAACGAACGTGTCCATTTGCTTGCCGACATCCTCGAAGACGCTCCGCAACGCTTTCGCTCCGGGAACGTCGACCATTGGCGGCCGCTTGCCGATGACTTCTATGTCAATGTCAATTTCCATTTCAGCTGCATGCGTCTGCAGTTCCTCCAGCATATCAAAGAAGGCCGTGACGTCTGCGGGATTTGAGTAACGGTAGTCCAATTCCAGTTGGGCATGTTCAGGGACGACATTCGGCACGCTGCCGCCCTGGATGGTGCCCGCATTGACCGACACACCGGCAGCGTAATCGATCAAAGTATTCATGCGAACGATCCAATAAGCCAGTTCATTGATGGCGCTGCGCCCTTCCTGGGGAGCGTCGCCGGCGTGGGAGGGCCGACCCTTGAAATGGATCTTCAGTTTTTCGATGCCTTTTCTTTCCTTGATCATCGAACCGTCCGCTGAACTCGGCTCCATGACGAAGGCGAACTTGGCCGTTTTCGCTTTCTCGATGATCACTTCGCGGGAATAAAAGGAGCTGATCTCCTCATCCGGATTGTGGATCACACAGATATTGAGGTTCCCCTTCAGTTCTTCGGGCAAGTTTTCCAACAAATAGGCCGTCAACAGACTGCAGCCTTTCATATCATAGACGCCAGGCCCATAAAGCCGCTCTCCCTCTATCTTGAAAGGCCGTCTGCTCGCTTCTCCATCCAGGAACACAGTATCAGTGTGGCCGATGAAGAGCAGATCGATGGGTTCGTCCGGAGCATTCGTTGCCACCAGTACCGGGCCCACCTCCGGACCGACCGAAACCAGCTCGGTCAGAAAACCTTGCTGCCTATATTTCTCTTCCAAAAACGCCGCCACTTCTCGTGTGCCCGCAGCATTTCTGCTGCCACTGTCGATATTGACGATCGTCTCCAATTCACGTAAATACTGATTCCTATCGAAGCCCATGACCATTCCCCCTTGGCGAAATTATAGCATCCACCCTAGCTTAAAATATACTGTTTTTTTCAAGCGCTCTCAAATTAACCCTGACATTGGGTGTAGCCTTATCTGACTAATCCAGATCCATTCGCAAGTTTGCAGACAAATACCTGAAACTGTCGCTCGTCTATAGCGCGGCTGCAGTTCCCGGTAATCTTGCAATAACTGGCATTATTTGATGGAAAGTTCTGGTTCAAATTCCTGATACAATTCCCAAGGCACTTCCTTTTCCAGTCTGTATTGGATTTCGATTGGTTTTTCGTTCCGATGGGACATTGGAGTGATTTCACCGAGATAGATGAACTTGGAAGTGACATTATCTATCTGTTTGAATTTGCGGGCAAACAGATGCAATGTCACACCACGGTTTTCGGAATTGACGAAATCCTGGCCGCGATCCGTAGCAACTTTTGTGCTATTTGGCGATTCCCACTGGAATTGCTTGGTGCTGATGAATTTGTCCTTATAGTTTACCCGTTCCTCTACATCCTCGCCTTTGTGTAGATCGACAAAGAAGAAATAATGGTTGATTTCATCATTCTTCAGAACCCCTTGTCCTCTGAAAGAAGAATGGGTCTTTTGATAATTGGATACCAAAGCGATATCGCGCATGGTGTACTCCTCGTAAAGTTTCAAATGCGGAATTCCATAATTCAGGGAACCGAAAGCCTTCAGGTAACGCATGCGTCCGTAATGCAGGATATCCGTGATGAAGAAACGATAGGTATCATCGTCAAGGATTTTCGCAAAATCCGGTGTACGGTGCAGCGTCAGATTGGGATCCAAGGAAACGATAGGTCGCGTTTTATCTCGTTCTCCTTTATCCGCAAATTCCATTGCCAAGGTACGGAAGGCATGCAACACAGTGGCCTCATCCACTGAATCGACGTATTCCAAAAGTTCGCTTTTCGCTTCCACCAAAGTACAGGTCTCGTAAGATAACAAGTGCTCCAAGATGATCCATTCATGCGGACGGATCAAAGGCAGCCATTGGGAAAGTGTCGACAGTATATTCATGAACAGTATGTCTGAAGTCAAGGTTTGCACATATTCATTGTTCTCTTCCACCCTGTTGATAAATTCGAGATAATTCCTGGAGGACACCGTTCCGGCTCTGTGAAAATAAGTGATCGGATCGGGAGCAGCGTCCACTTTCAAATATTCCTGTAATGACCAAGGAATTTTACCGCGATTCAGGTTTTTGAACTCGAGATAACTGTTTTTCAAATAGGCGAGACTCGAAAACTTCTCCTGTTCGAGCTGCTCCAGAATTTGTTGTTTGCTGATTTCGTCCAACTGAATATGGGTCGCTCCCGGCAAATCCGAGAAATTGCGCTTCACTGATGTTTTGACGCTATCCTTGTCGTAAAAGCGCCGTCCGTTCAGAGCGATCGCGATCAGGAAACTTTTGCTGTAGTTGCCGATGAAGTCCAAAACCGTCAAGAATTCCTTGTTGTCTTTTTTGCGCAAGCCGCGCCCCAATTGCTGGGTGAAGACAATGGAAGATTGGGTTGGTCGCAGCATCATAACCAAATTGACGCCGGGAATGTCGATCCCTTCATTGAAGATATCCACAGTGAAGATCACTTCCAGATCAGAATCTTCCGCTTCCAATAATTTCGTATAGGCTTCTCGTCTGGTTACTTTATCGCCACCAGATAAGGCGATGCTTGGGATGCCCCGTTTATTGAATTCCGCTGCCATAAATTCTGCATGCGCAATCGTCATACAAAAGCCTAACGCTTTTCGTTTCAAGCCATCATGCCCATAGTAGTTCATTTTTTCGACGATGAAGTCCACTCTTCGATGAACACTGAGTCGCTTTGCAATTTGATCAGGCGTCAAATTTTCCGAATCCTTTAAGTCGACACCCGATTCATCGGTGATGCCAAAATAGTGAAACGGCACTAGCAAATCGTATTCCAAAGCCTCGCGCAGCCGGATTTCAACCGGTACATTGTTGTCGAACAGATCAAAGATGTTGCCGCCATCCGTCCGCTCCGGAGTCGCAGTCATCCCTAACAGGAATTTGGGATTAAAATGCTCGAGAACCTCCATATATCTCGGACTGGTCGCATGGTGCGCTTCATCCACGATGATATAGTCGAAATGCCCCGGGTCATATCCTGCATAAATATTCTTCATGCTCTGGATCGTCGCAAACAAATAATCAGACTGATGCTCTTTGGATGTCCCAGATAAAATCCCGGTCGATTTATCCTTCAGATTGATTATTTTTTTGAAGGAAGACATCGCACTATGCAGGATGTCTTCCCGATGCACCAGAAATAAAAGCCGCTCTGGTTTTGCCTGCTTCACATCAAAAGCAGCTAGAAACGTTTTGCCGGTTCCGGTGGCAGCCACCACCAAAGCCTTCTCCTGGTGTTTTTCACGCAAACGCATCAGCTTTTCCATCGCCAGTTCCTGCATCATGTTTGGTTTGATCGAAGGTCCGCGCGTGAATTGGAAAACCATAGGATAGGATTCTTGGACAACGAGGTCTTTTTTGCGGTCCTTCAGGAAGCTTGCGTAATCGTCGATGAAGGCGTCGTCCAATATTTCGCTGCTCTCCCAAATCAAGTTGTAGGCTTCCATGATTTCCGAAATGAATTCCTCATCCTCATTGCCGTCCTTGGTGATGATCTGAAGATTCCATTCGATGTTGCTCTTCAAGGCATGTTGCGTGATATTGGAAGAGCCGACGATGACTTTATAATAATTAGCATATTCAAAAATGTAGGCTTTAGGGTGAAAGCCGGTCTGTTGGGTGGCGACAAAGATACGCGTATCGATATGCTGGAATGCCTTTAGCCTAGTCAATGCATACGGCTCAGTAAAATTCAGGTAGGTCCCGGTCAATATTCTTCCTGACGCACCATTCTCTGCCGCTTTTTGGATCGGATCCAGCAATAATTGCAGTCCGGAAAAGTTGATGAAGGCCACATTCAAATAAAAGCGTTGGCACGTTTCCAAAGATTGGACCAATTCATCCAATAATGTGCCTTTTTTGCTGTTGGTAATTAACGAATACATGGCTTCACCTCGCTTTTTATCTTTACTCATCAGTTTATCATACCGATAATATTTTACTAGATCATATCGAGATAATTATTCTATATACCCATATCTGATTTGTGTCTCTTTTGGCTTTTCGAGTTGTATTCTTTTACATCTGCCACCAACTGTTCTAAACTGAATAATAGTAAACGTTATCATATCAGGAGGTTATTTAATGACAGCTAAAGATGTATTCACTTTTTACAACGGTGTGACGATTCCCTCAATCGGTTTCGGGACTTGGCAAATCCCCAACGAAGAAGCCTATGCGGCGGTGACGATGGCTTTGAAAAACGGCTATACACACATCGATACGGCACATGCTTATCACAATGAAGAAAATGTCGGAAAAGCGATCCGCGACTTCGGCATTGCCCGCGAAGAAGTGTTCGTGACCAGCAAGCTGCCTGCGCAAATCAAGGATTTCGACGGTGCGCTACAACACTTCGAAGAAACTATGACCAATCTTGGTCTGGATTATTTGGACCTTTATCTGATCCATGCGCCATGGCCATGGGATGAGATCGGCAAGGACTGCACCGATGGCAATATCCAAGTTTGGAAAGCCATGGAACAGCTTTATGACGAAGGCCGGATCCGCGCAATCGGGGTTTCGAATTTCTCTATAAAAGACCTGCAAGCGATCCTGGACAACTGCGACATCGTCCCGATGGCGAATCAGATTCCTTTCTACATCGGCCGCGACCAAAAAGGACTCCTGGCTTTCTGCCAAACACACAAAATCGTTGTCGAAGCCTATTCACCTTTAGCTACAGGTGCTATTCTGGATAGTCCGGAAATCAAGCAGATGGCTGAAAAATACGGCGTGACGCCGGCGCAATTATCCATCCGTTATTGCCTGGAGAAGGATACGTTGCCTTTGCCGAAGTCCACGCACGAGGAACGCATCATCGAAAATGCACAACTGGACTTCACCATTTCGCCGGAAGATGTAGCCATTTTGGATGCGATGAAAGATGTCCGCGCAAATTAAATAAGCAACAAAAAAACCTTAAAATGGGCGTTCACATACCCATTTTAAGGTTTTTTCTATTGAATGTTGACCGAACTACGGCGAAGACACCGTTCACCGGAGCTGGGTCCCCCGCTGGCCACAAACCCTTCAAAAAGACAGTTACCGGACAGACAGAAAGAAACCAGAGATTGCCTCAATGAGGCGGCCCCTGGTTTCTTTCAGTATCATACTCGTCAGACCATACCCGCTATGCCTGTTTCGATGATTTCCATCTGCAGTAGGGTCTCTTCGTCCTTGGTGACTTTTTCCGCACCGTTCACGATTGCGTTGTAAAGATCGTCGTAGACTCTGGCGTAATCGCCTTTTTCGGAGACAACTTTCTCTTCATGATAGACGCCTTCATCATCCATATACGTCAGAACCCCGTAATGTTCCGGCAGATCGACACCGAAATCAGCATTGTTCGGCATGTGGAACAGCTTCAGATGCTCTTCTTGGCGGTCTCGGGTCTGTTTCACGAACATGCCCTTTTTGCCGTAAGCGACAAAGCTCGGACGCTCCTTCAGCCTGAAGAAGCTGGATTTGATGGAAACCTTCAGATTCTGATAATGGAAATCCAAATCGAAGTAATCGTTCATGCGGCCCGGCCCCAGCAATTGCCGCACGTCATAATGGATTTTGTCAGGCTTGCCGAAATAGGAAAGGACCTGATCGATGGTGTGGCTGCCGATTCCGTACAGGTAGCTGGTATCCTTTGTGAAACTGTCGATCGACAAGGGAATTTCCGGGCGATAGTAATCGATGGCTATCTCGACTTCCAACAGATCGCCTAATTTGCCGCTTTCGATGATTTTCTGCGTCGTCAGGAAGTCCGAATCGTAGCGTCTGTTCTGGTAGCATTGGACCAGCAAGCCCTTTTCTTTCGCGTATGCAAAAATGGCGGCCGCTTCTTCGGAAGTTGGCATGAACGGTTTTTCGACCAGCACATTTTTGCCGTGATCCAAAGCTTGTTTGGCGAACTCGTAGTGGGAATTCGTATGCGTGCAGACGACCACCAACTGGATGTCATCATCCTCCAGCACATCTTCAATATTTCCGGTGTAGTGGATGCCCTCGATTTTTTCCCAATCGCTTTTCTCCGGATTCCGGCTATAGATTGTTTTGACTTTGATGTTGCTTCTTGATAAAGAAAACGGCAGATGATAACGGTTCGTGCTTTTCCCGTTTCCGATGTATCCGATTGTCAGCATATTTTCTCCCCCTAAATGATCGTATCTTCCTCTCTATATTGTAGCGGTATATATCGGAATGTAAACAAATCCGAGCTGAATCGGTACAAAAGTGCGCTTTTTTTGGGATCGGGTACTTCCTTTTGGACCAAATGTTCAGCGCTTATTGTTCCGTTTGTGTATTTCCTGTTGGAATATTAGCGGATTTTAGTAAAGTTGAAAATAAATATTGTGAGAGTCGCTTCGGACCTGTATAATTAAATGTAAGTTAACGTTTACATGAGTTTGTCAGCTTGGGTTCTCGCCGTAGCGACAAACAGCAATTTCCATATTTTATTTTCATTTACGATTTTCAACACTATAAGATTGGGGGACACTAATGATATTGAAAAAACAGCCTACTATGAGTGGCGCAGAGGAACTCTCCGAGCGATTAAAATACGGTTTATTGGCCGGTTTTGCCTTATTGATGGGCGGTGTAGCATTCCTGTTCAACAGCCCGCGGGAAATTTATGAAGGCAACCTCACCATCTTGGGCTCTCCGGCCAACCTGTTGACGGATTATATGGCTTTGACGAACGTCGGAACGGCATTGTTCAACGTTTCGCTGATGACGCTGCAGGCCCTCTGGATCGTCCGGATGGCGGATGCCAAAATAAACGGCCCGGTCATAGCCGGCATTTTGACGATTGCGGGATTCGCCTTTTTCGGCAAGAACTTATTCAATTCCATGCCGATCAGCATCGGTGCCTTCGCTTATGCAAAGGTCACTAAAGTACCGCTGCACAAATCATTGCTGGCCGCCCTTTTTGGGACCGCCTTGGCCCCATTGGTAAGCGAACTCTCCTTCAACCTCGGCATTGGTCAACCCTACGGTGTGTTTTTGGGGCTGGGAGCCGGTTTTGTTTCCGGCTTCCTGATTCCCCCACTGGCACATCATTTCGTTACCTTCACAAGAGGATTCAGCCTCTATAACGTCGGCTTCACCTGCGGCATCATCGGGACGGTCTTCATCTCTTTGATGCGCAATTTCGGTTTCGAAATCGAAACAGTAAACATCCTCGCCAGCGGCTACAACGGACCATTTTCAGTGCTGCTCTATTCACTGTTCAGTGGCATGTTCCTGATTGGCTTGGGGCTCAACGGATGGAGCTTCAATGGTTTGAAGCGAATCCTGCGCCATTCGGGCCAATTATCTACTGATTACCTAGAGCTTGGTGGTTTGGGTGCGACGCTCATCAACATGGCTTTGCTTGGATTCCTGGCTACGACATACATTCTTTTGATGGGCGGAGAAATCAATGGCCCGGTTTTAGGCGGAATCTTCACAGTCGTAGGCTTCGGAGCCTTCGGGAAAAACGTCAAGAATGTCCTGCCGATTCTGATCGGGGTCACATTGATGGGTCGACTCAACTATCAGGACAACCAGTCCACCATCGTACTGATTTCGGCACTGTTCGGAACAACTTTGGCGCCGCTGGCAGGTCGTTACGGGAACATAGCGGGCATCATCGCCGGAGCCATGCATCTGACGTTGGTCATGAATATCGGTTATCTACACGGTGGAGTCAACCTCTACAACAACGGCTTTGCGGGTGGACTTGTGGCTTCGATTCTGGTTCCCATCATGGAAGCATTCCACCTTCATCGAGACAATCAACGGGCTTTGCGTGGGCCAGTCGATCCGGCTGATGAAATCGAGATTGATCAAGCCAATTAACAGAACCAGTTAGCTAATTTTTCAGAGAACAAAAGCGATGCCTTGTGAACGAAGTAAACTCGTTCACAAGGCATCGTTTTTACTTTCATATGAACAGACGGAGCGCCGCAATCGCGGTCATGATCATGATGATGCGTTTGTACCACGTCTCATTGATTTTCCTGACGAAATTAATTCCCATCCAACTTCCGAATGCGATGAATGGTATCATCAGCAGCATGTACCGGAGCGTTCCCCAAGTGACGGTGCCCCACATGAAGATGTGGAAAGGCAACTTCACAATGTTCATTAGCAGGAAGAACCAGGCAGTCGTTCCGATCATCTTCTTCTTGGTTAGATCCTGCGACAGTAAATAAACGTTGAAAATGGGCCCGGCTGCATTCCCGACCATCGATGAAAAGCCACTGACAGCCCCGACCATCCAATGAAAGATTGGATTTTTCGGAAGCGGCAAAACTCTTTTGGTGATCTCTCTATAAACCAACAGTCCCAGACAAATCAACACGACGATACCCAATAATGCTTTGAACTGCTTGTCATCGAGATAATTGCCCATGATGGCTCCACCGACGATGCCGACTACGGCGGCAGGCAATAATTTTAGGACGTCACTCAATTTACCTTGCTTGCCGTACTGAAAGATCGCGATCAAGTCCCCCAGCATCAGCATCGGCAACATAATTCCGGCTGATGCCTTCCCGCCGAACAGGACCGCAACCAGCGCCACCGCCGGAATTGTCGCTCCTTGTATGCCTGTTTTGGAAAAACCGATGATGATCGCCGCAACAATCAGCATCGCCCATTCTATTCCGTTCAAACCCAACATTCTGATATATGCCCCCTCCCATGATTCCTTTCATTTTACCGATTTTCCAAATAAATGACAATGACTCAGAGCCCACAATCCGGAAAACGCTTAATCCCTATACCCAATTGAAAAAAAAGTGGTCGTTAATTGGGTTTGGCGGGCATCCAAACCTCGCAATTACCCTCAAAAAGTGTTAAAATATAACTAAAGACGAATGCCCGCAGTGACTGTTTCCCCCACCCATCGCTCTTCTACGAGCCCACTTTTGTCTTCATCGTCTATGTAACCGCCTTCAAAACCAGACTTCTGACGACTATACAAGGTATTTCCACCTCCGAGAGACTTTCTGGAACACGCTCGATTGTGCATCAAGATGGCCTTTCTTTGTATATTTTTCAGATCCATCACCTTTTTGCGCCCAAAACTCAAAAAAATTTGTAAAGGGTGTGACACACCATGATCGTCAACCGTAACACAATCAGGGAACAAAACGAGACCATCGTTTTGACAGCAATCATCAATCATCCCAATACTTCACGAGCGGCCATCTCTCATGATTCCGGTCTCAATAAGGCAACCGTATCCGAAATTGTCAAAAAACTGCTTAAGGAAAAACTTGTCGTCGAACTCGGTACAGGTCAAAGTTCCGTCGTTGGCGGGAGAAAACCGGTGCTGTTGAAGGTGAATGCGAATGGCGGATACGCGATGAGTTTGACCATTACACAAACAAAGATTTCTTCACTCGTCTGCAATCTTCAAGGCAGGATCGTTGCGCAGTACGATTTGGTCAGAAAAGTGGAGGCTAGCAATATCATCGACAGCATCGAGGAAGTTGTGCTCTACCACAGGAAGAGCCTCACCAAGACGCCGTTCCGCTTCGTGGGTATTGTTGTGTCCATCGACGGCTTTGTGCATGAAGATGAGATAGTATCATCAACGAACAAAATGTTAGAGCATCTGACCGCCAAACATCTGGAGAGCGACGCCATCGACTGCCCGATCTTTTTGGAGAACCAGAACAATCTCGCAGTGATAGCCGAAGCGGTATTCGCCCACTCTCCGGGGAACATCATCAGCATCGATCTGGATGAAGGCATTGGTTCCGGAATCCTGTTGCAGAACCGGTTGTTCCGCAGCAAAAACAGCTTGGCCGGTAATCTGGGGCACACGATCCTCTATCCATTCGGGAAAGACTGCGACTGCGGCAAGCAAGGCTGCCTGAACCAGTATTGTTCAACGTCTGCTTTGGTTGCGGAAATCAGAGACCTGAAGAAGGATTCCGCACTTCAGCTGGCCGATCTGATTGCCCTGTACAAAACCGGCGATGAAGATGCCAAAAATGTAGTGGAACATCTCGTGCTGCATATGAGCATCGCAATCAGCAACGTAGTCAGCCTGTTCGATCCGGAAAAAGTCTATCTGAATGGCGATCTCTTCCGTGCATTGCCGGAATGTGTGACAGCAATCCAAACGGAATTGAACCGAAAATCCGGGCAAAACGTTCCCGTGAGTTTGTCCTCACTGGGGAAAAACGGGGCTCTTCTGGGTGGGATCGCCTTGGCACTCCAGCATTTCTTCCAAGTGCCGCAACTGCAGTTGCATTTTGAAGATTGAAATTCCGGATGAATGGAACGCAAATAAAAAAAGATTCAGCCTCTTTCTGACGTCACATCCTCACAGGTGTGACGTTTTTTTTGACACACTATTGCTTTTTGTTGATTATTAATATAATATTTTATATGCAGAGACATGTATTCGATTTCATGAAACGACATTCCATATTGTGGGATGCCTTTTTGTTATACGGGAATCTGACAAGAATCATATTTGACCTATTTGATGTAGAGAGGAATTATCATATGACCTTACGCCACTATCTATCCTTTTTTTCTGCGGCCTTCTTGATCATGGCCATGTATATTGCCGGGAATGCGGTCGGTTTCTTCGTCGAGCCCATCACTTCGGAATTAGGCTTCACGCGCAGTGCCTTTTCGCTTTACATCAGCCTGTCGACTCTGACCGGCGTTTTCGTACTTCCCCTGATTGGACAATTTCTCCCTAAATTTGGCGCAAAGCGCTTGCTGATTGGAGGAGGACTCTGGGTTTCGCTTGGATTTGTTTGGCTGGCATTCGCCACTCGTTTATGGCAATTTTATCTGGGAGGCATCTTCCTCGGTTTATTCATGATGCCGATCACCATGTTTCTGGCGATTTTGTTGATCAACAATTGGTTCACCGCCAAAAAAGGATTGATGATGGGCCTGTTGAATGCCTCTGGAGGACTTGCGGGAGCCATCGTTTCGATGATCATGCCGACATTTCTGGATAACTTCGGTTGGCGCATGGGTTACTTTTTGATTGCAGGACTTTTCGCGCTCCTGACTGTCCCGAACGGCCTCTTTTTGTTGGTGGAAAATCCCGGCACTGTCGGCCTGAACGCTTATGGAGACAAACTGTCCGCTCACAACGAAAGCAATCAACCTATACACGATCTGTCCATCACTTATGAAGATGCCAAAAAGATGAAACCGTTTTATATCCTGTTCATTGGCATTTTCCTTTCCGCTTTCGGAGGCGGGATGATGCAACATTTGCCAGCGCACTTCAGCGGGATGAACTTCACATCCGGACAGGTCGGCACATTGTTCTCGCTCGTCATGGCCGGCATGATCATCGCCAACATTTCGGTGGGAGCCATCAATGACAAAATCGATTCGACCATCACCCTTACAGTTGTTGTTGTCTGCATGGTGATTGCCTTGTTCTTCCTTGCGACTACCCGCTCTTACCCGGCTTTATCGATCGTCATGTTCATCCTCGCTTTCGGACTCGGCGGACCAGCGGTATTGACCCCGTTAGTCGTGAGCGAAGTCTTCGGTATCGGGGATTACCCACGCATCTGGTCCATTCTCGGCATGGCGCCTTCCATCGGGATGTCCATCTCCGGCCCGCTATGGGGAGCCGTTTATGACGTGACCGGCTCATATGCAATCGGCATGTATGCGATGATAGGATTGGCCATCATCTACGGCATCTGTTACCTTTTCGCACTGAAAAGAGGGCCGTTAAAACAGCCGATTAATGTAACCGGCTTCTAATTATGTATGATGAAAAAACGCACAGTCGGCTGACTGTGCGTTTTTGTGTTCTATTTTTTCAGCCATTTTTTCAATGGATTGCTCTCCTTCAGGTTCTCCAGGACTTCTTTGACGTCCTGATCCTTGGTCCCCATTTTGAGGCGCTCCTGCATTTTTTCGCGCATCAGCGTCTCGATGTTGCTGAGGTCCGGATACTTGCCGTCCTTTTCACCCTTTGCCACAATCGACAGCACCTCGATGTAGCTCATCGCCAACGCGGTCGTCAGTACGGCTGCCGTCGCGCCGCTAATGACTCCTCCGACAATCGTCCCCGCACCGGGAATCAGCTTCAGCAAGTTGGATACGATGTACCGGCCCAAGTAAGTGGCTCCCCCTGTTCCGCCGACAGCACCGATCACACTGGTGATGGTGGCTTTATCCATTGAAATGCCGAATATCGCAGTGATGTGGGCAAGCATGCCGATCTGCATCGGCACCAGGACAGTCGCATCGGAAAAAGGGATCGGCGTGAACCCGACGCCGAATGTGGTCACGATGTATTTGGTCGCCCAACTTCGGGATGCTTTCGCTTTACGCGCGATATCCACCTGTTGGGCGTTGTTAAAAGCCTCTTTCGTCTCCTCCGGCAGCACCGCAAACGTCCGCTCGATCAATTCCTTCAATCCGCTCTGCGGAAGCACCAGCTCATCCGTGATGGCATACGGTTCTGCCATCACGTTCAGTACCCCGGCTATCGGCAAGTTCAGGTTTTCGATGTATTTCTTCAGCTCGTTCGCAGGCTGACCGATCGATTGCGTCAGGACGACCAATACCGGCAACAATCCGGAAAGTTCTTCCATGAAGGCGATTTCGGATTCCTCGATGCGGGAGGAATGTGCATTGATGCAATAGTAGACCAAATGGATTGCCTTATCGGACCCTTCCTTTTGGCTCTGCTTAATGGCCTCAATGATTTCCCGCTTGACTTCAGTTTGAATCGGATGGGCCAATTCCAGCCCGCGCGTATCGTACAAAACGAGCGGCATGCCTTCCTTCGCAATCCGCCGCAGATGCTTCGTGACCGGTTTCCCGATTCCGGTCTCAGCCATCCGTTCCCGGAAGACATTGTTGATCAGCGTGCTTTTCCCGACACCCGTCTTCCCCGCCAACAGGATATTGACGGGATGCATGTTTTCCACTTCTTCCTTTGTCTTGTTCAGTATCTCCTGGACTACATTCAAATCAAGGTTTCCTCTTCCCATGACGCTTCCTCCTGTCGCTCGACCGCAAGCACACTTTTTTACGGAACAATCACGTTCCTCTGGTTATTTCCACCACGCTTTGGGAAATGAAATAATACCCATACTCTCCCATCCGTTCCGGCGAGTCTTTCATACCGTTCGTCACCCAGGAGTAAATCATCCCTTGGTAGGCGAAGGAAACGGCAGTGATCCAGTGTTCATAGGGTATGACGGTTTTTTTGGACCGGAGCTGTTCCTCCAAACGTCCCCTCAAATAGGTGTTGAATTTGAGCGGAAAGGAGTAGCTGCTTTGCCCATTGAAAAGAACACTGAAAAAGCGCTCATTTTCTTTGATGTAACTGAAGATATCCGTGAACGCTTCAACCGTCTTTTGTCTGAATTCCGTTTCCGTTGCGCCGGATAAAGCCGTTTTCGTGATGGCTTTCCCTCTGTCCTGGAGTTCCAAGATCAGCGCATCGATATTTTTCTCCAACAAATCATGTTTATCTACATAATGTAGGTAAAAAGTTCCCCGATTCACTTTTGCCCGTCCGGTAAGCTCCCTCACCGTCACTTCTTCGATGGATTTTTCTTCCAGCAGGGTTATCAACGCATGCAACAGGTTTTTCTTTGTGGCTATGACGCGCTTGTCTTGCGATTGTTTATTAGGATTCATTGTTTTTATTGTTAGCTCCTGCTTCCAGAGTCTGATTTGGAACTCTTTCTTGATATAGACTTCCAAAATGCTAACATGATTATAGTATAGCCACCCCAAGATAACAAGTTTAATGACCGCCTTTTCAGGGGATCCAGCACAACAAAAAAAAGCTGCTCTGGTCCGTTGGAATGGACCGAAGCAGCTTTTTCGGATGGAAGGCGGACTACTCGCGCTCCTGTTGGTTAATCATCGTTGCTTCCGCCGCCGAAAAGCAACAGCAGACGGAGAAGTTGCAAGAAGCTCATGAAGGCCGCCGCGACATACGTCATGGCTGCTGCGACAAGAACTTTGCGGGCTTTCGGTACTTCTTGCGCATTCAGGATACCGCCGTTCGACAGGATCTTCAGGGCGCGGCCGGATGCATTGAATTCGACCGGCAATGTGACCACTTGGAACAGGAAGCTGAACGAGAAGAATAGGATCCCCAAATTGAGGAACGTCTGATTCATGCCTGCGAACACGCCAATCATGATCATCGGCATGGAAAGCGTCTGGCCTAAATTGGCGGCTGGGACCAAACCGGCACGCAAGCGCAACGGAATGTAATTTTTTTGGTCCTGGATTGCGTGACCGACTTCATGGGCAGCGACGCCGATAGCCGCAACCGAAGTCGAGTTGGCTGTCGTGTCGGAAAGGCGCAGCACTTTGGCGCGCGAGTCATAGTGGTCCGTCAGATCTCCACGGACGCGCTCAATCTGCACATCATGGATGCCGGACTGCTCCAGAATGAAGCGTGCTGCATCCGTAGCGGTGTAACCGTTTTGGCTTTTCACTTTGTTATAGGTATTGAAGGTACGCTTGACGAATCCCGAAGCGATCATGGAAACCACGATACCGAGGACGATCAATATATAGGTGCTATCGAAGAATGGATACAACATGTCTCATCAACCTTTCTTTTATTTACTCTACAGTATAGCATCCGATTGTGAAGAAAGGATGAAGGATGCTTACGTTGCTGTAATTTTAAAAAATTCTTTAGATATTGTTGTTTGCAAAACCGGATTCCGCTTGGCCGGAGGAAATCAGCTGGATCGATGCCCTGCTCCGGAGAGGGATCCGCCCGCCGGAGGACGCCGCTGAATTTCGGACTCAGCTCCGGCCAAACTGCGCTCATGGGAGGACGACACATCAGGAATGTTGGCTGAACTACGGCCAAGCCTCCGTTCACCGGAGCAGCGTGCTGCTGCCCATGAGTTTCCGCCAAACCAAGGGCTGCCTCGAAAACGAGACAGCCCTCAGTTGTTCTATTGATTTTGTTTCCGGTATTTTTTCATGACTGTGACCAAGCGCTCCATCGCTTCCATCAGCGTTTTCGTAGGGGCACCCAGGCTGATTCTTTCGTATCCGCGACCTTCGTCCCCGAATATGTAGCCTTCATCCAGGAATACTTGCGCCTCCTGCTCCGTGATTTCTTCCAATTGTTTGTGGGACAAACCGAAGGCACTGAAATCCATCCACTGCAGATAGGTACCTTCCAGATCGAAGACAGTCACTTCCGGCAGTTCCTTCTCCAGGAAGGTTTTTAGCGTCTCGTGGTTGTGCCAGATCAAAGCTTTGAACTCTTCCAGCCAGTCCTCGGCCTCCGTGTAGGCGATCTCGGTCGCCTTCAAGCCGAGGACGTTGGTCCCTCCACCAATGCCGGTCATTTCCATATCCATCTTGAAAGCCGTGTGGAGCTCCGGATTCGAAATGATGACATTGGAATTGCGCAGGCCCGCGATATTGAAAGACTTGCTGGCGGCGGTTGCCGTGATGCAGATGTCCGCTGCTGCATCGGATATGGCTGCCATCGGTGTGAACACATGGCCGGGCATGATCAGATCGTGGTGGATTTCATCCGCCAAAATCACGACATCATTGGCGGCGCAGATGTCGACCACTTTCGCCAGTTCCGCTTTGGTCCAGACGCGGCCGACCGGATTATGCGGGTTGCTGAAGAGCATCAGTTTGATGTTCGGATCTTTGGCTTTCTCGGCCAAGCCTTCAAAATCAATTTCGTAGCGATCGCCATTGCGGACCAACGAATTGTTGATGAGCCTGCGTTTCGTATTCTTGATTGACTTCATGAACGGGTAGTAGACCGGCCCCATGTATAGGACGCCGTCGCCCGGCTCGGTGTATGCCCTAATAGCGGAATAGAATGCGGCGATGATGCCCGGTGTGCAGATGATCCAATCCTTCTTGATTTGCCAAGCATGGCGATTGTCCATCCAGTTGATGATTGCTCGGTAATAGTCTTCGGTCGGCAAATCATAGCCCATTACGGCTGTTTCGATATATTCCTGCAGACCTTTGACGATCTGCGGTGCTGTCTTTATATCCAAATCCGCTACGGAGAAAGGAAAAACATCCTTCCCCACGTTAGGATTGCTTCTGTACATGGCTGCCCATTTTTCGGACCCTGTGTTGCTCCGATTGACAGGCGTTTCGAAATCATATTTCATAGATTCAACCTCCCAAACATTTTGCTTACTTTTCATTCTATCATTCGTTTTGAAGATTGCCACCCCTAATCTGATTTTAATCCAAAGAAAAACGGAGAACCCGTTTCGGATTCTCCATTTTTCTCGCATACAATCAGAGACTCACCTTTTAGCTTTTTCTCTTCAGCATTTTGAGGTAACTTTGATAATTTTTGTTGCCACCAGAAAGGTTGTAGACTTCCTGGAAGCCTAAATTAATCAAGACATTCTGAGCGGCATTTCCGGTCACGCCTTTGTTGCAGTAAGTCACAGTCGGGATATCTTTGGAAAGCTCACCAGAGCGTGCACGCAGTTCCCCTAACGGGATGTGGATTGCATCTTGGACGTGGCCCTTCTCGAAGTCCTTTGCGGAACGCGTGTCGACCACCTGAATTGATTCGCCTTTATGTTGCGTTTCGACCAACTGGGCCGGCGTCATCAACGGATTGCCGTGCAAGGCGTTATCCAAAGCCATGCCTGTATAAAGGATAGGGTCTTTTGTCGTTGCGAACGGCGGTGCATAGGCCAGATCCAGATGGAACAGGTCTTCCGCTTTCGCCTTGAAGGTGATGGCCGTGGCGAGGACATCGATCCGTTTGTCCACACCCTGAGTTCCTACAATTTGAGCACCCAAGACGCGTCCTGAGGCTTTGTCTGCCAAAGCCTTAATGATCAATTCCTTGCCGCCAAGGTATTCGGCGTGGTCCGGCTTGATGTTGTAAAGGACTTCCACGGAATAACCGGCTGCCTTCGCCTCTCTTTCGGTCATGCCTGTCTGGCCGACATGCAGATTGAATACGCGGAAGATGCCGGTACCCAGCACCCCGCGGTGTTCCAGATTCCCACCGGTGATCACATCACCGGCGATCCGTCCCATCTTGTTGGCCGTAGAGCCCAATGGACGGTAAATCGGTTTGCCTGTGATGACCGAAAAACTTTCCGCTACATCACCTACCGCATACACATCCGAGATATTCGTCTGCATTTTGCTGTTAACGGCAACCGCACCCGTCGCACCGATCGTGACGCCGATTTCCTTCGGCAGTTGAATATTCGGACGTACGCCGGCAGCCAGGATGACGATATCCGTTTCGATGGTGGCGCCTTTTGTCGTCACCACTTTTTTGACGGTCCCACTACCTTCGATGGTCTTGACCGTATCCCCAAGGTGCAGATGCACCCCATTGGCCATCAGCACTTCTTCAACCCGGAAAGCCATATCAGCATCCATCGGCGGCATCACTTGATTTTCCAACTGAACGATGGTGACATCCCAACCTTTATACACAAGTTGTTCGGCCATTTCCAGACCGATGAACCCAGCACCGATGATCAGTGCTTTCTTCGGTTGGTTCGCTTCCGAATAACTTTCAATGTCACGAAGGTCCTGGATGTTGCGGACATGGAAGACATTGTCGTATGCATCCTGATCGAACGGTGGAGGCGTAAGCGGAGCCGCACCTGTCGCGAAAACCAACACATCATAAGCGTCCTCTTTGATTTCACCGGTCTTCAGATCTTTAACTTGAATCTTTTTGGCTTCATGATCCACTTTTGTCACTTTATGTTCCGTAAAGATGGAGACATCATATCTCTTTTTGAACCATTTCGCATCCCGCGGCGTCAGGCGATCCACTGAATCGACTTCCCCACCGATTTTGTAGGGGATACCGCAGACGGAATAGGAAATATCCTTTCCTTGATCATAGACGACTATTTCCGCTTCCTCTGTATTTCTGCGCGCTTTGGCTGCAACGGAGGTGCCCGCCGCTACCGAACCGATTACGATGATTTTCATAATAAATTCTCCTTTTCAGTTAAAGTGGCTTATTTTACCGTTTTTACAGGATTTACTACACTATTTTCTTTTCCAGGAAACCATTGTCTTGTCGAATTGGCGATTTTCACCAAAATCAGCATCACAGGCACTTCAGTCAAGACACCCACAACCGTCGCCAATGCCGCTGGAGAATCCATTCCGAACAACGCGATGGCGACCGCGACAGATAGTTCAAAAAAGTTCGATGCGCCGATCATTCCGGCCGGAGCGGCGATTGCGTGAGGAAGCTTCAATGCTCTGCTTGCAAAATAGGCAATGAAGAAAATCAGGAATGTCTGCAGAATCAATGGTACGGCGATCATCAAAATGTGCAACGGGTTTTCCAGGATGACCTCTCCTTGGAAAGAGAACAGCAAGACCAGCATCAACAACAGCCCTGCAGTGGTTGCGCCATCAAATTTCGAAAGAAAATCCTTCTCGAAATAAGCAACGCCTTTTTTCTTTGTGACGAAGATCCGCGTCAAGACTCCTCCGACCAGCGGAATCACAACGAACAACACGACAGACAGGATCAAGGTGTCCCAAGGAACCGTAACATTGCTGACGCCCAATAAGAATTTGACGATCGGAATGAAAGCAACCAGGATGATCAGATCATTGGTCGCAACCTGAACGACAGTGTACGCCGGATTGCCTCTAGTCAGTTGACTCCAGACAAACACCATCGCGGTACAAGGGGCAGCTCCCAGCAGAATCGCACCGGCCAAATATTCAGTCGCCAACTCAGGCGTAATGAAATTTTTGAAGACGACAAAGAAGAAAAAGGCAGAAATGGCGTACATAGTAAAAGGTTTGATCAACCAGTTCACTGCCCAGGTGACATAAAGTCCTTTCGGATTTTTCCCGACGTCCCGGACGCTTTGGAAATCCACCTTCATCATCATCGGGTAAATCATGACCCAGATCAATACGGCCGTCGGGATCGAGACGTTCGCATATTCAAATTTCCCGAAGAATTCAGGTATGGCCGGCAGATATTTGCCGATCAACACCCCTACCACCATACAGATTGCTACCCAGACACTCAAATATTTATTAAAGAACGAAATGCTTGTTTGTTCTTTGCTACTCATTTTTATTATACCTCCATTTATTGTTTTACGCTCTTTACAGCACTATTTTTGCGTCACTTGATCGGTTTCTTTTTCATCTGTGCTACACACTACTTTTGACCGCACAGGTTCACAGATGCATGCCGGAGTATCGGCCATCAGTTCCGCTGTATCCGCCTTGAATTTTTCGAAGGCATCTTTCTTCAGATCGTAATAATGCCACGTTCCGGATTTCTCCGTCGTCACCAATCCCGCCTTCACCAACAAGTTGATGTGATGGGACAACGTGGGTTGGGTGAAATCGAAGTGTTCCAGTATGTCACAGGCACACATGGCCCCGCAGGAAAGCATATCGACAATTTTGACGCGCTTCGGATCGGCCAATGCCTTTGCGACTTTTGCATAATTTTCATAATCCATAATTGCTGATGCTCCTTTTATATAGACGTTTTTCTATCTACGCTGGAAAAAGAAACGCGAGCCGGGGATATCCCGAATCACGCGTACTCTTTATCATTTTAGCAGCAACCACCATTACCGCAGGCACAAGAGCCCTTGCTTGATGTTGCTTCTTCCTCCTGCTGGTGGTGATGATGATGGCCATGTCCGCCGCAGCCACAGCCGCCTTTCGCATGACCACTTTCTCCATGGTTATGCTGGTGATGTCCATGCCCGCCACATCCGCAGCCGCCTTTTGCTTGATCGCTTTCTCCATGGTGATGATCGTGGTGGCCATGCCCGCCGCAACCGCAGCCGCCTTCCGTATCTTCAACGAATCGGACACCGATGTAACCGGTGATTTCGTCATTGGTTGGATAGGCGCCGGTCTTGACGATTTCTCCATCGACAACAGTGATCGGCAAAATTGTGTTTCCTTCCGCTTCGATTTTTTCATTGACCACTTTGTTGGATTCGAATTGCTCCGCATCATCCGTCAAATTGAAAAGCAAAGCTTCATAGTTCTCCAAATCCGCCAAGGCCTCCATTACTGCTGCAATGCGCAGGGCATCCTGGCTGCTGAACAAGCTGCTGCTTGTTTCCGGTTCAAAGATAGTGATGTTTGTCATGATTCATTTCCCCTTAGCTTGTTTGTATTTTGAATAGCTTTTGATAGTTTTGAATATTTTTTTGTACCTTTACAATATAGAACTTCTTCTATCTTCAGTCAATCCTAAAATCGAAAATGCGCAAAAAAAGTGCCGGGCGAAGAACATTTCTCCACCCGGCACTCTCAATAATATTTATTTTTTCAGCAATTCTGTGATTTCTTCCGTACTGGCGACTTTACCGTAGGAGACGACTTTCTCGTCGATGACCAATCCCGGAGTGCGCATGATGCCGTATTTGGCAATGTCCTTCATGTCGGTCACTTTTGTGATGGTCGCTTCCATCCCCAGTTCCTTCAAAGCTTCTTCCGTGTTCTTAGCCAAATTAACGCAATTTTTGCAGCCTATACCCAAAATTTTAATTTCCATGATGATATTCCTCCAGCTTATTATTTTTGATTTGATTACATAAAGATTGGTCCCAAGAAATTGAACAAATAGCCGATGATGATGATGCCGATTGCCACGATTCCGAAGAAGAGGCCCAATAATTTCGGCTTGACGACCTGCTTCAGCATGACCATCGACGGCAAGGACAATGCTGTCACTCCCATCATGAATGACAATACGGTCCCCAATCCGACGCCTTTTGCGACAAGCGCTTCGGAAATGGGCAGCGTCCCGAAAATATCCGCGTACATCGGAACACCGACGAATGTTGCCACCAATACCGAATACCATTTATCCTGACCCAACAGAGCCGTGATGACAGACTCCGGAATCCAGTTGTGGATGGCCGCCCCGATACCGACTCCAAGGAGCACGTAAAGCCACACTTTTTGGACGACTTCCTTCACCTGATCGAAGGCATAATCGACCCGGTCCTTCCTGGTCAACTCGGCTTCCTCCAGTTCGATTGTCGGGCTACCGAACACAAAGGCCTCGACCTGATCTTCCAGATGCGCCTTCCCGATGAAAGTTCCGCCGACAACCGCAAGGATCAATCCCACAACGACATAGGCGATGGCGATCTTCCAGTTGAAGATGCTGGCCAAGAGGATGATGGATGCCAAATCGACAAGCGGCGAAGAGATCAGGAACGAAAACGTCACACCCAGCGGAAGTCCCGATCCGGTGAAGCCGATGAAGAGCGGAATCGAGGAACAAGAACAGAACGGCGTAATCGTACCCAGCAACGCCGCCAGAATATTGGCGGTGATCCCATCAAACCGGCCCAAGATTTTCTTCGTCCGCTCAGGCGGGAAAAAGCTTTGCACATAAGAAATGCCGAAAATCAATACCGACAGCAGGATGAAGATTTTGATGACGTCGTAGATGAAGAAGTGGATGCTGCCGCCTACCCTGCTGGCGAGATCCAATCCGAAGACATCCCGGACAAGCAAAGCGACCAGATCACTGAGCCACTGCATTTTTAATAACTGATCATTTAACCATTGAAAAATTCCCATAACAAATTGCACCTTCTAGTTTGTATTTTTACCGTTCAACACATTGATATTTATCTATGTGTCAGTATACGCCCACACATAGATAACTGTCAATGTATTGTTTTTGGGTAATGAGCCCTTACTTAAAAAGCTGCGATAATGCCGGAGTTTAACACCGGTTTTCGCAGCTTAATCATATAGGACAGGTTTTCTCTGTTCATCATTTTTGCAGGAGCTCTGCAATATGTTTGGGCGTCAGGATCCGCCCATATGAGACGACCTTTTCATTGATGACCAGCCCCGGAGTCTGCATGATACCGTACTTTGCGATTTCTTTCGGGTCCTCCACTTTAATGATGGTTGCTTCCATGCCTATCTTCTTCAGCGCTTCAGCTGTATTGGCTTGCAATTTCTCGCAGTTCCGGCAGCCCGGTCCCAAAATTTTGATTTCCATTTCCATCCCCTGCTTTCGAATGATTATACAGTGGTGTTTTGTTTGGCCATAGTCTGGAAAAAGTCCTTCAACTCATCCAACTTTTCATGATTCACGGAGTATTTGACCCAAATGCCGTCTTTCCTGCTGTCCACCAAGCCACAGTCCTTCATCATTTTCATGTGATAGGATAAAGTCGGTTGTGTGATCGAAAACTGATCCAATAACGCACAGGCGCACATTTCCCCTTCCGACAATAAATCCATGATTTCCAATCTAGTTTCGTCTGATAAGACTTTCAGACATTTCGCGTATGTTTTATATTCGATTGCCATAACTTTTCCCCTTTTTATGAGGTCTATGGATGCATCTCAGAAGTCGCATCGCACCTGATTTCATTGCATAGACATCTATCTATATGAAGTATATACCCTAACGATTCTAATTGCAATTTCCTCCTTGCAGTGCCGCAGATGCCAATATGTCGAAACCGATAAATGAAAAAATAATTAAAAATATTTGACTCCTTCTCAGTCTATTGTTATTATATATTTAATTTCAAATTGAAATCACGTTGAAAAGATAAGTACAGATGGACGAAATGCACAGAGAACCTCGGCAGCTGAAAAGAGGACAGGGATGCTATCTGGAAAATGGTCTTCGAGTGAATGGCATGCGAACGTTCTGCAAGGGACCTTAGCGTACCACGGGAATGCCCGTTACAGCATCACAGTATCCCGGAACAGCGTTTTGCTGAGGCGTACTGGTTAAGGGAAAGATCGAGAGATTTTTCTGAATCAAGGTGGTAACACGGTGAATCTTTCATACGTCCTTGCGCAGCACAATGCGCAAGGACGTATTTTTTTACAAAAAAAACAAAAAAGAAAGCAGGAAAATATTATGACAACCCAAACTACTTTAAACAGAACGAAGGCGCCTTTCCGCGCAGACCACGTAGGAAGCTTCTTGCGTCCCGAAAGCATCAAAAAAGCCCGCAAAGAGCTGGCAGAGGGAACAATCACGAAGGAAGCCCTTCGCGAAATCGAAAATGTTGAGATCACACGCATCGTCGACAAACAGATCGAACTAGGCTATAAAGGCATCACAGATGGTGAGTTCCGACGTTCTTATTGGCATTTCGATTTTCTTGAAAACCTCTTGGGCTTTGAAGGTTACCTTGCGGCGCAAGGCAAACAATTCCACAATGTTGTGACGAGTGCCCATAGCGTGCGCAACATCGGCAAGATCGCTTTTAATCCGGAACATCCTTTCTTTGCGGACTATGCTTTCTTGGCTGAAGCAGTCGGCGACAGAGCCGTTGCGAAAGTATCGATCCCGAGCCCGAACCAATTGATCCGCCTCGGTTTCCGCAACGAAGAAATTTATCCTACCTTGGAAGGGTACGCTGCCGACCTGCAGCAGGCATACCGCGACACGATCCTGCACTTCTACTCGTTGGGTAACCGTTACATCCAGATCGATGACACTTTCTGGGGCGACCTTTGCTCGGACAAAGCACTGGAAATTTTCGGTTCTCAGGAAACTTACGATGAATTGAAGCGCATCGCAACCGATAATGTCAAAAACATCCAAATCGGGCTGCCTGAAGATTTGGTCGTCACGACGCATATCTGCCGCGGTAACTTTCGCTCGTCCTATTCGCAGGAAGGCGCTTATGAGCCTGTTGCGAAAGAATTATTCGGCGAAACCGGCTTTGATGGCTTCTTCCTGGAATATGACACCGACCGTGCTGGCGGGTTCGAACCACTGCGCTACTACAAAGGCGACGGCCAAATAATTTTGGGCCTGATTACTTCAAAAACGCCGGAGTTGGAGGACATCGCCGAAGTCAAGGCGCGCATCGCTGAAGCAACCAAATATGTACCTTTGGAACAATTATGCCTGAGCCCGCAATGCGGCTTCGCTTCGACCGAAGAAGGAAACAATCTGACGGAAGAACAACAATGGGCCAAATTAGCATTGGTCAAGCAGATCGCTGATGAAGTCTGGGGCGACTGATAAAATCCCGAAAAAAAACGCATCGCCACTCTGGAATTGAGTGGCGATGCGTTTTTCGCATTAATGGTTATGTTTGTGTTCTTCTTTTTTCTGAAGCGGATGTTTGGGATTGTATGCCTCTTCATGCGGTAGAACCAAGTTCAATGTGATACCGGTAATAGCGCTTAAGGCTGTACCTGACAAGGTAACAACGCCTGCGATATCCAGAACCGCGCCGCCCAGGCCCAGCACTAGCATCGAGCTGGCGATGATCAAGTTGCGGACGTGGTTGAAGTCGACCTGTTCCTCGATAAGTACTTTCAGACCATTGCTGGCGATGACACCATACAACAGGATGGACATCCCGCCCAATACGGATGTTGGGATGGTTGAAATCAGCGCTGTGAATTTCCCGAAGAAGCTCAAACCGATTGCGATAAAGGCAGCGTTACGGATGACGGAAACGGATGCGATGCGCGTCATCCCGATGACGCCGGTATTTTCGCCGTAAGTCGTATTCGCCGGTCCACCGATGAATGCCGAAACGGCAGTCGCTACACCATCGCCCATAAGCGTGCGGGAAAGACCCGGATCCTTCAGGAATTGACGGTTACAGATTTTTCCTAAAACAGTATGGTCTCCGATATGTTCTGAAATCGTAACTAATGCGACTGGGATGATGGCCAAAGTTTCCGGTCCGAAATACAGATCGTAAGAACCGAACCATGGTGTTTCGAACGGCAGAAAGAATCCCGGCAGTTCAAACCACTTCGCATCCAACACAGGTTGGAAATCGACCAAACCCATGAAAAGCGCGATGACGTACCCTCCGATGATTCCGATCAGGAAAGGAATGATTTTGAAAAAGCCTTTCCCTTTCGTGTTGATGAACGAAGTGATCAGGAAAGTTGCAATCGCCACAATGATATGACGGATATCCCCATCCGCTACAAATCCGGCATTTGTCACTGCAGACGAAGCCAGTCCCAAACCGATGACCATGATCATCGGTCCGATGACGATCGGCGGTAGTAACTTGTCGATCCATTTTGTGCCAAGTGCTTTGACAAGTCCCGCAATCAGGACATAGACAAGACCCACCATGATGACACCAGTCTGCGCGGCTTTAATGTCTCCGCCCATTTGTTCCATTGCCACAGCCATAGCCGTGATGTAGGCGAATGAAGAACCCAGATAAACGGGAACTTTCGCTTGTGTTGCCACTTGATAGATCAGTGTGCCGATTCCGCTCGCGAACAAAGCGACCGAGACGGGCATCCCTAAAATAAGCGGAACTAATATTGTTGCTCCGAACATTGCAAAGACGTGCTGAAAACTCAACAGAATGCCTTTCAGCACTTCCGGTTTTTCATCCACATCCAATAATAATGGTTTTTGGTTGATTGCCATACCTTTTTCCTCCTTGTTTTTGGGCAAAAAAATACCCTTTTGACGTTTATTTGCAAAAGGACCTAAGGTATCAAATGTATGTGATTTGTTACCCTTCATGATCTCTCTGGATCATATTAAAGGACTTTGCTTTCACTATCTTATCAATTGTCAGTGAAATTTTCAATAGCAGTTTTCATGTGAATTTTCTCATTTGCTACTATCCAAAATATTAATAAGCTGTCATACTATATTAAGAGTATCTCTGTATACTCTATAGTTACTGAGAGAAACTACTCTTTTTCTTTAGACCTCCGAACAGGATCGATGAAGCTGCAACTTCGCCGTCCACTTTCTGAAGAAATTCGTCCATCCAAGGACAGCAAAAAACGCCACCCAAAAAGTGGCGTTTTTTTGTTATTCTGCTTTTTCCTCATGGGCTTCCTTCAGACAGATGGCGATCAGCTCATCGCGGACCGCTATCCATTCGGGTCTGCGGTCCTCTAGATGGACCCGGTTCGAAAGCAGCAAAAACCCTTTTTGTCGGTTAGGATCCAGTATCATGAACGTGCCGGTGTAGCCGGTGTGCCACAATACGAAGTCTTCCCCATCCTGAAACAGATTCCATCCCAAGGAACGCGGTTGACCTTGGACCTTTCCCCAATCCTGCAGCAAGGCTTGGACCGTCTCTTTCCGCAAAATCCGCTGGCCTTCCCACTCCCCGAAATGCAGCATCATTTGGCTGAATCGGATCAGATCCTGCATCGGCGCAAACAACCCGGCGCTCCCGCAGTGTCCGCCCAGGATCAATGCTTTGGGATCGTGCACGCTACCGCGGATCACCCCTCTGCTCGGGTGGTTTTGTGTCGGAACGCAACGCATCGGATCGGTCGGTCGGTAGCTGCTATCCGTCATGGCTAGCGGCTGCTTGATGCGCTGCTCAAAGTTTTCCTCAACCGATTTCCCTGTCAGCTTCTCGATGATGAAGCCTGCCAGGATCAAACCAGTGTCGGTGTAGACCACTTTTTTCCCGAGATTTCCTCCCGGCTCAAGGGAAATCAAGGCGGCGGCGAGTTCCTCGGCCGAAAGCGCATCGCGATTTTTGATGTAGCCTTTCAGATCGGACGTGTGCGTCATCAGATGACGGATCGTCACCGATCCAGAACGGAATGCCGGCAGATGAGCCTGCACCGGATCCTCGAAGTTGATTTTCCCTTCCTCATGCAATCGGAGCAGGAGCGTGTTCGTTACGATCACTTTCGTCAAAGATGCCACATCATAGAGCATGCCTTCCCGCAAGTCTTCCCGCTCGGGCAGGATCGCCGCCGATCCGATCAGCCGGGTTTCCGTTTTTTCCTTATCGATAAAGGTATAAGCCGCCCCGGGGAAAACATTCCCTTCCAGCATCTCGGCGATTTTCTTTTGGGTTTCTGGATACATCAGCAAGCGCCTCCTTTCCACTACTATAGTTGTCTATCATTATAGCGCATCCCAAGCCTGATGCGCGGCACATTTCGAACGCTTTTTACAATTTTGGGAAAGAATGGCATGAGATTTGCGAAGCACTTTTCAATTTAAGAAAGAATCAGCTTTATCACCGGATCATGTGTTAGAATATTGTATACTAGTGAACTTATTGGGGGAATGTAATTCGATGGGGTATTTTAAGGAACGCCTTTATCAGCAATACGTGATATTGTTCATCTTCTATTTTATGGCCATGTCAGCTTTATCATCGTTGATCACCGTCTACATGCGCGGCCTAGGGAAAAGCGGGTCGGAAATTTCATTCATCCTTATCCTTTCAAACATAATCGCACTCATCATCCAAGGACTTATCGGTTATTCAAATGAAAAATGGGGAACGCGCAAGACCGTGACCATCTACGTCCTAATTTCAGCTGTCATCAGTTGTGGACTCTTTTTCTTCACAGGCAACTGGCTCTTCGGGCTCGTTTATGGTTTGGCGAACGCCATCACCTTGGGGCTCGCACCGCTGTTTGATGTGCTTGCGGCCAACAGCCCTTACAGATTCGGCCAAATTCGTCTCTGGGGAACAATCGGCTATGCGGCTGGGCAACAGATTTCAGGGATCATCTACGATTTTGTATCGCCGAAATCCATTTTCGTGCTATATCTCGTCTTATATCTCTCGAGCCTCGTGTTCCTATATCTGTTGCCTAAACCGGAGCAACCGGCTGCCTCTCCAGAGCATCCATCCGAGAAGCAGGAGGATACTTCAGGAGGCAATACGCTCAAGAACATCTTCCAGAACAAACTGTTCATCACTTATCTGCTTTTGGCGTTCATCATTTTCGGCACGAACACAGTCAACACCAGTTATCTGCCGTTGCTTTTGACCGATACGGGTGCTCCGGTCGCACTTGTCAGCACAACCCTGACTGTGGCTTTGTTTGCGGAAGTCATCGCGATGGCTTTGTCGCATCGTTTCATGGACCATTTCACGAACAAACAGCTCCTTCTGGCCATTCTGTTCCTTTCCGGCACAGAGTATCTGATCAATTTCGTTTCGAGCGACTTTCTGGTGCTTTCCATTGCGACCGTCCTGACCAAGTTTTTCGCTTCCGGTACCTTCATCATGCTGAACCTCAAGATGGTCTCCACCTTATTGAACCGGAAACTGATTGCTACAGGAACAGCGGTCGTCGCCATGCTTTCCAGGAATATCGGCACCATCTTCTTCCAGTTGATGGCCGGCCCCATCATCGACACAATCGGGCTGAATTACCTTTATCTGCTACTTTTCGTCTTTACGGTCATCGCTGCGGTCATCGCCTTACTGTTCAAAGTACCGGCTCAGCCGAAAGAACGACTTTTTTCTTGATGAAAGTCTGAATGCAACACGGTTTACCGAAATCAAAAAGAATGGTCCCACGAGCAGCATACTCGCGGGGCCATTCTTTTTTGTCATTCCGGTTTTATTTCTTTTTGCGGATCATATCGAAACGTTCAACCACGAAAGGAACTTTCATCTTCACGATCATCATGGCGTTAGGCGCACGGTCGATTGCTTCATCGTGTTCGTTCCAGATGGCTTCCACAGTCAGTATGTTGTGGCGCAATCCCGGACCGTAGAATTCGATTTCGTCACCGACACCGAAATTGTTTCGTTGCTGGATCGTAGCCATCTGCGTTTCCGGATCGTATGCCATCACTTGGCCGATGAAACCGTAGCGCGGAATTTTGCGGCGCTGGCCGAAGAGCTGTTCCTCCTCGGTCGGATCTTTATAGAAGAAACCGGTCGCCAATTCGCGTTGCGCGACTTTCCATAATTCATCCACCCATTCCTGCTTCAGTTCATAATGGTCCGGATCCGCGCAGTAAGCATCCACGGCTTTGCGGTAGACATTGACTACAGTCGACACGTAGTGGATCGATTTCATGCGCCCTTCGATTTTCAGGCTGTCGACGCCGCTCTCGATCAGATCGGGCAGGTGCTCCAGCATCGAAAGATCGACGGCACTCATGGAGAATTTTTCTTCGATGCCTTCTTCGCCGGCACCTACAGGGTTCTGTTGTCCCAACAACGGCATATCGAACAGGCCGTATTTCCAACGGCAAGACTGCGCGCAGCCTCCGCGGTTGGCATCACGGTTCGACATGTGGTTGGAAAGGACACAACGGCCCGAGTAGGAGATGCACATCGCCCCGTGGACGAAGGCTTCGATTTCGACATCGGTCTTCTCGTTCATTTCCTGGATTTCTGCCATCGACACTTCACGTGCCAAAACGATGCGTTCCAAGCCTTCGCTCGCCCAAAAATTGAGCGTCTGGTAGTTGGTCGCTGATGCCTGTGTCGACAAATGGATCGGCAAGCCGGGTGCGTCGGTCACAGCGATTTCCATCAGCGCGGGATCCGAAATCAGGACCGCATCGATGCCGATATCGCGGATCGTGCGGAAGAATTCGCCTGCGCCTTCCTCGTTGCCTTCATGGGTGACCATATTCGCGGCGACATAGACTTTCGAACCGTGGCTATGCGCAAAAGCGACTGCTTCCGCCATTTCCTCATAGTCAAAATTGCCTGCGCGGCTACGCAATCCATAAGCTTCTCCGCCGATATAGACGGCGTCAGCTCCGTAGTGGATGGCTGTCTTCAATTTTTCCAATGTTCCGCCCGGGGCCAAGACCTCGGGCTTCTTTGTTATTGTTCGCATGTATGTGTACACTCTCTTTCTTTCAGTATCAAAGTATCAGACAACTTCGTTCGGATCCTTGGAATAGAACCCGGAGTCCAACTCTCGGTTGGCGGGATGCAAAGCACGCAGTTCGGCATCCAAGCGTTCCGCCAATTCATCCGTCCAGATCCCTTCCGCGAAAGCTTCACGCGCTTCCACGAACAATTTCGCGATCGCGACAAAATTTTCTCCCGGGGTGAACAGCCCGTCCAGCATCCATTGCGAGACGCCGATAGCCGTCAGTTCGCCAAGATGGGGCATCAGATCAAGGTCATTGTTGGCGAAGATGTGCGTCCCGTTGCGGTCCTGGTAGATGGAATAATGGGAATCCACTTTTTTCGGCTCCGAGATGAACAACCCGCGCTCTTTGTTCACGGCTTCCTCTTTCTCTATGAAATTGAAGTAATTTTCAAGCAGGTTGCGTTTCGATTGATGGATGCAAGTGGCACCGTACACCAATACTTCGACCGGCACCAAAGCGCCGGGAATCAATTTCTTCATTTCCTCGAAAGGCACTTCACGAGCCAGCACCGAACCGACCGCTCCCCTTTTAGCCCAGAAATTGATCTGTCCGCTTGAAGTCACCATGACTTGCGCATCATAACGGTAAGGGATGAACAAATCCTGTTCCCGCATGACCTGCACTACACCGGGGTCTCCCAACGTGATGCTGTCGACTTCCGCTTCACGCAGGAAAGCCAGATATTCGGCCACTTGATTGATCCGATCGTTATGGAAGATCGCATTCACCGCGGCACTGACTTGCGCGCCTTTCTCGTGCGCATAAGCAATGATCTCACGCTGTTCCTCTCTGGTGAAGGAATACGGCAAACGAAGGCCGTACTCATCCTCTCCTATATATAGTATATCTACACCGCAATCCACCAATTCCTTGGCTTGCGCTACTGACTCGGCTGTTGCAATCAGCTCGATCATCCTACATTCCTCCCTTATTCGAGTTCCTTGATAAGATTATCACATTACTTATAAAAAGTGAATGACTGTTTTCCCTAAGTTTTCAGAAAATTGTTGTGCAAAACCACTACTGCTTGTTAAGGCAATCATTTTCTTTCCGCCTTGTATAGAGCTGCATCAGGCTCCCCGTATTCTTTCCAGCGCCAAGAATGGTATAATATCAATTGTGAAAATGGTATGACATCCACCAACCATCAGGAGGAACAATTAATGAAAAAACTTGTCAACAGCCAACAGATGAAGAAAATCGACGCCTTTACGATCGATGAGATCGGCATCCCAGCCATGGTGCTGATGGAAAATGCAGCGAATCAGGTCGTAGCAGCCATGGAAGAACGCATCTCAAGAGAGGACATCATCCTGGTGATCTGCGGTTCAGGCAACAACGGCGGCGACGGAATGGCGGCAGCCCGCATTTTATTGAACCACGGCTTCCAAGTGGATGTATTCTTGATCGGCGAACGCGACAAATTATCCGCTGAGTCCAAAAAACAACTCGACATCATAGAAAACTTGGAAATGGTCATCTGGGATGACGTCAGCGAAATCAATTTCAAAGGCTACACCGTCTTGGTCGATGCGATTTTCGGCATCGGATTGGACAGGCCGGCAGAAGGGAAATACGCGGAGACGATCCAACTCATGAACGCGTTCCAAGGATATGTATTTGCCGTCGACATCCCATCCGGCATTTCCGCCGACAATGGACAAGTGCTGGGAACCGCTGTCCGGGCGGATGTTACCATCACTTTCGGGATCGAAAAAATCGGCCAGTTGCTCTACCCAGGTTCTTTGCACACCGGAAAACTGATCGTCAGCGATATCGGTTTCCCGCCGAGCGCCATGGACGTCATTTCTTCAAATGTGCTGTTCTATGAAGAGAGCGATCTTTTTTCGCTTCCAAGACGCGCGGCTTATTCGAACAAAGGCACTTACGGCAAGGTCGTGATCATCGCCGGATCCGCAAACATGAGCGGGGCTGCCTTCTTGTCTGCAAAAGCAGCCTACCGTACCGGCGCAGGTTTGGTCCAGATCATCACACCGGATGAGAACCGCGCCATCCTTCAAATGCAGCTGCCTGAAGCCATCCTGACGACTTACCAGCCGGACGGATTGGATAAGGAGAGCGAACGCCTGAAAATAATCGCCGCGGTTTCCTGCGCCGATGCGATTGTTGTCGGACCCGGAATCGGGAAGTCCGATACTGCCCGCATGGTAGTCGATTTGGTTCTCGAAAACAGTCAGATCCCTTTGATCATCGATGCGGATGCCTTGAATATCCTTTCCGATCGTTTCAACGACGCAGCTTTACCGGGTAACGATTCCCGTGCCCGCATCAGCGCAGTGGCGCAGGCCGTTCCGGTGGGGAGCATCCTTACCCCTCATTTGAAGGAACTGGCGCGTCTTTTGGATAAGGACTTGGCAGAAATAAAAGCGGACCTTTTGGGGACTGCGGAGTTTTGCACGGCTGATTCGGATCTGACCTTTGTCATGAAGGATGCCCGGACTGTGGTTGCCCATCAGGATGAGCATTACATCAACGCGACAGGCAACAACGGCATGGCGACAGGCGGTTCGGGCGATGCCCTGACCGGCATCATCGCCGGATTGTTGGCTCAAGGATTGGCTCCTTCCGAAGCGGCCAAATTGGGTGTCTACATCCACGGTTTGGCGGGCGATATCGCAGCCCAGGAAAAATCCGAATACAGCTTGATGGCTTCGGATCTCATCGAAGCTTTACCAGCGGTATTGCGCTGACTTTTCAACTTAATATAAACAAAATGCACAAGGACCCCGGCCGTCTGTGACCGGTATCCTTGTGCGTTTTTGATTGAGTAATATATGAATGTTCTCTCGTGGGCTGCGCCCGGAGGAAAAACCGATTCTTGGCTTCCTCTATTATTCCGGTTTCGCCTTGGAAATTTCCTTATCTCCGGAAATGCGGAACACTTTTTCGCTACGCTCGTACGGGACATCGGGAACGCCTTTGCGTGCGTTGGCGACCCGGGCCACGACAAACAGATAGTCCGAAAGGCGGTTGATGAACTTCAGCACGAACGGATTCACTTCATCCGGCTCTTGCTCCATGAAGGTGACGATCCGGCGTTCCGCGTCACGGGTCGTGGTCCGCAAAACGTGGAACCAGCTTGCCAGTTCCGTTCCGCCCGGTATGATGAAGTACTGGGTCTCATCCGGTTCTTCACTGTAACCGTCGATTTTCTTCTCCAACCAGTCGATGTGATCCTGCGCGAGCTTGTACTCCCGGTGCCCTTTCGGGATCGACAGATCTGAGGAACAATCGAACAGGAACTGTTGGATGAGCGCCATATCCTCCTGGATGTCCTCGCCGCAATCATTTTTCGTGCGGACAAGCCCGAACCACGAGTTCAGACCATCGAGCGCGCCGAAAGCTTCGATCCTCTCGGCATTTTTCGGAAGAGCTTTCCCGCCTCCGATGCGTGTGTTGCCTTTATCGCCGGTCCGTGTATAGATGCTGTATTTCATAAGTTGCCTCCTTTATTGTTGTTTTTGTCCTGTCATTTTAACACAATTCATTCCGGCACCCTCAAACGAGCAATCGTACGACAGAATTTCCCGGAAATAGGACCTTTGCAGTATGGCTTTCAAAGGGAACTCTGGTAAACTAAAAATAGAAACCCGCTATGCCGCTATACGGGCCAAATCCGGCTACGGCGTAAGAAAGGACAGCATATGCAAAAGAAAGAAACGAAAATAACAATACCCGAAGATACGCGCCTCATCTCCTTTTTGGGCGGCAAGACAATCATCTATATCCTGTCCACCCTGATTCTGATCGGTGTGCTCATCTTTACGATGGATACCATTTCATTCATTTTCAAACCGCTGCAGGTCATTTTTTCCACCATCGTGGCACCCGTGATTTTAGCAATCGTCTTCTATTATATATTCAATCCGATGGTGACCTTCCTTGAAAGAAGGAAAATCAACCGGGGAATGGCGACATCAATCGTCTTTGTACTCTTCATTTTCATGCTGGTCTATGGGGTTGTCCTTTTGGTTCCGATATTATCCAGCCAACTCACCAATCTGGTCAATGAATTTCCTACATATATTGAACAGATGAACGCTTATTTCGACAGACTGCTCGCGAACAGTACTTTCAAGGACTATTATGAACAAGCGCAAACTTGGTTGGACAGCACAGTGGGCAGTATCCCTGAGATGATTCTGGCCTGGATCGGCAACTCGAGCGAAAAAATTATGGACATCTTTTCCACCATTTCCAGCGTAGTGGTCGTAACAGTCACTTTTCCGGTCATCCTTTTCTTCATGCTGAAGGATCAAGGAAAGTTCCAACCTTTTGTCATGAAGAATATCCCGCCTGTTTTCCGCCATGATATCGAAAAGATATCCAGACAGATGTCGCTTCAGGTCGGTTCCTATGTCCAAGGCCAGCTGCTCGTCGCCTTGAGTCTGGGTGCCTTGCTGATAGTCGGTTATTTGATCATTGGCCTGGATTACGCCTTCGTCCTTGCCTTGATCGCTACCTTGACGGCTGTCATTCCCTTTATCGGTGCCACAATCGGGGTCATCCCTGCTTTGTTCGTCGCGGCCTTCACGTCTCCGGCCATGCTCCTGAAAATGGTTGTCGTCTGGGCTTTAGCGCAATTCATCCAAGGCAACATCATCGAACCGAGCATCATGGGCCGGAACTTGAAGATGCATCCGTTGATGATAATCATCGTTTTGCTGATCATGGGCAATCTGCTCGGTTTTATCGGGATGATTTTGGGCGTGCCGCTATTCGCGATGCTGAAGATTCTTTTCGAGCATGTCCTCGAGAAATTCAAATTGCGCTACAATCGTTACTTTGGCGAAGTGGCCGGTCCATTCGAGCTGGACGAGGAAGAGCCTGTCTTGGTGAACGGCTCCACCCCCGTCAAGGATTTCGCGACTGTGGATGTTGCCCGGGATGTTCCGGATCACGTTAACGATACTGAAGAAGAATAACAGAAAAAGGTTCGTGCCCCTTGCGGGGTCACGAACCTTTTTGCTATAAGAAATAGTTCCATACCAGATACACGAGATAGAACAATATCAAAATGCGCCCTTCTTTTCTACTGATGACATCGCGTTTGTTGTTATAGGAAAAATATCCCAAAACTGCCAGCAGAATAGCCAACGCCGGAAAGTGGATCTGATAGAAATCCGGACTGACAATCATTCCTCCCGGAGACAATCCTAATGCCACCCCAAGAACAAGCAAAGTATTCAAAAGGTTGGAACCCATGATGTTCCCTATCGCCAGAGCGCCGTAGCCTTTTTTCACGGAAACAATGGTTGTGCTGATTTCAGGCAACCCGGTTCCGAAGGCTACGACCGTGGAAGCGATGACCGAATCGGGGATGCCGATCCGGGCAGCACCGATTTCCACCGTACTTACCAGTACAGAAGCACTCGCAATCACAAAACCTGCGCTGACGAGCAGCTTAATCAATTTGGTCAGAATCGGCATGCCTTTTTCCTTGTCTTCTTCTATGACAGCCTCTTCATCGGATAACTTCCCTTCCCGCACCGTCCAATAGAAGTAAACAGGAGTCAATACCAGGAAGACTATGCCAAGCCACTGCGGTATCTTGCCTTGGCCATCCGCATGAAAAATCGGCAGTGAGGAGAGGATCAACAAAAGCGTGAGCCCCGACAAGACGGTGTGCTTGTATGCGGTTTTCCGGCTTACGGGTATACTTCCATAGAGCGCTCCGATTCCCAGAATGAAGCTGGTGTTCACGAATGTCGATCCAACCACATTTCCCAAAGCCAGAATGCCGTTGCCCTTCAAGGAAGAGGAAATCGATACCGCCAATTCCGGCAACGATGTTCCCAAAGAAACAATCGTGGCACCTATCACCAGCTGGGACATCCCCCACTCCAAAGACAACGAAACGGCTTCATCGACCAGAATATCTGTTGCCTTGGACAGCACCCAAATGCAGAGGACAAGCACTGCCGCCAACACATATCCATTCATCTGTTCCAACAACAGTAACATTGTCCCACTCCTTTATATGAGGATCTTATCATTCCATCTAGTAAGTCACTTGCTGATAGTCCGCTGGTATTTCAAAAGCATCCTCCGACACGTTATCGGACAATTCAATTATTTCCATGACCGATTCAAATGATTCATCAATCGTCTTGATTTTCTTCAGGTCGGAGCCATCAAAATAGTAGAAAATTTGCGTGCCGCTCTCTGTTCGATATTCCTCGTAAACCAACCCATCTTCCTCACCGCTGCCGATGTATTCGATGTCATCCACTTCGACCGGCTCGTTCGTTTCCGGGATTTCCGGTAGGGTTTCTTCCCCTTCCATCATTGTTTCAGGCATAACCATTACTGTTTTGTTGACATGGTCGATCATATAGATATTGCCGTCCATCATCACCATTGTCGTTTCGGTGTCTGCGGATTTTGATTGCATCGCGGTTCTGTCGCCAGAAACGGTCATCATCGTCTCGGATTCCATCATTTCGCCTTCAAATGTTGTTGTGGAACGGAAAGCCATATAGTAATTGCCGCTGCCCATAATGTCGATATAGCTTTTCGACAGTTTGCCGAGACGATCACCTACTTCAGTGGATTCATCCGAGGCTGCTGCCGTTTCGCTGCTCGCGGTACTGGCTGCCGAACTGCTCTGCGCTGTCGCTTGCGATGAACTTTCTTCTTCAGCTGTTTCCTGTGTTTGGTTGCAACTTGCCAGAAAAAGGCTGACCAGCAGTACTGTCCAATATTTTTTTCTATCTTTCAGCATCTTAAACAACTCCTTCGAATAGTGTTGATCCTGTCGCTGCATTTCCGATTGGCGTGATGGTGTTACTGTCATCCTTATTATAGCTCATATCCAGCGCGTTTTGAAATTTGGCATAAGCAGTCGAGCTGCATTCAGCAGGCCTTTCCCGACGCGGTTTTTTCATTTCAGCCTAGAAGGTTGCGCATGCTATACTTAATAAAAGAACAACATCTTACTGGGGGAATAGCTATGTGTCTGATTTCGATACAACTCAGTCAACATGCGTCGTACAAATTGGTGCTCGTGGCCAATCGGGACGAGCAATATGACCGGCCATCCTTGCCTGCGCACTTCTGGCCGGATTATCCCGATCTGTTGGCCGGGAAAGATTTGAGCGCTCGCGGCACTTGGCTCGGGATCACCAAACAAGGCAGAATCGCAGCCGTGACCAACAGTTATTTGATAACCACTCAGGAATCCGACCAAAAATTGTCCCGCGGCAACTTGGTGATGGATTACTTGACCGGCAGCATTGGACCCGAGGACTACCTGGATCAGGTCAGGCAACAGCGGACCGACTACAATGGCTTCAACCTGATCGTCGGTTCAAGCGACCTCCTCCATCATTACAACAACATTTTGGACGAGTACAGTGTCCTTCAAACAGGCAACCATGCCGTCAGCAATGCCACGCTAGATACGCCGTGGCCAAAAGTCACCCTCACCAAAGCGGCAATGGTCGAACTGGCTAGTTCATCAACTATTGACGAAGAGTCCATCTTCCGCATCATGGTGGATCGGACGCCCCCGCCGGATGACCAACTGCCTGATTTGCCGCTGGATTTGCCGATTTTACGCGCCGTTTCTGCCAATTTCATCCAGACGGAACGCTACGGCACCCGCTCCACAACGCTGATCCTCATCGACCATTCCGATCGGGTGACTTTTGTGGAAAGATCCTACCTGCCGGACGGAACCAGCAGTGACGTCCGTTTCAACTTTCAATTGATGGCTGAAGAAAAATGATGCAACAAAAGATGCGGCCGGGAATCGGAATCCCAGCCGCATCTTTTTTTATTATAGATAGTATTTTCTGATGATCGTCAGGTCATCATTCAACTCATAGACCAATGGTTGTCCGGTAGGGATTTCCAAAGCCATGATTTCATCATCGGGTATTTCTTCGAGGTACTTGATCAACGCCCGCAGTGAGTTCCCGTGGGCCGCCACCAAAATCGTCTTGCGGTCCAATACCGCCGGAGCGATCTGGTCTTCCCAGAATGGAATGACACGGTCCAAAGTAGTCTCCAAATCTTCCCCCATCGGAATGACCCGTTTCTGCAGATTGGCATAGCGGCGATCCTTGACCGGCGACAGCGGATTATCCGGATCCATCAACGGCGGCAGCGTGTTGTAGGAGCGCCGCCATTTCAGGACTTGGTCTTCTCCATATTTTTCGGCTGTTTCCTGTTTGTTCAGTCCCTGCAGATCGCCATAGTGCCGTTCATTGAGCCGCCAGCTTTTCACTTCCGGTATCCATAATTGATCCATTTCATCCAGAACAATATGGCAGGTCTTGATCGCTCGCTGCAGCACGGACGTGAACGCCATATCGAATTCAATCCCGGCTTCCTTGAGTTTTCGGCCGGCTTCTTTCGCTTCCGTGACACCCTGTTCACTCAAGTCGACATCCGTCCAGCCCGTAAACAGGTTCAGTAAATTCCACTCGCTTGCGCCATGACGAATCAAAATGATTTTCCTCATCACCATCACCACTTTCCGCCTGTATTTTCCTTTCATTATACTGCTACAAGCGGTGCGGTTCACGTTTAAGGACTTCAGTTGCCGCTGCGGATGGCCCCCACCATTTCCGCCACAAAAGCTCCGACCGGTTTCGGCGAATCCTTCCCGTATTTTTCCATGATGTTGATGATTGCGGAACCGATGATGACGCCATCTCCGACTTCGCTCATGGCTTTGGCTTGTTGCGCGTTGGAAATCCCGAAACCGATGGCGCAAGGGATATCGCTGATTTTGCGGATTTCGGCCAAAATGCTGCCGATGTCGGTCGTGATGTCGCTGCGGACACCGGTGACGCCCAAGGAAGAAACGACGTACAGGAAGCCTTCCGCTTCCTTGGCGATCATGGCGATCCGTTCCGCAGAGGAAGGTGCCACCATGGAAATGTAGGTGATGCCATGTGCCCGGCAAGCTTCCTGGATGAAGCCCTTCTCTTCGAACGGAACATCCGGGATGATTATGCCATCGACGCCGGTCTCTTTGCAGCGCGCCATGAATTTATCGATGCCGTAAACGAACACCGGATTGATGTAGGTCATGAAAACAAAAGGTGTGTCGATTTCGGTGCGCAATTCAGCCACCATTTGAAAAATATCGTCCGTATTGATGCCATTCGCCAAAGCCCGCTCATCCGCTTTTTGGATGGCAGGACCTTCCGCAACCGGATCGGAGAACGGGATGCCGATTTCGACGATGTCCGCTCCGTTCGCAACGATTTCCCTGATCAGTTCCTTCGTGGTTTCCAGGTCTGGATCCCCTGCAGTCACGAAAGGGATGAATGCCTTGTGCTTGAAGGCAGCTGTGATTTTATTCATGGATGTCCACTCCCTTGTATCTTGCGATTGCTGCGACGTCCTTGTCGCCACGGCCCGACAGACAGATGACGATGATTTTTTCGGGATCCAGAGTCGGCGCCAAAACCATGGCGTGCGCGATTGCATGCGAACTTTCGATAGCCGGGATGATCCCTTCCATCCGCGCCAGGTATTCAAAGGCAGCTACAGCCTCGTCATCGGTCACTGAAACGTACTCGGCGCGGCCACGGTCATAAAGATCCGCGTGTTCAGGCCCGATGCCCGGGTAGTCCAGTCCAGCCGATATCGAATAAACCGGAGCGATCTGGCCGTATTCATCCTGGCAGAAATAGGATTTCATGCCGTGGAAAATGCCCGGCGTACCGGTCGCGATCGTTGCAGCCGTGTCCTGCGTGTGGATGCCTCTGCCGGCAGCTTCGCAGCCGATCAGCCGCACGCTTTCATCGCCGATAAAGTCATAAAAAGTCCCGATCGCATTCGAACCGCCGCCGACGCAAGCCATCACGACATCCGGCAGCTTGCCTTCCGCCTTGGCCATCTGGGCTTTGGTCTCTTCCCCGATGATTTTCTGGAAATCGCGGACCATGGTCGGGAATGGATGCGGACCCATGACCGATCCGATGCAGTAATGCGACTCTTCAAACGTGGAAGCCCAATCCTTCATCGCTTCATTGACCGCGTCCTTGAGTGTGGCAGTGCCGCTTGTCACGGGAATCACTTTCGTGCCCAACAATTCCATCCGGAACACATTCAAAGCTTGGCGCTGGGTGTCCTCTTCGCCCATGTAGACGACGCACTCCATGTCCAAAAGCGCAGCTGCTGTGGCTGTTGCCACGCCATGCTGGCCGGCACCGGTCTCCGCAATGATGCGTTTCTTGCCCATCTTTTTGGCCAACAACACTTGGCCGAGCGCATTGTTGATCTTATGCGAGCCCGTGTGGTTAAGGTCTTCGCGTTTCAGGTAGACTTTCGCCCCGCCGAGGTTCTTTGTCATCTTTTCCGCGAAATAGAGGCGGGATGGCCGGCCTGCGTAGTTATCCAAGAGATCATTCAATTCTTTTTTGAATTCCGGATCCTCACTGAATCGGAAAAAAGCTTCCGACAATTCCAAGCAAGCGTTCATCAAGGTTTCGGGAATGAACTGTCCCCCGTGTGCACCAAAATAACTTTTCATTTTATTGACCTCCCAATGATTTCCATTACTGATTTGATTTTTTCAAAATCCTTCACGCCGTCCGTTTCGACGCCGCTCGAGATGTCCACTGCGTATGGTTGCACTTGTTGGATGGCTGCTTCGAGGTTGCCTGCATGCAGGCCGCCCGCCAGGAAGAATGGATGCGTTGCTTCCTTCAGCAAATCCCAGTTGAATGTCTTTCCGGTACCCCCTGCCACGCCGCTTTGGTACGTGTCATAGAGGAGGATATCGGCAGCGTATTCCTTCTTGACGTCAGCGGTGTCCTTGACCGCAACCGCTTTGATGATCGGAAGTGTGATCCGCTTGCCCAACTCTTCTATATAAGTGTTATCCTCACCGCCGTGGAGCTGCACGATCTGGATCGCCCGGCTTTCCACGATGGTGACGATGTTTTCGATCGGTTCGTTGACGAAGACGCCGACTGCCGGAATGGCATCATCTAGGGCTGCCCTGATTTCCAGCGCCTGCTCCAACGAAATCTGCCGCTTGCTAGGTGCGAAAATGAAGCCTGCAAAATCCGGGCGCAGTTCATTCAGCATTTCCGCATCCTCGACTCGTTTCAGGCCGCAGATTTTCACTTTGACCATCAGCTGATTCCCCGCAGGCGATCCAGCATGCCTTTTTTGTCCGGCGAAACCATCATCGTTTCACCAATCAGGATGGCATCGACGTTGCCCGCTTCCAATTCGATGACTTCCTGTCTTTCCGAGATGCCGCTCTCGGCCACGAAAAGAATATCATCCGGCACCAGTGCGCGCAGCCTGATGGACTGCTGGATGTCCACTTTGAAGGTCTTCAAGTCCCTATTGTTGACGCCGATCATTTTCGGGCTCGTCCGCAACGCCTTCAGGAGCTCTTCTTCGGTGTGAGCCTCCACCAAGGCCGAAAGCCCCAGTTCACGGGCCAAGCGTTGGAAAGTATCCAATTCTTCCTCCGTCAGGATTGTTGCTATCAACAGTACGGCATCCGCGCCGATGACTTTCGCTTCATAGATCTGGTAGGCATCGATGATGAAATCTTTCCGTATGATTGGAAGCGATACTGCCTGTTTTATTTCCGTCAGGAAGCGGTTTTCGCCTTGGAAAAAATCGGGCTCGGTCAATACCGAAATTGCGGATGCCCCCGCTTCTTCGTAGGCCTTGGCGATTTCGAGGTAAGGGAAATCCTCCACGATTACGCCTTTCGAAGGGGACGCCTTCTTGCATTCGCAGATGAAGCGGATCCCTTCGCCGGTCAGCGCCTTTTCGAAGGGGAAATCCTGATTAATCGGCAATGCCAAGGCTGCTTGTTTCATTTCTTCCAGGGGGATGACCTGTTTAGCTTTTTCCACCCTTATCCTTGTAGCTGCTATGATGTCGTCCAATATCATTTTGTCGCCTCCTGTGATGCTGTGATGAATTGCTGCAGTTTTTTCAAAGCCGCGCCGCTGTCGATCAATTCGGCTGCGCGTTTGATGCCGTCAGCGATCGTGTAATTGTCGTTGGCCAAGTAGATGGCCATGCCGGCGTTCAGCAGCACGGTGTCGCGCTTCGGCCCTTTTTCGCCGCTCAAGATCGCCAAGGCGATTGCGGCATTCTCAGCCGGTTCTCCGCCCACCAGATCTTCGTTCGTGCAGTACTCAAAACCATAATCTTTCGGATCGAATGTGAAATGGGTGACCTTGCCATCGCGGAGCTCCGCGACTTCCGATGTTGTGGTCAAAGTGATCTCGTCCAAACCGTCATTTCCGCCGAACACCAAAGCCCGTTCCATCTGCAATTGGTTCAGCACTTCAGCCATCGTGTCCACCAGTGCGACATCATAAACACCAAGCAGTTGCATATTCGCATTGGCCGGATTCGCCAATGGCCCGAGGACATTGAAGATCGTCCGGACGCCCATTTCTTTTCTGACGGGTGCCGCATGCTTCATAGATGGATGATATTTTTGGGCATACATGAAGCACATGCCGATTTCTTCCAGCATCGCTTCGCTGTGTTGCGCGCTGGCTTCGATGTTCACACCTAATTCTTCCAGCACATCCGCGCTGCCGCATTTGCTTGAGGAGCTGCGGTTGCCGTGTTTCGCCACCGGGATCCCTGCAGCAGCGATGACAAAGGAAGAGACAGTTGAGATGTTGAAGGTGAAGGCTTGATCGCCGCCGGTTCCGACGATGTCCAATGCCGTCGTCTTGGTCCGCACCTTATTGGAAAAATCCCGCATCACTTCAGCGGAAGCACTGATTTCTCCAGCCGTCTCGCCTTTCATCCGCATAGCGGTCAGGTAAGATGCGATCTGGACCGGACTGGCTTGACCGCTCATGATCTGGTGCATGATGGTCTTCGTCAATTGCGGGGAAAGTTCTTCTTTTTTCACTAGTTTGTCGATAGCGGCTTTCATGCTGTCTTGCGGGAGAATTTCTTCGGTCTGTTTCGTCTCTTTTATCTTTAGCATTTCATTCACCTCATCATTTTTTATGTACAAAAAAAGCCCTTGTCCCCCCTTTAAAGGGACAAGAGCTTGTATTCTCCTGCGATACCACCCAAATTGACGAAATGAATCGCCCACTCGTTCACATACCAACATATGTGCCTGTCTGTTAACGGACCAGGTTCCCCGTTTGCCCCTACTCTTTTCAAGGCAACCCTCTCAAGTCCATTCGGCATCCCCTTCGCTATCGCACTCTCACTGGCGGCGACTCTCTGGAAACAAGGTATGATGCGTACTTCTCTTGATTATCGGTTTAATTAGATGGAAATGATTTTTCTAACGATTTCTTAATGTTGGGATTATTTTAACGCATCGCTATCCTTCCGTCAACTGTTTTATTTAAATTTTTTGACAAGCTCGAATGTTTCCTGCTCTGGCGCGGTTTTGGTAGAATGGATACACAATAACTTTGAAAGGATGCGTTCCGACTGAAACAATCCGACAAACTTTACTCGATGGCACCTGTCATCGATTCCCAAGCCCACGTTCTGATTCTGGGATCGATGCCCGGCGCAAAGTCGCTGGAAGCACAACACTATTACGGGAACCCGAGGAATCATTTCTGGCAAATCATTTTCTCCCTGCTCGGCGAGGAGGATCCGATGACCTATGAGGATCGCCTTTCGCTTCTGAAAAAGCATCATGTCGCCCTCTGGGATGTCATCCACTCCTGTTACCGTGAAGGCAGCCTCGATTCGGCCATCAAAGAGGAATATCCGAACGACTTGAAGACCCTTCTGCGCGATCATCCCCAGATCAAAGCCATCGCCTTCAATGGCGGGAAAGCTTACCGCAGCTACAAAAAGCACTTCGGTCTGGATGAGGACTCCGGATTGGTCTACCTGCCGCTCCCATCGACCAGCCCCATGCGCGGCAAACATGTCAAAACACTGCCCGAAAAACTGGAAGCTTGGTCGGTGCTAGCGGCATATCTTTGATTCAGACGGAAGTTCGAAGATGTCCGATATTACCGATGAATCGGACAACCGACGTTTGGCTTGGGCACTCGTTGTCCGATTAATGTCCCCCCAGAAAAAAGCCGCTCTGTCAGAAACCAAATTCTGACAGAGCGGCTTTCGCATGTTTTAGATTTGTCCGAAAGCTTGATCCAAGTCGGCGATGATGTCATCGGCATTTTCGATTCCGATGGACAGGCGGATCATGTCACCGGAAACACCGGCAGCAATAAGGTCATCGTCGCTCAGTTGCGCGTGGGTCGTGCTGGCCGGGTGGATGACCAATGATTTTGCGTCGGCAACGTTCGCAAGCAGCGAGAACAATTCCAGCTTATCGATCCACTCGATGCCGGCTTGTTTACCGCCCTGGATGCCGAAAGTGAAGATCGATCCGGCACCTTTAGGGAAGTATTTATCGGCAAGCGCCTTGTATTTGCTATCCGGCAGTTCCGGATAATTCACCCAAGACACTTTCGGGTGGTTCGCCAGATAAGCGACAACCTTGCGGGTGTTTTCCACATGGCGTTCAACGCGCAATGACAACGTTTCGATTCCTTGCAGCAACAGGAAAGAATCGATCGGTCCGATGCAGGCTCCCGTGTCGCGCAGCAACTGCACGCGGATTTTTGTCGTGAACGCTCCCGGTCCCAGATCGGTATAGACCAGCCCGTTGTAATGCGCATCAGGCGTCGTGAAGCCAGGGTATCTTCCGCTGGCGGCGAAATCGAACTTGCCGGATTCGATGACGACACCGCCCATTGTTGTGCCGTGCCCGCCCAGGAATTTAGTGGCAGAGTGGACCACAACATCGGCGCCGAATTCGAACGGACGGATCAGGTAAGGCGTGCCGAACGTGTTGTCCACGATCAAGATGATGCCGTGGTTATGCGCGATTTCAGCGACTTTTTCGATATCGATCAGGTTGGTGCTCGGGTTTCCGATCGATTCGATGAAGATGGCCTTCGTCTTTTCCGTGATCGCAGCTTCGAAGTTAGCCGGATCTTCAGGATCAATGAAAGTTGTTTTGATGCCCAAATTAGGCAAGGTCGCGCTGAAAAGATTATAGGTTCCGCCATAAAGCGTGCTGGCAGCAACGATTTCATCGCCCGCATTCGCCACGTTCAGGATAGCGTAAGTGATAGCCGCAGAACCTGAAGCGACCGTAACGGCGGAAGTTCCGCCTTCAAGCGCAGCAACCCGCGCATCCACGACTGCGGTTGTCGGGTTCGTCAAACGGGTGTAGACATTTCCGGCATCCGTCAAAGCAAAACGGCCGGCAGCCTGTTCCGCGCTGTCGAAGACGAAGGCGGTTGTTTGGTAGATCGGCACCGCACGGGCTCCGGTAACGGGGTCCGGCACTTGGCCTGCATGTACTTGCAACGTTTCAAAACTGTAATTTTTCTCTGTCATTTGTCATCTTTCCCTTCTGATTTTAGATCTATTCTTGCATGGCAGTTGCTCTTCTGGGTCATTTCCGATTAGCCGAGGTTGCTTCAGTTGTTCCTCTGATTTAGTAAAAAGCAAAAAAGCCCTCGTCCCTATATTCCAATTGATTGAAATACAGGGACGAAAGCTCTTCGTGTTACCACCCATGTTCGTAGGGACCTCGCGATCCATACCTTAAAAAGTACGCAAGCTCCCGCTTGTTATACTTCTGTGCGCTATCGTGCACAAACCGAAGCAACACTATCCGCATTGCTTTGCTCCGAGACCATCTTCGCTTTTTTTCATCATACCCCTTTTCACCTGCCGGGGCTCTCTGGAATGACGATCGAAAGGTACTCTTCTCTTCATCGCTCTTCTATTAAAATTTAATTAAATATAACATCTGATTCTCACCTTGTCAAATATTTTATCGGAGTGAGCATATCCGATTTGTTTCGCGAGGGTATGTTCTATAATTAGTACAAGAGGTGAGAGAAAATGAAATTGACGTTCACAGAAAATGCCATGCAACGACTGGAAAAATTGGGGATGACCGAGGAACTCTCTTTGTACATGAGCACCATCTACGGCTGCGGCGGACCGGACAGCAGCATGTTCACGCTCCGAGCGTATGATGCGGAAAACCCGAACTACGACACCGTTTTGGACACCAACTTCGGCGCGGTCAAAGTCACCAAGGACAGCCTGCAGCAATTGGATGAGGATAACATCATCGACTTCAAAGACAGCAGTTTTTCCTTCGTCCTGAAAAGCAATCGTGGACTGCTGAACCCGCACATGACCTACGAAAATATGAAGTTGAAAGATTGAGAAAAGCGGCAACAGATTAAGTGTTCATTCCTTATGGCAGCAATTCCCGGCGAAGCGTGATTTCGCCGGGAATTTTTTGGATAAATCTAATCCAAAAAAACTGCCCCCACATTACGGAGAGCAGTCTGTGAAACTATTTAACTGTTTTTGTGTCGATTGTAGGCAGCCGGAACATGCGGGTAACGATTGTAAACCTCTTCAAGATAATCTTCTTGAATCGCCATTTCCTTAAGTAAAGTTGGAAAATCAATTGCATCCACCATCTTATTAAGCAGTACTAGTCCCTCTTCTGCCATGCGGTCTCGCGTTTCAATATCAGGTATAGCAGAGGTTGCCATATGGTCTGAATGTTCCTTGAAATAATAACCTGTTGCTCCAGATTGAAAGGCTTGGGCACTTAGGTTGCCGAAAACCGATGGGGTCTGGGTAACTGGCTCTGCATATTCAGAAGTCAGCAATATATCATCCAAACGATTCCGTAACTTGTAAGCCCCTAGAATCATCTTATCTAAATTGAGCATCATCTCTTTCGGATCTAAAAAGACACCGGATTTCTGGGCTGTTATCATGCCGTCAATATAGAGAATAGCGATCCCTGTTTCATCAAAGAAATCACGAACAACCGGATTAATTGAGATATGGGCTGGGCCGTGCAGGCTAATATAGATTTGCTTTTTGAAGCCTGATCGCAGTAAGGAATGTGCCAGACCTTGCAACATATCAGCACTTTCCCTAACGGTTAATTGGATGGTTCCCTTACCTGAGGCGGTTGCCCCTGAATAAATGTAAGGCACATGCGGAAGGACAAGTGAGTTTGTCCTTTCAGCCATCAATAAGGCAATCCCCTCAGCCAATATTGTTTCGCAATCCAATGGTAGGCCCCCATGGAGTTCGGTTGGTCCAAAAGGAATGATGATGACATCGTTCTCCTTTAAATAAGCTTCCACTTCATCATTAATTAAAACATTTAATAAGTGACTTCTTAATTTCATGAATGCACCTCTCTGTTATACTTCTGGTTCATCGTGTTTCTTAGCAAATTCATCAAGTCTTGCTTGACGAGCTGCCGTCATGTCCATACGTGTTTCATCAGTGATATTCCAAATGAATTTGAATGAAGCCCATGATAATAAGGCACAAATCGCTGGGCCAATGAGATTCAATAGTACTAGCCCTTCAACAGTTTCAGCTGATTGTGCTTGTCCAGTTTGAGCGGCCTGTTGGCTATAGCCAATCCAACCAATCATCAAGACAACCAGTGATTGCGCCAACATTTGGCCGACACGTCTTGTCAGTGAGAAGTTACCATAGATTGAACCTTCTGAACGTTTTCCTGTGATGTATTCGTTGTAGTCAATGGATTCTGAAACAAGACCCCATTGCAGTTGAACGGACATCATCATGAAGGCAATCCCTAAGCTGGCAAAAATCATGTAGAAGAAAGGAGATAAGTCACCCACTAATTTCCAAACGTATAAACCAACATAGATAACGATGCTCAGCAATAAATAAGTACGGATTAACTTAACAGTAGATCCAAATAATGTTACCAAATACGGAGCGATAAGCAATAGCACTACTGGTAAACCCATACCGATCGCAGAAGCGTATGCCATTAAGCCCAGATCACCAAATACATCACCGTAAATATAAGGAAGAGTTGCACTAAATAGGTTTTGACCAAATACAATTACAATTGAGTGTAAGCAAAGCGACAAGAAAGCTTTATTTTTGGCTAATGTGACAAAAATATCTGTAATTTTTGTCGGTTCTGTTTGTTCCTCTGCGGCAAGTTTTGCCGCAACATTCCGTTCCTCAGTTCCCCAATAGTGGAAGAAGATAAGTAACCCACCCAATACAGCTGCGAAGATACCTGCAACCATATAACCTGTTGTATTTTCACCTAAACGCGCAAGAATCACCGGTATAGCCATTGAACCGATTAAACCACCAAGTGTTGATCCCATTCCACGAGCTGAAGATAAAGTAGTTCTCTCTTTATCATTTAAGGCCATAACCCCAAGAACTGATCCCATGGCAATATTCATCATGGTGTAGCCTAACTCGTAAATAATTTTTAAGAGAAAAATAGCTACCAAACGCATGGTTCCTTCAAACATTGATGGTACAGAGAAGAATGCAATAAGACCGACAACAATTAAAGGTATAGAGCGTAACATCCAAGGACGGAACTTATCTTTTTTGCCACTGGCCTTAGAGAATGACTTATCCATAAAAGTACCCATCATTGGGTCATTGACCATATCCCAAATATTCCAAACGAGCAACAGTATAGATAGCGTTGCAAATGATACTCCCAATATGTTTGTAATATATCGGTTCATAAACGTTCCGATTAACACAAGGGTAACAACCCCACCGGCATCTCCGGCTCCATAACCCAATCTATGCTTCAGGCTTAGCTTACTTTTCATATCGTTTGCTGGATTTTGCTGCTTAACAACTTTTTCTTCTGCCATAAGAATTCCCTCTTTTCTCTATAATAATTGGTGAACTAATCTGTATAAGTTGAATTTTTTTTTTTCAAATCAGCTGATTCTCCCACCAAACATCATGATATTAAATAAGAGAAGATGACCCCGATAGTTTATCGTCATCATCTTCTCGGGCTACATGATAGATTTATTTTTGGTGTCTAGTTTAGTTTGGCTATCCACGAAATCGCTAACATTATTATTTTTTCCTCTTGCTCAAAAATGAAAAGTCATAGCTTAGTCATTCATTGCAGGGATTGTATTAGGGATTGTTTGAGGCATTTCTGAATCATCATCACTTGGGCCAGATTGTTTCATTGCTGCAATTTTAATTTGAACGCTTTCCATTGTTTCTTTATCCAATGGGTAGAATTTCATGAACGTTAAAGCAATAAGCGTACCGACTAAAGGCAAAACTGAAATCATTACAATACCAGCAATGCGCAATTGTGGCGAAAGTGGCGTGTCAGCCGTTGGATAGGCTTGCGCAAATCCTACAGCGGCTAAGATCCAACCAATCGACATTGGTGCGAAAGATGATGCTACCGAGTCAGTCAATGAGAACATGGTGCTCAGCATACCGGAAACATAACGTCCAGAAACACTTGTTTCGTAGTCGGAGACATCCGCTGCCATTGTCAATGCCAAGCCTGATGGAGTGGATGTGAATCCTTTCGCACAAGCAAAAACGACTGTGAAAGCAACTGTCCATAACGTTACGTTAGAGAAGCTCAAGTCCCCTGGGTTCGCAAAGAAAAGCAAGCCGCCTAATAGGGCCAATGAAACAACGGCACCTTGCAAGTAACGAACATAGGAATAACGCAACCCTCTTTTTTGGGCAATGGTTGCCGCAAAGGTTGTAAACAAAAGGTTAGGCAAAATCAATACTAAGGAAATCGTTCCTGATAAACCAAAGTTACCGAAGATGATACCGAACAGGATCATCAATACAACTTGATCTCCGAACATTTGCGCATTGAACTTCACAAAAGCTGCTGCCATGGTCAACATTTGCAAAGGTCTGTTGCCTTTGACGATTGCCCAGTAATCTTTGAATGATGTTTTAGTCGTTTTTTCACCAATACCAAAGTATTGTTTGTTGTCTTTTTCCGCAATACCAATAACTGCCAAAATTCCGAGGACAGCTGAGATGACCATGACTCCTGGGATAAATACTTTGAAGAATTCCGGAGTAAAACCGCCGTATTTCGGCACTAAGAAGTTTGCGACAACAATTTGACCACCAGTAAACATTAAAGTCGTTACCCAACCATCAACGATATTGAAGATGGGACGTTGTTTTGGATCGCTTGTCAACGCTGCTTGACCGGCTTTTGTAACCGTCGCTTGCAAGGAATAACCGATTTTATGCACGACTAATGCAAGCAAGAAAATCGGGATTTTCATTCCTTCACCTAGGCCATGAATATTAAATAATACCAAGAATGAAATAACAGTGATAATATTGCCTAAAACCATAATGGGACGATACTTACCGAATTTAGTATCCGTTTTATCGATCAAAACTCCGATAGCCGGGTCAATAACCCCATCAAAGATACGGATATATCCCATAATTTGACTGACGAACAGCGCCGTTAACCCTACAAGGCCTGTGGAATAATAGACGACAAAACCAAAAGCGAACAAATAAATATTTGTTGACGAGTTATTCAAAGTGAATAACACAATCTGCCATAATTTGGCGCGGTTTAATTTCGTTTCCCCTTGAACTATTGAATCATTTTTTGACATAAAAATCCCCTCCATATTATGAAATTCAGAACTTATTTACCGCTTTCCATTATCGCATCGTGAAACTAGGTTACCTTAAAAAGTAATCGAAATGACATTAATAAAACCGGGTTGTAAGAACTAAGGAAATAATACCACTGGCGGTAACCGGTTACAACTTTTTTATTGTTAATACTTTGTGAACGCTATCATCCTTGCTTGGCTAAGTGTGCTGAGATGGCATCCGTTAAAGGTTCAACCTCTTCTTGAGGATTCCCGATTTCCAATTAGGAACTCTTCGATAAAGATTTTTTCAAATCCGGTATTGACAAATCCGCTTTCACGACTATTCTTTGGGAAGTGGCCATAAAAAAAAAGAAGATGATCCCGATTGCGTATCGGGATTATCTTCTTTAGACTGCATGATGCAGTATTATTGTCATAATCAAGAACTTTCTAGAATCAAAAGTGCATCACCGTAGGTGTTTCATAGAGTTGCAAAATGTTCCATGCATCCCAGAGCATTGGCTAGCTTCACGGGTTAGCCCTTCGGAAATTAGATAAATCTGACCCATTGCGCTCTACGATGCTCATTCAGGGCCAGATTTTCTAAATTTCTTTCAGGGCTGAATGAACCCGTTCCGCTTTTCTTATTATTCTTCGCCTTCGTCGAATTGGCTGTTGTAGAGGTCTGCGTAGAAGCCGCCTTTTGCCAGCAATTCTTCGTGGGTTCCTTGTTCGACGATGTCGCCATTGTTCATGCAAAGGATCAGGTCGGCATTTTTGATGGTCGACAAGCGATGCGCGATGATGAAGCTTGTTCTGCCTTGCATCAGCGTATCCATCGCTTTCTGGATCAGCACTTCCGTCCGCGTATCGACCGAGCTTGTCGCCTCATCCAGGATCATGATTTGCGGATCGGCCAGAATGGCGCGCGCGATCGTCAGCAATTGTTTCTCTCCCTGAGAAACGTTGTTGGCTTCCTCGTTCAGGACCATATCATAACCATCCGGCAACGTCCGGACAAAATGATCCACCTGCGCAGCTTTTGCGGCGGCGATGACTTCTTCATCCGTCGCATCCAGTTTCCCGTAGCGGATGTTCTCCATGATGGTGCCGTTGTACAGCCACGTATCCTGCAGCACCATCCCGAATTCCGTACGCAGATCGCTGCGCGTGAAATCGGTAAGTTTGTGGTTGTCGATGTAGATGGCTCCACCCGTCAAATCGTAGAAACGCATCAACAATTTCACCATCGTCGTCTTGCCGGCGCCGGTAGGACCAACTAACGCGACTTTTTGTCCTTCTTTTATATCCGCGGAGAAGTCCTTGATGACCAGATGATCCGGTTCATAACCGAACTTAACATTCTCGAAACGGACATTTCCTTTGACATCAGCGGTCGCCATTTCGATTTTCGCTACAGTAACTGTCTCTTCTTCCTCTTCTAGGAATTCGAAAATACGTTCAGAGGCAGCCACCATCCGTTGCAATTGGCTTCCCACTTGAGCAACTTGCGTCAAAGGTTGGGTGAAGTTGCGCACGTATTGTAGGAAGGCTTGGATATCCCCGATCGTCATATTTCCGGCAGCCGCCATCGCGCCCCCCATGATGCAGACTACGACATACCCAAGATTTCCGATTAGGCTCAACAAAGGCATCATCAAACCGGAAAGGAATTCAGCCTTGAACCCGGCTTCGATCAACTGATCGTTTTCTTTGTCGAAAGCGGCAACGGATTTCCCTTCCCCGTTGAAGGCTTTCATGACCACATGTCCGCCGTACATCTCTTCGACATGGCCATTGACCGCACCCAAGTATTTTTGCTGGTTGGCGAAGTGCTTCTGCGACTTCGACATGATCAGCATCAGGAGCATCATGGACACGACCAGCACAGCAAGGATGACGAGCGTCAGCGACCAGCTGATCGTCAGCATCATGATGAAGACACCCACCAGTGTCGTGATCGACGTGATGATCTGGGTAAGGCTTTGGTTCAGGCTGGTGTTCAGTGTGTCCACGTCATTCGTGATCCTGGAAAGCACATCCCCTTGGCTGTTCTTGTGGAAATAGGCCAGCGGCAATTTGTTGATTTTCTCCATGATGTCTTTGCGCAGTTTATAGGAAACTTTTGCGGAGACACCGGACATCAGAAATCCTTGCAGATAAGAGAATGCTGCACTCAGCACGTACAGGCCCAAGAGCCCCAACAGAACTGTTCCGATGTAATCGAAATCGATTTCACCGGATCCACCTGTGAATTTCAGCATGATGCCGTCCACCAATTTATCGATGGCCAAAGCCATGATTTTTGGTCCGACGATTCCAAAAAGGGAGGAGGCGATCGCCAATATGAAGACGACTGCCATCAGCCATTTGAAGGGCGACAGATAAGCGGCCAATTTTTTGAATCCGCCCTTGAAGTCCTTCGCTTTCACGACCGGCGCGCTCATTCCTGCCATCGGACCGTGGCCTCCGCCAGGGCCGCCTTGCGGTCTTCTTTGTTTCATTTCGCTCATGCTAATTCCTCCTCTGAAAGCTGAGATTTAGCAATTTCTTGGTAAGTCTCACAGTTTTTCATCAACGCATCGTGAGTCCCTATCCCGACGATTTTGCCTTTATCGAGGACGATGATCTGTTCCGCATCCATGATGGTGCTGATCCGTTGCGCCACGATCAGGACGGTTGCGTTATCCGTGTACGCATGCAAAGCGGAACGCAATGCCGCATCCGTTTTGAAGTCCAAGGCCGAGAAGCTATCGTCAAAAATATAGATCGGCGCTTTTTTCACCAACGCGCGGGCAATGGCCAAGCGTTGTTTCTGCCCGCCGCTGACGTTACCGCCGCCTTGCGCGATGGCCGTCTCGATGCCGTCTTCCATCTCCGATACGAAGTTCTTCGCTTGCGCGACTTCAATGGCCTTCATGATCTCATCCATCGAAGCATCGTCTTTTCCATACAGAACGTTTGAGGCGATGTCACCGGAGAAGAGCATCCCCTTTTGCGGCACGTAGCCGATGTTGCGGCGCAGATCGGCCTGCGTCATTTTCCGGATGTCGATGCCGTCGATTTCGATGGCGCCGTCCGTCACATCATAAAAACGCGGAATCAGATTGATCAAAGTCGATTTACCGGAACCGGTAGAGCCGATGATCGCCGTCGTTTCGCCTGGTCGAGCGGTAAAGGAGATATTGGACAACACATTCTCGCTCGCCTTCGGATAATGATAAGAAACATCTCTGAAGGTGATGAGGCCTTCATTCTTTAAGCTCGGTTGCGCATCGATTGGGTCTGTGATGCTCAGATCCGTATCCAATACTTCCCCGATCCGGGTTGCCGATACAGAAGCACGCGGCAGGAAGATGAACATCATTGAAATCATCAAGAACGCCATGATAATCTGCATCACATATTGGATATAGGCCATCATATCCCCGATCTGCAGGGCAGAATCGGCGACTTGCTGGCTTCCGAACCAGATGATCAGCAATGAAACACCGTTCATGACGAGCATCATCGCCGGCATCAACAGGGACATCAAGCGCTGAACAAAGCGGTTAGTAAAGGTGTAGTCTTCATTGGCATCATTGAAGCGGTTCTCTTCAAACGGTTCATTCCCGAAAGCGCGGATGACCATCATGCCGGAAAGGTTCTCGCGGCTGACAAGATTCAATCTGTCCGTCAAACTCTGCAGTACTTTGAACTTCGGCATCGCGATCGACAGGATCGTCATCATGATTCCGACAAGGGCAATGACCGCAACGGCGATCGTCCATGCCAGCGAAACGCTCTTGTCGATTGCCATGATCAGACCACCAGTGGCCAAAATCGGTGCATAGCAAAGCATGCGGATGCCGATCGTGATCAGTTGCTGGATCTGCTGCACATCATTGGTCGTGCGCGTGATCAGGGATGCGGTCGAAAAATTATCGAACTCGGTGTTGGAAAAACTTTCGACTTTGGCGAAGACATCCCTTCTCATCCGGCCGGACACTTTCGCGGCGATCCGCGAAGAGAAATACGCGACCGCTACGGAAGCGACGGACACCGCGACTGCGATGGCGAGCATCTGCGCGCCTTTCGTCATGATGTATTGGTTCTGGAGCGCGTCCATATCCGCTCCCAGATCTTCATAGAAGAGTTTCGTAAACAGGATGCCGATTTGGCTGTAGAGCATCGGTTCGGCGGCCGCGGCAACATCCATGGACGCCGTGAAAGCTTCCTGCGGCAACTGCTGCAATTGCGGCAAGAGCGCGTAAAGTTGGTTCATATCGGCATCCTCAAAGCCGCTCTCGGCATCGACTGATGCGGCATTGCCTTGCTGTGCAGACATTTCCTGCATGAACGTCACGAAGCTGTAGCTTGCCTTGCTGAAGATACTCTCCAGCGAGGACAATTGTTCCGGATCAGTTTCATCCAACACGTAGAAGTCCACTTCCTGGCTCTCAGGAAATTCTGCGCTGTATGCCTCGGCTTCCGCTGCCCCGCCCTCGATCAGCTGATAGCTTCCCTGGAACGTTTCCTTGTCCTCTTCAGCCATGAACAGCGTCATAAGCGCGAAGCCTTCAGCCGGCAGCGCTTCAGGCGCTTCCTGTTCGACGCCTCCATTCTGGATGCCGGTATTGACGATGTCACTCATCAGATTCGGAAGACTCAATTCCCCGATTGCCTGCCCGAACAAAATCAGTAGGCTGACCAGGATCGTACCGGCAAACGGTTTTAAGTATTTCATTATCACTTTCATTTGCTATCCCTTTTCTTTCCTAATTTAGTTGTTTTCTTTTTTATGCACATGCCCATGTTGGTGGCCACAGCCGCCTTCCAGGTTGTGCAGCATCCTTTTGAAGCATTCTTCCAATACATCCAATTCCTCTTCGGTGAAGCCTTCAAAAACTTTTTTATTGGCTTCATGCAAAGCCCGCTTCATCTCCTCCGATGCGGCGATGCTTTTTTCGGTCAAATGGATGCTCTTGGAACGGGCATCCTTCGAACTGACCGTGCGTGTGACGAAACCCTTCGCTTCCAGCCGTTTGATGATTCCGGTCACGGTCGGATTGGAAAGGTTGAACTTCTCTTCGATGTCTTTTTGGATCACTTCCTCGTCACCGCGGCTCTTCAGATAGAAAAGGACATGGATCTGGGACGTAGTCAGGTCGATTTTACCCACCAGTCGGTTCATCTGTTCCTTAAATTGGTTATGGAGCATCGGGATATAGACTCCCATCATCTCGCGTGATATCAAAATGTTTCCTCCTTTCCGAACAGTTATACATAGCATGCTATCTATTATCGCATTATCCATCCATATGTCAATAGATCCGACACGATACAAGCCATTTTCAGGAAAATTTAATATAATAAGGGTAGCGTTAAATGAACAGGAAAGAAGGATCAGCATGGAAGAAACAATTTCTGTCAGAAATCGGTTGATTGCACTTTGCCAGGAGCACGCGCATGTCATCGAGGATTATCCATTCGGCGACTCCGAATGGACCGTTATGCGCCACGAAGGCAACCGGAAAACCTTCGCCTACATCTACGAACGGAACGGTGAAATTTGGCTGAACGTGAAGAACACCCCCGAGTGGAACGACTATCTGCGCGAGACGATTCCAGAAATCATGCCAGCCTATCATATGAACAAGACCCACTGGATTACCCTACGGTTCGTCTCCGAGGAGCTCTACCCGATTGCTGACCGCATCATCACGGAAAGCTACCGGTTGACGCAGACCAAGCCGAGGAAAAAAGCCCTGGCACGCCAAAAAGAGGAAGAGCTTTGATTAGCTCCTCCTCTTTTTGGTTGATTTTCCTTCTTTCTAGCGGAAATACGGCTTCAGTTGTTCCAATTCCGCTTCGTTGAGCGGTCGATAGCTCCCCGGTGGAATCGATTCATCCAATTCGATTGGTCCCATCGTCAGCCGTTTCAGGTAGGTGACTTTCTTGCCGACCGAAAGGAACATCTTCTTCACTTGGTGGAATTTCCCCTCGCTGATGTCCAGCAGCACGCGGCTTTCCTCGTCCCCGTGGCTGAGGATGGTTAAAAGTGCCGGTTTGCAGGTCGTTCCGCCGTGGAAGACGATCCCTTCAGCGAAGGCTTTCTGATCGGCGGCGGTCACGCGCTCATTCACGACGACTTCATAGCGCTTCGTCACTTTTTTGTGCGGCAGCAACAGCTGATAGCCCAGCTGTCCGTTGTCCGTGATCAACAGCAGCCCTTCCGTGTCCTTGTCCAGCCGTCCCACAGGATAGAGGCCCGGTCTGCGGTCGGACGGGTCGATCAGATCGATGACGGTGCGGTTGCATTCATCGGATACCGCCGTCACGACGCCAGCCGGTTTGTGCAGCATATAGTAGACATTGGTCCGGTGCGTCAGCGTTTTTCCCGAGACGATGACCGTCTGGAGTTGCGGATCGACATTGTGACTGTCTGCCAAAACGATTTCACCATCGATACTGACTTGTTTACTTCTGATCAATTTTTTCACTTGTCCTCGGGAACCGTAGCCGCATTCGCAGAGCAGTTTGTCCAATCGCATCCGTCCTCTTCCTTTCTGTTTTTATTGCAGTCCTTACATTTTAAGCGGAAAAGATACTCGGCGCAAGTTCTTAGCAGAAAAGGCCAGCTCCCGGTTTCCATAACATCGAGACATAAAGCCGGACACCGCGCAAAAAAAACAGCCGGAATACATATTGGGCATGGAAATGAATTACTACGAAAGTTTATGATTTCACTCTTGAGGCTATAAAAAACAAGTTCCGCGCAAGTTGATTATGCGCGGAACTTGTTTTATGGTTTTGCATCATTTTTTTCTTCCGGCTCCATCGGGATTTCCGGCGACGCCGCGCTCAAAGGCGGCCAAATGGTTTTCGGATGCGGCCATCAGACGTTCAAAGACGCTTCTGACATCATCCGGCAAATCTTCGGCCTCAAGGAATTGCCCATAAACAGTGATGTTTTCGATTTCGCCAGCTACACCCTTTTCAAAGCTTTCAACCAATGACGCCGGCAATTCAATACGGGCTTCCGCTTCATTTTCCGGAACCTCAAATCCGTAACTTTCGAACAGCGGCAACAGCAAGGAGATGTGTGTGCCTTCCGCCTTGGCGATGCTCGTGAATGGTTTAACCGTTCCGTATGCATCCATGATTGCGAGATAGGACGCTTCGGCCATATATTCATCCTGGATGGCGTAAACCAACATTTCTTCTATTGTATACGTTTCGCCTTCGCTGACCGCTGCTGCGCCATATAACTCTTCATCCTCGGATGCCATGACGCCGGTGCCGCTGAACAATAAGACTGCCAAAGCCCCACCCACAATTCCGTTCCTCCATTTTTTCATTTTGATTCGCTCCCTTTTTTGTATGTTTCGTGATCTTCTTTTCTACAGGTTCAGTATAGGAAAGAAGTATGTCGAAATCATGGCAAAAGCGGGGCGAAAAGAGAACGTTTTCATTTAATTTGCCAGGAGCGGGGAAAAGTCACTCCCCAACTTCTGAATTGGTGCTCTTGATTTCCCAATGGATGACGACCGTCAGCACAACCCGCAGGATGACGATGGCAGACAGGACGATGAATTCATCGATCGTCTGGATGATGACCGTCTTCAGTATTTCCGCGGCCAGTTTGAACTCCAAGCTGAACGCCAGCGCTTTGGCCAATTCGAGTTTCGGTTGGTTGTTGTTCAGATTCAGCTTGTCTTTAAAAAATAGATGCAATGACTTGACGCACCCATAAAGGATGATCAGGACGCCGATGCCCTCAATTAGGCTCGCAAGCGTCGGGATGACTTGGGTTAAAACAGCATGCAAATCCATAATACTCCTCCTTTATGTACTTGAAATACTCTAGCGGAACGATTCATTTTTTGTTCTGTTCCTTTTTTTGCTTCGCTTCTTCGACCCGGAAGCGGACAATCCGGCGCACAAGCTCGTATGGGATAGGTTTCGTAAGCGGAAATTGGATGGCGCCTTTTGAGGTCTTGTATTCCGTCAATTCTTCCTTGAAAGCCGCAACGCCGCTCGGTGCCGGGTAAAAACCGATATGATTTTTCTGCACTGCAAAATGCACTAGGTTCCCGTTCAGGTAGAAGGTCGGCATCTGATAGCTGATTTTCTCGATCGCATCAGGCGCTTCTTCCTTTATCACCCGGCGGAACTCCTGCAGGATTGCCTGAACATCCTCATCATAGCGGCTGATGTATGCATCAATCGTTTCAATTTTTATAGCTGATTCTTCCATTTTTACCCACCTCAATAGTCTGGATTTTTCGTTGTTTGCGTTCCTGTAAATAGTATATCATATGGCGATGCAAGTGCTTGCAAGCTTAGGGGATAGTGGGTATGATGATGTCAAAGAAGAGAAAAAGCGGGGAGTGAGAAGGATGCGCAAAATTCTCAAAAAGACCAAAAAATTCCTCAAAAAATTTGGACCTGGCGTCATCACCGGGGCCTCCGATGACGATCCTTCAGGAATAGTCACCTACTCGCAGACCGGAGCCATGTTCGGCCTTCATCTGTTGTGGCTTTCTCCGATTTCGTGCATCTTTGCGATTGCCATCCAGGAAATGTGCGGACGGATCGGGATGGTTTCGGGTAAAGGGCTGACAGGGATCATGAAACATTCCTATCCTAAGTGGGTGAGCTATCCGGCAATCTCCCTGCTGTTCATCGCCAACACCATCAACATCGGTGCCGATCTGGGCGCGATGGCCGCGGTAGCTCAGATGGTGCTCGGCTTGCCATTCATCTTTTGGATCCTGTTCATGACTGCACTGACCTTGATCCTGGAAATTTTTATGGATTACAAAAATTATTCAAAATTCCTGATGTTGCTGACGCTTTCCCTGTTCGCTTATTTCTTCACGGCATTCACGGTCCGCCAGGATTGGGGCGCTGTCCTTCAGCATACCTTCATCCCAACCTTTTACCCTTCCCGGGAATTCACACTTAATGTGGTGGCCTTTTTAGGGACGACGATTTCCCCTTACCTGTTTTTTTGGCAAGCGGATGAAGAAGTGGAAAAAGAGATCGTCGATCATAAAATCAAAGGGATCGGCACCGGGAAACCCCGCATCTTTGTCAAGGATATCCAGGATATGAAGATTGATACGATTGTCGGGATGTTTTTTACAACCGTCACTGCTTTCATGATTGTGCTGACGACGGCCGGGACCCTTCACCTTAGCGGCATCACCACCATCAATTCCGCATCGGAGGCCGCTCAAGCGCTTCGGCCCTTGGTGGGAGACTTCGCTTATTGGTTGTTCGCTTTGGGCATCATCGGAACAGGCCTGCTTGGTGTACCGGTTTTGGCCGGATCCTCGTCCTACGCCATTTCCGAATTTTTCGGTTGGGAGACTGGTCTGGGTAAGAAACTGAAGGAAGCGCATGGTTTCTACGGCGTCATCACCATCGCCACGCTCATCGGACTGACGATCAATTTAATCGGGATTGATCCGATGAGGGCCTTGTACTATTCCGCAGCCATCAATGGCTTGATGGCCCCGCCCCTGATGCTGCTCATCCTCTTCATCGGGAACAACAAAAAAGTGATGGGCAGCCATACGAATCGCCGTTTGGGAAATGTTGTCGGCGGCATTGCGACTTTGGTGATGTTCGGCATCGGCGTAGTGTTCTTGAAGGATTTCTTTAGCTTATAGCCTTGCAATCAGGTTGCCGTTTTTGCACCATTTCACTTCTTTTCAGGAAGTGATTCCATTTTCATAAAAATGTGTTATGATATGGATTGAAAATTTGAACGGTAAAGAAAGGAAAGTATAATGAACACACCTTCTATTTATGGATTGACTTTGGATCAGCTGGAAGCTTGGTTGTTGGAACAAGGCCAGAAAAAATTCCGCGCCCAACAGATCTGGGACTGGCTATATATCAAACGGGTCCTGGACTTCTCGGAAATGACGAACCTGTCAAAAGATTTGGTTGCCCTTCTCTCCGACACCTTCTTGCTGCAGCCCCTAAACCAAGTGGTCGTCCAAGAATCAGCGGACGGCACAACTAAATATCTCTTCCAGTTGGAAGACAAACTGATGATTGAAACCGTCCTGATGCGTCAGGAATATGGATTGTCCGTCTGCGTCACAACGCAAGTCGGCTGTGATATCGGCTGCACGTTCTGCGCAAGCGGCCTGAAACGCAAACAACGCGATCTGACTGCCGGCGAAATCGTTGCACAAATCATGCAGATCCAGCACTACTTGGATCAAAAAGGCAATGGTGAACGCGTCAGCCACATCGTTGTGATGGGTATCGGCGAACCGTTCGACAACTACGACAATGTCATCGCCTTCCTGAATATCGTCAACCATGCCAAAGGTTTGGCAATCGGCGCGCGCCACATCACCGTTTCCACCAGCGGCTTGGCTCCGAAGATCCGCGAATTCGCGGAAAATGGCCTGCAAGTCAACTTGGCTTTGTCCCTACACGCGCCGAACGATGAAATCCGCAGTCGCATGATGCGCATCAACCGCAAACATCCGCTGAAGGAAGTCATGGCCGCCATCGACGAGTATCTGGAAAAGACCAACCGCCGCATCACGTTCGAATACATTATGATTTCGGGCGTGAACGACAGACCTGAGCAGGCACACGAATTGGTAGCTTTGTTGAAGGATAAGCGTCACCTGTCATACGTGAACCTGATCCCTTACAATCCGGTTGCCGAGCACATCAAATACGAGCGCAGCACCAAAAAGGACATTCTGGCGTTCTATGATATCCTCAAAAAGAACAACATCAACTGCGTCATCCGCAAGGAACACGGTACCGACATCGATGCCGCCTGCGGCCAATTGCGCAGCAAGCATCTGGAAAAAGCAACTAAATGATCCAATTTCAGCAGGGACGTCTCATTTTAATTTGAGACGGTCCCTGTTTTTTGGTTCGTTTCTGCTTTTATTGGTGCTGTTGATTTTTGATTGGTGGGTGAACGGGCTGAAATAGTCGAATGCAGGAGATGTATTCGACTATTTTATTGCAGTACGGGCCGAAATTGTCGAATGATAGAGGACATTCGACAATTTGCCCCCATCCCAGCCAACAAAAACCAGCTCTGGCTCAATTATCACTCCTCGGGAGAAGTCTCCTGCATCCAACCTTTGAAGCTGCAATGCGGGCAGGTCAACCGTTTGCCTTGCTTGCCTCCGTTCAAAGAAAGCAGATCCGTCAGGAAGCTGACTTTGAATTTGCGCCGGCATTGTGGGCAGACGTACGCATTCACGCGCGAATGGTAGTAGACGATCGCGAACAGAACAGCGATCCCCGCCAAAATCATCAGCGCCGGATAAAAGCCGCCTGCTTTCCCAGCCGCGGGAAAGCCAACCACCAAGAACAGCACATATCCCGCAACCGCAAGCATCGTTACGCTGTCCGATTTTCGGTTTTTTCCTCTTTTGGCCATGCCTCATTCTTCCCTTCCTGGTTCTGATTCCATCATAACACTTTTTGGTCGGGCACTAAAAGTGTGGTATATTGGAACCAACAAATTGAGTCCATTGGCAATAACATATTTGACCATTGGAGACGGAGGAATAGTATGAGCAGAGTAATCCTTACGACTGAAAGCGGTGCGGATGTCCCAGCTGATTTGGCAAAGAAACACAATATCCGGATCGTGCCGATGCACGTCATCATGGACGATGTCGATCATCTTGATGGATCTTTTCCGGTCACGGATCTGTATGATTATTACGAGCGAACCAAAAAAACGCCTTCCACGACCGCAACCAATCCGAACGAATATACCGCCCTTTTCGAAAAGATCCGCTCTGAGCAGCCCGACAGTATCATCGTGCATATCGGCTACACCTCCAAGGCCTCTTCCTCATTCCAGAGTGCCGTGTTGGCGGCGGAAGATTTCGAGAACATCCACCTCATCGACGCCCTGAACGTATCCGGCGGCTTGGCCGCGATCGTGCTTTATGCCGCTGATTTGCTTGAAAAGGAACCGGATATCGCTGTGGAAAAACTGGTTTCCGCCATCGAAGCTGCAGTGCCGCGTACGCACTTCTCGTTCATGCCATCCGGCCTCGAGTTCCTGAGGGCAGGCGGCCGCGTCTCCAACGCAGCTTATCTGGGGGCATCGCTCCTGAAAATAAAACCGACGATCGAATTGATCGACGGCAAATTGGTTTCCACAAAAAAATACCGCGGCAAGATGAGCCGCGTCGTTGTCGATTTTTTTGATGACTACCTGAAGACTTACGCCATCGACGACAATAAACTGTACCTCATCCAATCGCTCGGCTTGGATGAAGAAATCATGACCCAAATGGAAAACTACGCGAAGGAAAAAGGCTTCCAGGACGTCACTTGGATCCAGACCGGCGGCGTCATCACTTCCCATGGCGGTCCTGGCGCTTTCGGGATTGCCGGGATTGAGAAAACGGGAAACGCCGAATAAAAGAAAAAACTTCTGCACTACGGAATTATTCCCAGTGCAGAAGTTTTTTTGTTTGCTTACTAATTCTCTTCGATATCCTGCGGCAGAATGGTGAATAGGTCGGCGTCCTCATCTTCGGCCAAGCGGTTGCTTTGGTGCAGCTTCGCCTTCTCGAAGAGGCTCCTGGCCGTGCGGGCGTTGCCGAAATGGCTGTCGCGCGTCGTATAGGACTGCACGAACAGTTTCTTCACTTTTTCCTGGGCTTCCTCCGTCAGCACAAAACCTTGCTGGGTGGCGGCCATGTGGAAGATTTCCGTCAGCTCTTCGCTGTCGTAATCCGGGAAATCGACCGTGTAGGCGATCCGGCTGCGGATGCCGGAGTTCATGCTGAGCATCTGCTCCATCTCGCTCGGATAGCCGGCCATGATGACGACCAGCTTGTCGCGGTTGTCCTCCATCTCCTTGATCAGCGTGCTGATGGCTTCATAGCCGAAGTCGTTTTCGGAGGCGGAATAAAGGGAATAGGCTTCATCGATGAACAGCACACCGCCGTATGCTTCCTTGATTTTTTCCAATGTTTTCGGTCCGGTCTGGCCGACGTACTGTCCGACCAGTTCTTCCCTTGTGACTTCGATCATGTGTCCGCGCTTCAGCACACCGATGGATTTCAGTATCTGGCTGATCAATCGCGCGATGGTCGTCTTGCCTGTGCCGGGGTTGCCGGTGAAGACCATGTGCAAGGACAAATCGTTCATCGGATGCCCCATCTTTTCGCGGCGCTTTTCGGCGCGCACGTAGTTCATGATCGAGCTGACTTGTTTTTTGACATCCTTCAACCCAACCAGATTGCGTAGCTGCGCCATCAAGTCTTCAATGTTATCCCCGAACAGTTGGTTCGGGTCGATGCCGAAATCGAGCGGCTCGAGGATGACCAGATCATCCTTCGTTACCGGCTTTTCGCTCAGACGGAAGGCCCGTTCCCGCATCGCTTCTTCCATGATGTTCCGGACGGCACGGGCATTGGCGAACTGCGGGACCACTTTTTCCTGATTGATTTTGACCTTGAAAGCCTGCTCGGCTTCCTCGGTCAGCGTATAATGGTTGTCTTTGGCTTGCGCCTTGGCGATTTCCAACAATTCCTGGTCGGAAAAATCCTCGAAATCGATCTGCATATTGATCCGGCTCGACAGGCCAGGATTCGATTTCAGCAACTGCTTCATGCCGGTGTCATAACCCGCAAGGATCACGATGAAATCATTGCGGTGATCTTCCATTGATTTGATCAAAGTATCGATGGCTTCGGATCCGTAATCGAGCGAATCGCTGTCCGAGGACGCCAAGGAATAGGCTTCATCGATGAACAGCACCCCGCCCATGGCCGATTCGATAACAGCCTTGGTCTTCTGGGCTGTCTGGCCGACGTAGCCGCCGACCAGATCCGAGCGATCCACTTCCACCAATTGACCCGATTCGAGGATGCCCAGAGAATAGAAGATGTCTCCCAGAATCCTGGCTACTGTCGTTTTCCCTGTGCCCGGATTGCCGGAAAAGGCGAAATGATAGGAAGGCTGTTCATTTTTCTCGATCGACAGCATGTAGGCCCGTTTTTTGTCGTATTCGACCAGCTTCACGATCCGGTTGATGGTCTCCTTCACTTCCGTCAGACCGATCAGATCATTCAGTTCAGCCAAGGACTCTTCCAAAGAGACTTTGACTTTCCGGTTGGAATGGGCGGCATCCATATGGAAATAATCGGCATGCGGGGCCCTTCTTGCCAGCCGGCTCGACTGCATGGTCGCGATCAGCTTGCCGACTTTTTCGGTGCTGTGCGAAAGCGGTCGCGTCCGTTCCAATTCCTTGTGGATACGGCGGCATTCGTCGAAACGGCCGTGGATGTAGTAGGCATAGACGCGGTCGTACTCGATGGCATCGTCATAGCCGTATTTTTCGGACTCTTCGATGGAAGCCAGGATCGTATCCAGCTCCTCTTCCTGCTGCAGGTAGATTTTCGATTTCAAACGCAAAGCCGCAAAGGATTTCGGACTGTGTTTTATCACCTGATCGACGAGTTCCAGCGCCAGCGGCAGGTCGTTCTTTTCGAAGGCCATCTTCGCCAGGACAAGTGACGCTTCCCAATTGGCGGGGTTGCGGGTGAAGGCGGCTTGCGCATAGCTCTCGGCTGCCTTGTCATCGCCGTCCTCCGCATATAGCTTCGCCAGCAGCGTCAAATAGGCATCGCCGGTGCCGTCCAATTCCACCGCCCGCAGTGCGTAATGCATCGCTTTTTCAAGATTACGGTTCTTGTAGTGGCTGAGCCCCAACAAGTAATTCACATGTGGATGATCCGGATGCGTCCGGATGGCTTCCATCAAGATCGGAACGCTGCTCAAGGACATGTTTTTCCTGATATTGTTCTCGATCCCTTTTAACCTCTCGTCGATATTTTCAGTTAGGCTTTCGTCTGTCATCAGGAAATTCTTCCTTCCTTTTTGTATTTATAATGTGCATTGTGGTTATATTTGCGTGGATAATCCTACTTATTCTAACATATCCTTCCTTTTTTTCCTCTTGATTATGCTCATCCGCTTATCCACTGGAATTGTTGCTGCGAGCGCCACCTTTTTGGAATAATTCACTGTACAAACTAACCTGTTTCTTCTATCCTTAACCATATAAGGAAACGTTTTCTTTCAAAGAGAAAAGATTTCCCATTGCGCGCTTCATTCGTGAAATAGTTAACATAAGGAGGAAAAGTATGGATTGGCAAAGTATGTTATTCCAATTTTTCGGAGGTTTGGGTATTTTTTTGTTCGGATTGAAATACATGGGGGATGGCCTGCAACGCAGTGCCGGCGATAATTTGCGCAACATTTTGAACAAGTTCACTTCCACCCCTTTCCGGGCTGTGTTGGCGGGGATTCTGGTGACCGTATTGATCCAGAGCAGTTCGGGGACGACCGTTCTCGCCGTGGGATTGGTCAGTGCCGGCTTCATGAATCTGGAACAAGCCATCGGGATCATTATGGGGGCCAACATCGGCACGACGATCACAGCCTTCATCATCGGTTTCCATGTGGGGGCGTATGCACTTCCGATCATGGCGATCGGCGCCATCTTGCTCTTCTTCACAAAAAATCCTTTTTTGAACAGCATCGGCCAAATCATCTTTGGCTTCGGCTCCCTTTTCTACGGGCTGGACTTGATGGGGACCGGGATGGAGCCGTTGGAACAGCTTTCGCAATTCAGATCGCTGATGACGAATTTGTCCGACCACCCTTTTTACGGCGTGCTCACCGGAACCGGACTGACTTTGGTCATTCAAAGTTCCAGTGCCACAGTCGGCATCCTGCAGGAACTTTATTCCCAAAACAGCATCTCCCTGCAGGCCGCTTTGCCGATCCTGTTCGGTAATAACATCGGCACGACCATCACAGCGGTGCTCGCCGCAATCGGAGCCAGCTTGCCCGCAAAACGCGCAGCCGCTTCCCATGTCGTATTCAATCTGACGGGAACGGCCTTCATCCTGCTCATTTTGGCGCCGTTCACCGTAGTGCTGACAAACTTGTCCGCAACCTTGAATCTCAATCCGGCCATGCAGCTGGCTTTCGCACACGGCATGTTCAATGTGTTGAACGTAGTGATCCAGATGTGGTTCATCCGCCAATTGGCTGTGTTGGTCACAAAAATAGTTCCAGGGGAGGAGCGGATCGTGAAATATGATGCTACCCATCTCGACTACACGATCATCCAAACCAGTCCGTCCGTGGCATTGAATCAGGCTAAGCTTGAAGTGGAACAGATGGGATCGTTTGTGACGGATGAATATCATGCCACCTATAAGTATTACCTCGACCACAATGATCTGTACAAACAGGACATGCTCCAACTCGAAGAAATCGTCGACACCATCGACTACAAACTGACGGAATACCTTACCTTCATTTCACGGGAAGAGCTGCCGTTTCATGCTTCGAACGATCATGCCATCATGATCGACATCACGAAATACTTGGAACGCATCGGTGACCATTGTGAAAATATCGTAAAAAATATCGAAGATGCCACCAAAGCTGCCAAGAGAGACCTCCGCGCCAATAAAGAGCTGCAAGATGTCAAAACGATTCTGATGGATGAGGATCTCGTGAAACTATTCTCCATGGTTGAACAGAATATCCAGGAGGCGATCGATTCCTATATCCAAGACGATCATGTGCTGGCAGAGCAAGTGATCCAGCGTGAAGAAGAGGTGAACGAACAAGAACAGATGATCCGCGAAAACTATATCCAGCGCTTGAACAGCGGAATCGGATTGCCTTCCGAAGGCATCCTGTTCATCGATATCGTATCCAACTTGGAACGCATCAGCGACCACGCCGTGAAGATCGCAAAACATACTTTGGGGACACGCTACCCTTATCAAAAATTGAGCCGTCGCTTGATCCGCAAAACAGAGCAAGCCCATGCAGGTGTTGCCTTGAATGCTTCAACCCCGGAAAAATGAGGCTCCTCAGTCCTCCACGGCTTATTTTTGAGTTTGATCGGGAACAACGCTATACTTAAAACAGAAGTTGTACATATAGGTCACTTTGGAATTTTAGTCAGGAGGAACTCCCATGATTTATACGATTACTTTGAATCCAACCATCGATTATATCGTCTCCGTTCCGCATCTTAGTCTAGGGCATTCTCATCACATGGATAACGAACTGATCACTCCCGGCGGCAAAGGCATCATGGTTTCGCGCGTCCTGAAGGCGCTCGGGATCCCTTCCATCGCGTTGGGCTTTCGCGGCGGCTTCACCGGCGAGTTTGTCCGCGATTACTTGGAAGAATTGCAGATCATCAATCAGTTCATCGTGATAAAAGAGCGCACGCGTATCAACTTGGTGTTGAAATCGGATCAGGATACGGAAATCAGCGATTACGGCCCTGCTGCGACCGAAGAGGAAGTCGCTGTTTTTATGAAATGCTTCGAGGACATCTCGACGCAGGACTTCGTTGTGATGTCGGGCAGCAAGCTTCCTTCTATGCCGCAGGATTTTTATGAACAGCTGATCCGCTCCTTGCATGAGGAAGGCGTTCCTTTTGCCTGCGACATCACCAAAGATGAATTACGCAACAGCTTGCAGTATCATCCCTTAGTCGTCAAGCCGAACCAGAAGGAAGTCGGAGAATTTTTCGGCCGGACTTTCACCACTTGGCAGGAGGTTATCCCTTACGGCAAGCAGTTGGTTGAATTGGGCGCCCAGCATGCCATCGTTTCCCTCGGCGGAGACGGCGCGCTACTCTTCACACCGCAGGAAGTCATCTATGCACCGCCATTATCCGGTGAAGTCGCCAATCCGGTCGGCTCCGGGGACTCCATGGTGGCCGGGTTTGTAGGGAGCTTTATCCGTACTGGGGACCCCTTGGAAGCTTTCCGGGTAGCCGTCGCTTGCGGGACTGCCACAGCCTTCTCTCCGGATATCGCCACCGCCGATGAGATCGAAGAGCAATTGGCCCGCGTTGTTTTGGAAAAAATCGAATAAATCCAAAATCTTAAAAAGCGTTGGATAATCCCGGTCTCCGGAGGTTATCCAACGCTTCTTTTTTTCGCTTTTCTTTATTAGCCTTCTGCTTCGGCCATTTCTTCCGCCAAGTTGTGGTAGCCGATTTCTTTGTCCATGAAATCATCCGATTGGACGGCGAAATGTTGCGTGATGCTTTCGATGGTTTGGATTTCGCATTTCGCGTTATCCACGATGTAATCGAGGATGTGTCCACCGAATTTGTGGTCATCGCTGATGAAATGGCAATGGAAGCCACCCTTGGCTACGCCATCAAACAATTCAGGTGTATAGATACCGATTGCCGTCCCTTGCATATCGTAGGACTCGAATTCCGGCTGGACACGCGTCGCTTCGATCAGGCGCGGATACGGTTTTTGCTGCTTCGGCACCGCCCGCGTATGCATATATTCAAAATGCCCGGTTATTTTGACGACCGAAAACACATTCCGGCTGCGTACGCGCTTGACGATATCTGACCTGACTTTTCTCAGCGTCATCGGCCGGTCGATGTCGTATTCACGGTCCGGTTGAAAAAAAGTCACCGCAGCATGCGGCGTTGTCTGGGATGGATTGACTTTCGAAATCGAGCCGTCCGCCTTCGCTTGATAGGCGATGCCGTCAAGCAGGATCAGTTCCCCTTCAAAATCATGAAAAGTGCCGATTCCGATATCCCCATGCTTCAATAATTCTTCGAATGTCAGGGTTCCATCGAATACCCCCGCCATCAGATCCCCCAGCGTCTGATGCTGATACAATGTACTTTCGCCCATCTGTTTCCGCCCCTTCTGTGCCTTTATGCAATCATTTGTTGTTCTGTGTGATCATGATAGCCCATTATATCACAGCAGAAAGCCGGCAAACAGTCGCGTCGCCAAGAATGGCCGGCCACCAAGTTGATCTAGGATACGCGCATAAAAAAACGAGGGCCGTCCCGAAACCAGGACAGCCCTCCATTCATGCTATATTACGCTAATTTTGTTTCCAAGTATTCAACCAAAACATCTTTCGGATGGTAGCCGGTCAGTTTTTCAACCGGTTTTCCGTCTTTGAACAGGACCATTGTCGGAATGCTCATGATGCCGAACTGTGAAGCTGTCGCTTGGTTATCGTCGATGTTCAATTTGACGATTTTCACTTTGTTGTCCATCTCTTCTTCGATTTCTTCCAAAACGGGTCCGAGCATGCGGCAAGGTCCGCACCAAGGCGCCCAAAAATCCATCAATGTCAAACCTTCTTGTACTTCACTTTGCCATGTTGTATCTGTTACTTGTGTGCTCATTCTTTATCTATCCTTCCTTAAACTGTATATTTTTTCCTTAATTTCTTATCAACAAAACGTATTATACCCCACCCGGTATTATTAGTAAATAAAAAAGATTTAAAAAGTAAGCAAGATGATTGACAATCCCTCCTAACAGGCATAATATAGTTAGGGCACGAACTATATGGGTGGTGAAAAATAATGAGCAACACAGACTTGCTGGGATTCCGGATCAGATCGCTTTGGCAACAAATAAAGCGTCTCATGAATAGGCACTTGACCGAAAATGATGGTTATGGTTTGACCGGCATGCAATTCGCGATCGTTTCCTACATCGCCAAAGAATCAGCAGAGCGAGACGTCTTTCAGAAAGATCTCGAGCAGAAATTCGACATCCGCAAATCGACCGTCACAGGCATACTGAATACGATGGAAAGGGATGGCTTGCTGCTGCGGGAAACCGTTCCTTATGACGCCAGACTGCGAAAAATGATGCTGACGGATAAGGCTTTGCAAGCAAAAAAAAATTCAGAACAAGTGATTGAAACCGTGGAGAATCAATTGTCCAAAGGTTTAACTGAAGAAGAAATCGCCACTTTTTTGACGATTCTCGAAAAAATCTCGAAAAATGCAGAAAGCTGATTGCCTCAACCATTTAAAAAAACACCCAATCATTATTTACGGAAAGGATTAACGCTATGATAAAAAAACTCATGGGCAGCATACGCGAGTATAAAAAGGACTCGATCCTTGCCCCTATATATGTCACTTTGGAAGTCGTCCTTGAAGTACTTATCCCTTATTTGATGTCTATGATCATCGATAAAGGGATCGGAGAAGGAGACATGCCCTTCATCATCCGCATCGGACTGATCTTAATCGTCTCCACCCTCTTTTCATTAGGGTTCGGAGTCCTCTCCGGTTTGCATGCGGCAAAAGCTTCGGCCGGATTCGCTAAAAATATCCGCAAGGACATGTACTACAACATACAGGATTTCTCATTTTCGAATATCGATCAGTTTTCGACATCCAGTCTGATTACCCGTTTGACGACGGACATCACGAATGTCCAGAACTCTTACCAGATGATCATAAGGATCATGGTCCGGGCACCGCTTATGCTCGTATTCTCATTGCTGATGGCTCTGAGCATCAACAGTGAACTCGGGATGGTCTTCCTTGGAGCGATCCCGTTCCTGGGCTTCGGTCTCTACCTGATCATGTCACAAGCCTTCCCGATTTTCCAGAGAGTGTTCCGCACCTATGACAAGCTGAACCGGGTCGTCCAGGAAAATCTTTATGGCATCCGGGTCGTGAAGTCCTTTGTGCGTGAAGAGCACGAAACCGAGAAATTCAAATCCGTCTCCAAGAAAATCTACACTGATTTCACTAAAGCCGAAAAGATATTGGCCTTCAACAGTCCTTTGATGCAGTTCACGATGTACGCAAGCATACTGACCTTGTCTCTATTGGGCGCGCGCATGATCGTCTCCGGTTCGATGACGACAGGCCAACTGATGAGTCTGATCACTTACGCTTCCCAAATTCTGATGAGTTTGATGATGATTTCGATGGTCTTCGTCATGGTCACCATCTCCCGCGCTTCAGCGGAGCGGATTGTGGAAGTACTTAGTGAGGACAGCGATCTGAAGAACAACAGCAATCCGATCACGGTCATCCCTGACGGTTCGGTCTCTTTCGAGCAGGTGGACTTCAGTTACACCAACGATCCGAAGAAGCTCGCCTTGAAAAATGTCAGTTTTTCCGTCAAATCAGGGGAAACGGTCGGCATCATCGGCGGTACCGGCAGTGCCAAAACATCATTGGTCCACCTCATTCCGCGTCTCTATGATGCAACCGGTGGTACGGTGAAAGTCGGCGGCATCGATGTACGCGATTATGATATGCAAACATTGCGTAGCGAAGTCGCTATGGTGCTCCAAAAAAACATCCTGTTCTCGGGAACGATCAAAGACAATCTACGCTGGGGCAATCCTGCCGCTACCGATGCAGAGCTGATGACTGCGGCGCGACAAGCTCAAGCCGATGAATTCATTCAACGCCTTCCCGATGGCTACGACACTTATATTGAAGAAGGCGGCACAAACGTCTCCGGTGGCCAAAGACAACGGCTCTGCATCGCGCGCGCTTTGGTGAAACAACCAAAAATCCTGATTCTCGATGACTCGACCAGCGCCGTGGATACCCGGACGGACTCCTTGATCCGGACCGCTTTCAAGGAAGAAATCCCGAACACAACCAAATTCATCATCGCTCAGCGCGTCTCTTCCGTTCAGGATGCCGACAAAATCATCGTGATGGAGAGCGGCAGCGTCAATGGCATCGGAACGCACGATGAATTGCTGGCAACAAACACCATTTACCAAGAAGTGTACTATTCACAAACGAAAGGGGGAAAAATTGCCGATGAAGCCTAATCAACCAAAACGGCGCGGAGCCAAAGATGCCGGCAAAACGACAAAACGCCTCCTGTCCTATATTTCCAAAGGCCACAAATTTACCTTTAGCCTTGTATTGATCTGTATCCTCGTCAGTGCACTTGCCAATGTTGTGGGTTCGCTTTTCCTGAAGACGCTGATTGATGAGTATATCACGCCTTTACTGGGCGTAACCAATCCGGTCTTCACCAGCATGTACCGTGCGATCGCGATGATGGCCGGCATTTACATGATTGGTGTCGTGGCGACTTATGTCTACAACATCCTGATGGTTTCCATTTCCCAAGGGATCCAGAAAAAAATCCGTGATGAGCTGTTCACGCATATGCAGTCCTTGCCGATCAAATATTTCGATACGCATGCGCATGGCGACGTCATGAGCCGCTACACCAATGATATCGATACTTTGCGCCAGATGCTTTCGCAAAGTATCCCGATGGCCTTTTCTTCCCTGGTCACGATCGTCAGCGTCTTCGCTGCGATGCTGGCGGTAAGTTTGCCGCTGACGCTCATCGTTGCCCTGATGGTCGCCTTGTCGATCACCGTCACAAAGACGATTGGCGGCAAGAGTTCCGTCAACTTCGTCAAGCAGCAGCAGACGCTCGGTAAAGTGAACGGTTATATCGAGGAAATGATGCACGGGCAAAAAGAAGTGAAAGTTTTCGGACGCGAAACGGAATCGAAGGAGCGTTTCGACAAACTCAACGACGAGTTGCGCGAGAGCGCGACGAACGCAAACATCTATGCGAATATCCTGATGCCGATCCTAGGGAATCTGGGATTCCTGCAATATGCTCTGATCGCTATGTTCGGAGGAGCCATGGCTGTCGCAGGCATCGGCGGCCTGACTTTGGGGGCGATCGCTTCCTTCCTGCAGTTGAGCCGTTCCTTCACGATGCCGGTCAACCAGATTTCCCAACAAGTTTCATCGATCGTGATGGCTTTGGCGGGTGCTGAGCGGATCTTCGAATTGATGGATGAAAAGCCTGAATTGGATGAAGGCACCGTCACCTTGGTGAATGCAACCATGGTCGGTGATGAAGTGAAGGAAGCCGAAAACCATACCGGACTTTGGGCATGGAAAGTGCCTCAAGCAGATGGTTCTGTCCGTTATACGCAACTGACCGGTGATGTCCGATTCTTTGACGTCGACTTCTCCTACAATCCCGACAAGCAGATTCTGCATGACATCAGCCTTTATGCCCATCCCGGCGAGAAAGTCGCTTTTGTGGGATCGACGGGTGCCGGCAAAACGACCATCACGAACCTGATCAATCGTTTCTATGACATCCAGGACGGAAAAATCGTTTATGACGGCATCGACATCGCAGACATCAAGAAAAATGACCTGCGCCGTTCGCTTGGCATCGTGTTGCAGGACACCAACCTCTTCACCGGAACGATTCTGGAAAATATCCGTTACGGCAATCTGCACGCATCCGATGAAGAAATTTATGCGGCAGCGCGTTTGGCGAATGCCGATGATTTCATCTCCCGTCTGCCGTTGGGATACCAAACAGTCATTTCCGGCGACGGCGAAGGCCTTTCCCAAGGCCAGAAGCAATTGCTTTCGATTGCCCGTGCGGCCGTTGCCGATCCTCCCGTCATGATACTGGATGAAGCAACCTCCAGCATCGACACGCGGACAGAATCGATCGTGCAGCGCGGCATGGATGCGTTGATGCAAGGACGGACCGTTTTCGTCATCGCCCACCGCCTGTCCACCATCCAAAATGCGGATGTGATCATGCTGATGGAGCAAGGCCGGATCATCGAACGCGGCGATCATGAGAAATTGATCGGCGAACAAGGAAAATATTATCAGCTTTATACCGGAGCATTCGAGCTCGAATAGAAGAATCGGAGGAAATGAAGGAATCGGGGGGAATCCCTTCGCAGCTCCGGTGAAGGTACGCTCGCCGGAGGTCACCGGTAACTTTCAGCCTCAACTCCGGCGAGGCTGCGCTCATCGGAGGAGTCAAGCGAAATGTCGGCCTACCTCCGGGGAGCCCCCGTTCACCGGAGGTAAGCTCACCGGCTCCCCCGCTGGCCTCAGCGGACACGCACAAAAAATTACCGGATAATCGAAAAAGCAAGTGCAGTCCCCAACTCGGGACCGTACTTGCTTTTTTTGTCGTTTCAATAAAGGATATCGTTGCTGATCGTCGTGTAGAACAGTTCCTTGATCCGGGCCGGGTCTTGGGTTTGGCCAAGGATCCACATCAGTTTGCATACGACCGCTTCGGTGATCATGTCGTAGGCTTCCAAAATATTGACCCGCGATTTCAGTTCGTGGCCGACTTTGTAGATTTCCATGTCGCTGCCCTCATTCGGGACTTGCGTCGTCATGACCACCGTCTTCCCTTTTCCGATCCAGTGATTGATGACCTCGAAATATCCGTACTCCGGCGCCGAAGGGATGCCGCCGACTCCGTAGCTTTCGATGATGATTGCATCGTTCCGTTCAAGCATGTAAGCAAGAATATCCGAATCCACTCCCGGCGTCAGCTTGAACAGCGCGACCTTCGCATCCAGACTGTCATAGAAACGCGGTGATGGCGCTTTTTCTTTTGTGATGTAAGAAATCACGCGTCCATCCTGGATGATCGCCAAATAAGGGTAATTGATGCTGGAAAAAGCCTGGAAGCTCTTGGAATGCGTCTTCCTTGCCCGTGTTCCGAGGATGACCTTCCCGTTGAAGACGATCTGGACACCGCTGGCGGAATCTGAAGATGCGTACAGGAAACTGTCGAAGAGATTCGTCTTCGAATCGGTGATTTCCATATTGATCGGTTTTTGGGCACCGGTGATGATGATCGGTTTTGGGGAGTCCTGGATCATATAGGAAAGCGCGGCAGCCGTATAGGCCATCGTGTCGGTTCCGTGGGTGACGACAAACCCGTCATATTGTTCATACTTTTCCCTGATGGTATCCGTCATCAGCACCCAGATGTCAGGCGCGATATTCGTGCTGTCGATATTGCAGATCTGCAGGGTATCGACCTCGCATATTTCTGAGATGCCGGGGATAAAAGCCAGTATCTCTTCGGATGTCAGTTGGGGATCGAGGCCGTTCGGCGTTATTTTGGAGGCGATCGTACCGCCCGTTCCGATCATCAATATCTTTTTCTTTTTCATATTTAATTTTACCTTTCATCGGCATATTTTTTGTATGCTTCATTATACGACTGATGCTCCGATCATACCAATTTTTTCCGCTAAAAAATGAACGGTGCCTACTCTTGTACGGAGTCGGTACCGTTCATTCTTCAGGCAGATTCTTTTTTGATTTTTTCAGGGACCGGAAACCGGAAAGCAGATCGTTGATTTCTTCTGTGATGCTGCTTTGCCGTTTCATGCGGTACATGAAATTGAACTCATTCAGGCGTTCTTCGATGTTCTTTTCCGCCGAATTCATGGAATTGATTCGGCTTGTATTTTCGGATACGAGCGAGTAACAGAAGGCCCGGTAGAGCGTCAGGAAAAAATATTGCTGCAACAGATTCGAGAGGAGTGTCTCTTTATCCATCAGATAGATTGATATCCTATTTGTTTCCCATCCGTCGTGGTTTTTGGCTAATTCTTCCAGATCCAATGGAAAAAGCAGTTCAATTTCTTCTTGAAGCACCGCGTTCTCCAAAGGCTTGCAGTAATACAATAAAATTTTCCCCACAGGCGCCTCATCCCTCAGTTGATCTATCTTGAACAGGAGCCTCTGGACTATGGGAACAATCCCATCCTCTGTTTGCGGAACTGAAAAGCTGTCCTTTATTGCATAATCCGTCACTAATCTATCATAAACTTGTTGCCCCACGACGAGAATGTCGTGGTATGCGTCCTTTGGTATATGCTGTGCAGCGAAGAAGCTCATCCGTTCATTGAAATTGCCGGTCAGTCCATGATCAGACCCGAAGATGATATGGATTGTCCGGTCACCGTTCCCATTATTCGCAGTCTTCTTTTCTTCATCTGCCAACAACACCGCGAGGGCCGTGTCCAAAACACGCCGGTAACTTACGGATGCTTGTGCCGCGCGCTCAAACTGGTGTATTTGAGTGGAAGCATGGGCCTTCATGGTCGTTACGATCGACTGCAGGCTCTCAGTGGAAGCTATGCTTTTCTTTAATGATTTCAGATTGGTCATCCTTCAGTCACCAGCTCCTTCCTGATTTTTTCGACCACCCTTTTCAGAAACTCGTCTCTCTTTTCTCCTTCAATTTTTTCACCTTTTTCGATGCTTTTGCGGAAACCTTCGTCTTCCTTCACCAGCATTCGGATAATTTCTTCAGCTTCCTCCATTTGTTCCAGCGGCAAAAAATCCAGTGCACCATTGACTACAGCCAGGAAAACGCCGATTTGCTCCATGACGTCCATTGGGGAATACTGGGGTTGGTTCAATATTTTTCTGATCCGATACCCTCTTTCCAATATCAGTTTTGTGGCATCATCCAGTCTGGCGCTGAAGCTGGCAAAAATTTCGAGTTCCTCAAATTGGGAATAGGTCAATTTTAATGCACTCGTCACTTGCCGGTAGGCCGGCAGCTGTGTTTTCCCTCCCACCCGCGATACCGATGCGCCGATATTCACGGCCGGCAGATTTCCCATCTGGAAAATTTTGGGCGAAACGTAAATCTGCCCATCCGTTATGGAAATAAGGTTTGTGGGTATGTAGGCAGCTAAATTTTCTGCCTGGGTTTCAATGATTGGAAGGGCTGTGATGCTGCCTCCTCCGTACTCTTTTTTGAGATGTGTGGCCCTCTCCAAAAGCCTGGAATGGATATAGAAAATGTCCCCCGGGTAAGCTTCCCTTCCTGGAGGGCGCTCCAACAACAAGGACAGTTCCCGGTAGGAGCGGGCGTGTTTGGTGAGATCATCATACACAATCAACACATCCTTGCCTTTTCCCATAAAATATTCCCCAAGGCTGGTGGCTGCATAAGGGGCGATATACGCCAGCCCGGGAGGATCTTCCGACCCTGCGACCATCAGGATTGTATGGCTCAATGCATCATGATTTTTCAATGCATTCATCACTTTGGTGACCGAAGAAATTTGCTGGCCGATGGAGCAGTAGATGCAGATGACTTCCTTTCCCTTTTGGTTGATGATCGCGTCGATTGCGATAGCCGTTTTCCCGGTCTGTCGATCCCCAAGTATCAACTCCCTTTGGCCCTTTCCGATTGGCACAGCCGCATCGACTACTTTGATGCCTGTCTGCAACGGCTCAGTGATGGGTGCCCGATGCATAATCGGAGGAGCTTCTCTTTCGATTGGGAACCAGGTATTCGCTAGCACCGCTCCTCTTCCATCCAGAATTTCTCCCAGCGGATTGATGACTCTCCCAAGGAAATCTTCCGATACCGGGATGGCTACTACCCGATCGGTCCTTGTAACCGCATCTCCAGCCTTTATATGCTCGTATCCTCCCAACAGGATGACCCCGATATCATCCGGATCGAGATTGTAGACCATCCCCATCACATCGCCCGGAAAACGGACCAGTTCCTGATTCTTCACTCCGCTCAGACCGTTTACGATTGCGATGCCTCGGTCCAATGATACGACCACACCGCTCTCCTCGATGTCCTCATCCCCCAAAGGGCATTCCAGTGCTTCCTCCAACAATTTTTCAAATTGGATCAAAAGATTTTCCAACATCAGTGCACGCACCCTCTTTCATTGAGAGTTCTTTTCCATCGTCTGCATGATTTTTTTCTCTGATTCCTCCACATATTTCCTGACATTATGATGCAGTGTGAACGTCTCGAACTTAAGCTCATGACCGGCCACCAACTCCTTATCGGTCAAGTAGGAAATGACCAGGCCGGCTCCCATTTTTTCCTGCAGCACTTCTTCAAAAATTTGCCGTTTTTGCATCGGCAGTTCGGTCGCGCTCACCAGACTGACTTTTGCCTGATGGGTCAGGTGCATAAGCTCGGGAGAATCGGATTTCAGCGCACGGATTTTGCCGATAAAAGTCTCGAACATCTTTTCCTCACTGCTTTGATCGACCGTCATATGCAAGATATGCGCAGCTATCTTCACCGCACTCTTTCCCAAAACCCTCCTCATTTCATCAGAGATGCGCGTTTTTTCGTTCTCCAGTTCATTCAGATACGTTTGTCGTTTTTCATCAGCCTGTATCCGATAGGTTTTCAGCAAGGCGTTTTTTGCGCTCTCCGCTTCTTTTTTGGCATTCTCCAATGTCTGTTGCGCCGTTTCTTCGATTGCGGCCAGTTTTTCATGGTAGACCGTGATGGTTGCGTCCGCCTCCTTCATTTTCTGTGCAGATTCCTCCTGAATTTTGGCTAGCGATTGCTGCCGTTCATCCATTGCTTTGATGAGCGGTTTATAAAATAACTTTTGGAGAACGAACAAAAGCACAACGAAATTGATCATCTGAGCAAAGACTTCAAACCAGTTGATGTTCATGGTATCACCCTACCAATGCGTTCCAAAAAGGATTCGCGTACAATAAAATCATCGATAGGACAAAGCAGTAGATGGCAGTGGATTCGATCATGGCTAGCCCTACAAAAAGTGTCCTTGAAATGCTGTTGTATTCATCCGGTTGCTGTGCTATCGATTTTAAGGCTTGAACGACGGCGTTTCCTTCACCGATTGCCGGAGCGATGGAGCCGATTGCTATAGTGAATCCCGACATGATGATCGAAACGGCGCCGATGATTGTAATGGAGTCCATATTTTAACCTCCTTTTGAGATGTTATCGTCCAAAAACTATTTCCCTTTTGTCGCAGCAGCGATATAAACAATGGCCAAAATGGAAAAAATGTAGGCTTGGATGGTGCCGGTGAGCAATCCCAGCATTTGGATGACCGCGGGGAAAAATAACGGGATGACTCCCAACAAAATTGCGACGATGATGCTTGAACTCATCACATTCCCATACAGGCGGACAGCCAATGAAATGATACGGGAAAACTCGCCGATTATGTTGAACGGAAGCATCAGCACGGAAGGTTTGGTGTATTCCTTCAGGTACTCTTTCACTCCTCGGCTGGCTATCCCATAGGCAGGAATGGCAAAAAAAACGCACAATGCCAGGGCAATGGTTGTGTTCAAAGAACCGGTCGGCGAAATGAATCCTGGTATGATCGACAGAATATTGGCGGCAAATATAAAGATGAACAAGGTTCCGACAAAAGGAAGATACCGGCTGGAATCTTGTTGGCTGATTTCCTTTATCTGTTTATCGATCACAATCAGCAGAGCTTCCGAAACATTTTGAATTTTGGACAGTTTCCCCTTCCTTTGTATGCCCATTCTGACAAAGAGCGTAATTATGATCAGAACCGCTAAAGTTATCCAAGTGTATACCAACGTCGCTGTTATCCTCACGAAATGCCATTCAAAATAAATGATGTCACTTGGATCAATTGACATTCCCTCACCCCTCTTGCCTCATTTCATCAGACCCTTGCTGTTGACCCTTCACTTTCGACACGATAAGAAACCTCCCGATCAGGATACCCAACAGAGCCAACGGCAAGTTAAGGTAGCTCCCGTCTTTCAGCAAGTACAATCCTCCCAATAATATGCCCAGTCTCAGCAACAAACTTCCCAACATCAACACGGTTGGGTATCTCACTCTGACGAGCAACCTCACCGTCAGTAACAGGCCTCCAAAGAAGATCCCTCCAAGAAAAATCCCTCCCAAAAAAGCGATTACCATAGTCGTACCCCCTAATCCCCCATACTTTTCTTCTTGATCCATACCCAGGCATTTATGCAACCGATGATCACTCCGGCAAACAAAAGGGTCAGTGTCCAGGAAAATTCTGGGTCGTAGGTATCATCCAAATAGATTCCCAACGCAATGCCCATCAATACAGGGACCGCAATCGACCATCCCACCACACCGAAGGTACCTATGCCAAAAAGGATATCCTTCCCTTCTTTCTGCATTTTCAGCTTCTTCTCGGAATCCGCCTTCACTTTGTCTATCAGTTCTTTTTCTGGAGATGGTTCTTTCTCTGCCATGACGGGATTCCTCCTCAGTCCAATTCCATAAATAACCTTAACGTATCCACTTCCAGTTTGGTGAGCACTTCGTTCATTCGCCTTTCATTCTCATCCTGTGACCTGAAACTGGCATCGACTGTATCCCCCAACGTCTCCAGCGTCGTGCCCCTGATGGCCTGCAGGCAAGCTACGGATACGACATCTCCCTGTTTGACCAAAATCCCTTGATTGATCGCATAATAAACGACCTCTCCTTCAAAAAAGACGCTCAGGATTCCCGGACTCAGACTGGAAACAAAATCGATGTGCTTGGGCAACAATTGGAATGACCCTTCCGTACCCGGAGCCGTTATCTTATCCGCCTCTTGGTCCAACACGGTCTTGCTGGGGAGTATGATCCTGATCCTCATTTCTCATCCTCCCTCTTTCTTTCGTCCGCTTCGCTGATGTTGCCGATCATGTACAAATTCCCCTCTTTATGGTTCGTGTACTCGTCATTCAATATGCGTTCGAATCCGTCCAGGGCATCCTCAAGCGCCACAAATTTTCCTTCCATCCCCGTAAAATGTTCGGTCGTAAAGAACGGTTGTGTCAAAAAGCGTTCCAGCCGCCTTGCCCTGTACACAGTCTCGCGATCGTTTTTGGAAAGTTCTTCGATGCCAAGCATGGCAATGATGTCCTTCAGCTCTTCATAAACAGAAAGATTCCTTCTGATTTCTTTAGCGATCCGATAATGCCTTTCGCCTACTATGCTCTTATTCAATAATTTGGATGATGAGCTCAGGGGATCGATAGCCGGGAAAAAACCTTCGCTGGCCTTTTTCCTCGACAACACTACCGAAGCCGAGAGGTGGGAGAACGTGTGCGTTGCCGATGGATCCGTAAAATCATCGGCGGGGACATACACCGCCTGGACAGAAGTGATGGACCCTGCGGTCGTATTCGATATCCGCTCCTCAAGTTCCGAGAGCTCGCTTGCCAAAGTAGGTTGATAGCCGACCCGAGAAGGCATCTTCCCGATCAAGCCAGAAACTTCGGAGCCTGCCTGGATGAACCGAAAAATATTGTCGATCAACAACAGAATATCCGTCTTTTCGGTGTCCCTTAAATATTCAGCCATCGTAAGAGCCGCATGACCGACCCGGAATCGTGCTCCCGGAGGTTCGTTCATCTGCGCGAAAATCAACACGGTTTTTTCCAATACTCCCGCATCCTTTATTTCGCGGTACAACTCTTCAGCTTCCCTGGAACGTTCCCCGATTCCGCAGAAGATGCTGTATCCCCCGGCATTGCTTGCCGTATTGTTGATCAGCTCCGTTATGAGCACTGACTTCCCTACTCCAGCGCCACCGAACAATCCGGCTTTTTCTCCCTTGCCAAGCGGAATCATCACATCAATCGCTTTGATGCCCGTCAGGAAAAGCTCATCGCTGGAACTTCTCCGGGAAAAGGGGAGCGGCTTTTGGTGTATCGATCTCCGGATGATTGTTTGTAACGGGGCACTTTCATCCAGCTGATTACCGAACACATCAAACATTTTCCCCAGCGTTTCTTTCCCTACCGGGACTTGTATAGGCAAACCAGTATCCGTGATGACGGCCTTTCTGGCTATTCCGGCAGTGAATGTAAGGGCCACGGCTCTGACCGTCTGCTGATCGATGTAAGAACTTACCTCGAAGATCATTTCCCCTTTTTCTCCAGCAATCAGCATATTGTTTATGGACGGCAATTTTTGTTCGAATACTGCTTCGATGACACTGCCGCGGATGGCTTTTATGTAGCCTTTATTCATTTCATCCATGATTGCCTGCCCCCTTTCCCGCCAATCCAAACGTTGAAATTTGTCTTTCCCAACAGCTTTCTGATTGTGCCTGGTGCAAACTCACCTTATCTGTACCTTGATTGTATAACAAAAAAGCTTTAAGGTAAAACGCTTACATTTATATATTGGGACTCTTCCTTGTGTTTGGTTTCCGTCGGCCAAAAACAGGGAAAAATAATGCCGGAACAGGGATCCGCATCCAACCCTGTTCCGGCATCTTTTCTGATTTGTTGCTGGCGACCCTTCGAATCCGTCAATAAACCACGACCGGCGTGCCGACGGAATAGGTATTGTAAAGCGTTTGGACAGCATAGTAAGGGGTATTGACGCAGCCGTGCGATCCCAAATACAGGTAAAGGTCGCCGCCGAAGCCTTGGGTTTGCCACGAGGCGTCATGCAAGCCGTAAGCATTACCCAAAAATGGAATCCAATATTGGACCGGCGATTCGTAATCTTCACCGATCAGCACGCTCGGCGATTCCTTGTACGGTTGGATCGCGAACAGCCCTCTAGGCGTCGGCATCGAAGGTCGGCCGGTGATGACGGGAGCATCGACGATCCGCTGGTCTCCGATGTAGGCCCAGACGCGTTGGTAGGCGATACTGATGATGATGTAACTGGAGCCGACATAATAGTTGGTGCCGGCATTCGTCCGGAAGCTGCCATCCTGCACCGTCCAATCGGGTCCCGTCGGATAGGTCGGGACTGGCGGGGCAACAGCAACAACCGGAGCGGGCGGCGGTTTCGGTACGTATTTCATGAAAGCGACTGCCGTGTTCCCCGGCGCTGCCGCGTCTTTTTGGACCAATTGCATCTGGACGGCGCTGACGTCATAATCGTATCCTTGCGTTCCGGCTGTTTCGCCATTCTTGGCCCAATCCAACCAGCCCACGCCGGGCACATGGACCTGATAATAAATATCGTAGTGCGCAGCCAATTCATCCGTCAACTGCATTTCGATCCGCTCGATGCGTTGACCTGTTCCTGGCAGTCCGGCTTCCAATCCATCCTGTGTCCATTCAAACCAACCGTTTTCACTTGTGGCGGCACGATAGGAAACCGATCCCGGATAGGGCTGGGAGTCCAATTTCGCCTGCAAACCTTCCAACGATTGCGAGGAATCCGGGGAGCCGCTTTGCGCCGGATTGAGGACCGAATCCTGCCAACCCGAATTTGTCAGATAACTGCCGTAGGAAAGGACCGGTTCGGTGCGTTTGATGAAGCTCTGCTCACGTTTGCCTAAAAAAGTCTGTTCCTTGTTCATCAGAACGATTTCAACTCCTTCAATCGGATAGCGGAAACCGTCCGTTCCGGCTGTCTCGCCGTTTCCGGCCCAATCCATCCAGCCGAAGCGGCTCGTTTGTACCCGGTAATAAATATCGTATTGAGCGGCCAAAGCACCCGTCAATTTGAATTGCACAGCTTCGATCGCTTCGTTGGTTCCAGTCGTTCCAGCCGTCCCGCCGTTGGAGACATAGCCTGACCAACCGCTGTCCTGCCTGTAGATCCGGTATGAAACGCTGCCCGCTTCGGCCAAATGGGCCAAACGCACCTGGATGGCTTCGAGCGGCAATGCCACCCCGCCGCTGATTGCGCCTTCCTGGACTTCGGACTGCCAACCGCTGTCCTGAACATAGGTCGTATAAGTCAATTCCGCGCTGCCGGCGGTTGCCGGGGATAGCGGGATTTCCTGCGCCCACGAAAGGGCAGCAACGCTTCTTGTCTGCAGCGTGACATAATCCTTGCCGGTTTCGGCAAGCGTTCCATCTATATTTAGGTACGCTGGATCGTAAAGCCCCAGCAAACTTTTCTGGACAACTGCACCGTTCTCCAACGAATATGCTGGCGCCGCGATGCGGGCAGGGGCTAATCCGGCAACAATGAACAACCCCAACAGAATAAACAAAATGTTCCTTCTCATAATAATCCCTCCCGGTAGGACCGTAAGCGACAGGAAATGGAGCGTCCATTCGTAACCGCTCTCTTTCCTCCATTATACCAAACAATACCCCGTTAAAAAAAACACAAGCGGGCCAAAGACCCGGATAACTGCAAAAAGTTCAGGGTCGCCTCAAAATGAAGCGACCCCAAACTTTTTCTAAGTCATTCTACTGTTCTCTTTTCCGGAAGGCCAGCACCATCACAATCTGGAAATAGCTGTAGTCGTCCCCCAGCTTTTCCTTGAGCGGTTTCAGGTGTTGATCCTCGGCTTCCTCGATTGCTCTGGCGATGGCCTCCGCCTGCTCATCCGTGACGAAATCCGTCAAACGCATTTCGTAGGCCGACTGTTCGGCCAAATTGCGGAAATGGTTTTCGATGGTCATCCGTGCAAGGCCTCTGATGGCGATGATCTCTTCGACTGTCTTGCCTTCTTGATACAGGCGATAGGTCTCCTCAAAGGTAGTGCCGGCGTAATTTTTCTGTGCCGGTTTTGCGCGTTTTTCCGCGGTTTCCGGATTGCCTTCCTGCTCTTTCTGTTCCAGCCGTTTCTGTTGCAGAACCGCTTCGGCATCAGGGAACTCCTTCAAATAATCGGAAATGACACCCATGAACACTTCGCCGTAGCGCTCCAACTTCGTTTCGCCTACCCCTGACAAACGCAGGAAGCCGTCATCATCAGTCGGAAAGTTTCGGGCCATCTCATGCAGTGTGCTGTCGGAAAAGACGATATAGGAAGGGATCCCATGCTCGTTCGCCATTTCCGTGCGCACACTACGCAGACGGTCGAACAGCTCGGTATCATACAAGCCGCCTCCGCTCTGTTTGGCGGTGCCCTTGCCGGTCTCGACCTCATAGGACATCCCGACTTTTTTACCTTCCTTCAGGATTTCCAGCGCTTTCGGAGTGACTTGGATCAACGGATACTGATCACCTGTCACTTGCAGGTATTCATCCGCGATCAAAACCCCGATCATTTCGCGGATTTCCCCATCATTATAGGCGCTCATCAGTCCGTATGTCTTCAGCTTATCCAGCCCGAAATCGGTGATGCCCTTCTGTTTGCTCCCCGTCAGGATGCCGATGATTTTCTGGACGCCGTAACGTCCGCGCACCCGCACGACGCAGGACAGGATTTTTTGGGCTTCTTCGGTGATGTCTATCTGTTCCGTGCGGCGCAGGCAGTTGGAGCAATGTTGGCAATTCAGCTCAGCTGTCGTTTCGCCGAAATATTCCAGGATGTACCGGCGCAGACATTGGTTCGTGTAACAGTAATTGATCATCTTGTTCAATTTGTTGGTCGCTTCGCTGTCATTCGTCTTGCTGTTCAGCAACTGATTGATGATGATATCCTGCGTCGAAAACAGCAGGATGACACGCGCTTCCTCTCCGTCACGTCCCGCCCTTCCGGCTTCTTGGTAATAGCTTTCGATGTTTTTGGGCATGTTGTAGTGGTAAACGGTCCGCACATTGCTTTTGTCGATCCCCATGCCGAAAGCATTCGTAGCGACCATGATCGGTTTGCGGTCGAACAGGAAATCATCCTGGTTTCGCTGGCGCTCGTGTTCCGGCAGCCCGGCATGGTAAAGCGTCACGGCAAAGCCTTTTTGTTCCAATTTCTTCTGGACCGATTCCACATTTTTTCTGGTCGAACAATAGATGATGCTCGCTTCCTTCGGGTTGAGGTCCTTCACGAGGAACTTGAACTTGTCGGCGGGCTTTTCCACGCTGAAGGCCAAATTGCTGCGGTCGAAACCGGTCACCAACCGGAACGGATTCTGCAGCCGCAATTGGACCAGGATATCGTCCTGGACCGGTTCGGTTGCCGTGGCGGTGAAGGCGGCAACCATCGGACGTCTGTCGAACAGATCATACAGCCGGGCCACGCCTTGGTAGGCAGGGCGGAAATCGCTGCCCCATTGCGAGATACAGTGGGCCTCATCGACCACCAACAACGGCACCTTCACAAAGCGCAAAGCATTCATGAAAGACTCATTGTCTATCCGTTCTGGCGCGATGTAGAGAAGTTTGAGCTGGCCGGAGCGCATGTCGTCCATCAATTGCAGAAACTCTTCTCTGGAAAGCGTACTGTTCAGGTATGCCGCGGCAATCCCCATTTCCCGCAGGCTGTCCACCTGGTCCTTCATCAAGGATACTAACGGGGAAACGACGATCGTCATGCCGTCCAGCAGCAACGCCGGCAATTGATAGCAGAGCGATTTTCCTCCGCTCGTCGGCATGATCCCGAGCACGTCTTTCCCTTGCAGGGTGTTCGTGATCAATTCCTCTTGGCCTTCACGGAAGCTGTCGTATCCGAAATATTTTTTTAGCGTCGCGTACAGTAATTCTTTATCCACCACTTGCATCCATCCTTAATTGTTTATCTTTTCTCATTAACCGAATATTCCTGAGCGGTCTTGCCTTCACTCAAGAAAGCAATGTCAAACCGTCAGAAATGACCTCCTCATCATATCACATCCGCGGCCTATTTTTCCCGCACAAAAAATATTGCGGTTCTGTCCGATCAGACACTCCACTTATAAAATATGCAGATTATCCGCCTTATGTTTTGACGTGTGGTATATAATTGTAAGGTGAACACGTCATGACCTACAGGAGTGAGAAATATGGAACAGGAATTATCAAATGAACTATTTATCTGCGGGGGGTGCAATGCGAAAATCGGCCCCGGCGTTCTGGGAGACTTGCTCAGTCAGTTTCCGAAACAGGAAAACCCGAATTTTTTGGTCGGTTTCGACTCGTCCGATGATGCGGCGGTATTCCGGATAGACGCCGAGACGGCCATGATCCAGACGTTGGACTTCTTTCCCGCAATGGTCGCGGATGCCTCGCTTTTCGGGGAAATTGCCGCAGCCAACGCATTGAGCGATGTATTTGCGATGGGCGGCGAAGTGCTGACGGCCATGAACATCGTCTGCTGGCCCGAAACAAAAAGTACCGATACACTCGGGAAAATTTTGGCTGGCGGCTTCAAGAAAGTCCAGGAGGCAGGCGGCGTGCTGGTCGGCGGACATTCGATCCACGATCCCCAGCCCAAATACGGTCTCTCGGTATTGGGGAGAGTCCATCCCGATCGGATCTACCGGAATGACACGTGCATCCCAGGCGATGTCCTGCTGCTGACGAAACCATTGGGAACAGGCATCATCACGACGGCCTACAGCGCCGGGGAAATGGCGCAGGAAGCCTTCAACCAGGCGGTCACCTCGATGACTACACTGAACCGTTATGCAGCTGACGTGCTGAAAAAGTACACAGTCCACAGCTGTACGGATATCACCGGCTTCGGCCTGTTGGGGCACCTGTCGGAAATGGTCAGCGACCGCTGTTCCGCGACGGTCTACGCAGACAGCGTACCTTGCCTGAGTGGAGCCTATCAGGGAGCCAAGGAATTCCTGATCACAGCCGGCGGACAGCGCAACCGTAATCACCTGGAAGCCGATGTGGACTTCCAGATCGATGACTATGCCTTGGAGGAAATCCTTTTCGATCCGCAGACATCCGGCGGCCTGCTGGTGAGCGTCCCTGTCGAAGAAGCGGCCGCTCTGCTTGCCGAAATCGAAGCATTGGGCTTGCCCTGCGGCATCATCGGCGAAGTGACCGAAAAGGACGCCAAGAAGATCACGGTGGTCCATTGAGCCGAGAATCAAAAAATATGACATAACCAGGAGGAAAAGAGTATGAAAAAAATAGATGCAGTCGGACAAGCTTGTCCGATGCCGGTCATTTTGACCAAACGGGCTTTGAAAGAGAGCAACGGAGAAACGGTGCTCATCAGCGTGGATAATGAAATTGCGACGCAGAACCTTGCCAAGATGGCGGAGCAACTGAAGCTTTCCGTCCAAATCGAAAAAATCAACGATTCCCTTTATGAAGTGCAACTTTCCGATCCGAACGCGGGCAACCGACCGCACACCGCCGAACACCCTGTGCTTCCGGAGCAAGCCGCCGACACAGTCGCATCATCCGGAGCAAGTTATGTCGTCGTATTGAACAGCGACTTCATCGGCAACGGCAGCGAGGAATTGGGCCGTACGCTGATGAAAAGCTTCCTCTTCTCCCTGACGGAGCAGGAAGTCCTGCCCGACAAAGTGCTCTGCTACAATGCCGGCGCATTGCTGACAACGGAAGGTTCGTCCGTCCTGGACGACCTCAAAGCGCTGGAGGAAGACGGCGTCGAGGTGCTGACTTGCGGCATCTGCGGGGAATTCTATGGCGTGAAGGACAAATTGGCGGTCGGCACTTACACAAACATGTACCGCATCGTTGAAATCCTGCGCACCTCCAAGACCGTATCGCCATGATCGACCGCAAACATTACGGCATCGTCGCGTTTCCGACATCCCAGGCCGCCGCAGCCGCTGAAGCTGTTGTCCTGGATGCCGGTCGGGAATGCCGGCTGATCCCCATGCCGGAACAGATTTCGGCCGGATGTGGTCTTGTGCTGCAGACTCATCTCGACGAGCTGAACGCTGTCCGCTTGTTGTTGTCGGATCATGCCATTTCCAACGATGGCTGCTACGAAGTCCGTTTTGAGAACCGAAAAAAATCCGTGGAGGTCTGGCATGACTGAACTTTATTATTTCGACAACAGCGCAACCACGCTGAAGAAGCCGGCTGCGGTGGCTGAAGCTGTCTATCACGCCATCGCCGACGGTCAGCTGGGCAACCCGGCACGCGGAAGCCATACCGTTTCCCTGAACGCATTGCGGCTGACGGAAACGCTGCGCCAGAAAACAGCCGCCCTATTCGGTGTGCCGGATGCGGCAAACGTCGCTTTCACGGCCAACGCGACCGCCTCGCTGAACATGGTCCTGAAGGGCTTGTTGAACCCGGATGACCACATCATCACCACTGTGACGGAGCACAACGCCGCCCTGCGTCCGCTGTACCAACTTGAAGAACAGGGCGCTGCCTTATCGTTTGTAGGAGTCGATGAACTTGGCACGCTCCGCTATCCCGATTTCGAACGCCTGTTGCGACCCGATACCCGTGCAGTCGTGGTCAACCACGCTTCGAATGTCACCGGCAATGCGGCAGATCTGGAATGGATCGGCCGCTTCTGCAGGGAGCACAATTTGATTTTCATCGTCGACGCTTCCCAGAGCGCAGGCGTCCTCGCCATCGATATGGTGCAGCAGCACATCGACGTCCTCTGCTTCACCGGACACAAAGGACTCTACGGCCCGCAAGGAACCGGGGGCATCTGCCTCGGAGACAGGTCCTTGGAATTCGTGCCGGTGTTCACCGGCGGCAGCGGCTTCCATTCTTTCGATAAGCAATACCCGACAGAGATGCCGACCCTTTTCGAGGCCGGCACCCAGAATGTCCATGGCTTGGCGGGCCTTTCCGCCGGTTTGGATTACATCGGCCAGAAAGGTCTGGCAGCGATCACTATACACCTGCAGGAACTGACTTTCCGCTTCCATGACCAGATCAAGGACATCCCGGGAATCACCCTCTACGGCAGTTTCGCTGAAAGCATGGAGCGCGCGCCGGTCGTTTCGCTGAATCTGGAGGGCTGGTCCTCCGGCGACCTCAGCGATGCGCTCTTCATGGATTACGCAATCGCTGTGCGCCCCGGCGCCCATTGCGCACCGCTCATCCATCAGGCTTTCGGCACAGAAAAAACCGGCATGGTCCGCTTCAGCTTCTCCAGCTTCAACACGATGGAGGAAATCGACTACGCAGCCAAGGCGCTGCGGATTTTGGCGGAAGAAGAATAAAATAAAACAGAGCAGCCACCCGCTTTCACGGGCAGCTGCTCTGTTTTGTTTTTTGTAATCAAGCGTTACATTGCTTCATCCACTCCAGAATGGCTTCGGCCGTTGCTTCGGCGTCTTCGTTCCGGAAGATGGTGGAAAATTCCTTTTTGTTGAAGTTGTAGCGGGGATCATAGTATTTCACCAACAGATCCGCGATGACCGCGTCGAAATCCTGCTGGCGCACCTGTTCCTTGTAACCCTCAACACGCGCTTCATTCAGGTAAGGTTTCAAACGGTCAAGCGCTGCGAGGAGCTCTGCTTCATTGCTGTGGAGGTAATCTTTTTTGATTTGTCCGATCCGGTAATCCAATGAAGCCTCGATGTTCAGGTTTATGCCTTTCTGCATCGCATCAATCAACGAGGGCGGCAATACGGCCTGTCCGATCCGCTTGCTTTCGCCTTCAGTAAAGACGACCAGCGGCTCCTTCCAGCCAGCGGCGCTCTCGACCAACAGACTTTCGAACATTTTTTGGTTGTGTGGCTGTTTCTTCTTAAGGCCGACGCCTCCGAAGACGGACCCTCTGTTGTTGGCGCAGGCTTCCAAATCAAGCACATTGGCTCCACGCTTCTTCAGTTCCTCCAGGATGGCTGTTTTACCGGTCCCGGTATTGCCGTAGAGTGTCACAAACTGGACCTTTTCGAACAATACGGGAATCAGATTATTGATCGTGCTGCGGTAGTTTTTGTAGCCGCCTTCCATCCGGTGGACATTCATACCCAAAGATTTGAGCAAGGAAAAAATCGAATTGCTGCGGAATCCCCCCCTACTGCAGAAGATGACGACTTGGTCATAGGCTTTTGTATACTCCTGGAAGAGGCTGAACATTTCCGGTAATCTTGGGGAAATAGTTTGGATACCGTGGCTTTTAGCATCGTCGATCTTGCCGGCGACGTAAAGCGTTCCCACTGTTTTCCTATCCTCATCATCCAGGACCGGCACATTTACGGCGCCCGGTATGGTCGACTTCGCATATTCTGACGGACTCCTGACGTCCACATACAGAATCGATTTGTCTCCGCGTTGCTGTTCTATTTCTTCATACGTTGCGACTGGTTTCAATTGGTTCACCACTTTCTGTTTCTAAGTATATCCCCTGTCGGGCAGGAATGCCACCCGAAATATTGAGGCAAGCGCATGAAAACGACCCGACAAGCTCCTCAATTAACGGAGACATGCGGGGTCGTTTCGCATTCAAGCGTTCAATTTTGCTGCATCTATTTCTTTGCTTTATGCACTTTCAGCGCTTTGCCTTTGACGGTGCGGTTCTGCATCTCGGAAATCACAAAGGGGCCTTTGCCGTTCAGGATTTCGATGTAGGTCACGTTTTCCTGGATCGTGATGATGCCGATATCATCCGCATCGATGCCGGGAATATTGGTCAGCGTGCCGACGAAATCGATGGCGCGCAATTTTTTCTTCTTGCCGCCATTGAAATAGACTTTGGTGATGTCCTTGTTCAATTCCCGGTTCCGTGCCTGTTTGATGACGGGGCGTTCCTGCAGTTTCTTTTCAAAAGTCGCTTTATGGTGCTGCACGAAGCGGGCGCTCGGCGGATTGATTTCAGTGATTTCCTGCTGAGCGAAGTCTTGCACTGCCTGCCAGCTTCTTTCCTCATTAGGCGTAACCAAGGTCAAGGCTATCCCTGTTTTACCGGCGCGGCCGGTCCTGCCGGTACGGTGGATGAAGCTCTCTTTCTCCTCGGGGACATCATAATTGACGACATGCGTCACGTTATCGACATCGATGCCGCGCGCAGCCACATCCGTAGCCACCAAATAGCGCAGCCTGCCTTTGCGGAAATCTTCCATGACGGCTGTGCGGTCATCCTGCACCATTCCGCCGTGCATCTTATCGATCGGCAAACCGGCTTTACTCAAGAATGTGTACAGCCCGTTTACGGCTTCCTGCGTATTGCAGAAGATGATGCAGCTGTCAGGATTCTCAACGGTCAGCAGATCCAATAGTTGCTTGGGTTTGCCCGACTCTTGGACACGGATGAAGGATTGCAGAATCTTCGGCTTGGATGCCTCGTCGCTTTCCATTTTCACTGAAACGCGGTCGTTCTTCATATAGAAGCTGGCCAGACGCACCACTTCATTCGGCATGGTCGCGGAGAACAGCAGCGTTTGTCTTTGTTTCGGAAGGAAATCGATAATGGCTTCCACTTGCTCAATGAAGCCCATATTCAGCATCTCATCCGCCTCATCAAGTACCAGGTAGCGTATCTTGTCAAATTTCATTGTCCCTTTTTGCAGATGATCCAAAACCCTGCCCGGAGTGCCGACTACGATATGGCTTTTCTGTCTCAATTCCGATTTTTGCGTATCGAAGGAAGTCTTGCCGAAGACAGCAGTAGCCTTGATCCGCTTCAGCCGTCCGATGTTGGTGATGTCCTCTTTCACCTGCAAAGCCAGCTCCCTTGTCGGAACCAAAATCAGCGCCTGCGGACGGTTTTCTTCCCAACTTACACTTTCGCACAACGGTACGCCGAAACTGACGGTCTTGCCGCTGCCAGTCTGCGATTCGACAATGATATCTTTGCCCTTTAAGGTCATCGGGATGACCTCCTGTTGTACTTGCGTCGGTTTGAAATAACGCAATGCCTTTAGTGCCGTAACGATTTCTTCGCTGATTGCGAAGTCTTCAAATGTTGTATAATTCATCTTGTCCTACCTTCACTTTTGATTTGTCGTCTCAGTATAACAGGAAAACATTAATAAATCCGCGTTTTTGTGAAAACGAGTGGCCGGTGCGGAATTAAAAACGGAACTGGATCTGAATCCCGCAAAGGGTTCCGCTTCCAGTTCCACCATTACCGTTTGCGCCAGTTCACTCTTCGCAGAACAGCCTGATCCGCTCGATTGCTTGTTGCGCCATTTCATCCCGTTTTTCCTGGTAAGCTTCTTTATCAAATGTTTTGTTCTTATCTACATAAGGAATATTCTGGATGCTTTCCAAGTTTAACGTCGTTCCGCCTTCCTCCGCTTTGGCCGTGTAATTTTGCCGCACGAAAGAATCTTCGGCCGGATCGACAGTGTCCACCCGGATGGCTGCGCGCATGACGAACTCCTCAGGGAACAGCTCCGCCTGCTGCACTTCAATGTTCACCGGCACCATTTTCCCGAACATGTCGTACTCTGCTTTGTAGACACTGGACATGCCGCCGTCCCCGCTGATCTGCTTGACGATTTTCAGTCCCTCATGAATGTCTTGCCAATTCCCCACATTGGCGGCGTATTGCCATACTTTTCCCAACGGTGCTTCGATAAAAATACTTTTCTTGATGTGGCTTTTGATGTAGTCCATTTTATTCATCCTTCCTGCTGATTGAACCTACTGCCCTCATATGCGACTTTGATAGCGTTATCTTTATCTTCATTATAATCAAATAAATTCTCTTATACAAACTTGGCTTGATAAACTTCGAAAACCACACTTGGCAAGGACACCATTCTTTGTTAAACTGTTCGGGACAGTTCGTAACCATCCTGTCGTAAAATAAAACTAGGGTAATAGAATCATGCAATCAAAACGCAGGAATGTTTTTTGAGTTGGCTTGTTCTCTCCTTAGAGACAACCTTCTCGGCATCCGTGCGTCTTTTTTTGTGCATATTCTTGTAAGGCGTTGAATAAAGTATTGTGAGGTTTTTAAACAGTCAATAAAAATCTCCTCAAATGCATTCAATTCTTTTATTTTTGATTCTATTTCCTCTATACTTTGCGTATAGAAAGGGATGATCCGAGATGATGCTGACGAAGAAGGTCCGTTTGATTTTGACAGACGAAACTTCCAAACTCTACCAAGCAGCCGGCGTTGCCCGCTGGGCCTACAACTACACGATCCGGATGCAGGAAATGAACCACCGCTTCGGTGGGACATTCATCAGCGACAATGAACTGCGGAAGCACATCACCAAGATGAAGAAGCGCAAGAAATATGCCTGGCTGAACGACGTGTCCAATAATGTCGTCAAACAAGCGGTCAAGGATGCCTGTAAAGCCTACAAAGCATTCTTCAATGGGCAAGCTCAGCATCCCCGGTTCAAGACCAAACGCCGCTCCACGCCGAGTTTCTACAATGACTGCGTCAAGCTGAAAGTGAAAGGCAACCGCGTCCTGCTAGAGAAAATCGGTTGGGTGAAAACCAACGAACTGTTGCCCGTGGACTGCAAATACTACAACCCGCGCATCAAGTTCGACGGCAAATACTGGTATCTGATGGTTGGCATCGAGGTGAATCCGGTAAAAGTTGAATTGGATGGTCGGAAAGTCGGCGTGGATATCGGCATCAAGGAGTTAGCTGTCACTTCCGATGGCGTTTTTTACAACAACATCAACAAGACAGCCTCCGTGAGGAAAGCGGAGAAACGCCTCAAGAGATTGCAACGGCGTGCAAGCAAAAAATACAAAAAAGGAACGCCTAAATCTAAACATCTCCTAAATCTAGAAGGTGAAATCCGAAAGCAGCACCGACGCTTAGCCAACATCAGAACCAATCATGTCCATCAAGCAACGGCGGAGATCGTGAAATCCAAACCCTCCCGCATTGTGATGGAAACGCTGAACATCCGCGGCATGATGAAAGACAAGCATTTGGCTAAAGCGGTCGCAAATCAGAAACTCTATTTCTTCAAACAATGCCTGCAGTACAAATGCGAACTAAATGGCATTGAATTTGTGGAAGCAGACCAATGGTTCCCGAGCTCCAAGTTGTGCAACAACTGCGGAACGCTCAAGAAGGACCTGAAACGCAGCGACCGAGTCTACCACTGCGCGTGCGGCCACCATTGCGATAGGGATCTGAACGCAAGCTACAATCTGAGGGATTACCAAGCAGTCTAACGGTAACTCGGATATGTACGATTCGTTGCATCGGAATTTACGCCCTCGGAGTGCTGCATCAAACGAAAGTAGTCCGTCAGGACCAAATCGGGCACGAAGAACAGGGAAGCAAACATAAACTAGATTTAGTTAGATTTATGGCAACGGTGGACCGATGCAAAAATCATTCACAAAAACACAAAAATTGACTTTCTCAGCAATGTATATCGCTATGTACATCGTCATCATGGCTCTGACGCAATCTTTCGCTTTTGGACAATATCAAATCCGCATCGCCACAACTCTTTACGCTCTAGCTTATTTTAATCCGTTCCTGATCATTCCGGCTGGCCTCGCCAATCTTATGTCGAACCTGTTCTTCGGCGGACTGGGGATCATCGACATGCTTGGTGGGACCCTCGTCGGCATCGTTACGGCTTCGCTCGTTTACGCTGTCCGCAAATACAACTTGCCGAAGTGGTGTCTGATCCTGCCTATCATCTTCATCCCGGGAATCGTTGTGCCGATCTACCTATCGCAACTGTTGGCCATCCCGTTCCTGCCGCTTGTCGTCAGCCTCTGCATCGGCCAATCGGTACCGGCTTTCGTCGGCTACTTTTTGGTGCAGGCACTGGAAAAACGATTCTATAAAAGCGCGCTTTTAAAGCCCTGAGCATAAGGAGGAACACACAATGACAGCAGGCAGAAATGAAGCCGATCTGAACGGCATCACCCAATTGGGCAACCAACATACTAAATATCCGCAGGACTACGATCCGAAAGTCCTTGAAACTTTTCCGAACAAGCATCCTGACAATGATTACTTTGTGAAATTCAACTGCCCCGAATTCACAAGCCTGTGCCCGATGACGGGACAGCCCGATTTTGCGACCATCTATATTTCCTACGTCCCGGGAGAGATCATGGTCGAAAGCAAATCGTTGAAGCTCTACCTTTTCAGTTTCCGCAACCATGGCGACTTCCACGAGGATTGCATGAACATCATCATGAAGGATCTGATTGCATTGATGGCGCCGAAATACATCGAAGTGTGGGGGAAATTCACACCGAGAGGCGGCATCTCGATCGATCCATACTGCAACTACGGCAAGCCTGGAACGAAATGGGAAGACGTGGCTTGGCAACGCTTGGCTCAACACGATCTTTATCCCGAGAAAGTAGACAACCGCTAGATGGAAAATATGAATGGGACAACACCAAAACAAGCCTTGGTCATCTTTTCCGGCGGGCAGGATTCAACGACTTGCCTGATCCAAGCCATCCAAAAGTACGGTGCGGCAAACACCGTGGCCCTTTCCTTCAGCTATGGCCAACGCCATGGCATCGAACTGGAGCGGGCAGCCTGGATCGCCAACGATCTTGGGGTAGAACACCATATCCTGGACGCGAATGTCATGGGCAAAGTAACGACGAACGCATTGATGGACGAATCGCAGACAATCAAGGAAGCCGATGCCGAAGACTACCCGAATACCTTCGTCGACGGCCGGAACGCCCTGTTCCTTTTGTTGGCCGGCATCTTCGCCAAGTCAAAAGGCATCCGCACCATTATCCTAGGCGTATGCGAAACGGACTTCAGCGGCTATCCGGATTGCCGGGACGTATTCGTCAAATCGATGAACGTGACCCTGAACCTGGCCATGGATTACAATTTCAACGTCGAAACGCCGTTGATGTACTTGACGAAGGCGCAGACATGGGAGCTTGCTGATCAGCTGGGCTGTCTCGCCTACATCGAGGAACATACACATACTTGTTATATGGGTGTTCCCGGCGGTTGCGGCGAGTGCCCTTCCTGCAAACTCCGCAACGCCGGACTGGCAGAATACCTGAATAAATAAAATAAATAGCCCTCTGGCTGTTCCGCTGCTGCGGATCATCCGGAGGGTTATTTATTTTCACCAAAGGCAACTTGCCCAGTATCGGGATTACCATACATACGGAAGCAAACGATATTTGACGCGTTGGGTATAGGCTGTGTAACCCGGCAACCCTTCCTTCAGCATCTCCTCCTCGTCCTTGATCCGCGCGATGATTTCGAGGCAACTCAATACCATCGGAAGCAAGGCATAATAAGACCCGAGCATCAGCGGAATCGACAGATACAGGATGATGGACGCCGAATACATCGGGTGGCGGATGATTGAATAAAGGCCGGTATCGATCAACTGCTGCCCTTCCTAGATTTCGATGACGCGGGATGCATAGCTATTCTGGGCGAATACGGCGACCACCATCGCGTAGGCGAGCTCGAACACGATGACGCTGGCAACAATCAGCCAAAGCGGAACATCGGACCACTGAAAACGGTAGTCCAATCCAGGCAGAAAAAAGCCCAGGAGCATGAACAACCCTGAAATTTGGACGATTTTACGTTGCGCTTTGCGCGGTTCCTTCAGGTTCATCCGTTTTTCCAGCAAAGCGGGATCCTTCCGCAACAAAAAGAGGAGCGTCATGACCAAAGGGATTGTCAATGCCGCCAGAAAAAGCCAAGCCTGCCAATACCCGAAGCTCCCCGCAAAAGCGAACAGGAGTCCTCCGATCAGAACCAAACCTGAAAAAAGACGGAACAGGACCAACCTTAGCAAATTGCGCCTTTCCTGCCGAACCTGCTTTCTATCCATGAAATCCATCCCCTGTCTGACGTTTCGGCAATCGTTTCAAATCCATCGCTTCTTCCGCCAGCAAAGCGGCCTTATCGGTACGCTCCCATGGAAGATCCAATTCGGGTCTGCCGAAATGTCCATAGCAGGCAAGCTTTCTGTAGATTGGTTTCCGCAGATCGAAATCGCGGATGATTGCAGCTGGACGCAGGTCGAAGTGCTTTTCGATCAGTTCTTCGATTAGTTCTTCGGCGAGGCTGGCCGTCCCGAACGTTTCAACACGGACGGAAACGGGCCTCGCCACTCCGATGACATAGGCCAGCTGGATCTCGCAGCTGTCGGCCAATCCGGCAGCAACTATATTCTTCGCAACATATCGGGCAGCATAGGCGGCGGAACGGTCGACTTTTGTCGGATCTTTCCCGGAAAAGGAGCCTCCGCCATGCCGCGCATAACCACCATAAGTATCGACGATGATCTTTTTACCGGTCCATCCCGAATCGCCGGCAGGACCGCCGATGACGAAACGACCGGTGGCATTGACAAAATATTTCGTCTGATCATCCAACAGCTCCGAAGGGATGCCGACCGGAATCACCTTCCGGAGCATATCGTCTCTGATTTGTTCCTGGCCGACCGATTCGTCATGCTGGCAGGCGATTACGACCGCTTCGACCCTTTTGACTTGGCCATCCTCATACTCCACAGTCACCTGCGTTTTGCCGTCCGGCCTCAGATAGGGCAGTTCCCCTGATTTCCGAAGTTCCGCAACCTTCTTTGCCAGCTTATGCGCCAACGTGATCGGCAACGGCATCAACTCCGGCGTCTCCTTGCAGGCATAGCCGAACATCAGGCCCTGATCGCCGGCGCCCAATTGGTCCGTTTCATCGTCCGAACCGAGCCGTTTTTCCAAAGAGGAGCCAACCCCTGCAGCGATATCCGCTGATTGCCTGTCCAAACCGATCAGGACCGAACAGGCCTTCCCATCGATACCATAGTCGCTGTCCGTGTAGCCGACATCCTGGATGATCGTCCGGACGATGGCCGGAATATCCACCATGCTGACCGTCGTGATCTGGCCGAAAACCGTGATCAAACCAGTACTGGCGGAAACATCGCAAGCCACCCGCGCGAACGGATCATCCTCCAGAATAGCATCCAAAATCCCGTCGGCTATCTGATCGCAGAGCTTATCCGGATGCCCCTCCATGACCGATTCCGAGGTGAAAAATGTTCTCTTCATACTTTATCGCCTCTTTTTACTAAAAAATGAATGACGCAACCTTCCAAAACTTGTTTTATAAACTTCGCGCATCCTTGATTTGCTATTCGGACTCCGAAGGCATGAAGGTTGCGAAAAGGTAACCGACCCCGAAAGGACCTTCGTAGGAGAGCACTTCCGCTTCATATGCCCTGCCTTCGAACGCTCCCATCAGGAACAGGATGGAACGCAGCCCGCACTCCGCAGCCCTTTCAAGGAACCCGGAATCCAAACGCAACAGCTGCCCGGCATTCTTTTCCTTAATGGCTTTGATCACTAATTTATCAAACAAAGGTCCCGCCGAATGGTAGCCGTAAGGGCCCTCCGGCTTCAGCACGTGCGACAGATCGGCCGAGGCAATGATGGCCGTGCGCTGATCTGATTGGTCGCAAGCTTCCCCATAGCGCTTTCCCCATTCATAGTAGTGCTCGTAGGAAGGCACCGTCACCAAAATATTTTCCGTTTCCAGGTTGGGCGGCAGTTGTCTGTCCAGATAATGCATTGGCACTTCAAAACCGTGGCCTTCATGCGGTGATATGATGAGCAGACTGTCCGGCTTTGCGGCGGCGAGTCTTTCGGCTGCCATCTCCAAAGCCGCCACTGTGCGTTTTACCCTTTCGATGTCCTTCCCGCCTATTTCCGGAATGATGAGCGGCGGATGCGGACTGATGACGCCAAAAACCAACATAAGGGATCCCTCCTTTTCAGACGTTCCCAATGTGCACGTGCAGCAATCCGAATTTTTTCCCAAGCGCTGCGGCTTTTTCAAGAGTCTCCATCGAAGTGATGGCTGTGTCCATCATTTTCCAGCCAGGGAAGAAACGGTTGACATGCCACGGCACTTCTTTGCCGACCTCCTCGGCGATGAAACGCGCCATTCGTTCCAGTTGGTCGATGCGGTCATTCACCCCAGGGACGACGAGCGTGGCTATTTCGAGATGCACGCCTGATTCATGAAATCGGATGATCGTATCCAGCACCGGTTGCGCTGTGCCGCCGCAATATTCTTTGTACACTTCGTCATCGGTGCCCTTCAGATCGACATTGACGGCATCCAGATATGGAATGATGGCATCCAGCGTCTCTTTCGTCGCATAGCCGGCAGTCTTCCAGATATTCTTCAACCCTGCTTCACGGGCCAGCTTCATTGTGTCGAGCGCATATTCGACAAAGATGATTGGTTCCGTGTAAGTGTAGGCTATTGAAGGACAGCCGGCAGCCAAAGCCCGCCGCACATGCTCTTCCGGGCTGATGTCCTCCCCATAAATCGGACGATCCGGTTTGGAGGCCTGCGAAATCGCCCAGTTCTGGCACCAAAGACAACGCAGGTTGCAGCCGATTGTGGCGAACGAATAGGCTGTGGTACCCGGAAGAAAATGATTGAGCGGCTTCTTTTCGATGGGATCAATCGCAACCGCGATTGCTTTTCCGTAGTTCAATGCATACAGAGTCCCCTCACGGTTTTCCCTGACGGCACAGATGCCCCGCTTTCCTTGCGCGATGACGCAATGATGCGGGCAGACGCCGCACCTGACCCTGCCGTCCCCCAGTTTTTCGTACAACATAGCTTCCTTCATTTCATCAACCCCAATCATCCACTTCGTAAATGTTATCGCTTACACATATCTTACTGCATTTATGCTTTACAATCCAAAATTTAACAGGCCGATCCCCGAAAAGTCCAACATGCCTTGATCCAGCCAAAAAAAATTTGCAAACGTAAAAATAAAATAACACCTGATCATTTCTTATATCAAATCAGTAAATGTTTCGTTATAATTAGTAAAAATAACCAAAAAATTTACTATCCTATACGTAAGGAGACTATAAAATGAAATCAGAACTAGAAAAAATGATCGCCGGTGAACTTTATTTTTCCAGCAATCCGGAGCTTTCCTCGATGCGGCACAGTTCCCGGGAAAAGATGCACCTTTTCAACAATGAAACGGATGCCCGCAAGCGCAGCGAACTGTTGAAAAACTGGTTTGGAAAAACCGGGGAAAATATCTATATCGAACCGACATTTTCGCTGGATTACGGCTTTAATATTTTTGTCGGCGAGAATTTCTATGCGAACTTCAATTGCACGATACTGGACACCTGCCCGGTCACATTCGGGGACAACGTGATGATCGCTCCGAACGTCAGCTTCTATACGGCTACCCATCCGATTGATCCGGTCGAACGGAACAGCGGCTGTGAGTACGGCAAACCGATCACAATCGGGAACAATGTCTGGATCGGCGGATCTTCCGTGATCGGTCCGGGTGTCACGCTGGGGGACAATGTCGTCGTCGGGATGGGCAGCGTCGTGACCAAATCCTTCCCGGAAAATGTCGTGATTGCCGGGAATCCGGCACGCGTGATCCGTCACATCGAGCTTTCCGATTCTAAGTCCTAAATGCATGATTAAATGCTGAAAAACCGATGAATGCCTTTGTTGGGCTTCGCCGGTTTTTTTCGGTATTCATTTTTTTGCGCTGTAGCTCCGGTGAATGGGGCTTTCCCCGGAGTTGACGCTCTTTTTCTGGTGCTGTTCTCCTGCCAGCGCACCTTCCCCGGAGTTCGAGCTCTCATTCTGTAGCGTTCCTCCGGCCAATGTACTCTTCACCGGAGAAAAAGGGCGACAACGCTACTTTCTTGTTTCAGCTTCCGCCAGCAAACGGTGGATGGCTTTATCGACCAAGGCGATCGGAAACCCGACGATCGTGTTATAGTCGCCTTCGATACCGGAAACCCAGAGCGCCGCTTCCTCCTGGATGCCGTATGCTCCGGCTTTGTCCATCGGCTTGCCCGATGCCACGTATGCCTTCACTTCCTCCGCCATCCGATCATCCCACTCAAAGAAGCTGACTTTCGTCTCAGAAGCAAAAGTCTCTTCCTTTTCGCCCCATAAAATGCTGACACCGGTCAGGACCGAATGGGTCTTGCCTGCCATCGCTCGCAGCATCGCATAGGCGTCGGCTTCATCAACCGGTTTGCCAAGGATCTTTTCGTCCAACACGACCACAGTGTCCGAACCGATGACCATTGCTGCTCTGTTCTCACTGTGGATGACCACCGCCTTTTCCCGCGCCAATGTCTCCACCAGCTGCGCCGCAGTGTCAATGAACACCCCTTGTTCTGATTCGGCCAGGATGCGCTCTTCTATCGCTTTTTCGTCGATATCTGCAACCTGGACCGCGAAGTTCTTTATGCACAAGGACAGCAATTCGCTACGCCTTGGCGACTGACTCGCCAAAATGATTTTCGGATCCATTTGCTCTCCACTTTCTTCTTCAAAATACAAAATCATATCGTACCAAACGGCATTCCCGTGCGTGGAGTCCGATCTGCCGCTATTCACCAACCCGAATTTCTCGTAGTAAGGGATCTTTTCCTCTTTGCAGCAAAGCGTCAACCCCGTTCTGTCCGCTTGTCTGGCAGCATTAATCAGCGCTGTCAGCAGCTTTTCCGCGATTCCCTGTCTCCTGTGGGATGGGCTCACATCCAAGCCGAATACGCTTTGATAAGCGCCATCCGGATTATGCAGGGCAGCCTCATGGTAATGGGAATCGCGGATGATCGGTTCGTCGATGACGGCACCGTTCACGAATCCCACCAATTCGCCATCGGCTTCGGCAACCAGGAAACTCTCCGGGAACAGTTGCAGCCGCTCGCTCAGAGCTTCAAGCGTCGCCGCCTCGGCTTGCGGGAAACAAGTGTCCTCTATTATTTTCAGTGCAGCCAAATCCTGCAGCTCCGCTTTCCTAATCTCAACTTTCATCCTCTGATTCCTCCTTCTCTGTCCATATTTCATATTACCGACAAATCTTTGATTTTTCCAGAAAATTCGGTCTGTATAGCCTCCCAGGGAAAAACATTGTCCAGATTGGACAAACTACCCTCTCCCCGACTGTGTCAGAAAGCGATTGCATTAACTGCAATTCGAGAGTATGATGACGATAGCTTGATTATATATTCACTAATTCCATCATATCATTACCTAAGGGGGCTTCAAAATGAACAACATCGAAAATAAATGGATGCGTGCCGCTGTCCCGGCGCTGCTGATCCATTGCAGCATAGGAACAGTATACTGCTGGTCTTTGCTGAAGGGGGGCATCGCCGAATATATCGGCAGGCCGAAAGGTGAGGTCGAATGGGCGTTCAGTATTGCCATCTTCTTCCTCGGCATGTCGGCTGCCTTCGCGGGCAGGGTCGTCGAGAAGGATATCCACAAGTCTTCCCTGATTGCGGCAGTTTGTTTTGCTGCCGGGATGGCCGGAACTGGATTCTTCATCCAACAGAAATCGCTGATCGGAATCTTTCTGACTTATGGTGTCTTGATGGGCATCGGTTGCGGCATCGGCTATCTCTCGCCGGTCAAAACCCTGATGCTCTGGTTCAAAAACAACAAAGGCTTGGCTACCGGAATAGCGGTGGCCGGATTCGGATTGGCAAAGGTCATCGCCAGCCCGATCATCGAGATGCTTTTGGGTGCAACCAATGCAGATGGTACGCTAGTTGACCCGACCCGTCTCTACAAACTGTTCTACATCCTGGCGGTTGTCTATTTCATCATGATGTTCCTAGGCCATCTACTATTGAAAAAACCGTCAGATTGGGTGGAAGTGCCCGTTCAGAAGAAGAAGGGTGAAAATATTCTCGACATCTTCAAGAACAAAACCTTCATCGGCATCTGGTTGATGTTCTTCATCAACATCACTTGCGGCTTGGCGCTCATCTCACAAGAGAAGGATTTGCTGCACTTCATTGGTTTCGGTGCAGTCGGAGTGATCAGCTCATTGACGGCGCTCTTCAACGCCGGTGGCCGGCTAGGCTTTTCGTCCTTCGGAGACAGGTTGAAGGACAGGAACACCATTTATATCTGGATTTTCAGCCTGTCGATTGCGGCTACAGCGATTACGCTTTTTTCGAACGGCATCAACAACGCAATCGCTCCTTTAGTCATCATTACGCTTTGTATCATCAACGCCGGCTACGGCGGCGGTTTCTCCAGCCTTCCGCCACTGCTTGCCGACCGCTTCGGGATGAACAGCATCAGTACCATCCACGGACTGGCTTTATCGGCCTGGGCTTTTGCCGGACTTTCCGGGAACCAATTGAGTGCCTTCATCGTAGCGAGGACAGGTTCTTATAACAACATTCTTTATGTCGTGTTGGCTCTGTATGCGGTCGCCCTCTTCATCAGCGCCTTCATCTTAAAAGACAAACCAATCGACACGAAAAAATCGGTCCGAAGACATCCAGCATGACAAATTAATCCCTTCAGAAAATCATCTCGAATGATTTTCTGAAGGGATTTTAATTTGGGAAATATAAGATATTTCAAATCCAATAGTGCATCACCGTTGGTGTTTCACTGGTTTTCAAAATGTTTCATACATCAAAAAATTGTCTAGCTTCACGGGTTAGCCCTTCGGAAATTAGATAAATCGCACCTATTGCGCTCTACGATGCTCAGTCGGCACGATTTCCTAAATTTCTTTCAGGGCTGAACGAACCCGTTCCGCTTTTCCTTTCTTATTTAAAGACTTCTTCGGCTACTGTGACGCCGGCTCGGGCATCTTTGCAGTAGTAATCCGCGCCGATGGCTTTGGCGTACTTTTCTGTCAGTACGGCTCCTCCGACGAAGACCTTCACAGGCAAACCAGCCTCGCGCAAGGCCGTGATCGTATCCTCCATCGCCGTGACGGTCGTCGTCATCAGCGCAGACAGTCCGACCAATTTGACTTGATGTTGCTTGGCGACCGCCACAACCTCCTCGATTGGGACATCCTTGCCTAGGTCGATGACGTCGTAGCCATAGTTTTCAAGCAGCACTTTCGCCAGATTTTTCCCGATATCGTGGATATCCCCTCTTACGGTGGCCATCACGATGGTTCCCTTCGATTCCAGCTTCTCATTGCCTGCCGCAAGTTTTGCCCGGATCGTCTCGAAAGCTTTACCGGCCGTTTCGGCGGCGCGGATCAGCTGAGGCAGGAAGATATTTTTCTGCTCATAGAGCTTGCCGACCTCATCCAATGCCGGCACGATGTGATCGTCCACGACCGCCAACGGAGTGTTGTCTTTAAGCAACATGTTGGTCGCCTTCATGATCCCGGTTTCGTCGCCCTCCAAGAGCATTTCCCGGTAGGAACGGACCACGTTTTCCTGCTTGGGCCCATCAGATTTGACCACAGCCTTTTTGTTGTTGTAGTCGATATAGTCGATGGCACCTTCGTCTTGTCCTGACAGAACATTGAAGGCGCGCATCGTATCGACGATTCCGTCGGCCCCAGGATTGATGATGACCGTATCCAACCCCGAAGTCAGGGCCATCGCAAAATAGGTACGGTTGATCAAGGCTCGGAAAGGAAGCCCATAGGAAACATTGCTCAGTCCCAAAGTGGTCAACGCTTGCGTATTTTCCTTGACCCAACGCAAGGCCTTCAACGTCTCCATGACCGCTTTCTGTTGGGCAGCCGCTGTGAGCACAAGGCAATCCACCAACAATCTTTCCGATCCGATGCCGTATTCTCCCGCTCGGTCGATCAGCTTTTGGGCAACCTTTGTCCGGCCGGCCGCATCATCCGGAATACCGGCTTCATCCAGACACAAGGCCACGACAAAGGCGCCGTATTTCTGGACGATCGGATAGATTTCAGCCATCGAGGACTCTTTTCCGTTGACCGAATTGACGATTGCGACGCCGCTGTAGCGCCTCAAGGCTGCTTCCAGCACTTCTGGTTTGGTCGAATCGAACTGCAGCGGTGCTTCCACCAGACCGCTCATTCCATCGATGATTTTTGTCATATAATCCGTTTCGTCGATCATCGGCAAAGAGGTATTGACGTCCAAAACATCCGCCCCTTTTTGGACCTGTTCGAAAGCGACTTTGATTGCCGCCAACGGATTGCCTGCCACGAATTGTTCCTTCAAAGCCTTGTTGCCTGACGGGTTGATCCGCTCCCCGATGAGGGTGATTTGGCCATCCAGGCAAACCTTTTTCTGCGCGGAACAGACATACCGCTTCAATTTATTGATTTCCCTTTTCGCAAAAAATTCTTTTGCCTTCTGCAAATCGTGGATGTACTCCGGTGTCGTGCCGCAACAGCCACCGATCACAGAGACCCCCAAACCGGCCAATTCCTTTGCGACCTCAAGGTAATCAGCGGAAGTGACGGAATATTTGGCGACGCCAGCTTCCGTCACAGGGATACCGGCATTCGCCTGCACCATCACCGGCGTGTTCGTGAATGCCAGAATCCTCTTGATGATGGGAAGCAATTCCTTTGGCCCCAATGAGCAGTTTACGCCCAGCACATCCACACCCAACGCATCCAAAGAGAGCGCCATGATCTCCGGCTCGGTTCCGGTCAGCGTATTTCCATCATCCGTAAAGGTCATCGTCGCGAAAATCGGCAGGTCGCAGTTCTCTTTTGCCGCCAACACGGCCGCGCGCATTTCCGCCAAATCCGACATCGTTTCGATGAGGATCAGATCAGCTCCGGCCGCAGCCCCAATCGTCACTTGTTCGCGGAAATAGTCGTACGCCTGATCGAAATCAAGCAATCCGATCGGTTTCATCATCTTCCCTACCGGTCCGATATCGAGCGCCACTTTTGCCCCGGTCCCCGCCGTTGCGGCTTTGGCGATCTCAACGGCAGCAGTGATCACTTCCGTAACGGAGTAGCCGGTCTCCTGCAGTTTGTAGGCATTCGCTCCAAAAGTATTTGTCGTGATGAACTGCGCACCGGCTTCGACGTATTCCCGATGGATCCGGCCGAGCAGCTCGGGATCCTCCAGATTCAACGCTTCCGGATTTTGGCCGGCTTTCATCCCGTATGTCTGGAGCATTGTGCCCATTGCTCCATCGAAGAGAAGCAACTCTTCTCCAATTTGTTTCCTGATATCCATTTTTTTGTCCCCCCCTAGCTTAACTTCTGGCCGTGCAGCTGTCGTTCAGATCGCACTCGCTGCAGCTGGTGTTCCCGCAGCGATGGTTCTTGCCTTTGGAGGTGCCTTCCTCCAGAACGCCCAAAATCGCCACAATCGATTTTCTTGGCGTCATCAGCATCGAATCCGTCAGGTGGACCCCGATCCGCTTGTCGGACTGCAATTCCCCGAGCAGCGTTTTGTTGGTGGCCAAAGGAAGATCCCCGTATCCGGGCGCGTAACGGAAAGTCAATGCGGATCCCGCTGGCAGTTGGCTTTCGATTTCCTGCTGACAACTGTCCGCAATCGTCTCGACGAATGCGGATGCACAGGCATCAGCGATCATGCCCAAAGTCGGCGACATCATTTTATTGCGCTCGATGAGGAAGTCCCCCTGCGCGCCTAACGTGCAGACCATGATGTATACCTCATTGCATCGCTTAAGCGTGCGGGTGATGCTTTTCCCTTCCAACACAACAGCGGTCCCCGCCAGCGTGATTACGCCCTCAACGGAGTGGTCCAGAAGATAATGCCCATAAGTCCATTTCCCGGTGATCGCCTGCTCAAACTGGACGGCGATCATCTCCATGTCGTTCTTTGTGCGTTCGTCCGGTTGTTTGTTGCCAAAGCCAAGGTACTTCGCAACCAGCTTCAGATCCGTCTTCATCTTTGCGGCTCTTTTCTGCAGACCGCCTTGCGAACACAGGAGATGTTCTCCATGATTCTTCTTGTCGCGTCAGGCTTGTTCATCGTGTAGATGTGGACGCCATCCACCCCGGAAGAAAGCAGGTCGATGATCTGATCGACTGCATAAGCGATGCCGGCTTCCTGAAGCGATGCCGGATCATGTTCGTATCTTTCGAGTATCCGCAGGAATTTCGGCGGCAGATTGCAGCCGGAAATTTCCTGGATCCGTTTCACTTGTTTGATGTTCAGGACCGGCAATATCCCGGCGATGACCGGTTGTTCGATGCCGACGAGATCCAATTTCTCCTTGAACTGATAGAAAAGATCATTGTCGTAGAAAAGCTGCGTGATCATGAAGTCAGCGCCATGGTCCATTTTCCTTTTCAGATTTTTCAGGTCATCCACTTTATTGATGGAATCGACATGCCCTTCCGGATAGCAGGCCGCTCCAATCGAAAAATCGCCTGCCGCTTTAATGTCGTCGATGAGCTCGGAAGCATAACGGTATTCCGGATTCCAATTTTTATCCGCCAATTTTTCTTGCGGGATATCCCCACGCAAAGCTAGGATATTTTCGATGCCGCTATCCTTGATTGATGCCAGTGTCCGTTTCATGCCCTCTTTTGTGGAGGTGCAGCCGGTCAAATGGGCGATCGATTCGATTCCGAAATCCTTTTTGATGCGCGATGCGATTTCGACCGTGTTGCTTTGGGCTGTCCCACCGGCGCCGTACGTCACGGAAATGAAATCGGGATGCAGGTCCTTCAAGTCATGCAAAGTGTCGAACACGGTGTCGAGGGAATAGCTGCTCTTCGGCGGAAAAATTTCAAACGAAACGGTCGGTTCCCCTTTGCTGATCATATCTCTAATCTTCATAATCATGTCCTCCTTCAATTTGTTCAAAGTGGCAATTTTTTAAGCGCACTTACTTTGTGTACAATTGATCATGTCAGTTGATGACTTCCCGCAAGAAGTCATTTATTTCCAATAGTATGACACGGAATGAAGATATAGAGTAACACCAAAAAAATATATTTAGCTATAGCATAAGACTATACCCAAAACAGACCGGACCTGTTAATTTCCATAGGTCCGGATCACTGCCTTCAGCTCCTTGATATAGGCTGCCGCCTGCCGGCTGATCCCGGCTTTCTTGTTGGCGATCCAACCGATCACCATCCGGTCCTCGACATCCAAGGGTACGGAAACGATGTCTGTTCCGTTCAACTCTTCACTAAGTACGCCGGTGGAGATGGTGTAGCCATCCAAACCGATCACCAAGTTGAATAAAGTCGCGCGGTCGCTGACCAAAATGCTTTTTTTATGGAAGACGGTGCTGAGGATCTCTTCCGAAAAATAGAAGGAATTATGCTCGCCCTGTTCGAATGACAGGTAAGGATAATCCTCGAGGTCCGCCAAGGTAACGCTCTGTTTGGCCGCCAACGGATTGCGGACGCTGACAAATATATGCGGTTCCGCTTCAAATAAAGGATGGAACTCCAATTGGCTCTCCCGCAAAATTTTTTGGAGCGCATTGCGGTTGAACGGATCCAGATAGAGGATGCCGATTTCACTCTGGAAACTTTTGACGTCCTCGATGATTTCATGGGTGCGCGTCTCTCGCAGCGTGAAGTTGTATTCATCCGCTCCGCTCTTTTTGATCATGTTGACGAATGCGCTGACAGCGAACGCGTAGTGTTGGGTCGAAATGGAACACAGCTGCTTAGCCGGTTTCTTGTCGAGATAGCGCTGTTCCAGCAATTCCGCTTGCTCGATCACCTGTTGGGCATACTTCAGGAATTCGCTGCCTTCCGCGGTCAGCGTGATGCCTTTGGCGGTCCGGATGAACAGTTCCAGGCCGATTTCTTCCTCAAGGTCCTTGATGGCATTCGATAGACTCGGTTGTGAAATGAAGCATTTTTTTGCGGCTTCGTTGATCGATTTGTATTGGGCGACTGCCAGCATATATCTTAATTGTTTTAAGGTCATGTTTCTTGCCTTACCTGTCCGGATTCCCTAAATGGCGGATACGCGCGGTAAAAGGCTCCTCCTCTCGCTGCTTTGACCGCCGAAGCGGTCATGTGTGTTGGCTTTTTTGCTTCTGAATCGATTATACCAGACTGAGGTTCAACGGAGAATTAAAACAAAAAAAGACCGGTGCGGCAGCATTTGCATATGCTGCCGCGCCGATCCGATACTATTTTTTCCGGCTGACTTTTTCTTCAATCGTGCGTTCGAAGTTTTCTTTGTTGTCAACCACCTCAATGGGTGCGTATTCCGGCCACGCCTCTTCCAGGGCTTCCGCGGAGTCCCCGCTCAGGAGGAGCACCTCGATTTTCCGGCCGAAACGTTGCTCCAATTCTTCCGAATAACCCATAATGGATGGCACCGCATCGATTGCGATCGCTGCGCTGCCGTTCTTTTTGAATGTCCTTGCCACTACAAATTTCATGCATTCACCTCAAAATCCATTATAACAAATGGAGCGCGTTCCTGGTAAAAAAATGATGCGTTCGTGTTTCCAGCTTGGATTTCCGATCTGCTGATCCGGTTACAAATCCAATTCGGTCTGCACGCTTGCCGTTTCAGGCGCAGCCCGATGATGGACCATCACCAGCGAACCAACCCCAGCCATTACGATCAACAAGGAACTCAGTAAGTCAATGTAAGGTAGCATCCGCAAAACGCCTAGAATGATCAATCCCAACAATACCAGCCAGACGCCTTTATGCAGCTCGGGCCATTTGAAGCGTTTCGCCAACCACTGCCCGATGAACACTGCCACAATGATCCGCGACAGATACAAAGCAATCGGATAAATGGCACCAAGGATGACCGCGATTGGAATCCCGATGACGGTGACCATCGCCAAGACGATCATCGGCGGCACGACCAACAATGTCAGCAGACCGACACCCAACGTCTTCAGCGGCTGTTCAGCCAAGGGTCGGGTTGTGTTTTGCCAGAAAGCGGGGCGCCAGATCCGGATAAGGAACCAAATCAGCAAAGCGCTCGCCAAGCTCCAGAGGAACCAGAAAAATTTCCTTATCGGCGTTCTCGTCTCTTTCACCGCGACTTCTCTGTCCACGTTCATCGTTTCGGCAAATTCCCAATCCGTATCACCCGCGATCGTTGCGCCGGTCCCGATGTCAGCTTCATTTTCACCCTTGTAGTTGAGGTCGCCCGCTATGTTCGCGCCGCCCTGGAGCTTCAGGCTGTCCGTCTGAAGATTGGCGTCCCCGCCGATCTGTCCGCTGAGCACAATCTCGGCTCCGCCCCCGAAGAGGTTACGTTGGACGATCCCTTCCTGCAGGATTGTTGCGCCCGCCGCGAAGAGATCCCTGCCAACAGATGCATCCTGTCCGATGGAAATACTCTGACCGGCAAAGAAAACATCGCTCTCCGACTGCCCATCAAAGGTGAGTGCTTGCCCCGCTCCGTAAATATTGCCGGTCACCGTCCCGTTGATGGAAATTGTTTGCGCCGCCACAAAAAGATCGCCGTTGATGTTGCCGTTGATCCGGACATCCTGCCCCGACACAAAAGTCGTCCCTTCCACATTTCCGTCCACTTTCACCACATTACCCGCAAAGAAACCAGGTCCTTCAATCGTTTCACCTTCAGCCAAATGATCCAGATTTTCCGCATTTATGTTCTTGGCCGAAGCAACGCCCGAAAACCCCAACAAAATCGTCAAAAATAACAAGTTGATACTCCAGAAAATGCCTTTCCACCAAACCGTATTTTTCACTCTTTTCATCTTGCATCCTTCTTTCATGCAAAAAAACCAGTGACTAGGCTTCGTAAACTCTTTTCAGTTCCGCGAGATCCAATTTCTTCATTTTCAGAGTCGCCTCTGTGACGCGTGCCAATTTTTCAGGATCCGCTGTCTGCATCATCTCGTTCATGTCAGTTGGAACGATCTGCCAAGATACCCCGTATTTATCCTTCAGCCATCCGCAATTTTCCGCTTCCGGGACATAAGACAGCTCTTCCCAATAGTAATCGATTTCTTCCTGAGTTTCGCAATTGACGATGAAAGAGAAGGCTTCATTGAATTCAAAATCATGGGCCTGAGCGCTGTCCATGGCTGCGAACGCTTGATCTTCCAACTTGAACGAAGCGAACCTTACCGTCCCCGGCGCATCCGGCTCCTCCCCCACTCCATAGTAATCCATTGCATCGATTTCGGCATCCGAAAATACCGCCTCATAGAAAAGGATCGCTTCCTCTGCTTTGCCGCATTGTTTTTTTGTGAACATCAGCGTCGGCGTCAATTTCTGCTCTATCTCCCGTTCGCCGACATGCATGACCTGCCAGGAGAGGCCATAGCGGTCTTCTATCCAACCATACCTTTTGCTGAAGGGATAAGCGTCCAACGGCATGAGCACCGCACCGCCATCCGAAAGTTTTTCCCAAAGGAAATCGATTTCCTTCATTGATGCACAATCGATTCGGATGGAAATGGACGGATTAAGGCGAAAATACGGACCTGCCGAGATCGCCATGAAATCCTGACCAGCCAAAGTCATGGAGACAATATCGGCCGTTCCATATGGTGGTGGATTGTAAATTTTGCTGACGCTTGTGATTTCAGAATTATCGAACAGTGAGGTATAGAATTCGGCTGCTTCTACAGCCTGCGTATCAAACCAAAAATGCGGAACAATTTTATTCATAAGTTAAATCCTCCTTAATCTTATGATTACCGACCCCGACAGTTCAAAAGCAAAAAAACAGCGGCTGCACCGACCCGCCGAAGACGTTCTTCGGCGCAGTCGATGCTCTCCACTGCCATTATGCCACTTTTCGTTGGCGATGGAAAATGAGAACCATCGCGCGCTGAGCGGCTATTGTATTCTGTTCAATTTATCGTTCAGCTTGGCGTAAATGACCCTCATGTAAGGCTCGCTGCACTTGGCAAGCGCCTCTTCCAACCCCATCCAGGCGACGCCGCTGTTTTCGTCAGGTTTGACGCTCGTCTGTTGCGTTTCGTCCGCTTCCAGCAGGTAGGTCAGGTTCAGATGCACATGCGTCCCTACCTGTTTGCCGTTTTTGACGTGCCCGTCCACACTCAATATTTCGAGCGAAAAGAGCTCCTGCGATACCGGCGTTACCTGCTCGATACCCGTCTCTTCCTTCGTTTCCCGGATGGCTGTCGCCAGAAAATCGGTTTCGCCATCCATGTGGCCGCCGATCCAGGACCAGGAACGGTAGATGTTATGGTAGACCATCAGCACCTTGGTCCGCTCGCGATTGACGACCCAACTCGAAGCGGTGAAGTGGGCGAACTCATTCTCGCGCCTGAACAGATCATCGAACTGATCCAGATACCGAAGCATCAGCTCACGGTCCTTTTCTTCCTGTTCATTAAAGGGAGAATAATCCGCAAGCATTCGTCTGATTCCCATGCCAGCCTTCCTTTCGCATGCTCTTGGCAGTTAATTGGTTCGCGAGAAGCCTTCATCATTCAGATAACCGACAGCCGCATCACGGGTCTTGAAGATCCCTTCCATTTGACCGTTCTTCAACGCAACCGACCACATCGGATTATCGTAGATCAGCAACAGAACTTCTCCGGACGAATCCACCCATTTTTCCGAATAGCCCTCTTCATAGCCGTCTTCGGTTTTTTTCAGAAAGGAAATTGCCTTTTCCAAAAGGAAACGGATCGTGCCTTCGTCACTTTCCAATACGGAAATATAGCCTTTCTCCGTCTCTTCTTTCGGCAGATAGCCTGCATAAATGAAGGCATTGCCGTTTGGATGCAGGAAGCGGACAGCGATTTTGTGGTCCACCGCACTCGCATTGAAATGATAATTGATCCGGTTCATCGAGACCGGAACAGCCGTCAGTTCTTTATAATCATCAAATATCGCTTTTTTTTCTTCGAATGACAAGGTCATTTCTTTCAACTCCCTAATAATGTTCTCCGATTTTACGCGGAGGTTCGACTCATTCTACCATATCTTGCTGCGGCCTTTCAGCCCCATCTGCGTATTTTTCCAGAAAATGATGCCTTCCGTCCCCATCGCGGCAAGAAATGATCTTTTCTAGGTTTACGCTCTGCACACTCTGGAAGATATTCGCGTCGATAAGCGGACTCTTTTCGCGCAATTGCCCGATCAACGCCTTCATCTCTTTGCGCTTGAAACCACCCAGATCGCTCGGCTGGTAATCGTACATTTCCGTAAAACGGCAGGCGCACTGGAGGAACGTCAGCTGATGATAGTCCTTCCAGGCGATGATATCCGATTCCTTCACATGATAAAGCGGCCGGATCAGCTCCATCCCTGCGAAGTTCCGGCTGTGCAGTTTCGGCATCATCGTCTCGATGGTCCCGCCGTAGAACATATTCATCAGGATCGTCTCGATGACGTCATCGAAATGATGGCCCAAAGCGATTTTGTTGCAGCCGAGCTCCTGGGCTTTTTGGTACAGGCTGCCCCGGCGCATGCGCGCGCAAAGATAACAGGGGGACGAGTCCACATTCTCCACGACATCGAAAATGGATGACTCGAAAACGGTCAGCGGGATGTCCATCAATGCGGCATTATCCAAAATATTTTGCTGGTTCTGTTCACTGTATCCCGGATTCATCGCCAAAAAGACCAGCTTGAATCGCAGCGGACCATGCCGCTGCAGTTCCTGCATCAGTTTGGCCATCAGCATCGAATCTTTTCCGCCGGAGATGCAGACGGCTATCTTGTCGCCGTTCTGGATCAGTTCATATTCCTGGATTGCTTTGATGAAGGGCCTCCATAAGGGTTTTCGGTATTTTTTGATGAGGCTTCTTTCGATTTGATCGCATTTTTCCATTGTAGTGGGTTTTTCCTTTCTTGCGGGCCTATGCCTTCCGGTTGGTTTTAGTGTTTATTGTTTGCTCCGGTGAACGCGGGCTTCGTCGTAGTTCAGCCGGAAATTTGCAGGCGTTCTCCGGTGACAACAGCTTCGTCGGAGTTGCGGACAGAAAGTCACCACTGTGCTCCGGCTATCGCCCGTTTCCCCGGAGCTGGGGCACCACTTGATAGGCACCGATATCGAAGTTCTTGTCCTCCAGAAGACTCACCGGCATGATGTCCATCAGGGCATTGGTGACGAATATTTCATCCGCCCGGAACAACTCCTCAAAACTATATGCCCCTTCCTGGACCGGGATCTGAAGCTCGGCGCATTTAAGGATCACGCGCGCTCTTGCTGTCCCTTCCAGGATGCCACAGTTCACTGACGGAGTGTAAATGACACCCTCCTTCACCCAGAAAATATTCGAAACGCACCCTTCGGCAACATGATCATTCGTATTCAAAAATACGGCCTCATCAAAACCTCTCTTCGTTGCCGCTTCCTTTTCAAGGATGTTTTCCGTGTAGTTCATACTTTTGATATTGACGATTTTGGAGAATTCGTTCCTTCTCGCATCGGCCAGGCATACTTTCAGACCTGTTGCATATTCCTCTTTGTAGGTTTTCGTCCCCGTCAGTATCAGGATATCCGCTTCCTGATGCGATTGTTTTTTCGAGGTCGGTTTGCTGCAGACGATCTTAACGAATCCTTCGGAGACGCCATTCAGATCCAGTAATTTTCCGATAAGCGGTTGGAGCTCATTTTCTTTATAAGGGCAATTCATCCCCAGAACGGATAGCGCTCGGACCATGCGCGCGTGATGCTGGTCCAGAAACAGCGCTTTTTTGTCGGAAACACGGATTGTCTCGAAAACCCCGTATCCGTACATGAAACCCGGGGACAGTGGACTGATAAGCGCTGAATCTTCCTCAAGGTAGACATCATTCAAAAATACTTTCATGGTCATTCCCCTTCCGGTAATTCCGCTTGCAGCGCTTCGATGAGCGCCTTCGCCTTCACAAGCGTCTCTTCGTATTCCATTTCCGCATCCGAATCCCAGACGATTCCGCCGCCGACCTGAAAATAGGCGGTGTCGCCTTTCTGCAGGATTGTCCGGATGACGATATTCAGATCCGCATCGCCGTTAAAGCCGACATAGCCGATCGATCCGGTATAGACGTTGCGCTGGGTCGGCTCGATTTCATCGATGATTTCCATCGCCCTGATTTTCGGCGCACCCGTTATCGATCCGCCCGGGAAGGCGGCTTTGATGCAGTCGAGCGCATGGATGCCTTCCTCCAGCTCCCCTTCGACTGTCGAAACGAGCTGGAAAACGGTGCTGTAGTCCTCGATATGGTACATTTCCGTGACCTTGACGCTGCCCGTTTTGCAGACCCTGCCCAAATCATTGCGCATCAGATCGACGATCATCAGCAATTCAGCCCGGTCCTTCTCGCTTTCCAGCAGCTCCTGGCGGTTCGCGCTATCCTCCTGTTCGGTGGCGCCCCGTGGCCGTGTGCCTTTGATTGGCCTCGTCTGCACCTTTCCGTTGCGGATCTGCAGGAACCGTTCCGGCGAACTGCTCAAAAGCTGGCCGATGCCGAAGTCGATGTACGCAGCAAAGGGCGCGGGATTGATGTTGCGTAAGCGCGTATAAAGATCGTGCGGCGATGCTTCCGTCCGGCATTGGAAACGTTGGGTCATATTGACCTGATAGATGTCGCCGGAACGGATGTACTCCTTGATGCGCGCGATCGCAGACAGATAGTAAGCCTTTGTCATGTTCGCGGTAAGTTTGGGTCTGGCTTCGCTCGACAGTTCCGGCGTTGCGACCGGAAATTGCAGCCCTTCCGCCGCCATGATGACCCTTTCCGTCTCGGCCACCCACTTTTCCGGATCGCCGAAAAGACCCGGCGAGGCAAGATGGACCTTGCCCAAAAGATGGTCCACCACAATCGCCCCATCATAGATACCAAAGAAACTGTCCGGAATCCGGACATCATCGTGCGCCTGCTTCGGCAACCGTTCCACCTGATGGCGCAACTCATAGCCGAAGTAACCGACAGCGCCGCCGATGAAAGGAAGCTCCCCAGCATAATCCAGCTGATGGTCTTCCAGCAGTGCTTTCAGCTCTGCAAAAGGATCCACGCCCACTTTGGCAGTCAGCGTCATTTCAGGATCGAATCCGATGAAGGAATAGCGTCCCAACTTTTGCGGATCCATCCCGCTGTCCAGAAAAAAACAATGCTTGCGGTCGCGGAACAAAGAGAACAGTTCGAAGCTCGAAAGTCCGGTAACGATTTCCTTGATCACGATATCAGTCGCTCTTTTTTTCATCAAAAATCGCTCCTTCCCGCTTTTTTTTGGCGCGCTCATAAAAATTGCGCAACATATCCAGCCCGTGCTCCGTCAGGATCGCCTCGGGATGGAACTGGACCCCCTCGATCAACTCTTCCCGGTGAAGAAAGCCCATGATTTCGCCAGCTTCTGTCCAGGCTGTGACTTCCAGCGCTTCCGGAAGGCTCACCTTTTCCACGATCAAGGAATGGTATCTTGTGACATTCAGCGGACTTTTCAAACCTTGGAAGACGCCTTTCCCAGTGTGCTGGATGGCGTGAACCTTCCCATGGACAGGCTCCTTCGCCTTCACGATTTCCGCACCGAACAGCCCTGCGATCGTCTGATGCCCTAAACAGATGCCCAGAATCGGGATAGTTCCTGCGAAACGTCTGACGACAGCCAGACTGATGCCCGCTTCATTAGGCGTCTTCGGGCCCGGGGAAATCAGGATCATCACCGGATCGAGTGCCGCGATTTCTTCGATTGTTATCTTATCGTTCCGTTTCACCACGACGTTCTCATCCAATTGTTTCAGGTATTGGACAAGGTTGTAAGTGAAGGAATCATAGTTATCTATTACAAGTATCATATTATTCCTCATCAATGCTATTATTTTCTGCCATTCGCTCTTTTGGGCGTTGCCTAAGGCCTGGCGCGTTTTCTAAAAAAAGATAGGTCCATCATACCAAAAGCTGAGACTCCAGCCTATAGTTTTGAGAAAACTGGCTTGTGACAAAAAAATGGTCAGGACAACAGCCCCGGCCACTCATGTGTTTTTTGAAAAAATCATACTTCGTGGACAGATCCTGACCGTCACTGCAGCCGCTCTGCTTAGGGTTTGACATCCGCCTTATTGTCAAAGCCACGCTGCTCCCAATAGCCTTCATAGTCCGCGTCGTCGGACAGTTCAATGCGGGTGATCCATTTGATCCATTTGTACCCCAGTTTATCTTCCGCCACCAGTTGGAACGGAAAACCTCTTTCGGGTGGCAATTCGACCCCATTCATCTTGTAGGCGAGCATCAATTGCCTGTCCATGATCGTCTGCAGCGGCAGGGCTGTGCTGTAGCCATCCTCCGAATAAAAAATGACCGTATCGGCTCTTTCCTGGACGTTAACTCCTTCGAATAGGTCCGCGAGCAGAACGCCTTCCCAAAGGATGTCGACGCTCCAACCCTCCACGCAATGCAGCGTCACAACTTTTGTGTACTTCTGATTGTCCAGCACTTCATCGTAGGATAAGGAAGCAGGTTGCTCAACCAAGCCGTCAATCTTCAGCATGTAAGTATCTATGTCTATATATTGTGGGCCTTTGATTGAATTTTCCCGAAAATCGGTCAAAGAAGACAAATCTTGTCCTTCGTATTCGGTCACTTCGATTTTGGTCAGTTCTTCCAGATCAGTCTCACTTGTAGTGTCATTATTGGATGTTCCACAACCAAAGAGCAACAGACTCAGCAATAAGAACAGGTATCTTTTGAGAATGCGATTGGCATGGCGGCTCTTCACTACGACTGTTCCCGCTTTATCCATCAAAATGCCTTCTTTCCGAAATCCTTCCGATTAAAAACCACGTATCTGCCCTTCCCACGGTTGCGGTTTTCCTTCCCGGTGTTCCTCCACGCTGGGCCCTTGGAGGTTGTGGAGGCGCCAAATGCCGTAGAGATAGCTGAGGATCAATCCTGCGATCGTGAACGGAAGCCCCAAGAGCGTATTGGTCCAAGCCAACTCAACAATATCGCCGCGTCTGAAGAGAATGACCTGCAAAGCCAAACGCATCAGAAAAAACAGAAACCAAAGGACCGTCACTTCCTGATAGGCCGGTTTCACGTCCTTGCGCCAATACCACTCCAAATCCCATCCGCGCGTCAAATGGCTCGTCAATGCGGCCATCGGTTTCCCAAGCACGATGCTCACCAGCGCCGCCAATACGAGCATCGCGCTGGTCACTATTTTGGGGAGATAATAATTGGCGGCATTATTCGAGAAATAAGCGATTCCGGAGGCAAACATAACCCCAACCAAACCACCCACGGCATAACGCAACGGTTGCTTCCGTGCCAACCGGATGATTCCCAACAGCAAAGCCAAAGTAATCGCCAAAATACTAGCGACGGTCAATTGATATCTGCCGTTGACGACGGCAAACAGCAGGGGAGGCAATAAAGCATCGACAGTCTTCCCCGATATGACCAATTTCAATTCTTCCGAAATTTCCTTGATTCTGGATTTCAAATCATCAGCCCCTCTTCAGATGCTTGCCGCCTCGGCTCTTGTTGGCGAACCTGTAGGCAGCATATTCGATGATAACGCCGTAAACGATGCCTGCCGCAAAACCGACGGCATCTTCGAATCCTGTTGAACTGTAGAAAGCGAAGGAAACCAACAATCCCAGGACGGCTCCCCTTCCCAATGCCCGGTTCAATTCCTGCGTTTCCCTTGCTAAGCCGATGACGACACCCATCAATAGCCGGTTATACCAGAAGGCGAACAGATAGAGCGCCTCCTTCTCAAATCCGGACCGCAACTGGGCACCTACTATGCAGACTACGCCCAAAAGAGTTCCCGCAACAATCGAAATCTTCATCCTCTTCGTCAACATGCGCTCAACTCCCCATTTTCTGTCAGTCTGAAAATCAGCCTTTCTATGTGCCCCAATTATACTATTTCCAAGCACGGAAAGCATTTATCAGAAACCGGCGTCATCAGCTAATCGGGCACCTTATCCAGTTCAACAAAAAAAAGCAAGCCCAGGATTATTGCCCCCGTGCTTGCTTTTCATTTATCGTTCAGATGGCTTTATCCCTCAACACCAACGTAGCCGGGATGCCGGCCATGCGTTTCAGATCGAGGATGCTGTCCGTTTCCTCAACCGAGAACAGTCCTTTTTCAAGCACCAATTCCCTGACGGTTTTGCCTGTCTTCAGTGATTCTTTGGCGATCGCGCTGGCTTTTTGGTAGCCGATTGTCGGGCAGAGGGCAGTCGCGATGCCGGCGCTCTCTTCCACCTGTTTGTAGCAGACCATCTCATTGGCTTGGATGCCTTGGATGCAGTTGACAGTCAGCGTAGCGACCGCGTGCGCCAAGCAATCGATCGATTCAAACAATGAATGGAAAATGATCGGCTCGAAGGCATTCAGCTCCAACTGCCCGGATTCGGCAGCCATGGTGATGGTCAGATCGTTTCCGATGACGCGGAAAGCGACTTGCGAAACGACTTCGGGTATCACCGGATTCACTTTCCCCGGCATGATCGAAGAGCCGTTTTGCATGGCAGGCAAATTGATTTCACCGATGCCAGCTCGGGGGCCGCTCGACAACAAGCGCAGATCATTGCTCATCTTCGACAAGTTCACAGCCGCCGTCTTGATGGCCGCCGACACCCTGACGAAGCCGTCCACGTTCTGGGTCGCATCGAAAAGATCCTCCGCCTGCGTGAAATCGAACCCTACTTCCGCGCTCACAAAAGCGGTTATGTTTTCCAAGTATTCCGGCGTCGCATTGATGGCATTGCCGATAGCAGTCCCGCCGAGATTGAGGCTCTTCATCTCTTCCGCGGCGCCCAAGAGGTGGCGGATATCCCTTTTGACAAATGATTGATAAGCCTGGAAGGTCCGCCCTAAAGTAGTCGGGACCGCATCCTGCATTTGCGTACGCCCCATCTTGATGACCCCGGCAAACTCTTGGGCCTTCTCGCCCAATGCCCGCTCCAGCTTTTCCAGTTCGGCAATCAGTTCCGGAAGCAATTGAAGGACGGTCATTTTCCCAGCTGTCGGGAAGACATCGTTGGTGGACTGGCAGAGATTCACATCATCATTCGGATGAACGATGCGGTAGTCGCCCTTTCTCCCGCCCAAAATTTCGATGGCGCGATTGGCGATGACTTCGTTGGCGTTCATATTGGCCGAAGTCCCGGCACCGCCCTGGATGGCATCCACGATGAAAGCTTCATGAAAATATCCCGCCACAATCTCGTCGCAGGCTTGGACAATCGCATCCTTTTTCCCGACTGCCAGATCACCCGACTGAGCGTTCACAACAGCTGCGGCTTTCTTTATCCGCGCGAGATTGCTGATCAATTCCGGATGCAATTTCGTGCCCGTTATGGAGAAATTTTCCTTTGCACGCGACGATTGCACACCATAATACGCTTCTGTGGGTACTGCTAACGTTCCGATCGAGTCTGCTTCAATTCTCATGTTCATCTCTGTTTGCCCCCTGAAATTTTTCTGTAATTCATAGTCCAAACAATACCACCCCTGCAAACTGAATGAAACAGCTCAAAGGAAGTTGCGAACAAAACCTGCATATTCGACATTTTCACAGAAGAATCACACGCTATTTCCGATGTAACTTTATTTTCTTAAGTCATGTCAGCATTCGTTTGCTTCACTTGATAGGTCTGAGATAGAATCTTAAGAATACAAAGCCAACAAGAACAAAGGAAGGAACCTCCAATGGATAAAATCGATAAGCAAATTTTGAACATTCTGCAGACAAATGCGCGGGCTTCCCTGAAGGAAATCGGCGAGGCCACCTTTCTGTCCTCGCCGGCGATTTCCGCAAGGATCGCCCAACTGGAAAGGAACGGCATCATCACAGATTACGGCGCACATGTGAACCTGCAGACGCTGGGCTACAATATCAAAGCGTTCATCAATCTGGAGGTCGATCCTAAGCAAAAGCCGGTGTTTTATCCTTTTGTGGACAGCATTCCGAATGTGCTGGAATGCAACTGCGTGACCGGAGAATTCTCGATGCTCCTCAAGGTCGCCTTTCCGACGACGAATGAACTGGATACTTTCATCGGGGAACTGCAGCAGTTCGGCAAGACCTACACCCAGATTGTTTTCTCCACATCGGTAGGTCCAAGGGGCATCCATTTTGAGGACCAATAACAATCAATCGTGAAAAAAAGACTATCCGTTCCCGAAACAGACAGGGAGCGGATAGCCACACATATTAAACGTAGTAAAGATTTTCGGACGGGTATACTGGGTCACAAGTGATGTCGAGGCCAAGATTCCGTAGGATCTGATCATCGTCTTTGTTCAGGATGACAGTTGAGTGTGCCTGCACATCCTTCAGCTCGGAAAGTTTATCGTAAGCCAGCTGGGCAGTCGGATTGGTGACCGCTGAAATGGACAAAGCGATCAGAATCTCATTCGCGGTCAAGGTCGGGATGCGCTTATGCAAGCCGTCGCTCTTCAGCTTTTTGATTGGCTCCAGAATGACCGGGGACAGCAACAGTATGTCGTCGGAAATGTTCGCCAAGGCCTTGATTGCGTTCAAGATGGCGGAAGAACAGGCATCCATCAGATCGGAAGTTCTGCCGGTGATGATCCGTCCGTCGTTCAATTCGAAGGCGATGACCGCAGGGATTTCGTTGTCGACCGCGCGTTTCATCAAACGCTTCGCATATTCGCGGGCAGGCTTCACGGGAGCCCGGTCTTCCTGCTTCAATTCGACCTCTTCCATGATTAAGCGCATATGGTTGCGCGTCTCTTCATCGCTCAGGCCTTTCTTGTAGTCGCATTCCGTGTCGAAGCTGCGGCGGATGATTTCCTGCTTCGACGCTTCCCGGATCGCTTCGTCGTCGGTGATGCCGAAGCCGACCCGATTGACGCCCATGTCAGTCGGTGATTGGTAGACGGACTCCTTGCCGGTGATGCGCTCGATGATCCGTTTGATGACCGGGAAAGTCTCCAGATCGCGGTTGTAGTTGACGGCCACTTCGTTGTAGGTCTCAAAGTGATAGTTGTCCATCATGTTGACATCCTTCAGATCGACCGTTGCGGCTTCATAGGCGATGTTCAACGGGTGCTTCAAAGGGACATTCCATACCGGGAATGTCTCGAACTTGGAATAGCCGGCCGCGCGCCCTTGACGGCGTTCGTGGTACAGCTGGTTCAGGCAGGTCGCCAACTTGCCGCTGCCGGGGCCTGGAGCGGTCACGACAACGATCGGTTTGGTCGTCGGAATGTAGGTGTTCTGTCCGAAGCCTTCTTCGCTGACGATCGTTTCGATGTTTGAAGGATAACCTTCGATGGCGCTATGGGTGTAGACTTTGATGTCGCGTTTTTCGAGTTTGTTGATGAACACTTTAGTGGCCGGCTGTCCGTTGTAGCGCGTGATGACGACACTGTTGACGGCCAATCCGTATTCCCTCAGCTCATCGATCAGGCGAAAGACATCCATATCATAAGTAATGCCGTAGTCGCCGCGGATTTTATTGCGTTCGATATCGCCTGCATAGACACAGATCAGTATCTCCGCTTGGTCCTTCAATTTCTGCAACAATTTGATCTTGGCATCCTCATCGAATCCCGGCAATACGCGTTTCGCATGCTTATCGCCGATCAGTTTCCCTCCGAACTCAAGATACAATTTATCATAATTGTTTACCCGTTCCAGGATATATTTCGATTGTTCTTCAATGTATTTCTGCGGATCAAAGCCGATTTTCTTCATCTGTTTTCCTCCAATATCTGAATGGTGTATCTGTATACTTGCCGTTACGCGCCTCTTTCCGGCTGCAAAAATACTTCAGCTGACTCATCCGTAACGCTTTGATTTCAACTCTAACAATTATAGAGTATTTTTTTTGATTGGCAATACGTATTTTCAGGTACGGAGCATTTTGTTCAGCGGAAAAACACTGATCACCTGCAATAGAATCATTCGTCTGCCTTTTCCCCCTTCAACAGCATGCGCGCCGTGATCCAAGCGGTGAGCGGGATGATTCCGGTCACTCCGATGCCGATGACGAACATGGAAAGGACTTCCGAGACAAGCACTTTTGCGTTCAACGCCTCCCCAAAAGAATAGGACAGATCCCTGAACCAGAGGAAAAGCGCGAGGTAACCGCCGATGAATGAAAAATACAGCGTATTCGTCGTCGTTCCGATGATGTCCTTGCCTATCGTCATCCCTGACCGGAACAATTCCTTTTCACCCAACTGCGGGTTGCGGTGATGGACTTCATGCAACGAGGATGAAATGGAGATGGCCGTATCCGTGATGGCCGCTATCGTTCCTGTTATCATCGTGCAAATACCGATTTGGACGAAATCCACATTCACAAAAAAGGAAAGCGTGGTGTACTCCTCCACTTCCTCGGGACCGAAGCCCTGTATCATCGCAAACCGATGCACCAAAACGATCAACACCAGCAGGAAAAAAGTTGTGACGATTGTGGCGATAAAAGCCGCCTTGGTCTTGACGTTCACGCCGTTTATGTAAAACAAATTGATGTAGCCGACCACTGAACAAGCCAGCAGGGTCACAAAAAGAGCAGGAAAGCCATTGATCAACAGCAGCACCAATACATAGAGGACGGCAAAATTGAAAAACAGCGACAGGAACGAAGAAATCCCTCGTCTGCCGCCCACTGCACCCATCAGCAGCAAAAGCAACAGCGCCAATACCAGCTGCACGCTCATCGGCGATCACCCGCTTTCTTGGGAATCAGACGGACTGCTGTGAACATTGCCAACGGCACCGTCGAAACGATACCGATACTGCCCGCCAAGGCTCGGGTGATTTCCAAAGATAATTGCATCGAAAAGGTGTGGAAAACATCGGAGCCGTTCTCCAGATAAAAAACGAGTGTCGGAATGGCTCCGCTGACATAGGCAAAAAGCAGCACATTCGCCATCGTCCCCATGATGTCCTTGCCGATTTCGCGTCCGGACTGGAATAAGGCTCTGGCGGATATCGCGGGGTCTTTTTCGTACAGTTCCTGGATGGCCGCGGTCATCGTGATGGCGACATCCATAACCGCACCCAACGAGCCGATCAGAATGCTCGACAGGAAGATGCGCCGCGGATAATGCGTCACAAACTGCATTTCCTCATAGCGCAGGCCCTGCCCGTTCGTCAAGGCAATGACCCCGTAGGCGATGATCAAAGTCATGAATGTTCCAATCAAAGTGGAAAGGATTGCTGCGTAAGTCTTTCTGTTTCTGCCGCTGACCAAGAGTAGCGTCAGGATGGTCCAACCGATCACTGCAGCACTGCTGATCCGTAATAGTTGTGCATTATCCGCAATCTCATAACTGTCCAGGGCGACACTGAACAGCAAAATGTTCCCTGCAATACTGACGAGGGAAAGTAGGCCTTTTTTCCCCGCTACCGCCACAAGCACGAAAAGGAACAAGGATCCAAAAAGGACAACATATTTATCCCGCTTTTCTCCAGAAATTTTACCTGTCACAGCACCCGAAGAACTCTCACTAAGGGAAAGGAAGATTTCATCGCCTGAACGGTACATCTGGCTATAGGCAAGTGAGTCGGAATAGTTGTTTTCTATCACGACCTGCGTCCCTTTCGACTCCCCGTTCATCAGCACAGCCGTCAGTTTTTGGTTGTATACAGGATAGCTTTCCCGATGGGCGCCGATCGTTTCATCGATTCCAACGGCTTCCGCTGCAATGATTTTGGCGATTGGTTCTTCGTACCACGCGTAGTTATGGTAGCTGAACATCGTCAGCATCCCCAACAACGCCGCAAACAAGGTCAATAACATCGCTTTTTTCCTAAACAACAATCCTTTTTTCATCCGTTGTTTTTCCTCCTTTCAAAAGATTTCCGCATGGTTTTTACCCTAAATTGGGAAGGATGATTTTATCCATCCGGATATCGTCGCGCCATTCACCTTGGGAATAGGTGAAGTGAGGGATGACGCCTATTTGTGTGAAGCCGAATCTTTCGTACAATCTGATTGCGCCGGCATTGTGGGAAAAGACTCCCAGTTCTATCCGCTGATAGCCGAGACTCCGGCATTCCTCTTCGTACAGGGCCATGACCGTTTTACCGATACCCTTGCTGCGCCAATCCGGATCGCCGATATAGATGCCAAGCCAAGCTGTTTTTCCGTCATTCTTCAACAGGGCAGGAAAGTCGCGGATGATCGATGCAATCCCTACCGGCTTGTCATCCACGCAAATGAAATAATTGCGCTTATCCGGATTGGACAGGCTCTCGTGGACACCCTCTACCGTCACCAAAGGCAATTCGCTTTCTTCATCATAGTGCGGGGTGATGAACGGTGAAATAGCTGGGTTATTTTCCCAACGGAGTACTGTCTGGATCAGTTCCTCGTTCAACGGTAAATTTTTTAGTTGCAGGTTCATCCTTTGCTTCACTCCTTCAGTTTTATCGATCAGATACTTGATTCCATGCGAAAAGGATTGCACCGCTAGGTCCGGGCGCAATCCTTTTCGCATATCCACAATTATTTTAGAGAACTTTTTCATATGCCCAACGCATATCGCTGATGCTCGTCAGGATGTGGCCGCAGTACGCATACCCGGATTTCTGCAAGGCACGCTGCATGCTTTTGTTGTCCGGATGCGTATCGATGCGCATGCTGGAATAGCCTTTTTTACGAGATTCATCCGCAGCCCATTCGACGATTTCCCCAAGAACGCCCTGGCCACGGAATGCGTCTTTGATCGTGATGCGATGGATGACACTGTAAGGGTTATCCGTCAGCCATTGTCCCTCGGTGATGACTTTATAGGTAGGGTCCTCACCGTAAAAAAACGCAAAAGTTGCCCCTGGAACGCCATCCCGCAGGTATACATAGCTGTATCCTCCATTGATATCCTGAAGAATGACCGCTTCATTCGGATACCCTTTTTGCCATTGATCGATGCCGGACGCCTTTAGCGTGACTTTCGCCTCATTGATGATTTCCATGATTGCGGGCAGATCCGCTGGCGTTGCTTTTCTGATCATGCTTCCACCGCCTTTCATTCTTTTCATTTAAATAAGATTATACCGGAAACATGATTGTTTTCATGCATTTTTATTGTTTTCATTCCGATTAATTCCGATTCCTATAAGTTAAACATCTTTCGGTATTGCTGGATATAGGATTGCTTTTGTTTTTTCAGCATGTAGAGCGCATTTTTGATTTGGTCCGGCTCATCCGCCATATCCAGGTCTTCCTTTTGCTTTTCGATGCCTTCTACTACGGGCTCACAGTAGGCAGCTTCTTTTATTTCATCCAAAATGGCGATGATTTCCTTGCGCATCCTTTCGACACGGGGGCCTTCACCTGCTTTTATTTCATCCAGGCTTTCGACGAGTTCCCGGAATGGAAGGTTCCTTCTGACTTTTCCGTCCTTGATGCGGATATATTCTTTTTTGAATTCCGTTACGCCGGGCACTGCCCCGTTCAATTGGTACCAGCCATCGTAGAGGACCCATCCGCCTTCCGGTTCGGCTGGGATGAAGTCCCTTTTTAAAATGTACACTTCATCCGCACCGGTAATTTCCGCCACCCAACATTTGCTTTCGCTGTCTGCCGGGCTGAGCTGCAAACCTAACTTCGACATGGTAAAATCCTCTTTCTGATCATTATTGGTAGTGTTGATCCACTCCTCAGGCCGATTGCGCTGTGCCTGATTCCGTTCTTCCATTATACGCTATCTCTTTAGTCATGGATAGGGAGTCACTTCCCAAAGGCCCGATGATCGATCCATCCTAGCTCTTCCCCATTCCATTCGGCATACAGATAGTCTCCACTGACCGTCTCTTTGCTGATTGAAACGGTCTCGTCAAGATATTCCGCTGTGGAGCCGAATTCTTTTGCTCCGAATTCGCCCCAAGGCAGACTGTCGATGGAATAGCCGCCATCAGAAATGACAGCAGAATAGGACACCGAAACAACGTCGAACGGCTTGACAGCTCTGCTGTCCACCCATCCCAATGGGCTTCCTCGCATCCATAGCAAGGAATACAGTCCATTCTGGGTGGTTCCCTTGACCAACAATTCCTTGCCTGCATAGCTATCGGAGTAACCGATTGTTTCATAGTCCGGCGTACCCCAGGGAAGGGTATCGACCGAGTAGCTTCCGGCCGCAATGACGCCGATATAGTCACCGTTTTCGAATCCGAAAGCTTGCCTGTCGATCCACCCTAGATAAGCGGCATAAACGCTCGAACCATCCATTGTTTCATAGATGATAGTTGCATTCGCGCCAAGGACGTCCTTCGTAGTGCCCAACTGGATCGATGCCGGCGTTCCCGGCGGCTGGCTGGAAATCGAGTATTGGCCGGCAGTGATGTAGTCGGTAGCTTCCGCAAACAGGATGTCATCACGGATTTCGATGGCGCGCGTATCGACCCAGCCCCAGGCATTGCCGTCCTTGAAGAGCAAGGTATAGCTGCCGTCCGACAGTGAACCCTTGACCGTGACATACGCTCCGATCTGTTCGCCGGTTAAAGCCACCGCCTCACTTCCCGGTGTTCCCCACACAAGCGTATCGACTGTAAAACCTTCAGCTGCAATCACGCCTACTTGTTCCTCACCAACCAAGCCCAACACCTCTTTTTCCAGCCAGCCGATGCCTTCATTGGTGAGTGTTGTGGCATAAAAATGTTCCCCGTCGACCGACGCAAAGGCAAGGAGCACCCGTTCTCCGATCCGGTCCGAGGTGTTGCCTATAACAGCAGCTTCCTCGCTGTTTCCCGGCAGGCTAGTGATCGGGGAATCGCCAAGTGTGATGTAATCCGTATCAGCGGTTGGCTGGAAATCCGCTTCTTTGAGCGCTTCGCTTTCGATCCAACCAAATCCCAATCCCGCTATCCACACATAAGCGTACTCTCCGTCACTTGTCTTCCTGGCAATTGTTATGATGCGCCCGATGTAATCATCCGATTGTCCGATTGTCTCCTGGCCCTCCATGTCCCACGGAAGCGTATCGATGGGATAGCCTTCCCGAAAGATAGTCGCAGTCTCGTTTACCGTAATGAGAATCGGTGTTGCCGAATCCGCCTTTTCGCCTTGGGAAATATCGGCTAAGGAAGGGCTGGATGTCTGCTTGCTTTCATTTATCAAGGAACTTTCAATCTGACTCCCCACCAAAGATGGCGGGGTGCTGCAGCCCGAACAAAAAATCACCATGAAACTGGATACAAGCCAACGCCTTACTCCTTTTTTCACGACCGCTCACTCTCCCCTCTGACTCTCTTTCAGGCGGATCCGTCACTCGGCGTCACCGCTGTCCTTTACCTTGACACCATCCACAATATCTTTGTTCGGATCAGCAACGTATCGCTCACCTTCCACCAGACCATCCACTACTTCGATGTCATATTCTGTTTCCAGCCCGGTTTCGATGTACCTTTTTTCGACTCGGTTTCTGCTGTCCACCACATACACATACGCTTTTCCGGATTCCGCTTCGATTTGGACGGCCTCAAAGTTCACGCGCAGGGCATCAAGTCTTTCGACCGTGATGATTTCCGCATCGGCTTCATAGCCTACTTTGATGTTTTCGTCAGGATCGGTGATCGTGACTTTTACCGCAACTTTCGCATCCTGGTCAGCGGACGTCGCGGATTTTTCCGCCGATTGGCCGATTTCCGATACGACCCCGTCATATTCTTCAGTGACCCCTTTCACCTTGACTGTCGCCTTCTGGCCTACCCGCATATTTACGCTGTCAAACTGGCTGACAGCCAAACTGATCACATATTCAGTGGCCCCGTCGACGATGATGGCATCCCCGACCTGAGGGTATTCGTTCGCCACAACGTCCATCTTCGTCACGATGCCGTCGACATTGGCCTTCAGATCGCTCTCCTCGATTTTTTTATTCAAATAGGCGAGGTCTGTTTTCAGGAGAGCAATCTGGTCGGCCTGATTGGATATCCTTTCCTCCGCTGTTGCGCTCGAAAAAGTTGCCGTGGTGTTCAGATTCGAAAGAGCGATTTCCGCACTCCGGACGGCTTTTTCGCCATCAGTGATTGCCTTGATCGCCGCCTCATACTTTACGGCAGCGCCGCTTCTGGCATTTGAAACGCTGATTGCCGCGTTACGGACAGCGGCTTCGCTGTCGCTGACGGCTTTTTCAGCTGCTGCATATTCAATAGAGCCCGCGCTTTCGGCGTTCGAAAGAGCGATTTCCGCGTTGCTCACAGCAGCTTCACTGTCCGAAACCGCTTTTGCGGCTGCAGCATATTCAGCGTCGGCTGCGTTTTCGGCATTCGAAAGAGCGATTTCTGCGCGGCGGACAGCTGTTTCAGCATCGATCACCGCCAATTTCGCCGCATCATAGCCGGCTTGATAGCCCATTTCAGCGCTGTCAAAAGTCAGTTCCGCATTCCATACCGCCGTTTCGGCAGCGGTGACAGCCTGTTGCGCCAACTGATAGTCCACTGCGTACAGAATCGGATCGGAGTCGTACAAGGTTTTGACGATATCCAGATTCAGTTTTGCACTCTCATAGGTTGCTTTAGCTGTTTCCAACGCACATTCAGCTTCATGCAAGGCATTTTCCAGATCATCCAAATTCTTTTTGGCGATCCAGTAATGCGCCTTCGCATTTTCCAAAGTCAGTTCGGCTTGGCCGACCGCATTCGCGTTGGCTATTTCGACGTTATGCAGTTTATCCGCTAATGCGGCAGCGTTCGATTGGGCGCTCTCCAAGGCTATTTGAGCTTGGCTCACCGCATTGTCGTAGAGCGTTGCCCGCGCCGATAGATTGGAGTTCGCCGCGGCATAATTCGACTGGGCATTCTCCAGGGCTATATTCGCTTGCTTGATTGCATTCGCATTGAGCGTATTGATGTCATCCAAATTCCCTTGCGCCGCACTGTAATTCGATTGGGCACTTTCCAGCGCAATCCCCGCTTGGCTCACCGCATTTTGGGAGGAAGCCTTGTCCATTTGAGCGCTGCTTCCGGAAAGATAGGCAAGCGTCTCCTCTGCATTGGAAAGATTGATGGCCTGCTTATCCAATTGGGTGCGGTACTCGGTCGCATCAATCCTCGCCAGCACATCGCCTTTCTTGACTGCCTGCCCTTCCTCCGCCAACACTTCGACAATCTTGGCTGTGGGCGAGGGATAAAGGCTGCTCCTGCTGCTGGCTTCGATGTCGCCGGTTATCGGCACATACTTAGCCAATTGCCCTTTCCAGGCCGTATGCACCGAAACTTCCTGGACCTGGGCATTCTGATACCACCAGTAGGCAGTACCTCCGCCCACCAACAAAGTCAGCAGAAGGACCGCCGTGACAATGATCGATTTTTTTGATTTGAATATGATAGCTTTCAGTTTCCCCATAAACAAGCCCCCCTCGCGCAATTTCCGGATACTCCAGTTGATTCCATCGTTTCGGTATCTCAATTTTACCATATCAGCTGATGCATCCGTGAAGATATTGTCAGCGCATACAAAACCATTTTGGATATTTTCTTTTTTTTGAGAATACACACCTCTTAGCAAAAGGTTTTGCATCCTCAATTTTTTGACAAAAAATCCCTACACAAATATACTTGAACTGATTGAAGCGATTTCAGAAGAAGGTGGATGCGATGATTATGATGACCAACGTGACGAAAACTTACAAGACCGGTGACGTGGAAACATACGCTCTGAAGGACGTCAACCTCACCATCGAAGAAGGCGAATTTGTCGTCATCCTCGGCCCCAGCGGCAGCGGCAAGAGCACCCTGCTGAACGTCATCAGCGGCTTGGACACCGTCACTTCGGGGGAAATCAGCTTCCGGGGCGAGACGCTGACAAACCTGGACGAAGAGGAGATGACAGCCTTCAGAAGGAAACATTTGGGCTTCATCTTCCAGCAGTACAACCTGTTGCAGAACCTGAACGTCTACGAGAACATCCAGATTGGCTCGGACATCGGCACCGCTCCGCTCGACATAGGCGACCTGCTCGAAAAGGTCGGTCTGGAAAAATCCCGCAACAAATATCCCAGCCAGCTCTCCGGCGGGGAACAGCAACGGGTTTCGATCGTCAGGAGCCTGGCAAAGAATCCCGACATCATCTTCTGCGACGAACCCACCGGCTCGCTGGATGAAGAAAATTCAAAAAAGATTCTGCAGCTGCTGCAGAACCTGAACGAGGACTACAACAAAACCATCATCGTGATCACCCATAACTTGGGCATCGCCGAAATGGCGGACAAGGTCATCAAGATGAACTCCGGTCAAATCACAGAAGTCACCCTCAATGAAGTCAAAAAGAATGCCCAGGACATCTCTTGGGGATAGGGGGAGGTGCGGATCATGCTGCTGAAAAATGTCATCAAAACCTTGCGGAAAAAATGGATGCAGCTGGTTGCCATCGGCTTCATCATCATCCTGAGCTCCGCCACCTACACCATGATGTTCTACGGATTGAGCGGCATCGAAGAACCGACGGAAGCGTACTTGGCGGATTACAACCAGGAGGACTTTGCCGTTGAGATGCTGAACCGGGTCACGCTGGAAGAAGCAGCCTACCCCATTGCGGCGGCGCTGCTGGCCAGAGGTTTCTACTCGCTCAGCGACATAAAGAAAGTCGAGCCAGCCACTTTCTACAAGCTCATGGACAACCGGATCGCCGATTTTGAAGCGAGCTACCGCGATGTCAGCCTCGAACTGAGGGAATACAAAAACACCTCCTACACCTACCATGGACAGTCGCATAAAGCGCTGCTCGTGAAGGATGGCGAAACAATTAATCTTTCCTATATGGAGGAAGGGCGCAAACCCTCAGCCGACAACGAAGTCGCCGTCACCAAAATCTACGCCGACAAGAACGCCCTCATCATCGGGGACGCCCTCACCATCAAAAACAAGAGCTACCGCGTGACGGGCTTTGTGCTTTTCCCGGATTACACCCTTCCCATGTTCGATGAAACTTTCAACTTGGATACCGGGCTGCAGACACTGCTGCTCATGTCTGATAAAGAATATGAAAACTTCGACGACAAAGAGAGTTTCCGTTTGGCCGGCATGAACCTGACTGAGGAAAGCATAGACACCGCCTACGACAAAGATGCGCTGCCTTTCGTCAGCCAGATTACGGATACGCAGACCAGCATGAGGAGCGGTGCCATCTATGATGAACTCACCCAAGGAAAAGTCATGGCTTTGGGACTCAGTATCTTCATCGCGGCCATCGCCGTCATCATCGTATCGATCCTGATCTACAACCTGCTCCATGCCGAAAGAGGCCAGATCGGCATCCTCAAGGCGCTCGGCTACCGCCGTTCAGAAATAGCCCGGCCTTATTTCGTCGCGATGATGGTCTTCGCCGCTCTTATGCTTATCCTGGGCTACTTCATCGGATCGCTCTATTCCGAGCCGTTGAAAAAATTGTATCTGGATTTCTATCTCCTGCCCCAAGTCAAAATCGCCCAGAGCTTCACCGTCTTCGCTACTGCAATCTTGGTGCCGCTCCTGTTCTTCTCCTTGGTTTCCGGAATCATCATCTACCGGATCCTCGGCGAGAATGCCCTGGAACTGCTGAAGCCGCATGAGGGCAAGTCGATCAACCGGATCGGCAGGCACCTCAGCCGGGTCCTTTCCAATGCTAAAGGCAGCACAAAATTCAAATACTTGCACGCCATCAAGAGCACCGGCAGTTTCTTCATTTTCTTTCTGGGAATCATGTTCTCGACAATCCTGATGAGTTTTTCCTTCATGATGGGCGGAATGGTCGATCGGATGACGGTCGACTACCTGAATAAGGTCGACTACGAGTATGAGGCCTATCTCGACGTCACAGAAAGGCTGCCCGAAACCCGGCCCGGCGACGAAAAATTCCTCATCTATCCATTCGCCTCGCTCGACGACTACGTTGTATCGCTGCAAGGGCTGTCTTCCCGCAACAAACTTTACAGCCTGTATGATGAGGAAGGCAATGATATCACCGTAAACATCCAGAACGGCGCCGTGATCACGAAACGGCTCAGCATCAAGCTCGGACTCGAAGAAGGCGATACCATCCGACTGGAAGTAAACGACGACACTTTCCCCTTTCTTGTCAAAGGCGTGACCGATGAATACATTTCCGACAAGGTGTATCTGAACATCGAAAAGCTCAGCAATATGTTATCGGAAAACAGCACTTCGCGCCTGTACAGCGGCATCTATTCGCTCAGAAAGCCATCCGATGCCTACTACAGCACAATCATCAGCAAGTCCGGGCTCATCGAACAATCGAAGGCGATGGCCAACTACACGCAGTTCATCTCGAACGTCATGATCGGCGGGTCCGCAATCATCGCTTCGAGCATCCTGTTCGTGCTCACTTCCTTCACCGTCGAAAAAAATTACTATGTGATTTCGCTGCTCAAAGTGATGGGATACAAACGCCGGGAAGTCAACGCGATGATCCTGAACAGCTATTTCTTCTATGCCCTGATTTCCTATCTGATCAGCATCCCCATCGCTTTGGGAATACTGAACCTGATGATGCGGTTCTTCACGGAGGAATATGGCGTCATCCTACCGCTGCAGTACAGACCGATTTTCCTGCTGCAGACATTAGTGATCTTAATCCTCATCTTCTTCGCCGGCACCCACATAAGCAGGCGAAAAATTGCCAAAATCCCGCTTCAGGAAGTACTAAAATCCTATCAGGAATAAGCTTATCCAGATGCTTTTCGTTAGTCGCTGACTGGATTCTATAGTAAGATGTAAAAAATGACTCGCTCATGGAAATATACAATTCGGGAAGTGATCACATGGAGAAGAAAAAGAGAAAAATCAACCTCGTCCTGATCGGCGTGGTTTTGGCGGGCATCATCGGGCTCATCCTCCTCACGAAGAATGGAAAAATCGAACGGATCAGTTTGGCCGAGGAAACGAATACGGAAGCCAGCCTCGGCTCATTCGAGTCATTGGAAGACGAATTGTCCAAGCACCCTGAACTGTACCGAGCGGTTTTTGATGTGGAAGGTGTCAACCCGGAAGAAAATACTTATGTCATCCCAGGAATGGATGCCACTTTGACGCTCCATCATGAACACGAGGGAACGGATATCTGCACAACGATGACGCCGCAAGGGTTGGCCGTCAACAAAGATTACCTGTTCATATCGGCTTATTGCAAAACCAAAACACACAATTCCGTCATCCATGTGCTGGACAAGAAGAGCGGCTCCTTCATAAAGGAAATCGTCCTGGACGGCATCCCGCATGCAGGTGGCCTCGCCTTCGACAACAACCATGAGCTGCTCTGGGTCACCTCGGAAAAAGGCGACACCGCGCAGGTCATCACTCTGTCTTTGAAGGACATCGAAGCCTATGACTTCACGGATTCCGCTGAACCGATCAATTATACGGACAGCATCGCACTGCCTGACATCAAACGGGCTTCAACAATCACAGTCCACGGCGATGACCTCTACGTGGCGCATTTCGATGACGAAGAGACGAGTGTCATGCACCGCTACCTGATCTCCACAACAGAAAACGATAACGGAGAGGAAGTCCATGCGCTCGATACCGGAAAAAGCACGGAAGAAGCTTCTCCTGACGATGTAGATAAAATAGGCAAAGAGATCCAAGGACTGGCTTTTCATCAAGAAAAGCTGATGCTGTCACGCTCTTCTGGCAGAAAGCATGACTCAACCCTGCTTTCCTTTGATCGGCTTAAGGAAAACGAAGACTTCACGGACAAAAATGTGAATACCGAAATCACGATGCCTTCCTACATGGAGCAAATCGTCGTGGATGGAAAGCATCTCTACATCCTCTTTGAATCCGGGGCATATGCTTATCGCGACCACGGCAATCCAAGCATCGACCGGGTCATGCGGGTGGAAATCGACACGTTGTTCGAGGAATGAACGGCCTATCGCAATTGAAAAAAACATAACAGGAGGGGCTATCTCGCAATGAGACAGCCCCTCCTAGTTGCGTATATGCTTACCATTGTGCGCCCTAAGTTTCAGTCCACATGATCAGTCAACTCGATGCGTTGATCTCCCTCCAAAAGTTCCCTTACGATTTCCATATAGCGCTTGGAAATCGCGCTGAGCGGACGCACTTTCGAATAAATGAAGCCGATGGTATTTTTTTGATCGACATCCATCGGCACCACGACGATATGGTCCTGCGTGTTTGATTTCAGGAGACCGGATCCGACCAAGTAACCATTCGTCACGGACAGCAGATTCAATACGGTTGCGCGGTCACTGGCACTGATCCGCTGAGCATTTTGATCGACTTGGATCGATTCTTCCATCAACTGCAAGGTGCTATTTTTGCTTTGATCGAAGGAAATGACAGGGTACGGATGGAGTTCCTCCTGCGTTATTCTCTCCTTCTTCGCCAACGGATGGAATTCGCTGAGGAACACATGCGGCTGGAACGCGATCAGCGGATCGAACTTCAGATCGAACGCCTCGAGATATTGCTTGATGACTTTCCCGTTGAAATCATTCAGATAGATGAAGCCGACTTCGCTGACGGCATCGCGCACATCTTCCATCACTTTCGAAGTGCTCGTCTCCAAGAAACGGAAATTCAATGATTCCTCTTTCTTTTCCGAAACCAGTCGGGCAAAGCCTTCCGAAGCAAAATCATAGTGTTGGCTCGAAACTGAAAACAACCGTCTGTTTTCAGTTGCAGACAGATAGCGATAATCCAGCTGATCCGCTTGAGCTACGATCTGATCGGCGAACTCCAAAAGCATAGCCCCTTCTTTGGTTATTTCGATACCTTTTTTTGACCGCTCGAAGATCTGGATGCCATATTCTTCCTCAAGATCCTTGATGCTTGACGACAGACTGGATTGCGCCATATATAATTGCCTTGCAGCTTCCCTAAAAGTGCCGTATTTCGCCACTGTTATGACATATCGCAATTGTTGCAGGTTCATATTTTTGCCTCCTTGGCTCTATTTTCCGATGGGGTCCCATCGTTTCCACAAAAAAAGTGCATGCGCGTCAACAAAACACACATGCACGAGTATTCATCATCATTTCAGCGCTTCACTTGGATGCGGATGCACAATCTGCCCCTGATCCCCTTTACAGAGTGGCCACGCTCACCCGGCTGCGGAGATCAAAAGATGATAAGAATATACTTGCATGTTTCTTACATCCGCACATACAACACATCATCTTCTGCATGGTTCTGCCTCCCCTTCTGTCCTCATCGCTTTCTAATAAGATAGCGATTTTCCCGGCATCTGTCAATCATTTTCACTTTTTCGGCCTTAAATGAATTTTCCCGTCACCGAATTTTTGTCTTTCCGGATATCAGATGGGGTCCCTTCCGCAATGACTTTCCCGCCGGCAGTTCCGCCACCCGGACCAAGGTCGATGATCCAATCCGCAGCCGCGATGATCTGTTGATTGTGTTCCACAACGATCACTGTGCTGCCGGAACCGACCATCCGATCCAACAATCTCAGGAATTTTTCGACATCGAGCGGGTGCAGACCAGTAGTCGGTTCATCGATCAAATAAAGATTCTTTTTCCCCCGATTTGCCAGGAGTTCCACTGCCAGCTTGAGCCGTTGCGCTTCCCCGCCTGAAAAAGTCGTTGTCGTCTGGCCGAGCTCGAGGTATCCGAGGCCGACCTCCTGCAGCAGTTCAAGGATGGCACTGATTTTGGGCGAATCCGCAAACAGTTCCGCGCCTTCCTCCACCGACAAGCCGAGCACTCCTGTGATCGAATGGCCGCGGTAGGTCACGGACAGCACTTCATCCTTGAAACGTCTGCCCGAACAGACAGGACAAGGGACTTCCTGGTCTTCAAAAAACAGCAGGTTATTTGTAACGACGCCCAGGCCTTCGCAATGATCGCAGCGTCCCCCTTTCACATTGAAGGAAAAGTGATTGGCGGTCATTCCTTTTTCGATGGCAGTCTGCTGCCGGCTGAAGATTTTCCGGATTTCCGTATAAGCATCCGAATAGGTCGCGACATTCGAACGCTTCATCCGGGTGATCGGGGCCTGTTCCACGACGACAATCCGGTCGAATGAGCCGGTCCCGCTCACCCGATTCGGATCCTCTGAAGGGGCAGTGTCCCCTTTCGCCAGCACATCGAACACGAGCGTCGATTTACCGGACCCCGATACGCCGGTGACACAGATGAGACAGCCGATAGGGAAACGGACTGTCAGGTTCCGGAGGTTATGCTTGTTCGCTTGGCTCACCTCGATGAACGTACCGGATCCTTTGCGGAAAATTTCGCGCGGTTCCGGGTTGCTGTTCAGATAGGCACCGGTGACGGATGCCGCTTGATCCTTGATTTGCTGTAGCGTTCCCGATCCGATGACTTCGCCCCCATATTTCCCCGCTCCAGGACCGATATCGATCAGGTAGTCCGCAGCCTCCATGACGGCTGTGTCATGTTCGATGACGAGGACCGTATTGCCTTTATCCCTCAGCGAGCGCAGGACAGTCAGGAGCCCTTCCGTATCTTTTGGATGCAGACTGATTGTCGGTTCATCCAGGATATAGACGACACCCGTCAGATCCGAATCGAGTACAGCCGCCAGCCTTAGCCGTTGTGCTTCCCCTCCTGAAAGTGTCATGGTTTGCCTGTCGAGCGACAGATAGCCCAATCCCAACTTCAGGATCCGTTTCAGTTTGGTCTTCAGATCCGCCACATAGACGCCCGCCAACAGTTGTTCCGAATGCGTCAGATTTGCATCAAGTTCACGGATCCAATCCATAAGTTCTTTCAACGATGAAGCGGACAATCCAGGCAAGCGCACCCCCTTCACGGTCACATTCCTGCTCAGCTCGTTCAGTCGTTCGCCGTGGCATTCCGGGCAGATGACCGATTCAAAATAGGTTTCCCGGAGTTTGGAACTCCCTTTTTGATCCGCCATTCTGCACCAAAGGTTCGGCAGCACGCCTTCATACCGGCCTTCGGCAACCGTTCGGGGCACCGGCAGATCCGTGAACAACCGACGCACTGCTTCACTTTCGGCTCCCTGCAGCAACAGCACGCGCTGTGCCGGCGTATATTCCTTCACAGGCATATTTGTTTTCAGCGGAATCCCGTAATGGTCACAAGCGGCATAGAACGACTCCAGTTGATAATCCCGGTAGCGTTTTTCCCAAAAAACGACCGCGCCCTCCTCAGGCGACAGCTCTTCATGGAGCACCCGCTTCTCATCGATCGTCAGCACTTCCCCCATGCCCTGGCAAGTTGCACAAGCGCCTTCTCGGGTGTTGTAGGAAAAATAGGTGCGGGTAAGCTTCTCCATCCGCTGATCGCAATGGGGACAATACTGGAACACCTTGAAGTCATCGGCGGTCTTTTCAGTTTCCTCGCGGCACTCTGCCGAACTGAATTCCTTCCCGCAAGCCGGGCAGTCCCTCGTGCTCAACTTCTCGAACAGCATCCGCAGATCGGTATAGATATCCGTGACTGTTCCCACAGTCGAACGCGGATTTTTATTGGAAGCCTGTTGCTTAATTTGGATTGCGGGAGATACATGGCGGACCGCATCGATATCCGGTTTGCGGATCCCTTGGTAGCCGATCGCCTCCAGATATTGGCGTTGGCACTCCTGATAAAGCACATCCATCGCCAAAGTCGTTTTCCCGGAACCAGATACCCCTGTAAGGACAATCCATTTATTCCGGGGCAAGTCCACGGTGATGTTCTTCAGATTCCCTTCCTTAGCGCCGATGATACTGATATGGTCCATGCCTGCTCCCTCGCTTCCTTTTGATTCTTCTGCTCCAATTATATGCCACTTGCTGCGTTTTTGTCCCGATTAAGCAGGATGGATGCCCTGTTTTCTGTTATACTTCAGAAGAGACGACCGCGGTAATCAGGCGGCGAACAGAGTCAGGAGCGAACAAGATGAAAAAAACAAACCAAAAGAAACCCCTCAACAATAAACGCAATCGTCAGGTCAAGGCGACAGAACCCCAAAAAAGCCCGTCCACCAAAGGGGTTACCCAATACCCTGTGACCGAACCGAGCGAATTGTTGCCCTTCTTGCTGCAGATCCTCAGCAAGCAAAGCCGCAACTCAGTCAAATCAATACTTACCCGCGGACAAGTGACGGTCGACGGCAAGGTCCTCACCAAGCACAACCATCCCTTGGAACCCGGGCAGACTGTCGGCATTTTGGCGAATAAGGAAGCCCTCAAAAAAACGTCCCTGTCAGGCCTCAAGATTCTGTTTGAGGATGAATCGATCATCGTGATCAACAAGGACGCCGGCTTGTTGTCGATGGCGACCGATGATCCCAAGGAACCGACCGCTTACCGCCAATTGATCCAATACGTCAAAGAAGACAACAAAGCGAACCGGATATTCGTCGTGCATCGTCTGGACCGGGATACTTCCGGCGTCATGCTGTTCGCAAAATCCGAAGCACTGAAAGAAAAGTTGCAAAATGATTGGAAGGAGATCGTCAAAGAACGCATCTATACCGCTCTTGTCGAGGGCGAGATCAAGAAGGATGCCGGCACCATCTCCTCGTGGCTGACCGAGAGCAAAGCCATGAAGGTCCATTCCAGTCCGAAAGACAATGGCGGCAAGCATGCCGTGACCCATTACCGAAAAATCCGCGCAAACAAGGAATACTCGCTCTTGGAAGTGGAGCTGGAGACCGGACGCAAGAATCAGATCCGCGTCCACATGGAATCTTTGGGCCACCCGGTTGCCGGCGACAAGAAGTACGGTGCCCGCACCAATCCGATGAAACGTTTGGGACTGCACGCTTCCACACTCGCGTTCATCCATCCCGCGACCGGTGAGCTCGTCCGCTTCAGCGCGCCGGTACCGAAAGCTTTCTTGCTGTATTCGAAATAAGAAGAAAGGGGCTATTTCGAAATGAAATAGCCTCTTCTTTGTGGTTTGGGGTATGTTTGTCTGGAATGGGGTTCGAGTTCGTAGAGTTCATAGTGGAATTCCCCGCCAAAATGGCTTTGACAGGGAGTCTAGCGTTGTCCGCGTACGTTTTTCCCCGCCAAGGTGGCTTTGGCGGGTTTTCAGACTGTGGTTTGAACTAAAATAAACCGCCAAAACCATTTTGGCGGTTTATTTCAACTTAAATTCAATTCCAGCCTATCCGCGGTAACGCAACGCCAGCCCTTTCAGGAAATTACGCGCATAACGATCGCCGCAAGGCTTGTAGTTGCGGTGCCCTTCTTTGCGCAAGACCGCGCTCAGTTCGCTTTTCGAAACGGTGACGCCTGCCGATTCCAGAATTTCCAGCATGTCTTCGTTTGTCAAAGTCAGCGCGATTTTGACTTTCTTCAGCAGCAGATTGTTGACGTTTCCGTTGTTCAGCAGAAATTCCGGCTTTGGTTCCGGTTCGCCGGGCTTCACTTGCGATTTGCCGCGTTGGGAAGTGATGAGTCCGTTCAGGAAAGATTCCAGTGTCGCATTATCGCAAGCCAGTTGATCATCACTTGAAGGCGCAGTTGCGCCCGCAGCGTCAGTTGCTTCATCTTTCTTTGGATTCTTGAGCATCTTTTGCACGGCTTCCTTCGTCACTTCGAGTCCACCCAAACGGAACACTTCCACCATATCCGCGTCCTTGATGTCCAGCGCATAGCGCAAGCGGATCAGTATATCATTGTTGTCCATATTAAACCTCCAAATTTTCCTGTAAAATTATCCTTTTCCAGTATACCTTGTTGTCATGTGGAATGCATGCCTTATTCGCTCCACATTTTTTTTAATTTACCTCTTCACTTCTCGCGCAAATATGTTATAATCAGATATACGAGCAGGTGATTCATCTGTTTAACGGTTCCTTAGCTCAGCGGGAGAGCACTACCTTGACATGGTAGGGGTCGCTGGTTCAATCCCAGTAGGGACCATCAAGCTTCAGTACAAAATAGGAAAGAGGCACGATCGAGAAATTCGATTGTGCCTCTTTTTATGTCCATTTTGAGCCTTGTTTATTCCTCATTCGGCCGCTTCCGGAGCCTCGCTCATCGTTGCATCCAATAAGTACTCGCCTTTGCTGCTGTTGTCTTCGGTAGCGAAGCGCGCGTCCAGATCATTGAAATGCCACCATTCCGAAGCCAAAGGGGTCAGTCCGGCATCGGTGCAATAGCGCTGCAGGAGAATCGCCGCCTCATTCATCGTATCTGCCAAGGTGGCTTGGAGCCAGGCGGTCGGGGAACTGGATTTGACCGGTCCAGTGAACGTAGCCGAAGCCATACTCAATTCATGGATGGTTGTCGGCATCGTGTATTCCGTGTAGCCCGTTATGGCGGTCGCAGCATAGTCGCCGATGACGATTTCCTGTTGTTCCGTTATTTTCGCCAGAGTGACATCGATGGCATAGCCCATCTGATGATTCGAAATGCTTGTCGCGATAAACCAGTTGGTATCCCAAGGATGGGTATTGATGCCAGCCATCACTTCCGGATCGGCCGCAGCCAAGGTTGTCAAAGCATCCACCGTCATCTTCTGGGCGGAATAAGGACGATACCCCTCATAGATGACCAAGGTGTTTCCCTCCGCCAAGGCAGCTTGTTGTGCTAAATAAATTTTCTTTGACATGCTGTAAAGCACCGGCACGATATCGGACACTTTTCCCAGCCGCATATTGTATGCTTTCCCGTCGTAAAGCGCCTCCCCGGTTATGCCTGGGATCGTTTTTCCGGAAGAAGTGAACTTGGATGCGTACGTGTTGGTATTGTCATAGATGATGGAGGGGACCACATCCGGAAGATTGATAAAACAATAAAGATGCTGCACCCATCCTGATTCAGTAGCGGTCCGGACATACCACCAATCGCCCACTTCCTCCACCACTTCAAAAGCGGTTCCCGCCTCCAGTGCCGAAATCGTTTCGGATCCTGCATCAGCAGCCGCCTTCAGATCCATCCGGACCGAAGCATAGCCGGTCGCCCCGTTGACCGGAAGTTCCAGATCACCTTCATACAGCAATGGCTCTGACTCTTCCGGCCGGACCACCGCTGCTTCTTCGGAAGTTCCCGCTTCGGCAGTCGAACTAGACGAAGCGGTCTTAGACTCATTCGTTTCCGTTTGTTCATTCGAGCCGGAGCAAGCGGACAGCACCATCCCTGTCAGGATGCCGATGAAAACGCGGCGCCAAATTTGTCTTATTAACATATGTATATTCAGCCCTCCATTACGCGGATACGATTATTTTCACTAGTTCCAACAGCAACAGATGGAATGGATAGAAAGCATAGAAGCCCCACTTCATCAGATTGGATTTCTTGCCTTGACGGCCTTTGTAGAATAGCAGCAGCGGCATCGCCAGAAAAATGCCGATTTGGTAGGATTGCGTCCAACCGATTTCTTTGATTGAAGGGATGATGTGGAACAGAATCCCTATGATTGCAAAACTCAGCAGCTGCTTTTCGATTTGTCCCCTGAACAATCCGAAAAACAGGATCCACAAGACTGCTACATAATTCCAATCAGCCGGGACCGCCAATAGACAGCAGATTAAAACGATGAAGACTTTCAGCGGAAGGGACCAGTCCTCCCGTTTGGCCGCCGCCAATGCCACCAATCCCAACGCCAAACCCCAGATGACACTCGTTGCCTGCCACCACGGGAGACCGAAATACCAGACATACGGAAAATGCGAAACGGCGGCGAACAGCGCTAACCGCACGATATATTTCTTCAGATTGGATGTGTAATGATAGCCTTCCGCAATCATATAGCACATGATCGGGGCGGCAATCCGCCCTACTATGCGCAGCGCAACACCTTCAAGGCTGTCCTGCGGCATAAATACCGCAAAAATATGATCGAAGAACATCGCAAATATCGCAAGGTTCTTCAATGTATAGGATGATAGATCTTTTTGAATCTCGCTGATGCCTTGCATCGGTGTGCTCCTCACTGTACTTGGTTTCGCAGCGTTTGCTGTAAGCTGATCGATAGGCCAATTTGCCTGCCCTTTGCCACAGTATAAGCTTCCGGAAGTCCGCCAATCCCCGAAAAAAAGGAAGAGATTTGCGGAAAAACTTACGCAATCCAAAATTGGATACGTTAACATTTGCAAAACGCATGCGAGAAGCCATTTTTGGGCAAATTGGACCGTTCACTTTCTCTCGGATTGGACGGTCCCATAGTCCTTTGCATTTGCTAAAATTATCAGCAATATACGAAACGAGAAGGAGGACTTCCTGATGAGATACAAACCGAATTACGCCCCGGGTCCGACTGAGGTACGCGAAAATGTACGTTTGGCCCGCGCAAAAAGAACCAACAACAGCGACTTTGACAAAACATTCGTTCGCTATTACCGTGAGGTCAGCCAAAAAATGGGCAAAGTCATGGGCACCACAAATGAGGTCCTGTTACTTGCTGGTGAAGGGATCCTGGCTCTTGAGGCCGCTTGCGCAAGCCTGACGGAACCTGGCGACCGCGTACTCGTGCTGGACAACGGCATCTATGGCGAAGGCTTCAAGGATTTCGTCAGCATTTATGGCGGCGTACCGGTCGTCCTGAGTTTCGATCACCACAGCGGCATCCCCGCTGAAGCAGTACGCGCCTATCTGGAGAAGGATTCCGACTTCAAATATGCCACCCTGGTCCATTGCGACACACCGACATCGGTACTGAACAACGTAGCCGAGCTTTGTCCGTTGCTAAAGGAATACGGCATATTGACGGTGGTCGACTCCGTAGCAGGCATGGTCGGCGAGCCAATCAACGTCGACGCAAACCGGATCGACATCTGCTGCGGCGGAACCCAAAAAGCCATTTCAGCCCCAGTCGGACTGGCCATCGTTTCCGTCAGTGCGGACGCCCAAAAAGCGATGGACAACCGCAAAACGCCTATCGCTTCCTTCTATGCCAATCTGCAGGTCTTCAAAGACTATGCGGAAAAAGAATACTTGCCTTATACGACTTCTGCAGGCGATGTCGCAGCGCTCGATGCCGCTTTGGACAACATCCTCGAGGAAGGCATCGAGACCGTTTTTGCGCGCCATGACAGGATTGCTTCCGCAGTACGCGGATCCGCCCAAGCGTATGGATTGGAGTTGTTCCTGGATTCCGACCGTTCCAATACAGTCACTGCCATCAGGATACCGGAAGAAATCGGCGCCTTGCGCCTGCAGGACCACCTCAGCGAAAACTACAATCTGTTGGTCGCAACTTCATTGGCACAATACGCAGATGTGATCTTGCGCATCGGACATATGGGCGAAAATGCCTTCATCGACAAACTTATCTATGTTTTGTCCATCATCGACAACGGTCTGCGCGATCTCGGCTTCGCCGGAAACGGGGATTTGGCCCAACTTTTCATCGACATTTACAAAGAAAATAATTAGGAGGCTTCACTATGCAAAAAGCACAAGGTTATTCAAACACTCGCACGTATGATTTGGTTTTGACGGCAATCCTGATTGCGCTCGTATTCGTAGCGACGGTCTTCCTGAACATCAAATTGCCTATCACGGCAAACGGCGGACTGATCCACCTCGGCACTGCGATGCTCTTCCTCGCATCCATCCTGTTCGGGCCGAAAAAAGGCGCTATCGCCGGAGCGGTCGGCATGGCCATCTTCGACCTTATGGCCGGATGGGTTCTGTGGGCTCCCTTCACATTAGTAACCCGCGGCTTGCAAGGCTATCTGGTCGGCAGATTGGCCTGGTCGAAAGATCGTCAAGGGAACAGCTTTGCTGTGAATCTTTTAGCCACGCTGCTTTCGGTTCCCATCATGCTGGTCGGTTATTATCTGTGCGAATGGATCCTGTACGGCAATGCCATCACCCCGTTCGCTTCGATTCCCGGTAACCTCGTCCAGAACGCGGTCGGAATCGCCATTTCCTTGCCGCTGTCGGCAATTTTGAAAAAGATGAATATCGCTGGAAGATAACGAATTGAAAAGGAAGGCTCTGTCTCGGGATGAGACAGAGCCTTCCTTTTTGGTAATAGTCCTCGGGTTGTCTGATTCTTTAACGGTATCGGATTGGTATAGAGTGGGTGAAGCGTGCAATTTTATTTGGTTATTGCAGATAGCACCGGCCAGATGCCCGTATTGACGAATAAAGTACCTGTATTCGTCAATCTTGCCTTTCGCTATGCCCAAATTGTCGAATGTTTTTGAACATTCGACAAATCAGCTCTCTATTGGGGTCAAATTGTTGAATAATTTTGTAGCATTCGACAATTTGATTCGCCGAACGAAACTTTGGGATGCAGGACCACCCGCTCCTTGAAACGGAAACAACAAAAAAGCTCGGAAGCCGCTGCCTCAACAACTGTGAGTCAGGGATTCCGAGCTTTTTATTTACAGTTCTCCGTTCATAGAGAGCCGCTTAGACCTTATTTGCCGCTTGTTTGCGCTTGTTTTTTCTTCAAACGCTCTTGTTTGCGCATGTCGATCTCTTTGTAATACGCTTCCCATGATATTTCAATAGTCACGTTCTGCGAATTCGTATAGACGATGTTCTTCATATATTTCTTGCTCCTTCTTTAGCGTAACCATATGCGTACGCTACTATCTTTCAACCTCCTCATATATCCTTTTTTTCTGTATTCAGAGAAATCAAAAAGGCACTCAATCGAGTACCTTTTGTGTCTCTACTTATTATCATAAGAAAGAAAAAGGTATTCCTGTACAGGAATCGCGGCTTTTTCACTATCAAATCTAAATCTTGGAAATTCATGTTGCGGGCACCACAATGTGGCGCTACATAATAAATTTAACTTCGCTTATTTTTGGTTCCGTTTGCCTGCAGCATCCGCTGCAGAATAGAGAAAAGCCATGGTTCCATACATATAAGATGCATATGTTCTTGGACGTTGAAAGGTAACTATAACACGAATATCCGTTCGATGCAAGTGAAACTATTTCTGGAATCAGTGCTTGTTCATTCCTTGCTTTTCGACGAAGTCATGCATGTACATGCGTTGCGGATGAGAGAGCATCTCTGCCATCTGGCCGGTCCAAGTGTCGCAGCGTTCGCCTTCGGTCCGATCCCGATAGTACTCTTGGATCTCTTCGTTGTACTGCTTCAGTTGTTCTTTATAAACCGCATTATTCTGTTGATACTCATTTTCATGATAAACATGTTCGAAAGGCAGGCGCGGTTTCTGATCATTGACGCTGGCCGGATAACCGACCGCCAGTCCGAAGAGCGGGATCACTTTATCGGGAATCTTCAGGAGTTCGCTGACTTTTTCGAGGTCATTCCGCAAGCCGCCTACGTAACAGATCCCGAGCCCCATCGCTTCAGCCGCCAAAGCTGCATTCTGGGCAGCCAGGGATGCATCTACCACGCTGACCATGAATTTCTCGGTGCTCTCAAGCGAGTCTGCAACATCCTTCCCTTCCATCTTTCCGATCACATCGTGGCGATGAAGATCGGCGCAAAATACAAAGAAATGGCCATTCTCGGCAACAAAATGTTGGTTACGCGCGATTTTCGACAATGCGTGTTTTTTGTCGCGATCCGTGACTCCGATGATGGAATAGGCCTGCACAAAACTTGAGGTGGATGCAGCTTGGGCACTACGGACGATCGTTTCTATCTGTTCCGGGCTCAAAGGCCGTTCTTCAAAATCCCTTACCGTGCGATGCGCCAGGATGCGCGCGATCATTTCATTCATCTATTGTTTTCCTCGCCTTCAGAATAGCTTATATTGAATCCATAAGATCATTCTAAAGGAATGCAGCAGCCACGTCCAACCGGGTGCTCAAGGTCCCAACAGCGAAAAAGCCCCGCTCCTTTGCCATTTAGGCAAGGAACGGGGCCGGAAAATCCAGGCATTATATTTTTTTGGCTTCTTTGATTGGGCGTTCGTTTTCTTCAATCGCTCCGTCGCTCAATAATTTTTCAGCGACCAAAAACAGGATCGGCAACAGCACATCATCCGCATAACCGGCCATCGGGATAAAATCCGGGATAATGTCGATTGGACTGATGATATAAAGAATGATCCCCAACACCAGCCATTTTTTCTTGCCTTCGACTTTGGAATCGAACAGGGAAAGGATAAGTGACTTGACTTTACTGAAAGGTGTCAGACTGATTTTCTTTTTTACTTTCATTTTGCATTTTCCTTTGCTGATTGATTTGGACAACCATTCTTCGCACCTAGCTTGTGAGCGGGCTCTGACTAGTTATCGTGAACAAAGTATACTGCTTATCTTAAGTAAATGAATCAGTCTCAAGAATGATTTTTTGGCCTGTCTGAATGCCTCAGCTGTGCCCGACAATCAAATGTGGAACATAAGGCTCTTCCAGGAACGCGACTTCGGCATCGGTCAGTTTGACCGATATGGCTTCCACCGGTTTTTCCAGATGCTCCAGCTTGGTCGCTCCGATGATGGGAGCTACAACCGGTTCCTTCTGCAGCAGCCAAGCCAAGGCGATTTCGACACGGGAAACGCCTCTGTCGGCGGCTATCTGGGCCAATCGTTCGACGATGACCCGGTCCTTATCGGCAGTGGCGTCGTATTTCGAACGCGCCACATTGTCCGTTTCCATCCGTTTGGACGTCTCCGACCAGTCGCGCGTCAAACGACCTGAAGCCATCGGACTGTAGGGGGTCACGGCGATTTTTTCTTCCCGGCAAAGCGGCAGCATTTCCCGCTCCTCTTCACGGTAAAGCAGGTTCAGATGGTTCTGCATCGATACGAAGCGCGTCCAACCGTTCTTTTCTGCTACGTGCAGGGCCTTTTGGAACTGCCAGGCATACATCGCGGAAGCTCCTATGTAACGGGCCTTTCCGGATTTCACCACATCGTGCAGAGCTTCCATCGTTTCCTCAATCGGTGTATTGTAGTCCCAACGGTGGATGATGTAGAGGTCCACATAATTCATATCCAGGCGCTTCAAGCTGTTGTCGATTTCGCTCAGGATGGACTTACGGGACAACCCGGAGCCATTCGGACCCTCGTGCATCTTACCGTGAACCTTCGTCGCGATGACCACTTCATCCCGCTTGGCAAAGTCTTTGATGGCGCGTCCGAGGATTTCTTCACTTCTTCCCAGCGAGTAGACATTGGCTGTATCAAAGAAATTGATGCCCAATTCTAAAGCACGTTTGATGATCGGTCTGCTTTCCTCTTCCTTCAGCGCCCATTTGTGCAGCCAGGTATCCGGATCCCCGAAGCTCATGCAGCCCAAACAGATCCGGGATACATCCATCCCTGTGTTGCCGAATTTTACATACTCCATCTTTTTTCCTCCATTCCTCTTAAACGTACAGTCTTATTGCGCTATAAAACCGGCCTGACGACTTCCTCCAATCGGAATACCTTCTCTTTGTATTCGTAAACGAAGATGCTCCCGTTCGGGAAACCTTTCGCCAACTCCTCCGCCGGGTCTTGCCAAAGCTTCAAAAAATTGTAGCAAGCGCCGCTATGGGAGACCACCAAAACGTTCGTATGATCTTCCTGCTCCATCACTTCCGTCAGCGTCTGTGCCACCCGCTCCGCCACATCATTCGTATTTTCCCCTCCGAATGGCACAAAGAAAGACACGATTTCCTGCGGCTCTTTCGGTTTGAGCATCTCCCGCTCCCCTTCGAAGAAGCCATAATTGACTTCCTTCAATCCTTTCAAACGTGCATAGGGCATGCCGGTGATCAATTCCAGCGTATCGCTGGCCCTTTCCGATGTGGAACTGTAGGCATGATCGAAGCGGATGCCTTCCGATCCGAAATAATCCCGCACGGCCTGAGCCTGTTTGATGCCCCGTTCCGTCAAAGGCGAGTCGCTCCAGCCCTGAATCTTTCCTTGGGTATTGAACAAAGTCTCGCCGTGACGGACCAAATATAATCGTTTCATCCGCGAATCTCCAATCATTTAGGATTTTTTCAGGCTGAATGGCTGTCCCGGTGCGTAAGCATGGATCCTTTCCGGATTAACCACCCGGTCGCACAAGGATTGCGGGTCGGCGTTGAACACGTTCAGATCCGGCGCATCCACCGTGCCCCAATGGCAAAGAATCAGATGTGCTTCAGGATAGGTGTTCGCCATTTGGATGGCCCCTTCCAATCCGATATGCCACTCGTTGTCGGAAAAGTCGAAGAGAATCACATCCGGCTGCGGCATTTCCAAGTGCTCCTTCATCAACCGGGAATCTCCCGGTGCCCAGATGATTCCATCCGGTGTCTCGATCCAAAAGCCGCAGTAATCCTCCAACCGGAATACTCGGTAATTGTATTTGGCTTTTTCATTCTGCCAGGCATGGTCCGCCGGTGTCAGCGTTATTTTGGCCGGTCCGATTTCGAAACTGTCGCCGATAGTATGTCCGTTTGCTGGAAATCCTTCCGCCTGCATCAGTTCGGCCACATAATGCGGCCCGTGGAATGCTTTGGAGACATGCTCCATCGCGTGCAGCGACGGCACGCTGTAATGGTCATTGTCGCAGTGCGTAATCAGCACAGCATCCAGATGCGGGATGTTTTCAGGCGCAATCGGCATGTCGATCAGAAGCGGCATATCGAAGTCCTTCAGCATCGGATCCATCATGATGCAGGTGCCGCGGGTGTTCACGAACATCCCGCCGCTGCCCAGCCAGCGGACCTCCGTTTGGTCGATCGGTTGAAAAGCTTCTTCTCCAAAAAATACGGTAGGTGGTGGAACGGCTTGTTTGTGTGTTGCCATTTTCTTTTCCTCCTTAAAGTTGTCTAGCTTTTTCATGCAGTCTTAGTTTTTTTGTTTTTCTCAAAATGAATGCGTTCACATATCCAAAATAACACAATTCGCTAAGCAGGACCAGCAAGGACCCTGTTTCAGCGCTCCATTGAGATCAATGTTGCGCTGAAACCGAGCTGCTCACACTTCCTCCGCACTGGTTTCAGCATGCTTCGCCAGAAAATGATAGCCGCCACCGAGGATACCGCCCCCCAGCAGCAGTGCCCCTTCCAGGAAAAAAATTCCCCGTTCTGAAGTCAGCCGGAACAGGCGCTCCACCAGAACGATACCGTAAGGGGAAAAGGCTGCGCCGATATTGAATCCGACAAGCAGCAGCGATGTGGCGGCATTCGCGTTCCCCGACGCCGAGCTGTTGACTTTGTTGAAGAGATAAGGGATGAAAGTACGGAAGGAGAAGCCGCAGAATGCAGCAGCCAAACCAGTCATCCATACAGTGTCCGAGAGCCCGATCGTGACCAGAGCCATTCCCATCCCGAACAAGGCAAGCGGCAAAGTATATTTCCCGACAGCCCCAAAAACTTTTCCGAATAAAAAACCAGCTGTCATTGCACCGATGCCAATCAGGGAAAGGATGTAGCTTCCGTTCGTAGCATCGCCGTAACCGTTCGCCAGCATGAGCGGCGTGACCCGGACCGTGATCGTCATATAGAACATCACCGCCACAACGAGCAAGGTCAGATAGCCGAAAACCGCCTTGTCCATCGCATTGCTGCGTGTGCTCAAAGGATCCGTTTGCTGTGGCTGACTGGAAACGGCAGCCGGTTCAGCCGGGATATCCGGAACCAAGGCCGCGAACAGAAGCATCGCCAGCAGAGCCGCCAAGTAGACCCAAAAGGAAGTTTGCCAGTCGATCTTAAGCAGCTGCCCCACAAGAAAGGAAATGGTCATCCCGCCGATGCCTTCAAAGGCGCTCTGCAGCCCGATCATCGCCGCTCTCTCGGCCCCCTCATAAAAATGCCGGATAAAACTGACCAGGAGCGAATTGAAAAGTCCGATCCCGAATCCGAAGAGTGCCCTGGAAAGGAAAATGATCCAGAAATGATGCACAAATACCGGAACCAAGCCTGAAACCAGAACCGTAGCCAGCCCCACAAGAACAGTCCTCTTATAGCCGACTTTCCTTGCGATGGCGTGGCTGAGCAGAACCGAAACGATCAAGAACAGGGAAGGCATCGTTGTCAAAGATTCCACCAACGGCAACGGGACTTCCGGAAAATCCCGGGCGATGGCGGGCACATTCACCGCGATGGCTCCACCGGAAACGACAACAAATGAGCTGGACAACAGCGCAAGCTTCTTGAGTGTCCTCATATCCATACTGATGATTTTCCTTTCTGAATGTCCATGCCTATAATGCATACATCATTTTTCTTAATACCAGTTTAAAACGCAACCGTAGAAAAAGATAATAGTTTTTTTGCATGATTGATCATGCCCTGAAGGCATTCTTAATGCCTGCTGAATAAATCCCTATTTTTAGCTTACGGCTTCATTAGAGGTTCAATTCTAGGGGAGCTCATCCATTGGATGAAAGTCAAAAAAATGCGCAATGAAACCTTGGACAGGTTCATTGTAAGGATGGATAAAGCAATCACACAGAGACTGGTCTCTTCAAGGCGTGTTCGAATAAGCCTGAGCCCGAACTTTCTTTTCGCCAGGCTGAAGCCTCTCTCGACCTCTACTCGATCGCAGTTGTCGCTGTATTCTTGTTTTTTGTCAATCTTCTGATCCTTCTTGGGCCTGCCGAGCGACGGGCCGGATAATCGGATTCCGAGTTCTTTGCAGTAGCTTAAGTTTGTGCGATTTCGGTATATTTTATCCGCCAAAACTCGTTCAGGATACACTCCCATCCGTTCTTTGTAGCGTTCCACCGCAACTATGAGGCATTCGCTCTCGTTGTAGGCATCGAAAGAAATTTTCTCGATTCGGGCGTACCCATTGGTTATGCTCATGTCCAGTTTGGCTCCGAACTCCACCGGGTTCTTGGCTTTTCCGCGGACAATCGGGCGGATAAATGGCTGGCTGATACTGACGATGCGATCCTGCACTTTGTGCGTCCTACTTGTGTGCATGTAGAGCTGCTGTTCATACAATTTCCGCAAAGTTCCCAACAGGTCGACTTGCTTCGCTCTTAGCGTATAACCTTGCTCCATAAATGCGTCGATGTATCCTAAATCCCGCCGGATGTAGTTCAGTTGCTTGCCGATGGCTTTGCGAATTTGTTTGCCACTTTTCTTTTTCTTGCGTGCGATGTTGAGATAATCCCTTCGGGCTATTTTCCGATAGGTACGCGGTTTGGGAAGGTGGTTTGCTTCGCAGATTTCGTCGATGATGCCTTCCAACTTTTCCCGACATTCGTTCAACAGTTCCGTGTCTTGCGGGAACTTGATTTCTGAAGGCGCGCAAGTGGCATCTAGAATGAGCGTCCCTTCATTCTTAGATCCCGATGCATCATTGTCATCACTATTGTCATTATCGTCAGCTTGGGAATCATCTGCTCCATCCTCTATAGGTTTGAGGATCAATTCATTGATTTCAATCAGAATTTCGGAGGAGAGACGTTTGCGGAAGTGCACCATCGAAGAAGCATCGAACGGCTTTTCATCCTTATAGGAAGGTAGTCCGACAAAGTACTGCAGATAGGGATTTTCGCGAATCTGATTGACGACTTCGGTATCTGCATACTGAAATTCACTTTGAATAATCAAGGCACCTAGTGCCATCCTTACCGGTTTGGCGATGTTGCCTCTGTCACTGCTGAACAGAGCAGCGTACTTATCTTCAATGACTGACCAGGGAATCGAATCTGCTTTTTTGACCCAACGGTTTTCTGGGTTCATCGTAAGGCCCAATGGCTGATCGAAGTCATAAATGGTTAATTGCCGATTCGTCTGCTTTTTGTACATTTTCATCGCCTCTTTGTATCATTTTTGAAAAAAGTGCACGGGTTTTTGGTATTTCCCTCTGGAATCCATGCATCTATTATACCAAAAAACAGCTAAAAACGCTGTTGCGATAAGGTTTGTTAATTATTCAGTAGACATTTCTTAAGAAGCTCGATGAATTTAGCCACTGCCGGCGGGAAAATCTGATTCTTTTTCCAGGCGATGACCACGCCTGTCTCCAATGCAGGCGCCAAGGTCCGGAAGCAGAGCTCGGTTTCCTCACTGACCGGGACAAGTTTTTCCAAGCACAACGCAACCCCGACGCCCGCTTCCACCAGAATGGCTGCATTGTAGATCAGATTGTAGCGCCCAATGATATGCACGGCCCCATAGGCGTCGCCGAACCAATTGTCAAGTTCGTTCTGGACCAATGCTCTCCCCGGAATCAGGATCGGATAAGCCAACAGATCCTCAGGTGCAACGGAGCGCTCCTGCGCCAGCGGACTGTCCTTCCGCATGATGACACCCCAGCGTTCTTTCTGGGGAATCCGGATGAAATCATATTTATCGACATCGACCGGCTCCGTCAGCAGGCAGATGTCCAACAGCCCTTTGTTGACCCGATCCTTGATGTCATCGGCATCGGCACTGTACAATTTGTAGGTCACTTGCGGATATTCCGTGCTGAAGGTCTTGATGAAATCAGCCAAAACGCGCATGGACTGCGTTTCTCCCCCACCGATGGCGATTTCGCCGTTCATGAGCGTTTTCTGCTCCTTCAGCTCCAGTTCGGTCCTGCTGGTCAGATCGAGGATTTCCTCCGCCCGTCTTTTCAGCAGCAACCCTTCGCTGGTCAACGTGATTTTCTTTTTGCCGCGCCGGAACAAAGAAACGCCTAATTCCTCTTCCAAATGCATCAATTGGCGCGACAAGGTCGGCTGGGTGATGTGCAACTTTTCAGCGGCACTAGTGATGTTCTCTTCATAAACCACTGTCAAAAAATAATTCAGAACCCGCAACTCCATAGTCAATACTCTCCTATCCCTTGATTCGGCTTTAATCCTTCCGATTCGTCTTCCGATTACAGAGCCGTTTTTTCAGCACAGCGGGGCTGCAATCGCTTCGGTTCAAGTATCTCACATCAAGCTCCGGCCGTAAAACTGAAACAGGACAAGGACGCACCCTGCATGGCGCCGCAGCTTGCGTCCCTTCCTCCGGTGAGCAATCCACTAGCCGGAGGATACCGGCAATATTTGACCTCAACACCGATAAAGAAATTCTCGCAGAAGAACACACCCAGAATGTGGGCCGAACTCCGGCGAAGCCTGCGTTCACCGGAGAAAAGCAGTTTGCTGACGATTGCGGGTTCAGGTGTCTATAGGAACAGTTGTCCTCAACGGCATCTGTCCTTTTGGCACAACGCTACTCCTTCAACAAACCGTTGTATACCGTCTTCCAGAAGCGACTTCGGGCAGGCATAATTCCAGCGGACAAAGCGCGAACCGTTGCCGCCGAAAATATCCCCTGCGGAAAGATAGAGTCCGGTTTTCTCGCTGATGAACGCGCACAGCGCCTTCGTGTCCTCCGTTATCGCCGCGCAATCGATCCAAGCCAGATAGGTTGCTTCAGCCTCGATCACCTGGACTTCGGGAACAAGTTCCTTCAAAGAACCGATCAGGAATTCCCGGTTCAGTTCCAGATATTCCCGCAGTTCCTCCAGCCATTCTTCCCCTTCGTCGAAAGCCGCTTCAGCCGCTTGGATCGCGAAAGTATTCGGTTCCGCCACTTCATCCGTGTTGATTCCTCTGTCCACTTGTTTTCTGATTTCAGGATTCGGAATGACGATTGCCGCTGTTTGCAGTCCGGCGATGTTGAAAGTTTTCGTCGGCGCGATGCAGCTGATTGTCCGGTCAGCAATCTCCTCGGAAAGGGAGGCAAACGGGATGTACGCATGGCCGATATGCGTCAGATCGCAATGGATTTCATCGCTCACGACCAGCACATCATGCTTGATGCATAATTCGGCGATCCGTTCCAGCGTCGGCCGATCCCAGACTTTGCCGATTGGATTATGCGGGTTGCAGAAAATGAACAGCGAAGTCGTTTCGCGGGCGAGTTTTTCTTCCAGGTCCGCGAAATCGATGGCATAGCTTCCGTCTGCATAGCGCAACTCGCTCGCCAAGACTTTCCGGCCGTTGTTCAGGATGGAATTGTAAAAGATGTTGTAGACAGGCGCAAGGACAACGATGTCATCACCTATTCCCGTCATTTTCCTGACGATTGAGGAGATGGCAGGAACGACGCCTGTGCAATAGAGAATCCATTCTTTTTCCATCGCAAACCGGTGCCGCCTCTGCCACCAACGGATGATGCTCTCCCGGAAACTGTCAGGGACGGTATTATAGCCGAAAGTGCCTTGCCGCAGACGCTTTTCGATGGCGTCAACAACAGCAGGCGCCGTTCCGAAGTCCATGTCCGCCACCCACATCGGCAACTCATCCGCTTTGACATCCCACTTATAAGAGTTGGTGTTCCGTCTGTCGATGATCTGGTCAAAATCGAATGGCATATTCCTGTTCCTCCGCAAGCTGGTATTTGGTGTTCTCGGCCGCGACTTCCGGGTCATCCAAGATCAGTTCTCCGATTCCGGCAGCGGTTATCGTGCCGCTGATCGGATTCTTGACACTGTCGATGCGGCTGTTCGCTTGAACGTCGACCGTCGAGTATTCGAATGCCAGATCCGTGTTGATGATCGTACAATTCTCCATCTTCACGTTTTCCATGTAGCACATGCCCTGGTTGCTCTCGATGATGCAATCGATGAAGGTGATGTTTTTCGAATTCCAACCCAAATATTCGCCGATGATCGTCGAATCCCTGACGACCACATTCTCGCAATTCCAGAAAGCATCTTTTGAAAGCAACTTGGCATGTGAAATTTCGATATTTTTGGCACCATCAAAGGCATAATTCCCCGATAGCGTAAAATGCTCAATACGGATATTTTCGCTGTTCATCGCAAAATAATCGCCCACAGCGTTTACTTGTTTCAAGGTAATATCATTGCAGTTCCATAACGTTTCTTGGGCATTTGGCATTTCCACTCGTTCCAACTTGATATCGGCAGCTCGTCTGAATATCTTGGGCGCTTGGATCATGCTGTCGGTTATCGTGATGCCATTTGTGTACCAAATGCCGGAACGCGCAGTTTCCACTAAAGTGATGTTGTTTGCCTGGATGTTCCGTGCATACCACAATGGATATTTCCAGCGGAAGATCGTGTTTTCGAGTACGATATTGTTGCTTTCCTTCAAGGGAGACTCCCCGTCCGCAAAGACTGAATGACTGATCTGCAGGTCTTTTCCTTTGAAAAGAGCCCGTTCCCCGGTGAATAGCTGTTGATTAAGATGTTCCATAATTTATTACCCCTCTCTGATACAATCAGAGCGTACACCTTAACCTTTACATTAAGTCAAGCAATAAAAATAAACCCACCAAATGGCGGGCTTAGTTCGTACTTTTTTCTTTTTCTGCTTCCAGCTGGGAGCTAAAGTCTTCATTTTTCACTTGAAGGCGCTCCTCGTAGAAATCAATCTTATTTTCGATCACCTCAAGATTGTGCATCAATGCTTGTATATCTTTTTCCAACAAGCGTCGCCGCTTTTCCAAGAGTTCCATCCGTTCCAGCATCGTCGCATCCCCTTCGGCACGCCAAATGGTGTACTGCTTCAGTTCCGCCATCGACATGCCGGTGCCTTTGAGATGCAGAAGAAAAGTTACCCATTTTAAATCCTGATCGGTATAGACGCGCAGGTTGTTCTAATCGCGATCCGGTTTCAACAGCCCTTCATTTTCATAGTAGCGCAGCGTCGACACAGGCAGACCGATCATTTTCGAAAATTCTCCGATTGAATAGGACATGCAATCCCACCTCCATTTATTACGCATACTATAGCACTATTTTTTAGTGAAAGGAAAAAGCATCGGAACTCTTTTGGTGTATTCTTCCCATCCATCGTATTTCTCCATATTTTTCTCCAGTAATGGCGTCGATATTTTGATTAATACGGTACTCATTAAAATAGGCGAGATGATTAATAACAGATAATAATAAGGGTTGATGGAATCCGTGAAGAACAGCGTAATACCACTTGCATACAATCCGATCCAAATCAGGATTTCACCGAGATAGTTTGGATGACGTGTGATTGACCATAAGCCTGTTTGCAGAAGTGTGCGTGTTTTTTTGTTGATGTGTTGTCTTAGTTGCTCATCCCCGACTACTTCAAAGAACAATCCTACCAACGCAATGAAAAGTGCGGCATAAACAAAATAGCGGTGAGCTGAATCAAAACTGAATTCGTTGTATTTGATGACCACATAGCTGGCAGATCCAACGATAAAGTTGATGATACCCTGAACCACAAACACTCTGAAAAAGGCGGTGATGACTACTTTATCGCCCCACTCTTTCCGCCACTGTGCGTACCTGAAATCTTCAGGCTTCCCGTAATTTCTTTTCAATAAGCGCAAAGATAATCTAAGTCCCCACACCGTAATAAATCCAACAATGGCATACGATAAAACGGTGGGATTTTCAGTCACAAGCAGTGTAAGCCAGCTCCCTACAACAAATCCCATCCCCCAACCAATATCGACAATGGAATTGTTTTTAATGATTGTTGCGATAATAAAGATGATCGTAAAATAGGCAAAGGTAAAAAGTAACGGGACAAGCAGTCCGTCCAAACCAGTATTCGTGAATCCTTGTGTCGCTATCGCTAATGTTGCTATAAATAATAGCGTATAAATGACAATTCTTTTCTTATCCATAGGCCACCTCTTTCAAATTTCTATACATCCTGCCACACCAAAAAAAAGTAAAATAATTCAGCCCGTTCTATCGCTAAGATGTAGTACTCTCATTGTACACTAATATATAACAAGCAATCGAATAAAAGCTCTTACATGAAGCCCGAATTTTCTACCCTTTTCAGAGAATGCTCAAATTGAACAGGCCATGTGCTTTCACCTCCATTTTCAAAGATACAACAGTACGATATTTTGAGAACGGAAAAGAATCCTGAGCTCGCGCTTGACTTAAAGTGCACTCTAAGGAGTATGCTGAAACTAACATTCCTAAGGAGATGATTTTATGGCAAAAGTAACGGCAGGAAGAGATTTATTGGGTGATTTTGCACCAAAATTTGCTGAATTGAATGACGATGTTCTGTTCGGGCAAGTCTGGTCACGGGAAAAGGAATTCGCATCGCGCGATCGTTCTATCGTCACCATCACAGCGTTGATTACAGGCGGAAACTTTGAACAGCTTCCGTTTCACTTGAACAAAGCCAAGGAAAATGGCGTGACCAAAGAGGAACTTGTGGAAATCATCACGCAGCTCGCGTTCTATGTCGGTTGGCCGAAAGCATGGTCCGCTTTCAACATCGCCAAAGAAATTTACACAGATTAATTTTCAGGAGGAAAAAAATATGGCAAAAAACGAAGAAGTAAAAAAAGGCGTCATTTTCCCGATTGGAGATGAAAACACAGCTTACGCGCAGTATTTTATCGGCCAAAGTTATTTTAATGCACTGGTGGCTGATCCCGAAGTGGCTGTCGGCGTCGGCAATGTGACCTTTGAACCCGGTTGCCGCAATAACTGGCATATCCATCACGACGGTTACCAAATTCTGTTGGTCACCGGCGGAGAGGGTTGGTATCAAGAAGACGGCAACCCTGCCCAATCATTAAAGCCAGGGGATGTCATCGTGACCCATGACGGTGTGAAGCACTGGCACGGTGCCGCCAAGGACAGCTGGTTCGAACACATCGCCATCACCGCAGGAATACCGGAATGGTTGGAAGCTGTTGCTGATGAGTTTTATGAGGAACTTCACCAATAATTGCAAAAAAGAATGTCCTACCTTGAGTTTCAAGGCCGGATATTCTTTTTTGATTGTATGGTATTAATGAAAAAAATTAGCGGTGGCCGTTAGTCTGAGGAACTCGCTCTTGTCGGGCCTCCAACTCCGGCGAGGCAGCTGCCTGCCGGAGGACACGCTTTAGATCCGACTGCAACGCCTGCGAAGTTCGCCTCTCCGGAGATCAAAACTAGTAATGTTGGCCGAACTCCGGCGAAGCCTCCGTTCACCGGAGGAGAAAGATCAGGTGACCTAAACTCACGTCAGACGACCATTCACCGTCAAATCAATCTTCCACTATATATATCGCCGCTTCATTGCCAGTATGGTTCACGGCAACGATGATGTCACGATTTGCTTCATTCACTACCATGATATTGGACGGCCCGCAGCCTTTGTCGACGATTTCGGTTTTGAATTCACCGTCCACATATTGAATATAGAACAGGTCGCAGTTTTCGCGACGGATGCCGCCTCATTCTTAAGTCATTATCTCCACCAGGTAAACGATGCATTCATCTGCTCCAGGACTTGTTCGCTGACAAAATTGGAAACAATCGGCAGGTCCTTGAAGTTTTCCATCGGCTTATCCAGATACTGCAAGGCCACATCATTGTTGCGCATCATAGGCAATTGTTCGAAGATCACTTTTCGGGCTGGTGTATATTCCAATAGTTCCCGGTAGGACATCTCGGTTGTGACTTCAGGGCAATAGTTCCGTGTCGGCATGTACGTGACGCGGTATTCACCTGCTTTGACTGTGACTTTTGCGCTATCCTCTAAAGCGACCGCAGACTGCAGCCACTCTGTTTTCTGTGCTTCTTCAAGCGTCAGATCCGGCAGGGTGATGGTTGCGATCGTCCCGAAAGGCACGCGGAAAGCGAAATCCAATTGTCCGTCCGCTAAAATTTCCCACGCGCTTTCGATGCGTCCGGATACCGATTGATAGTACCCTTCCGCTTTGCCCAACTGCGCACTCGGTTGCGGTGCCAGGAAGAAGTGTTTGTATCCTGGCTGACTGCTGTCCGCCTGGATGCCCAGCACGCAACGGTACAGCCACTCCACGATCGAGCCATAAGCATAGTGGTTCAAGGAGTTCATGTCCGTCCCGGAGATTTTCCCGTCCGGCAAAATTGAATTCCAGCGTTCCCAAATGGTGGTCGCACCCATTTTCACCGCAAACAACCAGCTCGGATAGTCCTCATTCAGCAATAAACCATACGCCAGTTCGTTCATGCCGTTCTTACTCAAAGCTTCCGCAAAATACGGTGTCCCGACGAACCCGGTCTGAAGGTGGACACCGCTGGAAATGACTTTGTCATAGAAGTCTTTCGTCATCCGCTCTTTGAATGGTTCTGGGCAAAGATCGAAATAGTGGAAGAGGATGTAGGCTGTCTGGGTCGTTACCGCCAAGCGTCCCGTAGTAGTCAGGTATTCATTTTGGATGGCTTGTTTCACTTCCAAGGCCAATTGGGTGTACGCCAACGCATCATGCGTATTGCCCAAAACCTCCGCGGCCCGTGCCAGCAAGGAAGCCGAATGATAGTAATACACGGATGCAACCAGAGCAGTGTCGGTGCCGCCCATCGGTGAGTGCGGATTATCCCCGTCCAACGCCAACCAATCACCGAACTGGAACCCGCTTGTCCAGAGGCGTTTGTCTCCGGATTTCGTATCTTCGCGAACGATATAGTCCACCCAATCTTTCATGGTCGGATAGTGTTCCTTCAGCAACGAACGATCGCCGTATTGTTCGTAAAGCACCCAGGGAATGACTGTCGCCGCATCCGACCAGGCGGCTGCGCCGGATCCGGTAACGAATCCGGCATCTCCTTCCGGCTTGATCTGTGGAACAACAAATGGAACGGATCCATTGAGCGCTTTTTGCTCCAAACGGAGATCGTGCATGAATTTTTTGTAGAAAGCCGGAGTGTACATATTATAGCTCGCTGTGCGGGCAAAAATCTGCGCATCACCAGTCCAGCCCATGCGCTCATCCCTTTGAGGACAATCCGTCGGCACATCCAGGAAATTACCTTTTTGCCCCCAAAGCGCATTCTTCAGCAATTGGTTCACATCCGGATTGGCTGTGATCATGCCGCTCGTCTCTTCCAGTTCGCTCTGGAGCACGTATCCTTTGAAGCCTAGATCCTGTTCCAGGAGATCGACACCGGTTATTTTGGCGTAGCGGAAGCCGTAAAATGTAAAGTACGGACGCACTTCGGCCGCTTTACCATTGCTGATGTAGGTGAATTTCGCTTCCGCCGTGCGTAGATTATCGCGGTAGAAGTTGTCTTCCTGCAGCACTTCGCCGACTTCATAGGTGATGACGGTTCCATCCGGCACATCCGCGGAGAACGTGATCCATCCTGTCATGTTCTGTTTGAAGTCCAATACTTGCTCTCCTGCAGGGGTAATAATCAGTTCTGGCACGAAGGCATCCACGATTTTAACCGGAACACTCAACCGTGCCTGAAGTTCTTCGGTATCCGTATCGCTCAGTTGCATCCGTTCCCAGCAAACAGCTGAATCTGATTCGCTGTATTTGTTCCAACCGTCGATTTCTAGGTTCGCGTCATACACTTCCCCGTCGTATATGCTACTGGAGACGAGCGGCCCCTCAGCGACTTCCCACGTATCATCGCTGGCGATGATTTCTTCCGTTCCGTCCTCATAAGTAACGATGCATTCCGCGATCAGGCGGAACTGATCCCCGTACAGATCTTCATATCCACCGTCGAATCCGAAGCGGCCTTTGAACCAGCCGTCCCCCAGCATGAAGCCGATCGCATTTCCACCTGCTTGAAGGGCTTCTGTGACATCGTACGTCTGGTATTGCTGCCAAAAATCATAAGAATGGAAGCCGGGAGCCAAATATTCGTCACCGATTTTTTCTCCGTTCAGATACAGTTCATAAATACCCAGTCCTGTCGCATAAACGCGTGCCTTACGGATAGGTTTTGCAGGCAGGCGGAACAGTTTGCGCGCAAGCGGCATCCTTTGCAATTGTCGGGCAGGTTCGATCCATTTTCCGGTCCACAGTTCCTCTTCCTTCGCCGTCTCGAAGTAGTGGATTTCGGAAGAAGACTCGTCTCCATCAGCATTCTTCGCAATCACTTTCCAGAAGTAGCGCGTGCGCGGCTGCAGCTTGATTTCCGGCTGATAGCACAGCGGATCCAAATCGGCTTGCATCCCGCTGTCATGGATGACCTCTTCAAAGTTCTCATCCAGTGCGATGAGGACACGGGTTCCCTGCAATTCCTCCTCAAACGGCGCCTCGATTATCCACGATAAAGCCACCGTGTCCATCAAAAAGCCGATAGGATTCATTAGGTAATTGGTTTTCAGATTATATATATTCATTGTGTGTGCTCCTGTCTTAAAAAATGAGAGTGGGACAAAAGGCATTTAGGCCCGGACCACTGGAGCGAATAAGCGCAAGATTATCGCAGACCATCTGAGCATTTTTCGTGAAGTGGAACCAGGGCCTGCCTTTTGCCGCACGTTTGCGCAAATAATATTCGGATATAATTTCAGGCTGGGTTTTTGTCCCAGCCTGTAACATTATCCGTTCACTCGTTTCGCTTTCAAGTCTTCCGCAATTTCAGGAAGTTTTTTGTCCAAGTCATAGAACAGAATCAACAAAATGCAGATTGCTGTGAAAGCGAGTGGCAGATAGGCGAAGATTGCCTTGATCGCGAATAAAGCTTCTGTTGATTGCGTTGCCCCTTGCGACACATAGCCGCCAAGTCCTAAAACGACACCCAGAATCAGCCCGCCCACTCCGGAGCCGACTTTTTCGGCAAAAGTTCCTGCCGAGAAAATCAAACCTTCGCTGCGGATGCCCGTTTTCCATTCACCGTAATCGGCAACGTCACCCAACATAGCGAAGCCTGCGACAGCTCCCGGCGCGATACCGAGTCCGCGGATGATCAAACCGACCATAATCATCGTAAAGTTTTCCGGGAACACCGCGATGATCAGCAGACCTATCATCATTACGATGCCTCCGATCAAGGTGATCGTTTTTTTGCTGAATTTGCTCAACAGAACAGGCATAAACACTGCACCTACCGCAATCGGCATAAAAGAAAGAATACCGATTACTGCCACTTTTGCAGGATCTCCCAAAATCCATTGGGCATAAAAAATGTTGATGCCACCCAAACCAGAGCTGATGAAACTCATTAGCATATATAGAATCATGATGACCCAGTATTTATTCTGCAACAGCGCCTTAAGATTCTTTTTCAAAGGAACCTTTTCGACAGCAACAGCAGACTCGATGACGCGTTCCTTAGAATTTTTGAACAGAATCAGCAACAGCACTGTCGAGATACCCCCGAATAGAGCGGCCATCCATGTCCAAGCCTGTTTATCGCCACCGAAGAAGTTTACGATCGGCAAAACCGCTGCAGTCACTCCCATCGCCCCCACGAATCCAGCTAAGGTGCGTGATGTCGATAGGTTGCCGCGATCGACTGGGTTCGATGTCGTAGTACCGATCATTGCGTTATAGGGAACCATCGTCGCTGTGTATACACCAGCCAAAGCAATCACATAAGTCACGAAAGCATAGACGGCTTTGCCAGTCGATCCCAGGAAATCCGGAGAAGTGAATAAGAGTATCATTGCCAATGCATAAGGGATCGCCATCCATAAAATCCAAGGTCTGGCCTTTCCGTGTTTCGAACGGGTCTTGTCGACGATCGCACCCATTGCCAAGTCGGAAGCGCCATCAAAAAGTCGTGCCCACAAGAGGATGTTGCCGACGATGACTGCGCTCAACCCGACCACATCGGTATAGTAATAAGTGATGAAGGAACTGGCCGTTGTCAGCATCAGGTTGGCCGCCAGATTCCCGAAGCCGAACGTCAACTTCTCGCTAATCGGCAGCTTGTTTTCGTCTGTTTGATCCAAAATTCTTGTTTCAGTTGCCATAATTATTCTCTCCTTTGTTCTGTTTTGTTTACTCTCTTATTAAACCGTTTTCGGCAAAGGCTTACAATGTCGTGCAAACAGAACAAAGTGGTCAAACTACAGGTCCCTCTGCCACGCTTCCTCGCGGATCTGCCCCGGCGTCTTGCCATGCATTTTTTTAAATGAGCGGAAGAAATAGCTCGTGTCCAAGTAACCGATTTCCTCGGATATTTCCTCCATCGAATAATTTGAAAAGACCAGAAGATGGCGCGCGTGCAGCATGCGTTGGCGCTGCAGCAATTGCTTGAAAGTGTCACCCGTCTCTTTTTTGATCAGATTCCCCAGATAATTTTTGTTGAATCCCAATTGTTGCGCCAACATTTCCAAAGAAAGCGTGCGATAGTCTTTTTCGATGATGGCCAACGCTTCCGTGACAACCTGATTCTGGTGGCCTTGTTGCCCTCTCGTTTCCTCTTCGAACGTGCGCGCCAGTTCCATGAACAACAATGGCAGGTAGAGGTGGATCACTTCGGTATTCGGTTCAGTTCCGCCGTAGTATTCCTCCAGGATGTACTGCATGAAAGTCTGGACTTTTGCATTTTCTCCCGTCCGGAATACCAAAAACTGATCCTCTTCATGAGTGCGTTGACTTGCCAGTACCAGAAACTCAGTCAATACCCCACGTTTCCTCACAAGTTGCTGAAGAATTTTGGTGTTGATCGTCTCCACTTTCAACAGAACATTGATGAGGATGTCGTTTTCGCCCAGTGCCTGGAAGGAATGCGAGCTGCCCCGATCCAGCATGATGATGTCACCTTCATTGAGGACGATTTTTTCACCGCTCACTTCTTGAGTGCAGGAACCGGAATACATATAGTTCAATTCCAAAAACTGATGGTGGTGCAAGGGCATTTCCGAATAACGATTGTGCTTACGGATATGGACGTCCCCTTTTTTGAAGAACATTTCCTCACTCAGTAGGAAATTGCCATTCAAGCGGAACTTATTCCCACTCAAAATTAATTCATCGAGAATATCCGGATCCGTCACATTGAACCCGGATTTCCGCTGCTCTTTTTCGACTTTGGTTTCTTCCCTTAACAAATGATCCAGTTCAAACATTTTGTCGCTCCTCTCTATCGTTGTCTCACCAACCATTATACAGAAAAACCCAACCGGACTCATCTGGTTGGGCGAATAAACAATTTATCTGCGTGCATCCATCAATCCGCAATACGGATCGATCGGGCTCTCGCCCTTGAAATCACTCTTGCCGATAAGTTTGGCGACAAACGCTTCAATTACCGCCTCATGATTATCATAGGCATTGATGTAGGTCTTCACCATCGGCACATCCATCAGATGGTAGGGATTGCCCAGGCTCGCGAATATGGTCGGCACTTCGTCGACGAACCATGGGATATTGTTCCCTAGACCGAAGAAGGTGTACCAGTTGATTCTTGTCGTTGTGGCGTTGCTGCGGTTTTCGACATTGGCCAGATAGAGGACGGCATCATATTTGGAACGGAACTGGGAAACGGATTCGAATCCGGTCGTGAAATCTTCCGGCTGATACAACGTCACCTGGAAGCCTTCCTTCTCCAACAGCGGCAGCACCTTGGAAAAGATTTGGGTATTCGATTCCTCGTAAGGCCCGAGCAGTTGCAGTAACAGACGAGGCGTCGCGTCCGGCCGTAGCGGTAGGTTACCGGCTGTATCTTTGACGAGGGTGATGCCTTTGTCGGCGGCTTCAGTAGCCCATTGGACGTGTTGTTCCGCCTGCAGGACGGCCAGTTCTTCCTTTGCCGGAACCAACAATGCATCCGCCTGTTTTTCAGGCAACTTCAATGCTGCTTTCATCGCCAGAATGCGGGTGACGGCTTCATCGATGCGTTCCAACTTCAGGATGCCATTTTCAATCCCTTCCTTCATGAAGCGGATATCCTCCTCCAAGTCTTTGTTGAACAGGAAGATATCACAACCGGCAGCGATTGCTGTCGGAACGGCCAAACGCCGCTCCATCGCCGCGCAAAAACCGACCATCGGCGTCGCATCACTTGTGATGACGCCATTGAATCCGAGTTCCTCGCGCAACAGTTCCTGCATGATAACAGGAGATAAGGTGGCCGGCAGAAAAGCATCTTCTTCTGATTTCTGGACCGTCGGCAAAGCAATATGGCCGATCATCACCGATAATGAGCCTGCTTCGATGAGGCCCGAATAGACTTTACCATAGGTGCTCCGCCATTCTTCAAGCGGCAAAGTGTTGACTGTCGTCACCAGATGCTGATCACGGAAATCGATGCCATCCCCGGGAAAATGCTTGATCGAAGCCGCTACTCCGTTTTGCTGCACGGCTTCAACAAAACCTTTTGCATAGTTGAGGACGGTTTCGGGATCACTGCCGTACGTGCGCACATTCGTGATCGGATTATGAAAATTGTAGTCGATATCCACGACCGGCGCGAAGGCCCAGTTCACGCCTACCGCCGAACCTTCTTTGGCGCATACTTCACCAAGATGGTGCCCAAATTCGGCATCCTGACCAGCCGCCAACAACATCGGATTGCCGATGCGCGTACCGTCAATAGCGCTTCCCGTACCACCCGCTTCCAGGTTGGCTGCGATCAGCATCGGAACCTTAGCCTGTTGTTGCAGATAGCGGTGGGCCTGCTGCACTTCTTCGCCTTTTCCAGGACGGAACAGCAAGCCTCCAATTTTTTTGTTCACAGCCAAGTCAAACAGTGCCTTTTCGTCCATGGACATGCCGATTGGGCAGAACAGCTGCCCCACTTTTTCATCCAACGTCAAGCTTGCCAACATCCGGTTTACCCATGCTATTTGCTCATCCTTCAGATAAAAAGGATTCCCCTTCAAATCGATCATCCTTCAACACGCTCCTTCATCGTCACTTCGCGTACAATTTCTTTCAGGTTTAATTCTCTTGTAGCCGTCACTTCGATATCTGGAAGCCACTCAGCAAAGATAGGGATGGCGATGGCTACAGCGGGCATACCCGCCCTTTTGATCCCTTCAATACCAGCCAATGAGTCTTCGAAACCGATGCATTCCTGTGTTTCCAGACCCAAAGCCTGAGCAGCCTTTTCGAAAATCTCTGGATGCGGTTTGTTCTGTTTCAGCGATTCCGGATCGACGACGGCATCGAACATAGCCGATAGACCCAGTCTTTCCAGAATGAGCGGCGCATTTTTGCTGGCGGAGGCGATCGCCATACGGTAGCCTGCATTCTTTGCCTCTTCCAGGAGTTCCGGAATACCCGGCAGGATGTCCGCTGCTGTGATTTCCGCGATCAACTCCAAGTAATGCGCATTTTTTTCTTTCAAAAGCTGTGCTTTTTCTTCCGAATCAAGGAGAAGTGTCGGATTCTCAGCCAAAATAAGTTCCAAAGATTCCGTTCTGCTGATGCCTTTGAGGCGTTCGTTCCATTCGCGGTCGATCGCGATGCCCAATCGATGCGCTATCCTTTTCCATGCCAAGTAATGCCGTTCAGCTGTATCAGTGATGACACCGTCCAAATCAAATACCAGTCCTTTTATTTCGCCCATTTGTCTACTCCATTCGAAGAATCCTAGTTTACATCTTCATCTTACATAATTGAGGCATCCCGAACAATGGCAGAATCAAAGTGGCTACTGTTCAAATCACAGGTTTGTTCTGGCTTGATCTGTAAACTCAGTCTGTACTCCTCTCGCCGTTTGGCTTATACTTTTGGTTAATGATAGATAATGGAGGGATTTAGATGAAAATTGCCGTTTCCAGCGACCATGCCGGCTTCGCATTGAAAGAAGAAGTCAAAGCTTTACTCGAACAAGAAGGCCATGAAGTGCTCGACTTCGGACCTTACAACGAAGAACCTTGTGACCTGTCCGATTATGTTTACCCTGCCTCACTGGCTGTGGCGGAAGGAAAAGCCGACCGCGGCATCTTTGTCGATGGCGTCGGTTACGGCAGTGCCCTGATCGCCAATAAAATCTACGGCGTCTATGCAGCGGTTTGCCAGGATCCTTTCTGCGCGAAACTGGCGCGTTCCCACTCCGACACGAATGTTCTCTGCCTCGGCGGAAAGATCATCGGATCGGCATTGGCGCTTGAAATCGTGAGGGCTTGGATGACGACCAATTACCTCAGCGATATCGAAAAATACACGAACCGCGTCGACAAAGTGAAAAAGATTGCCGAAAAGCATCTGAAGAAATTGGATGAAATCCAGGAATAGTCATTCATGAATTTACTGCACAATGTTTGAAGAACAAATTACCCCAAAAACAAGACCGCACCGAAATGGATAACAAATCCATTTTGGTGCGGTCTTATTGATTTTTCTTAAATCCTTCAGCAACGTTCTTAATATTGCGAGGCCAATACTTCTTCCATTGATTCGACGATCAATCTATGGTCCTCCAGATGTTCCAACCCGGAAACGCAGATGACACCTGTGACCTGTCCATCTTCAATGATCGGGAAGCCGCCACCGCAGATGGCGTATTCTTTGCTACTCTCCCACGCCTTGTATTCCGGCACCTCATCCATAAAAAGGTAAGTATAAAGGGAACTGTGCCCGCTGTCCAAGACGGTCTTTTCCTTCCGGTTCAACCAAGGGCTCTCTTTTCTGCCGTCCATCAAATAATGCAGGATCAACAAACCATTATGCACGATCCTTATTCCGACAGGCTTCGGTGCTTGTTCCTTGACCTTTTTAACGATGCGCTGCGCGATTTCCAAACCCACATCATGCGTAAATGCTTCAAATTGAAGCTTTTGTTCCTGTTCCAATATCTCGACTTTGTCCATTGTGCATGCACCTTTCCATTAATAGGGCCGCCTCATTTTGAGACAGCCCCATCCTTGTATTTATTCTATCAACCCAGAATGATTCCGGCGCCTGCCAGCGCCTCTTCGGCGATTCCCATCACGACTTGGCTTTGCTCAAGCATATCCTTGGCTTTCGCAAAGTCTTTTTCTTCGATCATGCGCGCAAATTCGCGGAATTCTTCGTACATCCGGTGCGGATGGACCTTTTTGTCAACGGCCTGACTCTCCTGGCCGTTCATGTTCACATCAAAGGAGTTGCAGAGATTCGGCGGGCCATTCAGTACAACGGAGCCTTTATCGCCCTGAATCAATGATTTTATCGGTGCTGCCGAATCCTTAGCCCCGATGCAGACAACTTTGCAGCCTGGGTAATCCAATAGCAGAATCCCGGATGTATCGATCCCTCGCTCGACATTCGCCAGATATTTTACCGATTCGGGTTTTCCCAGGATCCCGACGACAAAATGGATATTGTAGATATTGATGTCCATCAGGGCGCCGCCGCCTGCTTTCGGATTGAAGGCGGGCAAAACTTCGCCGTTCTTGAAGGCATCGTAGCGGGAAGAGTACTGTGAGTAGTTGCATTCGATGATCTTCAGGTCCCCCAATTGCGGGATCTGCTCCTTGATTGCCAGATAATTGGACAGATATCTTGTCGTGATTGCTTCGACCAAAATCAGCTTTTTGCTTTCGGCCAGTTCCTTCAGTTCGATTAATTCAGCCGACTTGATCGTGAATGGTTTTTCGCAGATTACATGTTTCCCGTTCTCTAAGGCTTGCTTCGTGAATGTGTAGTGCAGATGATTAGGCAGTCCCACATAGATGGTGTCGCACTCCGGATCGTTCAGGACTTCTTCATAGTCCGTATATACTTTCCCGATGCCGTATGTGTTTGCCAGGCCCTCCATTTTTGCGCGTTCTGCTTCGATGCCGAACATGCTGACCAACACCGTATCCGGCAAGTCCTTCGCCATCGTCAGAAAATCCATGACGATTTGTCCCGATCCTAGTATTGCAAGCTTCATAATATAAGACCCCTTTTTCGATTCTTTTTGTTCCTATTCCGTTTTCAATAAATTTCTATTGAATTTCTATGCTTCGACAGCTTCCATCTCATGCTGCGCCTGTTCTTCGTTTTCCAGTTCCTGTTTGACAGCCAAATTGTCCGCTATTTTGAAGAATGGGAAGTAGATGGCAGCCGAAAGAGCGATCTGCACGATGTTCAGCACTGCGCCTCTCCAACCCGAAACCAGGAAGCCTGAAATGACCGGTGGAGTGGTCCAGGGAATGTTCACCCCGTTTGTTAGAGGGACGAGTCCGGTACTCATGGAGAAATAAGCAACGATACTCAAGACGAGCGGTGTCAAAAGGAATGGCACGATCATAATCGGATTCAGGACGATCGGCATACCGAAAATGATCGATTCATTGATCGTGAAGATTTCCGGTCCGATCGACAATTTACCCAAGGCTCTGAATTGCTTCGATTTGGCTGCGAACAAGAGCAACAAACAGAGACCGAATGTGGCACCCGATCCGCCGACTTTGACGAAATTGCTGTAGAATTGATAGTTTACGATATTCGGGATGACCTGTCCTGTAGCAACAGCTGCAGCATTTTCGGCAGTCAGCGTCAACCAGATCGGTTGCATCACGCTGCCGACGATGTTCGCACCGTGGAGCCCGAATGACCAAAGGACACCTTCAATAATGAGCACGACGATGGTCGCCGGCAAGGTGCTGCCCAATGCAGTCAATGGTGTCTGCAAGTTGTTAAAAATGAACGTCTGTACGTCGCCGTAGCTGGTCTGCTCAAAGCCGATGCGCACGAAGTTGAAGAAAATGATGACCAAAGCAACCGGAATCAAGGATGAGAAGGACTTCGATACGTTTTGTGGGACCGAATCGGGCATTTTGATTTTCCAACCCATTTTGTCGGTAAATCGCATGATTTCGACTGCAATGATTGCAACAAGGATGCCGACAAATAATCCGGCAGCTCCCAAGTTCCCTAATGGAATCCCGATTCCTAAGCCTTCCTCTGCAAAAGCGTGCATCGGTGTGACTACGAAAAAGGATGCCATTGCCGCAAAGATGCCGGCCATACTGTCCAATCTGTACGATTTAGCTAATTCATTACCTATCCCGACTACAACGTAAATGGTCATCATGCTCATGGAAATGTTGTTGGGGATTGTGAACATCCGTTGCCAATCGGCTCCGAACGTGTTCAGCATGAATTCGGTATAAGCGTTAATCGGCAAGTAAGCTAATAGGATAAAGAAAGACCCGATGATCAAAAGCGGCATCGCTGACATAAAGCTGTTCTTTACAGCGCTCAAATAGCGGTTTTGTTCCAGTTTCACGGCTATCGGAGTCAATTTTTCCTCAAGGACATTTAATAAGTTCTCCATTTTTAATACCTCCTGTTAATTATTCCTTAATGGTGCTGATGCCTTCTTCGAGAATTTCAATCTGGCGGATGGTCTCTTCGTCTTTGACGATTTTTTCTTTTCCATTGACGATTGACTCATAAACACCGGCATAAATTCTTCCGTAATCTCCAACTTCGGAAACGACTTTTTCTTCGTGGTAACGGCCCGCATCATCCATATAAGTGAGGATGCCGTAATGTTCCGGCAAATCGATCCCGAAATCAGCATTCGAAGGCATATGGAATACTTTCAAGTGCTCCTCTTGACGATCCTTGGTCTGCTTGACGAATGAGCCCTTTTTCCCGGTGACGATAAAACTTGGACGTTCTTTCAGGCGAAAATAGCTGGATTTGACGGAAATTTTCTTCGTATCATAGAAGAAGTCCAAATCGAAGTAATCGTTGAAGCGGCCTTTGCCCAAAAGCTGTCTGACATCATACGTGATGCTTTCCGGATTTCCGAAGTAGGACAAGACCTGATCGATTGTATGGCAGCCATGCCCATACAGGTAGCTGTTGATCTTAGAGAAGCTTGTGATGGACTCCGGAATTTCCGGTCTGAAGTAGTCGTAGTGCATTTCGACTTCCAGGATATCCCCCAGAACGCCGCTCTCGATAACTTTCTGGACCGTCAAAAAGTCAGAGTCGAATCTGCGGTTTTGGTAGCACTGGATAAAGAGATTTTTTTCTTTCGCCAAAGCAAACAATTCTCTGGCTTCTGCGGAAGTGTTCGTGAACGGTTTTTCAACCAGCGCGTGCTTGCCTTTTTCCAGGGCCATTTTGCCGTATTGATAATGGAAGTCTGATGGCGTGGACACCACTACCAATTGGACTTCATCATCGCTCCAGATGTCTTCAATGTTGTCTGTGTAAAGAACTCCTGGCACTTTTTCCCAGGCATCGTTTTGCACCGGAGAAAAGATTGTCTTGACGCGGATGTTTTCGTTTTTCAATGAGAAGGGCATGTGATAACGGTGGGCACTTTTCCCGCCGCCGATATAAGCGATTGTTAACATAAAATAATTCCTCCATTTCTCTTGCATGGCCTCATTATAGGGAATACCAGCCCCTGAGAAAACGCTTTTAAACCAGATAGGACCTGCTGTTCAACGCAAGACCGCTTTGCTTGTAAAACATTGAACATAATGTTCAGCACCCACAGGAATATCCTTTGTAATTTGCTGTTGGCAGTTGCCTTTTCGGGGTTTATTGCTTATATTGAAGGAAATACCGGATCGGTTAAGTGGATCGAATCATTGCTGGATACGTTATATATGGAGGGAACAGGATGAGTTTGTTGAAAAAATTGAAATTGAAAGAAAGTTTTACGGACACCGAGCAAAGAATCGCTGGTTACATTTTGACAAACTTGGATGATGTGCCAGATATGGTGATCCAGCAACTTGCAGAAAACACCTTCACTTCCCATTCAGCGATCATCCGGCTAAGCCAGAAATTGGGTTTTTCAGGCTATCGCAGCTTCAAAGTGGCGCTGATCCATGAAATTCAAAGCAGCAAACATACGCCGACAAACGTCGATCCCAACTTCCCGTTCCTGCCGATGGACGGTTCGATGGATATCGCAAAAAAAATGGCCGACCTGACGATCGAAACGATCAGAAAAACCTTGGTGAAACTGGAAAAGGACAAACTGAACAAAGCGACTGATCTGCTGCAAAAGGCGGATAAGATTTTTCTTTTCGGAACGGGCGATTCCCAGATCCGTGCCCGCAGCTACCAGAACAAACTCATCAAGATCAACAAGCATTTGGTCATTGCCGATGAGTACGGCGAAGCGGCCTGGAATGCCATGAGCATGAGCAAAGCTGATTGTGCTATGTTCATCAGTTACGGTGGTAATTCAGCAACCCACAGAAAAATCATAAAATATCTGAATTCCATCAAGATCCCCTGCATCCTGCTGACGGCAAATACGGAGCAACCAACGAGCAAGCTGTGCGACCTAGTGATCGAGGTGCCTTATGATGAGTTCGACTTCTTCAAAGTCGGCACCTTCTCTTCTCAGATATCCTTTGAATATATACTGAATACGTTGTTTTCGATCCTCTACGCACGCGAATACACAAAAAACCTCAACAGCCTCAAACGCAAAACAGAAGCGGCGAAGAAATGGGAACTGCTATAGGACTCCTGTCAAACTAGCAAAATTTACGCGGCCAAACGAGCGTTGGCGGGTTTTTCGAGTCGCAATTACCCCAGAATTACCTTCCAAAGAGCATTTGGCGGGGAATTATGACGAATATTCTGTATTCCAGCCCGCCAAAATGCTTTTGGCGGGTTATTTTGGATTCCTCATCTCCTCCCCCGCTTCCTTTGCAACCTATTTATTTCCTTAGAAAACGGAATTCTATGACTTTTGCTTCCATTTGTGATATAGTAGGCCAGTCACGCTGTTGCTCAGAGTACCTATATAACGTTTCGTGGAGAGGCATTTGGCAAAATGAGAGTCCGGCTCTCTTTCCCAAACTGGCCTGACCCGAAACATACCCACTAAAATCAAATGCATGTAGAACATGCTGAAGGAGAACCATTTGTTATTTAAAGAACTAGAATTGAGTCAAAACCTGCTGCGCGCACTGAAAGAGGCAGGCTACACGAAAGCGACGCCCATCCAAGAAGATGCCATTCCGCATCTGATGAACAACAAGGATTTGTTGGGTTGCGCCCAAACCGGTACCGGTAAGACCGCTGCCTTTGCCCTGCCGATTCTGCAGAATCTGACAGAACAAGAAACCGCTGAAAAAGGCGCCATCAAAGCCCTGATCCTTGCGCCGACCCGCGAACTTGCCCTGCAAATCGGGGAAAGCTTCCAAATTTACGCAAAATACCTTCCATTGAAGATCCAAGTCATTTTTGGCGGTGTTTCCCAGAATCCTCAGACAACCGCGCTGAAACGCGGAACAGATATCCTTGTGGCGACGCCAGGCAGACTGTTAGACCTTATCGGACAAGGATACATCAAACTGAACCAAGTAGATTTCTTTGTCCTGGATGAAGCCGATATGATGTTGGATATGGGGATGCTCCATGATGTACGCCGCATCATCCGCGAATTGCCTAAGAAACGTCAAAGCATGTTCTTTTCAGCGACTATGCCGACTGAGATCGAAAAACTTGCGGGGACCATTTTGTCAAATCCGGTGAAAGTGGAAGTCACTCCGGTTTCCTCGACTGTGGAAATCATCCACCAAAGCGTTTATCCTGTAGCCAAGACCGACAAAACTGACTTGCTTATCCACCTGTTGAAGGAAGATACAGTGGAACGCTCGCTTGTCTTCTCAAGAACGAAGCACGGCGCCAACAAGATCGTCAAAAAGCTTTTGCAGGCTGGACTTTCAGCTGAAGCGATCCACGGCAATAAATCCCAGACTGCGCGTCAGCGTGCTTTGGAAAACTTCAAGACCAAAAAAACCAGCGTTCTTGTAGCGACAGATATCGCAGCCCGTGGTATCGATGTGCCTGAGCTTTCGCATGTCATCTTGTTTGATCTGCCTGAAGTTCCGGAAACCTATGTTCACCGTATCGGACGGACGGGACGCGCAGGACGCGGCGGAAAAGCTATCTCATTCTGTGATGAAACCGAAGCATCGTTGTTGCGAGACATCGAAAAACTTATCAAGAGAAAAGTTCCGGTCGTAACAGATCAACCTTTCCTGTTGAAAGAAGGCACTAAGGCAGCTGCACCACAGCCGAAAAAACCGGTTGCCGCGCGCAATAACGGAACTCGTGTCAAAAACCAGCAAGGTCCAAGAGGCGGCCAAAAAGCCGCACAAAGACCGCGTTTCCAAACTAAACAAAACACGCAAAGCAAATGACAGACAAGAGAGCTCCCGCCGGAAATGGCGGGAGCTCTCTTTTTATGACAAAACTGATGAATGCGGCGGGATGAAACGTTTTGCTCCGGGGAACGGAGGCTTCGCAGGAGCTGGCACGTGCGCAAAACGCTCACCTCCGTCAAGCCCTCGTTCGACGGAGATCAGCCTCCGTCCCCGCACTTAGCTCCGGCAAACATTCGCTCGCAGGAGAACAGCTATTACCGGGGACCTCAACTCCGTTGAGAAGGGCACTCACCGGAGGAAACCACCTCCTCCGGTAAGCGACGCCGAAACGAAGTTCACGTTCAAATCAGATTCTTGATTCCGTCGCAGATCCTTTTTGCGACGATCGGATTGTTCATCGTGTAGATGTGGATGCCATCCACATCATGCGCCAGCAGATCGACAATCTGATTGATCGCGTAGGCCATGCCGGCATCGAAAAGTGCCTCTTTGTTGTCTTCGTATTTGTGCATCACTCTGGAAAACTTTTCCGGCAAGGAGGCTCCGCAGAGCGTCACCATCCTTTCGATCTGGGCTTTATTGATGACCGGCATGATGCCCGCCTCGACCGGAACGTGCATACCTGCAATCTGGATGTGTTCCTGGAAGGAATAGAAGGCATTGTTGTCGAAAAAGAGTTGGGAAATCAGATGCTGCACCCCACTGTCCACCTTCTCTTTCAGATAGGCGATATCCTCGATTTTGTTCTTCGATTCCGTGTGGCATTCCGGATAACAGGCGCCACTGATGGAAAAATCACCGTACTGCCGGATGAATTTGACCAGATCGCTGGCGTAGCGGAAGTCCTGCTTTTCTTCCACGGCCGGATTTTTATCCCCGCGCAAGGCAAGAATGCTATCGATTTCGGCCTCTTTCAGTTCCTCCAGCAATTCGCAGATTTCGAATTTCGAAGAATTCAAGCAAGTAAGATGCACCAGCGGATCGATCCCGTACTGTTGCTTGATGCGTTTGGCCAATTCAACAGTCTGATTGTCCGTGTGGCTTCCACCGGCACCAAAAGTGACGCTGATGAAATCAGGATTCAGTTCACTCAGGATCGCAAGCGTTTCATCGATGTTCTGGATCGCTTTATCGCGCTTCGGTGGAAAAATTTCGAAGGAAAGCACCGGTTTTTTCTTTTGGAATTTGGATTCGATTTTCATCAGCCTTCACCTCTTTTTTAGACCAAAACTGCGTCTTTGATGATTTTCGCCGCCGCCACAAGATTGGCCAGGCTTTCTCTTGTTTCCTTGATACCTCTTGTTTTCAGTCCGCAGTCCGGATTGATCCATAGATTTTCCTCGTCTATCTTCGTCAGCGCGTTCTTCAATACCGCTACCATCTCTTCGACACTCGGCACGCGCGGCGAGTGGATGTCGTAAACACCCGGTCCGACTTCCGTTTCGAACTGGTTCGCCTTCAAGGCATCGATGATCGTCAGTTTGGAACGGGAGGCTTCAAAAGAAATGACGTCCGCATCCATGTTATCGATATCCTTTACGATTTCCTCGAATTCGCTGTAGCACATATGCGTATGTACCTGTGTCTCCGGCCGCACGCCGCTGTGGCAAAGGCGGAATGCCGGAATCGCCCAATCAAGGTACTCGCTCGCCCATTCTTCTCTGCGGATCGGCAACTTCTCCTTCAGAGCCGCTTCATCGATCTGGATGATTTTGATGCCCGCTTCCTCCAAATCGAGAACCTCTTCGCGGATCGCCAGACCGATCTGGAAAGCCATCTCCCTCAGCGAAATGTCCTCACGCGGGAACGACCAATTCAAGATTGTCACCGGACCAGTGAGCATCCCTTTGACCGGTTTGTCGGAAAGACTCTGCGCATATTCCGAATAGAACACGGTGATCGGGTTTTCGCGTCGGATGTCCCCGAAAATGATCGGCGGCTTGACGCATCTTGTTCCGTAGGACTGTACCCAAGCTTTTTCGGTAAACACGTATCCAGCCAGGTTTTCGCCGAAGAATTCAACCATGTCGTTGCGCTCGGATTCGCCGTGGACCAGCACATCCAGCCCCAGTTCCTCCTGCAGATCGATGCATTCTTTGATGAAGCCTTTGATGTTTTCATCGTATTCGGCTTTTGAGATCGCGCCTTTGCGGTACTTGCTGCGGTTCTGCTTGACTTCCCTCGTCTGCGGGAAGGAACCGATCGTCGTTGTCGGCAACAGACCCAGTTGCAGTTTCTCTTTTTGGATCGCTCTCCGTTTTTGTCTCGGAACGTTTCTGACAAAATCTCTTTCCGTCAAGCTCGCTACGGATGCTTGCACGTGCTTGTCTTCGTAGACCCGGTCCGCTGAAAAGACTTTTTGATTCGCAAGATAAGCTGCCTGCTCTTCATATCCGGATCCGGATGTGCCGATCAACTCCGTCAGCTCTTTGATTTCCTGCAGCCTTTCCTTCGCGAAAGCGAAATACTGGGAAACTTCTTCCGGCAAGCTCGTTTCGTTTTCCAGCGTGTAGGGAACATGCAGCAACGAACAGGAAGTGCTGATGACGATGTCGTTGCTGTATTTCTTCAACCCATTGACCAACGTGATGACCTTTTTGTAGTCGCTCTTCCAGATGTTTTTCCCATTCAGGACACCGGCAAACAATGTTTTATCAGCCGGAAAGCCATATCTTTCCAAAAGTTCCACAGTCTGTTTGCCTTCGATGAAATCAAGGCCGATGCCGTCGAAATCGAGCCCGACCACTTCTTCATAGCTGTCCCTGATATCGCCGAAGTATGTTTGCAGCAATACTTTTACGTTACCCTTATGCGCCAAGACTTTTTCGTAAAGGGCCGTGAACAGCGCTACATCTTCTTGCGTCAGATCGGTGACCAGGCTCGGTTCATCGAACTGCACCCACTCCACACCCTGTTCGTTGAACCGATCGAGGATTGCGATATAGGCATCTGCCACTTGGTCGGCAAAATCATTTATTGTTTTCGAGCCTTTGTATTTGGCCAGCTTCAGGAAAGTGAATCCGCCGATGAGGACCGGTTTCGTCAGCACACCGATTGCTTTGGCTTCTTCGTACTCGACAAAAGGCTTATCGCCCACCAATTTAATTTCGGTATTGTCGGACAGTTCTGGAACCAAATAATGATAGTTGGTGTTGAACCATTTCTTCATCGCCAAGGCTTTGGCGTCGCCCGCTACGCCCTGGTATCCGCGCGCAGCCGCAAAATAAGTGTCGCGCTCGCTCAAACCGAGCTGTCTGTAGTTTTCAGGCAACGCGTTCAACAGGACCGTCAGATCCAGCACGTTATCGTAATATGAAAAATCATTCGAAGGGATGTGGCTAATGCCGGCAGCCTGCTGCAGATTCCAGTGCATCTCCCGCAAACCCTTTGCGACTTGCTCCAACTCTTCTGTTGAAATTTCCTGCTTGAAATATTTTTCGGATGCGAACTTTAATTCGCGCAATTTACCGACCCTTGGAAAACCGATTACTGAACTGTTCATTTTGATTCCTCCATTTCATTTTTTGGTTCCTGCTGCAAAACTATCAATCATGCTTTTAAGTGTTGTACTGTTTGCTGATCATCATTCATCAGAAGGTGGTTTCAGTATGCCACGGAATCCGGATATAGGATAACACTTAATAAATATATGCAGTTATAGCTCTTCGCTATAACATCGTGCGGCCTGATCCTAGTTGACTGGAGTTGGACCGGGTTTCGTCGGCTGTTTTGAGCATTCCACATCGCGAACTGTCGAGAGATCAAACTTCTGTCGGCTGTTTCGAACATTTCTCGTCGCAGACAGCCGAGAGATCCGACTTCTGTCGGCTGTTTTGAACGTTTCATCTCACAAAAAGCCGAGAGTCCGCTATTCTGTCGGCTATACGACCTTCATGGCACTCTGAACAGCCGACACTCAGTTCTATAGTCGGCTTTTGGCAAACCAACAAAGAAGAGCCACCTCAAAAATCGAGGCGGCTCTTCTTTATTGTCGACAATCTTGTTTTGGACAAATTCGGATTATCTGCATTTCTTTGAAAACTTAGTAATTTTAGCTCAGGTGTGGATTATTGGAACAACTTTTTGTACATCGCAATCGTTTCTTCTAATGTCGGCGTGAATGGGTTTCCTGGTGCGCAGGCATCGATCATGGCATTTTTGGACAGGTAATCGTAATCGAATTCCTCTTCCTTGATGCCCAGCTCATTCAATGAGGTTGGAATACCGACGACTTTGGACAAGCGTTTGATTTCTTCGACCGTGTAATCCGCGCAGGCTTGATCGGATACGTCAGCTGTCACTGCCAAGCCTAAAGCTTTCGCTACTTTGCGGAAACGTTCAGGTGCAAATTTGGCATTTTCAGCTTCCACAATCGGCAATAACATCGCGCAGCAAACGCCGTGCGGCAAGTGGTAGACGGCACCCAATTGGTGAGCCATCGAATGCACATAGCCAAGGCCGGCATTGTTGAAGGCCATTCCGCCCAAGAAGATGGCATTGACCATTTTGTCGCGCGCATCGAGATCCGTGCCGTTTTCGACAGCTTTCGGCAAGTATTCGCGGATCAGTTCGATCGCTCCGGAAGCCAAAACTTCCGTTACAGCGTAAGCGCCAGGCGTTACCATCGATTCGATCGCATGCGTCAAAGCATCCATTCCGGTCGCTGCAGTCAATGATTTCGGCATCGTCAACATCAATTCAGGATCGTTTACGGAAATTTTCGCCAAGCTGTTTTTGTCGACCATAACCATCTTCACTTTGCGGTCTTCATCAGTGATGACATAGTTGATCGTGATTTCAGCAGATGTTCCGGCAGTCGTATTGATCGCCACAACCGGCAAGCCGGCTTTAGCGGATTTGTGCAAGCCTTCGTAATCCTGCGGTTTGCCGCCGTTCGTCAGGATGATGCTGATGGCGCTCGCTGCATCCTGAGGAGAGCCGCCGCCGAAGGAAATGATGAAGTCGCAGTTTTCAGCCTGGGCCATCGCCACGCCTTCGTTTACGTTTTTGCAGGTCGGGTTCGGATCGACATCCGCATAGACCACATAGTCGATTTCCGCATTGTCCAACTCTGCCAAAACAACGTCGATCATTTCGCTTTTGGCCAAAAAGTTATCCGTTACGAACAAAGCTTTCTTGTAGCCAAGTTCCTTCACATTGCTGCCCAATTCCTTGATGCAGCCTTTTCCGATAAGGTTTATTGCTGGTACATAAAAAGTTGCCATTTTCCATTATCTCCTTTTGTTAAAAATCAGATGGATTAGATGTTCAAGTAGCCCGCTCTTGGGGTTACCGAGAAACGTTTGCCAAGATTGCTCAGTTGTTCGTCAGTGATTTCCTGTCTGATGCCGCCTTGCGATTGAACAAGTGTGTAGACAGTCGCTGATTTTTCAGCCGTTTCGACCAAACCGAAACACTCTTCCAAATCTTTTCCGGCTGCGTACAAACCGTGGTGCGGCCATACGATCAGACGGTATTCCTTCATTTTTTCAGCAGTCGCTTCGCCGATTTCGTTCGTTCCAGGCATCAGCCAAGGCAAGATGCCCACACCTTCTGGGAACACGACCAATGACTCGGTACACATTTTCCAAAGGATACGCGTGAAGCTTCTTTCATCCAACTCGCAAGAGAAGGACATTGCCAACAGGTTGGTGGCGTGGCAGTGGTAAACGACACGGTTTTCAGGATCGACCGACAAGCGCGAAATGTGCGACATCAAGTGAGCAGGCAATTCGCTTGTAGGAGCCGCTCCATTTTCATAGCCCCATAACAGATCCACGCTGTTGCCTTCCGCAGTTACTTTCAGGATACCCAAGACATCAGCCGGATCATGGATGACGTTTTTGAAGAATTTCCCTGTTCCTGTGACCAGGAAATATTTCCCAGCCAATGCTTTGCCGTCGAAAGCGATCGGAATGTTGCGTTTCACTTCGTTCAGATTCAGATATTCCGTAATTTCCTCTTCTTTCAGCAAGTAGGACAAGTTGCCGCTGTTTCTTTCGTGCCAGCCGAATTTGTACATGACGTCCGTCAACAGCATGACTTCTTTGATGAATGGTGCTTCTAAAATGTTTTTCATTTTTATGATTTCCCCCTTATTTGCGTTCCGTAAGAATTTTTTGTTCGTAGTCTTTTACTTCAGTCAGCCATTCCGTACCAGCTGGTACATTTTGTTGTTGGCAATAGAATTCCCAGACAGCCCCGAATGGATAAGATTTCATTTCTTCCGTAACAGCCAAACGGGTTGTGAAGTCGCCTGTGCTTTCGGCATCCTTCAATGTTTCGATTGGGCTCAACATACCCAACAACAATGATTTCAACGTGCTGCGCGCGCCAATGACCATGGCTGCGACACGGTTGATCGTTGCATCGAAGAAGTCCATGCCGATGAAAGTTTTGTCCAACAAGTCGTTGCGCACCAATGTTTCGCCGATGCGGGTAGTCGCTTCATCCAAGATGACCACGTGATCGGAATCCCAACGGATCGGACGGCTCACGTGCAGCATCAAACCTTTACCGAACGGCAGAAAGGCCGTGAATTTATCGGATACATCCTCGGTTGGGTGGAAATGTCCCGCATCGATTGTCCACAGGATATCCCTTGTCAAAGCGTAGGACAGGTAGAAATCATTGGAACCGGTCGTGAAGCTTTCTGCACCGATGCCGAAGAGTTTGCCTTCGACTGCGTCCAGCATATGCGCATCATCGAATTTTTCTTCCAAACATTGATCCAACGCATCGCGCAGGCGTACACGCGGCGACATTTTGTCGATTGGGTTGTCTTTGTAGCCATCCGGGATCCAGATGTTGTTCACGCAAGTTTGGTTCAGTTCTTCGCCGAAGTAAGCGGCCACTTTGCGGCTGCGTTTCACGTGTTCGATCCAGAACGCTTGTGTTTCAGGGTCATTGCTGGACAATGTGCCGTCTGTCGATTTTGGATGGGAGAAGCAAGTAGGGTTGAAATCCAGTCCAAGGCCTTTTTCTTTTGCCCATTCTACCCATTTTTCGTAGTGCTTCGGTTCGATCTGATCCAAGTCGATTTTTTCGTCCGTATCCACGTAGATGGCATGCAGATTAACTTTATGATTACCAGGGATCAGGCTTAAGGCTTTATCCAAATCGGCACGCAATTGCGCTGGCGTCGTTGCTTTGCCTGGGTAGTTGCCGCTGACAGAAATCCCACCAGTCAAGGCTTGATCAGGGAACATGAATCCCAATACGTCGTCCCCTTGCCAGCATTGCAAGGAAACCTTGATTTGGCTTAATTTTTCAAGTACTGCATCCGTATCCACACCGATGGCGGCGTATTTTTGTTTCGCTAAAGCGTATGCTTCTTCAATAGGTTTTGTCATTTGTCTATACTCCAATCTTTTCTTCGTATTTTTTTAGGTGCTCCCGGTCTGCGATCGGGTTTGGCGGGTATTCTTCAACATGGATCTGACTTCTCAGCCATTTTCTGGCTTCCGCCAGGTCAGCAAATTCGCCGGTTGCGATCATCTGCACAAGCAAGTTTCCGATTGCGGTGCCTTCGGTAGGTCCGGCAACGACCAGCTTCCCGGTGACATCGGCAGTCAACTGATTCAGCAATTTAACATTCGCTCCGCCGCCGACGATGTGCAACACATCTATCGTTTCCTTCGTTAGTGCTTCGACTTTCTTCAGTTCATGCGCGTAGGCCAAGGCCAGATTGCTGTACACGCACATCACCAATTCGCCGGTCGTTTCCGGAACGATTTCGCCCCGTTCACGGCAATAGGATTGGATTTCCGCAATCATATTTGCCGGATTGAGGAAGCGCGGATCGTTCAGATCGACATACTGCAGGAATGGTTCGACTGCATAAGCCATCTGCGCCATTTCCCCGTAGGAATGTCTGTAATCCAGGTTGCGCGCGATTTCCTGCACGAACCACATGCCGGTGATGTTCTTCAGGAAACGATAGGTCCCGTAAGCGCCCCACTCATTCGTGAAGTTCGCTTCGTAGGCGGGACGGTCATTTATCGGTGCGTCGTTTTCGACACCGATCAACGACCAAGTGCCGCTGCTGAGGTAGGCCCATTTACCGCCCAGCGCCGGCACGCCGACGATGGCGGATGCCGTATCGTGCGTCGCTGCAGCGATCACTTCGATTTTGGGCAAATCATAGCTTTCCGTCAGATCAGCCTTCACATCGCCGATTTTCGTTCCTGGCACAACCAGTTCCGGGAACTTCTCTCTCGGGATCCCGACAAGTTCAAGCAGGTCCTTATCGAACTCCCCGGTTTCGAGATTGAGCATCTGCGAAGAAGACACATTCGTCACTTCGCCGACCATTTCCCCGGTCAAGCGGTATGCCAGATAATCCGGTATCATCAAAATTTTGTCGGTCTTTGCCAACAAGGCCTTGTCCTCTTCATACAGTTGATACAAAGTATTGAAGTTCAGGAATTGGATGCCCGTTTTGGCGTAGATTGTCTCTTTGTCGATCTCTTGCGCCACTTTTTCCATCGTATCTTTCGTGCGTTCGTCCCGGTAACTGATCGGCAGCTGCAGCAATTGGCCGTCCATTCCGATCAGGCAGTAGTCGACCGCCCACGTATCGATCCCGAGATGGCATTCCGTCACGCCGAGTGCCTTCAGTTTGGATAGCCCAGTCAGGATTTCTTCGAAAATGGTTTCGATATCCCATCTGTCGGATCCGTCGATGCGACTGAAGCCATTTTTGAAACGGTGCACTTCCTGCAACGCCAATTGTTTATTATCTATTTCCGCCAGCATGATCCGCCCGCTGGAGGCTCCGATATCTATCATCGTATAGTACTTCATTTACTTGTTTCACACCTCCGCCTTGTAATTGTTTACATTACTATTAAACAACTTCTGGATTTATGCTACAATGTCACTGAATGAGTTGTGAGTACCAAATATACAGGAGGTGTTGGGATGGATCTGATTGCGCTGTTATCGCAGGAATCTGTCATCGAAAAGGAACAGAAAAAGCGGCATAAATTTGTGCCCGATCTGCCGGAACTGGAGGGGGAGGCGACCCGGGCGCCAAAAATCAAGGAACATCTGTTTTTCGAAAACAAGGACATCTACATCAGCAAACACAACCGCTACGCCGCCTACCCGGAGCACTCGCACCAATTCCTCGAACTCAACTACATCGTGAAGGGCGAATGCCGCCAGATCATCAACGGAGTCCCTTACCTGTTGAAGGAAGGCGATATCCTGCTGATGGATACTGGCAGCGAGCATTCCATCGAGGCGCTCGGCAAGGACGATCTCCTTTTGAACATCCTTTTCAACAACAAGAGCATCTCGATCAACTGGCTGATGAACATGAACCACAACGACAGCATCCTCTACAAGATCTTGCTGACGAACAATCCACTGGACACGAACGCCGCGAATTTCATATTGTTCCGCAACGAACAGAATGAGCACATCAAGCAGATCATCAACAATATGGCTGACGAATATTTCTTCCCGAAGGTCTTTTCCGGAAAGATCATCAGCAGCTACTTGCCAATCCTGCTTTACGAATTGGCGCGTTCCCTGCCGCACGAGTACAGCGAAACGTTCAGCAAAAAGGACCCCTTTTACGAGGCCCTTCAGCTTATCGATGCCGAGTTCACGACGCTGACTTTGGATGCTGCCTCCAAACGGCTGAACTTCAACAAGAATTACTTGAGCAACATGATCAAAAAGCGCAGCGGCCAGACATTCACGGAACTGTTGAACGAAAAGCGGCTGCTGAAGGCCAACCTGCTCATCGAATCCACCGAAATCCCGATCCAGACGATCCTGACCGAAGTCGGCTTCTCGAACAAGACCTATTTCTATACGTGCTATAAAAACAGATTCCATTGTTTGCCCTCAGAAGTGCGAAAAAAATAACATATGCTTGCCCGGTTGTCCGATTCTTACCGATTATCGGACAAGTCCCGATTCATACGTTTGCCGGTTGTCGGATTCTTCTTGGTTATCCGACAAGTCCCGGTTCATACGCTTGCCGGTTGTCGGATTCTTCGCGATTATCCGACAACCCCAAGTGCACACGCCTGCCGGTTGTCGGATTCTTCTCGGTTATCCGACAACCCCAAGTGCACACGCCTGCCGGTTGTCGGATTCTTCTCGGTTATCCGACAACCCCAAGTGCACACGCCTGCCGGTTGTCGGATTCTTCCTGGTTATCCGACAACCCCAAGTTCATACGTTTGCCGGTTTTCGGATTCTTCCTGGTTATCCGACAACTCCAAACACTCAAACCAAATCTACCCAAAATAACTGAAAAAGTGAAGGACAGCCCCAACAAATCGGGGCTGTCCTTCACTTTCTTATTCGTAGCCGTTCGGGTTTTTATTTTGCCAGTTCCAGGAGTCGCGGCACATGTCCGCCAATGTCTTCTGGGCTGTCCACCCTAACTCTACTTCCGCTTTGGTCGCATCCGAGTAGCAGGTACCGACGTCGCCAGGGCGTCTGTCGACGATCACATAAGGGATCTTGACGCTATTGGCTTCCTCGAAGTTGTGCACCAAATCCAACACGCTGTAGCCGATGCCAGTGCCGAGGTTGTAGATGCCGACGCCATCAGTTTCCTTGATCTTGTCCAAAGCTTTGATGTGGCCCAGCGCCAAGTCGACGACGTGGATGTAATCGCGCACGCCGGTGCCGTCCGGTGTATCATAATCGTCCCCGAACACGCTCAGGCGCGGCAATTTGCCGACCGCCACTTGCGTGATGTAAGGCATCAGGTTGTTCGGGATGCCGGTCGGGTCTTCGCCGATCAGACCGGATTCATGCGCTCCGATCGGGTTGAAGTAGCGCAGCAAAGCGATGCTCCACTCGGAATCGGCGAACGCCACGTCCTGGAGGATCTGTTCGATCATGACTTTTGTGTAGCCGTAAGGGTTCGTTGCGCTTGTCGGTAGGCCCTCCGTCAGCGGCGACACATTTTTCATGCCATAGACTGTTGCTGAAGAGCTGAAGACTATCTTCTTCACGCCATGGTTGCGCATCACATCGCACAAGACAAGAGAGCTCGTGATGTTGTTGTGGTAGTATTCGATCGGTTTCGCAACGGATTCGCCGACAGCCTTATAGCCTGCAAAATGGATGACGGAATCGATATCCTCTTTTGCGAAGACGGCTTCCAGTGCCTCGCGGTCCAGCACGTCCACTTCATAGAAAGTCGGTGCTTTGCCCGTGATCGTTTTGATCCGGTTCAATACTTCCGGGTTGCTGTTGGAGTAGTTGTCGACGATGACCACCTCTTGACCTGCTTTCAATAATTCCACTACGGTATGGCTGCCGATATATCCGGCTCCGCCTGTTACTAATACTGACATATGATTCCTCCACTCTCATTCCAAAATTCAACGCAACTGTTCGACGAAACGGCGGAATGCTAGCTGGCCTTCAGGGGTGCGTTTGAACACACCGGCATCCTCAAGCACCCGTAAAAAGGCTTCGCCTACCGCTTCCTGTACCACATCCGCGGCATCTGCACCGCTGCGGATCTTCTTATCCACCAAACCAGCGACCCACTCCTTATGATAAGGCACAATCTCCACTGATTCTCCTTTAAGATGATTCTCGATTTCCATCAATTCATCCTTCAAACGCGGCGGCAAAATGGCCAGCCCCATCACTTCGATCAAACCGATGTTCTCTTTTTTGATGTTCTGAACATCCGGATGCGGATGGAAAATGCCGTCCGGGAATTCCTGCGAAGTCCGGTTGTTCCGCAGCACCAGATCCAGTTCGAAAAATCCGTCCTTCATGCGTGCAATCGGCGTGATCGTATTGTGCGGGGTGCCATCGGTTGCCGCAAGGATGTCAGCCGCTTCATCCGAATACCCCCGCCATGCATCCAGGATAAAGGTTGCCGCCTCAGCCAACTCCATTTGATCTTTTCCAGAAAGTCGAATGACGGACATCGGCCACTTGACGATGCCCGCCTGAACCGACGAAAATCGGCTCATTTCAAACGCCAACTCGATCGGCGCTTCCGCCATCGCGAAGGTATGCTGGCCGCCCTGATAATGATCATGCGACAAGATCGAGCCGCCGACAATCGGCAAATCCGCATTCGATCCGACGAAATAGTGTGGGAATTGCGTGATGATCCCAAGCAACTTATCGAAAGTATGCTTATCCAATTTCATCGGCTTGTGCTCCTCAGCCAAAAAGATGCAGTGCTCCTCATAATAAGCATAAGGCGAATACTGCAGCCCCCACTTCTCGCCGTTCAAAGGCATGCGGACGATGCGGTGGTTGGCGCGTGCCGGATGGTCAATGCGCCCGGCGTAACCTTCATTTTCCATGCAGAGTTGGCAAGATGGATAAGCGGAAGCAGGTACGTTTTTCGCCAGTGCGATCTGCTTTGGATCTTTTTCGGGTTTGGACAAGTTGATCGTGATCTCCAGTTCACCGTAATCGGTCCGGTGCTGAAACGCGATGTTTTTGGCAATGCTGCGGGTTTTGATGTAATCATTGTTCTGGCTGAGTTTATAGAAATAGTCGGTGGCCGCTTCCGGATTTTGCTCATAAAGTTCCCAGAAATGTTTGTTGATGACGGAAGGCATCGGCGTGATCAAAGACATGATCTGCGCCTCCAGTGTTTCCCTCGCATATTGGTAATCCGCGATTTTACCGTTTGCGACCGCCCAATCCACTAACAGATCCAGCAACTCCAATCGCTCAAGCAAAGCTTGGGACGGCACCAGCTGGGTATCCAAATCCTCCTTGCCGATCATCGCCAATAGCAGATTCCGCAGCACAATCCTGTCCGTCGCATCCGTTTCCCCGTTTGCGATGCCTGTTTCCACGAAATCGACAATAACTTGGTCGATCGCATGCGCTGTCTCATTTATCGTCATGCCAATCGCTCCTTATAACCGTTTTGCGCCATCGCTGATTTCGGCGATGTAGAATTCTGCCGGATAGCCGATCGCTGCTTCATAGGTCTTTCCGACGTTTTCGATGAAGGCCGGAATCGCCTCTTTTTCGACGATTGCAATCGCGCAGCCACCGAATCCTGCTCCGGTCATACGCGCTCCCAACACACCCGGTTGATCCCAAGCGGCTTGAACCAATGTGTCCAATTCGATGCCGGTCACTTCATAATCGTCGCGCAAAGAAATATGCGACTGGTTCATCAACTGGCCGAATGCCTCCAATTCTCCAGCCTGCAAGGCCGCTTTGGCTTTCAAGGTGCGTTGGTTTTCAGTGACCGCATGACGCGCACGGCGGTACAGGACATCGCTCTCCAGAACTTCCTTCGCCTTTTCGAACGTTTCTTCATCGAGTTCGCCCAGGCTGCCGATCGATACGACAGTTTGTAGTTTCGCTAACGCTTCTTCGCATTCGCTGCGGCGTTCGTTGTACTTGGAGTCGACCAATTCGCGGCGTTTTTTCGTATTCATGATGACGATCGCGTGATTGCCCAGCTCAACGGGAACCAATTCATATTCAAGCGTATTGCAATCCAGCAAAATCGCTTTGTTTTCCTCACCCATCCCGACAGCAAACTGATCCATGATGCCGCTGTTCACGCCGATGAACTCATTCTCCACGCGCTTGCCGGTTTTGATGAGATCCAATCGATCCGCATTTAGGTCGAACAGATTATCCAAAACGACACCCATCAACAGCTCGAGGGATGCGGATGAGGACAGACCCGAGCCGTTCGGGATATTTCCGAAGATGACCATATCCATGCCTTCCGGGATGGCGTGACCGGCTTCCTTCAGATAGCGCAGCATGCCTTTCGGGTAGTTGGCCCAGCTGTCCGCTTTCTTATGATCAAGATCGGCCAGATCAAAGCTGATGACGCCGACTTCCGGGAAGTTTTCCGAATAGAGACGGACTTGCTTCAGATCATTTTTTGCCGCAACAGCATAGGTCCCTAATGTGATGGCGCACGGGAAGACATTCCCACCGTTGTAATCCGTGTGCTCGCCGATCAGGTTGATCCGTCCCGGTGCGAAAAATGCTGTGTAGTCCTCTTTGCCGAATAATTCCTCAAATTTTTGCTTTAATCCTGTCAATTCCATCTTCATCCGCTCCTTTTTGTTTTTGATAAATATTTACTTGTAATTTTTACTAAATATTAACTAAATGAATTATAACGCCACAACAAAGAAGTGTCAAGCGGTTTTGGAGCGCTTTCATTTAATGCGCTATTTGGTTCGTTAAAAACAAAAAAACCGCAATGATAGGCATTAGAACACCTTTCTCTGCGGTTTAACCTTCAGTTAGAATCTTTACAGGTACTAAATAACTGATTTAGGTAATTGTGGTTAATAATGCACGTAGCTGTGGAACCAACGACTATTGGAGGTTGACTTTCCCGACCTTCAACAGGTGAACATCCTTTTCCATACAATAGAGCCTAATCAAAACAGTCGCCAAGAAGCAGCTGTACAGCGCCATTTGGCTGCCGGCCAGCTTGAATACGACGATATAGAGAATGGCACCCAGAATGGAAGCCAACGCATAAACCTCTTTGCGGAATACATAAGGAATCTCCCGGGCGAACACATCGCGGATCAATCCGCCGCCGGTTCCGGTCAGGACAGCCAACGTCACCACAACGTACCACTGCTGGAAGCCCGTCCGCACAGCCACTTCCGCTCCGATGGCGGTAAATGCCCCGAGCCCGATTGCATCAAAGAACTGGAGCTTCTTCGCCACTTTGCTGATGTGCGTATAGAAAAGGATTACGAAGCCGGCCGAAAGCAGGCTGATAAGTGCATAGAGCGGATTTTCCAGCGATGCCGGCAAAGGACGATCGATCAGCAGATCCCTGACGATCCCACCGCCTACTGAAGTCGTGATCGCAAATATCCCGATTCCGTAATAATCAAGATCCTTCTCGATCGCGGTCAACGCCCCTGACATCGCAAAGGCGATAGTTCCGATAATTTCCACAATTGAAATAAATTCCATTTTTAGTATCCCCCCTAATAATAGTGCTCTGAAATATTGTGTTCCGCAAAAATTATAACGCAAAAGGATGCAAAGCCGCCATTAACTTTGCATCCTTTATCTATTTTTTTTTGGTCTGTTTGCACAAACCTATTTATTCCGTAACTTCCACTTGCGCAGCAACTTTTGGAGCCGTCAGCAAAATCGAAGCCAAAGCGATCGTCCCAAAAGCGACATTCAGCAGCAACCCTGCAGAACCGGCCACTTCCATATTCCCTTGCACTCCCAAAACATTGAAAAGGCTGGAAGAAAGTGCAACCCCGACCGCTCCGCCTAACGAGCTGGCCATTTTATAGATGCCGGACGCGCTGCCGACTTTATCAGCAGGCGCATTCGAAATGGCGGTATCAGTGGATGGTGTTGCATAGATACCCAGACCGAAGCCATACAGAGCATAGCCTACGAACACAAGCAGGTTGTACATGATTCCCGGCACAAAAGTGAAGGCCATCAAAGCGATCCCGATCGTTGCAATGAATGAGCCGGTCACCATCGGCTTGCGGGAACCAAATTTTTGCAAAGCTTTTTCACCCAATCGGATGGAGCTCAATACGCACACCAAGTAGCCGATCGTCAGCAATCCGGATTGGAAAGAAGAGAATCCGCGGCCCATTTGCACATACGTATTGGCGACAACCATCGTCCCTGCAGAAGCATTCAGCAAGAAGTTGGATAAAGTAGCGCCACTGTAGGCTTTATTCTTGAACAACGAGAAGTCGATGAAACTGTTCACGTGCTTCTTTTCGATTGTTGCGAACAAGAAAACTGAAACAACCAACAAAGCGCCTAATCCCAGTATGATCGGGTTAGTCCAGCCGATTGAAGCACCTTGACCGACGATAATGTTGAATGCCAGCATTGCCAACGCAAAAGTGATAAGGCCGCCGAAATCAAAAGGTTTCTTATCGCCGGTTGCTTCAAATTTGCATTCCGGTGTGCCCTTCAGCAAAAACATTCCCAGAGCTGCAACAAAAATCGAAACCACGAAGATAGCTCTCCAGCCGAAATAAGTTGCCACCAGTCCTCCAAAGAAAGAGCAGATTCCGGAACCGCCCCATGAACCGATTGACCAGAAACTCAATGCGCGCTGTCTTTCGGCGCCGTCAAAATAAGTCTTCATCAAGGCCAAAGTAGCAGGCATGATGCAAGCCGCCGACAGCCCTTGGATGATGCGCCCGATGATCAATAGAGTTGCTCCGTTCGCGAATACTAAGCACAACGAACCGATGATGCTCAAAATCATGCCGATATTCGTCAATTTGACCCGTCCGTATTTATCCGCCAAGCCACCTGCGGCAACCATGAACATTCCTGAAAACAAAGAGGTCAAACTGATTGCGATGCTCAACATGCCTGATGAGATTCCTAAATCCGCTTGTACCGCCGGCACGATATTCACCATCGCCTGAGCGAACAACCAGAAGGTGACGACACCCATCATAATCCCTGCAATTAATTTGTCATTGCCTTTGTATTGGGTTTCCACTATTCTTCACTGCTCCCTTTTAAGTAATCAATAACCAATGTCCCCATGGTTTCGGCTGCAATCAGCATACTGTCCTCATTAATCCGGAATTTCGGATGATGATGCGGATAAGCCTCGCCTTCTTGCGGAGCCGCTCCGACATATAGGAAGACGCTCGGGCTTTCCTTCGCATAATAAGCGAAATCTTCTGAAGGAGGCTGCGCCTCGCAGCGTTCCACGGCATCTACCCCAGGCAGCTCGGTAGCCTGCAGAGCCGCTACTGCGAATGCCGTCATTTCCGGATTGTTGAACAGGACTGGGTAGTCGTTTTCGTAATCCAGTTCATAGGTCACATCGAACATTGCCGAGATGCCGTCCAACTTCGCCCGGATTTCCTTTTCGATCAGCGTGCGTGTCTCTTCGGACATCGAGCGCACATCACCTTCCAACACAACCGAATCTTTGATGACGTTGAACGACCCTTTTCCGTCAAAGCTGCCGATCGTAATCGAACCGACATCGAAAGGATTCATACGGCGGCTGACGATGGATTGCACGGCCACGACAAAATGGCTGGCCGCCACGATGGCATCATTCGCTTTATGCGGCGAGGAACCGTGCCCACCAACGCCTTGGATTTTCACGCGGAAATTGGCGCGGCCGGTCTGAACGTTGCCTTCACGGTAGAACACTTTGCCGCTCTCCATCTGTGACATCACGTGGATGCCGAAGACCGTGTCGACGCCTTCCAAAGCGCCATTCTTGATCATGCCGATTGCTCCGCCCGGGGGAACTTCCTCGGCAGGCTGATGCAGCACAACAATCTTCCCTTCAAGTTGTTCTTTCATCTCGATCAAAGTTTCGGCAAGAATCAGCATATAGGCTGTATGCGCGTCATGTCCACAAGCGTGCATGACTCCCGGCGTTTTTGAGGCAAATGGCAAGCCCGTTTCCTCTTGGATCGGCAACGCATCGAAGTCCGCTCGGATGGCGACTGTTTTTCCCGGTTTGCCACTGTCGATGGTCACGACGATCCCCAGTCCGCCGACATGGGTGCGGATGTCACACTCTTTCCCTGCATAAAAAGCTTCGATGTACTTGGCCGTGTTCTCCTCCTGGAAAGACAATTCCGGATGAGCATGCAAGTAGCGGTAGATTTCGATCATGCGGTCCTGTTTGTCGGCTAACTTGCTGAACAATTGCTTTTTGGTCGCTTCGTTCATTTTTTTGCGCTCCCTTATTTTTGACTGTTTATAAGTATCATATAGGTTGGTTAATGCTACGTTTCTTAATCACTCAGCTAGTATACCGCCACAAAAAAATAAGAAAAGGCTCGTTATTATGCAAAACAGCCTGATTTTTGTCTTCGCATTTTCAGAAAACGACGGAATAACAATTTTGTGCGGATGATTTTTGTCCGAAAGCCCTCTCATTTGAAGAATGGCCCGCAAGCGGGCCGAAAAAAGCAAAAAATCGGACATCGAGAGAGCATTTGTGTTGCTTGTCCGATAATCGAGAAGAATCGGACAACCACAAGGCAACTGTCCTGCTGATTGTCCGATAACCCAAATGAATCGGACAACCACAATGCAATCGTCCTGCTGATTGTCCGATAACCCAAATGAATCGGACAACCACAATGCAAATGTCCTGCTGATTGTCCGATAACCCGAATGAATCGGATAAGGCGAAAGTATCCGGCGACAAAAAAAGGTTGTCTCGTGGGAGACAACCTTTTCTTCATTATTATTCTGCTCAGCCGATCGCTCGGCGAAATTCGATGAACAGGATCGCGTTGCTGCTCATTGAAGCATAGAAGGACCAATCTTTGTCGATCTGTTCATCTTCCAGCTCCAACGTCGGCATGGATGACTGCACGATGTATTCCATCACTTCGAGGTCGATACCGTGCTTGCTGTTCAGCTGCCCCCACTTTGCATAGAGCCCGCCATTTTGCTGATCGAACCGGTATTTCCGGACCTGGTATTCCCCGGGCTCCATGCCGACCAGCCGCACGTGCAGTTCATTGCTGCGGTTCCGCATGAACAACTCGTCGACTGAGTAGCGCGGATTGAAATGCTTTTCGTTGAAAAGCAAAAGTTGGTAGCCCTCTTCGTTTTCGGTCAGCACATAATGCTCTCCCTGAGCGCGCACTTCGCCCGTCATCCGTTCTTTGAACATTAGCGTGTAGAAAGCCGGCCGCTTGCCATTGAAGAAATGGAAGAGCTCCAAGCCCGCCACAGCTTTGTTATGGATCCCTCCGTAGCGCTCATGGAGTTCAGTGTTCAGCCAGAAACCGACACCCGCGACTTCAGCACCCAAATCCAAAATAGTCCGCAGGATCAGCGCACCCCGGAAAAAAGTCCCGTTTGTGTAGCGCGTATTTCCGGTCAATGTGTTCCAATTTTCCAGGTATAGCGGCTGATGCATTTGGTGCTTTTTCAGGAAACGTTTCAGCTTCTGCGTTTTCCGCAGGATATAGTCTTGGCTGTTCAGGAAGTCTTCATCGCTGATTTCGGAAAAGTCGACGACCTCGTTCTGATCGGCATCGTAGGTGATGAAGTCGATGCTTCCGGATTGGTGAAGTTGCCAATGATGCGATAAGGAAAGACTATCTTTATCCTCTTTGAATGGCAGGAATGTACCGATTTTCAACTGATGGGCATATTTCCGAATCACTTCATGCAGCTTTAAGTACACGCGCTCCAACTCCGTGGACAGGATGGCTGTCTCTTTTTCCGCATAGAACACGACTTTCCATTGGTTGACGAACTTCCTACCGAATACCTGCAGTGTGTGGATCAGAAACCCTTCAAGTTCCTTGAAATAGCGCTCTTCATTGTGGATGACTTCTTTATAAGTGATCCTCACGTACAGGCTAATATCCTGTTCCTTCAAGTACTGGATCGCCAAATCGGCGTTGGCGTACTTCGGTGTGGTGGACACAAACTCATCCGTCTCGACTTCCGGCAATAATGTGGATCCGCCGATCAGATTGCGCACACCCACAAAATCGACGCGAAGCCGTTGCTTGGCCAGAAGCACTTGCTCCTTCACCTGCTCGTTCAGGAGTTCCTTCAGTTCCCCGATGAACACAATATGCTTTTCACTCGCCAATAGTCTTTCGGCATCACTGTCTCCGACAACGATCTTGCACGCTTCACCCGGCGCCTCGTCCGGCAATACACACTGATTCAGAGGCTCCTCCAAATATTGGGTCAACTGCATCAACGCTTCCGGTGAATCCAATGCCTTCCCTGTATCAGTTTTGGCGGTCACGGCTCCGAACGCTTCACCGTTTTCTTGTTTATGCTCCTTCCGGTATTGGACCGGTGTCTGACCGTAGACCGATTTGAAGGCTTCCGTAAAATTCTTCGCCGTCGAGAAGCCGTTCCGCACGGCAATCTGGAACATATTATCGGACGTTTGCAGCAAGTCCTCCACGCAATGCTTCAACCGCACCATCTTCAGATACTGCAGAAAACCCATTCCGGTCGTCTGCTTGAAGTAACGGGATAAATAGGTAGGCGACAGGTACTCGCTCTCGGCCATCTCCGCAAGCGTCAACGGTTCCGCATAACGGAGCTCAATCGTATTGATGATCCGGGCAATCCGTTCATCGCTCGCTTCGACCGCGCCGGTATGCGGCCCCTCTTTCTTGAAGAAGCGGGTCACCAGCAGCATCGTCTGAAAAAGGATACTGTGGGCCTCCAGGACACTGCCTTCTTCCTGACGGGAATGGACAATCACAAGTTCTGCCAGCAACTTGCGCAGCTGCGCTACGACATCCCCACGCCCCGGATCTAAATCTTTCGAGAAACATTCGAAGGAGTAATGGAAGTAATTCGGGTAGTTCATCACGAAAAAATGGCTGGGGATGCTCAGGCAAATGAGGATATTGTTTTCGCTGCCCCGGACAGTATAGTGGTCATTCCGGTTGATGAAGAGGATATCCCCTTCATCCAGAGCATACATTTCCCCATTGACGGACACGCTCGCCCTTCCTTTGGTCACGAACAAAATCCGAGTGCCGTAATACCGTTGTGGCGCGGCATAACGGATATTCCCCATCGTGATATCATAATCTGCCGCATGCTCTCTGATCATCCGTTCCTCTTCCTTTCCAGCGATTCTGTTGTAAAACTCTTGTAGCTAACATATCAGAATTTTGGTCCGGATGCGAGTGGAAATGTTCCTTTCGCTGTAACATATCTTGCGCATACATATCCTAACCATAAATAGCCTGAGCAGATTTTGCTCAGGCTTTCCGGTGTCAATTACAATTTTTCTCCATTTGCGGCAATCACATTCCGATACCAATCAAAGGAAGCCTTCTTGCGACGGTCAAGCGTCCCTATTCCTTCGTTATCCTTATCCACATAGATGAAGCCATAACGCTTTTCCATTTCTCCTGTGGAAAAACTCACGATATCGATGCAGCCCCAAGGTGTGTAGCCCATCAGGTCCACCCCATCTTCTTCGACAGCTATCTTCATCTGTTTGATGTGTGTTTTGAGGTAGTTGATGCGGTAATCATCCTGGATAGTACCGTCTGCTTCGACTTTATCGTATGCTCCCAAACCATTTTCGACAATAAATAAAGGCAAGCGGTACCTTTCCGTCAAGACATTTAAGATGTACCTTAAGCCGACCGGATCGACCGGCCAACCCCATTCACTTTTCTCAAGGTAGGGGTTATCGGTGAATTTCAGCTGATCGACGGAACCGTCTTGCCAGCTGGGGATAGCATCCAAAGCGGTGACCGTATTTGACATGTAATAGCTCAAGCCGATGTAATCGACGGTCCCTTCGCGCAGCGTTTGCAGCTCTTCCTCAGTGTAGGCGATATGGTAGCCTTCCTTTTCCCATAACGTCAGAGTGGCCGCTGGAATCTCACCGCGCACATGAATATCATTGTAGAAGAAGCGGCGATCCATCGCTTTTACGGACGCCATTAAATCGGCAGGATTACAAGAATAGGGATAGACCGGAACATAGGCCATCATGCAACCGATTTGGAAGGTGGGATTTATTTCACGGCCGATTTTTACCGCCTTCGCACTAGCAATCAGTTCGTTTAGACTTGCTTGATAGACCACTTCCGCCTTATTGTCGCCTTCATCAAAAATCAGGGCTGAATTATTGAAAACATGCAGATCCCGGTAACCATCCGCTTGGTTGTTAATTTCATTGAAAGTCATCCAGTACGTCACTTTATCTTTGTAGCGCTCCATGACCGTTTTTGAGTAATGCGCAAAAAAATCAATCAGCTTCTTATTCCGGAATCCCCCGTATTCTTTACACAAATGATAGGGAATTTCGAAGTGCGACAAGGTGACGACCGGTTCGATGTTATGTTTTAATAATTCATCGAATAGATCGTCATAAAACTGTAATCCTTCGTCATTCGGTTCCCTTTCATCACCTAATGGGAAAATCCGACTCCAGGCAATGGAGGTACGGAAACATTTGAAGCCCATTTCGGCAAACAAAGCGATGTCTTCCTTGTAACGGTGGTAGAAATCAACCGCCTCGTGGCTGGGGTAATCATAGCCCTCCAGTACGCCGTCGGTTATTTCCCGCGAAACGGAATGCGAGCCTACGGTAATGACATCCGCTGTGGAGACGCCTTTTCCACCTTCATTCCAGCCGCCTTCGATTTGATTGGCCGCCACAGCACCACCCCATAGAAAATCTTTTCTGAATCCTTTCAACTCTCTTGTCCTCCTTTTACCAAAGTCCTTTCACGGCATTCTTTCATGGCTTTATAGCTTGCGCCGACAATTCCTGCATCGTTAAGGAAATGACAGGGCAGTATTTCCGCCAGCGTCATATTTTTCATATCCCGATGCCCCGTCTGCAACCCTTGCACCCGGCGATTTAATTCTTTTATGAAACTTTGATTGGCGCTGATGCCTCCGCCGATCAGGACGACCTCCGGGTCAAGCGAGACCAATACATTGTAGATGCCGATAGCCAGATGGTCATAAAAGGCATCAATCACAGCTTTTGCCTGCACATCTCCCGACTCGGCAAGTTTAAAAACAGATTCTCCATCAAGGTTCTGTTGGTTTGTTTCCTGGCCGGTTTCATCCAAGTACCGCTGGACCAATCCGGACTGGACCGAACTCGTCAGACTCACGGATGCTAGCCTGGTGTCCCCGTTTAAAATCGGGGCATTGATCATAAAACCAAACTCCCCTGCTGTTGCATGTGCCCCACGATATACGTCATTATTGATGATGATGGCACCGCCGATCCCCGTTCCTACCACGGCCGTAAAGTAGTTTCTGTAATCCCTGCCGGCTCCAAGCCATTTTTCAGCTAAGGCCGCACTGTTTGCATCATTCTCGACTGTGACGTGTACCCCTAGTTCTTTTTCCAATAGGTCTTTTAAATGGATACCATAAAAATCAAAAATCGCCCCTCCCGTTGTCAGGAAGCCCGATTCTTCCACCACACCCGGCACACTGATGCCGACAGCACTTATTTCATGGGCTTCTTTATAGGATTCCACAATTCTTTTGATATTTCTTATGATTTCGCTGCCTTCCGGGCTGGTCTTAATTTTGTCTTTGTGCAGAATGTTGCCTTTTTCATCCAGGAGGCCGTATTTGATATTCGTTCCCCCTATATCGATACCAATAAATTTATCCATTTTTCCCCTCGTTCCTGAGCAATAGTCGAATAGAGCAACTGGTTTCACCCTAAGGTCACGTGCATGCTTTTCACGTGCTTATTCCTTATGTCCCTTGCCTCTTGATCTGTGATGCGATTGCCTTCAATGACATTGACGTGATCGTCCTCGTATTGGAGGCTGTATCGGATCGGTTTCACACCTTTTTGTCCGTATGTATGTTGTCTTTTGGTGTTGCTGTAGGTCACTTGGATTTCCCCCAACAAGGTAAATTGGACGGTCCCATCTTCCCTGAACAGCGTTTTGTGCAAGGCTGGAGAGAGTTGGAATGATAGCTGTTTTGTATCCTTGTCATAAGTGAAGGGGCTTTCGCCGATAAACATTCGAACCCACATGTTCAAGAATTCAACCGTCGATCCACTGAGTCGTGCCACGAAACCTTTTCCATGAATGCTCTCATCGGGGTTCGCACTGCTGGCGATAAAGGAAGAATTCTCCAGGATGCTTCTGCCGTAAATGTTCGGATCCAAGTTGGGGATCAACATGGTCTCAAGATCTTCATAAAAAGCTTCATATAAACCACTCTTCAATAATGCCAGCAAATATTTATAAGTCATGTGCAGGAAGACCGATTCATTCTCCAGCCACCCCGGTGTGAAGAATTTAGCCCTTCCCAGTTCAATGGGTTCGTTCGTCAGCGGACCGCTTGTTTTGTACATTTGTAGTTTGCGGTCATAGATTTCCGATTCTCTGACAGCTTGGTAGATTTTTTGCGCCTCTTCCGTGCTGTCCGTCACCTTCAGTTTTTTGACCAGCCCCTCCAGAAATGGTGTCACCGCATGCGGCGTCAGCGTTTCGCCTATTTTTTCAAAGTAGAAATAGGTAGGCAGCAGCGCTTGCCCGTTGTAGTTTTCCACTGCCTCAATGGCCCGGTCCACTCGCTTGGCCAGTTCGTGAACCAAGCATTGGCTCTCCGCTTGGCTGAAGCTTGCCGATTCTCCGGAAAGATTCTGGTAGATAGATTCCCGATACTTTTCCAGAAGACTTGTTGTTTTTTCCCAGAACGCTTGATCATCCGCTTGCATGCAGGTGAGTTGCTTGTGAAGTCCCTGAAGGAATTGGACCACTTCGATCGGGAGTGATTGGACGCTTCCCATTTGATCCACTTGTCCGATAAATGCCAATAACCGTTTCAGTTCAAATAACTCAGATGTACCGGATCCGAACAAGCCAGGCAACCCATTCAAGGCATCATTCCAGCCCGGTTTCCCGGCTTCCATCGCGATGCCATAACCAAACGGTGCGATGGTTGCCGCTTTGGTGGCGGCCAACAAGAGGAGTTTGGAATAAAGGTCGGTCATGAGGGGGTCTTGGTTTAATGCTTCTACCCACTGCCCCAGCTCCTCCTCATGGCGGATAGCATGATACTGTCGGTATTTGTTGTCTTTCTGGACATATTTTTTGGAACGCGGTTGGACAAAGGCCTTGTTTTGATAATATTTGTATGGGCGTTCAAATAATAAGTCCGCTTGCTTGTCCGGATAAATAGCCAGATAGCTTTCGATGAGATCTAAGTTGTAGGTCCAGTGATCAATCCAGAAGCCTTCCCCGTGATCTGCTTCCAGATTCTCGCTGCTGGCGCACAGGACGTAGGCCAGTAGCTCCTCAAAAGAGCTGGTCAGGGCGACGTCATTTTCTTCGACAAAACGCAGCAGTTCGCCCGGTTCAAATGGTTTCTCAAAGAATGAGAGCAGCATCTCAAGCTGTCCCGCATCTTTCAAGAATGGGACGATATCTGTGTCGGGGCCATTGAAGGTAAACAGGACCTTTTTGATGACGAGTGGATTGTAGCCGTCCAATTGGATCAATTCCATGAAATGGTGGATATTGGCGGCTTCCACTTCAGGTGTGAAATAAATATCCATCCGTCTGTTTTGATTGATATCGCGATAGTTCCCATTCCCTTGCGAGTAATAAGTAGGCGACGTCGAGAAGAAGTTATAATCCCTTTCCAAATCGCCATGCTTGCGCGAATAAACATAATAGGTTTGCCGCTTGTCTTTATGCGTGTGGATTGTTGGAAAACCGCCCCGCAATCCATTGTCCAAGTAGGATTGCCTTGCGTATTGATCAAATTTGGCATTTGCGGTGCCAGTTTGGATCACATCGGTCAATTCATCCGTCAATGTTTGTGCGGTAACAAATGCTTGCTTCACTGTGTCTTCGTTAAAGTGTTGCGACAGATACGCCGAGACTGTAGCCACATCTTTCCCGTAACCAACCAGCGTCATCAATTCAACGCTTTGTCCAGGTGAAAGCTCTCCTTCCCATAGCGTAAATCCGGCAGAGACTCTATTGGTGCTGACTTGATTTTGTTTGCTTATTTCAGAAACAGGGTTCTGATTAAAATGCTGCGCTTTACGCAATGTTTCATCATTGCCGAAAATGAGCTGGCGATCGAAAATGATTGTTGCTGGTGAGGCTTGTTCATTCTCCTTGACCAGGGACGCATAGAAGTTGCCGCTATGCATCTCCGTCACAGCCTCGGTATCCGCTGTGCTCCCGCGCAAATGATAGAAGTTAAAGAGATTGTCGACTTTTTTAACATCAAACCAACTCTTCAACGTGTTACCCAGCTCTTTATAGGCTGCATTTTCAATCCCCGCCGGGAAAATAGCCGCCAAGCCATCCGCTGCTTCCAGAATGACTGCGTGATCATTATCATTGGTGATGCTGACGGTACGAACCAGCGCCCCAATCGGTGCATGCGGCAAACTGTAGTAGCGAACCTGGATGCTTAATTTTTCATCGTGGTTTCTATAAGTCAATTCCAAGTGATTCATGCCGATTGTCATTGTTTCCGTGGCGTTTTCGCTCGGATCCGAGAACGGTTCAAGAGCAGTTGTTTTACCCTTCCTTGTCACTTTCAAAAAAGTCCGAAACCCTTGTAAAGGCGTATGTTGATAGGCTTTATCAGCCGGTAGAAATTCTGAGATTGCGGAGTCTTTATTCTCGATCCCAAAACTACTGATTGCTTGGCCGCGATTGATGTAGAATGTCCAGAGCGGAATCCCTTTTAAGCCAACGATTCCTGGTAAAAAGCTTGAGAAAGCTGAAGTATTTTGGAAGTTTTCGATGATGCATTCGTTTTTTTCGTTTAATTTATACAAAGATTTGCACCCACTTTAATTATTTGACAGCACCAGCTGAGATGCTGTTGATAATGTGTTTTGATAAGAAAATAAAAGCTACCATGATCGGCACCACTGAAATAGCAATTCCTAAGTACATCGCTCCCAAGTTCATTGCCACTGGAGAACCACTTAAAGCGCCCATCATGACTGGCAAGGTAAACTTACTTGGCGTCCGCAACATGATCAATGGCGTCATATAGTTATTCCATGTTCCGATGAAAGTGAAGATTGCTTGAGTCGCAATTGCAGGTTTTAGAATAGGTAAAACAATTCTATGGAACATATAGATTTCTGATGCACCGTCAATTCGGGCTGCTTCCAAAATAGAGATTTGCATCGAAGACACCAAATATTGGCGAAAGAAGAACACCGTGAAAGGCGCCGCAATAGCTGGTATGATCAAAGGCCAATACGTATCCAGGATTCCTAAAGTACTGTTCAATTCATATTGTCCCAAAAGTCCAAGTTGACCTGGGACCATCATAACGACTAGGAAAGCACCGAAAATTAAACTTTTTCCTTTGAACTCGTAGAAAGCCATCGCAAAAGCGGTTAATGCTGAAAAATAGGCATTCAGTAAGGTAACGGTTGTCGCAATAAACAAACTGTTTGCGAAGCCACGCCAGACATTCACGTAGCGGATCAACACATCATAGTTGTCGAAGAATGATGTCCCAGGGATCAATGTGAAGCCTCGAATGATTTCACTGTTTGAACGAGTCGCATTAACAATCATCATAACGAAGGGGATTACAGAAATTACGGATAGTATTATTAAAAAGGTATAGAGGGTCGCCTTCAAAATTTTAATACGGGTTTTAAATCCTTTCCCGATCGGAGCAACGATTGGTGCAATGCTAACAGCTTTAGTATTTTTCATAACTAGACACCTTTCTTATTCGGTTTGTTGTTCATAGTTCGGAATATGATAATGGAGAAAATAACAGTGATCATAAACAGACCATAAGCAATTGCAGAGGCGTAACCGAAATTATTGTATTTGAAGGCTTGATTGTACAAGTAGAGAACCATCGTGCTCAGTGCCCCACGTGGTGCACCCATGCCATCAGTAAGCAACATCGGTAAATCGAACATTTGCAATCCCCCGATGAGAGAAGTAATCATGACGTAGAGCATGATTGGCTTCAGTTGCGGTAAGGTAATATGATAGAATCTTTGCCACCAGTTGGCACCGTCAATCAAAGCTGCCTCTAAATAATCTGTCGAAATGCCGCTTATACCTGCCAACAGAATAATAAATGTTTGTCCAAACCACATCCACGTATTGATTGCTGAGACGGCGCCACGGGAATAAACGGCATTGCTCAACCAGTTGACCGGTCGATTGATAATGCCGGTATCCAGTAGTATTTGGTTCAAAGCACCATAATTCCAGTCCAGCACTAAATTGAATAAGAGTGCTACAGACGCCACTGTGATGATATTAGGTAAGTAAAAGAGGGTCCGGAAGAAGCCCACCCCTTTGATTTTAAGCTGAATATCACTAAAAATAAGAGCTAATCCAAATGCGATTGCTAATTGGAAGAAAAAACCACTCCCCCAGATAATCAGCGTGTTCATCAGTGATTCAATAAAATACTTGTCCTGCGCTAAACGTAAATAATTATCCACCCCAATAAAGGCCGCATTTTCAATTCCCCCGGCTCCACTATAACTCGTGAGACTGAAGTAAAAGGTCAACAAAATCGGGTAGATGTTAAATGTTAAAAATACGATGACAAATGGGGCAATGTACAGATAGGCTTTATTTGAATTCTTTCCCATTTCAATCCTCCTCTAGTCTAAAATAAATCTGGGGTTCTTTAAAAAGAACCCCAGATTATTTTTCAATTATTTTTCATCAGGTGTAACAATGTCTGGGAAGGCATTGTTAACTTGGTTATAGAATTCTTGAACTCCTTCTTCTTTGCTGATTTCACCTTCAACATAGGCTCCGACTTGTGTACCAAATAACTCATTTAATTGTTGGTCGTAAGGTGTTACGACGCTAGCATTGATTTTTTCTGCTTCTTCCAAGAAGAACTCGTAATGGTTTTGACCACCTAGGAAGTCATCTGACATTTCGTCTTTAATTGCATCCGTTACGGGTTTGTAACTCAATACATCTCCTGTTTCCTTAGCCCATTCTGTCAGGAATTCTTCATCATGTACCATCATTTCGACGAATTTGAAGGCTAGATCTTTATTTTCAGATCCTTCGTAAATGCCTAACCATGTTCCGCCTTCGAAGTAAGCTGATGGGCCATTTGTGACAGCCCAGTCACCCGCATTTGCATTCGATGCTTGTTTAAAGACAGCATCCAGTGCCCAGGTTGGTAGTGCTACTGAAAATACTTCGATTTGGTTAGTTGCTTCTTCTGCTTTTTCTCCTTCTAATTCTTCCCAACCCATATTGTAGTTGATTGGTCCGTTGAAGGATTCATACCAAGAGGGTGACCATGCTGGCGCAAGAGCAGTATATTGCTCATCCCTTAACGTTTTCGCATAGTCAAAATAGGAAAGCCGATCATCAGTCACTACCAACTCGTTGGCTTCATTTACCCATGGTTGTGGGTCGCTGCCACCTGTTGAAAAACTAGTGAATTTGGATATAGAACCTTCATCCGGGAACAGAGCGTAACCTGCTTCTTTCATTTTTTCTCCGACTTCAAACAGGCCGTCCATGGATGCCATCATTGCACCCACTTCTTTTGGATCATCCGTACCTAAAACCTCTTTGGCAATGCTTCTGCGGTAGTAAATTCCACCTGGTGTCGTTTGCCAAGACATTGCGCGGACGTTGCCGTCTTGGTCTTTACCTAAGTCATAAACATAATCCACATAGTCGTCTTCCCAATCATTCACATTGTAGGGATCTTCCGAAAGATTCGTCCAGTAGTCGGCATTGAGCCATTGTTGCATGTACGCAATTTCTCCTGTAAAGATATCCGGTGCTCCATCACCGCTTTCCAAAGCTGGTTGCATGGTTTGACGGTAATCTGCGGTCGGGATGATTTGAAGTTCTACATTCACATCGTACAACTCTTCAAACCGATCGATCGGCCGTTGTAATTCATCCGTAAAGGATGTGATGACTAAGTCCGGTTTAGACTCACCACAAGCTGCTAGCGTCAAACTTAACCCTGCGATACTTAAAATACTTGCCCATTTTTTCATTTATTATTGCTCCTCTTTGTTTATTAAGCGCTTACAGATTATGTAAAGCGCTTTACTTTTTGAATAAAATTTTTTGCTATGTTTCCATAACAAAAAATCAATGTTTCTTCGGTTCAGCTGTTGTTGCCCGCTTGATCAACCTAACGGGAATCGTCTTCTTGACCGGTAAGCGATCCGGGTTTAGAATGCTCTCAATCGCCAGCGCTCCTGCTTGCTGCCCAATTTTTTCTTTATCCTGTGCAATTGTCGTTAAAGCTGGTTCCATGTATTTAGCTATTTCAATATCGTCGAATCCCACAATCGATATGTCTTCCGGAACACGCAGACCATACTCCTTGACTGCTTGGATTGCCCCAATTGCCATTTGATCCCCAGACACAAACACTGCGGTTGGTGGCTCCTCCAGGCGAAGCAGTTTCATCATGGCTGTCCGGCCGCCATCCGTTGAGTAATAGCCACCGTTCACGATATAGCTTTCCGGTATGTTCAGGTGATGCGTGCTGATTGCATCATTGAATCCTCTCATTCTTTCTGTACCAATGAATCCTGTGCTTTCCCCGTGGATATGGGCAATTTTTTGATGCCCTAAAGCGACTAAATGGTCGACTGCGATTATTGCGCCTTGGTAGTTGTCACTGTACACGGAGTTGAAATCGCTCACATCCATATCGATAAAGACACAAGGGATGCCCAATTCGCGATAAATTTCCAGATCGGATCGATCTGAATCGGTACTGAAGACAACAATGCCATCCACACCCCTGCGGATAAGTTGGTCCGTGTAGTTTTCTTCGCCTTGGATACTTCTGGATACAAACAATAAGTCATAATTATACATATCGACGAACTTCCGGAATCCTTCAATTACAGGACCAAAAAAGGGATGGGCCATACCAACACCTAAATTTTCTGAGAACACCACTCCAATCATGTATGATTTTTTTGTTGCCAACGTGCGTGCGGACGAGCTCGGAACATAACCCAAAGTCCCGATAGCTTCCAGGACTTTTTTTCTGGCCCGATCACTCACATTCGTGCTGTTATTCAACACTTTTGAAACGGTTGAAATGGAAAAACCAGCTTCTTTTGCGACATCATAGATCGTAGCCAATTGTATTTTCCTCCCTCGTTGCTTTATAAAATGAAGCGCTTTACTAACACAAATATACGCATTCAGGAGATGTTTGTCAACCACTTTTTAAATTACCATGTTGATTTGACAATTTTGTAAACGTTTTATACTATGGGGTGGAGTTGGTCATTCTGTACAGAAAAATTAAAAAGGGGTGTAAAGGGCTTTATGTCAGAATCAGAAAGTACGTTGAGTCATGCTCTAATGCGGGGAATGCATTGGTTATCTTCCCTCGTCTATTTAAACTTGTTGTGGTTGCTGGGCGTATTTGCTGGGGGCGTTGTGCTGGGTATTGGCCCTGCAACGTTAAGCCTCTGTGCAGTTTTGAGGGAGCTGATATGGAACCAGCGGGAAATTGCAGTGGGGCCTTTCTTTTTTCAGGAATATCAGCGAATTTGGAAGGAAAGCAATCGATTCATCTTTTTATTTTATGGGATTTTTCTGTTTTTGTGGCTGGATTTCCGGGTAATCATGCGGTTTTCGCCCTCCATTTTTCCCGCCTTAGTCATTTTGGCGGTTCTTGTCTTTCTGGTAACCTGTTATTTCTTCGTTTTCTATGCGGTGTTTGATGGACCGGTACGGACGAAGCTCAAGAATAGTCTCTTGCTTCCTTGGCTATTTCCTGCGCAATCGTTGGGGATGCTAGCTATGATTGGCGGGTTTCTGTTGTTGATTATGCGTTTTCCAGTTGTAGCGGTTCTTTTTTTGATGAGTGTTCCCTTCGCCCTGTTCTACTACATGTTGAGGAAGAAATACTGGCAGAATTTTCGTGGTAAAAATCAATGACCTATTGAAACGATGGCAATATCCCCCTAACAAAGCCGTCCTAATTTAAAGTCGTTTTTATGACCCACTTGGGATACTGCTCTTTCGCTAAACAAATGCAAACAAACATCTATTTTCGCTGTTTCTCCAAAAAATCCCGGAGCACAACGACGTGATTGATTTCAGGGTCCCGCGCGGCGTAGACCAATGTGACATCCATCGCTTCCAACTGTTTCAGGATTTCCGCTATGGCAGAAGCTGTCGGCGGGTTCATCACCAGCTCCTCCTCATACCGTTCCTTGAAGGCGGCAAATTTTTCGGGATCGTGGTCGAACCATTTGCGCAGATCCGGCGAAGGCGCGCTGTCCTTCAGCCATGCATCCAGCCGGGCAGTCTCCTTCTTGACACCACGCGGCCACAACCGGTCGACTAGGATCCGGAATCCGTCCGTTTTTTTAGGAGCCTCGTAGATCCGCTTCATTTTCAAATTCATAAACACTCCTCCTCTTTGCTTCCCATTGCTAATTCCACAGTGCAGTCGATAAAATCAAATGAATATTAGTTTGAGATTACAAATCATTTCCAAAAAATATGTTGAAATATTGTCAATTAGTTTAAATCAAAAATCCGTTACAGGAACCATAGCGCACCCACTTTGCATAAACGCTGATGGGTTAAGATTACCGAGGAGGAGATTTGGTTATGAAAAAAATACTACTATTATTGGTTATTGGGATGGCAGGATATTTCATATTCACCGAAACCGATTTGATTTCCACCCGCACGAACAGACAAGAGTTTTGACCTATTCGGTTTCGGTGATTTTGACTATGCGGAAGCCATTAAGCTGATTGAGTATTCCGGCTATCTGAAAGCCGGGACCGATCTTTCTGAACTTCAGATGACCTATACCGAAGAAATCAAGCAATTATCAGTCAGAGTCCCAAAATCCCAGATACTCGATAACGTTGTGGAGACCGAAAAAACGAGAGTCGAAGACATCAAAGGCACTATTTTTTCGGATTATCCCAGCCAGATAATTTTTGACGAAATAAACGTCAATAAACAACAACTACTAGAAGAAGAGAAAATCAGTCAGGGCTTTTTGGATGAAGCGGATAAAAGAGTCGAGTCATTGCTGACTTCTTTTTTGAGTTCCAACGGCTTCGAGGATGCAGTCGTCGAGTTCTATTGACAGGACCACTCGACTCTCGCATCCCGGAAACCCGACTCACTTGAACAGTAAATTGTAGAGCACCGTCCACGCCAAAAAACACAGTATCACACTGACTCCGGTCGATTCCTTTACAGTTCATCCCCCAAGAGCACCAGTGTTTCGGTCATGTTTTCCAAGGCAAGCTTCTCGTTCTGAAGCTGTCTCTGCAGCTTTTCGATGCTGCGTTCAAGCTGCTGTACTTCCAACAATTTTTCGAGTATGTCACTCTGGAAATGTTCTTTTCCGGCCTTCCTTGCATCAACTAGTTGTTGTTTTTGCTGCTTGTACTGATGATACAGCATGGCCTCGGCTTGGCTTTTTGGGCCGCCTGCAGCTTCCATTCTTTCGCAGCGTTCAAATTGTTCTTTTGTCATTGTCATCGTCTTTCCCTCCAAATTGTTTTTTCGAAAACAAAAAACCCTTCTTATTACAAGAAGAGTCGGGAATGTCGCTTTGCTCTTCTTATCTCTCAGATTGCTCTGCAGGATTTAGCACCTTGCCGCCGCGTTCATGCGGTGGTCGGTTGCTGAGATGTCATCGGGCCAGTCCCTCAATCTCTCGTGATAAAGAAGTTATTTAGTTTTCAAGAATATTATGGCATACTGTTTCGATGAATTCAACTTAGTTAATTTAATTGAATTCATCTATTTTTGTCATCTACATCTGTTCTACATACTTCCTTAGTATACTGAAGAAGGATCAAGCGATCCCGCGTTGTTGATTATTCCTTTTGTTCGATCAACAACACGAAAACAGTCTCATAAACTATAGCCAGTTTATAAAAAGGAAGGAAGAACTTACCCATGAAGAAAAAATATTTGATGATTGGCCTGATTTCTTTTACTGCATTGACCACCTTCGCTGTCGCAACTCCCGTAGAAGCAGCGATGATGGATACTACGACATTTGAAAATCACGGTCAGTATGTACGTAGCCATGCAACTCATCTTCGTCACCACGCACAAGACGACCATCAGATGAACGGCGTAAGTATGCATGCCCGAGACAAAGATGAAAATCTTAGTTGTCCCGCTGAGTAAATGACTCCATGCTATTCTAAATAATTTCGTTCATCAGGCAACGAATCATGATTGATGAACATTTTTGAATGATGTATTGTTGCTAAAAATCCCTACAAGTCAGAAAATTTCTGACTTGTAGGGATTTTTTTATTTTACATCTGCCGGGCTATGAGTATTTCAACGCAATCTCTTCCACGAATTTGGTCACGTCCTTGAAGGCGTCACAGCAATCCTCCAGCGATTTATAGATTTTGCCCAGGATGACGATACTGACGGCATCCGCATTGCTCTGATAGAGGTCGCGCATGGAGTGGATGTAGAGCAGATCGCCTTCCGTCTCACAGGCATTGATCCGGTCGATGACTACGTGGATCTCTTTTTGCGATTTCTTGTAGGTTTTCAGTAGCCGCACCGCTGTAAGCAATTCCTCGGCTGATTTTTCCACCAGATCCAGGAATTGGTTGATTTCCGGGGTGATGTTCTGCGGTTGATAGATCTCAATATGGATCATGACATCCTCAATCATGTCGATGGCATGGTCCAGACTGGTGACCAGCGCAATCACATCCTGCCTATCGAAAGGCGGCAACAGATCGTTATACATATAGCGCATCAGCCTATATTTCGCGAGGTCGGCATTATGTTCGATCTCATGCATCTCGTCCAATTTTTGGCTGAGATCAGCGACCGGATAATCCGCCAGTACCTGCTTCAGGAATTCCGCCGATTGGACGCCCCATTCGGCAAGCTTGATGAATTCATCGAAATAATCCAACTTTTCCGTCTTCTTTTTGAACATAATCGGCTCCCCCTAGAATATCCGAATGAACAGCTTTGCCATCAAATACCCGACAAGGCCGCAGCCTGGAAATGTCAACACCCACGTGAAAACCATTTCCTTGACCGTCAGCCAGTTCACGCTCGACAGATGCCTGCCCGCGCCCACTCCCATGATGGCCGTCGTCTTCGTGTGGGTCGTACTCACCGGCAGCCCAAAGAGGGAAGCCGTCAAGAGGCTCACGGCACCGGCAAAATCAGCGCTGAAGCCTTGATAGGTCTCCAGCTTCACCATGTTGACCCCTACCGTCTTGATGATTTTCCCGCCTCCGATCGCTGTTCCCAAGGCCATGACTGTGGAACACAACAGCATCAGCCAGACAGGGATAATGAAATCGGTCGCGTCATTTCCTTGCGACAAGGCAATACCCAGCAGAAAAATCCCGATGAACTTCTGGCCGTCCTGGGCCCCATGCATGAAGGCCATCGCTGCCGCACCGGCAATCTGGCTGTTGCGGAAGAAGGTTGTCGTGCTTTGCCGCTCGATGTCCTTGAACAGCGCGCCGACCAGTTTCACGACAAGGAAACCCAAAAATAAACCCATAACCGTGGAAAGCACCAGGCCATAAAGCACCTTAATCCATTCCGCCCCATTGATGCCACCGATGCCACCCTGCAACGCGATCGCAGCCCCCGACACCCCGGCGATCAAAGCATGGCTTTCGCTTGTCGGGATGCCAAAATACCAGGCCGCAGTGGCCCATACCACAATCGCGAAGAGCGCCGCACACAGCGCCACGACCGCATCTTCCGTATTCCCGCCAAAATCAACCATCTTCGCCATCGTCTGGGCAACCTTGGCATTGATCGCCGTCATCACAAAAACGCCTGAAAAATTGAACACCGCCGCCATCAGGATGGCATTGCGCGGAGTCATGCTTCTTGTCGAAACGCAGGTGGCGATGGCGTTCGGCGCGTCCGTCCACCCGTTCACCAAAACCACGCCCAGAGTCAAGGCCACCGTTATCGCAATAGCCGGGCTCGACAGCAGCAACTGAATGAATTCACCGAATGAAATCGCCATAAAGAACCACCACCTTTCCGGACAACAGGGAAGAAAGTAACCTTACATCGGAATTCCCACTTCGATATGCTGGAAGGAATCCACATCAAACAATCCTTTATCCGTCAGTTTCAGACGAGGAATGACCGGCAAGCACAGGAACGAGAGGATCATGAAAATGTTCTGCGATTCCTCCGCAAGCGTAGACAACTGCTCATGCAACTGATGCAGTTCCTCAATCACTTCTTCGTAGGGTTTTTCCGACATGATGCCGCCGACCCGCAGCGGGACTGACGCCAGCACCTTTCCGCCCTCAACGATTACGAGTCCGCCTTGCATCCGTTCCGCCTCCTCGATCGCCAGCAGCATATCTTCATCATTCGTTCCGGCAACGACCAGATTATGCGAATCATGGGCTACAGTCGAAGCGATGGCGCCCCGTTTCAGACCGAGTCCGCTGACGATGCCAGCCCCGATGCTGCCGGTTTGGTGATGGCGTTCGCACACTACCATCTTCACTTGATCATTTTGCGGATCCGCAACAAAGAATCCGTCTTCCGTCCTCACATCCGCTGCGATTTTCTCCGTAATGATCCGGCCCGGCACAACACCGATCACCCAAGCCTTTTGTCCATTTTGAAGCGGGATCTGCAAGTCGTCTTTTGTCACTTTCTTTAAATGAAGGGAGGATCGGACAGCCTCCGGGACAGTTGCGCGGACGCTCCTTAAAGCCCCCAGATCCAGCAAACGTCCTCCTTTGATGATTGTTTCCGGATGCAGAGTCTCCAGGCTGTCTGTGATCAGGATATCCGCAAGATAGCCTGGTGCAATTGCGCCTTTGTCATGGATGCCGTGGCACACTGCATTGTTGAGCGTAGCCATCTGGATGGCGATCAGCGGGTCCAAACCTTGTTGAATCGCCAGTTGCGCGGCATAATTGACGGTTCCTTCTTCGGCCAACTCGTCCAGATGTTTATCGTCTGTGCAGAATGAAAAACGGCGGCTGTTCCTTTCGTTGATGGCCGGCAGCAGCGCCAATAGATCTTTCGCGGCCGAACCTTCCCGCACCAACACATGGATGCCCCGGCGTACCCGCGCAATCGCCTCTTCCGCCGTCACCGCCTCATGATCGTTGCGGATTCCCGCTGTGCTGTAGACATTCAAGGCAGCTTCCGGCAAACCGGCTGCATGGCCATCGACCATCATTCCTGCTTCGATCGTCATATGGATTTTCTCAAGCATATCCGGATTTGCATTCAAAACAGATGGATAATCCATCACTTCCGCCAAACCGATAACGGTCGGATGGGTCAAATAAGGACGGAGATCATCCGCAGTCAGCGTTGCCCCGTTCTGCTCGAAGGGCGTTGCCGGCACACACGAAGGCAGCTTCATCAGGATATCCATGTCGGCGTTGGCGGCGTCCTCCAGCATAAAGTCGATCCCGACTTTTCCCGCTACGTTCGCGATTTCATGCGGATCAGTCACAACGGTCGTCACGCCGTGTTTGATGAGCGCACGCGAAAATTCCGACGGCGTGACCATCGTCGATTCGATATGGATATGCCCGTCGATAAAGCCCGGCATGACATACTTGCCTGAAGCATCCACTACTTGCTTTCCGTACGGATAGGTACCGATGCCGACGATGTATCCATCTTTGATCGCAACGTCCGCTTCAAAGGTCTCCAGCGAAAACACATCCACTACTGTTCCGTTTTGGATGATAAGGTCCGCTTCCTCCGGTTGCTGTGCAGCCTGGATCAATCTTTTCAATGCATCTGTCATACAAATTCCCCCTGGTTCCATTCGCTCTCTTAGTCAGCGAATCTCTCGTTGTTTCCTATATTATACACGATTCGCATGGGGACCGATTAGTCATTCGTTATATATCCCATCATTATCGTAAAGAAAAGATTGACAGGTCAATGTAGAATGCTTATAATTCACCTATTCAATTAATCTATTGAATAGATTAAAAATTCTGATATTGAACAAATAACCGATTGGAGCGAATAAGATGAAATTAGGTATTATTTTGGAAACAAAAGAAGCTGAAAAAGCCTGGAATGCTTTCCGTTTCGCCAACACTGCTTTGAAAAAGGGTCACGAAGTGAAGTTATTTTTGATGGGCGAAGCCGTAGAATGCGAAAACATAGACGATCCAAAATTCACAGTCACAGAGGAAATGAAAAAATTTGAAGAGGCACAAGGTACGTTATTGGCCTGTGGAACCTGCCTTAAATCAAGAATGATGGATGATTTTGCTGTTTGCGCCATTTCCACAATGAATGATTGTGTTGAATTGGTGGAGTGGTCTGATCGCGTCATTACCTTTTAAAGGCTGATGAAACATATGAAAACTAAATTTGCACCGGTAAAATTTCAAGCCGCTCTTGCAGCTGGAGGGGTAGCCTTGATGGCATTTAATTACCTTCAATTCGCTGTTCCGCACGACAGCGGCCTCATCAAGTTAACCGACATTAATTGGTCGGATTTTGATAGCATCCAGTCCGCTATGTACGTATTTCTTATTGCAATCATGCTGCTATTCTCATTAGCAAACTTTGCTATTGCCGTTTTTTTTCTTAAAGGTTTTTTACAATGGCTGCGGAACAAAAACCAGCTTAAGTCTTTTATGGAGAATCCCTTGACCAACATTACCGCTTTTGTGCCTATCGCTTCTTTTTCCATGACCACAAACGTGATCTGGGCACCTTTCGCATTCTTTTTCAAAGACCTTTCCACCCAAGCAATGATGTTGCCATCCCTATTGTTATTTGGACTGTTATGGGCGGCACTCTTCTATCTTGAATTCCGGGTCGCTAAAAACTGGTTCACAAAAACCATTGAACTCAGTAAATTGAATTTCGTTTGGCTCCTTGATGTCTTCACTTTCGGGTTGGTCAGTTTGACGGGAACCGGCATCGCTTCAATGGCAAAAAACACTAGCATTGCCTCCATTGCATCATTCGCTTCCTTATTTGTAGTCGGGCTTGGCATGCTGCTGTTTATCGCAAAGTTCTCATTTTTAGCCTATCAACAGTTAAAAAGTTCACGCTTGCCTGAAAAGCCGATCCTTCCGGCCTTTTTTCTGGTGATTCCGATAACTTGTCTGCTGGGATTAAGTTTTTATCGCATCACATCCTTTTTGCACAACGCTTTTGCGTTTGATGTGCGTGCTCTTTCATTCTTTATCCTTACCGTTTCCTACATCATCACTATCGGTTGGGGAATTTTTGCGGTTTTCTTGTTACTGGACTATTTTAGGAAAGATTTCTTCAAAATCTCTTTTGCACCCACACAATGGAGCATGATTTGCGCATTGGTCGGATCCCAAGTGCTTGGCGTTTATGTCAATGGGTTGCATTATCCAGGAGCACTGCTGTCGGTGGTGAATTATGCAAGCACTGTACTTGCAGCCTTCCTTTATGTCCTTATTTTCTCCAAATTCCACAAAGCTAATATGGAAGAAAGCCGTTCGGAAATGAAAAAAATGAATAACCATTAACAATCCAATACAATAGAAAAAACCGATTCCAAAATACAGGAATCGGTTTTTTATTTCTTTTTAAACTGAATGCCGCACTATCCCAAATTACTTTCTTGTTTAGCGAATTGATCCCAATCCTGAACGCTTTTCTCCAACCGGTAAGCATGAATGCCTTTTTCTCTCATCAGCTCAACCGCTTCTACCGACATCAAACAATAAGGCCCTCTGCAGTATGCGACAACATCAAAATCAGCCGGTAAAGAAGCCAACTTGTCTTCTAGTTCATCAATAGGGATAGAGACTGCGCCCGGAATATGTGCCTCTTCAAACTCCTCTTTGGGCCTGACATCCAGCAGTAAAACTTCCCCGTTCTCCATGCGATTTTTCAATTCCGGTAAAGACAAGCCTTCCATTTTGAAATTCTCGTTCAAAAATTCCTTTTTGATCTGCTGCACTTCAACGGATTGCTTTTCGGATAAATCATGCAAATTTCCCATGAAGTCGGAAACCGCTGAGTCGGCCAATTCATAAATAACAAAATTCCCTTCTTTTTTAAAAGCGACCAATCGCGCATTGTGCAATGTCTGAAGATGTTGGGACACATTGGCCACTGTCATCCCAGTAATTTTCGCCAATTTTTCGACTGATTTAGGGCTCTGTGATAATAGGTCCAATATCTCCAACCTTTTAGGACTGGATAGGCATTTCCCGATTCGGGCAAATTCCTGATAAAGCATATCTTTTAAGTGTCTTTCCTCAAGCAAGGAAGCTCGCCTCCATCTATTCAATTGCATTATTGATTAGGGTAATTCTAAAACTTTTCATATGCTGTGTCAAATTCAAGCAGGAGAATGCTATACGCTTATAGGTGATCGGTTTTTCCTATCAACCTTGTTCGGTTATAACTGTTTGCTTCTTACATGCACTGGTGATAAGATTTCTTCATGCCTTCGAGCGACAAAAAGTAAGAAAGTGTCGGTTTGCAGGCTCTCATCACCAGCATCAACCGCGTGGGGAGTTTTTTCCGGTCGAAGGACCGACAACATATCAAAAAAAAACTAAAACAGGAGTGAATATAATGAAGAAACTATTATCAAAAATCTTATTCGTGGGTGCAACCGGCTTGGCTTTGGCGGCTTGCGGCGCAACAACAACTGACTCAAGTTCGGACAGTGCCTCTACAGCATCAAGCACTACCACAGCAGGAAACGTCTTAAAAACGATCGAAGAAAACAAACAATTGCGCATCGGGGTGGAAGGCACTTACCCGCCATTCAGCTACCATGACACAGAAACAGGCGACTTGGTCGGTTTCGAAGTGGAAATTGCAGAAGTCATCGCTGAAGATTTAGGAGTGGAAGCTGTCTTCGTCGAAACGAAATGGGATTCCCTGATCGCCGGATTGGACGTCAATAAATACGATATCGTCATCAACAACGTCGGCGTTACAGAAGAACGACAAGCGGTTTATGACTTTACCGATGCTTATTTCGAGTCTTATGGCCAATTAGCAGTCAGCGCAGACTCTGACATCCAAACTTTGGAAGACTACAGCGGCAGAAAATCAGCCCAATCCACTACCAGCAATTACGCACAAAACGCACGCGACCTAGGTGCTGAAATCGTTCCTGTTGATGGCTTCAATCAAGCAGTTGAATTAATCACTTCGGGAAGAGCTGACGGAACAATCAATGACTACATCACTTTCTTGACTTACTTTGAGGAATATCCAGACTCAACTTTGAAACTGATTGATGAAAAATTGCCTACAAATGACGAAGTCGGCATCATCCTACAAAAAGAAAACACAGACCTGCAGGATAAACTGAACGAAATCATCGCAGCACGCACTGAAGACGGCACTTTCAAAGCAATCTTTGAAAAATACCTGGGTGAAGACATCAGTGTCGGAGCCAACGACTAAGAAAAGCTGAGCGGACTCGTTCGGTTCCACATTCAGAAAATCGTACCGATTGCGCAGCGTAGAGCTCAATCGGTACGATTTATCTGATTTATCGATGGTTAACCCTTGAAGCTAGCCATCATTGTTGGATGCATGGTACAATTTGGTATCTCGTGAACCACTTGCGGTGATGCTCTTTTGGACGTTGAATAGTTATTTATTTTTAATATAAAAAGGATTGGTGAGTAAATTTTGCAACATACATTATCCATAATCGAAAACGCCCTATGGCCAATTCTGGAAGCAGGATTTACCGTCACCATCCCCTTGGCGCTGATTTCCTTTGCCTTGTCGCTGGTCCTGGCGGTCCTTACTGCAGTCATGCGGATTTCGAAAAGCAGGTTGCTGAAAGGGCTGGCTTGGTTCTACGTTTGGGTATTCCGAGGCACCCCTCTTTTGATTCAATTGTTCATCGTCTTCTTCGGTTTGCCGAAGCTGAACATCACGTTGGATGCGTGGACCGCCGCCATTCTGACTTTTGCCCTGAACAGCGGCGCCTATTCGGCCGAATCAATCCGTGGCGCAATCTTATCCATCCCGAGAGGGCAATGGGAAGCGGCCGATTCCCTGGGCATGACGCACGGACAGGTCCTGAAAAGGATCATCTTCCCGCAGACCATCCGGATCGCTTTGCCGGCCGTCATGAATGACTTCATCTCCTTGGTGAAATCAACTTCGTTGGCATCCAGCATCACAATCATCGAAATGACGATGGTCGGGCAGCAGTTCGCTTCCGTTACCTATGAACCGCTGATTCTGTATATGGAAGTGGCTGTGATCTACCTCCTTATCAGTACAGTATTGACTTGGATCCAAGGCAAATTGGAAATCAGAACTTCTAAATATCTGAAAAAGGCGTGACGACATGATCGAAATCAAAAACATCCAAAAATCCTATGGTGATTTTCATGCCCTTAAGGACATCTCATTGACGTTCAGAACCGGTGAAACGACGGTCATTGTCGGCCCATCCGGTTCGGGCAAGTCCACCCTGCTTCGCACGTTGAACCTGTTGGAAGTTCCCGAAAGCGGCATCCTGAAGAACGGCAATCTCGAGGTCGATTTCAGCTCCAAAATTTCGAAAGAAACGATGATGGCCATCAGAAAAGAAACGGCGATGGTGTTCCAGAGTTTCAACCTCTTCCCGCATCTGTCGGTATTGGAAAATGTCATCGAAGGCCCGATCACGGTACTGAAACTTTCGAAGACAGAAGCGACGGCCAAAGCCAAAAACCTGCTGACAAAAGTCGGCTTGGCCGACAAACTGGACCATTACCCGGACCAACTTTCGGGCGGCCAACAGCAACGCGTCGCAATCGCGCGCGCCTTGGCCATGGAGCCGGAGTTCGTCCTGTTCGACGAACCCACTTCCGCGCTTGATCCTGAGTTGGAGGCGGAAGTGCTCCGTGTTTTGAAGGAACTGGCTTCCGAGAAGCTGTCCATGATCATCGTGACGCACAACCTTGACTTCGCCCGGGAAGCAGCCGACCGCATGCTCTTCCTGGAGGACGGTAAAGTTGGTTTCGATGGTCCAACAAAGGACTTCTTCGAAAGCACCACCGATCCGAGAATTGCCCGCTTCATCAATAGCATAACAATATAAAGAAAAAAGACTGAGCCGAGAGCATCCTGGATGCTTTGGTCAGTCTTTCTTTTTGTTTTAGTTTTCGAAAAGTTATCTTCCTATTCAGTATACGACAGATCAATCTCAGCTAACCCAACCTTCAGTATTTAGTTGGGGTTATTGCCGCTGCCTTCATTTTTTCTAAAATTTGCATTTTCTTGTTCAAACGCCTGCAAATGTTCTTCTGAGGCTGCCATCAAGCGTTCAAAAACGGCTTTCACATCTGTGGGAAGTACTTCTTCTTCAAGGAAACGTTTGTACATGCTGATATTTTGCGTTTCGCCTTCTATACCCATTTCATAACTTGCCGCCAATGAATCCGGAAGTGTCACCCTCTCAGATGCATCGTTGGCGGGAACCTCGATTCCATTCATTTCGAATAATGGGAGTAATTCGTTTATATGTGTGGCTTCAGCTTCCGCAATATTCGAGAAAGGATTAGCGTTGTTGTTTGCTTCTGCAATCGCAGTATACTTGGCCTGCGCCAAGTATTCATCCTGAATGGCATAGGTCAGCATTTCCTCTAACGTGTAGCTGTCATCCGCCAAAGCCCCTGCCGTTCCATATGTGTCTTTTGACATTTCCGAAGTTGCCTCAGATACTGCTTCAGATACTTCGGAGACTGCCTCGGAGGCTGCTTCAGATACTTCGGATACTGCTTTCGAAGCGGTTTCGGAAATTTCGGAGTCGGTGTCTGACACATTCGAGCAGCCCGTCATCACTAGCAGGCCTAACGTCAAAGTTGTTTTTACCATGGTCCCCATAAATTTTTTCATATTGTACATCTCCCTTTGTTTTGCAGTAACTTTACCTTCCAATCGATTGGCCTTTTCCATTTGATAACATCAAGTGCCATATACCCAATTAGTTGGAAACCAACGAAAAAGAAAAAATACGAGTGCCTATATGGGGTTGATTTACGTGTGCTCTCTACATCCAACATTATACTGCTTCCGCTTCCATTTTAGAATTTTTAACCTTTTATCACTTATTTGATTTTTATCAAGATATGTTCAGAATCCACGGCCTAATCTTCTCATTATCGTCCATAGGAAAATCGCTATCTTCGACGCCATGGCGTTCCCCTGATGCCTTAAGATTCGCGATGAGTTTCGGTGCATCGGATTTTGAATGGATTATCATGATGAAGCGCATCAGCTCAAATTTCATTTCCGCCTTTAGCAGCAACTGTAAAAATCAACATTGGTTCGATCGCGAAACCCCTGCCCCATATCACAAGTTAATTTCATCACTAAGCACCTCAATGGTGAGCGCCAACATCTAAAGCGCTAAAAAATTCATTTACTATTATTGTGCCTTGTTCTCGAGTTCAATGATGGTCATGATTGCGTAATTCGCTAAATCCATCAGCGTGTCCGTAATACTCTCGTCTTTCACTTCGGCCTCTTGCTTGATCAGTTGTTTGAACCGGTGCAGTTTATCATCCAATCGGATAGCCGGCATCGTCAGCCCGTACTCCTGGAAACTGTCGCCAAAACTATCCCCGTAGTCTTTGTTTTTTGCCGCATAAAGATGATTCAGCCTTTCGCATATTTCCCTGTGCTGCTCAACTTTCGTCATATCCCCCACCACTTTCCTTCTGATTCCCATTATTCAGGCCACTTAGCCACCAATAGTTGTCGACTCCATAAATTGATTATACTACCAAATTTATTATTTTAGTATGTACCGATAGTGCACTTTGCGTGACTGAGTGTTATCAAGTATGATTATTCATAAGAGGTGAGAAACATGCTAATTACAAAATCCAGGCTACAAGGAAGTTCCGTAGTTGTAACCCTACCGCTTCATAATGGTGAGAAATTGGAACCCAATAAAGAATATATCGTAATCTATTCACCGGATGGAACAATCACGTTGGTTCCCAAAATTGAAGATCCCTTTGTTTTGTCCGAAGCTGGGGCTTTTTATGAAAAAGATGAATGGGCTAATCTATCTCCTAAAGAGAGAGAACTGTTCTGATGAATGCTTCCAATAGGTGCATCCCCAAGAAAGGCGACATCGTCTGGCTGACTGCTCCCCATGGATAAATCGAGGGGGTTCCAAGAGCGGTTGGGACGTCACGGACCGTACTGGCGATATTTCCAAAAAGCGGAGATGTCGTTTTTCTATTTCCGTTCTATTCCCAAAAGCCCTTAGACTTTCTCAACAAGGCGCCCAGTGGCACCATTAACGTTGAAGGCTCACAGCTGAACCTTTTGGTTGCTATATAAAGTCTCGCAGTCCGAAATTGCGGGACTGGCGTTCGGTTGATTGGCAGAGTGTCTGGATGCAGCTGTCGTGGTGTGTCATGAAAGTGGCGAACGTCGTGCTCCATTTGGTGCGGTCCGTTTCGTTGCGTGTCAGTTGGCTGTTTTTCAGGAGGAACGCACTGTACAGATCCCGTTGGACAAGCTGCCCGCCAACAAAGGTCGTACGTTCGTCACGTGTCTTCTTAATGTAGGTATCGTTTACGTGGTTATACTGGCTAGCACGGAATTTAAAGGTATCCACCTCATACAGCGCACCTCCTTCTTGGGGTGCTTTTTGCTTCACGATACCGACCAACATAGCCGGCGCATGATAGCCGATGGACTTGCCGTAGCGTTTCTTGCGGTTAAACCGCCCATTCTTGTTGACGGTCGTTTCTTTGGCCCGCTTCATCAATGCGCGGAAATCCATGTCCTCCACATAAAGCTGATTACCCAGTGCCAGAATGGCATTGGCGGTTTTGTTGTGAGCTTCCTTTAAGGCCACCGCCCGACGGCGGTAGAGGTCCTTCAAGCGAAACATTATTCCCATGTAATTCTCGCTCCGTACCCAGGTCAACTTGACACCATGCTTAACGGTGCCGTCGACATTAAAGTTGGCGGGGTTTGTTGCGCGGCGACTCCGGTCCAGTTTTCGTTGCAACAGACGAATCGCGCGGTCATAGGACGCTCCTTCCGGAAACAATTCCTTCAAGATGACGCCGTCATCACCTGCCACCGCCACCGTAGAGGTGCCGATGTCGATGCCCACTTCCGCATTCGGAGCGAGTTTTCGGCGGGGCATACCGGTATTATTGTTGCGTTTCAATGGCGGAATGCCTTCCAACACCAGTTGCAGGAAGTACTGATTGCCGCCCTTGAACGCCTTGCGTACGATGCGGCAGTATTTCACCCGGTGCAAGGAAAGGGATTCCTGAATAAATAAATCATTGGGACGGATAGTGACGGGCAGAACCAGCCCGTTCCACTCCAACCGGTTGCCTTTGAAGCGCATGCCCGTAGCGTTCGACTTGCCTTCCAACGATTCCAGCTGTCCGAACTTTTTGAAGCGTACCTTTTTACCTTTACCATAAAGAAGGGAGGACACACTTATCCAGACCGTGGAAGCGATTTTCTGTGCTGTGAAGCTGTCGATGTGCTTCTTGTACGCCTCGCGCATCCGTCCGATGTAAGCATGCAAAGCGTATTCCGTCATACCGAAGGTCTTTTGGATAGTCTGCAACTCCTTACTGCACGCGGTCTCACGTTTCTTGTCCTTTGCTTTGATAGCCGAGCGGCGTTCTTCTAGCACCTCTTGATACCGACGGTTCTTGTACAATTCTGTCAGCTGCGTCCGCGCATGGTATAAGACTTTGTTATACAGTTTTTCAGCGATTTTGAAACGCTTATCCAGTATTGCTTGTTCATTTTGATACGTGACCAGTCGCAGCTCTACGACAAATGAAGCTGTTTTGCTTTTAGCCATACGTGTTCCTCCTTTCTTGATGATTCCTTCGCATTTACTGGCGTTGTGAGGTCTGTTGGGTTTGGATGTATTGCTGAATCATTTCAAGCGGTGCCCCACCCACTGTGGAAACGAAATAGCTGTTCGACCAAAGAGTGGGTAGCTTCGTCGTCAGTTCCTTAAACTCCTGTCTCAGCACGCGGGAAGAAGTTCCCTTGATGCGTTTGACTGCTTTGTGAACCCCGAATTGTGGGTCTATATCCAATAGGAGGTGAACGTGGTCTGGCATGATCTCCATTTCCTGAATTTCGACGGATAGAGCGGTGCACGTTTCTACAATGAGCTCCTTTAAGCGTGCCGCTACTGGTCCGACAAGGACCTTTCGCCGATATTTTGGACACCAGACAACATGGTAGGTACAAGAATAAGTGATGTTATTATTTGATTTATATTTTTTATTTTCCATACACACATTATGCATCGTGCATCCATATAACACAACCAAGAGCACATCATATATCCCCTTGGCTAAGGCAAGGGGCTTTACGACGCTCTTTCGGTAAATTTTGACCCATCTTCAGGAAGTGAAATCAAAAAACGTCGGCCAGGTCTTGTTGTCTCAAGATACGAATTCAATCGTTCCACTTTGTTTGCAGTTATTTGTCCAATTACTTCAACAATAAAAAACGTTCCTACTCGGTATACGTTGCCGGAAGAACTGGTTGTCACAGGTCAAATCGTCATCTCCCAACTCAAATCTTTGGATTTTCATGCCAGAAAAATTGAATTCGCTGACAGATTACCTGTTCAGGATATCGCTAAAGTCGATCAGATAATCGAATATATATTTTAAAAAAACGCAATCATCTATTTAAATGATTGCGTTTTTTTGTCGTATGTACTTTTTTTTGGATACAGATTAACAGGATCATGACTAATTTGTAATACCCGGCATTATGGACATACTGTCGATGATTTCAGGATTCATCATACCGAAAATCATGACAATATGCGCAACGACCAGGAAGCCGCCGACCAACATAAAGTGGATCTTCATTTTTTACTCAGCCCTTTTATTCCGGAACAGGACACCGCTCAAATAAAATCCCACTGCCACAGCATCGACCCATCTATGCCAACCTTTTGTGTTGATTTGATGGAGATTCAGCGTCTTCACGTGAGCTACATAATGACCTGATAATCTATGCTTGTAGTACAGAAAAACAATCCGGAAAGAAGGTTATATAATGCAAACAATCCAATTTATTTTTCCAATACTATTGGTTCTTATCTTTACGATACTGATCATGGATGGCATCCGTAAATCCGATTCTGTCTTAAGAGCAGATCTGAAACGACTACGGTCTGAAAATGAAGCTTTGAGAAAAGAGCTTCTCAAACGCGGAATCGTTGAATATGTCTAATCGCTGATAATCGGTAGCGGAAACAAACACTGTCTATACACTATAAAAAACCAGCCCAAAAACGGAAGTTCGATAGATGAACTCTGTTTTCGGGGTGGTTTATTTTGTTGAAATCAGTTGGTTTGCCTGCACTGCCACACGGCTACTGCAAACGTGGTGTTTCAGATTTAGTCGTTTTTGTATGAACAGCAATAGTCCACATATTTATCGACGATCATCTTGAAGGATGAGTTTGCCGGAACGACATAGCTTTGGCCTTTGGTGTAGAGTGTGTATTCAGATTCGCCGGGAAGCATAACCGACATATCGCCGCCAAGGACTTCCATGATTTCCTCGGCATCGGTGTTGAATTCGTACTCGCCTGCCAACATGAAGCCGAGTGTCTTTTTCTCTCCACTTTCGAACAACACTGTTCTGCTGGTAACTTTCCCATCAAAATACACATTTGCTTCCTTGATTACTGTCACATTTTTGAATTCCATTCTATTTCCTCCATTAGCCTGATTATTTTATGTTTTTCTTTCACGTATAACCTATTTCCTCAGTATCTTCTCCATGGCCTTCCCTTTAGCCAACTCATCGATGAGTTTATCCAGATAACGGATTTTCTGCATAAGTTTGTCTTCGATTTCTTCGACGCGGTATCCGCAAATGACCCCTGTGATAAGCGAAACGTTGAGATTCAGCTGTGGTACCTGTGCAAAAAAGGTTTCGAAATCAACTTTATTATCCAGTTGTTGTTGCAGAGTTGCCTCATCATATCCGGTCAGCCAGAAAATGATTTCATCGACTTCTTCTTTCGTGCGGCCCTTTTTCTCGACTTTCTTTATATACAAAGGATACACGCTGGCGAACGACATCCCGAATATTTTCGTATTTTTCATGTTGGCCTCCTTCTGAATCTTCCTGAAGCTATGTTTGATGCTTATGATTTTTATTATGCCATAAATTAAACCATAAATCACTCTTCACCCACATAGATAGTCAGTTACAGTCAGGCTAAAATATTAGTTGAAACGTGTGCATTTGATTGCAATTTTGCCAATATTTAATTATACTTGTTATATAACAGCAATGCGTCGGATTTAAACCATCAAACACAGAAGTATCACACCTCATAATTCATCTAAATTAACTTTTCTTTCCTTTTACTATCAATACATCAAAGATTATCCCACATATATTTACCTAAAAAAGTCATTTTTGACTAACTTTTATATAGGTTGAATGAATGTTTTGGCTAATCCTTCAAAAAGAAGTATACCTGCGAACGCTTAAAGAATACAGGGATCCTGAATTTTTTTTGGAGCATTTGTCATTTCGATTCGTTCATTCGGCTTATATAATTATTAAATCCACAGATAAAAGGGGGTAGTTATCTTTAATCTTCTGCGTTATTTTACAATTAAAGATTGAATCCATGAAAGGAGGAGTATATAGAAGAATACGCTCATTTCCTGATTCTGGTTCGCACCCGTTTTATTAGGGTAATGAAATGTATTTTGACTTTTTCTTATACCGTTGATTTCTGTGGGCAGGGTAGAATTTTTGAAGATTAAAGTAACCGATAGCTTACTTGATTTTTGGCCGCTCATATTAGGAGGAGAAAAAGATGAATTTTAAAAGCAAGCGCTTTATGGGAATTTTCATCACTTCGTCCATGGCCTTCACTTTGCTGAGTACCAACAGCGCCCTTTCTGCAGAAACAACTGCTACAAACAACCTCTCATTTCCGGTTATAGCAGTAGATGGATTCCCTATTGCTGAAATTGCTGACTCTCTTCAAGTGGAATACGAACCAGGAGATTCAACCAACCCTTATCCGGGTATAACTGATTCCACCTACATAGAGTACCTAAATAATAATGGCCCTTGGTACGCACAAAAGGTAGAGGAAAATAAGTGGCAAGCTGATTATGAAATCAAAGATAGCGAAACCGTCACCATTATCGACTGGGGCGATAATATTGAATCCGTCAATGCAGCAGTCAACAGACCCTTCCGACTTGAGATAACTTTATTCAAACAGCTGGAAGAGCCTGCGAAAGCCTTCACAATGGCTGAGTTGGAATATCCAAGCAGCGCGGATGAACTTCAGGGAACAAACAATGTAATCTATGATAGCTACGTTGCTAGCATCATTTCAAACGAACCGGAACTTGTTGTCCAATACCTAGGGATAGATAATCCTGGTGATTTAATTTGGGATCCAACAACTAATCTATGGACATCTACAACTAAACTAACGACCATTCCTGTGAGTTTTGCCCCTGAACTCAACGTGGGTGGGAAGTATATTTTTGGCGCTTCAACGGGTGGGTTTAAACCAAAATTCACTGGATACTATCGCGTGACCTTCTATATTCCTGAAGGAAGTGGGATAGATCTTACATTAGCAGCTATAGGTGAATATGAAGATGGCGTGCTTACCCCCGCTGGCACTGTTACCGTATCTGAAGAAGGTGAAGTCGACGTAGGAGCAAACCCAGAGATAGATATTACTAACAATTTAACTTACGTTGACATATTAGCAATAGCTAAAGGCGGGTCATCAGGTGGTGGTGGTGGTGGTGGTGGTGGTGGTGGCGGTGGAAAAGGTAAGCCACAAGTAACTGCTGCAGTGTCTGAAATAACTGAAACTTTTGCATTAGCTAAAATAGTTGAACCTGCTACAGTTACCGAGCCTGCCGAAGTCATTGAACCAGCTGAAGTAGTTGAAGCAGTTAAAGTGGTCGAACCTGTTGAAGTCGTTGAACCGGTCGAAGTCGTTGAACCGGTCGAAGTCGCTGAACCTATCGAAGTCGTTGAACCGGTCGAAGTCGTTGAACCTGTTGAAGTCGTTGAACCGGTCGAAGTCGTTGAACCTGTTGAAGTCGTTGAACCGGTCGAAGTCGTTGAACCGGTCGAAGTCGTTGAACCTGTTGAAGTCGCTAAGTCAAAAAAAGCAAAGGATTTAAAAGCACAAACACCTTTAGAGGTTGTTGAACCTGCTGAAGCAATTGAAACCGGTATTACAGATTAATTTTGACTGAATAAAGCAGACTCCGAAAAAGTTAAGCACTCCCGAAAATCTAAAACAGCAAAAAAGCATGCATCCATTCCACTTTTATCGGGATGGATACATGTTTTTTGTTCGACTATGATTTAAAGGAAAAGTAACTTTCTTAGAGGTATAAAATGGAACGAGCCATTTTAGGAAATGAATCCCTCACTAAGGAACAGTACCACGATACCACTAATCAAAAAACATAATAAGGTGACGATAATGAGTAACACGGAATAGTCTTTTTTTCTGAAAAGTGCAATCATTCCTGTCACAAATCCAACAACAACAGCAATAATCCCTGTTATCGCCAAAAGCCCCAGCAGTATATCGGAGAAAGCAGGCTCACCTGTTCCGGTCATCAAATCGCTTCCCAGTTTTGGCATAAGAACAATATCCAAAGTCCAAGTTGCTACGAAAGTTGCAAAAGTTCCTACAGAAACTTTACCCAATCTCGTTTTCGGCAAAAATGTAAAACTCATTCCATCCGCCTCCTTAGACCTTATTTAACGATGCCCAATGTTCGTCCATTCCAAAACTTCATACTGATCCCAAACATTTTCGCCTACCACTGCAACTGTGCCATCTTTTCTCAGTCCGAAAGTATTCCCGCCTGCGGTAATGGCTATCATATCTTTCCAGTCGGACACCTCGCATTGCCCCTCTTGATTGTATCCTGTCGCAACGACCGTGCCATCCGATTTCAAGCCCAGTGTGTGATGGGCTCCTGCTGCCACAGCGATGACATCTGTCCAGACGGATACATTCCCTTGTCCGTAGCTGTTGGCTCCTGCAACCACGACGGTCCCATCCAACTTCAATCCGACAGCATGCGAATCACCCGCAGAAAGAGCAACGATATCCGTCCATCCAGTGACAGCGATTTGATTGCGATCGTTTTTTCCCGTGGCGACGACTTTCCCATCCGCTTTCAGCCCCAGGGTATACCCATTACCCGCGGATACGGCAACGATGTCTGTCCAATCCTGAACATTGCATTCTCCATTTTCGTTGTTTCCGGTCGCGATGACCGTGCCGTCTGCCTTCAGACCAACCGTATGGCCGATTCCCGCTGATACAGCCACAATATCTTTCCAATCCGAAACGGCGCTTTCTCCGCTGAGATTACTCCCGGTTGCCACCACCGTGCCATCCGTTTTCAAGCCGACAGTGTGATAGGCTCCCGCTGATACAGAAACAATCCCCGACCAACTTCCGACATCCCCTTGCCCGGCTTCATTCCACCCTACAGCAACGACCGTGCCATCCTTTTTCAGCCCTACCGCATATCCCCCGCCCGCGGAAAGGATTTCCTGCTGCGTAAAACTTGAGGAAAGCGGAAGTGTCAGCATCTGTCCGACGTAAATCAGATTGGGATCATGGATTTGATTGGTTTTTACAAGTTGGGCAACTGTCACGCCATACCTGAGCGCGATTTCGGAGAGCGTATCGCCTGGCACAACCGTATACTTCATCCCGAATGCTTGCGAGGAATCGGCAATAGCAGCGGATGCTGTCGGAATGACGATTTTTTGCCCCAACCGGATCAGTCTGGGCTGCACGATGTTATTCGCCGCCACAAGTTGCCGCACAGTCACACCGTATTCGAGGGCAATTCTGTACAGCGTATCGCCTGCTTTTACTGTGTATACGATATTCGTTTGGGTTGAATTTTGTGATTCCACTGCAAAGATATTTGGAGATAGCATGCCGAAAAGGAACATCACCGAAAAAAACACGGAGACAGCCAATCTACGCATCCATTGCAAACAAACCCGCATTTTCCTCTCCCTCATTTCCGAACTACAAGCAATGATATTGGTCAAAACGGACCTTAATCTATTTTTTAAGGACCTCAAAAATTCATACCTTGTTCTTCAACTCCATTTTACTGCTTCTAAAATTGTTAATCAAAATTCGATGAGTTAACGTATAGTTATATCTTATGGATTTAGCTATTTCGAATTTTCGTGTATGATGTAATCAGGATGATGTCTGGAAATAACGAGTCATAAGAATGGGAGTGATATACATGACACCGTCACAAATATACGTGGTAGTAGTTATTTTGTTTTTAGCTCTTGTATTTATCAGTATTAAAAATTCAAAACCTAAACGACTCAGTGTGCTGGCTTCTATTGCTTTCGGGTTGATAGTGGCGGGAATTGTTTTTGGCGAAAATAGATTAATCGGCTACAGTCTGCTTGCAGTCGGGATCATCCTATCGGCAGTTGATGCGTATATGAAATCAAAAAAATAATGGCTAACCCAATTCCTATTAATGACCATTTTTCTTTTATGGCGAACCAACGGAAAGACTTCTTCGGAGGTCTTTTTTAATGCAATTGAAGCCAACAAAACTAGAAAAGCGGAAAACCCGTTATTATAGGTTTTCCGCTCAGCCAATCCGCTTTATTCTTTTGAGTCATTCCTGTGAAATTACCAGAACTGCTATACTATAGCAGCTAAATCTCTATTCGAGCTGCTTTTTGTTGCTGCCATCCAAATTGATCCTGTAAGCAGCCCCTGAATATTCGCCGTAGTAAATGTAATCACCGTAAATGTCTAAGATATTCCACATTTTTACTTTATTCATTTTTGCTGCTGCAGTCCCGTCCAGATTTTCCCTGTAGAGCCAACCATCTTTACTGTAATAGAGCGAATCCCCATCTATAGCCGTAAAAGTACCCTCCGCAAGTTTTGTTTGCTCAGTACCATCTGTTTTCATCCTGTTTACATTCTCATATTCCCCTTTTTCATTTTTCTCGCCGTAATAGATCCAGCCCCCTTCGACTGCATGTATGACTACGTTTTCTGATAGTTTCATAACCCCAGTGCCATCAGTATTCATTTTGAATAAACTTATCCCATCCGCATAATAGATGCTGTCACCAGACACCTTCATATCGCCCTCAAAAGAGCTGATGTCAGCTATCTTGGCCTTTTCGGTGCCATCCGTTTTTATCTTATATATGCTTCCCGGTTTGGTGCTGTAGTAGATCCAGTCCCCCGACACTTCGAAGCCGAACGAGCTTTCTTTGCCAACATCAACAACATTAGCCTCTTCTGTACCATCTGTTTGAATCTTGCTGACACCACCCATGTCTGAGTAATAGATGGTGTCCCCCTGAATCACCATATAGCCGCTAGCAAAATTGTCAGCGACCTTGGTCTTCCCGGTCCAGTCAGTTTTCATTTTATAAAGGGCTTCATCATTATTGTCTGTATAGTATATCCAGTCCCCGCTCTGTTTGACCATACCTATAGACGCGGTTTCTGATGAGCGACAACCAGTCAGCAGTGCCACGCCCAAAATGATCATCATAAGTAAACCTGTATTCTTTTTCATGAGAGTTCCCCTTATCTACACCAACCCACAGCCCTGTGTGCACTAGCTCAAAACCTGGATTCCTTATTCTTCTTTCGTCAGCATTTCCATGAATTCCTCGCCGGTCATGGTTTCTTTTTCGAGAAGCTTATTTGCAAGTTCATGCATTTTCGGTAAGTTTTCCTTGATGATTTCCTTGGCTTTTTCATGGGCGAATTTGATGATGCGCAAAACCTCATCATCTATTTTTGCAGAGGTTTCATTCGATACGAGTGAAGTCACATCCGTTCCCAGATAAGGGTTATTGATTGTTTCCAAGGCCATCATGTCGAATTTTTCACTCATCCCGTAGCGCGTGACCATCGCTCTTGCAATAGCGGTTGCAGCCTCTATGTCATTTTCCGCCCCGGAGGTGATTGTATTTAAAATGACTTCCTCTGCAGAGCGTCCGCCCATGTAGGTGACGATCTTGTTCAGGAACTTTTCCCGGCTCATCAGCAGCTGGTCCTTCTCCTCCGACTGCATCGTATAGCCGAGTACTCCGGATGTCCTTGGGATGATGCTGATTTTATTGACCGGTGCGGAATCTGTCTGTTTTGCGGCAACGATCGCATGGCCGATTTCATGGTACGCTATCGCCAATTTGTCTTCTTTCGAGAGGATCGCATTTTTCCGTTGGTATCCGGCCAGAATGATTTCCAAAGCATACTCCAGATCGGATTGATTAATCATGCTGCGTCCTTCCTTTATGGCATGGAGAGCGCCTTCATTTATCAAATTGGCAAGATCAGCTCCGGAGCTGCCGGGTGTATCCCTAGCGATCTCCTTCAGGTCGATATCTTCGGCCATTTTGACGGTTTTTGCATGAACATCCAGAATCGCTTCCCTTCCGGCAATATCCGGCAGTTCAAGCGGAATGCGCCGGTCAAACCGTCCGGGCCTCAGCAGCGCTTTGTCCAGGACTTCAGGTTTGTTCGTTGCCGCCAGGATTACCACACCTTTTTCCGAGGAAAAACCATCCATTTCATTCAATAACTGATTAAGCGTTTGGTCCCGCTCATCGTTTCCAGTAATGCCCGACAGATTACGGCTCTTGCCGATCGTATCGATTTCATCAATGAATACGATGCATGGGGCTTTTGCCTGGGCTTGATCGAACAGATCCCGCACCCTGGCAGCTCCCACGCCGACGAACATTTCCATGAATTCAGATCCTGAAATCGAGAAAAATGGTACTCTGGCCTCTCCCGCGACCGCTTTGGCAAGCAGTGTTTTACCGGTCCCTGGAGGCCCAACAAGCAGAATCCCTTTCGGCATCTTGGCCCCGATTTCCCTGTATTTTTGGGGATTATGCAGAAAATCGATTACTTCCCAGAGCGCTTCTTTCGCTTCATCCTGACCCGCTACGTCCGTAAATGTTTTTCCGGTTTCCGATTCAGCGTATATCTTGACATTGCTTTTGCCGAATTTCATTTCACTGCCGACTCCCCCGACTCTTCCCTGCAGTCTGCGCATCATGAATCCCCAGAAGACATATAATAACGCCAATGGCAGCATCCAGATCAGGAAAAAATCAACAAGAGGAGAACTTTCTTCGATAATCTCTTTTTCGAACTTTGCTTCAGTCAGCAGCAGTCGTTCAGTAAGCTGAGGATCATCCATTCTGCCGGTGATGAAGGTGCTCTCTCCACCTTCATCGTCCAGCGCTGTGAATTCTATCCGGTTTTCCTCCACCAGAACCGACTCGACACTGCCTTCTTCAAGCATTGAAACAAACGTTTTATAATCCACTTCCGTTACCGGATTTTCCTGTATACCGGGGGAAATGAAAAAATTCAGCACAATCAGAAAAATTGCAGTTGTCACAGCAAAATTCAGCCATTGTCTATTAACCTTAGGGGGCATTTTAGATTCCATCAGCTTATCCCTCCCCTTCTTAAAAAAGAACATTCCGTCATCCCTATTATCCCAGAAAAATAGGATATTACAAAAATTACGCAGTCTTTGAAATAAATGCTGATCAGCTGCATCTGATGCACCCAAAGATAGCAACGTTCGCTTACACCTTACTGGAATATTCAGTCGGTGTTTCGCTTTGGCGCTCATCTATTTTGCTCGGAAAGCGAAAACCCACTTTAACAAACGTTTTCTATTTATGTTTACAAATAGAATAACGAATTGTATAATCGTTTACATAAATAACAGAAAGGAGGATAGGATTTTATGATTGACAACAGCACATTACTAGAATTACAGAACGGCTATCGATTTGATGATCATGCCGAAAGCTACGCATGCTTATTTTGTCGTCAAACCTACCAACATGGCATCATCTATCCAATTGGAGAGGTGCTTTATGAAGCGGAAAAGGCTATGCTCTTACACATACAGCAATCACATGGCTCTGTTTTCGAAACACTGATTCAATTAGATAAAAAATATACAGGATTATCTGACGTTCAAAGGGAAATGCTACAGCTATTTCATCAAGGCCTGTCCGATAAGGAAATATTGGAGCGGTCTTCTTCGGGAAGCATCTCGACCATTCGTCAACATCGATTCAAGCTGAAGGAAAAGGAACGGCAGGCAAAAATTTTTCTTGCGCTGATGGCCAACCTGGAAAGCAGCAGAGTACCCATGAAAGATAGCCCTATTCACAAGGAGGAAACAACAGTGGATTCACGCTATGGTATTACAGAAAATGAACGGGAAAAAGTACTGCAAACATATTTTAAAAATGGATTAGATGGGGCAGTGGATATTTTCCCCAGTAAGGAAAAACGAAAAATTATTGTGCTGCAGCATATTTTGAAGCGTTTTGATCAAGACAAGAAATATTCTGAGAAGGAAGTCAACGACATCATTAAAACGGCTCACGATGATTATGTGACGGTGCGTCGCTATTTTATCGAATATGGATTTATGGATCGTAACAGCGATGGTTCACAGTACTGGGTTATCGCTGACTAACGTTGAGTTTTACAGTTATTTTCGCATAATTGTATACAAAGGAAATGGCCGTCTCAAAATGGGACGGCCATTTCTTTGACATATTTTTTACTGTTTTGCGACCCCCAGCTATCCTTTCACGACCCCCAGCGTTTCCAGCTTGCAGATAGGCTCAATCAAGTCCAGTTCATTAGCGATGACAAAATCGATGTCTTTATAGGCAAATCGGGCTTCTTCTCCTATATCGCGTTTCCTTGTTTTCCCCAGAAAAATCCCCTTCGATTCAAGGTCGAGGATTGTGTCCTCCACACTGAACTTTTCCATCGCCTCTTTCCTGCTCATCTGGCGTCCGGCTCCGTGCGAGCACGAGTGAAAACTCTCCGGATTCCCTTTCCCCTTGACCAAATAGGAACTCGTCCCCATTGCACCCGGGATGATCCCCCATTCGCCTTCCCTGACCCGGATGGCCCCTTTCCGATGCACCCAGACCACCTTCCCGTCATATTCTTCATAAGCGGCATAATTATGATGGCAGTCGATCGGTTCGGACACTTCAATCTCGGTAAAATCTGCATATTCGGCAACAAGACGACGAATGATTTCGATGACACTCCCCGTAATTTTCGCCCGGTTCTCTTTGGCGAATGCCATGGCAAATCCCATCCATCGGATATATTCTTTTCCGGTGTCGCTTTCCGCGGGCAGATAAGCCAAGTTCCACGCCGGAGGAACGGGTGAATGTTGCTGTATGTTCAGTTGCTTTGCCTCATCATCAAAATAATGACAGACAGCATCCCCGACATTCCGCGAACCGGTATGGACCATCACGCCCAAGAACCCTTCTTCATCCGTTTGCAGCTCGATAAAGTGATTCCCGCCGCCGAGCGTCCCTGCTTGAAAATAAGCCTCATCCAAAACATGGGCCAGCTCTTTGGTTGCTCCCAACTTCTCCTGTTCTTCCAGATACCAGGAAAACTGCCGGACAGCATCGCTTGCTTGTTTGCGTTTGTGCTTCTCATAGCCGTTCGGAATGCTACGCAGAATAGTGTTGACGATGGACTGCGCTAATATCCCGTCGGGTGCATCTGCCGTAATAAGGATTTCCGCGGGAATATTGGTTTGCACAAAAGCCATTCCACAGCCGATATCGGCTCCGATTGCATTCGGAACAATCATCCCTTCAGCAGCCAATATGCCTCCGATGGGCATGCCGTAACCGGCGTGGGCATCCGGCATAAAGGCAATGTGTTGGTAGGCAAAAGGCAGATTGGCCAGATTTTTTGCTTGCTCCAGACAAATTTTATCCAGTTGGCTCGTATTCTCAAGCCAAATCTTGATCGGCACTTTCTGTTCAGATGGTTCGTACAACGTGAACATATTTCATCTCCCATGCGTCGAAATTGCATAACCAGTAGCGTACTCGCTGAATCGGCGGATACTGCCAAATCTTAGATACCTTCATTTTTTCGCACGAAAATCATTGCAGCTCAATCATATTCACGAAGGCAGCGGGTACCGTTATGGTTTCTCCAATGGTGGAATCATAGCTAATCGTTCCAGCTGCTGTTCCGTAAAATTTGATGAGATCATTTTCTGAAACCCCGGATTCGGCGATATTCGATTCGTATCCCAGAAAAATGACGGCCCCCTCCTTATCATCAACCGCCACCAGCATTTGCGAAGATCCCTCACCCTGCATCATTTGAATGACCCGACCCGACATCGCAATCATCTCAGAATTATAATCATCGGGTGCCTGTGCTAATTGATCATAGGTGATATCCGTCCGGTAATTTGCGGGATCCTTGAGTTTTGCCTCTGCTTCAGCCTGAGCTTCAGCGTTAGCCTTTTCTTCAGCCGCTTGGACGGCCGCTTCTACCCGCTTATCTGCCTCAGCTTGTTCTATGCTTGCTGCAGTCGCCATCTCTTCAAAGTTAGCTATTGCGGTTTGCGCTGCTGAATTGGATGCGTTTGTTTCCGCCGTTTCTGTTCCCCCACCGAATACACCCATCATCCCGACCGCCACAACAAAAATCAACCAAAACCACCATTTTTTCAATAATAGTAATCCGTTTGCATCAGAACCTGTCTTCTTAGCCAAAAACTCCACCTCCCGGATTCTGTTCCCTACAAATCTGCTCGTTCCTACGCCCTTCCCCGCATCTATTCCTGGGGCAGCAAGTCGGAAATTCTTCTTAAACTATACCTACATTATACCCCCAAAGAACACGCAAACGGTATCATTCGCTATCCCGCATGGTTCAATTATTTACCGAAATAAAAAAGAAGCACTTGTCAAATCAACCCCTGACAAGTGCTTCATTTATATTGGATGGGCCTGAGACAAATCTTTCAATCTCGCAGCCCTTAGGAATTTGCTTCAATCAGGAAGTCGCACGCAGTAACTCTGCATCGCCGTTGTACGCCAATGCTTGCGCGCCTTCTTCGCCGGTGCTTACGCGGATGACATTTTCAACATCATACACGAAGATTTTCCCGTCGCCGATATTCCCTGTATACAAAGCTTTTCTGGCAGTTTCGATCACTTGTTGGAGAGGCACGTTGCTGATCACGACTTCCACCCGGACTTTAGGCAGCAGATCCGCATCGGTTTCTACCCCACGGTAATAAGTCGTGTGCCCTTTTTGCACGCCGTACCCGAACACATTCACGACCGTCATGCCGGTGATGCCGATGCCGTTCAAGGCTTTTTTCAGATGATCGAATTTGCTTTCATTGATCAAGATTTCCACTTTGGTCATTTTTTTCGTCTTATGTGTCTTGTTGCCCGGAATCGCTGTCGCGTGGTTTTCCACGACAACGGCTTCATCCATAGCTACAACTTCTGCACCGAACTGCTTTTTCGGGGAAATAGCTGGAGTGGCCGGAATGGCAACAGGTTCATGCGCACCAACAGCAAGGCCTGCAGCGCTGACCGAACCGTAAGCCGTTTCTCCATGCAAGGAATAGTCCAATCCATCTTCCTCTTCCTCCTCGGATGCCCTTACCGGCATAACGAGGCTGATCAGCTTCAGGATGACAAAGGAAATGATGGCTGAATAAGCAGTAACCGCCAAGATACTGATGAGTTCTACGATCAGCAGTGTCGCGTTTCCGTCCACCAACCCACCTGTGATATCAGGATTGATTGTGGATGTCGCGAAAATCCCGGCTGAGATTCCGCCCCAAATTCCGCCGACACCATGACAACCAAAAGCATCTAGTGCATCATCATAACCGATTCTCTTTTTCAGTTCAGTGACAGCGAAGAAACATAGGATCCCGCCGACGAAACCGATAAGCAGAGCCGAGAATGGGCTGACGTAACCAGCGCTTTGCGTGATTGAGCCAAGTCCGGCGATGATACCGCTGACCAAGCCTAAAGCAGTCGGTCTCTTGTGAAGGACCCATTCGCACATGAGCCAGCTGAATCCAGCAGCAGCTCCCGATACAGTCGTTGTGATGAACGCATTCATTGCAATGCCGTTGATGCTGAGCGCGCTGCCTGCATTGAAGCCGAACCAGCCGAACAGCAACAAGCCTGCGCCGATCATCGTCATCGGGATGTTATGCGGTCGGACAGAGTCTTTGTTGGTTCTTTTACCGACAAATATTGCGGCCACAAGCGCTGAAATGCCGGCGCTGACGTGAATAACCGTTCCGCCTGCGAAATCGAGAGCGCCCATTTCACGGATCCAACCACCGTTGCCCCATACCCAATGCGCAATCGGGTCATAGACCAAGGTTGTCCACAGCAATACGAAGGCAAGGTACGCAGGGAACTTCATTCTTTCCGCAACGCTTCCGGAAATGATTGCAGGTGTAATAATCGCAAAAGCCAATTGAAACATCATGAATAACTGATGCGGGATTGTCGGAGCATAATCGACTGGGGAGAACCCAACATTATTCAGAAAAGCAAATGAGAAGTCGCCGATGATTGCGTTGTCTCCTCCGAATGACAAGGAATAACCTAAAATTATCCATTGTATCACCACTACTACAATAGCTGCATAACTATGCATGGTTGTGCTCAGAACATTTTTTGCCCTGACCATCCCTCCGTAAAATAAAGATAAAGCTGGGGTCATCAGCAGGACCATTACCGTTGCGAGGAACATGAAAGTCGTGTCCGCCATATTGATTTCCATTTAATTGATCTCCTTTGATTTGAAATTTCTAATTTGTTCTTAACTATGGAGCAAATTATATAGTCAAAAAAGAAGATAGTCATTTCGATTCTCACAGCTGATGGGACTATATGTAACACGTGGTTGGCATTATAGGCAAACGCATGATAACGCCACCAAAATAAAAACATACAACTTGCACCTATAGGGATACATCCTGAAATATAGGCTGGTTCGTTGCTTATATGCCCCGAAAAATAGGGATTCCGACTACAAATCGTGCACATAATGAGTGCTCTCTCTTCATTGCATACCCTCCGCCAAGATACGAGAACTGTGTGAATAAACTCACATTGCTTGTCATTGCCCGACAAAGCAACAAAGGTAAAAAGCCTATAACATAAGCTTTTCCAATGGCTTCTATCAATAAAATGGGGAATTTCAGAAAAGTGAGGATTTCGTGATTGGATGACACTTTGGAGGAACCCTCTGCTTTATCGATTTGTCCATTTTTTCTGCTTTTTCTCTAAAAAATGACTTCGGCGTGGCAGCATTCCTGCTGAGGGACGTCAGGTTTCGGAGTTATTCACTTTTAAATCACAAATGATCTGAACACACAAAAACGGAAAGCCCGTTATGGGATTTCCGTTTTATCGACTCTATTCTCTTTTTTTAGTCATTTCTTTATTCATCGAAAGAATGCCGTCATAACCACAATTCCCTCAAATAAATTTGGCAGAACTCACACTTTCTTCCCGGTGATCAACTGAACTATAATCAGAATGAGCGCGATGACCAAAAGAACGTGTATCAATGCTCCACCAGTAGCAGTAAAAAATCCAAGTGCCCATAAAACAAAGATGATCGCTGCAATTGTCCATAACATATGAATCACCCTATTTCTTTTATTTTTTTGAGATTACTCCTTGGAGATATATTACACCTCTACATTGTTAAAGCCTGCTATCAACCAATCTACGGTTTTGTTTTGCTGTCGACATAGGTAAAATCTTCTGTGCCGGATTCGACACCCAAGATGTAGCTGGTCTCTTCCATTGTTTCTCTGTCATCAGAGAATTCTATTTTTTTATCCTCTTCTCCGCCCTTAGAATCCGTCGTCCGGATGGTTATCGTGCTTTCTTCTTCATTAGACTCCACGACCACATAGGTCATTTCGGTTTTCGTACCCTCATCATCCATTTCGATCAGTTCAGTTTCGGTAAAGTAATAATCCGGGGATCCCATGGTATTTACCCAATGTCCTACCAACGCTTCCTCAACTGTTTCTTGTTCTCTCTCAACGGTTACAGTACAGCCTCCCAGCAAAATGAGGCCGAATAGCACAAGCATGTACATCAATACTTTGTTCCTTCTCATTTTTAACGCTCCCTTATCTGTGTCATCCAAAGAAATAAAAGTGACAATGAAACTGGCACACCCGATAGAACCACTTTGTACTTGGATATTTTTTCATCGCCCAACAGTGTCTTTTACATCATGTTCACACCCGAAAAAGGAAGCGTTATCATTCATAGCCTCATTTTACTACAAAAGTTAAACTTCTGCGTATGAATAACACCTTGCTGCAATACCTCGATATATGCCTCCAATATGTCCCCTATTGACTGAGAAATCAAAAAGAAGACCAGATTATGAATCCGTGGCCTTCTTTTTCTGTACTATCTCTTTCTCAGAACAAATCCATCTGATCGATTTCTTCGGTTATTTTGAAGTGAGAGGCTTCCATTACTTCCTCTGCCTCTTCCCCTTTCAGATGCTCGCCATGCAGGAACTGCACACCGCCCTTCAGTTTTGAAGAAATCAGGTTCAGAACATAGATGTTATCGAATCGGTTATAGATACTGTCTCCGCCCAATCCGGATAGGCATACTAATTGTGTGTTGCTCTTCTTGGCAATCTCCATCAGCGGCTTCAGCAAATGATCCGCATTCGTCTGTGCAAACGGATTGTCCATCACCAACACCTTACTGTTCACTCTTTCTGCAAAGATATCCCTTTCATCCTTTCCCATGTAGGACAAAAGACTGGACAGGATGACAAAGGCAGAAAGGAAGCCTTCTCCTCCAGAGTTTTTAGCTACATCATTCCAGCTGATTTGACGTTCCCTATCTTCTTCGATTTTGAACAGTTTGACTTCAATGCTGCTGATAGTCACCACCTCGTTGTATAGGTTTTTCGTTGTGATGGCAGCGGAGATGGTCTCTTCGGCATTCTCATTCTGATCCAGTCTGTCCAACGTTCTTGCCGTCACCGTATCGAGCAAATCATTGAGTCGTTGCTTATACAATGCCTGATTTTCTTCCCAATCAGGTAAATTGATCCGGAGCATTTTGATTGAGCGTCCTCTGATGTTGATGGATGAATTTTTGTCTATCTTACCGAGGTTTTCATGGACCTCGCGGATGTAAGCAAATATGTTTTGAAGTACGTTTTCCTTTTCTTTCTGAATCAGTTCTATGTCCGCTGCCAATTTTTCCATCAAGGTACGGTAAGAATCCAAAATGATATCCAAATTCTCCAAAAGAGCATTCGGCTCATTTGAAAGATCATTCAGAGTCTCCAGAGGTATCCTAAAGAAGTCATCGCTGTTGAATATTTTTTTGCGGAGAACCCTCTCAACTTCCCTACCCAATTGTATGCTCTTTTCGTTTTCATCGGACTGGGACTGCTTGTAATCGCGCAGCATTTCTCCCCTGTATCGATCCAGTTCCTCATAATCCACTTCTAGTTTGACTTCCGAGACGACCGGGAAGTCCTCATATTCAACCAACGCAGTGCGGTTTTCGCTTATCCGCTTCAACTGTGCTTCAATATTGCCTGTTTCACGCTCGATTTCCTTCTTCCGGTCCTCTAGGATGAAGATTTTTTCGGCAAAATCATAGTCCTTGATTTCGTTGCGCGCTTTTGGCTCTTCCTTGCCGAGACTTTTCTTCAAATCGGCGAAGTACCCTTGGATCGTATTCTCAATCACGGCTTTTTTAGTTTTATGCTCATTCATTTCAGCAGTAATCTCAGTCAGTTTGCTTCTCAGCCTTTCGATTTCCTTCCCTATCTGCTTCTCTTTATACGGGTCATATAATACTTCCGTGAATTGTCTATCAATCAAATGATATTCGCTTAATTTCATCGAAAGGTCCGCCTCTTTTTTTCTGAATCTTTTTCTCGCTGTTTTAAGCATTTCTTCGAGGCTTTTCACATCTTCTGTAATTTTCGTCGAGAGGCTCTCGAACCGGGATTCGATGTCTTCGATGTCCTTCTCCACCAATGTACCTTCTTTGAATGCATGATAGTTCTCCAATTTTTTGCCGATTTCCGATTCCTTATCGCGAGAATACCTTAATCTTGCTTCTTGTTTGCCCTTATCTGTTTCAAGTGTTTTTTTCAGATTTCTGTGCTCCTCAAGCTGAGCACGGATGGCGGCCGCTTCATCTTTCAACTGATTTTGCCTTTGCAGATTGTCGCAATACGTGGTGTATTCTGATTTGAATTCCTCCAAATCTGCAATCCGTCTCTGCAAATCGTCTACTGTATCCTTCTTTATCCTCAATTCGACCGTCGCTGAATCGTATTCTTTAGTGATGGTCGAAACAGCAGAGCTCAAATGGCTAAGCTTTTGATCGGTAACGGAAATTCCGTCTGCGTATGTTTTTCTCTCCGCTTCCGCATTAAAATAGCTTTCCTTATCGACTTTGGTAGAGATTACTTGGTTTCTTTTTCCTTCAAGGATGTCGATTTCGTTTTGCTTATCCCGGATTCTGTTCTCTAGGACAAAAATCTCCTTTTCCTTTTTCCGGATAATAATTTCCAATTCCTCTTTGTCAATCAACTTATTGTTGAATGAAATCAGGAAATTGACTTTGCCCACTGTCAGTAATTTCGTGTCGCCGGATACGAAGGCATGATCCAGTTCCTCCCGGCACAGGATCACAATCGGGTACGAGGTGAAGCTTTCTATGGGTTCCTTCTCCAGCTTTTCGATATCCCGTCTGTTCATGATGAGGGAATAAGGAATGAACGGGTTGTTGCGCACCAATCTTTCCCCTGCAGCCTTCGCGTTTTCGGACTTCCGCAGCCATTCCATTCCGTATATCACTGGAATATCGCGTTTCCCGAATTCTGCTGAAATATCGCCCGGCAATTCCGTTATTTTGCCGGTCTGCAATTTATTCAGTTCCGCCCTTTCCTTCTCCAACTCTGAATTCAGCTTGGATTGATCTGATCTCATTGCAGCAATCTGTTTGTCGAATGCGTCGACTATGCTGTCTTTTTCGAATATCCTACCTTCATCAAAACCGATATATTTCAGGGTATCTTTCCTTTCAGATAGTTCTTGCTCAAACTGTTGAAGCGTATGGATGGTATTTTTCAGTTTTTCGTTATCAGTTGCCATCTTCGTTCTTGCTTCGGTTACGGCCCGTTCCAGGGACTTCTTTTCTTTGTCCTTGTTATGCAGAAGGTCGTTTAATATGGTAATACTCTTAGAAATAGCGTCTCGCTTATTGCTGTATTCTATCCCAGTCTCGGTCAGCATCCCCTCGTCGTAATGGCCGGTAAGGTTTCTCATGAATCCCACGTGATGTCTGTTATTGAACCGGACTTCGGATGCATCAAACCCTCTGATGCTTTCATCGATTCCGCCTAATGTCGATGCAGCACGGTTCAATTCGTCATTCAGCGAATCGGTCTTCTCTTCGGAATTCTCAATCACATTTTTCAACTTCTCTAATTCCAGCTCAATTTCAGCGGAATTTTTCCAGGCTATCTCTTGCTCATTACAGTAGTGCACGCTGAGGGTATAACCCAAATTGTCCCTTTCGGAGCTCATGTCTTTTGTTTCACTTTTCAGTATTTCCAGTTTATTTTCCAGTCCCTGAACTTCTTTGGAAAAATCTCGGTACTCCTCTAATAATTTAGCGCACTCAAAAATATTGTGCATTTGTATCCGGTCCTGAAGGTGCCATCCATTTGCATCAAGCTCACCCTGGGCCGTAGCAATCATCTCTTCTGTCTTATCTTTTGTTTCTAGGCATCGATAGATCTCCAAGGAAAGTTTCTCATACTGGATGTCATCAATTTCGCCTACGATGTTCGTAATCTGCTCCTGTAGCTTTTCCTTAAGTGAATCTAACTCGGCCTTTTTCTTCTCGATTGTTACCACTAGGTTGGCAATTTTGTTTTCGAACGCCGAACGCTCCCTTTGGCATGTTTGAAGTTCGACGGCGTGACTCCGGACGTTTTCTCCGTCCACAAAAAATTCCTCGATAGATGCCTTTTTATCTATTTTCACCTTGTTTTCCCGGTATTGCTTGGCATAACGGAACACTATTTCCTGGAAGTTCTTGATTTTGTCCTCGTCAACATTTAGCTTGTCCTCTACCGTTTTAAGGAACCATTTTTCAATCAGTCCCTCCGCACTTTTTGATTCAACGAAAAGTTCTGACAGCCCTGATTCCTTAAGGTTGATTTTGTGTATGATGGACTCCCATTCTTTATTGTTGATCTGGTATTCCTTCAGTTTGGCGAAGTAGTTTTTCGACTGATTGTACTGCGTCATATCATAGTAATTGAAGTTGCATTCCTGGTTTTTCTTCAGGGACTCGAACAAGGACTTCGTATTTCCGAAGCTCTTGACCTTTTTTCTTCCTTCAACCATTTCAACAAGCGAAATGTTGTGAATATCATTCGTATTTTGCCCGCTGTATTCGTTGATGAAATTGACGATTTCCAGGTCATCTTTGGAGTCATCGTCAGACGCGTAACTCCTTTTTCGGACCATCATCCCGGTAAGGACCTTATTAGCCGCACCATCCAATTCCCATTCCACCAAAATGTAGGTTGGGATAGTGGATGTGAAGTAACTCGAGAACGGACGGTCCTTCAAATTCCGGTATCTTTTGGTCACAAAGGGAGCGAGCATCATCTGCACTAAGACCGTCTTGCCTCCCCCGTTGCGCAACGAAAGAAGCGTGCTCTCCCCATTCAAATGAAAAGTCTCGTCATCGATTCGCATTGTGTTATTGTTGTAGTTCAAGTTGATGATTCTGACAGCATTTATCTTACTCATGTTCTTCCTCCCCCAAAGCAATGAGGACTCTGTTGTAGTTGTTTTTGTTCAGTATGTTCCAGTCCATGAAATGGTCCAGTTTCTTCGAAGTCGTAATCATATCATCCGCTTCAACATAAACAATCAGACTCTGGTTCTCCAGAAATTTCAGGATGGTGTAAATAAAACCTTCCTTTGTGGTTTTCGAACGGCTTGTCCTGTCACCACTCTTCAGGGCTTCAAAGCGTTCCTGCATGTTCGAAAAAGCGATTCCGCCATTGTCCTGTTCGGTTTCGTCTTTCTCGGCCCCTTCCTTAAGCCTAATGGACAGGATGTTCAGCAAGTCCCCGCCCCTGAGATAGTTCCGCGACTTGGCCGAGCTCCCCTGTGAACCGTACATCTCGACCAGAAGCGTCAAAATAACGAATTGGGATAGGTAATAGTCTTTGTCGTTCGCGTTGCTCCTGCAAATTTCTGCTTTCAGTTCGCCCTTCGAATACCCAATAAAATCATTGTCTTCTTTGGGAATGAGGTAAATCGTCCCGCCGTATTTTTCGACGATGCAGTCACCGGTTTCCCCTTGTTGCTTCACCAAGTTCATCACGCGCTCGTTCTCTGAATAAGCCCTGTACAGCTCCTTATCATCTTTTTCGTTCAATTCCCCATTTTTTAGGAGATGATAAAAAATAGTTTGGCTGAATTTGATGTCTTCCACCTCATATGCCATGTTTCTTCCCCCTTTTCACCTCAAACAGAATATCTGAGCAGGTCACGACTTTGACCATGCCATCCTTGCTGGACAACTCGCGGAACTTTACCTTCTCCTTGCCGGATAGCTTGCTTACCCTAACATGGGCAACGTCACCTAGATCCGGCGATTCCTCCACAATATTGAGTACGGCCTCGTTCAATTGGAATTGAGGCGCTAAATCATCCGTATATTGCGCCTTTTCCTCCCGGAGCTCCTGAACGTTCACTGACTTATTCTTCAGCAATTCGATGACGATTTCCCGGAATATTTCGACCGTCGGAATCAACTTTTCCAACAGTTCCCTGTCTTCCGAAACGATGGTGCTGATTTCATGCAGGGAAATCTCTCCTCTTTTGTTTGCCAAATTCAGCATAACTTGTAAGGAATGCTTGTATTTGTCGAGTTTTTCTTTCCGCAGGCGCATCTGCTCCGCTTCCCACTCATCCTCATCAAAGGAAAGCATCTCCACATCATCTTCAGCTTCTTTCTTTCGGATAGTCTTTTGGTACTGGATCGCTTTGTTGATGTTGTATTTCTTTCTGATCTTTTTTCTGAACAGTGGTGCCAGGAAATAATGGATGTCCTCAAGTTTCCCAACATCTTCGAAGACCAGATCATAAAGATCCTTCCTGATATTGAACCTTTTTATCAGAGACATTTGTGAAAGGTCCTCCAGTTCTTTAGCGTAAACATCTTTGAGATCGAAGTGGGCCTTCAGCAATTTCTGTTGCTCTTCGATAGCACGCGAAAGGTACATTTCGATTATTTTCAGATAGTTCAGATTATCGAGCTCCTCTTTCTCAAGCTTTTTGATGTTGATATCCTGTTCCTCGAATTCGACAATCCTTTCGCGGACGTGATTCTTGTAGCTGTCAAACTTGTTTTTGGTCGTCTCCAATGAAGTCAAGTTTTCATTCATCAGATTTTTATATTCCTGCACTGAATAAGAGAGTGCGTTCTGCTTAATCTTTAGGACAGCTTCTTGCATCTTCTGAAGCTGAATCCTGATCAGATTGAAGATGTTCTTCACGTCTTCGACCGCCTTATCGTAGCTTTGCTTATCCAGATGCATTTTGAAGATGAATTCATGGATGGTCAACCGCATATTCGCTTCCATCTCCAAAGTAGAAAGCAAAAGAGAGTATCCATCGTTGGATAGCTTGAAGCTTGTCCGTCGTACGGTATCTTCAAGATAAATGATTTCATTATTCAGAAAGCTGATGTTGATTGCCTGATACTCCTTTTCGGAAAAATCATATCCGTTGAAATACATGGCGTTCCCATCATCGCAGAGAACGGTGTTGACGATGAAGTCAGCCAGTTCCTTACAATTTTCATAGGTTAACGGTTTTTTAAGATAGCTCATATTGAGGTCATCCACAAAGCTGCTTATGTCGTCCAATGTACATGGCTCATCCTTCAGAGACTGCTCCATGATGTATAAAAGAACCGCAAAGATGATATTAGTCTGCTGATCAAAGTTCTCGAACCCAAATTTTTTCCAAGTGGTCTTCTGCATGCTGTTTTTGTACAGCAGGGCGTAAGCTCCTACCCGCTTCATTCTTTCGTTAAAATTATTCAGAAATTCATACTCCATCGGCTCAGAAGTCTCCTATATTCAAAATTTCTTGCGGGATATACTCATCCCTCTCCAAGATGTCCATTATCGCTTTCCGGTACTCCTCATTGAATTCCCGTAAAAATAGTTCCGAAATATTTCGGTTCTGCCCGGTTTTTGTTTTGGGCAAGGGGATGTCCATCTTCAAATATTTATCAATCATTGCAGTATAGCCCTCAATAAACGGCTTGAGGGTGTGTTCGCCAGCGAATTCCCTCGTCAGCAATTCATAAATGATGATTCCTTCATAATCTAGGTCGCCGAAATACAGGATGGTATTGTTGGCATCCGCTACATACGGTTCAACGCAAATGTCAAAGTCCCCGAAGCTCTTGTAAATGTTTTTGCCGCCGCCATAGACCAATGTTGAGATATCTGTTTTTAATATAGCTTTGCGCCCCTCTAAAAGATGTTTCCGCATACTGTAAAAGGTATCCTTATTCTCCAGTACCAGTACCTTCTGAGGCGTCTGCTTGCTGCGGGAATAGTAAGCAAGTGGAATTGCCGTGGCATAATAATTCAGGAAATTTTCCGATATCCCGAGATTTCTCAAAATCCTGATACCGCCTTCTTCGCTGAGAAATTTTTCCCTTCCCCATATTTCAAAACTGCGCTCGTTTATGGATATTCTGTACTTCAATTTGTCGCTATGGTACAAAAAATAGGCGTTCAGCTTCAGCACATCAGCTCGATCGGCCTCGTATGTTGCGATATTTTTTAAATAGTAGCTAGTGTCCAGTTTCAGATCCATCGTATACAATAACTCATTAGTCAACTCAGTATTGTCTTCAACAATCGGCAACACCCGATAGGTAGTCCGTAACGCCGGTCTTTTGCCGTTAGAATTGCTGCTCTTCACGACTGCAATTATCCCATCATTAATAAGTTCGTTGATTGTGTCGTATAACTTTTTGTAATCTTCTATTGCGTAAAACTTTTCTATTTCAGATAAAGTTATTTTCTTCTTCCCTAAAATTCTGATGTCCTTTTTCATAATGAAATCCCCCGGAATTGGTTGTGAAAAACCTTCATAAAATGGATAGCTCTTTTAAATTACAATATATTGTCAGTTTCTTATTCTATCATACCCTACCTTGCTGTAATTTTTCTCGAAAAACTTGAAATACCCTTAGCATAATCAACAAATAACAAGTAGCAGCATTAAAATTTGATAAATCAACATTTTTGCCTGTTGGCCCGTATCGTCTGGTGGCAGCAAAAACACGCCTCTAGCTCTACAACTGGTTTGTACTGCTTCAGAATGACTTAATCAAAAGAAGCCGTCCCACTCTTTTTCTTGACACAGATCAAGTATCTTTTGGCGGATCAGCATTATAATAAAAGCATCAAAACTCAGAAAGAAGGTTTTCAGATGTCCAATCATTCCACATTCAACGAAGTGAAGGAAGCCCTCTTTCCAACCTTGGCGCAATATGTGCCGATTGTCGCACGCGTCCATGGGAAGAATCACCCGGAATTCCATGAGGTGCATAAGCTTGTGGATGCAATCATGGAGAAGGCAAACGCAGCCGGCACAGAAAGACCGGACTTGAATGCAGAATTCATCCAATTGCGCGCGATTTCAAATGACTACACGGTCCCGGACGATGTCTGCGAAAGTTACGAAGCAGTTTATAATATGTTAGCCGAAGTGGATGCAGCTTACCAAAACTAAAGCGATCTAAACAATGCTAGAATCATTACCATAGTTTGTTGCTTCCCCATACAATCAGTAAAAGTTTTAAATATCCGTATATTTATTTAACAAGACAGCTTAGGAGCATATCCTAAGCTGTCTTGTTTATGTTAAAATATTGTTAGTTAATCAATCCGAAAATGATGCTTTACTTATCAAGTACATTTAATTACAAGTGTGTTATCTATCAAAATACTGGAAACGAGGAGAATTGCATGAAGAAAAAATTAATACAACCAGTTTTGTGGATTATTTCTGTCATAATAGCTGCAATAGTCATTCCTCTCTTTATTGACATCAATCCATTATTTGAAACCTCAATCGACAAATCCTCCGAAACGGCTCTACTGCGGGAGCAAATGGTGGAAATGTCGGAGCTGACAACATTGAAGTATGAGTACAGTAATGTGATCGTCAGCCGGACAGACAAAAGTTTTTCTTTCTTTGACCTACCCGATTTCAAATATGCAGAAGCCATCCGGCTAATTGAATATTCTGGGTATCTGAAAGCTGGGACCGATCTGTCCAAAATGGAATTAAGCATTGATGAAGCATCCAAGAACGCATTGGTCACGATTCCAGAAGCCCAAATACTTGATAATGTAGTGGAGACCGAGCAAATGACTGTCGAAGATGTTAAAGGAACTATTTTTTCTGACTACCCTACTCAAATCATTATTGATGAAATCAACACACATAAAAAACAACTTGAGGAAGAAAAAATCAGCCAAGGCTTCTTGGAGGAAGCAAACGAGAAAGCAAAATCATTTTTTACCTCAGTTTTGGACTCCCATGGCTATAAAGCTGACATAAAATTTAAATGATTCAAGATTCGATATTGCAAAAATCAGATGAAAGCAACAGTCAAACGTTGCTTTCATCTGATTTCTTTTTGCACCAAAATGTCACTGATGTTTTGCCCAACTTCATGATAAATCCTGTTTTTCTCCCCATTAATTCAAAAATCAGTTGGCAAAGGCGCTCAAGCCTTCGTAGCTGTCGTTGTGGATCACATCGGATTTCAAGTAATCGATGATCGATTCCGGAATTTCCACGCCTTGAGACTTGTTTCTCCCATAGCGCTCGTTGGATCCTTGACCGGGGTAACGGACACTTGAAAAGCCCTCTGCTGGTTTGATGGCGTTCAATTCCTCCATAGTTTGGCTGATGTGCTGTCTGAAAGTATCGGCATCCCCGAAGCGGGCTGGATCCAGGATAATGTAGAGTTGACCCAAGTTGCGGCCGGCATGCAGGTCATTGTACATGGAACTGACGTGTTTCCCGAAAGGCAAGTTCATCAGGACACCCGAAAAGATGTCGACCATCATCATCAGGCCATAACCTTTAGGCCCGGCGATGGGCATCAATCCCCTCACCGCATGCGGATCGGTTGTTGCTTGCCCGTTTTCGTCAACAGCCCAGTCGGCCGGAATTTCACGGCCTTTTGAGCGGGCATCCAGGATTTTTCCCCAGGCCTGTACAGTGGTCGCCATATCAAAAATCAGCGGCGTATCGGTTGCACTTGGCGCACCGAAACCAATCGGGTTGGTCCCGTAGTAGACTTCTGCGCCGCCAAAAGGCACTGCCATCGGGTCGGACTGCGTCATCGCCATGCCGGCCAAGCCTGCTTCGGCGATTTTGCGCAAATAATAGGACAAGGTGCCTGTATGGCCGCATCTCGACACGCCGACTACCGCCACGCCGGATTCTTTCGCCATTTTGATGGCTGGTTCCAGGGCCAAGTTCGCCACGTACTGTCCTTGCGCATTGTCCCCATGGAAAACGCCGGAGCTTTCCCCGGTTTTTTCGAATCTGATTTCAGGCTCCAAAGTGATACCGCCTTTATGGATGCGTTCCGAATAATACTCCACCCGGACGGCGCCGTGCGAATGCACACCGCATAAGTCCGCATACACCAAATGGTTCGCGGTTTCGGCAGCTTGGACTTCCGGCAAACCCGCTCCTTGAAGTTTGTTTTTGATCAATGCATGCAACTCATCCGGAGTCACTTTGATCAAGTTTTCTTCCGACATAAATGATTCCTCCTTCGCCTTTCAATAATGATAACTAGACTGAATGCATGTTGGAAGTCACCAAACAGACTGACCTCTCCTAGTCATAAAGCGCTACCATTTTATAAGATTACATTATCATAAGAAAATTCGGATAGATTTAGCTGAAGTGCACAAACTGGCTACAGGCGATTGAACGTTGTGAACGAATAAAAAAAATGCGTGATCTGTATATGCTCCGATTGAGAGGCACATGCAGATCACGCATTATTATTTCTAACAATCTCCAGCAAGCCCGCGCACTGGTTTGCCACGCGCTCCATATCCAGAAGCTTGAATGTCCGGGTGATGTCCGTCAGCTTTTGGGCATCCTCCTGGTGCTGCATGATGCCGATCAGTTCCTTGAAGAACAGCAACATGGCATGTTCATACATCCTATTGTCCGATGTTGAAATAGTCTTTTCCAAATCAGCATAATAAAACAAGCTCTTCTCCGGGTTGTTTTTCTCCAGCTGCAAAACCAGGATATTTGAAATGAGGGAGAACAGTTCGTTTTTATACCGTTTCATCTGATTGAACTCAGTCATCTTCTCCTTGGCTCTAGCGTACACAGCATCCACTGCATCCTCCGGAAAAAAGTCCAAGGTGTTGGTGAACAAAACCAACTCATAATAATGCCATGTCTCGCAATCGAAAAGGTAGTCTTTTATGACCGCAAACTCTTTATGTGGAAAAGGTAAACCGCTTAGGTTACACTGCAGCAAGTGGATGATGCACGCATGGTGCAAATATTTGATTTGGGAAGTTTCATCAAAATGATTTCGGGACGCTTCCTCTAAAGCCGCCAACCTTGGTATATCCTTTGCGTAGTAGGCTTCTGAATAAGCGCTGATCATCATAGCATCCGTATTCGCTTTATTTCCATCATATAGGAAATGGAATTCCTCCAAAGACAGATTTAAATTCTCAAGGATCTGAAGAAATTTCTCGGCAGTCGTATCGCTGTGACCTTTTTCAAATCGCGATATGGCAGGCCTGCTCAGTATACCTTTGTAAACTTCTTTCGATTTCAGATTCTTGTTCTTCCGAATGTCACCTAGTACTTCTCCGATTTGCATCAACACCCCACCTTTTTGTTCCGTATTATTAACATTTTTACTATTAACAGTATAACTAGTTTACACTAAATATGTAAATAAATAAGAAGTAGGAGGAGTGTGAAATGTTGGAAAGCATCGGAACTCTTATTTGGGAGGTGATAGGCTGACTGTGAACACGTATTTTTTGCGCTGTCAGGCAGCAAGCACATTCTTGAAAGTTGAGTTGAGAAACTCTATGCTGCTAAAAATTTATCCATATAGCACAACAATAACCTAATCACATATAAGGAGATGCACTCGAATGAAAATAACTTTACGAATATTTTGTACACTTATGGTACTTTACTTATTTATCTCTCCAGAAATAGTCTCTGCTTCTACCCAAGTTCCAATTTCAACCCCTTCCTCTATAATAAAAGCTGATAAAGATACAGTAATCTCACCATTGGCGAATGCCACCGAAGTAAGATACAGATACTTTCAGGATCATAACTTGTCCGATGATATTTGGGGTGGTCTTTATAATGTTACTTACAAAATACTTACCTACAGAACCGGCTATTACTATGATGGATACAAAATTTTAAGTATAGATGAAGGTTGGTTTAGAAGTACCTATCATTTTGAAGATATGTACATTACTTATTGAAAACCGTTCAGTAAGACCTCTTTCAAAATAATTTAACCCCACTTAAAGAACTCATCTGCAGCAAAGCTAAGTGGGGTTTTTCATCATAAAGGTGGCTCATAATGATAGATTTCATGAATTTAAAAATTACCTTCGGGAAAAAAATAATTGTGGAAGAAATGAATACTCAATTCTCTGAAAATAAAATAATCGGTCTCGTTGCACCCAATGGAACGGGGAAAACAACATTGCTACGAACGTTGGCAGGAATAAAAAAGCCTGCTGATGGATACGTAAAAATTAATGGACTGGATTTTTACAGCGAACGCGAAGAATATCTCAAACAAATTTTCTTTTTGGAAACCAGTGATCAGTTATATGCAAATCTGACCGCTCAAGATCATTTTGACTTCACAAAATACGCTTGGCATTCTGCTGTAGATCCCAATGCTATCATTCGTACGTTAAAAATGGATAGCTATAAAAATATCCCGATACGGAAGCTTTCACTGGGTATGAAACAGCATGTTCTTATAGGCATGTATGCGATTAGTGATGCACCGATTCTTTTGCTGGATGAACCAATGAACGGACTTGACCCGACTAGTCTAAGAATAGTAAACAATTTGCTGCGCTCCCTAAAAGAAAACGGCAAAACCATTATTTTTTCCTCACATGATCTGACAAATGTTCATACACTTTGTGATGAAGTCATGTTCCTGCATGCGCAAAAGGTTATTATAGTTGGGAACACCCTGGACATACAACAAAGCTATGATGAGCTGTATCTTTCGGAGGACGTGATTCTGCCATGAAAACAATACTTTTCGAATGCAAAAAAATCTTTTCTGAGAAAGCAAATTATTTCGGCTTCATCTTATTGACCTTCATTTTCACCATCCCGCTTTTTTTGTTTACCACAGCTCAAGAAAACCGATATGAGAATGAGTTACAATACTTGCGAGCTAATTTGGAATACGGTGAACAAGCACAAAAACAAATGGAATCAGAGCCTGCTGCAGCGCATATCTTGCCTGATACCATTGAGCGGAATGAACTGTTGAAAGCTTACATTGACGCTCTCATTTCAGGAACGGATAAAGAAAGAATGAAGGCCGAATACGAGTACGAAAAAAAGTTGCTCCAAAACATGGACTCGGGAATCCTAAGCGGACTCTCTATCATTGAGCAACAGAAGGCAGTCCTCATTCTTGAAAATCTAGTGAAAAACGATATAAACAAAGTAGATGACAGCTTTCAAGCTTCTGCTCCCGCATTAAATTACGTCGCACGGATTTTTAGCGGCACTGTTTCCAGTTCTTTGATTTTCTCATTTTGCGCGCTTTTGTTCGCAAATATCTATTCATTTGAGAAAAGAAAAAATCACATCAATTTCTTTAATCTTGTCCCCAACAGATTAGGGAGTAGTTTCCTCGCAAAAGTTTCAACAGCCACTGCATTCGTCACATTATCGTTGATAATCCCACTGATCATTGCCTTTTCGATCAGTGCTTTTCAGAACGGGATAGGAGATTTCCGCTACCCCATTGCTTATTCCCAAAATGGCGTCGACGTCTCTTTAATGACAGTAACCGCATTCAACAGCAGATCCTTGCTGTTATTCTTATTGTTTATACTTTTCCTGTCGTCCCTTAGCTTCTTTATCTCCCTATTCACGGGGAGTTTGCTCATTAATGCAGGTATCCTATTGTCATCCATTCTGCTGGTTGAGTCTCCTTTGCTGCAGAGTGATTCTTTAAAAAATGTCGTTCACCTGCTCCCATTCTCGTATGCAGATCCCTATAAAGTGCTGATCTTCAGCGATTACAATAGTCCGATAATCAATCCTTTCTTAAACTTTCAGAACGGTGTACTATGCCTCCTCATTTACGCAACCATATTCTTCAGCTTATCGTTTGGTATTGTAATAAGGCGCAAAAAATTTTGATCGAAAAAGAGCGGAAAAGTCATTTTAGTTTAAACTAATCAGTTCGTTAATAGTAAAAACGTTAACAATACGGAACAAAAATATTGGACTGATAAAAAACTTGCCTATTGGATCTGATTGAAAAATCTAAAGATTCCACGAAAACACCCCAAATCGGAACCATATTCGGTATAATACAGGAGTACACAGCATGTAACAATGCTCAGAATTCGATGTTTAAGGGAGATAAAATGAGAAATATAAAAATGACGATCGAGTATGATGGCGGCAGATACCTGGGCTGGCAAAGGCTTGGGGATTCGGACAAAACCATTCAAGGCAAAATAGAGAATATCCTGTCGGCAATGACGGGAGAAGAGATCGAAATCATCGGCTCGGGCCGGACGGATGCTGGCACCCACGCACGAGGGCAAGTTGCCAATTTCAAGACGACATCCAAAATGGATTTGACAGCGATGCAGGATCATCTGATCCGTTATCTTCCGCGCGACATTGTCGTCAAAGAGCTGGAGGAGGTTCCGGAAAGGTTCCATGCCCGCTATCATGCTGTCGGAAAGACATACAGCTATCATGTCTGGAATAATGTCGTGCCTTCCGCATTTGAGCGCCACTACAGCTACCATTACCCTGGACACCTTGATATCGACAGAATGAATGAGGCTTGCAGCAAGCTTGTCGGAGCCCATGACTTCCTCGGTTTCTCTTCACTCAAGAAGTCGAAAAAATCAACGGTCCGGACCATCAATGAAATCACGATCCAGCAAGACGGCAATCTGCTGCACTTCGCGTTCACAGGGGAAGGCTTCCTCTACAACATGGTCCGGATCATGATGGGGACGATCCTCGAAATCGGAGCCGGGACGATGGAGCCGGAATATATTGACGCCATCATCAAGAGCGGGATCAGAAGCGATGCCGGGATGACGGTGCCTTCTCACGGACTGTTCCTGGATGCAGTTTACTACGATTGACAAAAAGCGCGAATCATAAAAAGTAGACGAATACGCTGCGGTTTTCCGCAAGTATCCGGCTATTTTTTGTTGATTGTCACCTGTCCGCCTAGATGTTTTTCAACCAAGTAAGGAACAAAATATATTTGGATTAAGGAAGTGTCCACATGCGTATTAATAAATTTATAAGTGAAGCAGGCCAAGCCTCCAGACGAGGCGCCGACAAGCTGATTACTGAGGGGCGTGTAACGATTAATGGAAAGCGGGCAACGATCGGCAGCCAAGTCGAGCCGGGTGATGATGTTCGCGTAAACGGCAACCAGCTTTTCGTAGCCCGTAACAATGTCTACATTGCCTTGAACAAACCGGTCGGCATCACGAGCACGACCGAAAAAGGCGTCAAGGGAAATATTGTCGATTTGGTCAACCATCCCTTCCGGGTTTTCCATATTGGGCGCCTCGATAAAGATTCCGAGGGCTTGATCCTGCTCACGAATGACGGCGATATCGTCAATGAAATATTGCGTTCCGAGAACCAGCATGAGAAGGAATACATTGTTTCCGTGGACCGCCCCATCACTCCTGAATTCTTGAAGCAGATGTCAGAAGGTGTCAAAATATTGGATACGGTCACCTTGCCTTGCAAAGTGGAGCAACTATCAAAATATGATTTTAAAATCATCTTAACCCAAGGACTCAACCGTCAAATCCGCCGCATGTGCGAAGAATTGGGATACAACGTTTACCGATTGCAAAGAATCCGCATCATGAATATCCAGTTGGACAATCTTCCTGTGGGACAATGGCGCTACCTGTCCAAGAAGGAAAAGTCGCAGTTATTCCAAGAGTTAAACTACGAACCTAAAGAATGGTAAAACTAGAGGATTAGAGTAGCCTCTGCCACAACTTCCTCAGTTATTTCCATATTCCGCAAAAAGAAAGGCCAAGGTCCGTTTAGGGATCCTGGCTTCTTTTTTTTCCGAAATGCAAAAGAAAAACGGAAAGCCCGTCACTATGCGCTTTCCGCTTTGTCGATTCTATTCTTTTTTAGGTTTCGATACAAAAACTCCTCAGCAATACCCGTTAGAACATCTTCCTTCTCCCTTTGAAAAGAATCAATAAGTCGATTTATTTTCAACTACTATGATTTTCCCTTTCATTGTTGGATGTATCCCGCAAGAATAATCATAAGTTCCCGCTGTTACAAATGTAAATTCAAATGTTTCTCCTTTTTCCAAATCTGGAGAGTTGAATGCAGTTGCTTTGATGTTGTGAACAGTAGTGTCGTTATTCGTCCATTCCACTACAGCGCCTTTTCGTACAGTGATATTCGAGGGTTTAAAAGAAGAATTTTCGATGCTTACTGCAGGTGTTTGACTGTTTGTGGCATCAGTTGAATTTTCCGTGTTTGATGAGCAAGAAGTAAACACAACCGCAAAAAATAGCATCAGGAATGCGCTAAATACTTTTTTCATCATGATAGTTCCTTCCCCCTTTCCTTTAAAAAAGCCTACCAGAACAACATATACTTTAATGGGCTTTGAACACTCCGCATGTTCATTATACAGCGCATATTTTCCTATGTAAAAAAACTGCCCTATCAACTGGTAACACAAACAGCTAACTTATGCTCGAAATTTTGGCATATAATTTATTCTTGAGAACATTTTTCTGGTATTATATTCTTATGACATTTTAATGGAGGAAAATCAAACATGTTGGAATTTAAACAAAATATACGGGGAAATGTGGCCCTTGGTGTAAACCCGCTTGGATGCAAGCAGGAAGTATTGAATGAAATCGACTATGTAAAAAACAAAGGAACTTTTGCAGGTCCGAAAAAGGTATTGATCATTGGTGCTTCATCAAGCTACGGTTTAGCCACTCGGATCAGCCTGGCCTTCGGTGCGGGAGCAGATACAATCGGCGTTTCTTTCGAAAAAGGACCGAAAAATGAGCGGAATCTCGGCACAGCCGGCTGGTACAACAATATCGCTTTCCGTGAGGCTGCCGAAAAAGAAGGCCTGATCGCCAAAAACTTTGTGCAGGACGCCTTCAGCCACGAAAGCAAGCAAGAAGTCATCGAGTATATCAAGAACGAGTTCGGGGGCAAAGTGGACCTGGTCGTTTATAGCTTGGCAAGCGGCAGAAGGACAGATCCCGATACCGGAGAAACGTACACTTCCGCAATCAAAGCCCTTGGGGAGCCAGTGGTTGGCCCTAATATCAATATGCAAAATCAGGATTTCTATACGGAAACGTTGGAACCTGCAACAGAGGAAGAAATCGCCGGTACGCTTAAAGTTATGGGTGGCGAAGACTGGCAGCTATGGATGGAAGCGTTGAAGGAAGCAGATGTATTGGCTGACGGGGTTCTGACGACCAATTACTCTTATTTGGGAACAGAGCTGAACCGTCCTTACTACGGTGGCGGCACCCTTGGTCTTGCTAAAGCAGACTGTGATGAAAAGGCGAAGACTATCAATGCGTTGTTGGCTGACATCAACGGAAAAGCCCAGATTGTGGTGGCTACTGCCGTGACCACTAAAGCAAGCTCAGTGATTCCTTTCTTCCCTGTTTATTGCATCGGTCTTTACAAAGTCATGACGGAAAAAGGCACCCACGAAACACCGATCATGCACATCGACCGCATCTATCGCGACATGGTTTATGGTACTAACGCTGAGTATGACGAAGCTGGCCGCCTGAGACCGGATAGCTGGGAACTTGACAGCGATACGCAAGCTAAAACGAAGGCACTGATCCAACAATTGAACAAAGAGAATTTCAATACCGAAATAGCAGCATATGACATCCTTTATAAAGAGTTTTCAATTTTAAGTGGGTTCATGGTTGATGGCTATGTTGAGCAAGAGGTTACGATTGAAGATTTGAAGGCATTGGAATATTAAGCTATTTTGGTGACACCTCTCAACCTTTATCCGCAATAATGAATGAAAAGTCTTGGCTCTGAGAGTCAAGACTTTTCTGCTTCTACGGATAGCAACATAAGCGTTCCTCTTCCATTCATTTATCAACACCCGTCTAGATATTGGGAGCAAATCAAAATAGTGTTATAATAATGGACAATGATACAGCAAAATTGAATAAGCCTTTATTGATCAGAAACAACTATTGATTCTGTAAAAGAAAGAAGGAAAACGAATATGTTTAAAGTAAGAAATTTCGAAGATAACAATGATGTGAAGATTGTCGAAGAGATGGGAGCTTTTAAAGTAGTGGAATATTTAAAAGATTTGAGTGTCGATCATCTGACAGCTCAAGCCGCCTACTACGCTTCTGAAATGAACGTCAGAAGAAGACAGCTGGTGTGCGATGTCAGTCGTTCCGACATTACCGTCCAGTCAGGAGCTATGCAGTGGATGGTGGGGAATGTCAGTGCTACAACAGGAATTAAAGGCGTGGGCGATTTTTTTGGAAAAGCTCTTCGAGGGAAAGTCACTAATGAATCCGCAATTAAGCCTGAGTACACCGGAACCGGCAAACTGGTATTAGAACCGACCTACAAGCATATTTTGCTTATTGATGTCGATGACTGGAATGGCTCAATAGTGATTGAAGATGGATTGTTTTTGGCTTGTGATTCAGAATTGAACCATAAAGCCGTTATGAGGTCTAACCTTTCTTCTGTTGCAATGGGCGGAGAAGGTCTTTTCAACCTAGGTCTTTCTGGTGGAGGAATTGTCGCACTTGAATCGTATGTACCGAGAGAAGAACTGATAGAAATAGAGCTGGAAAATGATGAATTGAAGATTGATGGAAATATGGCGATTGCTTGGTCCGGCAGCCTGGAATTTACAGTATCAAGATCGGGCCAGACACTCCTAGGTTCAGCCGCATCCGGCGAAGGTTTGGTTAACGTCTATCGCGGAACAGGCAAAGTTCTGATGGCACCCGTTCTTCGATAAAAGAAAGTCGTTTACGAATCCAGCAATACTTGCGTTCATTCAAAAAAAGGATTGGAACAAAGTGTATCAAAAACACTTTGTTCCGATCCTTTTTCTTATCTGCCTGGATTGATTCCGAGAGAAATGCGGCCGTAGCGGGTGATGCGATCCAACACCCAGGCGGGACTCCACACGATCTTGATTATGACCTCATTGATGAAACCTAGCGACTCAAGCTGTTCATGGACGCCCTTTAAAATATGCTCCGAACAAGAGCAGCCAGCGCCTGTGAAGGTTAATCGGACAGTGCAAGCCTCGTCGTCATCCAGGTCGATGCCATAAATCAATCCGAGATTGACGATATCGAGGCCGATTTCCGTATCCATGATGTTCATCAGTTTTTCTTCCAGTTCTTCCTTGTGCTGGCCCGCTTGACCAGTATATGTGATGCCCTTTTCCACTATGCGGCACCCTCCTTTATTTTTCCTCAAATGGATTGCGGTTGAAGAAGTCGGTGACGGCGCCTTTCGATGCGGATGATACGATATGTGCGTATTTTCCGAGGACTCCGCGTGATCTCAAAGGCGGCAATACCAGTTTTTCGCGTCGCTTAGCCAACTCTTCATCGGATACTTTCATCGTCAACTCACGCGTATCCTGGTCAATGATGACCGTATCATTCGTTTCCAGCAAGGCAATCGGGCCGCCGTCTTGTGCCTCCGGTGCGACATGCCCAACCACGAATCCGTGTGAACCGCCTGAAAAACGGCCATCTGTAATCAGGCAGACTTTGATGCCTTTTCCGGAAATAATGCTCGATAAGGACAACATTTCCGGCATACCTGGCCCACCTTTTGGCCCGACAAAGCGGACAACCACCACATCGCCTTCAACAATCTCCCCGTTCAGAGTCGCATCGATTGCCGCTTCTTCGGTGTTGAAAACCTTCGCTGGCCCTTCGTGGCGTCGTTCCTTCAGTCCGGAAACTTTTACGACAGCGCCATCAGGAGCAAGATTGCCTTTCAAGACAATCAATGGACCATCCTTACGTTTCGGATTCTCAAGTGTCATAACCACGTCCTGGCCTTCTGCTAAAGGCGCCACGTTTTCCAAGTTTTCCGCCAGCGTCTTTCCGGTTACGGTCAAACAGTCGCCGTGCAGCAAGCCGTTATCAAGCAAATATTTTTGAACAGCGGGGACCCCTCCGACATTGTATAGATCTTGGAAGACATATTTTCCCGAAGGTTTCAGATTTGCCAAATGCGGTACCCGTTTTTGGATATCATTGAAGTCCTCAATCGCAAAGTCCACCTCAGCGGCATGGGCAATCGCCAATATATGCAAGATGGCGTTGGTCGATCCGCCCAATGCCATCGTGATCACCACGGCATTCTCCAGAGATTTACGCGTGATGATGTCACGCGGACGGATATTTTTTTCGATCAAACCGATGATCGCTTCGCCTGCCTCGAAGACATCTTTCAATTTATCACCGGTTGCAGCAGGGTTTGACGATGATCCCGGCAAGCTCAGTCCCATTGTTTCGATCGCCGATGCCATTGTGTTGGCCGTATACATACCGCCGCAAGCCCCTGGTCCAGGACAGGCATTGCATTCGATCGCCCGTACTTCTTCTTCCGTCATTTCGCCATTGTTCCACTTTCCGATGGCTTCAAAAACGGATACGAGGTCGATGTCGTTGCCATCCTCATCTTGCCCCGGAGCAATCGTGCCCCCATAAACAAAAATGGATGGAATGTTCGCATTGGCCATTGCAATGACAGAGCCCGGCATGTTCTTGTCGCAGCCGCCGATGCTGATGAATGCATCCAGATTCTGGCCGCCAACCGCAATTTCGATCGAGTCCGCAATCAGATCGCGCGAAGGCAACGAATAGCTCATCCCCGGCGTCCCCATCGCGATGCCATCCGAAACGGTCACTGTCGTAAACTGGATCGGCCACCCGCGCTGCTTCTTGATGCCGTCTTTTGCGATTGCAGCTAGGTCGTTCAAGTGAATATTGCAAGGTGTATTCTCAGCCCAAGTACTGATCACTCCGACCATAGGCTTTTTAAAGTCTTCGTCATGCATACCTGTCGCGCGCAACATCGCACGGTTCGGCGATTTCACAACCCCATCATAAACGAAGCTGTTGATGCGTAAATCTTTTTTATTTTTTGCGTTATCCATTCCCAAACCCCTCCCGTAATTTCATGCACAAACGATACTTACTATTAATCGAATTTTAACATTTCTGCCCCCAAAAAACTATCAGGGTCCCTCCGCAATTTAGGACATGAAAAAGATTGTTGTTTTAAAAAGCCGAATTCATAAATTCAGGCGCCACCATGTTGACTCCTCAATTAATAATCTCCCCTTTATTATTAGCCAACTTTTCACGCCACAGACGAAGTTCCTCTGGCGTTTGTCTCAACCAATCTGTTGCTTCGCCAACAATTTTTAATGGCGCTTGGGAGCGATAGGACCGTGTCAGATTTCCCGGGAATTTCTTGTCTGTAACATTCGGGTCGTTTTCAAATTTCCCTGTCGGCTCTACAATATAAACACGTCCACTTCCATCGCCTTTTGCTAATGCGGCTGCAAGTCCCGCACCGCTAATCAAGGCCGTGAAATAAATGTGGTTCATTTTAAGTCCGGATTTGTAATTCGATTCCTCTTTTGCTGTCAACAGATCCCCAACCTGCAAATCTACTTTTGTCCCATGAAAAAAAGGGCCTGGATCAGAAGGCGCAAGCTTATACGAATTTGATAAGTCAAGATTCTTTTTTGCTTTGTCAGGATCGGATAACTCCTCATAGCATTTAGCAATGTTCAAATATAACGATGGAAAAGCGCTCTTAACTGCAGCATCATTCAGTTTTAACGCAAACTGCAAAGATGTTTCGAACCATTTTAATTTGTCTGAACTATTTTTTTGATCTCGGGCCACATAATAAGCTGCAATAAATTTTTCAAAGTCGTCTGTTGCTTCACTCCAGGCTTTAATAAACAGCAAGCTCGCCTCTTCAGGTTTGCCGTTGTCTTCCATGCCCATACCCCTAAGGAGTAGTTGAATGATCTTGTTATTGGGATCGAATTGATTATCCATCTTATTTCACCTCTTAATTATTGAAACGCCAACTGAAATATAGTGATACCCTGCTGTTCAAAAAGCCACTGCATTTTGCAGCGTATAAATGTAGATTACATAAGCTACGGAAGTGAGAATGCTGACTCTTACTCACTTTTTCTTCTCTCTTTTCATGGCCTCCTGCTTCATTGGCTTTGGCATTTTTTCTATAGCATACCTTAATGCAGTTCTGGGCATTGTGTCCCTCTTGCTCAACACATACTGGTATACTTCATCTTCATACTTGGTGCATAACGATTTCAGCATCCAGCCATACCCTTTTTGCACTAAATCATCCTTATCCAACAATAAACTGTCGGCAATTTCAAAAATATCATCTTTAAATAGACCCTTTTTGGCTGGTATGATAAGCGATACAGCTGACGCCCGCCTAACCCATCTGTTTTGGGATTTCGTCCAATCTTTTAATTTTTCTATATACCCTGGATACATTTCCAAGAATGTCCCAACAGTGTGGTTACAGAAAGTATCACAAGATGCCCAGTTGGTCACATATTCATCTGCCCATCTTTCAAACAGAAGAAAATCATCTTCAGTGTATTGTTTCTTGATCGCATATGTCCAATTGCAGGCAATAAAAGATTCCTCCATCATTCCCGAAAGCCACAGTTGTTCACATAAATCAAATATTTCTTTTTTGGAAAGCTTTGCGACGCTTTTAAATGCCTCTTTGGAAATCTTCGAAACTGTCATAGTTTTTACGCCATACAGTCTCACTTCTTCCTTAAAAAATCGTTTGCCGCTTTCCTTTGTCGTTTCGTCTGAATTGTTGATTAGTTCCTGCCTTACCTGCTCGATTATGTTAGACATAGCCCACCACCCTCTCAAACTTTTACCCAATCTTTTTTATCAGTACGTTGAAGTAAGTTCATTTCGCTTCATTATCTCAACACCGGTGATTTTAATCAACTTGTTGGAATTGTCCTTTTTCAAGCTTTCAAAAAAAATAACGAAAAGCATTTACTTAAGCTTTTCGTTATTCCCGTTCTGTTTTTTCCCGCATTGATGGTGGTTCAGAACTTTTAACCATCAATGCCATACGGCCAATCATAAAACACAATGCCTATAGAACATCAAATTCCCTCAATCGCGACTAGGTTGATTGCTTTTCCAATAATTTATCTAAACGCTCCCATGTCTCAGTGATACCACCTATCATGCCCGTATCGAGCAAACTTTTCAGCGCATCAGCATCTTCGAGCTCCGTTTTACTGATAAGTTTCGTTTGATTGCCTAAATCCATGAAGTCCATCGTGACTTTACTGGCTGGCATATCAGGATCTACCCTGCCCGTCTGATCAGAGAAGTAATCCATATATGCAATGCGTTCCGGTTCGACAATTTCTGTGTAGTTGGCTTTACCCCAAAATACCATTCCGAATGTCTCCTGGCTGGTGTCGACTGACTGCATGCCATAATGCCATTCGCCATCTTCGCGAAAGTCCATCTTTGAATGCGGCAATTCAAAGCCGTGCGGGCCCCAAAATTTTTTTAGATACTCCGTGTCTGTAAACATTTTGAATACTTTTTCCCTTGGCGCATCAAAAAGCCGTTCCATTATCAGGATCCGTTCATTTTCTATGTGCCAAATAAGCTGATTCTGTGACATTGTCTTTCCTCCTCTATCAAAATGAAGCAATCACAATGCAAAGGGTACTATCATTACTACACGCCTATTGTAAAAGAAACAAAAAAAGAGTGTCAAATATTTGGGGTTATTGTGGCAGGTAACATACGTTCCACCGAATTATTTCATCTCGTCCTACCCTCGCAGTATAATGACCTTAAAGAGGCTTATTCGCGAAGGAGCGGAAAAAAATGAAGAAAATCTTTATTCTGGGATTATCTGTGTCACTTCTATTAGCAAGTTGCTCATCGCTAAAACAATCGCCATCATCGGATAGCACTGAAGCAAGCAATCAGCATAGTGATGGAGCTGTGGAGTTAGCTGGAAATTTAGACGTGCCATGGTCAATTCAGAAGCATGAAGATGTTTTTTATATCAGTGAAAGACCGGGAAATATTGTAAGAATTAAAGGAAATGAATTAGAGCGGCAAACAGTTCATTTAAGCGAAGACTTATCTGGTGGATCAGAGGCGGGATTACTTGGTTTTATCTTAGACCCAAACTTTGAAGAAAATAATGAAGCTTTTGCCTATTATACTTATTTGAAGGCAAAAGGAGCCTTTAATAGAATCGTCAAATTGCGTTTGGAAAATAATGAATGGGCAGAAGTTGAAATATTGCTCGACCAACTTCCAGCAGGGAACTATCATGACGGTGGCCGATTAGCCATCGGACCAGATAATAAGTTGTATGTAACCGTAGGAGATGCCTATAACCTCAATGAAGTTCAAGAATTGGATTCATTGAATGGGAAAATTTTAAGATTAAATCTCGATGGGACAATACCTGAAGACAATCCCTATGAAAATAGCTATATTTTTAGCTATGGACACCGAAATCCACAAGGGCTGGTTTGGACTCCTGATGGGACAATGTACGCAAGTGAACATGGAAATCATGCCAACGATGAAATTAATATAATCGAAGCAGGCAAAAATTATGGCTGGCCACTGATTGAAGGTACAGAAGAACAGGAGGGCATGGAAGGTCCGTTATTTACCTCTGGTTCTGATGAAACTTGGGCCCCTTCTGGCATGGATGAGTGGAATAATCACTTATACGTAGCTGCATTGAGAGGGAGTGCTATTCTTGAGTTTGATTTAGAAAATCAAACTGTTCATTCTTTTATTGAAGACTATGGAAGGATAAGAGACGTTTTAATTGTTGGCGATGACCTATTTTTTATAACAAATAACCTTGACGGTAGAGGTGATGGATCTTCCGATGATGATAAATTATATCGAATAGAATTAAACTAAATACGAATAGGAGGAATTCCATATGAGCGTATTTATTGTAGGTGCTCTCAACAAGTGGCACAGTTCTTAAGTAATTTCTTTGCACGATGATCCGGAAAGCAAAAACAAAGCGGGAAGCCCGTCACTATGGGCTTTCCGCTTTATTTGGCATTCTCTTTTTTAAGCCATTTCTGTATCCGGCGTAGGAATGCCGTCATACCGCCATTCCCCTCAGAAAAATGACTTCATTTATGATATGCATGTGCATATCATTCGTAACTGCGGTTTATTAATCGCTATACTTCAGTTACGGATAACGTCTCTCTATTGGCAATTTCAACTAAGTCTTATGAAATTGTTAATAAAAAATTAATTCTCTTTATTTTTGATTGAAAACTCCATTGAAACATTATCAATCAAAAACTCTCCGTCATTTAATTCAATCCAAGTATTAATGTTATTTACTATTTCTAAAATAAACTCACTGTATATCTCTAGATATCTTTGATTATTAAATCTAAATGTACTTATTAAGTCATCTTCTGAATAAACACTTTTAAAATCCCCAAAATCGATCACTTTACCAATATCATGATTATTATCATCAAGTCGCTTTAATAAAAGCTTTCTTTCAGATTGAGAACCCACAACCTTATATATATCTGATATTACACTACTTCTCAAAAAATCTTTTAGATAAATATGTCTATTTTGAATTCTATTCCATTTTCTTAAAGTTTTAATCAAATTTATCAATGGCAAATAATGAGTATCATTGAAATATTTAACTTGGATAATTTTATTTAATAACGAATTAAAGTTGTTTTCTATTTCAGAATAGTCTTTAAACAAAGTGAATCCTAAATGTGAATTATCAGCAATAGCATCTTTAACTTCAGATTCTACGATAGATAATGTTAAATTAATCTGTTTAAAAGAAATCCCTCCATGATTTTCTTCAGGTCTTAAAAATTTGCTTATATTTTTTAGTAATAAAATCATTTGATTATAGATATCCACATTGTAATAATCAATAATTTCTCTAGATAATTCCATTCGTCGTTCATTATCTCTTAAAATTCCTTTAAAAATTTGAATTAATTTCTTTTTTTCTTCCGACTTTACTTTATTTTTAATTGAATAAGTCAATACTCTTCTATTTCTTAAATCAAATGGCAGTTCTTCAAGAGAACCAGAGTCTGTATTAAATAAACAGATTACATTTTCCCAACCTAATTGTTTAACAGCATAACCTAGCTCAAATAATACATTTGGATTAGGCGTTTTACGATCAGAACTATTATCATTAATAATAGATATATCCGCAACAAAAGCTGAAGATTTGGAAATTTTAGTTAAAATAGAATTTGCTATATCAGGGGACCCTGCCAACTGATTAGTATCTTTATCAATACTTAATACTAACGAAAAATCATTTTGATTTAATTCTTTAATACATTTTTTTATTACATCCTCAATAAAGTTGCGATTATCTGAATTTGGCAAATCACTCTGCCACGAAAAAAATATTGTATTCATTACTTCACCTCGCTCTTGTTTACATAGTTAATTTTTCTAGTCATAATACACCTAATGTACTTAATCTTCTTCAATTTTGTTACTTAAGAATAATTTTCCAGAACTAACAACGCTATTTCCTCAAAGTAAATAAATCAGAACTACAAATCGCATTTACTTATGATAAGCATGCCCATGGATAATCCGGAAAGCGCGGTAGATCTGCTCGACAAGCACCAGGCGCATGAGTTGGTGCGGGTAGGTCAGTTTGCCGAAGGAGATGTGTTGGTTGGCGCGGGACAGGACGGCTTGGCTGAGTCCGAGCGAGCCGCCGATGATGAAGACGATGTCGCTTTTGCCGGAGGTTCCGAGTTTGTCGATTTCGTTGGCGAATTCCACCGAATCGTACTGTTTTCCTTGGATCGCCATCGCGAAGACGTAGCTCTGTTCCGGGATTTTTGCGAGGATCTTTTCGCCCTCCTTGTCCTTGATCATTTCCATCTCTTTGTCGCTCAGGTTTTCGGGCGCCTTTTCATCTGCGACTTCGATGATCTGCAGCTTGCAGTAGCTGCCGAGCCGCTTCGTGTATTCGGCGATGCCCTCCTTCAGATATTTCTCCTTCAATTTTCCAACCGTGATTATTTTAATGTTCATTCCTTTTCGCTCCTTTTTGTTCTCATCTACTATCCTATGGGAACAAATGCGATTTCGCAACCGTCTTTTTGTTTGACGGCTTATTGACGAAAATATATCTAGGATTTCCTGTTTATCTTATTATTAACCAAACTGGTTGTACAGTCTTATTATAATATGAAGAAAAGTGCAATTTTCGTCTGAAAAAGGCGTGAAAACCAGTTGCTTTTTTCTGCAAATGATTTAAGATACTCTTATGCTTTTGAGTTGCTTAATCATGCGATAGCATTATAATGAAGTAACAAATCCTATTCGCATGCTATTTGAGAGGAGAATTTGAACCATTGTGTTAAAGAACTTTTCTGTGTTAAAGAAATTTTCGAGTTGGACTGCTTCGCAAAAAATTGCGACGAGTTTTGCTTTTGTCATCTTTACCGGATCGATTTTGTTGACGCTGCCGATCAGTCAGCTGCCTACTTCGAATGCAACCTATTTCGACAACTTATTCACCGCTATATCGATGGTGTGTGTAACCGGACTGTTCACCGAATCTGTCCATGACTCTTACACCATCTTCGGCCAGGTCGTCGGGATAGCTTTGATGCAGATCGGGGGCTTGGGGTTGATGACTCTGATTGCTTCCATCATCACGCGACTGAGAGGAAGGATGGGCCTGCGGAACCGCTTGGCCGTTCAGGAAGGGATCAACCGTGGGGATGCACGTGGATTCAAGGAATACCTTTCGGATATCCTGAAATATACCGCCGTTATTGAGCTTACCGGTTTCCTTCTGCTTTCAATCCGCTTTGTGCCGGAAATGGGTTGGTCACTTGGCTTGTTCACTTCCTTGTTCTTGGCGATTTCCGCATTCTGTAATGCCGGATTCGATCCGTTGGGAAATGTCGGTCTCGTCGATTATGTCCATGACCCGTTGGTGAACTACGTCATCACTTCGCTTATCATTTTAGGCGGTATCGGTTTTTCGGTCTGGTTCGATGTATCGAAAAGCGTAAAATGCTACTTGGGGAAAAAATGCAGGCCTAGCCTAAAAGTCTTTTTCCGCGGCCTGTCCTTGCACAGCCGCCTTGCTGTCAGCGTTTCGCTTATCATCATCCTTGTGGGCCTTGTCTTTTTCGTCGCAGTTGAATACAACAATCCGAACTCAATCGGAACATTCACCTTCCCGCAAAAACTTATGGCCGGTTATTTCCAGACCGTCACCATGCGAACAGCCGGTTTCGCGACCATCGACTATACGACCGTTTATCCTTTTACACTCTTCTGGTTTGTGCTGACCATGTTCATCGGTGGTTCTCCAGGGGGTACCGCAGGCGGTCTGAAGACTACCACATTCGCGATCATTTTCCTGACACTCTACAACGAGTTGCGTGGGCAGAGCAATGTGAATATCGCGAACCACACAATCAGCCGCCAGCAAGTCCGTCAAGCTTTCGTCATCTTTATGGCGCTTCTGGGAACCTTGATTTTCGGTACCAGCGTGTTGAGTATCCTGAATCCTGAAGTGGATTTCATTTACATTCTGTTTGAATCAGTTTCTGCGATTGCCACGGTGGGTGTCAGCGCCAACCTAACCCCTACACTGGGGGAATTGAGTCAGGCCGTGATTATGGTATTGATGTTCGCAGGGCGTATCGGACCGATCACCATGTTGGACAGCTTAGTCAGACGCACGCAGAAAGTCCATGATGTTGAATTTTCTAAAGGAACTATCCTGATCGGATAATAGCAAAGAGGAGCGTATCTAAATATGAGTAAATTGGTTGGAATTTTGGGGCTTGGTATTTTCGGATCGACAATCGCAAAAACGTTGAGCGAATTCGATGCGGATGTTATCGCCGTCGACAAGGATCCTGAGAACGTAAACCGTTTGGAGCCATTCATCACAAAAGGAATCATCGGAGACGTAACGGATTTAGCCTTGTTGGAATCGATCGGACTCGCGGACTGCGATGTAGTCGTTATCGCTACCGGTACAGTATTGGAAGCAAGCGTGCTGGCTGTCATGAACTGCAAAAAACTTGGCATACAGCATATCATCGCAAAAGCCAAAAACAAAAATTACCGTGAGGTTTTGGAGGCAATCGGCGCCGATACTGTCATCCTGCCTGAAAAGGAAACCGGAATGCGCGTCGCCAAAAACATCCTGCGCACAAACATTGAAGATGTCGTAAACTTGGATGCACAGACTTCCATCATCGAATTCTATCCTCCTGCCAAATGGGTAGGCAAAACACTCGGGGACTTGGACCTGCGCAACAAATACGACATCAACATCATCGGCCTCCGCAAACACCGCGGTGAGCACCTGAATGTATCCTTCACTGGCGATTACATTGTGGATAAAGATATCGTGCTTGTGGGCATCACCGAATCCGATGTTTTTGAACGTTACGACTACTTAAACCAACTTTCTTGATTTACCGCAGCATCCCGGTTTCGGGGTGCTATTTTTTTTGGTTTTGATGATCGGAATCAGCTTTTTGGTACATAGGTTTTGGATTTCGGCTTCGGTTATACCCACTTCACACACCCAACTCACACCTTATCCACAAAAGTTATGCACATGTACACACGTTCCCCCGTTATCTAGTGGTAGCATTATTTTTGGCCACATCATATTGATTATCCTGAAAATGAATTATCCTCCTACCCACACAGTTATGCACATGGTGTATTGAGCAATCAAATCGCATTATAACCCTTATTTACCAACGTTTATTCAGTTTTTTTCACATGGAGTCATACTCTTATGCACAGACTTCTCCGATTTCTGTGCATAACTTCCATTTTCAGAAAGCACCGCTCCCATCATCATTTACGCGTTTTGCACACAAAAACTTTTTTTCCACAGAAATTATCCACACTCATGTGGATTTCTATTCTTTTTGGATTTATTTTCTGGTTGGAAGATGGATAACTTGGACTTATCCATCTTTACGACCGAATTTCGGTCCAAGAGCATGGATTACTCTGACTTATTCATCTTTCCGGATCCAATCACCTTCCTAGCCCCCTGTCACCAATAACTACAGACCACAAATGCAAAATACCCCGCATGGTCTCTCTCCAGAGAAGCCCTGCGGGGTGTTCAACAGTTCATTTATCTTTTCAGCTTATTCGGCCGAGGTCTGTCCTTCAGTCAGGGTCACGGTCGTTGACTGCAGCGTGCCGCCGCGATAGTAGGAGATTTCCACATCGGTTCCCACTTCCAGTGCATACAGGATTTTGCGCAGGTCGACGATGCTCGTTACGGCTTCACCATTCATTTCCGTGATGACGTCATATTGTTCCAATCCGCCCAATTCGGCTGCGGACAAAGCCTGGACTTCGGCGATGACGACGCCTGCCGTCACATCATCAGGCAGAGTCAGTACCGAACTTTGTTGGGACGCGGAAATCTGGGAGAGATCCAGCATGGATACACCCAGGATCGGACGGATGATTTCGCCGTTCTGTTCCAGCTCGTTGATGATGGTCAGGACGTCATTGCTCGGGATCGCGAAGCCCATCCCTTCGACGTTCGAATCGGATATCTTCATCGAGTTGATGCCGATGACCTGGCCGGCGATGTTGATCAGGGCGCCACCGGAATTACCCGGGTTGATTGCCGCGTCCGTCTGCAGCGCCGTCACATCCCAGTCGACGATGCTGTCCCCATCCACATCTGTGGATACGGAACGGTTTTTGGCTGAAATGATGCCTTGCGTGACCGAAGTCGCAAACTCGGTTCCAAGCGGAGAGCCGATTGCGATGGCAGGTTCACCGACATTCACGGCGTCCGAATCCCCGAAGGAAGCCACCGCGGTGACACTTGTTGCCGGGATCGTCAAGACGGCCAAATCGGTCCAGACATCGCTGCCGACGACGGACGCCACTTCTTTCGTGCCGTCCTTCATCAGAATTTCCAGCTCATCCGCCCCGTCGATGACGTGATTGTTCGTAACGATATAGGCAAGGTTATCTTCGATCTTATAGATGACGCCGCTGCCCTCACTCGATGTCTCCAGAGCTCCATTTGTGGCATCGGAAGAGTTCTGCGGCAGGTCAAATCCGAACATGTTCGTGTTGCCTGCCTGCATATTGATGATCGAGACGACAGCATCCTGCACCTTCTCCACAGCGGCAGTCGTATCGGTAGTCACGTTGACGGCGACATCTGTCACGGTTTCGTTTATGGTGGTTGTCCCGGTATCACCGGTTCCGGATCCGTTGCCGAGGATGCCCGTCCCGAAAAGCAAGCCGGCTCCGATCAGGGCGACCATCCCGCCTCCAATCAATCCGCCGACGATGCCGTTTCTGATCGGTGAATTTTTGCGGTCTTTCGGGCGTCTCGAGATTTCTTCGGTTTCGCTTACGCTGTTGTATACGCGCGCGCGTTCCTCTTTGTTCATCGTCGGCCTTGTGCTTGCGGCTGGTTCCACAATCGGCTCTTCTTCATTGGCCGTTTCTTCGACCTCAGTGTATTCGGCTTCTATTTCTGTTTCTTCAGATAAGTCTTCTTGATTGTGATCAGCAGATGGAGCGTCGGTGGCAGTCGATTCAGTCTCCGTTTCGTTGGGTGCTTCTTGATCGAGCGGATTATTTTTATTTTCTTCGTCCCTGTCCATTTTGATTCCTCCTTATCGTTCTACAGACTCAGTATAGTTCCTTATTTTGAATAAATTATGAAGATAGTAAGAGAATATTTCGGAAAATTGATCCTCAGTGAGCTTATTGTATCATATCCGCATATGCAAAAAGGAGCGGAATCACTCGATCCGCCCCTCCTGCACTTGCCATCCCGCCTGTCGCCTAAACTCTGAAAAGTTCGGTCGGCTCATCCGGATCGGTATCATATACAAAAAAATCTTCATTGACGCCCATGCCTTTTTGCATCAAAATGCTTTCGGCCGTATGGTGCGCCAATGTCTTGATGTTGTTGTCCCGGCTCAAATGCCCAAGGTAGATGCGCTTCGTCCGGTCGCCCAGCATTTCGGCGACGGCGGCAGCCCCATCCTCATTGGACAGATGGCCTTCATCCCCCAAAATGCGCTGTTTCAGTGACCAAGGGTACCCGCCCATGCGTAGCAATTCCAGATCATGGTTGCTTTCGATCAGGTATGCATCCGCATCCCGCAAGAGACCGCGCAAGCGATCGCTGACATAACCGGTATCGGTCAACATGACCATCTGCTTGCCTTCATGATGGAAGGAGTAGAACTGCGGTTCCGCGGCATCATGGGAAACGCCGTAGCTTTGGATGTCGACATCGCCCAAGGTCAGCACCTGCCCCATCTCGAAGATGTGCTTCTGTTCGGTCTTGACGTTGCCGATGATGTGGTCCATCGCCTTCCAAGTCGCTTCGTTCGCATACAGATCCATATGGTACTTGCGCGCCAAAACGCCCAAGCCATGCACGTGATCGCGGTGTTCATGCGTGACGAGGATCGTGTCCACATCCGCAAGGTTGCGATCGATTTTCGCCATCAGACCGGCGATTTTCTTGCCACTCAATCCGCAGTCCACCAATATTTTCCGTTTGGGTGTCTCGATATAGGTGCAGTTGCCGGAACTGCCGCTCGCCAGATAGCTGACGCGCATGCCCTCTTTTTCTATTGTTTCAATCACACTTAGCCCCTCCAATACATCCATAAGTGTAACTTATTTCTTGGAAAATGCCAGTAATTTTTCTTACTGTTAGGAAAAGTTAATCTTCGGAACTGCACGGGGAGGCCACCCCAATTGCCGCTTATTTTTTTGGTTTGCGCCAAGCTTTCTTGGCGATTTTGAGTGCGCGCAGCTGGGCTGTCTTCTTCGATCGGTTCTGTTGGCTCTGCACGAGGATCGCATCCAGCAAGGTGATCCCCTCTTCCACGAAATCGCCCTTGTTCAGCATGACGCACTCAGCCTGCCCGGCCATCGTCGCATCCGACATCTCCGCACGCGTCGGCACACCGTTCTTCACCATATTCTCGAGTACCTGCGTGCTCCAGATGACGGGAATGTGGGCAGCCTCGCAGATCCAGAGTATTTCCTCCTGCAGTTCCGACAGCCGCAAGAACCCGGCCTCGGCAGCCAAATCTCCGCGGGCAATCATGATCGCCAGTGGATTTTGGCTGGCTGCGGCAACAATCAGTTCCGGCAGGTGATTCACGGCTTCCACCGTTTCGATCTTGATCACCAGCGGGATGGCAACAGCCGCTTCGCTTCCTACTTGCTCTGCCAAGGTATTTTGGATGTCCACGATGTCCTTGCTTCCGCGGACAAAAGAGAAACCCAGGATATCGGCCTCGATTTCGGCAACCAACAAGTCTTCTCGGTCCTTATCCGTCAAGATTGGCATCCTAAAGGTCGATTCCGGAAAATTTAGCCCTTTCTGCGGCTTCACTCTGATCCCTTTAGCCTTGGCCACTTTCCCTACCTGCACGACGACGCCTTGCGGTTTTTGCTCCACGACACGCCCTTCCAGGACGCCATCATCCAAAATGACCGGACTGTCGACCTTCAGCTCGTCAAAGAGGTTCAGGCTTTCGCTGAACACGATGACCGGATAGTGTTCCAAATCTTTATAGGAAGCATCCGCCGTCAGGAAGAACAAGTCGCCCACCTTGAGGCGCGGTTTATCCTTTTCGCTGCTGACGGCATCCACCCGGATCTTCGGCCCGGCGATGTCAAAATAAATGCGGCAACTCTTGCCGGCAGTTTTTTGGGCTTCCTTCAGGTTTTCGACCATCTTCAGCCAAACGGCGCTGTCGTCATGGGCGCAGTTGATGCGGGCGATATCCATGCCGCGCTCCAGCAGGCGGACAAGGAAGTCCTTATCCGTTGCGGCCTGTTCCGGAAGGGTGACCATGATCCGGGTCGTCCGGTGCTTCGGCGGGTCGCCCAATAAGGCTTTCGTTTCGGTCGCCAGTTTTTTCCGGCCCGGGAACTTTTCGGTCGTCTGCGGATAGTCATCCAGCTGCTTGATTTCCCCTGACATCAGCGCCAAGTTGCGGACGAGCGCATCCAACTGTTGGAGGACTTTCGATTCCGTTCTTCCCAGTGAGGATAACCCCCATTTGGACAGTCGGCTCTGCAATGGCCGGATATCCCTACGGCGCAACGCCAGATAGTAGGCAAGATTTTTACCACTCAGGCGGAAAGAATTCCGGGAAATACGCGGTTCCCATTCCGCATAAAGGGCATTACCCTCCTCATAAACCGCCTGACGGAGCGCCTGCATCTCCTGGTACAGCGCCCGCAATTCATTCCATTCTTTTTCTTTCACTTTGGTTCACTCCGATCTCTTTTTAACCGCTGAACAAAGATTGACTACTAAAAAATAGATTCGTATCTGAAACAAAAACACCCTGCTCTGCTTCAGAATAGGATGTTTTCGAAAGTATGGCCGGGGTTCGTCAGAAAGCCCCTCCGCCGGAACCGCCACCCGACCCGCCGGATGAGCCGCCACCGAATCCGCCGCCGAATCCACTACTGTTCGAGGAAGTCGGCATTGATTTGGTTACGCCTGTGTTGATGCTGTTGTTCAGCGTGGACAGGAAGATGGCGTTGTTCATGTAGTAATAGCTGCCGAATGCGGAAGCCTGGATCTCATTCACCGGGAACTCGACCTGCATCTGCTTCATGACCTTGTCAGCAACCCCCAAAGAGACGGCATAGACCAGGAAATGATCCCATAAAGCAATCGATCCCACTTCCCGCATCGGGAAATCACCCACGTCCTTCAGCATATTGCGGAAGCCTGCCCATTCCTGTTTCGTGCGTTCCCCGTCGGCCGTCATGATCGGCTTGGCTGCTACTGTAACGACCTGGATGAAACTGATTACCGCACTCAATACCACAAGAATGATCACCCAAGCAGTAAAACTCCCTGTGGCGAGAGCGAGCGCCGAAATCACAAACAATAACACGATGTTTGCGACCAAAGCCAGGACCGCGAAGGCGACAGCTTTCTTGTTGTCCTTCGAACGATAATTCCGGCGTTTCGGCGTGGCGACATCCATCACGCGCTCTTGCCATTTGACCCGATTCTCATTGAAGCGTTTGGCCTCTGCCGAATTGTCGGCGATGTTCTCGATATCATCGAGCGTGACGCTTTCCCCGTCCCCGACATCACTGATGAACCAATCCAAAAGCAGCTTTTCATGGCTCAGGATCGGGGCGTTTTTCGTGTCCTTGATCTGCATCAGACGGAAGGAGTCTTCCGGCGCTTTTTCCCGCCCAAAAATCCCTTTTTGGGGAATCTGCACCGGCGAAATCGTCAGATAGCCTTTCCGCACCAGATCCAGGATGGTCGCCGAAATGTCGGCAGCCTGCACATTTCCGCTGAAGACGGCACCGTTCATGACGGCCGGCGTCATGTCCTCAGGCAGTTCATAGATATGATCCGGCAGATGGATTTCCTGCGGGATTTCTTTTTTCCTGGCTTTCCTTACCCACAGGAACACCAGGATTGGCAGAACCGGCGCAACTACCGCCAGCACTGCACTGATGATTCCGTAGAGCATCGCATTGCGCTGATCTACTTCAGCCAATGCGGCTTCCTGCGCCAATATTTCATCGAATTTGTCCTCGTTCACCACATTCGGATTGTCTGCGGTGATGCTGGTCGGAAAAATCACATGAGCCTCCACGAATTGATTGGCCGGATTCTGTGGGACGTACAGCAGGACTTTTTGGTTGTCTTGCAACGTCACTGAACTGTTCTCATCGCCGCCGTGGCCCCAAGCGCGCAATTCCTCTTCACCGGTCGCTTCCGGCAAAAGAATGGTGACGTCCACATCGTTCAACGGATCCTCCCAGGCGGAACCGATGACCTTGCGGTTGAACTCAGCGATGTCGTTGTAGTTCGTGATGATTTCTGGAATGCGGTATTGATAGATGACCGTCTGGATCTCATCGGTCATTTTGTTGTATACGGTGAAATTCAGAAAATCACCGGTGTTGTCCAGTTTGAACGTCCCCGATTCCTCTGTATCGCTCAAAGCAAAAGGGAAAGGATTTTCCGACAGATAGCCTTGCATCGACACTTTGACATCTGTCGGATCCGCTACCTCTGAAATATCCAAATCATACAACACCCCATTGAATTCCCCTTCAAAATCGTAAGTGATGCTCTCGGTAAAAAAAGCGCTACCATCCCGCTGTATTTCGACCAACACATCATAATTCGTAATCTCATAGGAACGGGCCTGTACTTCCTTCTGTCCAAATCCAATCAAAAAAAAGAACATGAACAGCACAATCGAGCCTATCCGTTTCATTGTTACCTTCCCCTTCCGATACCCTCCATCAAGCTTGTCGCTTCTGATACCCCCATTTTAACAAACTTAACCAAGTTAAAAAAGGAAGAACCTCATTTCGAGATCCTTCCTTTTGTTTGTGTTCGTTAAAAAAGCAACAGCCGTTTCAATCCAGTGCGTTGTCTGTTTGCGAAGAGTCCTCTTCCTCCAGCAGCAAGGCACTGCTGTTGGCTGTCTTCGCCTTGATTTGCGCTTCGGCTGACGGAAGCGAAACACTGGACGTCGTGATGATGCTGCCCGTCAAGGCGTCCACCCGTCTGATTTCCACAGGCGCGTTTTCGATTTTGATCTCGATGTACCACATCGGGCTGTAGATATCCATATCCGACAGGCTCAACGTGCGGTAATAGGTCAACTGCACCATCCGCACGGTGGAATTCGAGGGAATCTGGTTGTTGAGGTACAGCGCTTCGACCGCCCGCTTCTGCGAAATCACGATCCGGCTGCTGCCCTGTACTTCCGCCACACCCGCAAATGTCTGTTCATAGGAAATGACCTCATAATCGGGATCCAAGTTGAACGTGATGCTGCCCGTACTGTCGCCGATGGGAATACTGTTTGCGACTTGCGCGTACACAAGTTGTCTTTTGAGCGGCAAATAGGTAAGGAAGGTATATTCAGCTCCGTAGAGGACGTTGCCTTGCAAGATGAAATCTGTAATCGGCGTTCGGTCGACAATCGTCAAATCTTCCGCATCGATCTCAATCGGGATCGGCTCGGACAAGGTGCTGAACAACACCCCATCTTCAAAGACAGTCGTCTGATTCACCAGTTTTGATTGATCGGTTTCCAGCGTGGCGCCTTTGTCCGTCTTCAGCAAAGGGATCTTCTCCTGATCGGTCGACAAAGCCGGAAAGCTGATGTCATCTGCCTTCATTGCCTCTTCGATGTTCAGCGTTGTGCTTTCGCTGCCGAAGCTCAAAGTCGTCGCATTTTTTTCCAACAACACGCTGAGCAGATAGAGGTTCAAAGCTGCGAAGGTGAGGATAAAAATGATTTTGATGCGTCTAAAGTCCACTATCATCCGCCTCCGTTTCCGTTCCGCCGATCCATTGGTCCAACGACTTCCATGAGCCGTCGATCTGAATGAACCATTTTGGCGTCAAATTGACGAGACGGTTGGATTCTTCACTGAATGTCCAATCATACCCCAATGCGATCATCTGAATCTCTTGGCTGCTGTAGCCACCGGCATCCAGCGCGGCCAAAAGGTCTGTCCCGCTCAATAGCGTGACATCCTCTCTACGATCCGTCAGCGGCGTCTGGATGACTTGCGTCAGGAATTGCAGTTCCGTCATGGATGATCCGGACATATGGATCCGCGTCAAACCGTAATCGACTTCCCCGAAAATCGGATAGCCGTTCACGTATCTTCGGTAATAAACGTTATCCGTACCCTCATCGAACCCATAGAAATAAAAAGGATTCGTCCAGTTGTCCAACATTTTGATTTCATGGAAACTGTCGCGGATCAACCGATAATCAGGCAACTCCTCGGCATCGAGGATGTTGCGGTAATAGCTCAACTGCCCGGTTTCCTTATGGATGCTCAATTCGGAGATGTTATCACTGTAACTTACGAATTCATCGTTTCCGTTATCCTTCAGGTCGGTAGTATCATTGAAAAGCAGATCGATGAAATAGCTGTTCGAAGGCTTTTCAACCAGATAGACCAACTTTTGGATCGTGATTGCCTCTTTCGGAAGGTAGGAGATGGCTGATTCTGATTCATACGATTCCACTTCCATGTACGCATCCTTTTGTCCTTCGTAAAGGTCCACCAACGGCTGCAGCACATTATCCGGCCGCGCTGCGGTGAACACTTGCTTCGTTTCATCATTCAACAGATAGACGGGATCCTCTTCCTTTGAGTTGAGGATGATCCGATCGATCGTGTCATCATAATAGTCCTCCTGGAGATTCGTGAAATAACGCGAAAGCAACTCCAGTGGGACTTCCTCGGCAAAGCGGATCTCCAGTTGGGTAGGCGCCAGAATAAGCGCATCAAACTCCTCCTGCGTGTAGGTGGAGACACCTTCGATCCCGTCAAGCAAACTCTCGCCCAACAGTTCATTCACGCTCTTCATGATTTCCGGATTTTGCGTCAAGTAGATGCGCTTATCCGTATGGACGATCATCCTTATCGGCGCAAAGACATCCTCTATCTTCTTCGTGTTGGTCAAATTGGCAGAGACGGATGTCGTCGAATTCTGACTTAACCCGACTGTGCTCGGAGTGGAAAGGATCCTGACAGTCAGGAACAGGCTGATTGCGACCAATGTGTACAGTAGAGCACTCAGCATCGGTGATTCTTTTTGTCTCATTCCCACTCATCCTCCTCGTCCATCGGAATGTAAGGCAAGGAAATAAAGAAAGTGGACCCTTTATTTTCCACACTGGTTACCCAGATTTTCCCGCCGTGCAACTGGACGACCTCTTTGGAAATGGCCAATCCCAGTCCGGTGCCGCCCATCGACCGGGCGCGCGCCTTGTCCACCCGATAGAATCGGTCAAAGACATGGCCGATGTCCTTGCGCGGAATGCCCAAACCCTCATCGGTGATGCTGATGACGACACTGTTGTGCGTCTCCATCAGTCTGCAGGTGATTTTCCCGCCGTCCGGAGAATATTTGATGGCATTGTTCATGATATTGTCGATCACTTGGATAAATTTATCCTGATCGATTTCGACCCACAGCGTACGTTGCGTGAAGTCTCGTTCGATCTTATATTTTTTGTTGCGGTACTGTTCCGATTTCAACACCACTTCGAAGCGATCGATGATATGCGCGACCAGCTCGTTGATGCTGACGAACTCCAAGTTCAGTTCCTGTTTGCCTTGGTCCATACGGGAGAGATTCAGCAAATCGGTGATCATCCGGATCATCCGATCGGTCTCGGTGGAAATGACCTTCAGAAATTCCGGGGCGATATCCTTATCTTCCCAAGCACCGTCGATCAGCGATTCTGTGTAACTTTTCACGCTCGTCAACGGTGTGCGCAATTCATGGGACACGTTCGAAACGAAGCTGCGGCGTTCCTGTTCGACTTTTTCCTGCTCTGTAATGTCGGAAAGCACGCAGACCAATCCGCTGATGAAGCCGGATTCCCGCTGGATGACGGAAAATTCCCCGCGCAGGATCGTATCCTGATCCTCTGTCGGGATGTTCAGGATCAATTCATCCTGCGTCTCCAACAACTGACGGAAAGTGAATTTCTCGCCCAGTTTCAGCACCTTCATGATCGATTGCCCGATCGCTTTGTCCTGGGAAATCGAGAGCAGATCCATCGCCCGGCTGTTGATGATGATGATCTTGCCGCGGCGGTCGGTGGCCAATACGCCATCCGTCATGTGCCGCAGGACGCTATCCAACCTTTGGCGCTCCGATTCCGTCGTTTCCTGGGCATCCTTGACTTTGTAGGACAGATCGTTGATGGTATCGGCCAATTCGCCCAACTCATCCGCTCCATAGACGGTCACCTTGCCGGAATAATCCCCATCGGCAATATTGGCCGTCTGCCTGCGCATCTCGGAGATGGGACGCGTGATACCGCGGGAGATGATCACAGCCAGCACAATCGTAATGATGATCGCCACTACTGAAGCATTCAGAAAGATGCTCACCGTCTGGCTCATCTGTGAATAGACCGATTCGATATTCGATTCCATCACCAATACCCCGATAAGGGTACCCGTATTGTCAGTCGAATAGATTGGACTGATGTTCTTCAGCACGCGGCTGTTCGTGTCTTCCTTCACATATTGGTATGAGGAGGGTGCATCCAGAAGAATGACTTGTTGGACATCCCGATCGGTCGACTTCGTTCCGATCAAAGATTGCAGCGTTTGGTCATTGATTCCGAGAATATACCCCTGCTCATCCATGACCTGCGTTTCCAGGATGTTCGCGCCCGTAAAATCGCTGAGGATGGTCTGCACCGACTCCTCCAGTCTTTCCGTATCATCGGCCATCAGGATCGGCTGCAGCGTTTTCTCCAGAAAGCCCGCATTCAGGGTCATCTGGCTGTCGAAGTTGCTGATCATTTTCGTTTCCAGTTCACGGATAAAATAAGCCCCGATCAGTTGCAGGGATACCAAAAGGAGGAGAATGAACAGCATCGGTATCTTGAAATGAATGGAGTGAACCAAACGTATCTTTTTGTTCATATATGGTTACTCCTGATCCGGATTCTTCAAGAAGTAGCCTACTCCTCTTCGCGTGATCAACCAAGTCGGATGGCTCGGTGTATCTTCGATTTTTTCGCGCAGTCTGCGGACCGTCACATCGACAGTGCGGACATCGCCGAAATAATCATATCCCCATACAGTCTGCAACAGATGCTCCCGCGTCATCACTTGGCCGATGTGTTTCGCCAAATAATGCAATAATTCGAATTCGCGGTGGGTCAACTCGATTTCTACCCCGCGCTTCGACACGATGTAGGCATCTTCATGGATGATCAGTGCTCCGATTTTGATTTCGTTCGTATCGTCTTCTTCAGGCGGTGCCGCAACCGGAGAGGCTTGTCTCCTCAAGTTCGCTTTTACGCGCGCGACTAATTCCCGGTTAGAAAATGGTTTCGTGACATAGTCATCTGCACCCAATTCAAGCCCAAGCACTTTGTCGATTTCAGAGTCTTTTGCCGTCAGCATGATGATCGGCACATCGCTCGTCTTGCGGATTTCCCGGCAGACTTCCAATCCGTCCATCTTCGGCAGCATCAGATCCAGCAGGATGATATCCGGGCCCACTTCCGCAAACTGCGCCAAGGCCTCTTCACCATCAAATGCAGTGAAGACCTCATAACCTTCTTTGGTCAGATTAAACTTGATTATATCTGAGATTGGTTTTTCATCGTCTACCACTAATACCTTTTTCATCTTCAAACCTCCTTATTTCTTGCAACTCTCGGTCCCTTTCGGAACGTCTACTCTTTATTATACAATTGCAGCCGATTATGTGCAAAGCGTTCCTGAATTATCCACACGCAGAACCCGCACGACTGTACAAAAAAGGACGAGCCATCAATCGTTTTCCTGACTGATGGCTCATCCCCCTATTTGACGTTATGGCATTTGTTCATTGATTCATCAGCTGTGGATGATGACCGGAACCCCGATATCGATCATCCCGAACAGTTCAGCCATTACCCCCGGTGGCGTATTGACACAACCATTCGAGCCGGCGGTAAGCCAATATTCACCGCCGTAAGCAGGCTGCCATGATGAATCATGGATACCGATACCTGTCCACTCGACAGGCATCCAGTATTCGACAGGCGATTCGTAATCCTTTTCGGTTCTCGGATTGTAGCCTTTCAAAACGGCATCCTCTTCTTTGTTCCAGATATAGAAGACCCCTGTCGGAGTCGGTGACATCGGATGACCGGAAACGATATCCGTCTCAAGCACAACGACGCCATCTTGGTAATACCACATGTGCTGGCTTGAAAGATCCACTTCGACATAGGTGGTGCCGATGTCCGCGCCGTCCGCATGATAGCCGGTGCCGTTGTAGTTCGGCGTTACCGTCACGTCTTCCCCTGCCAAAACATAGCTGATCAGGTTATCCGTTTCAGCTGCGACAGCCAGTGTCCATCCATATGTGCCGGATGGGACCTGGACCGTTTCACCGTCCGTCGCCAAGAAATCCCGCGTACGGGAATAGGTGCTGTATTTGTCGCTCAGTCCCTGCAGATAGGCTGCAACACCTTCGCGATTCACGAACACTTCGCCGTTCTCGTCTATGCCCAACCACTCAATGATGGCTGTTTGCGGCACAGTCTCTGTCTGTCCGGAAATCGTGTATTGGATAACCGTATCCGTCAAATCAGCCAGCTTTTGCAACGTTTCAGCCAGAATCGGATCATCCGCGGTTAATGTCGGTTGTTGATACGCCTGCGCGAGATCGATTTCGGTTTCTCCGGCAATGATCGCTTCCAGCATCGTTGCCTTCAACAGTTCCAGATCGACCATATTCCCTGCCGTTTCAGGCGAAATCGAGTAGCCTTCCGTCCCTTTGACGACTGTAGCGTTCACGGGTGCCGTGCGGCTCTCGTTCTCCAACGGCATTCCTGCCAAGATGTTCCCGAAAGCCGTTTCGTCAACAGATACGCCGCTCAGATCGGTTTCTTCCTGTTTATCTTGGAATAACAAAATCGGCCAATTCCAAGCGTTTTGTTCCGCCTTCATCGTTTCCAATTTCTCGGTGTTGTCGATGGAAACGCCCAGATCAGCGGGTGTGAATGCAAAGATAGTTTCTCCACTTTCGACGATTTGAATCTGCGCTTGTGCGATTGCTGCGGTTGTCTCTTCTTTTGCTTGGGCTACGGTATCATTCGATATGTCAATGCCATCCAGCATCGTATTCGGTAAGAATTTATCCTCATAATAGCTACCTATACCAAAGTATCCGGCTGCGACCAATAAGACCGCTGTAGCGCCAATGATGATGGGTTTCTTTTTCACTGTCCAGACCACCTTCTCGTTTTGTTACGATTCGATTACATTTGTGTTACAAATCATCACGACTTACTTTTTATTACTTTACCATGTTTTCTTTAAAAAGCAACCTATTTTATCTTAATTTTTTTATAATAGGACGGCTTCTAAGACACTAATCATAATACCCAAGCGGAAGAAATGCAACAAACACGCCCCCGTTTTCACCAGCCCCGCAATGCTCCGGGCGGGCTGATTTGGGTGTCCACCGCAATGTTCTCCTCCGGTGAAAGCAGGCTTCGCCGGAGTTTGACTACATTTTTGCTTGCGTTCTCCGATAAAGACCGCTTCCTCGGAGTTGCAGCCGATTGTTACCTGTCTGCTCCGGCGGGCGGCCGCTTGCCGGAGTTGGGACTCGTTTTACTGGCTCTCCTCCGGCAACCTGGCGCCACGCAAATCAAAAACGGCCTGTCTCATTATGAGGCAGGCCTGCATTCCTATGCGCGATTCTGGTTCTCTGCTTTGATTTCATCGAGGATATAGCCGAAATCAAAGTCTTCTTTTTTGACGATCAGCAACAGTCCATCCCCAAGAGGCACAAGGGACGTTTCCAATGCCGGGTGGTCCAGCACGGTATCCATCAGTTTGTTCAGGCGGCGGTGAATCTTGCGGACCCTTTTCGGAACGTCAGCTTCATCATCCAGGATGGTGCCGCCTTGGAAAACATCATCGATGACCAGCATGCCGTCTTTCTTCAGCAGCCGGATGCAGTGGGGCAAAAATTCATAATATTTTGATTTCGCGCTGTCCATGAAGATGAAATCATACGGACCTTCCAAGGTAGGCAGGACTTCCGCCGCATCGCCTTCCAAAAGCGTCACCTTGTCCGTGATGCCCAATTTCTCAAAGTTTGCTTTTGCGTGGTTGATCATGACCTCAAAACGATCGATGGTCGTGACGTGGCCTTGCGCTCCGACATGTTGCGCCATCAAGCTGCCTGAGAAACCGATTGCCGCGCCGATTTCCAATATTTGTTCAGGTTTGATCTGCCCCAGCAGCATATTCAGGAAAACAGCTGTTTCATGCGGGATGATCGGCACGCCTCTTTCATTCGCTGTTTTTTCCAGTTCCCCCAATTCTCCAGGGAAACGTTTCAGTCTGTCGCGCATAAAAGCGACCAGTTCTTTCTTTACGACGGGTCTGTCCATCATTTCGTTCAATGCCATACTTTTTTCTCCTTATCGCATACTCTTTTATCAATGGCAACAAGGCTGGGAATGGATCCCAGCCTTGTGCTTATTCATCGTCTACAATCACTGTTTGGACGGGCTCTCTCGTGACACGGATGCCACGGATCCGGCCGCTTTCGACCTGAGTAGTCGTCAGCAGGTACTCTCCGGTCTGAATCGTCGCATGCTCATCATCTTTCGGAAAATAACCGAGTTCCTCGATCATGTATCCGGCAATCGTATCCACTTCTTCGGAAGCGATCGCCGTCTTGAACAATTGATTGAACTTGTCCAGCGGCATGCGTCCATTCACGACATAATGATTGTCATCGATTTTTTTCGACAGGCGGTAAATTTCATCATATTCATCTTCAATGTCCCCAACGATTTCCTCCAAAAGGTCCTCGAGGGTGATGATCCCCTCCACGCCACCGTATTCATCCTTGATGATGGCCATATGCGTGTGAGTCTTGCGGAACTCGACCAAGAGATCATCGATATAAATAGTGGAAGGGACGAACAAAGGCGTATTGACCAACTCACGGAAAGCGATCCGCTCGAAACCGACTTCCTTTGACGCCTTCAAAACATTTTTCATATGCAGAACGCCGATGATATTGTCCTTGTCTTCCTCATAGACCGGAATCCGGGAATATTGGCTGTTCAGAACCAGCGCGATATTGTATTCCAGATCATCATCCAAATCCATCATCAAGGTATCGGTACGCGGCACCATCAATTCGCGGGCAAGTTTTGTGTCCAACGAAAGCACCCCCTGCATCATCGTGAACTCTGATGGGTCGATGACCCCTTCGCCTCGGCTCTGTGCCAGGATGGCCTTCATTTCATCACGGGTGAGCTTCTCTTCCTCATTCGTGAATTCGATCGGCGTCAGCTTCTTCAGGATACCGGTCGAAAATGACAAAAGCCAAACGAACGGCTTGAAGAGAGTCTTGACGACAACGATCGGGCCAGCAGTATGGCGCGCAATGGTTTCGGGCATCTGCAAGGCGATCTGTTTAGGGTACAGTTCACCAAACACGAGCGTGATGTAGGAAAGGACAACGGTGATGATGATCATCGCTATCGTTTTGCCGCCGGCGACGCTTCCCAACAACGGTTCGATATAGCCGACGAAATTGGATGAAGCGGACGCACTGCTGAAGAATCCGGCAAATGTGATGGCAACTTGGATAGTGGCCAAGAAATCATCCGGATTCTCCAAGAGACGCAAAACCTTTTGTGATTTCTTGTCGCCGTCTTTGGCCAGCTTCTCGATTTTGGAACGGTTGATGGAAACAAATGCCAATTCGGCTGAGGCGAAATAAGCATTCAGTAAAGTCAGGGTTAGGATCAATGCTATTTTTGATAGTAACGACTGGCCTTCGGGGTCTGGGTTCATATGTTTTTGTTCTCCTTTTTCATGATGACTCACGCAACTGGGGCATGCCCTGAAACAAGGTGCTGTGCAGTTGCATAAAAAAATATAGATTCTGTTCAATTATATACTACTTAATATAGTGAACTCCGCTCGAAAAATCAAGAGATTTTTCACATGGCACCTGCTGGAGCTTTCCGGCTCTTCCTCCTTCAACCTACCGGTACCGACAAGTGTTCTCATTCCAATCTAATGTTTACTAAAGGTTGCCATCGCCTTGGAAGGGCTTTACTGCTTGATTTATCAAATGTTTAAGAATTTCCAACTATGCGTTTATAACCGTTGCTTTTTTTTATTTTAATGTTATTATCACATTAGACACCGTGTTTTTAGGAGGATTTTAAATATATGCTTATCCGCTCACTTGCCATTCCCAAACGAGAGCTGACCATCGTCAAAGAGTCAGCCACACTTCGGGATGCACTGGATATCCTTGAAGATTCCGGCTACCGTTGCGTTCCGATTTTGGACGAAACAGAAACCATTTTTCGTGGAAATATCTACAAAATGCATATCTATCGGCACAAAGCGAACGGCGGGGACATGAACCTGCCTGTTACGCATCTGCTGAAGAATGCCACAAAATTCATTTCGATAGACAGTTCATTCTTTAAGGTATTTTTTACCATCAAAGAATTGCCCTACATTTCCGTTTTGAATAAGGATATGACCTTTTACGGCATCCTGACCCATAACGCCTTGTTGAACATGTTGGCCCAATCATGGAGCATCGATGTCGGCAGCTACGTACTGACGGTCATCGCACCCGGTCAAAAAGGCGATCTGTACCACATAACCAAAATCATCAACCGCTATTCCTCCATCGCCAGTTGCATTTCCCTGGACATCAACCGGGAAGACGCGTTGCGCAGGGTATTGGTCACGTTACCCGCCGGCACACCCAAACAGGTGCTGGACTCCATCGTAAAGGCGCTGGAGCGCAAGGATTTCCGTGTGACGGAAATCGAAAACCTGCAAGTCGATTTCTGAAAAAGCTCCATTTACGCATCAAAAAAAGTCGGACGAAGCCTTGTGCTTGTCCGACTTTTTTCGCGCGCATCCGGATTAGCGGGTAGCGCCATTCAGATAGGGGTTTGAATAGATTTCTTCCCTTACTGTCGTAGGATCACCGTGTCCCGGGAACAGGACCGTTTCCCCTGGAAGAGGTACGATATATTTCTGGATTCCTTCGATCAAAGTTTCATGGCTGCCGCCCGGCAAATCGCTGCGGCCGACGCTTCCTTTGAAGATGACATCCCCAACGATCGCGAACCCGTTCTCGCGGAAAATGAAGACGGTGCTTCCTGGCGAATGCCCGGGAATATGTTGCATCTCAAAACGGAATTCTCCGATTTCGTAAGGCCCCATCTCCTCGAAGAAGACATCCGCTTCCTTCGCCAGTCGGACATCGGGAACGTTCGGATTGCGTGCTGATCCATTCAGTTGCGGATCCAACAGCCATTCCCGTTCGATAGGATTTTGATAGACGGGAACATCGTATTTTTCCCGGATTGTTTCGAGGGCTCCGATGTGATCATAGTGCGCATGTGTCAACACGATCGCTATCGGATGCAACTCATTCTCTTCGATGGCTGCGATGATGTCCTCCGCTTGCTCACCTGGATCAAAGATGATCGTATCATTCTCATGGTCTCCGATTAAAAAATAACAGTTTTCCTGGATAGGACCGACTGTAATTGCGTACATTTCCATATATTGTTGCCTCCCTCTTTTTCGATTACCTCTCTATTATAAGAGAACGATGAGAAATATCCTAGCAAAAAACAGGGATTTCTGCTGTTCATCCAGCAAAAGCCCCCGTTCTCCAGTTTTCTCATATGATTTTTTAATGGATCAAGCCATTTTTTCAGCAAAACCGATGATTTTGTTCATGTATTTCATGAGCGGTGCTGAAACAACCAGCACGACAGCTTCCCCGAATGCCGCTGTCACAAAGCTGAACCAGAAAGGCAAATCAAGAACGATATAGAGCTCGATTGCGACAAGAACCATCGTCACCGTGAAGACGACCGCGGTCATCATCATGCGCTTCATTTCAGAATCGTTGGGTTTGAACAATTTTTCCAGAATAAGGAAAGAGATCAACGTCTGACCAAATCCGAACACCAAGTCCCAAGCCCCTAATGTTGAAAAAATCAGGTTGGCGATAAATACACCAGCCAAAACACCGTATTTATAATCTTTGTGGTAACCCACCAAATGATTCAGCATTTCTGAAACGCGGAATTGGACGGCACCGAACGACATAAAAGCAAAAATCCCTGTCAACGCAACATAAAGCGCCGCGATAATTGTATTGATAACCATTTTTCTTGTACTCAATCTAAAAACCTCCTAGTTTTTTTTCGTGGGATGGTAGACGAACCACGCACTCATCCGAGAGCTAAAACAGTTTACCACACATGCTCGCTTTTGAAAACGACTAACGGCGCATTTTCATCTGATTTTCATTACCCAAAAAAAAGCGCGCCGACGATTCGGCCCCGTATGACTGTTCTTATCCGGTGAAGCGCTTCTGGCCGGAGGTGGGATTCCGTTCGGCAGCTATCCTCCGGTGGGCCGCTACTGGCCGGAGTTGGAGCTCTCGAGCTCCTCCGCTACTCCGCATTCGTTCCCTTCATACACAACAGCAAAAAAGCTGCCTACCCCTGACAGGCACCCGACAGCTTTACTGGTTTTTCTGTTTTTCTATTTGTAGACGCGCGGAACGCGGGCGTTGATACCCGTCAAGATTTCATAGCCGATTGTATCGATCGTTACCGCCATTTCGGAGGGATTGTTGACGAGTCCGCCGTTTTCCCCCAAGAGCGTCACTTTCGTCCCGACCGGATATTCTTTCGGAAGGCTGATCATGCATTGATCCATGCAGATGACTCCGCGGATCGGGCAGCGTTGGCCATCGACGATGACCGTCTGATGGCGAAGATCCCGTCTCCACCCGTCGGCATAGCCGATCGGAAGTGTAGCGATCCATTCTCCCTCAAAAGCACGGTAGCGGGCGCCGTATGCGATCGTGTCGCCTTCATGCATCTGTTTGACATAACTGATCTGGGTATCCAACTGTACGGATGGTTTCAATTCATAAGGAAGCTCCAACACGGTGTCGGAAGGGTTGTAGCCGTACATTGCGATTCCGACGCGGACCGCATCCGTCCGGAACGCTTCATGCCAAAGTGAAATCGCCGAATTCGCCAGATGCACAATCGGTGGGCGTTGCGCCATCCCCTGCAAAATCTCTTCAAACAAAGCCAGCTGGCGATCCACCAATGTCGGATCTTCACCATCGGCCGTTGCGAAGTGGGTAAAGATGCCTTCGAAAACAAAGCCATCCAGCTCGGCAAGGCGCGCTTCGAAAGCTTTGACCTCCTCGACCGTGCGCAGACCGATGCGGCCCATCCCGGTGTCGATCGCCAAATGCACGCGGACCGGCAGCTCAGTTTTCCGTCCCTGAAGATACGGCAAGGCAGCATCCAACCATTCCGCTGCAGTGACAGCTACGCTGATTCCGTTGTCCGCTATGAGCGCAGCGTCTTCTGCCTCCGTTGGGCCCACAACCATGATGAAGTCATCAGACAGCCCATTTTCCCGCAGCTCCATCGCCTCATCCAACAGAGCGACACAGAACCCGTCCACGCCAGCTTCCTTTGCCTTTTTCGCGACCGGGACGGCCCCAAGTCCATAGGCATCCGCTTTTACGACCGCGAAAAATTTCTTTCCAGGTGACAGACCCTTCCTGATTTGTTGGATATTCCACGAAATAGCTTCCAAATCGACAGTTTCTATTGTGGGACGGTGCTTTCCTACTACCATGGTTAAAACTCCTTTACTTTTCTAATACCACTTGCGCGGCAATGATGTTCCCCGAATGGGTGATGGAAACGAATCCTGTCCCATCGAACGGAGATTTGGTTATTTCAGGCTTCCGGTTCTCTCCGGGCAAAATTTCGATATCTTGGAAAGACAGCTTGCCGATGCCTGTGCCATAAGCCTTCGAAAAAGCTTCTTTTGCGGCATAGCGCCCGGCCAGAAATTCCATTTGGCGTGATCCGCTCAGAGCCAGGAACAACTTCAGTTCCGCTTCGGTCAGAACCCGTTCCGCAAAACCCGAACGCCGATCATAGGCTTTCGTGATGCGGTCCAGCTCGGTTACATCCAATCCTATTCCATAAATCATTCCAATCACCGCCTATTCTGCATGCATTGTTCTCATTTTACCAAAAACGAACCAAATTTTCACCATAAGAAAAACCTCTTCCCCAATTGGCCTACGCCAGGGGAAGAGGTTTTTGATCACGAATTAGTCGTTGTTGCTGCGGATAGTGAAGCTATGGCTGCTTTTTTTAGGTGCGCCGGCGCTGCCGCCGCCACGTTTGTCATCATAGCGTTTGCCGCCGGAGCGTGGTTTGCTGTCGCTTGAGCGATTTTTGTTGCCACTGCGTTCTCCGCTGCGTTCGCCACTGCCGCTTCCGCGTCTTTCTGATGAACCACGGTTACCTTTGTAGCCGCCGCCTGTGCTCTTACCTTTGTAACCGCCGCCGCCTTTACCTTTTCTTGAAGGCAATGGGCGTTCTGGTGTGATTTTAACAGGAACATCAGTAGCATCTTTAGAAAGACTCTTCAAGAATGCTGCCACCAAATCTTCAGCAGTGTGCTCTTCAAGCAAACGAACAGCTGCACGTTGATATTTGTCTGTTTCTGTTTCTTTAACCAATGATTCCACTTCATCCATAGCTGATTTTACTTGGCCACGGAAAGCTTCTTCATCACTTGGTGGTTGTAGTGGAGTGATCGGTTTTTTAGTTAAGTTTTCGATTGTACGCAAGTAATCCATTTCGTTTGGTGTAACGAAAGTCACTGACATACCTTCTTTACCGGCACGACCAGTACGGCCGATACGGTGAACATAGCTTTCTGGATCTTGAGGGATATCGTAGTTGTACACGTGTGTAACACCTGTAACATCCAATCCACGCGCAGCAACGTCAGTCGCTACCAAGAAATCCAAATCGCCTGTTTTGAATGCATTCAAAACACTCATACGTTTTTGTTGTGTCAAATCGCCATGGATTCCTTCTGCACGGTAACCGCGTAGTTCCAATCCTTTAGACAATTCATCAACACGACGTTTTGTACGGCCGAATACAATAGCCAATTCCGGATTTTGAACGTCGAACAAACGAGTCATTGTATCGAATTTTTCGAAATCTTTACATTTGACGAAATATTGATCAATTAAGTTAGCGGAAGCGTGAGATGCTTTAATTTTCACGTGTTCTGGAGCATGCATGAATTTAACACCAATTTTTTTGATCTGGTCAGGCATCGTTGCTGAGAACAACAATGTTTGACGCTCAGATGGTGTTTCACTAAGGATGCTTTCGATGTCTTCCAAGAAGCCCATGTTCAACATTTCATCTGCTTCATCCAAAACTAGCGTTTCAATATGATCCAAACGAATTGTTTTGCGTTTGATGTGGTCCAAAAGACGGCCCGGTGTCCCAACAATAATTTGCGGTTTGTTTTTTAAAGCGCGAATTTGACGGCTGATATCTGCTCCACCATAAACAACTTGTACTGATACATGTTTGTCTTTGCCTAAGCGATAAAGTTCTTCTTGTGTTTGAATCGCTAATTCACGCGTTGGCGCGATAACAATCCCTTGGATAGCTTTGTTTTCTGTGTTGATTTTTTGCAACATCGGCAATCCAAAAGCAGCTGTTTTACCAGTACCTGTTTGTGCTTGGCCGATAACGTCTAATCCTTTGAGCGCCAAAGGAATAGTTTCCGTTTGGATGGGTGTTGCTTCCTCGAAGCCCATTGTCTCAATCGACTGTAATAATACTGCATCTAAACCTAATTCTGAAAATTTCATGTTTCCTCCTAATTTTGAGAAACTAAAATTTAGAGAGTCTTTTCTTTTACCCGTATCTAAATACGGTTCATAATCTTATAAATAAAAGATAAACCTTTTTTACTTAATCCCTTGAATAGAAAGCTTGATAAATCAAACATTCTGCACTTCGCAGAAAAAACCCTCTTATTTCTCTATTCTTACCATCAGCAATAATAACACGTTCCGCATAGTTTTACAAATCATTTTCTCTTAAAATAATGAAATTTCTTACAAAAAAACCCTGTTGTAAGGATATTTCTAATGAAAATGACAAGTGAATCTACAATTTACCGACAATTGACACCTACGCTCCAAATTGGCTGAAAAAGGGATCCCCTTGCTTCTGCGACGACACGACCCATCCAATTTCCCTTACATTTCCTATTATACACGCAAAGCTGCCACAACCGCCAATAAATCAGTGCCGAAACTGGATTTGATCAGCACTTGATCGGCTTGTTGAAGCTCTGCCTTCAGCTTATCGATCAACGGCGCCTTCTCCCCAACATAATGATAAAGTTTCCCTTCCGGAAAGGCAGTCTTTAAGTTTTCATAAAGAGCGGCCATTTCGGTGCCGTACAGATAGACCTGATCGAACTCCGCAGGGGAAATTTCAGCCGCCAAGGCAGCGTGCATTTCAGCAGAACGTTCGCCCAATTCCCGGATATCCCCGAGCACCGCAATTTTCTTGCCCTCACGCGGCAGATGCGCGAATGACCGCAGTACGGCCGTCATCGAAGTTGGACTGGCATTGTAGGCATCATTCAACAGTTGCGAGCCATTTACGCCATCCAGCCACTGTGTGCGGTTGGCGGTCAGCTGAAAAGTCGCCAACGCTTCCTTCACTTCGGCGATCGTCATGCCCAACACTTGGGCAGCGGCTAATGCGGCCAAAGCATTCCGGACATTGTACACGCCCAATACCGGGATGTCCAGATTGATATTCGGATCCAGGTTCACATGGAAAGTTGTTCTGGTTTTGCCGGGAACGATGTCATACGCATTGACCGCATCCTTTTCGTCCGTACCGAAAGTCAGCTGACGGAAGTTGCTTCCTTGAGGCAGCTCTTCCATAATCAAGGGCTCATCACCAGGATAAATGAACGTCCCTTCCGGCTTCAGCCCCTCCAAAATTTCTAATTTGGCTTTGGCGATGCCGCGGCGGCTCCCGAGGAATTCCAGATGGCTGTCCCCGATCAACGTGATGATGGCGACATCCGGTTTGGCCAATCGGCTCAACAAGCTGATTTCGCCGAAGTTGCTCATGCCCATTTCAAGCACCAGCACTTCCGTGTCTTCCGGCATCTCCAGAATGGTCATCGGCATGCCGATTTCATTATTGTAATTGCCTTCCGTTTTGTGGACACGGAACCGCGCGGACAGGACGGCAGCCGTCATGTCCTTGGTGGTCGTTTTCCCGTTGCTGCCGGTGATTGCGACCACTTTAGGTTGGATCATATTCAGGTAGGCTTCCGCCAGTTTTTGCAAAGCTTCCAGCGTGTCGTCCACCAGAATGACGGCAATGTCTTCAGGCGCTTCTCCCGCTGCGCGGCTCCATAAAGTTGCTGCCGCTCCGTTCTTGATTGCCGATTGGACATAATCATGCCCATCCGTTTCCCCCTGCAAAGGCACAAACAAACTGTCGGGCGTTGCTTTACGGGAGTCGAAGACGACAGCATTTACTTCAGCGAAGCGATTGGCCGACGTATAGTCGATCGCTCCAACAGCTTTCACAACATCGATGATGCGTAATGGTTTCATATTTGGTTCCTCATTTCCAATTATTTCTCAGAAGCCCTTCCCTCTGATCTAAAAAAAGGCCGTCCTTCCCCTGGGTTCGCAGCAAGCATTCCATGCTTTCGGTGCTGCTGGCGATCAGGAAAATCACGGCCTTTCATTCATCATTCTACAAATTGATAGGATAGTTTTTCTTCATGGCGTTTCAAGGCCAACTGGATCAACTCTTCCACCAGATCACTGTACTTCAATCCTGTGTGTTCCCAAAGCAACGGATACATGCTGCGGGAAGTGAAGCCAGGCAAAGTATTGACTTCATTGATGTAGATTTCATTGTTTTTTGTCACAAAGAAATCGCAACGGCTCAAACCACTGCCGTCAAGCGCTTGGAAAGCGATTGTCGCATAATTCTGCAATTTGGCGGTGATCTCTTCCGGTAATTCAGCCGGAATCTGCAGCAGTACTTCTTCATTGCCGTACTTCTCTTCGTAGTCATAGAAATCTTTGGTTTTAACGATTTCACCGGGTACGGAGGTATGAACATCGTCATTTCCCAATACCGCGATTTCGATTTCACGGGCTTCGATGCCTTGTTCAACGACCACGCGACGGTCATAGCGGAAAGCCGTCTCGATCGCTGCGGTCAGCTCTTCAAGATTCGTAGCTTTGGAGATGCCGACGCTTGAGCCCATATTGGCTGGCTTTATGTACATCGGATAAATCAGGCTGCCTTCGCATTGGATGAAGATCTTCTCGCGGTCATTTTTCCAGTCGCTACGGGTAACGGCCACGTAAGGCACTTGCGGCAACCCTGCTTGTTGGAAAAGATGCTTGCTGACGATTTTGTCCATTCCGCTGGCGCTGGCAAGGACACCGCAGCCGACATACGGCATATTCAGGACTTCAAACAGCCCTTGCACCGTTCCATCTTCTCCGTTGGGGCCATGCAATACCGGGAAAATGACAGCGTCCTCAGACTGGATGTCTGCCGGTGAAATAAGTTCGCCGTAGGATTTCCCATCCTGCGAATCGGCAAAGCGCTTCTCGGAACCTGGCTCTAAATAAAGGTTCTCAGAGAATGCCACGGGTTCAGACAGGGATTGCCCTTGAATCCATGCGCCTGCCTTGGTGATATAGACGGGCACAACTTCATAATAGTTGAAATAGATCGCCTTTATGATTGAATGTGCTGTCAGAATCGAGATATCGTGCTCAGCGCTCTTTCCGCCGTAAATCAAATAAATTTTCATCGAGAAATCCTCCGAATTTTTTGATAACTACCTTAATCATGAAACATTGTACCATATTTATTTTTTGCCTAAAACGATTTTTGTGAAAAGTGGGTGGGCATCCGTCTTGCTGGGGCCAAAATAGCTGATTCCGGCTCAATGGATACAGAAAAAGCCTAAGTTCCGGCTTAGGCTTTCAATCAAAGTCTATGTCTATTTTCCACTCGTTGCGCTCCATGTCATAACAGATGGTGCCCACCGAATCCTTTTCGTTGAAACGGCCACCGATGCTGGCGTAACGGTCTTCCGCAATGAATAATGGGATACAGTATGTATTTTCTTCGATGCTCATCTGCCTGAAGGAGATTACGGCTCCTTCTTTGAAGATTGGAATGAATTCCTTCACGCGTTCGATCGGGAATGGCGCAATCTCTTTGTCTTTCTGATAAAAGCGCTTCTTCTCATTCACTTTTTCCTTCAACTTGACGGTGATGGCTTCGGCGAACAGCTCATGGAATTGCTCCAGGTAGCGATAGTACATTTTTATGAAGCCATTCGGCAACGTAAGATAGATGTAGTTGTTTTGCAATTTATAATAGAATGGTGAGTGCAGGTGTGTATGCGCATGGGCGATATACAGGATCTCGGATATTTCGATTGGGGTGAGGAGATGCAACATATCCACATTCACAAAATCAATCCATTTTCCCATAGCGGTTTGATTGTCCGTCCCTTTTTGGAAGAATGTTTTTACGTTTTCTTGGCCTTTGATAACCTGAAAACCGGTATGATTATCATATGTTCCGATGCTTTTTCTTCCGTCCACCAACAACAAGTTTTCCGGAAGCTTCCGGGCTAACTTTGTGTAATCCTTAACCGCTATCCCTTTGCTCAAAACATAATTGCTGACTGTTTCATAGTGAACATATAACATATCTTCGCTCATGAATGATCCCCCCCTTTCCGAAATATCCCTTATTATCATTCTACTACGTGCAAAACCGATTAAGGTATCAGTACCATGTTAATATTATTACAAATCCGTATCTTTTACAAAGATAATTTGCCTTTTTCTCCTATTTTTTTTCACAGCAACAAACTGAAAGGGTTTTCACATCAAAAACCGAACTTTATTTGTACAATTTGCATAAAACGTCCGAAAAAAAGAAGCTATTTACATAGCTTCTAATCGTTTGATTCGGTTTGCCGTTGAGGGGTGGGTCGAAAACAAGCCATCGCTTTCTGTTTCGCCCTCCTTCATCCGTTTGAAAGGATTCACAATATAGAGCGAGGCGCTGGCCGCATTCGCTGCCTCCATCGGGTCGCTTGTCGCTATTTTGCTTAAAGCGGATTTCAATCCTTCCGGGTTGCGCGTGAACTCAACTGCACTCGCATCAGCCAGATACTCACGGTTGCGGGAGAGTGCCAAGCGGATGATGGTGGCCACAAAGGGCGAAAGAACCAGGATCAGCAAGGAAAGGATCAGCAATATGATGCCCGCCCCTCCACTGTTATCGCTTCTGCGTCGGCGGCCGCCGCCACCCCAAAACATCATCCGGGTGCTGAACTGGGCCAAAAACGCGATCAATCCCGCTATCGCCAAAGCGACAGTGGATAAGCGGATGTCATAGTTGCGGATATGCGCAAACTCATGCGCCAACACCCCAGTCAATTCTTCCCGGTTCAGTTTTTTCAGCAAGCCCGTCGTCACGGCGACGGATGCCTTTTCCGGCGAATTTCCGGCCGCAAACGCATTCGGGCTTTCGTCCTCGATGATGAAGATTCTCGGAAAAGGCAACCGCGTCACGATCGTCATTTCCTCGACAATATTCCAGAGCATCGGGTACTGCGCTTTATCCGTTATTTCCTTGGCATTGTTCAGGCTCATGACCACTTGTGTGGATTGTGCCACCATGATGACAACGTAGGCCAATCCGATGATCAAAGCAAGCGCAACACCGGACAAGGCGTTATCCCAATTCAGATAGCCTATGGCCGCCCCCAATGCCGCAAACAGGAGAAAGAATAAGAATACGATCAGCACGGTGCGCCGTTTATTCTGCTCAATTTGTTGATGGAGCAAAGGTACTCACCAACTTTCCATCAAAATCATATTTTCTCAGAACGATACTTTCGGTACATTTTTTTCTTCTTCCGGGGTAGCCAAAACGACTTCCGGGCGGAACCCATGGACACCTGCCACAACATTGCTCGGGAATGTCCCTAATTTGATGTTGTATTGCGTAACACTCGAATTGTACAATTGGCGCGCATAAGCGATCTTATTTTCCGTTGCGGACAATTCTTCCTGTAATGCCAAGAAATTTTGGTTCGCCTTCAGATCGGGATACGCTTCCGCCAAAGCAAAAACGGTCCGCAATTGGCTCGACAGTTGATTGGACAGCTCCATCTTTTTGGCCGGATCTTCGGTTCCCATATCCGAAATCATGTTCCGCAAATTGATGACTTTTGTCAACGTTTCCTGCTCATGTTTTGCATAGCCTTTGACTGTCTCAACGATGTTCGGGATCAGATCGTTCCTGCGTTTCAACTGGACATCGATCTGGCTCCAAGCTTCCGTTACCCACAATTTATTTTTCACAAGACTGTTATACAACGAGATCCATACTGCCCCGATGATCGCTGCCACTACAATGATTCCTATTAACCAATCCATTTTGCTCACAGCTCCTTTTCTCTCTTGCCGACCTAACGGCTGACCTAGACAAATTTCCGTCTACACCTCTCATTATAGAAGAGTCTATTCGTTTTGTAAAAAAATAGACTAACCATCTCTTCGCCGAAAAGTGTTGGCTTATGTGATATCATGAAGGAAAGAAAATCAGATGAGGTGTCCGTATGTATTTCATCCCGCAACAAACCAAAAAAAATCTGCCCATCCTATTCAAAACCGAGCCGCTGTACAAAGACATCACCGCAGCCGAACTGCCTCGGGCTTATATTGACCTGCTGGAGGAACAGAACGGCGGCTATCTGTTGTGCTCCCGCATCCCGACCACAGAGCCGACCTCCGACGGCATCGATTACGCAGCCGTCCATACCATCCTCGGGCTTCACGACGATCCCAAGAACAGCCTGTATGCCCAACAAGACATTGCACGTACGGTGGGGCTGCCGGATTATTTTGTGATTTTCAGCAGCAACGGCAACCAACTCTTTGCCTTCGATTATTCAAAACTGTCCCCATCCGGAGAGCCGAGTATCCGGCACATCGACATCGAAACGGACAATTGGCAGACTGTCGCTGCCGATTTTGGCCAATTCTTGCGCTGCCTGACACCGGGACCGCTGACTGTTCCTGAAGAGATCCGGCTCACGCATACCGAAGGAGAGCACGCTTTTTTATTGGCCGACGCCGCGGAACTGCCAGAGCTGTTTTTGCACTTCGAGGATGACCCGGACAAACAATGGTATCTCCAATGGATAGAGCATTTTTCCCATCATCCCGATGAGGCCTGCCGAACAATCGCCTGCGAAGCGCTGGAAACGCAGATTCTTTACTTCAGGAACGAGCTGCCGGATACGGTCCACGCTGTGCTGGCGAACTTTCTGGCTGATCAGGATTCTGCGATCCAAGCACTGGCCAGAACGCTGGAAAAAGAGCTTGCGGATGAGTGAATACATGCGAATGCGCGCGGACAGTGCGCACTCGTTCCGCCCGCCGGAGAAGGGATCGCAGAATCAGCACCAACTCCGATGAGGAAGGGCTTCTCGGAGCTGGTGCTGCGAAAATGCCGTCACTTCCGACTAGGAAAGGCTCGCCGGAGGAGGACCCGAAAAATCAGTCGGAACTCCGGCGAAGCCTCTGTTCACCGGAGAAGACAGGAAACTTATAACAAAAGCTAAAAGCAGGGGATTGCCGCAACGCGGCACTTCCCTGCTTTTGTTGTTACTATTGTTCCTTCAGCCACTGTTGATAAAGGTTCTTCGTCTTGTGGCCTTTGCCGAGGATATCGAGCATCTCCGTTCTGCGTTTTGCTTGCGTAGCGGCTTGCTTGGCGCTGTAGATGTAGCGGGCCCAATCCCGCTGATAGCCCGGCGTCAGTTCCGCATAAAGCTTCGCAGCCTCCGGATGCTCAGCCTTCAGATATTTCTTCACATCCGGGATGAATTGCTCATAGTCGGCCACATTGCCGCTGCTTGCTTTGGTTGGCTTGCCTTTTCCTTTGACATCATTTTTCATCCCGACGAGCGTGAACGTATCATCCAGCTTGACCATCCGCGCAAATTTCAAGGTGCTGTCGCCGACATAACCGTTGCCGTCGTCCACGCCCAGACTCGGAAAGATGGCATCGCGATGCACCGATGTGTCATAGGTCTTGTTCCCGATTTTCGGATAAGCGATATAAAGGTAGCCTTCCGGATTCAGGCGCTCCGCTTTGATCGTATCCCATACGCGTTCATTCAGTTCCTCAAGCGTCAGGACATAGGAAAAAATTAGATCGTATTTCCCGGAATCCAAATCTGTATCATAGGAATCCAAGTCCGCAAAATCGTCAGACATGGCGCGTTCTTTCCCCAGAACGGCACGCTTTTGGAATTTCTCGAATCCCAGCCGCTTCGTGATCGGCGTTGTCGCCGGAAGTGGTTTGCCGGCGACTTGTTCCCCATAAAGTTGGTGCGCATGAGCGATGTCTTCCCGGATCATCTCCTTCAGCACAACTGTATCGATATCGGAAAGTTTATTGACGTACACGCAGCCCTTTCCGATTTTGTGTTTGCCGAGCTTCGCAAGCAATTCTTCCCGTTTTCCATCCGGCAACATAAAATAAAACGTCAATGCCGTCTTGCGCGGCGAAAAAGCTGCCAGCGGGGCATCGCCTTCATGGCCGCTCGCGTACCGGTAATGATATTTTCCGAAACCGATGATGCTCGGCCCCCACATTTTGGCTTCCTCTCCGGTCACTTCTGAAAACAACGACAACAGCGCGTAAGCATCCTCTTTCTTTTGCGGTTGCTGAATCTCCTCGATAAACTCCTGCACAGACACTTCCGTCGGCTTGGTTTTAGGTTCGTATGCCATCTTCGCTTCCCCTCTCGTTCCTTGTTAAAGCTATCATAGCAAACCCATCGACCACCCGCAAAATCCAAGCCTCGACGTCAGCCGGTTCATCGGAAATATACCGTTTCTCCGGTGAAAATAGGCTTCGTCGGAGTTCGCCCTACATTTCCTGGCTTTACCTCCGACGGGGCGGTGCTCATCGGAGGTGGGCCATCAAATTACCGGCGTCCTCCGGGGAGTGGGTCCTCACCGGAGCTGGCCACCGATTCCATCCGACATCCCATCTCCGGCGAACGGCGCTGCCTCTCAAATAAACCCCCACACCCCTACGAAACCAAAAAAAAGCCTTCCCGAAACCGGGAAAGCCCTCAAGAAGATTATGCTTCTTCTTCGTTGTTTTTGAAACCATATTTTTTGTTGAAGCGGTCCACACGGCCATCGGCTTGCGTGAATTTTTGACGTCCTGTATAGAATGGGTGTGAATCTGAAGAAATTTCTACACGGATCATTGGGTAAGTGTTGCCATCTTCCCATTCAACTTTTTCGCTTGAACCTTTTGTTGAACCTGATAAAAATTTGAATCCTGTAGTTGTATCCATGAACACAACTGTTTGGTAATTTGGATGGATTTCTTGTTTCATGTCTCTTTCGCTCCTTTTTGCCCTGGATTATTTACTAAGCCAGAGTTGTCTTTTTGTAATAAAAGGCCTACCGCAGGGTAATCCTTTTTAACGTTAAAAGGATACCACGCAAACAGCAAGAATGCAACGACAAATTTAAAAAACACGTTTTCCCCATCCAAGCAGCAGTGAGAAAAACGTGTTTGCGTTATTTGTAGAGAATGGCTGCAATCGCTTCTTCTGAAAGGCTGCTGTCGGCATTCAGGTTCGTGAATTGGCCCGGACCATCGATCCTCACAAGAGCAGGCACCGTGCGGACGCCCATTCTGTCGCGCAGATTTTGGATTGCAGGGTCTGTCGATGTGTTCAGACTGTCCAGATAATGGATCGTCAGGTTCTTTTCTTTGCGGACTTTGTCTAATTTAGGGACAAATTTCCGGCAATACGGGCAAACTGCTTTCCCGAGATAAACGACCGCTTTTTCGCCGGCAGCCAGTTTTTCTTCAAACTCTTCAGCCGTGATCTCTATGAATTCTTTTGTGTCTTCTTCGTAATTTCCTTTATTGAAAAGCATTTGAAAACCTCCAGTTTTGCGTTTTGATAGTTCCACTATACCGGGAAGCTGTAAAAAATGCTCATGATTTGCTCACACGCTGTCCGGAACGCTTCTATTTCATCAACGCAATCCGGGTCAGCAGAGCTTCATTGTTTTCGGTCGTATTCATCTGTTTCAGGAAGCTCTCGGTGTATTCCAATGCATCCCCGCGCATGCCGCGGCGGACTTTGTAGATACTCTCCATCGTTTTCGCATCCAGCAGGAGGTCTTCTCTGCGGGTGCCCGATTTCTTGATATCGATGGCTGGGAAGATGCGTCGTTCCGCCAATTCACGGGAAAGCACAAGTTCCATGTTCCCTGTTCCCTTGAATTCTTCATAGATGACTTCATCCATCCGGCTGCCGGTGTCGACAAGCGCGGTTGCGATGATCGTCAGACTGCCGCCATCCTCGATATTCCGGGCTGCACCAAAGAAACGTTTCGGGCGATAAAAGGCTGCCGGATCGATCCCTCCGCTTAACGTACGGCCGCTTGGCGGAATAACCAAGTTATAGGCACGGGCCAAACGCGTCAGGCTATCCATCAAGATGACCACATCACGTTTGTCTTCGACAAGGCGCATGGCTCTTTCCAGGACGAGTTCCGCCACCCGGACATGATTTGCCGGTTGCTGGTCGAAAGTCGAGGAGACGACATCTCCCTTCACACTGCGCTCGATATCCGTCACTTCTTCCGGACGCTCATCGATGAGCAGCATGATCAATTCGACATCGGGATGATTGGTGGTGATGCCGTTCGCGATTTCTTTCAGCAAAGTGGTTTTCCCTGCTTTAGGAGGTGCAACAATCATCCCACGTTGACCGAAGCCGATGGGCGAGAACAAATCGACCATCCGAGCGGTTACGTTTGTCCGTGTGTTCTCCAACTTCATCTGATGGTTCGGGTAAATGGGCGTCAATCCTGGGAAGTGCGAGCGCTCTTTGGCTTGATCAGGCCGTTTTCCGTTCACCGTACTGACTTGCATCAGGCCGTAATAACGTTCGGATGCTTTCGGAGGTCTGGCCTTTCCGGCTACTTTGTCCCCATTGCGCAGATCGAAGCGTCTGATTTGCGACGTCGATATGTAAATGTCTTCTTGGCTCGGCGAATAGTTGATCGGCCTTAAAAAACCGAATCCTTCCTGAGCAACGATATCTAAAATGCCCTCGGTCATGAAGAATCCCTGTTTCTCCTCTTGGGCACGGATGACCGCCAAGGACAATTCTTTTTTGTTCATTTGGCTGTAGTAGGGGATCTTCAGTTCTCTGGCATAGGTGTATATTTCTTTCAGCGTCTTACTTTCCAACTCATGCAAGGTAAGCATATCTTCCAAACAGCTCCACCTTCCTCTCTTATCATTCTGATGATGCTTGTTTCTGGCAAAGGCAATATACAAAATATTCAAAACACCTCCAAAGTCTTTTACTGCTTTGAAGGTGCTCCTTATTATCATGTTGCGCGAAGAAGTTTATTCTTCGTCTTCAATCATTTTGATGTCTGCGCCCAAAGCGGTCAGTTTTTCGACGATATGATCATACCCTCGCAAGATATTCTCGATACCGGAAATTGTGGTTGTGCCTTCCGCCATCAATCCGGCGATGACCAGACACGCTCCAGCACGCAGATCGCTGGCTGTAACTTCCGCACCGGTCAATTTGTTTGGGCCTTGCATGAAGATCATGTCACTTTCCACCTTGGCCTTCGCACCCATCCTGCGGAGCTCCGGGATATGGTTGACGCGCTTCGGATAGATGGTGTCGATGATGGTGCCGTCACCGCTCGCTTTCAGCAAGAGCGGAGTCAGAGGTTGCTGCAAGTCTGTCGCAAAACCAGGGTAAGGCAACGTCTTGATGTGGACCATCTTCAGGTTATCGGATTTTTTGACCAGGATGCTGTCCTCGCCGATTTCCATCTCTACGCCCATTTCTTCCATTTTTGCGATCAGGCTTTCGATATGCTCGACGATCACGTTTTTCACCAACACACGCTCACCCATCGCTGCGGCAGCGGCCAGATAGGTCCCTGCTTCGATGCGGTCAGGTATCACGGTGTGTCTGCAGCCATGTAAGCTTTCCACGCCTTCGATCCGGATAATGTCCGTCCCGGCTCCGCGGATTTTCGCGCCCATGTTGTTCAATAAGATACAGACATCGATGATTTCCGGCTCTTTGGCCACATTCTCGATGATTGTTTTGCCTTTAGCTTTGACCGCAGCCAAGATGATGTTGATCGTCGCTCCGATCGAAACCACATCAAGATAGATGCGATCGCCTTTCAGACCTTCTTCCGGTGTAGTCAGATAGATGGCGCCCATTTCATTGCGCACCGTCGCGCCCAAAGCCTCGAAACCTTTGATGTGCTGATCGATCGGTCTCGGGCCCAAGAAACAGCCTCCAGGCAGCCCGATGACGCCTTCACCAAATTTTGAGAGGATAGCTCCCATGAAATAATACGAAGCACGCAAGCTTTTGATTTTTCCGGTAGGCATCGGAATGGAAATCATGTTGGTCGGATCGATCGTGATGATGCCCTCATCCTCATCAAAAGACACTTCAACATTGAAATCCTCAAGGATATCTATCAGAGAGTGCACATCCTGAATGTTGGGGATGCCTTCCAAGATGACCGGGGAGTCCGCCAAAATGGCAGCCGGAATCAGCGCAACCGTACTGTTTTTCGCTCCGCTGATGGTGATTTCACCGTTCAACGGTTTATTCCCCTCTATAACTAATTTTTTCATAAAAAAGCCTCACTTCATGTGTAGTTGCCGAACGAAAAATCGTCCGGAAATAAATGGAATCGCTCGCACGGATTGCCTATCACAGGGAAAACGGCGCAACGATAACGAAATACCATTATTTTTAGTTTTATTCGATTGTTGGTTGGTCATTTACAATTCTAACAAAAATACAGGGTCCATTACTAGTTTTTTTATGCAATCGTCTGCTTTCCGCTATATTTCTCAATTTGATACGGCCGAACAGCGAAAAAAAGATGACTATCATGCCTCAATCACGCTTCAAATGAAGACAACTGCCCTACCTTATGATGTAATGTTAACACAAACTCAGAAATATATGGAAAATGAGGCGCCGATGCAAGAACATTCGGGAAAAAATATGAACAAAAAAGGAGGTCCGGAACATAGGCCCCAGACCTCCTCGAAGATCGTTTGATTAAATTAAGCTTTGTTGCTTGAACCGAAAACTTGCATTCTTTCTTTAACGACAGCAACGATTGCTTCTTTACCAGGTCCGATAACTTTACGAGGATCGTAAACGTTAGCGTCTGTAGCTAATTTTTCTCTTACAGCAGCTGTAAAGACTTGTTGGCATTCAGTGTTCACGTTGATTTTTGAATGTCCGAACTCGATAGCTTTTTTGACTTGGTGTTCTGGAATTCCTGAACCACCGTGCAATACTAAAGGTTTGTGAGTCAATTCAGAAATTTCTTTCATTTCGTCGAAACCAAGTACAGGTTCGCCGGAGTAAGGTCCGTGTACAGAACCTAACGCAGCAGCCAATGCATCGATATCTGTTTCAGTAGTCAAACGTAAGCATTCAGCTGGATCAGCGTATTGGATTCCGCCAGTGATTCCATCTTCAGTTCCGCCGACAGTTCCGATTTCAGCTTCTACAGAAGCGCCTTTAGAATGTGCGTACTCAACTACTAATTTAGTTTGAGCAATGTTTTCATCGATAGGGTAATGTGATTTGTCGATCATTACAGACGAGTAACCAGCATCGATAGCGGATTTGCAGCTTTCAAAGCTTGTACCGTGGTCAAGATGCAATGCTACAGGAACAGTGATGTCCATAGTTTCTAGTAAAGCATTAGTCATAGCTGCAACAACTAAATGTCCGCCCATGTATTTTGCTGCGCCTTCAGAAACACCCAAAATAACTGGAGATTTTTCTTCTTGTGCAGCTTGCAATACAGCTTGCGTCCACTCAAGGTTGTTGATGTTGAATTGTCCTACGGCATACTTTCCTTCTAACGCTTTGTTTAACATATCTGTCATACTTACTAAACGACTCATTCTTGTTGCCTCCTTGGAATCCATTGGTCTATATTTCTTACAACACACCTATTTTAGCAGAAAATGAAAATATTTACTACCTTTTCAGTCAAACCTGCTCATTAAAATACAATATCAGTCAAATCAGGAGAGGAATGTCCCGCTTATTTGCCTGCGTTTTCCAAAGATGCCGCGATGAAGCCGTCAAAGATCGGCTGCGGTCTGTTCGGACGTGAGATGAACTCAGGATGGAACTGGGCAGCAATATAGAACGGATGGTTTTTCAATTCCACAATTTCCACCAAGCGTTGATCAGGGGATACACCTGAGAAGACCATGCCTTTTTCAGCCAAGATATCACGGTAAGCATTGTTGAATTCATAACGATGGCGATGACGCTCTTGGACCATATCGGCATTGTGGTAAAGTTTCTTAGCCAACGTGCCTTCCTTCAATTCGCAAGGATACAGGCCTAAACGCAGCGTGCCGCCCATTTCATCGATGTTCTCTTGGTCTGGCATCAGATCGATGATGTTATTTTTGCATTCCGGATTGGTTTCCGCTGAATCCGCGTCTTCCAAACCGACAACGTTACGGGCAAACTCCACACAAGCCAATTGCATGCCCAGACAGATACCGAAGAACGGCACATTGTTTTCGCGTGCGTATTGGATGGCAGCGATCTTGCCTTCGATGCCGCGGTCTCCGAATCCGCCCGGGACAAGGATTCCGTCTGCAGTAGCCAAGTGCTCCTGCGCGTTCGCAGTAGTCACTTCTTCCGCGTTGATCCATTGGATATCAATTTCGGTATTGTGCGCATAACCGGCATGTTTCAATGCTTCAGCCACAGACAAGTAAGCATCCTGCAGTTCCACATATTTTCCGACTAGAGCGATTTTAGTCGTTTTTTCAAGGCTTTGGACTTTTTCGACCAAGGCTTTCCAATCCGTCATGTCGGCTGGCGGCAGATCGGACAGGCCAAGATAATCGCAGACGATCTGATCCATGTTCTGTTCCTGCAGCATCAAAGGAATTTCGTACAACGTCTCTACGTCACGGGATTCGATGACCGCTTCAGGTTTCACATCACAGAAAGATGCCAGTTTGTTTTTGATGTGTTGCGGCAATGGCATTTCTGTACGCACAACCAAGATGTTCGGTTGGATACCAAGGCTGCGCAATTCTTTGACGCTGTGCTGCGTCGGTTTTGTCTTCAATTCGCCGGCTGCACGCAAGTAAGGGATCAATGTCGTGTGGATATACAGCACATTTTCAGCGCCTACTTCCATACGCATTTGACGCAAAGCTTCCAGGAATGGCAAGGATTCGATATCCCCGACGGTTCCGCCTACTTCAGTGATGACGATGTCCGAATCTGTCGTTTCTCCGGCGCGCATGATTTTTTCCTTGATTTCATTCGTTATGTGCGGGATGACTTGGACAGTAGCCCCTAGATAGTCCCCTTTGCGTTCTTTACGGATGACTTCGGAATAAACTTTTCCGGTCGTCACATTTGAATATTGATTCAGGTTGATGTCTATGAAACGTTCATAGTGGCCTAAGTCCAAATCGGTTTCGGTGCCGTCATCAGTGACGAACACTTCCCCGTGTTGGTAAGGACTCATCGTGCCTGGATCCACATTGATGTAAGGGTCGAATTTTTGGATTGTGATCTTCAATCCACGGTTTTTCAGCAAACGTCCCAAAGACGCCGCAACGATACCTTTACCGATTGAAGATACTACCCCGCCTGTTACAAAAATATACTTAGTCATTTTTTTCTTCCCCCTGTTTTTGAATGTGCAAAATTATGTCCGAAGGATTCTCCAACGCTGCAATAAACAAAATAAAGCTCCCTGTTCTTAAGAACAGGGAGCCGTAAAAATTCAACGTATACTTTCCAAAAAGAAATACTTTTTGGGAGCCCAATGAAGATGATACCTCCAATTACATGAGGTGTCAAGAAAGAATTGGGGACCGGGGGACTGATTACTCCTCTTCGTCCTTTTCTTTCGCAATGAACTCTTCTTCCTCTTCGAACTCTTCTTCCTCTTCAAGATCTTCCTCTTCGATGATCAAGGTCAAGTCTTCTTCGATGCCACTCGTGATGTCATCATCGTCATCCGTGATATCCACAGCATCAACATCATCGACTTCATCCTCATCCACATCGATTTCTTCGTCTTCGTCAGCAACGTCGATATCTTCCGGATCGTCATCATTATAATCGATTACATCATCATCATCTTCTGATGTAGCGAATGCATTCAGCTTTTTGCGTTTCTTGCGGCGGACTTTCACTTCATCCTCATCGATACTGGAAAGAATCTCTTCATCGATTGAATCAATTGGATACCATGAACGCAATCCCCAACGATTTTCTCCTAAAGAAATAAAGCTGCCATCAATGTTCAAGTCCGTGTAGAAACGTGTCATCTTGCCTTCCAATTCTTCTTCCGACATTTCAAGATAGTCCTGTATCTGAACCAATAATTGGTTAAAGTCCAGTACGTCACCGTTTTCTTCGAAAATTGCGTGTGCAACTTCTATCATTGACAATTCGTTTTTGCTAGTACCATCTAATTGCTTCAATTTCAATGGTGTCACGTCCTTTCAAAAGTTTACTCTTAATCATACAATACTCAGGTGGTAAATTGCAATTCAATTCGATAATCTCCCAATTTTTGTTCGTTCATTTGGAGTTCGTAATGCAAGGTGACTTTTCCGGCAAACGGCTTTTCCTTGAACTCCAGCAACATTTCATGGGTGATCGTTTCGATTTCCATCAGTCCGGCCGGCGTCGGGAGCATGGCCATGCCTTTTCCTTCTGCATCGAAGGTCATGCGGCTCGTCTGTTCCATTCTGCGGATAATCGTCATCTTGCCTTCACGGGACAGTTTGAAAGTGACCGATACAGCTGTTTCGGCTTCGATATAGCGCAGATAGAGCCAGTTGCCCATTTCCACGATTTGACCCATTCCTTCATATAGGAAGCTTTCCTGCTCCCCTTCTTGCTTAACCAGCGTTTCCAATTGGAACTCGATGGGCATTCCTTCTTTTAAAGACAAGCTTTTCCACCTCATTGACCATCGTGCAGTCGCACGGGTTTTTCAAATACAGTATAGCGGTACAAATAAGCGCTGGTCAATCATTTACGGGCTGATTTTCCAAAATGCGAAGAAATCCTGTCTTTCGCTGCAATTCACCGTCAAATCTTTCTTGAACTTTGCTATAATGGGAGCAGAAACAGCAACAAAGATAAGGAAACGCATATGACAAGCCATTTAAAAAACAACATTTATCATATCTACGATACTTCACATGGAGCATTCGGAACCGATCCTCTCTCGCACTTCGCGATGGGCGACGCTTTGATCAGGTTGGTCGGGAACGCTGAAGCTCCGGCAGCTCTGCATTTTTGGCCGATGGAAAAGCTGGTCATTCTCGGCATGATGGACACGCGCCTGCCCCATCTGGAGGACGGCCTGCGTTACTTGCGGAGCGTTCCGACCGATATCGTCGTCCGCAACGCCGGCGGATTGGCCGTCGTTGCCGATGAGGGGATCCTGAATTTCTCCTTGGTGCTTCCCGAAACCGAGAATGCCAAACTCACGATCAATGACGGTTATGTTCTCATGAAGGAACTGGTTGAGCAGACTTTTTCCGATTCCGAACAAACGATCGAAGCTTTCGAAATCAGCGACTCCTATTGTCCGGGCGACTTCGATCTAAGCATCAACGGCAAAAAATTCGCAGGCATCGCGCAGCGCCGTTTCAAAAACGGCGTGGCCATCATGATCTACATGAGCGTGACCGGCGATCAGCAGCAGCGCGGGGAAATGATCCGCCGCTTCTACGATGAGAGTCTGCAAGGCGAAGAGACCCGTTGGCATTTCCCGGCCGTCGACCCCGCTTCCATGGCAAACTTGGCGGAATTGCTGGGCAAACCGCTGACGGTAGCCGCTGTGAAGGAACGGATCCTGTCCGTCTTCGCCAGCAACGGCAATACGCTACTGCCCGGGGAATACACGGAGCGTCTGATGTCGGAGTATGAAACAGCCTATGCGAAAATGAAGAAACGCAATGAACAAGTCAATCAGGAACAGCAGTCCTAAACGGAATGACAGAAAGAGGCGATGCGATTTGAGTACACACTATACCGCGGAATTATTGCCGAAAGAAAAAGTATTTCGTGACCCTGTCCATGACTACATCCATATCCAATACCGGATCATCATGGATCTGATCAATACACCTGAATTCCAGCGTTTACGCCGAATCAAGCAATTAGGGACTTCTTCCTATACTTTCCACGGCGCCGAACACTCCCGCTTCAATCATTCTTTGGGAGTCTACGAAATCGCCCGCCGCATCTGCGACAAATTCGTCCGGAATTACCCCAGCAAAGAGCCTGGGGATGGCCTTTGGGATGATAGGGAGCGGCTCGTGACGCTTTGCGCCGCTTTATTGCACGATATCGGCCATGGCCCCTTCTCGCATACCTTCGAAAAAATATTCGATACAGACCATGAAGCCATCACGATCGAGATCATCACCTCACCGGATACCGAAATCAATCGGATCCTGCAGCAGATCGGACCTGATTTTCCGAATCAAGTGGCCGCCGTCATCGCCAAAACCTACGATAATCCGCAGGTGGTGCAACTGATCTCCAGCCAGATCGATGCGGACAGGATGGATTACCTGCTGCGCGACGCCTATTATTCCGGCGTCACTTACGGCAATTTCGACCTGACCAGGATTTTGCGTGTGATCAGGCCTTACGAGAACGGCATCGCCTTTGACATTTCCGGCATGCACGCGGTCGAGGATTATATCGTCAGCCGCTATCAGATGTATATGCAGATCTATTTCCATCCGGTTTCCCGCGGCATGGAGGTCGTTCTCAGCCATCTGTTGAAACGCGCGAAGGATGTCTATTTGGATGAAAAAACCGAATTCCGGCATACCGCCACATTCCTGACGCCGTTCTTCAAGCAGACTTGGACGCTGAAAGATTACCTGCGTTTGGATGACGGGGTCCTGACGACCTACTTCAATCATTGGCTAGACGAAAAAGATCCGATTCTGAACGATCTGGCCCATCGTTTCGTAAACCGTCATCCTTTCAAATCGGTCCGCTACACAAAAGGACGAGATGATGCTACACTGGAACGCATGAGTGCACTCATTGAGCGCATGGGCTTCAACAGGGACTACTACACCGCTGTAAACAACAGTTATGACCTGCCTTATGATCTATACCGGCCGTACCAAGCCACCACCCGGACCCAGATTGAGCTTGTCCAGAAAAACGGCAGTTTCCTGGAGCTATCGCAAGCAAGCTCAATCGTATCGGCTTTGACGGGCAAGGTCCGCGGGGATGAACGTTTCTACTTCCCGCGCGAAATTACCCACAGCGACGAGGAGGCGGGCATCAATCTGTTCGAGTCCCTTTCGCAGGAATTTTCAACCTTTTTCGAGAACGATGAAATTTTACCAACCCAACAAACAGGAGGCACACTATGAACATCAAATTAATCGCCATCGACATCGACGGCACATTGGTAGACCCGGAGTTCAAAATCACCCCGGATGTAAAAGCAGCCATTACGGAAGCGCGTGAAAAAGGCGTCAAAATCGTACTCTGCACCGGCAGACCGTTCCCGGGCGTGAAACGCTACATCAAAGAATTGGAATTGGATCAGGACGAAGATTACGTCATCACCTACAACGGCTCTTTGGTGCTGTCCACCGCAACAAATGAAGTGCTCGTTTCGCATACATTGGATTACAGCGACTTCGTCAGAATCAACGAATTGGCCGATAAGTTCAACGTGCATACGCACGGGATCGACAACGAAGCCATCTATACCGCAAACAAAGACATCAGCATCTTCACGACACGCGAGTCTTTCATTACGACGATGCCGATCCGCTATCGCTCATTGGCGGAATTGCCGGAAGATAAACTGTTCACGAAAATCATGTTCATCGACCAGCCTGAGCTGTTGGAAAAAATGATTCCGGCGATTCCAGCGCAGTTCCATGAAGACTATGTGATTGTCCGCAGCGAACCGCATTTCCTGGAAGTGCTGAACAAAGATGCCGGCAAAGCCAGTGCTTTGGTCGAATTGGCCGCCTTGTTGAATATCGACGCGGAAAACATCATGGCCATCGGCGACAACGAGAACGACCTGAGCATGATCGAATATGCAGGCGTAGGCGTCGCGATGGGCAATGCCGTCGACAAAGTGAAGGAAGCTGCGGATTTCGTCACCAAATCCAACGCTGAAAGCGGCGTAGCGCACGCAATCCGGACTTACCTGAACAAATAAATCGAATTTTTTCTGAGATGCTACATTTTGTTGAAGGGGGTCCTTCGACAAAATGTGGCATTATTTTAATTAAGTGTGAAGCAGGTGCCTGATATGGACAATCATTCTGCGGGGTTCGGCAAAACCCTCCTAAGGATAAGGAAAAACAAACACTATTCCCAACAATACATGGCGGAAAACAAGATCCACCAATCGACCTATTCCAAAATGGAAAGGGATCTGATCGAGCCGACATTAGGCAACTATCGGCATCTTTTGAGCAGGCTGGACATGTCCGACGAAGAACTCCAGTACATCATGAACGATTACAATCATTCCGAAAAGGAACAACTGCTGACGGCTTTCATAAACCTCTCTTTCAACGATGTCGCATTGTTGGAGGAACTTCGCGAAAAAGCCCGGAACTATCTGAAGGTACATGCCGATTACATCATCGCTGACATCATCCATCTGACGGATGCCCTGATCATTCTGGCAAAAACCGGAGACATTCTGGGTGCCCGTAAAGAAGTGAGGCCTGTATGGGAAAGGCTCGAGAAGCTTGATGGCTGGTATCTGGTGGAATTAAGGATGATCAATGCCATGCTGTTTCTGTTCCCTATCGACGAAGCCATCCTGATTTCCGGGACCGCATTGGCGCAGATACAAAAATACGCCGGGCATCCCTCCGCAAGCAAAATCGCCGTCTCCTTACGCTACAACCTGTGCTTGTTGCTATTGAAGAATGGGCGTTACGCGGAGACGATCACCCGCATCGATGAACTGATCCCGGCTGCAAAGGAAGCAGGCTCCTACCGACACTTGTCCGTCTGTTACCTCAGGAAAGGCTTCGCCTTAGCGAAGACGGGCAATCCCGAAGGCCAGCTGCTGATCGACCAGGCCTTCCGCTTGATCGAATCGGCGGACGACCCGGCCTTCAAAGCCAATCTCGAAAATGAATACAATCTTTTGGAAGAGGCGGCCTCTAGTTGAGGTCGCCTTTTCGCATCAGATTGCGGGCATAATACCTCCATTTATGCGATGCCTTTTTATGCTTATAGGAATATTTCGCTGAAGGACGAACCATCTGTATTAAAATGAAAGCAACCATGGGAAAACTGTCCTGATAATTCCCAAAATGACCATTTTTCCAAGGAAGGGGGAAAGTCCATGAATCCAAAAAGATGCAACCTATGCGCTTATATACTGAGCTGTGCCTGCCTGATCGGAATGGTAAGGTATCCGGAAGTGTCAAAATCCTGGTGGGTCACAATCGGCATATGCAGCGGTCTCTTGCTTATTTCCAGCAATTGCATGGAATCCACGCAGCAATGGACCTTCCTTGGCATCGATGCCTTGAATCTGATCGTGCTGGCCTTGCTTATCCAGGTCCTTCCGCCAAGTTTGGGGATGGCACTGAATATCGTTGTCCTCTTGGCTATCTTCCTGCTTCTCTACATCAAAAGTACTTTTTATGAAAAATAATTGCTTTTGCATTCATTGTCTCCGGTCGCAAGCTTGCCTGTTCTGTGAAAGGGGGGCTCACCCATGAATTGGATCCGTCTAATCATCGGCGATATATGGTTTCTGTAGCAAATCGATTACGAAAAAAATAAGCCAAGGCTGGACTTTTCATCCCCGCCTTGGCTTATTTTACGGTATCCTTAAGCTTTTTCGCCTGCGAATTCGCCGCTTTTGGTCAAATGTTGTTTGGAAATCTCATTCAGGATCACGTGCACGCTTTCCTTCGATACATTGGCGTTTTTTACGACGGCATCCACGACATCGCGCATCAGCCCTTGTTTCTGCTCGTCGGTTCTGCCTTCCAGCAATTCGATGTGAACATATGGCATTTCAATTACCTCTTTTCGCTTTATGGTTTCGACTCAGTTATATTTTAGCAAGTATCCCTGTGGATTGCACCTCTATTTGGAGGCGATATAGGTCTTCAGGCGTTCAGCCGCCTCAGCGACCATGTCCGTGCTCAACGCATAGCTCATGCGGACATAGCCTTCTCCGCCGGGTCCGAAGATCGATCCAGGCAGCATGCCCACTTTGGCGTTCATGCCGATTTCGCGGCAGAACGCCTTATCGTCCGTACCGAATTTCGCGGGAATCTTCGCAAAGGCATAGAAGGCCCCTTTCAGTGCGGGAACCTCAAAGCCGGCTTCCTGCAAAGCGGGAACGAGGATGTTTTTTCTTTTCTCATATTCGGAACGCATCTTTTCGACATCCGGCGCGCTGTTGCGGAACGCCTCCTCGGCAGCCCGGTTGGAAACCGTCACGCCTGTCGTCACCAATTGCTGATGGGCCAAGAACAAGGTCTTCATCCATTTCGCATCCGCTGCAAGCACTCCGACGCGCCAGCCTGTCATCGCAAAGGCTTTCGAAGCCCCTTGGAACAAAATCGTGCGATCGCGCAGCATGGTCGCGATCGACGTATGCTTTTCCCCGTAGGTGATTTCGCTGTAGATTTCATCGCTCAGCACAAAAATATCGTACTGCTTGATTGCACCAGCCAAAGCCGTCAGTTCTTCTTTTGTATAGGTAGCGCCTGTCGGATTGCTCGGGTAGTTCAAAAAGATCGCTTTGACATTTTTGTTTTCAGCCATCGTCTTGTGCAGCAGCTCCGGCGTCATCAAAAAGCCGGTGTCGGAAGTATCGACGAGGATGCATTCGCCGCGGTTCAGTTCCACCGCATAGCTGTATAATGGAAAGAACGGCGACGGAATGATGACCTGATCGCCCGGGTTCAACAAGCCGAAAGCCGCGGCAAAGAGCCCTTCAGTGGCACCCACCGTCATCACGATCTCCGTTTCAGGATCGTAGTGCAGATCATATTGCTTTTCCAGGAATTCGCTGACTGCTTTCCGGACGCCGATTTCGCCGGAAGTGTGCGCATAATGGGACGCATTGTCTTCGATCGCCTTAATGGCGGCTTGCTTGACGTTTTCGGGCATATCAAAATCCGGTTCCCCGATTGTCATCGGGATGCAGTCTTCCACGCTGCGGAATAATTCATCAAATTCGCGGATCTGCGAAGGTTTGATGCGGGAAAATAGTTCATTCGTTGTCAAAGCCATGTAGTACATCCTCCATCCAAGTGTGCATCACCGCCAGAACCCCCTCGGCGCATGCTTTTTTATAGGATCATATCCTTTTTCTCACATAATTTTAATATTAATCAGAATACGACTATTCTGTCCATAAGTCAAGCGTACCATGGTATTCCCCATTTAAAGAGAGCGTTTTCTCTCTAGCAAAATGAGAATATCTGAAAATTTTCTGTTTTTTTCTAATCTTATCTGTTGACAAAGAAAGCGGGATTGGGTATATTAATCACATCAAAAACACAGCGAAGAGAAGAGTAAATCATTCCACTCCTTCATTAGAGAGCTTGGTCAGGTGAAAGCAAGCAAGGAAGTGTTGGTTGAAGATGGTCTCAGAGTGGCTTGTCCGAAGAGTAACTTCTTAAGACAGGACGGGAACGCCCGTTACAGTGTCTCAGTATGACTTGCAGCAATTTGCAGGCGCACTGGCTAAGGCGGATGCAGCGATGCTTTCGTGAACTAAGGTGGTAACACGAGATCGAACTTTGACCTCTCGTCCTTATCTTGCGCATAAAATATGCAGCAGATAAGGCGAGAGTTTTTTGATTTTATGATAAAATGTAAACGCAAGGAAGAGGAAAGTAAAAACCGCAACGTATCACAGCGAGCCTGGTTGGATGAGAACAGGTATACGGAACGGTTTTGAAGATGGCCTCGGAGCGGGAGGGATGAACTGCACAAGCGGTAAATCCTTCAAGGGAGCACCCTTTATCGTGCACGAGTGAAGCAAGCCTTCACTCATGGAGGAATCCTGCCGTGAGGGGGATTCGAACAAAGGTGGTAACACGAAGCGTCCGCATTCGTCCTTAACGTCATAATTTTTTGATGTAGGATGGATGCTTTTTTTATTAGAGGAGGAAAGATACATGATCAGTCTACAGGATATCTCAGTGACTTTTAAAACTGACAAAAACAAAGCCATCCATGCCGTAAAGCATGTTTCGCTGGAAGTCGATAAAGGCGACGTCTACGGCATCGTCGGATACAGCGGCGCCGGCAAAAGTACATTAGTAAGAACCATCAATCTTCTGCAGCGTCCGACCGAAGGAAAAGTCATCGTGAGCGGAAAAGACATGATGGCATTGAACGACAAGGACTTGCGTGAGTCGCGCAAAAAAATCGGGATGATCTTCCAGCATTTCAATCTGATGCGCTCCCGCACCATTCACGACAACGTCGCATTTCCTTTGAAGAATTCTTCCTTAAGTAAACAGGCAATCCACGACAAGGTAACAGACCTTCTTTCATTAGTAGGGTTGTCCGAAAAAGCCAATGCTTACCCTTCCCAATTATCCGGCGGGCAAAAGCAGCGTGTGGCCATCGCCCGCGCCTTGGCGAATGATCCGGAAGTGCTGCTTTGCGACGAAGCGACCAGCGCGTTGGATCCGAAGACGACTTCTTCGATTCTGGCTCTATTGAAAGAGCTGAACAAAAGATTGAACCTGACGATCGTCATCATCACCCATGAGATGCAGGTCGTGAAGGAAATCTGCAACAAGGTGGCTGTGATGGAAGACGGCGGCGTGATCGAATATGGATCAATTTTAGACATCTTCACGAAGCCGCAGAACCAATTGACGAAGGACTTCATCGATACGGCAACGCATGTCGAACACGGAATCGAAACGGTCATCACCCACCCGACAATCCTGAACTTGAACGAACATGATGTGCTGACAAAGCTTTCATTCGTCGGCGGTTCCACAGGCGAACCGCTCATCGCCAAACTGGCCAATACATTCAATGTCCAAGGCAACATCCTCTTCGGCAACGTTGAGATACTGCAGGACACGCCAGTCGGCACCCTGCTCCTCGTCCTGAGCGGGACACCGGAAGCGATCGCGAAAGCCGTCCGCTACCTGCAGGATAACGGCGTAACGGTGGAAATCATCACCGAAGAAATCATCGCCGAAAAGAAAAATAAAGGAGGCGACGAAGAATGAACACATTCATGACAACATTTCTCCCAAACGTCTCTGAGATTTGGGATGAAGTGCTCCTGAGCACATGGGAAACCTTATACATGACACTCATCGCCGGACTGATCGCCGGTGGGCTTGGCGTCATCCTGGGCGTCATCTTACTGGTCACACAAGATGGTGGCATCCTGGCGAACAAACACCTGTACAGCATTTTGGATAAGCTGGTCAACATCTTCCGTTCGCTGCCCTTCATCATCCTGATGGCCCTGATCGTACCGTTCACACGGTTCGTGGTCGGCACTTCGATCGGCACGACCGCATCGATCGTGCCACTAGTGGTAGCGACGGTTCCCTTCTACGCCCGTCAGATTCAAAACGCACTGGTAGAAGTCGATCCCGGCGTCATCGAGGCGGCCCAATCAATGGGTGCCAGCCCTTGGGAAATCATCTTCCGCGTCTACCTGAAGGAAGGGTTGCCAGGCATCATCCGCGTATCATCCGTAACGATCATCAACCTGATCGGTTTGACAGCAATGGCTGGAGCCATCGGCGGAGGCGGCTTGGGTAACCTGGCCATCACCCGCGGCTACAATCGATTCCAGAACGACGTGACCTTGGTCGCAACCATCATCATCCTGATCATCGTATTCATCAGCCAAGCCATCGGAAATGCCTTGGTAAAGAAAGTAAGTCATTAACAAATAAAAAAACAAAATCGGAGGAAACAAATCATGAAAAAGAAAAACGTATTATTCTCAGGTGTTGCAGCACTTACCTTATTTTTGGCAGCTTGCGGAAGCAGCGACTCGAACACGGACTCAGCAGCGGACACGGCCGCTTCAGAAGCTGAAACAGTGAAGATCGGCGTAGTCAGCGAAGTCGAAGTCGAAGTCTGGGAAGATGTAGCCAGCCGTTTGGAAGCCAAAGGAATCGAATTGGAAATCGTCCAATTCGGCGACTACGTGCAGCCTAACGTTGCATTGGAAAATGGCGACATCGACCTGAACGCATTCCAGCACGTGGCTTATCTTGAAGATTTCAACGCCAACAACGAGTCGGATCTGACTCCAATCGGCTTCACTTATGTTTCTCCACTTGGTCTGTACTCCGAAAAAGTGACCGACTATGCCGACATTGCCGAGGATGCCAGAATCGCCATCCCTAACGACGTTACCAACGGCGGACGCGCACTTCTATTATTACAAGCAATCGGCTTGATCAAAGTCGATGAAGCAAAAGGAACGACACCGACAGTCAATGATATCATCGAAAACCCGAAGAATATCAGCTTTGAAGAATTGGATGCAGCGCAAATCGCACGCTCCCTTCAGGATGTTGATGCAGCAGTCATCAATACAAACTACGCTACCGATTCCGGTCTGAATCCGAAAGAAGATGCACTCTTCTTGGATACCGACAACATCGCAAGTGTTGCGGACGTCTACAAAAACATCGTAGCGGCACGTTCTGAAGATGTTGACAATGAAACCTACAAACAAGTCGTTGCGGAATACCAAACATCTGAAACAGCAGCGCTCTTGGATGATGTCACAGCCGGCAACGACGTACCTGCTTGGGAACAGTAAGACCCATTCACTTGTTTACAAAAATCACGTTTGCAGACGTGATGTAAAAATATAAAAAACAAATCGGAGGAAATTCATATGAAAAAGAGTAAATTATTTGGTGGCCTAGTCCTTTCAGCTTCATTATTCCTGGCAGCATGCGGAAACGGCGGAACAACCGCTGATTCATCCGCTGTAGAGTCAAGCAGCACAGTTGCAACAGAGCCAACTACAGTCAAAATCGGTCTGGTCAGCGAATCCGCTGTCGAAATTTGGGAAGCCGTCGCAGAGCGTCTGGAAGACCAAAACATCGATCTTGAAATCGTCAAATTCACTGATTACAACCAACCAAACATCGCCTTGGATAACGGTGAACTCGACTTAAACGCATTCCAGCACGTAGCCTTCCTGGAAAACTACAACGCAAACAACGACGCAGACTTGACACCGATCGGATTCACTTTTGTTTCTCCATTGGGAATCTATTCTAACAATTATACAGATTACAACGAAATTCAAGACGGCGACACGATCGCAATCCCGAATGACGTAACCAACGGCGGACGCGCTTTGTTGCTGTTGCAAGCCATTGATTTGATCACTTTGGACAACGCAACAGGCACAACACCAACAGTAAACGACATCATCGAAAATCCTAAGAACCTGAACATCGAAGAATTGGATGCTGCACAACTGCCACGTTCGCTTGAAGATGCAGGCGCTGCAGTCATCAACACCAACTTCGCCGTCGACGCTGGACTTGTACCGACTGAAGACGCCCTTTACTTGGATACAGACAACATCCAAGAAGTCTTGGACATCTACAAAAACGTTGTAGCGGCCCGTGCAGAAGACGTTGACAATGAAGTCTACAAAAAAGTTGTAGCGGAATACCAAACGGAAGCAACAAAAGCTTTGATCGCAGAAACTACTGCTAACACTGATATCCCTGTTTGGGACTAAGCGAAAGCCTTTCTTCCCCAGCCTGAAAACATACTAAATTTACGAGTAGCATCAAGCCGGTGCGTTTCTTTTCGCGCCGCTCTTGATGCTATCTTTATATACAAAGGAGCCCTTTACTGATGAAAAATAAGCCATTTCTAGCAACCTTTACCCTTTCAGCCAGCCTTTTCCTTGCCGCTTGCGGCAACGCCGCCTCCGATTCCTCCAGCGACGCAAGCTCTGCCGAAGCGAATGAACCCGTCACAGTCACATTGGGCGTCGTCGGCGAAGTCAACGAGCCTTGGGATTACGTCATCGAAGAGCTGAAAGAAAAAGAGAACATCGAAGTCGAACTGGTCAAATTCACCGACTACACAACCCCTAACAATGCCTTGGCCGAAGGTGAAATCGATCTGAGTTCTTTCCAGACAGAGATCTTCATGGACAACTACAACAGAGATCATGGAACGGAATTGACGACCATCGGCTATACAGTAATGGCTCCCTTAGGACTTTATTCCGAAAAAATCACAACCATCAACGAACTGAAGGACGGCGACACAATCGCCATCCCGAACGACGTCTCCAACGAAGGACGGGCTTTGATCCTGCTTCAGACAGCTGGACTGATCAAGCTTGACACTGCGGCCGGTTTGGTTCCGACAACCGAAGATGTCGTCGAAAACAGATTGAACCTGCAGTTCCAGACACTTGAATCCAATCAGACTGCCCGCGCTTTGCAGGACGTGACCGCTTCTGTCATCAACAGCGGCATGGCCGTGGATGCCGGCTTCATCCCGAGTGAAGATGCCGTCTTCCTTGAACCGGTTACGGAAGACTCAAAACCTTATTACAACGTCATTGCGGCACTCTCCGAAAATGTCGACAACGAAGTCTTCCAAACAATCGTAGCCTACTATCAATCCGAAGGAACGGCCAAAGTCATCGAAGAATCATCGAAAGGCTCACAATTCCCGGTTTGGAACGAAGCAAAATAGAAAAGCTGAACGGGTTCGTTCAGCCCTGAAAGAAATTTAGGAAATCGAGCCACGCAACGTTCCCTACGGTCACCTTGCACTGGGACTCTAAGGGATGAATCCCTTAGAGTCCCATGCAACTGAGCATCGTAGAGCGCAATATGCTGAGAGACTTCCTGCGTCAGCAGGTTAGTCGAATAGTATCCTTGGCTCGCAGAGACAAGGGGTTCCTTTATCCTTTCCGAAGGGCTAACCCGTGAAGCTAGCCAACTTTATCAGAAAAGCAAACCATTTCGAGGGGCTTGGGCCATTTGCCCACAGCCCCTTTACTATACAGATCCAAGGAGGAAACCTTATGACAATAAACCAAAAACAGATCCATGAAGAAGTTACCGATATCTACGACTACATTATCGCCCTGCGCCGCCATTTCCATCGTCATCCGGAACCGAGCCTGAAGGAATTCGAAACGATTCAACGCATCAAGGAAGAAGTCGAAGAAATCGGCGTGCCCTACATCAATGTCGGAGAGACAGGCATCTTAGCCACCTTGATTGGCGGAAAAGGAGCAGGAAAAACCATCTTGCTCCGCGCCGATATCGATGCACTGCCTTTGCCTGATGAGACAGACAAACCCTACGCTTCCGTCAATCCCGGGTTCAACCATGCCTGCGGACACGATGGGCATACGGCTTCCCTGTTGGGCGCGCTGAAAATCCTGAAGGAACATCAGAGTGAATTTGCCGGAACGATCCAATTCGCCTTCCAGCCAGCCGAGGAAATCGGCGCCGGTGCGCGCCAATTCGTGCGCGGCGGCTTTATCGACAACATCGACCATGTCTTCGGCATCCATCTGCAATCCGGCACGCAAGTGGGTAAAATCGTCGCTACACCGGGCCCTTCCAACGCGTCCTGCGACATCTTCAAGATCAAAGTTTTCGGCAAGAGCGGACATGTCTCGCGTCCGGATCTGGGGCGCGACGCTTTGGTCAGCGCAGCCGCCATCGTCACGGAACTGCAGACGATTGTCGCTCGGGAAGTGAAGCCGACAGATGAAGTCGTCGTCGGCATCGGGGTATTGCGTGCGGGAACGAACTACAACATCATCGCCAACGAAGCCGAGATCGAAGGCACTGTCCGCACCTTCAGCCACGAAGTCCGTGTACAAGTGTTGGAGGCTGTGGAAAGGATCGCCCGGAATGTTTCGGATGCGCACCGAACAACCATCGAATTCTCCAACTACGATGCCGCGGCCCCGCTGATCAATGACATCCAAGCAGCCAACCATGCAATCCGGGTCGCCACGGACATCGTCGGCCTCGAAAACGTCATCACCGACAGCCCGAAAAGCATGGGCGCCGATGACTTTGCGGATTACTTGGCGGTAGCGCCCGGAGTCTACTGCTTCATCGGCACGCAGAGCAGCGAAGAGACAGCCTACGGACATCATCACGAGAAATTTGACATCGACGAAAAAGGCTTGGCCATCGCTACCGAACTGCATATTTCTTATGCGCTGTCCTACTTGAAAGTGCCATTTTAATGCACAAAAAAACGCACCAAATTTTTGGAACGATAATCCAAAAATCCGGTGCGTTTTTTAGTTTTTCGTGTACATACGTTTAGTCTGTTGCTTGCTTACCCGAAATCGATGCTGCCTTCCGAATTGTAGAATTCGCGCCAATCGACGAAGCCGGCATCCAGTCCGCGGAGCAGCACTTCGGCTGTGCCGATATTGGTGGCCAACGGAATTTCATAAACATCGCTCAAACGGATCAAAGCGGTTACATCCGGTTCATGCGGCATAGCGGCCAACGGGTCCCGCAGGAAGATGACCAGATCCATTTGATTTTCCGAAATCATAGCGCCGATCTGTTGATCCCCTCCAAGCGGACCTGACTTGAAACGGTGAACATTCAATCCGGTCGCTTCCATGATACGGGTGCCGGTCGTACCGGTCGCAAACAATACATGCTCTTCCAGGATTGCTTTGTAGGCGGTACATAATTGAATCATTAAATCCTTTTTACGGTCATGCGCAATTAATGCTACTTTCATTAGATTTCCTCCCTGCAATTTTTATAAGAACAGTATATCATTTCGCGGGTTTTATGGTCGAACCGGTCGCAATATTTTTCTTTTTAGTGCTAAAATAACCAAAATAAAGTAGGATTTCTTCATATTATCTTCACAATTGAGGACTATTATACAGATAGGCCAATCACAACAATCTTTTTACTCTTCTTCTTTACTCCTCCAAAGTAAAGAACAACTCCTTTATGCCACCGCTCTTTTGAGCGGTGGTTTTTTTGTTCTTTTTGCGTAGTTGGCTGGATTCCTTTGCGGATCCTAATAGGCTGTCTAGGGTGCCAGCTCCGGTGAACGGTTGGTTGGCCGGAGTTGGAGAGCCCACCGGCTTATACGGCCAACATTACCGAATACAAAAAAGCTCAGCGGGATATCGCGATCCCGCTGAGCTTTTTCATGTATGCAATTTAAGCCAGTTCTTCCCCGTTGGAAGCAATAACCTTCTTGTACCAATCGAAGGAATCCTTTTTGCTTCTTTCCAATGTTCCGTTGCCTTCATTGTCCCGGTCGACGTAGATGAAGCCGTAACGTTTCTTCATTTCGCCGGTCGTGAAGGAGACGCAGTCGATGCAACCCCATGGTGTGTAGCCCATCAGATCGACGCCGTCCTCTTCGACGGCCTTCTTCATTTCTTCAATATGCGTCTTGAGATAGTCGATGCGGTAAGGGTCGTGGCAGCTGCCGTCCTCTTCTTTGATGTCGATGGCGCCGAAGCCGTTTTCGACGATGAATAATGGCTTTTCATAGCGTTCGTAGAACAGATTCAATGTGTAACGCAAACCTTCCGGATCGATCGCCCAGCCCCAGTCGGACTCTTCGATGAACGGGTTCTTCACGGAATGTGCGCTGGAACCGTCCAAAGATTTCGATACATCTTTATTTACGGTCGAATCGACGCAGTTACTCATATAGTAAGAGAAGCCGATATAGTCAACAGTGCCTTCAGCCAAAGCTTTTTTGTCTGCTTCGGTGATGTCTAGGTTGAAGCCTTTGCGTTCGAACATCTTCAAGGCGTAAGCCGGATAATGTCCGCGGCATTGCACATCGCAGAAGAACCAACGGTCATGCATCATCTGGTTTGACAATACCATATCAGCAGGTCGAGAAGAATACGGATAGATCGGCACCATCGCGATCATGTTCCCGATCTGGAAATCCGGGTTGATCTCTTTGCCGATTTTGACAGCCAAAGCGCTGGCGACCAATTCATAGTGCCCACATTGGTACATCGCTTCTTCCGGATTCGGATAGTCGCCGAAATGCGCACCGGAGTTGGTCCAGCCGAAGATATCGTTCTTGTAGTTCATTTGGTTGTTGATTTCATTGAAGGTCATCCAATATTTTACTTTGTCCTTGTACCGCTTGAAGCAGACTTCCGCGAAGTTGACGAAAAAATCCACAGTCTTGCGGTTCATGAAGCCACCGTATTCTTTGGCCAAATGGTATGGCATCTCGAAGTGGGAAAGCGTGATGACCGGTTCGATTCCGTATTTCAACAATTCATCAAAAACATCATCGTAGAACTGCAGGCCTTCTTCGTTCGGTTCGGCTTCATCGCCGTTCGGGAAGATACGCGACCAGGCAATCGACGTGCGGAAGCACTTGAAACCCATTTCTGCGAACAAAGCGATGTCCTCTTTGTAGCGGCCATAGAAGTCGATTCCGACATGGTTCGGGTAATAATTGCCTTCGACCACACCGTCCGTGATGACGCGGGGAACGCCGTGCGCTCCGGCTGTCATGACGTCCGCCACGCTTAAGCCTTTGGAAGTGTTCAGGACCCCTCCTTCAAACTGATGCGCAGCCAAGGCGCCGCCCCACAAAAAATCTTTATCCAATGCCATAATGATCTCTCCTCTTATTTATATTTGATTTTATAAGCCAAGATGATTGATGCCAATACAAATGTAATGCCGTTCGCTGCAATGATGGCGACATCCCGGATATTGATTCCGTGGATCATCCATAGAAAAACCCCAGCCACAAACATGGCGTACATGCCCAGTGAAATACCGGATGTATCCTTTGTTTTGATAACCTGCCATGCTTGCGGGATGAACGATAGCGTTGTTAAAAATGCTGCTATGATGCCTATCATTATTTCTCCTCCTAATTGATATAGCTGTGCGACTCAGAAAACGGCTACAATCTTTTACAACTCGATTATAATGGATAGATAAACATAAACAATAACTTCCAGGCACTCCGTAACAACGTTTACAAATTCCCCATTTTTTTGCTCTGGATTATCAAATAACATTCTCAAATATGATAGGATGGTCTAGAGGTCCAGAAGAAACACGAGTGGAGGATTCAGATGCTTATCAGAGAACGGCTGGAGAATTTTGATTTCTCGAACAGCGAACAAAAGATAGTAACTTATATATTGGAGAAAAAAGCGGCAATCCAGGAAATGACCACCAAAGAGATTGCCGAAGCGACATATACTTCCCCTTCCACATTGGTAAGGATTGCCCATAAGATGAACTTCAGCGGTTGGAGCGATTTGAAGGAAGCCTTCTTGAAAGAAGAAGAATATTTGCAGAAACATTTCAGTGAAATAAACGCCAACCTGCCTTTTCAACGTAATGATACCATCATGTCGATTGCAAGTAAAATTGCTGCCTTGGAAAAGGAATCCATCGATGACACCTTGTCGCTGATCACCCATGACGACCTGCAGAAGGCCATCCAGATCATCCGGAAGTCTTCCTATACCAGTCTTTTTGCAGTCAGCAACAACCTGTTGATCACGCAGGAATTCCAGCACAACATGTCGCGGATCAAAAAACGGGTGGACATCTGCTTGCTGCAGGGCGAAACGATCTTCAAGGCGCACCTGGCGGATTCTTCCTCCTGCGCGATCATCGTCTCCTATTCCGGAGAAACCACGATATTGAACGAGACGATCCAATATTTAAAAGCGAACAAGATCCCCATCATTGCCATCACCAATATCGGGGACAATACGACCGCCCGGCTTGCGGATTGCGTGCTCAGAATCTGCACACGGGAGAAGCTCTATTCAAAAATCGCCACCTTCTCCACCGACAGTGCCATTGTGTACCTTCTGGACGTGCTCTATTCCTGCATCTTCGCGCTCGATTACGATGCCAACCTGCAGCTGCGGATCAGCACTTCCAAGATGATCGAAGCCGGCCGATCCTCAACAGTGGATATTATCAAGGAAGAGGATCATGTTTCTAGATGATAAAATATCAGTTTTATCCGTTAAAACAGCAAAAATAAGTTAGATTTTCTTCATGTCTTTTTCACACGTGGAGCCTATTATAAAGACAAGCCAATTAAACAATCTTTTTACTCTTTTTCACTTCTTTACTCCTCCAATGTAAAGAGCAACCGCAAAAAAACATCGCCCCCAACCCGGCGATGGTTTTTTTGTATGCTGGTCAGCCCAGTTTTTTCGTCATGATGAAGTCGGTTTGTTCATCGTCGCCCATAAAGAACGAATGCGCGCCGGTGTGGACGAAGCCCATTTTTTCATAAAAAGCGATGGCATTCGCATTGTGTTCCCAGACGCCCAGCCAGATCAGTTGCTTGCCTTGAGTGCGCGCGGTTTCAATCGCTTTGTCGATCAGATATTTCCCGAGCCCTCTGCGCTTGAAACCCGGCCGGATGTAGATCCGCTCCACTTCCAATGAATCAGCATCCATCTCTTCCGTCAGGGCTGCCTCGACATTGAACTTCATGTAGCCTGCAAGTTCCTCCCCGTCGTACAGAAAATAGAAAATCGAACCTTCAGTTGAAAGCTCCGCCTTCAGCTTTTCCGGATCGTAGGCTTTTTCCAAATAAGCCTGCAAGTCTTCCGGCGTGTTGTGGGCCGCGAACGTGTCCGTGAACGTTTCGATGCCGATTGCTTGAAGATCCGCCAAGTCCTCGATGCCGCATTTTTTCAGTGTGATTGCCATGTTGCTCTCTCCTATCCTTGCTTCAGTAGTTTCTTTTGTTGCCTTTTTTCACGTATTCCCAATCGCCTTCGATGTTTTTCCGGACCTTTTGGAGCAGTCCGCGGAGAACCGCTGCTTCCCCTTCCGACAATCCCTGCAGCGCCACCCGTTCCGAGTGTTCATTTTCCCTGCTGATGTTCGGGGAGATCGCTTTTCCTTTTTCCGTCGGGAAGATGTGCTTGATCTTTCTGTTTGCGGCGTCGGCTTTCTTTTCGATGAAGCCGTTCGCTTCCAACTTTTTGATGGCGCGCGAAGCCGTCGTGCGATCCACTTTGATCATATCCGCCAATTTTTCCTGGATGATGCCCGGATTTTCGCAGATGCGGATGAGGTACAAGTACTGCCCCCTCGTCAGGTCGAACTCCTTGAACTCGATGTTCGCGATCGAATCCAAAGCCCTGGCGATCATGCCGATTTCGCGGAGAATTTCCGCCATACCACTCACCTGCCATTTCTGTAAATTTAGATAAAGCATAACGGATTTTTATTGCATTTGCAACATAAAATATGAAATAAAAAAGAGCTGGAACAAATGTCCCAACCCTAGCCTTTCAGCATCCCGTCGTAATGGTCTACTTTTCCTTTCATTTGCGCCAAGGTCTCCTGCAGCCCGCGGATCCTCTTCTCAAGCAGGTCGCACTCGTCTTCCCACAGATCCCGCCTGGCCGGAACGGTATGGAGGCCTTCTCCACACAGACGCACATAATCGATTAACGGTTCGATCGACACCCCCGCCGACCGCACCTCCATCACGAAATCCAGCCACTTCAGATCCTCATCCGAATAGTCCCTGATTCCGCCCACAATACGCTTTACAGGCGGAATCAGCCCGATCCGTTCATAATACCGCAAGCTATCGATCGACACATGCTTCTCTTTGCTGACTTGAGCGATTTTCATCTTTATCCCCTGCGCTTTCAGCTTTCTTCCGGAGCGACTTCATTCAGGCAGTTCAGCGCCGTCAAGGTCCGCGGGTATCCGATGAACGGCAACAGGACAGTGAGCGTGTCCAACAGCTTTTGCTTGTCATTACCGACGCGGAGATTGTTGCGGATATGCCCCTTCATTTGCGCCTCCGATCCGCCCATCGAAGCCAGCATAGTAAAGATCAGCAGTTCCCGTTCCTGGATCGACAAGCCGCTGCGGGTAAAGAAATCGCCGAAACAGTTATCCGCCAAAAAAGTGGCAAAATGCTTCTGGTTCTGCGGCATCGTGTCCAGCATGTTATCCACAGTGTTTCCCGCAGCTTCACGGACGATTTCCAAGCCCTTCTCAAACCGATTTTCGACAGTTGTGGTGGATTGGCCCTCCAAAGGCAGCACAATCCCTCTTGCCTCCAACACCTCATTTGCCGCATGCAGGAAATCGAACACTTTCCCCAAGCCGGCATAAGGGACGGCCTGATAGACGATCTCCTTCAGCTCAACCGGCGTGACGCCTACATTCAAAGCACCCTTCGCCATCGCTTTGAACTCGTTCACGCACTGCATGGAGATCAAAGCAGCCAACAGCACTTTCTGCCTTTGCATCACATCCAAACTGGTGTATTGCAGCACTTCATCAAACGCGAAATTATCAAACACTTCAATAAATTCCGGATCCTTTTCAGCTAATATCGACACGTGCCCGGGAAACAGTTCATCATGGTTCTTTTTTGCAATTTCGATCATTTTCATCTTCCATTCCTCCTATTTCATATTTTTGTTACCCCCAGTTTAAATCCTGAAGCGGACTCCAAGTCAACCGTTACAGCAGCTATTGAATAATATTTTTTTATTCGGCATAAAACACTTGTCTTGGAGTTTACTCCAACAGTTACAATGGGTTTATAATAAAAACAAAAACATTTGGAGGCGCTAACATGGAGCATGTGAAATTAGGCAATACCGGTATGGAAGTCTCAAAACTGTGTCTGGGCTGCATGGGCTTCGGGGAACCGGAACGCGGTCGCGAAAAATGGTCGATAGGTGAAGCGGAAAGCCGCGAAATCATCAAAAAAGCTTTGGACTCCGGAATCAATTTCTTCGATACTGCGAACCTCTATTCAGCTGGATCCAGTGAAGAAATCGTCGGCAAGGCTTTGAAGGATTTCGCCAACCGCGATGAAATCGTCCTGGCTTCCAAGTTATATTTCCCGATGTTCGAGGGGCCGAATGCGAAAGGCTTGTCCCGCAAAAACATATTCGCCGAAATCGACCGCTCTTTGAAGAGATTGCAGACGGATTATCTGGACCTGTACATCATCCACCGCTGGGATTACGGCACGCCTATCGAAGAGACAATGGAAGCACTGCATGACTTGGTGAAAATGGGGAAAGTGCGTTATATCGGAGCCTCTTCCATGCATGCTTGGCAATTTGCGAAAGCCCAATTCATCGCCCAGAAGAACGGCTGGACGAAATTTGTTTCCATGCAGAACCTGTACAATCTGCTCTACCGGGAAGAAGAACGCGAAATGATTCCTTTGCTGCAGGATCAAAAAGTTGCGATGACGCCTTGGAGTCCGTTGGCGGGAGGAAGATTGACGAGGGATATCGGCGCCTTCACAGCCCGTTCCAGCCAAGCAGTGGAGGCAAATCTGCCTGCATACATTGTGGCTTCCGACAATGAAGTCATCTCGAGGGTCCATAAATTGGCCGACGAACGCGGCATCACACGCGGACAAGTCGCGACTGCCTGGATGTTGAGCAAAGACTACGTCACCTCCCCGCTGATCGGTGCAACGAAAGTGAAATATCTGGATGATGCCCTTGGCGCATTCGAAGTCGCATTGAGCGCGGAGGAAATCAAGTATTTGGAAGAAGCATATGTTCCGAGAAATATCACGGGGTACAGATAGGAACGATGAAGGTCTGCATATGGATGACTCGAGGTAGCTTAGGCGGGGGAGCCCCCTCACCACCGATGAGGAGTGTTTCGCCGGAGGTAAGGAAACAATCCAGACATTCAGTTCCGGTTAAGGGGGGCTCCCCGGAACTGAATATAGTAAGAACATCTGAACTCCGGCGAATACTTGCTTCGCCGGAGTTCAGATGTTCTATGGTGAGAAGTAAGCTTGCCGCACATTGCCATTCTCTTTGGGTCATTTAGCCCAATTTCTTCGGGTGAAAAATGGAATTGTGGCGATATTCTTCAGCATAATAGTTTCTCGAAGTTATCAAACTAAAAATGACAAATACTACTCTGACTGATACTAACTCGACTTTTATCAATCTCTTATGATTCTATCTTTAGTTGACCTTCAATAGCCATGATTGCCCAATCACTATCTTTAGCTTGATACATCCGATTTGAGAGGACAATTTCATCATCCAGATAGAGAACAACAATATCATCTTCTAAGACCAGTTTAATAGTTACACTTGATCGACCAGCAAAGTCAAAAGGCATTTCAGTTTGTGGAGCATAATTTTCCAGCCTATCTAAAGAACGATTATAGTATGCGACTGTATTTAGTTCTGTATCAAAAATAACATTTAGATCCGATTGGTTTTCTTTGCTGTTAAATTGAAAGGCCCATTTTTTTGTTTGTTCATCTAAGACGACTTTTCCAGAATACAGAACGGTTTCCTCGTTAGCATCAAAAGTGATGGATTGGCCTTCAGGAATTGTCTGATTTGTGAAAGCTACCGTATTCACCTGTTCTTTAACGCTTTCAGGCAACGTCGGCAATAGTTTATCATCCTTAGCTATCAATTCATGGACAGCAAGATTACCTGCCCAATTATAGTTTTGATTGTCACGGTGTTGTTCTTTTGTTGGAATCCAACCCATTACATAAAGTTTCTCTCCATCTGTTTCTAATCTTCCCGCATAAAAACCAGAACTATCCCAATGATCTAAGTTGGCTGGTTTGACGAAAGGTCCATTGACACTATCCGCGATACGGTAATGAACAACACGTTTATCCCATTGATCCGAAAAAGCCAAATACCATTTCCCTTCAAAATAAACAAGTGAGGGACACTCTAAGTTGGAATCGTTTCCAAAATCATTTACAAAAAAAGTCCCCTGATCTTCCCAGGTTATTAAATCCGTTGAAGTATATCTAGCAATAACGCCTGTTCCATTTTGACGTGCTGTAATGAGCATCCAATACTCCTGAGAATCTTCTTCGTAAAACACAAAGGGATCTCTGAAGTCATCCGCTTCATACTGTGTACTAGCGAAAAACGCGTGCTCGGGCTGCTTATTCCACTTGACTCCATCTTTACTGGTGGCATGCATAATTGCTTCCTTGGGTGACAATGATCCATTATGGCCGGTATAAAATGCATGATACAACCCATCTGAATCAATTATGACAGAGCCAGTCCCTAAGGCTAACTCCTGATCATTCTGATCATTTACAAATGGAATCACTTCACTATGATCTGTGTAATTAATAAAGTCAGTCGTCGTCATTAAACTGATCGGATGAAAACCAGTCTGATCATCTCGTAAGTCTTCTAAATAATAAATCATAAATTCCTCACCATTAAAATAAGGCATCGGATCTCCAACAAAGCTCTCATTCGAGCGTGGATAAATTTGTTGGATCGTTGTTTTATTGGAAAAAAGATATGGTTTATTTACCAAGAAAAAACCTCCAATGACGGCAATGCTTAGACCAATACTTAGCCATTTTTTCAATTTAGCCCCTCCTTTTCTTTTTTGGAAACGTTTCCGTTTTTAAATATAACATTTTAAGGTTAAATTGACAAGATTAATCCGTTTGTTTTTACTATAATATTTTTTATTTTTTTATTATATAAACTGAATACTAATACCTACATAGCCACAGAAAGCGCAAATTATATTATTCTCAACAAAACGAATGATGGTAATATGAACTACTCCCACTTAGCTAATCCTTGTGGATTCACGCTTGAAGTGGGAGCTTCCTACGAACTCCTTCCTTGCCTGCGTATGTCTTTGCACGCAGAGGGAATGGATATTGAGTAGGCTCGAAAGGCAGTACCTACCTCATTATTTTCTTTTACATTGTTCTTTTTTCCATGGTTAGTCCCTCCCTTGAGTGATTAGTCCCACAAGTTTAACTGGCCTTAACGAAACCGTCCAGTTTAGTGTAAACTATCCAATTTCTGTACATCAGTACGAGTGTTTGCGTCCGACTTCCTTCAGATTCCAACTCACCGTGGACACCCTTGTCATTCACTAACAGTTCCTGTTGCAAAGTCTATATTGGGCTTTCACCACAAAGTTATCACCCAACGCCGGGCACACCAAAAAACAAGCCCAGAAAGATGGAAACCATCTCTCTGGGCTTGTTTGTGTGATACCGGCGGCCGGGGTCGAACCGGCACGCCCTTGCGGGCACTGGATTTTGAGTCCAGCGCGTCTGCCAATTCCGCCACGCCGGCATGATATGAAGAATGCAATTTTCCATCTTACTCATGGAAAGGCGGTAACCGGATTTGAACCGGTGATAGAGGTTTTGCAGACCTGTGCCTTACCACTTGGCTATACCGCCGAGGTGTTACTATTCGAAAAAAACTGGGCTAGCTGGATTCGAACCAACGAATGACAGAGTCAAAGTCTGTTGCCTTACCGCTTGGCGATAGCCCAATAAGAGGGCGACTGATGGGAATTGAACCCACGAATGCCGGATCCACAAACCGGTGCGTTAACCACTTCGCCACAATCGCCATAATATAATGTTGATACAGGGGTAGTAGGACTTGAACCCACACCGACGGTTTTGGAGACCGTTGTTCTACCTTTAAACTATACCCCTATTCAGAGTAAGCTTTTAAAAAATGGAGGGAGGCAGATTCGAACTGCCGAACCCGAAAGAGCGGATTTACAGTCCGCCGCGTTTAGCCACTTCGCTATCCCTCCATCATATAAAAAATGGTCCGAGACGGATTCGAACCGCCGACACCTTGAGCTTCAATCAAGTGCTCTACCAACTGAGCTATCAGACCAAAATAAAAATTTAAAAAACGGCTCCGACGGGATTTGAACCCGCGATCTCCTGCGTGACAGGCAGGCATGTTGACCCCTACACCACGGAACCAATGGAGGTTGACGGGATCGAACCGCCGACATTCTGCTTGTAAGGCAGACGCTCTCCCAGCTGAGCTAAACCTCCAGGTGTAGAAACACTGTGAGCTGACGCTCAAGTGTATCATGTCTGCAAAACAGCTGAAGCTGTAACAGCCATGCTAATGATCCGTACGGGAATCGAACCCGTGTTACCGCCGTGAAAGGGCGGTGTCTTAACCGCTTGACCAACGGACCATAAGGTTGAAAATATTATTAAGATGGAAATTGATTGGATGGAGCTGAGCTCCATTCCTATCCTGTCCGTTTAGCAGTTAGAGCTGCAACAGCTAGGATGATGATCCGTACGGGAATCGAACCCGTGTTACCGCCGTGAAAGGGCGGTGTCTTAACCGCTTGACCAACGGACCGTAAGGTTGAAAATACTATTAAGATGGAGATTGATTGGTTGGAACTGACGTCCATTGGTATCCGTCCGTTAAGCAGTTAGAGCTGCAACAGCTAGGATGATGATCCGTACGGGAATCGAACCCGTGTTACCGCCGTGAAAGGGCGGTGTCTTAACCGCTTGACCAACGGACCATAAGGTTGAAAATAAATAATGCAATGGAGGTTGACGGGATCGAACCGCCGACATTCTGCTTGTAAGGCAGACGCTCTCCCAGCTGAGCTAAACCTCCATAATGCTGGAAACAATGATCCGTACGGGAATCGAACCCGTGTTACCGCCGTGAAAGGGCGGTGTCTTAACCGCTTGACCAACGGACCATACTTTTATTTTTTTGATAAAGCTACGGAGAAGGAGGGATTTGAACCCTCGCGCCGCGTTAACGACCTACACCCTTAGCAGGGGCGCCTCTTCAGCCACTTGAGTACTTCCCCTTAAAAGAGAACTCCACTATCTGTATGCTTTAACAATGGGCCTAAATGGACTCGAACCATCGACCTCACGCTTATCAGGCGTGCGCTCTAACCAGCTGAGCTATAGGCCCTTCTTAAAAAAAGCGGGTGAGGAGAATCGAACTCCCGACATCAGCTTGGA
>NZ_JAQMHR010000028.1 GCF_028309625.1 Trichococcus sp. K1Tr | reverse complement strand
CTTGGAAAATTTCTACATCACGCAATTTTAAGATTCTATGAAGTGATATCATAAGTTCCTCCTATCCAAATATTAAATTAGGATGTCTTAATAAATTAGATACTGTTATACCTATTATAGCTGCCATCGTTACTACAAGTGAAGGTTTTGCTACTAACTGTGATAAGGGGTACAGTCCCGAAAATGCGGATTTACAACGTTAAGCAATTCTGAGAAGAAAAAAAGGCTAACTTAACAACGATAAGGGTTTTGAGACAAGTCATATGATACATTCAAAACTCTTATTTTACGTATTATTGATTCCATATCAATAGAGTAGACCCTATTGATACAAGGTTTTTTGTCTTAATGTTGTAAATCCGCATAATCCTGATGCTACCCCTTAATAACAAAAGCAACTTTAAGTTGTTTCTAATTGCCTTAAGGCAATTTTTTATCTTTAACGGCTAAAATCTGGTCCTTGATCTTTCGCTCTATTTATATTGGTACTTCTCATTCTTCTCAATTGATGTCTTTGTTGGGCTTGCTCTTGGCTACGAGTAGCTTGTTGTATAGCATCAAAGATACCTGAGATCGTTTCTATGACGTGCTCTTTGACTTTTATGTTTTTCTCTATATCTGGTATTACATTTTGCTCTAGCTCTCTAATTTCGCCTTGTCGTTTGTTTAAATCATCTAGTCCTTTATATCCTTTTTCCTTAAGGTTATCACGATAGTGATTAGCTTCATGTTGCAATTCTTCATAGTGCTGACGTGATTTCTTTGAAACCAAGCGTTTGGCTGCTTCACCAGGGCTGTTGCTTAATGTATCAAGTTCCTTTTCTGTTTTTTCAAGGCTAGTAACCTGGCTCTTTATCTTATCTAGATGATCTTTTTCAGTTTGAAAGATTTTTAGGTCTTTCTTTAGTTTGTATAGATCGTCTTGTTGATTTTTAATCGCTTTTTCAATGACTTCTAACGTTACGGGAGTCTTTTTGGCCATATCTACATGTTTCTCTAGCTTTAAAGCATTGTCATAGGTCAAGTATTTTCCAGCTGTTTTCAAGTCTGGATAGTGAGAGCTTACTTCACGAATTTTCGCCATTTTAATGGCTTCTTCTGCTTGTAACAAGACTTTCGTTTCAACTTGAATCTGCTTTTTTTCATACTTGATTTGATGCAGGCGATTCTCTTTCTGTTGAGAGAATTCTTGATAGCGACTATAAAACTCCTCTTCAGTTGAAAAGCGAAGAGATTCCTTATAGCTCCCAATACTGTTTTCGTAGTTGGCTTTGTTACTTTCTAAATCAGAGATTTTATCAAGGTGACGAAGCTTCATCATGTTATTTTCTTTTAGTTTAAACGGATTGAGTGATCCCTTGAGTTCATCTACCTTTTCTTCATTCTGTTTGATTTCACGCTCTAAAGCCTTCACACGGTCATAGTAATTGCTGACATTTAGGAACTGTTGTTGCTGCACATGGAAATGACGTTCAATCGGGTCATGACGATCACTCATTTTGCGTAGTTCTGCCTGGCGTTTTGAGATATCGTCTAAGGAAACGATTTTTTGATTCAAAAGAGATGCAGCCTTTTGAATATGTGTTTTCTCAATATCCGTAGAGAAGCTAAATTGCTTCTCTTTTTCTTTTATTTTTTGTACATGAGCTTCTTTTTGAAGACGGTAAGTCTGCAGGTCAATAACGACTTTATTGTATTCTTGGCGTTCTCTGTTGATTTGACCACGGTCACTTTTCTTTCCTTTCTTCTCCATGTCATGAGCGACATGGCCTAAGTGAATGGTTGGAAGTACTTCAAGTCCCCGATTTTCATGAGAAAGGTGCGTAATACGCTCTTTACTTTTGGCTTGTTCTAATGCTTGATTGGCATAGTTTGCCCACTGTTCACGAATGGATAAGCAGCCTTCGCTATTTTTTACGTACCCCCGATTGTTTTCTTTTGCATTGGCAAAATCAGCATTCCAGTCACGATTCTTTTTGCCGAAACCATTTTCATCAATGTTTCTCATCGTTAACATGATATGAGCATGAGGATTATTAGCATCGTCACGATGAATGGCAATATCAGCAACCATTCCTTTTTGAACAAACTCGTTTTGAGCAAAAGATCGAATGAGTTCTTTTTGTTGGTCATGATTCAGTTCAATTGGTAACGCAATGTTTAATT
>NZ_JAQMHR010000027.1 GCF_028309625.1 Trichococcus sp. K1Tr | reverse complement strand
TTTTAAAAATTGGTTAAGTCCTCGACCGATTAGTATTGGTCCGCTCCATACATCGCTGTACTTCCACTCCCAACCTATCTACCTGATCATCTCTCAGGGGTCTTACTCACTTAAAGTGATGGGAAATCTCATCTTGAGGGGGGCTTCACGCTTAGATGCTTTCAGCGTTTATCCCGTCCACACATAGCTACCCAGCGATGCTCTTGGCAGAACAACTGGTACACCAGCGGTGTGTCCATCCCGGTCCTCTCGTACTAAGGACAGCTCCTCTCAAATTTCCAACGCCCGCGACGGATAGGGACCGAACTGTCTCACGACGTTCTGAACCCAGCTCGCGTACCGCTTTAATGGGCGAACAGCCCAACCCTTGGGACCGACTACAGCCCCAGGATGCGATGAGCCGACATCGAGGTGCCAAACCTCCCCGTCGATGTGAACTCTTGGGGGAGATAAGCCTGTTATCCCCAGGGTAGCTTTTATCCGTTGAGCGATGGCCCTTCCATGCGGAACCACCGGATCACTAAGCCCGACTTTCGTCCCTGCTCGACTTGTAGGTCTCGCAGTCAAGCTCCCTTCTGCCTTTACACTCTACGAATGATTTCCAACCATTCTGAGGGAACCTTTGGGCGCCTCCGTTACATTTTTGGAGGCGACCGCCCCAGTCAAACTGCCCGTCTGACACTGTCTCCCTGCTCGCTAAGAGCAGCGGGTTAGAGTGGTCATATCACAAGGGTAGTATCCCACCATTGCCTCCTCCGAGACTGGCGTCCCGGTATCATTGGCTCCTACCTATCCTGTACATGTGATACAAACACGCAATATCAAACTGCAGTAAAGCTCCATGGGGTCTTTCCGTCCTGTCGCGGGTAACCAGCATCTTCACTGGTACTATAATTTCACCGAGTCTCTCGTTGAGACAGTGCCCAAATCGTTACGCCTTTCGTGCGGGTCGGAACTTACCCGACAAGGAATTTCGCTACCTTAGGACCGTTATAGTTACGGCCGCCGTTTACTGGGGCTTCAATTCAAAGCTTCGCTTGCGCTAACCTCTCCTCTTAACCTTCCAGCACCGGGCAGGCGTCAGCCCCTATACGTCATCTTTCGATTTTGCAGAGACCTGTGTTTTTGATAAACAGTCGCTTGGGCCTATTCACTGCGGCTGACCTTGCGGTCAGCACCCCTTCTCCCGAAGTTACGGGGTCATTTTGCCGAGTTCCTTAACGAGAGTTCTCTCGCACACCTTAGGATTCTCTCCTCAACTACCTGTGTCGGTTTGCGGTACGGGCAGTTACTTTCTCACTAGAAGCTTTTCTTGGCAGTGTGACATCAGGAACTTCGCTACTAAATTTCGCTCCCCATCACAGCTTGTCCTTGAGAGAAAAAGCATTTCACTCGTTCTCAGACTTGCTGCTTGGACACACATTTCCGATCGTGTGCATTCCTTAGCCTCCTGCGTCCCTCCATCGCTCAAACAAAAGCAACTGGTACAGGAATATCAACCTGTTGTCCATCGCCTACGCCTATCGGCCTCAGCTTAGGTCCCGACTAACCCTGGGAGGACGAGCCTTCCCCAGGAAACCTTAGTTATTCGGTGGACGGGATTCTCACCCGTCTTGCGCTACTCATACCGGCATTCTCACTTCTAAGCGCTCCACCAGTCCTCACGATCTGGCTTCGATGCCCTTAGAACGCTCTCCTACCACGGAACCCGAAGGTTCCATCCACAGCTTCGGTGATCTGTTTAGCCCCGGTAAATTTTCGGCGCAGGGTCACTCGACTAGTGAGCTATTACGCACTCTTTAAATGATGGCTGCTTCTGAGCCAACATCCTAGTTGTCTGTGCAACCCCACATCCTTTTCCACTTAACAGATACTTTGGGACCTTAGCTGGTGGTCTGGGCTGTTTCCCTTTTGACTACGGATCTTATCACTCGCAGTCTGACTCCCGGATCTAAATCAATGGCATTCGGAGTTTATCTGAATTCGGTAACCCGAGAAGGGCCCCTAGTCCAAACAGTGCTCTACCTCCATGATTCGCATATCCGAGGCTAGCCCTAAAGCTATTTCGGAGAGAACCAGCTATCTCCAAGTTCGATTGGAATTTCTCCGCTACCCACACCTCATCCCCGCACTTTTCAACGTGCGTGGGTTCGGTCCTCCAGTGCGTATTACCGCACCTTCAACCTGGACATGGGTAGGTCACTTGGTTTCGGGTCTACGACCTCATACTTATTCGCCCTATTCAGACTCGCTTTCGCTGCGGCTCCGT
>NZ_JAQMHR010000026.1 GCF_028309625.1 Trichococcus sp. K1Tr | reverse complement strand
ATTACAGAATTCTAAAGCTACTGATTTACCACTTCGCGCCCTCCCTCCTATCATCAGGAATGGAGAGACCGCACTTCTTTCGCTTTCTCTTCCTTTTTGAAGAACATATTCATTCCTTATTTTGAATAAATAAGGGGCTGTTAGTGAATATAAGATTGCTTCGTATACCCTTTTTTGGTTAAGTAAATCTGTATTGACCGTAAAAGTTTCATATCCCTCAATGAATTTATGTATTCCTCTTATATTAGATATGAGAGCACCTTTATCTATTTCGTTACTACTTACAGGTTTACCTATTTTACGTTCATCGACGGTTTCTTGTTGAACAATTCTTTTGTTGAATTCATCATAATACAAGGGTATTCTTGGATCATTATCATGAGAGTTTCTATTTGTTGTATGCTGTAATGATAAAATTTTATTTTTTATCTTATCAATTTCAACATCTGTTTTAAAAATTCGTGCGTTAGCTTTTGGTTTTTTTCGTGTAACTTCATTGAGAATCAAACTTATTTCTTTCTCTTTTTCATTCTGCTCTTTTTCCTGATCCATTGCAGTAATTAAATCTTTTCTCTCGTCTTCTGTGATGACTTTTTCAATGACTTTCAATTCTTCTATGCCTTCTTTTTGCAATTCAAATAGAAATTCATTTTTATCCCCAGTGAAATAGATAACCTTTTCTTTCTCAACATTTTGCTCTTTCCATTGCTGCTTTAATTTTTCGTAGATATAATCTACAGACGACTCTTTTAGAAAGTTAAAGCGTTGTAAATATAGCTGATACATTTCTGGTTCATCAAAGACGAGCAGTTCTTCGAATTGATTACCTGTAAAAGCCTTATTAGTTAAATTTGCCGAACCTATAACCACTCTGTATTCATCTTGCCCTTCTAATAAGTAGATTTTACTGTGTATAGGCTTGTTTTTTAGTGGATAAAAAATATTATATTTATTGTCAACGATCTTGTTCTTTGTTTCATTATCAAAACTTTCCCAAGTCTCTGTAATTCTTTCCGGATTAAGACTTTTCTCAAGGCCTAACTGAAATGATTTTAAAAAGACAGTATCTTCAATACCTAATATTAAATCGATCGTTTCAAAATTAGAAAAAGTATCAAAAACAAAACGAGGTGATGAAACAAAAGTGGCTGCTCTTAAGTGTTGATATTTATGCTCATCAAAAATTTCTTCTACGGGTAGTTTCACAAAATCGCCTTTATATAAAATATTTAAGTAATTTCCCAACTTAAATACCCCTTTCAATTAATAAGATACGGAATTAAAAGCAAGAAATAAGTAAAATAAAGTTACGTTATTTTGCAATTAGTGAACCTGTTATAAGCAAAACAAAAGTTAATTACGTGAGAGAGCGTTTCTTAAGCAATACCTAATAATAAAAGCGTCACTTTTTCATGTTCCCTTTGTTATTCTTTAGTTGTTGAAACTTCTTCTTCAGCTGTGTTTTGTTCTAACTTTTCATGATTAAGAGTTAGTCTTTTCTCTTTATGCTTAGTTACGTATGATTGGAGAGACTTTGCAATCTTTTCTGCTTCTTCTTCACTTTGAATCTCAAAGTATTTCTCAAAGATCGCGCCGACTTGAATTAGTCGTCTTGTTCTTTCTTTTCTCTCTTTTTCTTTTTTACGCGATTCAACTTGTTGTTTCTTTGCTTTCATCTTCTCAATTTTCTCTTCTAACTCCTGAAGAATTTCCTCATCTGTTCGCTTCTTCGGCATCCATTATCATCTCCTTTTTCTGTTCCCTAATGTTTGTATCGATTATATCAAAAATTGAGATAAATTGGTATCCTTAGCATAGATTCTCTCACCAGGATATGGTATAATTCCCTTAGATCGAAGAGATAAGGGCGCACTTATACATCGTACCGATGTGTGCGGTTCCTTCGGAACGAAAAGACAAAACCAAAGACCCATTCGCCTAGATGGCGAATTTCATAAACCTTGTTTGCCTATCGGCAAAGATGAAACCACCATCTGACACCTTTGGTGTTCATGATGCTGATTTCATCTAAAGCGTTGATTAGTGCACCTCGTGCTCTCATCAACTTATTACAAAATACAAATCCATTCTCAAGAAAGGAGGAAAGAATCATGGCAATTTACCATCTATCGATGCAAATTATCAGCCGTTCAAAAGGCCAATCGGCTATTGCTGCAGCTGCTTATCGCAGTGGCGAAAAACTACATGATGAACGCACAGATGAACAAAAGTTTTATGCTCGTAATGTACAACCGGAAACCATGATTCTAACTCCTTCCAATGCGCCAGAATGGATGAAAGATCGGAACCGTTTATGGAATGAAGTTGAAAAAGTAGAGAAGCGCAAAGACTCGCAATTAGCACGCGAATTAAACATTGCGTTACCAATTGAACTGAATCATGACCAACAAAAAGAACTCATTCGATCTTTTGCTCAAAACGAGTTTGTTCAAAAAGGAATGGTTGCTGATATTGCCATTCATCGTGACGATGC
>NZ_JAQMHR010000025.1 GCF_028309625.1 Trichococcus sp. K1Tr | reverse complement strand
GAAGGCGATAAAACAGAACTAATCGAAGCAATTCGAAAAGCGCTATATATGAGTAAAATTTGTTCATACGCACAAGGATTCGCTCAAATGAAAGCTGCGTCTGAAGAGTATGATTGGAATTTACAATATGGGGATATTGCGATGATCTTCCGCGGTGGTTGTATCATTCGTGCACAATTCCTACAAAAAATTAAAGAAGCATACGATCGTGATGCAGACTTAACAAACCTATTGTTAGACCCATACTTCAAAGACATCGTAGAAGGATATCAATCTGCGCTTCGTGAAGTTATTTCAATCGCGGTTAAGCAAGGTATTCCAGTGCCAAGTTTCTCAAGCGCGTTAGCTTACTATGACAGCTACCGTACAGAAACACTGCCAGCAAACCTTTTACAAGCGCAACGCGACTACTTTGGAGCTCATACGTACCAACGTATTGATAAAGAAGGCGTATTCCACACTGAGTGGTTAAAATAAGAAGAATAAATAAGAAAGAGGCTGGGACAAAACCCTCCTCTGAACCGAAAAAGCCGGTGAAATTTTACGACGAGTAAAATTTCACCGGCTTTGTTTATTTTTACATTAAAATAAGGACCACTTCTGATAAAATAAAGTTACCATACAAAATCTTATCGGAAAGAAGGGTCCTTATGTTTAAAGATTATAACATGAATCAAGTGGTTTTGCCTTTAGAATTAGAAATAAAATTGCAAGAAAATGATATTGCCTTCGCCGTTCACCATCTCGTTGAACATATTCCAGATGAAGCCTTTGCCGGCTTCTTACAGAAAACGGGGTGTCCTGCTTACCATCCACGCATGATGATGAAAATCATTTTATGTGCCTACACACAGTCAGTTTTTTCAGGAAGAAAAATTGAAGCGCTTCTCAAAGATAGTATACGTATGATGTGGCTAGCTCAAGGTTACGAACCGAGCTATCGGACAATCAATCGATTTCGTGTTCACCCAGAAGTTCAAGTGCTTCTTCGTGAGTGCTTTGTCCAGTTTCGATGTCAGCTTATTCAAGAGAACGAGATTGATAATGAAGCAATCTTCATTGATGGAACGAAGATTGAAGCAAATGCCAATAAGTTCACATTTGTCTGGCGCAAATCAATCGAAAAGTATAGTGCGAGCCTCTTGGAGAAATCAACCCAGCTGTATGACGAACTAGTAGAAAGAGAAATTATTCCACAGATCGAACGAGAAAGTTCGGACGAACTTTCTGTTGAAGAATTATCTCTAATCACTAAAAAATTAGAAGAAAAGGTTGAAGAGTTGACAAAAGAAATTGAAGCAAGTGAAGATGCCGATGAACGAAAACAACTGCGATCAAGCAGAAAAGAACCGAAGAAAGCGTATAAGCAATTTCAAGACTTTGTGAAACGTAAGTTAAAGTATGAAAAAGACATGGAGATTTTTAACGAACGGAATAGTTATTCAAAAACAGATCATGATGCCACGTTTATGCGTATGAAGGATGACTACATGAAGAATGGCCAACTGAAGGCGGGGTATAATGTGCAAATTGCGACAGAAGGTCAATATACACTTGCTTACGATGTCTTTTCAAATCCAACGGACACACGAACACTTTGTCCGTTTCTTGACGCAATTGAACATCACTACTTCGAACTCCCAGACTATATTGTCGCAGATGCGGGATATGGAAGTGAAGAGAATTACCTCGATGTGCAGAACAGAAAGCGTACGCCTCTTATCACATATAGTATGTATCGAAAAGAGAAGAAAAAACGCGTTAAGAATGACCCATTTCAGACAGCGAATTGGGATTATCATGAAGAAGATGATTCCTTTACTTGTCCCAACGGGAATAAGTTGACGTTTCGTTACAAATCGCATCGCACAGACCGTTACGGATTTACAAGGTTATTCAATGTGTACGAATGTGAAGACTGTTCAGGTTGTCCTTTTCGTTCACAATGTACGAAGGCGAAGGAAGGAAAGAACCGAAGAATCCATTATAACGAAAAGTGGGAACAACAAAAGAAAAGCATTCAACAGCTGCTTTCAGAAGAAAAAACGGGTAAAATCTACGGAAAACGTAAGATTGACGTAGAACCAGTTTTTGGATATCTGAAGGCTAATTTGCGTTTCACTCGAATGTCCGTAAGAGGCAAAGAGAACGTGAAAAACGAATTAGGGTTTGCGTTCATGGCGGTGAATGTACGAAAGTACATCGCCTCCAGCGTAAAATGTGCATAGACCAATCAAACAGATCAACAAAAAAGGGTTCTCATCATCAAAATGCGATGATGAGAACCCTTTTTCATTATTTTTGGCTAGTTATGTCCCAGCCTCTTCTTTCTTTATAGTACAAGTGCAGCAATCCATCCAAAAATAATTAACGGAATGTTATAGTGTAAAAAAGTTGGCACACATGTATCCCAAATATGATTATGCTGACGGTCTACGGATAAACCTGAAGTCGGCCCTAACGTGCTATCTGAAGCAGGAGAACCTGCATCCCCCAACGCACCCGCTGTTCCAATAACTGAAATAGTTGCCAACGGACTGAGACCTAATTCTAAACAAAGTGGCACGAAAATTGTAGCAATGATTGGAATCGTTGAAA
>NZ_JAQMHR010000024.1 GCF_028309625.1 Trichococcus sp. K1Tr | reverse complement strand
AGTTAACATATTTAGCTGCTCAAACATTAACTGATACAATAGGAGACTATAAATTTATTAAAAGAGAAGCTAGTGATAGTCCAAATGATTATATATTAGAATTTCAAAATAAAAAAGGGGAAAGAGCTATAGTTTATTGGACTACTAAGGAACAACATAAAGTTTCGATAGAAATTCAAGGTAATAAAGGGCATCTTATTTCTATGTTAGGAGCAACTCAAGAAGTTTCTTGGTCAAATGATATTACACTAAACGTATCAACAAGCCCTAATTATTTATTAATAAAATAAAGGTTAGAAACAATTGTCAACAACGATTCAAATTTCCCCAATTTCAACGAAATGAAATTCCCCATTATGAACGGCTAAATCGTTGTTTGTGCAGGATAAATTCCTGCTTTTTTCTTTTCTCGCAAACGGTAGGAGTCACCCTTGATGTTAAATGTAATCGCATGATGTAAGAGGCGATCCAAGATAGCCGTTGCCAATACATCGTCACCAAAAACTTTTCCCCATTCAAGGTACGATTTATTAGATGTTAAAATCATTGCTCCTTGTTCGTATCGCTTTGAAACAACCTGGAAGAAAACATTGGCGGTTAGTTCATCAAAAGGAAAATAACCTACTTCATCTACAATTAACACGTCTGGACGACTCCAACGATTTACGAGTCGCTGGAGTGTCCCTTTATCATTGGCCTTGCGGCACTGAGCCACTAAGTCGTCGGCCGACAAAAATAGGGCTGTATATCCTTGGGTAATCGCTTCAATCGCAAAGGAGACGGCTAAATGAGTTTTTCCTACACCCGGAGGACCCAGTAATATGCGATTTTCCCCATTGGCAATAAAGCGACATGTTAAGGTTTCCTTGACCCTTTTCTCGCTCAGACTTGGTTGAAATGTAAAGTCAAAATCATGAATCGTTTTGGTGTAAGGCAGCTTTGCCCGTTTCATTCGCTTTTCTAGTTGATCAGAATCTTGTTGCTCCGTTTCATGCAAAACGATAGTGTGAAGAAACTCAGAATATGATACATTATCCTTAGAAGCGTCTTCTAGTAAACTATCAAGTTGGTTGGCTGTATGATGCCAGCCGAGCTTCTTTAAACGCTCCAATAAGAGTTCGTTCATCATACAGACTCACCTTCTTCCAGTGCTGCGTAAGCAGCGAGAGGGCGTTTTTCCACATTTGGAGATGGGGTATGAGAGTGAAGACCGTCGGTCGCCAAATCTTCAACGTTCTTCGCTTTCTGCCCTTTTTCTTTTGTATGTAGCCCATCATAGTGTTCCATTCGGATATGAGTAGTTGCTTTTCCTGTAAGAACCGGATGCTTTGCGATACATTCACGTTCATCGTAAATCTCTAAATGATGATCGAGTGTTTCTTTAATCTTAACCATTTGTCCAGCGTAACGGTAAGGAACTGAATACCTTTTTCCGCGGTACGACACCACACAGTCCCGACTGACTTCTCTGGTTTCCCAATGTGAAGTGGGAAACAGAGGCTTCACTCCCCATATCTGCAGGAACTTCTGTTCCTGCTCAAATCGTTGAAATGGTGACTCATTAGTAGTCTGATTGGTTTTCTTGTTAGCTATCTGATCCAACCATGTACGTACGGCTTCATTTAATGCATGTAAAGTTGGTTCGTGTTTTCGCTGAAAGAAGTTATCTTTCAAATACTTAATGGTTCTTTCTACTTTCCCCTTTGTTTGCGGACGTTTAGGACGACAGGCTTTTGGCACAATCCCATAGTAGGCTAAGAAATCCTCAAACTTGCGATTGAAACGAATCTCTACAGGACTATGCTTGATTACAACGGTTTTCATATTATCATAGAGAATTTGTTCTGGTACCCCATTAAAGTAAGAAAAAGCATTCATATGACACTTCATGAGGGTTTCGAGATTCATGTTGGTTGTAAACTCTACGTACTTCATTCGGGAATAACCTAATATCATCACAAATGCATAAATGTCTTGCAGATTGCCATTCACTAAGTATTTTCCCACGTACGCCCAATCCACTTGGGCTTGTTTCCCTGGTGGTGTTTCAAACCGTAAGGTTGCCTGTTTCTTTGGCTGTTGACGAAGAGGACGAACAAAGTCTCTTAAAATTGTCATCTTCCCCTCGTAACCCATCGTTTGAATTTCCTCTAACAGTACGACACAGTTGGTTGTTCCTTCTTTGACTCGTTGAAGGATGTAGGACTTATAGGGTTCGAGCTTACTCTCTTTCTGCTGCTCGCTTGCCTTACGTTCCGGCAACTGATTGCTTTTTAGATATTTGCTGATCGTTTTACGATCGAAGCCTGTTGCTTCTGCAATGGCTGTTTTCGTCCACCCTTTCTGAAATAACTCTCTAATCATAAAAAACTCCCCAATCTTCAGCACCGTTTCTTCACTCCATCTTTGATGTTTGTTTCGAAACGATTATCTGTTATTTTTGGGGAATTTAAAACCGTTGTTATTGGGTATTTTACAATCGTTGATTACAGCTTTCTCCGGATGATAAAAATTATTCAGACTATCATACATTTGAATATGAAACAACTGGGAAAATAAACGTTGAAGTTGGTTATAAAGTTTATTGGTATATATGGGGTAGATACGAAAAATTAATAAAACAAACTAAGACTACAACACCTGAAGATTTACTGAGAAGAGTATT
>NZ_JAQMHR010000023.1 GCF_028309625.1 Trichococcus sp. K1Tr | reverse complement strand
CTGCAATTGATTCTCCATCTTTATCGTAAACTAATGCAGAACCATCAGTTTTTCCTTCATCATCTTTTACTAATTCAATATGTTCTCCATTTTTAAAATCAAAAGGTGTTTCATAAACAACTTTTTCATTATTTGGTTCAGTTGTTACTGTTTGCTCAATACCATTATCAAGCTTTTTTACATCTACATTTAATTCCTCATTAGTTACCCCTGAAGCTTTTGATACATTAAATTTAGATGTATCTTCCAATGTTTTACCTACCTTAATATCAGTACCATCATAAGTTGAGAAAGAAGTAAAATCTTTTTCAGAAGCAGATACTACATTTCCAAAATTCAATAGACTTCCTACAAGTGAACCTACAAATAATACTTTCAATGCTCTTTTTTTCATAAAATTCCCCTTATATACCATTTTTTTATGTAAACAACACCTATAAAATTCTACTATTTATTGATAATTTTGTAAACTACTTCTTTTATATTCTATTCTATTAGAATTCATATTAAGATTGAAACAATAAGACAATACAAAAAAACAAGGGATAGATTTTCCCTTGTTTTTTTAAAAAATCACCTGCCAAAAAGTTTAGCAAAAAAACTTTTCTTTTCTTCTTGAGCAGCAGCAATTAACTTCTGAGTTTGCTGCATTTCTCTGAGAGAGTCAGTTAAAGACTTATCTCTTTCTTCAAGACGAGAAAGTATATATTTTTCTTGTTGATCTAAACGCTCTAATAAATTTTGATTAAATTTATCTTGTTTTTTCATGTATGCTTCTTGTGTCTTAATATGTTCCATAAGCTTGTTTATTGTTTCTTCAGAACGCTCTAGAGAACGCTGTTCTTCATTATTTTCTTCTCGAACGGATAGCGTTCGATCTTCGAACGTACCCTTACCAAACCTTGATACTATAATATCCGCCGCGTTATCCATTGGCATATTAGTCTCTTTTAATAAAGCTTGAAACTTCTTCAAAGCAACAAGATCATGTTCTGTAAAAAGACGTTGGTTCCTATGATTTCTAATAAACATATATCCTTTTTTTTCTAAAGATATACACCATTTTCTTGCTGTACTTTCCGATACATCTAACAAAGAATTAACTTCTTTAGGAGTATAAGCCTTATCAGTTTTATCCACGCTTTATCCCTCCGTGATCACGGCGTTACAATTACCGTTCTCTATTTTAAAATAAAATTTATTAAAGATATAATACTAAACTTTAATAAAAATTGAAACTTGATAAATCAATACGTTCGAAACTAGAACGGTACCCGTCCTTCAAAATATATAGAAAGGAACCGCGTTCCTATATAGCGTTCTCTTTTAAAAAGTAAAACAGATACAAATTTCATCTAATAGCTAATCCGCCTTAAGGCGGTCTTTTAGCCTTTATGGCTAATTTTTTGAACGAAAAAAAGTATAAAAAGACCCTTGCAATTCTATCAGCGAATTGCTACTAAACAATAGTGATAATAGAGAGAAAGTTTAAAAAGAGGGTTAAACCGTTGATATGACTGGGTTTGATGCACTTTTTAAGGTGTGCGGAATTCCTCTCATTATGGCACTAAAATGAGAGGAATTCCGCACACCTTAAAAAGTGCAATTAATAAAAAAAGATCGTATCAAATATGATACGATCTAAAAAATCAGTTTAAAAAAATCTAGCAGGTAATGTTACCTTTTTACCGTTCTGATCTTTAAGTTTTTTTAAAGAATGTTGAAACAATCTCATTGTTAACTTATCTAACTTAACTTCATTTTTTCGTGGAGCACAAATCATAATATAAGGATTTACAATCCACGTTCTAGGGCTTACAGTACGTCCATTTTCAGATACTTGACCTGCGCCTTCGGGATTAAGTAAAATTTCTTTTTGTTTCAAAGAATTCATAATTTCGGATGTTTGTCTACGGGATTTCCCAATCATTTCAGCAATTTCTGAAACTGTTGCTGCCTTTGGAAGTTCAAAGTCATCTTCAACAACATTTTTTTGTTTCTTTTTAAATTTATCCTCTCTGCAAATGATTACATTGCTTTTAAATTCTAAGTACGCTTGAATCCTAAAAAGAAAGTCCCCTTCGGCTTGATTAAGATAACCAATTCTATTTAACAAATCTAAATTTCTATGCATAGTTTGATTAAACGGCTCCCCTGCAAAAGGATCTTTACTAGTTCCAACAAAGTGATCTTCACCAGTAAGTTCCTTTAATTGATCTAATAAAGATTTTTTTAGTTCTTCTGCTTTTAACCTGGATTCTCGATCCTTTTCAAAATCTCTTTTTCTAGCATTTTGTTCTGCTTTATCTAAACTACTTCTCAAGCTATCTTCTTTTTTCATTACAATTCCCCAATTTTTAACTGGAAGAAATTAATCTGTTTGTGTTAAAATACACTTACACACATTCAACAAAAAGAGTTAATCTTTCTTACAGGTTAATTCCTTCATAGTTTTTAAGAGAAGTCCTCGCAGTCGACCAAAACTTGAGGGCTTTTCTTATGTCTAATTTTCTACCAAATCTTTCATAAATGCAACCCTAATTCGACTCTATTCGCTGTTTTAACGCTTCAAGCAGCTTATCATCCACTCGTTTAGGCTTGTACCCCATCCTGTCTATTAAGAGACCCTCTATGAGCTTCATACGAGCCGTATAAAGGCGATATTCGCTTTCTCCGAACTCTATTACACTTTTATCAATCTCAGCCCCTTCTGGCGCTTTCTGAACCGTTCTCATCAAATTATAGCTTTTTGAACGCTCTTCTCGTACTAAACGAAGCAAGATTAACAAATCATATGTGT
>NZ_JAQMHR010000022.1 GCF_028309625.1 Trichococcus sp. K1Tr | reverse complement strand
AAAACAAGGATACAATATTGTATCCTTCAGTTTGTCGACAAAAGGGATTCGGAATGGTCTCATTCCGAACCCCTTTTTAGCTTTTTATGGGATTTGAAGCTATTTAATAAAAAGACAGACCTCTTCGAGTTCATCATTTAGGCCATTTTTGGACCTTGCCACGTCCAGTTGGCCATCTTCTTCAGGTTCATGGCAGCGAAAGTAAGCATCGCCTGCATCGACAATTTTTTAAGTCCCCTTAACGTTGTCCAACGCATGCCATGCTTTTCTTTTCCATCTGCGAATACACGCTCAATGGTTTCTTTACGTTTGGCATAAATCTCTTTCACCTCTGCGTGATAGCGAAGATGGTCTGCCTCTTCTACGTATTCCTGCCAAATATGACGCGTCACCACTTTCTGGTGGTCTTTACTCTCCGTACATCTGGCTAAAAATGGGCATGTCGCACAAATCTGTTTTGGCGATTTGTACTCCCGATATCCTTCTTTATTCGTTGTCGAGTAGGCCAAGATCTCACCTGCCGGGCAAAGATAACAGTCAAAGTATTCGTCATACACATAGTCATGTTTTCGGAAAAAACCTTTTTTCGTACGTGGTCGTGTGTATGGCAAGGCAGGGGTCATCCCCTGTTCCAATAAGTAACGGGTAATCGCAGGAGTTTTGTACGCGGCATCTGCGGCGACCGCTTCAGGCTTTCCGACTCTCTCGATGACCTTTCCGACCAATGGCTCTAAAATCTGACTATCATGTGTGTTGCCAGGTGTGACCATGGTGCCAAGCACAAAACCGTTACGATCCGCGGCTGCGTGAAAAGAATAGGCGAACTGCTTCGTCCGTTCATCCTTCACATAGTAACCACTCTCTGGATCGGTGGTGCTTTCTTTGATTTCTTTCTTCTCTTCCTTCTCAAACTTGTCCGGAGGAAATGGTTTTTTTCCGTGATCTTCCCGGTCCTGGTTAATCTCTTCTTGAAGGCGTTCCTGATACGCGCGTGTCTCTTTGCGAACGACTTTCTTTTCAAATTTGCGTTTGTTCGCACTCGCTTTAACATGGGTCGAATCCACGAAAACGTGCTCGGCACTGATTAGCTTTTTCTCGGCAGCTTCCTTTAAGATGCGATAGAAAATCTGTTCAAACAGATCGGTATCTTTAAAACGGCGTTCATAGTTTTTTCCGAACGTAGAGAAATGAGGCACTTTATCGTGGAAACCATACCCAAGGAACCAGCGATAGGCCATATTGGTTTCCACTTGTTCAATCGTTTGGCGCATGGACCGGATTCCAAACGTGTATTGAAGGAAGGTCAATTTAATTAAGATGACAGGATCAATACTGGGACGACCGATTTCTGAATACATGTCCTTCACCAAGTCATAGATGAACGAAAAATCAAGTGCTGCCTCTATTTTACGAACCAAGTGGCTGGCCGGTACCAATTGATTTAACGTAATCATTTCTAATTGATCTCGTTGAATGGGATTATGTTTCGAAAGCATGTCAATCACCTCAAGTTATGTAGTACTTCCATTGTAAAATAAAAAAGACTGTAGGCAAACTGGATTTCTTCCAGTTTGTCTACAGTCTGAACAAGGATACAATATTGTATCCTTGTTTTTTTAACGTTATAAATATATAATTTATCACTAGTGTCGCATTAAAATAATTCAGCGCTTTATAAAAATCTAAATTTTCAGTAATTTTATCTTTGCATAAAAAAAGCCTTTATAATGGTTGGGCGGTAATAAACCATCCAAATCCAAAATAAAGGACAATAAGCATGGATAAGTTTACACGAAAAACATCATTTGAACAATGGTTTTCACCGATTTTCTCCACAAAACTCGAGGAATTGGTTGAAAGCTATCAATTAAATTACTATACAAAGAAGCTACACATTGCGTCATTCTTGAAATTGTTCGTATTCGCTCAGCTCAATGAAACCGAGAGTCTGCGTGCAGTCAGTGAGACATTATTTTCTGACGACCTTCAAAAAGCGACGCATTTAGAAGCGATTAGCTTTTCGCAGCTCGGACGCCGATTAAATCAAGTGCCGACTGAAGTGTTCCAACAGGTATTTTTGGATTTAGTTGCCCAAATTCACGAGAAATCACATTATGAGCAGCGCCGAGAAACGACAACACCACTGAAAATTATCGACTCGAGTACGTTGCCATTGAACTTGAAAAACCATAAGTGGGCTGAATTCCGTAAAACAAAGTCGGGCATCAAGCTTCATTTACGTCTTGTTTACGCAGAAAAAGGCTGTTCCTATCCAGATAAAGCGGTGCTGACAAACGCGAAAGAACATGATCGTGGTCAGCTGGAAGTACTCGTTGACGACAAAGAATGCATGTACGTCTTTGACCGGGGTTACTTGGATTATGAACGATTTGACCGCATGACAGACGATGGGTATGTCTTTGTGTCACGCTTACGAAAAAACGCTGTCATGCGTGTAATCGAGCCATTTAAACTGCCTGAAGACTCGCTTGTGTTTTCAGATGAAATGGTTTTGATTGGTACACCACAAAACCGTGCAGAAAACGCTTTTCGCCTCATCAAAGTGCTCGATTCAAAAGGAAACGAACTGCATCTGATCACGAATCGATTTGATTTAAGCGCTGACGAAATCGCTGAGTTATATAAGTCGCGCTGGGCAATCGAGCTATTTTTTAAATGGCTGAAGCAGCACTTGACTATTAAAAAGTTCTACGCACAAAGCGAACAAGGCGTGCATAATCAGGTGTACATCGCGATGATTGTCTATTGCCTGCATGTACTGGCACAACTGAACACGAATAGTTCGAGAACGTACTTACAAATTAGTCGTTTACTGAAGGCAGCTCCATGGAAATCCG
>NZ_JAQMHR010000021.1 GCF_028309625.1 Trichococcus sp. K1Tr | reverse complement strand
GTCCACGCCGTAAACGATGAGTGCTAAGTGTTGGAGGGTTTCCACCCTTCAGTGCTGCAGCTAACGCATTAAGCACTCCGCCTGGGGAGTACGGCCGCAAGGCTGAAACTCAAAGGAATTGACGGGGGCCCGCACAAGCGGTGGAGCATGTGGTTTAATTCGAAGCAACGCGAAGAACCTTACCAGGTCTTGACATCTCCTGACAACCCTAGAGATAGGGCGTTCCCCTTCGGGGGACAGGATGACAGGTGGTGCATGGTTGTCGTCAGCTCGTGTCGTGAGATGTTGGGTTAAGTCCCGCAACGAGCGCAACCCTTGATCTTAGTTGCCAGCATTCAGTTGGGCACTCTAAGGTGACTGCCGGTGACAAACCGGAGGAAGGTGGGGATGACGTCAAATCATCATGCCCCTTATGACCTGGGCTACACACGTGCTACAATGGATGGTACAAAGGGCTGCGAGACCGCGAGGTTAAGCGAATCCCATAAAACCATTCTCAGTTCGGATTGCAGGCTGCAACTCGCCTGCATGAAGCCGGAATCGCTAGTAATCGCGGATCAGCATGCCGCGGTGAATACGTTCCCGGGCCTTGTACACACCGCCCGTCACACCACGAGAGTTTGTAACACCCGAAGTCGGTGGGGTAACCTTTATGGAGCCAGCCGCCTAAGGTGGGACAGATGATTGGGGTGAAGTCGTAACAAGGTAGCCGTATCGGAAGGTGCGGCTGGATCACCTCCTTTCTAAGGATTTTTACATGAAAAGCGAAGGCGATTGTTTAGTCATGAAAAGCGTTGGAGCTTTTGACAGGGAAACCGTTATTTGGTTTCGTTGACAAAAGTGAAACGATCGAATGACTAGGAGCCGTAGCTAGACAAGACGTACGTTTTGAAGCTTTGTTCAGTTTTGAGAGTTCAATCTCTCATTTAATAGAAAGTACATCACTTTCTTCTTATCTAATAAGAAGAATTTTGAGTGCGATTGTTCTTTGAAAACTAGATAACAGTAATAGCTGAGGAAAAGTGAAACTTTTCTTTAATCAAACCAATAAATAACGCAACGCAAGTTGCACCATTTATTCGCTAATGGTTAAGTTAGAAAGGGCGCACGGTGAATGCCTTGGCACTAGGAGCCGATGAAGGACGGGACTAACACCGATATGCTTCGGGGAGCTGTAAGTAAGCTTTGATCCGGAGATTTCCGAATGGGGAAACCCACTGTTCGTAATGGAGCAGTATCTTTATCTGAATACATAGGATATTGAAGGCAGACCCGGGGAACTGAAACATCTAAGTACCCGGAGGAAGAGAAAGCAAATGCGATTTCCTGAGTAGCGGCGAGCGAAACGGAATTAGCCCAAACCAAGAGGCTTGCCTCTTGGGGTTGTAGGACACTCTATACGGAGTTACAAAGGAACGAGGTAAATGAAGAGGTCTGGAAAGGCCCGTCAAAGAAGGTAACAACCCTGTAGTTGAAACTTCGTTCCCTCTTGAGTGGATCCTGAGTACGGCGGAACACGTGAAATTCCGTCGGAAGCTGGGAGGACCATCTCCCAAGGCTAAATACTCCCTAGTGACCGATAGTGAACCAGTACCGTGAGGGAAAGGTGAAAAGCACCCCGGAAGGGGAGTGAAAGAGAACCTGAAACCGTGTGCCTACAAGTAGTCAGAGCCCGTTAATGGGTGATGGCGTGCCTTTTGTAGAATGAACCGGCGAGTTACGATCCCATGCAAGGTTAAGTTGAAGAGACGGAGCCGTAGCGAAAGCGAGTCTGAATAGGGCGTTTAGTATGTGGTTGTAGACCCGAAACCAGGTGATCTACCCATGTCCAGGGTGAAGTTCAGGTAACACTGAATGGAGGCCCGAACCCACGCACGTTGAAAAGTGCGGGGATGAGGTGTGGGTAGCGGAGAAATTCCAATCGAACTTGGAGATAGCTGGTTCTCTCCGAAATAGCTTTAGGGCTAGCCTCACGTTGTGAGAGTCTTGGAGGTAGAGCACTGATTGGACTAGGGGCCCCCAACGGGTTACCGAATTCAGTCAAACTCCGAATGCCAAAGACTTATCCGTGGGAGTCAGACTGCGAGTGATAAGATCCGTAGTCAAAAGGGAAACAGCCCAGACCACCAGCTAAGGTCCCAAAGTATACGTTAAGTGGAAAAGGATGTGGAGTTGCTTAGACAACCAGGATGTTGGCTTAGAAGCAGCCACCATTTAAAGAGTGCGTAATAGCTCACTGGTCGAGTGACTCTGCGCCGAAAATGTACCGGGGCTAAACGTATCACCGAAGCTGTGGATTGACATCTTAGATGTCAGTGGTAGGAGAGCGTTCTAAGTGCTGCGAAGCTAGACCGTAAGGACTGGTGGAGCGCTTAGAAGTGAGAATGCCGGTATGAGTAGCGAAAGACAAGTGAGAATCTTGTCCACCGAATGCCTAAGGTTTCCTGAGGAAGGCTCGTCCGCTCAGGGTTAGTCGGGACCTAAGCCGAGGCTGAAAAGCGTAGGCGATGGCCAACAGGTTGATATTCCTGTACCACCTCCCCGCCGTTTGAGTAATGGGGGGACGCAGGAGGATAGAGTAAGCGCGCTGCTGGATATGCGCGTTCAAGCAGTTAGGCTGATGAGTAGGCAAATCCGCTCATCATAAGGCTGAGCTGTGATGACGAGGGAAATATAGTACCGAAGTTCTTGATTCCACACTGCCAAGAAAAGCCTCTAGCGAGGCGGGAGGTGCCCGTACCGCAAACCGACACAGGTAGGCGAGGAGAGAATCCTAAGGTGAGCGAGAGAACTCTCGTTAAGGAACTCGGCAAAATGACCCCGTAACTTCGGGAGAAGGGGTGCTCTGGTAGGGTGTATAGCCCGAGAGAGCCGCAGTGAATAGGCCCAGGCGACTGTTTAGCAAAAACACAGGTCTCTGCGAAGCCGCAAGGCGAAGTATAGGGGCTGACGCCTGCCCGGTGCTGGAAGGTTAAGAGGAGGGGTTATCCTTTGGGAGAAGCTCTGAATCGAAGCCCCAGTAAACGGCGGCCGTAACTATAACGGTCCTAAGGTAGCGAAATTCCTTGTCGGGTAAGTTCCGACCCGCACGAAAGGCGTAACGATCTGGGCACTGTCTCAACGAGAGACTCGGTGAAATTATAGTACCTGTGAAGATGCAGGTTACCCGCGACAGGACGGAAAGACCCCGTGGAGCTTTACTGTAGCCTGATATTGAATTTTGGTACAGCTTGTACAGGATAGGTAGGAGCCTGAGAAGCCGGAGCGCCAGCTTCGGTGGAGGCGTCGGTGGGATACTACCCTGGCTGTATTGAAATTCTAACCCGCGCCCCTTATCGGGGCGGGAGACAGTGTCAGGTGGGCAGTTTTACTGGGGCGGGCGGCTCCTTAAAAAGAA
>NZ_JAQMHR010000020.1:1467-4078 GCF_028309625.1 Trichococcus sp. K1Tr | reverse complement strand
TAACCTCATTCTCTTTATTAAGTTAATATCCTCAAGTTCTTTCATCCAGCCTCGGATTGTTCTTTCTGACTTTCCGAAATACTCAGCTATTCTCTGATTAGAGTGCCAAACTTCACCTGTCATATTTTTAGAATAAATACCTAAATATATATATAATCTAAGAGCATTCCCACTGATTTTTTTTAACTTTTTATGTTCTAAAATGCCGTTAAAAATTATAAAAAAGCCATTATTTTCTAAACCATACTCTTTCCAGTTTTTATAATTATCTCTGTATAGCTGTGCTTTTTTTTTGTTAGAAAGGTTATTTATTTTATCCATTTTTACCACCTCATGGCAATTTTTTAGCCACATAACTAAACGCAAACAAATTATATATATTTATTATATATATAATAAATATATATAATTTGTTTGCGTAAGTGGCAAATTTTTGACCACATAATTAAACGAACTTTTTCATTTTGTCGTTTTTAAAAAAAGTGTTATATTGTATTTAGAAATTGATAACATTATTAACACAGTAGTAATTGCTACTAGGCTTCCTGGGCATTAGGTCGGGGTGTGGCGTTAACGCAAAAGCCTATAGAATTACTACTTTTATTTTTGTTAATCAATAAGTTTTTTCATATTCAAATACGTGAACCAAATCTTCAATATGACCAAAGTTATTATTTTTATCATCGTTATTTAATTTTCTTCGGTAAGATCCTACACACACATCTGCAATCTGTAACTCTTTTACTTCATTCGATTTTCCTGAGCTTATTTCTACCAGATTAGGATGGGAGTTTGCTAAATCCCTAATACCTTTTTTAAAAGCTTTATCTTCAAAATCATCGTATACTATACAAATTTCTTCGTCTTTAAATTTTTCACTACTCAAAAAATTCCCTATCATTTCTAAATACAGTGCACTCTTTTTAGCCTGTTTTAAACTTTCATCAGGTCCTTTTGTATATTTCATATATAATATAATTACATCAATCCTAGGTACATCTATTATTTTCCCCTTCTTTTTTACCTTTTTAGTTGAAAGACTACTAAACATACGCTTTTTTACATAATCTAAATTATTTCTGTATATGTAATATTCTTTTATTTCGTTAAGAAGGGCATTATAATGTTTGGATAGGCTACACTTAGTTGGACAGAATTTTTAAGGTCAAGTAGACTACAGATAATACATTTGAGGAGAATCTACATGGCCAAAAGAGAACGCCGAACATTTACTGAAGATTTCAAGCAACAGATGGTGCAGCTATACCAAAATGGAAAACCAAGAAAAGAGATTATTCGTGAATATGACCTAACTCCTTCCTCTTTAGATAAGTGGGTGGGCCAGAGTCAAAGGTCAGGTTCTTTTAAGGAGAAAGATAATTTAACAGATGAACAAAAGGAATTGATAGAACTCCGAAAAAGAAATAAGCAACTAGAAATGGAAAATGACATTTTAAAGCAAGCCGCGCTGATACTAGGACGAAAGTAAATGTAATTAAGAATAACCAACACAAATACTCGATATCAGCAATGTGCAAAGTCCTACAAATCCCTAGAAGCGTCTATTATTATGAAGCAAAAGAAAGAAGAGCAGAGGATCCCGTTGTCTCTGATGTGGTCGAAATTTTTCACGCAAGCCGTCAAAATTATGGAACACGAAAAATCAAAGTTGAATTGAAAAAGCGTGGTCTTATCGTGTCTAGACGAAGAATTGGACGCATCATGCAGGAGCAGGGCCTTGTTTCTTCATATACAATCGCCCAATTTAAACCACATGCAAAATCGTGTAATGAATCAGAACAGAAGAATGAGCTGAATCGTGAGTTCGCCCAGGAACAAGAAATGACCGCAATCGTAAGCGATTTAACATACGTAAGAGTGAATCAAAAATGGAACTACGTATGTGTCTTTGTTGATCTCTTTAATCGAGAAATTGTGGGTTTTAGCACAGGACCAAACAAAGGTGCATTACTCGTTTATCGTGCATTAGCTTCTATCAAAGTCGATCTTAATAAGATACAGCTTTTTCATACGGATCGTGGAAATGAATTTAAAAATAAACTGATTGATGATGCTTTAAAGACATTTAATATCCAGCGATCCTTAAGTATGAAGGGCTGCCCATATGATAATGCAGTAGCCGAAGCGACTTTTAAAATTATCAAAACAGAGTTTGTGAAAGGAAGACATTTTAATAGTTTAGCAGAATTAACGAGGGAATTTCAGGACTATGTTCACTGGTTTAATAACATCCGAATTCATGGAACCCTTGGATATGCAAGCCCAATTGATTACAAGCATAGACACCTTAAGAAAATTGTCTAGTTTAGTGTTGACATACCAGTTTGATACAAATCTTACGCTTATAATTGAAATTTAAGATGAGCAAATCATTAAGGTTGGGTTTAGTGAACTATTAGGGAGATAGCTTAAATAACAATCTCTATACATGTTGATACCATAAAAGAAAGGTACATAAGTGCTAAAAATTAGGAGGAGAACTATGCATATAAAAACAAAAAAAACGCTAGCCATAGTTCTCAGTAGCCTGATTTTAGGTGGCTGTCAAATGAGTGACAAACAATCAAACGAAACAAAACCAGAAGAAAAG
>NZ_JAQMHR010000020.1:0-1457 GCF_028309625.1 Trichococcus sp. K1Tr | reverse complement strand
TAGTTTAGTGTTGACATACCAGTTTCCCCTTCTTTCCAGATTTGATATGTTTACGAGTTTCATATATTACATCACTCAAAGTCTCTTTTGATGAAGATATAACTCCACCTACAATAAAGAAGCCGTTATCTTCAGTTTCGTCAAAAAAAGCGTATAACAAGGAACCCTCACTCCGTCTCGAAAAGTTTAATAGAAATATTATACACCATATATATATGTTTCCATAAGACACCCTAAAAATTATAATAAGTTTTGTCGCTTTTAATACTTAAAGTTGAATAACTTGAAAATATTTATTAGGTAAAATAAGAGTTTTGAATGTATCATATGACTTGTCTCAAAACCCTTATCGTTGTTAAGTTAGCCTTTTTTTCTTCTCAGAATTGCTTAACGTTGTAAATCCGCATTTTCGGGACTGTACCCCTTCAATAAAATAAATGTAACAGAAGAGACTCCTGACCATGGTCAGGAGTCTCTTCTGTTTTTATCAAAAAATGATTAATATGTTTGTTTAGCAATAATATTTAAATTGAGTCAGTTTCGTTAATCAAATAAGAATGTTCAGCCTTCATTATCCTGTTAGTAAGATATCATTTAATAAAGCTAGTTCTACTTTGAAAGGATCATTAATTTTTCTAAGCTCACAATAACCAGAACTATAAATATGAATAATTTTAAATCTTGTACCACGATATAAAACTTCTTTATTAATTGACATACCTTCCCTCCAGATTCATTATCATAATTTGTTCAATCAACATATTAATCATTTTTTTATTTAAAATTCATCTGGAACAAAATTAGGTTACTTTTCCCCTTTTTATATATTTCGAAACCTAAATTCAAATAAAATTTTATTTACACTCGATTGTATGCATAATTTTTACTACTTTAAGCAAACTACTCAAGACGCCGTGAGGCATCTACAACTAACTTTCTTCTTTAGCAGAAAAAACTCCTCCCGCCTAAGGTAGTTTTTTCTCTTTTTAACTGTATATCGTATACAAAGTTAGTTAACATAATCCGTATTCTAGGTACTCTTAGTAGACTGAAAGTCTAATTCAACCACTGGTTTATATAGAAGTTTACCAAAAACAACTAATATTATCGTGATTGTCTTCCTAACTTCGTCTATATTGGGAATGAAGGAGGAGAGACAAATGAATTTAGGAAATAAATTAAAAGAACTTCGAAAAGAACATAATTACTCTCAACAACAATTAGCAGAAAAACTACACGTAACTGCACAAGCTATTTCAAAATGGGAAAACAATAAGTCAGTTCCAGATATAATCAATCTTGTCCAGTTAAGCGAAGTATATGGTATTACCCTAGATTATCTAATAAAATCAGATAAACAGTTACAGAAGAAGCTATCTATCAACAATATTCGTTTAAAAGTTTTTAACTTTTTTGAAGTAGCTTTTATTTTAGTTATGATCTTAACCTTTAGTATC
>NZ_JAQMHR010000001.1 GCF_028309625.1 Trichococcus sp. K1Tr | reverse complement strand
TTTCCATGAGTAAGATGGAAAATTGCATTCTTCATATCATGCCGGCGTGGCGGAATTGGCAGACGCGCTGGACTCAAAATCCAGTGCCCGCAAGGGCGTGCCGGTTCGACCCCGGCCGCCGGTATCAGACAAATAAGCCTGCAACGATGAAATCATCGTCGCAGGCTTATTTTTTTTGCATAGCGAATCGTAGTTTGGGTTATAATATAACCAGTGAATTTATATGCGAAAGTGGGTAGGGTGATGGATATCGTTATCAGAAAACATAGCGAAAATGATTTGGGGGAAATGACCAAAATTTGGAATCATATCGTTATGGAAGGTCAGTATTTTCCTCAAGAAAACGGCTTATCATTGGAGGAAGGGGCAGCCTTTTTCGCGGAGCAGTCTTTTACCGGCGTTGCAGAAGAAGATGGCGCAATAGTTGGTTTGTATATTCTTCATCCCAACAACATCGGACGTTGCGGCCACATCGCGAATGCCTCTTACGCTGTTAAAGCTGATCAGAGAGAGAAGCGTATTGGCGAGAAACTTGTGGTGCATTCGCTGGAGATGGCTAAAGCGGCTGGGTTCCGCATCATGCAGTTCAATGCTGTTGTTGCCAACAATAAGGGTGCGATCAGCCTTTATAAAAAGCTGGGCTTCAAAGAGTTGGGGACCATTCCGGGTGGCTTTAAAATGGATGACGGTACCTTTGTGGATATCATTCCGTTTTATTTGGAGCTAGTATGATGCGCAGTTGAATAGTTGAATTTTATTTTATGCGAGAAGGGGTGATTGCGTTATGAATATATCTGAAGCAGCAAAAATTACAGGGCTCACAGCCGCAACGCTGCGTTATTATGAAAGCGAGGGCTTGATCCCTCCGGTTACCCGGAAAAACGGCGGTGTCCGGGATTATCAGCAAGATGATCTTGGTTGGATCGATTTCATCAAATGCATGCGCAGCGCGGGGATGTCGGTCGAGTCGCTGATCGAGTATACGACCTTGTTCAGAAATGGGGAGCAGTCCGATGAAGCGCGCAAAAATATTTTGATCAGGGAAAGAGATCAACTGATTGCCAAACAGAAGGAAATCAGTGAAACAATCGAGAGGCTGAACGGGAAAATCATAGGCTTCGAAGGCAAACTGCGGGATTCGGAGGAGGGCTTGATCCATTGAAGGCGCCTCAGCTCTGGCTATAGTCCGGTAACCGAGTGGAATCATATCCAAAAAAGCGGAAAACCATCCAAGCGGACGTTGCACCTTAACGTCTGCTTGGATGGTTTTGTTGTTTCGTCAGATAATGATCAGTCTATGCCAATGTATCCAGGATGTCCCTTACGATCAGGTTAGGCGTCAGGTGGAATTCTTCATAAAGCGCCTCAAGTGGAACATTGTCCGTGAATGCTTTCTTCGCGCCAAAGTTCAAAACTTTGACAGCTGAGGCTCCATAGAAGGCAGCGATCTGCTCACCGAAGCCACCGGCCAGTGAACCATCTTCGAGCGTCACAATCAGGTCATGGGTTGCTTCCAGTTCCTTCAGTGTAACTGCATCTACCTCGCTGATGGAGCGCGGATTGATCAGGGTGACGTCCTCGCCGGTCTCAGCTTTCATATGATCTGCGACTTGTTCACCGAGGGAAAGGAAAGAACCCAATGCCAGGACAGCCACTCGGTTGCCTTTGCGGAGAATCTCATAGGTTGGCGATTGGAAGTCGGCCAATGTATTCTCTCTGGATACGACCGGTCCGTTCGGCAATCGGATGGCAATCGGTCCTTTTTCCTGTTGCAGAGCCCATTCGAGCATCGCCAGCAGTTCTTCCTTGCTGGTCGGCGCAAGATAATTGAAATTAGGGATACTTTTTATCAATGGGATATCGAAAAGCCCTAGATGCGTCACTGCGCCGCTGGAGATGCTTCCACCACTTATGATCAGGACTGCCGGTAATTCGTTGATGCCCAGATCATGAGACAATTGGTCATAGGCTCGCTGCAGGAAGGTGCTCGAGTGGAAGACAACCGGTTTGACGCCTTGGGAAGCCAGTCCGGCCGCGAATGTGATCGAGTGGCCTTCGGCAATGCCGACATCGAAATAATGCTCCGGATGAGCGGCTTTGAATGCATTCAGCCCGAACATTCCCGGAATGGCCGCATTGATGGCAGCCAGCTTCATTTCATCATCATCAACCTTTTTAATCAGATAATCCATGATGATTGAATTGTACGATTCCCCGGCAGACTTTCTCAAGCTTTCGCCTGTTTCCAGGTTGAAAGGTGAACGCCAATGGTAGTTCGTTTTTTCCTGAGTGGCTTTTTCGTAACCGTGGCCTTTTTCGGTGTGGACATGGAGCACAAGTGGATGGCCAAAGTCCTTAATTTCGCTGAAGGTTTCGATCATTTTCGCCAAATCGTTTCCTTCCTCGACGTAGCGGTATTCGAAGCCCAGTGCTTTGAATGGATTGTTGGCGGCTTCTCCAGTTGTCGCACGTAGCTCAGCCAAGGAACGGTAGAGGCCGCCGAAATTCTCATCGATGGACATTTCATTGTCATTGATGATGATGATAAGATTGGATCCTAATTCTGCAGCGTTGTTCAAACCTTCGAAGGCCAGCCCACCGCTCAGGGAACCGTCCCCAATCAAGGCAACGACATTTCCTGTTTCCTTCTTCAGATCCCTTGCTTTAGCCATGCCGACAGCGAGGCTGATGGATGTGGAAGTATGCCCTACCGTGAAGAAGTCGTGTTCGCTTTCGTGCTGGGAAGTGTAGCCTGTGATGGAATGGAAGTTATCTTTGTCGACGAAGCCGTGTTTGCGTCCGGTAAGAATTTTGTGAGGGTAGGACTGATGGGAAACATCCCAGACAATCTTATCCTTTGGCGAATCGAAAACATGATGAAAAGCGATCGTCAATTCGGCGACGCCCAGATTCGGACCGACGTGGCCGCTGACCTGGCTGACTTTGTTCAATATAAGAGACCTGATTTCTCCAGCCAATTGTTCCATCTCAACGAGATTCAGTGTCTTCACGTCTGCGGGACTGTTCACTTTGTCGATGATTGTTGTTTGTAGTGTATGCAAATCAAAATCGCTCCTTTTGGTTGTATGTGCAGTACTCAAGAATGGTCCTGCTCGTAGTATTCTATTTTCTTGTTCAGTTTTTCCAGGGTTTTTCCTAGTTCGTTGTAACGTTCTTCCATTTTTTTCTGTTCTTCTATCAGGATGTCCTTCCTGGCAATGACGGTATCCTTTCCCTGATCGAACAAAGCGGTGTATTCGATCAAGGATTCGATCGACAAACCGGCATTGCGCATGCACTTGATGAAATCGATCCAACCAAGATCGGATTCTTTATATAACCGGACGCCAGCGTTGCCCCTGGTCACGGGCGGGATCAAGCCGATCCGTTCGTAATAGCGCAAGGTTACCGCTGTCAGTCCTGATTTTTCTGCTGCTTCTGAAATATTCATGCTTTTCACCTCCATGTCGGTAAATGTTTTGATGGATTCAGCTTACACCTTAAAGTGAAGGTTAAGTCAACAAAAACTTTTTAAATGGATAAAATGCAAATTGGCCTCAACTCCGGTCAGAGGGCGCTCCCCGGAGTACGAGGGTAACTTTCAGAAGTATCTCCGACGAAGGTCTCCTCATCGGAGATGGCAACTCAGAATATGGGCTGAACTTCGGCGAAGCCACTGTTCACCGGAGCAGGTGAAACAGCAGTGTCAATGGTGCTGTACGCACCCAGAAAAGAAAAAATAAAACACGCACATCCTATTGAGGTTGTGCGTGTTTTGACATTCATTGAGTCTTATTTAAGCAGTTTGGGTTTCCAGAGCATCCGATTGTTCGTCGTCCTCAAAGTCTTCCTGCTGCAATGTTTTTCGTTTGACCGTGTAGAAGAGGATAATCAACAGGTTGAAGACAATCAGGATCGCCAACAGGATGAAAAGATCCGTGGAGATGCTGCCGCCGATGCCGAATAGCTGGCGGTAGGCATCGATCGAATACGTCATCGGTAGGTAGGGATGGATCGCTTCGAAGAAGCGGTTGGACAACTGAATCGGATAAGTGCCGCCGGATCCCGACAACTGCAGGATTAGGAAAATCAGCATCAGGAAGGAGCCGACTTTATCAAACAGCAAATTGAAAAGCATGACCATCGACACCGATACGAGCGCAGTCAAAATGGTGACCAAAAGCATTTTTCCGATCGAGGACGGGGCCAATCCGTTCACCTTCACCAGCAGCACGACCATGATCAGGGCTTGGCAAACGCCAACTGCTGCAAGCACAGAGATTTTGCTGGCCCACCAACTGATGCCGTTTTTTGGATATTTTCGTGGGGAAAAGCTGTCGTACATCAGGTTCAGGCTGATTGCGCCTACGAAGAGGGCGACCGACATCATATAGGGAGCCATGCCGGTGCCGTTGTTGACGACCGGCGCCGTTTCGATCTGATTCGCGATGACCGGTTCAGCCATCATCGCGTAGGTGTTCTCATTTGCATCGACTTCGTTCAGAGCGGTGCTCCCGTCCAGCAGTTTTGCACCCAGTTCATCTGTGCCGCTGAGTAAAGTGATTAGGCCGGCATTCAGTTGTGCTGAACCATCCGCCAATTGACCGGAGCCGTCACTGATTTTTTCAGCGCCGTCAGCAAGCTGGTTAGCTCCATCGGTCAGCAGGCTGCCGTTTTCGACTAGCTGTATAGTTCCGTCGGCCAGTGACTGTGTTCCATTCTGGAGTTCCTTTGCGCCTGACGCAAGGATTCCGGTCTGTTCATTCAGAATTTGCAGACCGGCACTTACTTGTGCATTACCTTCCGTCAGGCTTTGACCACCCGCCGCCAATTGCTCGGAACCGGCTGTGAGTTGGGACAGTCCATCAGCCAGTTTTTGGGACCCGTTTTGTGCGGTTCCGATGGCGGTCTGCAATGATTTGGCACCGGATAAGAGCGTTTGACTGGATTGGCCGATTTGGCCAAAGCCCGATACAAGCGTCGTTGCTCCACCGTAGACATTTGCGTAGCCGGCAGAAAGGCTACTGACGCTGGTCTGGAGTGCAGCAACTTGCTGCTCGATGGCAGCGGTATCGATGCCGCTCAATCCGGACAGGGCGGTGAGGCCGTTTGCGATTGTTTGGATTGAACCAGCTTGTTGGTTTGCGATGGCCTCCAGTTGTACAGAGACAGCTTGGCTAATGGCGACTTCCTGTTCAGGGGTCAATTCGGTGCCGCTTTGTGCGATGGCCTCCATGATGGCTGTGGTATTGCTGTCGGGATCCGCAGCGGCCGTGATAGTATTGAGTTCGGTTTGGAACGACGCTATCGTTGTGGATAAGCCGTCCAATTGGGATAGGGCGGTCGCCAAATCCGATGAAAGACTGGATTGCTGCAGTTGACTGTCGAGTGTTTCGAGTCCGTTTTTCATTTGGTCGAGTCCACTCTGCAATGCAGTCAGTTTTGCTTGTTGTTCGGCACTGGTGAGACTCGTGTTAAGTGCAGCTAAGCCTGCAGTCAACGATGCGCTGCCCTCCGACAGTTGGCCCATGCCGTCGTTCAGGGTTGCCATCCCTGTTGAAAGCATGAGGCTGTTCGTCGTCAAACTGGAAAGCCCGTTGCTTAACGATGTGCTGCCAGTTGCCGTTGCAGCCGCGCCATCGTTTAATTGGCTTACGCCTGTTTGCAATGCCGGCATAACGGCTGTCAGCTTGGCTGCACCATCGTTCAATGCATTGGCGCCGACATCCAGCTGGCCGACTCCGTTCAGATACGTTTGCAGGCCGACTGACAGCGCATCGGCACCGTCACGGAAGCTGAGTGTGCTGTCCGCAAGCGTTTCGAGGTTTTGGGTCAAGCTTTCATTGCCTGCCTTAATCTGGACAGTGCCGTCGCTGAGCTGCGTGCTTCCGTCAACCGCTTCCGTCATTCCATCCGCGACAGTCTGCAGTTGGTCAAAGACGGTTTCTGCGTAGATGGCGGTCACCTCATCAGAGATGGAGTCCTTGATTTCGTTTGCGGCAGAAGCGGTCAGCTTGGAGGCTATATAGCTTCTGCCTGCGCTGGTCCGGTAAGTCAATTCCATCTGCTGGGGTGTTTCATCCAACAAGGTGATCGCATTTTCCGAGAAATCCTCCGGGATGGTTAACGCCATATAGTAGCTGCCATCTGCCAATCCGGCTTCCGCTTCTTCCTGCGAGATGAAATCGAAGTCCAAAGCCTCGGATTCCTCTAAGCCGACGACAAGCGAGTCGCCGACAGCCAATGTTTCTTCATTATAATTTACGGCCTTATCCTGATTCACGACAGCAACCGGAAGTTCGGCCAGTTTACCGTAAGGATCCCACATGGAGCTAAGGAACAACACGGTGTAAAGGGAAGGGATCAAGCTGATCCCGAACAGGATGATCATCATTTTTTTCGTTTTGAAAATTGACTTCCATTCTTGCTTCAACAAGGTAGTGCACTTCCTTCATTTAAATTTCTGCAGACAGGACGATGGATTCCCAATCTACGGTTCCGACCCTTTCAGAGCCTTCAACCAAGAGCGAATCGAGTGTGTATTTCTGCAAGCGGGCTTTGAATTGCTGCTCTGCATCGAAGAATACTGCGAGGACTTCCTTTTTTTTGTCCTTGATTTTTTCTGCACGCAGGAAAACCTTTTCGGCCAGATTGGTCGGCCGGACAAAGCTGTGTGTTCCTTCGATCGCTTCATAGATGTGCAGCATCGTGATTTCTTCTGGAGTCAGGCTTAATTTGAATCCGCCGTCCTTGCCGGCTTCGGAATCGACCAATCCAGAAACGACAAGGGAACGCATTACTTTCTTCAGATAGGAATCGGAGACGGACAAACGCTTGCTAAGGATAGTGCTTTTGATCGGACGCTGATCGATTTGGGTCGCCAACATGATCAGAATGCAGATGGCTTGCTCCACGCCACTTTTCATTTTCATCATTTTCGCCTTCTTTCGTAGATATGATTTATCCATGGATGTATTTTATCGCTTAATATCCGATTGTTCAAGTGAAGTTTGAGATTTTGAGGCAAAAAAATAGACCGAGCAAGCCAAAGAAGCGGTTTGCTCGGTATATTCTTTAAGTATCAGAAAATTTCAATTTTACGTTTTGAAAGTACGGTTGGTTCTTTTTTCGGAAGCACCAAATTCAAGACGCCCTCCGTCAGAGTAGCTGTAATATCTTCTTCGTTGATGCCTTTCAAATAAATTTCCCTGTGGACGGAACCCGAAGAACGTTCTTGGCGGATGATTTGTCCTTTATCGTCTTTTTCGACTTTTTCCGATTTGCGGACGGCTGAAATGGAGAGAATGTCGTTGTCATAATCCACAGTGATATCCTCTTTGCTGTAGCCCGGCAGATCGGCTGTCACTTGATAGTTGTCCTCGGTTTCATGAACGTCCAATTTTATTTCCTGAAAAAAACGATTTTGGAACATCGATCCGGTATCCGACAGCAGGTCGAAGAAACTGTTGCTTTTGCGTAATTCGTTTGACATTTGAAAAATCTCCTTTCTTTTAAGTGAAGCTTTTGTTCACCCTCAGTATATACCTACTGCTACCAGAATTCCATAAAAATGAAGCCGGTTCCAAAACGCGATGACGAAAGCGATAGCTGATTCCAAACGGGTTGTATGGTAAACTGTTAGAGGAGTTTTAGTCAGGGAATGCCTCGCACCGGGTAGTCGGAAGAGGCAGAGAAAGGAACGTTAATTATGAAAAAAATCGAGGCGGGCAGTCTCTATCTGAAACAGCATCGGAATCTCTTCCAGTGTCCTATCTGCAAAGGAAAATTTGAGACGGTGGATGGGTATAGCGTCGTCTGCGCAAATGGACATCATTTTGATGTATCAAAAAAGGGAACACTGCATCTGTTGATGAAGGGCGGCCAGAATGAATACGGCAAAGAGATGCTGTCGAGCCGGAAAAATTTGGCGGACACCGGCTTTTTCCACCCGTTGCTGGATGCCGTTTATGCCCATATCGACAAGCCGGAAGAGGCGACTGTTCTGGATGTCGGTTGCGGCGAAGGATCCCATCTGCATTATTTGACCGAAAAGGGTTTAAAGGGAACAAAAATCGGCTTTGATATTTCGAAGGATGCTATCCAGTTGGCGGCCAGCAACTTTTTCCCGGATGCCTTCTGGTGTGTGGCCGATCTGGCGCATTCACCTTTTTCCGAGAGTGCCTTTGATGTCATCTTGAACATTTTTTCACCATCGCAGTATCAGGAATTCGACCGTGTTTTGAAACCAGGCGGTAAGGTCATCAAAGTTGTGCCGAATGCACAGTATTTGATCGAGTTGCGGGAGCAGTTGTATGCCTTGGATACGACAAAAAGAGAGTACGACAATCAACAAGTGGTGGACCGATTCTACGATATTTATCCGGATGCTGTCAGTGAAGAAGTCATCTATACCGTGGATCTTGATGCCAAAAGCTATGGCTGGCTGATGGAGATGACGCCTTTGTCGTGGGGCGCATCTGACGAATCGCTAGCAAATGCGGCGGCAAATCCGTTGAAGTCTGTCACAGTGGCAGTCACGCTTTTGGTCGCCAGCAAAGCGGTCTGATTTTCGCATAACTGAAAGCTAGGCAAAGTTTCTGAAAAATGTTGACACAGCGGTGTGATATGCTATAATACGTATATCATTTTGTAGCCATTATTATCGTTTTGTTCCACAAAATGACCTTGACCAACGTATCGCATTCGCCGTGCCTGACACCGAAACGATACGTTTTTTTGTGCGTATTTTCGCAATCTTTTTCGGAGGTCGATAAAGGCACCGAACGGTACACAAAATACTGACTGTCAGGAGCAGGGGAAAATGGATTTTGCCGCATTGAAGGCTGAAATAATAGAAGAAAGCAAAAAACTGGGTATCGACAAACTGGGATTTACAACTGCCGAACCTTTTGAATATATGTTGGAAAGTTTGAAGGAGCAGCATGCGAAGGGCCATACGGTCGGCTTTGAGCATCAGGTCCTGGACGAACGGATTTATCCGGACCGGATATTCGACAATCCGCAATCGATCCTTTCGATTGCGCTGGCCTACCCGAGCAAAATGACCGAAAAGGCTGAGCGGGTGCGTGGGGAACGCCGCGGTAATTTCTCGCGCGCTTCCTGGGGGACCGACTACCATGTCATTCTCCGCGAAAGGATGGACCGCTTGATCGCCTTCATCCAGGAAAAAATTCCGGGTGCCCGCTTCAAACCGATGGTGGACACGGGCGAGCTGATCGATACCGTGGTGGCGCAACGGGCCGGATTGGGCTTCATCGGCCGCAACGGCCTGTTGATCACGCGGGAATTCGGTTCCTACGTCTACTTGGGGGAAATCATCACCGATATCCCTTTCCCTGCGGATGAACCGGGTGTCTTCGGTTGCGGGGAATGCACGCGCTGTGTGGACTTCTGTCCGACCGGGGCGATCCTCGGCAACGGCCAATTGAACCCGAAAATCTGTCTTTCCTACCAGACGCAGACAAAAGGGTATATGCCGGAAGAGTACCGCCAAAAAATAGGCCACGTCATTTACGGATGTGACATTTGCCAGCAAGTCTGCCCATATAATCGGGGCATGGATCATCACCTGCATCCGGAAATGGAGCCGGAACCGGAAAGCGTCACGCCTGTGCTGCAGCCGATGCTGACGATCTCTAATCGGGAATTCAAGGAGCAATTCGGACATTTGGCTGGTTCGTGGCGCGGCAAGAAACCGCTGCAACGCAACGCGGTCATTGCTTTGGCGAATTATCGCGATCGGACGGCTATTCCGGAGCTGCTGCGGATGATTGAGCAGGATCCCCGGCCGGTGCTGCGCGGGACGGCTGCTTGGGCCATCGCGGAGATCGTGCGCGAATCCAATCCGGAATTGTTGGCATTTTTCTCCGAACGGCTTATAATCGAAACGGACGAAGAAACCAAAGCCGAAATGGAGAAGGCTTATCTGAAAATACTTGATATCAAGGAAACAGATTAATCTAACAGAATAAAGGAGTCTCATTTATGACCAACCATATCGTACTATTTGAACCGCAGATCCCTGCGAATACAGGCAATATCGCGCGCACTTGCGCTGCAACCAATACAACTTTGCATCTGATCGAACCGTTGGGCTTTTCAACCGATGATAAGCAGCTGAAACGCGCCGGGCTCGACTATTGGCATGACGTGAACATCATCCATCATGCGGATCTGCCGGCATTCCTCGAATTTTTGGGCGATCGCCAGCTGTATCTGATCACAAAGTTCGCCGACCGCATCTACAGCGAAGCCGACTTCACGAAGGATGAGGACGTATTCTTCATCTTCGGCAAAGAGACGACCGGCCTGCCCGAATCTTTCATGCAGGAAAATGCTGAAAAATGTCTGCGCATTCCGATGAACGATGAGCATGTGCGTTCCCTGAACCTTTCGAACACAGCCTGCATGATCGTTTATGAAGCGCTGCGCCAACAAGGTTTCCCCAATCTGGAACTGACCCATACTTATGAGAACGACAAGTTGAAGGGTTGAACGAACCCGTTCCGCTTTTAAACTGTTCGGCCGAAGCAAAAAAGCTTCGGCCGTTCTTTTTTTATTTCCGTTGAATGGGTATAATGGATGTAACGGAAAATCGAAAAGGGGATGGAATGATGGAAAAATCTGCATTATTGGCCTTACAGAATGGATCGGATGTTCGCGGGATTGCGATAGCGACAGAAAAACATGAAGCGACGCTGACGGCGGACAAAGTGACGCGCATCGGATATGGTTTCGTGGACTGGCTGCAAAAGGGGAAAAACATCAACCTAAACGGCGAAAAGAAAGTCAAAATTGCGATCGGACAGGACAGCCGCTTATCCGGAGGGGACATCAAAGCGGCACTTATGGCAGGCATGGCGCCTTATGCCATCGAGATCATCGATGTCGGCCTCTGCACTACGCCGGCGATGTTCATGTCGACGCAATACGAAGATTACGCGACGGATGCAGCAATCATGATCACGGCCAGCCATCTTCCTTTTGAATACAACGGACTGAAATTCTTCACCAAAACGGGTGGAGCTGAACACGAAGATATCGAAGAAATTCTGGAATATGCCTACGAAATGCCTGAAGCATTCGCGGAGAAAGAACAAGCTGCAGTTGTGACCGAGATGGATCTGCTTTCGACTTATGCAGCCGATCTTCAGGACAAGATCCGCAAAGGCATCGCTTCATCTGAAAACCCTGAGCAGCCTTTGACCGGACGCCACATCATCGTGGATGCAGGCAACGGAGCGGGCGGATTCTTTGTGGAACAGGTGCTGCAGCCATTGGGAGCCACCACTTCCGGCAGCCAATTCTTGGATCCGGACGGTACTTTCCCGAATCACGTCCCGAATCCGGATAACAAAGCCGCCATGAAGAGCATCCAGGATGCGGTCATCGCCAACCAGGCTGATCTTGGGATCATCTTCGACACGGATGTGGACCGTTCCGCAATCGTCGACAGCGACGGAAAAGCGTTCAACCGCAACAATCTGATTGCGTTGATTTCGGCGGTGCTGTTGAATGAAGAGCCAGGCGCGACGATCGTAACAAATTCCGCGACTTCCGCCCACTTGGAGACGTTCATCACGGGCCTTGGCGGGGTCCAAGACCGTTATCTGACCGGATACCGGAATGTCATCAACCGTAGCATCGAATTGAATGAAGCGGGCACCAATGCGGTGTTGGCGATCGAAACGAGCGGACATGCGGCGCTGAAGGAAAACTATTTCCTGGATGATGGCGCCTACCTGATCGCAAAACTGCTGATTGCGGATGCGCAGCTGTCAACGAAGGGGAAGCGTTTGGGGGATATGATCGCGACGCTTGGTCAGCCGGCTGAAACGATGGAGTACCGCTTCACGATCATCGAAGAACCGATTTTTGAAGTGGGCAATGCCATCATCAAGGATTTTGCGGCTTTCATCGCTGCGACCGAGGACATGACATTGATTGCGGATCATCTGGAGGGCGTGCGCGTGAATCTGAGCGGCCAGTACGGGGAAGGCTGGTTCATCTTGCGTTTGAGCCTGCATGAACCGTTGTTGGTATGGACGATCGAAAGCGATGCAGTCGGCAAACTGCCGTTGATCGCGAAGACAGTGCTGCCTTTCTTCAAAGGGCGTCCGGAGTTGGATACAGGGCATCTTCATTAAGAAATTCCATCAAAAAAAGACTTTGCGGCAGGCATTCAAAAGCCTGATCGCAAAGTCTTTTTCGTTTGCTTATTCTGTTGTATCGGGTTCTTCTGTTTCTTCCGAATCTGCAAAGTCGACATGGTTTTTCAGCTTCCTTGTCGTGAAGATATCGATGACGAGGATTGAGTTTTTCTCTTTTTGGATCGCCTTGAAGCGGTAGCCGTGGTATTCGACTTCTTCGCCTTCCTTGACATCATATTTTTGGTCCAGCAGCCAGCCACCCATCGTATCCACGTTTTCGTTGTCGATATCCAAGCCGAACAAGTCGTTGACATCATCGATCAACATGCGGGCACTGATGCGGTAATGGTTCTCGCCAAGCATGATGAATTCGGGCTGATCTTTCGTCTCGAAATCATCGCTGATGTCGCCGACGATTTCCTCCACGATGTCCTCCATTGAAACGAGGCCGCTTGTGCCGCCGTATTCGTCAATCAAAATGGCGACTTGGTTATGTTCCTTCTGCATCTTGACCAAGAGTTCCTTGATCGGAATCGTTTCAATGACCGTGATGACAGGGCGAACGAAGTCGGTGACGGTGAATTTGCTTTCGTCCTTGTTTTGGACAGCTTCGACAAATGCGGCGAAGACTTCTTTGGTGTTGATGACGCCTACGATTGAGTCTTTGTCCTCACGCATGACCGGATAGCGGGTATATTTTTCCTGTTGGACGACCTTCGCGATATCGGTCAGCGACATGTTGAAGTCCACCGCTACGATTTCTGTACGCGGAACCATGATTTCGCGCGCCATCCGCTCATCGAAGTTGAAGACATTTTCCACGAATTGGTATTCCTCGCGGTTGATTTCTCCGCTCTTCAAGCTTTGGCTCATGATCAGGCGGAGTTCTTCTTCGGACACATTGTCATCCGATTCGCCGATCGTTTTCATCCCGATCGCTTTGGAAATGCCGTTGGCGGTTTTGTTCAGCACAAAAATCAGTGGGAACATCACGCGGTACCAAATGTTCAACGGTTTTGCGATGCGCAATCCCATTTTCTCCGTGCGGCTCAAGGCGACGTTTTTGGGAACGAGTTCACCGATGATGACTTGGATGGAAGTCAAGACAGAGAATGAAACAACAAAGGACAGGATGGTTGCTGCCGCATCGGGAATCGGCAGGTTGCCGAAAAGCGTATCGAATAGGCGTTTAAAGGTAGGATCCCCTAACCAACCAAGAGCAAGGGAAGTGATCGTAACCCCCAGTTGCGTCGCTGAAAGATAGCTGTCCAGTTTCACGGTCATATTTTTCAATAATTTTGCTTGCGGATTTCCTTCTTCAACAAGGAAATCCAGCCGGGAAGGACGTATCCTAACGAGCACATATTCGGACATAACGAAAAATGAAGCGATGAAAAGGATGAGGAAAAATAATAGTAAGCCGGTTGTAATTGACATAATTGATTGTCTGCTTCCATTAAGGACAGCAGACTTCACCTCCTGTGAAATAATGATCCTGAATAGGAAATTTCTTCACGAGATCTCTGGTTTCACGCTGAAACAAATGAAAGCGACCAAAAGAATCCCTGAAAATACACGTTTTCGAAAATTCTTTTGGTCTACAGATGATTGTCATCTGATGCGTTCTGTCCCACTGGTGCCACCTACCTTAATAATTATTTAAGTAAAATACGGTTATTTCAAAACGATACTTATGCTAAAATTATAAATCAAAATAGAGAAATTGCAACACGAGCGCACTTCTGCGACTTAAGTCGGGTTTCTTATTTGAGTGATTCCTGTTACTATGATACGGAATCCTGTTATCGCAATGTGCTTTCATGTGAAAAGCTTATGTTGTGTCTCCACTGCCACGCGCACTGCAAAGGCATTCAGCAAGCCGGGGGGATGTAGAAAATGAAGAAGGATGAAAAAATGCAAAATAAACCATTTAAGGAAATGTTAAAAGCCGGTTGGGTCCGTTTCAACGAGAAACGAAAAAATTTCTGGCGGAAATACCGAATCAACAAGTTTATCGCTTTGTTCGCGTTGATCGGTTTATTGATCAGCAGCACCTATCTTGTCTTTTTGGCAAAGACAGCCAATGTCGAAAATCTGAGGGCCGGTCTGGAACAGACAACGGTCATCTACGATCGCTACGGCAATGAAGCCGGAGAACTCTATTCACAGAAAGGGACGTTTGTGACAATCGACCAGATTTCCACGAATATCCAGACTGCCGTCGTTTCGACGGAGGACAAACGTTTCTACACCCATACTGGGGTTGACCCAATCGGAATCGGCCGTGCCGCTGTCGGCTTCGTGGTTAATGGCGGGAATATCGTCGGCGGGGGTTCGACACTTACCCAACAGTTGGCCAAAAATGCCTACCTGACGCTGGATCAGACGCTGATCCGAAAAGCCAAGGAATTGTTTCTGGCATTCGAAATCGAAAGCAAATACACGAAGGACGAAATCCTGGAGATGTACTTGAACAACGCTTACTTCGGTTCCGGGGTGTGGGGCGTTGAGGATGCTTCGCAGAAATACTTCGGAATATCAGCGAGTGAAGTCAGTTTAGCGCAAGCGGCTGTTCTGGCCGGAATCCTGAAGTCGCCTAGCTATTATAATCCAATTGATGATTATGATGCGAGCATTGCTAGAAGGAACACGGTCCTGCAGCTGTTGGCAGATAATGCATTTATCGATCAAGCCACCGCTGATGCGGCAATGGCTGAAGACATCAATGTAGTGGGTACCTATTATGCAAACAGCAGTTACAACTATCCCTACTATTTCGATGCGGTCATTGACGAGGCCGTCAATACCTACGGCCTGGATGAAGAGGACCTGCTGAATCGGGGCTACAAAATCTATACCGGTCTGGATCAGGATTATCAGTCCCAGATGGATATTGCCTATGCGAATGCCTATCTGCCGACTGCGGAAGACGGGACTCTGCTGCAGAGTGCTTCTGTTGCCTTGGAGCCGACCACAGGGGATGTGCTGGCGGTCGTCGGAGCAACGAATTATGAAGGTTTCCGGACCTTTAACCGGGCGACCCAGATGACCATGGCACCTGGTTCGACGATCAAACCATTGTCCGTCTATACGCCGGCTCTTGAGGCTGGATATGAAGTTGATGCGGAAGTGATGGATGATGATTCCTTGACTTACGGCGATGACGATTATTCCGTTTGGAACTATGACCAAAACAGTCTGTATGACACTTTGCCGATGTACCAAGCGCTTGCCGAGAGCAAGAACACGTCCGCAGTGTGGCTGTTGGACAAGCTGGGCATCCAAAAAGGGATCGCCAAGTTGGAGGATTTCGGTATCTCCATCGGCGAAGCGGATGAAAATCTGGGTGCGATTGCGCTCGGAGGGATGAGCACCGGCGTGTCGCCAGTGCAGTTGGCCAGTGCCTATACGACTTTCGTGAATGAAGGGGTGCGCACGGAAGCACGCTTCATCACGAAGATTGTCGATGCGACCGGAGCGGTGATTGTGGACAATACGAATCCGGAAACAAACCGCGTAACGACAGCCGCAGTCGCTGAGGAAATGACGAGCATGCTGATGGGCGTGTATGCAGATGGCGGAACCGGGGCATCGGCGCAACCATCGAACGGCATGGTGATTGCCGGCAAGACCGGAACGACGGAGCTAGATCGGGAAACAGGCTACATCAAGTCGCAATGGATGGTGGGGTATACACCCGATCTTGTCGTCGCCACTTGGTTAGGGTATGACGAAACCAATGAAGCCCACAATCTGAACAACGCCGGAAAGACGATGGCGAATTTGTACAGTGCCGAGATGGGTGCGTTGTTGTCGATCAGCCCGCAGACAGAATTTGCGGTCGCTGCCGCCGAAGAAACCTATGACAGTGGCATCATGAATGGGCTGAAAAATGGATTGGATGAGTTCATGAACGAAATGGGTTCGTTCGGACAGACCATCGGAGAGGGTTCGCAAAAATTGTTTGATTGGGCCAATGACGCTTTCGGACAATAAAAATTGATTTGAGGAAAGACAAGCTGTGATGGCTTGTCTTTTTTTTGACATACTTGTTGAAGGAATGTCCGATAATTGTAGGGAATCGGACAAACGGAGAGCGAATCTTCTGCTGGTTGTCCGATAAGGCGGAAGAATCGGACAAGCGAAGAGCGAATGTCCTGCGGGTTGTCTGATAAGCCGGAAGAATCGGACAAGTGGAGAGCGAATCTTCTGAGGGTTGTCCGATAAGCCGGAAGAATCGGACAAGTGGAGAGCGAATCTTCTGAGGGTTGTCCGATAAGCCGGAAGAATCGGACAACCAGGGCATATTGTTGTAGGGAATCGTTCGGCTTATTAAACAGTTCGCCAAAGACCTCAAACGTCGCACTGTGACGTTTGAGTGCCTAAGCTGATATTACGTCACGGCCAAAGAGCGGCCGTTCTCGTAATATCCTCTTAGTGCTCGTCCCCTAACCGCAAATCATCACGCTCTAATAAGAACATATTTTCGTGTTTTTTGATGGCTTTATTGTTCGGATAATGTTATAGTTTATGTAATATGCGAATGGAAGGAATGGGATAATGAGTAATATTTATGATACGGCTTATGAGTTGGAAAAAAATCTGCGTGAGGCTTCTGTTTTTACTGAGTTGTCTTCAGCTTATGCTGCAATGAGAGAAGATAAAGTGGCTTTTGAGTTGTTTGAGGAGTTCCGTAATGTGCAAATCGGGCTGCAACAAAAACAAATGACAGGCGGAGCGATCACTGATGATGATGTGGCTTCTGCTCAAGCAATCGCTGAGAGAGCATCCAGCAACGAAGTTATCCAATCTTTGATGGCTAAAGAACAACAGTTGAGCCAGTTGATGGAAGAAGTCAACGCCATCATCACAAAACCGTTGCAAGAATTATACGCGCCTGCACAAGATTAAGACTTAATTTTTTACGATAAGCTGTGACCATTTCCGAAAGAATGGCCGGATGATAGCTAAGGACAGGGTTCAACGCATTGCCTATCAATGCCGTCCAATGTTCTTCATCCGATATTTGGCGGAAATGGCGCAGTTTTTTTGATTTTTTATGATCGATTCCAAAGAAATTTGATTTGCTAGATTTAGTATAGAATGCAGAAAGAAGGACAGCTTGTGATTACATTTATCCATACAGCGGATCTCCATCTGGATAGCCCTTTTAAGGGGATAAAACAGCTGGAACCGCAACTTTTTGATGCCATTTACCAGTCCACTTTTGATTCCTTTCGGGAATTGGTGACGCAAGCCATCGCGGCAGAAGTGGATTTTTTTCTGATCAGCGGGGATATCTACGATGAGGAGAATCAGAGCGTAAAGGCGCAAGCTTTTCTGAGGGATGAGCTGGGGCGGCTGGATCGTTCCGGTATCCCGGTTTATTTGTCGCATGGGAACCACGATTTTCTCGGAAGGGAAGCACTCAAACTGCAGCTTCCGGACAATGTCACGGTCTTCGAAAAAGAGGTCACGACCGAAATGCTGACCACTAAAGCAGGGGAGCGGGTGGCCATCACCGGCTTCAGTTACCCTTCCAGATGGGTCGAGGAACGAATGATCGTCGAATACCCGAACCGGAATCACAGCGTGGATTACCACATCGGGATGCTGCATGGCTTTCTGGAAGGTTTGAACTCTTCCGAAGGCGTCTATGCGCCGTTTTCTTTGGGAGAATTGAACGCGAAAAACTATGATTATTGGGCTCTGGGGCATATCCACAAAAGGCAGCAGCTTCAGACGGCTCCGCCTGTCGTCTATTGCGGCAATACGCAAGGGCGCAATCCGAACGAGACTGAAGCGAAAGGTGCTTATTTGGTGACGCTCCAAAAAGGGATGGCGCCGACGCTGTCTTTTCTCCCGACGGCTCCGATCGTTTGGGAAAAAGAGACAATGTCGTTGCTTGGATGCAAAACCCTGAATGATGTATTCGCGCGCATCGAGGAACGAATGGACTCTCATCGCTCCCAGAGTGAATCGAGCGTTTTGTTGTCGCTGCTGTTCACGGACATCCAGGAGCTTCATCCCGATGTCATCAAAAAGATCGAGGACGAAGAGTTACTGGAGGGTGTCAGACAACGCTTGGACCAGCCTTTTATCTATCTGTATCAGTTGAAAATTACGGTGGATACGGAAAAAGAACTGTTTTCTTTTGATCAGGTCATGAAGGAAAGTTTTTCGAAAAGTTGGGCGGAAATCAGTAGCGATGACGTATTCTATCAACAGCTGGATAATTTTTTCCAACATCCGCTCATCCGGACGACATTCCCTGATTTAAAAAAAGACCAAATTTTCAAAGAGGAAGTGCTGGCTGCAGCAAAGACCAGACTGGTGCAGGCGGTCGCGTTTGAGGAGGAAGACAGTGAAGATACGGAAGATTGAAATATACGGTTACGGAAAATGGGTGAACCGGACCTTTGATGATGTGCAGGATCTGCAGGTCTTTCATGGAAAAAATGAAGCCGGCAAAAGTACCTTGTCATCATTCATCAACAGCGTCCTCTTCGGGTTTCCCAGTGCCCGCAAGAAAGATCAGAATCTGTATGTTCCGAAACAAGCTCAGGCATACGGCGGCCGCTTATTTTTGGAGGACACGCGGTTCGGTGATGTCATCGTTGAACGGGTGAAAGACCGCAACAAAGGGCAAGCCCTCGTCACGCTGCCGGATGGTGTCCAGCAGACGACAAAAAATCTCGGGCGTTTCCTGTTGGGGATGGACAGGGAGACTTTCGAGTCGCTATACACATTCAAAATAGACAGCCTGCTTTCTTTGAAAAAAACACAAAAAGAAGAGCTCAATCATTATCTGTTGAGCATCGGCACCAGCGGGAGCGAGCGTTTGCTGCAATTAGCCAAAGAATACCGTGACGAAGCCGCGAAACGCTTCAAACCAACAGGCAGCGTTCCGCCATTGAACAAGAAGATACAGGCTGCTGAAAAACTGCAAAGGAAGCTTCAGCAAGCAAAAGCAAAAAATGCGACTTATGAAACTTCGCTGCTGCAGTTGTCGGACAGCCAAAAACAGCAGGCCGAATTATTATCCCGTCAACAGGAATTGGAGCAGGAACAAAGCGCAATCGCAGAAAGCCTGCGGTTGGCGGACAGCTATCAGGAGTGGAAACGGCTGAACAAGGAAATTACGGCCGTCGACTACAGTGAAGTGCCGGAAGATGCCAGTTATCAGTGGCAGAACCAGCAGGAAAAAATGGTCGGTTTGATCCAGGCGCAAACGCAACTCCAGGAAAGATTAGCGCAGTTGCAGAAACAATTGGGCGAATTTGTCCAGGTGGAATGGTACAAGGCGCATCAATCAGAGTTTGCGGCTTTGCAGCACAGTGCAGCCAAAACGCAAGCGGATCTGAATAAAATCACTTATCTGGAAAATGAGATCAGCAACAACAAAGCTGATTTGGCCAAACAAAAAATGGCCTTGGGGTTGAATCTGGCCCTGCCCGCTCCGGAGCCGCTCAACGAAGAAGAACGCGGGCAGTTGCAGCAGCTTGCGCAGGACATCCGACAGATTGAAGAACAGCTGCTGCGGTTGGACCACAACATCGGCTTCCATGAGGAACAGCTGGAAACCCTCCAGCAAGAAGAGATTCGCCTCCAACACGAGAAGCTCACTGAGGAAGCGTATGCTGCGCTGCAAAGCGATGTGCAACAGCCGAATCAAAGAATTGTTGCACCCGCCCCAACGAAAAGGAATCCGCTCGGCATGATGTTACTGGCGGCTGCAGTTGTGTTTGTGATCCTGTCCTTTGTTCTGGCGGACTTCAGGTTAATTGCTTGGGTGTTGGCCATTTTGCTTGCTGTCGGTGGCGTTTTCCTGATGGGAAGTAAGCCTCAGACGACAATCAAGGATGCTGCCTTCCAAGAAGGCTCCTCCGAAAATGCGATGGAGCAATTTCTGAAGCAGGCCGCTGTCAGGGATAGAATCTCGGCTGTAACAAGAGAGTTCGAAGAGTTGCAGGATAAGTTTTTGGAACTTTTGAACAACCGGGAAGAGCTGGAAGAGCGCGGAAAGACGCTCAAAACCGAATTGGAGACCTTCCTGCAGCAGAAAGGCTATCCGGCCCGCATGACGGCAACGGAACTCCTGCAATTGGATCCCGGTGCTGTGTTAGCAGAGAAGTCCGCCCTGATCATCAAACAGGAAGCCGAAATGGATGATCTGAATCTCGCCGTAAATAAATGGAACGAGCAGACTGCGTTCATCCGCAGCCGTTTCCATTTTGAACATCTGACAGTCACTGAAATGGCCGCACGTTTCTCCGAGATACAGAATGCCGTCGTTTTGGAAGAAAGTATGGCTGCGAATGTTCAGGATAAGATCAATGAATTGCAGCGAGAGTTGGAGCAGATCCAACGCGACCTTGCCGAGTCCCATCAACAGAGGCAGCGGCTATTGGATCAGGCAAACGCAAAGACTGAAGCTGAATTTTACCAGTTGTTGGCTCTGAAGGAGAAGCAGGAGCAGAACCTCAAGCGCAAGGAATTGTTGGATGGCCAAATCAGTGGTCGCGAGCAACTCTTGGATCGTTATGGCGATGCGAAGAAAAGCACATCCCTTTACGAAAAGAATGAACTGGAAATGCAGCGGTTGAAGGCCGAGCTGTCGAAACTGCAACGGACGGAAGTTGAGCTGAAGCATCAGCTGGAACAATTGGAAGAAGGCGGGACGTACAGTGCCTTGCTGCAGGAGTTCGCTTTGGCCGAAACCGAGCTGAGGGATCTTGCCATCGAGTGGGCCGGCTTGGTTACAGCGGGAGAATGGATCGAAGGGGCATTGCGGTACGGGAAAGAGGATCGCCTGCCACTGATGCTCGATGATACGATAACCTTCTTCCGACGGTTGACGGAAGGCGCATATACCGGGATTGCGTTCCAAAAGAACGGCATGAAGGTGCAGCGTAAGGATGGAACAACCTTCTTACCGAATGAATTGTCGCAAGGAACGGTGGAGCAGTTGTATATTGCGCTGCGGCTTGCGTTTGTGAAGAATACTGCCGATATCGTCAGCCTGCCGATCTTGATCGATGATGGTTTTGTGAACTTCGATGAGGACAGGAAAAATATCATGTTTACGTTGCTTGAAGAGCTGAGCGAAGACGTGCAGGTGCTCTTTTTCACGTTCGACGACGCTTGTGTTCAACGATTTTCACAGAAACAAGTATACATGTTAAAATAGGAGTGAAAGGGGCTGGTAAGGGTGGCCAAAAAAATATATGAACACGAAATAGATGATAATTTTGAAATTTATGTGCTGATCAAAAGTGCGGATATCCGTCTGGCAAAAAACGGCAAGAAATTCATCGCCTTTACGTTTCAGGACCGCAGCGGTCAGATCGACGGGAAGTACTGGGACGCAAAAGAGGAGGACATCCAGCAGTTCCTAGCTGGACAAGTCGTTGCCGTAACCGGCAAACGGGAAATGTATCAGAACAATCCCCAACTGCGCATCACAAAACTAAGGCTCGCCCGCGAAGGGGAACCAAGCCGGCCGGAACTCTATATGGAGCGTGCTCCGTTGAAATCGGAGGAAATGGTGGAGGAAGTCAGCCAGATCCTGTTTGAGATCACGAGCGCACCAATCAACCGGATTGTCCGCCATATACTAAAAAAATATCAACGGGAATTTTTCGAGTATCCGGCTGCGAAACGCCACCATCACGCTATCGTAGGCGGATTGGGTTTCCATACGGTATCGATCTTGCGGATGGCAAAAACGGTCATTCAACATTACCCTTCAGTCAACAAGTCTTTGCTGTACGGGGGAGTGATTCTCCACGACATCGGGAAAACGATCGAGTTGAGCGGCAGCATGTCGACCGAGTACACCCTGAAAGGGAATCTGATCGGACACATCGTCCTGATTGATGAAGAAATCACCAAAGCCTGCCTGTCCCTGAACATCGATGAGGACAGCGAAGAAGTCATCCTGTTGAAACACATTGTTCTGGCGCATCACGGCAAGCAAGAATTCGGATCACCGGTAACGCCGCATCTTTTGGAAGCCGAAATCATCCATCACCTTGATAATTTGGATGCTTCCATCAATATGATCGATACGGCTTTGTTGCGCACGACACCGGGAACGTTCAGCGAGCGTATTTTCGGGTTGGAGAACCGCAGCTTCTACAAGCCGCTCTTTACCCAACCTACTGAAGAAGGGCAATAATCAAAAGGACATCAGGCCGCTCGCGGAAACGAGCAGCCTGATGTCCTTTTTACGTAGCTGCGGGCGGGAAGTGAGTTGTCGCCTGAAAGGTGCTTGAGTGGGGTCAAACAGTTGAGATAAGGGTAGGGCGTCGGCTGTTTGGATAGGTGGTTTTGCTGAACAGTCAAGACATAATCTATACGTCGATTATTAAGAGGTAACTGAATTCCGAACAGTCGAGACAAATCCCGGTCGTCGGTCATTCGGAGGTGCCGGAGTGACAAACAACCGACGACATCTCTGTCGCCTTGCCGGGGGAGAACCGGCAAGCAGTAATATATCCGTATATCAGAAACTCGCCAACAAAAAACACGCAAGTTACCAGCATCAAAAAAGGCTGGTAACTTGCGTGTTTTACATTGTAGGTATTAGTTTGCAGATTCAGAAGTTGCAGATTCGGATGTAGCTGATTCCGCTTCTTCAGTTGCAGAAGTTGCTTCTGAACTAGCTTCTTCTGAAGTTGTTGCTTCGGATGTTGCGTCTGATGAGCTTGTTTCTTCAACAGGCAAGAATTGATCAATCGCTGCTGCCAAGTCTTCGTCTTTGATTTCAACATTCGCTGCTTGGACGATTGTGGACATGACGGATGTCAGGTAATCATTGTCGGCAAGTTTTTCGTCCATCATCACTGTTTCGATGTTTTCGCGTTCTTCTTCCAATGTTCCTTTTTCTGTCTTCTCGATCATCTTGATGATGTGGTAGCCGTATTCGGTAGCGACTGGTGTTTGTGTCACTTCACCGACTTCAAGCGCATAAGCGGCTTCTTCGAAGGCTGCGACCATTTCGCCTGCTCCGAACAATCCTGTTTCTCCGCCGTTTTCAGCAGTGGCTGTGTCGGTGGAGTTAGCTTTTGCCAATTCCGCGAAATCTGCACCTGCATTGATTTGGCTGATCAGATCTACAGCAGTTGCCTCATCCGCAACCAAGATATGCTGTACGTTGATTTGTGGTTGGTAAGCTTCGTAATAGGCTTCCACTTCTTCATCCGTGAAAGTCGTTTCAGCCCTTACGGCTGCTTCGATCAGTTTGTTCAGATACAATACATCTTGGTATTCATCTTTATTTGCAAAGCCTGATTGTGACAAGATGTAGTTGAAAGTTTCTTCTCCGCCGTATTGTTCGATGGTAGTCAACAGTTCAGCTTCTGTTTCAGCTTCCAATTCATTTTTGCCGATTGCGTCGTTCAATACGTCGATCAAGATCAGACGTTGCAAGACGGTTTCGCCGATTGAGGCTTTCATTGCGTCGTATAATTCATCTTTTGTGATATCGCCTGCTGGAGTCGTTGCGACAGTTTCGCTAGTCGCGCAGCCTGCTAATGTGATGGCCGTCAAGAAAGCAACGGACGTCAATGCTAATTTCTTTTTCATGAATATGGCACTTCCTATCTATTTCTATTTATCTATCTCATGAATAACCATCTATAAATATATCATAAACGCCGTGATTATGGAAAATATTCCTTAAAAACGCTAGCAAACTTCTTAGAAAATTCATATCTTAAGCCCGATCCGGAAGCAGGCAAAAAACGCAACATACAACAAAAAGAGGGGCCTCTGCCGCTTAAGGTGGCAAAGTGCTCCTCTTTTGGATTATTTTCCTCAATTAGGGCGGATTGAGGTTCTGGTCAGGAATTCCTGGTCGTCGGGATTCCCAGAGTACCTTTCGCCGGTGTTGAGGGTCGCGATCTTGTCCATATCCTCTTTTGATAGGCTGAAATCGAAGATGTCGCGGTTTTCTCGGATGCGGCTCGGTGTGACAGACTTCGGTATGACAACGATGCCGCGTTCGATATGCCAGCGTAAAACGATCTGGGCAGGTGTCTTGCCATACTTCTGCGCAAGCTCAAGGAGCACAGACTGCGTCAATAGGTCATTTTTGCCTTGCCCAAGCGGACCCCAAGCTTCATGGATGATTGCGTGCTGCGCCATGAAAGCCCGCAGTTCATCCTGTGGAAAGGCAGGGTGCGTTTCAATCTGATTGATCATTGGGATGATTTCCGTGTGCGACATCAGATCCTCGAGATGATGAATCTGAAAATTGGAGACACCGATGGCTTTAATTTTGCCTGCGTTGTACAATTCTTCCATCGCTTTCCAAGTCTCAATGTAGTTTGCGGAAGCCCAGTGGATCAGATAAAGATCAAGATAATCCGTGCCCAAACGGTCCAGACTGGCCTGGAAAGCCGCTTTGGTTTCCTCGTAGCCGTGGTCATAATTCCAAACTTTTGAAGTCAAGAAGATTTCTTCCCTTGGGATGCTGCTTTCTTTCAAAGCTTGTCCCACAATAGCTTCGTTCTCGTAAATCATCGCGGTGTCGAAATGGCGGTAGCCCGCCTCCAAAGCAACGCGGATCGCTTCACTCAGTTCCTTTTCGTCTTTCATCTTGAAGACGCCCAAGCCCAGTTGCGGGATGGTTACGCCGTTGCTGAAGGTGATATTCTTGATTTCGTTTTCCAAATCGAACACTCCCATCTGAAATATATATGCGTGTGCATGGTTTCAGGGTAACATAGCCGAATTCAGCAAGCAAATCATCTGGTCCGAGTCGTGGCAGATTGCTCAAAATGCCAATATTTGGTATCATAAGCTGATAAAAAGAAAGGAATGGGGGAAACTTTGTGAAATGTGAAATGAGTTCTGCGTTTTGCCAATGGCTGGAGATCAACAATTTTCATCTGAAAGTCGAGAGCACGTTGGAAAAAAATTTGCAGACGAACCATAACCTTTCTCTGAAAGAGTTCTACGTCCTTTATTTCTTATCACAGGAGCCGGATCAAAAACTGAAGCTCCAGGATCTGGAGGAAAAGGTCGGCTTAAGCCAAAGCGCGGTATCGAGATTGGTCAGCAAGTTCGAGGCGAAGGGCTGCGGAGCACTGGAGCGGAATGTCTGCGAGCAGGATCGGCGGATCATCTATACGTCCTTAACGAAAACCGGTTCAACAAAACTGGCTGCAGCGGCTGCGACAGTGGAAAAGGTGCTCACGGAATCTTTCGCGGCGATGCCGATACAGACGCTTTTCAAACGATCCGATAATCAGAATAAATAGGGGGTTCTTGACTGGACTCCTGATGACAGAAACACAGAAAAATACGACGCGCCAAATGCAAACCGGATAAACGGTCATTTGGCGCGTCGTATTTTTTATTTCAATTATTGATTTGGTGCATCTGTCACTGCAGGCATTTGCGATTCCATGCTCGCAGCGACTTTTTCCATATCTTCAGTCAATACCGCAAGCTTATCGTTGATGCGGTTGATTCTGGGTTGAGCTTGCTGGGTGAATTTCTCAACGGATTTTGCAACATCTTCAGTGACTGTCGTGACGGAAGCCAACCCTTCGTTGGTCAATGAATGGATCGCGTTGCGCAGACCTTGGACGCTGACGTTGAGGTCTTCGACCGCAAGTGTGTTGTCTTCAAGGTAAGCTTTCGCTTTCGCGCGATTTTCTTTTCCACTGCGGGGGGTGTTCAGCAAGCCAAGCAGACCACCGACTACCGTACCGAATAATATTCCTTCCATAAATGAGCGCATATCTATTCCTCCAGACTCTCTTTGATGGATGCAACTACTTTTGCCAATTCTGCCTGCGAATATTTTCCTTCGTGCGTCTTCCATTTCAAACCGAAACCGTCCGAATCCGAATCTTCGTAACGCGGCAAGAAGTGGATATGGGAATGGAAAACAGACTGATAAGCTATCGAACGGTTATTGTTCAGTATGTTCAGTCCCAAAATGTCATCGCTGGAACGTTCGATTGCGCGCGCGATTTTAGGGACGCGCGAAAAGACTTCCTTCGCCAATTCTTCATCATATTCAAAAATATCAGCGACATGCTTCTTGGGTACCAACAGCGTATGACCTTTTGTCACTTGGGATAAATCCAGGAACGCAATGACGACATCATCTTCATAGACAATGCTGCTCGGGATTTCGTGGTTCGCGATTTTGCAAAAAATACAATCTGTCATATGCTTGACCTCTTTCTGTCCATATTCTACTTTATTCTATAGCATAACTTTATCATATTTGCGTTTTATTTGATATCCTGAGGTTAAAGTAGAGCATCGGTCAGCAAGATATTTGGGATGGGGCAAGGCTGTGCTATAATATAAGGCACAAACGCATGCGAAAGGGACGGTTAAATGTCACTATTATTGGAGAATGTCACGGGCGGCTATACGCAATTGCCCGTCATAAAAAATATAAATTTTGAGGTCAAACCCGGTGAGCTGACTGGATTGATCGGATTGAACGGAGCAGGCAAGAGCACGACCATCAAACACATCATCGGTCTGATGATGCCTTTCAGCGGTAAGATCGCGATCGATGGCCGAACGTTGCGCGAAGATACGGAGCGTTATCGCCAGTCCTTCGCTTTTATTCCCGAGACGCCGGTGCTCTATGAAGAACTCACTTTAAGGGAACATCTGGAAATCACGGCGATGGCCTACGGAATCACGGAAGCAGTCGCCATGGAAAAGGCGATGCGCTACATCCGGGATTTCCGTCTGGAGGACAAGCTGGACTGGTTTCCGGCTTATTTTTCAAAAGGCATGAAACAAAAAGTGATGATCGTCTGCGCATTCATGTTGGATGTGCCGGTATATGTCATCGATGAACCATTCCTGGGTCTGGATCCGCTTGGCATCCACTCGTTCCTGGAGATGGTCAGGGAGAAAAAAGCGCAAGGTGCAGCCATTTTGATGTCCACGCATGTGCTGGCTTCTGCCGAAAAAGAATGTGATAATTTCGTCCTGCTTCACCATGGTGAGGTCAAAGTGACAGGCACGATGGCAGACCTGCAGTGGGAAATGGGCATGCCGGGAGCGAGTCTGGATGAGCTTTACATCAGCCTGACGAAAGAAGTGGATCGACCATGAACCTGGACAGTATCTGGAAAAGAAGGCAGCAACTGCACCTGAAAAAATTCAGCCGCTACAGCAAATATATCTTCAATGATCATTTCGTCCTAGTGCTCCTCTTTCTGTTGGGAGCTTTGGCTTACCAATATTCCGAATTCGTTAAAACCGTGACGCCGGATTTCCTATGGGGAAAGCTTCTGATAGTGGCTATTTTTTCAGGCAGCATTTTTATCGGTAAGCTGGCGACCTTTTTGGAGCCGGCCGATCAAGTGTTCCTTTTGGCTAAGGAAAAGGAATGGGGGAGCTATTTCAGCAAAGCGAAAAAATACAGCCTGATCCTTCCGGCGCTTCTGTTGTTCTTTTTGGCAGCCGCGGCGATGCCGATGCTTTTTGCCGGGAGAACGATCGGGGCAAGTGATTTGCTGCCGATTTATGCAACCTTGATTCTGTTGAAAATCATCCATTTGGATCTGCAGGAACTGGGCCTGAAGATAGGCGACAGGAAAGTTCGCCAAAAAAATGATCTCTACTTGGCTTGTGCGGCGATTTTATCTTTCAGCATCGCTATATTTTTTCATCCATGGGTTGCGCCGGTACTTGTAATTCTGTATACTATGTTTCTGCGTAAAAAAGTACAAGTGGCGTATGAGGCGCGCTATCCGCTCTATCAATGGGAGCAGATGATCGCCTCGGAGGAACGAAGAAAGGCTCGCATAAACAGGGTCATCAATCTGTTTACGGATGTTCCGCAAGTGAAGAGCAAAGCGAAAAGAAGAAAATATTTCGACGGCTTGTTGCGCCGCGTTGAAGGCAAAAACAATTCCTATCAGTATTTATACGCCCGAGCCTTTGTGCGCGGGACGGATTACAGCGGCTTGTTTTTCCGCCTGTTGGCCATCGGAATGCTGTTGCTGTTGTTCACGCCATCAGCCGGATTTTCACTAGGCCTCAGTCTGTTGTTCCTTTATTTGACAGGCTTCCAGCTGTTGCCGCTGTATTTCCATTTCAATGAGAACATGCTGTACCGGCTTTATCCGACGCAGCGTGAAGATAAATTTGCTGGCTTCAAGCGTTTGCTCGGCTACCTTTTGGGAGTGGAAGGATTCCTTTTTGCGGGAATCATCTTCATTAACAACAGTTGGCAGACGGGATTGGCTGCAATAGCCTTAAACGCCGGGTTCATCTGGTTGTTCATCCAGTTTTACATGGGCGGCCGCACAGAAAAAAGGGAAGCGGCAAATTACTGATGCACGGGTTAAACGCGTTTCAGTTCCGAAACCCCATGGAATATTCTTGACTGGATATGTAAAGAAATCTAAAATGATAATTGTATGCGAGTGATGGCCGTTGCGCTTTCAGAGCAAAACGGGCTGCGTCGCCGAATGAACACGTAGCGTATGAACAGAAGAGCAGACAGAGATAGCTGGGGCTTTCGTCCCGGCTCCTTCTTTTCAATAGGAGAAAGTAAAATTTAAGACAGAGTAAGGAATGAGCTCGATGGATTATAAAATGGACTCAGGGTGGCGGCTACATCCCATCGGAGGAGACACAGGACAAGCTTATATGGGCACCAGAGCCGAGGAAAGAGTCTTTTTGAAAAGAAACTCTTCACCTTTCTTAGCTGCGCTTTCCGTTGAGGGGATCACACCGCGATTGATCTGGACCAAACGGGTCGGCAATGGGGATGTCCTGACAGCTCAGGAATGGCTCAACGGCAGGGAATTGAATCCGGAAGAGATGAAAGGGAAGCCCGTGCGGGACATCCTGCATCGCATCCATCATTCCGAAAATCTCCTGAAGATGCTTCAGAAGGTAAAGGGTGAAATCTTCAACCCAATCAATTTCTACAACCTGTACGTTGCGGATCTGCCGGATGACTTGAAATCCAATTCGGTCCTGCAACAGGTGACTGAATACGTGAAAAACAGCATCGCCAGCATCGACGACTCGCAAAAGACGGTCTGCCACGGAGACGTGAATCGGAAAAATTTCCTGTTGGATGAGGAAGACCGGTTGTATCTTGTGGATTGGGAAATGGTCAAAATTGCCGATCCGTTCTCGGACATCAGCACCTTGCTGGTACAATACGTTCCCCATGAAGAATGGGGAGGATGGTTGGAGCAGTATGGCTTGCAGATGAATGACAATATGGAACGCCGTTTGGAGTGGTACAGCATGATGGTGTGCCTCTGCCTGATCAAAAAGAGCCATTCGCAGGAACGCAATGTGGAAATGAACCAACTGATTCTGTTGCTGAAACAGCTTTATCAGAATCGCCTAAACAGTTATTTATGAAATCCTCTTCGTTTTTACACGGACGGAAAGGATTTCTTTTTTCGAAAAAAACAGATAAGAAAGAGGAGAATTATGCGCGTAAGAAATAAACCATGGGCTGCCGAAAAATTGGCTGAAAGTACCCAATATGTAGTGATGGAACCAGCGGATTGGAAAGGGAAATGGCAGGAACGCTTCGGAAACGAGCAACCGATCCATGTGGAAATCGGTTCCGGCAAGGGCCAGTTCATCGTTGAGATGGCTCGCATGCATCCGGAAGTGAATTATATCGGAATCGAACGCCAGACGAGCGTAGCGGTCATGACGCTCGATAAGATGATCGAATCAGGTCTGAAAAATGTCCAGTTGCTGAATACAGACGGAGAGAATGTTGCGGATTTCTTTGCGGAAGGCGAAGTGGCTCGCGTTTACCTGAATTTTTCCGATCCATGGCCAAAATCCAAGCATGACAAACGCCGCTTGACCTACAAAAACTTCCTGCGCAACTATGAGCAAATCCTGGTCTCCGGCGGGGAAATCCATTTCAAGACGGATAACCAAGGCCTGTTCGAATATTCTTTGGCGAGCTTCTCGCAATACGGAATGACTTTGAAGCAAGTGTGGTTGGATCTGCACAAGAGCGATTTTGAGGGAAACATCATGACGGAGTACGAAGCGAAGTTCTCTTCAAGAGGAGACCGCATCTACCGCGTCGAAGCAGCGTTTCCGAAAAAAGCAACGGCTGATTCAGAAAAATAGAACCAAAACAAAAGGAAGGACCAAAGCTGCGATTGCTTTGGTCCTTCTTTTTTGTTTTGGTGCCACTAACGATGTCCAGCGATCCAAGCCTGCCTCTCGGAAATTAGATAAATCTGACCCATTGCGCTCTACGATGCTCATTCAGGGCCAGATTTCCTAAATTTCTTTCGAGGCAGAGCGGGCTTGTATCGCATTTCTTTTCTTTATAGTTTGTATAAGTCCAAAATGGTTCCTGTATAAGCGTCGGCGATGAATTCATATTGCACCAATACGCCTTCCTCTTTACGGGAGATTCCGCCGTAATACACATCCGTTTTTGAAGAATAGCGACTGAGCGGGACAGGATGCAATTCGATCCATGATCCTTCGATCGGTGCTTCAGCCAAGAACATCTTTTTGACGTTTTCCAGTATTTTGTCGCCGTTTACGGTCCGTTTCTGTTCATAGCAAAGGGCCGTCACGACTGAGCCGAGTACGAGTCCTGCTCCGAATAAAATACCGCCCAAGATTTCTTCTTTGTGTTTTTTGCACATGCATTTTTCCAAAAAGTTCATCATGTGTTCCTCCTCAAATTGATGCGCTTTCTTTTTTCTTCCTCAAGTATAGCAATAAAACGAAAAAAATAATAGGGAAACGTCGATTGCATCAGGCTTCGTGAAGGAAACGTTTCCTGGGCCGGGACAATGCTTCGGATCGAATGGAATCGTTGCTATGACAAGGATGCTGCGCTATAATGGAAAGGATAGTCAGACAATGAAGGGGGACCGGGAGCGGCATAAGGATAAAGTTGTGTCCTGCTCCATTCAAATATGGAAGATAAAACATTTGCTATGATCAAAGAATTGACGGAATTGCAGGGGACTAGCGGAAATGAACGCAATATCCGTAACTATATGCATGAGAGAATGGCCCCGTTGGTGGATCGCATCGAAACGGATGGCTTGGGCGGTATTTTCGGAATCAGAGAGCATGAAGATAAAACGGCACCGCGCATCATGGTGGCGGCACACATGGACGAAGTGGGCTTTATGCTGGCAGGCATCACGGATCGCGGACTTTTCCGGGTCGTGCCGCTCGGAGGCTGGAATGCCTATGTCGTTTCGGCACAACGTTATACGCTGCAGACATCCAAAGGCGATATTCCTGTGATCTCATCTTCTGTTCCGCCGCACTTGTTGCGTGGAGCCGATGAAGGCCAAAAAGTCAAAGTGACGGATATCTTGTTCGACGCCGGTTTCGATACGAAAGAAGAGGCGCTGGCATTCGGGGTCCGTCCCGGAGATACGATTGTTCCCCAAGTGGAAACGATCTGGACCGCCAACAAAAAGAAGATTATTTCAAAAGCATGGGACAACCGCTACGGGAACACGGTCGTTTTGGAAACATTGGAAGCATTGAAGCATGAAAAGTTGCCGAACACCTTGATCGCCGGCGCCAATGTCCAGGAAGAAGTCGGTCTGCGGGGGACAAAAGGGGCCGTTCACAAGTTTAAGCCCGATCTGTTCTTCGCGGTGGACTGCTCGGCTGCGGACGATCTGACGACGACTAAGGATACGTTCGGCCATCTGGGGGAAGGTTTCCTTTTGCGGATTCAGGATCCCGGCATGATCACCTTGAAAGGGATGCGCGAATTCCTGCTGGATACGGCGGAGACGCATGATATCCCTTATCAATATTTTGTTTCCAAAGGCGGAACGGATGCGGGAGCCGCCCATGTCATGAACGACGGGGTGCCGAGCGCGGTCATCGGCGTCTGTGCCCGCTACATCCACACGCACCAGACGATGTTCCATATCGATGATTACGCAGCAGCTAAGGAAATGGTCGCGCAAGTCATCAAAGCATTGGACAAGAGCACTTATGAAACCATCATGTCCACGAATTAAGGGGGGAGCTCAACTATGGATAAACTGAAAGATTTGGATCAATTCAAAGAACTGCGCGATACGGGGAAAACGGTCTTCGTCTTCATGACCAGCTGGTGCCCGGATTGCCATTACATCCGACCGTTCATGCCCGAGGTGGAGAACAAATTCGCGGATTTCCGTTTCTTCGAAATAGACCGTGATGATTTCGGCACGCTGGGTGAAGCGTTGCAGATTTCCGGAATCCCGAGCTTTGTCGCTTATGATAAGGGAGAACTTTTGGGGCGTTTCGTTTCCCGCAACCGGAAGACGCAAAAAGAGATTGAAGCCTTTTTGGAGCAATTGTGATACTATTTCGTTTGGGAAAAAATAAATGAAGAAGCATAAAGGAGCAAACATAACATGTGGTTAAGTTTTTATAATCGTGAAGCAGTCGGGGATACATTAATGTTGACGAAAGGGGATATCGCAGTCCGCCAAGAACAAGCCTGCGAATCAAAAGGCAATGTGACGCGCATTTTCAACAACCGTACAAATGAAACGATGGGCTACAATCTATTTTCGATTTCAGACACGCTGGCGTTGGATGCAAACGGACAAGTGCTGTTATCCGATGAAGAAGTGGCAAAAGTGAATGCTTTGATCCAATCGGCAGGTTTCAGTGATGCTGTAGTTGTCGATCGCTCACCTAAATTTGTTGTGGGCTACGTCAAGGAATGCGTGCCGCATGCAGACTCCGACCATCTGTCCGTTACGCAAACGGAAGTGGACAACGGTGAAGTACTGCAGATCGTCTGTGGTGCAGCCAACATCAAAAAAGGCCAACGCGTTGTCGTAGCTAAGCCGGGCGCTGTCATGCCCAGCGGTTTGATCATCTGGCCGGGTGAGTTGCGCGGCGTAGCCAGCCACGGCATGATCTGTTCAGCCAAAGAATTGCAACTAGAGAACGCAAGCCCTAAAAAAGGCATCCTTGTGTTGGATGACACCTATGCAATAGGCGCAGCGTTTTCCAAATAACGCTATGGAAATTTGGTTGAAAAAGAAGTACTATAATAAAGGAATTCCATTGAAACCGGGCATAGCATTGCCGGAAGCAAAACAAGAGAGGAGCTGACTGGATGAGTCGCTATGATGGACCAAGTTTTTTTCGGCATGACCATCGTTCAGGGATGGAAGGAAGTCATCCTGCAACAAATAAGTTTGATTTTCCGAATTACCTGAAAAAAGAGGACGAAGAGCATGGCATGCTGGAAGAAAAAAGCGATTCTGCACAACCGTCCTCCTACATCTCGCAAGATTTGCTGCACCCGATGGACACGGTCCCTTATATCCGCCACAACAAGGAGGCTTTCGTATCCTTCAGGGATCAAGCTGTGAAGCCTGCTGAAGATGTTTTTGCGGTCGAGAAAAAAAGACTGAAGGACGAAAAGCAGAAGGAACGCCGCACGGAATTGGGCATGCACCCTTTCGCTTCTTACAAGAGCAGAAGGCCTTTCCAACTGACCGAAGTACCGGAGCCGTTGAAAGGCTGGGAAAACCTGAAAGAAAAGAAAATCGATTATCGCGCGATTGCGGCAGTATTGAAGAAAAATAGCTCGGACTTGCTTATTTTCGAACTTGCGCCACCGGTTGAAGACGATGTGATCCTGAAGGAAGACAGCGTGGAAACAAGTGAGTTGCAACCGTTGGAAGGCAAATCCAAACGGGCAATGAACCGCTCTCTGTTGGGCATCATGGAGCAGGAACGCTCTTATGAGGTAGCCGGAAAATTCGTTCATGAGCCTGCTGATTCGGTAAGCCACTCTTATTTTTAGACATCACACTGTAACATTAGGTTGATTTGTGGACCGTGGAGAGTGATGCAATGAAATTATTGACATGTTTGACCTCAAATTTTAAATAATTTTAAGTATTTTCTTAATCTGTGCGTGCTATACTGGTTCCGATTCATTAACTGGACAGCAAGTCATCAAGTCCTGTGCGAATGTTTTGAGACACAAACATCAGAAGGTAGCCGAAAGACTAACCTTCCTTATTCATTTGGAGGTAATTATGGAAACGGAAACGATTTATCATTTTGTCGGCATCAAAGGTTCTGGGATGAGTGCGTTGGCATTGATCCTGCATGGAAAAGGCTATCGTGTTCAAGGGTCGGATGTCGAAACTTATTTCTTTACGCAAAAAGGTTTGGATGATGCTGGCATCACAATCATGCCATTCAGCGAAGCGAACATTACACCGGGTTTGACGGTCATCGCAGGGAATGCTTTCCCTGATTCCCATGAGGAAATCGCGAAAGCGAAAGAAATCGGTTTGACGGTCATCCGCTACCATGATTTCATAGGCGATTTGATCAAAAACTACACGAGCGTTGCCATTACCGGTTCACACGGTAAAACGAGCACGACCGGTTTGTTGTCCCATGTGTTGGACGGGATTGCGCCAACAAGCTATCTGATCGGCGATGGCACTGGCTTCGGCCGGGAAGATGCGGAGTATTTTGTGTTGGAAGCCTGTGAATACAGACGTCATTTCTTGGCTTATTCACCCGACTATGCCATTATCACGAACATCGATTTCGATCACCCGGATTACTATAAAGACATCAATGATGTTTACAGCGCTTTTGATTCATTTGCATCCCAAGTGAAAAAAGGCGTCATCGCTTGCGGCGAAGATGCGTATGTCCGTGAATTGAAAGGTAAATATCCGGTCACATTCTATGGCTTTGCTGAAGACAATGATGTTGTCGCCAAAAATGTCACGAAGGATACAACCGGCAGTCAGTTCGATGTGGAAATAAATGGCGAAAGGTACGGTCATTTTGAAATCCCATCATTCGGCACGCATAATATCCTTAACTCATTGGCCATCATCACATTCTGCTGGTTGGAAGGCTTGAACAATGATAAGGTGGCTGCGCAGCTGAAGACATTCACAGGCGTAAAACGTCGCTTCAGCGAGAAATACATTTCGGATATGGTCGTCATCGATGATTACGCCCATCATCCATCTGAAATCCGCGCTACACTCGATGCGGCCAGACAGAAATACCCTACGAAGGAAATCATTGCGATTTTCCAACCGCATACCTTCACACGTACGGTTGCTCTGCTTAGTGAGTTCGCTGAGTCGTTGGAATTGGCCGATAAGGTCTTCCTTTGCGATATTTTCGGATCCGCTCGCGAAAAGAACGGACAGGTTTCAATCGGCGATTTGGCCGACAAAATCGAAAAAGGCGCAACGGTATTGAACGTCAACAACATGTCCCCACTGCTGCAGTTCCATGATGCTGTCGCCATTTTCATGGGTGCCGGGGATGTTCAGAAATTTGAACTGGCTTATGAAGAGCTGTTGAGCCATAGCATACCGACAACAAATTAATTCAATGAAGTAACGAGTCCAGGGATCGCTTCCTGGGCTTTTTTGATACAAGCAGGTGAGGGTCTTGTTCCGGTTTTCGGAATAAATGGTTTCAATCAGCTAAACGGCTTTTATCGGAACGGCGTTTTTGATATGATAGATATATATGTGTTCAAAGAAAGGAAAAGTGAAAATGGGTCTGAAAGATATAAAGCTTGGAAAATCGATTGATGAAATTCAAGAGGGGGATTCGTTGACTGTCACGGAAATCATCGAAGACAAAGATATTTTGCTGTATCTTGGGTTGACGAATGACGGGAACCCGCTCTATATTCAACATGATTATTCGCAGACGACTAGGTTCCATAAGCCGATTGTGCCAACCGTTTTGTTGGTGGGGATTTTGACGAGCAATGTTTCCAAACATTTACCGGGTCCGGGTTCACATATTGTGGACGTTTCTTTGAATGTGATTGAACCGATCTACCACAACAGCACGATCACGTTCAATTTTGAAGTAGAGCGCGTGGATGAGCGCCGCGAACAAGTTACGATCAGCGTTGTCGGAACGAATATGGAAAACGACCGTGTGTTGGATGCTGAATTGATCGTAGAGACGCCTCGCAAGTTGATTTTTGATGAGGAAGAGAACGTAATCATGAACGAGCGAACTGAAGTCGAGGACGCCATCGATTCGGGAACTGATCCTGTATCCATGACGCAAAATGATTCAGAATAAGCAGAGTTAGGATGTAAACAGATGACTGATAAAAAGAAGAAATTACTATTGGTGGATGGCAGCAGTGTGGCTTTCAGATCCTTTTTCGGATTGCCGAATCTGGATGGGTTCCGCAACAAGAACGGATTGCATACGAACGCGCTCTATGCCTTCAATAATATATTGGAACGCATCTTCCAGACAGAAGAGCCTACGCATCTGTTGGTAGCATTCGATTCAGGGAAAACGACTTTCCGTAATGCCCTTTATGATGATTACAAAGGCGGGCGTGCCAGCATGCCGTCGGAGTTGTCCGAACAGTGGCCTTATTTCAGCGTCTTGGTCCATGCTTTCGGAGGCAAGACCTATGAATTGGTCAATTATGAAGCCGATGACATCATCGGGACCTACTCGCGGATGGCCGATCAGGCCGGCTATGATGTCGTCATCATTTCAGGCGACAAGGATATGATCCAATTGACGACAGATAATATCCGGGTCGACATCACCGTCAAAGGCGTGTCGGAATTGAAATCCTATACCCCGGACGTCATCCGTGAAGAATATGGCATCGAACCGAAACAGATCATCGACATGAAAGGTCTGATGGGCGACTCGTCGGATAATTATCCGGGCGTCACCAAAGTCGGCGAGAAGACTGCTTTGAAGCTCCTTACCGAATACGGCTCCATCGAAAACCTTTACGAGCATGTCGATGAACTGAAGAAAAGCAAGATGAAAGAAAATCTCATCAACGACAAAGAGAATGCATTCATGAGCAAAACATTGGCTACGATCGATCTGGATTCGCCCGTGACATTGAAGCTCGATGAACTTGCTGTTGAAGGCAAACAGATCGATAAACTGACCGATTTTTACCGCGAAATGGATTTCAACAGTTTCCTGGACAAACTGGGCGTGGCATCGGAAGACCGCTCGGAATCCTTCGAGGACATCCATTTCGAAGTCCTGACCGAGATCCGTCCCGAGCATTTTACGGACCGGATGGCTCTGTATGTAGAAATGTTTGAAGACAACTACCACGACGGGAAAATCCTCGCAGTTAGCTGGGGCACGGACGAAAAAATATACACGGCTTCATTGGAAACTGTGCAGGCTAGCCTTGCTTTCAAGGAATGGGCTGAGAACGCCGAAGCCAACAAAATTGTGTACGACGGCAAACGGACGATGGTCATGCTGCATTATGTCGGCATCGCGCTGGCAGGCATCGACTTTGATATCCTGTTGGCTTCCTACATCCTGAATGCGAAGGACAACAGCAAAGACCTTGCGCAAGTCGCTCAGGAATATGGCTACAACGATGTCTCCTTTGATGAGGCCATCTACGGAAAAGGCGCTAAAACGGCCGTTCCCGAGGATGCAATACTGCATGACCATTTGGCGCGCAAAGTGAAAGCGATCCTGGCGCTGTTTGCCCAATTGAACGCTGAACTGGAAAGCAACGTGCAAAAAGACTTGTATTACGAAATGGAGCTGCCGTTGTCGTTTGTCTTGGCGCATATGGAAATCCAAGGAATCAAAGTGGAGCCGCAGCGTCTTTTGACCATGAAAGAAGAATTTGCCGGTCGTTTGCTGGAAATCGAGAAAACCATCTATGCCGAAGCGGGGGAAGAGTTCAACATCAACTCACCGAAGCAACTGGGTGTCATCCTGTTCGAGAAGATGGGCTTGCCCGCCATCAAAAAGACGAAAACGGGCTATTCGACAGCGGTGGATGTATTGGAGAAACTGCAGGCGCAAGCGCCGATCGTGGAGCACATCCTGAACTACCGACAATTGGCAAAACTGCAATCGACCTACGTGGAGGGACTCCTGAAATTCATCAAACCGGAAACCGGTAAAATCCATACCCGTTATCAACAGACGTTGACGCAGACCGGCCGTTTGAGTTCCGTTGATCCGAACCTGCAGAACATCCCGATCCGGATGGAGGAAGGCCGGAAAATCAGACAAGCCTTCGTTCCACAACAAGCAGGCTGGAAGCTGTTCGCCTCCGACTATTCACAGATCGAATTGCGTGTGCTGGCGCATATTTCCGGGGATGAGCATCTGCGTGAAGCCTTCCTGGAAGGCCAGGATATCCATACCTCGACCGCGATGCGCGTTTTCGGCATCGAAAAACCGGAAGACGTCACTGCCAATCTGCGCCGACAAGCGAAGGCCGTCAATTTTGGGGTTGTTTACGGAATCAGCGACTATGGTTTGTCCCAAAACCTGAACATCACCCGAAAAGCCGCTCAAGAGTTCATTGACCGTTATTTCGACAAATATCCAGGCGTGAAGCAATTTATGGAGGACATCGTCAAAGAAGCGAAAGAGAACGGTTATGTCGAAACGTTATTCCACAGACGCCGTTACCTGCCTGACATCCATAACCGCAACTTCAATCTGCGCTCCTTTGCGGAACGCACTGCCATCAATTCGCCGATCCAAGGCACCGCCGCAGATATCATCAAAGTTGCGATGGTCCGGATGGATAAAGTCCTCAAGGAAAAAGGACTTCAAGCGAACATGCTGTTGCAGGTTCACGATGAACTGATCTTCGAATGCCCGGAAGAAGAGATTCCGGTGTTGGAAAAATTGGTTCCGGAAATCATGGAGCATGCCGTCTCCTTAGCTGTGCCGCTTAAAGTGGACAGCAACTTCGGCGACAGTTGGTATGAAGCAAAATAAACAAGGAACAAACCGATAAAAGAAAGGGGGCTGCTTATGCCGGAATTACCAGAAGTAGAAACCATCCGCAAGGGGCTCATCAACCTTGTCGGCGGAGCCGTCATTATGGATGTAGCCGTCTTTTGGGATCGTATGATCACGCCGCCTTTCTCCACGGAACGGTTCAAGACGGTCCTGCGGGGGGAACAGATCCACACCATCGAACGCCGCGGCAAGTATCTGATTTTCTTGTTGGACCACTGGGCTATGATTTCCCATCTGCGGATGGAAGGCAAATATGAGGTGAGCGAATCCGGTGAACCGATCAAAAAGCATACCCATGTCATTTTTTATCTCGCCGATGGCCGCCAATTGCGTTACCTTGACGTGCGCAAGTTCGGTAAATTCACGCTGTTGCCGATCGAAAAGCGGGATGAGTATGAACCTTTCAAAAAGATGGGGCCGGAACCGACCGCGGATTTCTTCAAATTGAGCAAATTCAAAAAAGATCTTGCCAAGTCGCATCGGGCGATCAAAGCGGTCATCCTCGACCAGAACATTGTAGCCGGCGTCGGAAATATCTATGCGGATGAGTCGCTTTTCCAAGCCAGAATCCATCCCCTGCAAACCGCCGACACAATCGGACCGGCTGCAGCCAAAAGACTGCAGGAAGCCATCATCGATGTGATCAGTAGATCGGTGGAGGCCGGAGGTTCGACGATCCGGACCTACAAGAACACGTTGGGTGAGGCCGGGAAATTCCAAGTCTCCCTCGCCGTTTACGGCCAGACCGGACAGCCTTGTCCGAACTGCGGCCATCCGATCGAAAAAATAAGGGTTGCACAGAGAGGGACGCATTATTGTCCGCATTGTCAACAACTGCCAAAGACGCGTTCGAAGGCAGCGGGCATCACTGATATTGCCTACAAAGGGGCGAAATAAACGAACATGAGTTATATATTGGGTCTTACAGGAAGCATCGCTACAGGGAAATCGACTGTAGCGAAGCTGTTTTTGTCTGCGGGCATACCGGTTGTCGATGCGGACTTGGGAGCAAGGGCTGTCGTTCTTCCGGGTGCGCCGGGGTTAGCGGAAATCATCAAGCATTTTGGTGAAGATTATCAGCTGCCGGATGGCACACTGGATCGCAAACGATTGGGAGAACTGATTTTTTCGGACAGGGAGAAACGGGCGGAGTTGGATGCCTTGCTGAAGGAACGCATCCGTCATTGGATACAGGCAGAAAAAGAGCGTTACATCAACGAAGGCCACGACCTCATCGTGCTGGATATTCCTTTGCTGTACGAAGGCGGGTATGAGGACAGCTGCGATGCCGTGATGGTCGTCTATATTCCGGAAGAACTCCAATTGCAAAGGCTGATGAGCCGCAATCATTTGGATTCGGATGAAGCCACCCGGAGGATGCAAAGTCAGCTTTCAATCGAAAAGAAAAAAGAGCTGGCGGACTTTGTCATCGACAATTCCGGGACAATCGAAGAAACCGAAAAACAAGTCAACGAATGGCTGCGCGGACATCTTTCCGCCTAGCCTGATGGTCCCGGAAAGACCATCTTTTCAAGGTTTTTGAGCCACAAGTATGTTATAATGAAGCGATAATAAAGGAAAGAAAAGGGGGAAAGCCGATGCAATGCCCAAAATGTCACTATCACGGATCGCGTGTTGTCGATAGTCGTCCTGCTGATGATGGGAAAGCCATCCGTCGCCGTCGCGAATGCGAACAATGCCATTTCCGCTTCACTACATTCGAAAGGATCGAGCAAACGCCGTTGCTTGTCATCAAAAAAAATGGCGCACGCGAAGAATTCAGCCGTGAAAAGTTGTTGCGGGGATTGATCCGCTCTTGCGAAAAACGGCCGATCGCCCTCGAACAACTGGAGACTGTCGTCAATGAGGTGGAAGCCGAAATCCGAGCGCTTGGAGAAAATGAAGTATCCAGCATCGTCATCGGGGAATACGTCATGGATAAGTTGTCCAAAATAGACGACGTCGCTTATATCCGTTTCGCAAGTGTTTACCGCCAATTTTCGGACCGGAAAACCTTCCTTGATGAATTGAAGAACATGGAGAAGAAAAAAGCCGAACAAGCGGCTGCTGAATCTTCAGACATCCAACCATCCGATGCTCCTCCTAACGAGGCAGCCCCCGGAAAGGAAGACAATGAATAATGAGTTATCCATGGCAAAATATAAGTCCTAAGGATCCTTTCAGAGCAAGCCAGACGAACTTGATTTCCGATGTGGACCGCAAAATCCTGACCCAATTGTATCAGCCCATCATCGGGCCGCAAGCATTCAGCCTCTATTTGACGCTGCTTGCGGAGATTCCGCAGGAGAACTATTGGAGCAAGGAGTTGCTTCACACCGAATTATTGGCTTTATCGAATAGCGGAATCCAAGAGTTCTATCAAGCGCGCGTGAAATTGGAAGGGATCGGTTTGCTGAAGACATTTCTGGTAAACGAGCCTGAGAAGCAGTACCTATACGAATTGCAGCAGCCGCTGTCCAGTCATGCTTTTTTCAGTGATGACCTGATGGGGTTGCTGTTGTATGAAAAAGTCGGCGAACGGAAATACCGCGAGTTGCAGCAGCGGTTCAGCCGGCAAGTCCGCGACGTAAAAACTGCGGAAAATATCACCAAGTCCTTTTTGGATGTTTTTTCTTTCTCGGAAAGCGCCTTTACGGAGCAAGCGCGGATGAGACAGAACGATAATACGTTGTTGGGTGATAACGAGGCAAGCCTGCCCGTAATCGAGAACGATGGGTTTGACTTCTCGTTTTTCCGACAGCTGTTGAACAAACAATTCGTCAAACGTGATTCCATCACAAAGGAATTGGAGCACACAATCACTATCCTCTACACGCTGTATGGTTGCGACGAACTGCAGATGGCCCAGTTCATTCTGGAGGCCGCCGATATCGAATCGGGCAAAGTAGACGGAGAAGCGCTCAAAAAAATTGTATCCGATGCCTATGAACAGAGACACAGCAATCGTTTGGAAGTTAAGGACAAAGTTACTCAGAGCATCCAACTGGCTAAAGATACTGAAAAAGGCCGGGAACAAAAATTGATTCAGGCACGCTTTTCCAGTGAAGAGATCTCGTTCATCAAGGCGTGTGAACAATTGACGCCGCATCAATTTTTGACGAGCATCAAAAAGCAGAAAGGCGGCATCGTGACCGCTTCGGAGACGCAATTGCTGCGCACGCTGATGGAAAAGGCTGACTTCAAACCGAGTGTGCTCAATGTATTGACGCACTATGTGTTGGTCATCCTCAACAATCCGCATCTTTCCAAGGCCTATGTGGAAGCCATCGCAAACGATTGGCTGCAGGATGGTGTCGATTCGCCCGAAAAAGCGTTGGCGAAAGCGAAACAATTCGCCGGCGAGATGAAAGCGAAAGCTGAGAAGCGGGCAGCCAGCCGAACAACCGCAAAGAATTACGGGAAAACGGTGGCGCGCAAGAAAGAAAACTTGCCGGATTGGGCTAAAGAGGAGCACAAAGCGGTTGTGGAAACACCGCTGACGCCGGAAGCGCAACAAAAATTGAATGAACGCATCAAAAAATTAAAAAGTAGCGGAAAGGCAGGGGATGAGTGATGGATCATATCGGAAGAGCATTTTACAAATATATGAATAATCCCGAAATCAGCCAACGCTACAAAGGCATGATCGACACAATCATGAAGGATGCCGATGTCCAGGCGTTCTTCCAGAAACACGAAGAGCGACTGTCGCGGGAAATCGTCGAGAGAAGTTATTCGAAATTGCACGAATATGTGCAGGAAAAAGAGAAGATCAAGCTGGGGAAAGAATCGCAGAATCCCGGCTATGAGCCGAACCTTGTATTGAATGCTGGTTACATAGATGTCGTCTATACACCGACGGACGAGACGATGGCGAGGGAAAAAGAAAAGGAATTGCGGAGCCGCGTCCATTCAATGTCGATGCCGAAGGATGTCCGCACTGCAACGTTGGATCGGTTTGTCCAATCAAACGAGCGGATGCCGGCCATTCTGGAGTCGTTGAATTTCATTGATTCATTCAATGGGAATCCAAAGGTGCATCACCAAGCGCTTTATTTCTATGGTCCATTCGGAGTAGGGAAATCCTATCTGCTGGGTGCGATTGCGCATGAATTGGCAATGGGCGGCCATCTGACGACACTGATGCATTATCCGACCTTCACGATGGAGATGAAACAGGCGATCCAGAGCAACACGGTCAACGAAAAGATTGATGCCGTGAAGAAGGCGGAGATCCTGATGTTGGATGATATCGGAGCGGAAGCCAATTCAACCTGGATCCGCGATGAAGTGCTCGGCGTCATCCTCCAGTACCGAATGCAGGAAGACTTGCCGACCTTCTTCAGTTCCAACTTTACGATGCAACAGCTGGAGGAGCATTTGCGCATGGGCAACCGAGGCGATGACGAGCCGATGAAGGCGAAGCGTCTGATGGAGCGGATCCGCTTCTTATCGCGCGAGATTCCTATGACCGGGAAGAACCGCCGTTTCGAGCAATAGGCTGACGCAAAGCTTTTCTTATTTTAAGCTTGAAAACAATTATTTTTTGTGTTTAAATGGACTACAGATGAAACGAAAGACAAATCGATGAGAAAGACACCGATGGATGAACTGATTTTTAGCGAGGGATGGCTTGGTGAAACATCCTAATCAATCATGTATCGACCCCTTTCGAGAGATTCCCTGAAACTGCAGTAGGGGGAAACGGTACGCTCGTTATCGCGTTCAAGTAAGGATGAGACAGAATCTTAAGCGGATGGCTGTCGCACTCTTTGAATTTGGGTGGAACCACGTAGACACGTCCCATTTCCGGCACAAGCTGGGGATGGGCTTTTTTTATTGCCTTTTTTGTCATCACCGAAGGAACAGAACTTAATTAATTGGAGGAATCAGCATGTCAGAGATCAAAATCACTTTTCCAGACGGCGCCGTAAAAGTATTCGAAGCCGGCGTAACAGTGGAAGAAGTAGCAAAAAGCATCAGCAACAGCCTGGCTAAAAAGGCTTTGGCCGGAAAATTCAACGGGGAATTGGTCGACTTCACACGCCAGTTGGAGACGGATGGTTCACTTGAAATCGTGACACCGGATCACGCAGACGGATTGGGTGTCCTGCGTCACTCGACTGCCCACTTGATGGCGCATGCCTTGACGCGCCTGTTCCCTGAAATCCATTTCGGTGTCGGTCCAGCGATCGAAACTGGCTTCTATTACGATACCGATATGGAAGTGCAGCTTGCCGAAGAGGACTTGCCGAAAGTCGAAGCGGAAATGATGAACATCGTGAAGGCGAACTATCCGATCGTCAGACGTGAAGTGAGCCGCGCGGAAGCGTTGGAAATCTTCGCAAACGACCCTTACAAAGTCGAATTGATCACAGCGTTGCCTGAGGGTGACGTCATCACTGTCTACACGCAAGATGACTTCACGGACCTTTGCCGCGGTGTCCACGTGCCGGCAACAGGCAAAATCCAAGTCTTCAAGTTGCTGTCGTTGGCGGGTGCCTATTGGAGAGGCAACTCGAACAACAAAATGATGCAACGTGTCTACGGAACAGCCTTCTTCGACAAGAAAGCCTTGGCTGAATTCATCAAGATGCGCGAAGAAGCAAAAGAGCGCGATCACCGCAAATTGGGCAAAGAACTGGACTTGTTCATGATCGCTCCTGAAGTCGGTTCCGGCCTGCCTTTCTGGCTTCCTAAAGGCGCAACGATCCGTCGCACGCTTGAGCGTTACATCGTCGACAAAGAAGTGAGCCTAGGTTACCAGCACGTCTACACGCCGATCATGGCGAACGTGGAATTGTACAAAACTTCCGGCCATTGGGACCACTACCATGAGGACATGTTCCCGCCGATGGATATGGGCGATGGCGAAATGTTGGTGTTGCGTCCGATGAACTGTCCGCACCACATGATGGTCTACAAGAACGACATCCACAGCTACCGCGAATTGCCGATCCGCATCGCTGAGTTGGGCATGATGCACCGTTACGAAAAGAGCGGCGCTTTGTCAGGTCTGCAACGCGTACGCGAAATGACTCTGAATGATGCCCACGCATTTGTCCGTCCGGATCAGATCAAGGATGAGTTCAAACGTGTGTTGCAGTTGGTCATGGATGTTTATGCAGACTTCCAGATCAGCGATTACCGTTTCCGTCTGAGCTACCGCGACCCAGAAGACAAAGTGAAATACTTCGATGACGATGATATGTGGAACAAAGCGGAAGCGATGCTGAAGGAAGCGATGGACGAATTCGGTTTGGAATACTTCGAGGCTGTCGGAGAAGCTGCTTTCTACGGCCCTAAATTGGACGTGCAGTTCAAGACAGCGATGGGATTGGAGGAAACGATGTCCACTATCCAATTGGACTTCCTGTTGCCTGAACGCTTCGATCTGACTTACGTCGGCGAAGACGGCGAAAATAACCACCGTCCGGTCGTCATCCACCGTGGCGTCATCTCCACAATGGAGCGTTTTGTGGCGTATCTTATCGAAGAGTACAAAGGCGCATTCCCGGTATGGTTGGCTCCTGTCCAAGCAACGATCATCCCTGTCAACCTTGATCTGCATGCCGATCAAGCATATGAACTGAAAGCCGTAATGGAACAGTTGGGTATGCGCGTCGAAGTCGATGACCGCAACGAGAAGATGGGTTACAAGATCCGTGCTTCCCAGACTCAAAAAATACCTTACCAATTGGTCATCGGCGATCAGGAATTGCTGAACGGAACCGTAACTGTCCGCCGTTATGGCTCGAAAGAAATGGTTACTTTCAGCATGGATGATTTCTTGGCTGAGGTTCAATCTGAAATCAAAAACTTCAAATAATCTTATCAAATCCACATCTTTCTGAGCAAATCATGATACAATAAGTTTCAGTGATGTAGCTTTGATTCTGTTAGCTTGATGAAGGCCCGGAACATGGCAGTTTGTGTTCCGGGCCTTCATGTTCTTATATATTTTGCTTGATAGGGGATGAAGGGTTTATGTTAAGAGATGAATTGATGAAAATGCTGGATGGCCGCGAAGATGACATGATCGCTTTGCGCCGTCATTTCCATGAGCATCCTGAACTGTCATTCGACGAGAAGGAAACGGCTGCGTTCATCGCCCGTTTCTATGAAGATAAACCGGTTGATGTGCAGACGAACGTCGGGAACGGCTATGGCATCGTCGTCACGATCAACGGGAAACGCCCCGGCCGCACCATCGCGCTGCGGGCGGATTTCGATGCGCTCCAGATCGAGGAACAGACCGGCCTGCCGTTCGCATCCAAAAATCCAGGCGTCATGCACGCCTGCGGACATGACGGACACACCGCCTATCTGATGGTCTTGGCTGATTGCCTGATCCGTCTGCGGGACCAGTGGGAAGGGACCGTCAAAATCGTGCATCAGCATGCCGAAGAAATGGCCCCGGCAGGTGCCAAGAGCATCATGGAATCCGGCTTGCTGGATGATGTCGATGAAATCTACGGCATCCATTTCTATCCGGATTATGAAGTCGGCACCGTCTTTTACACTAGCGGCTACGCTTATGCAGGCTGCAGTGACATCAAAGTCACGATCCAGGGGACGGGCGGGCATGGTTCGCAGCCGCACCGCTCCAACGATACGATCGTGGCGGCATCGAGCTTCGTGATGAATTTGCAGACCATCGTTTCCCGCCGCATCAACCCTTATGACATGGCTGTCGTGACGATCGGCTCCTTCGAAGCGGTCGGCAGCAGCAATGTCATCAAGGACAGCCTGATTCTGCGCGGGGATGCCCGTTACATGGATCTTGAGGTCGGAAAGGTCATCGAGGAACATTTCCACCGGATCGGCCGCGGTCTTGAGGAGATGTACGACGTGAAAGTGGAAATCGACTACAACTCCGATTACCCGCCTTTGTACAATCATCCGAAAGAGACTGCCAAAGCAGCCGCTGTTCTGGAAAAAAATGGTGTCGGGTCCTACTTGAAGCAGGTCATCGCAACTTCGGCCAACACCGGAGCGGAGGATTTCGGGCAGTATCTGCTGAAGATTCCCGGCGCTTTCCTGAATGTTGGTGCCCGTCCGAACCAGGCAGAAGTTTTCAATAATCATCACCCGAAATTCGATATCAATGAAAAAGCTCTATTGGTAGCGGCTAAAGCAGTCGCTGACATCACCCTTGCGGCGTTGGCCGGGGAATGAGCGCTTAGGAGGATAAAAATGGATTTAGAGAAGATAGAAACCGCCGTCCAAATGATTTTGGAGGCGATCGGGGAAGATCCGAACCGCTCAGGATTGCAGGATACACCGAAGCGGGTGGCGCGCATGTATGCGGAAATTTTTTCCGGTGTCGAGAAAGATCCAGCCGATCATGCTAAGGTGGTCTTCCATGAAGACACCGACGAAATTGTATTAGTGAAGGACATTCCTTTTTATTCCACTTGCGAACATCATCTGGTTCCGTTTTTCGGGGTAGGCCATATCGCTTATATGCCGAAAGATGGACAGGTGATCGGCTTGAGCAAGCTGGCGCGTATCCTGGATGAGGTCAGCAAAAAACCGCAGATCCAGGAACGGATCACGACGACGGTTGCGGATATCCTGATGGAGCATTTGCAACCGCAGGGAGTCATGGTGGTTTTGGAAGCCGAGCATATGTGCATGACGATGCGGGGCGTGAAAAAACCGGGCAGCAAGACTGTGACATCCGCAGTCCGTGGCGCATTCAAACAATCATTCAAATCCAGAAGCGAAGTGTTGGAATTGATCAAACTGTAGAAAAATTACCCGCTGATGAGGAGATTGGATTTTGAAATTAACGACGAAGACGAAAATATATGACCTGTCACAGCGCAGCTACATCATGGGGATACTGAATGTGACCCCCGATTCGTTTTCCGACGGAGGGGAGTGGAACACGGTCGAAAAAGCCGTCGCCCACGCTATCGAAATGGTTGCGGATGGCGCCGATATCATCGACATCGGCGGGGAATCCACCCGCCCAGGCCACACCCAGATCTCTGATGAAGAGGAAATTGCCCGGGTGGTACCGATCATTGAAGCGCTCAAAAAGGCAGTCCATGTGCCGCTTTCAATCGACACCTACAAGTCGGCGGTTGCCCGCGCGGCTTGTGAAGCCGGCATCGATATCATAAACGATATCTGGGGCTGCAAGTACGATCCCGAAATCGCAGCGGTGGCGGCGGCATTTGATGTGCCGATCATTTTGATGCACAATCGGGAAAAACCGGATTATGCCTTTTTGATCGAAGATATGCTGGCTGACTTGGCGGAGAGCGTGCGGATTGCAGTGTCCGCAGGCGTCAAAAGGGAAAACATCATCCTGGATCCCGGCTGCGGATTCGGAAAAACCTATGAAGACAATCTGAATGTAGTCCATCATCTGAAACGCTTTACGGAGTTAGGGTACCCAGTGCTCTTGGGAACGTCCCGCAAACGATTCATCGGAACGGCTCTGGGGGATATCCCTTTCAAGGAGCGCGATCTGGGGACAGCCGCAACGACTGCTTTGGGCATCGTGAACGGCGCCCAGCTGTTCCGCGTGCACAATGTGAAGGCCAATGCGGAAATGGCACGGATGATGGATATCATGTTGAAAAAAGGAGAGAGCCCGATTGGATAAAATCTATTTGAATAATCTGCAATTCTATGCCTTTCATGGATTGAATGCAGAAGAAAAGGTGTTGGGACAACGCTTCAACGTTGATGTTGTGCTGCACACCGATACAAAAAAAGCCGGCTACAGCGACAAAATGGAGGATTCGATCCATTACGGACATGCCTACAAGGCCGTCAAAGCGGTAGTGGAGGGCGAAAACTTCAACCTGATCGAAGCTTTGGCGGAGCATATCGCCATCGCTTTGTTTGCGCGCTTCGACGGGCTACAGGCTTGCCAAGTGAAAGTGATCAAACCGGATCCGCCGATCGTCGGCCATTATGATTCCGTTGCGGTTGAAATCTACCGCGAAAGGGAAGGGAGCTAAGCGCATGCCTGTCGTGTACATCGCCTTAGGCACGAATCTGGAACCGCGCGGGGCCCATCTCGCAAAAGCTTTGGAGCTCTTCCGGTCCTTGCCGGATGTGGAAGTACAGCGCGTATCATCCATTTATGAGTCGAAACCGGTCGGCTACCTCGACCAACCGGATTTCCTGAACCTAGTATTCGAAGCGGAAACGGATCTGCTGCCATTGGATTTGCTGGACAGCTGCCAAAGCATCGAGCAGGAACTCGGAAGGGTGCGGACCATCCGCTTCGGTCCGCGCACCTTGGACGTCGACATCGTTTTGTACGGAGTGGAGAGTATCAAAGAAGAACGGCTCACCGTGCCGCATCCAAGGATGCAGGAGCGCGCCTTCGTGCTGTTGCCGCTGCAGGAACTGAATCCGGAGTATGTCGTTCCGGAATGGAACAAGACCGTCAATGCATTAGTGGCGGAATTGCCAGCGAATGATCTCGAAGAAATCTGGAAATACGCACCGGAATCCTGAATGTCTGAACGTATGTTGAAATTGAATATTTTCAGAGAAATGCGCTTGACGTTTTCATTTAAACAAGGTATACTATAAAAGTTGAGAAATTAAGCAGAGGCACCCGCTTCTCGCCTAAGTGGACAATTGCGTCCCTGGGCCAGATATGTACAAGTAACTTGCAGCAATGCGAGTATTGTCGGCGGGGTAGTATGACCCGCCGACTTTTTTCTGCGTTCTTTCTCTCAAATATCATGGAGGTGAACGACCATAGCAAAAGATATGATGGTTAACGACGGCATCCGTGCCCGCGAGCTACGCATTATCGGTAGTGACGGCGAGCAACTAGGAGTCAAATCGAAAAGTGATGCATTGCAGATTGCAGAAGCAGCAAATTTAGATTTAGTTTTGGTATCGCCAAATGCAAACCCGCCCGTTGCCCGTATTATGGATTACGGCAAGTTCCGTTTCGATCAACAAAAACGTGAACGTGAAGCCCGTAAAAACCAAAAAGTGGTAAGCCTTAAAGAAGTGCGCTTGAGTCCTTCCATCGACGAAAATGATTTTCAAACGAAAATGCGGAATGCTCGCAAATTCTTAGAAAAAGGTGACAAAGTGAAAGCATCCATCCGATTCAAAGGACGTGCGATCACCCACAAAGAAATCGGACAAAGGGTCCTTGATCGCCTTGCATCTGAGCTTACTGACGTTTCGACGATTGAATCTCATCCTAAAATGGACGGAAGAAGCATGTTCTTGATGTTGGCGCCCAAAGCCGATAAATAAATTTGTAACTTAATTTAGGAGGAAAGACAAATGCCAAAACAAAAAACTCACCGTGGTTCAGCTAAACGTTTCAAAAGAACTGGTAACGGCGGACTAAAACGTTGGAGCGCTTTTACAAGCCATAGATTCCACGGAAAAACGAAGAAACAAAGACGTCAATTGCGTCAAGCTTCAATGGTTAGCGCATCTGATATGAAACGCATCAGCCAACAATTATCACAAATGAAATAATTCTAAACAACAATACAAGATAGAACTTTGGTTCTAATAAGGAGGAAATCACTATGCCACGTGTAAAAGGTGGGACAGTAACCCGTAAACGCCGCAAAAAGATTATTAAATTATCTAAAGGTTATTACGGTTCAAAACATACATTATTCAAAACAGCTAAAGAACAAGTAATGAAATCTTATACTTATGCTTACAGAGACCGTCGTCAAAAGAAACGTGACTTCCGTAGATTATGGGTCACTCGTATCAACGCGGCTGCTCGCATCAACGGCATGAGCTACAGCACTTTGATCCACGGATTGAAACTTGCTGGTATCGAAATGAACCGCAAAATGTTGGCTGACTTGGCTGTTACAGACGCTGCAGCTTTCACTGCAGTAGCTGAGCAAGCTAAAGCTGCATTAGCTAAATAATTTTTGAATCGTTGCCTCTCCGGTCTTTGACTGGGAGTGCGGCGATTTTTTATTTTTCTTAGAGTAAATGCTATACTTATATTATGTCAGTAAATCAATGGGGGTATCATTTTGGAAGAGAAAGAATTACAGATGCTGATCGATATGACGGACGCTAGAGGCGTTCCGGGTAATGAAGGCGAGGTCCGCGAAGTCTTCAGGCGCTATGCCGAACCTTTTGCCGAAAGCTTTTCGCAGGACGGATTGGGCGGCCTTTTTGCCAAACATACAGGCACGGAAGAGGGGCCGACCATTTTGTTGGCGGGGCACTTGGATGAAGTGGGGTTCATGGTCACGAGCATAACCGAGAAGGGCTTCATCAAATTCCAAACTTTGGGAGGCTGGTGGAATCAGGTCATGCTTGCCCAGCAAGTGGAGATCACCACCTCGAAAGGCGAGCGCTGCCACGGGGTCATCGGCTGCAAACCGCCGCATGTCCTGACGCCGGAAGCACGCAAAAAGCCTTACGAAATCAAAGATATGTTCATCGATATCGGTGCTTCTTCGAAAGAACAGGTGGCGGAATGGGGCATCAAGCCCGGCGATATGATTACGCCTTACATTTCCTTCAAACGCATGAACGATTCCAAATTCCTTTTGGCGAAGGCTTGGGATAACCGCATCGGACTGGCCGTTGCGCTCAAAGTGTTGGAAAATGTCGCCAAAACCGGGCACCCGAATGTGATTTTCAGCGGCGGGAATGTCCAGGAGGAAGTAGGTCTGCGCGGCGCGAAGACGGCCACGCATATGATCCGTCCGGACATCGCGTTCGCCTTGGACACAGGCACAGCCGGGGATACCCCGGGAATGACGCCTCAAGAAGCGGATTCCGAATTAGGAAAAGGGCCGCAATTATTGATTTATGATGCGTCGATGATCCCGCATCGTGGCTTGCGCGACTTCATCGTCGGCGTTGCCGAAGAATGCGAAATTCCATTCCAGTACACAGTCATTACGGGCGGCGGCACGGATGCAGGCGCCCAGCATCAGAGTTTGGATGGCATTCCCTCCTTTGCAATCACGGTGCCGGTGCGTTATCTGCATTCGCACACGTCCATGATCCATGAAGATGACTATCTGAATGCAGTCAAATTGGTCACGGAATTAGTCAAACGCCTGGATGCCGATACGGTCAAACAGATCCGCGAAAACGTATAAAAACAAGAGCAGCATGAATATCTGTCGAAAAGTATCCACATATTTTCGTTGATGGATAGAGTAAGATATAGATAATGATAAAGTGGGGATCAAGAAAGCGAGAGGAGGGGATGGAAGGATGGAGAAGATGAAAAGACGTATCGCGATCATCGGCGGCGGTCTGAGAGGTTTGACGGCCGCTTATGAGATCGATAAAGCCATCCGGGAACAAAACCTCCCGTTTGAATATGTCGTTCTGGAGGATCGATCCTCTGTCGGCGGCATGATCCACACGATTGATATGGACGGGTATGCGATTGATGTTGGAGCATCGGCTTTCGATTCGAGACGGACGGATATTTCCGGTTTTCTGCAGGAGTTGGGCTTAGAAAATGAAAAACAATTCAGCTCTGGAGGCAAACTGGTGCTGTTCGATGGAAATGCGGTCATTGATGACGTTATGCCAACCTACCACGGCATGCCGCTTTTTCTAAACGATATTTGGCAGGCCAATGGACTGACCCTGGATGCAAAGCTACGGGCATTCATGAACAGCGTTTTTCTGTCCAAAAGCCTGCATGAAAACCCAGAGTATTCAACCGACAACTTTTTGGAATTCCGTTTGGGACGGGAAGTGGTCGATTATATGGCTGAGCCCTACTATCCGGATAACGTCTATGGCTCCATGGAACTCATGCCGATAAAATTATTCGATGAAAATCTGGTGACCATCTACGGGAAGGCGCATATCGGCAAGCACAAAAAAGATCAGCTGATGCGCTATGCCGATGGGTCCGGCCAGGAGTATAGCTTCAAGGAAGGCTTGGCGACTTTAACCAAACGTCTGGCCCAACATACGGAAGGCCATCTGTACCTGAATCAGAAAGTGAAGTCGTTGAACACTGTGTCAGAAGAACTGCTATTGCTTGAATTGAACGGACGTGAATCCATGCGGGCAGGGTGTGTTGTCGTCACAACAAACCCCCAGGAATCCCTTGGGTTTTTGGAGGGGTTCTCCAACGAGATTGCTTTCCCGAAAGCCCAAAGCACAAGTGTCGGCACCGTTTTCTTCAAAATAAATAAAAAGGCAGTCAAAAACCTTCCTGAAGGGCAGGGATTTGTGATTCCGCGGAGGAGTTCCTTCCATAGCACCAAGCTTGTCGTTTTGAACAACAAATGGCCGCGGTTTGAACAAGCGGACTATTATTACGTGCTTGTGGAATTCGGCAGACGCCTGGAAGAAACATTGATAGAATTAGCCGATGATCTTGTGATGGATATCATCAAAAATGAAGTGAAGGAAATTTTGGCTTTGAGCGAGGACCCTTTGCAGTCCAATTTTTATCGCTGGGAAAAGGCTGTGCCCCATTTCAGTCTGCAGCAACGGCAAGAGATGCTGGCTGCAGGCTATCCAGCCCGTCAAGAGTATGCAAAAAAAGGCATTTTTGTCGGGGGGAACGGGATCACCGGTTATGGCATGGAAAATGCCGTTATCGAGGGGAAACGCTTGGCTGATGAGGCGATCCGTTACATGAAAAAAATGGAAAATAATGACAGTCCGAATGCGTAATGGGACAGTCCGCCTATCTGTGTGTTTGCAGATAATGGCGGACTGTTTTTAATTTCATATAGTGTTTGTTTTTGTTTGGTGCTATAATGAATCCAATGATATCGAACTGTTATTATTTATTGTTAAAACTGTTTCTTTTCGTTGCCGTGAAAGAGTTTACCGTTGAGGATGGCTTGAGGCATGATATAATCTGGATAGGATTCTTTGCTTATCAGATATTGGATTGGAGGACGTTTAATGGAATTGACTATTTTGGGCTGCATGGGCGGCTACCCCACAAAAGATGTCGGTACGACAGCTTATTTGCTGACATCCGATGATTTCAGACTATTGATCGACGTAGGCAGCAATGCTTTGTTGTCGCTGGAGCATCATCTGGACCCGTTGGATTTGGATGCGGTCATCCTGACGCACTATCACGCGGACCATATTGCGGACTTGGGTGTCCTGCAATATACTTTTCAGCTGAAAGAGCCTGCAGCAGGCAAGTCAAAAAGAATACTGCCGATCTATGGTCATACTGAATCGGAATTCTTCCGCTTGTTGGAGATGACGGGAGTGAGTGAAGGGATTGCCTATGCGCCAGAGGAAACGTTGGAATTGGGGCCATTCCGGATCCAATTTTTAAAAACCATCCATCCGGTTCCGTGCTATGCATTGCGGATCGAAGAGATCGCCACAGGGAAAGTCTTTGTATTCGGTGCGGATTCAGCCTATTTGGCGGCATTTGTGCCTTTTGTGAAGGCGGCTGACCTGTTCTTGGCTGATGCGAACTTGTTCAATGGCAATGAGCGTCACCATGCGCATATGACTGCAGGCGAAGTCGGAGCGATAGCTGAAGAAGCGGCAGTCAAACAGCTGATCCTGACGCATTTGCCTCAAAAAGGCGAGCTATCGGTGCTGCTGGATCAAGCGAAAGAGACTGCACCGTCCGTGTCCGTCACGCTTGCCGAAAAGGACCGGATCATCACAATCTGATCGCGTCCATCAACCAGAACGAAGCGAAACAGTACGAAAAAACAAATCGAATGAAGAATGGGAGAGGAATAACTTATGTATTTTGTGGATAATCAAGGACAGTTGGATCCCAGCGTAAACATTGCCTTGGAGACATTTTTATTGAAGGAAAAAATCTTGGACGAGCCAATCCTATTGTTCTATATCAATGAGCCGTCGATCATCATCGGCCGCAATCAGAATACGATCGAAGAAATCAATGCGGATTATGTCGAAGCGAATAAGATACACATCGTCCGCCGCATGTCCGGTGGCGGCGCAGTGTACCACGATCTGGGGAACTTCTCTTTCTGCTTCATCACGAAGGATGACGGTGATTCATTCCGCGATTTCGGAAAATTCACAAAGCCGGTCATTTCCTTTTTGCACAGCGTAGGCGTCAAAGAAGCTGAATTAAAAGGCAGAAACGATTTGGTAATCGGAGAGAAAAAATTCTCGGGGAATGCCATGTATGCGACAAACGGAAGAATGACCGCCCATGGGACGATCCTATTCGACTCTGATCTGGATGCCGTAACCGGCGCATTGAAACCACGCAAAGAGAAAATCGAATCGAAAGGCATCAAGTCGATCCGCAGCCGCGTGACCAACATCAAACCTTTTATTGATGAGGCTTATCAAAACCTGACTACGGAAGAATTCCGAGATTTGATGTTGTTGTCGATTTTTGATGTCGAAACGCGTGAAGAAGTAAAAGAGTACCATTTGACCGAGGAAGATTGGAAACGCGTATATGAAATCCGCGAGGAGTACTTCGGCAACTGGGATTGGAATTACGGTAAATCACCTAAATTCGAGATCCAAAAACATCATCGTTTTCCGATCGGGTCCATTGAAGTCCGCATGAACGTGGAGGATGGCCATATCCAACAGCTGAAGGTTTTTGGAGATTTCTTTGGACTGGGAGAAATCAAAGATGTTGAGGATGCTTTTATCGGCGTCAAATATGCCAAAGAGGATATCCTGGCTAAATTGAATGAACTTGACATCAAAAAATATTTTGGCAATGTGACAGCGGAAGAATTGCTTGAAGAATTGTACTGATAAAGAAAGAGAAGCCCCGCAATTAGCGGAGCTTCTCTTTTACATATTTAGGGCTAAACCAACTCGTTCAGCTTTTATAGTCTATCTGTGGAGGCCGATTGCTGTTTCCATGCGTTTCAGGGTTTCGGAGGCAATTGCATTCGCTTGTTTTGCGCCTGCATCCAAAATGTCATCCAATTCTTTGGAACTCAATAATTCGTAATAGCGATTCTGCATCGGTTCCAATTCAGCGATGATGGCATCGGCTAATTTTTCTTTGAAATTGCCGTAGCCCGAGCCGGCGAATTCGTTGACCAAGTCATCGATTGAGCGATCGGTAAAGGCTGAGAAGATCGTCAATAAGTTCGAGATGCCAGGCTTGTTTTCTTTATCGTATTCAATGATGCCGCTTGAGTCGGTGACAGCACTCTTGATTTTTTTGCGGATTACTTTTGGCTCATCCAGCAAGGAAATGTATCCTTTTGTGTTCTTGTCGGATTTGCTCATTTTGCTGGTGGGATCCTGGATGCTCATGATCCGTCCGCCGTCTTCGGGAATCATCGGTTCCGGCATGGAGAGGATTTTTTTGCCTTTTCCATACTTGTTGTTGAAACGCTGCACAAAATCCCTTGTCAATTCCATGTGCTGCTTCTGATCTTCGCCTACAGGGACGAAATCCGTATTGTAGAGGACGATATCCGCTACCATCAAAGGTGGGTAGGTCAGCAATCCGGCCGAAACCGTCTCTTGTTTGGATGATTTATCTTTGAATTGGGTCATTCGCTCCAATTCGCCCAGGTAAGTGTTGCATTGGACAATCCAAGCAGCTTGAGCATGGGCAGGGACTTCCGATTGGATGAAGATTGTCGATTTGTTAGGATCGATTCCCAGCGCTAAATAAAGAGCCGCTAAACCACGTGTCCGTTCGGTCAAAGTGGCTGGATCTTGTGGAACAGTTATCGCATGCTGATTTACGATGCAGTAGGTACAGTCATACTCTTCTTGACGCTGCACGAATTGTTTCATCGCTCCGATATAGTTCCCGATTGTCGGGATACCGCTGGGCTGAACGCCGGAAAATATTTTCTTTTTCATAGAAAGCCTCCTAGTTTAAGTACGTCACTTTTCATTATAACGCAAATCGGGTTTGTATTCACGATTTAATTCTGGTGCACAAAGTCGGATGATTGCGGAGGCAATGGAAGCGTTTTTAAAATTTAGACTGAATTCGGAAAAAAATAATTATCAAACGATATTTATTATAAATTGTAAAATTTCGGAATTGAGATACGTTAGGCGAAAACGCCGTTAAATAAGGTTTTCACAAACTATTTACTGACTATTAAAAAGTGAGAATGTGTCGTAAATGTGACAGAAGTTTGTAGAACCCTAAAAAAAAGGATAGCTATTGTGCGTGGCTTGGTTTATAATAATAGTTGTAAGTGGTTCACAAATAAAACTTACGAATAAAGGAGAGATCAGAGATGGTAACATTATATACTTCCCCAAGTTGTACCTCATGTCGTAAGGCACGTGCATGGCTAGAAGACAATAACATCCCTTATACTGAAAGGAATATATTCTCCGAACCTTTGACAGAAATTGAAATCAAAAGCATCCTGAAAATGACTGAAGAAGGCACTGAGGAAATTATTTCAACTCGATCCAAAGCATTCCAAGAACTGAACATCGACTTAGACGAATTACCTTTAAATACATTATTCACTTTGATCGAGGATAATCCCGGCCTATTGCGTCGTCCAATCATTCTGGACGAGAAACGTTTGCAAGTGGGATACAACGAAGACGAAATCCGTCGTTTCTTGCCGAGGGAAGTCCGCGCGTTGGAATTACAAAAAGCGCAAAGATTGGCAAACTTCTAGTCAAAAGCAATTAAACAGCATATGGCAGACAAGTGCACCGGACAAACGGCTGTACTTGTCTTTTTTGACCACTAAACTTTAGCATTTTGACAGGAAAGCAACGCTCAGATGAGAAAACAAATGAGAAGTTGAAAGATTTTGTGCTTTTGTCTTTACATTTTTGCGATTTGATTTACAATGGGTATAAGAAAAATAGGGAAAGAAAAGTGGGGTGAAGCATGATGGAAATGGAAAACATCAACGAAAACACAATTCGCGTTTTGATTGAGAATTCTGATTTAGAGGAAAGAGGCATCACTTTTCTGGATTTATTAGGAAATCAAAAGCAAATCGAGAGCTTTTTTTACAGCATCCTCGAGGAAGTCGATGTTGATAATCAATTTCATGAATCAGATGCAATTACTTTCCAAGTGCTGCCTAATGGGAATGGGTTAGAGTTGTTCATCAGTAAAGGGATGAATAATGAAGACGACTTCGACATGGCGAATGGCTCCAATCAATTGGAGCATGTAGTGGATTACATCAAAAAACAGACAAAGAGTTTCAACGCACGCGATAAAACGGATGCTGAATCTGAAGAAGATGATATGGCACCTTTGGAAGTCGTATTTAAATTCCAGAGTTTTGATGACTTCTTGGAGCTGGCGAAACGGATGTTTTTGGAGAGTGGCGTATCTTCACTTTACTATTATGATAATCAATATTATTTGACGGTTGTCTACTTCATAGATGAGATGACGGAAACGAATATCGACAATGAAATTTTGAAGGCCTTGGAGTTTGCGGAGGAATCTGATATAGCTGTTGAGATATTGGGCGAATACGGTAAGTTGGTCATCCAAGACAACGCATTGGAATCAGCCAGACACTACTTTAAATAATTAATCTGATCCGACCCCGAAAAGGGTCGGATTTTTTCTTGTCCATTCGCGGATATTATGGGAAAGAGACAGAAAGGGCGGTTGCTTATGCTGATCGCTAGAAATGCTAATGGGGAATTGGTTCAGGCTTACCAAGCCTCAAAAGAAAAAGACAAGAATGGTGAAGAATATTATTGCCCGGCCTGCAAGGGAAAGTTGGTGCTGAAAAAAGGAAACATCATGATCGCTCATTTTGCCCACCACCAACATTCGGATTGCGCCGTTTTTTCGGAAGGCGAAACGCTTCCCCACCTGAAAGGGAAGCAGTTGCTTTTTGAGAAGTTCAAGAGTGAAGGCTTTGAAGTCATGTTGGAGTGTTGGCTGCCGGAATTGCAGCAGCGTCCGGATCTCCTGCTTGTTCTTGCGGATGGAAAGAAAATCGCCGTGGAGTACCAATGCAGTCCGATTTCTCCTGCCGATTTGTTGGCGCGGACACAGGGATACCAACGATTCGGCTACGAAGTATGGTGGATTTGCGGGATGAACTATCAACCGGGTGGCATGAAAATGACGCAGTCCATCTATCAATTCTTGAAGCATTCCGTCGCACTTGGAAGTTGGATCGGTATTCTGGATACCCAGACGGAAGAAATGGCCATCCATCACCACCTCAAGTTGGGCAGTGATGACCGGTTTCATTTTGTGAAGACGGCGATTCCGGTGGATGACCTTAAAGTTGCTACTTTAGAAAGTCTTTACAGAAAAGGTTGCTTACCCGGTTGCGACGATTTGCTGCCGCCTTCTGCCGGGAGAACCGTTGACCGCAAACATATGCAGGCGAAGGATATCAATCTGTTGCGGTACCGCACCGACCCGGAGCACCGGAAATTTCTGTTGGCGGTCTATCTCGATCGGAAGGACCTTTATCATTTGCCGGCATTCCTGTTCGAATTGCCTTGCCGAACATTAGGCATCCGCACACCGGCCTACATCTGGCGGTACTATCTTATCCGGGATTTTAGCGATCCGGAAACGGCAAAGCCGCTCACAAAAAAGCAGCTGCTTGGTTGGCTGTCAAAATCCATAAGCATGAACTTGATCCGGATAAGGACGTCGAAGGAAGTTGATGAGGCGAATCTATGGGAACCGTTGCTCCAATTCATGATGCGTCTGGTCGAGGATGGGCATGCCGCAGCTATCGGTAGGGAAGAATGGGTCCTGCTTTCCGCGCCTTTGGAAGGAAAATCGGATATTCATCATTCTTGCTTGGGTTAGAACCTGTATATTCTTGCCAGTATCCTTTCGGTCCCAAGGTATGATAAAATTATACTATTGAGAAATTAGAGGGGGAAACCGCATGACAAACACACAAAAACGACTGAAGAGAGCGGATGTCCCGGAGACTTCCACATGGGATTTGACAGCGATCTTTGCGACAGATGAAGCTTTCGAGAAAGCGTTGGACGAATTAGCGGGTGCAGTGCCGTTCGTGAAGGCCTTGCAAGGATCCATCGGCTCAAGCAGTCAATCTTTGCTGAAAGGGATTGAAGAAGTCCTCAAGATCAACCAGAAATTGGAACGGGTCTATGTTTACTCCCATCTGAAGAATGATCAGGATACCGCAGATAACCTTTACCAAAATCTGCACGACAAAGCCATATCGATCTTGACGAGCGTCAGTGAAGCGACTTCTTGGTTCGAACCGGAAATATTGGAGATTCCGGAGGACGAGCTGGAGAAATACTTGGCAGAAAACGAGCAGTTACAGCCGTATGCGCATCTGTTGGATAGCCTAACCTCTGCTCGTGAGCATGTCCTGTCCGCCAGAGAAGAAGAGCTGTTGGCGGGGGCTGGGGAAATTTTTGCTGCGCCAAGCAAAACTTTCTCGGTTCTCAATAACGCAGACATCACCTTCCCGACAGTCAAGAACGAGGAGGGCCAAGATGTCCAACTGACTCACGGTTTGTATGGGCAGTTGATGGAAAGTCCGGATCGGGAAGTGCGCGAAGGGGCCTTCAAGGCGCTCTACCAAACGTATGAGGGGCTGAAAAATACGTTTGCGACCACTTTGTCCACGAACGTGAAGGCGCACAATTACAAAGCCAAAGTGCATAAATATGAATCCGCCCGTGCAGCGGCGTTGGCAAACAATCACATTCCGGAAGCGGTTTATGATACGTTGCTCCAGGTAGTCAATGAGCACCTGCCTTTGTTGCATCGCTATGTGGACTTGCGCAAGGAGTTGTTGGGTGTCGAAGAGTTGCATATGTACGATATGTATACGCCGTTGACAGGGGAAGCGCCGATCAAATACAGCATCGAGGCTGCGACGGAAGAAACCTTGAAAGGACTTCAGCCACTGGGAGAAGATTATCTGGCTATCCTCCAGGAAGCATTCGGCAACCGCTGGATCGACTGGCTTGAGAATGAAGGCAAACGCAGCGGAGCTTATTCTTCCGGCGCCTATGACACGAATCCGTATATCCTGATGAATTGGCAAGATTCATTGAATCAACTGTATACCTTGGTCCATGAATTGGGTCATAGTGTGCACAGCTATCTGACGAGAAAGAATCAGCCTTATGTGTACGGAGATTATTCGATCTTTCTGGCCGAAATCGCTTCGACGACGAACGAAAACATTCTGACTGATTACTTGCTGAAGACACAGACCGATCCCAAAGTCCGCATCTATATTTTGAATCATTACCTGGATGGCTTTAAGGGGACGATCTTCCGTCAAACCCAATTTGCTGAATTTGAGCACTACATCCATCAGCAAGCCTTGGCAGGTGTTCCGTTGACGCAAGATTTCATGACTTCCTATTATGCAGAACTGAATGCCAAATATTATGGTCCGACCGTCGAAAAGGACCCTGAGATCGGCATCGAATGGACCCGCATCCCGCATTTCTACTATAATTATTACGTTTACCAATACGCTACTGGCTTTTCGGCTGCAACGGCATTGGCAAAACGCATCGTGGAGGGTGAAGAGGGCGCGCTGGAGAAGTACCTTTCCTATCTGAAAGCAGGAAACAGCGACTATCCGATTGAAGTGATGAAAAAAGCAGGCGTGGATATGACCCAGTCCGCTTACATCGAGGATGCTATGAAAGTGTTCGAGGAACGTCTGAATGAACTGGAACAATTGATCGCAGCACAACAAGCTTAATCAAAAAAAGCACCTTTAATAAATGAGCACGTTATAAAAAAAGCTTCGTGATCCTCAATGGACCACGAAGCTTTTTAGCATCAGTGTGTGATGCGTAGGTAGTTTTTTCCGATTGTCGTAATATTCGTTTTTTTCATGTTGGCACTCTTCCGTTCGCATGCAACCGAGCAATCTTTGATCACTTCATGAAGTACCTCGGCAGTGATGTTGTCCTCCAACAAAAGGCCGTACTGATAATTCAGATTATCAAAGATGACAAGCGACGGATTCGTTTTGATGTTCATCTCTTGTGCGATATGCTGATCTGCTTCATAGCTGCTTTTTACGAAAGGCGATTCTTTGTCCTCAAAGAACATGTCGACATCCAGTTTGGCTTTGGCTGCCACTTCCGCCAGTAATTCATTTGAGTAGACGGTTTTGCCGTCCGCAAGTGATTTCTGCAGATGGAGCAAAAAGTTGCGGCCGCGTTTTTTGCCTTGCATCAAAGCAGCCTTGTATGCCAATGAGGCATCATAGATTGAACTGTATATTTGGTTGCGTAAGGTTAAGTCTTTTTCCGGTAAATTTAATCGCTTCATATACTGAGTGACGGTATTGAAATTATGGAACGTTATGAAACGGAAGTGGACTTTAGGTCCATCCAATGAACTCATGAATTTCAGGACTTCTTGTTCCGTACGGTAGCATTTGTAGCCGATCGGGTTCACAAATAGATAAAGCTCAAAAATTTGTTGAGGAGAAGAGATAGAATCAGTTGTATTCTGTTTTGACCTATACATTTTATCCCTCCCTCTTTCCTATTTTGCTTACTTTAAGTTTACCAAAAAAAAACCTAAACAAGTAGCAATAAGGCTTCTCGAAGAGCTGCCTTATGAAGATTGGCCATAGCTCTTCCTTGCGACCTTCATTTTTCTTGTTCAGTATCACTTGTTTTATTGTCAAGGTGTATTTTACGAGACAATTAACTATTTTGCAACTAAATCGACTGATTTTTTTATCTTGTATGGTTCAGAATCCGATTTAAACAGAAGGATTTCACGTTTTTGTCTGCTTTCTCGCAAGGAAAGAAGCAAAAAGACCCATTCTCCGCTTGGATTTCCGGAGAATGGGTCTGACTGTAAAGGAGTGGTTGGTCACCGATTATTGATGTGTCGTCGAATTGGGATAGGCCAGCATGCGTTCAATTTTCTGTTTCGCTTTACGGACCTTGATGTCGTGAATTTTCAGGAAACTTTGGAACGCGAGAGCCCCTTCTTCCAAAGACTCGGACTCGAATTCCAATTCGTAGTCCATTTGATCTTGGTAGAAGCTCTTATCCAAGAAGTAGGTCCCTTTGTCCCCGGGAAATTCATAGCGGATGGTTGAGAGCTGCCCGATGATCACAAGATCTTCTATAGCTATGCCTAACTCCTTCAGTTTATCGGCCACATTTCCCGACGCTTTCATCTTGTGGGAGTCGACCAAAGCTTTTGCTTCTTCAAGAGGCAGATCGTCGTTTGTTTCCAATTTTTCATTTTCCTGAATCGGCGTTTTTAAAGTGATTTCACTTTTATCTTCATACATGCGGATGCGCAGTCCGCTGTTCAGGCCCTTGAGTTTATAATCAGGTGTATCGAAATAGACGTTTGTTTGTTTGACAGGATCTGTTTCATCAAGGTTGAAGGCAGCAAGCAACGCTTCGTATTCTTCTTTATTCAATAGGTTTTTGAATTCTTTTTCAATATTTTGGCTCATCGTCATTACTTCCTTTCGGTTATGAGGTTCGTTTTGGTCGGGATTGCTGATCAGAAATTCGAACCTTCGTTACAGTCCGTTCACCAACGTATAGACCAGCAGGCGATGCGAAATCTTATTCTTATTGTAGCATAAGTTATGTGGAGTTGATTATTTAGAGACGCTGGTGCACCTAGAGTACCGTATATATTTGAATGAAAAATGAATTCGGTCCTTTTCGACAAGAATTGTATAGAATCATAAATAATTGTGATAAAATAAAGTAGCATATACTATATGATAGGGTGTCGTTCTATGGAAAATAAGGAAGTTGAAAACTGGGATTCATTTTTAGCGCCGTACGAACAAGCGGTGGAGGAATTAAAAGTTAAGCTGAAGGGAATCCGTAAGCAATACCGCGATGAGAATGCGCACGCGCCCATTGAATTCATCACTGGCCGCGTCAAGACGAAGGAAAGCATATTGGAAAAGGCTGAAGTCCGGGACATTGACCTGACCAGGCTGGAACAAGACGTGCAGGATATTGCCGGCCTGCGGATCATGTGCCAATTTGTAGAGGACATACACGAAGTTGTGCGCCTTTTGCGGGCAAGAAAAGACTTTAAGATCATCATAGAACGGGATTATGTTACACATAAAAAAGAGAGCGGCTATCGCTCATACCATATGGTGATCGAATATCCGGTCCAACGCATTTTCGAAGAGAAGAAAATACTTGTCGAAATTCAGATCAGGACACTGGCCATGAATTTTTGGGCAACAATCGAACATTCGTTGAACTACAAATATCGGGGCGAATATCCGGAAGAACTGCATGACCGCCTGATACGCGCGGCAGAAGCAGCCTTCCGACTTGACGAAGAGATGTCGGAAATACGCGAAGAAATCAAGGATGCACAGCGCTATTTTTCCGATAAAAAAGAATAAAGATGACAAGGTTGATCGAGAGGAGTTCAAATATGAAAATTGCACTGGTCCATAACCAGACGCCAGAGACTTTATCGGTCGCGGCGAAATTCAAAGAGATGTGCCTCTCTGAAAAAATCGAAATTGTCACGGATTATCCGGATCTCGTGGTGTCGATCGGGGGCGACGGCACCTTGCTGTCAGCTTTCCATAAGTACGAAGACCAATTGAGCCAAGTGCGTTTTGTGGGGATCCATACCGGGCACCTGGGCTTTTATACAGATTGGCGAACCTATGAACTGCCGGAGCTTATCGAAAGCCTTAAGCATGATAAAGGGGAAAGCGTCAGCTATCCTTTGCTCGATGTCCGCGTCAAGTATGCGGACGAGGAGGAAGAAACCCGCTACATCGCTTTGAATGAAGCGAGTCTGAAGAAAATGGATGGGACGATGGTTTGCGATATCTACGTGAAGGATGAGCTGTTCGAGACATTCCGGGGCGATGGCCTTTGTGTTTCCACGCCTACAGGTTCGACAGGTTTCAGCAAATCGCTTGGCGGAGCCGTTATCCATCCCCGAACGGAAGCTATCCAGCTGACGGAAATGGCATCAGTGAATAACCGCATCTATCGAACACTGAGCTCGCCCATGATCATCGCGAAAGACGAATGGATCGTCATCTATCCGCACAAGGAAGATCGCTTGATTTTGTCTGTAGATCATTTGACATTCAAGAAAAGAAGCATCGAGCGACTGGTTTATCGGATTGCCCAGGAGCGTGTGCATTTTGCGCGCTATCGTCACACGCATTTCTGGGATCGGGTCGAAGATGCATTCATCGGCGTAAAGAAAAACGACAGGAACGAACGGACAAAGGAGCGGTGAATATGGCGATTAAAAAGTGGCTGCTGAAGACGCGTTTGAAGGAACAGCACATCGAAACTCTGAAGGAACTCTACCCGGATTACGAGATGGTCACCGATGACGCGGAAACAGAAGCGTTCAGTGCAGTCGAGTGGACTGTCGGCTGGAATGACAAATTGACCAACCTGTTGGAGGAAGGGCAGTTGCCTTCATTGAGATGGGTCCAAGCGATTTCGGCGGGCGTGAACAGTCTTCCGTTGGCAACCTTTGAAAGAAAGGGAATCTATTTGACGAATGCGAGCGGCATCCACAGCGAACCGATAGCTGAATACGTAATCGGTGTGCTGCTTTCGCATATGCGCGGATTGCGGACTGCGATCCTGAATCAGCCGCAACGGAAATGGGAACAGATCACGGAGCTCCAGGAGCTGAAAGGCAAGACGATGATGATCGTAGGGGCAGGCCACATCGGTAATCGCCTGGGAGAATTGGCTAAAGCCTTCGGCATGAAGGTCATCGCTGTCAATCGCAGCGGCAAGGAGCTATCCGGTTTGGATGTGACGGTCAAAATGGATAACATCGGTACGGTCATCGACTTTGCGGATGTTGTCGTGGACATCCTACCCCAAACGGATGAAACCTACCGCGTTTTTGATGATGCCCTTTTCTCGCGCATGAAAAAAGGCGTTCTCTTTGTGAATGTGGGACGAGGCGCCACAGTGGACACCGATAGCCTGATCAAGGCATTGGACAATGGGACAGTGGCTTATGCGGCTTTGGATGTGTTCGATGAGGAACCATTGCCTGCCGCCAGCCCTTTGTGGAATCATGAAAAGGTACTGGTTACACCGCATTTTTCGGGGGTAGTTGAGCATTTTCGGGACAATTTGTTTGAGGTCGTTTCAGAAAATGCAGTGAGTTTCAAAAAAGACGGCAAACCAAGCCGCAACCTGATCGATTTTGAAAAAAAGTATTAACGAATAAAGCAGGGCTGCGCCAGCGAGTCAGATGGTGCAGCCTTTTTTGTGGGCAATTTTTTTTTGCGCGATGACGGGGCATGAGTTGTGGAATGCCCTCATTTTGGTTAGAATAGGAATGTATGTTGCCGAGCGAAAGCCTGAAGGTTTCAAGATCATTGGGTTTGTTGGGTAACCTGGTCCAAGTTTAAAATAGCTTGGAACAAACTAAGGCGGCGGGCCCGCACACAGAGATTCGGTATAGAGTAGGGGTAGTGTAAAGTGATTTTTAGCTGGATATATGAAAAAGAAGAGACGACACTGATGAAGACTTTTTTACGTTCCAAGGGCGTATCAAAAAGTCTGTTGGCCACCATCAAATTCGATGGAGGCTGTATCTGGCTGAACGGCAAGGAAAGAACGGTATTGGCGACCTTGGAAAAAGGCGATAAAGTGATGATTCGCATACCGGACGAAGGGGAACATGAAACGACTGTCGGGGTGGACATGCCATTGGACATTTTGTTTGAGGACGAGCACTTTTTGGTTGTGAACAAACCATTTGGCGCTGCCTCCATCCCATCGAAGGTGCACCCGCGTCTTTCCATGGCGAATCGCGTGAAAGGCTACTATCAACAGCACGGCTATGTGGACCAAGTCATCCATATTGTCACGCGTCTGGATCGTGATACGACCGGGGTCATGCTTTTTGCAAGGCATGGATACGCGCATGCTCTGATGGATACGCTGTTGCGCAACAAGGAAGTCGACAAAACGTACCGGGCGGTCTTATCCGAGCCAGTGCTGACGGAAACGCATGGATTTATTGATGCCCCCATCGGCAGGACAGAGGATTCGATCATAACGCGAATGGTCCGGGAAGACGGGAAACAAGCGCTGACGGAATACTGGTTGGATAAGTCCTATCCGGATGGACAGACTGTGAAAATCAAGTTGCATACGGGCAGGACCCATCAAATTCGGGTGCATTTCACCTCAATCGGTGCGCCTTTGCTTGGGGATGACCTTTATGGTGGGAAAGCTGACCCAGACATGTTACGCCAAGCTCTGCATTGCGAGTCATTGGCATTTGTGCATCCAATCAGTGGAGAACCTTTGAAGATTGAAGCGCCATTGCCGGATGATTTCATCAAGTGGGAAAGCAGACAGAGGGACAAGGAGGCTGATATCTGTGTTGGAACCACAATATGAATTTGAACTAGACGAAGCGTTGGTGAAAATCCGCGAATCGCTCCAGGGCGAGGATATCGAAAGATTCCGTTCCGATTTTTTGGACTATCACCTCTATGATCAGGCCCAAATTTATCTGGCGTTGTCCCCTGAAGAGCGCATAACGGTGTACAATTATCTCTCCGCGAATGAAATGGCAGACATGTTCGAAATCATCGAAGAAGATGTAGAGTCGATCGAAGAGTATCTTTTGGAGATGAACAATCAATACGCCGCCGATATGTTGGCAAACATGTATGCCGATAATGCGGTGGATATGCTGAAGCAACTGAAGGATGAACGGATTTGGCTTTATCTGCGCTTGATGCCTACAGAGGCGGCGAAAGAGATCCGTGCCTTATTGAGTTATGAGGATGAGACTGCCGGGGCCATCATGACGCCGGAATTCGTCTCTATCGTAGCCAACCAGACGGTCCGATCCGCGATGGCTATCCTTAAAAGCAAAGCGCCTGATGCGGAAACGATCTACTATATCTACGTCGTCAATGTGGATAATGTGCTGGTCGGGGTCATTTCCTTGAGGGATCTGATCGTGAATGATGAAGATATGATGATCAGCGATATCATGAGTGAGCGGATCGTATCGGTGAATGTAAAAGAAGGGCAAGAAGATGTTGCCCATAAAATCAGGGACTATGACTTCCTGGCTGTGCCGGTAGTCGACGAAAACAATGTATTGCTGGGGATCATCACCGTCGATGACATCATCGACGTCATCGATGAGGAAGCCGTCAGTGACTTCTCCGGTTTGGCCGGGGTCGACGTTGAGGAGCAATCAGAAAACCCATTTGTGGCTGCATCCAAGCGGTTGCCGTGGTTGATTACGCTATTATTCTTGGGTATGGGTACGTCCACTTTGATCAGCCAATATGAGGGTTTGATTTCGGATGCATCGATCCTTTCCGTGTTTGTCACCTTGATCACCGGAACATCCGGTAATGCGGGGACACAATCGCTTGCCGTTGCAGTCCGCAAAATCGGCATGCAGGATGATGAGGAGAAAAATTTGTTCCGTACTATTTTATCCGAGTTGGCGACCGGTCTGATCTCCGGGTTGGTTACTGGTGTCACGATTGCGCTTGTCATCGGTGTTTGGAAACAGAACTTCATTTTGGGTGGGATCATCGGCATTTCCATGTTGGTTGCCATCACGGTGGCGAATCTGGCCGGTAGCTTGATTCCGGTATTGATGGATCGCCTTGGCTTTGATCCTGCCGTCGCAAGCGGACCGTTCATCTCGACATTCAGCGATTTGACTTCCGTCTTGATCTATTTCAACATCGCGAAACATTTTATCAGCACACTCATGTAGGTGCAAAAAAACAGGCAATGGACAAGCAGCCGCTTCGGCTGTGTCCATTGCCTGTTTTTTTTTGGCTCAGTGCTATAGTATTTTATCCATGTCGTGGTGCTGGATGCCGGCTTCTTCGTATTCTTCGCCGCAGATGGTGTAGCCGACTTTTTCGTAAAAACCGATGGCGTGGTTCTGGGCTCCGAGAAACAGGTGCTTGCCGCCGAGTTCGCGGACGTGCCTTTCGATTTCCTGCATCAGGATGCTGCCGTATTTCTTATCTCGTACGGCTTTGCGGATGGCGACGCGCTGCACCTTGTATTTGCCGTTTGCCATCGGATAAATGCGGGCGGTAGCAACAGGAACGGATTCTTCATATCCGACGAGGTGCAAGGTTTTGTCTTCCAAATCGTCGATTTCTATGGAGACCGACACTTGCTGCTCCTCCACGAATACTTCTTTGCGGATGTTCAAGGCATCCCTGTAGGTTTTGGAGTTTAAGTTTTGTGTCCATTCAAAATGCAACAATACGTATTCCTCACTTTCGAAATTTGTTGGGCTCGTTGGAACCTCTTTTCTTATTTTACCTGAATCGACATTTTTTGTCTGAATTAATTGCTTTTGCCTCATTTTGTTGGGTTCTTTTGCTATACTTATATAATCAGCAAGAGGAGTGAAGAAGATGCAAAATATAATGGAAACGATTCAAAATTTGACAAACATCCCGTCGCCGACAGGTTATACGGCGGAAATCATCGATTTTTTGGATGAAAACCTGAAACAGAAGGGGTACCAACCTGAAAGAAATCATAAGGGCAGCCTGATGGTGACGGTTAAAGGCGCCGAAGACCAAAGCCGACGCTTCGTGACGGCGCATATCGATACGCTGGGGGCAATGGTGCGCGCAATCAAACCGGATGGAAGACTGAAAATCGACCTGATCGGCGGATTTACTTATCATTCGATCGATGGGGAATATTGTATGGTCCATAGTGCAGCCACAGGAAAAGATTGGACGGGAACGATATTGCTGCACCAAACGAGCGTCCATGTTTATAAGGATGCGCGCACAGCTGAACGAAACCAGGACAATATGGAAATCCGGCTGGATGCAGAAGTGCACAACGCCAAAGATGTTTCTGCGCTTGGCATCGGCGTAGGGGATTTCATCAGTTTTGCGCCTCGGACAGAAATTACCCCGTCCGGTTACATCAAATCAAGGCATCTGGACGATAAAGCCAGCGCGGCTATCCTGCTGCAGTTCCTGCACCGCATCGCGGACGGAAAATTGACGCTGCCTTACACGACTTGTTTCTTCTTTTCGAACAATGAGGAAATCGGCTACGGGGGCAACTCGAATATGCCGCCGCACACAGTGGAATATTTGGCCGTCGATATGGGCGCGATGGGCGACGACCAGCAGACTGACGAGTATACCGTGTCCATCTGCGTGAAGGATGGATCGGGTCCTTATCACTTCGGACTTCGGCAGCAGTTGGTCGGATTATGCGAATCGCAGGAGATTCCTTATAAGCTGGATATCTATCCGTTTTACGGCAGTGATGCTTCCGCAGCCATGAAAGCGGGTTGGGACGTCCGCCACGCTTTGATTGGACCGGGAATCGATGCAAGCCATGCTTATGAGCGCACCCATCGGAAGTCCTTGGAAGCCTGCTCCAAACTGTTGGAAGCGTACCTGTCCGCTCCGATGATCGGCAAACTGCCTGGGAAACAAGGGGATATTGAATGGAACAATTAAGGAAAACGAATCTGCTTTACTGGAGTGTTTGGCTTTTGGTGATGGCGTGCCTGATATGGGTGTCCACCAAAATCGACTTTATTTTTTATCCGATCGGCACCTTCATCTCGACGATCTTCACGCCAGTGCTTGTGGCTGGGTTTCTGTATTATATTTTCACTCCGTTCATCGAAATGCTCGAGAACAGGCTGAACATCAAACGACCGTTAGGCATCCTCATCGTCATGGTCCTGCTGATCGGCATCGTCATTTTCTCTTTTCTGGGGCTCATTCCGAATCTCGTAAGCCAAATCGGAGAACTGTTGACGAATTTGCCTAACGTAGTCCGTTCCTTGAATAAACTCTATCAACAAGTGATTGAACAGGAATGGGTTCAGCGACTGGATATCCCGACCCAATTGTCTCAGTTGAGCGGAAATGTCCAAAGCAGCATCAGCGCCTTCCTGAACGGCTTGACGGGCAGCATCGGTTCCCTGCTCTCGGCCGTAGCTAACATCGCGTTGCTTGTCGTCATCATTCCGTTGATTTTTTTCTACATGCTGAAGGATGGGCATAAGTTTCCTGAAGCGGTCGCTCAATTGCTGCCGCATGAATATTCTTCGGACGTGCTTGCTTTGTTCAAGGAAATCAACAAAACAATCGCCAAATACATCAGCGGGCAGGCGCTTGTATGTCTGTTCGTCGGGACATTCACCTTTATCGGGTATCTGCTGATCGGACTTCCGTACGCCTTCCTGCTTGGAGTCACGGCAGCCATCACGAACATCATTCCATACCTGGGGCCATACATCGGCTTGATTCCGGCAGCTATAATCGGGTTGACAGTCTCCCCGACAAAAGCGCTGTTGGTCTGTGTCGTCGTGTTGGTGGTACAGCAAGTGGAATCGAACATCATTTCACCGAACGTCTTGGGGAAAACCTTGGATATGCATCCGCTGACGATTCTGTTTCTGCTGTTGGCTGTAGGCAAAATATCCGGCGTTCTGGGAATGATATTGGCGATTCCCACGTATGCAGTCGTGAAAACCATTGTCCAATATGTCCACCGTTACGTCAAAAACAGAAAGAAAAAAGTGTTATATAAAGAATAATAAAAATTAATGTGGATTCCAAGGGTTATTGATTGCTTTTTACCTTTGGAATCCTTTATTATGTAAAAAGTGTTAAGGGCATAACGAATCAATTTGTGCAGTTTTTATTATGAATTATGAGAACGGCGGCAATTGGTTTGTGCAAAATATATTAATACGGAAATTTTAGGAGGAAGTACAATGAAAGTAATCGTAGTGGGATGTACACATGCCGGAACGTCAGCAGTGAAGACAATTTTGAAGGAGAATCCAAGTACTGAATTAACAGTATATGAAAGAAACGACAACGTTTCATTCTTGTCATGCGGGATTGCGCTTTACGTCGGCGGTGTCGTGAAAGATCCACAAGGATTATTCTACTCTAACCCTGAGGAGCTTGCTTCGCTAGGCGCAAACGTAAACATGCAACATGATGTAACAAACATTGATACAGCTGCTAAAACTGTTTCTGTGAAAAACTTAGTTACCGGCGAAGAATTTCAAGACACATATGACAAGTTAGTTTTAACGATCGGCTCATGGCCAATCATCCCGCCAATCGAAGGCATCCAAAGCAAAAATGTTTTGCTTTGCAAAAACTATAACCAAGCAAAAGAAATCATCGCACGCAAAGACGATAAAAAGAAAATCGTCGTTGTCGGCGGCGGCTACATCGGTATCGAGTTAGTTGAAGCTTTTGCTAACGACGGTAAAGAAGTGACATTGGTCGATGGTTTGGATCGCATTTTGAATAAATATTTGGATTCCGAATTTACGGACATCCTTGAAGATGACTTGCGCGCACATGGCGTAAAAGTACAATTGAATGAAATGGTTAAAGGCTTCAAAGAGAACGAAGCTGGAGACATCACTACAGTCGTTACAACAGGCGGAGAGTACGAAGCTGAAATGGTCATCTTATGCGTAGGCTTCCGACCGAATACGGACCTTGTCAAAGGCCAAGTGGATATGATGAAGAACGGTGCGATCATCGTGAATGATTACATGCAAACAAGCTTGCCTGACGTTTACGCAGCAGGCGACAGCTGTGCGGTAAACTACAATCCGAACGGCGGACATGCATATATTCCATTGGCAACAAACGCTGTGCGTATGGGATTGTTGGTCGGTAAAAACATCAACGGACCTAAAATGAAATACCGTGGAACCCAATCCACTTCAGGATTGTACCTGAATGGCTTCACTATCGGTTCTACCGGTGTAAACGATGCAAGTGCTGAAGCTTTCGGACTTGAAACACGCTCCGTAGTTCTGGAAGATTTCTACCGTCCGGAATTCATGCCATCAAATGAAAAAGTGTTGATGAAACTTGTCTACGAAGTAGGTACGAACCGCATCGTCGGCGGACAGCTGATGTCCAAGTATGACATCACACAATCAGCCAATACATTATCATTGGCTATCCAAAACAAAATGACGATCGAAGATTTGGCTCTTGTCGACTTCTTCTTCCAACCTCATTTTGACCGTCCTTGGAACTACTTGAACTTGTTGGCTCAAAAAGCTTTGGAACAAGAAGCAGAATTAGCTGCTAAATAATTCAATTCCATCTTTTGGAACCCCTCCGTTAATCGCTCCGGTGATTAACGGAGGGGTTCTTTGTGGGATGGAAGGTGTTTCCGGATAAAACACTTGTTTTTTTGGCCGGGTCATTAGATAATGAAAGGTAACAATGAACTTTCAAAGAGATATAAAAACGAAGGAGAAACAATCTATGACCACAGACCCCAGTAATCAGACCTTGCTTTGGCAACTGCTGCTGATTGCGGTATTGACATTGGTGAACGCATTTTTTGCGGCATCCGAAATCGCATTTGTTTCACTGAACAAAAATAGGGTGGCAAATCAAGCCATCAAAGGGGATGAAAAAGCGCGCAAAATTTTGGCGCTTTTGGACCATTCCGATGATTTTTTGGCGACTATCCAAGTTGCCATTACTTTCGCGGGCTTCCTTTCCAGTGCTTCGGCGGCCAATACATTCGCAGCCAGACTCGATCCCTATTTGAGCAATATACCAGGAGCGGAACAGGCTGCCATTCTGATCGTGACGTTAGCGCTCTCCTACATTTCCTTGGTCTTCGGTGAACTGTATCCGAAACAGCTGGGATTGCAACGCCCTGAAGAAGTGGCGCGGGCAGGTGCGGGCTTCATCACTGTCGTCCAAAAGCTGATGAAACCTTTCGTTTGGTTTTTGTCCTTTTCCACAAGTGTGCTGGAAAAAATGACGCCGATCACGTTCACGAGCGGCAACGATATGTTTTCGCGCGAAGAAGTGCGCGAGTTGCTGGAGAAGAGCAGCGATGAAGGGACCATCGAACGGATGGAATTCAACATGCTGAAAGGGGTGCTTTCCATGGACAACAAAATGGCCCGTGAAGTCATGGTGCCGCGGACGGACACCTTCATGCTGAATGTGAACGATGATGTCGAGGCGAATATAGAAGCAGCCTTGGATTCCCCGTATACCCGCATACCGATCTATGAAGATGACAAGGACAATATCATTGGTGTGTTGCATCTGAAGAATCTGTTGAAGGAATCCAAGAACACCCCTATAAATCAGATTGATCTGCGAAAAATCATGAATGAGCCGCTGTTTGTTCCGGAAACGATCATGACGGATGAATTGATGTCCTACCTGAAGAAAAGCCATAACCAACTTGCTTTGCTCCATGACGAATACGGCGGCATGGTGGGGATTGTGACCTTGGAGGACATTCTGGAAGAAATCGTTGGCGATATCGAGGATGAATACGATGAAAGCTATGTGCTGATTTCACGGATCGGCGATAATGTATACGAAGCCGATGGGGCTACGCCATTGCATCGCTTCAATGACTATTTTGGCACGCAGCTTGAATCAGCCGATGTCGATACGATCGCCGGCTATCTGTTGACGGAGTTGGGTGAGTTTCCGGAAGAAAATGAGGAAGCATCCATCGAAGAGAACGGATTGGTCATCAAAACGTTGGAGTTCGACAATCGCCGTCTGCTGAAAGTCGGAGTATCTTACATGAACGAAAATGATCGGCCCGCAAAAGAACGTTTCAAAGAGGACGAGGCAGAGGCTGAAGAAGCCGCTGATTTAACAGAAGAAACAAAATGAATGTTGGGCAGTCTCACCAAGATCGATAAAAGTCGGTCTGGGTGAGGCTGCTTTATTGCAATCGGGATCAGTATGAACACGAATACCACCCCTATTTGGGGGTCGGATACTGTCGCAATGACAATCTTGTGGAATGCTCGGATTTCTTGTATAATAACAAAGGTATTATCGTGGGTTAGCGTGTGCATATTGCTCATGCTATCTTTTTGTTTAGATAGCATTCACGATGTCACGATAGAGATATTTGGAAAAAGGGGAACAATATGACTCAAACATTAGCAGAAAAAGTAAAAGCAAGAAGAACATTTGCCATCATTTCCCATCCGGATGCCGGTAAAACGACCATCACGGAGCAGTTGTTGTTGTTCGGTGGCGCAATCCGCCAAGCAGGGACGGTAAAAGGGAAAAAATCAGGCAGATTCGCCAAATCGGATTGGATGGATATCGAAAAACAAAGGGGTATTTCGGTAACCAGTTCGGTCATGCAGGTCGATTATGACGGAAAACAGATCAATATTTTGGATACACCCGGGCATGAGGATTTCTCGGAAGATACGTACCGTACGCTGATGGCTGTGGACAGCGCAGTGATGGTCATCGATAGCGGGAAGGGTATTGAGCCCCAGACAAAGAAATTATTCAAAGTCTGCAGCATGAGAGGGATTCCGATCTTCACCTTCATCAATAAATTGGACCGTGATGGCCGCGAGCCGATGGATCTGATTGCGGAGTTGGAAGAAGTTTTGGGAATCGATGCCTATCCGATGAACTGGCCGATGGGCATGGGAAAAAATTTGTTGGGTCTGTATGACATCTACAATAATCGCGTGGAATTGACTCATCCTGAAGAGAATGAAGACAACGATTTCCTGCCGCTGAATGAAGAAGGCGAAATCGAAGGCGATTATCAAGTGACGCAATCAACCATCTATACGCAAGCGGTTGAAGATGTTCAATTGCTGAAAGAGGCGGGCAACGACTTTTCGGAAGAAGCGATCGCAGCCGGGAAACTGACGCCTGTATTCTTCGGATCAGCTTTGACTGGCTTCGGCGTCCAGACATTTTTGGATGCCTTTGTGGATTTTGCTCCAAGCCCAAGTGAGCATGTGACCGTAGCGGAAGAGATTGTTGAACCTACGGACGAAAACTTTACCGGCTTCATCTTCAAGATCCAAGCAAATATGAATCCGGCTCACCGAGACAGGATTGCCTTCGTGCGGGTCTGCTCCGGTGAATTCAAACCCGGAATGGACGTTTATGTTCACCGTACAGGCAAAAAGATCAAACTGGCGCATACGACGCAGTTCATGGCCGATTCCCGTGAGCAAGTGCAAACGGCTGTAGCAGGCGACATCATCGGGCTGTACGACACAGGCAACTTCCAGATCGGCGATACGATCTATGAAGGCAAAAAAGGCCTTCAGTTCGAAGCGTTGCCGCAATTTACACCGGAACTATTCATGAAAGTCACTCCGAAAAACGTCATGAAGCAGAAATCTTTCCATAAAGGTGTGCAACAGTTGGTCCAAGAAGGAGCCATCCAATTATACAAAACCTACCATACAGAAGATTACATTCTGGGTGCGGTCGGCCAATTGCAGTTTGAAGTGTTCCAGTACCGTTTGCTGCATGAATACAACGCGGAAGTCGAAATGACACCGATGGGCTCCAAAATTGCCCGATGGATCGATTCGGAAGATCTGGATCCGAACATGTCATCAAGCCGTAACTTATTGTGCCGCGACCGTTTCGGCAATCCCGTATTCCTTTTCGAAAACCAATTTGCTATGCGCTGGTTCGAGGATAAGTATCCGGAAGTCAAATTGACAGCTTTGCTTTGATTTGACCTATCAAAAAAACAAAACAAAAAACGCACATTGCTGAAAAGCAGTGTGCGTTTTGCGTTAAGAAGAGTTTTTTTCGAGTGCAGAAAATGTCAATCATTTCAGATGAGATAGCTCCACGAAGTTATGACCAGGCATAACCTCCACATCGTCAACGGTAAGGTGCAACAATTTCGTCAGCACAAAGTCAATTTCGCTTTGTTTTACGCGACGGTTTTTGTTGAGGATGATGACATCCTCATGTGTTGCGGCACCGGTAAAGATGACTGTAGTTTGTCCCAAAGAATACACTTTGACAAATTGAGCATCGGTGTTGGCCAATTGCTCACGTACAAGATCAGCGTGGCTATTTGTAACATCGATCAATTTCATGGACGAACACCCCTAACTTAGGTTGGCTGTTTATAGAATAATTATATAACAACTGTTGATTTATTTAAAGGGTAAACAAATAAATGAATAATTTTCATGGCCTTTCAAAAGAAAAAGGCAAGAGCCCATTCATGAACTCTTGCCTTTTGCGAAAGCGTATCCTATTCAGATGCAGTTGTTTCTGTGCGTTCGACTTTGCTGACGACCATCAGATTGCCTTCTTCATCTGCATCGACAAACAAATCTTTGATTTTCGGATTATCCAAGTAGAATTCAGCTACCTGGTCCTCGATCTGATCCTGAATGACGCGGCGCAGCGGGCGTGCACCCATGCTTGGGTCATATCCCAGATCGATAAGGCGATCTTTTGCTTTCTGTGAGACGGTAACGCTGATTTCTTTATCCTTCAACAATTCGTTGACGTCATCCAACATAAGCGTGACGATGCTGCTCAAATTCTCTTTGGACAACTGGTTGAACTCGACGATCGCATCGAAGCGGTTGATGAATTCAGGCTTGAAGTAATCGCTCAAGCGGTTCAGGATGGAATGCGTCTTGCCTTTCATGGCTGCTCCAAATCCTACACTTGCTTCCTGGACGCCCGTGCCGGCATTGCTGGTCATGATGATGATGGTGTCTTTGAAGCTGACGGTTCTGCCTTGGGAATCCGTCAAGCGGCCGTCGTCAAGAATCTGCAGGAAGAGATGCATCACATCCGGGTGGGCTTTTTCGACTTCATCGAGAAGCAGAATGCTGTAGGGACTGCGGCGGACACGCTCGGTCAATTGGCCAGCTTCGTCGTAGCCGATGTACCCAGGAGGCGAACCAATCAATTTGGAGACGGCATGTTTTTCCATGTATTCGCTCATATCGAAGCGGATGATCGCATCCTCGGTCCCGAACATTTCGATTGCCAACTGTTTAGCCAATTCGGTCTTGCCGACACCGGTAGGTCCTACAAACAAGAAAGAGCCGATCGGGCGGTTTTTGCGGCTTAATCCGATCCGGTTTCTGCGGATCGCTTTGGATACTTTGTCGATGGCTTCGTCCTGGCCGATGACATTTTTCTTCAGATCGGCATCAAGATTCCTCAATTGCGTTTGTTCTTTTTCAAGCAACTCACCGACCGGGATATTTGTTTTGATTTCAATGATCTTTTGGATATCCTGTTCCGTTACGATGGGATCGCCATCGGCCGGCGTCGGATTTTGTTTCATCTTATTCAGATTTGTGATCTGATCGCGATAATAGGCAGCTTTTTCGTAATCTTCCGCATGCAGGGCTGCTTGTTTTTCCTGTTCCGCTGCTTCGATGCGTTCCTCGATCTGTTGCGGATCGATGGGTTTAATGGTCAGGTTCTTTTTGGAACCGGACTCATCGAGCAAGTCGATGGCTTTGTCCGGAAGGAAGCGATCCTGGATATAGCGGTGCGATAATTTGACAGCCGCTTCCAGTGCCTTATCGGAATATTTGACGTGATGATAATCTTCGTATTTCGGACGGATGCCTTGGAGAATGATCAACGTCTGTTCAGGTGTCGGTTCATTCACGCGGACGGGCTGGAATCGGCGTTCCAATGCAGCGTCTTTTTCGATTCTGCGGTACTCATTCAGCGTTGTGGCGCCGACCAATTGCAGTTCGCCTCTCGCAAGGGCGGGCTTCAGGATATTGCCTGCATCCATACTTCCCTCAGCGTTTCCTGCGCCGACGATTTCATGGATTTCATCGATGAAGAGGATGATTTGTTTGTTCGCGCGGATTTCATCCATCAGCTTCTGCATCCGTTCTTCGAATTGGCCGCGGATGCCGGTTCCTTGGACGAGCGAGACGACATCCAAGCGGATCACTTCTTTGTCCAGCAATTTCTGAGGAACATCACCGTCCACGATTTTTTGGGCAAGGCCTTCCACTACGGCTGTTTTGCCGACACCGGCTTCCCCTGTGAGTACCGGGTTGTTTTTCGTGCGGCGATTCAGGATTTCGATGACGCGTGCGATTTCACTGTCTCTTCCGATGACAGGGTCGATGCCGCCATCGCGGGCCAATTGCGTCAGGTTGATGCCGTATTCGTCAAGCAAGCCGCTTTTGCCGCCGCCTTTGCCTCCACGGGCAGCTTCTGGGGCAGGTGGCTGTTGGAAATTCTGTTCTTGGTTTTGCTGCATTTTCTTGAAGAAGGAATCCAGATTACCGAAAGAAAAAGGGTCTACGGGGCCTTGGGATCTTGGGTTCGGATTGTTTTGTTGCGATTGAGCGGCTTTGAATTCTTGATAGCAACTCTGACATAAGTCGATTTGGCGTCTTTGTCCATTCACGCTGGCATACAGATGAATGGAAGCTTGGTTTTTTTCGCAATTTTGACAAAGCATGGCAATCTTCCTTTCTATATGGATCATAGCTACATGTATATTATAGTAGTAACGGCTAAGGAATTCTCGTGAGAAGGTATCCTGACCAACTCTGACCTTATGACCCCATTATACATTGACCTATTTTGACTTTCAAGTGGTACGACCTATACAAAGCAAAAAAATTATCCGCGGGACGGCATCCGCCTATTGGGAAGGTTGTATTAAATTAGTGGCATTTCGGCAATTATGACAAAAATTTGAACGAATCTGGTTAAAACAGTTGTAGTATAAAGCGAAAGATGGTAATCTTATTCAATGAAAGGGTTATTTTTGATCCGGTTTCCCATTTTTCTGTTATAATGGAAACGTATTAAAAATACCTTAAATAAATACATCTCAAAAGGGGTTTATGACATGGAAAGAAAAGAATATCACGTAATCGCAGAAACAGGGATTCACGCACGTCCAGCAACTTTATTGGTGCAAACTGCAAGCAAATTTAATTCAGACATCAATTTAGAATACAAAGGTAAATCAGTTAACTTAAAATCAATCATGGGTGTAATGTCATTAGGCGTAGGCCAAGGCGCTGATGTTGTCATCACTGCAGAAGGTCCGGACGAAGCAGACGCTATGGCTGGAATCACTGAAACAATGGTAAAAGAAGGGCTAGCAGAGTAATATGAAAAACCACTTACAAGGAATAGCAGCTAGTGACGGTATTGCAATCGCGAAAGCATATTTGCTTACTGAACCGGATCTATCCTTTGAGAAGCGTAAAGTGGAAGATTCAGAAGGCGAAATTGCTCGCCTTTTGCAAAGCTTTGAAACCGCTAAATCAGAGGTAAGTGCAATCAGAGACAAAGCGGCAGTGTCACTTGGCGAAGAAGAAGCACAAGTTTTTGATGCACATTTAATGGTATTATCCGATCCAGAAATGATTGGATCAATGAATTCAAACATCCGCGACAACGGTGTCAATGCTGAATCAGCACTTTCTGATGTTGCCGGCATGTTCATCGGTATGTTCGAAGCGATGGAAGACAATCCATACATGCAAGAGCGTGCAGCGGATATCCGCGACGTTACCGAGCGTGTATTGAGCCACTTATTGGGTGTTAAAATCCCTAACCCATCGACAATCACTGAAGAAGTGATCGTCGTTGCCAAAGATTTGACTCCTAGTGATACCGCTCAATTGAACCGTGATTATGTTAAAGGATTCGTTACCGACATCGGTGGACGCACATCCCACAGCGCAATCATGGCCCGTTCTTTGGAAATCCCTGCAATCGTAGGTTCAAAAGAGATCACACAAATCGTCAAAGATGGCGATATCATCATTTTGGATGGTTTGGACGGCGACGTCTTCATCAATCCTGATGAAGAAACATTAGCTGCATACAAGAAGAAAGCTGAAGAGTTTTCTGCGATGCAAGCTGAATGGCACAAATTGAAGAATGCAGATACAGTGACAGCAGACGGTAAACATATCGAATTGGCAGCCAATATCGGAACGCCTAAAGATTTGGACGGCGTTATCGCTAACGGCGCTGAAGCGATCGGTCTATACCGTACTGAATTCCTGTACATGGACTCTTCGGACTTCCCGACAGAAGATGAGCAATTCGATGCTTATAAAGCTGTTTTGGAAGGCATGGAAGGCAAACCTGTCGTTGTTCGTACAATGGACATCGGTGGGGACAAAGAATTGCCTTATTTGGAATTGCCGAAAGAAATGAATCCATTCTTGGGTTACCGTGCAATCCGTATTTGTTTGGCTGAGCCAGAAATGTTTCGTACACAACTGCGTGCATTATTGCGTGCTTCCGTTTACGGTAAATTACGCATCATGTTCCCGATGATTTCGACTCTGAACGAATTCAGAGCTGCAAAAGCGATGTTGGAAGAAGAAAAAGCGAATCTATTGGCCGATGGCGTAGAAGTCGCTGATGATATCCAAGTAGGTATCATGATCGAAATCCCAGCAGCTGCTGTTTTAGCTCATCAATTCGCTAAAGAAGTAGATTTCTTCAGTATCGGAACAAATGACTTGATCCAATACACAATGGCGGCAGACCGCATGAACCAACAAGTTTCTTACTTGTATCAACCATACAACCCAGCTATCCTTACGCTGATCAAGCATGTTATCGATGCTTCTCATGCTGAAGGCAAATGGACTGGCATGTGTGGCGAGATGGCCGGCGACCAAACAGCGGTTCCGTTGTTGGTAGGTCTTGGTTTGGATGAGTTCTCAATGAGCGCATCCAGCGTCCTGAAAACACGCAGCTTGATGAAACGCTTGGATTCCAAAGAAATGGAAACATTAGCGGACAAAGCGATCAATGAATGTACGACTGTTGAAGAAGTCATTGCATTGGTTGAAGAAATGAAAGCTAAATTAGTAGACTAAGCCGATTCAGGTTAAAAAGGCCGGGCATGCTTGCATGCCTGGTCTTTTTGTGTGCCTATGATTTTAAACCGATCATGGATATACAGTTCCTGTTATTTGCGCATCCCATTTCGGGCGGATATATTTTGAAAAGTAGGTCTGCGGGATGAGTGACAAATATCAAAATGTTCTATATACTGAACATATTGAGTCATTATAAATTTGATGGGATTTTTTCGAGGTGAAATCATGAGAATAGGCATGTTTACAGATTCGTATTTTCCTCAAGTGAGCGGGGTTTCCACTTCAATCCGCACCTTGAAAGAGGAATTGGAGGCAGAAGGTCATGAGGTCATCATTTTTACCACAACTGACCCGAAAGCTGACGAAGCTGAAAAAAATATAATCCGCTTGACCAGCATCCCGTTCTTGTCTTTCAAAGATCGTAGGGTTGCGGTCAAAGGGATGAACAAAGCGTTGAAGGAAGCGAAGAAACAGAAGATTGACATCGTGCACACGCATACGGAGTTCAGTTTGGGATTGACGGGGAAATTCGTCGGGTATATGCTGGAGATTCCGACGGTGCATACCTATCACACCATGTACGAAAAATATCTGCACTACATCGCGAAAGGGAAAGTTGTGAAACCCCGTGCGGTTAAGATAGCCTCCCGTTATTTCTGCAACAGTACGATGGGCATCATTGCTCCAAGCGAGCAAATGAAGGAGAAATTGGCATCCTACAATATCTACAAGGAAATTCGCGTCATTCCAACGGGTGTCAGGATACCCGAACAGATTGTCGGCATCAAATCCCGCAAGCGCGAGGAGTTGGGCATTTCGGATTCCGAATTGGTGCTGCTCTCCCTCAGCAGGTTGTCTTCAGAAAAAAATCTGGATAAGCTTGTTCATGCCTTTCCCGAGGTTGTCGCAGCCTACCCGTCCGCAAAGCTTGTGTTCGTCGGTGACGGGCCGATGCGCCATGATTTGGAGACGCTGGTGGCGGAAATGGATTTGACCCGTAATGTGATTTTTGTCGGGGAAGTCAGAAATGAAGATGTGAGCGAATATTATCAGATGGCGGATATTTATATCAATGCTTCAGAATCAGAGACGCAAGGCTTGACCTACTTGGAATCGATCGTAAATGGGTGTCCGGTCATCGCTAAACGGAATGACTATTTATCCGGTCTGATAACCGAGGACAGTCTAGGGATGTTGTTCGAAGAGGATGACAAAATCGGCAAGACCATCATCGCTTATGCGGACTTTTTTCACAGTTCCGATGTTGCAATCAACCAAGAAGTATGGGATGAACTGATGCAGGAAATTTCTTCAAAAGCATTTGCGGATGCCGTATTGAGCTATTATCAAACAAGTATCGACATTTATGAATCGCAGCCGCGCGAAGAATTGAAATTAAGAGTGAATCTCCTGGAAAAAATCAAACGTTGAGCCCGAACGCCGGGAAGCAGATTGCTTGGATAATCTGTTCCCCGGCGCTTTTTTGTTTTTATCTGCGCTAGGCGTAAGGTATACTGTTAACATAGCTTTTGGAAGGGACTGTTGTATAAATGGAAAAAATTGGTTTTATCGGAACGGGTGTCATGGGCTCATCCATGATCAGACATCTTTTGAATGCGGGCTATCCTGTCCATGTCTATAATCGAACGAAGAGCAGAGCCGATGCGGTCATCGCAGAAGGTGCAAAATGGTGCGATACGCCTGCCGATGTGACGGCGCAAGCAGATATCGTCATCACGATAGTAGGCTATCCGACAGACGTTGAAGAGACCTATTTTGGCGAGACTGGAATCTTCTCGCAAGCGGATGACCACCATATCCTCATTGATATGACAACGAGTACGCCGACTCTGGCGGAAAAAATATATGCTTTCGGAAAAGAAAAAGGCATTGCTACTCTGGATGCTCCGGTATCCGGGGGAGACAAGGGTGCGCAGAACGGAACGCTCACAACGATGGTCGGCGGAGATCAAGAAACATTCGATGCCGCAAAACAAGTCCTGTCCGTATTTTCCAGCAAGGTGATGCTGCAAGGGCCAGCCGGCAGCGGCCAGCACACAAAAATGGCGAACCAGATCATGGTGGCCGGCACGATGACCGGCATGACCGAATTGCTGGTTTATTCGAAAGCTGCCGGATTGGATTTGGAACGCGTAATCGAACAAGTCGGTTCAGGCAGTGCCGCGAACTGGTCTCTGACGAACTATGGCCCTCGGATCCTGAAGCAAGATTACACAGCAGGGTTCTTCGTCAAACATTTTGTGAAAGACCTTAAGATCGCACTGGATGAAGCGGAGAAGATGGGCATCGATTTGCCGGCTACAAAACAGGCGGCGCTCCTTTACGAACAATTAGCGGGCAAAGATTTCGCTGATGATGGTACGCAAGCGCTGGTGAAGCTTTGGTGGGGCGAATAAGGTGCAATGCTCAAATATTGATTTTCTTGGGTAAATTACAGTAAATTGATGCGCAGTCAGAAAAAAAATGCTAGAATAAATAAGAAGTTAGTCTTGAAAGGGGAAATATCATGAAACCTTCACAGCTCTCAGCGATCCTTCGTCGCCTAGAAGTAATGATGGAAGACAATGGTGATGTCGAAATCCGTCGTTTTGAAAAAGCAGGCGTAGAACGTTGCGTCGTTAAATACAACCGCGATACGGAAAGTTTTGAATTGGAAGAACACGATTCAAACCAAACTTATCAATTTGATGATCTTGATTTAGTTGCCATCGAAATTTACGAATTATTACAAGATTAATTCATCCATCCTTGCATGAACTAAGGCAGCGGGAAAATGAGTCGGCTCATTTTCCCGCTGCCTTTTTTGTTCTTTCCATATTTATGGGAAAAAAGTGGCAATCATTAAAATTTTTTAATTTTTATGTAGAGTAATTCCGCAACATTCAGTATACTGTGTAATAAGGAAATAATTGAAGAGGTGGAATAATGGCAAACAAGATTTACGTAGGTTTATTAGGACTAGGAACGATAGGGACTGGCGTTGCCCGCATCATAGGTGGCCACCAAAATAAAATCAATCAAGTAGTCGGACAGGAAGTAGTCATCAAAACGGTTCTGGACCGCGATATTGAAAAATGCAAAACGTTCTTTGGCGATTCGGTTCATTGCACAGATAATTTTGATGAGATTTTGAATGACGAAGAAATTTCGATCATCGTAGAATTGATCGGGTATGTTCCGGCTGCAAAAGATTACATCTCCAAAGCGTTAGCGGCTGGGAAGCATGTCGTTTCAGCAAACAAAGATCTTGTGGCTTTGCATGGGAAAGAATTGGTCACGCTGGCGAAAGCGAACAAATGCGATTTCTTGTATGAAGCGGCTGTTGCAGGCGGTGTTCCGATCCTGCGTGCGATCACGGAAAGTTTCGCTTCCGACAACATCCAAAAAGTCATGGGGATCGTGAACGGTACGACCAACTTCATGATGACGAAAATGGACAAAGAAGGCTATTCTTACGATGAAGCCTTGGCTTTGGCACAGGAATTGGGATTTGCCGAAAAAAATCCGACAAGCGATGTCGATGGATTGGATGCAGCGCGCAAAATGGTCATTTTGGCTCGTCTTGCCTTCGGAACGAATGATGTGACTTTGGACGATGTAGCAGTGACTGGTATCCGCAATGTTTCCATCAACGACATCAAGCTGGCGAATCGTTTAGGCTACAAAATCAAACTGATCGGTACTGCCGAAAAAATCGACGACAGCGTCAATGTGGAAGTCGGACCGGTATTTGTTCCGGAATCGCATCCTTTGGCCAGCGTCAACAATGAAATGAATGCTGTCTTTGTCGCAGGTGAAGCTCTCGGGGAAACGATGTTCTACGGAGCCGGAGCTGGCGAGTTGCCTACTGCGACAGCCGTCGTCAGTGATGTGATGAATATCGCTAAAAATATTCTTATGGGAACAACCGGGAACATCTTTAACGAATATGAGGTGGAGACTCGAATCGCGAAGCCTGAGCAGGTCATCAATCCTGTATTCATGCGTTTGGAAGTTACCGATCGTGCAGGCCAATTTTTGGAATTGGCGAAAATCTTCGCTACTGCAGAAGTCAGCTTTGACAAGATCATCCAAGAGCCATTGGCGAACGGTAAAGCGATCATTGTCATCGTTACGCACCCGATGTCGAAAGCGCAAGAAAATGAAATCATCCAAGCGATGGAAGATAATGATGATATGAAATTGAAGGTCCATTTCAAAGTGTTGGAACACTGATCGGATTTCTTTCGTATTTCGAATAAATAATAGATCAAGAAATGATGGACCATCGTTTTTTTGAAAGGATTGATTAGTGGGATGTTTGATATCCGTGTACCAGCAACTTCCGCCAATTTGGGGCCAGGGTTTGATTCCCTTGGATTGGCTGTATCGTTATATTTGACGTTGACTGTAAAAGAAGAGGCCGACGAGTGGGAAATTCTCCATGATTTGGGAGCGGGGATTCCGACTGATAAAACGAATCTGATTATTGAAACCGCATTGTCTTTGGCGCCGAATATGGCACCAAGGAAAATCACGATGACGAGTGAAGTGCCTGCTGCCAGAGGATTGGGCAGCAGTTCGGCTGCCATCGTTGCAGGGATCGAGTTGGCTAATCAATGTGCAGATCTGCAATTGAGCATTGATGATAAAATCCAAATCGCGACACGCATCGAAGGCCATCCTGACAATGTGACGCCTGCCATCACGGGGGATTTCACTGTCGGAACTGTTCTGGATTCGAAAGTATATTGGACGAAGGCGAGTTTCCCTGAGGTTGCCTTGGTGGTGACGATTCCGGAAAAGGAATTGTTGACGAAGGCGAGCAGGGCCGTATTGCCGGATTCGCTTCCGTTCAAGGAAGCCGTCAAAGGCAGCAGCATTTCGAATATGCTGGTGGCGGCTGTTTTCTCGGGTGACATCGAAAAAGCGGGCGCATTGATGGAGCAGGATGTCTTCCATGAGCCGTATCGCGGCGCCTTGGTCCCGGAGTTGAGTCAAGTCCGTAAGTTGGGGCATGAGATGGGAGCGTACGGTACTTACCTGAGTGGTGCCGGCACGACGATCCTCACAATGATCCATCCTGAAAAGGCCGCAGCATTCGTAGCTGCGGCAAGAGCCGCCGTCAAAAACAGTGAAGTCAAGTTGCTGCATGTTGAAAAAAATGGTGTGCAAGTAATCAAATAATTGTGGCCCGAGGAGTGAAATCCTCGGGTTTTTTGTATTTTTGGGTAGTGTTCGCAGGCGTTAGGCCGAACGCGGACAGAAAAGCTGGATATCGGAAAGTTATCCATGTCTATAGGCTGGATGCGAACAGAAAAGATGGATATTGGAAAGTTATCCATGTCTTTGGGTCGGATGCGAGCAGAAAAGATGAATAACGGAAAGATATTCATCTTTCCGGGCCCGAGCGCAAGCGTCCGGATGTCTGAGCGCGAAACATCTCGCTCTCCGTAGACGCGCTCTGGCCTGCAGGGGATTCCGCTTAAGCTGACAAGCGCCTAGGGGACATAGCGCCATATCAAACGTGTTCTGAATCCCAGAAATCTATGCCTAAGCTGACTACCACACACGGACAAAAAGCGTCCGTTTAGTGTTAGTCCTCTTAGTGCTCGATTTCTACCCGGGATCCATCACACTCTCCCGCATAGCATCGCGCCTTCTTAAACGCGCTCTGATTCGCAGACACCACTCCCGTTTCGCAAGTGGCTGTCGTCCACAAAAGAGGTGAACGTCATCCGCTTGCTCCAACGTCCGGATGTCTAACCGCGAATCATCGCGCTCTTGTATTTTTTTGTTTATGCTTTATAATGTTACTGGAATGGGGTTATAATATACAATTGGATAGTAGTGAGGCTGGGTCAAAACTTTTTTGTGGGGTACAGGATGCTTTTTTCGGATTGTGTGCCGTGCAGTTTTTTGGTTTTGGGGCGCGACTTGGGGGGGAGTTCTCTCGGGTTCTGCTTGAAAAGTGACGTTGTTGCTTTTTCCCGTCCTCTTATTTTTTTGATGAGGAGACATTATGTTAAATAAATTCAAACCGACATGGATGGTGGAGTCCATCTATCACATCACTCCGGAACAACTTGAAAAGAACAACATCAAAGGTGTACTGACCGATTTGGACAATACCTTGATCGCCTGGAATAATCCGGAAGGGACACAGGAATTGAAGGATTGGATCGCTTTGATGAAAGAAAATGCGGTACCTGTCGTCATCATTTCCAACAACAGCGACAAGCGCATCAAGATAATCGCGGATAAGCTGCAATTGTCTTATGTGCCAAGATCCATGAAGCCTTCCCGCCGCGGCTACATCAAGGCAGCAGAACAGCTGCAGATTCCGTTGGACCAATGCCTGATGGTTGGGGACCAATTGCTTACGGATGTTTTTGGCGCAAATCGAGCGGGAGTCAAGAGTGTGTGGGTAATGCCGATCATCAATTCGGACGGATGGAATACGCGCATAAACCGATTCTTTGAAAGAAAACTGCTGAAACGTTTGTTGAAAAATGATCCAGGAATGATATGGAGGAAATCACTTGACTAAAGAAGAATTAACAGAAGATCTCTATTGCATCGGCTGTGGGGCAAAAATCCAGACCGATGATCCGACCGAACGAGGGTATACCCCGGCGGCCGCTCTGCAAAAGGGATTGGATTCCGGGCAATTATACTGCCAACGCTGTTTCAGATTGCGCCATTACAATCAGATGGAAAAAGTTTCCGTTACGGATGATGAATTTTTGGCGATGCTGAACACCATCTCGATGGAAGATGCCTTGATCGTCAACGTCATCGATCTGTTCGATGTGTACGGCAGCATGATCCCCGGCTTGCATCGCTTTGCGGGCAATAATAAAGTGTTGGTTGTCGGAAATAAAGTGGATGTTTTGCCGAAGTCGGTCAAACTATCCCGTGTGAAGCAATGGTTGACGGAACAAGTGCAGTCAGTAGGCTTGCGCCCAGTGGATGTTATGCTGGTAAGCGGCAAGAAAGCGACGTCCATCGATGATCTGTTGGAAACCATCGAAGAACACCGGGATGGCAAAGATGTTTATGTCGTGGGTGTTACGAACGTGGGTAAATCCACTGTCATGAACCAGATCATCCGTGCGGCTACAGGCAACAAGGAAGATGTCATCACGACTTCCCAATTCCCTGGCACAACGTTGGATCAGATCCGTATTCCTTTGGACGATGGGCATTTCCTCATCGATACGCCTGGGATCATCCATCACCACCAAATGGCGCATGTGCTGAGCCCGAAAGAATTGAAGCTCGTAGCGCCGCAACACGAAATCAAACCGATCACTTATCAATTGAACCCGGAACAGACGCTGTTCTTGGGCGGCGCATCGCGTTTTGATTTCATCAGCGGGGAAAAATCATCCTTCACTTGCTATTTCTCGAATGACTTGAAAATCCACCGCACCAAATTGGAAAAAGCGGATGAATTCTATGCAAAACATCTGGGGACCCTTCTTCAGCCGCCGTCTGCGGAAGACGCTGAAAATTTCCCGCCGTTGGTCAGACGTGAATTCAATGTCAAAGTACCTTCCGATATCGTATTTTCCGGATTGGGATGGATAACTGTCCGCAAACCAGGTAAAGTCGCAGCCTGGGTCCCGCAAGGCGTGGACACAGTAATGCGCAAACCGATCATTTAATAAAAAAGACTGAGGTGTCAAATGGAATTAAGAGGCAAACAAAAACAATATTTGAAAAAAGAAGCGCACCATATGAATCCGCTCTTCCAAGTGGGTAAAGGTGGATTGAACGAAGAGATGCTTTACCAAATCGGGGAAGCTTTGGAGAAAAGGGAATTGCTGAAGATCGCTCTTCTGCAGAACACGGATGAGGAAACGGAAGATGTCGCTGCAGTGATCGAAGAAAAACTGCAAGCGAAAGTCGTCCAACAGATCGGACGCACGCTTGTGTTGTTCAAACCATCAACCAAAGAAAAGAACCGTCGCTATTCGACTATCGTTGAAAAAATCTAAAGGCAGGCCAATCCCTATTTTATTGAGGTGAGAAAAAATTGATCACAACTTTAAATTTGATCGGACAAACGGATTATATGATCATCGAAGAAACCGAGGTCGAGACGCAGATTGCTTTCCAGGACCGGAAACGCATCGGCATCATGGGAGGGACCTTCAGTCCGCCCCATTTAGGCCACCTGATCGTCGCGCAGCAGGTTGGGGAACAACTCGGCTTGGATAAGATCTATTTCATGCCCGATGCCGAGCCCCCTCATATCGATGAAAAAGAATCGATCCCGGCGAAACATCGCGAGTCGATGGTGCGGTTGTCCATTTCGGGCAATCCGCTGTTCGATATCGAAACGATCGAGTTGGAGCGGGGCGGTAAGAGCTTCACGATCGATACGATGAAATTATTGACTTCCATGCATCCGGACACCGATTATTATTTCATCATCGGCGGGGACATGGTGGAATACTTGCCGAAGTGGGAACGCATCGATGAATTGGTGCAACTTGTGCAGTTCGTCGGCGTCGCCAGGCCAGGGTACGGAAGGGAAAGCATCTATCCGATCATTTGGGTTGATGCGCCGTTGATTGACATCAGTTCAACGGAAATCCGCAAGATGGTCAAAACCGGCCGCTCGATCCGTTATTTGGTGAAAGAGGACGTCAAAGATTACATTTTGAAAGAAGGACTCTATCTCGATGACGAATACTGAACTTGCATATACAGGGATCTATACGGATTGGACGCGGGAAGCCATTTTGGCGGAAGTGGAAAAACAGATGAAGCCATCGCGTTTCCAGCATGTGCTGCGGGTTGAAGCCAGTTCCATCCAATTGGCGGAAAAATATGGCGCATCCGTGGAAGCCTGTTCGTTGGCCGCTCTCCTGCACGACTACGCGAAAGAACATGCTGCGGAAAGCATGAAGGAAATCGTCCTGTCCGAAGGGATGGACAGCGAAATGACCGGTTACGGCAGCGAAATCATGCATGGACCTGTCGGCGCTTATTATGCCGAAACGGTATTCGGAATTAAGGATGAGGCTATCCTTGACGCGATCCGCCAGCATACAATCGGTGGCGAGATGATGACGCTGATCGGGAAAGTCCTATTCATCGCCGATTACATCGAGTCGGGACGCGCATTCAAGGGCGTTGACGAAGCCAGAAGACTGGCTGAGGACAGCCTGGATGAGGCAGCTTATTTTAAAATAGAAAAAACAATCATCCATCTGGTGAAGAAAGAACTGCCGATTTATCCCGGCACAATCTATGTCTACAACAGTTGGATCCAAAGAAAAGTGGGGAAATCATAATGAAATTAACAAGTGAAGAATTATTGGAAGTAGTGGTTAAAGCAGCAGATGACAAATTGGCTCAGGATATCATGGCATTGGATGTACGCGGTTTGACATCGATCGGTGATTACTTTGTCGTCATGAACGGCCGTAATGAAAAGCAAGTCGCTGCAATCGTGGAAGCAATCGTGGAGAACGTGCACAAAAACAAAGGCGAAGTCAAAAATGTTGAAGGCAAAGATTCAGGCAAATGGACATTGATCGATTTGAACGACGTCATCGTGCATGTATTCAACCATGAGGAACGCGGCTATTACAACATCGAAAAATTATGGAGTGATGCGCCTATGGTCGACATCTCGGGGATGGTCACTGAGCAATGAGTTACGACATCTTTGCCCATTACTATGATGAAATAATGGACCAGTCTGTCTACGACAGCTGGCTTCTTTATGTTGAAAAATATACAGCCGGGAAATCCGGTCTGGACATCATGGAATTGGCATGCGGGACAGGGAAGATTGCAGTGGAATTGGCGAAAAAAGGCCATCGGGTAACAGGGGTCGATCTCTCCGACGAAATGCTTTCGCTTGCATACAACCGGATGCAGGAAGAAGGCGTTACGCTTTCGTTGGCGGTAGGGGACATGCGTTCACTGGAGCCGATGGGGGATTTTGACGTCGTGACGTGCTTCTCCGATTCGCTTTGCTACATGTCTGATGAAGCTGAAGTGGCGGAAGTCTTTCAAAGCGTCATCCGGAATCTCGGACCTGGCGGTGTTTTTTTGTTCGACGTCCACTCGATGCATCAAGTGAACAGCGTTTTTCCGGGATATCAGTACATCTATCAGGATGAAGCGGGAGCCTTCCTCTGGGAAAGCTTTGCCGGCGATGCTGCGAACAGTGTCGAGCATGATTTGACTTTCTTCGTGGGATCCCAGAGTAATCCGGACTTGTTTGAACGCCATTCGGAATACCATCGCGAACGCACGTATCCGCTGGAAGTCTACAAGCGGCTCCTTGAAGAAGCCGGATTCACCGATGTGACGGCTACAGCCGAATTTGGTGAAGCTGACGTGCGCGATGACAGTCCGCGCTGGTTTTTTGCCTGCAAAAAAGCTTAAGCAACCATACAATGAAACCAAAGGGGGCGCTTCGATGAAAGCTTGTGGTGTAATCGCAGAATACAATCCTTTCCATAACGGTCACCGCTATCAACTTTCGGAAGCCAGGCGGATGACCCAGAGCGATGTCATGGTTGTCGCAATGAGCGGCAATTTTGTCCAAAGGGGCGCGCCCGCTTTATTGGATAAATGGACGCGTGCGGAAATCGCGTTGCGGAACGGTGCCGACATCGTCGTGGAAATGCCGGTTTTGGGGAGTGTGCAGTCCGCGGATCTGTTTGCAAGAGCAGGCATCCGCTTGTTGCAGGCGATGCAGTGCGATGCCTTTGCGTTCGGTGCTGAAGAAGGAGCGGCGGAAGATTTCGTTTCGCACAGCCGCTTCTTGCGCGAACACGAAGCGGAAATCGATCGGATTTTTCAGACTTACCGAAATGATGGCAGAACCTATGCTGCGCAACTGGAAACGGCCATTGCCGAAGTGTTGCGCCCACAAGGTTCTGCTATTTCCTTTTCAACGCCCAATAATCAGCTCGGATTGGCGTATGTCAAAGAAAATGAACAATTCCCCGAACCGATGGAAACGGCCATCGTGCTTAGGCGCGGTGCCGGACACAACGACAGTGATGCTTTCGGACAAGAATTTGCAAGTGGAACCGCCATTCGCGAATGGTCACTCCACCACGGAAAAGAAACCGAAAGGAAGGACCTGGGCAGGTTTGTGCCGCAAGCGACGTTAGAGGCGCTGGAGAGGCGTCCTCTGCTTGATTGGGCTCCATACTGGGCGATGCTGCAATATCAGCTCATGCTGCTTTCGCATGCGGAACTCCGGAACATCTATCAAGTTGAAGAAGGCATCGAATACAGGTTGAAAAAAGAGGCTGAGGATGCGACTGATTTTATGGACTTCATTCGGCGCGTGAAGAACAAGCGTTGGACGTGGGCCCGGCTGCAGCGTGTCTGTTCCTATATTTTGTTGGGGATAACCAAAGCAGAAGCGACTACTTTCCAGGAAAAGGAAGATACCATCCGGTTGCTCGGATTTACGGAGGCCGGAAGACGCTATCTGAACACCTTGAAAAAAAATACGGAGACCCCTATCATCACGAAATTGCGTGAGCCATATACAGCGGACTTGCAACTGGAAATCAGGAGTGACCGCATCTACCGTTTGGGAGGGCTTCCGGTTTTGGAGGAACAGAATTTCACCCGGTCACCCATTTACATCCGCAACGAGCCGAGGAATCAGGACTAAGTTTTTTTAAAAAATTAATGAAAACTTTAATGAAAAATCGCAAGAAGCGTTTGACTGGCCACAACCAAAGAAATATAATGGATAGGTTAATAGATGCTAGAGCCTTTAATGTTCGGTTCTAGGCACTAAGGAGGACAATCAAATGAGCGAAGAAGCCAACTCCGTCAGTTTCGTTCCCGTAATCGTAGGGGGGAACAGAGGAGCCTATAGTTTGGCGAGAGCTTTCTATGAAGCGTACCAAGTTAAAACGAACCTCATCAGCCCGATGATCATAGGCCCTATCGGCAATTCCCGCATCATCAAGCATTACATCCAACCGGGAATCGATGACCTGGATCATTTTTTTGAGACCATTCAACAAATCGGCCGTGACTATCCGAATATGAAAAAAATCATCTTCGGGGCAGACGATCGCTATGCAGAACTGTTGATCCGAACGAAGGACCGCTTCAGTGATGATTGGATCATTCCGTATGTGGATGAAGATGTATTCCTGCAGGCTACCAATAAGGAAAGTTTTTATGCCATCTGTGAAAAAGTGAGTGTTCCTTATCCGAAGACTGTCGTCATGGATGCATTTTCACTGGACTTGCCGTTTGAATTTCCGATCATCATCAAGCCTTCGAACGCCATCTTGTACCAGGGGCTGCATTTTGAAGGCAAAGAAAAAGTCTTCATTGGACGGGATGAAAAAGATCTTGAACGCATCTACCATTTAGTGCGCGACAACGGCTACACAGACAACCTGATCCTGCAGGAGTACGTACCCGGCGATGACACCTATCTTGGTGTCGTGACGGTCTACACCTCGCCAAGGGATAAGGAAATCAAGCTGATTTCGTTCGGCCATATCCTCTTGGAAGACCATACGCCATCTGCCATCGGAAATCACTTGACGATTTGGGCAAGGGAAGAGCAGAAGATTGTTGCTTCCGTTCAAAAACTGATTGCGGAAACCGAGTTTTATGGTTTCTCCAATTTTGACGTGAAGTACGATGAGCGCAAAGATGATTATGTTTTCTTTGAATTGAACGGGCGTCTGGGCGTCAGCAACTATTATGTCACCGCCAGCGGGAATAATGTTGCGAAATACTATATTGAAGATTACATAGCCAAGAAAAAACTTGGTGTCACGATCAACACGAATGAAGTCTTGTTCACTATGACACCAAAGAATCTTTTGCTGAAGTATGTCAAGTCCGATGTGTTGCGGAAAAAAGTAAAAGAGCTGTACAAAGATGGGAAAGTAGTGCACCCTTTGGATGCGCCTTTTGAAGTCAGCCCAAAAAGAAAATTCTATGTGCTGGCTTCCAAATTCAATTATTACAAAAAATTCAGAGAGCATCCGCCAGAGGAATGAGCTGAAAAAAGAAACAAACGGGAAACGAGGGATGAGAAAGTATGAAAAAATTTTTTGGTATTCTTGGAGGAATGGGAACGCTGGCGACGACCAATTTTCTCGTTGAAATGAACAAGCGTCATTTCCCCGAAAACGACCAGGATTATTTCAATTACATTCTGATGAATCACGCTGATATTCCCGACCGTACGGAATATATTTTGGATCCGACCAAACCGAATCCGGTGGAAGCCGTGATAGAAGATGTTCATATGTTGAATCTTCTTAAGCCAGAATTCATCATCATGCCCTGCAATACTATCCATTATTTCTTCGATGATATTCAAAAAGAAACGGATATTCCGATTCTGAATATGATCGATCTTACGGTCGACTATATTGCGGAACACTATGAGGGCGCAAAAAAAGTCGGATTATTTGCCACAGAGGGAACGCATCAGAGCCGCATCTACGAAAATCGGCTTGTTGAGAAAGGTTACCAAGTGGTATTGCCGGACAGAGCATTACAAGACAAAATCAATAAAATGATTTATTATTACATCAAAGAGAGATCGCATTTATTTTTCCCTTTGTATTACGAAATTTTGGAAGATTTCAAAAATTGCGGTGCGGACATTGTGCTGTTGGGTTGCACGGAAGTTTCATTGATGAACAGCGAAGATGAAGAACAGCGCTATCCGATCGTCGACGCGGAAAAGGTGCTTTTGGACAAAACAATCGCGTTGGCCAAAGAATTAAAAGCGTAAAAAAACGTTTTCCTTTTTTGATGTAAAGGAAAATACATTGACAAACTTTTTTTTCACTAGTATAATTCAATTTGTTATTTTAGGGGTGATGGAAATGAAGTGGCCATTAAAAGAATTACAAGAACATCGTGGTGAACCGTACTATTTCTCTCGGATGATAGACCGGGAAAGTTCATTGATGCAAAGAAATAATGAAATCAAAGCAGTGTCGCCGATTAAGGCGGAAGGTTTCTTATTATACGAAAATCATTCTGTGCTTGCCAATTTCCGAATCGATTTAACGATTACCCTGCCTTCGTCAAGGTCGTTGGAATTAGTTGAGGTACCCTTGCAATTAGCAATCGAAGAAGTGTACACTGAGAGTGAATCGCTCTACCTCGAGCAGGACAATCCTGCGGAAGTCGTGTTGCCGCTTGAAGGTGATGAAGTGAATCTGGTCTCCGCTATCGAGGACAACATTCTGCTGAATCTGCCTCTACAAGTATTCACGCCGGAAGAGATGGAGTCTGAGGACATGCCTAGTGGCGCTGAATGGGAAGTTGTTTCCGAAGAATCTTTCGCAAGAAAGAGACAAGAGGAAAAAGCCGACCAGATCGATCCGCGATTAGCTGGTCTGAAGGCCCTGTTAGAAGACGAAGAAAAAACAGAGTGAAATTTTTGCCGCTGATTTTTAACTAAATACAGCGATTAGTACAGGGAGGTGTAAGGAAATGGCAGTACCTAAAAGAAGAACATCTAAAGCAAGAAAAGCAAAAAGACGTACGCACTTCAAGTTATCAATTCCAGGCTTGAACGCATGCCCTAACTGTGGCGAATTGAAAAAGAGCCACCACGTTTGTGCATCATGCGGTCACTATGACGGAGAAGTAGTTATCGAAAAACAAAGCTAATCCTGAAATACCATCCGCAATTCCAGTCAGCAGAATGAATTTTCTGCTGGCTTTTTTTGTTCTCATTTTTCAAGGAGGCATAATTTTCCGGAATGATGTAAAATGTATGTATGCGGGCATATACGCCATATTTTTGTTAAGGAGCGTTGGGATGCAAAACTTCCACTATTTTGAAATTCTGTTGTATGTTTTTCCGATTTTAGAAATCATTCTGATCAATAAATTTTTTAGGCCGTATCTCAGATACAAACAAATTATCCAAGTGACGGTTGCGGATGTTGTGTTGCCTTTTTTGTTCGTAGGCATCCATCTGCTGAGTGTCTACAGTTTGACTTATTCACTCTTGCCGCACTTTCTGCTGGCGGCTTGCGTCGTGGGTCTGCTGCAGACGCTGTATTTCGACAAACGCAAAAAGATCCATCAGCCGAAGAGGTTCTATCGTTATTTCATAAAAATACTGTTTTTGATGGCACTGCTTTCTTATTACATGTTGGTGCTGTTGCGCATTTATTTCCTTGTAAGGGGATAGTCCGAAAATTGAAGAATGAGGTGGCACGAAAACATGAAAGTATTATTGTACTCTGAAGGCATGAAATACATCGGGAAATCCGGTTTAGGCAGAGCCATCGAGCACCAGAAAAAAGCTCTCACACTGGAAGGGATATCTTTTACGACAGATTACAGAGATGATTTTGATCTGATGCACATCAATACCTACTTCGGGCAATCTTATCGTCTGCTGCATAAAGTCAAAAAGCAGGGGAAACCGATCGTTTATCATGCCCACTCCACAAAGGAGGACTTCCAGAATTCTTTTATCTTCTCCAATGCGGCTGCACCGCTTTTCAGTAAGTGGATTCTGCACTGCTACAGCCATGGGGATGTTGTTTTGACGCCAACCCCTTATTCCAAACAATTGCTGCAGCGGGCGGGGTTGCAACAACCGATCATACCGATTTCGAACGGAATCGATTTGTCGTTTTACCAAGCGACCGCGGAAATGGGCGCGTCCTTCCGACAGAAATATGGATATAAAGCAACAGACAAGGTCGTCATGTCTGTCGGACTTTACATCAAACGGAAAGGGATCATTGATTTTGTCGCATTGGCCAAATCGATGCCTGCTTACCAGTTCATCTGGTTCGGGTACTTGAACCTCCATCAAGTTCCGCGGGAAATCCGTGAAGCGGTGGAGACAAAATTGCCCAATCTGCAATTTGCCGGTTATGTGGCTCCTGATGAGCTCCGGAATGCATACTGCGGTGCTGATCTGTTTTTCTTCCCAACCTACGAAGAAACGGAAGGAATCGTCCTTCTGGAGGCTCTTGCCATGGGGCAGGAGATTCTAATCCGGGATATACCGATTTATGAAGATGATCTGGTCGATGGCAAGCACGTCTACAAAGGCAAAACGAATGACGATTTCCGAAGGTTGATCAGCGGCATCCTGGAAGGTGACCTGCCTTCTTTGAAGGCTGCCGGCCAGGATCGCATACGTCAGAAGGACCTCAGCTACATCGGTTCGGAATTGAGGAGTGCTTACGAAACTGCCATCCAGTTGCATAAGGCGGATAATGGGGAAATATCGGTTCCGGGCACAAAATAATTTTTTGTGGGATAAATCCCCACTTTCGAGAAATTTGTCGAAACCGGCTGGTCCTGAGCAAGCTTTATCCGCGTTGCGCTTGTGATGTCCCATCCTTGCGCCACGCAAAATGATAGATGATAACTGAAAACAAATTGATTTCGATTATTTGTCGAAATCAATTTGTTTTTTTTATGAATTGTTCGGGAAAATGTGGTAGAAAGTGGGGGGATGTGGTAGACTGAAAACATATTTGAAGGTGGGGGCGAGTGTCTTTATGTTGATGGGCGAATTCAAACACAATATAGATACTAAAGGCAGATTGATCATGCCCGCAAAATTTCGTGAGGAATTAGGCGATACGTTCATCATCACCCGTGGTTTGGACGGCTGTTTGTTCGGCTATCCGTTAAGCCAATGGGAGCTGCTTCAAGAGAAATTGAAACAGCTGCCCCTTGCCAAAAAAGATGCGCGTGCTTTTACCCGTTTCTTCTATTCAGCCGCTATGGAAGCTGAATTGGATAAACAAGGGCGCATCAATATCCCTCAAACATTATTGGATTATGCGAAAATTGAAAAAGAATGTCGTATTGTCGGAGTAGCCGACCGTATTGAAATATGGAGCAACGAGAAGTGGGAAGAATTTGCTGATGAGGCTGCCGAAAACTTCGAAGATATTGCTGAAACGATGATCGACTTTGGATTGTAGGTGTAAAAATGGAAAAATTTGAACATTATAGCGTGTTGTTAAAAGAGTCCATCGATGGTTTGAACATCAAACCAGATGGCATCTATGTCGATTGCACTTTAGGTGGTGCCGGACACAGCAGCGTGATTTTATCAAAATTAAATGAAAATGGGCATCTGTATGCCTTTGACCAAGACCGTATCGCCATCGAAAATGCTGAAGCAACGTTGGCGACTTATATCGAAAAAGGCATGGTGACACTCATCAAAGCCAATTTTCGGAATATCAAAGAAGAACTGGAAGACCGCGGTGTTTTTGGCGTAGACGGCATCCTGTACGATTTGGGAGTGTCTTCCCCGCAATTGGACCAAGCTGAAAGAGGGTTCAGTTACCGCTATGATGCACCACTCGACATGCGCATGGACCAAGAACAGGAATTGACGGCCCGCGTCATTGTGAATGAGTGGCCTTTTGGTGAATTAGTGAAGATTTTTTATCGTTATGGCGAAGAAAAATTTTCAAAACAGATTGCCCGCAAAATCGAAAAAATCAGGGAAACCCAACCGATCGAGACGACCGGCGAACTGGTCGAAATCATCAAAGACTGCATCCCTGCACCTGCCAGAAGAAAAGGCGGTCATCCAGCTAAGCGCATTTTCCAAGCTTTGCGCATCGCTGTCAACGATGAATTATCCGCTATTGAAGATTCGATAGAAGATGGCTTGAAGATGCTGAACGTCGGAGGGCGCATGAGCGTCATTTCCTTCCAATCCTTGGAGGACCGAATCGTTAAAGTCCTGTTCAAAGAAGCCAGCTCGAAAGAAGAAACCTTGCCGCTGTTGCCCATTCTACCCGAGGAATATGAGGCGGACTACAAGTTGATCAGCCGCAAACCAATCATGCCCAACGAGGCGGAATTAAGTGAAAATTCGCGTTCTCAAAGTGCAAAATTGCGTGTCATCGAAAGAACCAAGAAATAACAGCAGATTTGTAACTGAAGATCAACAGTCGGAAACAATAAATTGTGCCTGAGCTGCACAGTTTATTGCGGGAAGGAGAGGATTAAGTGGCATTACCTGAATATAGGGCGGCGATAGCAGAACCGACGCTGCCGAAACAACTGACGGAACCTAAAAAAGGCCAGCCTGAACCGAAAGGCTACAAGGTCGTTAGAGATAAATATGTTAAACTTGAAAAATTTGCCATCACCATCACGCTGTTCAGCGCATTGGTCGTATTGCTGCTGTCACTGGCTACACAAGTGACCCTCTCCAATCAGAACAGAGCGTTACAGGACTTACAAAATGATAGCGTTGCGATCGGTTTAGAGAATCAAAACTTGGAGCAGGAAGTCCAAGAGCTTTCAAGATACGACCGCATCATCGAGATAGCAAAAGAACTTGGTCTGGAAATGAATGAAGCAAACGTTAGGAATGTTACGCGATGAAAAAAACAGCTAATCCTCAGAAAAACCGAAAAAAAATGACTCGCATCATGGTTGGTTTGACAGGTTTACTATTTCTTGTATTTATTTTTCGTTTTTCTATGATCATGATCACCAAGAAGGTAAATGGCGAGAATCTAAGCGAGCATGTTAATAACTTATATACCAGAAGTAGTATCCTTGCCGCAAAAAGAGGTACCATCTATGACATAGGTGGTAATCCCATTGCCTTGGATGCTACTTCTTATTCGTTGGTGGCCGTTTTGACCGATGAATGGAGTGAAGATACAGAAAATCCGAATCATATCGTCGACAAGGAAAAAACAGCCGAAGCGCTGGCGCAATACATCAGCATGAGCAAAGAAGAGATTCTGACCATCCTGAACCAAGAGGACTTGAAGCAGGTCGAATTCGGAAGCGCAGGAACGAACCTGAATTATGCGACCAAATCCAGCATTGAAGCGGAAGGCCTTCCGGGTATCACGTTCGAGGAAACACCTTCCAGGCTTTATCCGAACGGGATTTTTGCTTCCCATCTTGTCGGCTTTGCGCAAAGTTCAGCCAACGAAGAAGAAGCGGACACAAACGAAGAAAAGAAATTGGTCGGCATGATGGGGATAGAATCCCTGTACGATAATCAACTGGATGGCAGCGATGGTGAAGTCACCTATCAAGAAGATTCCAATGGCTATCTGATTCCAGGAACGCAGATTCAGGGAAAGGAGCCTGTGGAAGGCGACAATCTTTATCTGACGCTCGACAGTCGCCTGCAGATTTATCTCGAAAGCCTGATGTCGCAAGTGTACGCAGAGGCCGAACCGGAATCGATGACAGCTATGTTGGTCGATCCGGACACCGGTGCGATCCTTGCGGCTTCCCAGCGGCCCACCTTCAACGCCACGACCAAAGATGGCATCGATTCGCAATGGCAGAATCTGTTGGTGGAGGATACCTACGAACCGGGTTCCACTTTCAAAATTTTGACTTTGGCGGCAGCCGTGAACGAGGGGGTATTCAGCCCGTTTGCGACATACACCTCCGGCAGTGTGGAAGTGGAAGGCGGAACCATCCGTGACTACAATAAGGATGGTTGGGGAAATATCACCTATCTCGAGGGATTGGCCCGTTCAAGCAACGTGGCCTTCGTGAAACTGGTGCAAACGATGGGTTACGACGTTTGGGAGTCCTATATGAAAGCTTTCGGCATCGGCCAATCAACCGATTCAGGACTGGAAAATGAAGCAACTGGGAATTACAGCTATACGTATCCGCTGGAAAAGGCGAATACGGCATTCGGACAAGGGGTAACCGTTACGCCTTTCCAATTGATGCAAGCATTTACGGCAATCGCAAATGATGGCACCATGATGAAGCTGAATTATCTGGATCGCACAGAAGATCCGAATACGGGCGAGGTCACCGTTAACGAACCGGAAGAAGTCGGATCCCCGATCAAGGCGGAAACCGCCCAGACGGTCCTGACCTACCTGAAAGAAGTCGTCTACAACGAGAATGGATCCGGGCAGGCTTACAAGATTGAAGGGACAGAGATCGCTGCCAAAACGGGTACGGCGGAAGTGGTGAATTCCACAACAGGCGCATATTACACTGGCTACTCCAATTATCTGTATTCGGTAGTCGGATTCGCTCCGGCTGATGATCCCAGCTACATCCTGTATTTGACCATGAAACGGCCCGCCAACTTGGACAGTTTGAATGGTTCCAAATATCTGTCGGAAATATTCAATCCATTCATGACAAGGGCAATCGAGTATGACAATCTGAACACGGAAGTGACCGGGGACGTTAATCAGGCCTCGATGCCTGAAGTGACAACTTTATCCAAGGATGAGGCTTTGGCGGCACTGACTGCTGTCGGCTATAATGATACAGCGATCATCGGCAGCGGCAGCCGGATCGTCCAACAATATCCATACGCCGGAACACAAACAATCACGAACCAGAAGGCGATCCTCATGACGGAAGGTGCGATGACGATGCCTGATGTTTACGGCTGGTCAAAAGACGATGTCCTGAAAGTGTCAGAAATCGCAGGCATAAACTTCACTTTTGAAGGCGAAGGCTATGTCGTGTTCCAGAGTCTGGAGACGGGCTCCATCCTGAACGCTGCCACGGAAGTCCAGATCATTCTGGAGTAAGCGTTCAGAAGCAACACTCATAAAATCAATCAAAAAATGTTAAACACCTATTAGGAGGAAATCATATGCATTGGACAGAAATGCTGTTGCCTTTATCGATCAGCTTTGCCATTACAATCAGCATGATGCCAATTTTCATCGGCTATTTTAAAGTGAAACAATTCGGACAGATCACAAGGGAAGAAGGCCCGAAATGGCATCAAGTCAAAAGCGGCACACCGACGATGGGAGGGGTCGTCTTCATCATCGCTGCGATCCTTACCGTTATCGGCACAGCGATCTGGAAGGATGTCCTCACCGTAAAACTGGCTATGTTGCTGTTCGTGCTGTTGTTTTTTGCAGCAATCGGCTTTTTGGATGATTTCCTGAAAATATTCAAAAAACAAAACGAAGGGCTGACTTCCAAGCAGAAGTTCATTTCGCAATTGGTGGGGTCCTTCGTCTTCGTCGCACTGTTCTTCTTGTCGGGTTCGGATCCTTTGATCACGATCCCATTCTTTGGACAGATCCACAACTGGTTGGTGTTCGCTGTATTTACGATCGTCTGGATCACAGGTTTTTCGAACGCTGTGAATCTGACCGATGGCTTGGACGGATTGGTTGCCGGCACAGCAGGCATCGCCTATACCGCTTACGGCATATTGGCATACCGCCAAGGACAACTGGAAGTATTGCTGTTTTGTATTGCGATCGTGGGCGGCCTGATCGGTTTCTTCTTTTTCAATAAAAAACCAGCTAAGATCTTTATGGGCGACGTCGGCTCGTTGGCATTGGGTGCAGGACTCGCCGTCGTTTCGCTGGCGTTACATCTGGAATGGTCCTTGTTGCTGATCGGCCTTGTTTTCGTCATCGAAACAGCCAGCGTCATGCTGCAGGTAGGCTCCTTCAAATTGCGCGGCAAACGCATCTTCAAGATGTCGCCGATCCATCATCATTTCGAAATGAGCGGGTGGAGCGAATGGCGCGTCGTCCTGACTTTCTGGGCTGTCGGTCTGGTTTCTGCAATCTTAGCCTTGTGGCTGCTTGTCTAAGCGAAAGGAGAAAAAGACATGAAAACAAATAATCGATTCGAAAACAAAAAAGTATTGGTGCTGGGCTTGGCGCTCAGCGGGATGAATGCGGCCAAACTGCTCCTGGAACTCGGCGCAATGGTCACAGTCAATGACGCAAAGGAATTGAACGACAATCCGGATGCGAAGGAGTTGATTTCATCCGGCATCAAAGTGATCGCTGGATCCCATCCGATCGAGCTGCTGGATGAATCTTTCTCATTCATGGTCAAGAACCCGGGCATCCCTTACAACAATCCGATGGTCAAACGTGCCCTTGAATTGGGAATCCCCGTGTTGACAGAGGTCGAGTTGGCAGCGGAAATCCTCGAAGGCCGCCTGATCGGTGTGACAGGTACGAACGGAAAGACCACGACTACGACGATGATCACTGACCTGTTGAATGCGGGCAGAAAAATAGGAAAAGCCTATAAAGCCGGCAACATCGGCGTGCCTGCATCTGCAGTGGCGCGTGTGGCGACTGCAGACGACGATGTCGTGATGGAGTTGTCCAGCTTCCAATTGGTGGGTATCGAAGCGATGCGGCCTGCCATCGCCGTCATCACGAACATCACGGAAGCCCATCTGGATTATCATGGGGACCGCAAGGAATACGTAAAAGCGAAGTGGCGCATAACCGAGAATCAAACCGCGGATGATTATCTTGTTTTGAATTGGGATCAAGCCGAATTGCGTAAAATGTCGCAGCTTTCAAAAGCGCAAATCATTCCTTTTTCACGCACGCAAGTTCTCGAAGATGGCGCCTATGCATCAGAAGGTTCGCTGTATTTCAAGGGCGAAAAAGTGATGGCTATTTCCGATTTGAGGGTTCCTGGCGAACACAACATCGAAAATGCACTGGCTGCGATCGCTGTAGCGAAACTGTCCGGTGTAGGGAATGAGGCTATCGTATCAGCCTTCCATCTCTTTTATGGCGTCGAGCACCGGATCCAATTCGTAGCCGAGCTCAACGGAAGAAAATTCTACAATGACTCTAAAGCAACGAATATTCTCGCAACCAAAACAGCTCTGAGCAGCTTCCGGACGCCGATCATCCTGTTGGCGGGAGGATTGGACCGTGGGAATACCTTCGAAGAGCTCGTTCCCTTTCTTGGAAATGTGAAGACGTTGATCGTCTTCGGGGAAACTGCCGAAAAATTGAAGGATGCAGGCGAGCAAGCCGGCATCAAAGAAATCGTCGTGACGGATCATGTCGCCAGTGCGGTTCCGATCAGTTACCAGTACAGCGAAGAAGGCGACACGATCCTGTTGTCACCGGCTTGCGCGAGCTGGGATCAGTACAAAAATTTTGAAGTGCGCGGCAAAACATTCACGGATGCTGTCCATTCCTTGGTCAAAGCCACGAGTGAGGAGGAAGGTTCTTTCTAGAGAACCTATGTACTTATGAAAATAGTATTATCTGGTGGGGGAACAGGCGGGCATATCTACCCGGCGTTAGCCCTGATGAACCGAATCAAAGAAAAATATCCGGACAGCGAATTCCTTTACGTGGGAACGGATCGCGGTTTGGAAAGCACAATCGTACCGAAGGCTGGAGTGGCCTTCAAATCCGTCAAGATCCAAGGGCTGCGCCGGAGTTTATCGCTTCAGAACCTGAAGACGGTCTACCTGATGATCAAGAGCATTTCGGACTCGAAGAAAATCATCAAGGCATTCCAACCGGATGTCGTCATCGGGACGGGTGGCTATGTTTGCGCCCCCGTCCTGTATGCCGCCTCCAAACTGGGCGTGCCTACCATCATCCATGAGCAAAATTCAGTCGCAGGCGTCACCAATAAATTTTTGAGCAGAGTTGTGGACCGCATCTGCATTTGTTTTGAGGATGCCCGCAGTGATTTCTCCGCCTATCCAGAGAAGATTGTTTTCACGGGGAATCCAAGGGCGCAGGAAGTAGCCTCCTTGAAGGAAAGTGCCGATCTGAAGGAATACGGATTGAAGGAAGACGTGCCGACCGTTTTGATTTTTGGAGGCAGCCGGGGAGCCAGGAAGCTGAATGAATCTTTCGTAGCCGCCTATCCGCTCTTCAAAGACAAGCCGTATCAAGTGCTGCTGGCTACCGGAGATGTCCACTTCAATGCGGTGGAGCAAGAAATCAACGCGGTGACTGACCGTTTGGACAACGTCCGTATTTTGCCGTACATCCACGACATGCCGAAATTGTTCAAGCGTACCGACTTGATTGTATCGCGCAGCGGTGCGACGACATTGACGGAAGTGATGGCTTTGGGCTTGCCGAGTATCCTGATCCCGAGTCCTTATGTCACGAACAACCATCAGCAAAAAAATGCGGAAAGCCTAGTGAAGAACGGGGCAGCCGAAATGATCCTCGAGAAGGATCTGCAGGCACAATCCTTGTTTGACGCCATCGACAAGCTGATGACCGATGAAACGGGACGCAAAGAAATGGCTTTCCAAGCCAAACAGATGGGCATAACGGATGCATCAGACCGGATCATCGATGTTATCCTGGCTTTGAAAAAGTGAGAAAGGGAGGGAGGCCAGATGGTTTTCGGAAAAATCCGGCAGAAGCTGAAAAGTAAGAGTTCGTCGGAAGGGACTCCCTGGCAGCGCGCGACTGCTGAATCGGAAAGGCAAAAAAAGGCGCAGATAAAGCAGAAGGTCACAATAATCGGCCGCCTGCATCGTTTGTTGGAAGAGAAAAAAGCGAAGTTGAAACCAAGAAAAAACCTTTCCGAAACCGCGAAAACCGGCAAAAGACAAGGGTACCTTGGCTGGTACAGCATTTTCTTGGTTGGGGCCATCGTCAGCAGTTTTCTGATTTCCCCCTACGGTAAAGTCAAGGACATCTATGTGGAAGGGGCCGAAGATGTTCCGGAACAAAGCATCATCGATGCCAGCCACATCACCGGGAAACTGACCGCCTTGGGAGTCGTCTGGAATGACGAAAAGATCGATGCTTACATCACTAATACTTTGTCCCAAGTCAAAACAGCGGAAGTGACGTTGCGCGGCATGAACGATGTCACGATCCATGTGACGGAACACGAAACCATTGCCTATGTTTATTCGGGCGGCAGCTATTATAATGTCCTGGAGAACGGTACAGTGGCAGACACGGAATTGAAGGTTCCGATCGGGAATAACCCGATCATCACAAGCTTTGAAATGAACCAGAATCTGGAGGACCTGCTCGAACAATATATGCAATTGACGGACAGTGTCCAGAACAGCATCTCTGAAATCAAATATACCGGAACGGAAGAAAATCCATACGCGATCACGGTCTATATGAACGATGGGAATGAAGTGAAGGCGATCTTGCCATCCTTTGCCGAGAAGATCTTATACTACCCTGACATCGTGAGCCAATTGGGCGAGACGAAAGGGACCATCGATCTTGAGGTGGGTGTCTACTTTACGCCCTTTGCGCAAACAACGGAAGAGGAAGCGTCCGCTTCGGCAGATTCCGCCACTCCAGCCGAATGAGCTGAAAGAGATTAGGATTGACTTGCAGTCAATCCTTGAACAATGATTCCGATCATTGTTGAGGGATTGAAGAACTTTTGTCAGACTTCCTTCTGATAGAATTATTTGTAAAAATCTTCGTAAATGAAGAATTATTATGATAAAATGATAAGGTATAGCTTTCTGGCATCACGTATCAGTAACCGACAATTTTTTTCGGAACAATGCGGATGTTTACACAAGCCATTATGTCAAACGGAGGTTTCAATAAAACCATGAAGAATTCAGGAATATACGTCAGTCTAGATATTGGAACCACTTCAATAAAAGTTGTAGTCGCAGAATATGTGAAAGATCAAATGAACATTATTGGAGTCGGTAATGAAATTTCCAAAGGTCTTAGCCGTGGCGTCATCGTTGATATCGATGAAACGGTCGAGTCAATCCGCAGTGCAGTCAGTCAAGCTGAAAGAAAAGCGAATATTCAAATATCAAACGTCATCGTAGGCATACCAAGCAATCAAATCAGTATCGAACCTTGCCACGGGATGTATGCAGTCGCAAGCGAAAACAAGGAAATCACAGACAAGGATGTGCAAAACGTCTTTGCTGCCGCAAAAGTCCGTTCCGTTCCACCAGAAAGAGAAATCATTTCCGTCATCCCTGAAGAGTTCATCGTAGATGGGTTCGACGGCATCAGGGACCCGAGAGGCATGATCGGCGTCCGTCTTGAATTGTACGCAAGCATGATCACCGGTCCGAAAACAATCATCCATAACATCAAACGTTGTGTAGAAAAAGCAGGCCTTCAAATCGAAGATATGGTTGTACAGCCATTGGCCATCTCAAGCGTAGCCATGAATAAGGGCGAGCGGGATTTCGGGACCATCCTTATCGACATGGGTGGCGGCCAAACAAGCGCCTCTGTCATGCACGACGATCAATTGAAATTTTCATTTGTTGATCCCGAGGGCGGCGACCTTGTGACCAAGGACATCTCCGTCATCTTGAACACGACGTTGGAAAATGCGGAGCGCGTAAAACGCGAATACGGTTATGCCATTTCCGAAGACACGTCCGCTGAAGAATTTTTCCCTGTCGAAACGATCGGGAAAGAAGAACCAGTGAAAGTGGATGAAAAATATCTGGCCGAAATCATCGAAGCGCGCCTTGTGCAGATCTTCGAAAACATCAAACGTGCCTTGGATAAAGTGGAAGCCCGCGACCTACCCGGCGGTATCGTTCTGACAGGAGGCGCAGCGGCATTGCCTGGCGTCGTCGATTTGGCGAAAGAAATCTTTGAAATCAACGTCAAGCTGTATATTCCGGAGCAGATGGGGATGCGCAATCCGATCTATGCAACGAGCATCGGCCTGATCAAGTATGTGGCGGGTCTGGATGACATTTACCGTGTCGCCAAAGGAAAAGTACAGGCGACAGGCAAAGTGATCCCTTTGCAATCGAAAGCTGCGAAACAACCGACAATCATCGAAGAACCTGTCTATGAAAATGAGACTTATGCCGATGAGGATCATTACGAAGAAAGCTTAGTCGGGAAATTAAAACGTTGGTTCAATAATCTGTTTGAATAATTACGCTGAACATAAAAAGAATGGTATGAAATAGGAGGAAATGAAATGGAATTGGAATTCGATTCAAGCATGAGTGATGGAGCAAAAATTAAAGTTATCGGTGTCGGTGGGGCAGGGAGCAATGCCGTTAACCGTATGATCGAAGAAGGCGTTAAAGGTGTTGAATTCATCGTGGCCAATACGGACACACAAGCCTTGAATGCATCAAGTGCGGAAACAAGAATCCAACTCGGGCCTAAATTGACGAAAGGATTGGGCGCAGGCTCAGTTCCAGAAGTAGGCCGCAAAGCTGCGGAAGAGAGCGAACAACAAATCTCTGAAGCCTTGGCTGGAGCAGACATGATTTTTGTCACATGCGGAATGGGCGGCGGTACAGGTACTGGTGCAGCCCCTATCGTAGCCAGAATCGCTAAAGATCTTGGCGCGTTGACTGTCGGTGTTGTGACACGTCCGTTCACTTTTGAAGGGCCTAAAAGAGGCCGTTATGCTGCAGAAGGTATCGCTGATTTAAAAGCAAACGTTGATACATTGGTCATCATCTCAAATAACCGTCTGTTGGAAATCGTCGACAAAAAGACGCCTATGCTGGAAGCCTTCCGTGAAGCCGATAATGTATTGCGTCAAGGCGTTCAAGGGATCTCAGACTTGATCACAGCTCCAGGATATGTCAACTTGGACTTTGCTGATGTGAAGACCGTCATGAAAGATCAAGGTTCTGCTTTGATGGGTATCGGTATCGCTTCAGGTGAAAACCGTACTGCAGAAGCAACCAAAAAAGCTATCTCTTCCCCATTGTTGGAAGTTTCCATCGATGGCGCCGAGCAGATTTTGTTGAACATCACGGGTGGTTCAGACTTGACGTTGTTCGAAGCACAAGATGCAAGTGATATCGTAGCACAAGCTTCATCATCCGAAGTGAACATCATCTTCGGTACTTCCATCAATGAAAACTTGGGCGACGAAGTTATCGTTACAGTAATCGCTACAGGGATCGACGACAAAAAAAAAGATGAAAAAAAAACCGCTAATCGCGGAGGCAGTGCTTTTAAGGGGCGTAAAGAAGTAGGGAACGCACCTGTCTCGTACCCGGAGAAACAAATTCCGACTGAAAGAGCAGAAGAAAAACCAGCCAAAGACCTATTCGGCGACTGGGATATCCGCAGAGACACAAACGTAAGAGAACAGGCGCCCCAATCGGTTCAACCTGAGCCAGAAGAATACCCTGTCAAACAAACAGAAAATAATTATCCACGTTATCACGAAAATAAAGAAGATAAAAACGGTGGAGAGGATTCATTGGATACACCACCTTTCTTCCGCAAGAGACGCAGATAAGAATGAATATTGAGCAAAATTGCCGGAAAGTGGAGTCAACTGTGGAAGCAGCCTGCTTGAAAGCTGGACGCAAACGCGAAGATGTGACGGTCATCGCCGTCACGAAGACGAAACCTGCAGAGCAAGTGGAGGAATTGTACCGCTTGGGCTACCGCCACTTTGCAGAAAATCGCCTTGAAGGTCTGCTCGAAAAGCAGGAAGCTCTTCCGCAAGAAGATATCAGCTGGCATTACATCGGTACCTTACAGACAAGGAAAGTGAAGCAGGTGATCAATCGCATCGCCTATTTCCACGCATTGGATCGTCCCTCATTGGCAAAGGAAATCAATGAGCGGGCGGAGAAGCCTGTTTCTTGCTTCGTGCAGGTCAACGTTACAGGTGAAAGTTCAAAACATGGGCTTTCCGCATCCGAGGCAGTGCCTTTCATCCAGAGTCTGGAAAGTTTTCCGAATATCATCGTTGTCGGATTGATGACGATGGCACCCATTGATGCGACAGACGTGGAGTTGCGTCAATGCTTTAAAGATCTGAAAATAATGCAAGAGCAAGTAGCGGCGTTGAACTTGCCTTATGCTCCATGTACGGAGACGAGCATGGGCATGAGCCAAGATTATCCGGTAGCGATTGCCGAAGGTGCGACCTTCGTACGCGTCGGATCGGCGTTCTTTGCTGAAACAGAAGCATAGACGAAGAAGAAGCGAGGGGTCTTATGGGTCTGAAAGATTTATTCCGAAAGTACTTTGTCATTGAAGACGAGGAAGACGGATTTGAGGAAGTCGAGGAACCATCGACAGTCGTTCCAGTCCGCAGGTCCGAGCGCAATGAAGAAGGGGCTCCGTCTTATCGGAGCACCCAAAAAAGATCGACGAAAGCAAAGGTAATTCCTATGAATCAACAAGCAATGACCGAAAAAGCCAGCATCCATGTCGTGGAGCCGCGAGTCTATTCCGAGGTGGAGAAGATTGCCGATAATCTGCTGATGAACCAAGCAGTCCTACTTAATTTCAAAAGGATAGATGCGGAACAAGCAAAACGGATCGTGGATTTTCTGACCGGAACGGTATATGCGATCGGGGGAGAAATCCAACGCGTTGGCGATGAAATCTTTTTATGCACCCCCGCTTCAGTCGGAGTCGAAGGCGCACTGGACGAAACACTGGAGGAAGAGCGTTCGTTCTACTAGAAAGGAAACAAAATGACACAAATATTGATTTGGCTTTTACAGATTATCCGTTGGGGCATATCGGCCTATTCAACCGTCCTGCTGGTATACGCATTGATGAGTTGGTTGCCGGGTGCAAGAAGTTCCAAATTCGGCTATTTTATCTCCAGCATTGTGGAGCCTTACCTGGATATATTCAGAAGATTGATCCCATCTGTAGGCATGATGAGCTTCAGTGTAGTGGCGGGCATCCTGTTCCTGAATTTGGTGGAGTATGGAGCACAGGTCGTTATCCTGTTCCTGATCAGATTGCTGAATTGACGGACATTTTTTCATCAAACGAAAAAGTGAGGGATTCGTATGCAAGAAGTTTATCAACATTTCCGCAAGGAAGAGCAGCCATTCATTGACAGTGCTCAATCTTGGATTACGCAAGCGGAGGAAACCTATTCACCGTATTTGACGGATTTTCTGGATCCGAGACAGCAGTACATCCTTGAAATGATGGTCGGGAAAAAAGGAGACATCCATGTCCAATTCTATGGGGGTTACGAAGCGGCGGAGCGCAAGCGGGCAATCATTTGCCCCGAGTATTTCAGTCCGACGCAAAGTGATTTTGAAATGGAGCTCACTGAAGTAGTGTACCCATCGAAATTTGCCAGTCTGACCCATGGTAAAATACTGGGGACGCTGATCGGAACCGGCATGAAAAGGGAGCTTTTCGGCGATATCCTGTCTGATGGCACACGCTGGCAGTTTCTGTTGGCGTCGAATATAGCAAGCTATGTGCATTCGCAGGTCACTAAGATAGGCAAGGTCAGTGTCCGCTTAGAGAGCCGGTCCTATACTGATTTGATCATACCTATCGATGATTGGACGATTGTGCATGACACTGTCAGCTCGCTGCGGTTGGACACAGTGATCGCTGCCATCTACAACATATCGAGACAACGCGCAAAAGAATTGGTGACCAGCGGAAAAGTGAAATTGAACTGGGCCGCATTTGAACGCCCCGATTTCGAATTGGGCTTGTTGGACATCGTTTCCATCCGCGGTTATGGACGGATCCAGATTAAGGCTATAGAAGGAAAGTCCAAGAAAGACAAATGGCGCGTCGAATTTGGCGTATTGTACAAATAAGAATGACAAGAACGAAAGGTGTGTATAAGATGAGCTTGACTCCATTAGATATTCAACACAAGGAATTCCCTGTCAAAATAAAAGGGTACGATAAAGAACAAGTCAATGACTTTTTGGATAATGTCACAAAAGAATTTGAAGAAGTCATCAAACAAAATAAAGACCTGCAAAAGCAACTGAAATTTGCCGAAGAAAAACTTCAGTATTTCAGCAACCTGCAGGATGCTTTGAACAAGTCGATCGTAGTGGCGCAGGACGCTGCCGACAGACTGAAAGAAAATGCACGCAAAGAAGCTGAAATCATTCTGTTCGAAGCCGAAAAGAGTGCGGATCGTTTATTGCATGAAGCGGCTGGGAAAGCGACAAAAATCAATGAAGAGACTGACGGCGTCCGCAAGGAAAGCCGCAACTTCAAACAGAAGCTGCAACTTTTGGTTGAGTCGCAATTGAACCTCATCATGAATGATGAATGGAATAACTTGTTGAATGCTTCTCCGGAAGGTCAAGTTTCAACGCCAACTTTGAATGAAGTGTTATCCAACCGCACACGCATCATCGACGAATTGGTCGCCAACTCTGAGGATGCGGCTGAATTCGAAATCGGCGGAAGATTGGCCGAAGAAGCCAGAGCTGAAGAGAAACTTGCGGAAGCTGCTGTGGAAGCTATTGAAATTCCGGAAGAAAACAAGTAAAATCTAGATATTGAAGAATGGAACACCCGAAAAAAAGAAACTTCCAGCGAATTGGCGAATGGTGAAAGGCCAATAAGTCCCTCTATTTTAAGGATCCTCCATGAGAATCTTTTTGAACAAACATAAGTAAAAAAGGTCGCCTGAACAGCGTTAACGGTTTGAATGAGGAAGCATGACAGCCTGTTCCGGCCGTTGTCGCTTTAAATTTGGGTGGTACCACGAAGACTTCGTCCCTTTTGGAGACGGGTCTTTTTTTGTATGCATAAAGTAGTTCATAAAAATTTTTAATTTAAAAAGTGCATCACCGTAGGTGTTTCACAGATTTGTAAATGTTTTATGCATCCATGAATGATGGCTAGCTTCACGGGTAAGCCCTTCGGAATTTAGATAAATCGTACCTATTGCGCTCTACGATGCTCAGTCGGCACGATTTCCTAAAATTCTTTCAGGGCTGAACAAACCCGTTCAGCTTTTCTCAAATAAAATTAATGATAAGGGAGCTTCCGACAATGAAAATGAAAGAAACGCTGCACCTGGGGAAAACGGCTTTTCCTATGAAAGCCAACCTGCCTGTCCGTGAATTGGAATGGCAAAAGGATTGGGAAGAAAAAGATATTTATGCCAAACGACAAGAAAAAAATGCGGATAAACCGACATTTGTCCTACACGATGGCCCTCCATATGCCAATGGTGCTGTCCACATGGGACACGCCTTGAACAAAATCAGCAAGGACATCATCGTCCGCTCGAAATCCATGTCCGGGTTCCGATCCCCTTTTGTCCCGGGTTGGGATACGCATGGTCTGCCGATTGAACAAGCCTTAACGAATACAGGCGTGAACCGCAAAGCGATGAGCTTGGCCGATTTCCGTAAATTATGTGAAGATTATGCTTGGAATCAGATCGAAGGTCAAAGAACCGTCTTCAAACGTTTGGGTATCGCAGGCGACTGGGAAAATCCATACGTGACCTTGTTGCCGAAATATGAAGAAGCCGAAATCCGCGTGTTCGGAAAAATGGCGGAAAAAGGCTACATCTATAAAGGACTGAAGCCGATCTATTGGTCGCCTTCAAGCGAATCTTCTCTGGCGGAAGCCGAAATCGAATATAAAGATGTGAAGTCTGCTTCCATCTATGTGGCTTTCCAGGTCAAAGACGGCAAAGGCCTGTTGGATAATGACACTGCACTCGTCATCTGGACGACTACGCCGTGGACTTTGCCGGCAAACTTAGGCATTTCCGTTAATGCTGATTTCGAATATGTGGTTGTTTCCGCTGACGGAAGAAAATTTGTTGTCGCAAAAGAACTGTTGGGCACAGTCAAGGAAGCCATCGGATGGGAATCTGTGGAAATCTTGCAAGAACTGAAAGGCTCGGAGTTGGAGTACATGACTGTCCAGCATCCGTTCTACGATCGCGAATCACTGATCATGGTAGGTGAGCACGTAACGCTTGAAGCAGGTACCGGTTTGGTTCATACTGCTCCTGGACACGGTGAGGATGACTACCTGGTCAGCAAAAAATATGGTCTGGAAGTATTATCACCGATCGACAACAAAGGTTGCTACACGGCGGAAGCGCCAGGTTTCGAAGGCGTGTTCTACGACAAAGCCAATAAACTTATAACCGAATTGTTGGCTGAAAAAGGCGCTTTGCTGAAATTGGATTTCTTCGTCCATAGCTATCCGCATGACTGGCGCACAAAGAAACCGGTCATCTATCGCGCAACACCGCAATGGTTCGCTTCCATCGATAAGTTCCGTCAAGACATTTTGGATGAAATCGAAAATGTTGAGTGGCTGCATCCATCTGGAAAAGTCCGCTTGTTCAACATGATCCGCGACCGCGGCGATTGGGTAATTTCCCGTCAGCGTGTGTGGGGCGTTCCGTTGCCGATCTTCTATGCGGAAAATGGAGAACCTGTCATCACGCCGGAAACAATCGACCACGCTGCGAAATTGATTGGCGAATTCGGATCGAACGTCTGGTTCGAAAGAGAAGCGAAAGACCTGCTGCCTGAAGGGTTCACGCATCCAGGCAGCCCGAACGGCACATTTACGAAGGAAATGGACATCATGGACGTATGGTTCGATTCCGGTTCTTCGCATGAAGCGGTGCTTCGTGCAAGGGAAGATTTGACATTCCCTGCTGATATGTACTTGGAAGGCTCCGATCAATACCGTGGTTGGTTCAATTCAAGCATTACGACCAGCGTTGCGATCAACGGAGTAGCCCCTTATAAAACAGTCCTTTCCCAAGGTTTTGTTTTGGATGGAGAAGGCCGCAAAATGAGCAAATCATTGGGCAATACTGTCCTGCCGGAAAAAGTCGTCAAAAACATGGGCGCAGACATCGTCCGTCTCTGGGTATCCAGTGTCGACTACGAATCCGACGTCAGAATCAGCGACGACATCCTGAAACAAGTTTCCGAAACGTACCGCAAGATCCGCAACACCATGCGTTTCCTGATCGGGAATACGGAAGATTTCCAACCGAAAGAACATACAGTGGCCTACGAAGAGCTGCGCAGTGTCGATCAGTACATGATGGCGCGCTTGGATCAAGTCGTTGAAACATGTGTGACAGCCTATAAGGAGTACGAGTTCTCGACCATCTACCAAACGATCATGAACTTCTGTACAGTTGATTTGTCGGCATTCTATCTTGATTTTGCGAAAGATGTTGTCTATATCGAAAAAGAGGATAACCTGGAGAGACGCGCCATGCAGACCGTATTTTACGAAGTATTGGTTAAATTGGCTAAACTTTTGACGCCGATCATCCCACACACAACAGAAGAAATCTGGAGTTTCCTGAAGGAAGAGGAACAATACGCCCAACTGGCTGAATTGCCGGAAAGCAGCGTCCGTGAAGACCAAGCGGAGATTTTAGGCCAATGGGAAAAATTCCTGGACATCCGCGATGCGGCTTTGAAAGCATTGGAAGTTGCGCGTAATGAAAAGACGATCGGAAAATCTTTCGAAGCGCATCTGTCCCTGTTTGTTGATGAAGATACAAAAGCATTGTTCACTTCCCTTGATGCAAACCTGGAACAATTATTCATCGTTTCACAGCTTGACATCAAAGAATTGGCGGCTGCTCCAGCTGAAGCGATGCAGTTCGATAATCTTGCGATCCTGGTGGAACACGCACATGGGGAAACTTGTGAAAGATGCCGTGCCATCAAAGCAGAGGTCGGAACAATCGCGGACGCAACATCCTTATGCGAACGCTGTGCGGATATTGTGAGATCTGAATATCCGGAAGCACTTGTGCCGGAAGAAGCATAACCCACCCGGCCTTGAATAAAATCGTTAAAATTATGTAAACAATAAGTAAAGAGCACGCAAGAGGACGGCTTCTGACGTCATTCTTGCGTGCTTCTGTTGGTTTTAGGGCAAATGGGCAGATGTTTTCTCCAATGTTGATAATTTTTTCAAAGAAAGCGCATAACTTTCTCTTGAAATCGGGTGAGATATTCGTTATAATTATATTAGTAACTTGTACTAATATGATAGTAAATATTTGTATTAGCATTTTACCAATGAAATTTTTGGAGGTATTACACGATTATGGAACAAGGCAAAGTAAAATGGTTTAATGGCGAAAAAGGTTTTGGATTTATCGAAGTCGACGGAAAAGACGATGTATTCGTACATTTCTCAGCTATCCAAGGCGAAGGTTTCAAAACATTAGAAGAAGGCCAAGATGTTGAATTCGAAATCGTTGACGGCAACCGTGGTCCTCAAGCAGCTAACGTTGTAAAATTATAATCCTATTCTTTTTAACATTAGCGAATTCAAAGCGTATCGGGAGGTTCACTACTCCTGGTGCGCTTTTTACATGCAAAAAAAAGCGTTGTTTCAGCAATCCCTCTCAGGATCGCAAAACAACGCTTTTATAAGAAAGCAGACAACTGTCTGCTTATGTTAGGTATGGAGAGGTTACTTTTTCATGCTTCTCATTGCGAAGGATACGATGAAAATCAGGATGACTGCTCCCACTAATGCAGGAACGATATAGAATCCGCCGATTTCAGGACCCCATGCTCCAAATAAAGTTGTTCCTAACCATGAACCGATGAAACCAGCAATGATATTGCCGATGATGCCGCCTGGAATATCTTTACCCATGAACGATCCTGCTAATGCGCCTAAGATACCACCAACAATTAAAGACCAAATAAAGCCCATTTCTTTTCCTCCTTTTTTCAAATACAAATGCAGTAACAATATAGTTATTTCTAATTAACTATACTCTTATTATATATAAAATGAGTCACATTACAAATAATATGCCCTCGAGATGAGAGGTTTTCTGAAAACGACGGGAAAAATTCAGAATTCTGATTCACGACAAGCGCGTATTTTCGGAACGAATTTGAATCGGATAAGTGGGCAAAACCAAAGGCTGCCCAGAAAATGAGGCAGCCCTGTGTCATTAATGGAGTTGTTGTTCTTGTTGGTGGATATTCAACAGTTTGACTTTGAGATCGTTCTCCATCAGAGACAATTCCTTTTCAGCTTCTCTGCGTTTGATTCGGCCTTCTTGCTGGATCTTCAGCGTCTCTTCCAATGTTTCGATCAGATCCTGCTGCGTCTGTTTGAGCGTTTCGATATCGATCACACCCCGTTCATTTTCTTTAGCGGTTTCGATGGCTGATATTTTCAACATTTCCGAATTCTTGCGCATCAGATCATTCGTGGTCTGGGATACTTGCCTTTGCGCCGTTACTGCATCTTTTTGGCGCAGAAGGGTAAGGGCGATGGCCACTTGGTTTTTCCATAAGGGAATGGCGGTGTGGATCGAGGATTGGATTTTCTCAGCCAATGCCTGGTTCGTGTTTTGGATCAAGCGGATCTGTGGCGCCTGTTGGATCGTCATCTGTCTTGTCAAGCGCAAATCATGGGTGCGTTTTTCGAGACGGTCAAGGAACTGTTTCAGATCGTTTACGATCTGCACATCCATTTGGCTTTGGGAAACCTCGGCGGTCTGGATCGCTTTCGGGATCGCATTTTTCTGAAGATCTTCCATTTTCACTTCACCGGCAGCGATGTAGATGTTCAAGGCCTCAAAATAATCCTTGTTTTTTTGGTAAAGCTGTTCCAGCGTGACGTTGTCGTTGAGCAGGCCATTCTTTTCTTTATCCAGCTTGATCGCAATCTTGTCGATTTGGGCGCCGATCTTCTGGTATTTTGCCGTCATTTCATAGGCGGATTGTTTTACCTTGCCGAAGATTTTGCGGAAGACGTTGTTGTCTTCTGCCCGCAGATCTTCCGGTTTGGCTTCGTTGAGCCTGTACATCAGATCGTTCAGGGAATCGCCGATTTCGCCGGTGTCCTGGTTCTGAACATGGTCCAGCATCGAATGGGAGAATTCCCCCAATTGTTTTTGAGCTGCAGCGCCATAACTGATGATGGCTTGCATGTTGTTCTCATCGATTTGGCCGGCTAATGCCAGTGCTTGTTTTTGTCTTTCTTCCGGCAACCGGTCGATCAGCCGATCCGGGTTGATCACCTCGTTGGCGACTGTGGTATTATCGACAACCACTGCCGGTTGAGCAAACGGATCCGAAAAAGGATTGGCCAGCAAATCGTCCAATTCTTGATTGACATCCTTGCTGTCTGTTTGTCCATTTTTTCCGGTAGCATCAAATTGGTCCATCAGTATTCCCCCTATAGCTCTTCGTCTAAAGCATTTTCATTGCTCTTTCCTTCATTATCCCTTTTCAAAACTTGCTTGGCAAGTTCCAACTCGATATCCATATCCTCGATATCATTGGACATGAAGCGCACGTAGTCTTCAGCGATCAGACGACACATATCATCGATTGTTTTGGAGCAGTTATCCAAGGCTGTGTAGGTTTCTTTCGTCTTGGAAACGTGGCCATCGATTGCGATGTATTTGTCTGTCAGCTCTTTCAGGTTGGGGAGATTGGTGTACAGGAATTTATCGACTTCGTGCAGTCGGTTAGGCTGATTGACGATATTTTTGAAGAAATCCTTCAGTATGTCCACCGTATCGTTGCGTGCCGCGATAGCTTTTAATTTTGATCGCTGCTGCAGATTCGATTCGATGTCTTGGATCGTATTCTTGGCTTGATCCATGGTGCTGCGGAAATAGGCGATCTGTTCCTTGGTCATCCCTTTTGAATGGTAGAAGGCTTCTTTGTCGGCGCTCACTTTTCCCAGTGTGTCTCTTTGTCTTTTTGACTTAGGTGACCACTGCATCCTTCCGCCGGATTGGATGTAGTATAGGAAGGCGCCCAAGCCGATTGTCAAGCCGATCGAAGTCCAGAAATCGAACTCGAATATGAAAAAGAATACCACTAACGCAATCAGGCTGATGACGCTGGAAAACGTGTATTTCAATATATCTTTGATGTTGCTCCACATAAATTTTTCCTCCTTTGATAACATGCTGTTCACTTTGTCTGTGCTTATGCTATTATTCTAGCATAAAAGCATTACGTACACCTATCGGCCGAAAGGATGATTTTCATCGCCAGCCCCCGTTTGGGCCGATTCGCTCGCGGCTCTTGTAAATAGCGGAAAAGATAGGTTATGATAATACATGATCAGGATAGTAGATTGGGAGGAACATAAAATGGAATTTGAAGAAAAAACATTGAAAAGTGAAAAAATATTCGACGGTGTCTTGCTGCATTTGGTGAGGGAAGAAGTGTTGCTGCCGAACGGGAAAACTTCAGTCAGAGAGATGATCAGGCATCCGGGTGCTGTAGCGATGATACCCTTTACTTCCGACGGGAAAATGGTCATGGTCAGACAGTTCCGGAAACCTTTGGATCGGACAGTTGTCGAAATCCCGGCAGGCAAATTGGAGACATCTGATGCGGAACCTTTGCTGGCAGCGATCCGCGAGCTCGAGGAAGAGACCGATTACCGTGCGGAGAATTGGTCAGAATTGACGGTTTTTTATCCGACACCGGCTTATTTGGATGAAAAAATCACAATCTATTTGGCGGAAGGTTTGACGAAAGTCGAAAATTCTTTGCCGATGGATGAGGATGAATTCATCGAAATCCTGGAATTGACATACGACGAAGCGAAAGCTTTGCAGGAATCCGGAGAAATCTGCGATTCGAAAACAATCTATGCCATGCTGTATTGGGAGATGCGTCTTTTGCGGGAAAGAATAGAGGGATAGTATGTCAGAACCAAAGAAACCTCTGATCACTCGGGAACGTTATCGTCAGTACAAAAGGGACCAAACAACAAAACCGGTGACAGATGAAAAGAAAGGCGCTCCGCAGGCAAAAGACGCAGAGCGTTCCGCACCGGCAAAGGAAAAAAACAACAAGCAGCCTTCTGCCTCTAAAACTGAGAAAAGCAGTATTCCGACTGAAAAGAAAAGGTCGGAAAACGGCAACAAAGCCAAGACAGCCAAGCCAAAGGCGAAGCTGTTCCGGAAGGCCGACAAATCCGCAACTTCAACGAAGGTGGAGCGTCTGACGGACAAAGAAAGAGGCAGAAAACTGGACAACTATCTGAACAAAGCCATCCTGATCGTCATCTTGTTGATCATCTTGGTTTTTGCGATAGCCTTCGTCCTATGACCTAACAATGCAGATACAAGGAAGGAAACACTCATGATCGGAATTATTGGAGCAATGGAAGAAGAAAACCGTATTTTATTGGAAAATATGACAGACAAAACAGAAGAAACACATTTCCACCTCGTTTTTACAAGAGGGAAAATCGAAAATCAGGATGTAGTATTGGTGCAGTCCGGCATCGGTAAAGTCAACTCGGCCATAGCCACCGCCTTCATCATCGATCGTTACCGTCCCGACTTCGTCATCAACACCGGCTCAGCCGGGGGATTAAACGCAGCCTTGCATGTGGGTGACGTCGTCGTAGCGGATAAGGTTGCTTACCATGATGTGGACGCTACGGCATTCGGTTATTCTGTGGGACAAGTGCCGCAGATGCCGCATTATTATACGGCTGATAAAAAAATCGTTGAACAAATAACGCGGGCAGCAGAAAAAGTCGGTTTGCATGCTGTCCAAGGTACGATTGTATCAAGCGATTCCTTTATCGCTTCCGAAAGCGGCACTAGCCGCATCAAGGAACATTTCCCTGATGCCTATGCGACCGAAATGGAGGGCGCATCAATCGCCCAAGCTTGTTACGTATTGGGCACACCATTCGCAATCATCCGTGCCATTTCGGACGGAGCAAGCGATGGCGCGGCGCTGACGTTCGACGAGTTCATCGTCGAAGCCGGGAAAAAATCCGCGGAAATGGTCATCGAATTACTGAAAACTAGCGAAGAATAGAAGCCTTGCGGCATTTTGCCGGTCCTTTGGGAGCTGAAATCAGCAATTAAGCAAGCCTGAACCACTCAACCGAAAACGGTGGAGTGGTTTTTACTGTCGGCGGCACTTTCGGGACTATTACTTGCAAAAGAAAGTGCTTACTGTTGTAAGGGCTTTTCAAAATATTGTACAATAAGAATGAAATGTCAGGCTAAGGAGGGGTTTTGGATGCGCCAAGAACTGGTGATCGGGAAAGGGGACAAACCGGCAATCATCCATCTGGATAAGCTGAATCGCCACGGCTTAATCGCCGGAGCGACCGGTACGGGGAAAACGGTGACTTTGAAAGTGATTGCGGAACAGTTGAGCAAAGCGGGGATTCCGGTATTCCTTGCGGACGTCAAAGGGGACTTGGCGAGCATTGCGGAACCGGGTGAGTTGAGCGAAAAAATAATGGAAAGGGTAACGAAGCTGCAGCCGGAGGATTTTGAGCTGCGCGCATACCCCGTTGAACTCTTGGATATTTTCGGATCGAACGGTGTGCCGGTGAGGACGACCATTTCCGATATGGGTCCGATCCTGTTGTCGCGGCTGTTGGGACTCAATGAAACCCAGGAAGGGATCATGAACATCGCGTTCAAAGTTGCGGATGAGAAACAACTCCTGCTCATCGACATCAAAGATTTGCGGGCGATCCTGAATTTCGTCGGAGACAACGCCACAGAGCTGCGCCGCGAATATGGGAATATCTCAAAGCAATCGATCGGTGCGATCTTAAGAGGTTTATTGGTGATCGAGGAACAGGGCGGCGATCTTTTCTTCGGGGAGCCGATGTTCGATATCCAGGATTTATTGAAAATAGATGCAGAGGGACGCGGCTATGTGAACATTCTGATGGCGAACCGCCTGTTCATGTCGCCAAAACTCTACTCGACTTTCCTGCTGTGGTTCCTTTCGGAGCTATATGAGCAATTGCCGGAAGTCGGTGATCTTGAAAAACCAAAGATTGTCTTCTTTTTTGATGAAGCGCATGTCCTTTTCCAGGATGTTCCGGATGTGCTTGAGGAAAAAATCGAACTGATTGTCCGGCTGATCCGGTCCAAGGGAGTCGGTGTTTATTTCGTGACGCAAAATCCCACCGACCTGCCGAATGCTATTCTGAGCCAATTGGGCAACAAAATTCAGCATGCATTGCGTGCCTTCACGCCAAAGGAGCAGAAGACAGTCAAAGCGGTTGCCGAAACGTTCAGGCAGCTGGAGGGGGAAGAATTGGACAAGAAATTGACGGAGCTGAAGGTCGGTGAAGCGCTGGTCTCCTTTCTCGATCCGGAAGGGATTCCCGGCTATGTTCAGCAAGTCATGATTTATCCTCCAGAGAGTAAAATGGGCATCCTGGATCCGCTCGTCAAAGAAGAAAAAATCAACCGTTCCTTGCTGTATTATAAATACAGCGAGGCAATCGACAGGGAATCCTCCTACGAACAACTGCAGCGACTGTCGGAAATCAAGGCGATTGAGTTGGAGGAAAATGAAGAGCTTGCCGCAAGGGACAGGGAAAAAGCCGAACAGCTGAAGCAACTCGAAAAAGAGCGCCAAAAAGAACAAACCCAGCAAAAACGAACGAGCAGTTCCCGCGATTCGACGATGGACAGATTCACAAAAAATTTGATGTCGCAAGTAGGCAGGGAAGTCGGCCGCGTCATCTCCCGCGGTATTTTGGGCATCCTGAAAAAATGAAGACAGACCGAAAAGACCAGTCCCACAAGGGCTGGTCTTTTTGGGTTCGTTTTTTCGGATGATCCGAAGACGTGAAAACGCTCCCCTTAAAGTTGCTTACTTTTTTTCATGAAAATCTCATATTTGGTATTGTGTTTTATTTCCGCATCAAGTAGAATAGCACCTATACCATTAATTGAGAACGATTCTCAATTAGAATCGTTATCATTAAGGAGTTGTTTTTTGAAGATGGTGAATAGATGTTGAAGAAATTACTGCTTGTTCTGGCGTTGGCAGGAGTGATTGTGCTTTCCCTCGGAGTGGGGACTGCTGCTTTTTCGGTGGAACAGTTTCTGGTCGGGAGCAACACGGACCGTCTGATATTGTTGTCGTCACGGCTGCCGAGGACGATCACGGTTCTTTTGGCAGGAGCGGGATTGTCGTTATCCGGCTTGATCATGCAATCATTGACGCAGAACCGATTTGCCGCTCCCGATACAGTCGGCACGGTGGATGCGGCGCGGGTGGGCATGCTGTGCGGGATGATTTTCTTTCCGGGCTTATCGGTTGTGGGGAAAATGACTCTTTCCTTCATCTTTGCGGCGGCGGGGACGTTCCTGTTTTTGGTGGTCGTGAATCGCTTGCCTTTCAAGAGCCAGATGACGATCCCTTTGCTGGGTCTGATGTATGGAAACATTTTGGGAGGGATCGCCAATTTCTTTGCCTTCCGCTTCAACGTCACACAAAATCTTTCCGCATGGATGCAAGGCGATTTTTCATTGGTCATTAAAGGACAATATGAGGGGATGTACCTCATTTTCCTGTTGTTTTTGGCACTTTATTTTTTTGCCGATCATTTTACGATTGCGCGCTTCGGGAAAGACGCGGCCAAAAACCTCGGCCTGCCTTTTGAAGCCGTCTTGTTCATCGGGACGCTGTTCGTCTCCTTGGCTGTTGCGGTCATCCTGAGTACAGTCGGCAATCTGCCATTTTTGGGAGTCATCATCCCGAACCTCGTCTCGTTGCGCTTCGGCGATAACATCCGCAATACCCACGGCAAGGTTGCGCTTTTCGGAGCGATGTTCTTGTTGCTGTGCGACGTGTTCTCGCGCTCGGTCATCCCACCGTACGAAATTCCGGTGGAAACGGTGCTGGGTGTTTTCGGCGGCGGCCTGTTCTTGTGGCTGTTGCTGAAGGGAGGGAAGACGGCATGAAAAACGTGTTGAAAAACCGCATCATCATGAAGCGGTTGGCTGTGATTGCAGTGGCTGTGGCTTTCCTTTATTTTTTCTGGAACCAAGGCAACGGAAATTTGTTCATCATGAAGTTGCGGAGCACGAAGCTTTTGGCGTTTGCGGTCATCAGCATCAGCACTGCTTTTGCGACTGTCAGCTTTCAGACTGTCGTGCACAGCAATTTTCTGACCCCCAGCATTCTTGGGGTCGAATCCTTCTACAGGCTTCTGCAAACAGTGTTGATGTTTTTCAGTTTCTCGCTGTTGGGCAGCCAAATGAATGCTGAATGGCAGTTCATTTTCTTGTTGTTCCTGATGCTTGGCAGTTACTTTTTGCTGTACCGGCTATCTTGGAACCGGAAAAATTACGATATGCAGGTCATCCTGATGATTGGGCTCGTCATGGGGACATTTTTCAACAGCATCAGTTCCTTCATGCAAGTGCTGATGGACCCGAATGAGTACGACAAACTGCAGACGAAGCTGTATGCCAGTTTTCAGAACATCAATGATTCCGTACTTATTTTAGCTGTTCCGATCGCCGTGTTTTCGATCATCAGCTTGTGGCGCAAGCGGAAGGTATTGGAAGTTTTGGGACTGGGTACACAAACGGCTAAAAATTTAGGGGTCGCCGTCGAAAAGGAGACGAAGCTCACCTTCATGCATGTCATCCTGTTGATGACAGTCTCCGCAGCGCTCGTTGGACCGATGATGTTTCTCGGTTTTGTGGCGGCGAACATCGCTTATCGGCTATTCAGGACGTATTGCCTGAACTACCTGTTGCCTGGTGCGAGTCTGCTCAGTTTTGTGATGGTCGTGGGCGGACAATTCGTGGCAGAAGAAGTCTTCAAGCTGCAGACGAATTTGAGCATTCTGGTCGAACTGTTCGGGGGAATCTACTTCTTTTGGTTATTATGGAAGGAAAGGGGCAAACTATGAGAATCAGCAACGTCAGCAAAGCCTATGAGGCTGAAAAAGTATTGGATGACATCTCTTTGGCGATCGAGAAAGGGAAAATCACGGCTTTCATCGGTCCGAATGGGGCAGGCAAAAGCACGCTCCTTTCGGTCATCAGCCGTCTGCTGACAAAGGACGAGGGCATATTGACGATACACGGGAAAGAAATCGAGGCCTGGCAATCCGATGAACTGGCGAAGGAGCTTTCGATCCTGAAACAACAGAATGCCTATCAAGTGCGCATGACGGTCCGCGAACTGGTCTCGTTCGGCAGGTTCCCCTATACGAAGGGCAGGCTGAATGATGAGGATCATGCTATGATCGACAAGGTTTTGGGCTATCTGAACCTGGTGGAATTCTCCAACCGCTATTTGGATACGTTGTCTGGGGGGCAACTCCAGCGGGCGGCCATCGCGATGATACTGGTGCAGGATACCGAGTACATCTTATTGGATGAACCGCTGAACAATCTCGACCTGAAACAAAGCATCGTGACGATGCAGACCATCCGGAATTTGGCGGATGAATTGGGTAAAACCATTCTGATTGTCATCCACGACGTCAACTTCGCATCTGTTTTTTCGGACAACATCATCGCCATGAAAAACGGAAAGGTGTTCCGGAGCGGCACGGTCGAGGAAGTCATCCGGACACAAGTTTTGCAGGAATTATATGAAGTGCCATTGGAAGTCATCACGACTGCGGATGGAAAAAAACATTGCACCTATCAAGCAATTTGACATAGAGGAGAATGGAAAATGAAAAAATGGCAAAAGACAATCTTAAGTTTGGCTTCGATCTTCACCTTGGCGGCTTGCGGCGCCCAGGAAGGGGCTGCCGATGCGGCAGATTCAACAACAGCGACTGCGGAATCCGAAGCGACGGTGACCATCGAGGATGCACGCGGCTCCGTAGAAGTGCCCAAAGACCCGAAAAACGTGGCTGTTTTGGATTTTGGACATTTGGACACATTGATCGCATTGGGTAAAGAGGATGCAGTCACGGGTACAGCGACCGAAAACATGCCGGCTTATCTGGCGGATAAGGCAGATCAATTCGAGAATGTAGGGACACTTAAAGAACCGAATGTGGAGGCGTTGGCGAATTTGGCGCCGGAGCTCATCATCATTTCGAACCGATTGGTGGACTTTGCGGAACAATTGGAGGAAATCGCGCCCGTAGTCGTACTCAGTGTCGACTACACGGATTATTGGGGGTCGGCCCAAAAGAACATCGCTACCTTGGGGACCATCTTTGACGAAGAGGCTGCAGCCGATGAAGCCATCGCTACCTTGAACGAAGAGATTGAGGCTGTGCAAGCGAAGACGGCCGGAATCAGCGAGAAAACATTGACGTTGCTCTTGAACGATGGCAGCATGTCCGCTTTCAGCACAGGCTCACGCTTCGGCTTCATATACGATACATTGGGCTTCACGCCTGTCGATGCAGCGATCGAGGATTCCACACATGGACAGTCCGTCGGCTATGAAGGGTTGCTGGAAATTAATCCGCAGATCTTGTTCGTCGTCGACCGCACAGCGGCAATCGGAACAGCATCGGATGAAAATGCGGCGTTGTTGGAGAATGATTTCGTCTATCAAACGGATGCTTATAAAAACAACAAAATCATCAACCTGTCCTCCGATTTGTGGTATCTTTCCGGAGGCGGGATAGAATCGATCCACCTGATGGTCGAAGAGGTCGCAGCGGATTTCCAGTAATCATAAGCGGAATCAAAAGATTGTCCATCTGCTGGTTTTTTCTCTATAATGATGGAAGGAAATCAGAAAGAGGTGCACGGTTTGGAAGGTAATCACTTCAGCAAGGAAGACTTCAACGTTTTTGACATTCAGGGACTCGATGAGAGGATGGCAGGCATCCGTGAACGGATCCAACCCAAGTTCCGGCATTTCGCGGAAGCGGGGGCCCGCCTCATCGTTTCGGAAGAGGAGGCTGACTCAGTTCCCGTGCATGTCGCCAAGCACCTGCGCCGCACGAAACATGCGCCCGAGAATACCTGGTGCGCCATCGGTGGGAACGCGAGGGGCTACAAGAAATATCCGCATTTCCAGATCGGAATTGCGAAAGAGGGGGTCAGCTTTTATCTTTGCCTGATCGATCAACCAGTCAAAGAAAAAGAGATGGCTGCTGCCTTATTGGAGCGGATTCCGGAATTAGGACAGTTGCCGCGTGATTTCGTCGTTTCGGTCGACCATACCGTGCCGGCTGTGTTGCCGATAGAGGCTGTCGTTTGGCAGCCTGTCCTGATCCGGCTGCGGGATGTGAAGAAGGCTGAACTGTTGATCGGCCGCAAATTGGCGCCAGCCGATCCCCGGTTGGCGACGGAAGCAGGCACGCTTGCAGTGATGGAGGAAACGCTCCGTGAACTGCTGCCGATCTACCGGGTCTGTATGGAACAGTATCGCTAAGTGCGTAACCCAAGACAAACCAAAAAAAGGACTGAACAGCGGGATTGATCGCTGTTCAGTCCTTTTCTTTGTACAAAAAAACGGCAAATTGCTTTGCCGTTTCCTTGAAGCTGATCTCCGGCGAGATTAGCCTAATTTGTTGTAGTATTCTACTACGAATGACTCATCAATTTCAGCTGGCAATTCTTCGCGAACTGGCAGACGGTTCAATGAACCTTCGAATGTTTCTGTGTCGAAGGTGATGAAGTCCGGACGTCCGAACAAAGCTTCAGCAGCAGCTTTAACAACTACTAAGTTTTTAGATTTTTCGCGCAAGCCGATTACTTGGCCGACAGACACTTCGTATGAAGGGATGTCAACACGTTTGCCATCGACAGTTACGTGACCGTGGTTAACTAATTGACGTGCTTGACGACGAGTAGAAGCTAAACCTAGACGGTAAACTACGTTATCCAAACGTTGTTCCAATAAGATCATGAAGTTAACACCTTGTTTACCTTCTTTGATTTTACCAGCTTTTTTGAATAAAGTTGCGAATTGACGTTCGTTCATGCCGTACATGTGACGCAATTTTTGTTTTTCTTGCAATTGCATAGCATATTCAGATAATTTTTTACGGTTGTTAGGGCCGTGTTGACCTGGAACGTATGGACGACGCTCCAATTCTTTACCTGTTCCCAAAAGGGAGATGCCTAAACGACGAGCCTGTTTCCAGCTTGGTCCTGTATAACGTGACATAATAAAATTCCTCCAATAAATGTTTGATTTTTGGAGTAAAATAAGAATGATAAGTCAGCAATGCGTGCAGTTGATCCTTCAATCTTCACCTTATGCAGCCGCAAGGGTACGCAATTGAACCATCAAACGATGGCGATGAACTGTTGACGCGGGTGCTTCTTTCTCGCTGCATTATTTTACACAAAGGTTATTGTACCAAACAACAGAAGTTAATGCAATGGAAAAGTGATGTTTTTCGGACTTTGGGCGGCGGCGGAACGCTTTCGCGCCTCCAAGGGAAGGAATTCAGCTCCCTTATAATTTTCTGGTTTCTGATTGGTTCTTTCTATGTTATACTGAAAAATGAGATATATTGGGCGTTTTCAATTTTCAGATCAAATAAACGAAATTGTCGGAATAGGTGGAGGATTTATTGATGGAGTTTATATACTGGTTAGTAGCGATAATATTGTTAGTGTTGATCGGGTACGGTGCGATCATGTATTTGACGAGGCAACAAGCGAATCGGATCAAAGTAATCGATGAGAAGAAACAAAAAGCGATGGCCATACCTGTGGCCGACAACCTGTTCACATTGAAAAATATGAATTTGACAGGCCAAACGAAGCGCACTTATGAAAGTTGGCAAGCTACATGGCAGACCATCACGCGCTTTCAGTATCCTGAAATCGAGGCGGCGCTGGTCAGTGCCGAACAATACATCCAACGCATGAATTTCATCAAGGCGAAGCAAGCCATTTCGCAAGCAGATCAACTGATCGACGAAACAAAAAACAGCGTTGAAAAAGTGAACAAAGCACTCGAAAAACTATTGGAAAGTGCACAGGAAAACCGCAAAGAGCTGGAAGAAATCCAGGAACGCTATAATAAAATCCGCAAACAATTATTGGCGCACAGCTTTACATTCGGTCCAGCCATCGAAACGTTGGAGAAGAACCTGAATTACATGGAGTTGGATTTCACGAAATTCAATTCATTGACGAACGAAGGCGACCATATGGAAGCCAAAGAAATCTTATCGCGAATCGAGCAGGATCTGCTTGTTATGGAAGAAGTCGTTGAAAAGATCCCTCAGCTGAACGAAAAAATCAAAACAGAGTATGAAGAACAAGTGAATGATCTGAAAGACGGCTACCAACGCCTGTTGGATGAGAAGTACATTTTCGAAGGTGTGGATGTCTCTGTTGAGATAGCTGCTGTCGAAAAAGAAATCCAGGAAGCAAAAGATTCCATCGGCCTTGCTGATATCAATGAAGCAGGCAAGAAGATGGATAAGGTCGAACGCGATATCGAAGCGGTCTATGCCATCATGGAGAAGGAAATGGAAGCCAAGGATTTTGTGGGTCGTCATACGGCGAATCTGCAGAAGAAAATGGATCATGTCCTGCAGAGCAACCGTTATGTGCTGCTTGAAATCGACCGCGTTTCCCAGAATTATTTCCTGAACAAGAATGAATTGGGACGTGCGCAAGAGTTCGAAGAGCAGTTGCTGAAGGAAAATGAAGCCTTGCGTTATTACGATAAGATGATGAAGGAACATGAAATTTCCTACTCGGTTGTCCGCGAATATTACGAAAAAATCAGCCAACGCCTTTCCGAAATCGACAAGGAACAGTCTGAATTGGTAAGCAACCTCAGTGATCTGCGCAACCGCGAAAAGGAAATAAAAGACAGCATCGATTTGTATGAGTTGGATATGCGTAACATGAAGCGGACCATCGAGAAATACCATCTGCCTGGTTTGCCGAAAATCTATTTGGATCTTTTCTTCTCAGTCACGGATCGCATCGAGGATTTGGCTTCCAAGCTGAATCGCGTGAAGATCGACATGGACGAAATCGATGCCATTTCCAAGATGTGCGAAGAGGACATCGAAATGTTGGATAACCAAACGCAAGCGATCGTGGACAATGCGATGCTGACGGAGTATATGATCCAGTACGCAAACCGTTTCCGCCATTCGCATGTGGAAATCGAAAATGCCATCAACAAAGCTTTGGTGCTTTTCCATCGCGAATATGACTACGAAGGTGCGTTGGAGGCTGTCAAAATCCCGCTGAATCGCGTCGAAGCAGGTGCTGCCCGCAAAGTGGAAGAATCCTACCAGGAAGAAAAAAATCGTCGCTACTATTAAATACAGAACAAACGAAACGCAAGGGTCGGGACATTGTCTCGGCCCTTTTTTGGACACTCTTTTATGAGAAGTGAATAAAATTAAGCCGTAAGCTTTTAATGGTCAGGCATTTTCTATATAATGAATAGGATGTCCCGACGAGAGTGTGAAGTTATTAAGGAAGTGTAGATAAAGATGATTTATTTTGACAACAGTGCAACAACAAAAATGTATCCGGAAGCTTTGGATACTTACCGGAAGGTCAACGAACAATTTTTTGGCAATCCTTCGAGTCTGCACAGATTAGGCAATGAAGCCGATGCTTTGCTGCAGCAGTCGCGCAAACAGATTGCACACTTACTGGGTGCCCAGCCGGATGAAATTTTCTTCACGAGCGGCGGTACGGAGAGCGACAACTGGGCGATCAAAGGCACCGCGATGGAGAAGTTCGCTGCAGGGAAGCACATGATCGCTTCTTCGGTTGAACATCCGGCGGTCACCAAATCATTGGAGCAACTGGAAAAGTTAGGCTTTGAAATCAGCTACTTGCCTGTCGACGCGAACGGAATCGTATCCATCGAGGAGCTTGAGAAAGCCATAAGGAAAGATACGATCCTGCTGAGCGTCATGGCCATCAATAATGAAGTCGGCAGCATCCAGCCGATCGAGGCTATCGGCGAGCTGCTTGAAAATTATCCTTGGGTCCATTTCCATGTGGATGCCGTGCAGGCTGTCGGTGAATGCGATCCGCTGATCCGGCATCCACGTGTGGATCTCCTGTCGCTTTCAGCGCATAAATTCCACGGCCCCAAAGGCGTAGGCATTCTCTACAAGAAACATGGTAAGCGGATTGCACCGTTGTTGACGGGAGGCGGTCAAGAAGCCGGCATGCGCAGCACGACGGAGAATGTCGGGGGAGTCGCAGCGATGGCGAAAGCCCTGCGCATGACGCTTGAAGGCAGCGAATCAAGCCGAAAACAAGAACAATTGGTCCGGAGTAAGTTGATTGCGGCCCTTTCGGAATATGAGGATGTCCGAATCTTTTCACCTGAAGATGGCGCCGGCCATATCCTCTGTTTTGCCATGAAAGGCGTCAGGGGAGAAGTGATGGTCCATGCTTTCGAAAGCCAGGACATCTTCATTTCAACAACCAGCGCCTGCTCGAGCAGAAAGAAAGACACACCCTATACGTTGGGGTCGATGGGTGTGCCCGTTTCCTGGAGCCAGTGTGCTGTCAGGATAAGCCTTTCCGGCGAAAATACCGAGTCGGAAGCGGAAGCCTTCATTGAACATTTCCGGACGCTGCATGAACAGTTCCAAAAAATACAGTAGAATAACTGACAGATAGGAAGAGAACATAAATGGAAACGCACATTCAAATCCGCTTTGGCGAACTGTCGACCAAAGGGAAAAACAAAAAACGTTTTGTCCAGCAGTTGGCGCAAAATGTCAGGATGGTCACAAAGGATTATCCGCAGATTAAAATCAAACCCGAGCACGATTTTATGTTGTTGGACCTGAACGGAGCTGATGAGGCCGTCATTATCGAACGCCTGCAGCATGTGTTCGGCATCCAAAACTATTCGCCGGTCTATCTGGTTTCGCGTGATCTCGATGAAGTGAAACGGGTTTTGGTGGAGTTGCTTGCCAAAATGGAGACTGCCGGAAAGACATTCAAGATAGCTACGCGTCGCGCGGATCATGCCTACGAGCATGACACGACCTTCATGAATGCCGAACTGGGGGCAACCGTACTGGATGCTTTCCCGGGTATTTCGGTCAAGATGAGGCAACCGGACATCCTTGTGCGCGTAGACATCAAGACCAGCGGCATCATGCTGAGCACGCAAACCTACCAGGGGGCTGGCGGATTGCCTGTTGGTTCCAGCGGCAGAGGCATGCTTATGCTTTCCGGAGGCATCGATTCGCCGGTAGCCGGTTATCTCGCCATGAAGCGCGGCGTGAAGATTGAGGCGGTGCACTTCCACAGTCCGCCTTACACAAGTCCGCAAGCGTTGCAGAAAGCCAAAGATCTGGCTGCCAAATTGACTAAATTCGGCGGTGAAATCCAGTTCATCGAAGTGCCGTTCACGGAAATCCAGGAAGAAATCAAAGAGAAGATTCCGGCGGATTATCTGATGACGATCACGCGCCGGATGATGCTGCGGATCACTGATGCCATCAGAGCCGAACGCAAAGGGCTGGCCATCTTTAATGGGGAATCTTTGGCCCAAGTCGCTTCCCAGACGCTGGAGAGCATGATTGCCATCAATGATGTCACAACGACGCCGATCATTCGCCCTGTCGCAACGATGGACAAATTGGAAATCATCGATTTGGCGCAGAAAATCGATACATTTGATTTGTCGGTACAACCGTTCGAGGACTGCTGCACGATTTTTGCGCCACCATCACCCAAAACAAAACCGCATTTGGACAAGGCCAGACGTTTTGAAGCAATCCTGGATGTGGAACCGCTCGTGGCACGCGCGGTTGCAGGCATTGTCATATCAAGCATAACCGGCCGCGAGGATACCGCCAGCCAAGACGAGGCGCTCTTTTCGGATCTGCTGTAACTCTCCCTACGAGAGCGTATCCTTACCATAAATCGCCGCTTATCTGTATAATGAGAGTACTATCGGATAAGGGGGAATGTTTTCATGCAAGTGACATTAAAAGGTGAAATTATTGAGGTTTTAGGGACTCAGCCTGTTGTTGGGGAGAAGGCACCGGCATTTTCGTTGTACAACACAAAAGACGAAAAGGTATCTTTGGATGATTTGCGCGGTTCGGTTGTCCTGATCAGCGTATTCCCGGACATCAACACGAGGGTCTGCGATAATCAAACACGCAAATTCAACGAGACAGCAGCGAATATCGAAGGCGTTACACTGTTGTCAGTTTCGAGAAACACAAAAGAAGAATTAGCCGACTGGTGCTCGGCCAACGGCATCGATATGCAGATGCTGCACGACGACAACGGCGAATTTGCCGAAGCCTACGGACTGAAGGTGCCTCAGATGGGCAACAAGTTGGCCCGCAGCGTGTTCGTCATCGACAAAGAAGGCGTTCTTACCTACATGGAGATCGTCCCTGAAATCTCAACGGAACCGGATGAAGCTGCAGCATTGGCAGCTGCAAAAAATTTACTTTAATCGCATTGAGATTTCAATCAAAAGGTGCTAAACTAGTGAAGTATAAATAAGCGTCGATCAAGAAGAGTAGCTTACCCGGAACCACACAAGAGAGAAAAGCGTTTGGTGAAAGCTTTTTTGGGGAAGGAAAGTGAAGTAGCTTGTGAGCAAGTTGCGTGAAGGTCCGTGGACTGGGTAGCGCAGCTCGGAGTATTCTCCGTTATCAAAAAGAGAGACAGGGATCCGATTCCTGTAATTTAGGTGGTACCGCGATTCATATCGTCCTGCATATTCGTATGCAGGACGATTTTTTTTCGCAACAAATCAATGTAAAAGAGAGAGGAAGTGGCTGAATGTCTAAAGCAGACGCAATGCCGACAAAGTATCAACCCCAGCAAGTAGAAGCAGGGAAATATCAAAAATGGGTGGAAGCGGGGCTGTTCAAACCTAGCGGCGACAAGAGCAAAAAACCGTATTCAATCGTGATTCCGCCTCCGAACGTAACCGGCAGACTGCATTTGGGCCATGCCTGGGATGTGACGCTGCAGGATATGTTGATCCGCCAAAAACGCATGCAAGGATTCGATACGCTGTGGTTGCCTGGGATGGACCACGCCGGCATCGCCACCCAAGCCAAGGTTGAAGCGAAATTAGCCGAAGATGGCCTTACCCGTTATGACCTGGGCCGGGAAGCCTTCGTCGACAAAGTATGGGAATGGAAAGAGGATTACGCTAGCGTCATCCGCGAGCAATGGGGAAAAATGGGCATTTCCGTTGATTATGACCGCGAGCGTTTCACGCTGGATGAGGGTCTGTCGGATGCGGTCCGCAAAGTCTTCGTCGGCTTGTACGAAAAAGACTTGATCTACCGCGGCGCCTACATCATCAACTGGGATCCCAAAGCGAAAACGGCCTTATCCGATATCGAAGTCATCCACAAGGACGTTCAGGGCGCCTTCTATCACTTCCGCTATCCGATGACGGATGGCTCAGGCTACCTGGAGTTGGCGACTACCCGTCCCGAAACTATGTTGGGCGATACTGCCATCGCGGTTCATCCGGAAGATGCAAGATATCAGCAGTTCATCGGCAAGACCGTGACGTTGCCGCTGGTGAATCGGGAAATTCCGGTCATCGCTGATGATTATGTCGAGATGGACTTCGGTACTGGTGTCGTTAAGATCACACCCGCTCATGACCCGAACGACTTTGAAGTCGGTTTGCGCCATGATTTGCCGCAAGTGAACGTCATGAACGATGATGCGACGATGAACGAAGCAGCCGGAAAATATGCAGGAATGGACCGTTTTGCAGCGCGCAAAGCGATCGTAAAAGATATGGAAGAACTGGGCTATTTGGTCAAAATTGAAGAAATGACCCACAGCGTCGGACATTCGGAACGCACAAACGTTATTGTGGAACCGCGCATCTCGACGCAATGGTTCGTCAAAATGCAACCGTTGGCTGAGCGTGCGGTCGAAAACCAATCCGCAGAAGAAAAAGTTTCCTTCTATCCAGAACGATTTGAGAATACTTTCCTGACTTGGATGGGTAACGTCCATGACTGGGTCATTTCTCGCCAATTATGGTGGGGACATCAAATCCCGGCTTGGTATCATAAAGAAACCGGCGAAATGTACGTAGGCATGGAAGCTCCGAGCGACAGCGAAAACTGGACGCAGGATGAGGATGTTCTGGATACGTGGTTCAGTTCAGCGCTTTGGCCGTTCTCGACGATGGGCTGGCCGGATGAAGAGGCGGAAGATTTCAAACGTTATTTCCCTACCAGCACTTTGGTTACCGGATATGACATCATCTTCTTCTGGGTAAGCCGGATGATCTTCCAGAGTCTGGAGTTCACCGAAAAGCGTCCGTTTGAGAATGTGCTGATCCATGGCCTGATCCGTGACGAGCAAGGCCGCAAAATGAGCAAATCGCTCGGAAACGGGATCGACCCGATGGATGTGGTCGAAAAATACGGGGCGGATGCTTTGCGTTGGTTCTTGGCGAACGGTTCCGCACCTGGTCAGGATGTCCGCTTCAGCTATGAGAAGATGGATGCATCCTGGAACTTCATCAACAAAATCTGGAATGCCAGCCGTTACGTGCTGCTAAATTTGGAAGATCTGACATTCGACGCTATCGACATTTCAGGGGAAAAGACGATCGCCGATAAATGGATCCTTTCCAGCCTGAACAAGACCATCACAAAAGTGACGGATCTGTTCGAGAAATTTGAATTCGGTGAAGCCGGCCGATTGTTGTACCGTTTCATCTGGGATGATTACTGTGACTGGTATATCGAAATGTCCAAGGAAGTTCTGCAAGGGGAAAATGAAGAGGCCAAACAGACAACCCGCAGCATCTTGGCGTATGTTTTGGATAATGTGTTGCGCTTATTGCATCCAGTCATGCCGTTCGTCACCGAAGAGATTTGGCAGAATGTACCGCATCAAGGCGATTCCATCGTGACGGCAGCCTATCCGGAAGCGGATGACAGCTACATCGATGAAGCAGCTGAGGAAGCGATGGAAAAACTGATCGAATTGATCCGCGGCGTCCGCAATGTCCGCGCTGAAATGAACACACCGTTATCCAAGAAAGTTCCGATGCAGCTGAAAGTGAATGACGAGGCGACCGAAGCGATTTTCCGCGCCAACGAATCGTACATCTTCCGCTTCTGCAACCCGGATACACTGGAAATCGGCCAACACATCCAGGCAGCCAGCGACGCTGTCACCGCGGTTTTCTCAGGCGGAGAGGTGTATATGCCGTTGGCCGGTCTGATCAAATTGGAAGATGAGATTTCCCGTCTCGAGAAGGAGGCGGAGAAATTGACCAAAGAAGTCGACCGGGTGGAAAGCAAATTGAACAACGAAAAATTCGTCAGCAAAGCCCCGCAGGCTGTAATCGACGGGGAGAAACAAAAAGGAACGGAATACCGCGAAAAATTGGCGGCCGTTGAAGAACGCATCGCTGCCCTAAAAGAACAGCTAGCTTGATAAGAGAATCGAATTGAACAGGAAGAACCCTATTAGCAAGCTCCTTTGTGGATAGGGTTCTTCTTAAATGGAAATGGAGTGAAGCGGTAGATGTTTGCAACTTATGAAGAAGCGATGGAATGGATCCATACCCGCAAAGGCATGGGCCCTAAACCGGGAATAGTCCGGATGAAATGGTTGATGGAAAAACTGGATCACCCGGAACGCAAATTCAGATCCATCCATATTGCCGGAACAAATGGAAAAGGGTCGAATGTTGCTTACTTAAGAAGCCTGTTCATGGCGGCTGGCTATACGGTGGGAACCTTCACCTCGCCGCATATCGTCAGTTTCAATGAAAGGATCGGCGTGAATGGAGCGAACATCCCGGATGAAGACGTATTGGAACAAGCGAACATCCTTTACGCACTCTATGAAGAAATCGGCCTGACGGATATGGGTCCGCTGACGGAATTCGAAGTAGTGACCGCCATGATGTTCTCCTATTTTGGCTCCCATCCGTGCGATGTCGTATTGTTGGAAGTCGGTCTGGGCGGTCTTTACGACAGCACGAATGTTGCCGAGCCGGATTTGTCGCTCATCACGACGATAGGCAAAGACCACAGCAATATTCTCGGGAATACCATTGAGAAAATCGCCTATCAAAAAGCCGGCATCATCAAGAAAGGGACACCTGTCATCATCGGAAGATTGCCTGAAGAGGCTTTGTCGGTGATGCGGGACACTGCGGAAAAAAAGGCAGCGCCCTTGCATGTATTCGGACCGGACTTCAGCGTCACCAATTGGCATGAGGGTTCCGATTACCATGAAGTCTTTGACTTTGCCTCTCCTTTGGGCACTTTTGAAAACCTTGAAATTGCCTTGATGGGTGGCCATCAAGTCGACAATGCGGCCACTGCGCTGCAGACCTACTTGCTGTTCTGCAAAAAATACGCTTTAAACTACTCGGAGACCACAATCAAAGCAGGACTTCTGGGGACAGCTTGGCCAGTCCGGATGGAGATCGTTTCGCAAGAACCGTTCGTCATGCTGGATGGTGCCCACAATATCCCGGCTATGGAAGTGCTGACTGAGGCGGTCAAAAAGAAGTTTTCTGACAAAAATATCACCATTCTGTTGGCTGCGTTGGCGGATAAGGACTTGGAGGAAATGGGCCAGTTGATCAAGTCGATCCCGGACAGCAAGCTGTACGTGACCAGTTTCGATTTTCCGAGGGCTGCCTCTGTCAAGGAACTGTGCGAGCGGGTGGGCGTGCCAGAAGCTGCGGCCTATGAAGATTGGCGCTTTGCGATCGATGATCTGAAGGCGACGCAATCCGAAGCGGGCATGCTATTGATTACAGGCTCACTGTATTTTCTTTCCGAAGTTAGACATTATTTATTAAAGAATAAGGAGTTTTGAGATGCGTAAAAAAGCGGTCATTTTTGATATGGATGGACTGATGTTCGATACGGAAACGTTGGGCTATCAGGCACAAGGTGAATTGGCGGAAGAGCTGGCCTTGCCGATAGCGTTCGACTTCGATTATTACCTGAAGCAAGTAGGGCGATCCGATAAGGATGTGATGCCTGAATTGGCATCCGACTTCGGCGATGCTGAACTGGCGGAGCGATTCCTGAGAAAAATGAAGAAGCGGCAGACGGACATCGCCTCCGAGCAGGGACTCCCGATCAAAAAAGGCCTTTATGACTTGCTGGCCTTTCTGAAGGAGGAGGGCGTGGTGTGCGTCGTTGCTTCCAGCAGCCGGAGGAGAGAAGTCAGCTTCTACCTCGAATTGGCTGATATTTCGCAGTATTTCCGCTACCAAGTCTGCGGGGATGAAGTATCCTTCGCCAAACCGGATCCGGAAATCTTCCTGAGCGCCTGGAAACCCCTCGGCATTCCGAAAGAGGACTGTCTGATCCTGGAAGATTCGCTTAACGGCATCCGTGCGGCCTATGATGCGGGCATTGAAGTGATCATGATCCCGGATCTGATCGTTCCGGATGACGAAGCGAAAGCAAAAACGATTGCCATTTTGCCGGACCTGCACGCGGTCATGGATTGGCTGAAAGAGAAATAACCTGTTCCGCCCCTTCCTGCGTATCTATTGAGTAGACGGAAGGAAAGGGGTAAAACAGGATGGTTCAAGAAACAAATCTGCTGATGGAGGTTCCGAAAGCCTCGCGCCCGCGTGAAAGATTGGATCAATTCGGAGAAAAAGCCCTGGCGACGCATGAATTATTGGCGATCATTCTGCGGACGGGGCCCAGGGACAGCAATGTCATGCAACTGGCGTTACGGGTGCTGAATGAGTTCGAAGATCTGCATTCCTTGAAGATGGCCTCACTGGAAGAGTTGACTTCAATCCACGGAATCGGCCGAACCAAAGCGATCGAAATCAAGGCCTGTGTCGAGTTGGGAGTGCGCGTAGCCAATGCCACGCAATTGAAGAGCGGAACGATCACCTCGACGCAAAGTGCCGGAACACTTCTGCAGAAAGAGATGCGCGATCTCCAGCAGGAACACGTGGTGGCTGTCTATCTGAACACAAAGAACGAAATCATCAAGAAGAAGACGATATTCATCGGCAGCCTGAACAGTTCGGTTGCGCATCCGCGCGAGATTTTCCGTGAAGCGGTAAGGTTTGCCGCTGCGCGGATCATCCTTGCGCACAATCATCCTTCCGGGAACCCCGATCCCTCGGAAGCTGATCTGGTCTTCACCCGCAGGATGGTGGAATGCGGAGAGATGATGGGGATCGAAATCCTTGACCATTTCATCATCGGGGTCGATGACTATCTCAGCCTGCGGGAATACGGCATCATTTAGTCTCTATTGCCGCCAATATTTCCGCAGATGAAAATGAAAATCTGATGGCAAAAAACTTGCAATATCGGAAAACCTGATATATCATTATATCAGTGTTTTTGTTTGGTAAAGAAAAGATTGTCTTGAACATTCCTATCGTACCAAAAGCAAGAATCACATTTTTAGTGCTTTGCACGAGGAGGAATTTTTCATGGAAAAAGGAACAGTAAAATGGTTTAACGCAGAAAAAGGGTTTGGATTTATCGAACGCGAAAGCGGAGACGACGTATTCGTACATTTCTCAGCTATCTTGGGCGACGGCTTCAAATCATTAGAAGAAGGACAAGCAGTTTCATTCGAAATCGTTGATGGAAACCGTGGACCGCAAGCTTCTAACGTAGAAAAAATCTAATTTTCCTTAACTTAAACGATCAAAGGGTCCGGGACACTGTCTCGGGCCTTTTTAAATGCCGACCTGCTGGAGGATTCACTGTGGCTCGTGTAGATATATTGTGTCAATTAGGGTGAGTTGTTTACGTCAGCATTACCGATCGACGGCATTCCTGTCAAATAGATTAATTCTTTCTTTTGTTTGTTACATTGATGTTTTTCTTGTTCCGGTTTGTGGTAAAATAGAAAAGAATTTGTTTGTGGGAGAGTTTGTAGTCAATCAGACGGAAGGATGAGAAGTACTTGGTAAGTTTGAATTTTAAGGGTAAAAACATCGGAATTGATTTAGGTACGGCCAATACGATCGTCTTCATAGCCGGCAAAGGCATTGTGATCAGAGAACCTTCTGTCGTCGCCAAAAATATCCATACGGGGGAGATTCTGTCCGTTGGGGAAGAGGCTTTCCAGATGCTTGGCAGGACACCAGGAACCATTGTGGCATCCCGCCCGATGAAGGAAGGCGTCATTGCGGATTATGATACAACTGTCGCAATGATGAAATATTTCATCAAAAAAGCGACTGGAAATGCATTCATCAAACCATACGTGATGGTCTGCGTACCAAGTGGTGTGACGGAAGTCGAGAAACGGGCAGTTCTGGATGCTACCCGGACAGCCGGAGCCAAAGAAGCTTTCATCATAGAGGAGCCTTTTGCTGCCGCGGTGGGTGCCGGACTTCCGGTGCATGCGCCTACAGGCAATATGGTCGTGGACATCGGTGGCGGGACGACGGATGTCGCGACAATTTCGCTCGGAGGCATCGTTACGAGCCGTTCCAGCACAGCCGCTGGCGATCGCATGGATGAGGCAATCATTCAGTTCATACGCAAAAAGTACGGTCTGTTGATCGGCGAGCGGACGGCCGAGAACATCAAAATAACGATCGGTTGTGCCGACATCGAAAAGGCAGCTTCCTACGGCTCCATGGAAATAAGGGGCCGCGATATGGTCAACGGCCTGCCCAAGACTTTGGAGATCCATGCCGAGGATGTAGCGGTTGCAATCCACGATGTGGTCGAGAACATCATCCTTTCCGTGAGGGAAGTTCTGGAAGAGACTCCTCCCGAAATATCTGCCGACGTCATCGATCATGGCATCGTTTTGACAGGCGGCGGGGCTTTGTTGAAGAACATTGCTGAAGTCATTTCGGCGGAAGCGGAAGTTCCTGTATTTATCGCCAACGATCCATTGGATTGCGTTTCCATCGGGACAGGCGAAACATTGAAGAATATCAACGTGTACAAGCGTAAAAATTTAAGGCATTAAGATAATGAATGTAATTGAAAGTGATGTACGAAATGAGGTGTCAATGTGAATCAGTTTTTTAACAACAAAAAATTGATTATCCTATTGATCAGTGTGATCACCTTTATCAGCTTGATAGCATATTCTCTCACCAACAACAGAGAAGATACATCGATACCGCAACAAGTAGGGAACGATGTGACGGGCTCCATTGCGAGAATATTTTCTAAGCCAGCGGAAGTAGTGGCGAATTTTGTTGATTCAGTCGATAACCTGATGAATACGTATGAAGAAAACCAATCTTTAAAAAGTAAAATTGATACCGTTTATGAGCTGCAAGTGAAAGTCTATAATCTGGAGCAAGAAAATGCCCGGATGCAGGAAGAGCTTGAACTAAAAAACACTTTATCAGAATATGAACAAATCAATGCTTCCGTAGTATCCCGCAACCCGGACAGTTGGCTGAACCAGATCGTCATCGACAAAGGGTCCCAGGACGGGGTGGAGGTCGACATGTCGGTGATGGCCGGAAACGGTCTGATCGGCCGTGTATCCGAAGTCAATTCGACCAGCGCGAAAGTGCTTTTGTTGACCACTTCAAACGATACGACCAACCGCGTGTCAGCTGAAATCCAAACGGAATCCGGACCTGTTCATGGCATCGTCAATGGCTATGATGAAAATACGAAGATGCTTTCCATGTCCCAGATTGCCCCGGATGCAGTGATCAATCCGGGCGACAGTGTGATCACATCAGGATTGGGCGGCGTTTCGCCAAGCGCCTTGTTGATCGGAACCGTCAAAGAAGTATCCATGGACAGCTACGGCCTGTTCAAACAGGTGACGATCGAGCCTGCCGGAGAGGTTTATAATATCCGTTTCGTGACGGTCATCAAACGGCTGAGCGGGAGTGGTGAGTGATGGTGCAGAACAGATCTTTGCATCACACTTATTTCATCCCCGTGATGCTTTACTTGCTTTTGATTTTGGATGGTTTTTTGATCAATGCCTTCCCGGGCCAGTTCGTCAGTGAAGAGTATATCCTTGTGCCGCACTTGGCGCTGTTCGGATTCGTGCTTTTTGCCTACTACTTCCCAAAACAACCGATGCAGTTATACGCAGTTCTGTTCGGGCTGTTGTTCGACAGTTATTACAGCGGCATTTTGGGCGTTTACGCAGTCGCTTTTGCGGTGATCGTGTACTTCGTGAAGAAAATGCAGAAATATTTGACGGAAAATGTTTTCGTGTTGGCTCTGTTGTTCATCTTAGCGATCGTTATGGTTGATTCATTCGTTTTTGGCTTTTACAGCTTGATTGACATTACGCAGCTTGATTTCAGCGCTTTCGCTTCAGAACGTCTGGGACCAACCATCGTGTTGAACATTGTGCTGTTCATTGTAATTTATTACCCATTGTTTAAACTTGTGGGCTGGATGTACGACTGACCATGATGAGAAATGAATGAGATCTTTTTTAATGAAATGCTTGCATTTAACGAACGCTGTGGTATTATTGTCTTAAATTCTAAATGCAATGAAGAGAAAAAGTAACTTTTGCCTATTTCCAGAGAGTTTGCGGGTGGTGCGAGCAAACAATAGCATGCAGTGAAATCACGTCTCTGAGCAAGAAGGCCGAAAAGACAGCATCCGCTGTTCTCAGTAGGTTGACTCGGTTGTGCCCGTTACAGCGCTGACGTTTCGAATGGAACGTTATGAGGCGGTTTCTGTGAAGATGCCGCAAAAAAAGGTGGAACCACGACTTCAATCGTCCTTTAACTTTCAGCAGGAAGTTAGAGGGCTTTTTTTATTGGAAACGGATTGATGAGGGGCCACCACAAAATACGGTAATAAAAAAGTACACATATATGGAGGAGAAGAATATGAAAAAATTAGCATTAATGTTGTTGGCATCTACAAGTTTATTGGCTGCATGCGGTGGAGGAGCTGCTGAGGATTCTTCTGCAAGCGGATCGGAAGATTCAGGGATCAAAGAAACATTGGTGATGGGGTTGGACGATACTTTTGCACCGATGGGCTTCAAAGATGAGAGCGGCGAAATCGTCGGCTTTGACGTCGACTTGGCGAAAGAAGTCGCTGAACGCTTGGATGTTGAAATCACTTTCCAGCCGATTGATTGGGCAATGAAGGAAACCGAATTGGCTTCCGGGAACATCGACATGATCTGGAATGGCTATACCATCACGGATGAGCGCAAAGAGAAAGTGCTTTTCACAGAACCTTATCTGAACAACAGCCAAATCATCGTCACAATGGCGGACAGTGATATCGAAACAAAAGCCGATTTGGCCGGGAAAGTCGTCGCGACACAACAAGGATCTGCGGCATTCGATGCCATCAATGCCGACGAAACGGGAATTGCCGCTGAGTTTGATGGGGGCACGGCTATTTTGTACCCTACTTTCAATGACGTGTTCAATGACCTGGAAAGTGGCCGCAGTGACGCAATCGTCGTTGATGAAGTGTTGGGCCGTTACACAATGAAGCAAAAAGGTGAGGAAAAGTATACCGTTCTTACCGATAATTTTGGCGAGGAAGAATATGGTGTGGGTGTCCGCAAGGAAGATGTCGCACTGAAAGAAGCGATTGATGGAGCGTTGAACGACATGCGTGAAGATGGAACGTACGATGAAATCTACACAACTTGGTTCGCTGAATAACATAATTGTTTATTGAAGGAGGAAAGCCGCATGTTGGATAAGCTGAAAAAAGCCGCTTTGATCGGAACGGGTTTATTGTTGTTGGCTGGATGCAACGACGGGACTGCTGATGATGCTTCCGACAGCTCGGAAGCTGTTGCCGAGGAAACGCTGATTGTAGGTTTGGATGACACGTTTGCGCCGATGGGATTCCGTGATGACAACAATGAAATCATCGGATTCGATGTCGATCTGGCGAAAGAGGTCGGTGAACGGATCGGAGCCGAAATGGTTTTTCAACCGATTGATTGGGCAATGAAGGAAACCGAATTGGATTCCGGTAACATCGACATGATTTGGAATGGCTATGCCATCACGCCGGAACGGGCCGAAAAAGTCCTCTTGAGCAAACCGTACATCGTGGATGCGCAATCCATCATCGTTTTGAAGGGCAGCGACATCCAAACGAAAGCAGACCTGGAAGGGAAGTTGGTTTCGACACAACAATCGTCCAGTTCTGTGGACAAAATCATGGAGGACGCATCAGGGATATTTGAAAAATTGGGCGGGGATCTGGTGCTTTATCCTTCCAATAATAATTCCTTCAGCGACCTGGAATCAGGCCGTGTGGATGCCATTGTAGTCGGTGAAGTCTACGGGCGTTATTACATGAAGCAGTCCGGCAAAGACATCTACCGTGTCCTGGAGGATAACTTCGGGGAAGACGAGATGGCGGTTGCCTTCAAAAAGGACAACACTGACTTGCAGGAGCGTGTCGATGCAGCTTTGGCCGACATGAAGGAAGACGGAACCTTCGATGAAATATACGACAAATGGTTCTATAGTGAATAACGAAAATAAAGGGTAAGAAAGAGGTTTATGAAATGGACTTGATACAGACGATACTGCCATCATTGCTTGACGGCTTGAAGATGACACTTACGTTGTTCTTCATCATAGGGATATCCAGCATTCCGTTAGGATTTCTGATTGCCGTCATCCGGGTTTACGGACCCAAGTGGCTGGGTTTTCTGATCCAGATATATGTCTTCATCATGAGAGGGACGCCATTGCTGTTGCAATTGATGTTTGTTTTCTTCGGTTTGCCGCTGATAGGCATCACGTTGGATCGTTTTTCGGCAGCAATTCTGGCATATATGATCAACTATGCCGCCTATTATGCGGAAATCTTCCGCGGAGGTATCACGGCTGTTCCGAAAGGGCAGTTCGAGGCCATTTCGGTGTTGGGTATCGGTAAGGTCAGAGGGTTTTTCAAAATCATCATTCCACAGGTCACCAAGATCGTATTGCCATCTGTAGGGAATGAAGTGATTGCGCTAGTAAAAGATACATCTTTGGTTTATGTCATCGGTCTCGGGGAACTGTTGCGGGCAGGGCAGATTGCCGCGAACACGTATGCTTCGTTAGTGCCGTTCCTGGCAGTGGGTATCGTCTATTTATCCGTTACGGCTGTCATTACGGTGCTGCTGAATAAACTTGAATCCAAAGGGAACTTTTAGGGAGGAGCGGCAATCATGTTATTAAATGCGATGAATTTAACAAAGTCTTATCATGACATAACCGTAATCGATGATTTTTCATTCCACATCGATTCCAATGAAATCGTTGTGCTTGTGGGACGTTCCGGAACGGGTAAGACAACTTTGATGCGCTTGCTAAACAATCTTGAAAAAGCAGACCAAGGCACCATTTCGATCGAAGATGCTGTCTTGTGCAAGCAAGGTTTGAAAGGCGCAGAATATGCGGACCGCAAACAAAGGCGTCTTTACCAAAATAAAATCGGCATGGTGTTCCAGGACTACGCTTTGTTCCCGAACCTTTCTGTGCTGGACAATCTGCTTGAGGCGCCGCTTGCTCAAAAATTGGGCAGCCGTGAAGAGTTGACGGCGAAGGCAGCTGGATTATTGGAGCAAATGGGATTGGAAGACAAATTGAACGCGATGCCGTCGACGTTGTCCGGAGGCCAGAAGCAAAGGGTCGCAATCGCCCGGGCGATGATGCTGAATCCTCGCGTGCTTTGTTTTGATGAACCGACTTCTGCGCTTGATCGTGAATCTTCCGACAGCATCGGCAAGCTAATCCAGGAAATTGCAGCAGGAGGAACCGGCATCCTGATCGTTACGCATGATACCGAGTTCGGGCAACAATATGGTACCCGGATCGTATCCTCAAGCGAATTCGTCAAGAACCGTTAATGATATTGTGAAGGCTCGGGCATGTCCGCAGAAAATCGGACAGTCCAAACAAAAAACAGGGCAGCTGCCCTGTTTTTTGTTTTACCATTTTTGGTCCTCAGTGAGGTAAAAGGCGACTTATTTGACGAATGTTTTGATTTTGGTTGACTTGAGGCTTGATTTTTGATAAGCTATTAATGTTGTAAATGTGCGCACCACGGCTACAACCGCACGAATGGGAGTCATAAGACCTTAAAGGGCACTTCGTTTGGCGAGTCTAAGTAAAATAAGGAGGTGCAGAGAATATGTACGCAATTATCGTAACAGGTGGTAAACAATTAAAAGTTGAAGTTGGACAAGCGATCTACATTGAAAAATTAGATGCTGAAGCTGGTGATAAAGTAACTTTTGATGAAATCGTATTTGTAGGTGGAGAAGAAACCAAAATTGGCGCTCCATTCGTAACAGGTGCTTCTGTAGAAGGCACTGTTGAAAAACAGGGCAAAGAAAAGAAAGTAACTACTTTCAAATACAAGAGAAGAAAAGATACACACCGCAAGCAAGGTCATCGTCAACCTTATACAAAAGTAATCATTGACGCAATCAAAGCATAAGAGTGTGAATAACCATGATTGAAGTGAAATTTAAAGAAGATGACCATGGCAACCTGCTTTCTTTCGAGATTACGGGACATGCCGGGTATGGGGTAGCAGGTGAAGATATTATCTGTGCCGCTGTTTCTGTACTGGCCATCGAAACTGTGAATAGCGTTGAACGTTTAGCCGGTTACCAGATGCTTGTTGATGAAGCTGATGATGAAGGCGGGTATCTCTATGCAGAAATACTTTCCGAAAGGGAAGCGGAACAGCAATACATCACGCAGATTTTACTGAAGCATCTATTCTATTCACTGGAAGATGTCGCTCAGACATATCCAGATTATGTGACCATAAAAATGCAATAAAAACTGTACTACTTAATAAGGAGGTGCAAACCACATGTTGAAATTGAATCTACAATTGTTCGCCCACAAAAAAGGGGGCGGATCTACTACCAACGGACGTGAGTCCCAATCTAAACGTTTAGGCGCTAAACGTGCAGACGGACAAACAGTAACTGGCGGATCGATTTTGTACCGTCAACGCGGAACAAAAATCCATCCAGGTACTAACGTCGGTATCGGTGGAGATGACACTCTATTTGCAAAAGTTGACGGTGTCGTTCGTTTCGAACGTTTAGGCCGTGACAAAAAACAAGTTTCTGTATACCCTACAGCTAAATAATACTTGTACTTTTGCCGATCAACCAATTACATACACACAAAAAAACCTTGCGGGGGCAAATGATCAGTCACTTCCTTCGCAGGTTTTTTTGTTTTTTACAGAACAACAAAAAGTAAGGGACGGTGAACGACTTGAAAGCAACAAATGTTGAGAGTCTTTTCGGTTTAATGGATGAAGCCATCAAATTACTTCAAACGGAAGCTGAACTTTCATATATAGAAGCGTTGTCCGAGACGCTGGAAAATCTTTCCTTTGAAGGGAAAGCACAACAAGTGGAAGGTTTGCCTTCAAATGAGGCAATCGAACGCCTGAACAGCCTCTACAAAAAGATGAATTTGGAAGCATTGGACAAAGAAATCATCCGCAAGAGCATACAACTGACTTTCATCAAAGCCACGAAAGAAGACAAGCTTCAGATGAATCATCAAATGACTCCGGACACGATTGCGTATCTGATCGCTTATTTCATCGGAGAAATAAAAAAAGATAAGACAGAAAAACTGCATGTTTCAGATTTGGCAGCAGGGACAGGGAATCTTCTCAATATCGTCCTGGCGCATTTGGCAAGCAGAGGCAATGAAGTGACTGCGGAAGCAGTTGACAACGATGACCTGTTGATCAGCGTCGCGGCAAACAGCGGATCCTTGATGGGATTGTCCGAAAAAATCCATTACACCCATTCAGACAGCCTGCAGGAACTGTTGATCGAACCCTCGGATATCATGGTATCGGATTTTCCAATCGGATATTATCCGGTAAACGAGCGCGCAAAAAACTACAAAACAGCTTTTTCGGAAGGGAATTCTTTTGCGCATTTCCTAATGTTTGAACAAAATGTGAACTATTTGAAAGAATCCGGTTGGGGGATTTTTATCGTTCCGTCCGACATTTTTGAAACAGATAAAACATCTGTATTAATTGGGTGGTTGAAGGAAAACGTTCATATACAGGCGTTTTTGAGCCTTCCGGAAGATCTGTTCCACAAAAATGGAATGAAAAAATCAATCATTATTGTTCAAAAAAATGGTGAAAAATCGATTCAAGCCGAACAAGTGCTTTTGGGGGAAATTCCAGATCTTAAAAACGCACAAAAGATGCAATCTTTCCTGGATATTTTCCACAATTGGAGCGCAAAGATGATATAATATTTATTAGAGATATAAGAAAAATCAGTCAATTTAAAGGAGAGAAAAAAATGTCAAAAATCATCGCTATCAATGCTGGTAGCTCAAGCTTGAAATTTACATTATACGCTATGCCTGATCAGGAAGTTCTTGCAACCGGAATTATCGAAAGAATCGGTTTGAACGATTCCGTCTTCACAATCAAACACGGAGAAGGCGAAAAATTCCAAGTAACGGAAGATATTGCGAACCATGAGATCGCGGTACAGAAATTACTTGATCAATTGTTAGCACTAAACATCATTTCAAGCTACGATGAGATCACAGGCGTCGGCCACCGTGTCGTTGCCGGCGGCGAAATCTTCAAAGATTCTGCGCGAGTGGATGATCTTGTCCTGGAACAAATCGAAGAATTGGCTGAATTGGCGCCGTTGCACAACCCAGCGAACGCTACTGGAATCCGTGCATTCAAGAAATTGTTGCCTGACATCACAAGTGTTGCTGTATTCGATACATCTTTCCATACAACAATGCCGAAAGTAAATTACCTTTACAGCATCCCGATGGAATACTATGAAAAATATGCTGCCAGAAAATACGGCGCACACGGAACAAGCCACAAATATGTTGCTGAACGCGCTGCTGAAATGTTGGGCAGACCGATCGAAGAGTTGAAGATCGTTACGTGCCATATCGGTAACGGCGGTTCCATCACTGCTGTCCAAGGCGGAAAATCAATCGACACATCCATGGGCTTCACGCCATTGGCAGGCATCACGATGGGAACTCGCTCAGGCGACATCGATGCATCATTGATCGCGTATTTGATGGGCAAATTGGGCATCACTGATATCAATGAATTCGTTGACATCCTGAACAAAAAATCAGGCCTGTTGGGATTATCCGGCGTATCAAGCGATATGCGCGATGTCGAAACAGAAGCTGAAAAAGGCAACGAGCAAGCTCAAATTGCATTGGATATCTTCCACAATCGCATCATAAAATACATCGGACAATACGTTGCGATCATGAACGGTGTGGATGCGATCGTCTTCACTGCCGGCGTCGGAGAAAATTCAGCGCCTACCCGCAAAATCATCATCGATGGCATGTCTTGGTTCGGTTGCGAAATCGACGATGAAAAGAACAATGTCCGCGGCGTTGAAAGAATCATTTCAACTGACGATTCAAAAGTTAAAGTGCTGTTGATCCCTACGGACGAAGAAATGATGATTGCTCGCGACGTCGTACGCTTCAGCTAAAAATATTCATTAAAAATAAAAATTCCGTTATGCCAACTACTGGCATAACGGAATTTTTTTGTTGAATTTTTTCTGGGGCAGGACGGTCAGGCCGCTGCCTGTCATTTTTTAGGTTTTGGTTTGTTCTCGAGATCGGTCCGGACGACCAGCACATCGCAGGGTGCGTTGCGGATGACGTACTCGGATACGGAGCCGATGAACAGTCTTTCTACGGCATTAAGGCCGGTCGCACCGATCATGATCAGATCCACGCCGTATTCGGCAGGCAAATCTTTTGCGATGATGGCTTTTGGTGAACCGTATTCGATGACGGTATGAACATCGGTTATGCCTTCATTCGTAGCATAGGTTTTGTATTCTTCCATCAACGTTTTGGATTGGCGGACGATTTCATCCGTGAAGCTGCCTTCAAAACCTGTGGGGGTCTGTATGGCTCTTGTATCGATAATATGAGTGATGATGATGGCTGCTTTATTCCGTTTGGCCACTTCCACAGCTTTACGGAAGGATAATTCTGATTCTCTCGATCCGTCAACCGGTATCAAAATTTTCTTATACTCTTGAAACATATTAACCACTCCTCTAAACTAGTATCGCTTACAAGTTTATTTTACTTCACTTTACATAAAAATGAAAGCGTATGCGATTCTTTCCGGGAATTTCTTGGTCAGCGGCCCTGATCTTTCATCATGCCGGCCAGCCTGATGCTGAAGAGTGCTGTATACCCTGAAGCAATCAGCACGGCAAATGCATAAAGCAGGGTACTCCTGAAGAAAATCGTCAGCAGGCAGAGAAAACCGATCAACATGTACAGGGCTCCGCCGTTACGGAAAAAGAGCCAGATTTGATGGCGTTGCTGTTCGGTGATCCGGTCCGGAGCCAACACGAAGACGGTGGGGCCTTTCAATGTCATGAAAAGTCCGGTCGAAACCAGCAATAATGAAAAAATGGCAATCAACAATTCTACCAAAGTGCGTCCTCCTCAAGGAAATTGCGGGATAATGGCTCAAAAAGTGCTATCCTGTGCTTTCCAGTCTGCAAAAAAAGCTGCTCAAAGAGCAGCTCCAAAAGTATAAAACTTTATTAGAAATCCGATGGTGCCGGTGAGTTATATTCTACTAGTTTTGAACCCGCATATAAGCAGGTGGGCTCCAATATCCAGTCTCTAACTACCAAATGATAAGGCGTGTTATCCACCGGAATAAACAGGATCCCAAGGTAGTAATAAATTGTTCGGTCAACACATTGAGAATATGTCGAACACCTCAGAAATCTATATACGTATAGTAGCATACTAATCAATCGTTGGCAAGCAAAACACAAGAGTTTCATTCCGGAAACATTACAGCCGCAACAGGTTAAACGCTGCCAAACAATCCTCAGGAATCTTTATTGAAGCGGTGCTGCAATTGGCTGGCCAAGGCCTGTTCATATTTCCCGGTCGAAGCGGGCTCGTAGTAGCGGCGATCTTTCAGCGAATCAGGCAAATATTGTTGTTTGATCCAGTGATCCGGAAAATCGTGCGGGTATTGATAGCCGATGCCGCGGCCCAACTTATTAGCGCCGCTGTAATGGGCATCGCGCAGACTATCCGGTATGTCCCCGGACTTTCCGGCGCGCACGTCGGCCAGAGCGCTGTCCAAGGCAAGATAGGCCGAATTGGATTTCGGCGAAAGGGCCAAATCGACGACAGCGTTGGCCAAGGGAATGCGGGCTTCCGGCAAGCCCAATTTTTCAGCAGCCTGAACGGCCAAAACGGTCCGGGATACTGCCTGCGGATTGCCTAAGCCGATGTCTTCGTAGGCACAGACCATCAAACGTCTGCAGGCGATCAGCAATTCGCCGGCTTCCAGCAGCCTGGCCAGATAATGCATGGCTGCATCGACGTCGCTGCCGCGGATCGATTTTTGAAAGGCTGATATGACATCGTAATGGGCATCGCCGTTCTTATCGTGGACCAATGCCTTCTTTTGGACACACTCCTCGGCGATGTCCAAGGTGATGTGGATGGTGCCATCCGCATCCGGTTTGGTGGATAGGGCAGCCAATTCCAAGGCGTTCAGCGAGCCGCGCACGTCACCCATCGTGCTTCTGGCGAAATGAAGCAAGGCATCTTCGTCGATTACGATTTTTTCATTCCCCAAACCGCGCTTTTCATCCGCAATGGCCCGTTCCAACGCCAATATGACGTCCTGTGTTGTCAGGGGCTTCAATTCGAAAATTTGGGTCCGGCTCCGGATGGCGGGACTGATGCTGATGTATGGATTTTCGGTGGTGGCGCCGATCAGGATGACCTGGCCGCTTTCAAGGTGCGGCAAGAGAAAATCCTGCTTGGGTTTGTCCAACCGATGCACCTCATCCAACAAGAGGATGACTTGGCCGGAAAATTTGGCTTCCTCCACGACGATCTGCAGGTCTTTTTTTGTGTCAGTGGCGGCGTTCAGTTGCCGGAAAGCCGAATGCGTCGAACCGGCGATGGCGCTCGCAATGCTGGTTTTGCCGATTCCCGGTGGGCCGTACAGTATCATGGAAGAAAGCATCTTGGCATCGACCATGCGGCGGATGATTTTATTCTCGCCGACCAGATGACTTTGGCCGATGACTTCGTCGATGTGGACAGGACGCATACGGTATGCTAAAGGTTGTTTCATTGATCTCCGCTCCTTTTTCTCTACCCATTATATGCCATCTGATAAAAAAGAACAAACATTCGCCCGGTTATTTTTTGCGGATTTGTGAAAATTGATTGAAAAGAAAGGCAGGCAACATCTTTACTATTTACAAGCAGAAAAGCTATAATGAATACATTGAAAATTGGAAGCAGAAAGTGAGAGTACATAATGACAGATTTCAAAGAGATTATTTTAACACATAAATTATCGGCATTATTTTCGAAAGCCTCTTTTGGAATCGAAAAAGAAAGCCAACGGATAACGGATGACGGCACGATCGCCAATACAAACCATCCAATCATATTCGGTAATCGCAGTTTCCATCCTTACATCCAGACTGATTTTGCGGAAAGCCAACCGGAATTGATCACACCGCCGATGCAGTCGATCGAGGAAACGCATGAATGGCTGATGGCTATCCATGATGTCGTGCTGCGGTCCTTGCCGGAAGATGAATATTTGTTGCCTTGCAGCATCCCGCCGATCATGCCGGCGAGCGAAGAAATCAAAGTAGCCAAGTTGGACAGCGCGGATGATGTGGCGTACCGGGAGTATTTGGTCTCTGTTTACGGGAACAAGAAACAGATGGTCAGCGGCATCCACTTCAACTTCGAGTTGGATCCTGCCCTCATCAAAGAACTGCATCAGCTTTCCGGGGCTGCCGGGACGCTCAAAGCGTTCCAATCGGATGTCTACTTGAAGATGGCGCATAACTTCATCCGTCACCAATGGATCATGACCTATCTTATGGGAGGATCCATATCCGCCGACAGCTCCTACTTCGAAAAAGAAACACAGCACGATTTGCCTCTGGACAGGTACACAAGAAGCATCCGCAGCAGCAAGTACGGATACGTCAATAAAGCGGATGTGCATGTTTCTTTTGAATCGATTGATGCCTACGTGCAGGATATCGAAAAAATGGTGACAACCGGCAAACTCATTGCCGAAAAAGAATTTTATTCCACTGTCCGTTTCAGAGGGGCCAACAAAGCGCGTGATTTGCTGACGAACGGAATCGCCTACCTCGAATTCAGGCTGTTCGATCTGAACCCATTTGCTGAGTTCGGCATGCATAAAGAGGATATGTACTTCATCCATTATTTCCTGCTCTATTTATTGTGGATCGAGCAAGATGCCAGCGAAGAAGAGATGAAGATCGGGAAAGAAATGAATTACAGCACTGCTTTGGAGAATCCTCTGCAGCCATCAGCATTCCAAGCTGAAGGGCTGTCCATTCTGAAAGGGATGCTGCAGATGCTGGAAGCGATCGGTGCAGAAGAGAAAATCAGTGCAATCGTCAAAGAAAAAATCGAAGCATTCCACAATCCGGAAAAGACAGTGGCTGGGCAGATGGTCAAAGCATTGGACGCGGCAGAGGACAAAGCGGTTTGGGCCGCATCTTTGGCCAAACAGTACAAAGAAGCTGCCTGGAAACGGCCGTATGCCTTGAGAGGCTTTGAGGACATGGAACTCTCCACGCAGATTCTGCTTTTCGACGCCATCCAAAAAGGTTTGAAGGTCAACATGCTCGACCGATATGACCAATTCATCTCGCTGACTTACAAAAACCATCGCGAATACGTGAAGAACGGCAATATGACGGCAAAAGACAGCTATATTGGCCCGCTCATCATGGAAAACAAGGTTGTCACCAAAAAAATATTGGCGGAGAACGGATTTGCGGTTCCGGACAGCGGAGAGTACCACTCGGTGGCAGCAGCCTTGCGCGACTATCCTATCTTTGCCGGGAAAGGCATCGTAGTCAAACCAAAGTCCACGAACTATGGTCTGGGGATTTCCATCTTCAAGGATGGCGCATCCTTTGAAAATTATGAGAAAGCTATCCATATGGCATTTGAAGAGGACGAAGATGTGCTCGTGGAAGATTACTTGTCCGGCACCGAGTACCGTTTCTTTGTCGTCGGAAACGAAACGAAGGCTGTATTGCTGCGTGTACCCGCCAATGTGGTAGGCGACGGCAGCCGGACGATCCGCCAATTGGTCGAGGAAAAGAATAAAGACAGCTTGCGCGGCAAAAATCATCGTACGCCGCTGGCATTGATCGGGACCGGGGAACTCGAGAAGTTGACGATTCAAGGCCAAGGCTATACTTTCGACAGTATCCCGCCTGTAGGCACGACTGTCCGTCTGCGGGATAATTCAAATATCAGTACCGGCGGCGATTCGATTGATTTTACGGATCAGATGGACGATAGCTACAAGCAATTGGCTGTGCAGATGGCAGCCTCACTGGGTGTTGCAGTGTGTGGGGTGGATATCATCATCCCGGACCATTCAGTCCCGGCCGCGAAAGTGGAGCCGAATTACGGGGTGATCGAGGCGAACTTCAACCCAGCCATGCTGATCCACATTTATCCGTACCAAGGGAAAAGCCGACGTTTGACGATGGAAATCCTGCGCTTGTTGTTCCCGGAAATGCAGCTGGAGGAAGAGTAGGGGGAACTTCATGAAAAAATCATTTCTGAGAATTGCCATCCATATTTCAATTGCCTTCATCATGCTGTATGGATACCTGATTGCGATGGGATTCAACAATTGGGTGCAACTGTTGTCGTTTGATCCGATCCTCATTCCCCTATTGTTTGTCGGTCTGTTCTTATCCATCTATGTGCACATCTTTCTTCATGAAGGGGGACATTTTCTCTTCGGAAAACTGAGCGGTTATCGGCTGGTCAGCTTTCAAGTCAGACGTTTCAAGTACAGCCAAGCGGATCACAGTCTGCATCATAGGCAGACTGCCTCGCCTTTGCTGGCGGGCCAATGCTTGATGGCGCCGCCGAAAGGGGACTATGCGGAATTACCTTATCGCGGTTATCTGCTGGGGGGCATTATGGCTAATGCTTTGACGGGGGCACTCTTGTACAGCGCGGCTTTTTTGCTGGAGCTGAAGGCGGGCTCCCTGCTCGTTTTGTTCAGTTTTGTGCCTGTCTGGATGGCTTTAGCGAACCTGCTGCCGAAAGGGCAGAATGATGGAGCCGTGCTGAGGGAAGTGAGCCGATCTATGCCCGCGCGCAGGCTCCTGTTCCAGCAATTGGAAATGGCGCGGCTTATCGAAGAAAAAGTCCCATTCACGGACTTTCCGGACGCTTATTTCGAAAGCTTAAAAGATGCGCAGTATCAAAAAACCTTCCTGGTTGACTACTTCTACATGGTCGCCTATGTCCGCGCTTTGGGGGAACTGGATTTTGAAGAAGCCGATTCATTGTTGCAGACTTTTTCAGCCAATCGTCCGGTCACAGAGTCGGTCTATTGGCCCATCTATGTGATGGAATCTTTATTTTGCGATGCGCTGTTCGGTCGGGTCGCTAATGCAGAGAAAAAATACATCCAAATACAAGCCCACCCATTGTTGAAAAGGTACTGGTATGCAAACAACAGAATAAGAGCGTCCTATGCGTTTTTCTGTCTTATCGATATTGAAGCAACGAAGAAATTATTGGGACAGGGTCCAGCAGATGCTGAAAAATCCAATACAGAATTGGACAACAGCATCGAACTGCGCCTGTACCGATGGCTGAACAGTTATTTTGAACAGTAGAAAGACTTGTGAAAGAAAGAAGGTAACAAAATGATTTATTTCGACCATGCCGCTACGACCCCGGTGCGACCTGAAGTTGTCGCGGTCATTCAGGAATCGCTTAGCGAAGATTACGGGAATCCTTCCAGCACCTATGCGATGGGAAGACGAACTAGACAGCATATCGACCAGTCGCGCAGGGTTTTTGCGGCATCCATCCAAGCAGACCCGGCTGATATCATCATCACAAGCTGCGGCTCCGAATCCAACAATACAGCGATCATACCGACTGCGTTGGCTCTGAAGGAAAAGGGGAAACACCTGATCACTTCGGCAGCGGAACACCATGCAGTCCTGCATCCGATGCATTATCTGGAAACGTTAGGCTTTGAGGTGACCTATCTGCCGGTGGACGCTGCCGGAATAGTAAACTTGCAATCCGTGAAGGATGCGATTCGAGAAGATACGATCCTTGTCTCACTGATGTATGCCAACAACGAGGTTGGCAGCATCAATCCGATCGCTGAAATCGGCGCATTTTTGGCCGAGCAGAACATCCTTTTCCATACCGATGCCGTTCAGGCTTATGGCAGCGAGCAGATTGATGTCGGGCAACAGCATATCGACCTCTTGTCCGTTTCCGCGCATAAAATCAATGGGCCCAAAGGCATTGGGTTTTTATACCGCAAAAATAGCCTGCATCTGCCTAATTTCATCCATGGCGGCAGCCAGGAGAACGACCACCGCGGCGGTACGGAAAACACGCCCTACATCAGAGGGTTTGCCAAAGCCGTCGCACTGATGGAGGCGGAACGCAAAGAAAGCAACCGGAAAAAGCGTGAACTGGGCGAGTATTTTCTGAGCGAGCTTGAAAAGAGCGGTGTCCCATTCGAATGCAACGGTGTCTACACTGAAGGGGTACCGCACATCTTGAACATCTGGCTGCCCGGCATGCGTTCCGATAAAATGCTGATCCAGTGCGATCTCAAAGGGATCATGCTGGCGGCCGGATCCGCCTGTACAGCCGGCAGTCTTGAACCGAGTCACGTATTGGCAGCGATGTACGGTAAGGGGAATCCACGCGCAACAGAATCCTTGCGCATTTCTTTCGGACCGGATAACACTACCGATGAGGTGGACACACTGATCGCATTGCTGGAAAGCATCCACAATAAGCAATACAAGAACGGCTGAACGAAAGAAAAAAAGTATGTTATGATAGAGAAAACGTTATCTTGGAGGACTGCATATGGCATTCGAAAAAAATGTATCTTTAAAGGGATCCGGAAAAACCTTTCGATTGAATGAACAGGTGAAACGCTACACTTTGCGCGACAATGGTTTTGAAGAAACCAAAAACGGCAATTTCCAAATGGTCCGCGATTTGGACAGCAGCGTGCTGCATAAACAAGGGATCAAAGTGAAAATTGTCGTCGCTGCCGATCTGAAAACATTGAAAGTTTCCACAACGACGAGCAACGGATTGCAGACAGTGGATGTCTACGGTAAGGCAACCATGTCGGCTGCAAAAGAACAGTTGGAATATATTTTGGACAGTTTGGTCGAAAACGGCGTCCTGACTGAAGTTTCTGAGTGATCCAAACTTATTTTCGATATCTGAAAACAACGGACCGGCACTGTGAGAGTTAATCTTACGGCCGGTCTTTTTTGCATCAAATTGAAAAACGTAATCCGCTTGGATGCGTGTGCACCAAAAGAACACGATGCACACTATAAGCACATTAATATAATTATATAAACCGTTATTTTTTTCATTCCAATTCCTATGAAATATGATATACTTATTCAGAATCGCACAAACAATTCGGGAGATGAAGAAAGTGGAACAAAAATATCAAGGCGCAGCCATGACTACAGTTGATAAAAGCGCCCTCAAGAAGTCACATTTATTTGAGACTTCACAAGTAAAATATTTCATCAGATGTATGCTTGCTGGTATGTTTTTGACGTTGGGTACAGCAATCGCTGTTATGGTCGCTGAAAAAGCAGAACACATGCTGCCAGGTAGCGGGAAATTTTTCTACTCATTCATGTTTGCATGGTCTTTGGTCATGATCAATTACATGAACACAGAATTGGGTACATCCAACATGATGTACATGACAGCAGCTATTTACCGCAAGGTGCTGGCACCAAAAAGAGCTTTAGCAATTTTATTCGCTTGTATTTTATTCAACCTTATCGGCGGAACAATCGCTTCATTCGTCATGTCATTCACGAATATTTTCCAAGATTTGCCGGCGGAGCACTTCCTTTTCCATGCAGTTGAAGGCAAGTTGCTCAAAACACCTATCCAGATGGTAGCCGAAGGTATTTTCGCGAACGTCATCGTAAATACGACTGTATTTGTGAGCGCGCATATGAAGGATGACGCCGGCAAGCTTTTCTCGACCATTTTCATCATCTTCATCTTTGCATTTTTAGGCTTTGAGCACGTTATCGCCAACTTCTCATCCTTCAGCCTTGCGTTTTTCGCATTCGGCGGCGCTTTGCCAGGGATGACGGTCGGCAGCGTTCTGACGAACTGGTTCTTCGCTATGATCGGCAATTACATCGGCGGCGGATTGATCATCGGTTTGCTGTACTCATGGATGAACAAAGATTCCGAAGTATACGTTGACTAAGCTTCACAACTGAAAACGAGAAGGGTCCGGGAGCCGGATCCTTCTCGTTTTTTCTTCTACGGATAAAAAACTGCCCGAATGAAGATTTGTTCGTTTTTCCGGGTGGATGCTTACCCCAACCGGCGATAACGCTTACGGATGGTTGACAAAAACGAAGATTATCTGTATTGTTTTACTGTTATTTGTTAACGGAAATAAGTCATGCTAGCCGACTGTCGCAAGCGGCTGATAGATAGAACGAAATGTGATGAAGGAGGATTTTTTTTATGAAATTGCTTGAAGAACGCATACTGAAGGACGGCATCGTGTTGGGGGACAACGTGTTGAAGGTGGACAATTTCTTGAACCATCAGATCGATCCGGTATTGATGCAACAATTGGGAGATGAATTTGCACGGTATTTTGCCGACAAAAAAATCACCAAAATATTGACGGTGGAGACATCCGGCATTGTGCCCGCAGTATTCACAGGTTTGGCATTGGGAGTGAAAGTTGTTTTTGCAAGAAAACAAAAGAGTCTGACGATGAAAGACAATCTTTATTCAGCCACCGTGTACTCTTTCACGAAAGATGTCACAAACGAAATCACAATCTCCAAACAATATCTTGATGAGAACGATACGGTCCTTATCATCGACGACTTTTTGGCGAACGGACAAGCCACCAACGGCTTGATGGAGATCTGCAAGCAGGCTGGAGCGGAGATTGCCGGTGTCGGTATCGTCATCGAGAAATCCTTCCAAAAAGGCAGAAAAATTCTGGAAGAGCAAGGCATGGATGTCTATTCATTGGCGCGCATCAAGGCTTTTGAAAACGGTACGGTACAGTTTATCGAAGAATAGCAAGTCCGGAAGACAGACACGCTCTGTCTTTTTTTGTTCCTCAGGATCTTTCGATTTCGCCTCAATATCTCCACAAAGCCTTTTGGAATTGTGGTAAAATGTTAAATATATATGAGATTATGAGCGTTATCTTAATGAGGAGGGTCAATCATGAGAATTGAAACACAATGTTTACACGAAGGGTATCACCCAGGGAACGGGGAGCCAAGTGCGCTTCCGATTTACCAAAGCACTACGTACAGATATGACTCGACAGAACATATCGGTAAATTATTCGACTTGACGGCTGCCGGACACATGTATTCGCGCATATCCAATCCTACGGTTGCGGCCGTGGAAGAGAAAATTGCGGCGATGGAGGGTGGCGTAGGGGCTTTGTGCACAACTTCCGGACAGGCAGCCACCATGATCAGCTTGATGAACATCCTCAAGCAAGGCGATCATTTCATCAGCACCGCCTCCATTTATGGCGGTACCATTAATCTGTTTGCCGTAACTTTGAAGCGATTCGGAATCGAATGCACATTTGTCGACCAAGAACTGCCTGAGGAAGAAATCCAAAAAATGTTCAAACCGAATACAAAGGCTGTATTCGGCGAAACCATCGCAAACCCCGCTTTGTCCGTTCTGGACATCGAAAAATGGGCAGCGATCGCTCACAACAACAACGTGCCTTTGATCGTGGACAACACGTTCCCGACGCCGTACCTTTGCCGACCGTTCGAGTTTGGAGCGGACATCGTGGTCCATTCCACTTCGAAATACATGGATGGCCATGCTGTGCAGATGGGTGGGGTCATTGTCGACAGCGGCAATTTTGACTGGAAGAACGGCAATTTCCCAGAATTCACCGAACCGGATGAATCCTACCATGGTATCGTCTATACGGACAGCTTTGAGAAAGCTGCGTATATCACAAAAGCACGGGTACAGATGATGAGGGACATGGGGGCGTACCCAACCGCCAATGCTGCCTTCTTATTGAATCTGGGGCTTGAAACACTGCCTGTGAGGATGGACAGACATTGCAGCAACGCCTTGAAAGTCGCTGAATATTTCAAACAATCCGAAAAAGTCGAATTTGTGAATTATCCCGGCTTAGAAGGAGACAAGTACCACGAATTGGCAAATAAATATCTGCCGCTCGGAACGTGCGGCGTCATTTCGCTTTCGATCGAAGGAAGCAGAGAAAATGCCATCAAATTCATGGACAGCCTGAAGTTGGCGTCCAATGAAGTCCATGTGGCCGACATCCGGACTTGTGTGCTCCATCCGGCAAGTTCGACCCACAGACAGCTGACCGACGAGCAATTGGCGGCAGCAGGCATCACGCCGGGTCTGATCCGCTTTTCGGTAGGGCTTGAAAACGTGGATGACATCATCGAAGACATCGAGCAAGCTTTGGCGCACCTGAATTTGGATGCGAAGCCTTATACAGTCTGAGCGAAAGTTTCCCTGAAAATGAAGCAGAAATCCTTCCAAGGTTTTCTGCTTTGTTTTCTTTATTGCGAAAGTTTTTTGGAAATCCACACAATTCAAGAAGATCGGAAGTGACGGAATGGCGTACAACAACAAAACGGCACTCATCAAATGGATAGCGATCATAACCATGACGATCGACCATATCGGCTATTATCTGTTCCCCTCACTGCTTTTTCTGCGAGTTGTCGGACGCATCGCTTTCCCTTGTTTTTTGTATACAACCGTGCAAGGGGTAAGGGAGACGCGTGATTTCCGCAAGTATCTGCTGCGGCTGGTCCTGACCGGGCTCATCAGTATGCCGATAACCGCCCAAACAGGGAATGTCTTCAATATCCTTTTCACCTTGGCACTTTTTGCCTTATCGATCAAAGACTACCGGTTCATCTTGCCGGCAATCTTGTTGGTCCATTTTACGGAATACGGTTTGTATGGCTTGTTGATGGGCTGGACAATCTATGTGCTTTCGGAAAAACATGCCGCTGCGGGAATCGCTTTGTTTTTGTTGGTGAATGCCATGCAATTCCCCTCATTGCAGGCAATCGCTGCAGTGGCGCTCATTCCCATGCTTCTGCCGGTTGATTTCCGGATCAGACCGCTGCCGAAATGGGCCGGTTATGCCTATTATCCTATCCATCAAGTTATCCTGATGCTTATCGCCAGACTGATGTGACTGTCGGGTTGGATGTGGACAGGCGAGAAAGCTTGAATTATGCGCTGGGATGGTGTAAACTGTTTCTTTGTATCGGATGTTACTTATATAATGTAAGAAGTGATTAAATACACAAATCAAGTAAGGGTGTGATAGGCATGCAAGACAATTCAAAAATACGCGTGGTGGTCGGAATGAGCGGTGGTGTTGACTCTTCTGTCACAGCATTGCTTTTGAAGGAACAAGGCTACGACGTCATCGGCATTTTCATGAAGAATTGGGATGATACGGATGAATTCGGATTCTGTACGGCAACGGAAGATTACAAGGATGTTCAGGCTGTCGCACAACAGATCGGCATTCCCTATTATTCCGTCAATTTCGAAAAGGAATACTGGGATAAGGTCTTCCAATATTTCCTGGACGAGTATAAGAAGGGACGGACTCCGAATCCGGATGTCATGTGCAATAAGGAAATCAAGTTCAAGGCTTTCTTGGATTATGCGATGGAATTGGGGGCGGATTATGTTGCAACCGGGCACTATGCGCAAGTCGTACGTGACGAAGATGGCACGGCTCATCTGCTCAGAGGCGTGGACGACAACAAGGACCAAACCTATTTCCTGAATCAGCTTTCCCAAGAGCAACTTTCCAAAACGATGTTTCCGCTGGGCGGAATCGAAAAACCGGAAGTGCGCCGCATCGCTGAAGAAGCGGGTTTGGCGACAGCCAAGAAAAAAGATTCGACAGGCATCTGTTTCATCGGCGAGAAGAACTTCAAAGAATTTTTGACGAACTTTCTGCCGGCAATCCCGGGCAAAATGGTCACTTTGAGCGGCGATGTGATGGGTGAGCATGCCGGATTGATGTACTATACGATCGGGCAAAGAAAAGGCTTGGGAATCGGCGGCGGCGGAGAATCCGACGATCCTTGGTTCGTCATCGGCAAGGATCTGGAGACAAACACGCTTTACGTGGGCCAAGGCTATCACCATGAGAACCTCTACGCTGACAGTCTGGATGCGACCGATATCCATTTCACAACCGAAGGCAAAAAACCATCCGTGTTCACCTGTACGGCAAAATTCCGGTATCGTCAAAAAGACACTGCGGTCACTGTCTACCTGAACGAAGACCAAACGACCGCCCGTGTGGAATTTGCGGAACCGGTCCGTGCCATCACACCAGGCCAAGCAGTCGTATTTTATGACGGCATGGAGTGTCTCGGTGGGGGAACGATCGACAAGGCTTATCAAGCCGAACGCGTCCTGCAGTACATCTAAATAAGAAAAGCTGAACGGGTTCGCTCAGCCCTGAAAGAATTTTAGGAAATCTTACCGACTGAGCATCGAAGAGCGCAATAGGTAAGATTTATCTAAATTCCGAAGGGCTTACCCGTGAAGCTAGCCAACGATTTGGAATACATGAAACTTTTTTCAATCTTGTGAACCACCTACGGTGATGCGCTTTTAAATTTGAAATAGTTTATCTTTTAATAAAGCGAGAGGCCGGTTTTTTTCTCCGGCCTCTCTTTAATTTGATCGGGAATTGTGGTATCGTTCTTAAGGAATCTTGTAACAAGTCTGAATATTTTAAAAAAGGGAGGGGATCATCCGGATGGATACAGAACAAGGCTATATCGTTGGAGAAATCAAAGTGATTTTCTTTGAAAACGCGAGTAATTTCTACAAAGTCATGCTGATTTCAGTCAGTGAATCGAATCTCCCGCAAAAGCTTGATGAAATTGTTGTGACGGGAAGCTTCGGTCAGATAACCGAAGATACAGCCTACCGCTTTTTCGGCGAGGTCGTGGAGCATCCAAGATACGGGGTCCAATTCCAAGCCAATTCCTATCAACAGGAAAAACCCACCTCCAAGAATGGGTTGATTGCATTCTTGTCGGGGGAACGGTTCCCGGGCATCGGTAAACGGACAGCTGAAAAAATCGTCGAGACTTTTGGCGAAGAAGCGGTCGACGTCATCCTCGATGACCCGGATGCGCTGAAAAACATCAGCGGTATGACACCCAAAAAAAGGGAAATGATGCGCGATGTGCTGATGCAGACGCAAGGGACCGAGAAGATCCTGATCGCTTTGGGGAACTATGGTTTCTCCAATAATCAGGCAGCGAATATCTTTCATTTTTACCGTACCGAAACGCTGACTGTCCTCAACGAAAATCCTTACCGACTGCTCGAGGACATCGAAGGCATCGGCTTCAAGAAGGCCGATCAATTGGCGGAGGAGTTGAATTTCGCTCCGGATCACACGAGCCGGCTGAAGGGGGGCTTGTTTGCGACGTTGCAGGAACTTTGCCTCTCGAACGGGGATACCTATGCCGACGGGACCGTCTTGCTTGAGCGGACGATCCATTTGCTTGAGCAAAGCCGGCGCTTCATCATCGAGGATGCGCCCGTCATCGAGGCGTTGATGGAGATGGTGATGGACATGAAGGTGGTCGAGGATCACAGCCGTTTTGCCATCCCATCCCTTTATTTCGCAGAAGAGGGCATCGCATCATCGATCGATAGGCTTCTGAAACGGAAGACGAAAATTGCTTATCCGGGAGTGGATTTGGATCTGGAAATCGAGCATCTGCAATCAAACTTGCAGATCCGCTACGGCGCTTCCCAAATTGAAGCGATAAAAGCAGCTTTGCTTTCACCGTTCTTCATCCTGACCGGGGGACCCGGTACCGGCAAAACGACCGTTCTGAAAGGGATCGTGCGCATGTTCTCCGAATTGAACGATCTGCCGGAAGACCCTCACGATTACAAAGACGGACTATTCCCGATATTGCTTGCCGCTCCGACCGGACGTGCAGCGAAAAGGATGCAGGAAACGACAGGTCTGCCCGGCAGCACGATTCACCGCTTGCTGGGCTTGACGGGCCAAGAAAAGGAATCCGAGGAGCTTTATACGCAAGAGCTGGAAGGCAAGCTGTTGATCATCGACGAAGTTTCGATGGTGGATACGTGGTTGATGCACAGGCTCCTGAAATCGGTGCCGCAGGGTATGCAAGTGCTGTTTGTGGGGGATAAGGACCAATTGCCGTCGGTCGGCCCTGGTCAGGTGCTGTTCGATCTTCTGAACTGCAAAGCGTTGCCGCAGGTCGAGCTGAACGAGATATTCAGGCAGTCCGGCGATTCATCGATCATCCCGTTGGCGCACGAAATCAAGAACGGCATCCTCCCGCGCGATTTCCGCAACAATCAAGCGGACCGGTCGTTTTTGCCTTGCCAAACGCACCAGATCGAACCGGTGATCCGGCAAGTCGTCGAAAAAGCGAAGTCAAAAGGGTTCACCGCGAAGGATATCCAGATTCTGGCGCCGATGTACAAAGGCGCTGCCGGCATTGATGCCATCAATACGATGATGCAGGAGATCTTCAATCCGAAAGGGAACAAGAAAAGACGGGAAGTCGCTTTTTTTGATGTCGTCTATCGGGTCGGCGACAAGGTGCTGCAGTTGGTGAACCAACCGGAAAACAATGTCTTCAACGGGGACATGGGCGAAATCACCGCCATCCAATTCGCCAAGGAAACGGAAGAGAAAGTCGACCAGATCACGATCCTCTTCGATACCGTGGAAGTCACCTATAACCGGAACAATTGGAACAAGTTCGTTTTGGCTTACTGTTGTTCCATCCATAAATCGCAGGGCAGCGAATTTACGATGGTCATTCTGCCGATGGTGAAACAGTATGGGCGGATGCTGCGCCGCAACCTGCTTTACACAGCCATCACCAGGAGCAAAAGCAAATTGATTTTGTGCGGGGATTACGAAGCTTTCGAAACGGCAGTCGTAAGCACCGGCGACATCCGGAAAACGATGCTGCATGAAAAACTGGAACGCAACCTGAACAATGACAAGGTCTTCACTGCGGAAGAACCGGCCGAAAGCAAGGAAACGAAGGCGCCCGGCGCCGGGAATGAAGCTGCTGTATCGATCACCGAAACAACTACAGAATCCGCAACCCAAAAGCCAGAAAACAAAGAGTCTCCAAAAATCATACCCGTCTACCATTTGACCATCGGACAGATTTCCGATGGGAGCATCGATCCGATGATCGGCATGGAAAATATAACGCCGGAAACTTTCATGAATGAAAAATAACCCGGGAAAAGTCCGCAGACAATGCAGAAATTGTCTGCGGACTTTTCAGCTGTCAGAAAATCAATCAGCGCAGAATGCTCCGATCAAAGTCGCACCAAAAGTCGGTAGGCTCAGCAAAAGAAATAAGCTACTCGCCGCCTCAATATTCTGCTATACTGACAGTAAAGCAATTTACTGGTTTTCCAAATACAGCTACAAGAAGAGAGTGGTATCATGGAACTATTTGATCAATTGATGAATCCGAACTGGAAGAACATCCCGATGGAGCACAAGCTGGTTCTGGCCAGCAGCGTTGTCCGTTATTTTGTGAATCCCCTGTTGCCTGTCGCGGATATCCGTCCGGCGTATTACCAGATGGGCGGAATCAAGACCGAGACGTTTACAGTGGACATCAACGGCGCACCGTTTGTTTTTGTGCCCGGGCACAAGGAGGCCGTCCTCGGTTGGGACAGCGGAATCAACGGTCTGGACCCATTGGACATCAGCTCCGACAGAAAAGAGATGTACCTCGCCATCGAAAATTGCCTGAAACTATCTGTTCAAGGCGCTGAGTTTTTGCATGACGACCATTGGATGAAGAAGAAAATCGAACCGATCCATTCGTTGGAGGAATTGGATGAATTGGTCAACAGCCAGATGTCGCAGCTCCGGACGACAGAAATCCCTCCGTTATTGGTGGAAGTCAGTCCGACTTATGTGGGAATGACGAAAGTCGGGAATTATGCAGTCATAAACGGGAAATTTGAAGGGCAGGCCGATTGGTTCAGCATACACGAGAAGGACATTCATCAGGCCTTGATGCCGAGCGCAAACGGATCCTCGGTATTTGCGGATTTTCCGGCGCATCTGGTCCAAAACGATGCCTTCTTTCTGCGGCAGAATGAAGATTTGGATACGTACACCGTATACGCGCCTTACCAGACAACGTATGCAGAAATGCGCAAGCAATTGGAGAAAGATGGCATGGGGCTGTTGTCCAGCGATGAATGGGAATATTGCTGCGGCGCATCCACACGCAGGCTTTTCCGTTGGGGCAATCAGTTGCATCGCAACCTGTTCGAACCGGATGAAAGCTACCTCTACAAAAAAAACATGTTCGGTCTGGAAATCGCGAACATGGGCTGGGGACCGGAACTCGTCGAAGACAGGCTGTTGGCCAAAGGCGGCTGGATTTTCATTCAAGCCGAGAATATACTGGAGAAACTCCTGCCTTACGCTACCTATTATGAAAACCATGCCGATGCTTTGAAAGCGAAGCAGCAAGAGCCATTGTCACCCGGATATTACTGCGCAAGACGTTCCATCCGCATAGAAATGTGATCGGATCCGCTTTTCTTAAGAACTGCTTGCATGCTTACTCAATTTTGGTTATACTAGTTTTTGATTGAAGCAGAGGATATGGGAATGGATAACAAAAGAGAGTTTCCGTTTGGTGAAAGGAAACACATCCGTTTATGCTCCCTTTGCGTGAATATAGTAGAAATACTATCGCTTCCAGCGTTAACGGATCCGAGAGGTAATGAATGATCAAAACATTTCATTGCAAACAAGGTGGTACCGCGTAATTCGTCCTTGTATGCAGTGGGGTGTTTTTTATTTTATCCACTCCAAAAATAAATGAAGAGAAAAGGAAGGTAATAATGAAGAATCTGAAAAGCAGTGACATCCGTCAAATGTATCTTGATTTTTGGGCAACGAAAGGGTCAAAAGTGGAACCGAGCGCTTCGCTGGTACCGGTCAACGACCCTACCTTATTATGGATCAACTCAGGCGTAGCGACATTGAAAAAATATTTTGATGGCACGTTGATCCCTGAAAATCCGCGCATCACCAATGCTCAAAAAAGCATCCGCACAAACGATATCGAAAATGTCGGCGTGACGGCAAGACACCACACTTTATTCGAAATGTTGGGGAATTTTTCGATCGGGGACTACTTCAAGGAAGAAGCCATCCCTTGGGCTTGGGAATTCCTGACGGATGAAAAATGGCTGGCGTTCGATCCGGAGCTGCTCTACGTCACTTATTATCCGGAAGACACGGACACAAAACGCATTTGGCAGGAAAAAGTCGGTTTGCCGGAAGATCATATCGTTCCGATCGCGGACAACTTCTGGGATATCGGGGCAGGCCCGTGCGGACCGGATACAGAAATTTTCTATGACCGCGGACCAGCCTTCCAGGATTTGCCTGACGGAGACCCTGAAATGTATCCGGGCGGTGAAAATGAACGCTACCTTGAAATCTGGAACCTTGTGTTCTCCGAATTTAACCACAAGCCGGACGGCACCTATGAGCCGCTGCCGCACAAGAACGTCGATACGGGGATGGGTCTGGAACGTGTCACGAGCGTAGTCCAAAACACACCGACCAACTTCGAAACGGATCTGTTCATGCCGATCATCGAAAAAATCGAAACACTGAGCGACGGCAAGAAATACGGCGAAAACAAAACATTGGATATTTCCTTCAAAGTCATCGCTGATCACGTCCGCGCCGTCAGCTTCGCGATCGGAGACCGTGCCTTGCCATCAAATGAAGGCCGCGGCTACATTTTGCGTCGTTTGATCCGCCGCTCCGTCATGCATGGCCAAAAATTGGGCATCGAAAAACTGTTCCTGAACGAATTGGTTCCGGTTGTCGCAGCTATCATGGAATCTTATTATCCTGAAGTCAAAGCGGACCAAGATTTCATCATCAAAGTCATCACAAATGAAGAGCAACGGTTTCAGGAAACGATCCACGAAGGGATGGACATCCTGAACAGCGTCTTTGAAGAGATGAACGAAAAGGGCGAAACTGCCGTAAACGGTAAGAATGCCTTCAAACTGTATGATACATACGGCTTTCCGTTGGAATTGACTAGCGAATATGCCGAAGAAAAAGGCTTCACAGTCGATACAACAGGGTTCAACCAAGAGATGCAGGAACAACGTAACCGCGCCCGTGCAGCAAGGCAAGTGGAAGACTCCTTCTCCGTGCAATCCCCGGTCTGGGCTGAAGTACTGGTTCCAAGCACGTTTTCCGGATATGCACAAACAAAAATTTCGTCCGAGCTTTCAGTGATGGTTGCGGATGACGAAATCGTCGAAAAAGCAGCTGCAGATGATCGCGTTCAGATCATTTTCCGCGAAACACCGTTTTATGCAGAAATGGGTGGACAGGTTGCGGACAAAGGAACGATCGAAACCGAAGCGGGTGAAGTGATCGCAGAAATCGAAGACGTCAAACGCGCCCCTAATGGCCAAACGATGCACATTGCGCGTGTCCTGACGGAAATCCATTCGAACGAAAGCTATGTCCTGCACGTGGATGAAGCGCGCAGAAGAAGCATCACCAAGAACCATACGGCGACGCATCTGTTGCACCAAGCGCTGAAGGATGTTTTGGGGAATCATGCCAATCAAGCCGGTTCGCTTGTGAATCCGAATCAACTTCGTTTTGACTTCACCCATTTCGGCCAAGTCACAGCAGAAGAGCTAGTGCGGATGGAAGAAATCGTGAATGAAAAGATTTGGGAAGCATTGCCTGTCGTAACGGTCGAAACAACCGTCGATAAAGCGAAAGAAATGGGCGCCATGGCTTTGTTCGGTGAAAAATACGGCAAAGAAGTCCGAGTCGTTGCTGTCGGTGGCTACTCTGTCGAACTATGCGGCGGGGTTCATGTACAAAATTCGCAGGACATCGGCGTCTTCAAGATTTTGTCGGAATCCGGCATCGGTGCAGGCGTTCGACGCATCGAAGCAGTGACCGGCCAGGCAGCTTACCAGTATTTCCGTACAAAAGAAGCTGAATTGAGCGAGGCGGCACAGCTTGTGAAGGCCCAACAAACAAAAGAAGTTGCCGGTAAAATCAATCAGCTCAAGCAAGAAATGAAGGAAATGCAAGGCGAAAATGAGTCCTTGAAAGCCAAAATCATGAATGCCGAAGCCAAAGATCTCTTCGAAAACGTGGAGACCGTCAACGGCGTCACGTACATCACCTATGAAACGAAGAATCAGGACATGAATGCTTTGCGTCAATTGGCTGACCAATGGCGTCAAAAGGCAGTCTCTGATCTCTTCGTGGCAGCTTCGGCTACAGACGGCAAAGTCAATATGCTGGCTGCCGTTTCCCAAGAGAAATTGGAGCAGGGCCTGAAAGCCGGCGATCTGATCAAGACGCTTGCTCCATTTGCTGGAGGCAAAGGCGGCGGACGTCCGGATATGGCACAAGCAGGCGGCAATAACCCAGCGGGCATCCCGGATGCTCTGAAACACGTTGCGGCCTGGATCGCTGAAAACACAAAATAAGCGTCCTTTCCCAGGGGCAGGCATCCAAAAAAAGATGTCTGCCCCTGCTTTTTTTTAACTCGATCCGCTTCCGACAAAATGCGGAATATACAAACAGGAGGGAAATGAGACAAGGCGCTATGCCGCTCTGCAGAAGGGCAATGGCATTTCTTTGTTGTAGTTTTTAGTCATTTCTTGTAAAATGGTAAATATACTAAAGAAAACTGGGGTGTCGCTATGAGTTCGAAAGATGAAACGATGTTATTCAATTTTGATGATAATCTGAAAAAGAATATCCAAGAGACATTAGCCCTTGTTTATGACGCATTGGAAGAAAAAGGATACAACCCTATCAACCAGATTGTGGGCTACCTACTTTCTGGCGATCCAGCTTATATCCCGCGTCATAACGATGCCAGAAACCTGATCCGCCGTCACGAACGTGATGAAATAATGGAGGAATTAGTGAAAAGCTATCTTTCTGGAACAGGCAGAATCATCCAATGAGGCTCATGGGCTTGGATGTCGGGTCCAAAACGGTAGGAGTAGCCATCAGCGATCCGATGGGATGGACGGCGCAGGGGATAGAAATCGTCAAAATCGACGAAGTCAACGGAATATTTGGTCTTGAACGGATTGCCGAATTGGTTAAGGAGTATGAAGTTGAGAAGTTTGTACTCGGTTTGCCAAAAAATATGGACAACAGCATTGGTTTCCGGGCGGAGGCTTCCATCGCCTATGGAAATTTGCTTGAAAAAGAGCTGGGTTTGCCGGTCGATTACGTTGATGAAAGACTTACCACTGTGCAAGCAGAAAAAATGTTGATCAATGAAGGAAATGTTTCCCGCAAAAAACGGAAAAAGGTTATCGACAAACTTGCTGCTGTCATACTTCTTCAGAATTATTTGGACAGCCAGTAAAGAGAGTGGTTTTTTTGCCCTGTTTGCGTTACAATATCCTTTGTTTGAACGATAAAAACAATAATTAGATAAAGAGGTGCATACCATGACTGAACATAATCACGATCACGATCATGACCACAATCACGACCACGATCACGAAGATAGCCACGAGCACATCACAATCGTGGATGAGAACGGAAATGAAGAGTTATTCGAAATTTTATTCACTTTCGAATCAGAAGATTTCGGGAAGTCTTACGTGCTGGTTTACCCGGCAGGAGCTCCTGAAGGAGAAGAAATCGAATTGCAGGCTTATTCCTATGTTGAAACCGAAGATGGCGGAGAAGGCGATTTAGAGCCGATCGAATCGGATGAAGAATGGGATATGATCGAAGAAGTGCTGAACACATTTATGGAAGACGAAGACCTTCAATAAATTTGTAAGCGACTTGTAAGGATAATAAGGAGGATCGGGACAACTCTTGTCTGGGTCCTCTTTTGTTTTGCGGTTGCTGCGTTGCTTTTTCGAGCTTTTGGCATCGAACCGGACCCGCCCTGATAAAATGATGAGAAAACTGTCCAAGGTGCTCCATATGTCTATGCAAATAACGAAAAAGATTCAATTTATAAGGGTTTTCGTGTATAATTACGGAAGTCGAATGGCTAATAGTCCACAAATAGCCATATACTCAAGTTAGGAGGCCTCGTCTTTGTCACAAAATAATCAGCAAGAACCTCAAGAGCAACAAAAACTCATTCGGCCTACGTTGGAGAAAGAAGCCGTAGACAAAATGAAAATACGCAAAAAAGAACGGTCACTCGTGCGGAAAATTATTTTTGCAATCGTAACGATAGGAATCCTGTTAGGAGTCATCGTTGGTTTTGCCGGCTACAAATATATAACAGACGCACTTCAGCCATTGGAGCCAGAAAGTACGGAAGTCGTCGAAGTGGAAATTCCGATAGGGACGTCCACAAAAGGGATCACCCAACTGTTGGAAGAAGGCAACGTCATCAAAAACGCGACCATCTTCAATTACTACATCAAGACGCAAAATGTTTCTGATTTCCAAGCAGGCTTTTATGAATTATCGCCTTCCATGAGCTTGGACGACATCATTGCGACGCTTCAAGCGGGCGGAAGTCCGGTGCCGCAATCGAGCGATCACAAAATTATCGTAAGAGAAGGCAATACGATCGAAGAAATCGCAGCGGAAGTCGAAGAGAAGACGGATTTCACAACTGATGAATTTTTGGCGAAAGTGAATGAACCGGAATTCCTGACGAATGCGGCTGCGCAGTACCCTGATATTTTGACTGAAGCATCCCAACGCACCGATACGCGTTATCGTTTGGAAGGATACCTCTATCCGGCGACTTATGATTATATGACCGGAAATAGTTTGGATGAAGTGGTTTTACAGATGTTGCAGAAGACGAATGAAGTGCTCACGCCCTATGCAGAACAGATTGCTTCTTCTGGCCATACCCTTCATGAAATTCTGACGATTGCTTCACTAGTCGAAAAAGAAGGCGTTACTCCGGAAGATCGTGCGAACATTGCCGGCGTATTCTTTAATCGTCTGGAAATCGATATGCCGATCCAATCGGACATCAGTATTTTGTATGCGCTGAATGAGCATAAGGAATTAGTGACTTTCGAGGATCTTGAAATAGATTCACCGTATAACCTGTACAGAAACACAGGCATGGGGCCTGGGCCATTCAATAGCCCAAGCGAAGGATCCATTCAAGCGACTCTGTCACCAGCTGATACGAACTATCTGTATTTCGTTGCGGACACAACAACAGGCATCGTTTATTTTTCCGAAACATATGAAGAACATTTGCAATTGCAAAGCCAATACGTAGACAGCGAATAAGACGAATAAAGCGAGCTGCATGAAGAGAGGAAGAATACACCAGTGAAAAAACCTATCGTTATTGGGGTGACAGGGGGATCGGGAAGCGGGAAAACCAGTGTCAGCCGGGCAATCTTAGACAAGTTTACCGATGTTTCCATTTTGCTGCTGGAACAGGATTTTTATTACAAAGATCAAAGCGATCTGCCGTTTGAGGAGCGCCTGAAAACAAACTATGATCATCCGTTTGCGTTTGATACGGATCTGTTCATCGAAGATCTTAAAAAATTGATAAAATACGAGAGCGTCGAGCAACCTGTTTACGACTACTCCAAGCACACGCGCAGCGATAAAGTGATCCATCGCGAGCCGAAAGAAGTCATAATCGTTGAGGGAATCCTGATTTTAGAGGATCAACGCCTGCGCGATTTGATGGACATCAAAGTCTATGTGGACACGGATGATGATATCCGTATCATCCGAAGAATCAAACGCGACATGGAATCAAGAGGCCGGACACTTGATTCTGTCATCCACCAATATCTGACAGTGGTCAAGCCGATGCATCAGCAGTTCATCGAGCCAACCAAAAAATTTGCGGATATCATCATTCCTGAAGGTGGACAAAATCAAGTCGCAATCGATCTGATGACCACCAAAATTGCTTCAATTTTGTCTGAAAATGCAGAATAATAATAGATACCTGTAATATTTTAAAAATATAATTGCTTTTACTGGAATTAAATGGTATTTTAAATTCACTATTAATTAGGCAGCCAATAAACGATGTAGAGCCACAGGAAATGATTATTTCTCTTTGGATGACATGCTACCTGTCCCAGATCCGTTTGGCTTTCGAGGACAGCTATCAATAAAAAAAGGGAACTGCAGTCCTGTGCTGCATATTGAATATTGAATCATTACTTAAAAGGGGCATATTTCTTATGATTGAAAAAGCATATCCGATGACAGCTGAAGGTAAAGCCAAATTAGAAGCTGAACTTGAAGACTTAAAAGTGAACAAAAGAAGAGAAATCGTTGAACGCATCAAGATTGCCAGAAGCTATGGAGATCTATCCGAAAATTCGGAATATGAATCTGCAAAAGACGAACAAGCTTTCGTCGAAGGCCGCATCACAACATTGGAAAAAATGATCCGTTTTGCGGAAATCATTGAAGTACAAAACGTCGACAGCAATGTGGTTTCGATTGGACTGAAAGTGACATTCGTAGAATTACCGGATGGCGATGAAGAAACGTACACTATTGTCGGCAGTGCAGAAGCAGATCCGCTGGAAGGCAAAATTTCAAACGATTCTCCGATCGCTAAAGCCTTGTTGGGCAAGCAAATCGGAGCAGAAGTCGCCATCGGCACACCGGGCGGCGATATGAACGTGAAAATCGTCAGAATCGAACAAGCTTAAAAAAAGCATTCAAGAAGAGGATAGGACAAAAATCATTCGGAATGATTCTTGTCCTATCCTCTATTTGTTTATGTTTCTTTTTGGCTCATCGGGTATAATGACAGAGTACATGCAATCAGTTGGACTGTACGACTTTAGTCCTAGCATACTCTCCACCCTTAGCGCACTGTCAAATCGGTCCGGGTAATCTATAATGGAAGCAGATACTTATGTTCCTGTTTGCCGCGCCTGCAAGTCAGCGTTCAGCGGAAATGTATGAAACATCGAAGAGGAAGGAGGGGATTAGGATGAAAAAGGGAGCCTTGAAATTATTTATGCTCGTTGAAGGCCTATTGGGGTTGGCTGTCCTGTTTCAATTGGTGCAGGACACAGATTTGCTGCTAGTCTTTGTGTTCGGACTGATATTCATCAAATTCGGCACCGGAAAAGGCGAGCGTCGTCAGATTCTTGGGTTGATCGGATGGTTTATGGTAGGCATGAGCATACTCTCCACTTTCTCGGTGTGGCTGATGTTGATTCTTTTCATACTGTTCGTTGTCATCAATGGAAAAGGAATCTGGTCTGAGTTGAAGCTGGATACTTTTGTGGACGTTCCTTGGGAAGAAAAAGCGTTCCGTACGGTCAAAACGAAAGAACCGGAACAGCGGAACGGTTCCAGAAAGCGTCAGAAATGGATCGGAAACACCAGTATCGGGTCGGATGTCTACGAATGGGATGATGTCAATCTGACCGTATTCATGGGGGATACGATTATCGATTTGGGGAATACGTTATTGCCGAAAGAGGAAAATATCATTCTGATCCGCAAAGGATTCGGAAAGACCAGGGTGATCGTACCGTTGGGAATCGGAGTGGCTGTCCATCATTCCACCATCAGAGGTCAGCTTATGTTCAATGAAACTGAACTTGATCTGATCAACGAAACGGTCAAATTATACAGCCGGGATTACGATGAGGCAAACAGAAAGATCAAGATCGTGTCCAATAGCCTTCTGGGTGACTTGGAGGTGATCTACCTATGAGGAGAAGCACGGTTATGATTCTGTTCGGCACGATACTTGGCGTCTTTGCTTTTATCGCGGCAGGCGTATTGTTTGCCCTGAGGCCCTATTTAAGTTATCAGGAACTGCTCGAGGTGGATCGTTTTTATGTGCCGGCATTCCTTTACATCATCGTCTTGCTGCTGTTTGCTGCAATCGTTGTAACTTGGATTGCCCACTTTTATTTGAAAAATCAAGAAAATCGTATCAAGGACAAGTTGCATTGGCTTTATCTCGGCAATTATGAGCATGCGGCATTCACAAAAAAGCGTGATAAATCATTATTTATGGATCAGTATTGCAACGCGATCCACCTTGAAATCGAAATGCTCAGGAAAAAGATGCTCAGCCTGTCCCGGGAAGTGCAGCATCTGAGCGCACATCCGCAGCAGGTCGGCAATGAAACAAAAGAAGAAATTCTCGAGCAGGAAAGACACCGGATCGCGAGGGAGTTGCATGATTCCGTCAGTCAACAACTTTTTGCCGCAATGATGATGCTGTCGGCGGTCAATGAACGAGCCGATGATTTTCCGGAAAAAATTCAGAAACAGATGCGTCTCATAGAAGGCATCATCAACGAATCCCAGTCGGAGATGCGAGCATTGCTCCTTCATCTTCGTCCAACCAAACTCGAAGGCAAATCCCTGAAAAAAGGGATCGAACAGTTGTTGGTGGAATTGAAGTCGAAAGTCCAAATCGCGATTAAATGGGAAATCGACGATGTCCACACGATGAGCGGCATCGAGGATCACTTTTTCCGTATTGTGCAGGAGCTGCTTTCGAACACCCTGAGGCATGCAAAGGCAAGCCATCTGGAAGTGTACCTGAAACAAACTTTGCAGGAAATCAGTCTTCGCGTTTACGACGATGGCGTCGGCTTCGATACCTCAATCGAAAAATCCGGCAGCTATGGCCTGATGAACATCAAAGAACGCGTGCAGGGGATGGGCGGGAGCTGTAAGATCATCAGTTTCCCCAAAAAAGGGACCGTGATCGAAATCCGCATCCCGAATACAAATGTGAACACAAACGACGCAAGTGCTGAATAGGATGACGGAAGTTTCAGAAAAAAGTTCCTTTAGGAGGGTTCAGGTTGATACGTGTATTGATTATCGACGATCACGAGATGGTGAGGCTGGGGTACTCGGCTTATTTGTCCATCCAAGATGACATTGAAGTAATAGGGGAAGCGGAAAACGGCTTGATCGGCTATGAAATGGCCCTGGATTTGCGACCGGACATCATTTTGATGGATCTGGTCATGGAAGTGATGGACGGCATTGCCTCGACGAAGGCGATATTGAATGAATGGCCCAAAGCGAAAATTATCATCGTCACCAGTTTCATCGATGACGAGAAGGTTTACCCGGCATTGGAGGCGGGGGCTTCCAGTTACATGCTGAAAACCTCTTCAGCGCATGAAATTGCCGACGCGATCCGTTCCACTTACCACGGCGAGTCTGTCCTGGAGCCGGAAGTGACCGATAAAATGCTGGAGCGCTTCTCGAAAAGGAATATCCGGCCGTTGCATGAAGAGCTGACCGCCAGAGAGCGGGAAGTGTTGCTGCTCATCGCGCAAGGCTATTCCAATCAGGATATTGCCGACCAACTGTTCATCACACTGAAGACAGTCAAAACGCACGTGTCCAACATTCTGACAAAGTTGGAAGTGGATGACAGGACCCAAGCTACGATTTACGCATTCAAGCATCATCTGATTCAATGACTGTGAGCAAAGTGTTATAAAATGATGCTTCCTTATGATAAGATGAATATGATAGAGAGTAGTGAGGGGGGGCAGGCTGATCATCCGATCAGCGACTAGATGAAAATAGAAATCAGTGAACGCGCACAAAAGTGGTTTGAACAGGAAATGGGCATTTCCGGCAAAAAAGGGGTTCGTTTCCTTGGGAAAGTGTACGGCAATAGCCAAATACATGAAGGGTTCTCCGTGGGGCTCGATGTGGATGAGCCAGTATCACCGATCGGAAAAGCCGAGTATAATGGTATTTTATATTATGTAGAGGATGCAGATGATTGGTTCTTTAATGGCTATGATCTGCATGTCGGTTTCGATGAAAAGCAACGCGAACCGGAGTATAACTTCATCGCACAAAATAAAGAGGACAAATAAAAAGAGGGCGCTGGATTTTTGATCCAGGCCCTCTTTTTGTGTTCAGTTCAGGTTTACAGTTTCAGACGCCCATAATGACTGGTACAATCATCGGACGACGTTTCGTTTTTTCATATAGGTAAGGCTGAATGGCATTCGTGACGGTGTCCTTCAATTTCTTCTCGGTGACCGCATCAGGGCCCTTCAACAAAGAAAGAACATCTTGGCGGACGATTGCTTGTGCCTCATTAATCAGATCGCCTGATTCGCGCATATAGATGAATCCGCGGGAAAGGATGTCCGGTCCTGCCAATAAATCTTTGTTGCGGAAATCGACGGTCAATACCACGACTACAAGTCCATCTTCAGAAAGGACACGACGATCGCGCAGGACGATGTTTCCGATATCGCCGATGCCTTTTCCATCAACATATACGTCAGCTGCCGTGAAGTTGCCGGCGCGTCTTGCGGAATCCGCCGTCAAAGCGAGGATATCGCCATTGTCGGAGATGAAGCAGTTTTCCGCTGGAATGCCGACTGCCTCTGCCAATTCTGTATGAATCTTCAGCATCCGGTACTCGCCGTGGACAGGCATGAAATATTTTGGTTTCATCAGGGTCAACATCAGTTTTTGCTCTTGCTGCCCACCATGTCCGGAGGTGTGGACGTTGTTTACTTTACCGTGAACTACGGCTGCCCCAGCCTCCAACAGCAGGTTGATGACGCGGTTGACACTGGTTGTGTTGCCTGGAATCGGTGAACTTGAGAAAATCACAGTGTCACCCGGTTGGATGGAAATCTGTCTGTGTGTACCGTTGGCGATACGGCTCAATGCAGCCATCGGTTCGCCTTGGGAACCCGTACACATGATCAGCACTTTATCCGCAGGAAGGCTGTTTAATTGGCGTGTTTCGATGAACAGGTCATCCGGAGCCACGATGAAGCCCAATTCTCTGGCCGTCCGGAAGTTCGTCTCCATGCTGCGGCCGAATATAGCGATTTTTCGGTCCGTTTCGAGCGCGACTTCAGTGACTTGCTGCAATCTGTAGATATTGGACGAGAAGGAAGCAAAAATGATTCTTCCCGAAACTTTTTGAATGATGTTTTTAAGGGATTGACCAACAATTTGCTCTGATTGCGTAAATGTTGGTGTTTCTGCATTGGTGCTGTCGCTCATAAGCAACAGGACGCCTTCTTCCCCGATTTTAGCCATCTTATGGATATTTGCCGGTTTGCCGTTTGCAGGCGTGAAATCGAACTTGAAATCCCCTGTAAACACAACGTTGCCTGGAGGAGTCTTGACCACGATCCCCATGGTGTCCGGTATGCTGTGGGTTGTTCCGAAGAAGCTGATGCTGGTTTTACGGAATTTGATGATAGAATCTTCATTGATTTCGTGCAGGATGGCATCCCTGAGCAAGCCGTGCTCATCCAGTTTGTTGCGGATCATGGCGAGCGCCAGTTTGCCAGCATAGATAGGGACATTCAATTCTTTCAAAAGAAACGGGACACCACCGATGTGATCTTCGTGTCCGTGAGAAATGAACAATCCTTTGATTTTGGATTGGTTTTGCACCAAGTAACTGTAGTCGGGTATCACATAATCAATGCCAAGCAAGTCATCTTCCGGAAACATGATCCCGGAATCAAGAATGATGATCTCATCCTGGAATTGTATACCGTACATGTTTTTGCCGATTTCCCCTAAACCCCCGAAGGCAAATACACCGACTTCATTGTTTTTTATGTTAGGTTTCATACATTGAACTCCGTGATTTTAAAATTAGGATCTTTTTGTTCGTATTCTAAATGGCTGCCTTCCAAAGGTTGGATGAATTCAATGTTGTAGGGGGTATTTTGTTCAACTAATCTTCTGGCTGTTACGAGATCGGATGCCTCCACGTAAAGAGATTCCGTGTTCTCTCTGGTAGGTGCATCAAATTTTGCTGGTTGGTATGTTACTTTAAATATCATATAGTTCACTCCATTTTTCTTATTTGTTTTTGATAGTACTGTACTTAAAAATTACAATCTTAGTTTGTTAACTTGGTCAATAGTTGTATTTTTTCATACAATCGGTACTCTAAGTTTACCACAATTAAGGCAGTTAGTATAGAAATGACTGGTAAAATCATTTTTGCAGAGGTGCAAGCCTTTCCAAAAGTAAGGCAATTCTCTTTTGATTTTTTTAACGAAAGCAATCAATATTTTTGTAGACTTAAACACAGCAATTGGCTAGACTGGATACAGAAGGGTTGGAAGGTTGGAGAGAAAAAATTAGAACGTTCTTTTTTTTTGCCCCGAAGAAACCCGACGAATTGTTTCCATTAAGGTAGGTGTATCGAAATGTCTTTAATATGGCGTTATATCAGTCGGTATAACAAATTATTTTTATTAAATGTGTTGGGAGCTTTCGGCTTTGTGCTTGTGGAATTGGGATTGCCCACGATGCTTGCGGGCCTGATCAATGAGACGGTTGCAGGCAGCGGAAAAGAGAATATTCTGCGTGCGACTGCGGTCATGGTCGGCTTGGCCTTGGTCGGGTTTGTGGGAAGAATCATTGTCGCCTATGCAACCGGCAGAATCACTACCAACATGGTAGCGGACATGCGCAATGACATGTACCAAAATATCCAGACTTTTTCCCACGAAGAGTATGATCGCATCGGCGTTTCATCATTGGTGACGCGTGTCACCAATGACGCCTTCATTCTGATGCAATTCGCCCAGATGCTGCTGCGGATGGGGTTGATGACCTTCATCATGATGTTCGCCAGTGCGTTTATGATAGCGCGCACGAGTCCGGACTTATCGATTATCCTGTTGCCGGCTTTTCCCGCACTGCTTGTGATGATCATCGTGATCGGCAAAAAATCGCAACCGTTATCCGAGGCACAACAGCAAAATCTTGATGACATCAACGGGAATTTAAGGGAATCGCTTTCCGGCATGCGTGTCATCCGGGCGTTTGTCCAGGAGGCTTTTCAAGCTCAACGGTTTGAGGGAGTCAATAACGCCTACAGCGTGGTTTCAAAAAAACTGTTCCGCCTGATGGCCTGGAATCAACCTGTATTTTCACATGTCATCAATCTGATCATCATCGCCATCATGTGGTTTGGTTCCGAACAGATCGAAGGGGGCAGTCTTCAATTAGGGGACATGACGGCTTTCATCGAATACAGTTTCCATGCCTTGTTCTCGTTTCTGAATTTTGCGGTCGTCTTCATGATGTACCCGCGGGCATCGGTTTCCGCGAAGCGGATCCAGGAAGTGTTGGCCACAACCAGCAGCATTTCCCCGAACGAAGAGGGGATCACGGAAACACTGACGCATGGTTATCTGACGTTTGAAGATGTCAGTTTTGCGTATCCTGGGAACACAGATACTCCGGTGATCAAGGATATTTCCTTTTCGGCTGAACCGGGACAAACGATCGCCTTCATCGGCAGCACAGGGAGCGGCAAATCAACGCTAATCCAATTGATTCCGCGTTTTTATGATGTCACAAAAGGGCGCATCCTGATCGATGGGCATGACGTGCGCGATTATAATCTGAAAGCTTTGCGCAAGAAAATCGGCTTTATTCCTCAGAAAGCCTTGCTTTTCACCGGAACGATCTCCGAAAATCTTCGTTACGGGAAATGGGATGCCTCGAAAAAAGAAATCGAAGAAGCCTCCGATATTTCCCAAGCCAAGGAATTCATAGCGCGCAAACCAAAACGTTTCGATGAACATTTGGCAGAAGGCGGAAGCAATCTTTCCGGCGGGCAAAAGCAGCGGTTATCCATTGCCCGGGCAATCGTCCGCAAACCGGATATCTATATTTTCGATGACAGTTTCTCGGCCTTGGATTACAAGACGGATGCGACTTTGCGCGCGCGGCTCAAAAAAGAGACCGGAAAAGCGACAGTCATCATTGTGGCCCAGCGCGTCAGTACGATCATGCATGCAGATAAGATCATTGTAATGAATGAAGGTGAGGTCGTCGGTCAGGGGACCCACAAATACCTGTTGCAGAATTGTGAAATCTATTATGATATAGCATCCTCGCAAATGAGCAAGGAGGAACTCGCATGAAAAAAGTGGACAAAAAAACGTTGCTCCGGGTATGGGATTACCTCAAATTTTACAAACTGAAGTTCTTCGGCTCCATCCTCTTGACCATAGCGATGACGATACTGAATGTACTTGAGCCTTTCATCATCGGATTTGCCATCACGGAAATCGGCAGAAATGTTTCGGATATGTTGAAAGGCGTGGAAGGTGCCGGCATCAATTACAATTACTTGTCGCAAGTGCTGGTCATCTATTTTGTTCGGGCATTGCTTTTCCAAGCTACGAATCTCTATTCGCAATTGTTCATGACGGATGTCGTCCAGGATGCCATGCGTGATTTGCGCAAGGATCTGAGCGACAAATTGAACAGGCTGCCGATTGCCTACTTTGACCGCAACCAATTCGGCGACATTCTGAGCAAAGTGACGAACGATGTCGATTCCATCGGCAATGCGCTGCAGCAATCGTTGCTTCAGGTGCTGAATGCCGTTTTGGGAATCACATTTGCGCTCATCATGATGTTCGCAATCAGTTGGAAGCTGGCTCTCACCATGGTCGTGCTAATTCCGTTGGCCACCATCCTTTCCAAAAAGATCACGCTGCTGTCGCAGCCGTATTTCCGTGGGCAAGCGAAATATCTCGGACAGCTGAACGGGTTTGTCCAGGAATCGCTGACCGGCTTCTCCATCATCAAGCTTTACGGCAAAGAAGCGGATGCTTTCGATGAGTTTCATTCCATCAATGAATCCCTGACAAAGAATGGTTTCAAGGCGGCTTTCATTTCCGGATTGCTGTCACCGGCTGTGGCACTCGTCACCAATGCTTCCTATATCATCATAGCTGTGCTCGGTATTCTGCAAGCGATGGCTGGATCGATGACGATCGGTAATGTGCAGGCTATGGTGCAGTACGTCTGGCAAGTGAACCAGCCAATCTCGACGATCACACAATTATCGGCCATCATCCAATCGGCTGCTTCTTCCATTCAGCGCGTCTTCGATCTCCTTGATCAAGAAGAAGAGGTGCAAGCAGAAGTGAAAATGAGTTTGCCGAAGGAAATCCGCGGCGATGTCACTTTTGAAAATGTCTCCTTCAGCTATGACAAAGAAGATCCGCTGATCAAAAATTTCAACATCGACGTAAAAAGCGGGGAAACAGTAGCTATCGTCGGTCCGACAGGCGCCGGCAAAACTACGATGATCAATCTCCTGATGCGCTTCTATGAGGTGGATTCGGGCGCCATCAAAATAGATGGTTATGACACGAAAGAACTGACCCGCGCTGACTTGCGTTCCCAATTCGGCATGGTGCTGCAGGACGCATGGCTTTATAAGGACACGATCACAGGGAATATCCGCTTCGGAAAACTGGACGCTACCTTCGAAGAAGTAGTGGACGCGGCGACCACAGCCAATGTTCATCACTTCATCCAGACTTTGGGTGCAGGCTACGATACGGTCATAAACCAGGAGGCCTCCAATATTTCCTTGGGGCAAAAACAATTGCTGACGATCGCCCGTGCCTTCATCGCGGATCCTAAAATCTTAATACTTGACGAAGCGACAAGTTCCGTAGATACTAGACTGGAAGCTTTAATCCAAAAAGCGATGAAACGCATCATGCAAGGCAGGACCAGTTTTGTGATTGCGCACCGGCTTTCCACCATCCGCGACGCCGATTTGATTCTCGTCATGGATCAAGGCGAAATAATCGAACATGGCAAACACGCAGAATTGTTGGAAAGAAAAGGATTTTATTACGATTTGTACACGAGTCAATTCAAAAACGAGGCAGAATAAGAGGAGCAAAAAATTTGGAAAACAAAAAATTCATTTTCTTTGATATCGACGGAACATTGCTGAACGATGAAAAGATGCCGCTTGAGAGCACTCTCCAAGCCTTGCGCCAACTGCAGAAGAACGGGCACGAAATCGCGATCGCGACGGGACGGAATCTGTTTCTGGCCCAAGAGGTCATCGATACCTTCCAATTGGACAATTACATCGTCTGCAACGGTGCTGCAGGTTACTTCAAACATGAACTCAAGTATGAGAACAAATTGGATCTGAATGCATTTGAAAAATTGTTGCAGGTATCCGATGATAGCGGCCATCAGGTTGTCTACGAATCAGCTCATGCTCTGGCTCGACGCCATGAATCGATTGAGAACAACGCAACCGAAGCGATGCAGAGCATCGAGTTCGAAGTCCCTGACCATGATGAGTCTTTTTATCTGAACAATCCGCTTTATCAAGCACTCTTGTTCTACAAAGATGATGAGAAAGCAATCTATGAAGATGGCGCTTTTCCGGAATTCCGCTTTGTGCGTTGGCACGATGCTGGTGTGGATGTGTTGCCGAATCCTGGTTCAAAAGCACAAACTGCCCTGTGGATGGCGAAGCATCTGGGCTTTGCGCATGAAGATACAATAGCTTTCGGTGACGGAAACAACGATTATGAACTCATTTCCAGTGTCGGCTATGGCGTCGCAATGGGGAATGCGGTCGATCCCGTCAAGGATGTCGCCAAATTTGTCACGAAAGACTGCAATTCAGGCGGAATTGCTTACGCACTTGAAAAATTAGGCTTGTTATAGAAGTGAAAATAGGGTATCATATCATTCATAAGGCGTTTTTGCCGAACGTCGTTGATACCCTGTTATTTCGGGGGCGTAGCTCAGTTGGGAGAGTGCTTGACTGGCAGTCAAGAGGTCGTGGGTTCGAGCCCCATCGTCTCCATCTTAGAAAATTAATAGACCCTAGAAGCGTTGATGCAGAGCCATTTCTGTATGTTTCTAAGGTCTGTTTTTTTTGACCATGTGATTATTGGCCATGTAATGCTAAAAATTCACGTATGCAGCAAATTTATCAGCTGTTTCGCCTTTTGCCTTTTCGGTTGCATGAGCATAAATAATCATAATCACATCGCTGGACATGTTTAGCATAGATCATTTTGAATCAGAACAGGTGTATAATTAACTTAAAGAAGTTAGCTAGAAGGAAGAGGTGAAATGATGAGAAAGACAAAATATTACATAACGACGAGGGCGGATCGGAAAAATTTCCTTTTGAAATACGGCGACTGGATGTTTAAGTACGTCCCGGAGAGCAAAACCTGGGAAGCATCCGATTATTGGTACGAAGAAATCATTATGAATGCTTCTACAGATTTTGAGGAAATAACCGAGGAGCGCGCGAAAGAGATAATCGCGAATGACGGCGTCTTTCAAATTTAATAACAAAAATGAGTACTTAAAATTTTTAAAATTAGGTACAGTTCGGGAAATCAATGATTGTAGTTATGTCACGCCGGTTCGCTATTGAATTATATAAAAAATTGCATTACGTCCCCATTTGCTAAGGAATACTCAGAGATGCTGAAAAATTTCATTGATAAATACAATAAACGCAGCATCCAAACTTCCAAAGTTATTGAAGAACTGTTTGAAATCGCCAAAAGGACATAGCTCTATTTAATCCGATAAGTTTTTAATTAGAGAAGGTCATCATTAGGCATTTCTCGGAAATACGAACCCCCAAAAAAACTCTCAAACTGAGAAGCCATAAAATGCTGACTGTTTTAAAATACACTCAGAAAAACACTCAAAATGGAATTAGGATTAAAGAATTCCCTTTGAATGGTCTCTCATCTACCTACTGCATTTTAGCGCGGTAGTTTTAGATTGTTAGATTAATTAGTCGACGACAAAAACCATCGTAAACATCATATTAAAAGAATAACCTTTAGAAACGCTGATAGGAAGTTGTTCCTTCGGCGTTCTAGGGGTTATTTTTTTGTTCTGACTAGGTTGCTGACTAATTTTTCACTGGGGTATCCATCTGTCATGACAGTAAATGTTTTTGGTAGGGCTTCCAGTTTCAAAAAGTAGTTGACATTATTCCCCGCAGAACGTAATGTGTGAATAATATATTATATTGGGATGAAGAGAGGATGAGAATTCGGGTGAAGAAATCGGTTTTGACTTTCCGCAATGCCAAGCAGAAAAATGAGCGGCTGACGATGCTGACTGCTTATGACTATTCCACTGCCAAACTGATCGATGCTTCAGGGATCGACTCGGTGCTTGTGGGCGATTCGCTGGGGATGGTGATGCTTGGGTATGAAGACACCTTATCGGTAACGATGGAGGACATGATCCACCACACGAAAGCTGTCGCCAGAGGGGTAAAGGATGCGTTGGTTGTAAGCGATCTGCCGTTCATGTCCTATCAGACATCCGTCTATGATGCGGTCTCCAATGCCGGCAGGCTGATCAAGGAAGGCCGGGCGCAGGCAGTCAAACTGGAAGGCGGCCTTGAAGTCTGCCCGCAGATAAAGGCAATCGTGGAAGCTTCCATTCCGGTCATGGCGCATCTCGGCCTGACGCCCCAATCCGTCAATGCTTTCGGCGGCTTCAAGGTCCAAGGGAAAGATGAAGAAGCGGCGCGCAGCTTGATTGAACAGGCGAAAGCGGTTGAAGCGGCAGGAGCCTTTGCGGTGGTGCTGGAATGCATTCCGGCCAAGCTGGCTGAGTTGATCACCAAAAGCATCTCGATTCCGACGATCGGCATCGGCGCGGGGAACGGCTGCGACGGCCAAGTGTTGGTCTACCAGGACATGCTGGGACTCTATTCCGATTTCACGCCTAAATTCGTCAAGCGCTATGCAGAAATAGGACCGCAGATGCAGACAGCCATCGAAGACTACATAAACGAAGTGAAAAACGGCGCGTTTCCGGCAGCGGAGCACACCTTTGCGTTGTCCGATGCGGTCATCGAAAAATTATATTAGAGGAGTAATCACGAATGAAGATTGCAGCAACGGTTGAAGAAATCCGCAGTGCCGTGAAGGCCTGGAAAAAGGAAGGTTTGTCGGTCGGCTTCGTACCGACGATGGGCTATCTCCATGAAGGCCATCAAAGCTTGATGCAGAAATCCGTCAGCGAAAACGATCGGGTGGTCGTCAGTATTTTTGTGAATCCGATGCAATTCGGTCCTTCCGAAGACTTGGAAAGCTATCCACGGGATCTGGAAAAGGATGCCGCTTTGTGCGAAGCCAGCGGAGTGGATCTGATTTTCCATCCCGAGCCGAAGGAGATGTACCATCCTGATTTCAGCAGCTTTGTGGACATGCATGGTCTGACGGAGAGCTTGTGCGGGAAAAGCAGGCCGGCCCATTTCCGGGGCGTCTGCACCGTCGTGACAAAGCTGTTCAACATCGTGCAGCCGGACCGCGCCTATTTCGGACAGAAGGACGCCCAACAATTGGCGGTCATCCAGCAGATGGTCCGCGACCTCAATATGGACGTTGCCGTCGTCGGCTGCCCAATCATCCGGGAAGCGGACGGATTGGCCAAAAGCTCGCGCAACAGTTATCTGTCAGCAGATGAGCGCAAGGCCGCACTGGTGCTGAGCCGAGCGCTCGAAGTTGCGAAGCAAATGCTTGCGGGTGGCGAGCGGGATGTTGCCAAAATCCTGAAGGCCATTTCGGAAACAATCCAAGCCGAACCGATGGCGAAGATCGATTATGTGGAGTTGGTGGATGCGCGTACGCTGCAGCAAGTGGAAAGCGTTGAGCGACCTGTGTTGTTGGCTTTGGCAGTCTATATCGGTAAAACGCGTCTGATCGATAATTTTATCACGGAATAAGTGGGGGGAAAAACAATGCAACTAAATATGCTAAAAAGTAAAATACACCGCGCCGTCGTTGTCCAAGCGGAGCTTTCCTATGTGGGCAGCATCACTGTCGACAAGGATCTGCTTGACGCCGCAGGGCTGATTGAATATGAGAAGGTCCAGATCGTCGACATCGACAACGGGGCCAGGTTCGAAACATACGTCATCGCAGGCGAACGCGGCTCGGGCATGATTTGCCTGAACGGTGCCGCCGCCCGTTGCGTTCAGGTGTCCGACAAAATCATCATCATGGCTTACTGCATGATGGATGAACATGAAGCGAAGGAACACAAACCGCTTGTGGTGTTTGTCGATGAGCAGAATGCCATCACAACAGTCACACGCTATGAAGAGCATGGCAGACTAAGTATGTAGGCTGTCCATATAGCTACAAAAAATAAGCGCAACCGCATCCGGCCAATCGGCTATGATGCGGTTGCGCTTTTCCTATCTCACGGATTGTAGCGTGAATTGAATATCTTTGATGGATAGTTGCAGTTTTTCGTATTCCTCTTCATCCAACGGCAAGGGTATCTGTTTCTCCAAGCCGTTCTTGCCGATGATGCAAGGCATACTGAAGGCTGCTTCGCCATGGCAGTTGTAAAAGCCATTGACAGTTGCGGTCACAGGGAAGATGCTTTTCTCGTCCAGCATGACCGCGCGGGCCAAGGCTGCCGCCACTTCCCCGATGCCTGAATTGGTCCAGCCTTTCCAGTTGAAGACATCGGATGCCGTGTGCACCACTTCTTGGCTGACGAATTCCCGGTCCAATGGTTCCACCGGATCCAATAAGTCATCACATTGGGGAAGGGTGAGCGCACCCACAGTCGTGCTGCTGAAAGCCGGGAAGGCGGTGCTGCCGTGTTCGCCCATGATGTAGCCGCTGACGTTTTTGGGATCGACCTGATAGTGGGCAGCGACAATTTGACGGTAGCGGAAAGTATCCAAAGTCGTTCCGGTGCCGAAAATCTTGCCTTTCGGATAATCGAACTCATTTTCGGCGATGTAGGTGATCGTATCGACCGGATTCGTTATCAGGATGATGATGGCATCTTTTGTGTGCTGGGTGATGCTTGTCATGATTTTGCGTATTTCATTGGCATTCTCTTTGCCCATCAACGCTCTTGGAGGCATATCCTCACCCGGGCGCGGCTTCTCGCTGACGCCCGCGGAAATGATGATGACGTCGGCATCGGCGCAGTCCTCATAGTCGCCGCCATATATTTTGCTGTTTGTCCTGTAACTTGCGGCCAGCGCATGACGGTGGTCCAGGGCTTCGCCTCTTGCCGTGTCCTCGTTGCAATCGATCAGGACGATGTCGGAAAATAAGTTGAGGTGGCTGCAGTCGGTCAATACTTGGGAACCGACATGACCGACCCCGATGATGGCTAATTTTGTTTGGATCATAAGTCACATTTCCTTTCGTTTTGAGATGTTGTCGTGAATGGCTTTGTGCATTTCCGCTACAGAATAGAAGGTTGGCTCCAACACCACTTTTTCATGCTCCGACTTCCGGCGATGGTTGTACCACAAAGTAGTCCAACCCGCAGCCTGACCGCCGATGATGTCCGTTTCGTAGGTGTCCCCGATGAAGAGCAGCTCACCAGGAGTGGCGTTCAAAGCCTCCTGCACATGCGCGAATGCTTCGGCGTGTGGTTTTGGGCAACCGATTTTTTCGGAAATGAAGATGCGCGCTGGCGGCACCCATCTCTCCAGACCCAAGGCGTTGAACTTCTTCATCTGGTGCTTTTCAGGACCGTTTGTGAAGACCGCGATCGGAATGCTCCGACTTTCCAGCTCATTCAAAAGCTGCTCGATCCCCGGGCTTAACGTGATTTCTGCTTGCCTTTTTTGGTAGGTTTCCTGGAAGTGCATTGCCTCTTCGGTGGTGAGCGCAAGACCTAGGTCGGCGAACGTATGCTGTGTGCGCATGATGTGTGACTCGGCCAACGTCAGGACCCCGCTGGAGAACAGGTCGAAAGCCGCATCGCAATGTTCGCGGAAAAGGGCGAAGGTGGCTTCTTCGCTGTAGCTGTTCTCCAAGCGGTAATTTTCCAGCACCTGGAAGAACGGGCTTGCTGTGTCATATAAAGTATCGTCTAAATCGAATAGTATAATAAGCATTGTTGAGGTAGTTCCTTCCTTTTGTTGTTGCAGTCAGTATAGCATCCGAAACCTATTTTTTGAAACAGAAAAACAGAGACAGTCCCTGATGGTGGCCATCGACGAGCATAGGGCGTTGGATGGCGGGGCAAGGCGCTTTTTGTTGCAAATTAAAAATCCGTACAGTATAATAACATACAATAATGTCATACGATCATACAATAATGGAAGAGGCTGCGAACATCAAGAGTAAAATGCCCGTTTGAAAGGGGTGTTCGCCGAAATACAGCGTTTGCTGTGTTGGGGTCAGGGTTAAGAATCCTGACACTGTCAGAACGATTTGCCCAAAATCGTTTGTGGAGTACTTTCGGTATTGCGGGCAGAAGGAAGCTGGATTATAGGGCCTTTTGCTTTATAGTCTATTTTTTTGCACAAAAACGGACTGAATTAGCATTGTTATGACGCTCTATGGGTCGAAAGGTGGACAAAAAAGCAGCCGGATAAGAAGAGGTATTTTATAATTTTTTGAGCATAATAAAGGACTATATACAATAGGAGGAAATAGAGATGACAGTAAAAACATGGAAAAAAACATTGGCAGCATTGACAGGTTTGTTTATTTTGGCGGGATGCGGAAGCGGAGCAACTGATGATTCATCCGCAAACGGTTCAGCGGATTCTGAAACATTCACGGTCGGAATGGAAGCGGGCTATCCTCCTTTCAACTGGACCCAAAATGACGACAGCAACGGCGCGGTGAAAATCGACGGCGCTGACGGTTACGCCAACGGTTATGACGTTCAGATGGCCCAAAAAGTGGCGGATGGTTTAGGCAAAGAACTGGTCATCGTCAAGACGGAATGGGATGGCCTGGTGCCGGCATTAGTTTCATCCAAAATCGATGCTATCGTTGCGGGCATGTCGCCGACAGAGGAACGCAAAGAAGCGATCGATTTCTCGGATTCCTACTATACGACTGAACTTGTGATTGTCGTCAAAGCGGATGGCGCTTATGCAGATGCAACAGCTTTGGCTGACTTCGCGGACGCAAAAGTGACTGCACAGTTGAACACGTTGCACTATGGCGTCATCGATCAGATTGAAGGCGTACAAAAGCAACCGGCAATGGACAGTTTCACTTCCATGCGCGTAGCTTTGGAGTCTGGCACAATCGATGCTTACGTATCGGAACGTCCGGAAGCCATCAGCGCTTCAGCAGCCAATTCCGCGTTCAAAATGATCGAGTTGGATGAAGCGGATACGTTCGAATTGTCCGCGGCTGATTCAGAAATCGCAATCGGTTTGATCAAAGAAAGCGAATTGAAAGATCAGATCAATGAGATCTTGAGCGGCATCACCGAAGAAGAACGCATCCAAATGATGGATGAAGCAATCCAAAACCAACCATCAGCTGAATAATCAAGGCGGACGGAACATCAAAAAGGGGCATACATTAAATGGAGTTTAGTTGGGTTATCCGCATCATCGAAGAAAACTGGAGACAGTTTTTATCAGGTGCATGGACAACATTATATATAGCTTTAATCGGAACCATCATCGGACTGGGGATCGGTCTTATGATCGGCGTCATCCGTACGATCCCGGTTGCGGAATCGGGCTGGAAAAAACACGTGTACAACGTGGTGAATTTTTTATTGTCATGCTACATCGAAATTTTCCGCGGCACACCGATGATCGTGCAAGCGATGGTCATCTATTACGGAGCGGCTTTGGCATTTGATATCGACATGAACCGCATCTTCGCAGCGCTGCTGATTGTATCGGTCAATACGGGCGCTTATATGTCGGAGATTGTCCGCGGTGGGATCATTTCCATCGACAAAGGGCAATTCGAAGCCGCTCAAGCGATCGGGATGAATCATCTGCAGACGATGCGCAATGTCGTCATGCCGCAAGTGATCCGGAATATCCTGCCGGCGACAGGGAACGAATTCGTCATCAACATCAAAGATACGTCGGTATTGAACGTCATCTCCGTTTCCGAATTGTTCTTTACGACTAAATCGATTTCCGGGAATAACTTCCGTTACTTCGAATCATTCTTCGTGGCTTCAATCATTTACTTCGTCATGACCTTCACGGTGACCCGCATCTTGCGTGCCATCGAAAGAAAAATGCAAGGCCCTGATAATTATCAGATGATGGGTGCAGGACAAGACCAATTAACTACACCCGAATTAATGGCTCGCAAAAAACAAGCAGGAAGAGACAGAGCAAATTAATTGCCACAGGAGGAATCATTTGATGGAAAAAGTAATTGACGTACAGCATCTGAAGAAGAACTTCGGCCAACATGAAGTGCTGAAGGACATCGATTTCAGCGTGAATAAAGGAGAAGTTGTGTGCATCATCGGTTCATCGGGCTCCGGTAAATCGACTCTGTTGCGCTGCATCAATCTGCTGGAAAAACCTACAGCAGGAGAAATCATCTACAACGGCGAGAACGTATTGGACTCGAAGCATGATATCTTCAAGTACCGCAGCAAATTGGGTATGGTGTTCCAGCAGTTCAATCTGTTCAACAACTTGGACGTGCTGCATAATTGCACGGTAGGGCCTGTGAAGATCCTGAAAAAATCCCAGCAGGAAGCCGAAAAAATCGCCATGGGTTATTTGGAACAGGTTGGGATGGGGAACTTCATAAACGCCAAACCGGATCAGTTGTCAGGCGGACAAAAACAACGCGTCGCTATCGCCCGCGCTTTGACGATGGAACCGGATGCGCTGTTGTTCGATGAGCCGACATCGGCTTTGGACCCGGAGATGGTGGGGGAAGTATTGAAGGTCATGAAGGATCTTGCCAACAGTGGCTTGACTATGATCGTCGTGACGCATGAAATGGAGTTCGCGAGGGAAGTTTCTGATCGCGTCATCTTCATGGATCAAGGCGTCATCCTGGAACAGGGATCCCCTGATCATATCTTTTATCATCCAACCGAGGCCCGCACGAAGCAATTCCTGGAAAGATATCTTACAAAATAAAAACAAAGAAGAACGGTTCTGCAGCAGCTGCAGTTCCGTTCTTCTTTTTCATTTCCTATTCGATGATGATGACGTCGTCGGCAACTGCAAAGGGTGCTTGTTCATTGATGTGGTCGTAGAACATGACTCCGTTGAGGTGGTCGATTTCGTGCTGGACCACAATGGCTGTATAGCCTTTGTAGCGGGCTTTGTGTGTCACTCCTTCGGCATCCTGGTAAGCTACCGTAATGCGGCTGTGCCTGACGACAAACCCCGGTACTTCGCGGTCCACTGAAAGGCAACCTTCGCCACCTTTAAGGCAGGCGCTTTCGATGGAATGGCTGACGATTTTAGGGTTGAACATCACTTTAGCCAATTCCGGAGGATCATCTTCATACTCCCCTGGTATCAGTAGCGCAACGATGCGCTTGGATACGTCGATTTGCGGAGCTGCCAAACCGACACCTGCGCGCAAATTGAGTTGCTCGGCGATTTCTTCGTCCTGACTGTTCGAAAGGAACTCCATCATTTCTGCGGCGATTTTCCGATCCTCCGCGGATAAAGGGAAAGTGACCAAGTCAGCCGACCTCCGCAATGTAGGATGACCTTCCCGGATGATGTTATCCATAGTGATCATGCATGCATTCCTCCTTTTGCTGGTTTTTATATTGAAATGATTGGGCTAGCAAACTACAAAACACTTCTCGTTACATAGTACACGTTTCGAAAAAAAAAAGCTAGACTCATCTTTTCCTTGTAATAAAGAAGAGGTTTGTGTAAAATAAGAAAATGAAAAAATGATTACACGACGGTGTGAGGTTTTTTTAATTTTATAGCGAAAGAAGAGATGATTTTTATGACAATTGCTAAAGATTATATCGAAAAAGTCTATAAGAAGGTCGAAGATAGAGGCCCGCATCAAAAAGAATTTTTACAAGCGGTAAGGGAGTTGTTCGACACGATCGAACCAGCTTTGGAAAAGAATCCGCATTACATAAAATGGAACATCCTTGAAAGAATGGTAGAACCTGAACGCATCGTTTCCTTCCGTGTTCCTTGGATGGATGACAAAGGGGACGTTCAAGTCAGCAAAGGTTTCCGCGTCCAATTCAATTCGGCGATCGGACCATACAAAGGCGGTTTGCGTTTCCACCCGACCGTCAACGAAAGCATCCTGAAGTTTTTAGGTTTCGAACAAGTCTTTAAAAACAGCCTGACCGGATTACCTATCGGCGGCGGTAAAGGCGGATCAGATTTTGATCCTAAAGGCAAAACAGACGCAGAAGTGATGCGATTCTGCCAATCATTCATGACTGAACTGCAAAGACACATCGGCCCTACTTTGGACGTCCCTGCTGGCGATATCGGTGTCGGCGGACGCGAAATCGGCTACATGTATGGCCAATACAAACGCTTGAACGGCGCTGAGACAGGTGTTCTGACCGGGAAACCGGTCGTCATGAACGGAAGTTTGGCTCGTACAGAAGCGACAGGATACGGCCTGGTCTACTACACACAAGAAATGCTGAAAGCGAACGGGAAATCGTTTGCCGGCCAAAAAGTGGTAGTATCCGGAAGCGGAAATGTTGCCATCTATGCCATCCAAAAAGTTCATGAATTTGGTGGCACGGTTGTGGCTTGTTCCGATTCAAATGGATTTATCTACGATGAATCAGGCATCGATGTCGCATTGCTTCAGGACATCAAAGAAGTCCGTCGCGAAAGATTGACAGCCTACGCTGCTGAAAAAGCGACTGCGGTATATAAAGATGGCAGTGTATGGGACTTCGATCTGAACTATGATATTGCCTTGCCAAGCGCAACGCAAAATGAAATCGACAAAGAACAAGCTGAAAGATTAGTCAAAGCTGGCGTATACTGTGTCAGCGAAGGCGCGAACATGCCGAGCACTTTGGAAGCTGTGGAAATCTATGCAGACAATAACATTTTTTATGGGCCGGCTAAAGCAGCCAATGCAGGCGGAGTAGCGACTTCCGCGCTGGAAATGGCTCAGAACAGTGCCCATAGTCATTGGACATTCGAAGAAGTCGACGGCAAGCTGCAGGAGATTATGACAAACATCTTTAAGACAGCTGAAAAAACAGCTGAAGAATACGGCATACCGGGCAACTATTTGGCAGGTGCCAACATCGCAGCGTTTGTGCAAGTTGCCGATGCTATGATTTATCAAGGTTTAGTTTAAAATAAGTTTCAGCATAAATTTTTAGAAAAAAGGTTATTTCTTAATTGAAATAACCTTTTTTCTTTGTTTTTGAGGGGAATGCACAGGCGTTTTAATCCTATTTTCATAGTGGCGAGATTGTGATTTCGTGAATGAATGGAATGGCGGGCCATAAACCGCAAAAAAATAGCAAACTGGTTATGAAAAACTGCTGAAAATGGTTATCCAAAAAGGGGTAGCTATAATAAAATGGCTGTTATACTTATGGAAGCCTATTCCATCAATGATTCATAATTTTAATGGAAACAGTTTTCTTGTATCTTTGATACAGATTCCTTGTGTCTGATTGCGACAATCTGTAAATATACGTAATAATAATGAATCAATAAAAAAACAGAGAGGCAAAATTAACGCTCGTTAAATAATGAACAAAACGCAGATGTTAAACGCTTACAAATAAGCAGTACTCGATATTCTGTGCACAAAAATCGAAAACTTTCCTTTTGCCTTGCATATATCTCGGATGCGTGGTAAATTATTCATGTAACAACTGTGAATTGATACAGTTGAAATCATCTGTATAAACCTCATCGACAGAGATGAAATATCAAGGGAATAGAGAGGAAAGTGTTAGCATGGCTACAAAACAAACAAAAATCGACATTGACGCATTATTAAGCAGCACGAACACAGATTTTCGCATGGTCCAAATCATGGACGAAGAAGGGAATATTGTGAACCCTGACCTTATGCCAGATCTTTCTGATGAACAATTGGTTCAATTCATGACAGATATGGTATGGTCCAGAATTTTACATGAACGTTCAACTGCGTTGAATCGTCAAGGTAGATTAGGTTTCTATGCGCCGACAGCCGGTCAGGAAGCGAGCCAATTAGGAAGTATCGCAGCAATCGACAAGGAAGATGTCTTGTTGCCTGGTTACCGTGATGTTCCTCAATTGGTCAAACATGGTTTGCCGTTGACGCAAGCTTTCCTTTGGTCAAGAGGCCATGTGGATGGCAATAAATACGCTGACGACATCAAAGCTTTGCCACCGCAAATCATCATCGGTGCACAATACGTGCAAGCTGCCGGAGTCGCATTGGGCTTGAAGAAGCGCAATAAGAAAAATGTTGCCATCACTTACACTGGTGACGGCGGAAGCTCGCAAGGGGATTTCTATGAAGGAATCAACTTTGCCGGATCCTACAAAGCACCTGCCATCTTCTTCATCCAAAACAACGGATGGGCGATTTCAACACCTCGCCACGTGCAGACAGCTGCTCAAACGTTGGCACAGAAAGCTATGGCTGCCGGAATCCCTGGTATCCAAGTCGATGGAATGGACATCTTGGCTGTATATGCCATAACCAAAAAAGCAAGAGAATATGCTGTTGCCGGAAATGGCCCTGTATTGATCGAAACAATCTGCTACCGCTTTGGTCCGCACACTTTGTCAGGTGATGATCCAACACGTTACCGTGACACTGCTGAATTGGAAGGCTGGCAAGCAAAAGACCCATTGATCCGCATGCGCAAATTTTTGACGGCAAAGGGCTTGTGGTCTGAAGAAAAAGAAAATGAAGTCATCGAATCAGTCAAAGAAGAAATCAAAGATGCCATCAAGGAAGCTGACCAAGCTCCTAAACAAAAAGTATCTGACTTCTTGAAGAGCATGTTCGAAGAACCTAATCAAACTATGGCAGAACAAATCGCGTACTACGAAGCAAAGGAGACTAAATAATCATGGCACAATTAACTATGATCCAAGCCATCACTGATGCGCTTGCAATTGAACTTGCAAACGATCCAAACGTTTTGATCTTCGGAGAAGACGTTGGTAAAAACGGCGGTGTATTCCGTGCGACACAAGGACTTCAAGAGAAATTCGGCGAAGACCGCGTGTTTGATACTCCTTTAGCTGAATCCGGTATAGGTGGTTTGGCATTCGGTTTGGCTTTGGAAGGTTTCCGCCCCGTTGCGGAAATCCAATTCTTCGGTTTTGTATTTGAAGTAATGGATACAGTTGTAGCGCAAGCTGCACGTACACGTTACCGCATGGCAGGCACGCGTAATCTGCCTATCGTTTTCCGCTCTCCTTTCGGTGGCGGTGTGCATACACCTGAATTGCACTCGGATAACTTGGAAGGCTTGATGGCTCAATCACCAGGTTTGAAAGTGGTTATCCCTTCGAACCCATACGATGCAAAAGGTTTGTTGATTTCAGCTATCCGCGATAACGATCCCGTTGTCTTCTTGGAGCATATGAAATTGTACCGTTCATTCCGTGATGAAGTTCCTGAAGAAGCGTACACTGTTCCTATCGGCAAAGCTGCCATCACAAAAGAAGGAACTGACGTGTCTGTCATCACTTACGGCGCAATGGTCCGCGAAGCTATCAAAGCTGCAGAAACACTTGAAAAAGAAGGCATTTCGGTTGAAGTAATCGATTTACGCACTGTTGCTCCACTTGATGTCGAAACGATCATTGCCTCTGTGCAAAAAACAGGCCGTGTCGTAGTAGTCCAAGAAGCACAGCGTCAAGCTGGTGTGGGCGCAATGGTCATGTCCGAAATTTCTGAACGTGCAGTGTTATCGTTAGAAGCTCCTATCGGACGTGTTGCTGCTCCGGATACTGTCTTCCCGTTCGGTCAAGCAGAAAACATTTGGTTACCGAATGCTACTGATATCGAGAATAAAGTAAGAGAAACTTATCATTTCTAAGAGCTGAAAGCTTGAACAAATACAATTCCATATCCCAGAGAATTGTATTTGTTCGCTTTTGTGCGTCGGAAATCCAAAAATAGACAAATGAAGGGAAGTTAAGAAAATGTCTTTTAAATTCAAGTTGCCTGCTTTAGGCGAAGGTATCATGGAAGGTGAAATCGTTTCTTGGTCAATCAAAGAAGGCGACACCATCAATGAAGATGACACATTATTAGAAGTACAAAATGATAAATCAGTCGAAGAAATCCCATCCCCAGTAACCGGGAAAGTCTTGAAGATCGTTGCGCCAGTAGGTACGGTTGCAGTCATCGGAGATGTATTGGTGGAAATCGACGCTCCAGGTCATGAAGATGAAGGTTCTGAAGCTCCTGCACCAGCAACAGCTTCAGCGGCATCAACTCCAGCAGCACCTGCAGCTTCAACAGGAGGACTGTTCCAATTCAAACTGCCTGCTCTAGGCGAGGGTATCATGGAAGGTGAAATCGTTTCTTGGCCCATCAAAGAAGGCGATATGATCAATGAAGATGATACATTGGTTGAAGTGCAGAACGACAAATCTGTTGAAGAGATTCCATCTCCTGTTACAGGTAGAGTAGTCCGCATCGTAGCGCCAGTAGGCACAGTTGCAGTCATCGGAGATGTATTGGTGGAAATCGATGCACCAGGCCAAAATGGCCCGGCTGCAGCAGCACCAAAAGCAGCAGCACCAAAAGCAGCAGCTTCAACTGCAGCAGCTTCAACTTCACCAGCATCATCAGGCGTGGTTGCAGCAGCAGATCCTAACAAGCAAGTTTTGGCTATGCCATCCGTGCGTCAATACGCACGCGAAAAAGGCATCGACATCACTGCAGTTGCACCGACAGGAAAAGGCGGTCGTGTACTGAAAGAAGATATCGATAACTTCAGCGGAGTAGCTCCAGTGGCAGCAAAAGCTGTGACTCCAGCAGTGCAAGCTCAAGCTTCGGCACAAGCGGCAGTCCAAGCGGCTCCAGTAGCGGCAGCTGACCAAGCAACACAAGTTGCAGCGCCAGCTCAACCATTCACATCCACCATGGGCGAAGCGGAAACACGTCAAAAAATGTCTCCGATGAGAAAAGCGATTGCGAAAGCAATGGTCAACAGCAAGCATACGGCTCCTCACGTAACTTTGTTTGATGAAGTTGAAGTGTCCAAATTATGGGATCACCGCAAGAAATTCAAAGATGTTGCTGCAGCACAAGGAACAAAACTTACTTTCTTGCCTTATGTCGTTAAGGCTTTGGCAGCGACTGTACGCGACTTCCCTATCCTGAACGCTTCAATCGACGACGCTGCTCAAGAAATCGTATTGAAGAACTACATCAACATCGGTATCGCTACAGATACAGACAACGGTCTATACGTACCGAACGTTAAAGATGCAAATACAAAAGGCATGTTCAAAATTGCCGATGAAATCAACAACATGGCAGCTCAAGCCCAAGACGGCAAACTGGCAGCTGCGGATATGAGAAACGGTTCTGTAACTATCAGCAATATCGGTTCTGTTGGCGGCGGATTCTTCACGCCAGTCATCAACTACCCTGAAGTGGCCATCCTCGGTGTTGGGACGATCGCGCAACAAGCTATCGTCAATGCAGAAGGCGAATTGGCAGTCGGTCGCGTTATGAAACTTTCATTGAGTTTCGACCACCGTATCGTTGACGGCGCAACTGCTCAAAAAGCAATGAACAACATTAAGAGATTATTGGCTGATCCAGAATTATTATTGATGGAAGGGTGAGAATAGACAATGGTAGTAGGCGATTTCGCAGTTGAATTAGATACAGTTGTTGTTGGAGCGGGACCTGGTGGCTATGTAGCTGCCATCCGCGCTGCACAATTAGGACAAAAAGTAGCAATCATCGAAAGAGAATGGATCGGGGGCGTTTGTTTGAACGTCGGTTGTATCCCTTCAAAAGCATTGATTTCTGCTGGACATCATTATCAAGAAGCTTTGGATTCCTCGGTTTTCGGTATCACAACTGAAAATGTGAAACTGGACTTCTCGAAAACACAAGAATGGAAAGACAACAAAGTAGTTAAAACATTGACGTCTGGTGTTGAGTACTTGTTGAAGAAAAACAAAGTTGAAATCATCCGTGGGAATGCATTCTTCAATGACGGAGAAACATTGCGTGTCTTCACTGAAGATGCAGCACAAACGTATACTTTCAAAAATGCGATCATCGCTACTGGTAGCCGTCCGATCGAAATCAAAGGTTTCAAATTTGGCGGACGCGTCATCGATTCCACTGGCGGATTGAATTTAACTGAAGTTCCTAAGAAATTAGTCATCGTCGGCGGCGGTGTCATCGGTACTGAACTGGGCGGAGCATACGCTAACCTAGGCTCTGAAGTGACTATTCTTGAAGGATCTCCACAAATTTTACCGACATTCGAAAAAGATATGGTTAAATTCGTTGAAAAATCATTCCAAGAAAAAGGTGTTACAGTCGTCACGAAAGCAATGGCTAAAGAAGCCATCGACAACGGAGACAGCGTAACCATCAAATATGAAGCAAACGGTAAAGAAGAAGTCATCGAAGCTGACTACGTAATGGTTACTGTCGGTCGCCGTCCAAATACGGATGACTTGGGTCTTGAAGTAGTCGGAGTTGAAATGACTGACCGTGGTTTGGTTAAGGTCGATAATCAAGGCCGCACAAATGTAAAACACATTTTTGCGATCGGCGATATCGTTCCTGGCGCTGCCTTGGCTCATAAAGCCAGCTATGAAGCTAAAATTGCTGCTGAAGCTATTGCAGGACATCCTTCTGCAGTTGATTACCGCGCTATGCCAGGGGTTGCCTTTACGGATCCTGAATTAGCTACCATCGGCTTCACTGCTGCCGAAGCAAAAGACAAAGGTCTGGATGTAAAAGCATCCAAATTCCCGTTGTCAGGGAACGGACGCGCATTATCATTGAACCAGACAGAAGGTTTTGTCCGTTTGGTTACGACAAAAGAAGATAACGTTCTTGTCGGCGCGCAAGTTGCCGGTGTGAACGCCAGCGAAGTCATCGCTGAGCTTGGATTGGCGATTGAGGCTGGAATGAACGCAGAAGATATCGCGTTGACGATCCACGGTCATCCATCATTATCCGAAACAATCATGGACGCTGCCGAATTGGCTTTGGGCATGCCGATCCACATCTAATTCCAAAATAGTAACAGGTCGAGAGAATCCGGGTCCGGATTCTCTTTATTTTTTTTGTCATGTATAATATAGTAGAAACAGGAATCAGATGGAGGGAATAAGATGCAACATTATGACTATCCGTTCGAAGTAGAATGGACCAAAGAGGAAATCGTTAAAGTTATCTCTTTATGGAATGCTGTCGAGCGTGCTTATGAAAGTGGAATCAGCAAAGAAGACTTTATGCAGGCTTACCGTGAATTTAAGACGGTGCTGCCTTCAGTCGGTCAGGAAAAGAAATACGGCAATCAGTTCGAGAAAGAATCGGGTTATTCTTTGTACAAAGTGCTGCAGGAAATAAAGAAAAGCGAAAAGAACAAGATCTTCCTAGGGGAGCGTTGAATGACTGGATAAGTCGCAGATAGAGGAGCGGCAGAAAGGGGGCGCCGGATGGATCAGATCGATAGAAGACATAGCCTGATCAAGTCTTGGTTGCATGAAGCTGCAGACTTGCTGCGGGAATCGTTCAATAAGGAGCTTGAAATTAAAGAAAAAACATCGCGAACGGATCTGGTTACTAACATGGATCGGGAAATTGAGGTGTTCCTGTATGAAAAAATCACTGCACACTTTCCAGATGAGCGTATTTTGGGAGAAGAAAGCGTAGGGCATGATATACAGGATCTGGATGGAATTGTCTGGATCATCGATCCGATTGATGGCACCCTCAATTTCATCAAGCAGAGAGCAAATTTTGCCATCATGATCGGTATCTATGAGGATGGTGTCGGTCATTTGGGCTATATTTATGATGTCGTCCGGGACGAGCTCTATTTTGCTATCCGGGATAATGGGGCGTATTGCAATGATCGGAGGCTGCCTATGGTAGAGGAGCTGCCTCTATCTGAGGGATTGGTCGCAATCAGTAACCGATTGGTGGTCTCGGATGCGGATGAAGCGCGCAGAATCGCAAAAAACAGCAGTGGCTTGCGCGTTAACGGCTCCGCCGGGCTGGAAACGGCTTGGGTTGCTTCCGGCAAATTGGTAGCTTATATCGCTCCTTCCTTGGCCCCATGGGACATCGCTGCCGGGTTGGTCATCGCTGAAGAGGTGGGCTTGGTCTATAGACAAGTTACGGGAGAAAAAATAAATCTGCTGCAGAACAATGCGGTGATTATCGCCAACAGATGTGCTTTCCAAGAAATCCGGAACGAATGGCAATGAGTGTTGGAACCTCATTAAGATTAAAATAAAGTGGACAAGATACAGAATGATGTATTTTGTTCACTTTTTTTTGGTTAACGAAAGATGTCAGAATTCATGACATGAAAAGGTATGATTTAAACGATTTTATTTACTTATGTTGAAAAAAGGAATTACCTTTCTCAGAAAGAGAATTGGATTAAAAATAGAAAATGTGAAAAAAATTCAAAAAATGATAAATAAATGAGTATGTAAGAGCCTTTTTAATGGTGGTTCATGAGGGAGTATCTCATTTTAGGAACGATCGGAAGCATCCTTCTCATTTTTTCTAATGAAAAACCTGACAAACTCATGTAAGGTTTTCCCGATCATTTTCGCGTCCTTGCGGTATTTTTTTTATTTAAAACATTTACATTTGATTAAATTATGGTTATAATTTTCGTATTAAGTGAGTTGAATGTGAATCAGATGATAAATGGGGGTTATACAATGTCAGATTTTAATCAAAATGCCATAGCTTCTTTTAGTTTAAATGGTCATCAGTATGAATACTATAAATTAAAAAAATTAGAAAACAATGAAAAAATAAAAATCGCTAAACTGCCTTACTCGATCCGAGTGCTGCTTGAGTCATTGTTACGTCAAGTGGGAGAAAGCGGCATCAAGGAAGAACATGTTGTCACTTTATCTAACTGGAGTGCAACTGAAACGAACGAGGGCGAAATACCCTTCAAACCTTCCCGCGTTATCCTACAGGACTTCACAGGAGTGCCGGCAGTCGTTGATTTGGCTTCCTTGAGAAAAACAGTCCATGATTTAGGCGGAGATCCAGCTATCATCAATCCGGAAGTGCCTGTCGATCTGGTCATCGATCACTCCGTACAAGTGGATAACTTCGGATCCCCGCAAGCCTTGATCGCGAACATGAAGATGGAATTCTTACGCAATCAGGAACGATATCAATTCTTGAGCTGGGCGCAAAAAGCATTCGACAACTATCGCGCTGTACCGCCTGCTACTGGTATCGTACACCAAGTCAATATTGAATACTTGGCATCAGTCGTCACAGAAAAAGCAATCGATGAAAACAGAAGCTTAGTTTTCCCTGACACTTTGGTGGGGACAGATTCGCATACGACGATGGCAAATGCGCTTGGCGTCTTGGGCTGGGGAGTAGGCGGAATCGAAGCGGAAGCCAGCATGCTTGGTGAGCCTTCCTTCTTCCCTGTTCCTGAAGTCGTAGGTGTACGCTTCATCAATTCATTGCAGGAAGCAGCTACCGCAACCGACTTGGCATTGAAAGTCACCCAGAAATTGCGTGAAATGAAAGTAGTCGGAAAATTTGTCGAATTCTTCGGTCCTGGATTATCGTCCATGACATTAGCGGATCGTGCGACCATCGCCAACATGGCGCCTGAATATGGTGCGACCTGCGGCTTCTTCCCGGTTGACGATGAAGTGCTTAACTACTTGACGTTGACAGGCAGAGATGAAAAACATGTTTCTATAGTAGAAGAATACGTTAAGGCAAACGATCTTTACTACCGTGTTGAAGATCCGGAACCAGAATATACCACAGTCGTTGAAATCGACTTGAGCACAATCGAGGCTAATGTTGCAGGACCGAAACGCCCGCAAGACTTGGTGCCGGTATCGAAATTGAAAGAAGATTTCCAAAGATCCTTGGTTGCGCCGAAAGGCAATGCCGGATTTGGATTATCCGAAGATGAAACAGAAAAAGAAGTTTCGCTGATCCTCGATGGAGAAGAAGTGAAGATGAAAACAGGAGACATTGCGATCGCGGCCATTACAAGCTGCACGAACACATCGAATCCATACGTAATGTTGAGTGCCGGATTATTGGCGAAACGAGCTGTGGAGTTGGGACTGAACGTTCCGAAATACGTCAAGACTTCGTTGGCACCCGGATCAAAAGTAGTCACTGCTTATTTGGATAATGCCGGATTACTGCCTTACCTGGAAGAACTGGGCTTCAATACTGTCGGCTACGGCTGTACGACCTGCATCGGAAATTCAGGACCGCTTTTGCCTGAAGTGGAAGAAGCAATCAAAAACAACGACTTATTGGTTTCAAGCGCATTGAGCGGAAACCGTAACTTTGAAGGACGGATCCACGCATTGGTCAAAGCCAACTACTTGGCATCGCCGCCATTGGTAGTCGCTTATGCGTTGGCAGGTACGATGAACATCGATCTGAAAACCGAGCCGATCGGTAACGGCAAAGACGGTCAACCTGTCTACTTAGCAGATCTGTGGCCGGAAAGGCACGCTGTCGAAGCGATGATCCGTGATTTTGTGACACCTGAGATATTCAAAGAGGAATATCTGCATGTGTTTGATGACAATGCTGAATGGAATGCGATCGAAACGAATGATGACGCTCTGTACCAGTGGGAAGAGGGATCGACTTACATCGCAAATCCGCCATTCTTCGAGAATTTATCACCTGAACCGAAACCAATCGTATCTTTGAATGGGCTATCGGTATTGGGTAAATTCGGTGACTCGGTTACGACCGATCACATTTCCCCTGCAGGAAGCATCGACATCAGCACACCAGCTGGACAATATTTGTCTTCTAAAGGCGTGGGCGTCCGTGATTTCAACTCCTACGGCGCAAGACGCGGAAATCATGAAGTGATGATGCGCGGTACGTTGGCGAATATGCGTATCCGCAATCAACTGGTATCCGGCAAAGACGGCGGCTTCACGATTTACTGGCCTACCGGCGAAGAGATGAGTATCTTTGATGCGTCAGAAAAATACCGTCAAAACGGAACCGGATTAGTGATTTTTGCAGGTGACGATTATGGGATGGGTTCATCCCGCGATTGGGCTGCCAAAGGCGTCAAACTACTTGGGGTCGAAGCAGTCATCGCCAAGAGCTATGAAAGAATCCACCGTTCGAATCTTGTGATGATGGGCGTATTGCCTTTGCAATACCAAACAGGCCAAGATGCAGAAAGTTTGGGACTGGACGGATCGGAAAAAATCACGATCGATTTGAACGATAGTGTCGGCATCCATGCAGAAATTCCGGTGACGGCAGTCAAATCAGATGGCCAAGAAATCAAGTTCACGACCATTGCCCGTTTTGATTCTGAAGTGGATATGACTTACTACCGTAACGGAGGCATCCTGCCGATGGTTATCCGTAAAAAAATGGGGCTTGCTTATTAAGCGCAAGCCATCCAATTTGCTGAAGAGAGGTTTTTGAGAGGAGAGAAAAATCATGGAAGTACATAAAGGATTAGCAGACGTTGTCGTATCAGAAACCTCCCTTAGCGCAATTGTTGAGGGACAATTATCCTACTCAGGATATAATATCGACGAATTAGTGGAAAAAGATGCATCGTTTGAGGAAATCATCTTTTTGTTGTGGAATTCAAGAATGCCTAGCCGGGAAGAATTTGCGCAGTTGAAGCAAGATCTTCACACGCATATGGCCTTATCTGAAAGTGTCATTGCTTGCCTGAAAATACAGTGCCGCCAGAATCTGCACCCGATGAGTGTATTGCGCACGACGGTCTCACTATTGGGCGTATTCGATCCGTATGCGGAAGATATGGACGAACGTTCTGTCTATATTCAAGCAATCTCGATACAAGCAAAAATTCCGACGATTGTAGCCGCATTCGCACGATTACGCAAAGGTTTGGATCCGATCGCGCCTCGCGAAGACCTTTCGTTCGGAGCCAATTTCCTGTATATGTTGACAGGCGAAGAGGCGAATCCGGATTTGGTCAGAGCGTATAATCATTGTTTGGTACTCCATGCCGATCACGATCTTAACGCATCAACCTTCACCGCACGCGTTGCAGCCTCTACGCTGACGGATGTCTATTCGTGTATCACAGGTGCTATCGGAGCCCTGAAAGGCCCCTTGCACGGTGGAGCGAATGAGCGCGTTTTCGATATGCTCTCCGAAATAGCGGAATCAGACACCAGAGATGTTCCAGGCTACTTGAAAGCAAAATTGGACAATAAAGAAAAAATCATGGGATTCGGTCACCGTGTCTACAAAACGGAAGATCCCCGCAAGAAACATTTGAAACGCATGGCTAAGGAATTGACCCAGGAATTCGGAAAAGAAGATTTATATGATCTTTCCTGCGAAGTAGAGGACTATCTATTGAAGGAAAAAGGCTTGATTCCGAATGTGGATTTCTACTCTGCAACTGTTTATCACTGCTTTGGGATAGAGCATGACCTCTTCACGCTGTTGTTTTCGATGAGCCGTGTATCCGGGTGGTTAGGGCACGTATTTGAGCAAAAGCGTGAAGCTACCTTGATCCGTCCGCGTTCTAAATACGTGGGAGCCGTTAACCTGACTTACATCCCTTTGTCCGAAAAAGAAACTATTGGAGGTACTGCACAATGACAGTAGGCGAAAAAATTGTTATGAACGAAACAGGGTTGCATACACCTGATTTTCCGATTATCCCTTTCATCGAAGGGGATGGCATCGGTCCGGAAATTTGGCAAGCATCCAAAAAAGTATTTGAAGCAGCAGTTGAAAAAGCCTACGGTGATTCCCGTAAAATCGTCTGGAAAGAAGTGCTTGCAGGAGGGAAGGCTTTTGATTTGACTGGTTCCTGGTTGCCTGATGAGACCATGGATGTCATCCGTGAGCATTTAGTGGCCATCAAAGGACCACTGACGACACCAATAGGCGGGGGTATCCGTTCCTTGAATGTCGCTTTGCGCCAGACATTGGACCTTTTCGTCTGCCTGCGACCTGTCCGTTATTTTGAAGGCGTGCCGACACCGCTGAAAGAACCTGAAAAAACCGATATGGTCATCTTCCGGGAAAATACCGAAGATTGCTACGCAGGGATCGAGTTCGAAGCGCAAAGCGAAGAGGCAAAACGAATCATCGAGATTCTGCAGACCCAATTCGGCGTGGACAAAATCCGCTTCCCTGAAACATCAGCAATCGGCGTCAAACCGGTTTCGATCGAAGGGTCGGAACGCTTGATCCGCAGCGCCATCCAGTATGCGTTGGCAAATGGACGCACTTCCGTGACGTTGGTCCATAAAGGCAACATCATGAAATTTACGGAGGGTGGCTTCAAGAAGTGGGGATATGCTTTAGCGGAACGCGAATTTGGCGATAAAGTCTTCACTTGGGCCCAATACGATGCCTTAAAAGCTGCAGACGGCAGAGAGGCAGCGGATAAAGCTTATGAAGAAGCTGTTGCCGCAGGCAAGTTGATCATCAAGGACCGGATCGCTGACATCTTCCTGCAGGAAATTTTGATGAACCCTGAGAACTATGACGTCATCGCTACATTGAACCTGAACGGTGACTATATTTCTGATGCGTTGGCTGCTCAAGTGGGCGGAATCGGGATTGCGCCGGGGGCTAACATCAATGAGAACACTGGGCATGCCATTTTCGAAGCAACACACGGAACTGCCCCGGAATATGCCGGTTTGGATGAATTGAATCCTTCTTCAGTGTTATTGTCTGGCGCCATGATGTTCGAGTACATCGGCTGGAATGAAGTCAGTGACTTGATCACCCGTGGCATCGAAAAGACGATTGCCAACAAAACAGTAACACGCGATTTCTATTATCTGATGAAGGACGATGCTGCCCAAAAAGTCAGCTGCTCCGGATTTGCGGAACTGGTCATCAAAAACATGTAGGACCCAATCAAAAAAATCAGAGGCATAATCATTCTGGATTATGTCTCTTTTTGCGGATAAATCCATAAAGAAGGCAGGGCCCTGAATCCGTGCTGGCCAGGGGCAGCTGAGACGGAGTGACAACCGAAAGAATAACTTTTCCAAGAAAGCCGTTACATTGAACTTTTTTCTTTCCAAATGGTTCCGGAGGTGATAGACTGGATAAGTTGATAGTTGTCTTCATGAGTTTTCAGCGGGTTTTCACCTATTCCGCAAACGAAAACTGATGGGAAGTTCAAATTCAGAATTGTGATCGACTATATAATGGCAGTAGCAGTTGGCATATCAAACAGCAGTGAAAAACAAGTAAAATTTTGGAGGAAAACAACAAATGGAATTTAGAAAAGATATTCGTAATGTTGCAATCATCGCCCACGTTGACCATGGTAAAACAACATTAGTAGATGAATTGTTGAAACAATCGGATACATTGAACGCTAGAACTGAGCTTATGGAACGCGCAATGGACTCCAACGATCTTGAAAAAGAACGCGGAATCACGATCTTGGCGAAAAATACAGCCGTACAATACAAAGGTACACGCATCAACATCATGGATACACCAGGCCACGCGGATTTCGGTGGAGAAGTTGAACGTATCATGCGTATGGTTGATGGTGTAGTGCTTGTTGTCGATGCTTACGAAGGTACGATGCCGCAAACGCGTTTCGTATTGAAAAAAGCTTTGGAGCAAAAACTGATTCCTATCGTCGTAGTAAACAAAATCGACAAACCGACTGCCAGACCAGCTGAAGTTGTTGATGAAGTTCTGGAATTATTCATCGAATTGGGCGCTGATGACGAACAATTGGAATTCCCGGTTGTCTATGCTTCTGCAATGCATGGTACTTCAAGCATGTCAGATGATCCAACTGAACAAGAAGATACAATGGATAACGTTTTTGATGCAATCATCGAACACATCCCAGCTCCAATCGACAACTCTGCTGAACCATTGCAATTCCAAGTAGCTTTACTTGACTACAGTGACTTTGTTGGCCGTATCGGTATCGGACGCGTATTCCGTGGCACAATCAAAGTTGGGGACCAAGTATCCTTACTTAAATTGGATGGCACATCCAAGAATTTCCGTGTATCAAAACTGTTCGGCTACTTTGGTTTGGACCGTATCGAAATCGAAGAAGCAAAAGCGGGCGATTTGATTGCCATTTCCGGTATGGAAGATATCTTTGTTGGTGAAACAGTGACTCCTGTTGATCATCGTGAAGCTTTGCCGGTTCTGCATATCGACGAGCCTACATTGCAAATGACTTTCCTTACAAACAACTCTCCTTTCGCAGGCCGTGAAGGTAAATGGGTCACTTCCCGTAAAATCGAAGAGCGTTTGATGAAACAATTGCACACAGACGTATCTTTGCGTGTTGATCCTACCGACTCTCCTGATGCTTGGATCGTTTCCGGACGTGGCGAGTTACACTTGTCCATCCTGATCGAAAACATGCGTCGTGAAGGTTACGAATTGCAAGTATCCCGTCCAGAAGTTATCATCAGAGAAGTTGATGGCGTAAGATGCGAGCCGTTTGAACGTGTTCAGATCGACACCCCTGAAGAATATATGGGTTCCGTAATTGAAACGATCAGCCAACGCAAAGCTGAAATGCAAGATATGCAAAACAGCGGCAATGGCCAAGTCCGTATCATCTTCCTTGTTCCATCACGTGGACTGATCGGTTACTCTACTGAATTCTTATCCATTACACGCGGTTACGGCATCATGGCTCATACGTTTGAAGCGTACTTGCCAGAGTTGCCAGGCAAAATCGGCGGACGCAGCAAAGGCGCGCTTGTCTCTACTGAAACAGGCAAAACAACAACTTACGGCATCATGGGCGTAGAGGACCGTGGAACGATCTTCATCGAACCTGGTGTGGAAATCTACGAAGGTATGATTGTCGGCGAAAATGCCCGCGACACCGACATCGCTGTTAACATCACAAGAGCGAAACAAATGACGAATATCCGTTCTGCAAATAAAGATTCTACAAACGTGATTAAACGTCCACGCACATTGACGCTGGAAGAATCGCTTGAATTCATGGGAGAAGATGAATATTGCGAAGTGACGCCTGAAAGTGTACGTCTGCGTAAACAAATCTTAGACAAAAATGAGCGCGAAAAATCTGCTAAACGCAAGAAAAAAGCAGAGTAATCCGAAAGCAAGTTCAGGAAAAGGGTCCGTGGCAACCATTGCCTCGGCCCTTTTTCTCTTCATTACTCTGGAATCCGCTGGGGGATGAATGGCGGTAGGCGTCAGCCTGTTTGTTTGGTATAATAGACTGGAAAGACCATACAATTTTTGTATCAACCGCAAGGAATGCGGAGTAATCCAAGATAGAATGAAGTAACTTTTGAGGGGAGGAATTAAAATGGATAGCATCAACAAAACGACTGCTTTGGAAATCTTGATGCAGGATGCTGAAAAGATCTACAAATTAATCAATAGCCAAAAAGAACACCTCTGCTTTGCGAACTGTCCAGCCTTTGAGGATGTGGTGGATACGCAAATGTACGGATTCTCCCGTGAAGTCGAGTATGCCGTTAAATTGGGAATCATCTCGAAAGAAGAGGGACACAAGATATTGAGTGATTTGGAGGCTTCCTTGAATGCCATGTACACGAACTATTTTGATCAATCGAAAAACGATTCCGCCGACAAAGGGGTTTAGTTGTCTACATGATTAAATATGCAATCAAGAAAAAATTCTCCTATATGGATTGGCGTCTTCTGATCCCATACATCATCCTGTCGGGTTTCGGGATACTGATGGTCTACAGTTCCAGCAGTTACCGCGCCATGACGGATTACAATAATTCGGAACACTTCTTCTACAGGCAAATGTTATTCGCCGTCCTGGGTCTGTTCGGTGCGCTGTTCGTTTCATTTCTCTCAAAACGTCTGTTCAAAAATGAAAAGCTGCTGATGTTTGTTTTGTACATTCTTTTCGGCATCTTGGCTTACCTTTTGCTTTGGCCGGGTACGGCAACGAAAGGGGCGCGCGGCTGGATCTACTTTGGAACAATCGGGTTCCAACCTGCGGAGTTCATGAAATTGAACCTGATCCTTTACTTGTCCTGGTTCATTTCCAAACACCAGTCCCTCATCAATGATGTTTTTTACGATACGATGAAGAAACCGCTCCTGATTACGGCGGCAGCAGTGATAATGGTCTTCTTGCAGCCCGATCTCGGCGGGGCTGCCATCATTGCTTTTATCTGCCTCGTGCTGTTCCTTCACAGCGGCATCAAAGTCAAATATGGGGTAATGATTTTTGGGGCAATCGGAGCGATTTATGGTCTGATCATCGTCATGGTGAAAACATTCGGGAGCAGCATCCCTTTCTTCCATTCCTATCAGATGGAACGGATCACATCATTCATCGATCCGTTTGCCGACATACAGGATTCCGGGTACCAAGTGGTGAATTCGTACTACGCTTTAAGCAGGGGCGGCCTTTTCGGTGTAGGCATCGGTGAAAGCATCCAGAAGTCAGGCTATCTGCCGGAACCCCACACCGATTTCATCTTGTCCATCGTCGGGGAAGAGTTGGGCCTGGTGGGTGTAGTATTCGTTTTGGTGCTGTTTTTCTATATGGTCTATCGTATCTTTAAGGATGCGATCAAAATCAAAGATCCGTTTGCCCAACTGGTCTGTATCGGAATCGGCACTATGTTCCTGGTTCAGGGAGTCATCAATGTTGGGGGTGCGACCGGAATGATGCCATTGACCGGAGTCACCTTTCCGTTCGTCAGCTACGGAGGATCCAGTTTGTTGGTATCTGCCGTTTCCGTCGGACTGGTCAACAATATGTACATCAACGATCAGATTTCCAAACAACCAAAATAAGCAGGAAGAAGAGCCGGGAATCCGGCTCTTTTTTTTGAATGGGTACTTCGCTTCCGTAACCTGCGGATGCCTCGGAGCATCAGCTGCCGGAAAGCTTTTCGTATCGAGCAAAAATAGAGTATAATAGGATTTATCGTGGTATTCCATACCATCTTACGTTCAGAAATCACAAGGAGGGATAGGGATGAAATTTTCCATCAAAGTAGCATCACTTTTCATTTTGTTCACTTTCATAGCCTATGCGCTCCCTCTCTATGTGGACAATGGGGAACGAACCACGCCGCCTGCAAGCATCGTGAGGAACGAGCAAGCATCCATTGATGAAAATGAAGGGTATCCTTTGCCGGTTACGGGCTATGAATCTTACATCGGTCAGCCCATTGCCGCCTACACGGCTAGGCACGGGGAGCCGATTCGCGTCGGCAAAGCCTACGGAGATGGTGAGTGGTGGGTATTCGGAACAAATGCTGCGGACTATATCCAAATAGGCGTCAAGGATAATATCATCCGCTCCCTGTATATTTTGGGGAACAAAATCGAAACGGGCATGTACACAATCGGCATGACGCAGGAAAATGTACTCGATGAGGGTTACCTGGCACGGGATTTTCAGCTTACTGTCGGTGATACGCCTTATGAACTGGCATTGTCCAAAAAACAACAAAAATTGACGCCGTTGATTCAGTTCGAGAATGACAGCTTTGTGATTTTGCTGTTTGATGACGTGACAGAAACGGTTTATGGGATGTACTTCCTTTCGAATGAGGCGCTGCTGGATTTGGAATATTATCCTGTCGTCTCAGACGAATCCTATGAAGTCGGACGTGACGACTGGGAGCGAAGCGTAGCTGCGGATGAGGAAAATGTCCTGCAAATCAAAAGCATGTTGGGCGTACTGCGGGAACGCAGAGGTTTGGCGATGTTCCAGGAATCCGAAGAGTTGCTTTCGGCTGCGCTCGAACTTATGCCGAGTGAAGCAGGAGTCAACGATTTTACGGCAGCCTTCACGTTATCTGATCAACGCATCGAGAAAAAATTAGCGGAAGTTGCCCCGGATAAGCGGACGGCCTTTGTTTTTGATGACGAAGGCTACAGTGTTCCTGCGCTCTTCCTGAAGTTGCTGCAAGTGGATAACGTGATTTTTAATGACTATCTGACGCACTACTCCGTCGCGGCCAACGAGCATTACCAATTGATCCTTTTGAGCGAACAGTCTGTAGGTCCATAAAAAACGGTTGAGTCGCCCGTTGTTTCAAGCTATACTACAAAGTAGACATTATCAACATACGAGGCAGGGGAATAAGATGATCATCAATGAAGCGTACTTTGCGTTGGAAGACCAAACATTCCGGCTTGTGGAAGCAATCTGCAGCGGAGAAACTATGTCATCTTATAAGGAAGCAAAGCGTCTTCTGGCAAAAAATGAAGAGGCCAACGCTAAGATAAGGGCATTCAATGAAGCGAAAGAGGCATACGAACGGGTCGAAGCCTACCCTGACTTTGCACCGGATTATGCGGAAATCAAACAACGCGTTTACAAGGCGAAGCGGATCATGGACTTGGATGAATCCGTCTATCGCTTTCGGACAGCGGAACGTGAATTACAACTGCTTTTGGACAAGGTTTCCGAGCGATTGGCGCATGCCATTTCACCGAATATATTGGTTTCTGCAGGGGACCCATTTTTTCAATCAGGGGAATCAAACATGCCTGCAGCTTGTCAGATACATATTTCCAGTAGGGGGTAAACATATGAGTTTAGAAGTCACCAAAAGGCAGGGCATCGTCGTCTGGGTCTATACCTTGAGACAGATCAAAAATTTGAAAAGATACGGCTATATCCATTATGTTTCCAACAGAATGAAGTATGTCTTATTGTACGTCGACCAAGAAGAGGCACAGGCTACAGCAGAGAAATTGAACAGTCTGCATTTTGTCAGGAAAGTCGAATTGTCGCATCGTCCTGAAATCGACATGACCCTGAAGAATGCTCTTCCTGACAGGAAAGATCGCAGTAATCCTGAAGCGGAATACAACGTGTCCGCTTTTGAAACGAAGACTTATTCTTTTTAGAATGCATATCGAAATAAAAAATATTTGTTTGTAGGTGAGGACAGATGCGAGTTATCGCAGGAGAATACAAAGGGCGCAGATTGAAAAGCGTTCCTGGCAGCAATACACGCCCAACAACGGACAAAGTCAAAGAGTCCTTGTTCAATATCATCGGTCCGTTCTTTGATGGCGGAATCAGCCTGGATATGTTTGCAGGCAGCGGCGGCTTGTCGATTGAAGCAGTTTCCCGCGGGATCGACAGAGCGGTGTTGTTCGAAAAGAACCGAAAAGCGCTTGATACGATCAAGGAAAACATCGCTGTCACAAAGGAAGCGGAGAAATTCACTGTTTATGCAGGGGATGCGCGGAAAAATCTGCGTGTCTTCGCCTCGGAAAACCCGAACACGCAATTTTCTTTGGTCTTTCTTGATCCGCCGTATGCTGAAGAAAAGACAGTGGCTGACATCACTGAAATGATCGCTTTGCAGTTAGTCAACGAAGAAACCGTATTTGTCTGTGAAATGGCAAAGGAGAACACGTTGCCTGAACAGATCGGCCCGTACGGGAAATGGAAGCGTGCCGTTTATGGGACCATCGCTATCGAAATGTTCGACTACAATCAGGAAGGTTGATTCCATGAAAAAAACAGCGCTATTTGCGGGGAGTTTCGACCCTTTGACGAACGGGCACATCGATACGCTTTCCCGTGCAGCCATTGTTTTCGACGAAATCGTTGTTGCAGTGTCGACCAACACATCCAAACAATCATTATTTGACGGTGAGCAAAGAATCCAGTTGGTTGCCGAAGCTTTGCGTGACTTTCAACAGGTCCGTGTCATCCGCCATACAGGTGGGCTTACGATCGAAATGGCAAGGGATGTCGGTGCCTGCGCACTTTTGCGCGGGGTCCGAAACGTAAAGGACTTCGAGTATGAACACAGCATTGCCTCGATGAACAAATTGCAGGCCCCGGATCTGGAGACTGTAATCCTGTTGTCTTCGGAAAACTATCGCTACCTCAGTTCCAGCTTGATCAAGGAAGTAGCGATGTTCGGCGGGGATGTATCCACCTTGGTGCCTGCCAACATCAACGCCGCTATCCTTCAGAAATTCCAGGACAGCGCGTTCAAGGGTAAAAAAATATCGGAATGAATCGAGCATTTGCATAAGGTTGGGAGAGGAGCCGCTGGTTCTTTTCCCAACCTTTTTGTTTGGCGACCAGATGGATCATTTTTTCGGACTGCTGAATGTTCCTGCGCCTTTTCGCGTATGTTGTCAATGGATGCGAAAGGAGGGATAGCTTGGATGCTATTCGGGAATGGCTTGCTTGCCATAAACAGGAAGTGATCAGAGTTGCCGTTTTGTTTATGTTTATCGCCGTATGTCTCTTTGGCTTGGGCAGATTGATATATGGCAATACGGCAGAAACCGGCACAGGGGAGCTGCAGTTGGATGAAACCTATCTGGCGGCAAGCTCTGCTGAGTCGAATCAGTCGCCAGAGCAGCCGGAAGAGTCGGAGCCGATCCAGGAAATCATCATCGTCGACATCAAAGGTGCCGTAAAAAATCCGGGTGTATACCGGGCTGAGGCCGATATGCGCGTCATTGACATCATTGATTTGGCGGGTGGCTTGAGTGAAACGGCTGCTGCAGACACAGTGAATCTGTCCCAGCGCGTGACGGATCAGATGGTGATCTATATTCCTGCAATCGGGGAAGAAGCGGAGCGGCCGATTGCAGTGACGGAAAATCCGCTGGTCGAACAAGAGAGTGGAAATGGGGCGGCTGGAACCGAAAAAGTGGACATCAATACGGCAGATGCGGTATTGCTGCAGACATTGAATGGCATTGGTGAAAAAAAGGCTGCGCTCATCATCGCGTACCGAGAGGAGAACGGCTCTTTCCAGACGATCGAGGAAATAATGGAAGTTTCAGGAATCGGTGAAAAAACCTTCGAGGGGTTTGAAAATCTAATCACGGTCGGAGCAAAATAAAATTGAATCAAGGGGGCGGCTCTTGTATACTTAATTTTATATATGGATGGAGGTTACTGCATGGAAAGAATTCCTTGGAATCAATATTTTATGGCACAAAGCGTGCTGCTCTCGCTGAGGAGCACTTGCAAACGCTTGGAGGTCGGTGCCACAATCGTCAGAGACAAACGCATCATAGCCGGAGGATACAACGGAAGTGTTTCCGGCGATGTCCACTGCATCGATGAGGGCTGCTATGTTGTGAATGGGCACTGTGTCCGCACCATCCACGCGGAAATGAATGCAATCCTGCAGTGCGCCAAATTCGGCGCCCAGACCCAGGATGCGGAAATATATGTGACGCATTTTCCTTGCCTGCAATGCACGAAAATGATTTTGCAGGCCGGGATCAAGAAAATCTACTATTTGGAAGACTATCATAATGACTCCTACGCTGTCCATCTTTTGGATGCAATGGACATTCCGTATGAACAAGTCCCCCTCGATCCGGATTATTTTTCTCAATTACTGAAACGAAAAGAACAATCAGATGATGGCTCTGCTGCTTGTTGCGGGCATCATGACGACTGACCATTAAAGGCTATCTGCTTTTGCCTGCCTTGCTCGTCTTCCCGGTGACCATTATCGGGTTTGACGGAACCAACATTTTTGCATGGGTACTGCTGTTTGCCCTTTTTGCGCGCCTTTTCTTTATGCGATCCAAGGTTTTGAACGTCATTGCTGCCGCGGTGGTGACCGCAAGTTTTTTGAGCTTGCTGGTCCACGACTGGTCAAGCGCATCTGCGTTCTCTGCTCAGGAAGCGGAATCGATCAGAACAGCTGCGCTGCAGTTGGACCCGAACGATATGCGGATCAACGGCGATTTGTTGACAGGGGAAGCCCTGCTGCAATCGGAAGGCAAGAAAGAAACCGTTTATTTCTATTACACGATCGAAACGGAAGAAGAAAAGTTCAACTGGGAACAACAGCGATTTCCCCAGCGGGTCGTTGCCACAGTCCAGCTGGAGGAGCCGGAAGCTGAGCGGAATCTGCACCAATTTGATTTTGAAGATTATCTGAATGCGAAAAGCATCCATTGGGTCGTCACGGTCGAAGCGATGCAGTTCCGGAGCGAGGATCGTTCTTTCCGGTCCTGGCCCAGCAGCATCAGGAGATCCATCATCTTGATGTTGGAAAAGTTGCCTGCTGTCCAGACGACCGACTACATCCAAACCATGTTATTCAATCAGTCGCATGCCATTGCGGGGGATACTTTGGATGCCTATCGTGGGATCGGTTTATTGCATCTTTTTTCCATCTCCGGTATGCATATCCAGCTGTTGCTGTCCCAGATGCGCTTTATCCTGCTGCGGATGAAAGTCAGCCATGAGACCACGGATAAGCTGCTGGTTATTTTTTTGATCGCTTATGGTGTGTTGACCGGGTGGGGAATCGGTGTGTTCCGGGCTATCTGTACGCATTTTATCCTTTTGATGGGGAAAATCACCGGCCATCGGGTTGAAGCGAAGGATGCCTTCGCACTTACTGTGATGATTGCTGTTTTTTACAATCCGCTGCTGATCTATTCGGCAAGTTTCCAATTGAGCTATCTTTTGGCCGGGTTATTGTATTTCGTGACTCCGGTCAGTTCGGAATGGAAAATGAACGGGCTATTGAAGGACATCTGTTTGACGGCCCTGATGACATTGGCATCCTTTCCTATCGTCGCCTATCATTTTTTTGAGGTCTCGTGGCTCGGGATCTTTGTGAATGTGATCTTTTCGTTCTTTTTTTCTTGGTTGCTTTTTCCGCTGTTTTGGTTGTTGTTCTTCGCAGTGCTTTTTTTCCCGGGAACCCCGTTGCTGGGATTGCTCTGCGCCGTGTCCGATAAGTTGCTCACCTTATTGGAAAACTTCGCTGGAGCAGCCGCGGATTTGGATTTTGCGTCACTCGTTACAGGGAGGCCGCCGGCCGTTTATTTTGCGCTGGTCTGGATTGCCTTGATTCTGCTCTTGCTGAGCGTTGAAAAGAAACAAAAGGATATCCGCGTGCTCTGTTTCCTGATGGTTGCTGTCGGTTTGTTTTCTTTCGCCCATCAGCTTGATCCTTCCGGAAAAGTCGTCATGCTTGATGTGGGGCAGGGGGATGCCATTCTGATTATAACGCCCTTTCATCGTCGGGCCGTTCTGATAGATACGGGTGGCATGCTGACTTTTGAAAATGAAGCCTGGCAAGTCCGGGAAACAGCGACCACAGCAGGAGAAAAGCTGGTGTCGATCATGAAAGCCGAAGGCGTGAAAAAATTGGACAAGGTCTTTCTCACACATGCCGATCAGGATCATGTCGGTTCGTTGCGGGAACTCGCTGAAGGGTTGCCGATCGATGCGGTTTATTTCCCTAAAGGAGCGGAAGGGAATGCGGCGTTCGCCGCAGTGCTTCTTGAACTGCAAAGTCAACATCAAGTGGCGCTATTCCCTTTATTGGGCAAGGTCGACCTAGAGATTGATACTGATTTTGTTTTTCACATCCTGGCACCTTTAGCGCCGGGCGAAGGCGGAAATGAGGACTCATTGGTCATCCAAGCAAGCATAGGCGGTTTGGATTGGCTGTTCACGGGCGATCTTGGAGAAGAAGGGGAAGATTTGCTGATGCGCACTTATCCTGATTTGAAAACCGATATCCTGAAAATTGGCCACCACGGGAGCGCAACATCCAGTTCGGAAGGCTTTTTGGATCATGTCCAACCTGAATTAGCCTTGATATCCGCAGGGAAACAGAACCGGTATGGTCATCCGGATGCGGAAATACTGGAACGCCTGGAATTGCGGAATATCCCTATATTTCGCACGGATCGACAGGGCGCTATCCACTTCCTGTATGGGTCAGAAGAAACAGAATGGCGAACCATTTTGGAGAACAAAAAATAAAAATGATGAATGGTGGTCCAAGCGTGAATTATACAACGGAGATGTCCAAAATAAAAAAAGGTCAGCTTCAGCCGGTCTATTTATTTTTGGGCAAAGAAGATTTTTTTATAGAAGAAGCGAAGCAGCTGTTGCTGCGTACGGTGGTTGAAGAAGCCGACAAGGATTTGAATGTCGGCATATTCAATATGGATGGGACTTTGTTGGATCGGGCTCTTGAAGATGCGGAGTCGCTGCCTTTTTTTGGGGAAAGACGTTTGGTCATCATCGAAAACCCGCTGTTTTTGACGGCCGAAAAACCTAAAAATGGGCTGGAGCATGATCTTGGTTGGCTGGAGGGTTATCTGGAGAACCCGTCGCCCTCAACAATTCTGGCTATTTTTGCGCCTTACGAAAAATTGGACAGCAGAAAAAAAATATCGAAACTCTTGGCTAAGAAGGCCGTCACTGTGGATGTTTCTCCTTTAGCGGAAAAAGAAGCCCGCAAATTTTTGGGGGATATGATAAAAAATGAAGGCTATCAGATGGATCGCGACGCACTCGAGCTATTTTACGAGCGGATCGAAAATCAACTGTCGCGGGGAATGAGGGAGCTGCCTAAGCTGTTTCTCGCCGGATCTGAAGACAAGAAACTCACAAAACAGATGGTGATCGACTTGATCCCGCGAAATCTGGAACAAAATATTTTTGAATTGGTGACGCAGGTTCTGAACAAGAACACGTATCTGGCCATCCAGATCTATCGGGATCTGTTGCTCCAAAAAGAGGAACCGATCAAAATCAACGCTATCCTGCTGGGGCAATTCCGACTGTTGCTGCAAGTGAAGCTGCTCTCAAAAAATGGGTATCAACAAACCGACATCACCAAAGTATTGAAGATCCATCCTTATCGTGTGAAACTTGCTTCCCAACAAGTGAGGAACCTTTCCGAAAAAGTCCTGGCGGATGCTTTTCAGGGATTGGTCGAGACGGAATACAACATGAAGACAGGACAAGGCTTGAAGGAAATCCAATTCGAGCTGTTTCTGATCCGCTATGCAAACGCAATCCCAAAACAGTAAAACAATCATACGAAAAAGGCCGAAGACGCACCAGCTAAACTGGTGTGTCTTCGGCCTTTCGTTTTGAAGTCTCTTAAATCAAAAAATTATTTAGCTAATTTTTTAGTTAAACGAGAAATGTCGCGAGACGCTTTGTTTTGATGAATTAAGTTTTTAGAAGCTGCTGAATCGATAGATTTAACTGCTGCCTTCAATAATTCTTCGCTATTTTCAGCGCCTTCTGCTACTGCAGCTTCAAATTTCTTGATAGTTGAACGCATAGCACTCTTTTGAGCGTTGTTTTGTAGGTTAGCTTTTTCGCTAGTGCGAACACGTTTGATTGCTGAATCGATATTTGGCATTGGGTTCACCCCTCTTTCCTTATTTCTATAACTATTAGGCTGTTTTGCCAACATGCCATATTATACATAATTTTTGAGGGTTGTGCAATAAAAAAAGAAAGAGATTCCCTTTTTAATCCCAACGACCCTGAATTTCGAGTCACATATTTTGAAATTTTCGGGTAAAAATCATGCGCGGGGATGCCGAAAGCTCCAAAGTGTACGAAAGTATGTTTGGGTGGTAAAATAGTTGTAACAGTAAGTGAAGAGGTGAATCGTCAATATGAAAGATCATTTTGAATTAGTTTCCCCGTACCAGCCCAGCGGTGATCAGCCGGAAGCCATCAAAGAGCTCGTCGATGGGTTGAATCTGGGCAGACGGGCGCAAACATTGTTGGGCGCGACTGGGACCGGTAAGACTTTTACGGTAGCGAACGTCATCCAGGCAGTGAACAAGCCGACGCTCGTCATTGCACACAACAAAACGTTGGCCGGGCAATTGTATGGCGAGTTGAAGGAATTTTTCCCGAACAACGCCGTCGAATATTTTGTGAGTTATTATGATTATTATCAACCCGAAGCGTATGTTCCCTCCAGCGACACTTATATAGAGAAAGAATCCAGCGTAAACGATGAAATCGACAAACTGCGTCATTCCGCAACCAGTTCCTTGCTGGAAAGACGTGACGTAATTGTTGTGGCTTCCGTATCCTGCATCTATGGTCTGGTGAATCCCTTGGACTATAAAGAGCATACCTTATCGTTGCGGCAAGGGATGGAGATGGAACGGAATGAACTGCTGCGCAGGCTGGTGGAAATGCAGTTTGAACGCAATGATATCGATTTTCGGCGTGGCTCGTTCCGTGTGCGCGGGGATGTGGTCGAAATTTTTCTTGCATCACGCGACAACGAGGCCATCCGTGTCGAATTTTTTGGGGATGAGATCGATCGGATCAGGGAAGTCGATGTGCTGACCGGAGAAATCAAGAACGACGTCGAACATTTCCCCATTTTCCCGGCCACTCACTTCGTGGCAAATGAAGAGAAGACCTTGCATGCAGTCGACATGATCAGGGCAGAACTGAAGGATCGCCTTAAGGTGCTGCGCGAAGAAAATAAACTGCTGGAAGCCCAACGCTTGGAACAGCGAACCAACTACGACATGGAAATGTTGATGGAAATGGGCTACTGCAACGGAATCGAAAACTATTCCAGACACATGGATGGGCGCGCTCCTGGAGAGCCGCCATACACGCTGCTTGATTTTTTCCCGGATGATTATTTGACAGTCATCGACGAGTCGCACATCACGATGTCGCAAATACGCGGCATGTACAACGGGGACCGTTCGCGGAAAGAACAGCTGGTGGCATACGGCTTCCGTCTGCCGAGCACCTTGGATAATCGCCCGTTGATGTTGAAGGAATTCGAGGAACGGGTCAACCAGATCCTTTATATTTCAGCGACACCGGGCCCTTACGAATATGAACAAAGCCCTTATGTTGCCCAACAGATCATCCGTCCAACCGGCTTGTTGGATCCGATTGTGGAAGTGCGCCCGATTAAAGGGCAAATCGATGATCTGATCAGTGAAATCAATTTGCGTGTCGAACGCAATGAACGGGTATTCATCACTACTTTGACGAAGAAGATGTCGGAAGACTTGACGGATTATCTGAAGGAAGTCGGCATCAAAGTCAATTATCTGCACAGCGAAATCAAAACGATGGAGCGGGCGGAAATCATCCGCAATCTCCGATTGGGAGAATTTGATGTATTGATCGGCATCAATCTATTGCGGGAAGGGTTGGATGTTCCTGAGGTTTCGCTTGTCGCCATCTTGGATGCCGACAAAGAAGGCTTCCTGCGTAGCGAGCGCTCGCTTGTCCAGACGATCGGAAGAGCAGCCCGCAATGAGAACGGGAAAGTCATCATGTATGCGGACCGCATAACGGATTCCATGGAGCGGGCCATCTTTGAAACGAACAGGCGCCGTGCGACGCAGGAAGCCTACAACATCAAGCATGGCATCACACCGACTACAATCATCAAAGAAGTCCGTGACCGCATCAGCATCTCGCATACACCTGAAGATGCAGAAGGGGATGTCAGCATTTTGAGCGTCTATAAGGCGATGACGATGGAACAACGCCGCGAAGCTCTCGATCAACTGGATAGGGAAATGCGGGAAGCCGCCAAAGCCCTCAATTTTGAAAAAGCGGCAGAAATCCGTGACATGGTATTGGAGTTGAAAGCCGAATACAAAGGTTTATAAAAAAGTGATTTTTACTTGCAATCGGTAAGGAATTAGGATAAACTGTTCCATGTATTATATATACGACCTTCAACTTGGTTAAACGAATCACCAACGTTTTACTCAGTTAAAGGTAACTTTATGAAAGAGGTGAAAAAAATGGCAATTTCAAAAGAACTTAAAAATGAAATCATCAAAGAATACGCTATTCACGAAGGAGATACTGGATCCCCTGAAGTGCAAATCGCAGTTCTTACGTATGAAATCAACCACTTGAACGAGCACGCACGCGTTCACAAAAAAGACCACCATTCTTACCGTGGTTTAATGAAAAAAGTTGGACACCGTCGTAACTTGTTGGCTTACTTGCGTAACAAAGACGTTCCCCGCTACCGTGAACTAATCCAAAAATTAGGCTTACGTCGTTAATTTCGTGGCTAAGATATATGAAGCGAGATTCCACTGTGAATCTCGCTTATTTTTTGGGATTTTTTGGACAATGAGTGCAAAAATGCTGAGCAATCAGCTATAATGGAATGAGGCTCCCGCTCTACAGACCGCTACTATACAAATGTGAGCTTATAGTCATCAGTAGGTTGACATTTGTTTAGTAGTTGGTAGATGGGAAGCATCGCAAAAGGAGAATGATAACATGTCAGAAAAAAAAGTGTTCCAAATGGACTGGGCAGGTCGTTTACTGCAAGTCGAAATCGGCCAATTGGCTAAGCAAGCCAACGGTGCGGTATTGGTGAGATACGGAGATACTGTCGTATTGACGGCTGCTGTAGGTTCAAGAGAACCAAAAGACACCGATTTCTTTCCATTGACTGTGAACTATGAAGAAAAAATGTATTCAGTCGGTAAAATACCTGGAGGATTCATCAAGCGTGAAGGCCGCCCAAGCGAAAACGCAACGTTGACGGCTCGTTTGATCGACCGTCCGATCCGCCCGATGTTCCCTGAAGGATTCCGCAACGAAGTGCAGATCACAAACGTTGTCATGTCCGTTGAACAGGATTGTGCGCCGGAAATGGCTGCTATGTTCGGTTCTTCATTGGCATTGGCGATTTCCGACATTCCATTTTTTGGACCGATCGCTGGAGTCAATGTTGGCCGTGTGGATGGCGAATATGTTTTGAATCCAACCGCTCCACAAAATGAAGCTTCCGATATCGAGTTGACCGTTGCTGGTTCGAGAGTCGCCATCAACATGGTTGAGAGCAGTGCTGCAATGGTTAATGAAGAAGACATGCTTGGGGCATTGATGTTCGGCCACAAAGCAATCCAGGAATTATGCGATTTCCAAGATAAAATCGTAGCCGAAGTCGGCAAGGAAAAAATGACAGTCAAACTTTTGTCTTTGAATCCTGAACTTGTAGCCGAAGTTACCGCTGCTTATGGCGAAAACATGACGGCAGCCATCATGACAGAAGAGAAATTGGCTCGTGAAGCCGCTATTGAAGATGTGAAAGCTGAAGCAATCGTGTTCTTCAACGAAAAGTATCTGGATGACGCCAACTTTGCCCAAATCTCCAAAGAAGTCCGCCAAATCGTGGAAGACATGGAAAAAGACGAAGTGCGCCGTTTGATCACAGTCGATAAAATCCGCCCTGATGGCCGTAAAATCGACGAGATCCGTCCGTTAGCTTCAGAAGTCGGCTTATTGCCGCGCGTACACGGTTCCGGATTGTTCACGCGTGGACAGACGCAAGCATTGTCCACTTGTACATTGGCTCCACTGGGCGAACATCAGATCATCGATGGTCTGGGCATGGTAGACAGCAAACGATTCATCCACCATTACAACTTCCCACAATTCTCGGTTGGCAGCACCGGCAGAGCAGGAAGCCCTGGACGCCGCGAAATCGGCCATGGTGCTTTGGGTGAACGCGCATTGAAACAAGTCATCCCGACTGAAGCCGAGTTCCCTTACACAATCCGTTTAGTTTCGGAAGTATTGGAATCCAACGGGTCCTCTTCACAAGCAAGCATCTGCGCCAGCACGCTGGCAATGATGGACGCGGGTGTACCGATCAAAGCACCAGTAGCGGGTATCGCGATGGGCTTAGTGATGGAAGGCGAAAACTACACAGTCTTGACGGACATCCAAGGACTTGAAGACCACCTGGGCGACATGGACTTCAAAGTTGCCGGAACAAGCGAAGGCATCACTGCGTTGCAGATGGACATCAAAATCCAAGGGATCACAGAACAAATCCTGACTGAAGCATTGATGCAAGCGAAAAAAGCGCGGATGGAAATCCTTGCTGAGCTGACAAGCACGATTGCAGCTCCTCGCGAAGAATTGTCCCAATATGCGCCGAAGATCGAAATGATGCAAATCAAACCTGATAAGATCAAAGTCGTCATCGGTAAGGGTGGAGATACGATCAACAGCATCATCGAAGAAACCGGCGTGAAGATCGACATCGATCAAGATGGTAACGTGAGCATCGCTTCGGCTGATACGGCGATGATTGCCCGCGCTAAACAAATCATCGAAGAGTTGACACATGAAGTGAAGGTCGGCGAAATTTACGAGGGTACTGTAAAACGCATCGAAAAATTCGGCGCATTCGTCGGAATCACAAAAGGCAAAGACGGTATGGTCCACATATCCGAATTGGCTAACGAACGTGTCAAAGAAGTCGAAGATGTCCTAGCCATCGGCGACAAAGTCAAAGTCAAGGTCATCGAAGTCGACAGACAAGGCAGAATCAATCTTTCCCGTAAAGCACTACTGACTAAGGAAGAAAAGTAAACTGCTCATAACAGAATAATACTTTACGCAAAGAACAGGCATAACCTTCACAAAAAGGCGATGCCTGTTCTTTTTGCTGATGGTAGTTAAGGCCCGAGCCTGTAAGAAAGCCTGCCACAATTATTCTAATAATCCTGACAAATAGAGTAATATTGATTAATAATAGATTTTAATATTAAATCAATGAATTTTTTCCATAAAAGCGTTATTATAGTGTAAAGAGAAACAAATTTTTATGGCTACATTTTATGGATATATTTTCCGAGTATATCGTCCTTGTTAATGTAAGCGCTTTAAATGTTTTTGTGGTTTCATTATTCGCTTGTGTGCAAGCAGCAGCCAAGTCAAATAATGGCTCCGATTTCGCCTCCAGGACTCTTTTACAGCAAAGTTGCGGACATCGCGAAGCTTCCATGTAAGCTTTTGTAACAAATAATGGTATTATCAGAGAACAAAATAAAACAGTAAAGGATGAGTGCAATGGTGCCAGAATCTATTTTCTCGCAAGGTCAAATGCCGACGCTCAAGGAAGTGTTGGCCTCAAGGGAACAACGTGCCTTTTTTGAAGAGGAAATCAGCAAGACGAACGCAAATCAGACGTTGATTTCCCTTAAATGCAATATTCCCGGACCAGTCAAATATAATGCCGTCGTAAGGCAGATTTCTGAAATCGGCATCCAAGAAGTCAAAAATGCAATCCAGACAAATAAATGGAAAGTCACCTATGAAAAATTGATGGATTTGGATACAGGGCCGGAATACTTTGTCGTCGTCGATACCTATCCGACTGCTGTGAAGCAAGCCGCCATCATGATAGAAGACGGCAGTTTGCTCGGCCAGCTGTTCACGATAAGCGTGTTTTATCTGGAAGAAGGCAAGATGATCGAGGTGCAGCGAATGGAAATAGGCTATGATCCGAGAACGTGCATGATTTGTGGGGATGAAGCATTCGAATGCGAAAACGCGAGTGTGCACAGCAGGGAAGAAATCCAGAAAAAAATCGAATCCATTCTGCAGGAGGACGGAAGAGTCCGTTTGGATTAAGAAACCCAGTTCATTTATTGCATCCAGAAAATCCGCGAAATCATCGGAAACAACAAAATAGTCAACATTCAGCATTCCAAACAGAGAGCCCAGGCGGGGTTTCGGCTTGGAATGTTTTTTTGGGTAATTAAAAAATAGATTAAAAAATTCTAATAAAGTATGGTAAAATGCTTAAGTGAAGGATATCCAAATCCTAAAAAATTGATAATACAGAAAATGAATGAGTGAGGGATCAATGATGAAAGAGTATAATGTTGCCATTGTAGGTGCTACAGGTGCTGTTGGAGAAAAAATGCTGGGCTTGTTGGAGGACGCTTCTTTTCCGATAAAAAGTTTGAAGTTGTTGGCTTCTAAACGGTCTGTAGGCAAAGTTAAGACTTTCCGAGGACAGGAACTGCAGATTGAAGAAACGACTGATGACTCATTTGAAGGCATCGATATTGCCTTGTTCAGCGCTGGGGGCGGCATCACGAAACAATTCTCCCCTGCAGCAATCAAAGCTGGAGCCATCGTCATCGACAATACGAGTGCTTTTCGTATGGATCCGGAAACGCCATTGGTTGTTCCTGAAGTGAATCCGGAAGACTTGCGCAAACACAAAGGGCTGATCGCTAATCCAAATTGCTCCACTATTCAGATGGTGGTGGCTTTGCAACCGATCCGCGAAAAATTTGGTTTGGATCGCGTCATCGTTTCCACTTACCAAGCGGTAAGCGGAGCTGGCCTGCATGCTTTGGAAGAATTGAAAGCTCAAACCCAAGCTGTCCTGAACGGTGAAGAGCCGGTCGCGAATATCCTGCCTTGTGGTGGCGATAAGAAACATTTCCCGATCGCATTCAATGCTTTACCGCAGATCGATGTGTTCAGCGAAGGCGGCTACACGTATGAAGAGTGGAAAATGATCAATGAAACCAAAAAAATCATGGGCGACAAGGACATCAAAGTCTCTGCAACCTGTGTGCGCATCCCTGTAATGTCCGGACACTCGGAATCCGTCTATTTTGAAGTAGACGATAAAAACGTTACTGTCGCAGATATCTGGGAAGTGCTGAAAGATGCTCCAGGGGTTGTGCTTCAGGATGATACAGCTAATCAAGTCTATCCTACCGCCCGCGAATCAGTCGGAAAGAATGAAACATTTGTCGGACGTATCCGTAAGGATGTGGATGTCGATAATGGATTCCATATGTGGGTGGTTTCGGATAACCTGTTGAAGGGCGCTGCTTGGAACTCTGTGCAGATCGCTGAAAAAATGATCGAAATGGGCCTACTGTAGAATTTTTGAGTACGGATGAGCAAAGCCGCGTCAACTGAAGAATCGGATATGACAGGGCCTGTCAAAGGATGGACCGGGGAGGGTGTTTGGTTAAACATCGTTCCCGGTCCGTTCCTTTTGGCAGGTCTTTTTTGCACTTTCAGAAAACCGCAACAGAAACTGAAGCAAATGCTACAATTTTGCCGATAATCATGTATAATATAACAGAGAGGATATCGGTCACGTTTAGCCGGATGCGAAGAAAACGCATTCGCTTGTAGACCCTGAAGACAGTTCGGCAAAGCAGCAGTGCTGATTTTCAGGGACGAAAATACGGAGGAAGGCATTCAAACGATCAATATAGATAACAGCATAGAAAGCTGAAAAATAAGAGGTGGTACAATGAGTAAAGTAAGAATAATTTCTCTCGGAGGTGTGAGAGAAAGCGGTAAAAACATGTATTTAGTGGAAGTGGACGATTTAATTTTTGTATTGGATTGCGGTCTGCTCTATCCGGAAAACGAATTGTTGGGAATTGATGTTGTCATCCCTGATTTCACGTACCTGGAGGAAAACAAAAATAAGATAGCGGGTATTTTCCTGACGCATGGTCATGCGGATGCCGTAGGCGCATTGCCTTATTTATTGCAGAATATCGATGCACCCGTGTTCGGTACAGGTTTGACGATCGCGTTGGCAAAACTGGCGGTTGAATCAACCGGATTGGCAACTGGCTTTGAGGATTACCACGTCATCGATGAGAACACTGAAATTGAATTTGAAAATACCAGCGTCCGGTTCTTCAGAACCACGCATACCATCCCTGATTCTGTAGGGATCTGTGTGAAGACGGAAGAAGGCAGTGTCGTCTATACAGGCGATTTCAAGTTTGATCAAAGCGCATCCCCGATGTATCGGACCGATTACGGCAAAATTACGGATATCGGCGAAGGCAAAGTATTGGCGCTGTTGAGCGATTCCGGAGATGCCGAATCAACAACGGAAAATGTCAGTGACCGCAAGATTGAGGAAGAAATGCTTGATACCTTCATCAATGCTGAGGGACGCATCATCGTGTCCTGTGTTGCAAGCAACATTTTGCGCATTCAGCAAGTTTTTGATGTCGCTCTCCAAGCTAACCGTAAGATCTTTTTGACAGGACCGACTTTGGTTCAAACAGTCGATGTCGCCATGAAACTAGGAAAACTGGTCTTGCCGACTCCAGATCTGCTTGTGAATGTGAAAAACATCAATGATTACCGTGATGGGCAAGTCTTGGTGCTGGAAACCGGCAATAGCGGGGAACCGTTGGAAGCATTGCAACGGATGTCCAAAGGCAGACACAAGCAAGTGAACCTTAAAGAGGGCGATTTGGTTTACATCACGACTACGCCTTCCACAGCGATGGAAACAACAGTCGCAAAAACCAAGAATTTGATTTACCGCGCCGGTGCGTCCGTGCGGGAAATATCGGGAACATACAAAGCATCCGGACATGCTTCGCCGAACGATCTGAAATTGATGATCAACCTGCTAAGACCTATGTATTTCGTGCCTGTCCAAGGCGAGTACCGGATGCAGGCTGCACATGCCCAGTTGGCGAATGAAGTCGGCATTCCGTTCAAAAACATATTCATCCCCGGAAAAGGTGACGTCATCGAATATTCGAAAGGCCGTATGCATATGACGGGACAAGTCCCAGCCGGGAATGTACTGATCGATGGAATCGGCGTCGGCGATATCGGCAATATTGTCTTGCGCGACCGCAAACTGTTGTCGGAAGATGGCATCTTCGTTGTCGTTGTGACGATCTCCAGAAGATTGAACAAAATTTTGTCGGGTCCGGAAATCGTTTCGCGTGGTTTCGTCTACATGAAAGCGAGCGAAGAGCTTGTCAAGGAAAGTTCGAATATCGTCCGGGAAGTAGTGGAAGACAATCTGCATACGAAAGACTTTGATTGGGCCAAGTTAAAACAAGAGATACGTGATTCGTTGAGCCGTTATCTTTTTGAAAAGACGAAGCGCAAACCGGTCATTTTACCGATCATCATGGAAGCATCCAATTATCAGAAGAAGAGCTGATGCCCGTTTGCCGGAAAGGCAATGAAACGGATCGTTGTTGAAAAGGAGAGATTCATCTTTATGGGTTCTAATAGTACGAAGGCTTGGATCGAGGCAGTTCTGTTTGCTGTCCTCGCAATCGCCTTGGCATATGTGGCCATGCCATTTGGAGAATACACTGTTGTTTTTGCTTTGTTGCCGTTGCTTTTCATTTCCCTCCGCAGAGGAATATTGCTTGGACTGGTTTCAGGAACACTGACCGGCCTCGCTTTGTTTGCGCTCAAAGGAGAGGGGGCGGATGTTGCCGCAGATATCCTGAACCAAGCGGCACCGTTCGTTTTCGTGGGCATCGCCGGTTTTTTCGCGAAATTCACGCAACGCACATTGAACAATAAACGTTTCCCGAATGCAGCTTTGAATATAGTGACGGCATCCTTTTTCGGAACGCTTGTCTATTTTGTCTGGGCGCTGATCTCGGACATATTCCTCAGCGAGGAAGCAGTTCCTGCTGGTGTTTCTGCCTTTGCGCATTTCCTTCCGGGACAGGCGCTTTCGTTTGCGGCAACTTTTGCCGTCAGCGCAGTCGTTCTGGTGTTGATCGCAAAATTCGCTCCTAAAGCGTACATTCCAAAAGGCAGCCGTTTCCTGAGCAGAAAAGAAAAATCGAAACTATTAAATGATTAAAAAATAGAAGGCGAAGGACGGATTTTAATTATCCGGACTTCGCCTTTCTGTTTTTGTGGGCTCGTGTGCTATCATTAGTGGGTAACATGTTTTGTCATTATGTTGATTTGGAGTGGTTATATGAGTATTTGGTCAATGATATTTACGGCAATCATCATTTTAAATACAATCGGTGCAATCATCACCGTCTTCAAGGAAAAAAGAGACGTCGCTGCCACCTGGGCATGGTTGCTGACTTTAAACCTGCTGCCGGTGGCCGGTTTCATCATCTATCTCTTTATAGGGAAAAAGATGTCAAAAGAAAACATCTATGATATGCGCACGCAAAAAAGCTTGGGCATGTCCCAGTTGGCGAAGGTCCAGATTGAGATGCTGGAGGATGAGGATCTGGCGCAAGGTTTGGTCGATACCGACTATGCACAAAAAACAGCCATCCTGTTCCTGGAAAGTGATGAATCCATTTTGACTAAAGGGAACAAACTTGAAATATTCAAGACCGGCGAAGGTGTGTTTGATGCGCTCGTTCAGGACATCTACAAAGCTGAAGACCATGTGCATATGCTTTATTACACTTTTCGCTCAGATGAGTTGGGGAAACGCATTCTGGCGGCTTTGGAAGACAGGGCAGCAGCCGGTGTGGAAGTTCTAGTCGTTTACGACGCGATGGGTTGCAGAGGGAACGACCCAAGATTTTTCAAAAACCTTGAAAAATTAGGCGGAAAGACGGAAGTATTTTTTGGGTCAAAAATACCTTTCGTCAACTTGCGGATGAATTATCGGAATCACCGCAAAATAATGGTGGTGGACGCCAAAGTTGCTTATCTTGGCGGTTTCAATATCGGCGACGAGTATTTGGGGAAAGGAGAACTCGGCGAATGGCGGGACACGCATATGAAGATAGAAGGCAATGCCGTCCTGACGCTTCAAAGCCGATTCTTCATGGATTGGAATGCGGTTGCCAAGCCAAAGAATCGGAAAGATTATGCAGAGGCCTATTTCCCGATTGCCGATAAAAAAGGCGATACTGCCATGCAGATTGTGGCAAGCGGGCCGGATGACGAAGATCAGACCATCAAAATGGGTTTCCTGAAGATGATCAGCCAAGCCAAAGAATCGATCTATATACAAACACCTTATTTTATACCTGACGAGAGTCTGCACGAAATGCTCAAAATCGCGGCCTTATCCGGTGTAAGCGTCAAAATCATGATCCCTTCGAAGCCGGATCATCCTTTCGTCTATCGGGCAACGGAATATTTTGCCAAAGACATCATAGAATACGGTGCCGAAGTCTATATGTACCAGAACGGTTTCCTGCATTCAAAAGTGATCGTGGTCGACGATGAAATTGTATCGTTAGGCACGGCAAATATGGATGTACGTAGCTTCAAACTGAATTTTGAGATCAATGCCTTTATTTATGATCGTGAAGTGGCCGAAGAACTGATCGCAAATTTTGAAGAAGACCAGGAGGAGTGCATACGCGCAACCCATGATTACTTCGCAAAACAATCAAAGGGCCGGAAATTCAAGCAGGCTTTTTCCAGATTGCTGTCGCCGATACTTTAGGGAATTGAGATGAAAAAAAGAGAAGTACAAGGCATTCCGTTAAAAGACGGGGTGCCTTGTACTTCTCCTTTTTGTCTATGGATATATCATCAACTGATGGAAATCAACCAAGTTGGATGGCCAATATTTGGCTGATGTTCAGCAGATAAGTCACTTTTTTATCGGCGGTTGTGAACATAACCTGCCTTTTTGGGGTTACGCGGGAATTGAACTTGCCCCATACCAGTGTTCTTGTATATGATTTCGGTCCCTGTTTTTCTTCGATCACAACATACACGGGGGTATGATTTTCAAAGGCTTGATTAGCGAAACGGACAACCTGATGAATCGGCATCACTTTATCCAGGATAGCTTCATTGATGGATTGGACGGATGGTAGTGGGCGCAGGTATGATTTTTTGGATGGAGTTTCATTATTATTGGATACCGGATAGATGTAGTTTTGCATATTGGTTCCTCCGAACATGTGTTTGTCTTGTATCCCTATTATAAGAACATCTGTTCTTTTTTGCAAGCTATTTATTTTGCGCTCAAAAAAATTTCAGGAAAGCAGACGTGCAACTCAGCCTGCAGTTTTGTTGTTTCGGCCGCAAATGGCCCAATAACTCCCCTTTATCAAGTAAAATAGCGGCATGGAAAGAACGTGTTGGCCATCTATTGATTTTGAAGGAGGCAAAAATTGCTCACATTACTGGGAGGAACCACCGGAAAAAACAGGCCACAAAAGAGATTCCTTGAGGATTGTCTGCATCGAGGCATGCTTCTAGGGCGTTTTGTTCACAAAATGTTCATTTAACATTTTGAGAAAATTTAAGAAAGTTTCTTCCTATTAGATAATCTGCAGTGATTGTTGAAAACGCTGGAATTCGCGTTCAAATAGATTTGAACGGCCGTTACAATAACTGTATAATGAAAATACTGATTGGAAAAATTTTTTTCCTAAGGACAATCAAATGAGGGACGGAGGTGGAATGAAAGATGCAAATATTTGATGAAGTAAAAAAGATTGAGCAGGAAGCAACTGATCTGGAATTGGATTACCAGAACAAGCTGCGCAAACTGGAACAGAACACGCAAGATAAAATAGGCGAAATGAAAAGGAATATCGAAAAGGAATTAGCTACTTTTCAATCCGAAGAACTTGCGAAAAAATCAGAGCAACTGGCAATTCTCAAGAACGCTTCCGCAGAAAGTGAAAAATCGGAAATCGAGAAGTTGCAGACTCGGTTTAAAGCGAAAGAAGAAGAACTTGTGAATGCCGTAATTGGGGAGGTGATGAGGAAATATGGCAATCGCTAAAATGAAAAAAGTTACTCTCATTTCTTTTCACGAAAAAAAAGAGCAGCTATTGACGGCTATCCAGACATTGCAAAGCTTAGAAGTCATCGATTTGCCTGCTGCAAAAGAAAATTTGCAATCCTTATCGCCTAAAGAACGAGAGTCAATTGAGCAAAACATCAAGAAGACCGAAAGTTATCTGGAAAATGTCACGGAAGCCTTATCTTTCTTGAAGTCGTATCTGAAGAAAGAGTCTTTGATCAAACAGTATACAATCCCTAGACAATCCTTGTCTTTGGAAGAACTGGAAAAGGCTGTGGGCGAATTTTCTTCCGACAATGTTCTGGATAAAGTGTTGGGTCTGAAAGCCGAACAGAAGAAACTCGAAGATTCTAAGAAACATCTTTATGAACAAGAGGATTTCCTGCTTTTATGGAAAAAATTATCATTCAATCCGAGAGATACAGCAGCATTCGAACACATCGCGGTCAAAGTGGGCACGATTCCTCAGACGCTCTCCAACGATTACATCACAAACGTGACTTCCAATCCCTTGGTCTATACGGAAGAAATCTTCCAGAACAAAGATTCATTTGGAGCGGTGATTTTCTATGATCCGTCAAAAGTTATTGATGTAAACGCTTTGTTGGACAGCAATCATTTCCAACCTTTAACGTATGAGTATGATTTGCCGCCTGCAGAGGCATTGGCGGATGTTCAAAGCCGCATTCAGGATAACCGTGAAGCAAACAAACAGTTGTTGGCGGATCTTTCCGACATGAAAGCAGAAGAGTGGCAGTTAATGCTACTGTCCGAGTTTTATTATGCAAAACTGCAGCGGATCAAAAGCCAGCAATTGCTGGTCAATGAGAAACATCTCTTCGTTATCCAAGGATGGCTTGAGGAAGATAAAGTCAAAGAAATCAAGCTGGCGTTGACGAATACTGTCGCTGAGAATGAGTACGCACTGACGGTTGATGATGTTGATGGTTCGGATGTTTCGGTCATTCCAACCGTTTTGAAGAACAATAAGCTGGTCACTCCGTTTGAGAATATTACGGCCATGTACAGTTTGCCAAAATATGACGAAATAGACCCAACACCACTATTGACGCCTTTCTATCTTTTGTTCTTCGGAATGATGATTGCGGATGTCGGATACGGTCTGTTGCTCCTTATCGGAACATTACTGGCATTGAAGTTCCTGAACTTCAATAAAAGCATGCGCACCAATCTGCTGTTCTTTCATATCCTGTCCTACCCAGCCATATTGTGGGGATTGGTCTACGGCTCTTTCTTCGGGATTCAATTGCCGTTTGTGCTTCTGTCCACGAGCAATGACGCCAATACGATCCTGTTGATATCGGTAGTGTTCGGTATTGTTCAGATCATGTTCGGTTTGGGGATCAAAGCCTATCTGTCCTTGCGCGAAAAAAATCCGCTTGGTGCGATTTCCGACAGCATCGGATGGTTGGGTATATTTGTGGGCCTTATCTTCATCCTGTTCGGACAGATGCTTTTTCCTAGTCAGATTCTTGTGACCGTTGGTGCTGCAGTTGCCATCACAAGTGCGGTCGCGATCGTGCTTGCTACAGCTATGGCATCCGATAACAAAGCGTTGGGCGTAGGTGCCGGATTGTATAATCTTTATGGAATCACCGGATATATTGGCGACATGGTCAGTTACACACGTTTGATGGCGCTAGGTGTGGCTGGTGGCAGTATTGCGGTTGCCTTCAACATGATCATCGACTTCTTGCCGGTAGGGGCAAGGTTCACGATTGGCGCGGTTTTGTTTGTGCTACTCCACAGCGTTAACTTTGGTTTGTCCATGCTGAGCGCCTATGTTCATGGCGCGCGACTTGTGTTCGTCGAATTTTTCGGGAAATTTTATGAAGGCGGCGGAAAAGCTTTGAAGCCGTTGAAGACAGAAGAAAAATACATTTACATAAAAAATAAAAAAGAAGCTTAGCTACTGGAGGAATTATAAAATGGAAAATATGACATGGTTACAATATTTCATCGACAACAATGGTGGTATGATGTTCGCGGCTTTAGGCGTCGCTTTGGCGGTTGGATTGGCTGGTACGGGTTCGGCTAAAGGGGTTGGTATGACAGGTGAAGCTGCGGCTGGCCTGATTAAGGAACAACCGGAGAAATTTGGTAAATCATTGATTTTGCAACTGTTGCCAGGTACGCAAGGATTGTACGGTTTCGTTATCGGCTTCCTGATCTATCTGCAAATGTCACCTGAAATGACTGTTGCACAAGGTTTGTACTATCTGATGGCCGGACTGCCGATTGCTATCACTGGTTTGACTTCAGGTATCGCACAAGGCCGTGTATCTACAGCGGGTCTGCAGATCTTGGCGAAGAGAGAAGACCAAAATACAAAAGGAATCATCTATGCTGCCATGGTTGAAACGTATGCGATCTTAGGATTCGTTATCTCATTCTTGATGGTATTGAACGCTTAATTCTCAAAAGCTCCAAAAGAATTGAAGAAAAAGTAAGGAGATGAGAAAGCGTGAAAGATCTACAATCCTTGTCTGAACAGATTCTGAACAAGACAAAAGCAAAAGGACAAAGCAAGCTGGAGGATGCTGAAAAAATTTCTGTCGCAAAGATAGAAGAAAGCAGATTGACTCTGGTTGAACAACAAAAGGCGCGCAAAGCTGCCATTTTGAAAAAAGTTGCCAATGATTTTGACCGTGAGCAACAAACATTGAAGAATAAAGAGCGCAATGCTGTTTTGAAAGAGAAACAGGTCATCCTGAAATCGGTCTTCCAGCAGGCTTTAGAAAAAATGAACACGTGGGATGAAACCCATTTTGCGCAATTCCTGAACGGTGTGCTTGCTCAGGCTGGTGATTCGAAAGCCTACAGCATTGTTCCGGGTGCAAAATCGATCGCCCACTTTAAGGGGAAAGAGTTGCAGCAGCTGTTGGTCAAATATCCGGCTGTCAAGATTTCTGAGGAGTCCATTCCGAATAAAGCCGGATTCATCCTGCAGGAAGGCGGAGTCGACTACAACTATTGCTTTGATGATTTGATCGAAGATGTAAAGAACGACTTTGCAGCAGAGCTGGCGACTTTAGCATTCCAAGACGAAAAGTAAAGGAGGGGCACTATGCAAGAGATTGATTACAAAGGCGTCAATACGATACTTCGCACCTATGAATTAAACCTATTGGCGGAAGCGGATTACGATCGGATGCTGAAAGCCTCTTCTTTAAAAGATGCCTTGGATGTTCTGAAAGGTACCGGTTATGAGTTTGACGAGAAGGAAACACTGGTGAACAAAAATTTCGAAGTTTTTCTCATGAAACATCTGGCGGAAGTCTATCAGGACTTGTTCAGCATCACGCCTGTTTCTGAGATTGTGGAATTATTCGCGTTGCGCTATACCTATCACAACCTGAAAGTGTTGTTGAAACAACGTTTTTCGGGCGAAGATCTGGAACAGCTGTTGATACCTATCGGCAAATATTCCATAGGCAGTCTGAAAAAATTGGTCGAAACCGGCGACGGCAACGACGAACATCCGATTCTGATAGAAGGGGTTCAAGAAGCGATCCGCGATTTCGATGAAGGTCATCGCATCGAAGCGGCCACTATCTTTATGGATACTTACTATTTCAGGCATCTGCGCTCCATCAGCAACGAGCTCCAACATCCGAGCATCACGAAAATGGTGGACGGCATAATCGATCTCTATAATCTTTCGACTATGATCCGAAGCCTGAAACAAAGTAAGCCCCGCGGTTTTCTCTATACGGTCCTATCCAGTTCAGGTTCGATTTCGAAACGCGATTTGATTGAAGAATCGATCAACGGACCAAGCGCGGTCATGCGCAAGCATTATTTCAGCAAAGAATACGGCACGCGCTTATCCAATATGATTTCCGATACAACAAATGAAGTGGACACACAGAAGCTGGATAAACTCGTGGATGAACTGACCTATGAATTGATTGCGGAAGGCTTATACCAACCGTTTGGTCCGATTCCCTTGTTGGGTTATCTGTTTGCCAAAGAGAAGGAAGTCACCAATATCCGCTTGATTTTGGTGGGCAAAGACAATCAGATAGATGAACAAATATTGAGAGAGAGGATGCGACCTGTATATGGCTCATAATATTGCAGTTGTGGGAGACAAAGATTCCATCCTTCCTTTTAAGATTTTGGGCTTCGCAGTATTTGCATGCCATAATGCCCAGACTGCCCGTGAAACGGTAGATCGCCTGGCGATGGAGAATTATGGGATCATTTATCTGACGGAAGAAATGGCAAAAGAGATACCTGATACAGTGAGCAGGTATGACAGCAGTGTCCAACCAGCCATCATCCTGATTCCGAACCATAAAGGTACGTTGAATATCGGGAAAAGCCGCATTCAGGAGAATGTGGAAAAAGCAGTTGGACAGAATATCTTATAATTTGGAGGGGACTTTTTTGAAAAATGGAAATATAATAAAAGTTTCCGGACCTTTAGTTATGGCGGAAGGAATGGAAGAAGCGAACATCCAAGATATTTGCCGCGTCGGCGAATTGGGATTGATCGGCGAAATCATCGAGATGCGTAATGATGTCGCATCCATTCAAGTTTACGAGGAGACTTCCGGTATTGGTCCTGGAGAACCGGTAATCACAACAGGGGAAGCTTTGTCGGTCGAATTGGGACCAGGCATCCTGTCGCAGATGTTTGACGGGATCCAGCGTCCTTTGCATACGTTCCGTGAAATCACCGAAAGCAACTATTTGGTGCGTGGGACGGATATCCCACCGTTGAATAGAGAAAACGTCTGGGAATTCAAAGCTACGAAGAAAGTCGGCGATCACGTCATAGCCGGTGATATTGTCGGTACCGTGCAGGAGACGAAAGTCATCGAGCACCGGATCATGGTTCCTTACGGCATCTCCGGTAAGCTGACTGCCATCCAGGACGGCAGCTACACTTTGGATGACACGGCATATGTCATCGAAACCGAAAATGGCCCGAAAGAAATGACTATGCTGCAAACATGGCCAGTCCGTCGTGGACGTCCATTCAAGCAAAAAATGAACCCGCACACGCCGATGGTTACCGGCCAACGGGTCATCGATACGTTCTTCCCGATCACAAAAGGTGGAGCAGCCGCTGTTCCTGGACCTTTTGGAGCAGGGAAAACTGTCGTACAGCACCAAATCGCAAAATACAGTGATGTGGACATCGTAATTTATGTCGGTTGCGGCGAACGCGGTAATGAAATGACGGACGTATTGAATGAATTTCCGGAATTGATCGATCCGAATACGGGCGAATCATTGATGGAGCGTACGATCCTTATCGCCAATACCTCCAACATGCCGGTTGCGGCGCGTGAAGCATCCATCTATACAGGCATCACGATCGCGGAATATTTCCGTGACATGGGTTACAGTGTAGCGATCATGGCTGACTCGACATCCCGTTGGGCAGAAGCCTTGCGCGAAATGTCGGGTCGTCTGGAAGAGATGCCTGGTGATGAAGGCTATCCAGCCTACCTAGGAAGCCGTGTAGCAGAGTATTATGAACGGGCAGGACGAGTGTTGGCTTTGGGGTCGGAAGATCGTGAAGGAAGCATAACGGCCATTGGAGCGGTATCACCTCCTGGTGGTGATACCTCTGAACCGGTAACCCAAAATACATTGCGCGTCGTTAAAGTTTTCTGGGCGCTGGATGCCAATTTGGCACAAAAAAGACATTTCCCATCCATGAACTGGCTGACTTCCTATTCCCTTTACAATACCGAAGTCGGGGAATATCTGAATAATGCCTTACAGACAAAATGGTCAGAGATGGTTCAGCATGCGATGAACCTTCTGCAGGAAGAATCGGAATTGGAAGAAATCGTCCGTTTGGTCGGTATCGAATCCTTGTCCGAAAAAGACCGCATGACAATGGCAGTCGCGGAATCGCTGCGTGAGGACTATCTGCAGCAGAACGCTTTCGATGATGTCGATACTTACACTTCCCGCAACAAGCAATTGGCGATGCTGGATATGATTCTGGACTTTGAATCAGAAGCACGTGAAGCGATGCGTTTAGGCGCGTACTTCAATGAAATCATAGAGGGCACGGTTGAATTGCGTGACCGGATCGCAAGAAGTAAATACATCAGGGAAGAAAATCTTGCCGAAATGGAAAACATCAAGGCAGACATGAAGAAAAGATTGCATGAAATTGTTGCGGAAGGAGGGATGACGCACCATGCTTAAGGAATATAAAACAGTAACCGAAGTTGTAGGCCCTTTGATGGTTGTAGAGCAGATTGAGGGAGTCAAATACGACGAATTGGTTGAAATCCAAATGCAAAACGGCGAAATCCGCCATGGTCAAGTTTTGGAAGTCAGCAAAGATAAAGCGATGGTGCAAATATTTGAAGGCCCAAGCGGAATCAACATCAAAGACACCAAAGTCCGCTTCCGAGGAAAACCTCTTTCCATAGCTGTTTCTGAGGACATGGTAGGCCGTGTGTTCGATGGGATGGGCAATCCGATTGATGGCGGTCCGGAAATCATCCCGGAAATGAACTTGGATGTGAACGGACAGGCAATCAACCCTGTAGCACGTGACTATCCGGATGAGTTCATTCAAACGGGTATTTCCGCCATCGACCATCTGAATACACTCGTAAGAGGACAAAAACTTCCTGTTTTCTCCGGTTCAGGTTTGCCGCATAAAGAATTGGCTGCACAAATCGCCCGTCAAGCGACGGTTTTGAACAGCGATGAAAAATTTGCGGTTGTATTTGCAGCCATGGGGATCACTTTTGAAGAAAAAGAATATTTCATGGAAGATTTCCGCAAGACAGGGGCGATCGATCGCTCAGTCATGTTCATCAACTTGGCGAACGACCCAGCCATCGAACGTATTGCCACACCAAAAATGGCTTTGACGGTCGCGGAATATCTGGCCTACGAAAAGGACATGCATGTCCTGGTCATCATGACTGACATGACCAACTATTGTGAGGCTTTGCGTGAAATTTCGGCAGCCCGTCGTGAAGTGCCTGGTCGTCGTGGTTATCCTGGGTATTTGTATACGAACCTTGCCGCGTTGTATGAACGTGCAGGCCGTATCATCGGCAAAAAAGGCTCCGTGACGCAAATTCCGATCCTTTCCATGCCGGAGGATGACATTACGCATCCAATTCCTGATTTGACGGGGTACATCACGGAAGGCCAGATCATCCTTTCGCGTGAGTTGAACAATTCAGGCATCAAGCCGCCTATCAACGTGTTGCCTTCGCTTTCCCGTCTGAAAGACAAAGGTACCGGTGAAGGCAAGACAAGAAAAGACCATGCCCCGACCATGAACCAATTGTTTGCGGCATACGCAAAAGGAAAACAGGCAAAAGAATTGGCTATCATCCTAGGGGAGTCCGCCTTGTCCAAGACAGACAAACTGTATGTGCAGTTCACAAAACGTTTCGAAGAAGAATACATCAATCAAGGATTCTACACGAACCGTACGATCGAAGAGAGTTTGGCTTTGGGTTGGGAACTGTTGTCCATCCTGCCGGTAACGGAACTTAAGAGAATCAAGAGTGATATGATCGATGAGTTTATGCCGAAGGGAGAGTGATCGTCCATGGCTAGATTGAATGTAAAGCCAACCCGGATGGAACTGTCCAACTTGAAATCGCGTCTGGTGCTATCCACCCGCGGCCATAAGCTGCTGAAGGACAAGCAAGATGAACTGATGCGTCAATTCATCAATCTGATCCGCGAAAACAACATCCTTAGGGATGAAGTCGAAAAAGAACTGACCGCCTCCATGCGTTCTTTCGTGGTAGCGAAGTCGCTTCTGAATGAGGCTTTCATTGAAGAATTATTCGCTGTACCCGCTACGGCGGTTGAATTGGACATCCAAGAAAAAAATATCATGAGTGTCGTCGTCCCCCAAATGAACTTTTCGATAGCCGACAAAGACGATAAATCAACGGATTTGCAGTACGGCTACGTAAACTCAAACGGTGAACTGGATGATGCGATCAAAAAGATCGAAGATATCCTTCCGAAATTGCTTAAATTATCGGAAATCGAAAAAACATGCCAACTTCTTGCCGATGAGATCGAAAAGACAAGAAGGCGCGTAAATGCGTTGGAATACAAAATGATCCCGCAGTTGCAGGAGACGATCCGTTACATCCAAATGAAACTCGAGGAGAACGAGCGCTCCAGCATCGTCCGAATGATGAAAGTCAAAGACATGGGCGCTTCATGATGCCCCAAGAACAAGACAGGGATATCCTTGTCTTGTTCTTTTTTGTCTTTCCGGCGCTTTCGTGAGGCAACCGCGTCCCATTCAGGAGTGCCGTTGCTGAAAACGGTAACTAACAAAATGTTGGCGGAAGACTCCAGTAAAGGTTTTAACCTTGACGAAATTGTGTTAAACTATGAAATAATAAACGGAATGCCTCATTAGGCTGTACGATGCTGTAAAAATATAATTGGATGGTGGGCATTAAATGACAGAAAAAGGATTGTTGATTGTCTTATCCGGACCTTCGGGAGTAGGCAAAGGGACTGTGAGACAAGCAATTTTTTCTCGTGGTGAACGGGAGTTCATATATTCAATTTCCGCTACGACCCGCAAAGCGCGCGAAGGGGAAGTGGATGGCAAAGATTATTTCTTCAAGGAAAGAGAAGAATTCGAGAGAATGATCGCCGATAATGAACTGTTGGAATATACCGAGTACGTTGGTAATTACTATGGTACGCCAATCGACTATGTAAGAAGAACGTTGGATACGGGAAAAGATATTTTTCTGGAGATCGAAGTTCAAGGTGCCATGCAAGTGAAGGAACGGATGCCTGAAGGGATATTCATCTTCTTGACCCCTCCCGATATGACCGAATTGGAATCACGGATCGTAAATCGCGGGACGGACGAGTCGCCGATCATCAAGCAAAGAATGGAAAAGGCTATTGAAGAGCTTAGTTTGATGCGGTATTATGATTATGCGGTAGAAAACGACACAGTAGAGAATGCGGTACAGAAAGTGCTTGGCATCATCCAAAGCGAACACTTGAAAGTTTCACGGATTCTGGATACCATCTGTGCGGATGAAAGGGAGTAAAATATTATGATGTTATATCCTTCGATCGATAAATTGTTGGAGCAAGTGGATTCAAAATATTCAATGGTCATTCTTTCAAGCAAAAGAGCGCATCAATTGCATGATCGCTCCGAGCCTTTATTGGACACTTACCAGTCATTCAAGAATGTCGGACGTGCGCTGGAAGAAGTAGTTGCCGGCGAATTGGAAATCGATCCAAAATCCATCATCCCTGAAAGATAATAGAATAGGAATGAAAAAAGACTACTGTTTTTGAACTTCAAAATCAGTAGTTTTATTTTTTTGATGCCGAAAATCTCGGGGAAGACTTTATCGGCATAATTTAGTAATATAATGGTTAGAATATGAAGGGGAGGGCTTTATTTGCAAATTGCAAAAGTGATTGTCGATATACCTGCAATGCAGACCAATCGTCCCTTTGATTATGCGATCCCTCCTGCTATGGAGCATAAATTAGGCAAGGGCATGCGCGTTGAGGTGCCTTTCAACAAGCGCATCATCCAAGGGTTCATAACGGAAATTTCTGATCACACCGATTTTGAAGGGGAACTGAAAGAAATCATCCAACCATTGGATATCGAGCCGGCATTGACCGAAGAGCTGCTTCTGTTGGGCGAGGAAATGGCGGAAACCGTTTATGCCTATCGGATCCATTGTTACCAGACGATGTTGCCGCCTTTGATGAAGGCGAAGTACGAAAAAGAAATTGAGATCATCGATGAATTGGACGAGGAGACCTTCTACGGACTTTTTCAAGGGAAAAGCAAAATGAGTTGGGAAAATGCCCTCGACCGCGGCATTTTGCCGCAACTGATCGAATTGAAACGAGCCGGGAAGATTGAAGTCAATTACATCCTCAAAAACCAGGCGAAGGCAAAAACGGTGCAGGTCTATTATTCCGATCTGGAAATGGATAGTCTGGAAGACGCATACCGCAGCCTGAAAAAATCAGCCAAGCAACAGCAAGCCTTGTTGGCGGCAATCATGTCCATGAACGGAACCCCGCTGACGTCCAAGGAATACAAGGATCAATTCGACATCGGTTCAAGCACGATCCGGGCCGGCGTAGAGAAAGGCTGGCTCAAAGCGGCAGACCGGGAAATTCTCCGGGATCCCTTTAAGGATAGACAGTTCAAACAAACCGAAGCGCTGCCCCTTTCGGACGAACAAACGGCAGCTTTCCGGACGATGAGTGCCAGCATCATGGAAAATCGGCACGAGATTTTTCTGCTGCAAGGCGTTACGGGAAGCGGAAAGACCGAAGTCTACCTTCAATTGATCGCTGAAGTGATCAAACAAGGCAAGACCGCCTTGATGCTTGTCCCCGAAATCGCTTTGACTCCGCAGATGGTCAACCACTTCAAGAGCCGCTTCGGAAACCGGGTGGCAGTGATGCACAGTGCGTTGTCATCGGGGGAGAAATACGACGAGTGGCGCAAAATCCACCGCGGCGATGCCGATGTCGTAGTCGGGGCGCGTTCTTCCATTTTTGCCCCGGTTGAGAATCTCGGCATCATCATTATGGATGAAGAACACGAGAGCACCTACAAGCAGGACGAAAATCCGAAGTATCATGCCCGGAACATAGCGATCTGGCGCGGGAAGCATAATCATTGCCCGGTTGTGCTGGGAAGCGCCACGCCTTCGCTGGAGTCGCGGGCCAGGGCGCAAAAAAAAGTTTACACATTGGTTGAATTGAAGGGACGCTTCAATCAACGGGCGCTGCCCGAGGTCGAAATTGTCGATATGCGTGACGAATTCAAAGCGAACAACCGCAGCAGCTTTTCCATGGTGCTGCAGGAAAAGATCACGGATCGGCTGCAGAAGAAACAGCAGATTGTGCTGATGCTGAACAAAAGAGGCTATTCCTCTTTCATCATGTGCCGGGATTGCGGCTTCGTCCTCGAGTGCCCGAACTGCGACATCAGTCTGACTTTGCATATGGACAGCAAAACGATGAAGTGCCATTACTGTGGACATGAGGAAGAAATCCCCAACACCTGTCCGAAATGCAAGGGCCACAATTTCCGTTATTACGGTACGGGAACCCAAAAAATCGAGGAAGAACTGCAGGCGCTCTTCCCTGATGCGCGCATTTTGCGCATGGATGTGGACACCACCCGCAAGAAAGGCGGCCATGAGGCTATCCTGTCGGCATTCGGAAGAGGGGAGGCCGACATCTTGCTGGGCACGCAGATGATCGCGAAGGGATTGGACTTTCCGAACATCACGTTGGTCGGCGTCATCAATGCGGATACTTCATTGGGCTTGCCGGATTTCCGGTCTTCGGAAAGGACGTTCCAGCTGCTGGCTCAAGTCAGCGGACGCGCGGGTCGCGCCGAGTTGTCCGGTGAAGTAATCGTGCAATCCTACAATCCGGATCATTACGCCATCCTTTTTGCCCAACAGCACAACTACGAAGGCTTTTACCGTACCGAGATGTCGCTCAGGCATAAAGCGGGTTATCCGCCGTATTTTTATACGGCGCTCATAACCGTAAGCAACCCTGATGAAAAGAAAGCGCAAAAGAAAATTTATGAAATCCATGAGATCCTTCAAAAAAAACTTGAGCCTGACACGATCATGCTCGGGCCATCGAAAGGGTCCATCGCGAGAGTGAACAACCGCTATTATTTTCAGATATTAGTGAAATACAAACAGGAAACCAAACTACATCCGGCGTTGAAACAGATTTTGGATGAGTCACAAAAAGAAAATGCGCGCGGTCTCTATATTTCGATCGATTCAGAGCCGGTCAATTTCTTCTAGGAGGTATACAAATGAAAAAAATCATTTTTATGGGCACCCCGGAATTTTCAGTGCCCATTTTAGAGGCTTTATTGCAGCGTGGTTACGAGGTGATTGCGGTTGTCACACAACCGGACCGCCCGGTAGGCAGAAAGAAAATATTGACTCCTTCCCCGGTGAAGGAAGCCGCACTGAAGCATGGTCTGCCGGTCTATCAGCCGGAAAAAATATCCGGTTCACCAGAAATGGATGAACTGATTGCCTCGAAGCCGGACTTGATCGTTACAGCGGCTTATGGGCAATTTCTGCCGGTCAAGCTGCTGAATGCTCCGCGTTTCCGCTCCATCAATGTGCATGCTTCTTTGTTGCCGAAGTATCGCGGTGGCGCACCAGTGCATTACGCCATCATCAACGGGGAAAAAGAAACAGGGGTCTCAATCATGTACATGGAGAAAAAAATGGATGCCGGGGCTGTTTTGGCGCAGAGAGCCATACCCATCACCGAGGCAGATGATGTTGGGACGATGTTCCTGAAGTTGAGCGAACTGGGCAAAAATCTGTTGATCGATACATTGCCTGATTTTTTCCAAGGCAAACTCGTGCCGCAAGAACAGGATGAATCCGCAGCCACCTTTTCGCCGAACATCAAGCGTGAAGAGGAACGCATCGATTGGTCCAAAACGGCCGCACAAGTGGCCTGCCAAGTCCGGGGCATGCGTCCATGGCCAGTGGCGCATACGCTTTTGGACGGGCAAAGGATCAAAGTATGGGCTGGACAGGCCGTCGAACTCACTACGAACGATGAACCCGGAACAGTGTTTGCAACAGACAAGGAAGCCCTTTATGTAGCCTGCGGAGCGGGCACCGTCTTCAAAATGACGGAACTCCAACCTGCAGGGAAAAAACGCATGTCAGCAGCGGATTACTTGAGGGGCAGCGCCTGCGAAATCCAAGAAGGTACAAGGTTTGATACAGATGGACAATAAACTTAAAAACAAAATCAAGCATACGGTCCGTTATCTGGCTGTCGATATATTGGAGAGCGTAGAGAATGAAGGCGCGTATTCCAATCTGTTGCTGAACAAAGTCATCCAATCCGAAAAGTTGTCACCAAAAGATGCCGGCCTATTGACTGAGATTGTCTATGGCGTCATCCAGCGGAAAATGACTTTGGATTATGGCCTTTCGGCATACATCAAAGATCCCAAAAAACAACTTTCTTGGGTCACTAATTTATTGCGTGTCTCCGCCTATCAGATGGTCTATTTGACGAAGGTTCCGGATCATGCCGTCCTTTTCGATGCGGTTGAGATAGCTAAAGCTAAGGGCCATGCGGGCATCGCCAGTTATGTGAACGGCGTATTGCGGAATGTGCAGCGGAATGGGCTGCGCGATTGGAAATCGATCAGCAATGCCAAGAAACGCATCAGCGTAGGGGCCAGCTTGCCGAAGTGGCTCGTCGCCTATTTCATTGAAAAAATCGGTGTCGAGGAGACCGAAAAAATGGCTTTTTCCTTATTGGAAGATCCCTTTGTATCGGTCAGATTGCAGTCACAGGCAATGTCCCGGGAAGAAGCTCTTGAACTGTTGCAAACAGAGGGTTACGATGTGGTCCCAAGTCCGGTTTCACCTTCGGGCATCCGGATCCGCGGCGGAAAAATCGTTGACTCCCCGCTATTCAAAGAGGGCGTCCTTACGATTCAGGACGAATCGAGTCAATTGGTCGCACCGGTCGGAGAGCTGGAAAAGGATTTTCTGGTTTTGGACAGCTGTGCTGCACCGGGTGGGAAGACGACGCACATGGCCAGTTATCTCTCGGCTTCGGAAAACGGCAAAGTCATCGCCTTGGATATGTATGAGCACAAGATATGCTTGATCAACCAAAATGCCGAGCGTCTGCATGTGTCCGATCGCATCGAAACCCGCGTGATGGATGCGAAAGAAGCAGGCAAAGCATTTGCACCGGAATCCTTTGATGTCATTTTCGTCGATGCCCCCTGTTCGGGGTTGGGGTTGATGCGCAGGAAGCCGGATATCAAATATGTGAAAAATGCGCAGGACTTTTTGGACTTGCATCACGAACAACTTCGGATACTGGACTCTGTAAGTTCGTTGCTAAAAAAAGGTGGACGTTTGGTGTACAGTACATGTACACTTACTGAAGAAGAGAATCAAATGACTGTCCAGACATTCATTGAAAATCATGCCGAATTTGCAATCGTCCCGATACACTCCGATTATTTGGATAAAAAATCTTTCACTCCTGAAGGATTTGTGCAGATATATCCGCATGATTACGGAACTGATGGATTCTTCATCAGCTGTATGGTAAAAAGGTAAATGATAAGAAAGAATTGAGGGGAAAGAATGCAAATAGCCTTCAAGAGTGATAGAGGCAAAAATAGAGCAATCAATCAAGATTATGTGGGTTATTTCGTGAATGAAGCCCAGCAGCCGCTCATGATCGTATGCGATGGCATGGGTGGCCATAAGGCTGGCGACGTCGCCAGCGAAATGGGGGTATCCCATCTGGGTGCAGCCTGGAAAGGATCCCGTTTCACGAACAGCGAAGAATTGTCTAGTTGGCTGATCGCCAACATCCAGCGCGTCAATGATCTGGTTTTTCAAAAATCGTTGGATTACAGCGACCTGGATGGAATGGGTACGACTTTGGTGGCGGCGGCCGTCGTGGGCAAGGAAATCATTATTGCCAATATCGGCGACAGTCGGGCTTATGTCTACAGAAATTATAAACTCCGTCAAATAACGGAAGACCATTCCTTGGTGAATGAATTCATTAAATCAGGGGAAATAACCCCTGAAGAAGCCCAGCATCATCCAAGAAAGAACATTTTGACGCGCTCCTTGGGCGTTTCCCGGAAACTGGATATCGATATCATGGCCATGCCGCTTGTGCAGGGGGATCTGTTGTTGCTTTGCTCCGATGGGTTGACCAACATGATGGATGATGAAGAGATCGCCCAAGTTCTGAAGGATTGGCTTCCTCTTGGAGAAAAAGTCCTTTCCTTGGTCGATAAAGCGAATGAGGCTGGCGGCCTGGACAACATCACAGCCCTTTTGGCTGATTTTACGGATAGAGAGGGGGAACCGCAGTGGAGGCAGGAAAGAAATTAGGCGGCCGCTATAAAATCGTCCGGCATATCGGAAGCGGCGGGATGGCGAACGTTTACCTGGGCCATGATCTGATTCTGGATCGCCCGGTCGCCATCAAAGTATTGCGCTTTGACTTCCGCAACAACAAGGACGCCCTGCGCCGTTTCCAACGTGAAGCCCTCTCAGCCACGCAATTGATCCATCCCAACATCGTAGGTGTATATGATGTGGATGAAGAAGATGAATTGCAATACATCGTGATGGAATTCATCGATGGCACGGATCTGAAAAAATACATCGACATTCAAGGCAGGGTTTCGCCGGAGAAGTCGATCCATATCATGCACCAAGTTTTGTCGGCTGTGGCATTGGCCCACAAAAACCGGATCATCCATAGGGACATCAAGCCACAAAATATTCTGATCGATAATCAGGATCGCATCAAAATTACCGATTTCGGCATTGCGGTTGCGCTGTCGGAAACATCGATCACCCAGACGAATACGCTGTTGGGCTCCGTTCATTACTTGTCTCCGGAGCAAGCAAGAGGCAGTATGGCCACTTCAAAATCAGACATCTACGCTTTAGGGATTGTCCTTTATGAATTGCTCAGCGGGAAGGTTCCTTTCGATGGGGAGTCGGCTGTCAGCGTCGCCCTGAAGCATTTTCAGGAACCGATGCCTTTCATCCGGGAAAGCCATCCGGAGATTCCTCAAAGTTTGGAAAATGTCATTCTGAAGGCCACGGCGAAAGAACCGCTGGACCGTTACGCTACCTGTGAAGAAATGATGGCGGATCTCGATACTTGCCTGAATGAGGAACGCTTGCACGAAGCACCGTTTATGCCGGTATCGCTGTTGCAGGAAACCAAAGTACTCACCCCCCTATCCGCTGAAGTAGTGGCGAATGCGGACAGCGGGAACACGATCGTTTCGCCGCCCCCGGGCGTGAAAGCTGAACCGATCCACGAATACGAGTCAGGGCGAGAGGTAGCTGGAGGCAAGAAAAAACGAAAGAACTGGACATTCGTTCTCTTCGGCGTGTTGCTTTTGGGTCTGATCACCAGCGTTTTCCTCTTCTTTTACAATAACCAGGAAGCAGATGCGCTGACTGTTCCGGATGTGTCCAATATGGATCAATCCAGCGCACGCCTCGCATTGGAAGACGCAGGATTGGTTTTGGGGGATATAACGGAAGAATACAGCGATGAAGTCGAAGAAGATGCTGTCATTGAAACGTCACCAAAAATCGGTGCAGCTGTTGAAGCCGGTGCTGAAATCGACCTGGTCATCAGTCTGGGCGAGGAATTGTTCACGCTTCTCGACTATGAAGACCAAGAATATGAAAGTGTTCTGGAAGACTTGCGTAAAGAAGGCTTTACGATCGAAAGGACACACGAATTCAGCAGCGAGGTCGCTGCAGGCAATATCATCAGCCAAAGCTTAGAGCCTGGCGCGGAAGTGAGACCAAGCGAAACTACGCTGTCGTTTCTGGTGAGCGACGGAAATGAATCCTATACGATGCGCGATCTATCGGGATATACGCGGAAAAGCGTCGAGGATTATGCAGGGCAATACGGGCTCGCATTGACGGTCACTGAAGCTTATTCAGATACGATTGCAGCAGGTCTGGTCGTAAGCCAAAGTCTGGCAGGCGGATCCGCTTTTGTATCCGGTGATGCCTTGAGTGTGGTGATTTCGATAGGTCCTGAAGAGCCGCAGGTTGTTTCATTCAGCCGCACCATTACGATTCCTTATCTCGCAGCAGCCGTGTCGGAACCCGCTTCTGAGAGCAGCAACAGTCAAGGCAGTGAAAACGCGGCCAGCAATGCGGCCAGCAGCAGTTCTTCCGATGAGCCGAACCATATCGTCATCTACATAGAGGACGAAGATCATGCCCTCAGTGACGTATTCCGTGAGTTCGATATAGCGGCGGATGAGGTCGTGACGTTGAATTTCCGTATTCTGGAAGGCAGTTCCGCTTCCTACCGGATCGAAAGGGATGGCGAAGTCATCAACGAAGCTTCTGAACTAACACAATAGAAACAAATAGGCTACAAAAAATGACAAACATCAAAATGGTTTGTCATTTTTTTGTAGAACAGTGTAGAATAGAGAGAAAGAACTAAACTAGGAGGCGTTGTCGATTTGCAAAAAGGACAAGTCAGGAAAGCAATAAGCGGATTTTATTATGTGTATGTGGATGGTCAAACGTATCAGACGAGAGGGAGAGGGAACTTCCGCGTGAAAAACATGGCTCCGCTTATTGGGGATTTTGTCGATTTCGAAAGTGACAACTTAACGGAGGGCGTTCTGCTGGACATCTACCCAAGGAAAAATGAATTGATTCGCCCGACTGTGGCAAATGTCGATTTTGGCGTCATTGTGATGTCGGCGATCGAACCCGATTTTTCTTCCTATCTGGTGGATCGTTTCCTGGTTTATCTGGAAGCAAACAACATCAGTCCCATCATCTACGTTACGAAAATTGATCTGTTGGATGAAAAAGCTAAGACGGACATGCTTCAGTACAAAACCTATTATGAATCGATCGGATACAAAATGATCTTATCGGATTATCCTGAAGGAGCCTCGTCTTTGGAGGAGCTGGTCAGGACCATGGGCAAAGGGATGGCGGTGTTTATGGGCCAATCCGGCGCCGGGAAATCCACTTTGTTGAATCAACTGATGCCTGAATTGGATTTGCTGACAGGTGAAATCTCGACCGCTTTGGGCAGGGGCCGCCATACGACGCGGCATGTCGAGTTGCATCCTGTTGGGGAGGCTCTGATTGCCGATACCCCTGGTTTCAGTACAATCGACTTGATCGACATTGAAGCGGTCGATCTGCCTTCCTTTTTCCCGGACTTTGAAGCGCTGCACGATCAATGCCGATTCGGCGGCTGCATGCACATCAACGAGCCGAATTGCCGGGTGAAAGAGGCCGTTGCCTCCGGAGAGGTTGCCCCATACAGATATGAACACTATCTGCAGTTCCATGAGGAAATCGTCGGCCGCAAACCGATGTACACAAAAAAAAATAAGAGATAAGGTGCGTGTGAAAATGAAAATTGCTCCATCCATATTAAGTGCTGATTTCGCGAATTTAGAGCGGGACGTCAAGTTGGTTGAACAAGCTGGTGCCGATTATATCCACATCGACGCCATGGACGGCCAATTTGTTGCCAATTTGACTTTGGGCCCAAATGTTGTCCAGGCAATCAGGCCGCACACAAAATTGCCGTTGGATTGCCATTTGATGGTGAACACACCTGAAAATTTGATCCCGGCTTTCGCCAGGGCCGGCGCGGATATCATCACGATTCACGCGGAAGCTACTGCCCACATCCATGGCGCGATCCAGATGATCAAAAATGAAAATATTTCAGCCGGCGTCGTCATCAATCCGGGCACAAGCGTAGACGTCATAAAACCTGTATTGGGCGATGTCGATATGGTGCTCGTCATGACCGTCAACCCGGGCTTTGGGGGCCAAGGCTTCATCGAAAGCACTTTGGACAAAATCCAAGAGCTGGCTACCTTGCGCGAAAAGCATGGCTATCATTACGAAATCGAAGTCGATGGCGGCATTACCCATGAGACGATCGTCAAGTGCATTCAGGCAGGTGCGGATGTATTCGTAGCCGGTTCCTACATTTATGACGATGAAAATCCAGCAGCGGCCATCAGCCGATTGAAGGACGCTTGCCATAATGCGGTCTGAGAAAGTGGTGATTGTGGTCGGCGGCGACCAGACGGATGTCGCCGCCTTGATCCACCGTTTTTCGGAAAGTCATCGGTTGATCGGTGCGGACCGCGGAGCGTTGACGCTTGCCGGGCTGCTCACTGATTTCGATGCGGCCATCGGCGATTTTGATTCCGTCACCCCGCATGAACTGGAAGAAATCAAAAAGAAAAGCCGCGTCTGCCGCATCCTGCCTGCGCAAAAAGATGAAACGGATACCGAGGCGGCCATTGCCTATGCGATCGGAACGTTCAATCCGGAAGAAATCATTCTTCTGGGTGCCTTCGGAGGGCGTTTGGACCATCTGATGAGCAATCTGTGGTTGGCGTTCCATCCGGTCGTGAAAGGCATGGCAGGCAGAATCAGCCTAATGGATCGGCATAATACCTTGCGGTTTTATATGCCCGGCAGTTATATGCTGGAAAAAGAAACGGATAAAAAATATTTGTCGTTCATCGGCATGACCCCCATCAAGAAATTGACCCTGACGGGAGTTGTCTATCCTTTGAACGGAAAAGATTACGATTACCCGATAGCTTTGGTCAGCAATGAGTTTGAAGAGGCCGTGATGCATTTTTCTTTTGAATCCGGTGTTCTGGCCGTCATCCAAAGTGCTGACAAACCCAAATAAGGAAAGAGGCCGCGGCCTCTTTCCTTTACTTTGGACATAATAGATTTTCTGAATAAAAAAAAGATGAGCTGGAATCATGGCATGGTCCCTGGGCTCATCTATATTTTTATACTCTTTCAACTTTACCAGATTTCAAAGCTCGAGCTGAAACCCATACTTTTTTAGGTTTTCCATCGACTAAGATACGAACTTTTTGTAAGTTTGGCTTGAAAGTACGTTTTGTGTAGTTCATAGCGTGGGAACGGTTATTACCTGAACGGCTTTTACGTCCTGTTACGAAACATTCTTTTGACATTTTCTTTCCTCCTTTGCTGTTACAGAAGCAAAGCTTCTTTCCAATTCATACACTTGATTAATTTATCATAATTCAAAAGTGAATGCAACTGTTTTAAAGGAAAAATACTTGACAGCTGTTTTTTTTATCCCGTCCTCATCAAATAGCCGCATTTGGCCATCCTAAAAAAGGGAGGAAGGGGAGATGAGAAAACGCTGAAAATATTTCGGAAAAAAGTCAGAATTGCCGTAAATCGATCGGAAATGAGAAATTTAATCGCAAAAAGTTATTTCTTTTGTATAAAATATGCTATCATAATTTGTAATTAACGATTGTGTGCATACATTAAGGAGGCTATTATAAATGGCAGTTAAAATCCAAACACAATATGGGATGGTTGACTTATCGAACGACGTGATCGCTACGGTAGTGGGCGGCGCCGCAACGGATAATTATGGAGTTGTCGGCATGGCCAGCAAAAATCAAATCAGAGATAATATCAGTGAAATATTGAAAAAAGAGAACTATTCACGCGGTGCCGTGATTCGCCAAGAAGAAAATGGAGTAGCTGTTGATGTTTATATCATTGTACTCTACGGAACAAAAATTTCTGAAATTTGCCGGAATGTTCAAACACAAGTCAAATATAATCTTGAAATGATGTTGGGCTTTTCCGCAAATACAGTGAATGTGTTCGTCCAAGGCGTAAGAGTATTAAAGGACTAAAGATTACAGATCACCATGTTTTATATGGTGAAGGAGGACTATAAGGTGAAGAAAACTCAACTAACAGCGGAAGACTTTAAGGCGATGGTCGCAATCGGCGCCGAACGTCTTAGTGAGAATGCAGAATATGTGAATTCTTTGAACGTGTTCCCCGTTCCGGATGGAGACACGGGCACAAACATGAATTTATCATTCACATCCGGAGCTGAACGCGTCAGGCTGTCGAATGCTACAAAAATAGATCAATTAGGATCGGACTTGGCTAAAGGCTTATTGATGGGGGCCAGAGGAAACTCAGGCGTCATTTTATCCCAGCTGTTCCGTGGCTTTTCGAAGGCGATTGAAGGAAAAACAACCTTGAATACTGCTGATTTTGCTGAAGCTTTTTCCCACGGCGTCGAGACAGCCTATAAAGCGGTCATGAAACCTGTGGAAGGCACCATTTTGACGGTTGCGCGCGAATCCGCCAAAGCCGGTGTGAAAAAAGCCGAACATACGGATGACATCATCGAATTGATGGGAACAGTCCTTAAAGTCGCGCAGATCGCATTGGATAAGACACCGGATCTGTTGCCGGTATTGAAAGAGGTCGGCGTCGTCGACAGCGGCGGACAAGGCCTTGTATACATTTATGAAGGGTTCATGGAATCCTTGACCGGCGAAAAAGTGCCTTCCGCCGAAAAGGTCATCATACAAGCGGATGTGACCGAAATCGCTCACCAGGAAAATTATCATAACGTTTCGCACTCCATTGCGACAGAAGATATTGAATTCGGTTATTGTACAGAAATCATGGTCAAATTAGGCGAAGGCGAAACCGTGACGGACACCTTTGACTATGATACATTCCGTAATCATCTGAACGAAATCGGGGATTCCCTATTAGTCGTCGCGGATGATGAAATCGTGAAGGTCCATGTGCATACCGAATATCCTGGGGAAGTCATGAACTACGGCCAAAAATTCGGTTCACTGATGAAAATAAAAGTGGACAATATGCGCATGCAGCATGATGCAGTCCTGGAAAAAGCCGATGCGCCTTCCAAAAAACTTGAAAAAGTTCCTTACGGTGTGATAGCTGTTGCTGCCGGCAAAGGTGTGCATGCCCTGTTCAAGAGCATGGGCGTCTCCACAATCATCAATGGCGGACAAACGATGAATCCAAGCACGGAAGACATCCTTAAGGCGATCGAAAGCACAAACGCCGAAAAAACAATCATTTTGCCGAACAACAAAAATATTTTCATGGCTGCAGATCAGGCTGCCGAGGTTTCTGATGCGGATGTGGTTGTAGTGGCTTCGAAGACGATCTCGCAAGGTCTGACAGCTATGCTTGCCTTCAATGAATCAGTGGACTTGGAAACCAATAAAGCCAACATGACTGCCGAACTGGAGAATGTTGTCAGCGGACAGATCACGAGTGCCGTTCGCGACACAGTCATAGACGGATTGGCCATCACCAAGGACGACTTCATGGGAATCGTCGACGGGAAAATCCTGACGGCCGACAAGGACAGAAAAGCCGCAACGATAGAAACCCTGAAAAAAATGATCACGGATGACAGCGAAATCGTCACCATCATCTTCGGGGAAGACAGCGATGAGAACGAAAGCAAAGAGATTGCAGCGGTCATCGAAGCGGAATATGACTTTTTGGAAGTGGAAGTGCAAGAAGGAAATCAACCGGTATACAGTTATCTTCTTTCTGTAGAATAATCTGAAAAAGCTGAACGAGTTTCTCTGTTCAGCTTTTCTTTTTCAAAAACGGTTGGTCAAAAAACTGTCCTGCTCCCGGAAGAAAGGAGGCGAACGGATGGAAGCGGAAGACAACAAGCAATTGGATATTTATGATCCAGTCGGGGAGTTGCCCCATGTAGGACCGAAAAGGGTTGAGGCGCTGCATTCGTTGGGCATCGATACGATCTATGATCTGATCACACATTTTCCTTTCCGTTATGAGGACATAAAAGTCAAAACATTGGACGAAATCGAGGATTCGGACAAAGTGACGCTGAAAGGACAAGTCGTGACGGCTCCGGTCGTCCATCATTACGGTTTTAAAAAAAGCAGGTTATCATTCAAATTAGCCATCGAAGATGCCATCATCTCGGTAACATTCTTCAATCAGCCTTACCTGAAACAAAAAATCATGCTTGAGGATGAGGTTGCGATCTTCGGTAAATGGGAACGCGCACGCCAAAGTTTGGCTGGGATGAAGATCCTCGGGAGTTCGAACGGCCAGGATGATTATGCCGCCATTTATCACGTCAACAAGACGATCAAGCAGCAGACCATCCTGAATCTGATCAAACAGGCGATTGAACTTTATTCCCCGGTCATTCCCGAGATACTTCCGCAACATTTGCTGCAGACGTATCATCTGATGAGCCATAGGGAAGCCATTCGGGCGATGCACTTTCCCAAAAATGATGAAGAATCAGAGCAAGCGAGACGGCAAATCATCTATCAGGAGTTTTTCCTTTATCAGGTGCGCCTGCAAATGCTGCAGCTGAGCCGCAAAACGAATAACCGAGGCATTCCGATCCTTTATGATGTGGACAAGCTGAAGGGATTCATAGCGACTTTGCCGTTTGAACTTACGGATGGGCAAAAGAAGGTCGTCAACGAAATATGCCGGGATTTGCGCAAAGCTTATGAAATGAACCGTCTGTTGCAAGGGGACGTCGGAAGCGGCAAAACGATCGTAGCGGTGATCGCCCTGATGGCTACCGTCCTGGGCGGGTACCAAGGGGCTTTCATGGTTCCCACTGAGATTTTGGCAGAACAGCACTATCGCACCTTGCAGAGCCTGTTCGAATATACCGATGTCTCCGTCGCCCTGCTTACCGGCAGCACGAAGGCAAAGGACCGAAAAGAATTGTTGAACCGGCTTGCAGTAGGGGACTTGCATATCCTCATCGGGACGCACGCACTGATCCAAGAAGATGTCGTTTTTTCCGACCTGGGCCTGGTCATCACCGATGAGCAGCACCGCTTCGGTGTCCAACAAAGGCATAAGCTGAACGAAAAGGGGAACAACCCGAATGTATTGTACATGACTGCCACGCCGATCCCGAGGACGTTGGCGATAACCACGATGGGCGAAATGGATGTTTCGGTGCTTGACCAGATGCCTGACGGCAGAAAACCGATCAAAACGATTTGGAACAAATCGGACAAGATCGAAAATGTACTTGAGTTCATCCGGAAACAGATGGATAATGGACAACAGGCGTACATCATCACGCCTCTGATCGAGAAATCCGAGTCGCTGGATGTCAAGAATGCGGAAGATGTGCATCAAGCCGTGACGGCCTATTACAAAGGGGAATACCAAATCGGTCTGTTGCACGGCCGTCTCAAGTCCGAAGAAAAGGATCAGATTATGCGCCGTTTCCAAAACAACGAGCTGCAGGTCCTTGTATCGACGACAGTCATCGAGGTCGGCCTGAACGTGCCGAATGCAACAGTGATGGTCATCCAAGATGCCGACCGATTCGGATTATCCCAGCTCCACCAGTTGCGCGGTCGAGTGGGCCGGGGAGACAAAGAATCCTATTGTGTGCTGGTTGCCGATCCAAAAACCGATAACGGCAAGGAACGCATGCGAATCATGGTGGAGTCGACTGACGGTTTCTACCTGAGCCAACGGGATTTGGAACTGCGCGGACCGGGTGATCTTTTCGGAAACAAACAATCAGGCTTGCCCGATTTCAAATCCGGAGATATCGTGCGGGATGCCGTCATCCTGGATATTGCGCACAATGACGCTATCCAAATCACACGCGAACAAGACTTTGAAAGCAACCCAGCCTACGAAAGTTTGCGGGAAGCAGTCGAACGCGAAAAAGAGAAGTTAAAGAGATTACAGTGAAACTAACAAAAGTGAGGTATACAATCTATGAAAATCGCTGTCGATGCGATGGGCGGGGATTTTGCGCCCCAAGCAATAGTAGAGGGCATTTTAATGGCTGCCAAAGAATTTAATGATCTAGAGTTTTTGCTTTTTGGTGACGAAGCCAAAATACGCAAGGCTTTAGGGGATCAATTTGCCGAAGATGGGAAAATCACAATCGTGCATACGACCGAAAAAATCGAGAGCGACGACGAACCCGTCAAAGCAATCCGCAGAAAAAAACAAGCTTCAATGGTGCTTGCTGCTCAAGCAGTCAAGAACAAAGAAGCCGACGCTTTATTCTCGGCAGGGAATACCGGTGCGCTTTTGGCAGCCGGATTATTGATCATCGGCCGGATCAAAGGGATCGACAGACCCGGTTTGATGCCGATTCTGCCGGTCATCGGCAAAGAGAATGGACAGTTCCTGTTGATGGATGCAGGCGCAAATGCCGACTGCAAACCGGAAAACATCTACCAGTTCGGCCTTTTGGGGTCGTATTACGCCAAGTTTGTGCAAGGCATCGAAAACCCAAGGATCGCTTTGTTGAACAATGGTTCCGAAGCAACGAAGGGCAGCGAACTGTCCAAAAAAGCCTATGTGTTGTTGGAAGAGGACCCCGAACTCAATTTCACAGGCAATATTGAAGCGCGGGAAATTTTGCTCGGCGATGCGGATGTCGTCGTTACGGATGGCTTCACCGGGAATGCTGTCCTGAAGACGATGGAAGGAACGGCAATGTCCTTGCTGAAGTTGATCAAAACCCAATTGCTTTCAGGCGGTCTGAAGACAAAAATCGGCGGAATGCTGATCAAGGATTCCTTTTCGGAAATCAAAGATACGATGGATTATTCGAAGCATGGGGGTGCCGTGCTGTTCGGATTGCGGGCGCCGGTCGTCAAGACGCATGGATCTGCGGATAAAGTCGCTGTCTACCACACAGTGAAGCAAATCCGTAAAATCATCAGTTCCCACGTCATCGATGATGTCGTGAAGCACTTTGATGAAATGAATGCCCAGCCCGTAAGCAAAACTGAGCAGGAATAAAAAAATATAGACAAAAGATTAGCGTATGGGTAAAATAGATGTGAGCCTTTACAAAATATTTTCAATAAATGTGATGTAATTGGTTATGGAACGATAATGGAGGTGTAACGCTTGGCAGATACAACTACTTTTGAGCGAGTAGCCAAGATGGTTATTGAACGATTCGGTGTCGATGAAGCAAAGGTTACGAGAGAGTTGACTTTCCACAACGATCTTGGAGCGGATTCATTGGATATTGTTGAACTCGTTATGGAACTGGAAGATGTCTTTGCTGTACAGATTTCCGATGAAGATGCTGAGAGGATAATCACAGTAGGAGATGCGGTCGACTACATCGATTCTCAAAAAAAAGGATCGCAATAATTTAACGACAGAAGCAACGTTGACGGTTTTCAAATGCCAATGTTGCTTTTTTTTCAGGCCAAGAGGGCTGATTATGGCAAAAATATGAAATGCATTAAAAGTGAATGAAATAGCGGTTGTTTTTGCATGTGCTTAACCGTATAATGTTAGGAGATATTTCATCAAGTTTGTTATATAAGCATGAGAGGAGGCGCACGATGGGACTTGGAAGACCTTTGCTGGAGATAAACGCATTGCACACCGCATTCCGGATGCAGGATAACTATTACGATGCAGTCGACGATGTTTCCTTCAGTCTGGAAAAAAGTGAAATTTTGGCGATTGTCGGAGAGTCAGGCTGCGGGAAAAGTACCCTCGCAACAACGATCGTCGGACTCCATAATAAGGCGAACACGCGGATTTCGGGAGAGATCATCTATCAGAACCTGAATCTCATCGATTTGAATGAGACGCTCTATAACCGCATAAGAGGAAACGATATCGGGATGGTTTTTCAAGATCCCCTTTCGGCCCTCAATCCTTTGATGACGGTGAGTGAACAGATAGAAGAAGTGCTGCTTTATCATACCAGGATGACAAAAGAGGAACGTGCGCTGCGTGTGGGCGAATTGTTGGTTCAAGTTAAGCTGGAGGATCCGGAAGGGACAGCCGTGCGCTACCCGCATGAGCTGTCCGGGGAAGCGCGTCAGCGGGTCGGCATTGCCATTGCTGTTGCCTGCAATCCGCCGATCATCATCGCGGATGAACCGACGACCTCTTTGGATGTCACTGTTCAAGCTCAAATGTTGGATCTGTTGAGCGAAGTGAGGGACGACACGGGTGCCGGAATCATCCTGATCACCCATGATTTGGGTGTCGTAGCCGAGATTGCGGACAGAGTAGCCGTCATGTACGCGGGCCAGATTGTCGAAACAGCCGGGGTCGTTGAACTGTTCACGGATCCGAAACATCCGTATACCCGTTCTTTGTTGCGTTCGATGCCGCAAGCGAATGGCGCCCTCGGATCGGATTCCGGGGAACTCTATATGATTCAAGGGGATGTCCCTTCCTTGCAGCAGTTACCTAAACAGGGCTGTCGTTTTGCCGGACGGATTCCATGGATCCCGTTTTCCGCACATGAACAATCACCCAAAATGCACGAGATTTCTAAAGGGCATTTTGTCAGGTGCACGTGCCATGAGTCCTTCCGTTTTGAAGGGGAGAGTGAATAAGATGGGGCTTTTGGAAATCAAAGATTTGAAGGTTCACTACCCGCTCAAGAGCGGCTTCTTATCCAGCAAAAAGAGCCTTGCAGCCGTCGACGGCATCAGTCTGTCCTTGGAAGAAGGGAAAAATTACGGTCTGGTGGGCGAATCAGGGTCCGGAAAATCAACTGTCGGAAGAGCGATCGTCGGATTGGAGCGGATCACTGCCGGCCAAATCATTTATGAAGGCACTGACGTAACCGCTGCGATAGGCAAGCGGAAATCAGCCCACAAACGCAATGTCCAGATGATTTTTCAAGATTCGGGTGCGAGTCTGAATCCGAAAAAACAAATTGGACAGATCATTTCCGAACCTTTGCACAATTTTGAGCAGCTTTCCCAGCAGGAAGAAAAAAAACGCGTGCTGGAACTGCTGGAAATGGTCGGTTTACCGGAAGAGTCGCTGCGGAAGTATCCTCACGAATTCACTGGCGGACAAAGGCAACGCATTGCATTGGCACGGGCGGTTGCGCTGCGGCCAAAATTTGTCATAGCTGATGAACCCGTTTCAGTATTGGACCTTTCCGTTCAGGCGCAAGTGCTGAATTACATGAAACGCATCCAAGAACAATACAAACTCAGCTATCTGTTCATTTCCCATGATCTGGGCGTCGTGAAGCAGATGTGCGATGAATTGGCCATCATGTACCGAGGAAGGTTCGTGGAATACGGAGACAGGCAGGACATCTATCTCAACCCGCAGCACATCTACACGAAAAGGCTCCTTTCCGCAATCCCGAACTTGGATCCGGGCAACCGGGAGTTGCACAAGCGTTTGCGGCGGGAAATAGAATCAGAATACAGACAAAGCATGGAGAGTTATCTGGCAAAGGACGATCGCGTTGGGGATTTGATCCCGTTGTCGGAAACGCATCGGATTGCCGGTAAACAATCGAAAGGAGAGCGTTAACGATGTGGAACAGAATTCTGAAACGCTTCTTCTTTATCATTCCGCAACTGTTGGCGTTCAGTCTGTTGGTGTTTGCACTGGCGCAATGGATGCCCGGAGATCCGCTGACTGGGCTGATCATTCCCGGGATGGATCAGAGCAGCATTGACGCGATCCAAGCGGGCGCAGTCCTGGATGGGCCTTGGTACATTCGCTATCTGGAATGGATCGCAAATATGCTCGGAGGGGATTTCGGGCTCAGTTACACTTACCGGATGCCTGTGGGTGTTCTTGTTGGTGCAAGGCTTGGCAACACACTCTGGTTGGCGATGGCCTCGCTCGTGTTGTCGTATCTGATCGCTGTTCCGCTTGGCATTTATGCAGGGCGTTTTAACGGTTCGTTGGGTGATAAAGTCATTCGGTTTTTGAACAGCATCAGTTTTGCCTTACCGATCTTCATTGTTGCCTTGTTGCTGGTTTGGCTTTTTGGATTTCAACTGCAATTGTTTCCGACGCGGGGGATGCCCTTGTTGCCGGAAACGCAGAGTGTATTTGCCTCTCTTTGGAATAGGCTCCACCACTTAGCGTTGCCGGCGCTGGCTTTTGCCCTCTCGGCATCCGCTGGCAACATCCAACGTTTAAGGTCGGGTATCATCGAGGCAAAGCAAGAGGATTATGTACTGACAGCCCGCTCAAAAGGCGTTCCGGAGAGCATGGTGTATCGGAGGCACATCTTCAGGAACGCGAGTATGCCGGTAACTTCTCTGTTGGGCTATGACATAACCGGTTTCATAGGGAGCAGCATTTTTATCGAATATATCTTCTCCTACCCGGGAATCGGCCGATTGTTCATCAGTTCTTTAGAATCACGCGATTTCAGTGTCATCGTTGCCTTGTTGTTGTTTTATGGGCTGGCTGCTTTGATTGGCACATTAGTGTCTGACGTCATTTTGACCATTGTGGATCCGCGCGTCAGGGTGAGATAGCAAGAGGAAAGGGGGGATATGTTGAATACGGAGGAAGAAAAGAAAGCAGGCAGAATGGAAGAGTTGAAAACGGAGCTTGCCTCCGTTGCGGTAGGCGAGAACCGTTTGAGCCACGAAGTGAATGAGGAAACAAAAACGGTTGTCGATTTCCGCGGCATGCTTGGAGAATTCCGAAAAGACAAGTGGGCGGTCGTTGCTTTGGGTACGCTCGTTTTGCTCTTGTTGCTGGTCTTTGTGGGCTCCATTTTTTTTGATGAGAGTCAAGTCATGCAGGTGGATCTGTTGAACAGGTATGCTTCGCCGGGTAAAAACCATCTGTTGGGGACGGATGAAGCGGGACGGGATGTGCTGGGCCAGCTGTTGCTGGGAGCGCGCACCTCGCTGCTGGCCGGGACCGCCGTGACAGTCTTGACCGGATTCATCGGGATCGGTTTGGGTCTGCTGTCCGGCTATTACGGTGGTTTCCTGGATGGCCTGCTTATGCGCTCCATTGAATCCATCATGGTTCTTCCGGCAAGCGTGTTGGTTCTCGTGCTGGTATCCATCGTATCGGAATACAATCTCATTACGTTCATATTGCTGATGAGCGCATTCAGCTGGGCAGGGAAATCAAAGGTTTTTCGTAACCGGACGCGTGCGGAGGCCAAACATGACTATGTGCGGGCATCCAAAACTGCAGGGACAAACGACTTGCTGATCATGTTCCGTGAAATCCTGCCTAATTTAAGTTCACTGATCATCATCAATACGACTATGTCTTTGGCAAGGAATATCGGGATGGAGACAAGCTTGAGTTTTCTGGGCTTAGGCTTGCCGCCCGGCGTGCCGAGTATAGGCAATTTGCTGCGCTATGCCATTTCTCCCGCAGTTTTTGAGAACTATGTATGGGTATGGTTACCAGCAGCCACACTCATCTTTGCAGTGTTGTTGTGCATCATTTATGTCGGACAGGCATTGCGGCGTGCGGCGGATGCTAAACAAATGCAAGCATAATAAGGAGGCTGAGCTATGCTGAATAAAATGATCGTTCCCTTCTTGTTTGCTGCGCTGCTGGCCGGCTGTGGAAACAAGGAGGTTCTATTGGAAACGGACGGGGACTTGCCTGGTTCGTCAGCTGTCATACAGGAATTCGACACTGTCATGAACAGCGATGCCCCCGCCATCGCCGGCGGAGTGTTGAAATATGCTCTAGTCGCCGAATCCTCCTTCCAGGGTGTCTTCAACCCTGTTTTTTCAGAGGATGCTTATGATGAGGAACTCATGGGTTTTTCACATGAATCCATTTTTTCGTATGATGAGGAGTTTCAGCTTACGCAAGATGGCATGGCCACTTTTGTTCTCAATGAAAATTTGAAAACAGTGTCGATCACTATGCGGGATAACCTGAAGTGGTCGGACGGAGCGGCACTTACGGTCGACGATATCCTTTATGCCTATGAGGTGATCGGGCATCCGGACTATGCCGGTTCCCTTTATGGGGAGGCCTTTGCGAATGTCGTGGGCATGACCGAATACCATGAAGGCACAACTGATTCGATTGTCGGTATCGAGGTTTTGGATGATACGCACCTCACCATCGCTTTCGAAGAATTGAATCCGTCCCTTTTGCAAGCGGGAGGAGCCTTATGGAGCCAACCGCTGCCTAGGCACCAACTGGAACGTGTCCCTGTAGCTGAAATGATGAGTTCGTCCCAACTGCGGGAACAACCTGTAGGGACGGGCCCTTTCCGGGTCAAGGCGATCATTCCGGGCGAGTCGGTCCTTTTCGAAGCCAATGAATATTATTGGAAAGGGAAACCGAAGTTGGATAATATCCTTGTTGAAGCAGTCGGTTCGGCAACGATCGTATCCGAAATGGAAGCGGGAAATTACGACGTCGCTGTCATGCCGGCAAGTTCTTACGAAAGATACAAAGATTTCGACAATATAACCTTGCTGGGCAGAGAAGAATTGGCGACAACTTACATCGGGTTCAAACTGGGATCCCAAGACGTTGAATCAGGCGACAACAGCCTTAATCTGAGTTCGAAAATGGCGGATGCGGCATTGCGGCAAGCGATGGCATATGCGCTGGACAACGCATTTGTCGCTGCGGTCCTTTTCGATGGGTTGCGGCAGCCCGCAAACGCTATGGTTCCCCCAGCGTTCGAAGAATTCAGTGATGATGAGGCGGTTGGCTTCAGTTACGATCCTGTGAAGGCCTCAAGTCTGCTGGATGAGGCTGGATATCTGGACAGGGACGGCGACGGTTTTCGGGAAACACCGGACGGAGAGCCGCTCGAAATCAACTTTGCGGCTGTTGCAGGGGGAGACGCAACGGAAACGGTAGTTGCCTACTATATCCAACAATGGGAAGAAATCGGTTTGGATGTCTCGCTCGCCACAGGAAGATTGATTGAATATCAGAAGTTCCATGACATGCTTGCATCCGACAGTCCGGCTATTGATGTCTATCAGGCAACCTGGGGGACAGGCATGGATCCCAATCCGACCGAAATGTTCGGTCGTAGCAGTGCTCTTAACTACACCCGTTGGACCAACGAAAAGAATGATGCTTTGTTGGATCAGATCAACGCTGCGGTTGCCATGGACGAAAATGCGCGGACGGGGATCTATCAAGAATGGCAAGCGTTGCTGTTCGAGGAAGCGCCTGTCATCCCGACTTTCTGGCGTACGCAGATTTTTGCCGTCAATAACCGCGTCAAGAACTTCAATATCCGCTATGGGGCAACCAGAGGATGGGAAACCATCGAACTGACATCAGAAGAACCGGTCCGTTAAGGCGCGTTCCGTTTATTTACCAGAAATGAGGAAGAGGCCCGGACTTTTGTCCAGGCCTCTTTTAGCATGAACAGCGGCAGACTGTTCGAGAACGAAATTTGCGTGCTTATGGCACGCATTTGTCGTATAATGAAAAAGGACTCTATTTTCAAAAGTACCTTGACAGCAAGGAGTCCATTCAAGAAAGGAGGGAACGAATTGGAAAAAATAGTCAAACAAATAGCAACTGATTTCTCGATCGTTTTCAGGAATGAGAAACTTTTGCATGAAGCATTTACCCATTCATCTTATGTGAATGAGCATCGTCATCTGGCATTGCAGGACAATGAGCGATTGGAATTTTTGGGCGACGCGGTTTTGGAAGTCGTCATCTCCGATTATTTGTTTCATACCTATGATACGTGGCATGAAGGCAAAATGACCCGTCTGCGTGCGCAGATCGTCTGCGAACCAAGCCTGTCCGCTTTCGCGAAGGACTGTCATTTCGATTCCTATATCCGTTTGGGTAAAGGGGAAGAGAATATGGGCGGAAGGCAGCGTCCGGCTTTGCTGTGTGATGTATTCGAAGCGTTCATCGGAGCCGTATACCTGGACCAAGGAATCGAAGCCGCCAGAAAATTCATTAACCAAGTCATGATCACGAAGTTAAACGAGGATGCTTTTTCACATGTGATGGATTACAAGACCAGCCTCCAGGAAGAACTGCAAAAGAATGGGGACGTGGATATCCAATATATCCTCCTGAACGAAGACGGTCCTGCGCATGCAAAGCAGTTTGACGTGGAAGTGCGGGCTTTCGGAAAAGTGCTGGGCCAGGGACAAGGACCAAGCAAAAAGGCCGCCGAACAGAAAGCGGCACAGAACGCTCTGGAATCTCTAACAAAATGAAAAGCAAGTTTCACCGGAAAGGATGTTTTCTTTGCATCTTGAAAGAATAGAAATGTCGGGTTTCAAATCATTCGCCGACAAAACCGTAATCGAATTTGATGAAGGTGTGACAGCAGTAGTAGGGCCGAACGGAAGCGGCAAGAGCAACCTTTCGGAAGCTGTCCGCTGGGTATTGGGGGAACAATCCGCAAAAAATCTGCGCGGGAAAAAAATGGACGACATCGTTTTTGCCGGATCGCAGACACGCAAACCTGTCAACATTGCCGAAGTTACCCTCATCCTGAACAACGAGGACGGATTCCTGCCGCTGGAATTCAGCGAAGTGAGCATCACCAGGAGATACAACCGCAATGGCGACAGTGACTGTTTCATCAACAAAAAACCATGCAGATTGAAAGACATAACAGAATTACTGATGGATTCGGGCATCGGAAAAGACTCTTTTTCCATGATTTCGCAAGGGAAAGTGGAACAGATTTTTCAGAATAAACCCGAGGACAGAAGGATCATCCTTGAAGAGGCTGCCGGGGTAGCCAGATACAAAAATCGCAAAACGAGCGCCGAACGGAAGCTTTCCCAAACGGAAGAGCATCTGAACCGGATCGAGGACATCCTGCACGAAATCAACAGCCAACTCGCTCCGCTGGAAATCCAACGGAAAACGGCTTTGGCATACAAGGATAAAAAAGCGTCATTAAGCGAGATCGAAATCGCTTTGACCGCTTCCGAAATTGAGCGGCTGAATGCGCAGTGGCAAATGAGCAAACGCGAGCTGGCCGAGTATGACCGGAAAATCAGCACGGAAGAACGCTCGCTTGCGAACACGCAGGCTGCTTTGCAGGAACTGAAACAAAAGTTGGATGTTTGCGACGAACAGTTGGAAACACTGCAGACCGGTTACGTCACTGTCATCCAGAAATTGGAACAGCTGGAAGGACAAAAGCAGGTTTTCCAGCAACGGGCGATGTACTCTTCAAAGAATCAAGAAGAGCAAGCCCAGATCATCGCTGAAAAAGAGGCGCTGATCAAGACGGAAAAAGCTAATCTGGCGACCTTGCGGGCTGAGCTTGCGGGGAAAGTGGAAGCGAGGAAGGAACTTTCGGAAAAAAGAGCGAGCCTTTCCGAAAAAGAAGCCCAACTGACGCAAAACAAGGCGGAGCTTGTCCAGCAACTCCGGAACGATTACATCAACCGGCTGCAGGAACAATCCAGCAACCGGAACACAACCGTCCATCTGGAAAAAGAAATGACGCTCGCAACCGAACAGGAGCACCGTTTCCTTTCGAAAGGCGACGAACTCAGGAAGAATCTGCGCCAATTGAAGGCGAAACAGCAATCTTTGAATGAGGAATACGTCCGGTTTGTTGAAGAGAATGCCAATCTGGAATCGGAACTGCAGGACTGCAAACAAAATAGCTTCCAGCTCGTCTCCAAACTCCAACAACTGAACGCAGAGCTCGATACCGTAACCCGGAATCTGCAGCAGGCGGAAGCCCGGCGTGAGAGCCAGCAGGAGTTGGACGACAGTTATGCCAGTTATTATCAAGGCGTAAAGGAAATGCTGAGGAGAAGGGAAAGCGTTCCGGGTATCCGCGGACCCGTCGCCGAGTTGATCCAAGTTCCCGAAAAATACACCTTAGCCATCGAGATCGCTCTGGGAGCCACGATGCAACACATCGTGGTGGCAGATGAACGCACGGCATCCCAATGCATCGGCATTCTGAAAGCCCAACACTTGGGACGCGCCACTTTCCTGCCGATGACAGTCATCCAAGGCAAGTCTTTGCCAACGGCTGTGCGGACGACATTGGCGAACAGTCCCGGCTATATCGGCTTCGCGAATGAGCTGATCGGCCATGAGGAAATGTACAATGCGATCGTCAGCAGCTTGTTGGGGACAACGATCGTAGCTTCAAATATCCAGGACGGTTTGCAGATTTCCAAGAAATTGCAGAGCCGTTATCGGATCGTAACCCTTGAAGGGGATGTCATCCATGCTGGCGGCTCGATGACGGGTGGCGCGACAAGGCGTCAACAAGAGGCATCCTTATTGGCCCGCAAAAACAATCTGAACAAGCTGACCGACTATGTGCAACAGTTGTCCGTCCAATACAATCAGCTGAAGCGGGAGCAAGAGAAATGGTCGCTGCAGCAACAAAGCCTGCAGGAGGAACTGGATGATAAGCGCCAAAAAGCGACCATCAAACAGTTCGAACTGCAGCAAAGGGAAACTTCCCTGCAGCAAGTGACAGCTGAAATCGCAACGAAAGAAAAAGAGTCGGCCGCACATGAGTATGAAAAGCGCATGTTCTATGAAGAGAAAGAGGACAGACAAACGCGATTGGCCCAAGCCCAACAAAATTTGCTCGTCCTCAACAGCGAAATCGACCAGCTTCAGAAGGATATAGCGGAATCCAGCCTGGATGAAGAGGAGCGCTTGAAGCTGCTGCAGGACGTCCAGTCAAACCGGCAGCAAGCAGACCAAGAGCTTGCGGTCCTGCAGGAGCAGGAAAAACAATTGCGGCGTGATGTGAAGCTGACGACTGAACGCATCCAAACGGAGCAGGAAGCCATCAGCTCGCTGAAAGGCAAACAAGATCAAGTCGCCAAGCTGGCCGATACGGAGACGCTGACCATCCAAGAAATCACGACGCAGCTGAAGTCCACGACTGCAGAAAAAGCTGGATTCGATGCAGATTTGAGACAGTTGCGGGAGCGGAAAAAGCAAACCGAACAAAATCGTGCCGTTCAGGAAACCGAACAGAACGAAAAAAACAAAAATCTCCAAAAATTATGGAGTGAGCACGCCAAGCTGGAAACGAATGCCGGGCGCTATGAAATCGCCATCGACCATCACCTTGCGCATTTGAGCGAGGAGTACGATCTCAGCTTTGAAGCCGCGAAACAGGACCATCAATTGACCCAGGAGCCCGAAGAGGCAGCCCGCCAAGTGAAACAGCTGAAAAAGGACATCGAAGAGCTGGGTCCGATCAATATGGGTGCGATCGAGGAATATGACCGCATTTCCGAAAGGTTCACTTTCCTTTCGGAACAGCAGACGGACTTGCTGTCCGCCCGAGGGAACCTTCTGAACACGATGAACGAAATGGATGATGAAGTCCGCTTGCGTTTCAAGGAGACTTTCATCCAGATCAAAAAGCAATTCGAAAAAACCTTCCCGAAATTATTCGGCGGCGGCAAAGCGACGCTGGAGCTGACGGATCCGAATGACCTGCTGGAAACTGGCATTGAAATTGTCGCGCAGCCGCCAGGCAAGAAGCTCCAGCAGCTCAGCCTGCTCTCCGGAGGGGAAAAAGCCTTCACGGCGATTGCGCTCCTGTTCGCCATCATCGAGGTCAAACCGGTGCCGTTCTGCATTTTGGATGAAGTGGAGGCTGCCTTGGATGAAGCGAATGTATCCCGTTTCGGGAAATATCTGGCAGCATCAACCGAATTGACCCAGTTCATCGTGATCACCCATCGCAAAGGCACGATGGAAGAAGCGGATGCATTGTACGGTGTGACCATGCAGGATTCCGGCGTATCCCGCCTGGCATCAGTCAAATTTGAAGATTACGAAGACATAGGTTAAGGGGATGAAGATAAATGATTAAATTGATAGCACTCGACTTGGATGGCACGTTGCTGAATCCTGACAAAAAAATCAGCGATGCGAATAAACAGGCGATCCACCGCGCCCGGGAAGCCGGCGTGAAGATTGTCCTTTGTACGGGACGCCCGCTTATGGGCATCAAGGCTTATGTGGATGAACTGGACCTGCTTCAAGCAGAAGATTACTCGATCACCTATAACGGCGGCTTGGTGCAAAAGAACAAAACATCGGAAATCATTTCCCAAAAAGTGCTGAACTACGGACAGATTGTGGAACTCTATGAGCTGAGCAAAGAACTGAACATCCCGATGAACATGCTGGATCTGGAGTCAGTATACGAACCGGAATATCCGCAAGGCCGGGAGTCCTTGTACAAGAGCCTGCAGAGCTCGAGCTTGCCATTCGTTGAAAAAAAGATCGAAGACTTTCAAGCGCAGCATGCGTTCAATAAAGTTGTTTTTTGTATCGCACCTGCTGTTTTGGATGAAGCAATCGCCAAAATACCGGCGGACTTCTACAGCAAATATTCGATGATGAAATCACGTCCGCTTCTTTTTGAAGTCATGCATCCCGAAGTCGACAAAGGCAACGGCATCGCGGCTTTATGCGATCATTTGGGCATCACTGCCGATGAGGTCATGGCTTGCGGAGATGAAGAGAACGATTTGGCGATGCTGGATTTTGCGGGCGTAAGCGTCGCGATGGGCAACGCTCCCGATAAAATCAAGGAACGGGCGAGCTTCGTCACGAAGACTAACGGGGAAGATGGCGTCGCACACGCAATCGAAACGTTCGTCTTGGCATAAAAACAGGCTGCCACAAGAGAGGAAGTGTTCAGATGGGATTATTTGATCGAATAAAACGCGCATTTACAGGTGAAGATGTCGTTCAGACACCGGTAACCGAAGAAAATAAGATCGTCATCGACAAATTCGACAAAGGCATGGAGAAGACGCGCAAAAGCTTTTCGGATAAGATGAATGAACTGTTCGCCGGCTTCAGAGAGGTGGATGAAGATTTTTTTGACGACTTGGAGGAAACGCTGATATCCGCAGACGTCGGGTTTGATATGACGCTGGCACTTTCGGATGTGCTGCGTGATGAAGTCAAGATGAAGAACGTGCGCACCGGAGAACAAGTGAAGAATGTCATCATCGAAAAAATGGTCGAAATCTATGAAAAAGGCCAGACGGAATTGCCTACCATCAAAATAAATGAAGATGGGCCGACCGTCATCCTGTTTGTGGGCGTAAACGGCGTGGGGAAAACGACGACCATCGGCAAGTACGCTTATCAGTTGAAGAACCAAGGCAACAGCGTCCTGTTGGCGGCCGGGGATACTTTCCGAGCCGGCGCTATCGAACAGCTGGAGGTTTGGGGGCAACGTGTCGGTGTGCCGGTCGTGACAAGCGATGCAAAAAGCGATCCCGCTTCCGTCGTTTACGATGCGTTGAAGCAAGCCAAAGAAGAGAACTACGATTATTTGCTGATCGATACAGCAGGGCGACTGCAGAACAAAGTGAACCTGATGAAGGAATTGGAGAAGATCAATCGGATCATCGCCAGGGAAATCCCCGGCGGCGCAACCGAAACGTTGTTGGTGCTTGATGCCACGACGGGCCAGAACGCTTTGATACAGGCCAAGCAATTCAAGGAGACGACGGATGTCACCGGCTTGATCCTGACGAAGTTGGATGGCACGGCGAAAGGCGGCGTCATCCTCGCGATCCGCCAGGAAATGGACATACCCGTCAAATTCGTCGGTCTGGGTGAAGGCTTGGATGATCTGCAGGTGTTCGATCCGGAACAGTACATCTACGGACTGGTAAAAGACCTGCTTGAGAAAAAATAACGAAGCGGTTTGTCCATACCGATGAGGCGCGCTTCATAAGCAAAAGGCGACAGCAGCATGGTCAGGCCGGCAATCCCGATGCGATTGCCGGCCTGACCTTACTTTTTGTTGAGGCAACACCGCTTCAGTGCAATTTATGGTTGACTAAGCTCAGCAAAATCGGTAATCTAGTGAAGTGTAAAGTTTTTTTCTTGACAATCCGTACGAGAAGGAAGGTATTCTGATGGAGCTGGAAAAAACCAATAATATGAATACTCTTTATGAATTCTATAATGTCCTGTTGACGAACAAACAGAAAGGCTATCTTTCTTTGTATTATGGCGATGACTATTCGTTGGGCGAGATCGCTGAAGAATTCGCGATCAGCCGGCAGGCAGTATACGATAATATCAAGCGCACCGAAAAAATTCTGATGGATTATGAACAGAAATTGAAATTGGCGCAAAACTATAGCCTCCGAAACAAAAAATTGGACGAATTGGCGAACTACGCCGAAGAAACCTATCCCGCAGACAGAACTTTACAGAGCTTGATCAACAATCTGGAAGAACTGGATGACAAAGACGAATAAACAGTAAGGAAGTGGCAAATATGGCATTTGAAGGGTTATCCGAGCGTCTCCAAGGCGCGATGACCAAAATCGGCAAAAAAGGTAAAATTACGGAAGCCGATCTGAAGGAAATGATGCGTGAAGTACGTCTGGCTTTGCTGGAAGCTGACGTGAATTTTAAAGTCGTGAAAGAATTCGTCAAAAAAGTGAATGAACGAGCGTTAGGTTCGGATGTACTCGAGTCGCTTTCACCGACACAGCAAGTCATCAAAATCGTCAACGAAGAACTGACGGAATTGATGGGCGGGCAGCAGGAGCCATTCCAATTCTCTGCCAAGCCACCGACTGTCGTAATGCTGGTCGGTCTGCAGGGTGCCGGTAAGACCACCACTGCCGGGAAACTGGCCAATTACATGAAGAAAAAAGAAAACAAACGCCCGATGCTGGTCGCAGCCGACGTCTATCGTCCAGCAGCGATCAATCAGTTGCAGACCTTGGGCAAACAATTGGATTTCCCGGTGTACGCATTGGGTACCGAAGCCAATCCGGTCGATATAGCGAAGCAGGCCGTTGAACAAGCCAAACTCGATGGACGCGATCTGGTCATCATCGATACGGCGGGACGACTGCATGTGGATGAAGTGTTGATGACAGAGTTGAAAAACATCAAAGCTGCCGTCAATCCTACCGAAATCCTGTTTACGGTGGATGCCATGACCGGTCAGGACGCTGTCAACGTAGCGCAATCCTTCAATGAACAGCTCGGCATAACCGGTGTCATCCTTACCAAATTGGACGGGGACACACGCGGCGGGGCAGCGCTATCCATCCGTTCCGTAACCGGAAAGCCTATCAAATTTACGGGCCAAGGCGAAAAACTGGAAGACTTTGAACCATTCTACCCTGAACGCATGGCTTCCCGAATCCTGGGCATGGGCGATCTGATGACGTTGATCGAACGCGCGCAACAAGATTTTGATGAGACAAAAGCGGCAGAAATGGCCGAAAAAATCCGCGAGAACACCTTCAACTTCAATGATTTCATCGAGCAGATGGATCAAGTCACCAACATGGGGCCGCTTGAAGACCTCCTGAAGATGATCCCGGGCATGAGCAACGTTCCGGGACTGGACAAAATGAAGATCGATCCCAAAGATGTGGCCCACATGAAGGCAATCGTGCTTTCGATGACGCCCGCTGAACGCGAAAACCCTGAGCTGCTGTCGCAGAGCAGACGCAGACGGATCTCGAAAGGTTCCGCAAGATCGTTGGCGGAAGTCAACCGTCTGATCAAGCAGTTCAACGAATCCAGGGAAATGATGAACAAGATGTCCAAAGGCAATTTTGCAGGGATGGAAGGCCTCCTTGGACAAGGCCCGAAAGGCAAAATGGGCAAGATGGCCATGCAGCAAATGGCCAGACGGATGAACAAAAAGAAGAAAAAGAAAAAATAATTTCAAGTGTAAAGAGAAAACACTTTACAAGCAAATGGAAAACTGGTAATATATAAAAATGTGAGATATAGATATATGGAGGTGTTATATAAATGGCAGTTAAAATTCGTTTAAAACGTATGGGTTCTAAAAGAAACCCGTTTTACCGCGTCGTTGTAGCTGATTCACGTTCTCCACGTGATGGACGTTTCATCGAAAAAGTAGGTACATACAATCCAGTTGTTGAACCAGCTGAAGTTAAATTTGACGAAGAGTTAGTTTTGAAATGGTTAGCTGAAGGTGCACAACCTTCTGATACAGTTCGTAACTTACTTTCTCAACAAGGTATTATGAAAAAATTCCACGACTCTAAGTTAGCTAAATAAAAGGGTGGTTTAAATGCCTGAAATTTCAGATTTAATCCTGGCAATTGTCAAACCTTTGATCGTCCACGATGACAAGATGTCCATCGAAATCAAAGAGACAAGTGAGTTCATGGAATATCACTTGCATCTTGATGCCGAGGATGTCGGCCGTGTGATCGGGAAACAGGGACGTGTCGCCAGAGCGATCCGTACAATTGTATACAGTGTCAGAACCAAAGGCACAAAACGTGTCCGCCTTGTGATCGAAGGGGCCGAATAATCCGCTTCAATTGCGGATCCGGTCTTTTCCGTTCGGTGGATGCCTAACTTAATAGCGAATAGATAGAAGCGGATGATGATACAATTGTAGCACTTATCCCTTCTATTTTATTATGTACAGAAACGTTTACAGTATGATCTATGTAAGGAGAGGTGAAAAATGGAAAAATTTTATGATGTCGGAAAAGTTGTGAATACGCAAGGGCTTAAAGGTGAAGTGCGTGTCATTTCCAGCACTGATTTTGCGGATGAACGCTACAAAAAAGGGGCTACGCTCTACTTGTTCCGCGAAAACAGTGAGCCAATCACTCTGAAGGTAGCCAGCCACCGCGTGCATAAGAATTTCAATATGCTGACATTCGAGGGATATAATCGGATCGAAGAGGTTGAGCCGTTCAGAGGGGGAATCCTGCGGGTTTCGGAATCACAGTTGGAGGACCTTTCGGATCATGAGTTCTATTATCATGAGATCATCGGATTGTCCGTCGTCAGTGATGCCGGCGAAGAATTGGGTATCATCAAAGAAATCTTGCCGCTTGGGGCGAATGATGTGTGGGTTGTATCCAAACCAGGCCGAAAAGATTTATTGGTTCCGTATATCGCTTCCGTAGTGGAAAAGGTATCTTTGGAAGATAAACAGGTCACAATCCACATTCTAGAAGGAATGATGGACTGATGAAGATAGATGTATTGACGTTGTTTCCGGCGATGTTCGAAGGTCCTTTGTCCGAATCGATCATCGGAAAGGCGATCGAGGGTGGTCGTGTTTCGATCACTTGCACGAACTTCCGCGATTATTCCGAAAATAAGCACAATTCCGTCGATGATTATCCTTTCGGCGGCGGGGCAGGCATGTTGCTGCGGGCGCAGCCGATCGTGGACGCGCTGACGGACATCGATGTCCAGTCTCCCGAAACCAAAAAAAGGATTGTCCTTTTGGATCCATCCGGAAAAACCTTCAATCAGGAACTGGCGGAAGAGTTTGCCGAAGAAGAGCACATTGTCTTCATCTGCGGCCATTACGAGGGCTTCGATGAACGCATCAAGCAACATGTGACGGATGAAGTTTCGATCGGTGATTATGTTCTGACGGGCGGCGAACTGGGCGCGATGGTCATGATTGATGCGACGGTCCGGCTGTTGCCGGCAGTATTGGGCAATGAGCAATCGAACAAGACCGATTCTTTCTCGACCGGGTTGCTCGAGCATCCCCAATATACGCGACCGCGCGATTTCCGGGGGGATGTCGTCCCTGAAGTGCTTTTCAGCGGCAACCATCAGAAAATCGCCGATTGGCAAGAAAAAGAATCTTTGCGCAAAACCTGGCTGAGACGTCCGGAAATGTTGGAAAAGATCACTTTGTCGAAAAAACAGCAAGCTTGGTTGGCTGAGATACTGCTGGAAGAAAAGACGGATAATCAAGCGCAATAGTGCACTTTAAAATTCAAACAATGTAAACGAAAAATACTTTACACGTCAAAATTATTGTGGTAGAATTCTACAGGTGAGCAGAGAGACTGCTCCATAATACGATATTCCGCTGTGCTGAAAGATTGTGTATGAATGTCGGTTGGAAGGAGAAAAAAACATGAGTCAATTACCATTGATTGAAGCAATTACACAAGGACAATTACGTAGTGATATCCCTACATTCCGTCCTGGAGACACTGTCCGCGTCCACGCTCGCGTAGTCGAAGGAACAAGAGAACGTATCCAATTATTCGAGGGCGTAGTCATCAAACGTCGCGGATTCGGAATCAGCGAAACTTATACAGTACGTAAAATTTCCAACGGTGTCGGTGTGGAACGTACATTCCCATTGCACACACCTCGTGTAGCTCAAATCGAAGTTGTTCGCTTCGGTAAAGTGCGTCGTGCAAAACTTTATTACTTGCGCGCATTACACGGAAAAGCTGCTCGTATCAGAGAAAAACGTCGTTAATATTCCGCATGACATATGGAAAGGTCTGGACTTCGGTTCCGGACCTTTTTTGTATACCGTGATGAGCGTATTTCTTGGGAAAAATGTGCTATACTTGTAGCACCATATATGAAAAGAGTGATAGTTTTGACGATATTAGCAGCGCTTGATCAAAAATTCCAAGAAAAAGGCATGCCACTGAAAAGCCATCCCATCCAAAATGGTCAGTATTTGTATCAAGGAAAATTCAATCTCGATAAAGAACATTCCTTGCCGTTCGGTGTAGTCATCGCCAAAGATGAGGCCGAAAGTGATTTTCAGATCAGCTACAGAAAATTGGCTTACCTGAATAATTACGCTGATAAAGTGAAGCTTTTGGAACTGATCAATGAATTGAACCAAACCAAGACTTTTTATTATACACTTTGCCTGGCTGGCGATGGGGAAATTTTCCTTCGACTATTGGGCCGCACGACAAATGATGTCAAACCACTTTATGATATGCTTGTGATGGGATCGAATATCGCAAGAATCATGACAGCAGAGTTAAAAAGCAAATTTCCGTCGCTTGGGATCGAATGAGTATTCGTCTCTGGGGGGCGGAAACCGCAGGAGGTACTATCAAGAAGATGAAACAAAAATTAATCGCTTTAGATTTGGATGGAACCACACTCAACAATCAGTCGTTGTTGAGCGATCGGACCAAAAATGTGCTGGCAAGGTTGCAAAAGGATGATCATCTGGTCATGATCGCAACTGGCCGCCCTTACAGAAACAGCAAAGAATTTTATGAGACGCTCAAGATGACCACTCCGTTGGTGAACTTCAACGGTGCCTTATGCCATAATCCCCATGACAGCAATTGGAGCAATTATTACCACAAGACGCTCAACAAAGATTTTGCGATGGACCTGATCGAACAACGTGAAGAGATGGGAATCGATTTTATCTGCATAGAAGGCAAGAACAAGCTTTTCGCATCCACCGCAACGCTGCCGTCAAACGAATATTTCCCGAAAAATTTGCTGGCGACGCAGATCACTTCGAAGGATACGCTGTCGGAAAATCCTACTTCCATGAATGTGTTTTCGCACGAACGGAATTTAGAAGCCATCCGTGACCGGATTTTGGCGCGTTATGGGAATGCCATCGAAATCCGTACGTGGGGTGGCACGATGCCCTGTCTTGAAATCGTCTCTGCCGGCGTCCAAAAAGCGCTTGGCGTTGAAGTAGTCGCGAATAACTACGGCATCAAGCGGGAAGATATCCTTGCCTTCGGTGACGAGGACAACGATATGGAAATGATCCGCTATGCTGGTCACGGTGTCGTCATGCAGAATGGGATCACGGCATTAAAGAATATTGCCGACGATGTAACGACGCATACGAATCATGAGGACGGCTTGGCAATCTATCTGGAAAAATATTTTTGCCTATAGCAGTCGATCAGAGCTGAAAAAGAGGGATCCAATTGATCGTAATCGAAAGAAAAATCATAAATAATATACCGATTCTGGAAATCGTTGAAGAAGACAAGAAAACCGAGTCCATTCCGCTCGCGTTCTTTTATCATGGCATCACGAACCAAAAAGAGCGAGGCTTGGAGCCCGGCTACGCATTAGCCGGCAACGGCATGCGCGTGATCATCCCCGATGCCTATCGTCATGGCGAACGCAAAGATGAAGCCTATGCTGGCGAACCGGCGGCAGAGTTTTGGTCGGTAGTCCTGCAAAACATCAAGGAACTTCCTGACCTTGTGGGAGCCTATGTCGAAGCGGGCTTGGCAAAAAGAGACAAGGTTTCGGTCACGGGTCTTTCCATGGGTGGCATCACGACTTGCATCGCTTTGACGCAATACCCTTGGATCCATTCGGCAGCCTGTCTGATGGGCAGTCCGGATCCGATCGGTTTGTCCCATTGGGCATTGAAGTCCCGCTGGGTGGAAGGGTTGCCGCCGATTGATGACGAGAAAGTCAAAACCTTGATGGCGCCTTTTGAAAGCCTGAGCCTCAAAGAACATCCGGAATCGCTCGTGGACACGCCATTTTACATCTGGCACGGAACGGCCGACGAAAGCGTCCCGTACGAACAGATGGCTCAGTTCGTCAACTCCATCAGCGAGGAAGCTTTTGCGGATAACATTTGCTTCCGGTCCACGGAAGGCGCAGGGCATCGGGTTCCTTACGCTATTTTTGAGGAAATGGCTGCGTTTTTGGGGAACGTATATTAGCATTGAATTTCTATACACAAACTGTTATCATCAAATTAATCCAGAAAGGTTAGAGGTGTATGCAATGACTGAAGAGATAAATCCCCAATATTCGCAAGAAGAATTGGAAAGCATAAAAGAACGCGTCCTGGCGGCGCTTGAGCAAGTGATAGATCCGGAATTAGGGATAGATATCGTCAATTTAGGTTTGATCTATGAAGTGGAATTGGAACAGGATGGCTTCTGCCTGATCAAAATGACACTCACAACGATGGGCTGCCCATTGGCGGATGTCATCACCGATGAAATTCATCGTGCTTTGAAAGACGTTCCTGAAGTAACCGAAACGCAAGTGAAATTGGTGTGGTATCCTGCCTGGACGACAGACAGAATGTCCCGATATGCACGCATCGCGTTAGGAATCCGATGATGAAAAGAGCAACAAAGGAAATCACCTTTGTTGTTCTTTTTTTTTCAGGTTATTATTTGACCAATACTGACCATAGTCGTATACTTGTCCTATAAAGCATAATACCAACAGATTTTTTGAGGAGGTCCTAGCATGGAAATGGAAAAAATGACGACAGCCCTGCAGCAGGCAATCGCAGAAGCGCAACGTATCGCAATGGTGCGCAAGCACCAGACCATCGATGTCGCCCATTTGTGGAAAATATTTCTGCAGCCGGATAGTTTTGCTCGCAATTTTTATATCGATTCAGGGGTGGCAATCGATGCATTTGAATCAGCCGTTGATAAGGAACTGGATAAATCAGTGGTGATTGAGGGCACGTCCGTCCAGTACGGGCAAACATTCAGCCAGAATCTGTACAATCTCTTTCTGGAAGCAGACCGCAAGCGGTTGGAGTTGAAGGATGATTTCATCTCCACGGATACGGTGCTTTTGAGTTTGATGACACTGAAAAATCATCCTTTAACCAAATTCTTGGGAAATCAAGGCCTGACGGAAAAAATGATCGCTGAAAAAATCAAGGACATGAGAGGGGGAGAACGCGTGACTTCGCAAAATCAGGAAGATCAATATGAAGCATTGGAAAAGTACGGCGTAGACCTTGTACAGGCGGTAAGGAGCGGAAAACAGGATCCGGTCATCGGCCGGGACGAAGAAATCAGGGATGTTATCCGCATTTTGTCGCGCAAAACAAAAAATAACCCGATCCTGATCGGTGAACCGGGCGTCGGCAAGACAGCCATCGTGGAAGGTTTGGCCCAGCGGATCGTGAAAAAAGATGTGCCGGATAATCTGAAGGACAAAACAATCTTTTCGTTGGATATGGGCTCATTGATTGCGGGAGCCAAGTACCGCGGAGAATTTGAAGAACGCCTGAAAGCGGTATTGAAGGAAGTGAAGAAAAGCGACGGCCGCATCATCCTTTTCATTGATGAGATCCATACGATCGTCGGAGCAGGGAAAACCGAGGGGAGCATGGATGCCGGTAATCTGCTGAAACCTATGTTGGCCAGAGGAGAATTGCACTGCATCGGAGCGACCACTCTGGACGAATACCGCCAAAATCTGGAGAAGGACAAGGCTCTGGAGCGAAGATTCCAGAAGGTATTGGTGAAAGAACCGACAGTTGCCGACACAATCAGCATCTTGAGGGGATTGAAGGAACGGTATGAAATCCACCACAGCGTCAACATCCATGACAATGCCCTTGTTGCGGCCGCGACCTTATCCGATCGTTACATCACCGACCGGTTTCTGCCGGATAAAGCAATCGACCTTGTCGATGAGGCTTGCGCGAACATAAAAGTGGAAATGAATTCGATGCCCACCGAGTTGGATCAGGTGAGCCGCAAACTGATGCAACTGGAGATCGAAGAGGCAGCCCTGAAGAAGGAATCCGACGATCAGAGCAAGAAAAGATTGGCGACTCTGCAAGTCGAGTTGGCAGACCTGCGCGAAGAATCAAATGAGTTGCGCATGAAATGGGGAAACGAAAAGGAAGAGGTCGAAAAGCTGCGTGCCAAACGGGAGGACCTGGAGGACGCGCGCAGGCAGTTGGAGGATGCAGAAGCAGACTATGACCTGGAACGTGCGGCAGTTTTGCGCCACGGCAGCATCCCGCAGATGGAAAAGGAATTGGCGGCTCTCGAAAAAGAGAATGCAACCCGGAGAGGCAAAGAAGGCAACCTTGTCCAAGAATCGGTCACCGAGAACGAAATCGCGACAGTGGTGGGACGGATGACCGGCATCCCGGTGACGAAGCTGGTTGAGGGGGAAAGGGATAAACTCCTGAAATTGGAGGAAACGTTGCATAAACGGGTCATCGGCCAAGAGGAAGCAGTGGAGAGCGTCACGAATGCCGTTCTGCGTTCGCGTGCCGGTCTGCAGTCGCCTAACCGGCCTATCGGATCCTTCTTGTTTCTGGGGCCTACAGGGGTCGGGAAAACGGAATTGGCGAAGGCCTTGGCGGAAAATTTGTTTGACTCCGATGAACATATGGTGCGGCTCGATATGAGTGAATACATGGAAAAATTTTCGGTTTCCCGGCTCATCGGGGCACCCCCTGGATATGTCGGTTACGAAGAAGGCGGCCAATTGACGGAAGCAGTCCGCCGAAGCCCCTATACGATCATTCTCTTGGATGAAATCGAGAAGGCGCATCCGGATGTCTTCAACATTCTGCTGCAAGTATTGGATGACGGGCGCTTGACCGATTCGAAGGGCCGCGTGGTCGATTTCAAAAACACAGTGCTGATCATGACCAGCAACATCGGGTCGCAACTCCTACTGGAAGGCGTCCAATCCGATGGAACCATCCCGGGGGAAGTGGCCAATGAAGTCATGAAAGTATTGAAAGGATCGTTCAAGCCTGAATTTTTGAACAGGATCGATGACACCATCCTCTTTACGCCATTAAGCAAAGCGGATGTCAAACAGATCATCGTCAAAATGGTCAAGGAATTATCGAATCGGTTGGCGGACAAACAGATCCAGCTCTCCGTTTCTGATGAAGTTGCCGCCTGGATAGCCGAGAATGCTTACGATCCGATTTACGGAGCGCGGCCGCTCAGAAGATTCATCTCAGCTGAGATCGAGAATCCTTTGGCGCGCGCCATCATAAAGGGTGATATCCATGAGAATCAGGCGGTGACGGTGACTTTGGTAGGGAATCAAGTCGGATTCCAGACCGTCGATCTTGCTGAATTTCAACAATAATTTGACAAGTCATTAAGCAGAGAGGAAGTCCTGAAAGGGATTTCCTTTTGTTATTTCTGTATTTGCGGTAAAATGATAATATAAATTTTCTTATTGTTATCTTCTAGGGTATGACTGTTTGCTGTTTTTATCGGAACAAAGCCGAAGGAGGCGTTCATTTTGCTGTTTTTGGTCATTGGGTTTCTGTGTCTGGTTTTTATGCTGTTCACTTCGAAGTATTATGTCTTCGGAGGTGCGGCCGTCCTGAGCTTTTTGTTGTATTTTCTGTATTTCGGGAGCGGGAACTGGCTGACTTTGCTGCTGTTCCTGTTCGGGATCATGTTGTTGGTGGTTGAATTGTTCATACCCGATTTCGGGCTGGTGGGGATCGCGGGTTTCCTGATGGTCGCGGCTGGCCTGTTTTTGAACAATGAACGTATTTTGGAAAGTGTGCTGGATGTCAGCTTGGCGATCATCATTTCCGGTGTGGCGACGTCGGTGCTGTTGAAAAAAGGCTATAAATTCCTGCCGGACCGCAGCAAATTGATTTTGGATACTTCCCTTAATCGGGATCGCGGGTATTCGTCCAGCAAAGACTATTCCGAATTCTTGGGAATGATCGGCACAGCCACGACGACGTTGCGGCCGGCCGGAAAAGTCACTATCGGAGGTGTAGTGCTCGACGTAGTCAGTGACGGTAAGGTCATATTGGAAGGGAAACAGATTCAGGTTATCCAGGTTGAAGGGGTCAAAATTACAGTTAAGGAGTTGGATGGAGAATGACAGAAGGATTGATAGGACTCATCTTTATTGCAGTGTTTGTCGTACTGTTTTTATCTTTGTTTTTCCGCTTTGTGCCGGTTGGTCTATGGATCACGGCTTACTTTTCGGGAGTGAAAGTCAAAATTTCAAATCTCGTCGGCATGCGCTTGCGCCGGGTGGTTCCTTCCATGATTGTGCAGCCGATGATAAAAGCCACAAAAGCGGGACTGATAATTGATATAAATGAATTGGAGGCACATCATCTTGCTGGCGGAGATGTCAATATGGTCATCGATGCGCTGATTGCAGCGCAGCGTGCCGATATCGATTTAGGTTTTGAAAAAGCGGCTGCCATCGATTTGGCCGGTCGTAATGTATTGGAAGCAGTGAAAATGAGCGTTAACCCAAAAGTCATCGAAACACCGATCATCGCGGGTGTCGCCATGAACGGGATTGAAGTAAAAGCCAAAGCCAAAGTAACGGTACGTGCCAACATTGAACGATTGGTCGGTGGTGCTGGTGAAGAAACGATCATCGCCCGTGTCGGCGAGGGGATCGTCACAACCGTCGGCTCTGCTAGGATGCACACTTCCGTCTTGGAAAATCCGGACTCCATTTCCCAAACGATCCTGAAAAAAGGACTGGATTCGGGTACTGCCTTTGAGATACTGTCCATCGATATCGCGGATGTTGACGTCGGCCGTAACGTGGGCGCAAAATTGCAGGCGGAGCAAGCGGAGGCAGATAAGCGTGTGGCCCAAGCGAAAGCGGAAGAACGCCGTGCTTTTGCGGTCGCTGAAGAACAGGAAATGATTGCTGAAGTGCAAAGGATGCGGGCGAAAGTGGTCGAAGCCGAAGCGGAGGTTCCTTTGGCGTTGGCTGAAGCACTGCGCAACGGTAACATAGGTGTGATGGATTATTATAAAATGAAAAATATCATAGCGGATACTGAAATGAGGAGCAGCATTTCAGAGTTTCCGGCAGATAGAAGCGAACCGGAATGACTAGCCTAACCTTTCTTTTACCAATCCTGTTGCCGATTCTTTTCCTGGTGTTCTTTCTCTCTGTGCTCATCTCGATAGTCAAAAGGATAAATCGTCTAGCGGAGAACGCCAGACTTCGAGCGGGCACCTCCCAAGCAGCTGCCCTGCAGCAGACAGTTCGCCAGTCGTTTGATGGTGCCGGAAATGAGAATGCGAAGCAACTGATCAAAAAACTGGCTACATTGAAGCCTGAACAGGTCTACGGCTTTTTCCAGGAGCGTCTGCCCGAAAAATACCTGCGGGAAGTCAGCCGGATTTTGACCAACAGAAATTGGCGGAGGGAAATCCTGATTTTCGTTAACCGCGAAAATTTGTGGCAGTTGCTGTTGCGGGCGAATGCGCCAAAAACAGGCAGCGACCAAAATGACACGGAACCTGCGGATGAAATCGATGAAGTACAAGAGTTTACGGACTATAATATGGATCCGACCGTGGGGTTGGCTGATGACTTCAATTTCTTTTCTGAAGACACCAAAGAATTGAAAACCGCCAAAAGAATGGAGAAATCCACCATTCATAACAAGAAAAATCATTCCGGCAATCAAAAAGCACTGATGCGAGCCGTCATTGCCAAAGAAATACTCGATAGGCCGGACTTTGACCGCAAATAGGAAATTGAAGGAGACAGATGGATGGCAAGAGAGTTTGGATTGAACACTTTAGCGTACATGCATAGATCTGCGGACAATAAAGTGGAACAAAAAGAAATATTGAAGGAAATCAAGGAAATGGGCTTCCCGATTGTGGAAGTCAGAAGAGAATACATCCTGTCCGGCAAAACGGAAATGAAGGAAATAGCTCAGCAAGCCTCGGATTCTGGCTTGAAGGTGTTCTATTCCGTTCCGGCAGAACTGTTCACAGCAGGTGTGTTGAACGGACAGTTAGGTAGTTATTTTGAGGAAGCCGCCCTATTGAACGCAGTCCAGCTGAAACTGACTTTAGGGGAATTCCGGGGATTCACAGCCAAGCTTGCTGAAGAATTCAGGGAATTGTTGAAGGCGTATCCCATTCATTTGACGATCGAAAATGACCAGAGCGCTGAGAAGGGCAGTCCGGCAGTCCTGATGGGTTTCATTGCTGAAGCCCGCAAAGCCTCATTGGACATCGGACTGACTTTTGACACGGGCAATTTCGTTTATATCGACAGCGATCCTTTCGTTGCGGCAGAGCAGATGCGCGATGCAGTAACCTACATCCACCTCAAGAACGTTGCCATTACTGACAAAGGAATAGTTTTATCCGGGCTGGAATCAGGGTTGGTGGATATGCGCCGTCTTTTGTCGTTGTTCCAGGACTCTGTGCCCGCCAGCATCGAATATCCGTGCGGCGTTGGGGACGAAGTAACAAAAACCATTAGCGCTGATCACAAAAAGATCCAATCTTGGTGAACCTGCTTTTGCCTATATCCTTATGAATCAGAAATGCAATCCGAAGCATCCGGATTGCATTTTTTCGTAGCGAATACAAGAAAATAGTGTGCGACTGTGGTATACTGATTGCCGGATATCTATAGGAAAGAAGTGAATACATTGACTGAACCAGCGATTCGTTATCGCCTTATCAAAAAAGAAAAACATACTGGTGCACGCTTGGGAGAAATCATCACCCCCCACGGCACTTTTCAGACTCCCATGTTCATGCCGGTAGGGACTTTGGCCACCGTGAAGACGATGTCTCCTGAAGAATTGAAGGCGATGGGTTCTCAGATCATTCTGAGCAATACTTATCACCTATGGCTCAGACCGGGCTCAGACTTGGTGGAAGAGGCAGGAGGCCTGCATAAATTCATGAATTGGGACAGAGGGATCTTGACCGATTCAGGCGGCTTCCAAGTCTTCTCATTAAGTCAGAACAGACAGATCACCGAGGCTGGCGTACATTTCCGGAATCATCTGAACGGTTCGAAAATGTTCCTGTCACCGGAAAAAGCGATCCACATCGAAAATCAACTGGGTGCCGACATCATCATGAGTTTTGATGAATGCCCTCCTTACAGCGAAAGCTATGATTACATCAAAGCATCGGTCGAAAGGACGACCAGATGGGCAGAGCGTGGCCTTGAAGCCCACAAAAAGCCCGATCAACAAGGCTTGTTCGGAATCATCCAAGGAGCAGGCTATAAGGATTTAAGGCTGCAGAGCGCCAAAGAACTGATTTCCTTGGATTTTCCAGGCTATTCGATTGGTGGACTTTCGGTCGGCGAAACGAAAGAAGAGATGAATGGTGTACTTGATTACCTGACGCCAGTCATGCCCGAGAACAAACCGAGGTATTTGATGGGCGTAGGTGCGCCGGATTCCTTGATCGATGGAGTGATTCGCGGAATCGATATGTTCGACTGCGTCTTGCCTACCCGTATAGCGCGGAACGGCACTTGCATGACAAGCAGCGGTCGTTTGGTCATCAAAAATGCGAAATACGAACGGGATTTCCGTCCATTGGATGAAAAATGCGATTGCTACACATGCAAAAACTATACACGTGCGTACATTCGTCATTTAATCAAAGCTGATGAAACATTTGGCTTGCGCTTGACCTCGTATCATAATCTCCATTTCCTGATAAACCTGATGAAAAATGTGCGCCAAGCCATCATGGATGACAATCTGTTGGAATTCCGGGAAGCGTTCGTGGAAGAATATGGCTTCAACGTTGAAAATCCGAAGAAGTTTTAGGTTTTGGGTGGTAGTCTATCCTAAAGTTTGGTAAAGTGGATGATAGATAAAAATAATCCACAGATGGAGGAAAATGTATGGATACAGTAATCATGATTGCCTTTTATGGGGTGCTGTTCGGCGTAATGTATTTCATCCTGATCAGACCACAAAAGAAACAAGCGCAAAAAACGCAAGATATGCTGAGTCAAATCAAGCCAGGGGATAGAGTAGTCACCATCGGCGGCCTGCACGGAATTGTCGAAGAGATCAATTCCGCTGATAACACAGTCGTATTGGATTGCGAAGGGATCTTCCTGACTTTTGAAAAACGCTCTATTTCACGTATTTCAAAGGTTGCCACAATCACAACGGATGATGCGATTGTCGAAGATTATTCAGCAACCGAATCAGAGCAAGAACAAGAGGACAAAAGCGAAGAGTAAAGCGATTTGATTCATCGGAAAGGAGGGACGGCGTTTGCCGAATTTATCAGAGAAGCAATATGATCAATTGGAGCCTTGGTTCAAACTAAAAGCAACTGAGTTCAATCAATTGGGCTACGAGAACATCCAAGTCGACGATATCTATCGCTATTTCAAGGAATTTTCTTGGAAGCATACCGTCCCTCCGCATTATTACCAACAAATCCGGGATATCATGAAGACGACGGTAAACCACTACTTCGACTTTGTTGCTTTGGAAGCCCAAGTCTATAAGGTCTCCTCATTGGATGAAATAAATTTTGATGATTTCCTGTGAATCGTTCCACGCGAAAAGTACAATACTTCAGAGTATTGTGCTTTTTTTGTAAAAGTTATTCTGGGTTTGTGGTACAAGCAGTGCCGCAAGGATCCGTTTTTTGGGCGGCAACATGTAACCGGGACGATTTCAGCCCTTAAAATCGAGTGAAATAATTTTATCGCTGGAATATCCAAAGTTAATCGCGGATTCAGTCGGATTCGACAATTAGTAAGCGGATTTATGCGAGGTGAGTGCGTTGGGATTGCGGAGATCGATCAGATAGGGACGTTAAACGACCATATTTATTTTCGTTCTAAAAATTATTTCAAAAAAACATTTTTCAGTGCGGATTCCGAACAATGATAATAATTTCACAATCAAAAGGTTGAGAAATAGAATGTTTCCAATAACTATTTGTGAAAACTAGTAGTGATAAAAAGCTTTGATGAACACGCTTACAGGGCTTGTATGGGAAATAAGTGAAGAAAATCACATTTATCCGCTTTACAAACGAAATTCCATGAAATATAATAAGCATGTGAAAAGGATAACATACATTTTTAGGAGGATCTCACATGAGTAAAGAAAAAGTAGTTTTAGAGGAGAAAAAACCCATGATGACTGCAAAAGAAGAAATCAGCAACTACACTGGAAAAGCCCAAAAAGCTTTGACTCTATTTGAAGATTATACCCAAGAACAAGTCGACCACATCGTCCACGAAATGGCATTAGCTGCAATGGAGCAACATATGCCACTTGCAAAAATGGCAGTTGAAGAAACAGGCCGAGGCGTTTATGAAGATAAATGTATCAAAAACATGTATGCCGCTGAAAACATTTGGCATTCAATCAGAAAAAATAAAACAGTCGGAATCATCGAAGACAATAAAGTTGATCAAATCATGAAGGTTGCCGCTCCTGTAGGCGTTGTTGCCGGTATCATCCCAACAACCAACCCAACTTCGACAACAATCTTCAAAGCAATGATCTGTATGAAAACAAGAAACCCGATCATCTTCTCTTTCCACCCAAGCGCAGAAAAATGTTCAGCTGCAACTGCAAAAGTTGTTTACGATGCTGCCATCAAAGCAGGCGCACCTGCTGACTGTATCCAATGGGTAGAAGGCGTATCAATGGAAAAAACAGCTGAATTGATCAACCATCCAGAAGTTGCTGTCGTATTGGCTACAGGTGGAGCTGCAATGGTTAAAGCTGCTTATTCTACTGGTAAACCAGCATTGGGAGTTGGTCCTGGTAACGTTCCGGCTTACATCGAAAAATCAGCAAACGTTAAACGCGCTGTAAACGACATCATCGTTTCAAAAACGTTCGACAACGGTATGATCTGTGCTTCAGAACAAGCTGCAATCGTCGACAGCGAAATCTATGATGAAGTCAAAAAAGAATTCCAATTGCACAATGTATACTTCGCTAAACCTGAAGAAATTCAACAATTGGAAGACGTCGTGATGAACGATGCCAAAACTGGCGTGAGACCGAATGTTGTCGGTATGCACGCTCGTAAAATCGCTGAATTGGCTGGATTGAACGTTCCTGCAAACACAAAAATGTTGATCGCTGAATTACCTGGCGTCGGAGCAGAATACCCAATGTCAAGAGAAAAATTATCTCCAGTATTGGCTATGATGAAATCAGACAGCACAGAGCATGGCTTCGAACTATGCAAACAAATGCTTGATTTGGGTGGCTTAGGTCACTCGGCTTCACTGCATACTCGCCGCAATGATTTGATTGAGCAATTCGGAAAAGAAATGAAAGCTTGCCGCGTTCTTATCAACTCTCCATCTTCTCAAGCTGGTATCGGTGACTTGTACAACAATAATATCGCTTCATTAACTTTGGGTTGCGGATCTTACGGCAGAAACTCAGTTTCTCATAACGTTTCTGCATTAGATTTATTGAACGTGAAAACTGTTGCTAAAAGGAGAAATAACATGCAGTGGATTAAATTGCCAGAGAAGGTTTACTTCGAAGAAAATTCAGTTAGATACTTACGTGACATGAAAGATGTCGAAAGAGTCTTCATCGTCTGCGACGACGGCATGGTCAAATTCGGCTATGTGGATGTAGTCATCGAACAATTGAAACAACGCAACAACAAAGTATCTTACGCAATCTTCTCAGATGTTGAACCTAACCCGACAACAAACACTGTAAACCGTGGTACTGAAAAAATGCGCGACTTCAAACCGGATACAATCATCGCAATCGGCGGAGGTTCTCCAATGGATGCTGCCAAAGCGATGTGGTTGTTCTATGAGCACCCAGAAAGCGACTTCTTCGGCGCTAAACAAAAATTCTTGGATATCCGCAAACGTACTTACAAGATCAAGGACATGGAAAAAGCGAAACTTGTCTGCATCCCTACCACATCAGGTACTGGTTCGGAAGTAACGCCATTCGCGGTTATCACAGACAGCGAAACACACATCAAGTACCCATTGGCTGATTACGCATTGACTCCGGATATTGCCATCGTGGATCCACAATTCGTATACAGTGTTCCTAAATCTGTAACTGCAGATACTGGTATGGACGTATTGACGCATGCCATCGAATCTTTTGTTTCCGTATTGGCAAACGACTACACTAAAGGTTTGAGCTTACAAGCCATCAAACTGGTATTCGAAAACCTTAGAAACTCATACAACTACGGCGATCAAGAGTCTCGCGAAAAAATGCACAATGCTTCTACTATGGCTGGTATGGCCTTCGCGAATGCGTTCCTGGGTATTTCCCACTCGATCGCACACAAAATCGGCGGACAATGGGATCTGATCCACGGCCGTACGAACGCTATCCTGTTACCGCATATCATCCGCTACAATGCAATCGATCCGCAAAAACATGCGTTGTGGGCTAAATACGAGTACTTCCGTGCAGACGAAGACTACGCTGAAATCGCTCGCTACCTAGGCTTCAAAGGTAACACGACAGCTGAATTGGTCGAAGCTTTGGCGACTGAAATCACTAAATTAGGACAAGACATCGGCATCAAGATGAACTTCAAGGATCAAGGCATCACTGATGAAATGCTTGATCGCGATGCGGACCGCTTAGCTGAATTGGCATTCGAAGATCAATGTACAACAGCTAACCCTAAACAACCACTGATCTCAGAATTGAAAGAAATCATCTACGCAGCCTACAAAGGTTAATAGTAGATAAGGAAAGCCGGGACACGCTCCCGGCTTTTTTTGTTGCTCAAAAAAATTTTATGATCAGATAATGGGCGTGTGGCCTACCGAATATTGTGGGTTTTAGGCTTGTAATCAAGCGGATTTGTCGTATAATATAAAATATAGTTTAGGTTAGCCTAAAAAGAGGAGGGAGCGCATGACGCCGCACAAAGAGGATTATCTGAAAGTAATCATGGAATTGGGTGGAGACAAACAGCTTGTCAATAACAAGCAGATCGGTCAGGCTTTATCCGTATCTGCCGCTTCTGTCACTGAAATGTCCGTAAAGTTGCTCAAGGATGGCCTGATCAGCCACATCCCGTACCAAGGGGTGCAGATCACCGACAAAGGCCAATTGATCGCAAATAAGCTGATCCGGAAACATCGCCTTTGGGAAGTGTTCCTTTCGGAAAAATTGGATTTCAACTGGGATGAGGTACATGACGAAGCGGAATTGTTGGAGCATGTCTCATCGGATCGCTTGATCGATAGGCTGGATGCCTATCTAGGTTTTCCTAAATATGATCCGCATGGGGGCGTGATACCCGACAAAGACGGCCGGATCGAGGTTTATGAAAGCAAACCATTGATCGAGCTGGAAGTCGGCAGCCGCTTCATCATCAGGGAAGTTGATGACGATCAGGAATTTCTGGCGTATTTGCTCAACAAGGATGTAAAGTTAAGCGTGCCCTATCTGTTGACAAACGTGGAGCCGTATGAAGGTCCGTATACTTTTCAGTCCCAGAATCATCAGTCTTACCAAATCAGTTTCAAAGCGGCAAGTAAAATTCACGTTCAATAAAGCAGTTCAAAACAAGGAGAACAGTATGCAGATTGGGATGTTGACCTTTAAGGAACCCGAAAATGATAAAAGCAGAAAAATCATCCACGTGGATATGGATGCCTTCTACGCTTCAATCGAGGAAAGGGATCATCCGGAACATCGCGGCAAACCGATCGTCATTGCGAATCATCCGAGAGATACCGGTCGCAAAGGGGTCGTGACTACAGCCAATTATGCCGCCAGGAAATTCGGCATCCATTCAGCGATGAGTGCGCAGAAGGCTTTTGAACTCTGCCCGGAAGCCATCTTCATTCCTCCGCGCATGAGCCATTACAAGATTGTTTCCCAACAGATCCGGGGAATATTCGCGCGCTACACCGATTTGATAGAACCGTTGTCGTTGGATGAAGCCTATCTGGATGTCACAAAGAACAAACAGAATCTGTCCAGTGCGACAGTGATTGCCAGGAAAATCCAAAGGGAAGTCTGGCAGGAAACGGGTCTGACTTGCTCGGCCGGTGTTTCCTACAATAAGTTCATTGCAAAGATTGCTTCCGACTTCCAGAAACCGGCTGGCATGACTGTGATCACACCAAATGATGCAGTCCGCTTTTTGCAGGGATTGCCAATTGAAAAGTTTTATGGCGTCGGCAAGAAGACAGTCGAAAAGATGAAACTGTTGGGTATCCATTCCGGGGAGGATCTCTATCTTTTTGATCAAAGTGAATTGCTTTCACAATTCGGGAAGCACGGCTATATCCTCTACCAACGGGTCAGAGGCATCGACAACCGCGCGGTGGAGCCTGAACGGGAAAGGAAATCGATCGGGAAAGAACACACCTTTACGCAGTTCCTGACGGATGAGGAACAGGTCAGGGTGGAACTGAAGCAAATCGCTCTGGCTGTCCAAGGAGCTCTTCACACCAACAAGCTGCACGGGCGGTCGATTGTGTTGAAGATCCGCTACGCCGATTTCGACACGATAACCAGAAGAAAAACCCGTATCGATCATTTTTCCCAAGCAGAGGATATTTTCCGTCATGCCTGGGAACTTTGGTTGGACAACGGCACGATCGAACGGCACGTGCGTTTATTGGGGATAACCGTAACACAGCTCGACCCGATCCACTACGAGAACATTCAGTTGCCATTATGGGACACGACGCATCTGTAGCAGAAATCATTCATCATTTCATTATAAAGGGGAGATAAAAATCATGTTAGAGTCATTCAGTCAATTAAATCCAATTATGCAAGCGTTCATAGCGGGATTGTTCACTTGGGGTTGTACCATCATAGGTGCCTCATTTGTGTTTTTCTTCAAATCCGTCAACCGCAAAGTCCTTGACGTCATGAGCGGCTTCGCTGCCGGGGTCATGATAGCGGCATCATTTTGGTCATTATTGGCTCCATCCATTTCCCATGCCGAAGAGAGCGGCTACGGTGGCTTGTCGTGGGTTCCGGCGGCGATCGGTTTTTTGTTGGGCGGCGTGTTCCTGCGCATGACGGACAAAATCGTTCCCCATCTGCACTTGGGTGAACCGATGGAACACCGGGAAGGTCCGCAGACCCAAGCTTCCCGCAATCTGTTGTTGTTCTTGGCCATCACGATCCATAACATTCCCGAAGGCTTGGCCGTCGGAGTCGGTTTTGGAGCGGTCGCAGCCGGCATTTCCGAGGACAATACGCTATTGAGTGCCATCGGTCTGGCGATCGGTATCGGCATCCAGAACATACCGGAAGGATCAGCCTTGTCCATGCCGATCCGGGCTGATGGAAACAGCAGGCTGAAGGCCTTCAATTACGGCCAACTTTCTGCCATCGTTGAACCGATTGCGGCCGTCATCGGGGCAGCCGCCGTCATATCGATGAGCGCGATTTTACCTTACGCGCTCGCGTTCGCTGCCGGGGCCATGATCTTCGTTGTAGTCGAGGAACTGATACCGGAGTCGCAAACGAACGGCAACAGCGATATTGCCACGATGGGACTTATGGTCGGCTTCACAGTCATGATGATCCTTGACGTCGCTTTAGGATGATGAATAATCCGTTGAAAGGCCTTCTGTGCGGAAGGCCTTTTTTTATGTATGCAGAACAAAATAATATCGCTCGCTTTTCGTTGTACTAATAAACTGTTTCATGATACGATGGACACTGAATAATACAGTTTTTTGTCACAGAGAAAGGTGAGGAACCGCACGAGGATATCTTTTCACGGGTAATCCTGCTCATGCATTGAAACAGCGGGACCGAATTGCAGTTCCAATCCACTACAACACGTTTCCGCTGATCAAGCAGGATCCGAATGATTTTCTGTCCCTTCTGGATGATGGCATCGGACTCATCATGCAACCGGGAGATTTCATTTCATTACAATAGAGAAAGCAAGGGAGTACACTATGGCAACGAAACACGAGCAAATCATCCAATACATCGAAACGCTGCCGGTCGGGGAAAAACTTTCCGTCCGCACGATAGCCAAAAATTTGAACATGTCTGAAGGCACAGCTTACCGCGCCATCAAGGATGCCGAGAACATCGGATTGGTTTCAACCATCGAGCGGGTAGGCACCATCCGAATCGAACGCAAGTCGAAAGAGAATATCGAAACGCTGACTTTCGGCCAGATCTGCAAAATCATCGATGGGGATATTTTGGGAGGCAAGAAAGGCCTGGACAAGACTTTGAGCAAATTCATCATCGGCGCTATGCAACGCGAAGCGATGGAACGCTACATTTCACCCGGATCACTTATGATCGTCGGTAACCGGAATGATATCCAGGAATTCGCATTGGAAAAAGGCGCAGCAGTGCTCATTACGGGGGGGTTCGATACGGATGAAAGCATCGTCCATTTGGCTGATCAGGTCGAAATGCCGATACTGCGCACGACCTATGACACCTTTACCGTAGCGACAATGATCAACCGTGCCATGACGGACCAACTGATCAAAAAGGAAATTATGCTGGTGGACGACATCTACACCCCGATTGATGAGACGAAATTCCTCTCATTGGACGACACCGTGTTCCAATACCGCAATCTCAATACCGAAAGCACCCACTCGCGTTTCCCAATCGTCAATCATAATATGCGTCTTGTGGGCATCATCACGGCGAAGGACATCCTTGGAAAAGCAGATACGCTTTCGCTTGAACGGGTAATGACCCGAGATCCGATAGTCGCAAAAACGCACATGAGTGTGGCGAGCGTGGCGCACCGGATGATCTGGGATGGATTGGAAGTGATGCCAGTTGTGAAAGATAACCTGCAGCTGCTCGGCATCATTTCACGTCAGGATGTCATGAAGGCCATGCAGTTGGCGCAGCGGCAGCCGCAAGTCGGCAACACGATCGAGGACCAAGTCGTAGAAAACCTATCCTTGACCAGTTCTGAAGAAGGAGACGGCCTACCCGCTTATCGCTTCCGGATCACACCGCAAATGACGAACAGTCTCGGGACTGTGTCGTTCGGGGTGCTGAGCGAGGTGTTGGCGAGCACAACCAAAAAAATCTTGTATACCTTACAGAAACGGAATGCTGTCATCGAGCAGATGGACATCTATCAATTGAAGATGATCCAGATAGACAGCGTCATCGAGATACGCTCAAAAATATTGGAATTGGGCAGAAGGTCATCCAAATTGGATGTCGAAGTATATTTAGAAAATTCACTGGTCAGCAAAGCAATCGTCATTTGCCAACTGATGGAAAAATCGTAGGAGGTCAGCAAGTGGAAAAACCGATTTATGCAGATATAGTCAGTAAAATTCAAGAGTACGCAACCATCATCATCCACCGGCACCTGCGTCCGGATCCAGATGCGTTGGGTTCGCAGAATGGTCTCGCCAGCTTGATCAGGCAAGCCTACCCTGAGAAAAAAGTATTCGTTGTCGGCGAAAATGAAGACAGCCTTTCTTACCTCGGCAGCATGGACAGCATTCCGGATGAGGCCTACGAAGGTGCCTTGGTGATTGTCACGGACACAGCGAATCAGCCAAGAGTCAGCGACAAACGCTTTGTCAAAGGTGATTATCTGATCAAAATCGATCACCATCCGAATGAAGACACCTACGGAGATATTTGCCTTGTGGAGACGCACGCCAGCAGCAGCAGCGAGATCATCGCAAAGATTTCCTTTTCAACTGAGGGTGCGCTGCCGATGAACGCTGCAGCGGCGCGGCTATTATATGCCGGCATCGTCGGCGATACGGGCAGATTCCTCTATCCGGCGACTACAGCAGTGACGATGGAGATAGCCTCGAAATTGATGCAGTTTGATTTTTCTGCTTCGGATATCAGTCAAATGATGAACACGAATTCCTTGAAAACGGCCAATTTGTCAGGGTTCGTCCTGCAGAGTTTGACGATCAATGATGTCGGGGTAGCCAGCATCATCCTCTCCCAAGAAATACTTGGGAAATTCGGTGCGGTCGACAGCGACACCGCTCCGGTTGTCCCTTTGCCGGGCACCGTAGAGGGCGTTTTATGTTGGGGGATATTTGTGGAGCAACCGAACGGCACGTACCGCTGCAGACTGCGCTCAAAAGGTCCGATCATCAATGAGGTCGCCAAACGGCATGGCGGAGGCGGGCACCCGCTTGCGAGCGGAGCGAACGCGAAGGATGAGGCGGAGATAAACGACATCATTTTGGAATTGGAAGAGCTTGCGATCGAATGGCAGAACACGCATTGATGAAACAGACTTGAATCGAAAAAGGCCGGACAAAAGCGTCGTTTCGCTTTTGTCCGGCCTTTAGTTTTATTCGTTTTCCTGTTTTTCTTTGTAACTTTGACTCCAGTTGAATTCAGTCCAGCGGAATCCGTCCTGCTCAAGCAAAGTGTCACTTTCTTTGGGTCCCATTGAGTGGCTCTCATACGCGAAAAGGGTATCCGTACAATCTTCTTGGGCGTCCCAAACTTTGCGGATCTCATCAACGAAGCGCCAAGATTGTGCGACTTCATCCCAATGGGAAAAGTTTGTCGGGTCGCCGTTCAGGCAATCCAGTAAGAGGCGTTCATAGGCTTCAGGGCTGTTTGCTTGCGTTTCCTCATCATAGATGTGGTGCATGCGGATATTCTTCATCTCGGTTCCTTGACCGACCCGTTTGGCGTTCAGGCGTAAGGAGAAGCCTTCCAGCGGTGAAACATGGATGGTCAGTACATTCGGTTCAGCGATTTCGTCGACGCCTTCCGTAGGGAAGATGTTCATCGATACGTGCTTGAACTGGATATGGATGTATGTTTCTTTTGAAGCCATTTGTTTGCCGGTCCGGATGTAGAAAGGAACGCCTTTCCAACGGAAATTATCGACCAAAATTTTGCCGGCCACAAAGGTTTCGCTTGATGAAGCAGGATCGACGTTAGGTTCCTCCCGGTAGGCTTGCAACGCTTTTGCCGGGTTTCCAGCGTACTGGGCCCGGATAAAGTTGCGGTTGACCTCTTCAGGTGTGTTATACAGACGCAGGGAACGAAGAGCTTTAATTTTCTCGGAACGGACATCTTCGCCTTGCAAGGACAGCGGCGGTTCCATAACCAACAAGGCAACGATCTGAAGGATATGATTTTGCACCATATCGCGCAAAGCGCCATTGTTATCGTAATAAGCGCCGCGTTCCTCAACGCCCACTGTCTCGGATAGGGTGATCTGAACGTTATCGATGTATTTGTTGTTCCACAGTGATTCGAAAATCATATTCGAGAATCGGACAGCAGAGATGTTTTGTACCATTTCTTTGCCCAAATAATGATCGATACGGAAAATTTGGTTTTCGTCAAAGGATTTGCGCAGCTTAGTGTTCAGCGCATCCGCGGATTCGAAATCGCGTCCGAAAGGCTTCTCGATGATCAAACGGTTGAAGCCGTCTTCCGTGATCAGCTTTTGTTCCTTCAGTTTTTCGGCAATGATGCCGAAAAATTCAGGAGACATCGCCAGATAGAAAACGCGGTTACCTGACAGCGAATACTTGGCATCCAAGGATTCGGACAAGACCTTCAATTTGGCGTAGTGTTCCGAGTCGTTGACGTTGTGGGCGATGTAATAGAAATGGGCTGCGAAAGAAACAGCTTCTTCCTTATCCTCAGTCAAATCTTTGATGGAATCCAGGACCACTTCACGGAAATGTTCATCGGACCAGTCTCGTCGCGCTGTTCCGATAACGGCAAAATTATCTTTGATGAATCCTTTTTTGTATAAGCGAAATAATGATGGATACAGTTTACGGTGAGCCAAATCACCTGTTGCTCCGAAAATAGTGAACAGAGCAGTATTTTGGGTAATCATTACATGCCCCCCTTTTATTATGATTAGATTCTATTCATTATATCATTATACTATTATCATTTACGGTTGGCAATGAAAGAAAGCGTCTGTTTTCATGTTGACGGCATCTTTGCCGGGGTGCTTTCGTCAGTGTGTATAAATATATTGATAATAAATTTAAGCGCTTGGTTTTCAAATTCTTATTTGAAATTAAGGTTTAAACCTTGCGCATGTGTTATAATGGTAAGGCATAAAATACGCAGAAGAAAAACAAGAGGTGTAAACGTGGAATTTAAAGACTTTCAATTGAAGCCATTTTTGCTGGAGGCAATCAGCAAATTGAATTTCAAAGAACCGACCGATATCCAAAAACAAATTATCCCGATCATTCGAACCGGCAAGAGTGTGATTGGTCAATCGCAGACAGGGACAGGGAAAAGCCATAGCTTCTTGCTGCCTTTGATCGATGCCATCGATCCATCAAAAAATGAAGTCCAAGTTGTCATCACTTCACCTAGCCGTGAGCTAGCTGAACAACTGTATCAGACAGCTAGTCAACTGATCTCAAATGCGCCCGAGGAAATCCGTATCGTCAGCTACGTAGGCGGCACAGACAAGAAACGTCAAATGTCGAAACTGGTCAACAACCAACCGCATATCGTCATCGGGACTCCCGGCAGAATTCTTGATCTGATCAATGAGCAAGCTCTGAAGATCCATACCGCATCCAAAATGGTCATTGACGAAGCGGATATGACACTGGATCTGGGCTTCCTGCATGATGTCGATCAGATTGCCGGCCGCTTGCCGGAGAAACTCCAGATGCTGGTATTCTCCGCTACGATTCCAGAGAAACTGAAGGGTTTCTTGAAGAAATACGTCGAAAACCCTGTCGTTGTCCAGTTGAAACCGGAACATATCATTGCACCGGCAATCGATAATCTGTTGCTGTCCACTAAAGGACAAGCAAAAATTGATGTTCTGTATCAAGTGTTGACGATGGGAGAACCATATCTGGCATTGATTTTTGCCAATACAAAACAAAATGCCGAGGAAATCGCTGATGGACTGAGACAACGTGGCATCCAGCCGGCAGTCTTGCATGGCGATGTGCCGGCTCGTGAACGCAAACGCATCATGAGAAGAGTCCATAATCTGGAGTACCAATTCATGGTGGCTACCGATTTGGCGGCACGCGGCATCGATATCGAAGGCGTTTCACACGTCATCAACTATGAATTGCCGAAGGACATGGAATTCTTCGTACACCGTACGGGCAGAACGGGACGCAGCAACTTAAAAGGAACTGCTATCACTTTGTACGCGCCGGGTGAAGAAAAAGCAATCGATGATCTGGAGAAGTATGGGGTTGTTTTCAAACCAGTCGCTATCGAAAAAGATCAACTTGTTGAAACTTACGAAAGAAAACGCCGTGAGATGAGAAACGCTCCGAGTCAATTGGAACCCGATCACCGCATCCGCGGAATGGTAAACAAGGCTAAGAAACAAGTGAAGCCTGGCTACAAACGCAAATTGAAAGAAAATATCGCCAGCCAACAGAAACGCAAACGAAGAGCAAGCAAAACCCGCAACCACGGGTAAAAAATAAGAAAAAAAGAGGCCGCAGCAGATGATCGAAAGATCATCTTGCTGCGGCCTCTTTTTAGGCAGGAAACGGACATTGCCGAAAAGTTGCGGCTGTCCGGCTATTCTTTAAGGGCTCTGTAGAAATAGAAAATACCGATGAGGGCAATCGCTTCATCCTGAATCATAGGGTAGAGGCCGAATCCGTTCAATAGGCTAAAGAAAACCACCGGGACGACGGAGGCAATCAGCGCCATCCTTAATATTTCGCGGAACGGGAGTTTTTTCCGCATGAATCCTGTCAATACATTCGCGAACAGCGCGATAATCAACAGCGTCAGAAGCACACTGAACGAAGAAATGAAAAGGCTGAACAAGAGCATGATCACGCCGGAAAAAAGCCGATCGCTGGAAAAATTGCCCAGCAACTTTTTGAACGACTGGTCCGTAAGGTCATCTGACTGCTCATAGGGCAACCTGAATGGGACGTCTTGAGCGTAGAGTGTGAAGGCATCCTTTGAAAATACGAGACTCAAAATCAAAACAGGTGAGGACATTTCTTTTTCGATTTCTCTCTGCGTGTAAACTTCCTGACTATCGAAAGCCAACAGGACTGTGTCGGTTTTATAAATGAAACCTCTTTCCGAGGGATTCTCCAACTGCAATTCGCTGTCCGAAATAGTGAATGAAGGTATTTTGTCCGCTATCACGCCCGCATCTGCCGAAAATTTTTGCAGCGTGGCATACCCATCCAGAAACAGGGGGATGCTGACGGTCAGTGAGAGCAAGATGAAGAGCAAAAAGGCAGGGCCTTTTTTTAATGTTTTGGCACCCAACAATTGCTTTGGATCCATAAAACTGTCTTTGACTAAACTAACGATTGAGATTGTGATCACCGCTTTCTGCATCATACTTGTCCAGTCTATCGAAAATGGATACATTTAGCAATCAAAAATTGCTACGGCTTCGAGGCTTTATTTTTGATAAAGTGAGCAATTGATGATACAGTGAAATCAGTCAGAAATCACTAAACTATTTTAGGAGGAATTTAACATGGCTTTTACATTACCAGCATTACCTTACGCGTACGACGCTTTGACACCATATATCGATGAGGAAACGATGCATTTGCATCATGAGAAACACCACAACGCTTACATCACAAACGTGAACGCAGCATTGGAGAAACACCCTGAGTTGGCTGAAAAAACGATTGAGGAATTATTGGCTGACTTGAACAGCGTTCCGGAGGACATCCGTACGGCTGTCCGCAACAACGGCGGCGGACATGCAAACCACAGCTTATTCTGGACAGTTTTGGCGCCTAATGCAGGCGGAGAACCTACAGGAGCTGTCAAGGACGGAATTGAAGAAGCATTCGGCAGTTTTGATGCCATGAAAGAAAAATTCTCTGCAGCTGCTGCAGGCCGTTTCGGATCCGGATGGGCTTGGCTGGTAGTTTCCGATGGTAAATTGGAAATCACCTCCACACCAAACCAAGATTCGCCGATCAGCGAAGGCAAAACGCCGATTTTGGGCCTTGACGTATGGGAACACGCTTATTACTTGAACTACAAGAACGTGCGTCCTGAGTACATCAAAGCATTCTGGAACCTTGTGAACTGGGATGAAGTCAACAGCCGTTTAGCCGCCGCAAAATAAGCAATAAAGTTATTGCAATCCACTTAAAGGATTCAGGGCACCCGCTCTGAGTCCTTTTTTTTATGCTATCGTAATATTGTTATTTCGGGATTTTTTCAGTTTGCGGCACTTCCAAGTGCGATTGTTTTACTTTCCAGATTCTATCGCTTAATATATATCTTGTAAGATGTATATTGATTATTGAAGTAAATTCGGAAAGGAGGCAGTTTCGGATGGATGAATCTATTTTTGAAAGGCCGCTTGAGGATCAGCTTTGTTTCGAGGTCTATCGGGCTGCAAATGGTTTCGGCAAAATGTATAACCGTGCATTGAAAGATTTCCATTTGACATTCCCGCAGTACCTCGTTTTGCTCGCTCTATGGGATGAGGACAATACATTGATCAAACACATCGGGGAACGCTTAGGGATGGGGATCGGAACGTTGAACCCAATATTGAACCGTCTTGAGAAACAGGGTTGGCTCACGAAGGAACCGTCCCTTTTGGATAAGCGCGCTACAATCGTTTCATTGAGTGAAAAAGGCGTCACTTCAAAGAAGGCGATCAATTTGGCGATTTTGTCCGAAGTGAATGCCTGCAACCTTGAGGGCATCGATGGCTTGTTTTTGATGAAGCAGTTGAAAATACTGAACAGCGCGATGAAACAAGGAGATACCGGTGCGAGCTAGGACTGGACAGACATCCTATTTGAGGGATCAATCTATTTTTTTGTCAACGATGGATAAAATAACAGAAGAAATGAAGGAGTTGCAAAAATGTTCTTAGCTTGGAAAGAAATTAAGCATGCAAAAACAAGGTTTTCGCTGATCATCGGCGTCATGGTGCTGGTGTCCTACTTGGTGTTCTTTTTGGTGGGTCTTGCCTATGGTTTGGCCCAGGACAACCGGACCAGCGTAGATAAATGGGATGCTGACGGCATCATTCTGACGGACGAATCGAATACAAACATCAACATGTCGATGCTTCCGAAAGGCGCAATCGATGAGGTTGCGGCGGATGAGGCTGCAGTAATCGGAATAGCACCGAGTGTCGTCAACAAAAAAGGAACATCAGGTGATGATGCCAAAATCGATACGACTTTCTTCGGAATCGAAGCGGATCAATTCCTGATGCCTGAAGTGGTCGAAGGGGATTCGTTCCAAAACGATGATGAGGTCGTCGCCGACATCAGCCTGAAGGAAGAAGAGGGCATCGAATTGGGCGATATCCTGCAGCTTGCGGGGTCCGACAAAGAAGTGACGGTTGTCGGGTTTACGGAAGATGCCAGATTCAGCGTCGCACCCGTGCTTTACACAACGGTCAGTTCCTATCAGGAAGTCCGCTTCGAGCAAATCGACGAATCGGATGAAGGGCGCGTCAGTGCCATTGTCGTAAGGGACAATGGAGATGCCATCGCAGAAGTGGACACTGGAAGTGCGGACTTGAAAATCTATTCGATAGCGGACTACATCAGTGAAATTCCGGGCTACACTGCGCAAGTGTTGACGTTCGGACTGATGATCGGCTTTCTGATCGTCATCGCTGCCGTCGTGATCGGCATCTTCATCTATGTGCTGACTATGCAGAAAACCAGCATGTTCGGTGTGATGAAAGCGCAAGGGATTTCGAGTGGCTATATCGCAAAATCTGTAGTTATCCAAACGTTTTTATTGGCCGCTATCGGAGTAGGCATCGGGTTATTGTTGACGGGCGCAACGGCAATGGTGTTGCCGGCAGCCGTCCCTTACCAAACGAACCTGAATTTCCTTGTGATCATTGCGGCTTTGTTGGTCATCATGGCTATGGTCGGCGGCGCATTTTCAGTAAGGGCAGTAGTCAAAATCGATCCATTGAAAGCAATCGGATAGGAGTGAGCATATGAAATTAATCGAATTGATAGACGTATCCCGTTCATTCGGGGAAGGCGAATTAAGGATCGACGCATTGAAATCGACCAATCTTGCTGTTGAAGCCGGAGAATTTGTTGCAATCATCGGGCCGAGTGGATCGGGTAAAAGTACATTTTTGACCATTACGGGTGGTTTGCAGACCCCTTCCGAAGGGCGGGTGCTGATAAACGGCAATCCATTCAGTGATGTGAGCGAGAAAAAACGGGCAAAATTGCGGTTCGAGGAAATCGGCTTCATACTCCAAGCCTCCAATCTGGTCCCGTTTCTGACTGTCCAGGATCAGCTTCACTTGGCCAATAAAGTCGAACGCAGCAAAGTGGACAAACAAAAACGGGATGACTTATTGAAAGAATTGGGTATCTTCGAATTGAAAAACAAATTTCCGAGTGACCTCTCCGGCGGCCAGCGGCAACGAGTTGCCATCGCCCGCGCCCTCTACCATGACCCTGCTGTCATTCTTGCGGATGAACCGACTGCCAGTCTGGATACGCAAAAAGCATTCGAAGTGGTGGAGATCTTGGCGAGGGAAACAAAGATGAAGAAAAAGGCTACGATCATGGTGACACATGATGAGCGTTTGATAGACTATTGTGATAAAGTTTATGTAATGAAAGACGGCATTTTGACGGAAAGAGTCGGAAGCTGAAACCATAACGGATTACGGAAAGGGAGGAATAAATGATGGACAGCATCAAATTGTATTTCCTGACATTTTTTGTGTTCTTTTTAGTGGATATTGTCTGGCTGGGAGTTTTATCCAAAAATATTTACAGCAAATATTTGGGCCACCTCATGGCTCCGACCGTCAACTGGGTGGCGGCGCTGATTTTTTATCTATTGTTCATAGGCGGCCTCGTGTTTTTTGTGATTCATCCGGCCCTTTTGAAGGAAAGCCTGCAATATGCCATTTTGGCTGGCGGCTTTTTCGGATTGATTGCGTATGCGACGTATGACTTGACCAATCTGGCCACTTTGAAAGATTGGCCGATCATGATCACAGTGATTGATTTGGCTTGGGGGACTTTCTTGAATGCGGCAACTGCCGGCATCACGTATGTTGCGGCACAAAGATTTTTGTGAGCAACCAAATAAGCCTAAGAGCGGACGGGGGAAGACCAATGGACATTTCAAAATTGGACAGCGAAAAGCTTTACTATTCTTTTGTGTCGGGCGCACAGGAGGTCATAAAAAACAAAAACAGCCTGAACGAAATCAATGTGTTTCCGGTCGCTGACGGGGATACCGGCAGCAACCTATCTTCAACCATGCATGCGATCATCTTGGAGGCGAAAATTTCCGGATCCGTAAAGGAAACGATGAACAGCATAGCCGATGCCGCTTTGACTGGGGCCAGGGGAAACTCCGGCATCATCATTGCCCAATACATCAACGGGATCTTTCTCAGCCTGCTGGATGAGGAGACGATAACTATCCCTTCGTTTGCGGAAACGGTCAAAAATGCGGTTCCTTATGCCTATCAGGCCATTTCCGAGCCGGTGGAAGGGACAATCATCACCGTCATCCGGGAATGGGCGGATGCGGTCTACAGCCATAAAGACCTTTCGGCTAATTTCTCCGAATTGTTCTCAAAATCGCTGATTACGGCCAACAAATCTTTGGAAGCGACGACATCCCGCTTGAAAGTGCTCCAGGATTCCAAAGTCGTCGATTCCGGCGCAAAAGGATTTGTCTATTTTCTGCAAGGATTTGCGACTTTTTTGCGCACCGGAAAGGTGGACATGGAAGTCAGCGCTGAACCGGAAGATCTTTCTTTCAATGAGGAATTGATCCACAGCCAAGGCGAGATCCACCATCGCTACTGTACCGAAGCGCTGTTGTCAGGGGATGCGCTTGATCTGGAAGCATTGAAGGCGGAACTGGCACTCTACGGGGATTCCTTGATTGTGGCAGGCAACAACCACAAAGCCAGAATCCATATCCACGCCAATGCGCCGGAGCAAGTATTCCAGGTTTTGCGCAAAAAAGGCATCATCTTGCAGCAGAAGGCGGACGATATGATCAGGCAGAACGAATCCGCCTTTGACCGGAAATACGACACTGCATTGATCACGGACTCGATAGCGGACATTCCGCAGGCAATGCTCGATCACTATCAAGTGCATATGTTGCCGCTCAACCTGAATTTTGACAACACCTCCTATCTCGATAAGGTGACGATGACGCCGGAACTTTTCTATCCTTTGTTGGAAGAAGCCATCGAATACCCGAAAAGTTCACAACCGAATCCGATTGTTGTCGAGAAATATCTTGAAACGGTGCTCTCCCATTACGACAAAGTCATCATTTTGACTGTCGCAAAAGAGCAGAGCGGAACCAACAGCGTGTTCCAGAATGCCGTCTCGAAAAAACTGCACGAAGGCAAAAAAATCGCCGTGATCGATTCGAAGCGGAATTCGGGTGCGGAAGGGTTGCTTGTCATGAAAGCGGCGGAAATGATCGCGGCGGAAACGCCATTTGATGAAATCGTCGGAGCGATTGAACACTTGCGGAACCGGACAAATATCTTCGTCAGCGTGAACAACTTGAAATACATGGTGAGATCCGGGCGGTTAAGTAAAGTTTCCGGGATCGCGGCGATGACAATCAATCTCAAACCGGTCGTATCCATCGATGCAGAAGGCAAAGGGTCGATAGCCGAGAAGGCGTTCAGCGAAAAAGGGAATGAAAAGAAGCTGTTCCGATTGCTGGAAAAAGTGAATGTACAGGAGAAGATTTCGAGATATGCGATTGTGCATGCCAATAATCCCGAAAAAGCTGAAGCATATCGGAAGCGCAGCGTCGCCTTGCTCGGCAAGGAACCGGAGTACATCATGAACATTTCTACAATCGTCGGAATGAGTGCCGGTGTCGGCACTGTGGCGATTTCTTATATGTGTGAAGAGGAATCATGAGATTTTTCCCATGGTTCCCTAAATAACGAAAAAATGAGAAGAGCGGCCGGGATTTTGCTCCCAGCCGTTCTTCTCATTTCTTTTTGCGATATTTTCTCAATAATAAGGCGCCAACGATTGAAACCCCGCTGATGGACAAGCCGGTCATCAGATAAGGGGTGCGGTACGTCAATGCGAGGGCATGTTTGCCTGCGCTGATCGGCACCGCCAGCAAGCCGTTCAGAGCGGTGGTTGTTTCTGCAGTTGCCCCATCGATCGTCACCTCCCAGCCTTCGCTGTAGGGGATCGTCGTCAACAATATTTCATCTTCAGCCTCGATCGTGACCGAACCTGTGATGTGCGTCTGGCTGAACGAGGTGATCGTCATGCCTTCCGCTTGTCGCGCTGAAATGGTTTCCTCGAACAGAGCTTTGTTCAATTCGTAAAGTTTCAGGTCCTGTACCCGTATCGAGTCCTCGAGCAGTTCGATTGTGAAAGTGACGTTTTCACCCTGCTGGTTGCTTGCGATGTTGATGACCTGATCGTTGCGATAGGTCGTATAGTAATCCAGCTTCACATTATTCACATAAAGGTTTGCGTCATCGTCGTCGATGCCGGCATCCAGAATCAGATAATAAGGATTGTCGCTGGCAGGGGTGAACTGGAATTCGATCCTTGAGATTGCCCCATCCACAGACCGATAGTAGGTTGTGTTCTGCGCATCATCGGCAGCGGATGTCACATTCTGGAAGACGTTGGAATCGAACGGACGCAATGAAAAATATGGCTCGATGCTTTCCTGATTGTTGAAGGCGTCCAAAAGCTGTTCCTGCATCAATATGGGCTGATCCTCGATCAACTCGAGATCCAATACACTTGCGGAAACCCCGAATGCCAATGACAACGCGTATGGATTTTCAAAGGTGGTCGTTCGGTCGGTCTCGGAATAAGGGTTGTATTGGATCAAATCCGGGCGGGTGGAGTTGCGTTTCAACCGGTACACGCCGTCATTGAGGTCATAAAATGTTTCCGGCAACTTCTTGTCCTGGATGAAGTATTTCACACCGAAAAGCGCATCCGTAAACAAAGTCCCGGTTGAGTAAACGATAAACCCGTTACCGTCCGGAAAGCCCAATGATCCGAACAAGGCGGGAATCTCTTTTTCGAAAGTGGAGCTGAAATGATTGATTCCTGCATAATTGGCTTGGAAGCTGTCGTTTTTGGAGCGTTGGAACGTTTTTTCGATCCGGTAGAAAGTGTCTTCGGGTGTGCGCACATCCGCCAGCATCGTATTCAGATTCGTTTGATAATCGGAAAATTCGTCCTGCTTGACGTAGCCCAACCGAAACAGGTCGATGGCTGCATTTGCCGTCATCTCTGCAGTGACCACGAAAAGCAAAGCGTAGGTCAGCCATTTTCGGGGCTGGTCCCTGAGCATCAGCAACACCAGGACAAGGACAGAAATGACTGCACTGATCAATACTTGGACAGGCTCCAGAAATTCAAAATCCTTTTTCAGCACATAGATGGCAGTGGCTGCATTGGCGATCAAAAGACAGCAGGCCAGCGAAAAGGGAAAAGGACGATAGGAACGCAACGCCCGAAAACCGTTCAGCAGGAAAAAGAAACAAACGGTGAACGAAAAACGGTAAGGGTACCAGATCGGGTATTGTCCGGCATGCCAAATTTTATTCAGAAACTGTACGTTCATTGCCAGAAAAAAGAGGGCGGTCAGCGCAAATGAGGTGAACCGTTCTTTTTTTGAGAAGGCGGGATGAAAAAAATAATAGATGTACGCAGTCAGAGCGACAGTGCCGATAAAGAGATTGGGATGTCCGCTGGGCATCTGCTCAAAATTGAACGCTCCGACATAAAACTTCGAAACGACTTCGAAAGGATCATAGGCGAAACTCCAATCGATCAGGTTGTTGGCATAGCTTGCCTTGCTTCCCAAGAGCGAATAAAAGGTGGGCAGCAGCAGGACGGCGGCAAAACCGGCCCCCAGAAAGGAATAACCGGTGAATCGGCCTGATTGGGTGAAGAAGTGCTTCAGCTGCGCCTTCAGGTTGCTCGGGCCGACAACTTCTAGTCTGGAAAATGCGAAAAGGTAATAGAAGACCAAGAAAACACAAATCATGAATCCGATGTAATAATTGGAAATCAGCATCACTCCGAGAAATAAGCTGTAGTACAGACCGCTTTCACCCGACAGCAGTTTCTCCAAACCAAGAATGATCAGAGGCAGGAAAACGATCCCGTCCAGCCACATGACGTTCAATTGATTGACGATGACGTAACCCATCAAGGCATAGCTCACTGCGAAAGATGGAACCAATAAGCCTTTGCCTTCGAACCGGGAAATCAACAGATGAGCAAAAGTCAGTCCTGACGCCGAAACCTTCATCAGGATCAAGATGGTCACCGCCAAGGGCAACTGAGACTGCGGGAAAAGCAGAAAAATGAGATTAAACGGACTCATCAGATAGTAAGCCCAAAGCCCCAGCATCTCGCCGCCGAATGATTTTGTGAACGAAAAGAAAAGGGCGGAAGGATCGGACAATAAGGTAGTGCGGTAATAACTGAAAAAATCCACATATTGCTGGCCGAGATCGACCGTCAGCAATGTGCTGTTGCCGAAAGGATAAACGCCCATGGTGGCATAAATGACCATCATCACAAAAAAGGGCAGTAAGAACGAAAGGAAAAGCATATTTTTTTGCGGGGATAGGGTTGTGAAACGCTTCAGCATGCTGCACATTCCTCCTTAATATGAAATTTTTGTGGCGTTCCTGCAGAGTTGCCTGACAATGAGTGAACGCTCTGGATAGTTGAAGCTAAAATTTCACAAGTGCTTCTGCTATTTTAGCATATCCCGCTGGTTTTATGAAGAATCCGAGGTTGTCTGGGCGCATCCAACAAAGGCACATCTTTAAATATTTATTGCGTCGTTTGTAATGCATGCTTTTTTTGCTATAATAGGTTGTCGAACTATGGTTTTAGGAAGGTGTAAAATTGGAAGATAATACCCAAAGCAAAAGAAAGAGAAAATCGCATATCCCATTTCGCTTGAACCTGCTCTTTTTTATCGTGTTCTCGCTGTTTTCTGCGGTGATATTCCGGTTGGGATACCTGCAGATCGTTCGCGGAGATGAATTCGAAGCCATCGTGAAACGCACAGAAACGACACTTGTGACGGAATCAGTGCCGCGCGGTTTGATATATGACAGAGACGGCAACATCCTTGTAGGCAATGAACCGCAACATTCCATAACCTACACCAGAGGAGCAAACACGACGGCCAAGGAAATGGCGAAGGTCGCCTCTTCCTTGGCTGGTCTGATAAACGTCAGCAGTGATGAACTGACAGAGCGCGATCTGAAGGATTACTGGATAGCCGTAAACAACGAAGTCATGCTGGAGCGTCTGTCGGATGATGAAAAGTTGTTGCCGGGTTCCGACTTGTATGAAGTAGAGCTCGCAAAAATAACGGCGGAAGATATCGCCTATTCGGATGAAGAAAAAGAAATTGCCGCTATTTTCAAGCGGATGAACAGCGCGTATGCCTTGTCGACCACCAGCATAAAAAATAAGGATGTCTCGGATGGAGAATTGGCACAGGTGAGCGAAAATCTGTCTGGTTTGTCCGGAGTCGATGTCGCCACGGATTGGGTCAGGATTTATCCGGAATCCGACTTGCTGAAGAGTATTTTGGGTGGGGTGACCAGCGAGAAAATCGGTTTGCCGAGCGACAAAGTCGCCACCTATTTGGCAAAAGGGTACGCCAGAAACGACCGCGTCGGAAACTCCTATTTGGAGCAAGAATACGAATCGGTGCTCTCAGGCACGAAATCACAATGGGAAACAATCACGGATCAATCAGGCGAGGTTGTGACGCGGGAGGAATCCTACGAAGGAAAAGCCGGGGATAACCTGGTTTTGACCATCGATATTGATTTTCAGAAGGAAATCGAACAGATCGCGACGGATTTCCTGAACAGCAATGTCGATCCTTATAACGATCGGATTTACATAGTGGCATCGGATCCGAATACAGGTGAAATTCTGGGCATGACCGGGAAGCAAATTTCGACATCCAATGAAATTGTGGATGATGCATTGGGCGTCATCAATTCCAGTTACGGGATGGGTTCGGCTGTGAAGGGCGCGATGGTGCTGACAGGATACATGAGCGGTGTCATCAGCACGGACAACAATGTCCTCGTCGATGAACCGCTGCAATTCCAAGGTTCAAATCTGAAAAAATCAGTTTTCAACCCGACCGTCGGCAACCAAGTGGCCATAAACGACATCGAGGCGTTAGCCCGCTCATCGAACGTTTACATGATCAAATTGGCGATGCTGATGGGGGGACAATCATCCTATGAATCGGGAGGCACCTTGAATATTTCCGCAGATCTGATCGACGAACTGCGCAGCTACTTTGCCCAGTTCGGGTTGGGTGTGAAGACGGGGATCGACTTGCCGAACGAAGGTAGCGGACTGACCGGGTTCAGTCAAGGAGCAGTAAACGTAATCGACCAATCATTTGGACAGTACGATCTTTACACGACCCTGCAATTGTCGCAATACGTCAATACCATTGCCAACGGCGGCACCCGCTACGCTCCCCAACTGGTTTCGGAAATCCGGAGCACGGATGCGAACGGATCGCTGGGAGCCTTGGAAACGACACTGGAGACTAAAGTAATGAATCAGGTCGACGTCGACGCGGAAGCGATGGAGCGTGTCCAACAAGGATTTTACCAAGTAACCCACAGCGCGACCGGAACCGCATATTCGACCTTCGGGAAGGACTCGAACAACGTTGCCGCCAAGACAGGTACGGCAGAGGCTTTCTATGACGGCAACAATGACAATCTGAAGGGTGAAAGTGTCTTCAACTCCACCTTCGTCGGTTATGCGCCATTCGACAATCCGGAAATCACCGTAACCGTTGTGGTCCCTTATCTCAGATCGGAAACGGGTCGGGCTACACCGATAGCCAAGAAAGTTTTTGATGCCTACTTCAATACAGGGGATTACGCAACGCCAGCGGAATAACCGGCCAGCTCGGAAGCACCATCGGCTGACGGCTTCCAAATGGACACAAAGAAGGTGCCGGAACAAGGAAATTGCAATCCTTGTTCCGGCACCTTCTTTTTTGCAGGCTGGGTCATTATTCCAGTGTGATCATATCGGCGATGACTTCATAGCCCATGTCCTGGGACAATTGGTACTCACCGATATTTATTTTCGTGACAAGATTCCGGTCGTTCAGGTACTGTTCAAAGACAGCCCGATCGGTAATGAGTCCCGCACTGACCAGATTGTCGATGACGACGGACGTCGGTTGTCCGGAAGTGATGACAAACGTGACGGGTGTGTTCGCGGCAGGGACAGCTGAACTTTCGGCGATGTCCGCTGTTTCCGCAGGAGCACTGGAGGCCACTGCAGCTCCCTCGGCAGGAGCGCTGCTTGTTGTTGCTTCATTCAGTTGCTTCTGCAACTCCAATTCCGCCAATGTACTTTCATATTTCTCTTGATAATCCGTTGAATCGGCAGTTGCTTCTCCGTTGAAGGTGCTGCCAGGTAGTGCTTCCGGGTAGAAGAGCTGGAAGCCGGCCAACAGAACGGCAGACAACAAAAAACCGATGGATATAAAACGAAGCTTTTGTTTGTTCACTTTATTTTCTCCTCTATACGATTGATTGCTCTATGTAGTTATCGACAACGAGTTGCACGGTGGTGATAGGGACGGACAGTTGCTCTGCAATCTCATCAAACGTTCTTCCGCTTGTATACAAAGTGATGATGTGTTGCTTAGTCAGATTGTGTACTTTTTTGACGGTCTGCGAATCTTCGGAAACGGGTGCTTCTTTTCCCAATTCTTCCTCCACAGCGATGAGTCGTTGCTTCAATTCATGGATTTCTTCCGTTAATTGTAATGTGTATTCACTCATCTCATCGGCGAATTTGCGATCATTATCCTTAACGAAAAATGATGCAAACAGCAATATGATTGCGATTGTCAGTAAGACAATCACGATGGTCCATTGTTCCATCTTTGTCACCTCAATTCTTCTTTTTGACGCCTGATAACATTCTAATGAAATTCGCTTGTTTCTGCAACCTTATCTGGGATTTTATTGGCTTAAAGCTCAAAAAATTGGACTTGCGCAGAAGTTGTTCAAAAAAAAGTGGCATAATTTTTCCATAAGTGATACAATGAGAAACGCAGAAGATGATTCGATCTTCAATTTTTTTATGTTTGGAGGGAAGAATATGCGGTTAAATATTACATTGGAATGTACGGAGTGTAAAGAACGTAATTACTTATCAAAGAAAAACAAACGTAACAACCCGGACCGTCTTGAAGTGAAAAAATATTGTCCACGTGAAAGACGCGTGACTTTGCATCGTGAAACAAAATAATTAAAACGACAACAGGATATCCTGTTGTTTTTTTATTTTATCCGGAAGGATATTTTACAGAGTAGAAACGGCGTGCGGGAGACCGCTTAAGGAGGGCTTCTGATGAAAGAACAAATAAGAAAAGAGATGCTGGGGAGATTGAGGGATTTGCCGTCGCAAGATCGGATCCGGATGGAGCAAGAGTTGACGACAGCAGTCTGCAACAGCGACGAGTGGCATGCCGCAAAGACAGTCGGAGTCACCTGGTCCAATTTTCCGGAAATCGATACGCATAAAATCATCCAAACGGGGCTTGAAGAAGGCAAGCGGATGGTCGTTCCCTATTCCGGCAAGGACCGCGTGATGACTTTTCATGAATACTTGCCGGATACTGCCATGTCAAGGAGCAAATTCGGCATCATGGAACCTGTCGACAAGCGTAATCCGGTCCCGCCTGAAGCAATCGATCTGCTGCTTGTCCCCGGATTGGCGTTTTCGGAAACGGGTTACCGCGTAGGGTTCGGCGGCGGCTATTATGACCGCTATCTGGCTGCATACAATGGGCACACCTTGTCGGTGCTTTTCCCATTCCAATTGTTCAAGGATCCTCATTGGGAAATCGAAGCATTTGATGTGCCAGTCCAAAAGTTGTTGACGACAGCATTCTAGTATAAAATAGGATAATAATGGAAGGGAGTGTCACGATGCGGGCATATAATACCAAAAGATCCTATTTACCGGATCAGTTCTCTGTAACACACTTGTTCTTGGCCATTCAGATCGTCATTTTCCTGCTGATGACCGTGAACGGGGGAAGCACCAACGTACTGACGCTTATCCTGTTCGGCGCCAAATTCAACCCAGCCATCGCGCAAGGGGAATGGTGGCGTTTGATTGCGCCCATGTTCATCCATATAGGCTTCACGCACATTCTGGTGAACAGCATCACCCTGTATTATTTGGGTACGCAGATGGAGATTCTCTATGGCTCTTTGCGTTTTGCGCTGATTTATCTCCTGAGTGGCTTGATGGGGAACCTCATGAGTTTCGCCTTCAATGATTCGATTTCAGCCGGCGCAAGTACCTCCCTATTTGGGTTGTTTGCCGCAGCCATCGTTCTGGGCCGTCAGTTTCCGCACAACGCTGGGATCCAGTTAATGGCCAGGAATTTTACGATGCTGATTTTCCTGAATTTCTTCTTCGGATTTTTTTCCTCAGCAGTCGATAATTTCGGGCATCTTGGAGGGGCACTGGGAGGGGCGCTTTCGGCCGTGTTCATCGCGATGCCGCGCACAGCCAAAAGCAAAAATGGGCTTAGGCTTCTTTTTCTGGTCATTTATTTTGTGAGCGCTATATTCTTTGCTTATTTGGGTTTAATGCGGACCGGTTTTGCGTTATACTAGATACAAATTGAACAATTGGAGGCAATGACGTGTATAAAAAATTTATCGGTATTGATTTAGGCGGCACTTCAGTGAAATTGGCTATTTTAACAGCAGAAGGCGTTATCCAGCAAAAATGGAGCATCCCTACGAACATAAATGATGAGGGGACACACATCGTACCTGATATCATAGCTTCGATCAAACATCATCTGGATCTCTACCAAATGACTGCTGAGGACTTTCAGGCGATCGGCATGGGATCGCCGGGAGCGGTGGACCGTGAAGCGGGTACCGTCGAGGGGGCCTTCAACCTGAACTGGAAAACGCCGCAGCCTGTGCGTGAAGCGATCGTGCGGGAAATCGGCATCCCTATTTTTATTGATAATGATGCAAACGTTGCCGCACTTGGGGAAAAATGGCGAGGCGCCGGTGCGGATGATCGCGACGTCGTATTTGTGACACTTGGCACAGGTGTCGGCGGGGGAATCATTGCGGAGGGTAATCTTATCCATGGTACTGCAGGTTCCGGCGGCGAAATTGGCCATATGACTGTCGAGCCGGGCGGATTTGATTGTACGTGCGGGAAGAAAGGCTGTTTGGAGACTGTTGCCAGCGCGACAGGCGTCGTCAAATTGGCCCGTAAACATGCGGAAGAATATGCCGGCAACTCGCAGCTCAAATTCATCATCGACGACGGCCAGGAGATCACTTCAAAAATGATTTTTGATTTGGCGAAAGAAGGAGACGAGTTGGCAGTTCTTGTAGTCGATCGCGCTGCCTATTATCTTGGTTTGGCCTGCAGCCATATCGGCAATCTTTTGAATCCGGCTTATATCGTCATCGGTGGCGGTGTATCCGCAGCCGGGGAATACCTTTTGGAGCAAGTGAGAACCTATTTTGCTGAATTCTCATTCCCGAACGTCAAGAAAACTACGCATATCAAATTAGCCGCACTTGGAAATGATGCCGGAATAGTTGGAGCAGCTTATCTTGCACTGACGGAGATCAGCAAATAGAGCCTGAACATTTTCGGGAAAAGAAAATGCGGGAGGATGGAGGGTGGCATGGGGAAAAGAGGACTAGCATGGTTTATTCTCTCACTCTCAAGTGTTCTGATTCTGGCAGCCTGTACCCAACGGTTGACATATCCCGACCAGCCTGACGCAAATGAGCCGGATCCTTCCTCCGGCAGCAGCCTTTCAACGATTTCCAAGGATGAATTCCTTTATGCTGTGGGCTGGCTGGACGACAAAACTATTCTTGTCGCATTGGAATCAAATGGAGAAAACGGTTTGTACAGCCATGACCTACTCACGGGGGAAGAACAGCTGATCCGGGCTTTTTCAGACCGGCTTGTTTTTGCTGCGCTTTCCGCAAACGGCCAGCGGATGCTGGTCCAGGTCGCAACGCAACAAGGAAATAACATTATGGTGATCGACAAGTCAGGGAAATCGCTTGCCGATTTTCATTTTTCCGAAGGGCTTGTGTCGGGCGTTTCCTGGAATCCGACCAACGAAGGCAAGTTGTTTGTTTCCGTCCATAAAACAGCGGGTAGCCTGGTAAATTACCTTTGGGATTTGTCTTCCAATGAGGCATGGATAGAATTATCGATCACTGAAGAAATGCCGGTTTGGTATTCAGAAAACATGTACCTCCACAAAAAAACTGGGACTGATGGCGCTTCTGTGCTGATATTGAGTGACATTCGATTTCCCGGCAAAGATACGGTCATCGAACAGGAAATACTCGCTTACGGACTGGAAGGCGAAACCGTATGGGTAGTGACCCCTTCAAATTTCAACGAGGAAGAGTTGCTTGTCATTTCCTACTATCCGCTTCTGATTACCCAAGGCTATGTTACCCTGCCGCGCATCCCCGATGGAACCGGACTTGTCATCCCGGAATTTACAAAAGGGAATGACTCGGATGAAACGTTTGCTGTCCTCCCGAAACAGGAGCCGGAGAGCGTTGCCGGCATCAGTTTCGAACTTGCAAAGGTCGATTTTTCCGCCAACGCTTCAGAAGTGCTGACTGAAGTCGAGCGAATGGATCCGATTTCGGCATCGCCGGATGGGACCTACGTGCTTTACGGAAAGCGTTATGAGTATCTGTACGATGTGGAACGCAAGGGCTGGATACAATTGACGGAATAGAAAAAAAGTCGTTAAAACGCTAGCAATGCGCCTTCCACAAGTGTAAAATATGAGAGCAAGAGTATGGAAAGGGTGGATTTATTTGAATTTAACTGGAATTGATATTTTTAATATCGCATTATGGATATTCATCATCGGATATGCCATTTATCAAGCTTATTTTTATTTCCAAAGAAAGAATGCGGCGACGACGCTGACTGCAGAGGAGTTCAGAAAAGACCTGCGTAAAGCGCAATTGATCGATGTCCGTGAAAGAACAGAGTTCGATGCAGGCCACATATTGGGAGCGAGAAATATCGCTTATTCTGCTTTCAAACAGCGCTACCAAGAAATCCGCAAAGATCAACCGATTTATCTGTATGATCAAAATTCCATGTTGAGCGGACGCTGCGCCGCGATTTTGAAAAAAAATGGCTACAAAAACATTTTCATCCTGAAGGGCGGCTATGCCGGCTGGGACGGAAAAGTCAAAAAAGGCATCTGAGTCATGCAAAAAAGGTTCCCGGAATCAGCTAGTGGATTCCGGGAACCTTTTTGAATGGCGTTTCTTAAATATTTATGAACAAGGAGTACAAGACTGAAAGAATCGTTCCGCCGACCATGGCCAGCAACATGATCCAGATGATGAATTTACTGAATTTATTGAATTTTGAAGAGGTAGCGCCAGTTTTCTTTATCAACATTATTCCCACCTTTTGTTTTTTACATGGCATAGTTTACAACAATAACATCTAAAAGTAAACGTTGGGGAATCAGGTAAAAGAAAAGAAAGCCATTATTTTCGATTGTTTGCTTTCCATTTAGGTGAATTTTTGTTAGGATTAAGATTATAAAATGATGTGTTCATCATGAAGGGAGTATTTATTTATGTCAAAACAGCAAATTGGCGTTGTCGGTATGGCCGTAATGGGCAAAAATCTAGCATTGAACATTGAAAGCAGAGGTTATTCCGTATCTGTATTCAACCGTTCAGGTTCGAAGACTGAGCAAGTGATCGCAGAAAATCCAGAAAAGAAACTGGTTCCTACTTATACGATTGAAGAATTTGTCGAGTCTTTGGAAAAACCAAGAAAAATTATGATGATGGTAAAAGCTGGGGAAGCAACCGACAAAACGATCCAATCGTTGCTGCCTCATTTGGATAAAGGTGATATCCTGATCGACGGAGGGAATACTTTCTACAAAGATACGATCCGCCGCAGCAAAGAATTGGAAAACTCAGGCATCAATTTCATCGGAACAGGCGTTTCCGGTGGTGAAGAAGGCGCATTGAAAGGCCCGTCAATCATGCCGGGCGGACAACGCGACGCATACGATTTGGTTGCACCGATTTTGGAACAGATTTCCGCTAAAGCTCCGGATGGCGAACCCTGTGTAGCTTACATCGGAAAAGGTGGCGCAGGACATTTCGTTAAGATGGTCCACAACGGAATCGAGTACGGGGATATGCAATTGATTGCAGAAGCCTATGACATCATGCACAAGTACCTTGGCATGTCAGTGGAAGAAATTGCTGCAGTCTTCATCGAATGGAACAAAGGCGAGTTGGACAGCTTCCTGATCGACATCACGGCTGACATCTTGACTAAATACGATCCTGAAACAGGAAAACCAATGGTCGAAATCATCTTGGACCGCGCCGGCAATAAAGGCACGGGTAAATGGACTTCCCAAAGCGCATTGGACTTGGGTGTTCCGTTGCCGTTGATCACCGAATCCGTTTTTGCCCGTTACATTTCCGCTTTGAAGACAGAACGTGTCGCTGCCAGCGAAATTCTGACTGGCCCTGCTGCTACAGCTAAAGAGGGTCTTGATAAAGCAGCATTTGTGGAGAGTATCCGCAAGGCACTGTACTTCAGCAAAATCATGAGCTACGCGCAAGGATTCGCTCAAATGCGCGTTGCCAGCGAAGAAAATGATTGGGATCTGAATTATGGCGAGATCGCTAAAATTTGGCGTGCAGGCTGCATCATCCGTGCGCAATTCCTGCAGAACATTACCGATGCTTACGGGAAGAATCCTGAACTGCAGAACTTGTTGTTGGATGACTACTTCGTGGAAATCACGAAACAATACCAGGGAGCTGTACGTGAAGTGGTTGCTACGGCTGTGGTTGCAGGCGTTCCTGTACCGACATTCTCATCTGCAGTAGCTTATTTCGATTCTTACCGTTCAGCTGTATTGCCTGCAAACATCATTCAAGCGCAACGCGACTACTTTGGAGCGCATACGTATGAACGCACAGACAAAGCTGGTTCTTATCACTTCGAGTGGGATAAAGAAGTGGAAGTTCCACAAGACTAAAGCGATATAGCGCCATTGTGGCCTACACTTATGTCATCCGAAGCCGTGCTTCGGATGACATTTTACTATCAGGATCATTTAATTAAGACTAATTCCCGACAGTATGTTAAAATAAAATGAAATTGTAATGGCATGTTGTTATTATTCAAATGAGACATTAGGGGAGAATTCTATGGAAAATAAAGACAAACAAAGAATATTGATTATTGAAGATGAAAAAAATCTGGCGCGCTTCATCGAGCTTGAGTTAAAACACGAAGGCTACGAAACGGAAATTTGCTACAACGGCAGAGCCGGTCTTGAAGCTGCCATGAACCAGGACTGGGATGTCATCCTTTTGGATCTGATGCTTCCTGAATTGAACGGCATCGAAGTTTGCCGCCGTTTGCGTCCGGTCAAAGATACGCCGATCATCATCATGACCGCCCGCGACTCCGTCATCGATCGTGTATCCGGTTTGGACCACGGAGCCGATGATTATATCGTGAAACCATTTGCCATCGAAGAGCTTTTGGCAAGGGTCCGTGCTTTATTGCGCCGCATCGACATCGAAGAAGAGCAACGCAAGGTGAAGCAAACGACCGTCACCTATCGTGATTTGACGATCGAAAAAGAAAACCGCGTCGTGCGTCGTGGCGACGAGCACATCGAATTGACCAAACGCGAATACGAATTATTGTTGATCCTGATGGAAAACATCAACGTTGTCCTTTCAAGGGATGTCTTGCTGAATAAAGTATGGGGATACAAAACAGAAGTGGAAACAAACGTAGTGGATGTATATATCCGATATCTGCGCAATAAAATCGATGTAGCCGGCCAAGAAAGTTATATCCAAACGGTTCGTGGCACCGGATACGTCATGCGCTCATAATACTATGCGCAGAATCAATTATATGCCAACCAAAAAAAGAGGAAATCCCAAGTCCATTCGGTGGAAATGGGGTTTTCTTTTAAGTATAGCTTTCTTCCTGCTGTACTTTCTGTCCGCCTTGCTGATGCTGAATGTCTACAAAGGCTATCAATACGACGAACAAAAAGATGATGCCGAGAATCTGCTGTCTTCGGTCCAAACCGCGCTGTCTGAGATCGATACGAAGCTGTCCGTCAACAGCGTCGAAAGCATGTTCGAGAAAATTTCTGTTTCCACCGTGACGAAGGGTCTCCAATCTGTAGGAAACTACCCGTTTTTGGAGGATCTCAAGGACAGAGGGGCTAACATACGCGTATTCGATACAGATGGACAGTTGCTCTATGAGACGCAGAAGAGCTATACGACATTCATCAAAAATCCCGATACATATTTGCGCGAGACAAAACTGAACGATCTTGAAGCATTTGTCGCAGGCAGTCCGATCCTCAGCCAGGAGGACTCCTTCCTGTTGGGGTATGTCCAGATCGTTTTCCGATTGAATGATTATCATAAAATCGTCTCACAGATGACGCGGTATTTCTGGTTAGTCACGGCAATCGTGCTCGTTTTGTCGGCGGCTGCAGGCTACGGCATCGCGATTTACTTCTTCAAGCCCATCAAACAGATGGTGGACACGATGGATGCGATAGAAGAGGATACGTTGTCGGAAACCCGCATCAAAATATCCAAAAGCAAGGACGAATTTACCGACCTTTCTGTCCACATCAACGGCCTCCTGGATAAGATGGCGCTGTACGTCACCCAGCAAAAGCAGTTTGTGGAAGACGTTTCGCATGAACTTCGCACCCCCACAGCCATTGTCGAGGGTCATCTGAAATTGCTGAACCGTTGGGGTAAGGAAGATCCGCAAATTCTTGATGAATCACTTGCCGCATCCTTGACCGAAATCCAGAGAATGAAGACTTTGGTTCAGGAGATGCTAGATCTTTCCCGTGCGGAGCAGGTCGAAATCCATTACAAAAATGAAGTGACGCCGATCCGGAATGTCGTGCTGCATACGTTCCATAATTTTAAGATGCTCTATCCGGATTTCGTGTTCAATCTGGATGATGATCTGAATCGCGAAATCTATGTGAACATCTATCGCAACCATTTTGAGCAAATCTTAGTGATATTGATGGACAACGCCGTTAAGTATTCGACTGACCGGCATGAAATCCATCTTTCGATTTCCGAATCCATGTCCTATGTCCAGATTGCCATCCAAGATTTTGGCGAGGGGATGTCCCAGGAAGATCAACAGAAGATTTTTTCGCGTTTTTACCGCGTCGATAAAGCCAGATCACGGAATAAAGGCGGGAACGGTTTGGGCCTGTCGATCGCGAAAGAATTATTGGAAGGCTATAAAGGCGACATCACCGTCGAAAGCGTATTGGGACACGGGTCTGTTTTCCGCATCCAGTTGCCGATTCTGAAGAATTATGTGCCGGATGAGGAATTGTAGGCATTCGACAGGAGAACGCACCTTACCCAAAAAATGAAATCAAAAAAAGCAGGAAGCGAGCTCATGTGTGAGCCGCTTCCTGCTTTTCTGTAGTCGTAATTAAGATTTTGATTGTTTGCCTGCGTTGCGGCCTTTTTTGCCATCCGTTTGTTGATTATTGGAGGACAAAGCTTTTACCGCTTGCGCAGGTGCTGAAGAGGAAGCCGGCTTAGCCATTTTCACGTTCTTCTTGACCGGACGATCCTTCATTTCTTCTTCAACTTGCTTCTGGATTTTAGGTTTGATCATGTGATTTTGAAGCGCAGTCTGGGCTGCAGCGAAAATACCGCCGGCCAGCCAGTAAAGTGCCAACCCCGCTGGTGAAGACCAGGAGAACATGAGAATCATGATCGGGTTCATCAGCATCATCGATTTCATCTGTGATTTGGTTTCCTGAGGCATGCCGATTGTGGAAACGTAGCCTTGGATCACATAGGCCACACCCGCCAGGATTGCCAACAACGGACTGCTGACACCAAGGTTGATGCCAAGGAATGTGCTTGCAGAAATTTCCGGCGTCAAATTGACGGCTTGATACATGGCGGTAAAGATCGGCATCTGGATCAGAATCGGTAAGCAACCGACGCCGCCTGTCATGCTGATGTTGTTTTCTTTGTACAGGGCCATCATTTCTTGCGAAACCGCCGCTTTTTCTTCAGGCGACTGGGCATTTTTTTGACGGAATTGGATATCTTCCAATTCTGGTTTGATATACTTCATTTTTTCTTGCTGCACCATCGTTTTTTTGATCTGGCTAAAGTTCAAGGGCATGATGGCCAAGCGGACAATGATTGTGATGGCGATGATGGCCAGCCCATAATTGCCGTTAAGCAGTTCCGCCAGCATAACGATCAAATTGCCTGTTGGCACCACCAAATAGTCGTATATGAAGCCGGTTGGGTTTTTATTCTCATCATATTGCATGCAGCCTGTCAGGACCACTAATAAGGCCATCATTTCCGCGGAAAGCAATAACTTCTTTTTAAGTTTCATCGTTCACGTTCCTTTACAATTTTTCGATAACATTACCACTATACCTGAAGGGGGAAATATATTCAATTGGTTACGCGAAAACTTATGTAATTCTCAATGTTAGCGTCTTCAAGGATGGAAAAGTCATCTACTTTTCCGCTTGGCGAGGGACTGCGTTTGACTGCCGCGATGAAGGCGTCAATCTTATCGCTAGGTCCGACGGCTTCGATATAGACGCTTCCGTCATCCTCGTTCCTGACAATGCCGGCAATGCCGATCTGGTCAGCCACCATTTTTGTCATGTAACGGAATCCCACGCCCTGTACCCGGCCACTTACGGTCATCTTGATTTTTTTCATTCAGATTACCTCCAAATTTTAGAATCAGCTTGCGCTGCAGCTTTTTAATCCAGTTTACAGCCTTCGTCAATAAGGGTCAATCCCGATACCTTGCGCGGGAATAATTTTCCGGGCTATGCTATACTTTTTACAATAAAGAGGGTGATAGCATGTACCAGGTGATAAGGACCGAGGGAGAATATGAACCTTGGTGGTTTTTTGAAGATTGGATGGATTTCATTGTGGAATCGACAGACTATGCCGATTTCCAGAAGGCAGTCGCTGCCTATGAGCGGGCAGCTGAAAAACTATCAGCAGTCTACCCATTCCAAAAAACAAAGGAAACCTACCTGACTGCCTACTGGTCAGACGGAGAAATCCGGTTTTGTGAGAATTGCGATGATGATGTGCAATTATATCATGGACTGATGCTTCTGCAGGACAGGAAAAAACTTCTTCAAGAATGACGGATCAAATTCCAAAAAGCTTCTGTTGCCTGCATTGACGGGAAACAGAAGCTTTTTGTCCGCGCGGATTGATAAAAAATAGCCTCGTAAAGGGTTCGTTTTGTAGTATAATGAACCGATACGGGTAATCAAACGAACAATCTATGGACCGCTGTTTTATGCAGACGGGCAGTGGTTTTGAGTAAATGATAAAAAGGAGTTGGCATGTTTGGCGAAACGAACGACGACGACAAGAAAGAAAAAGAAGGCGACCGGGCAGAAGATATCCTACGAGCTTATCGGCGTGCTGTTTCTTTTCAGTGCAGCCTTAGGGATCGGACAACTCGGTTTTGCCGGTATAGCGCTGGCGAATTTTTTCCGTTTTTTTGTCGGCGAAACCTATCCGGTCAGCCTGGCGCTGTTCGGCGCCTATGGTCTGTACCTGATTTTGAGAGGGAAAGAACCAAAAATAAGAAAGAACTGGCTGATCAGTGGCATCCTGCTTTATTCAGCAGCGTTGCTTTATCTCCATTCACAGGCTTTTGAGACAGTCGTTACGGAGGGCGCATCAGTCGTGTCCGTTACGCTTGCACGTTTTTTGACCGATGTCAGGCAAGCTGATACGGCTTCAGAGATGGGCGGGGGCTTGATTGGGGCAGCCTTTTATACCGGAACCTATTTTTTGGTTTCGCAATGGGGCACGTACATCATCATCGGCCTGCTTGTATTTTTTGGTGCGGCGGTCATATTCGGCTTCACGACGCATGATGTCATGGAAGTTGTGCGCAAAGTTGCCTTGATCTTCGGACACAACAGCAAACGGGCGGTGCTTTACACGAAAGATAAAGTGGCCAGCTCGATCATCGATTCGAAAACAGTGAAGAAACCGACCAGGTCAAACAGCGTTCCGGTCGACAAGAAACCTTCAATAGTCGAAAAAGCCAAAAATCAAATCAAAAGCGAATCGGCCGCGAAGAAATTGATGAAGGAAGAAGCGGAAGCTTTGAAAGCATCAGAAAAAGAAACACTCGCCGAAAAAGAGCGCGAACCCGTTCAGCTGAAAATCGACAGCTTCCAGAAGCAACTTGAAAAAGCAGCCGAACACAAATATGCGGACAATGAAAAGAGCGCGTCAGCCCAACAGGCCAGTCTTGCAAAAACAACGGCAGGAAGCAGCGAGGAAGACAGCAGCGGCGAGCTGGAGTTTGAAATCACTGCCGAGCAGGAGAACCGGGATTACCATTTGCCGCCGGTCACTTTATTGAATGAAATCAAAGCAATCGATCAATCGAATGAATATGCGACAATCGAAAAAAATGTCAAAAAGCTGGAAGAGACGTTCGCAAGCTTCGGTGTGGAGGCCAAAGTTACGAAAGCGAACCTTGGTCCTGCCGTGACGAAATATGAAATCCAACCAGCTGTCGGGGTGAAGGTCAGTAAAATTGTGAGCCTCAGCGATGATCTGGCGCTGGCTTTGGCTGCAAAAGATATCCGCATCGAAGCGCCGATACCCGGGAAATCCTTCATCGGCATAGAAGTGCCAAACAGTGAAGTCAGTGTCGTTTCCTTCCGTGATGTCATGGAAGGTCAGAAGCACACGGACAAGCTGTTGGAGGTACCGTTAGGCCGGGACATCTCGGGCGTCGTGCAAAGCGCGAATCTGACGAAGATGCCCCATCTCCTGATTGCGGGTGCGACCGGAAGCGGAAAATCCGTCTGCATCAACGGCATCATCACGAGCATCTTGATGAAAGCCAAACCGAACGAAGTGAAGATGATGATGATCGATCCGAAAATGGTGGAATTGAACGTCTATAACGGGATTCCCCACTTGCTGACGCCGGTTGTCACGAATCCCCGCAAAGCGGCGCAAGCACTCCATAAAGTCGTAACGGAAATGGAAAGAAGATATGAATTGTTTGCCGGTACCGGCATGCGTAACATCGACGGCTACAACAATCTGATCGTGGAATACAATCTGGAGAACGGGGAAAATAATCCTACGTTGCCATACATCGTGGTCATCGTGGATGAGTTGGCCGACTTGATGATGGTGGCCAGCAATGAAGTCGAAGATGCGATCACCCGATTGGCGCAGATGGCTCGGGCTGCAGGAATCCACATGATTTTGGCTACGCAACGGCCGAGTGTCGATGTCATCACCGGCATCATCAAAGCGAACGTTCCTTCCCGGATCGCGTTTGCCGTGTCCAGTTCAATCGATTCCAGAACGATAATCGATGGCTCCGGAGCAGAGAAGTTGTTGGGCAGAGGCGATATGCTCTTCCGTCCGATGGGTGAGAACAAACCGATCCGTGTGCAAGGGGCGTTCATTTCCGACGAAGAAGTGGAGCACATTGTCACTTTCGTCAAAAATCAGCAAGAAGCGAACTATGTCGAGGAGATGATGCCTACCGAAAATGTTGCGGTTGCAAGCGAGGAACCGGAAGATGATCTCTTCGGGGAAGCTGTAGAATTCATCAGATCGGATGAAACGGCAAGCATTTCCAAATTGCAGCGGAGATTCCGGATCGGCTATAATCGGGCAGCGCGGCTGATCGATGAGATGGAAGCTCGAGGGATCGTCGGACCGGCTGACGGAAGCAAGCCCAGAAAAGTGAACATTAGTGAAGGGATATATGAAAATGATACGGATATACCCTACGATTCTGAGGTTTGATCCGGGCGATTCCGACAAATATATGGATATTAAATGAAAAAACGATTACAAAACAAGTCAATATTATTTATTTTTTTAAGAATACATGATATGATATTTTTTGTAGGAAGCTTGTACTTACAAGTTCAAAAAATTGAAGTTTATTGGAGGGGTCATGGTGAAGAAGCAAAAATATGTTAGTTTATTGGCATTAGGGTTAGGTGTCAGCACAATCCTGGCAGCTTGCGGCGGCAACGGCGACACGGCTGACAGCAGTGCAACAGGTTCCAGCACAGCAGAGGGAACGGAAGATAACTTCACTATCGCAATGGTTACCGACATCGGCGGCGTGGATGACAAATCATTCAACCAAAGCGCATGGGAAGGCCTTGTTGCATGGGGCGAAGAGAACGGCAAAGAAAAAGGAATTGATGGGTATGATTATATCCAATCAAACGCCGATTCGGAATTTGTGACGAACTTGAACACTGCCGTAAACAGCAATTTTGATCTAGTATTCGGTATCGGATATAAGTTGAAATCAGCGATGCAGGATGTGGCAACACAGAACCCGGATACAATGTTCGCCATCATCGATGATGTCATCGAAGGCGAAAACACAGTTTCTGTATCATTCAAAGACAATGAAGCTGCTTTCTTGGCTGGTGTTGCTGCTGCTAAAACAACCAAAACCAACCAATTAGGCTTCATCGGCGGACAAGAGAGTGTAGTAATCGATCGCTTTGAAGCTGGCTTCGTAGCTGGTGCACAATCAGTAAATCCTGATATAGATGTAAAAGTTGAATATGTCGGCTCGTTCGGCGATGCTGCCGGCGGGAAATCAAAAGCTGCCGCAATGTACGCAAGCGGAATCGATGTCATTTATCAAGCTGCCGGAGATTCAGGCAATGGCGTATTCTCGGAAGCTAAGGATATCGTAAAAGCAGATCCTTCAAAAGAAATCTGGGTAATCGGTGTTGACCGTGACCAAACAGAAGAAGGCTTGTTGACTCTTGATGACGGAACTGAAAGAAACCTTACATTGACCTCGACACTTAAGGGTGTAGGCAAAGCAGCTCATGATGTCGCTAACTTGACGATGAACGGCGAATTCCCGGCAGGGGAAGTGCAAAATTTTGGATTGGCTGAAGAAGGCGTCGATCTGACTGACGGCCAATTGAGTGCAGATACTTTGACTGCTGTCGAAGATGCGAAAACAAAAATTTTGGACGGGACGATTGTTGTTCCGGAAGCTCCAGAAAACTAATCACTTTTTTTAAATCTTTGAAGAAGCAACTTGATTCCGGTTAGGATATTGAGTTGCTTCTCTTTTTTTTTCGTGCGTAGTCCCCCAATAAAAACCCATTCCGATAAAAGGAACAAATGTTTAATTTTCGTGATAAACAAAAGTGGATAGGATTTTGGAAATACTCTATAATAGGTGTGAAATGGTGTTTTACGGTATTATATTTTATAAGCGTGTCTCACTGCTGCATGAGGGAATGCATGCATTCAATATTACTAAGGGGTGGAATCAGCATGACAGAAGAAAATTATGTCATTGAGATGATTGGCGTAACAAAAGCTTTCGGCAATTATAAAGCGAATGATGATATTTTTCTCAGCTTGAAAAAAGGTGAAATTCACGCTTTGTTGGGTGAAAATGGGGCGGGTAAGTCGACTTTGATGAATATTCTCTCTGGACTTTTGGAACCGACCAGCGGAACCATTAAGGTCAAAGGGCAGGAGGTCAAAATCAGTTCCCCGGGTGTTGCCGATAAATTGGGGATCGGAATGGTGCACCAACATTTTATGCTGGTCAAGGACTTCACGGTTACGGAGAACATCATCTTAGGCAGCGAGCCGAGCAGACTCGGCGTTTTGAATAAAAAGGCAGCCGCTGACGTGATTGCGGATCTGTCCAATAAATACCGTTTGGCAGTCAATCCTTCCGCCAAAATCGAGGACATCACTGTCGGGATGCAACAAAGGGTCGAAATCCTGAAAACATTGTACCGCGGGGCGGACGTGCTCATTTTTGACGAACCAACGGCAGTGTTGACACCCCAAGAAATCGACGAATTGATGTCGATCATGCGGGAATTGACGAAAGAAGGCAAGTCAATCATCCTGATCACGCACAAACTGGACGAAATCAAAGCCGTTGCTGACCGTTGCACGGTAATCCGCAAGGGCAAGAGCATCGGCACCGTCGACGTGAAGCAGACATCCCAGCAAGAGCTGGCCGATATGATGGTGGGGCGTTCCGTTCTGTTCCGCACAGTCAAAAAACCATCCCAGCCGAAACAGGCCGTGTTGGAAGTTGAGGGATTGACGGTCAAGGAAAGCCGCGGTCTGGAAGCCGTGCGTAATTTGAATCTTACGGTAAGGGCCGGCGAAATCGTCGGAATCGCCGGGATCGACGGGAACGGCCAAAGCGAACTGATCCAAGCCATCACTGGCTTGCGGAAAGCCGAGAGCGGGACCGTCAAGCTGAACGGCGAAACCATCACGAACTTGGCTCCGCGCAAAATCACCGAGGCCGGCTTGGGGCATATCCCTGAGGACCGACAAAAGTTCGGCCTGATCCTCCCGATGCGTCTGGATGAGAACATCGCCCTGCAGACTTATTATCAGGAACCGTACAGCAAAAACAGCTTCCTGAACGATAAAGCCATCGAGAGCCACGCCATCGAACTGATCAAAGAGTTTGATGTGCGGACCCAAAGTGAAAAATCCACGGCAGGTTCATTGTCCGGCGGGAACCAACAAAAAGCGATCATCGCCAGGGAAGTCGATCGGAATCCTTCATTGTTGATCGCAGCCCAACCGACCCGAGGATTGGATGTGGGTGCGATCGAATTTATCCATAAACGTCTGATCGAGCAAAGGGATAAGGATAAGGCGATCCTCCTGATGAGCTTCGAGTTGGATGAAATATTGAATGTCTCCGATATCATCGCCGTGATGTTCGAAGGTGAAATCGTTGCCTACGTCAAGCCGGAAGAGACCTCTCAACAAGAACTGGGCTTATTGATGGCCGGATCTTCTTTGGAAAAGGCCCGGGAAGAATTGGAAAAAAACAAAGAAGAGGAGGGAAGCCTTCATGAGTAATCAACAAGGAGCCACTCGCATCCAAGGGATTATCGTACCTTTACTTTCAGTCATATTAGGACTGTTGATCGGCGCAATCGTCATGTGGTCTTTCGGTTATGATGCCATCGCGGGTTATTCAGCCATGCTGAAGGGCGCATTCGGATCGCCATTTTACATAGGCGAATTACTCCGTGAAGCCACCCCTTTGATTCTGGTCGCATTAGGTTTTGCGGTAGCCAACACAGCCGGGTTTTTCAACATCGGTGTAGCGGGCCAAACCTTATTTGGCTGGTTGGCATCCGTCAGCGTCGCCCAGATGCTGCCTGAATTGCCGAAAATCGTATTGTTGCCTTTATGCATTTTGGCGGGTGTTGCCGCCGGAGCTTTATGGGCGGGCATCGCCGGCGTTTTGCGTGCCTATTTCAATACAAGTGAAGTGATTGTCACCATCATGCTGAATCATACAGCTCTATACATCAACAACCACATCGTCAGGAATGTTTTGACGGATTCCGGAGACTCCACAGCCAGAATCACAGAAAATGCCAGTCTAAGGGTGCCGTTCTTATCGGAAGTGACGCGCAATTCGACGCTGCATGCCGGTATCTTCATTGCCCTCATCATGATTGCGGTGGTTTGGGTGCTGATGAAGAAAACAACTTATGGCTTCGAATTCCGTTCAGTCGGATTGAATCCTGATGCAGCCGATTACGCAGGGATGAACGCCAAAAAGAACATCATTTTGGCCATGTTGATCAGCGGTGGCTTGGCAGGTTTGGGGGGCGCGATGGAAGGTTTGGGGAATTTCCAAAACATGTTTGTTCAAGGTGCGATGCCGTCAGTCGGATTCGATGGCATGGCCGTTGCCTTGTTGGGCATCGGCAGTCCTGTAGGTATCCTCTTTGCTGCACTTCTGTTCAGCACGCTGAAAATCGGCGGAACGAGTATGCCGCTTATGTCCGGTGTACCGGTGGAAATCGTCGATATCGTGATTGCTTCGATCATCTTCTTCGTCGGCGCGAGCTATATCATCCGGCTATTGGTCAACAAACTGTCCAAAGTCAATAAAAAGGAGGTGGCGTGAGATGGACTTGCTAGCGATTCTATCTATTATCGTATCCTCGGCTTTGATCTATTCAGCGCCTTTGATCTTCACCGGCCTTGGCGGAACATTCTCGGAACGGAGCGGTATCGTCAACGTGGGACTGGAAGGCACGATGGTCATGGGAGCCTTCTCAGCCATAGTCTTTAATCTGAACTACGCCGACAATCTTGGCAAGATGACCCCTTGGATTGCGTTGTTGGTGGCTGGGGCAGTCGGCATCTTCTTTTCGATCATCCATGCAGTTGCCACCATCAACTTAAGAGCGAACCACATCGTTTCCGGAACGGTCATCAATATGCTAGCCCCTGCGCTTGCGGTGTTCTTGACTAAGGTTCTTTATGAAGGAAAAGGCCAAACCGCCTTCATCATCCAGAACTTCGGGAAAACCAGTTTCCCTATCTTGAAGGATATCCCGATCATCGGTCAGATATTTTTCACGAACACATCAGCTCCAGCCTATGCAGCGATCGCAACAGCGCTTGTCTGCTACTTCATCATCTTCAAGACGACTTTCGGCTTGCGTCTGCGGTCAGTCGGGGAACACCCGCAAGCCGCGGATACATTGGGGATCAATGTCTACGTGATGCGCTACGCTGGCGTTCTGATTTCCGGATTTTTGGGCGGTGTGGGCGGCGCCATCGTCTCCCAGTCGATCAGCCTGAATTTTTCCGGATCAACGATTGCCGGTCAAGGCTTCATCGCCATGGCTGCCATGATTTTCGGCAAGTGGAATCCGATCGGAGTGATGGGAGCGGCGATTTTCTTCGGCTTCGCCCAGAGTTTGGGAGTCATCGGCAGCTATATTCCGGTCATCCAGAATATCCCTTCCGTCTATCTCCAGATTGCACCTTACGTCATTACGATCATTGTGCTTGTAGGTTTTATCGGTAAATCCAGAGGCCCAGCCGCCAACGGTACGACTTACATCAAATCAAAGTAATCTCCGACGACAAGAAGGGTTGGCTCAACACGAGTCAGCCTTTTCTTTTTGGTTCAGGCAAGGGATCAGAGTGGACAAGGAATGGCTTAATTGAAAAAAAGACTGAACTAGAGTATAGTTTTCCCTATCGACAAATAAAATAGCTTACAGGACGTGAAATGGATGGAATATAAATTAAAGCAAGGCGTTACGGCCTATATCGAGCCTTCCGACAAATACAAAACCGTATTGATCCAGTACAAATTCAGGACGAGTTTCGGCGGGAAAACTGCTACGGAACGGTCTTTGGTGAAGAACATGCTTGAAACGAACAGCAAGCAGTACCCAAGCCAAAACGAAATGGATCTGAAAATGGCCAGCCTTTACGGTGCGACGCTGCATACGCAATCCCAACGCTTCGGCAAGCAGCATGTCGTGACGATGAGTCTATCCGTCGTCAATGATAAATTCATCGGAGGCGACGATACACTTTTGGAAGAGGCATTCGCTTTTCTGGAAGAAATCATCTTCAGGCCCAATGCCGAGGACGGCAAGTTCCACGAGAAGACTTTTCTGAGGGAAAAGGAAAATCTGAACAATTATTTCGAGTCTCTGATCGAAGACAAATCGGCTTATGCGCGTACGCGCTTGAACCAAGTGCTGTTCGAGGGGACGGACCAAGCTTATCAAGGCATCGGTGATGCTTGCTTCCTTGAGGACATCACCTCTGGCAGCCTGTTTGAATGCTATGCAGAGATGATCGGGTCGAATCAGCTGGATATCCTCGTTTCGGGTGATGTAGCGCCTGAACGGATATTGAATATATTGGCTGGCCAGAAGCTTTCGGACAGGAAAGAAACCGAAAAAGAGGTATTCTATTTCCGCGCAAAGAACACGGAACCCGTCACTTCAAGCGAAGCCCAAGACATCAATCAGGGCAAGCTGTTTTTCGGCTTTTCTTCACCCGTCTATTACATGAATGACCATTATTTTGCCGGCTTGGTTTTTGATGGATTGTTTGGGGGCTTCCCTCATTCGAAACTGTTTCAGAATGTCCGTGAAAAAGAAAGTTTGGCTTACTCGGCTTCAAGCGGGTTGGACTTTCTGCGCGGGGTCATGACTGTCGGCACCGGCATCGAGTTCGATAAACGCGATCAGGTCGAGAAAATCGTTCTGGCGCAACTGCAGGATATGCAAGCAGGGGATTTCTCGGATGCCTTGATCGCTCAAACCAAAAGCATGCTGATCAACCACTACAAACAAAATGATGATTATCAAGGCAGAAGCTTGGCGAAACAGTATCAGGATATCCTGATCATAGAAAACCCTCTTTCGCAGGAGCAATGGATTGCTGGCTTGAATGCGGTGACGAAGGAGCAGATAGTTGCTGTTGCGGAAAAAATGACTTTGCAAGCGATATTTTTCTTGAAAGGCGAGGCTACAGATGAATAAAGTACACTACGAGGCACTCAACGAAACCGTTTATACGGAAGTATTGGAAAACGGATTGCAGGTGGTTTTGATTCCGAAAAATAAGTATTCCAAAACCTATGGCATCTTCACCACCGATTTCGGCTCGATCGATAACCAGTTTGTGCCGATAAACGGAGACAAGGAAATCAAAATTCCGGACGGCATCGCACATTTCCTTGAACATAAATTATTTGAAGGCGAAGACCATGACGCTTTTGAAGACTTTGCGAAATATGGTGCTTCAGCGAATGCTTTCACTTCCTTCACGCGGACAAGCTATCTCTTTTCTGCAACGGACAACATCCCAGAAAATACGAACAGCCTACTTGACTTCGTTCAAGACCCGCATTTCACGGAGGAAGGCACCGAAAAGGAAAAAGGCATCATCGCCCAGGAAATCCGCATGTATGAAGATAATCCGGGATGGCAACTTTTTTACGGATTGCTCCGTAACCTTTATCCCGAACATCCGCTTTCAGTCGATATAGCCGGAACGGTGGACAGCATCCAAGCAATCTCGCCGGAATTGCTGCAAATCTGTTATGACACGTTCTATCATCCATCAAACATGAACATACTGATGATCGGAAACTTCGCTCCCGAAGAAATGATGGAAACCATCAAACAAAACCAAGCCGGCAAGACATTTCTTCCCGCCAAACCGATCCAGCGCACTTTGCCGCCGGCCTCGATTCAGGCCATCATTCCGTACAAAGCAATCGAAATGGATGTGCAGCGTCCGAAAGTGATGCTTGGTGTGAAAGGTTTGGATGCGGATGTGACCGGAAACCAAGCCGAAAAATACAAAATCTATGGTTCGCTGTTGCTGGAATTGCTTTTCGGCCGGAGCTCCACGCATTTCATTGACCTCTACGACAGCGGTTTGATCGATGACAGCTTTGGCTACTCCTTCAATTTAGACCGTTCCTTCCATTTTATGGCTGTCGAATCGGATACGGAAGAACCGAAACAGCTGGAAGATAAGCTGAAACGGATTCTCTTGGATTGGGAAACGGATGCTAACCTGACGAATGAAAAATTTGATTTGCTGAAGAAGAGCATGATCGGAGAACAATTGCAGGCTTTCAATTCCCTGGAATACATCGCAAATCACTACAGCACGCTGCTGTTTTCTGGAGCGGAACTTTTTGAAGTCGTTCCGTTGATCGAAGAAACCAGCCTGGAGGACATCCGCAGGTTCGCTAAGGGCTATCTCAAAGAACAAAGCATGAGCACCTATGTGATCCTCCAGAAGGGAGCAAAACAGCAATGAAAGCTGCTTTGGTGACGGGGGCCTCCGGTGACATCGGGACATCCATCGCAAGGGATTTGGCCAGTTCAGGCTGGTCGCTTTACCTGCATTATCATTCCAATCAAGAAAAAATCAATCTGCTGCTGGCAGAACTGCAATCGGCCTATCCGGAACAGGAATTTTATCCGCTTTGCCTGGATTTTACCAATGAAGCTAGCGTTTCGACACTTGCTGACCATATTTTCTCGCTCCAAGCGATTGTTTTTGCGCACGGCACGACGGAATATGGGTTGCTTCAGGATATGACGTCCCTGCAAATGGACGTCTTGTGGGAAATGCACGTCAAAATGCCGATCCTGATCATCCAAGCGCTACAGGAAAAAATCGCCCGCTCGCGCAACGGCCGCATCGTCTTCATCAGCTCCGTCTATGGAGAAGTGGGCAGCGGGCTCGAAGTGCTCTACAGTACCGTCAAAGGGGCGCAGATTGCCTTCGTGAAAGCCTACAGCAAAGAAGTAGCCTCACTGGGGGTAACGGTCAATGCCATCTGCCCGGGAGCAATCGATACGCAAATGAACGCTCATCTGGAAAATGATGAAAAAGTGGCTCTTCTTGAAGAAATCCCTCTGGGGAGGATGGGGAAACCGGATGAAATCAGCTTCTGGGTATCCCAACTTCTGAAGGAAGGCAGTCGCTATATGACAGGACAGGCCATTTACGTATCCGGCGGATGGCTCAGGTAAAACAGCATTGGAACTTCTGGTGAGGGAATTTTATGGTATAATATCCATGGTAACTTCGGGATTTGCAAGTGAAGGCAGGTGAAGATATGGTTCAAATTGGGGAAATCCTAAAAAGCGCTAGACTTTCCAAAGGATACACATTGGATGATCTACAGCAGATGACTAAAATACAGAAGCGGTATTTGATTGCGATAGAAGAAGGCGATTTTGAGATTATGCCGGGCAATTTCTATGTTCGTGCCTTCATCAAGCAGTATGCTGATACTGTGGGCTTGGATGGCGACCGCTTGTTGGGGGATCATGCAAGTGTGATTCCGGAAATACATGGGAGCAGCCAAGCGGAGGATTCCGGTTCTTTTTCTCCCAGTCGCTCCGAGACTAAAAGAGCTTCAAAAAGGACGAATTTTAATTATGGCGGCTCCGTCCAGAGCCAGTTGCCTACTTTTCTGTTGGCTGTGTCGGTAATTGCCATCGTACTTGTGGTCTGGAGGGCTACATTGAATGATGACGATGAGCAGGTTCAGATCGAAGTGGCTTCGAACATCAGCCAGACGACTATGGCATCGCAAGCGACGGTTTCCAGCGGCTCAGAGCAGGCAGAAAGTGCCGTTGTAGCAGAACAAACAGCGCAGGTGACTTTGGTCTCATCTGCCGATGGTTATGCGGAATATGACGTCGCCAGTTTGTCGTTGCCATCAGAGTTGAAAATCTCGGCGGTGGCAGGAGGCAGTTCCTGGATCAGCGTAAGCGTGAACGGAATCGTCCAAGAGCCTTCCGGCATCGTGGGCAGTGAAAACCCGTTGACGGTCACTCTACCGTTGAACACAAGCGAGATCGAAGTGGTAGTCGGCGTGATGCCGGCAACAATCATCGAGCTGGATGGCACAGTTGTCGCGATGCCAGCCGATCATCAAGAGATTCAGACCCAAACCTTATCCTTTACCGTCAGAGGTGTAGAATAAGGCAGGGTACATTAAAGGAGTTGCAGAAGTTGAATTTACCTAATAAATTGACAGCATTGCGGATTATGATGATTCCGTTGTTCATGATCATCACCTTGGTTCCTTTCGATTGGGGGACGCTTGCGGTTGCCCAATCACAGATTGCCGTCAATCAACTTGTCGGAGCCATCATTTTTGCCATCGCCAGTTTTACGGATTGGCTGGATGGTTACATCGCCAGAAGGGATGGCTTGGTCACCAACTTCGGGAAATTTGCTGATCCATTGGCGGATAAGATGCTTGTCGCCACTGCCTTGATCGTGCTTGTCGGCCAAGGTTTGGCTCCATCGTGGGTCGTCAGCATCATCATCAGTCGGGAGTTGGCGGTCACAGGCTTGCGCCTCTTGCTTGTGAAGGAAGGCGAAGTCATGGCAGCAGCGTGGCCGGGGAAAATCAAAACAGCGACACAAATGGTAGCCATCATTTTGTTGTTCGTGGATAACTTTCCTTTTCAGGCAACCGGCATCCCGGTTGCGGACATCATGCTGTATCTTTGCTTAATTTTCACCATCTACTCAGGGGTGGATTATTTCGTCAAGAATAAACACGTTTTTGTCGGATCTATGTAGTTTTTATAAATAAGAAGGGCTGGGTTGCATCAGGTTGCGATCCGAACAAAAGGAAACGCGATTCTTTTGTGCCCTTCTTTTTCTTTATCTTTTTTATGCTGTTGAATTTTTTGTTTTGTTTGAGCGAATACTATGGATGTGAGGGATTAAATATGAACGCAGAAATCATTTCAGTCGGAACGGAATTGTTGATGGGGCAAATAGTGAATTCGGATGCGGCTTTCATCGCCAAGGAATTGACCGGTTTGGGCATAGACTCCTATTTTCAAACGGTTGTCGGTGATAATCCCGGAAAAATAAAAGATGTGATTAAAATAGCGGAATCACGAAGCGACCTGTTGATTTTTACAGGAGGTCTCGGACCCACCCAGGATGACTTGACCAAACAGACCGTGGCCGCGCACCTCGAGGAAAAGCTTGTCATGGATGAAGCGGGATTGGCGCATATCCGGCAATGGTTCGACCGTTCGGGAAGGAGCATGACGGCAAACAATGAGCTTCAAGCTTTAGTGTTCAAGGGCGGTATTGTCTTCCCGAACCCGATTGGACAAGCGTTAGGCACCTACACCGAAAAGGACGGAAAAGGTTATTTGCTGCTGCCGGGACCGCCAAGAGAACTTGAGCAGATGTTCCTGCAATTTGTGAAGCCGTTCCTTTCCAGCAAGTATGAAGATCAGCAAGTCATCTCATCGAAGACGCTCCGCTTTTTCGGAATCGGCGAATCTACCTTGACAACGGTGTTGGAGGAACTGATCCGCAATCAGACCAACCCGACGGTAGCCCCATATGCCGGGAAATACGAAGTGACCTTGAGGCTCACGGCAAACGCTGCAACAGAGGCGATCTGCGGACAGCTATTGGATGAAAAAAAAGCGGAAATATTAGCGCTCGTCGGGGAATATTATTACGGCGACGGCGACGAATCCAGCCTTGCCGAAGTGGTAGGGAAGAAATTGTTGAAGGACAAAAGAACCATCAGTGCGGCTGAAAGTTTGACCGGAGGGCTTTTTCAAGCCGAACTTGTCAAGGTTCCCGGCATAAGCGAGGTCTTCGCGGGCGGCATCGTTTCTTACCAAGAAGGCGCTAAGCAACAGGTCCTTGGCGTTCCGGAACACATTCTCGAGACTTACGGAATGGTCAGCCCAGAGTGCGCGGTGGCGATGGCGGAACGTGCGCGGGAACTGTTTGATACTCAGTTGGCCATTTCTTTCACGGGCGTTGCCGGACCTGATCAACTGGAGAACAAACCAGCCGGGACGGTCTGGATTGCCCTTAGCAAAAAAAATGGACCCACCGCAGTCCAAGGCTTCCGATTTTCCCGCGATCGCCTCGGGAACAGGGAACAGGCAGTCATGCAGGGGTTTGATATGATTCGGCGGTATTTGATGGATTCTGATTTTGAAAAATAAAAAACGAACATCTGTTCACTTTATTCTTGCTTTTTTGTCCGGAAAAGGATAGTATTACGTTGTGGTGTTAATGCATGTAAATGAAAGCTTGGAGGAAACAATTGATGGCTAATTTAAATGAAAATAGACAAAAAGCCTTGGATGAGGCTCTGAAAAAGATAGAAAGAAATTATGGTAAAGGTTCCGTCATGAAACTTGGCGAAAAGGTGGACACGCAAATATCCACTGTACCAAGCGGTTCGTTGGCTCTTGATGTTGCATTGGGCGTAGGCGGTTATCCGAGAGGCCGTATCATCGAAGTGTACGGTCCTGAATCATCAGGTAAAACAACCGTTGCGCTCCATGCGATTGCCGAAGTGCAAAAAAAGGGCGGCGTTGCTGCCTTCATCGATGCTGAACATGCTTTGGATCCAAAATATGCTGCAGCTTTGGGTGTGGATATCGACGAATTGTTGCTTTCCCAACCGGATACAGGTGAGCAAGGCCTGGAAATAGCTGATGCTTTGGTTTCATCAGGGGCTGTCGACATCGTGGTCATCGACTCGGTTGCCGCATTGGTACCGCGTGCCGAAATAGAAGGCGAAATGGGAGACTCCCATATGGGTCTGCAGGCACGTCTGATGTCCCAAGCTTTACGGAAACTGTCCGGATCGATCAACAAAACAAAAACGATCGCAATCTTCATCAACCAAGTCCGTGAGAAAATCGGCATCATGTTCGGGAATCCGGAAACGACACCAGGAGGAAGAGCGCTTAAATTTTACGCTACTATCCGTCTGGAAGTCAGAAGAGCGGAACAGATCAAGAGCGGAACAGAGATCATGGGTAACCGCACAAAAATCAAAGTAGTAAAAAACAAGGTTGCGCCGCCATTCAGGACAGCTGAAGTGGACATCATGTACGGGGAAGGCATTTCCCAAGTCGGCGAAATCATCGATATGGCTTCAGAGAAGGATATCGTCAACAAGAGTGGCGCTTGGTATGCCTACAAAGGGGAACGCATCGGCCAAGGCCGCGAAAATGCAAAAAAATTCCTGACTGAGCATCCAGAGATGAGAGCTGAAATCGAGAAGCTTGTCCGTGACGAATACGGCATAGGCGATAAAAAAGCGGTAGAGGCAAAAGAAAAAGAAAAAAACGAGCCGGTTGAATCGGTCGATCTGTTGGACGAGTAAAAAAAATTTTTCAAGAGGCCGGGACCAAAATCCGGGCCTCTTTCTTTTTTCAAAAGCGGAAAAAAGGGCAATATAGAAACAGGTTTGAATGTATTTTGGTTATGTTACCGTTTTATCGTTGACATGTCAGTATTCTACGTTTAGAATGAATTTATGTGTATCGCTTCATTCTGCACATTGTAAAACTAATTTTTATTCATTTTTTTTGACAACAAAATTAAATAGATACGGAGGTGAAACTATGGATATATGGACTTTAGCCTTCGCTATCATAGCTTTAATTTTTGGTGTCGTTGTCGGATATTTATATCGAAAATCGAATCACGAAAAAGAAATAGCTGGTGCCAAAAATACCGCTTCCCAAATTCTTGAAGATGCTCGTAAAGAAGCAGAAACAACAAAAAGAGAAGCTATGTTAGAGGCGAAGGATGAGAACCACAAATACCGCTCAGAAATAGAAGATGAATTGCGCGAACGACGCGGTGAGGTTCAAAAACAAGAAAATCGATTGATCCAAAGAGAAGAAAATTTGGATAGAAAAGATACCAGTCTTTCGAAACGTGAACAATCTATCGAGTCAAAAGAGGATAATCTTGTCAAAAGACAAAACGCTTTAGTTTCTGAGGAAAATCGCATTCAAGCATTGGTGGAAGAGCAACAACATGAACTGGAAAGAATCGCTACCTTATCACGTGAAGATGCAAGAAACATCATCATGGACGAAACGGAAAATCAACTTTCGCATGAAATTGCGGTCATGATCAGAGAATCCGACCAAAAAGCGAAAGATGAAGCAGATCGTAATGCGAAAAACATTATCCTGCAGGCGATTCAAAGAAGTGCAGCCGATCTAGTTTCGGAAGCAACAGTTTCAGTTGTTACACTGCCTAATGATGACATGAAAGGCCGGATCATTGGCCGCGAAGGAAGAAACATTCGGACTTTGGAAACCTTGACAGGTATTGACCTGATCATCGATGATACGCCAGAAGCTGTCGTTTTAAGCGGATTTGATCCTATCCGAAGAGAAATTGCGAAAATGGCTTTGGAGAAATTAATTCAAGATGGACGTATCCATCCTGCAAGAATTGAGGAAGCAGTTGAGAAAGCCCGTAAGGATATGGATGAACGCATAAGAGAAATCGGCGAACAAGCAACTTTTGAAGTTGGCATCCATTCTTTGCATCCTGATCTGATTAAAATTTTGGGACGTCTGCATTTCCGCACTAGTTATGGACAAAATGTCCTGAACCACAGCATCGAAGTCGCAAAACTTTGCGGCGTAATGGCTGGGGAACTAGGCGAAGACATCAATCTGGCCAAACGTGCAGGTCTGTTGCATGACATCGGAAAAGCTCTCGATCATGAAATAGAGGGTTCACACGTTGAAATCGGCGCAGAAATCGCCCAGAAATACAAAGAAAATCCGGTTGTCATCAATGCAATTGCCTCACATCATGGCGATGTCGAAGCAAACTCAATCATATCAGTATTGGTCGCATCTGCTGACGCTTTATCTGCTGCTCGTCCGGGCGCAAGAAGTGAATCTCTGGAAAACTACATCCGCCGTTTGGAGAAACTGGAAGCAATTTCGAACAGTTTCGAAGGCGTAGCAAGCAGTTTTGCTATCCAAGCAGGAAGAGAGATCCGCGTCATGGTCAAGCCAGACCAACTTGACGATTCTCAAGCTATTCGTGTAGCTCGTGAGATTAGAAAGAAAATCGAAGAAGAACTAGATTATCCGGGACACATCAAGGTTACGGTTATACGCGAAACAAGAGTAATTGAATATGCCAAATAATGAAATACCAAACGGGACATGCTATTGTCCCGTTTTTTGCTTTTTATGGATATCCCGGGAGATGGCAAGGTTGCAACGGCTTATCTAAACAGACAAAATATGTTACTATAAAAAGACTAGAATTTAGAGAAGAGGCTGAAGATGAAAGTATTATTTATTGGGGATGTCGTAGGTTCAATCGGCAGACAGATGCTGCAGGATACACTCCCACAACTGAAGAAACATTACCGTCCGCAAGTGACCATTGTGAACGGAGAAAATGCGGCTGGCGGCAGAGGCATAACGGAAAAAATTTACAAAGAATTTTTGCAGACCGGTGTTGATGTCATCACCATGGGGAACCATACGTGGGATAACCGTGACATATTCGAATTCATCGGAACGGCCAATAAGATGATCCGTCCGGCTAATTTCCCGGAAGGGACTCCTGGCATCGGTTGGACGATCATAAAAGTGAACCAACTGAAATTGGCTGTGGTGAACCTGCACGGACGTGTCTTCATGAACAGTCTGGATGACCCTTTCCGCAAAGCGGATGAAATACTGGAGCAGGTACGGAAAGAAACGAATTGCATCTTTGTCGATTTCCATGCCGAAACGACCAGCGAAAAACAAGCGATGGGCTGGTATTTGGATGGGCGCGTTTCTGCTGTGGTCGGTACGCATACGCATGTACAGACAAATGATGCGCGTATCTTGCCGGACGGGACAGGCTATCTGACGGATGCCGGAATGACCGGGGCTTATGACAGCATCTTAGGCGTCGAAAAAGAGATCATTATCCAGAAATTTCTGACGCAAATGCCGATTCGGCATGAAGTGCCCGAAAAAGGCAGGAAATTGCTTTCCGGGTGCTATATTGAAATCAATGATCAGACCGGTAAGTGCGTAAAAATCGAGAACATCGTGATCAATGAAGATCGCCCATTTGGAGGGGAATTCTATTGACCCAAGAACTGCCTATCGAAGGCCCGGCAGAAGCAGAATTGAACAGACTGATCGAAACGCTGAAAAAAAATGAAGTGATCGTCCGCTATCAAGAGGCCGAAGAAAACACAAAAGACAATCGGGCGTTGGAACAATTGGTCGAAACCATCAAAAGCAAGCAAAAAGAAGCCGCGGCTTTTGAACATTACGCTAAGCCGGCAGCGGCAGAAAAAATAGCCGCTGAATTAGCGGAGCTGAACAAGCAATTGAAGGACAGCATAGCGGTCCAACAATACCGCGAAGCTTTATGGGATGCCAACGAACTATTGGAGAATGTCATCAGCATCATCCAACGCGGCGTCGATGACGCTATCGAAAAAGATGAAGCATGAGGACTGAAGAGATCTATTAATTGAGGTGAAAGAATGCCACAGAAGACTAAAAATACGCCCATGATGGAGCAATACTTATCCATAAAAGAACAGTATCCGGATGCGTTTTTGTTCTACCGCTTGGGCGATTTCTATGAATTGTTCCATGATGATGCCATGAAGGCCGCAAAATTACTGGAAATCACGCTGACGAGCCGCAACAAAAACGCCGATGAGCCGATCCCGATGTGCGGGGTTCCCTATCATGCTGCAGCGGAATACATCCGGAGACTCGTGGAAATGGGGCACAAGGTCGCCGTTTGCGAACAGATGGAGGATGCCAAGCTAACGAAAGGCATGGTGCGGCGGGAAGTCGTGCGGGTCATTACGCCCGGAACATTTCTGAATGAGAACGGCAGCGAGAGCAAGACAAATAATTATTTGGCGAGTGTCCTCCGGAACGAAACAGGCGGTTATGCGCTGGGATATGTCGATATCGGAACGGGGGAGCTGAAAGTCACCCTCCTGACCAACGAAGACGCCGTATTCAACGAGCTCCAGACATTGCCTTTCAAAGAAATCGTCCTGGACTCAAAAACAGCTGACGGTCTGACGGAAAAGTTGGAAAAACATTTCGGAATCCTGGTTTCCATTCAGGCGAAACTGATTCCGGAAACGGACTTCCACGATCTGGTTGCGGAATTGCCGCAACAGTCGGAAAAAGATGTACTTGTCCTGTTGTTGAGCTACCTTTCGGATACCCAGAAGCGCAGCCTGTCCCACCTTCAGAAAGCCGTCGCCTATCAAACGGACGCTTTCCTGAAGATGGATACCTATGCGCGGCGCAACCTCGAGTTGTCCGCATCCATCCGGACGCAGCAGAAAAAAGGCAGCCTGCTGTGGACGCTGGATGAAACCAAAACGGCTATGGGCGGGCGCATGCTGAAACAGTGGCTTGAAAAGCCGCTGATCAACCTGAGCGACATACTCGAAAGGCAGCGGAAAGTGGAGTCGCTGGTCAACCACTACTTTGAACGGATGGACATCAACGACGCGTTGACATCGGTTTATGATCTGGAACGTTTGGTCGCCAGAGTATCGCTAGGCAATGTCAACGGGCGCGATCTGATCCAGCTGAAAACCTCTCTGCAGCAGATTCCAGGATTGGTCCAAGCCATCGCTGCAATCGACGAACCGGATGTTTGGCAGGATGTCATCGACAAGTTGGAAGCATACCCCGATGTCATCGAACTGATCGAGCGGGCGATCACGGATAATCCGCCTATCCAGATCACGGAAGGCAACATCATCCGCGACGGCTACCATGAGCAATTGGATCGCTACCGCGATGCGATGAACAACGGGAAGCTTTGGATAGCGATGCTGCAAAAAGAGGAAAGAGAAAAGACCGGCATCAAAACGCTGAAAATCGGCTACAACCGCATTTTTGGCTATTACATAGAAGTGACGAAGGCGAACCTTGCAGCGCTGCCTGAAGGCACGTATGAGCGCAAACAAACGCTCGCCAATGCGGAACGTTTCGTCACGCCTGCATTGAAGGAGAAAGAGACGCTTATTTTGGAGGCTGAGGAAAAGTCTGTCGAATTGGAGCATGAGCTGTTTGTCGCCTTGCGGGAAGAGATAAAAGGATACAGCCGACAGTTGCAGGCACTTGCCAAACTGGTGGCGGAGATCGATGTCCTGCAGTCGTTCGCCCACGTCAGCGAAGCCTATCATTTTTCCAAGCCCGAATTGAGCAACAGCGACCGCAATCTGTCCATCAAAGAAGGGCGCCATCCGGTTGTGGAACGCGTCATCGGCAAAGATAAATTTGTGCCAAACAGCATTTCAATGGACAAGGACAACCATATCCTGCTGATCACCGGGCCGAATATGTCAGGCAAGAGCACCTACATGCGTCAGGTTGCCCTGATTGTCATCCTGGCCCAAATGGGTTGCTTTGTACCGGCCGAGAAAGCCCATTTGCCTATCTTTGACCAAATATTTACCCGCATAGGCGCGGCTGATGACCTCTATTCCGGTCAGAGCACATTCATGGTCGAAATGGTCGAAACGAACCAAGCGCTGCGATTCGCCACCGATAAGAGTCTGATCTTATTCGACGAAATCGGCAGGGGGACAGCAACGTATGACGGCATGGCCTTGGCCGAAGCGATCCTGCGTTACATCGATCGCACAATCAAAGGCAAGACACTGTTTTCGACGCATTACCATGAGTTGACCCAACTCGAAGCCGATTTGGCGGGGACAAAAAATGTCCATGTAGGGGCAATCGAAAAAGACGGAGAATTGGTGTTTCTGCATAAACTGATGCAGGGACCTGCGGACAAAAGCTACGGCCTGCATGTGGCCAAATTGGCCGGAATGCCGCATGAATTGATCGCCGAGGCGCAAGTCATCCTGAATTCATTGAATGAACAGCACGTGCTGCATGCGGGGGCGGACGCGTCAGTTCCGGATGATACGGTCGAACAATTGGCGCTGTTCCAGGAAAGCGCGATGCACCCGAACGAGAAGCACATACTGGATGAGTTGTCGGACCTGGCGCTGGAGGATTGCACACCGATGCAAGCCATGCTGATGATAGACAGTTGGAAGAAGTTGCTGAAATCGCAAAAAAGTAGGTGAGAACGATGGCCAAAATCAGGGAGCTTTCCCAAATATTGACGAACCAAATCGCTGCCGGTGAAGTGATCGAACGCCCGGCATCGGTCGTTAAGGAATTGGTGGAGAATGCGATCGATGCGAACAGTACGCAGATCGATGTCTTCATCGAGGAGGCGGGATTAAAAAAGGTGCAGGTCACCGACAACGGCGACGGCATCGCGGCGGACGAGGTGAAACTTGCCTTTACGCGGCACGCGACCAGCAAAATCTACACGCAGGATGATCTTTTCCGCATCCACTCGCTGGGGTTTCGGGGTGAAGCTTTGCCCAGTATCGCTTCCGTCGCCAAAGTTTCGATCGAAACGGCTGTCGCTGATCAAAGCGGCACCTACTTGTCGATAAAAGGCGGCGTCATCGGAGAGGAAAGGCCGAACAAATCCCGCAAAGGGACGACGATCATCGTCGAAGACCTTTTCTACAACACGCCAGCCCGGCTGAAATACATCCGTTCCCTGCAGACTGAATTGTCGAACATCACCGACATCATGAACCGGATCGCCTTGAGCCATCCGGAGATCGCTTTCCGTTTGCATCATGAAGGCAACCAACTTCTGCATACGGCTGGCAACGGCGACCTGCGCCAGACCATCGCGGGCGTCTACGGGACACTGACCGCCAAGAAGATGAAACTGATCGAGAACGAAAATCTGGACTTCAAAGTGAAGGGCTACATCAGCTTGCCGGACACGACGCGGGCAAGCCGCAACTACATCACCTTGATACTGAACGGGCGTTTCATAAAAAATTACGCCCTGAACAAAGCCATCATCGATGGCTATGGATCCAAGCTGATGGTCGGAAGGTATCCGCTCGCCGTCATCGTTATGGATGCGGATTCCCTGCTGTTGGATGTGAATGTCCACCCTTCGAAAAAAGAAGTCAGAATCAGCAAAGAAAAAGAGCTTGGGGAATTGATCCAAAGCGCAATCGCTGCTGTTTTGCGGACGGAAGAACGCATCCCGAGCGGCATCGAAAATCTGAAATTCAAACGCCAAAGTCCGGCTGAACCGGTCCGGACCGAGCAATTGAGCGTCTCTTTCCGGCCCTTCGATCAAGAGCTCGTGCAAGAAACGGAAACGAAGCTGCCGGCGACAAGCGAAAATGAGGATTTCCGCTCTTTGGAGACAGCATGGAACAACGGGCCGGCCCACAATGAAAACGACGAACACATAAAGCCCTTTACAGATTCCGCAGAGACAGAACCTCGTGAATACCTTCCCCTTCCAAGTGAAGAACAAGAAGTTTACGCTGTTCCGTTCAGTGACCAGCCAAAACAGGACCGTAATGAACCAAGCGCGCCTTACCTGTCCAGCGAACCAAAAAATCCGGCTGCACATGAAGAACCGATCATGAAAACCGTCCAGAAAGTCGAAGCGGAGGCAGAGAAGGGACCGGCGAGCAAGCGGCCTTTCCCGGAGTTGCACTTTTTCGGCCAGATGCACGGCACTTACCTGTTCGCGCAGAACGAAAATGGCCTCTACATCATAGACCAGCATGCTGCCCAGGAACGCATCAAATATGAATACTACCGTGAAGAAATCGGCAAGGTTTCCACCGATCTCCAAGGTTTGTTGATACCGATCATGCTGGATTATCCGGCGAATGAATTCCAGTTGATCCAGGAAAATCGGGAGGCGCTGGAATCGATGGGCCTGTTCCTGGAACCATTCGGCCAGAACAGTTTCATCGTTGAAAAGCATCCTGCCTGGTTCACTCCGGGTGAGGAGGAAGACATTCTGAAGGAACTGGTGGAGATGTTTTTGGCTGAAGGCGATATCTCCATCAAAAAGCTTCGGGAAGCAACGGCCATCATGATGAGCTGCAAGCGCTCGATCAAGGCGAATCATTTCCTCAGCGACAAAGAAGCGCGCCAACTGTTGGTCGATCTTGCCCAAACGGATAATCCCTACAATTGCCCGCACGGCCGGCCGGTGCTGATTCAATTCTCCAACCAGGATATGGAAAAGATGTTCAAACGGATCCAGGACCCGCACTGAAAGCGTATCATTTCTTATTTCTGCTTATTTATTGTAAAATCAGGATAGTTAAATAACAGATAGGAGTGGAAAAAATGGTGCAAATCAATGACATTTCCGAAATGATGGGCGAGCTGAACAAAGAAAGTTCGATCCAGGCCTTGGGCAGCAAAACGGGCGTTGATGCAAGCATTTTGCCGAAATTGGCTGTCGTTGCAATTCCCTTGATCCTTCGGGCATTAAGCAAAAACGCAGAGTCAAAAGCAGGGAAAGATTCCTTATCAAATGCATTGGAAAAACACAAAGGTCAGACCAAAGACGTATCCTCGATCGAAGATGTGGTCAAGAAAGCCGATACGGATGATGGCGATAAAATATTGGATCATGCCTTCGGTGACAAAGATAAGGTCGTGGATCAGATTGCTGCCCAAACAGGCATCAGCAAATCCGAGGTTTCCAAGGTTTTGGCTTCCATGGCGCCGATGATTCTGGGCATGTTGGCGGACAAAAAGGATGCTGATGGCTTGGATTCCGACGGTGTAGCCAAACAGACCGACATCTTTTCCAAACAAGCTGAAGAAGCAGCCACGAAAAATTTCGACATAACCGATCTTTTCCCTAAGCAGTCCGGAACGACTACGCCAGCAACAACGGGCGGATTGGGCGGCATTCTGGGAAGCATTTTGGGGAACCTATTCTGATACAATCCTGATGGAACGCGATCGAAGCAGAACAAGACTTTTTTGTTCTGCTTTTTTGTATTTTTTGATATACTGGAGCAATGAAAAGAAAGGGGTCTGACATCACGATGGACAATAAAGAGGAACAATTAAAGCGCCTGACGCCTTTACAATATGAAGTGACACAGAACGAAGCTACGGAGAGACCTTTTTCCGGCGAGTACGATGATTTTTATGAAAAAGGCATCTATGTGGATGTCGTGAGCGGAGAGCCGCTGTTCAGTTCAGCCGACAAGTACGATGCCGGCTGCGGGTGGCCTTCTTTTGCAAAACCGATTTCCACACTGAAAGAGCTGGAAGACCGCAAGTTGATGCGCAAACGCACAGAAGTCCGCAGCCCTCAAGGCGACTCCCACCTGGGGCATGTTTTTGAGGACGGCCCAGCAGAGTTGGGTGGTCTGCGCTATTGCATCAATTCGGCAGCGATGCGCTTCGTCCCTTACGATCAATTGGATGCGGAAGGCTACTCTGAATACAAACAATTATTCGAATAAGCAACAAAGGAAAGTCCCATGGCTACCGGTCCTGGGACTTTTTGCTGCTTGCGCCTACCAAACGAATGTTCCCGCACAGAAGATGACGCAACAGCTGTCATTTCCGTTCCGTTTTATGTTATGATAGAAAATGAATGACAATCAGGAAATGAAGAGTAGGAGCCAAATGATGTACGAATATATAAAAGGTAAATTAGTCTATGTGGGGCCGCTCTATGTAGTGTTGGAGAACGGTGGAATTGGCTACCAGTTGCAGGTGGCGAATCCTTTCCGGTTTTCCGGAAGCCTGAACCAGGAGATAACGTTTTACATCTATCAGGCGGTCCGCGAAGATGCGATCACACTGTTCGGTTTCAAGGACTACACGGAAAAGCAGTTGTATTTGAAACTGATCAGCGTCTCCGGAATCGGACCGAAAAGCGGCTTGTCGATATTGGCGAGCGATGATCATCTGGGCCTGATCCAAGCGATCGAAACGGATAATGTGGGGTATTTGGTGAAATTCCCGGGTGTGGGCAAAAAGACAGCCTCGCAGATCATCTTGGACTTGAAAGGCAAACTCGGCGAATTGCTGCCCGATACGTATTGGATGGAAGAACATCCGGCCCACGAAACCGCTGGCGCACAGTCCGCTGTCTTGACGGAAGCATTGGAGGCTTTGGCCGGGCTGGGATATTCGGACCGTGAAGTGAAGAAAATACTGCCGCTATTGGAAAAAGAAAACTATTCCAGTGCCGAAGAAGTGCTTCGTACGGCATTCAAGCTACTTTTAAAAGGGTGATATAGATGACAGCTGAAAACAGAATCGTTTCCGGAAATACGGAAGACCTAACCGAAGATTTGATCGAAAAAACATTGCGCCCGCAAATGATGGCGCACTATATCGGCCAAGACAAAGTGAAAAATGAACTGAAAGTGTATATCCAGGCCGCGAAAGCGCGAAGTGAAGCCTTGGATCATGTGTTGCTGTACGGACCGCCCGGGTTGGGGAAAACGACACTGGCGATGGTCATCGCCAACGAATTGGATGTCCGCATCCACAGCACGAGCGGGCCCGCAATCGAGCGGCCAGGCGATCTGATGGTATTGCTCAATGAACTGGAAGCGGGGGATGTCCTCTTCATCGATGAGATCCATCGCTTGCCGCGGATCGTGGAAGAAGTGCTTTACTCTGCCATGGAGGATTATTATGTGGACATCATCATCGGGCAAGGGCCGACAGCCCATCCCGTCCACTTTACCTTGCCGCCGTTCACGCTGGTCGGTGCCACGACAAAAGCCGGCAGTCTGTCGGCCCCCTTGCGTGACCGGTTCGGGATCGTTTCGCGGATGGAATATTACAGCCTTGAGGATCTCCGGCAGATCGTCCATCGCTCTTCGGATGTTTTGTCCACGAAAATCGATGAATCAGGCGCTGTCGAAATCGCCTTGAGATCCAGAGGCACCCCGCGTGTTGCCAACAGGCTGCTCCGCCGTGTGCGCGATTTCGCCCAAGTCTATCGCGATGGCCTGATCACGAAGGAAATCGCCGACAAGGCTTTGTCCATTTTGAGCGTGGACAACAAAGGGCTTGATGACTTGGATCGGCAAATATTGACGACGATGATCCGCTTCTATAACGGCGGCCCCGTCGGTCTTTCGACGATCGCCGCCAACATCGGCGAAGAAATGGAAACGATAGAGGACATGTACGAACCCTATCTGCTCCAATTGGGCTTCCTGCAGCGCACCCCGCGCGGCAGGGTAGCGACCCCTATGGCATATGACCATTTGGGGATCACGTATGATACAGAAAAATAAGTGAGGTATTTTATCAATGAGGACAAGTGATTTTGATTTTTATTTGCCGGAAGAGCTGATTGCCCAGACACCGTTGCTGGATCGTTCTTCATCCCGGCTTCTTGCCCTGGACTCCAAGACTGGAGAAATCACGGACAAACATTTCACCGACATGGTGGAGGAACTTCAGGAAGGCGACGCGCTGGTACTGAACAATACACGTGTGTTGCCTGCGCGACTGCATGGCGTCAAGCCGGATACCGGCGGGCATATCGAAGTCCTGCTTTTGAACAATATCCAAGGGGATGAGTGGGAGACGCTCGTCAAACCAGGAAAACGGGTCAAAGTCGGGACAGTCATCTCTTTCGGGGACGGACGCTTGACGGCGGAAGTGACGCAATCGTTGGATCACGGCGGCCGCATTTTGAATTTCAAATATGCCGGCGTATTTTTGGAAATACTGGAATCGCTGGGCGAAATGCCTTTGCCGCCATACATCAAAGAGACGCTTGACGATCAGGAACGCTATCAGACCGTTTACGCCAAAGAAGTCGGCTCCGCAGCCGCCCCGACAGCAGGTCTCCATTTCACAGCCGAATTGCTTGAGGAAGTAGCCAACAAAGGCGTCAAGATTGTCTACCTGACGTTGCATGTGGGCTTGGGGACTTTCCGTCCGGTATCGGTCGATGATATCGCCAGCCACGAAATGCATTCGGAATTCTACCAGCTGACGGATGAGGCAGCGCAAACCCTGAATGAGGTCCGATCCAATGGAGGCAAAATAGTCGCTGTGGGCACGACTTCCGTTCGGACACTGGAAACGATCGGCACGAAATTTGATGGGGAAATCAAAGCGGATAGCGGATGGACCAAAATTTTCATTTCGCCAGGCTATTCATTCAAGGTTGTCCAAGGCATCATCACCAATTTCCATCTGCCGAAATCGACCTTGGTCATGCTGGTCAGCGCTTTTGCCGGCAGAGACAACGTCCTGTCCGCCTACGAGCACGCAGTCAAAGAAAAGTACCGATTCTTCAGCTTCGGCGACGCCATGTTCATCAAATAGAGAAAAGCGGAACGGGTTCGTTCAGCCAAAAAAACCTTCAGGAAATTGATCCCTGAAGGTTTTTTCGATTTTAATGCCGTCTTTGGAACGAACTATCGGTTATTTATGGGAGGCCGTCTTCGGCATCAACGCAGAAACAAGAACTACGATCAGCGCGGTAAAGATACCCGTCATGGTTGCGATCATAAAGTCATAGCTGCCGCCGGATAAGGCGCTGCCCAGATAAACAGATACTTGCCCTAAGATAAATCCCCAAAAAATGATTGCAATATATTTCATGTCGTTTACACCTCTTCTCGAAATTCATTTTATCACTTTTTTTGGAGATGACAAGCATTACTTGCCCAGCGACTTTTTCGCTTCTTGGATTAGGACGGGTACGCTATAATGATAATATTGATTAGAAAAAGGAGGTCTCAGACATGTCTTTTGTGCATTTGCAGGTCATCAGTGCCTATTCTCTTTTGCAGACGACTACCCGAATAGAGGATTTGGTGCGCAGCGCCAAGGCAAAAGGATATCAGGCCATCGCATTGACGGACCAAAATGTCCTTTATGGCCAAGTCGACTTCTTCAAACTTTGCAAAAAGTACGCTATCCAACCCATTCTGGGGATCCAACTGGATTTGCCCGGAATCATCAGTAAAGATCGCACCTTTCCGTTGGTTTTGTTGGCGAAGGATTATGAGGGCTACAAAAGGTTGATGGCTTTGTCGACGGTCAGGAATCAGGACGCTTCGGATCGGGAATTGCTTTCCCTTTTGGAGGATGATTCAAGCCGCATCATCGCCATCACCCCAGGAGAAAAGGGCGAGATCGAAAGCTTTTTGAACGGAAACGATCAGGAGAACGCCAAAGCAGCCAGTTTGGCCTGGAAAAAAATCTTCACCCACGGCAATTTTTATTTGGGCGTTCAGCTCCACGAGAAAATGAAACCGATCCTTCCGCAATTGAAGCATTTATCGCAGGCGACAAACATTCCGACTACAGCCATGCATGACGTCAGATATCTGGAACCGAGCGACAATTTCAGTTGCCGTGTCCTGAAGGCGATCGAAGCGAACGAAAAGGTGGATCTGCAGTCGGAAGCTTTGGATGGCACCTATTACTTGCCGTCCTGCGGAGAAATCGAAAGGAAATTCCGGGAAGCTGATTTGGTCGAGTCGGCTGAAACGACCCAAAAAATTGCCGGCGAAATCGAAATCGATCTGCCGCTGCATCAGTCGCTGTTGCCGCGCTACCCGCTGCCTGCCGGGACGACACCCCAAGCATACCTCAGGAGGCTCTGCGAAGAAGGGTTGCGTCAGCGGATCGCTGCCCCGGATGCGGCATATGAAAAACGCTTGGCATATGAATTGGAAGTCATCCATGAAATGGGCTTCGATGATTACTTCCTTATCGTTTGGGATGTGATGGCGTATGCCCGAAAAGCGAAAATCATGCCGGGAGCCGGCAGGGGATCTGCCGCCGGTTCGCTCGTGTCGTACGTCCTGCGCATCACCCATGTCGATCCAATCAAATACAATCTGTTGTTTGAGCGGTTTTTGAACAAAGAACGCTACAACCTGCCGGATATCGATTTGGATTTCCCGGATAACCGAAGGGATGATATTCTGCATTATGTCCGGGACAAATACGGTTCGGACCACGTCGCCCAGATAGCCACATTTGGGACGCTGGCCGCAAAAATGTCTTTGCGGGATACCGCACGGGTATTCGGATTAACGGTTGCGGAGGCGCAAGCCTGGTCGAATGCGATCCCGAATCAATTGGGCATCAGTCTGGCGGAGGCAAGACAGAAATCGAAAGAACTGCAGAATCTGATCAGCGCGACGGATGTGAATCGCCTCCTGTATGAGACTGCCGAAAAAATTGAAGGCGTTCCGCGGCATGTTTCCACTCATGCGGCAGGCGTCGTCATCAGCGACAATCCGTTAAGGGACATTGTGCCTTTGCAGAAGAAAAACAGCGAGCTGTATCTGACACAATACACGATGGGCAACATCGAGGAAATCGGCCTGCTCAAAATGGACTTCCTGGGGCTGAAAAATCTGACGATACTGAACGATGCAGTACAGTTGGCCAGCGCTGCGCACAAAGAGAGCATCAACATTTGGGGAATACCGATGGATGATGATCGGACGCTCGAAATATTCCGAAAAGCGGATACGAATGGGGTGTTCCAGTTTGAATCCCCAGGCATAAAAAATGTGTTGCGCAAGCTCGGGCCGGAATCGATCGAAGATATTGCCGCCGTCAATGCGCTTTACCGACCGGGTCCGATGGAACAGATCGACCTCTTCATTTCGCGGAAAAAAGGGTTGGCCGCAATCGATTATCTCCATCCCGATCTGAAATCGATCCTCGAGGTAACCTACGGGGTAATGGTCTATCAGGAACAGGTCATGCAGGTGGCTTCCCGGATGGCTGGCTTCAGTTTGGGGGAAGCGGATATCCTCAGAAGAGCGATAGGCAAAAAACAAAAATCGGCCATTGATGAAGAAAGAAGGCACTTTATTGAAGGTTCGCTGCAACAAGGCTATTCCGAACAGACGGCCGAGCAAGTGTACGACTACATCGAGCGCTTCGCCAATTACGGGTTCAACCGTTCGCATTCGGTCGCCTATTCTTTCATAGCCTACCAACTTGCCTACATGAAGGCGCATTTCCCGGAAGCATTTTTCGCCGCTTTGCTGAATTCCGTCAACCAACACTCGGATAAGATGAGGGAGTATTTCATCGAACTGAAAAGGCGCAACATCAGCATTTCCTATCCGGACATCAACACAAGCAACTGGAAATTTGCACTGCAGCAACAGACGATCCAATTCGGCTTGGGCGGGATCAAAGGCCTCAGACGCGATTTCATCCAGGAAATCATCAAAGAACGCCAAGCCCATGGGCACTACAAGGATTTCGTTCAATTTTTGAGAAGGATCCATCCGAAGTGGCTGAAGAACGAAAACATCACGCCGCTCATCTATAGCGGGGCGTTCGACAGTTTCGGGCATTCGCGCGCGACGCTGTTGGAGTCGCTGCCGGGTATGCTGAACAGCATCGATTACAGCGGAAACAACATCGATCTCTTTTCGATACTGGAACCGAAATATGTCGAAACGGAAGAATTGCCGCTGTTGGAATTGCTGGATTTGGAGGAAGCTGCACTGGGCCATTCTTTGAAGGGCCATCCGATCGACCAATTCGGCAAATTGTACAACAACGGTGCAGTTGTATACGTCACCGAGCTGGCATACGACAAAAAAATGCGCACGATGGGATTGATCAAAGACATCCGCAGAATCCAGACAAAGAAGGGCGATCCAATGGCATTCGCAAACATGACAGACAGTACCGGCGAAATCAGCGTCACGATTTTCCCCGAGTACTATATCCGGTTCATGAAACTGCTGAAAGCAAACCAGTTGCTTGTCGTCGAAGGCAAGCTGGAGCGGTCCAAACAAGCCGACAAAACGAATTTTTTGGTCACGCACATCTGGGATGCCGAAGCCTATCAGGAAATGATGGGTCAAAAAAAGGAAAATGTCTTCATCCGTTTGACTGCGGAAAACAATATGCCTGAATTGTTCGGAAAAATGTATCGGATCCTGAACAAGCAACCAGGGGACCATCCTGTCATTCTGTATAACGAAGCCACTAAACAAACGATGCGCTTGACGGCTGAAAACTGGGTCAGCATTTCGGCCGAGCTGCTTGAATCACTGCAGGCTATTTTTGGGAGCGGAAATGTTGCTGTCAAATGAAAGCGAAAAGTTGATATCCATATACTGTTTTCATAAAAGCGAAAACTGCCCAGACGTGTTCAGCCGTTTTGGTTGAGCCTATCTGTGTCGAATTACTCGGAGGCGGGCGGTAGTAATAACAATTTGTCCGAATGTGGCGATATTCCGGACAAGAAGCCATTATTTTTCATTGTTTCTTTTTTAACAATCAAAAAAACGTGAAATTAAAAGACATTTTCATAAAAAGATGATAAGATAGTGAAGGACAAATTCAAAAAATATTTAATGCACGGATTTTTTTGGAAATTGAGAGTTTTTAACTTTATTGATGAGGTGAAGTCTAATGAAACGTATTGCAGTATTAACAAGTGGTGGAGATGCACCAGGAATGAATGCCGCCATTCGCGCCGTTGTGCGCAAAGGCATTTATGACGGTTTAGAAGTATATGGCATCAATTATGGCTATGCAGGTATGGTAGCCGGAGATTTCCGTCGTCTGACGATTGATGACGTCGGAGACACAATCAGCCGTGGGGGCACAATTTTATATTCTGCCCGCTATCCGGAGTTCGCAAAACTTGAAGGACAGCTTAAAGGGATCGAGCAGTTGAAGAAATTCGGCATCGATGGCCTGATCGTAATCGGGGGAGATGGATCCTACCGTGGAGGAGCCGCGCTTACTAAGTTAGGTTTCCCGACAATCGGTATCCCAGGAACAATCGATAACGATATTCCAGGAACGGATTACACGCTTGGTTTCGATACTGCGATCAATACAGTATTGGAATCTGTGGACAGAATCAGAGATACGGCAACAAGCCATATCCGTACATTCGTTGTTGAAGTAATGGGCAGAAATGCCGGCGACATCGCTTTATGGACTGGTATCGGCAGTGGCGCGGAATCCATCGTCATTCCCGAGAAAGAATTTACAATGGAAGAAGTAGTTGCTGAAATCCAGGAAGGCAGAGCGCGCGGCAAAAAACATACGATCATCATGTTGGCTGAAGGCGTAATGTCAGGAAATGAATTTGCGGAGAAACTTTCCAAATTCGAAGAATTCCATACACGCGTCACTGTTTTGGGCCACGTGCAACGAGGCGGATCCCCATCAGCGAAGGACCGCGTATTGGGAAGCATCTTCGGCTACAATGCCGTTAAAATGTTGGAAGAAGGCAGAGGCGGAATCTGTGTGGGCGTCAAGGGCGATGAAGTTGTTTTCAACGATATCATCGATACGCTTGAGAACCAAAAACACTTGCCATTATTGTCGCTTTACCAAATCAACAAAGAAATTTCTTTCTAACCAGAAGTTGATTACGTTTTACAAAATATAAAATGAGGTGCTTATTTTCTATGAAAAAGACAAAAATTGTATGTACGATCGGGCCTGCCAGTGAATCTGTAGAAACACTCGTTAAATTGATGAACGCAGGCATGAACGTTGCCCGCTTGAACTTCTCGCACGGTGACTTTGAAGAGCATGGCGCTCGTATCGTCAACATCCGCGAAGCATCAAAAATCACAGGCAAAATGTGCGCTATCCTATTGGATACAAAAGGGCCTGAAATCCGTACAAACAACATGAAGGACGGCATCGTGTCGTTGATCACCGGCGAAACAGTAAGAATCTCCATGACAGAAGTTGAGGGTACGAAAGATAAATTCTCTATCACTTACCCAGAATTGATCAACGATGTTGTTGTCGGAAACCACATCTTATTGGATGACGGCTTGATTGACCTTGAAGTGACTGAACTTGACAAAGAGAACAATGAAATTGTTACTTTGATCAAAAACTCAGGCATCTTGAAAAACAAAAAAGGCGTCAATCTACCTGGTATCAAAACAAACTTCCCTGGTCTTACACAAAAAGATGCTGACGATATCATCTTCGGTATCGAAAATGATGTTGATTTCATCGCAGCAAGCTTCGTGCGTCGCGCAAGTGATGTATTGGCTATCACTGAAATTTTGGAAAAACATAACGCAACCCACATCCAAATCATCCCTAAAATCGAAAACCAAGAAGGTCTTGATAACATCGATGAAATCTTGAAAGTTTCTCAAGGTTTGATGGTTGCCCGTGGTGACTTAGGAGTAGAAATCCCTACTGAAGAAGTTCCTATCGCACAAAAAATGTTGATCAAAAAATGTAACGCTTTAGGCAAACCAGTCATTACAGCAACTCAAATGCTGGATTCTATGCAACGCAACCCACGTCCTACACGTGCTGAAGCAGGAGACGTTGCCAACGCTATCTTCGACGGAACTGATGCAGTTATGCTATCCGGAGAAACAGCTGCTGGTGATTACCCGGTTGAAGCTGTTACGACAATGGCTACAATCGCTATCCGCACGGAAGAAGCGATCGTTGGACAAGATGCATTTGCTTTGAAAGCATACAGCAACACAGATATGGCTGAAGCAATCGGTCAATCAGTTGGACATACTGCACGCAATCTTAACATTCAAACAATCGTTGCCGCTACTGAGTCTGGACATACAGCGCGCATGATCTCTAAATACCGTCCGAAATCACACATCGTTGCAATCACTTTCTCGGAGCGTCAAAGACGTGGATTGGCCCTTTCATGGGGTGTTTATCCGTTCGTAACCGAAAAACCTGATTCAACTGATGAAATGATGGAATTGGCTGCAAAAGTTGCCAAAGAAGAAAACTTCGCTAAAGAAGGCGACTTGATCATCATCACTGCCGGCGTACCAGTAGGCGAACGCGGCACTACAAACTTGATGAAGATCCAATTGATCGGAACGAAATTGACTTCCGGCCAAGGTATCGGCGACAAATCTGTCATCGGTAAAGCTGTCGTGGCTCTTTCAGCTGAAGAAGCAATCGCTAAAGTGACAGAGGACTGCATCTTAGTGTTGAAGAACTCTGATAAAGACTATACGCCTGCATTTGAAAAAGCTGCAGCGGTAATCGTTGAAGCTGGCGGCTTGACAAGTCATGCTGCTGTAGTCGGTATCGCAAGCGGTATTCCGGTAATCGTAGGAGCAGAAAATGTGACTACATTAGTGCAAGACAACGAATTGATCACGATCGATTCTCGTCGCGGCATCATCTACCGTGGTGCAACTACTACCATCTAAGCTTAACTAAATTAGAGAGCATCTTTGGGTCTGGGACGAGAGTCTCGGACCCATTTGCTTTGCTTGAGCATAATCTTCCATCTGTCTCCGCAAGCCGATGGGATAAAATGCATATATATCATAAATATCACAAATATAACAAGCTCACAACAACGACGCTTTGGAAATCATTTTGTGATATGATAAAATGGAAGAAATACAGCGACGGAAAGACCGTCTGGAGGAAAAATATGAGTAAAGTACTGGGTACAATCATCACAGGTGTGATCGTGGACGAGAACGAAAAAAGTGTCTTCGTTCAGAAAGACGGCATCACCTACCGATTGGATAAAGAAGAGTCAGAAACGGCATTGCAATTAGGTGACACTGTCAAAGGATTTGTGTATGAAGGGATGAACAAGCAGCTTCGCATGACCTTGAAGGAGCCAGCAAGCCAAGTGGGCCAATATGGTTGGGGGACAGTTGTGGCTGTCCGGAAAGATTTAGGCGTGTTTGTTGACATCGGCCTGGACGACAAAGAAATTGTTGTTTCCTTGGATAACTTGCCCGACATCAAATCACTCTGGCCGAAAAAGGGAGACCGCCTGCTGATCGCCCTGGAGCAGGACAGCAAAGATCGTCTGTGGGGCATCATCGCCGACGAACCGGTATTCCGTTCCATTTCCCGCACTCCGGGCGAGGAATTGAAAAACAAGGACATTACCGGAACCGTCTTCCGTTTGAAATTAATAGGGACGTTCATCTTGACGGACGATGATTACATCGGATTCATCCACCCATCCGAGCGGGAGATTGAACCGCGCTTGGGCGAAGTCGTCAGCGGGCGGGTCGTCGGCATCAGTCAGCACGGCATGCTGAATCTGTCCCTGAAACCGCGTGCGCATGAAGCAATCAGTGAAGATGCAGCCATGATTTTGGTATTGCTGGAGCAGAGCCCTACGCACAGTTTGCCTTATTGGGACAAAAGTGATCCGGAAGCGATCAAAGAATACTTCGGCATCAGCAAAGCGCAATTCAAAAGAGCTTTGGGCCATTTGCTGAAGGCCAGACTGATCATCCAAGAGGATGGACACACAAAATTAATCAAAAAGGATTAGGTCTTCAGCCTGTCCTCAAAGGAGCCGACAGCAGTGACGGAATTGTCATTAAACACCATCAAAAAACAATTGCAAGAGGCAGGATTCAAGCTCACTCCACAACGGGAAGCGACTGTCGGCGTGCTGCTGGAAAAGGAAAAGGAGCATCTCAGTGCGGAGGAGATTTTCCTGCTGTTGCGGCTTAAACATCCTGATATCGGCCTTGCGACGGTCTATCGTACATTGGAAATCTTGACCGAATTGAACATCACTTACAAAGTAGTGTTTGAAGATGGCTTATCCCGCTACGACTTAAGAAGGACCAGCAATGAGCATTTCCATCATCATCTTTTGTGCATCGAATGCGGCAACATCGAGGAAATACACGAGGATCTGCTGGGTGAGGTAGAAAAAGATGTAGAAGCCCGCTATCAATTCGTGGTAAAAGACCATCGCTTGACTTTCCATGGCATCTGCCGCGAATGCCAACAAAAACTGAGGAACAAATAGCCTCAAAAGGATGAAATGGGTTACCGACATGGAAGAAGAAATCAATGAATATGGGCGTTATTTGAGGATCGAGCGCGGGTTGTCCGACAATACAATCATCAGTTATCAGCGGGACCTCAGAAAATACAGCCATTTTTTGGAAAAGAATGCCATTCACGCATTCGGGGATGCGACAAAACCGGATGTGCTTTTGTATCTTCAATTTTTGAATGAAGAAAAATTGGCGACAGCCTCTATCGGCAGGATGATCACCAGTCTGCGGAGATTCCATCAATACTTGAAGCAAGAAGGCTTGATCGCCAACGATCCGATGGTCACCATCCAGTTGCCGAAAAAACAGCAAAAGTTGCCGAAGGTGCTTTCGATGGGCGAAATCGAACGCTTGATGGCTGCGCCGGATGTCAAAACCGTTCTGGGGCTGAGGGATCGTGCCATCTTGGAACTGCTTTATGCCACCGGCCTTCGCGTCAGTGAACTCATCCACATTACGATGAGCGAAATCCATCTGGATATCGGGTTCATCCAAACGATCGGGAAGGGCGACAAAGAAAGAATCGTGCCGTTGGGGGAGGAAGCCGCCTTCTGGATTTCGGAATACTTGTCGGACAGTCGTCCAGCTTTGGCTTATGGGAGGAAAGAAACAGCCTTCCTGTTCCTGAATTTCCATGGCAATGGCTTCACCCGCCAAGGGATCTGGAAAAATCTGAAGCAAACCGTGCGGGATGCCGGCATCCAAAAAAATGTATCGCCGCATATGCTGCGCCATTCTTTTGCGACGCATATCCTCGAAAATGGGGCGGATCTGCGGATCGTGCAGGAACTGTTGGGGCATGCCGATATTTCCACAACCCAGATTTATACGCACATAACGACAGAAAGAATGGCAGAAATCTATCAAAAGTATCATCCTCGTGCTTGAAGCGTAACGGATCAAGTCCGCTGAGGATAAGGGAGGAATAAGATCATGAAATTTAATCGCATCCATTTGATCGTGTTGGATTCAGTCGGAATCGGTGAAGCCCCTGATGCCGACAAGTTCGGCGATGTCGGGTCGGATACGCTTGGACATATCGCTGAAGTTGCCGGGCTGGCAATTCCCAATCTGGAAAAGTTGGGTTTGGGCAATATCCGTGAATTGAGCGGCGTCAAGCCGGACAGCGCATCCATCGGATACTACACAAAACTCGAGGAACAGTCCGTCGGTAAAGATACGATGACAGGCCATTGGGAAATCATGGGACTGAACATCCAGTCGCCCTTCCGCGTTTTTCCTGAGGGTTTCCCGCAAGAATTGATCGAGAAAATCGAAAACCATACAGGCCGGAAAATCATCGGAAATAAGCCGGCCAGCGGGACCGAAATCCTGGATGAGTTCGGTGAGCACCAAATGAAGACCGGTGATCTGATCGTCTACACTTCAGCGGATCCAGTGCTGCAGATTGCTGCACACGAAGACATCATTCCGCTTGAGGAACTGTACGCGATCTGCGAATATGTCAGAGCAATCACGTTGGAGGATCCCTACATGATTGGGCGGATCATCGCCAGACCTTATATCGGGACTCCGGGCCATTTTACCCGCACAAGCAACCGGCACGATTACGCCTTGGACCCATTCGGGCAAACAACGTTGGATCATCTGAAGGAAGCCGGCTACGATGTCATCGCAATCGGCAAAATCAATGATATCTACAACGGCCAAGGCATCACGGAATATGTGCGTACGAAAAGCAATATGGACGGCGTCGACCAGCTGCTGACGGTCATGGAAAAGGATTTCCGGGGCCTAAGTTTCTTGAACTTGGTCGATTTCGATGCTCTCTTCGGGCATCGCCGGGATGTGAAAGGGTATGCTGAGGCAATTGAAGATTTTGATGCGCGCATTCCGGAAATATTGGCTGCTTTAGCGGATGATGATTTGCTGTTGATCACCGCAGATCACGGGAATGATCCAACGTTCCCGGGAACAGACCATACGCGCGAATATGTTCCATTATTGGCTTATTCGAAAAAAATGGCAGGCCGCGGTAAGATGGATCAAGGCAAGTTTGCGGATATCGGCGCGACCGTATCCGATAATTTTCGGGTGGCAGCCACGCAAAATGGCCGCAGCTTTTTGGATGAATTGGACTAGTGAGGTGTGGAAATATGACAAATGATCAAAACAATGTGCGGATAGCCGCTGAATTTTTGGTAGAAAAAGGCTTATTGGAACCTGAATTCGGGTTGATTTTGGGTTCAGGCTTGGGTGAGTTGGCTGATGAGATAACGGACGCGATTGCGATCCCCTATGAGGAAATCCCTTATTTCCCAGTATCGACGGTTGAAGGACATAAAGGCCAACTTGTATACGGGAACCTGAGCGGGAAGAAAGTCATCGCCATGCAAGGGCGCTTTCATTTCTACGAAGGCTACGGGCTCGAAGCGGTCACTTTTCCGATCAGGGTAATGAAGCATCTGGGCATCCATTCCTTGGCGCTGACGAATGCGGCAGGAGGCATCAGTTATGCCTTCACCCCCGGGGATTTGATGCTGATCACGGATCACATCAATCTGACTGGACAAAACCCCTTGATCGGTCCGAATGATCCCGAGCAGGGGCCGCGTTTCACGGATATGAGCCAAGCCTACGATGCCGAATATCAAGAGACAGTCAAACAAGTCGCTGCTGAGATGGGCTTGGATCTGAAGGAAGGCGTTTATCTTGGACTGACAGGTCCGACTTATGAAACGCCAGCAGAAATCCGTATGTGCCGGGTGCTGGGTGCTGACGCTGTCGGCATGTCCACAGTGCCGGAAGCCATAGTAGCGCGTCATGCAGGTTTGCGCATTTTTGGTGTTTCCTGTATAACTAATTTAGCTTCAGGCATGCAAGCGACCCTAAATCATGAAGAAGTCGTCGAAACGACAACCCGAGTCAAAGAGACATTCAAAGCCTTGCTGAAGAAGGTATTGGCTGCCCTGTAACAGACGGGTCATGAAAACAACGCTCTCGCACAACGTTGCTGCGAAGAGTCGCAACCGTTCAGAATGATGCATCCCAGAACGGCTGTCGGGGTAAATACAAAGTGAGAAGGAGATCGAAGTGTTCATTTCTTATAATCAATCATGTGAAAAAATAGCTATGGGTCTGCTTTCTTATGTGACAGATCTAAAAAATGTAGCGAGGCTGAAGCCGGAAATGGAAAGCTACATTGAAAATGTCGATAGGAAACTATTCTTGTGGAAAGATGAAGAGACAGATAACATCGTTGCATTGATAGGTGTGCAAATACATGAAGCAATGGTGTTGGTTCGTCATATCGCTGTCTCGCCTTCTTTCCGGAAGGAAGGCATCGTGCATCGGTTGCTGGATGGCTTGCAGCAAAACTATCCAACAAGCGCAATCAACGGGACTCTGGAAACCGCGCCGTTCATCGCCAAATGGAACCAGAAGCAGCAGAACCGAAACGATGAGGAAACGAGTGGATCATTGTGAGCGAACAAAATGAACTCACCCTCATATTGCCGGATTTTGAGGGACCACTGGATCTGCTCCTGCACTTGATCAAAGAGCTGAAAGTCGATATTTTCGATATTCCGATTGCGGAAGTGACTTTTCAATATCTGCGTTACTTGGACACGATGCAGGAGATGAAATTGGATATCGCCGGCGATTATCTGCTGATGGCTGCGACGCTGTTGGAGATAAAAAGCCGCATGTTGCTTCCGAAAAAAGAAGTGACCTTCGAAGAGGAGTTTTATGAAGAGGGCGAGGATCCAAGGGAAAGCTTGATTCAACAATTGGTGGAATACAAGCAATTCCAGGAAGCCGCCAAGGCATTGAAAACCATGGAACAAGAACGCGGCTTGTATTTCACAAAGCCGGCAACGGATCTGGAGGACCTCCAACAAGCAGTTCCGCTTGCTCCAGGCGAAGTTTCTGCGGCGGATCTGATTGCCGCGCTTCAGAAAATGTACCAAAAACTGCAGAAGAAAAAGCCGCTTCAGGCCAGAATGGAACAGGATCAATACACGGTGGATCAGACGATGACTTGGATCATGGAGAAGTTGGAGAACCTGCCGCATGATGCTGACCAGAGGCTGCCCTTTACGGATTTCTTTGAAGTGCAGACCAAATCACAGATCGTGAATACATTTTTGGCGATGCTGGAATTGGTCAAAGAAAGAAAAATCAATTTTTCGCAAGAGAGCACATATGGAGACATTTATATACTACGCAATATGGGAGTTTTAGCAAATGAATAAAAAAGGGGCACTGGAGAGTCTGCTGTTTGTGGCAGGGGATGATGGCTTGAGTATGGATGAGATCACCTCTTTATTGGAGACCACCCCATTGGAAGCGCAAAATCTGTTGACCGAAATGCGGGCGAGTCATAACGACAACATCCACTCCGGTTTGACGCTCATCGAAACCCGCAAAAGATACCAACTCGCCACAAAAAGAGAGTATGCAGAACTCATCAAAATGTACGCCGTTTCGCCATTCGCGACCCACTTATCGCAAGCTGCCCTGGAGACGCTGGCGATCATCGCATACAAGCAACCCTTGACGCGGATGGAAATCGATCAGATCCGAGGCGTGCAGTCAGCAGGACTGGTCCAAAGGCTGTTGCTGAGAGGCTTGATAAAGGAAATCGGCCGTTCGGAAACACCAGGAAGACCGATCATTTACGGCACAACCGATTATTTCATGAATTATTTCGGATTGACCACAATTGATGATCTGCCGAATGTGGACGAATTATTCCAGATGCAGGATAACGAATCCTTCGATCTTTTTGATTTTCCTGCGGATGAAGAGACAGATAACCAACTTGCTTTTTTTAAGAAAGATTCCATCATATCGGAACAAGAATGATCGACAAAAACAAATAAGAATAATAGGTGAATAAATGGAAAGATTACAGAAAGTCATTGCACATGCAGGAATAGCTTCACGGCGGAAAGCCGAAGAACTGATCACTTCTGGTGCAGTCAGCGTAAACGGAATCAAGGTAACGGAATTAGGCGTAAAAGTTTCAAAAAATGACAGAGTGGAAGTCAATGGTTTACCGATTTATCGTGAACAGCCGGTTTACTACTTGTTCTACAAACCAAAGAATACCCTCTCGTCCGTTAAAGATGATAAAGATCGGACTGTCGTCACTGATTTCTTCAATGTAAAAGAGCGGATTTATCCGATCGGCAGATTGGACTATGATACGACCGGCCTGCTTCTTTTGACCAATGATGGTGAATTTGCGAATCTGTTGACCCATCCGAAATACCACATCGACAAAACATATGTCGCTAAAGTGGGTTGCATCCCTACGCGCTCCGATCTGAACAAATTGGAGAACGGGATCGTGATCGACGGCAAAAAAACTGCGAAAGCGCGAGCTAAGTTGATTTCTGCCAATTCCCAAAAAAATACAGCAATCATTGAATTGACCATCCATGAAGGCTGGAACCATCAAGTAAAAAAAATGTTCGAAAAAATTGATTGTCCCGTCGAAAAACTGAAAAGGGAATCATTCGGTTTCCTTACGCTCGGCGATCTGAAACCGGGGCAACACCGTGAGCTTAAGGCGTTTGAAATCGAGAAGCTGAAGAACATGGCTCTTGCGAACGAAAAGGCATCAAAAAGGTAGTTTTCTTATCGAATCAGAGAGGATGATCATGATGACAAATTCCAGCGGGAAAATATTGATTGTGGATGACGAGGAACGCATCCGTAGATTATTGAAACTCTATCTGGAAAAGGATGGCTACGAAACAGCCGAGGCAGAGGATGGAACAACAGCGGTGGAAATGATCTTGAACAACCATTACGATTTGGTATTGTTGGATATCATGCTCCCTGGGATGACTGGCATTGAAGTAGCCAAAGTAGTCCGCAAGGAAAAAGAAATACCGATCATGATGATCACTGCCCGCGGCGAAGAGAACAATCGCGTGGAAGGATTTTTGTCCGGAGCGGATGACTACATCGTGAAGCCGTTCAGTCCAAGGGAAGTCATGTTGCGGGTCGCAGCCATCCTGAAGCGGACGAAGCCTTCAGAATCGGAATCGAGCACAATCGAATATCCGCTGCTGAAGATTTTTCCGGATGCCAGAAAAGTGCTGGTTGACGAGGTGGCCATCAATTTGACGCCCAAAGAATTTGAATTGCTGCTTTATCTTTCGAAGTCCCCAGAGAAAATTTTTACGAGGGAAGTTCTTTTGAAAGAAGTCTGGAAATATGAATTTTTCGGGGATCTGCGCACAGTCGACACGCACGTCAAGCGGTTGCGTGAAAAGCTGTTGAAGCAATCGAAAGCTGTTTCGAAAATGATAGTGACCGTTTGGGGGATGGGTTATAAATTTTCTCCGAATGATGACCAAGCAGCAGACGACAAACAATGAAAAGGACGAGCATATTCCTCAAATCATGGGTACTATTGACTTTTTTGACTGTAACCATCATGACTTTGATGTATATCGGCCACGCAATCATCAGTGTGAACTCGATCGAAGATACTTATAATAAACTGCTGCAGGAGAAAATCACTGCGTACAAGGATACGATTATGACCGATCCCAAAGTGTATCTCACCCAAGCTGAGGTTGCGCAATCACTGGATCCAGAATTGTCCTATTACATCAAGATAGCGGATCAGAACCGTTTTGTTGTACAAAACCCGGATCTGCAAGGGCAGTCCGAGCTGCTTCTCGAGAACATTCTGGCGAATGATGAAATTTTGGATGCCATCGACAGTAACGTGGATGATTTCAGCAGGATCACCATAGAGGACGAGGAAAATAATCCCTTGCTTTTGATGGTTTTTGTTCATACTTTTGAATTGCAGGGACAAGCCGGAATGCTCGTCATCGGTTACGAGCTGGATGAATTTCAGGCCTATGAACTGAACGCGAAAAGCATCACTTTGTTGTTGTTGACCGTCTATCTGATGGGGACGATCATCTACTATCAGTATCTGATCAGGAATGTTGCCGAACCGTTGGAGGTCATGACGGACATCGCCTTCAAATACTCCCGGAATGATTTTTCCAAGCGGATCACGTTCGAATCCTATGATGAGATATCCGGATTGGGCACCGCCATGAATAAACTGGGAAAGACTCTCCAAGCCACGACGCTGATGAACAGGGAGGAACGCGAACTGTTGAATCATCTGTTTGATTCTTTGCCGGCTGGCATCCTATACTTTGACCAAAATTTTCATCTGAAATTAGTGAATGGACCTGGACAAGAGTTTTTGGATTTTTGGCGAAGGGTGGACCCGGATGCGGAAGCTAAAGCGATACCGCATCAGTTCAAGGAAATGGTGCAGCAAGCCTTCACCACAACAGCCGGATCGGAAGCGGATCTCAGTTGGTCCCAGCGGCATTATAACGTAAAAGTGACGCCGGTCATCCAAACCGATCTGCAAAAAACTGCCGGCGTCCTGATTGTGTTGCAGGATGTGACGAATGAAAGGCAATTGGATATTATCCGCGGTGATTTCATCACGAATGTATCCCATGACTTGCGGACGCCGTTGCAGATGATCAAAGGGTACAGCGAAGCCATTATCGACAACATCGCCGAAAGCAATGACGAGAAAATTGAAATGGCCCAAATCATTTTGGACGAAACGACCGAGATGAACAAAATGGTCAACAACCTTCTGGATCTGTCGCGCATGCAAGCGGGGTATATTGAACTGAACCGGCAAACTGTCGATCTCGCAACTTTCTTCAACCATTTGGCGGGCAGGTTCGAAAACAGTTTCAAAGAAGCTGCCATCCAATTTTCTTATGAACTTGCGGATGGCATCAAAACCTATCCTTTTGACGAAGAGAAAATGAATCAGGTATTTTACAATCTCATCGACAATGCGGTACGTTATTCAGCCGAAATCGGCACGCGCCGGCAAAAATTCATCCATATCACTGTCCGTTTGGAGGACATGTTGGATAAAGTTGTATTTGAAATCAGCGATAACGGCATCGGCATCCAAGCGGAAAGTTTGCCTTTCATTTTCGAGCGTTTTTACAAAAACGACAAATCGCGGACCTACTCGAAACAAAAGGGAACCGGCATCGGGCTTTCAATCGTAAAGACAATCGTGGAAGCGCATGACGGGGAAATAGAAGTCCATAGCGAACCGGGTGTAGGGACGACTTTCTTGGCCCGTTTTCCATTTCGCGCGGGTTGAGGAAAGCGATCCGAAGATAGTCTTAAAATAAATATCTCGAATTTGTGATATTATTCTTGACAATCGCGTGTGCATCGCTTATAGTTCATATATAACAAAATATAAATAAGATTCGTCTTCAGGGCAGGGTGAAATTCCCGACCGGTGGTAAAAGTCCACGACCTCGCAATATTTCATTGCGGGCTGAACTGGTGTAATTCCAGTACCGACAGTACAGTCTGGATGGAAGAAGATGGGGTTTCTTTGAATTGCAATTTCAAAGGCTCTATTTTTATGTGTCCATTAGCGGATGATAAGGATAGGGTCTTTTTGGATTTGGAGAAACCCATCTCTGAGACAGTCAACAGGGAGGATTCATTAACATGCAACAAAACAAAACAAAAAGATTGGTCGGTATTTCACTATTTGGGGCATTGGCATTCGTGCTGATGTTCATCGCATTCCCGGTAATTCCAGCATTTTCGTATCTGAAGATCGACTTCAGCGATTTGCCGATCCTGCTTTCATTTTTCCTTTACGGTCCAGTCGGCGGAATCATCTCCGCTGTCATCCGATCCGTTTTGCACTACCTTCAAACAGGTGGGGATATGGGCTATCCAATCGGGGACTTCGCAAGTCTGTTGGCGACGCTCTCTTACACTTTGCCTGTCTACTACCTATTGAACAAAGCTAAAACAAAAACAGCCGTCATTCTGGCGCTGTTGACGGGTACTTTGGTTTTGACGGTTGTCTTATCGGTAGCCAACTGGTTCATCATCACCCCGTTATACATGTACTTGTTGAATTTTGAAATGGGTTCTGTCAAAGAGTTGGTATTGGCTGGCATAGTGCCTTTCAATATCATCAAAGGACTTGTCGTCAGTGCAGTCATCCTCTTGGTGATGCCGAAGTTGAAACCTTGGCTGGCGCATAATAAAGTTCCGTTTGCTCAGTAATAATTTGCGGTTTCTGAATTGATCTTTTCAAAAACAAGAGGCTGCACCCGAATCAGTGATGATTCCGGGTGCAGCCTCTTTTGGATTGTCCCTGCAACAAAGAGAGCTGAGAATCACTGTTCCGTTGGAGGGAATGGTGATTCTGAACGCAAGATGGCACCGGTTGGGCATTTGCGGTAGGCATCCAGAAACGCATCAAAGCGTTCGGCAGGTATTGGTGCGTTTCCCGCATTCGAATCCATTTTCGTGAAAGCTATCCCTTCGGAAGTGTAGTCGAAGAGCTCCGGCGAAATTATTTGGCAAAGTCCACAAGCGATGCAGTTATCCTGATTTACTTTGGTATAATACATACAGTAACCTTCTTTACAAAAATTTGGTGGTGATAACATGAAAAGTTTGACATACATAGAGTATCTTTTTTTGGATTGCATTTCAACCGAGCGCCCCATCAAGGAAGCGACTCTTTTCTATAACCTGATCGGCAAACGGACCGTGTCCACCATGCTCCAGTGCCGCCAATATGATCTGGAAGCCTATTTCACTGTCATGCCGGGCATGAAACCGACAGCGTTGAAAACAGGCCTCGAGCGTTTGGCTTCGGATGGTCTGATCAGCGGCAACGATGGCGAGGGCTTTCTGCTCACCGAAGCGGGAAGCGCGAAAAAAGCTGATTTTTTCAGCCGTCACGCGCATTTTTCTTTGGGAACCCAAATGGAATTTGCCCTCGTACAAGGCGTTTTACGCCGCCGGATGCTGTTTCTGATCCAAATCCTTTCCGAAATGCTGCATAAAAATAAACACTATTATCCCATTGAGAGGGAAGCGAAGGAACAGCTTTGGATGAAGCGCTTGTTTACGCAGCATGCCGGAGATAAAGCCACTTTTGCACGCGCTTATGGAGAAGAATGGCGTAGCTATTTGTCACGGCTGCCCGAAAGGGAGGCCGGGCTCTTTGCACTGCAATTTGAAGGCGCTGACCACTTGAGGAAAACGACCGGTCAAATGGCTGGACTCTTCTCGTTCGAGGAAGCGGAAGTGAAAATACTGCTGCACCAAAATTGGCTGAGGTTGTATGGCGCATTGGAAAAGGAACCGGAAAAATTTCCTGTCCTTGCTTCGGTCATGCTGATGACGATAAAGGAAAACGGCTTGGCTTCCGCCAGCGCTGAAACGACCATGGGTTATTTCAGGAACGGGCATGGCATGGAGGAAATCATTTCGATGCGGGGATTGAAACAGAGCACAATCCAAGATCACTTTGCCGAAATTGCCCTGATCTACCCGGAATTCCCGACGCAAAGATTTTTGGATAAGGGAAAAATGCAGTATCTGCAACAACTCGTAGAACACAAAGTTCGTGTCGATTACCGGGAAATCCAAAAAGTATTTCCCGAAATCAACTTTTTCGAGTCCCGCTTGATACAAATAAGAAGTGAGGTTGCTGCTAAACATGAATGAAGCACAATTAAAATCGGAACTTCAGAAACATTTCGGCTACACGGCATTCAAGGAAGGGCAATTGGAGCCCATCCAATCCGTTTTGGCAGGCAAGCACACGTTGGCGACTCTGCCGACGGGAACAGGGAAATCCTTGATATACCAATTGAGCGGCTACCTTTTGGAGGGGATTGTCGTTATCGTTTCGCCGCTATTGTCTTTGATGGAAGACCAAGTCGCCCATCTGAAATTCATGGGTGAAAAAAGAACGGCCTCATTGAACAGCATGCTGCAGTTCGAGGAAAGGCAAAGATTATTGAGCAACCTGGATCAGATCAAGTTTTTGTTCCTTTCCCCCGAGATGCTGCAGAACCAAGTTGTATTGAACAAACTCAAGCAGATTCCGCTCGCTTTGTTTGTGGTCGATGAGGCGCATTGCATTTCCCAATGGGGTTTGGATTTCCGTTCCGATTATTTATTTTTGGGCGCAGCCAGGCAAGCATTGGGAAATCCATTGACGTTGGCGCTCACTGCGACAGCGACGCCGGCCGTGATGGACGATATCATCGGTTCCCTGCATATCGACGGGAATGACTTGAACGTATTTGAGGGACCGGTCGACCGTGCCAATATCTACTACAAAGTCGCTGCAGTGCCTCCAGAGGGGAAAAACGAGTACCTCCTGGAACTTTTGGAGAAATATCCATCACCGGGCATCATTTACTTCTCAAGCAAGGCACAAGCTGATGCGGTCGCATTCATGATCCGCAAAAAAACAAATTTGCGCGCGGAAGCCTATCATGCCGACCGGACCAATGAAGACAGGATCACCATCCAGCATCAATTCCTTCGGGATGAGTTGGACGTCATCTGCGCCACCAGCGCATTCGGAATGGGGATCAATAAGCCGAACATCCGCTACGTGATCCATTACCATATGCCGAATTCGCTTGAGGAATATGTGCAGGAAATCGGGAGAGCCGGGCGGGACGGGCAACAGAGCACGGCGGTGCTGTTGTATTCGGAAACGGACTTCAACTTTAAAGTAAAGATGCTGCAAAGCGATTTTCCGAATGATTATGCGATTGAAAGTGCCCTCAAAAACAAGGCGATCAATCCAGAATATGGGAGTCCGACCGAACATACCTTGTTGTTGCATATCCTGCGTCAAAATTTCACAAAAGCGGAAGCGAAACGTTTTATCGCCGCCCGCCACGATCTGAAGAAAAACTTGCTGAAGAGCATGAAGGGATTTGCCGAAACCGACGCATGCAGACGGGATTACATCTCCGCCTATTTCGGGAAAAACAGTCTCGGCAAACCTGAATACTGCTGTGATAGTTGCGGGAACGAAGATCCATCGCTAGCGGGGGAAGTCAGGACAAGGAATACGGTTCCAACGACAGAAGTGCCGCAATGGGAAAAAATCCTGTCAGACCTTTTTCTTTTATAAAATTTAACCCAAAAATTGCGAAAATGTGCTACAATTAGCATGAATCACTTATAGGAGGAACCCGAATGGATAAAAAGAATCGCAATCGCAATAATGGAGAGCCATGGTCACGTAAATTCGGCGAAGATGAAAATCTGAAGAGCCGGCAGTATTCACGTTCGGCCAGAAATACAAAAAATAAAGAAGTAGCACCTCTATTAAAAGTATTGCTGTTTCTCTTTTTGGCTATTCTGATTATTCCTTTTGCAACCATCTATTTTAATAAACAGAATCAAAATACTCCCGCACCCAAGAGTGCTGAACAAGTGATGATCAACAAACGAGTGGCCAGCTCCAGTGTCGAAAGCAGTGAAGAAGCGTCTTCCGAAGAGACCTCAGAAGAAGTGTCGAGCGAAGTTGTGGAGAGCACAGTGGAGCCCGAATCTTCGATTGCGGAAACACCAAGTTCGAGCGCAGCGCCTGTAGTGGTCGAAACACCGGTTGAAACAGTTGAAGAACCGGAAACGGCTACCGGGGTATACAATAATTCATACACCATCCAAGCGGGCGACAACCTATACCGGATCGCTCTGAACCATGGGATGACATTGGATGAATTGATGCAGGCCAACGGGTTGAGCAGCACTGAAGCACAAATCGGTATGGCATTGAAAGTTAAATAGCGAAAGCCGTCTGACAAGGCGGCTTTTTCAATGAAATCGAACAGAACGAAGTCGGAGGTTTATTGTGAAAAAAATGAATATTGCCATCGATGGTCCAGCATCGGCAGGAAAAAGTACCATCGCGAAAAAAGTTGCGGAAAAGTTGGGATACATCTATCTGGACACAGGCGCGATGTACCGAACGTTGACTTATGCGGCTTTATCCAACGGAAGCGATCTTCATGATGAAGAGGCATTGCATAAGTTGTTGCAAGGAATCAGGATAACCTTTTCGACTGCCGAAAACGAAATGCAACGTGTTTTCCTGAATGAGGAGGACGTGACCGAATCAATCAGATCGGAGCAAGTGACCCAAAACGTCTCGCTGGTTTCGTCGTTTGCGAAAGTGCGTGAAGAGATGGTTGCCCGCCAGAAAAGCATCGCACGGTCCGGCGGCGTCGTTATGGATGGACGGGACATCGGGACTGTCGTGTTGCCTGATGCTGAGGTCAAGATATTCATGACAGCCACAGCCGAAGAAAGAGCGTTGCGCCGCTACAAAGAAAACATGGCGAAGGGTATGACCACTTCCTTGGAAGAGTTGACGGAAGACATGAAGCGCCGCGACCATTTGGACAGCACCCGGACGATTTCACCGTTAAAAAAAGCGGATGATGCCATCGTTTTGGACTCAACGCATCTGGAGATCGACGAAGTGGTGAAGAGGATTCTCGGCATTATCGAAGCGAACCTAAAACCCTTACAAACATTGGATTAACAATACTAGACGATTTTAAGCAAAGATGTTAGAATGATTGTATGAAGTATTACGCTTTCAAAAATATAGAGTCAAGGATTAATTTCTTAGCCGTAAGGCGAGGAGTTAAGGGAACTAGCCAATCGGTTGCCGCAGACTTTTAGGAGGAATAGTTACATGTCAGATTACATTGAAAACCCAGAGTTAAATGAAGAAGAGTCCAATAATGTTGAGCAGACTATGCAAGATGTGTTGGATGAAGCATTATCCATTGAGGTGGGCGATACTGTCAAGGGGGAAGTTTTAAGCATCCAAGATAGACAAGCCATCGTAGGAATCATTGGGGGTGGGGTTGAAGGAGTCATTCCTTACAACGAATTATCTGCAAAACCATTCGATGAAGTTACAGAAATCCTAAACGTAGGTGACGTTGTGGATTTGGTTGTCATAAAACAGATCAAAGATAAAGAAAATGGAAGCTTTTTACTTTCGAAGCGTCGCGTTGATGCTAAAATCGTTTGGAAAGATATCCAAGATAAATTCGAAAACAACGAAATCATCGAAGCGCCAGTCAAAGACGTCGTTAAAGGCGGATTGGTCGTGGATGTCGGCGTGAGAGGTTTTGTTCCGGCTTCAATGGTAGAAGACCATTTTGTGGAAGACTTCAGTTCTTATAAAGGCAAAGTAATGACCTTCAAGATCGTTGAACTTGAACCTAGCGAAAACCGCCTGATTTTATCACATAAAGCAGTTGTGGAAACAGAAAAAGAAGCCAATAAAGGCAAATTGATGGACGAATTGGTAGCCGGAGACATTGTCGAAGGAACTGTCGCTCGTCTGACCAACTTCGGTGCATTCGTCGATTTAGGCGGCGTGGATGGTTTAGTCCACATCTCTCAAATTGCCCACGAGCATGTGAAAAATCCGGGAGACGTTTTGGCGATCGGCCAATCCGTCAAAGTCAAAATTTTGTCCATCGACAAAGAAAATGGCCGTGTATCCTTAAGCATCAAAGACACATTGGCTGGTCCTTGGAATGCGATTGCTGAAAAAGCACCGATCGGAGCTGTATTGACTGGTGTTGTCAAACGTTTGACAAGCTTCGGTGCATTTGTGGAAGTTTTCCCTGGCGTTGAAGGTTTGGTGCACATTTCCCAAATTTCCCATCAACACATTGCGACTCCGCATGAAGTGCTGCAAGAAGGCCAAGAAATCCAAGTCAAAGTGTTGGATGCTAAAGAAGATGAGCAACGCCTATCTTTAAGCATCAAGGCTTTGGAAGAAAAAGCTGCGAATGAGGCACCTGCAGCTGAAGAGAAAAGAGAGAAAAAAGAGAAGAAAACCGAAGAATATGTTGCTGACGATTCAGACGGAAACTTCACATTAGCAGATTTATTAGGCGACAAGCTTTCAGGTTTGAAAGACGATTCTGAAGCCTAATCAGCAAGGAAAATGAACATGTGAGGGCATGGAATTCCATCCATGCCCTTTTTTTGTTGTTATTATTAACAGATGTGTGTTATAACTGACATGGACGAAAACATTGAGAAAACCATACACAGTGAGCAAATACCCAAAAAGTTTTGTGTTGTAGAGGAAAAGAAAGGCGGAGGTTAGATGCCAAATCCAGTAGTAGCCATAGTAGGCAGACCAAACGTAGGAAAATCAACAATATTCAATAGACTGGCAGGAGAGAGAATTTCCATAGTCGATGATGTCTCAGGTGTCACACGCGACAGAATTTATGCAAAAGGAGAATGGTTGGGCAAAACATTCAACATCATCGATACCGGCGGAATCGATATCACGGATGAGCCTTTTATGAGCCAAATCAAATTGCAGGCGCAAGTGGCGATCGAGGAAGCCGATGTCATCATCTTTTTGACATGCGTCAGAGAAGGTGTGACGGATGCAGATGAAAACGTCGCAAGAATCCTATACCAATCCGATAAACCTGTCATATTGGCGGTAAACAAAGTGGATAATCCGGAAATGCGCGCCGAAATATTCGATTTTTACAGTCTGGGATTAGGCGAACCCTATCCTGTTTCAGGAAGCCACGGCTTAGGCCTTGGAGACCTGCTTGATGCGGTTGTAGCGAATTTCCCATCAGAAGAAGAGAATGCGGAAGAAGAAGGCATCATCAACTTCAGCTTTATCGGCCGTCCTAACGTAGGCAAATCTTCCTTGGTGAATGCCATTTTGGGAGAAGAACGCGTAATCGTATCGGATATTGCAGGCACAACCCGCGATGCTATCGATACGATGTTCGTTGATGATGAAGGTGCAAAATTCCGGATGATCGATACAGCCGGAATCCGCAAAAAAGGCAAAGTCTACGAATCCACGGAAAAATACAGCGTCATGCGTGCCATCCGTGCCATCGAGCGTTCGGATATCGTTATGGTCGTGCTGAATGCGGAAGAGGGCATCCAAGAGCAGGACAAAAAGGTTGCCGGATATGCGCATGAAGCAGGCAAAGGGATCATCATTCTCGTGAACAAATGGGACACCTTGGAAAAAGACAATCATACAATGAAGGAATTCGAGGACAAAATCCGCAAAGAATTCCAGTATCTTTCTTATGCTCCTATCATGTATGTTTCCGCGGTAACGAAACAGCGATTGTCCAATATTCCTGCTAAAATCAAGGAAATCAGCGAAAATCAAAACCGTCGTATCTCCTCATCCTTGTTGAATGATGTCCTGATGGATGCTGTCGCGCATAATCCGACGCCATCCGACAAAGGCCGTCGTTTGAAGATATACTACATGACGCAAGTGGCCGTAAAACCGCCGACATTTGTTGTTTTTGTCAACGACCCGGAATTGCTGCATTTCTCTTATGAGCGTTTCCTTGAAAATAGAATTCGGGATTCGTTTGATTTCGAAGGGACACCATTCCATTTGATTGCCCGACAAAAAAAATAAATTACCTTCCCGAAGGCATTAAATCCACTATAATCGTTGCAGTAGCACGGTTTGTGTGATATTCTTTATTAGAAATATCTTTTCAACTTGACTGCGGTATTTCAGAACTATTTTTGGACCACTCAAAGATAGTTATTCCATGTTTTGTTGTGTTATCAAAGAAAGCATGTATTCTTCTTCTTTAAAGGAGGTGAAAGGACAACATGGCAAACAAAGCTGAATTAATCGAAAGAGTTGCTGGAAAAACAAACTTGACTAAAAAGGATGTTACAGCAAGCGTTGATGCATTATTTGAAGTGATTCAAGAAGCATTAAAAGACGGTGAAAAAGTTCAAGTCATCGGTTTTGGTAATTTTGAAGTTCGTGATCGTGCAGCTCGTAAAGGACGCAATCCTCAAACTGGGGAAGAAATCCAAATCGAAGCAAGCAAAATCCCTGCATTCAAACCAGGTAAAGCATTGAAAGATGCAGTTAAATAATCAGTAAAAATGAAGTTGGGGCCTTACGGGGCTTCAGCTTTATTTTTTTTTACATTGATGAGTGCGTCCTTGACGGAGAAAAGCCTGAGGAACAAATAGATACAGATGCTGAACTTTATGATAAAATATAAAGGAAGAGCACCAGCAAGCAGAGTGTATTTGAAGGAGCAGTAGACGAATGAATAATGAAGCACATGCAATGATAGAAGCCATTCAAAAGAATGATTTGGATGCGGCTGTCCAACTGTTCAAACAATCAGTTGAGCAATCCGTCCTGGAGAACAACAGCGCTGATTTGGCCGAATTGGCAGAAACGATGCATGCCTTGGGCTTCTTGAGTGAAGCAAAAGAGGCATATGGAGCATTGAATTACCTTGCCCCGCATATACAGGAGTGGAATATCGCCTTGGCAGAAATCGCCATCGACGAAGACGATTACGATCAAGCTTTGGATATCCTCCTAACGATCGATAAAGAAAGTGACGTGTATCCTCAGGCTTTATTGACGATGGCTGATGCTTATCAAGTGCAGGGACTGTACGAAGTCAGCGAAAAGAAAATTTTTGAAGCAATGGCGCTGTTGCCGGATGAACCCATCCTGGATTATGCGTTGGCGCAGCTTTACCATTCGATCGGGGAGTACAAGAAGGCGATCCCAATCTATGAAGAACTTTCATACGGAAACGGCGAAATCGCATCCGCAACGCAGCTGAATTTTTTCCTGGGCGACTGTCACAATGCCATCGGTGCGTTCGAGACAGCCCTGCAGTATCTGGAAAAAATTCCGGCCGATGAACATTTCCCGGACAGTTATTTCCAACTCGGCTTCACCTATTTCCAACTTAAGGAATATGCGCGCGCCATCACCATTTTTAATAAATTACTCGAAGCGGACAATGCTTACCTGAGCGCATATCTGTATTTGGCGAATGCACTTGAGGCTGAATTGGAGTTGGAAGAAGCGCTTGCGGTGATGGAGCAGGCCATCCTGCGGAATCCTTACCAGCATGAATTTTATACGACAGCGGCCAAACTGCAATTGAAACTGAACAGGGAGCAGGATGCGGAACGTAATTTGCGCGAAGCCGCAGCGCTTGAACCGGATCTTGCCAGCATCCATTTGGCCCTGGGCAACTTGTTGCTGAAACAAGAAAGGTTCGAGGAATTGATTGCTTTGATTGCAGACCGGGCAGAGCAGGAAGACAACGATCCGCAATACAATTGGTTGCTGGCAGCCAGCCATAATGCCTTGGAGGACTTTGACTCGGCAAACAAAGAATACATGGCGGCTTATCCGCATTTTGCCGATAATGAGTCGTTTTTACTGGAATATGCAGCATTCTTGAGAGAAGAAGGCAATTGGGAAAAATTGAGTGAGGTCATCCACCAAGGATTGGCTCTTTATCCGGCCAACACTGAGTTGCTTCAACTCCATGATGATCTGCACGATACAGATCAATAAGTCACCATCCCATCGGATAGGAGGTTTTAAAATGATGAATCCTACTTTGGAGGAGAAAAAAAATTTTATTTCTTGGTTTATTCAGAATTATCAATTGAAGCGCAGAGAGTCCCTTTGGATACTCAATTATCTGCTCAATCATGAGATTTTGTTGAAGAATATCCATCTGATTGAGGAAGTCCATACAACGAACAGAGGAATGGGGTTTGCCGTAGTCGGAAATCCGAAAGATGCCTTCATGTACTATAAAGACGGGAAGACATTCGAAGATCCGGAGCAGGCATTCCATGATCTGCGCTTGAATTGGAAAGAGGATTTTTATCTGGAGTTGTTCTTTGATCAATCCTACCAAGTCCTTTCGTTTTTTGGTGTTCTGGAGGACAATCCGTACCTCCAAGACTCCGAAATTTTCGATAAGGATCTGGAAGAAATCGTAGAAAAATCATTGGAAAAGTTGGCGGTGAAGGATCGCATCCATTATTTGAAAAAACAGATCGATATCGCGCTGATCCAATATGATGAAACCAGCTTCAGGAAGTTCACGAAAGAATTAAAAGAGTTGGAAGAAAAAAATATGATCTGATAAAACGCGGATAGGGTGCGGAACATGCGTGCCAGCGGCGTTAAACGGAAGGGAACGTGTAGAATGAAAATAGTAGTTTCGGGATTTAAAGGTAAAATGGGGACTGCCTGCACAAATATGGTCTTGCGTCAGGAAGACTTTATTTTGGCGGCTGTATACGATCCTTTCGCGACAGAGAAACAGCTGGATGAATTGCCGCAATACGCCGGCCATCTTGTGAAAGTGTTCAGCGACAAAGCGACGCTCGTCAAGGAAGTTGACGCGGATGTTTGGATCGATTTCTCAAGACCGGATGCAGCCTATGACAACACGCGTTTCGCGCTTGAAAACGGCATGCGCCCCGTAATCGGCACGACCGGCTTTTCCAGCGAGCAACTTGAAGAATTGACCAACTACTCTAAAGAGCTGGGTCTGGGCGGCTTGATTGCCCCGAATTTTGCGATCGGTGCCGTATTGATGATGGAATTCGCAGCAAAAGCAGCGAAATATTTCCCGGATGTGGAAATCATGGAATTGCATCATGAGAACAAATTGGATGCGCCAAGCGGCACAGCCATCAAAACAGCCGAATTGATTTACGAAGTCAGAGGCGACCATCCACAAGGGCATCCGGAAGAGAAAGAATTGATCGAAGGCGCAAGAGGGGCAGATTACCACGGCATGAAAATCCACAGTGTCCGCCTGCCTGGCCTGGTCGCGCACCAGCAAGTGCAATTCGGCAGTGCCGGGGAAGGGTTGATCATCCGCCACGACTCATATGACCGCGACTCTTTCATGAACGGTGTAGCCCTTTCCTGCAGAAAAGTAATGGAAATCGATCGTCTGATCTATGGATTGGAAAACTTCCTATGATCATAAACGCACCGGAATTTCAAAAAGCGATACCGATCATCGAAGCCATCGAACGGGCTGGATATGAAGCCTACTTTGTTGGGGGAAGTGTGCGCGATACGCTGCTGCATCTGGATATTTCGGATGTCGACATCGCATCGAGCGCCATGCCTGAAGAAATTCAGCGGATATTCCCGATCACTTTTGATGTAGGCATCCAACATGGAACGGTGATGGTTTTACATGAGCGTGAGACATACGAAATAACAACTTTTCGGACAGAATCAAAGTATGAGAAGTTCCGCAGGCCAGAGAAAGTCCAGTATGTGCGCAGTCTGCAGGACGACCTGAAAAGGCGCGACTTTACGATCAATGCGATTGCGATCGACCGCAACGGGAACATCAAAGATTACTTCAACGGGCAGGAGGACTTGGCGAACAAATTGATTCGGGCAGTCGGCAATCCGGAAGAACGCTTCAGGGAAGACGCCTTGCGCATGATGCGCGCAGCCAGGTTTGTCAGTCAGTTGGATTTTGAAATCGAACAAGCGACGAAGGAAGCCATCATTGAGTACCATCCGCTCCTTTCAAAAATCGCGGTAGAGCGCGTGCGCGAAGAGTGGAACAAGCTTCTGATCGGTAGGAACCGCAAGGGCGGAATCAAATTTTTTGTCGAAACACGTTTATTCCAGATGTGTCCCGGCTTCCAAAATCGGGAAAAGGCATTGATCGACTTGGCCCTGTTTCCGCTGCAATTCAAAGGGACGACGATCGCCTGGACTGTATTGATCCATTTCCTTGATCTGAAGGACGAAGCGATCGAGCCATTTTTGCGCCAATGGAAGTGTTCCCGCAAGGAAATCATGGATATACGCATAGGCGTGCAGGCACTCAACAAACGCCTGCAGCAATTCTGGGACTATCCACTCCTGTTCGAAACAGGGATCGAAATCGCCATGCAGATAGAAGCCATCATCGAAGGATTCGGTTTGCCGAACCAGAGCGAAAATTTGATCGAATTGAATGAGTCCATGCCGATCCATACGCTGAAAGACTTGGCCTTGGACGGAAAAGAACTGCTGTCTTTGCTGGGCATCCAGCGTGGCGGTCCTTTCGTGGGCGAGATATTTGAAGAATTGAAAACGCTGGTCCTGGCAAACAAACTGGAGAATAGTCACCCCGCGCTACGGGATTTCATTATGAAAAGAAGGATGATTTATTTGGATGAGACATTCGCAGCCGTTTATACCGTCGGGCAAAAAGATTTGGCTTCCGAAATCGGTTCGGGCACGTTGCCGGTTCTGGCAACGCCGGCATTGCTGGCCATGATCGAAAATGCCTGCATGGGAATCGTTAAGGAGCATCTTTCCGAAGGCGACACAACAGTCGGGATACACTGCGATCTGCATCATAAAAAAGGCTCTCCCATCCACGCAGAAATAACGGTGACGGTCAGGGTGACGGAACACAGAGGAAACAAATATTTCTTTGAGTGCTCAGTCCATTCGGAAGGTCATGAAATCGCATCGGCGAAGCACACAAGGGCAGTCGTCAACGCAAATGAATTCATGGCTAGTCTGTAGCAGCTCAGCTTACTTTTCTTCCCTCATCGGAAGTGTATTGGTACCTACTTTTAAAAAAATATGATAAAATAGTTACATATTCAAAAAGTAAATATATCAGGAGTGATTTCGATGAAAAAAGTAATGACAGGTTTGAGATTTATTTTTAGAAACGGCGAAACATGGACGATCAAGCGTGAATATATCGGAGATCTATGGATCAAACAAGTCACAACGAGCTACGGCCGAATCGGAAACAGTGATTTCCAAGAAATCCACCCTTGCGAATCTTTGCGTATCGAAATTAACCAAGAAGCGGATCACGTCAATACGAGCGACATCAACTTGGGCGGGCTTGAGCAAGGCATGTTCGATCGCGTTGCGAGCCATCAAGACATCGAAAAAATGGATATCCTGTATCAAGATGAGGATCACCCAAAATCCGACGTCATTGTGGAAGTGGACCGTATCTACTTCCCATATAAAGCTACGGATACCGATGGATTCGACAATGAACATCAATCTTCATTCGTTTCATCCGAAAACAAATTATATATCGTAATCGATCCGGATAAAAATGTGAAGGATATTTATCCTGACATCGTTTAATGGATCTTAAAAAATGGGCCCTTGCTGATAAAGCGAGGGTCCATTTTTGTGATGCCGGGTAGGCGACCTATCCCTCCAAGCCATCAAAAAAATCCGATTATTATCGATTTTACGGTAACAATAGCCACGACATAGGATATAATGAGTTCAGCTGCACACAATGCACAGTTTGATCGGAGAGGCTCCTGTTTTTATGAGATATTTTCAGGGAAAGTCTTGCAGAAAGAAATACCGGAACAGGAGAAGCTTCTGTTTATTTAGGAGATTGTTTTTATGAAGAAAACCTATGCCATTGTCGATCTTGAGACAACGGGATCCAGCTTCAAGCGAGGGGATCGGATCATTCAATTCGGGTGTACCTTGCTTCAGGCCGGCAAAATAGTTCAGGAAATCAATATAACCATCAATCCAGGCAGGAAAATACCGGATGTCATCGAGAAGTTGACAGGAATCAGGAATAAGGACGTCAAGGAGGCGCCCTATTTTGAGGACGTCTGCGATTTCATCTATAACACGCTGGAAGGCTGCATTTTTGTGGCGCATAACGTGCATTTCGATTACCATTTTTTGGACAATTCCTTTCATGTAGTCGGCATGCCGCCGCTTTCGCTGCGCGCGATGGACACGGTGGAGTTGACGAAAATCCTGTATCCGACCTTATCCAGTTATCGGTTGGGCGATTTATCAAGCCACTTCGTTCTGACGCATGACAGTGCCCATGATGCCGCAAGCGATGCGCATGCAACTGCGGAACTTTTCCTCCAATTGAAGGAGAAGGCCAACAACTTGCCGTTGGTCACGCTGGAAAAATTGAATTTCTTGTCGGCGCACTGTCAAGTGGACAACGATTCCTTTTTCTATGAAAGCTATGAGACCGCCAAAGAGATGCGCTCGCCCCTTCCGCAGAAAATCTACGTCAAAAATGGGTTGGCGCTGAAGGAAAAGGACATACGCTTGGAGCAGACTGCTTACAGGGAGAAAGAAATTTCCGACTTCTCGGAAGTGGCCAAAAGCCTGATGGGCAATCACGGTTTGGAAATCCGTTCGGAGCAGATCGAGATGATGCAATCGCTTTTTGACTTCCACCAAGCCGAAACTTCCCAAAATCTGGCAATCGAGGCTGCGCCGGGCATCGGGAAGACTTTGGCCTATCTGTTGCCTGCCGCTTATCAGGCAACGCCCGCAAACAAAGTCCTTATCAGCACCTCCACGCTCCTTTTGCAGGAACAGATCATGGACAACGAGATGACCCGGTTGCGCAAAATGCTGCCGTTCGAGCTGCAGGTAAGCTCATTGAAAGGGAAGACGAACATTGTCCATCTGGAGAAGTTGGCCGCATTGACCCTGGAAGCCCTCACCAAAAAAGAATCCTTGATCATGATGAGCATCTATGTCTGGTTGACCGAGACAGAAACCGGTGATATCAGCGAATTGAGCCAGGCGCAGAACTTTGATTTCCTCTGGGAAAAGCTGACCTTCGAAAGCCACGAGCCCCCGTTGAAAGGGAAGTGGGCAGACGATGATTTCTTTGCCTTCAACAACAAGAAAGCGGAACAATCCAGTCTGATCGTCACGAACCATTCCTTTTTGAGTCATCACCTCGATGATTTGGCTATTTTTGAGCATTGCGAATCCATAAACCTGATCCTCGATGAGGCGCATCAGTTCCCGCGCGTCTATCAGGAAGCGCACAAGAAAAGTGTGGCCCTATCCATCCTGAAACGGCGATTGAAGCGCTTCGGCTACTTCCTGCGTGATTATCGCGAGGCGATAGAGAAGGATCCGAATGGCGATTCCTTGGACTATGATTTGTTCAACCTCGAATTCGCAATCGATCAATTGCAGCAGGAATGTGCCCATTCAGAAGAAGTATTGATGCGTTCCCTAATCCATGAGGTGGGGGAAAAGGGTGAAGTTTTTCTTGATGAGAATTTTCTGGTTGAAAACGGCCTGAAGAAAATCTTCAAGAAAATGTTCCAATACATACAGGAGACTAGGCTTGCCGCCATGCGTTGCCTGGATAAAGCCGGATTGAGGAATGATCCGGTTATGGGTCCGCGCGCAAAGGCGCTGCTGGATGACTTGGATGCGGTCCAAATCAACCTGCACTATTTTTCTGAAGAGCGCGCAGGCACGTATCATGTGCTGCACTACACGTGGGATAATGACCTGCTTTCGTTGGCGATTGAAATCAACCAGATCGACTTTTCGGAAGAAATCCATTCCAAAATAAAAGAGCGATTCAACAGAACCGTTTATTTGAGTTCGACGCTCCGGGTGGATGGCTCGCTCGACTATTTCAAAAACAAAATCGGCGAAGCCGAATTGCAGGAAGCGTATTTTGCTTCACCCTACAAGTTGAGCGAACGCTTGCGGGTCTTCCTTCCGACAGACATTACTGCCATCACCTCATTGGATGAAAAACAAGCAGCCAGACAGATTGTTTCGACGCTACAGGAAATCGTACTCCCGCAACAAGGCAAAGCTTTGGTTCTGTTCACATCCAACCGCTTGCTGGAGGAAGTCCATAACCAGCTCAAAAATGCTGTCTCTTCCGGATTCCCGGGAACGGAAATACTCGCTCAAGGTTTCTCGGGCAGCCGGAGAAGGATGCACAATCGTTTCATGTCAGCCGAGGCTGCGATTTTGCTTGGCTCTGCTTCTTACTGGGAAGGCATCGACTTTTCCGATCAAGCCGTTGAAATCCTGGTGATCACCAGGCTGCCTTTCGACCCGCCGCATCGTCCGGAAAATGCCGCCTTCCAAGCTTTTCACCAGGATAAAGGCAAGAAGGCATTCTATGAAGAGTTTCTTCCGCGAGCGATGATTCGCCTGAAACAGGGGGTAGGCAGGCTCGTCCGCTCCAGAAATACGAAAGGTGTCGTCATTTGCCTGGACGACAGATTGATCAAAAGCACTTATTCCAAACGGATGCAACAGATGCTTCCGGAGGGCGTAGGGATAAAAGTAGCCGATCAAGCAAAAATAAATGTGGAAATTCAAGAATTTCTGAAAAAATAATGCGGCGGGATATTCCATCAGCATGAAGTTTAAGGTATCATTAACAATTAGGTGAGATTGCGATTAAATTTCACCCAAAGATAAGGAAGTGGAAGATGTGAAGAAGAATGTCATTGTTGGGACGATTGTGCTTCTTTTCCTGATGATCGTCAGCTCCTACACGATATTTTACCGAAGCCAGCAGCCGATGTTGCAAGCGGAAAAAGAAGCAACCGCCATTGCGGAAACGAACGCCAATATCCAAAAAGTCCAGGATTTTTATTGGTACAATGGATCGGAGACGTATTTCACACTGGCTGGCATCGATGACAACAACGAAGAATTGTATGTCATCATCAAGAAAGACGGCGGTGAAACCACTATCCTGAATACGGCGGAAGTCATCACCGAAAGTGAAGCCAAGTCAATCACTCAGGCGGACAAGAACCCTGAACGGATTCTGGAGGCAAGACTGGGGATAGAGAACGAAGAACCGGTTTGGGAAGTCACCTACAAAAATGCAAATGATACGATTGGTTACTATTTGATATCCGCTATTTCTGGTAAATGGCTCAAAGATATAGAAAATATATAAATTGGAGTGATTGAGATGGTAAAAATTTCTGAGAGAATGAAAAAAATAAGCGAATCCCCGACATTGGCGACATCAGCTAAAGTCAACGTCATGAAAGCGCAAGGGAAGGATGTCCTGAACTTGACCGTAGGGGAACCGGACTTCGATACGCACGTTTCTATTCTGAATGCTGCAGTAGAGGCGATCCAATCAAACAAAGCAAACCACTACACCCCGACTGCCGGTATCCTGCCATTGCGTCAAGCGATTGTGGATTATCATCAGAAATATGACGGAGTCACTTTCGCCGTCAATCAAGTCATCGTGACTGAAGGTGCCAAAAATGCTTTGTTTGCGTTATTCCAGGTCATTCTTAATCCCGGAGATGAAGTCATCGTCCCTGCGCCGTACTGGGTGAGCTATACGGAGCAAATCAAATTGGCGGGTGGCGTCAACGTGCTTGTCGAAACAGCGCCTGAAAAAGGCTTTAAACTGACTGTGGAAGACCTGGAAAAACATCGCACCGAAAAAACGGTTGCTTTGCTCTTGAATTCGCCGTCGAACCCTACCGGTATGATCTATACGCCTGAAGAATTGAAGGCGATCGGCGAGTGGGCGGTTGAACACGATGTCCTGATCATTGCCGATGAAATATACTACCGACTGACTTATAACGGGAATAAAGCCATCTCAATCGCTTCACTTTCAGAAGAAATCAAGAACCAAACGATCATCATCAACGGAATTTCCAAAACCTACGCAATGACAGGCTGGAGAATCGGGTATGCAATCGGAAATGTAGAAATCATCAGCAAAATGATTGAACTGTCCAGCCATTCGACAAGCAATCCTGCCGGACCGAGCCAATATGGCGCACTGGCTGCTTTGACCGGACCGCAGGATTTTGTTGAGGAAATGCGTGCAGCACTCGAAGCGCGACTGAATTTTTTCTATCCGCTTGTAGCAAGCATTCCTGGTTTCAAGGTAACGAAACCTCAAGGAGCCTTCTACCTGTTCCCGAATGTGAAGGAAGCCGCCGAGATGTGCGGTTTTGAGGAAGTGAAAGACTTTACGCTGGCTCTGATCGAAGAGGCTAATGTCGCTTTGGTTTCAGGCGATGGTTTTGGATACCCTGATTACGCCAGAATAAGTTATACTGTCAGAGAAGAACTACTCGCAGAAGCAGTAGACCGCATCAAAAAATTTATCGAAACCCATAAAAAATAAACTTTTTTTGTGGAAAAAGGGGTAGACTAGATTGACACTTATCACAATGGATCAAGCGAAAGAATATTTAGGGCAGGAGATTTCCATTGGTGCTTGGGTAACCAACAAAAGAAGCAGCGGAAAGATCGCCTTTCTGCAATTACGTGACGGCGCTCATTATTTCCAAGGCATCGTTATGAAAAATGATGTCGGAGAAGAGTTGTTTGACGTCGCAAAATCGCTGACGCAAGAAACTTCTTTGATCGTCAAAGGGATCATCCAAGAAGATACCCGTTCGAAGCTTGGTTACGAATTGCTCGTCACCGGTATCGAAGTGTTGGGAGAAAGCCAAGATTATCCGATCACACCTAAAGAGCACGGGACAGATTTCCTGATGGACCATCGTCATCTCTGGCTGCGTTCATCCAGACAGCACGCCATCATGAAGATTCGGAACGAAATCATCCGCGCCACTTACGAATTCTTCAATCAAGAAGGCTTCATCAAGGTCGATCCGCCGATTCTGACCGGCAGCGCACCTGAAGGGACGACCGAGCTGTTCCACACCAAGTATTTCGATGAGGAAGCATACTTGTCCCAGAGTGGCCAGTTGTACATGGAAGCGGCAGCGATGGCCTTCGGAAAAGTATTTTCATTCGGCCCGACATTCCGTGCCGAAAAATCGAAGACGCGCCGCCATCTGATCGAATTCTGGATGATGGAGCCGGAAATGGCTTTCATGCATCAGGACCAAAGTCTGGAAGTCCAGGAAAAGTATGTCGCGTATCTGGTCCAATCGGTGCTGGACAATTGTGATATCTACTTGGATACGTTGGAGCGCGACAAGGAATTGCTGAAAAAATACACGCAATTGCCGTACGAGCGCATCAGCTATGATGATGCCGTGGCCTTATTGAACGCCAACGGATTCGACGATATCGTCTGGGGCGATGATTTCGGTTCGCCTCATGAAACCTTTATCGCAAACCAATCGGAAAGACCGGTATTCATCCTTAATTACCCGAAAGCGATCAAGCCTTTCTACATGAAAGAGCATCCGGATCGTCCGGAAGTCGTTCTGTGCGCGGATATGATCGCTCCGGAAGGATACGGAGAAATAATCGGCGGCAGCGAACGTGAAGTGGACTACCAACGCCTAAGCGAACAGATCGAAAAATTCGGGCTGAGCAAAGATGACTATTCATGGTATTTGGATTTACGCAAATACGGTTCAGTGCCTCATTCCGGATTCGGATTGGGACTCGAAAGAATGGTGACTTGGATCTCCGGAACCGAACACATCCGTGAGTCGATTCCGTTCCCTCGTCTACTGAACAGAATCTACCCTTAACCAGGGCGTTTCGCGAATCTGAATTTAATCACAACAGAATGGGAGTGGGGCAAATAGCAGCTATTTGTTCCACTTTCTGTTTTTCCAAAGGAGTTTTTTGATAAGATGTCATACAATGAATTAACCAAATGGATTGAATCGGGGCAGACGCTGATCCCTAATTTTTTGCTGCAGAACTACAAAAGAATCGGGCTTGCGGATACGGAATTCATCTTTGTGCTGCAGCTGAAAGCTTACATCGATAAGAACATACCGTTTCCGAATCTGGCACTGATTGCCGAAAATATGGGCATTGCCGAAAAGGATGTCTTTTCTTTGCTGCATAATCTGATGCAGAAGCAGATGATCTTGATGGAGACGAAAAATGATCTCGCCGGCAAAGTGGAGGATTCCTATTCCTTGGATCCGATCTACCAACGGCTTTTCCAATTGATGGAACGTTCCGAGAAAAAACAGCCCATCCAGCAACAGGGTAAGAATATCATGACCATGTTCGAGCAGGAATTCGGGCGGAACTTATCGCCCATCGAGATGCAGACCATTGCGAGCTGGATCGACATGGACCACTATCCGCTTGAATTGATCGAATCAGCCTTGAAAGAAGCGGTGTTGAATCGCGTCTACAGCCTGAAATACATCGACCGCATCCTTTTGGCCTGGGAGAAGAAAAACATCAAGAGCGTAAAAGATCTGATCCAGCAGCAATCGACGCGGCCCCAAAGCAATCAGGACAAGTTCGATGAAAAAGCAAGAACGGATGCGCCGATGGAAGTGCCGCTGTACAATTGGCTGGACACTGACGCGGACGCATAGGTGGGGTGAAATATGTTATCGAAAAGAAAGACTGTAGAAGCACTGGATGAGATGGCGGCGCTGTTCCCGAACGCGCAATGCGAACTGCTTCATCGGAACGTGTTTCAGCTGTTGATTGCGACGCTTCTCAGCGCCCAGGCAACGGACGTTTCCGTCAACAAAGTTACGCCAAGCCTGTTCGGCCGATTCCCCACGCCCGAGGCTTTCGTTGCGGCCCCGCTCGAGTCGATCATGCAAGAAATCAGGACGATCGGCTTATACAGGACCAAAGCCGCCAATATCCAAAAATGCTGCAAAATGCTGCTGGAGGACTTTGGCGGCGAAGTACCGCGCACTCTTGATGAATTGACCAAGTTGCCCGGAGTGGGGCGCAAAACAGCAAATGTCGTCATGAGTGTCGGTTTCCATATCCCGGCGATCGCGGTGGATACCCATGTGGAACGGATATCCAAACGACTGCGCATCGCTCCCCAGAAAGCATCGGTTCTGGAAGTGGAAGAGTTGCTGATGAAAAAAATTCCGAAGGAGCGATGGTCCGATGCGCATCACCAGATGATCTTCTTCGGCAGGTATCATTGCACAGCCAGAAACCCCAAGTGCGACATTTGCCCGTTGCTTTCGATGTGCCAGGAAGGGCAGAAGCGTTTGGGTTTGAAATGAAACGGATCTGAGTAGCTTTCGGCATCCGGAATAAAAAAACAGCCATCTCCTTTATCGGGAGCTGGCTGTTTTTTTATGGATTCTGGTTTGCTTCTTCGTCATCTTGTGCAGCGGAGGATGCTTGATCGCTTTCCGCTGAAGAGCTGGATGATGAAGATGATGATGAGGAGTCGCTTGATGCCTTGTCCTTATCTTCGTCATCCTCTTCGGATGATTCTTGCGCCGGATCGGCGATGGTCAACTGGATGGTTGAAGCAGGGGATGTGCTTGAGCCGACTTTGACGAGCAACGAAATCGTGATTGTGCCTTTGTCAGGATTATCAATGACGACTTTGGTGTCTGTTGTCGTTTCGGATGCGCCGCCTGCTGTCACCGTGTATTGCGCTTGTGCGTTGGAGTCGGTGCCGCTGGCTGAATATTTATCCCATTCGACGGTCAATTCGTCCTTGTCGGTATTGTAGCTGGCCTTCAATCCGGAAGGCGCCAATAACGTCACACCGTATTTCTTGGATGTGGAAGTAGGTTCCGTTCCTTTGACGAAAAGTTCTGTGGCAATCAGGCTGCTCGGCGTATTTGGACCGGGCTTCATGATCGGATCCGTGTACTTTTCGATTGAGACTTGGCTGACCGATGCGGGCAGTGTCCAATCGGCATAATCGGTATCCTCGGAGACATAGGACATCAACTCACGATAAATATCGCGCGTCAGACTTTGAGTCTGGTAATCCAAAAAGTTTCCGTATTCCTTGGAATTGTCATAACCGACCCATACCGAAATGGAGTAACTTGTCGAATATCCGGCAAACCAAGCATCAGGAGCGGCATAAGGCACGTTCGTCCCGCCGACTGCCGCCAATTCATCATCCGTGTAGTTGGTTGTACCGGTTTTACCGGCCTGAGGCAAGCCGGATATCTGGGCGTTCTTAGCCGTTCCTTCGGTGATGACGTCCTTCAGCATGTCGGTGATCATGTAGGCCGTGGATTCCTTCATCGCTTCGGTTCCGGTCGGTTCGAAGGTGAATTCTTCGCCTTCAGCAGTCGTCACGGATTGGACCGTATAAGGCTCGTAGTAAGTGCCCCCGTTGGCGAAGGCAGCATAAGCTGCAGAAAGCTCGATCGGTGTCGCTTCGCCGCCGATGGCATTGGATTCAACCAAATATTCCTGGTCATCGTTTGTGATCGTGATGCCCAATTTTTGCAGGAACGAAAAGGCGTTATCCGCGCCGACTTCCTGGAAAGTCTTCAATGCCGGAATATTGCGCGAATCGACCAAGGCTTCACGGATGGTCTGGTCGCCTTTGTACTCGTTGTCGTAGTTGTTTATTTCGCTGCCATCGGAGTAGCTGTATTCCTCGTCGACGACCAATGTGCCTGTCGAGTAATCCAAGTATTCGATTGCCGGTCCGTAGACCGCCAATGGTTTCATTGTCGAACCGATGCTGCGCTCAAGTGTGGAGGCGCGATTGAGTCCAAGCTGGACATTCTGGTTGCGCCCGCCGATGACCGCTTGGATGGCGCCGGTGTTGACATCGACCATGGAAACACCGGTCTGCAGCAGATCGTCAGGGAATTCGATATAGTCGTAAGTATTCACGATATCGTACAGATGTTGTTGCGCATCCATATCGATGTTGGTCGTGATCGTCAGTCCGCCTTCGTAGACGTCCAAGCCGGTTTTCTCCGTGACTTCATCGATGACAAGTTGGATATAAGGGTCGATCACCAGTGACGTGTTGACATCGCCGGTGTGATCGATGATGCTGCCTTCTATCTGAACAGTCTTAGCTTCAGCGCTTTCCTCGGCGGTGATTTTTTCGTTCTCTACCATCATGTCCAGAACAAGGTCGCGTCTGGCTTGCGTGTCCGTTGGATTGTTGATCGGGTCATACAGTGAAGGGGCTTGCGGCATGCCCGCCAAAGTGGCTGCTTCAGCGAGCGTCACATCGGTGATGGATTTTCCGAAAAAGTATTCAGCGGCTGTGCCCATGCCGTAGACGTTGTTGGACATGTAGACTTTGTTGATGTAGAATGCCAAAATCTCGTCTTTCGTATATTCGCGTTCCAGCTGCATGGACATCCAGGCTTCCTGCGCCTTTCGTTCCAATGTCTGGTCTTCGGAACTGGTTGAAAAATAGGATAATTTTATCAATTGCTGGGTGATGGTGCTTCCGCCTTGCGAGATGCCGCCTTGCTGGAGGTTCGCGAACAGGGCCCCGATGATCCGGATTGGATCGACACCGTTATGATCGTAGAAACGCTGATCCTCTATCGATACGATGGCGTCCTTCAAGACTTGCGGGATTTCTTCAGCCGTGATCAATGTCCGGTTCTGATCGTTGCCTCCGATTTCCTTGATCTCGTTTCCGTCCGCGTCCAAAATGGTCGATGCCACCGTTCCGACCAACTTCTCTTCGGTCAGTTCGGGAGCGGAAGAAACATAGTAGAAGAAGAGGCCTGCTCCGGAAGCGAGTCCGATAATCCCCAAGGCCAAAACACCGAAGAAAATTTTCTTCCAGAGCGGCATCCCAGTTTTCTTCGCCTTCGTTTTCGTTTTCGCTTTCACGGCCGTTTTGCGTGGGCCCTGTGTTGTTCCGTTCTTCTTCCTGTTGTTTGCGCGTGATCGTGTATTATTGCCTTCATTCGGCATGTGGTTCACCTCTTAATTATTTGATAGTGCGTTCAAGCATTTTATCCACTGCATCCAGATAATCCAGTCGGGGATTGAATCCGTATGCCACTTCGATCCCATTGTCCTCAATAAAAGCCAATGGAATCGATTTACGGCCATTATTCAATGTATTCTCCCAAAAGTCAATCAGATAGGAACTGTTCAGCAAGAAAACGCGGTTAAAGCAGGAAAAACGGATCAGTACGAACGTGATTCCTTGCTGTTGGATACACCTTTTCATGTGGACAATCTGGTGCTCGTGGAAGTTGCTCAAAGGTATGGCTGTCTTATTTTTTGTTTCTTTCGCCTCAAAGTCAAGATATAGCCCTTTATAGACGCCATTATAGTCGGTAGTGGAGGACTGCCGATAATAGGCTTCTTTTATGACGGCTGCGCTTCTTTTGGGGTAATCCACTTTGACGACTTGGATAGGCGTCGGCTTTTTATGGATGACGGCTTTCCCTGATGAAAGGTAATGCTCATTGCTGCTGTTGATCTCTTCTTCAAGCGTCATTCCCCGATTGCTGTATACGAAGTCTTTCCTCTTTGCAGTTTTCGGTATATGCGACTCGGCATGGAACTTTTTGCCGTTCGGATAATTTACGGCCACTGACGATCACCCCCATTGAATGATTATACCAAAAACATATGCTGAAAGAAATCTAAGAAAGCATTAAAATCGAAGGCCAAAGCGTTGATAGCGGGCACATTTTTTGCACGAATACGGAATAATTAAGCACTTTTTGTTTACAACACCGCTTTTCTAGTGTAGTATTGGAGAGTGTGCAATATCAAATTAATTGCAATAAAATCAAGATTTTTGGAGGAAAGTAAATGACTGCAAACTGGGAAAAAACAGGCACTAACGATGGTGTCTTAACATTTGAAATTTCAGAAGAAATCATCAAACAAGAAATGGATAAGGTCTTCAACAAAGTGAAAAAGAACGTTTCCGTTCCTGGATTCCGTAAAGGTAAAGTTCCTCGTCACGTATTCAACAATATCTATGGTGAGGAGTCTTTATTCGAAGATGCATTGAATGGCGCTTTGCCTGATGCTTATTCACAAGCTATCGAAGAAGCTGGATTGGATCCTGTTTCTCAACCAAAAATTGACATCAAGAGCATGGAAAAAGGCCAACCTTGGGTCATCGCTGCTGAAGTTACAGTGAAACCTGAAGTGAAGCTTGGAGAATACAAAAATCTTAAAGTTGAAAAACAAGACCGCGTCGTTACAGATGAGGATGTAGAAAACAACTTGAAAGAAAAACAAGAGCGTCAAGCTGAATTAGTCCTTAAAGAAGAAGGCGCAGAACTTGGCGACACAGCTGTAATCGACTACGAAGGATTCGTTGACGGTGTGGCTTTTGAAGGCGGCAAAGACCAAAACCATTCTTTAGAGTTGGGATCTAATCAATTCATCCCAGGTTTCGAAGAACAATTGGTCGGCGTTAAAGCTGGAGAAGAAAAAGACGTTGTCGTGACTTTCCCTGAAGATTATCAAGCTGAAGATCTTAAAGGAAAAGAAGCTACGTTCAAAGTGATCGTACACGAAATCAAAACAAAACAATTACCTGCTTTGGATGACGAATTCGCAAAAGATGTCGACGAAGAAGTAGCGTCATTGGACGAATTGAAAGCTAAAATCCGCAAGGAATTGGAAGAAAGCAAAACGGCTGCAGCTGATGAAGCTGTTCAGGACCTGGCTTTGAGACAAGCAGTGGCAAATGCTGAAATCGTTGAATTGCCGCACGTAATGGTTCACGATGAAGTGCACCGTCAAATGGATCTTTTCCTGAATGATATGCAACGTCAAGGAATCTCTCCTGAATTGTACTACCAAATCACAGGTACTACTGAAAAAGACTTGCACGTCCAAATGGAAGCTGATGCTGATGAACGCACGAAAACATCACTAGTGTTGGAACAAATCATCAAAGACGAAAACATCGTCGTTTCTGAAGAAGAAGTCGCTGCAGAAATCGAAGAGTTAGCAAAACAATACAACATGGATGCAGACCGTGTCCGCGGATTGGTCAGCCCTGATATGTTGACTAACGATATCCAAATGAAGAAAGCGATGAGCATCATCACTGATTCAGCAATCGAAGAATAAGAAAAATTGAAACAGAATAAAGAGATCGGGACATTGTCTTCCATAGTCAGTGTCCCATCTGTTTATATTCAGGGATATATTCGGGCTGTAACCCCACAAGGTAAACGAATCATATTCTTTTTCAATTTTTCCTTTCTGTGTTAAGATGTAAACCGTTCGAAAGCGGTCAGGATCAGCGCGCAACAACTATTGGCGGATCCTGGTAAGTTCTGCTGGATCGGAAAGTAAGTATATAGGGAGGAGAATGATTGTGTTCCATGATGAAAGTGTCGGGACAATACATTGTTCATTCTGCGGAAAATCTCAGGACCAAGTGAAAAAGATCATTGCGGGGCCGGATGTATATATTTGTAATGAGTGTGTAGATCTATGCAAAGAGATCATCGAAGAAGAGATCTATGCACCAAGCGAAGCCGTATTCACCGAGGTGCCAAAGCCGCAGGAAATCCAAAAGATTTTGGGCGAATATGTGATTGGCCAAGAAAAAGCCAAACGGACGCTGTCTGTAGCGGTCTATAATCACTACAAGCGTATCGGCCAAATGAGCATGATGTCAGAAGATGATAATGTAGAGTTGCAAAAAAGTAATATTTGTTTGATAGGCCCGACAGGTTCGGGTAAAACGTTCCTTGGCCAAACATTGGCGCGTATCCTGGATGTCCCATTTGCGATTGCAGACGCGACAAGTTTGACGGAGGCCGGCTATGTTGGGGAAGATGTCGAAAATATCCTCTTGAAGTTGCTTCAGGCTGCCGAATTCGATGTCGAACGGGCTGAACGGGGAATCATCTACATCGACGAGATCGATAAAATCGCCCGTAAAGGTGAAAATGTATCGATCACAAGAGACGTAAGTGGCGAAGGGGTTCAACAAGCGCTGCTTAAAATTTTGGAAGGAACTGTTGCGAACGTTCCACCGCAAGGCGGCAGAAAACACCCGCAGCAAGAGTTCATCCAAATCGACACGACGAACATCCTGTTCATCGTTGGGGGTGCCTTTGACGGCATCGAAACGATCGTGAAAGAGCGTCTTGGCGAGAAAGTCATCGGGTTCGGCTCACCTCAAGCCAAACATTTGGAAGACAAGAGCATCATGCAGCAGATCATACCGGAGGATTTATTGAAATTCGGTTTGATCCCTGAATTCATCGGTCGTTTACCGATAATGGCTGCGTTGGAAAAGTTGACAGAAGACGATTTGGTTCATATTCTGACACAACCAAAAAATGCCTTGGTAAAACAATACAAAAAATTACTTGAGTTGGATGGCGTCGAATTGGTATTCGAAGATGACGCATTGCGCTCCATCGCCAAAAAGGCACTGGAAAGAAACACGGGTGCCCGTGGATTGCGCTCCATCATCGAAAACATCATGCTGGACATCATGTTTGATATCCCTAGCAGAGATGATGTCGTGAAGTGCGTCATAACGGATAACATAGTGAACGGCATCGGTGCGCCGATGCTGTTCGATGAAGACGGCAAACAGGTCAACTAAACATGAGCTTGCGTTTGAAGTCCGGCGAATCAGACAATTTCCAATCTGATTTCCGGATTTTTTCGCATAATCAGGGCAGTCGGTTGCAGAAATAGTTTTAAGCGTCGTTTCAATTGCAGACGGCTTTGAAAAGGAGTGGAAATAAATGCACGTAAAAGATGCGGAAATCGTAATGAGCGCGGTCGATCCCAAACAATATCCAACCACCGGCTTTGCTGAAATCGCCTTGGCGGGACGGTCCAACGTGGGCAAGTCATCGTTCATCAATAAACTGATCAATCGCAAAGCGTTGGCACGGACATCAAGCAAACCAGGGAAGACCCAGACTTTAAACTTCTACTTGATCAATAATTCATTTTATTTTGTGGATGTTCCGGGTTACGGCTATGCGAAAGTTTCGAAAACGGAACGGGCGAAATGGGGCCAAATGTTGGAGACGTACTTCACGCAAAGGGATACGTTGCGACATGTCTTTTTGATTGTCGATTTTCGTCACGAGCCTACCGAAGACGATATTCAAATGAAGGATTTCATCGAATATTATAATCTTCCTTATTCGGTCATCGCCACCAAATGCGATAAAATACCGCGTGGGAAATGGAATCAACATTTCTACCGCATCAAAAAAGCTTTGAATCTTCCGAGTGATGAGTCCTTGATCATGTTCTCAAAGGAGACGGGTGAAGGTTTTGAAAAAGCCTGGACCTTCATTGAGGGAATATTGGCTGAGTATGATGAAGCGGCACAGGAATAGAGATAAACAAGAGAAAAATAATGGGCAATATCCTACTATTGGATGTTGCCCATTCTTCGTTCATTCGTTATGATGGGATAGACAAGGTGCTTGTCGTCAAACGAATAGGACAGGGGAGGGTAATATGGGGACTGAAAAAAAACTAAGCCGTTACACGACTGAAGAAAAAAGTTGGATCATGCAGGATTGGGCGAATTCGGCATACTCCATCATGATCACAACGGCGGTATTCCCTTTGTATTTCAAGTCGATCGCGGAAAGTGGCGGATTGACGGACGCTGACTCGACGGCGTATTGGGGCTATGCGAATGCGGCCGCTACTCTTGTTGTGTCGCTGCTTGCGCCTGTACTGGGAGCTGTCGCGGATTACAAAGGCTTCCGCAACCCGCTGTTTACGGGCTTTACATTGGCCGGTATTTTCGCAACGATCGGGTTCGTATTTGTGCCTGCTGCAAATTGGCTGTTTCTGTTGGGACTGTACATGTTGTCTGTTGTCGGTTTTTCCGGAGCGAATATCTTCTATGACGGCTCCTTGATGGACGTGACGACCGATGAACGGATGGACCGCATTTCCTCTGCGGGATTCGGCTGGGGTTATATCGGCAGTTCCATCCCTTTCGTCATCTTCATTTTTTTCCAATTGACCGGCATTTTGCCGGTGGGCACGAGCGGCATCGTGAAGGGTGGCTTCATCCTTACTGCGCTTTGGTGGTTCGTCTTCACCATCCCTTATTGGAAGAATGTCAAACAGAACTACTACATCGAAAAAGAACCGCGCGTGATCCGCAAGAGTTTCATCAGGTTATGGGAAACGCTGAAGAACATCAAGGAATACAGACAAGCCTTTTTATTTTTGTTGGCTTATTTCTTCTATATCGACGGGGTTGGGACCATCTTCAAAATGGCGACTGCGGTCGGGTCGGACATCGGCCTCTCTTCGAATGAACTGATCGTTGTCATGCTGGTTGTCCAGTTCGTGGCCTTCCCGTTCTCCATCCTGTACGGCCGAGCATCCAAACGGTTCGGCAACAAGAACATGATTTTTGTGGGTATTGTAACCTACATTTTCATCTGCATCTACGCTTTGCAGTTGGACTCATTGCTGACATTCATCATTTTGGCTCTGCTTGTGGGTACAGCCCAAGGAGGCGTGCAGGCGTTGAGCCGATCCTTATTCGGACAACTGATCCCAAAAGAGCGAGCGAACGAATTCTTCGGATTCTATAACATCTTCGGGAAATTTGCGGCTGTGGTCGGCCCGCTGCTTGTAGGACTCATCTCGCAGCTGACCGGTAACTCGTTGGATGGGGTTTTTGCCCTGATCATCCTGTTCGTGATCGGCGGGATACTGCTGTTTTTTGTGAAAGCCCCGGTTCTGCAAGGAGAACAGCAGATTTAACCGCTTTGACGACCGTCTGAGAAAATATTTGCATGTGTTGCACAGATGTGGTAAAATTTATTTTGCATCTTTATGCGCGTTTTTATAAAATGAAGATATTTCTTCAAGGTGGGAGACATTTGGCAGAACGTATTTCAGAAGAAAAATTAGCGCAGATCAGAACCGAAACTAATATTGTTGATGTCGTCAGCCAATATGTACAACTAAAAAAAAGAGGCAAGAATCATTTTGGATTTTGCCCGTTCCATGACGAGAAGACCCCCTCTTTTTCTGTAGCAGAAGAAAAACAGATTTTCCACTGTTTCAGCTGCGGAAGAGGAGGGAATGTTTTTACTTTTTTGATGGATGTCGAGGGTATTTCATTCGTTGAAGCAGTCATTAAGACAGCCGAATTGAGCAACATTGAGTTGGATTTCTCGTACGAAAACCATGCGCAGGATAATCCGCTGCAGTCAAAGAAAGAAAAACTGATCCAAATCCATGAGGAAGCGGCGGCTTTTTACCATCAAGTCCTCATGAATACCGTTACGGGGCAAGCTGCGCTGGATTACATGATCCAACGCGGCTTCACGCCGGAGACACTGAAAGAATATCAAATAGGTTTTTCTCCATCCAATCGGACGGCGCTCTTTCAAATGCTGAAAGCGAAGGCGTTCGATGAAGGACTCCTTCAGGAAAGTGGTATTTTCACGGATAGGCAAGGCCAAAACGAACTTTTCGATCGATTCTCAGCCCGGATCATTTTCCCGTTGCGGAACGCAAAAGGAAAGACTGTCGCTTTTTCCGGCCGGATTCTGCAGGCTACCCCTGCGGATGACACAGGTTACCATGAAGCAAAATACCTTAACAGCCCAGAAACACTGTTGTTCAACAAACGGGATTTCCTTTTCAACTTCGACAAAGCCCGCAGTGAAATCCGGAGACATTCAGAAGTGATCCTTTTCGAAGGGTACATGGATGTCATATCCGCTTGGCAAGCGGGGGTTAAAAATGGCGTCGCCTCGATGGGAACCAGCCTGACGGATGAACAGAACCGGATATTGACGAAGACGGCCGATAAAATAGTCATTGCCTATGATGGCGATCGTCCCGGTGTTGAAGCGACCAAGCGCGCCATAGAAATATTGGAACGCAACAAGCACTTCGATATCTCGATTTTTCCGCTGGAAGCAGGTATGGATCCGGATGAATACATCCAGCAGAAAGGTCCGGAGGCATTCGTCAAGGCACTGAAAAACAGCCGGGAAACAGTCATTCAGTTCTATTCACGCTACCTCAAGATGAACCTGAACCTGGATTCCGAAAAAAATCGCATCACTTATATCGAAACCATGCTTAAGGCGTTGGCTCCCTTGGATTCATTGATCGAAAGAGAGCTTTACATGAAGGATATCGCGGATGAATTCAGCATTCCGGTGGATATCCTGCAGAAGCAATTGAAGGGGTACCAACAAGAAGTGCTCCAGCAGCGGCCTGAACGCGAGCCGGTCAGGCGAACCGCGCCGCATGATGCCGCCCCTCATGCAATGTATCCAAGCACGAACAAACGCAAAGTGAGCCAGGCAGAGCAAAGTGAAAAGCAACTGCTTTACCGTCTGTTTCATTTCGAGGAAGTCTGGTCGTATCTGAATGAGATTGACGCAAATTTCAATTTCATCCACGATGACTATCAGACGATCTACATTCTGTATGAAGAGTTTTTCAGGCAGACTGGGTTGGTCGGGAATATCGACCAATTTTTGGACCGCATCAACAATCAAGCTCTTCAAAATGTGATTACGGAGATTGAATGGTTCCAATTGGATTCGGAAGTCACCTATCAGGAAATTCAGGATCTCGTCCATATCATCCGCGATAAGTCGTCCCTTCAGGACCAACTGACCAAGAAACAGGCAGAAATGAAGGAAGCCCGAAAGAAAAATGACAACGAGCGTCTGAAGACAATCATGTTGGAAATCGTTTCCCTCTCAAAAGAATTAAAAGCAACAAAGAAATAACCCGCATCGAATGGAGGAATCATTTTATGGCAATCGAAAAAAATGATCAAGGTTTCACGTTAGAACAGGTAACCAAAAAGCTGATCGCAGAACACAAATTATTGGGGTCCGTCTTCTACGACGAATTGGCCGATAAGATAGCTACACCTTTCCAATTGGACGCGGATGCAATGGATAAGTTGATACAAAAAATGGAAGACGGCGGTGTCAGTGTCGTAGACGCAGACGGCGGTCCGACTGCCCGTCAACTTGCCAAAGAAACAGTGAAGCCTGAAAAACCAGCAGCAGCCAAAAAGGATGAAGAAGAAGACCCGATGGCTGTGCCTCCCGGAGTGAAAATCAACGACCCGGTCCGCATGTACCTGAAGGAAATCGGCCGTGTGCCTTTGCTGAACGCAGAGGAAGAAGTCAATTTGGCTCTCCGCATCAAAGAAGGCGATCAAGAAGCGAAGCAACAATTGGCTGAAGCCAACTTACGTCTGGTCGTTTCCATCGCAAAACGTTATGTGGGCCGCGGGATGCAATTCTTGGATCTGATCCAGGAAGGGAACATGGGTCTGATGAAAGCTGTCGAAAAATTTGACCACACCAAAGGGTTCAAATTCTCCACCTACGCAACTTGGTGGATCCGTCAAGCCATCACCCGTGCCATCGCCGACCAAGCCAGAACAATCCGTATCCCTGTGCATATGGTTGAAACTATCAATAAATTGGTTCGTATCCAACGACAATTGCTGCAGGATCTGGGACGCGAACCGACACCGGAAGAAATCGGTGCCGAAATGGACCTTCCGACTGAAAAAGTCAGAGAAATCCTGAAAATCGCTCAAGAGCCCGTTTCCTTGGAAACCCCTATCGGGGAAGAAGATGATTCCCATTTAGGCGATTTCATCGAAGATCAGGAAGTCCTGAGTCCGGCTGACCATACTGCCCAAACGCTTCTTAAGGAACAACTTGAGGAAGTGTTGGACACTTTGACCGACCGTGAAGAAAACGTCCTGCGTCTGCGTTTCGGCCTTGATGACGGCAACGTGCGGACTTTGGAGCAAGTGGGGAAAGTATTCGGCGTTACCCGCGAGCGGATCCGTCAAATCGAAGCGAAAGCTTTGCGCAAACTGCGCCACCCGAGCCGCTCGAAACAATTAAAAGATTTTCTTGAGTAATAAGCGCCCTAACCCGAGGTATTGCACTCGGGTTTTTCTTATGCCATTTTTCGGAACGATGTTAGGATTAATGGGATATATGAAATGGAATTATGCTAAAATAGAATTATCAGCAAAAATGGAAATGGAGGGATAAGGTTGAACAATCAACAATTATCCGTAAGACTCGAGACGGTCGCAGGTTTTGTGCCGGAAAACGCCAGACTGGCGGACATCGGCTCGGATCACGCTTATTTGCCTTGTGTTTTGGCAGCGCGCGACGTCATCAGTTACGCATTGGCAGGGGAAGTTGTGAAAGGCCCCTTCGAATCGGCAGCGGAGCAAATCAGAACATCAGGAGTCGGCGATCGCGTCAGCGCCAGACTTGGCGATGGCATGGATGTGATTGAGCCGACGGATCATATAAACGTCGTCACCATCTGCGGGATGGGTGGGGACTTGATTTCCAAAATTCTGGAAAAAGGCAGACTGAAAGATAAATTGGTCGGTGTGGAACGGTTGATCCTTCAGCCCAATAATGGAGAAAAGAAACTGCGTGAATGGTTGATTGCCCACCAATACAAAATCATCGACGAAACGATCTTGGAAGAAAACGGAAAGATTTATGAAATCATTGTTGCCGAAAAGGCAGAGACGCCAGAAAACTACACTGATCTGGAATACAGTTTCGGCCGTTTCCTGCTTCAGACAAAAAATGAAACGTTCCGCAAAAAATGGTTATCCGAAATCGACAAGTGCCAATACATATTGGACAGCATGCAAAAAGCAAGCAATGATCTGAACGAAAAAGAGCAGCAAGTGATCAATAAAATCAATGAAATTAAAGAGGTGCTGAAATCATGAAAAGCATTACTGGTTATGAATTCATCGAGTTATTCGAATCGCATGTTCCGACTTGGCTGGCAGAGGAGGGGGATCCGGTAGGCCTCCATCTGGGCGACTTGAGCCGTCCGGTCCGCCGTATATTGGTGACGCTTGATGTCCGTCCGGAAGTCGTTCAGGAGGCCATCGAGAAGCAAGTCGATTTCATCTTCTCCCATCATCCGCCGATCTACAGACCGTTAAAAAATCTGGACGTTTCAGACAAGCAAACAAAGATGTACGTGGATCTGCTGAAACATGACATCAGCGTCTATGCGGCCCACACGAATCTGGACAATGCGAACAACGGGATGAACGATTGGCTCTCTGAGGCGTTGGGGCTTTTGGATGTGGAAATCATGGACGTCACGAAGCGCGTGCCAGTGAAAAAAATATCCGTCTGCGTGCCGAATGCGGAATGCAATCATGTCCGTTTGGCCATGACAGATGCTGGCGCGGGGAACATTTCCGACGAATACAGCCATTGCTCTTACGAAGCGCAAGGAGTTGGCCGCTTCACGCCGCTTGAAGGCGCGAAACCTGCCATCGGCCACATCAATGAACCTGAAGCGGTGCAAGAGAAGAAAATTGAGATGCTCGTCGAAGACAAATACTTGGCGGAAGTATTGGAGGCGCTGTATGAATCGCATCCTTACGAAGAACCCATCTACGAAATCTACACGATCAATAATTTCCAGCGCGAATACGGTCTGGGAAGGGTCGGCAATTTAGCCTTGCCGATGTCGCTGCGTTCCTTCATCCAGTACGTGAAGGATGTTTTCCAGATCGAAGGCATGCGCTTCATCGCAGCCGATTTGGATCAGACAATCACCCGCGTTGCCATCTGCGGCGGGGATGCCGGCAAATATTACCGGAAAGCAATCAAAAAGGGTGCGGATGTCTATATCACCGGCGATGTCTACTATCACACGGCCCACGATATGCAGGCTGATGGGCTGACCGTCATCGACCCGGGTCATCACATCGAACAGATCTGCAAACCGAAATTATTGGAATTATTCAATGTATGGAAAAAAGAAAATGAATGGGATCTGGAAGTCATCGCTTCCGAAATCAACACGGATCCTTTCATTTTCGACAGTCAATTGTGAGAGGATGTCAATGAATGCAAGGAAAATTAGTGGACCGTTTTTTGAAATACGTTAAATTCGAGACAAGATCGGATGAAAAAAGCCCGACAGTGCCTTCTACCCAAAATCAGGTGGAATTCGCAAAAACTGTTTTGATTCCAGAACTGGAAGCCATCGGACTTTCGGATATCCAATACAATCCTTCCAATGGCTTCGTGACGGCACTTTTGCCGCGCAACTCCGAAAAAGCGTTCCCTGTAATCGGGTTCATCGCCCATATGGATACAGCTGATTTTGAAGCAGCCCATGTCAATCCGCTTATTTGGGACCATTATGCTGGCAACGATCTGATCTTGGATGCTGAAACACAGCTGATTCTTTCACCGAAGGACTTTCCTTCTTTGAAGAACTACATCGGCCAGACTTTGATCACTACTGACGGGAAAACGTTGCTGGGTGCGGACGACAAAGCCGGCATCGCCGAAATCATCACAGCGTTGGAAACAATAAAAGCAGCGGATAATTTGGAACACGGGGACATCAAAGTCGCTTTCGGACCGGATGAGGAAATCGGCCGTGGAGCTGATCTTTTTGATGTGGCTGGCTTCGGCTGCGATTTTGCCTATACGATGGATGGCGGACCATTGGGAGAACTTGAATTTGAAAGCTTCAATGCAGCGCAAGCTATTGTGACGATCCATGGCAAAAATGTGCATCCAGGCACTGCCAAGGACACGATGGTGAATGCAATCAAATTGGCCATCGCGTACGATAGCGCTTTGCCGCAAAATGAAGTGCCTGAACAAACCGAAAAGCGCGAAGGGTTCTATCATCTGTTGGGCATTGAAGGCAATGTGGAAGAAAGCAAGATGACCTACATCATCAGGGACCATGACAAGGAGCTTTTTGAGAACAGGAAAACGACCATGCTTACGCTGGCTGAACGCATGAACAAGGAATTGACTGAAGAACGCATCACCATCGAAATGCACGATCAGTACTACAACATGGGTGAAGTGCTGAAAGAGGATATGCGTCCAGTCGATTTGGCGGAAGCAGCGATGAAGTCAGTGGGGATCACCCCGATCATCGAACCGATCCGCGGCGGGACGGACGGATCCAAGCTGTCCTTCATGGGTCTGCCCACTCCGAATATTTTTGCCGGGGGAGAAAATTTCCACGGACGTTACGAATTTGTGTCTGTCCAATCAATGGAAAAGGCCGTTGCGGTCATCGTGGAAATCATCAGACAAAGTCAAGGATACGGAGAACAATGAGAAATCCAGTGCTCGTTTACTTCATCCTGGCGAACCTCGTGCTATTCATTTTGATGGGCATCGATAAAAAGAAAGCGCGGCAAAAAGCTTGGCGCATACCGGAACGCAATCTGCTCCTGCTCGGATTTTTCGGTGGCGGCCTGGGCGGACTGCTGGGGATGCATCACTTCCGCCATAAGACGAAACACCTGAGTTTCAAGGTAGTCTTCGCTTTGGGAACTGTTTTAACAGGAATAACATCCTACTTCTTATACCTATGAAAACAAAAAATGCCGCTATTTCCCATTCGGGAGATAGCGGCATTTTTTTCATTTGTTTTTCATCAGGAATTGGAGGGATACGGCTTCGGGGCCGGCGTGGGTCATGACGCTGGCGCTGGCGTAGGACGTGTACATCTGGGCGTTGGGGAACGCAGCCTTCAGCATGTCGATGATTTGGTTCGAATATTCCGACAGGCCGACGTGTGTGATGCCGATTGCTTCAACATCCAGGTATTTCTGCTTCAGCTCTCCGATGATCTCTTCGTAGCGCTTGACGATTGCTTTTGTGCCGCGGCCTTTGATGTCGGTAGTCAATGCGCCGTCGATCATTTTCAGGTTGGCTTTGATGTTCAGCAGCGTTGTGATGCGGCCCATCGTTTTTCCGATGCGTCCGCCTTTGACCATGTTTTCCAGGTTGACGATGCAGATGTAAAGCAGGGTGCGATCCTTGACGGCAGTGACCCGAGGCAATGCTTCCGCCACTGTCAATCCTTCAGCGGCACACTGGGCCGCTTCCAATACTTGAAAGGCGGCGGCTCTGGCACAAAACTTCGAATCGATGACGGTGACTTTGCCATGGGCTAGTTTAGCCGCCTGGTGAGCAGAATTCACGGTTCCGCTCAGTGTTTCGGTTACATGGATGGACAAAACTTCGCTGCCATCAGCCGTCAATTCGTTATATTTATCCAAAAATGTGCCCATGGCTGGTTGGGATGATTTTGGCAATTCCTTGCTGTTCATCATTTTTTCAAGAAACTCGGGTTTGGTTATGGTGACGCCGTCGTAATACAGCACGTTATCGATCATGGATGAAAGCGGGATTACGGTGATTCCATATCTGTCAATTTCTTCTGCGGACAATTCCGTTGTGGAATCGGTCACAATTTTGAAGTTTGGCATGATGATTCTCCTTCATTGCAGTCTTATTTCCTTAAGCATAGCAGATTTTCCAGGAAAAGTAACGCAGTTATCACTATGATTGTAAGCATATTCTTCTAATGTTGATGTTTTTTCGTGTAGAATAGATTATGCTATAATAGGTTAGTTGTAGAAGAAAGTAGGTTACAGACATATGGACGGAATATTACCTTTATGGAAAGAACGCGGCATGACAAGTCACGACTGCGTATTCAAACTTAGAAAAATACTGAAAACTAAAAAAGTGGGGCATACCGGTACACTGGATCCGGAAGTTGATGGCGTTTTGCCGATCTGCATCGGAAAAGCCACCAAAGTCGTCGAATTTTTGACTGACACGGACAAAGCTTACGAAGGGGAAATCACTATCGGTGTCGCCACAACGACTGAGGACAGCCAAGGCGAAACGATCGCGAAGGCGCCGGTTGCGCAAGACCTGTCTTTGGCTGAAATCGATGCTGCGATGGAAGCCATGGTTGGCGAAAGCATCCAAGTTCCTCCGATGTATTCCGCGGTCAAGGTGAACGGAAAAAGGCTGTACGAATACGCCCGCAAAGGTTTGACCGTCGAAAGGCCGCAAAGAAGCATCCACGTCATGAGTTTCGAGCGGATTTCAGAACCCGTCTATCATGCGGAAGAGCAAACAATGTCCTGGAGCTTCCGGGTAACTTGCGGAAAAGGGACCTATGTGCGGACCTTGGCTGTCGATTTGGGCGCATCATTGGGTTATCCGGCGTACATGTCCAGCCTGACGCGCACGATGAGCGGATCCTTCACGAAGGATGATTGCCTCACGCTGCAGCAAGTGGCTGAAGCAATGGCAAACAACGAAATTGACGCGCATCTGAAGCCGATAGACTCGGTATTCGAAACGTATCATCAGATTGCGCTTGACGATGAACTGTGGGATAAGGTGAAAAATGGTGCGGTTCTTCCTAAAGAGGGACCATTCGAAACCATGGAAGCCCCCGTTTTGTTCACCCACCAGGGCAAAATCGTGGCGATGTACGAACCGCATCCGACCAAATCCGGTTTCATCAAACCCAGAAAAATGTTCCTATCATAAACACCAAGGAGTTGCCTTAGCAATGGAAATAATGCATATACATCATCCCTATGACCAAAAACTGATACCGGACGAGCAAGTCGTGTTGGCGTTGGGATACTTTGACGGCGTCCATCGAGGACATCAAGAAGTGATTAAAAGGGCAAAGGAAATTGCCGAAAAGAAGAACCTCAAACTTGCCGTCATGAGCTTCAATCATCATCCGAGCATCGTTTTCCAGAAGATGAACCCGGAAACGATGCAGTACTTGTCGACCGTCAACCGCAAAGCCGAAATATTCGAAAGCTTGGGCGTTGATTATTTCTTCGTCATCTCATTCACATCTGCCTTTGCCTCTTTGAGACCGCAGGAATTTGTCGACCAATACATCAGCGGCCTACATGCTGCCGCAGTCGTTGCCGGTTTCGATTACACCTATGGGCCCAGAGAAATCGCGGATATGAAGCAATTGGTGAATTATGCAAAGGGCCGCTTCGAAGTCATCGAAGTTGCCGAATTGAAGAACGAAGCCGAAAAAATCAGCTCCACGCATATCCGGGAAGCATTAGCCGAGGGAAATATGGAAAAAGCGAATGCATACTTAGGCTATATCTATCAGATCGACGGCACGGTCATCCATGGCGATGCGCGAGGCAGACTATTGGGTTTCCCGACTGCCAATATCCAGACCGAAAAACACACACGCTTGCCTAGGAACGGCGTATACATCGTGAGCATCAGAGTGAACGGAACCTGGTACCGCGGCACGGCTTCAATCGGCCACAACATCACTTTTGAAGCTGGCCGCGATAAAACCGTGGAAGTATATATACTGGACTTCGATAAAATGATCTACGGTGAGGATGTAACTGTCAGATGGCATCATTTTATCCGCAGCGAAATCAAATTTTCAGGCGTCGACCAACTGATCGCGCAGCTTAAAAGTGATGAAGCAGATACAATCGCCTATTTTGAGGAACACCCATTGGATGAGGTGACACTCTAAATGGCAGCGGCTTATTTGCACATCCCTTTCTGCGAACACATCTGTTTCTATTGCGATTTCAACAAAGTGTTCTTGGAAGGCCAGCCGGTCGATGAATATGTGGATGCATTGATAAAGGAAATGCAGCTGTCGAAGCAGCGACATCCCAAAGAAGAAATCAGCACGTTCTATATCGGCGGCGGCACACCAACGACATTGAATGAGCGCCAGCTGGAGAAGCTTTTGAACGGAATCCGAACCACTTATTCCTTGCCGAAAGGCGCCGAGTTCACGATGGAAGCCAATCCCGAAAGTATTTCTTTCGAGAAGCTGAAGATCATGCGTGATTATGGGGTCAACCGTTTGAGCATGGGGGTCCAATCATTCAATAACGACATCCTGAAAAAAATCGGCCGCATCCATACAGCCGAGCAAGTGTACACTTCTGTGGCCGATGCCCGCAGAGCCGGATTCGAAAACATGACCATCGATCTGATCTTCCGCCTGCCGAACCAAACGATGGCCGATTTTGAAGACAGTCTGAAAAAAGCCTTGGAATTGGATTTGCCGCATTACTCGATCTACGCTTTGATCCTCGAGAATAAAACGGTTTTCTACAACTTGATGCGTCAGGGGAAACTGCCGTTGCCTTCGGAAGACACAGAGGCCGATATGTACGCCCTTGCCATCGAGACGATGTCAAAAAACGGCAGGAATCAATACGAAATCTCCAACTTTGCGTTGCCGGGCTATGAATCCCAGCACAATCTCACTTATTGGAAAAATGAGTCCTATTTCGGTTTCGGGGCAGGTGCCCACGGCTATATCGATGGGATCCGCTACCACAATCATGGACCGATCCAGCAGTATCTGGCGCCATTGCGCGAAAATAATCTGCCGATCATCCGGCAACAGCGGTTGTCGAAACAGGAACAGATGGAAGAAGAAATGATTCTGGGTCTGCGTACGATGGTTGGCGTCAGCCAAAAACATTTTGCCGATAAATTCCAGACTCCGCTGTTGGACCAGTATGCTGCCGTCATCGCGGATTTGGTTGCGGACGGATTGCTGCTGGTCGATGGCGACAGGATCCGCTTGACCCAAAGAGGTGTTTTCCTCGGCAATGAAGTATTCCGTTCTTTCTTGATGTGAAATGCGTTCGATGCCAGTGGGGTGCCGATAATGTTATGAAAAATGATTGTATTCCGTTGACAAAGCCTGTAACCCGTGATAAATTTATTTATGGTTAGCACTCATTATGGTCAAGTGCTAAAGTGAGGTGAAAATCTTGTTAACAGAAAGACAGTTGCTAATTTTGGATTTAATTGTCAGGCATTACATCGAATTCGAGGAGCCGATCGGTTCGAAGACGCTTCTTAAGGAATCAGCTTTGTCCTTGAGTTCCGCCACGATCCGTAACGAAATGATGCGGATCGAAGAACTGGGCTTCCTGGAAAAAATGCATTCTTCATCCGGCAGGATACCGTCCATCCAAGGCTACCGTTACTATGTCGATCAACTTTTGGGCAAAGAAAGCGAAGAAGTCGCTGACGACGTCAAACAGACGATCAAGCATGGTTTTCAGAATCCTTACCGGGAAGTGCAGCAGGTCGTCGAAAAATCAGCTGAAATGCTGTCCTTTTTGACGAATTATACCGCTTTGGCGATCGGCCCCGAAACAAAGGACAGCCGATTGACGGGATTCCGATTGGTCGCACTCAATGAAGGCCATGTGATGGCCATCTTGGTGACTGATAAAGGGCATGTGGAAAATCAGATTTTTTCTGTTTCGCCAGGCTTCTCAGCCTCTGAGATAGAAAAAATCGTCAACATCTTCAATCAGGAACTTGTAGGCCGCACGCTGCAGGAAGTATTCATCAAACTGCAAACGGACATTCCGGTGATTATCCGGAAGTACGTCGATGCAAAAATCGATTTCACAGCGATCTTCAATGACATCGTGGCGAAGTTGGAGCATGACCGCTTCCATGTAGGCGGCAGCATGAACCTCCTGAACCATTTGGATGCGACGATGGACAAGAATAAAGTCAAAGCCATTTTAAGCATGCTGAATGGGTCTCCGGACATCCATGCGCTTTTTTCTAACCCCAACGATGGCGTCGGCGTCAAGATCGGAACGGAATTGGACAATGAGCTGTTGCATAATTTTAGCCTGATCACGGCTACCTATGACACGGCCGGCAACGGTAAGGGCCTGATTGCATTACTGGGGCCAACCAATATGCCTTATCAAAAAATGATCAGTATCATGAAATTTATGCGTTACGAACTTTCTGATAGCTTGAATGATCTGAACAAATAAGCACGACAAAGGAGATTTTGAAGTGGACAATAACGAAGAATTAGTGGACCAGGAACAAGCGACCGTTGATACAACGGTTGTCGAGGGTCAAGAGACGGTTACGGAAGCAAGTGAGGTTGAAACCTTGAAAGCAACCTTGTCCGAAACGGAAGACCGCTTGTTGCGCCTGCAGGCTGAACTTGCCAATATCCAGAAGCGCAACGCGAAAGAAAGACAGGATGCGGCGAAATTCCGTTCCCAGTCATTGGCACAGGAATTGTTGCCGGTGATGGACAGTCTGGAGCGTGCATTAGCGATTGAAGTGGAAGATGAAAAATCTTTGAACCTGAAAAAAGGGTTGGAAATGGTCATGAACCTATTCACGGAAGCTTTCGCCAAAGAAGGGATTTCTCCAATCGATCCGATCGACCAGCCTTTCGATCCGAATTTCCATCAATCCATTCAAATGCAGCCGGCTGCTGAAGGTCAAGCGCCTGATACAGTCGTTGCGGTAGTCCAAAAAGGCTACACTTTGAAAGAACGCGTTTTAAGACCCGCAATGGTTATTGTGGCAGAATAATTTTATTGATAAACATAAAAATTTCTTATAGAGGGGAATAACATCATGAGCAAAATTATCGGTATTGACTTAGGTACAACAAACTCAGCTGTCGCTGTATTAGAAGGCGGAGAAGCTAAAATCATCCCAAATCCAGAGGGAAATCGCACGACACCATCAGTCGTTTCATTCAAGAATGGCGAAATCCAAGTGGGCGAGGTCGCAAAACGCCAAGCAGTGACAAACCCTAACACAATCAGCTCAATCAAACGCCATATGGGCGATGCTGGCTACAAAGTGGAAGTGGAAGGCAAAAGCTACACACCACAAGAAGTATCAGCGATGATCCTTCAATATCTGAAAGGCTACGCAGAAGACTACCTAGGCGAAAAAGTTGATAAAGCCGTTATTACAGTCCCTGCTTACTTCAACGATGCCCAGCGTCAAGCAACTAAAGATGCCGGAAGAATTGCCGGTCTGGAAGTAGAGCGTATCGTCAACGAGCCGACTGCTGCAGCTTTGGCATACGGTTTGGACAAAACGGAAAAAGACGAAAAAATCCTTGTATTCGACTTGGGCGGCGGTACATTCGACGTTTCCATCCTTGAATTGGGCGATGGCGTATTCGACGTATTGAGTACAGCCGGCGACAACAAATTAGGCGGAGATGACTTCGACAACAAAATCATCGACTACTTGGTTGCGGAATTCAAGAAAGAAAACGGAATCGATCTTTCCAACGACAAAATGGCGAAACAACGTCTGAAGGACGCTGCTGAAAAAGCCAAAAAAGATCTATCAGGCGTAACTTCAACACAAATCAGCTTGCCGTTCATCACTGCCGGCGATGCAGGTCCATTGCACATGGAATTGACGCTTACCCGCGCTAAATTCGATGAAATCACGTATGACTTGGTTGAACGTACAAAAGGTCCTGTACGCCAAGCTTTGAAGGATGCAGGTCTGTCCACTTCCGAAATCGATGAAATCATCCTTGTCGGCGGTTCAACACGTATCCCTGCAGTCATCGAAGCAGTCCGTAAAGAAGCAGGCAAAGAGCCGAACAAATCCGTTAACCCGGATGAAGTAGTCGCAATGGGCGCTGCTATCCAAGGCGGAGTCATCTCCGGTGACGTTAAAGACATCGTATTATTGGACGTAACACCTTTATCATTAGGTATCGAAACAATGGGTGGCGTGTTCACTAAATTGATCGACCGCAATACGACAATCCCTACTAGCAAATCACAAGTCTTCTCGACTGCAGCCGACAACCAGCCAGCTGTTGATGTGCATGTCCTGCAAGGTGAGCGTCCGATGGCAAACGACAACAAAACATTGGGTCGTTTCCAATTGACGGATATTCCATCAGCTCCTCGTGGTGTTCCGCAAATCGAAGTATCATTCGATATCGACAAAAACGGTATCGTCAATGTTCGCGCGAAAGACTTGGGAACTCAAAAGGAACAAACAATCACCATCAAATCCTCTTCCGGTCTGACTGACGAAGAAATCGAAAAAATGGTGAAAGATGCAGAAGCTAACGCTGAAGCAGACAAATTGCGCAAAGAAGAAGTTGAATTGCGCAACGAAGTGGATCAATTGATCTTCCAGACTGACAAAACATTGAAAGAGCTTGACGGAAAAGTCGACGCTGATGAAGTGAAGAAAGCTGAAGAAGCTAGAGACGAACTGAAAGCAGCAGTCGAAGCAAATGATTTGGAACAGATGAAAACGAAGCGTGATGCTTTGAATGAGCTTGTCCAAAACCTGACTGTCAAACTTTATGAGCAAGCTGCTCAAGCGCAACAACAAGAAGGCGCGCATGATACAGCAACTGACGACGGTGTCGTTGATGCCGATTTTGAAGAAGTAGACGACAAATAGTCAACTCTAACGAGAGGAAGCCAACGCATAACTGCATTGGCTTCTCTCACTGTATAGAGATAAAATGTTCAGATGAAGCCAATCAATGGAGGCGAAACAATGGCGAAAAGAGATTATTACGATGTCTTGGGTGTGTCGAAGGATGCCACAGACGATGAGATAAAAAAAGCTTACCGGAAACTTTCCAAGAAGTTCCACCCGGATATCAACAAAGAAGCGGGCGCAGAGGACAAATTCAAGGAGCTTGCTGAGGCTTATGAAGTCTTGAGTGACGGCAATAAACGCGCGGCCTATGACCAATACGGCCATGCCAGCACCGATCCCAACTTCGGCGCAGGCGGCGGTTATGGTGGCGGCGGCTTCGGCGGTTTCTCAGGCGGTTTTGAAGATATCTTTGATTCCTTTTTCGGCGGCGGAGGCGGTCGCGGCAGGAATCCGAATGCCCCCCGTCAAGGTTCTGATCTACAGTACCGTATCCACCTTACATTCGAAGAAGCGATTTTCGGTAAGAAAGAAACCATCCGTTACAAACGGGATGAAGAATGCAAAACCTGCAGTGGATCCGGAGCAAAACCGGGCACGCAACCGAAAACATGCTCGAAATGTCATGGTTCAGGAGCGGTCGGTGTCGAAAGGAATACGCCTTTCGGCCGCGTAATGACGCAAGCGGTCTGTGATGTCTGCGGCGGAACAGGCAAGGAAATCACGGATAAATGTACAACGTGCCACGGACGTGGGCATGTCGAAACTGACCACTCTGTGGCAGTCACCATCCCTCCAGGCGTCGACGATGGGCAACAGATGCGCTTGAACGGCCAAGGCGAAGTCGGCAGCAATGGCGGCCCGTATGGCGATCTCTATGTCGTTTTCCAAGTGGAACCAAGCGATATTTTCGATCGCGAAGGGACAGAGATCCATTACACGCTTCCAATCAGCTTCGCCCAAGCAGCTTTGGGTGATGAGATTGAAGTGCCGACCGTGCACGGAAAAGTCAAGCTGAAGATTCCTGCCGGGACACAAACGGGCACGAATTTCCGCCTGAAAGGCAAAGGGGCGCCACGCTTGCGTGGAACCGGAAATGGTGATCAGCACGTCAAAGTGACTGTCGTCACACCGAAGAACCTTAGCGAGAAGCAAAGAGAGGCAATCCGCGCATTCGCAGCAGCAGGCGGCGATACGTTGGTGGAAGATGACGCCAATTTTTTTGATAAAGTAAAGGACGCCTTCAAAAATAAAAAATAAGTTTGCTGAATGAACCGATGCGTTGGAAACAACACAGCATCGGTTCTTTTTTTGTCCCTAGACTATTCTGTTAGAGTTTTTGTAACTAACATGAGGGCAAACAACACTTTTTTTATAGAAAAAGAGTAAATATTCGCTAATTTCGGTATGTAAGGGGTTACATTTCGGGGAAATAGGATTATAATGGAATTATCAAATAAAAGAGGTGACTTAAATGGCTACTATAGAATCGTTCAATAGATCCGAATTAAAGAAGTCCAACCCATTACTTACGAAATTCCGGACAACGGTCGAAACAGCTTTTTATGGCAAAAACATGCAGGAAGTCACGGACATGGCGGAAGCCTATGAACTCGCGCTGAATGCTGCAGGTGTGGTCGTGACCGACCTGCCTGTGCTCCATGCAAAAGAATTGGGCTTGCCGGAGGATGCCAAGGTCCTTGTCGAGAACGGCGGCAGAATCATCGGCCGTACTGCCCGCGCCAAACGGATCATCGGAGAGAACAAAGGAGAAGACGAAATACTTGAAGGCATCATCATGGATGTCATTTATAAAAACAGACTGCGCCATTATTATAAAGCGACAGGGTATGTAGGCTTGGATAAAGATTTCATCATCAAAGCGCACATCGCCTTTCCCGAAGGAAACGAAAACAATCTTTACTCCTGGTTATTGAACTTCCAGTGGAATAGCCCGGAATATCAGGAAATGTATGCACATTCGAAAGCTTACAACGAAGGCGATATCTACATCTACACGGATCCAGACTGGCGCCATCCGGATTATCCGCTCGGTGTGGCTATCTTCGAGCCCGATAAAAACGTGGCCTGTATCCTCGGAATGCAGTATTTCGGTGAATTCAAAAAGGGTACACTGACGCTTGCTTGGGGAACCGGTCATCGCAATGGCTTTGTTGCTTGCCATGGTGGCCAAAAACATTTCCGCCTGCCTGATGGCGGTTCGTATGTCGCTTCCTTCTTCGGACTTTCGGGGTCAGGCAAATCGACTTTGACCCATTCGAAACACGACAACAAATATGAAGTGAAAGTGCTGCATGACGATGCCTTCCTGATCGATTTGACGGATGGCTCATCCATCGCGCTGGAACCTTCCTATTTCGATAAAACCCAGGATTATCCCGCCGATCACCCTGAACAGAACTATTTCGTTACTGTCCAGAATGTGGGAGTGACAAAGGATAACGACGGCAAAATTGTGCTGGTCACCGAAGATATCCGAAACGGCAACGGACGTACAGTCAAATCACGCTATTCCACGCCGAACCGCGTTGATAAGTTCGAAGAACCGATCAATGCTGTCTACTGGATCATGAAGGACGATGCCTTGCCGCCTTTGGTGAAGGTGGATGATGCGGTCTTGGCGGCAACTTTCGGCACGACGCTGGCCACGAAACGCACGACTGCGGAAACGCTGAAGAAAGGTGAATCGACCGACACACTGGTCATCGAGCCATTCGCAAATCCGTTCCGGGTCTATCCATTGGTGGAGGATTATGACGGTTTCAAAGAACTGTTGGCTCACGAAGAAGTGGACTGCTACATCATCAATACCGGATTTTTCATGGGTAAAAAAATACCGAAGGAAGTGTCCTTGGGCGTTATCGAAAGTGTCGTTGAAGGGACAGCATCATTCGTGCCATTCGGTACTGCACCGCATCTCAGCTATCTGCCGGTGGAAGGCTTCAATCCCGATTTTGAAGACAAAGACTATACGAAGTTGGTGAGAAGACGCATGCAGCTGCGGGAAGATTTCTTGGAAGAATTCAATGCTGCCCACCCGAGTATGCCGCTGCCTGATGAATCCATCCAAGCGTTGCAAAATATCATTGATGCTTTTTAAATTTCAATGGGAAAGAATCCGGTGGGGAGACTCCGGATTCTTTTTTCGCTTATTATCCAAACAAAAGCGAGAAAGACTTGCCAATCTGAGTCGGCGTCTTGTCATAAATGCTTTAGATTGGTATAATTTTCAAGTGAACGAATGGACGTCAGAGAAAGTGAGCAACGATAATGAACTTAGAAGAGATGAAACAACGACAAAAAAGGATCAGAAATTTTTCCATCATTGCCCATATTGACCATGGGAAATCCACATTGGCGGATAGAATTCTCCAGATGACTGATACAGTCGCCGATCGTGATATGCAAGCACAATTATTGGATTCCATGGACCTCGAAAGAGAACGAGGCATCACCATAAAACTTAACGCCGTCGAATTGACTTACAGGGCCGAAGACGGAGAAGATTACATCTTCCACCTGATCGACACACCGGGACACGTCGACTTTACGTATGAAGTATCCCGCAGTTTGGCAGCTTGCGAAGGGGCTATTCTGGTAGTGGATGCTGCGCAAGGGGTCGAAGCCCAAACCCTCGCCAACGTTTATTTGGCTTTGGACAATAACCTGGAAATCGTGCCTGTCATCAACAAAATCGATTTGCCTGCCGCAGATCCTGAACGCGTCAGGGCTGAAGTTGAGGATGTCATCGGGATCGATGCCAGCGATGCGGTTTTGGCGAGCGCGAAAATCGGCTTGGGTATCCCTGAGTTGCTGGAACAAATCGTCGCAAAAATCCCGGCTCCGGAAGGTGATCTGGAAGCACCTTTGCAAGCCTTGGTTTTTGACTCGATCTATGACCCATACCGGGGAGTCGTACTGAATATCCGGATCAAAAATGGTGTGGTCCGCCCAGGCGACATGATCAGATTCATGGCTAACGGCAAAGAGTATGAAGTCATCGAAGTAGGGATTTTCTCCCCGAAACCGATCAAGCGCGACTTTTTGATGGTCGGGGACGTCGGCTATTTGACTGCCGGCATCAAAACGATCCAAGATACACAGGTCGGCGACACGGTTACGTTGGCGAACAATCCTGCCAGCGAAGCTTTGGCCGGCTACCGCAAAATGAACCCGATGGTGTACTGCGGTATCTATCCAGTTGATGCATCGGACTTCAATGACTTGCGCGAAGCTTTGGAAAAACTGCAATTGAACGATGCTTCCCTGCAGTTCGAGGCGGAATCTTCGCAAGCACTCGGCTTCGGTTTCCGTACCGGATTTTTGGGCATGCTGCACATGGACGTCATCCAGGAACGGATCGAGCGCGAATTCGATCTGGATATCATCACGACGGCTCCATCGGTTATTTATCGCGTCAATAAAACCGATGGCGAATTTTTGGAGATCGACAACCCTTCGGAAATGCCCGATGCGACAACCATCGAAAGCATCGAAGAACCGTATGTCAAAGCAAGCATAATGGTGCCTAACGATTATGTCGGTGCCGTCATGGATATCGCCCAGAAGAAACGCGGCAATTTCATCACGATGGATTATTTGGATGATTTCCGCGTCAATGTCGTCTATGAAATGCCCCTGTCAGAAATCATCTTTGATTTCTTCGACAGATTGAAATCAAGCACGAAGGGTTACGCTTCCCTTGATTATGAATTGATCGGCTACCGTCCAAGCAAACTGGTCAAGATGGATATCCTCTTGAACGGGGAAGCTGTCGATGCCTTGAGTTTGATCGTGCATCGCGATTTCGCCTATGCCCGCGGAAAGATCATCACAGAAAAACTGCGCGGATTGATTCCACGCCAACAGTTCGAAGTTCCGATCCAAGCGACGATCGGCAACAAAATCCTGGCACGGACTACCATCAAAGCATTGCGCAAAAACGTCCTGGCTAAATGTTACGGCGGAGATATTTCCCGTAAGCGCAAATTGCTGGATAAACAAAAAGAAGGCAAGAAGCGCATGAAGCAAGTCGGATCCGTCGAGGTCCCTCAAGAAGCCTTCATGGCCGTTCTGAAGATGGATGAGGACTAACCCAAAAGGGAGTCTGCAGATTCTTTGGAATAAATACAATTAGAGAACGTACCTGGATAAGCATACAATCCAGGTACGTTCTTTTTCAATTGAGAATTTGTAGCTCTAATTGAGAATGACGCTTATTCTGTTCGGCATGCTTCCGTCTCTGATAAAGCAAGAATTCGTCTAATATTACATTTCCAATGACAGCCACCTGAAGGGCAGGCAACTTTTTGAATCGGGAATCTCTATGTATTCAAAGGTTTTTGGATGGCGAAATCCACTCTTTCCAAAAATGAAAAAATAATTATAGTTCTCAAGTGTTAAAACTTGACCGTTAATGACGGATTCTATATAGTTATTGATAGGGATTATTCTAAAATAATTATTCTAATTGGAGGAATTGAAATGTCATTAATCGGAAAAGAAATAGTGGAATTTAAAGCGAATGCTTATCACAAAGGTGAATTTATTGAAGTTTCATCGGAAGACCTGAAAGGAAAATGGAGCATCGTCTGTTTTTACCCTGCGGACTTCACTTTCGTTTGCCCGACTGAATTGGAAGATCTTCAAGACCAATATCCAACTTTGCAAGGATTGGGAGTAGAGGTTTATTCCGTATCAACCGATACACACTTCACGCATAAAGCATGGCACGACCATTCACCAGCCATCGGAAAAATCGAATACACCATGATCGGAGATCCATCGCATGCGATTTCAATCGGATTTGATGTCTTGGACGAAGAAGGCTTGGCACAACGCGGAACATTCATCATCGATCCGGACGGCATCGTGCAGGCAGTGGAGATCAATGCTGACGGCATCGGCCGTGACGCAAGCGGTTTGATCGACAAAATCCGTGCAGGCCAATATGTCCGCACCCATCCAGGCGAAGTTTGCCCTGCGAAATGGAAAGAAGGCGCGGAAACATTGAAACCTAGCTTGGACTTGGTAGGTAAAATTTAAGGAGGCTTCCCATGGCATTAGATACAGAAATCAAAGGGCAACTCGGCCAATATCTGGAACTGTTGGAATCGGATGTGGTTTTCAAAGCCAGTCTGGGCGAGGATGAAAATTCCGGCAAAGTCAGCGAGTTTCTGCAGGAAATCGCCGGTATGTCTGAGAAGATTACTTTCGAAAAAGCAACCTTGACCCGTACGCCCAGTTTTACGATCACACGTCCGGAAACGGAAAGCGGCATCACGTTCGCCGGTCTTCCGTTGGGCCATGAGTTCACTTCGTTTATCCTGGCTTTGCTGCAGGTAGGCGGAAGAGCACCTAAAGTGGATGACGGCATCATCAAGCGCATCAAAGCGATCGACAAAGAGCTCCATTTCGAAACCTATGTCAGCTTGACGTGCCATAACTGCCCCGATGTTGTCCAAGCATTGAACATCATGTCTGTGCTGAACCCGAAAATCTCCCACGTTATGATCGAGGGCGGCATGTTCAAGGATGAAATCGAAGCGAAGAAAATAATGGCTGTTCCGACTGTTTTCCTTAACGGGGAAGAGTTTGCCAGCGGCCGTATGACGATCGAGCAATTGATCGATAAAGCCGCCGGTCCGACAAGTGCGGATGAGTTCTCCGACAAGGACATCTTCGACGTCCTGGTTGTAGGCGGAGGCCCCGCAGGCAACAGCGCGGCCATCTATGCTGCCCGTAAAGGCATCAACACCGGCATGGTCGTCGAGACCTACGGTGGACAAGTCATGGACACTGTCGGCATCGAAAATATGATCGGGACGCCTTACACGGAAGGACCGAAGCTGATGGCGCAAGTGGAAGCACATGTGAATCAGTACAAGGTCGACATCATGAAAGGCCAACGCGCCAAAAGTATCCGCAAAAAAGGCCTGATTGAAGTCGAACTGGAAAACGGGGCAGTGCTCAAAGCCAAGACCGCTATCCTTACAGTCGGCGCGCATTGGCGCAATGTCAACGTCCCGGGTGAGGAAGAGTTCCGCACGAAAGGCGTCACCAACTGTCCGCATTGCGATGGCCCGTTGTTTGCAGGGAAAGACGTCGCTGTCATCGGCGGCGGCAATTCCGGCATAGAAGCGGCGATCGATTTGGCCGGTTTGGCAAAACACGTATACGTGCTCGAGTTCTTGCCGGAATTGAAAGCTGATCAAGTATTGCAGGACCGTGTCCATGCTTTGAAGAACGTCACAGTCATAACGAATGTGGCGACGAAAGCGATCACCGGGACCGATCAAGTGGAAGCCATCTCCTACGTGGACCGCGCTACGAATGAGGAGCACACCATCGCCCTTGAAGGTGTCTTCGTTCAGATCGGCTTGGTTCCGAACACGGCTTGGTTGAAGGATTCCGGCGTTGCCTTGAACGAACGTGGCGAAGTCATCATCGACAACCATGGTTCAACCAATCTGGAAGGCATATTCGCTGCCGGAGATTGCACAAACAGTGCGTACAAACAAATCATCATCTCGATGGGCGCTGGAGCGACTGCCGCTTTGGGCGCATTCGATCACCTGATCCGCCAATAAGCTCAAATCCAGAAAGGGATTTCATTTTGAATTCCTTTCTGGATTTTTTGATTTGCCGTAAATGTAAGCAGTTTTATCAATGGAATGGCCATAAAACACGTTCTTTCTCTTGGTCTATGTGCTAAAATGTATGTAAACATGAAGAATTTGGAGTGATGGTTTTGAAGACGGATATCGAGATAGCTCAAGCAAATGAGATGCTTCCGATCAAAGAAGTAGCGGCAACCCTTTCCCTGACAGAAGATGATCTGAAACTGTACGGCAAATACAAGGCAAAAGTGGACATCAAGAAAATCAATTCCTTGAGTGAAGAGGCAGACGGCAAGTTGATCCTTGTCACTGCCATCAATCCTACTCCGGCTGGCGAAGGCAAATCAACCGTAACGGTCGGCCTAGGCGATGCGCTGACACGCATCGGCAAGAAAGCCATGATCGCGATGCGCGAACCTTCATTAGGGCCGACGATGGGTGTCAAAGGCGGAGCGGCAGGCGGCGGTTACGCGCAAGTGCAGCCGATGCAGGACATCAACCTGCATTTCACAGGCGACATGCATGCCATCACAGCAACGAACAATACCTTATCAGCTTTGATCGATAACCATATCCAACAAGGCAATGCCTTGAACATCGATCAACGCCGGATCACCTGGAAGCGTGTATTGGACATCAACGACCGTGCTTTGCGCAACATCGTCATTGGGTTGGGCGGACCGATCCAAGGCGTTCCCCGCCAAGACGGTTTCGATATTACTGTAGCGAGCGAAATCATGGCAATCCTATGCTTATCAACTTCACTAATGGATCTGAAGAACCGGATCGGGAACATTGTCATCGGCTATACGTTTGACCGCGCACCGGTCACTGTCAGAGACTTGAAAGTGGAAGGCGCATTGACCTTGTTGATGAAGGATGCGTTGGAGCCGAATCTGGTCCAAACGTTGTATCATACGCCGGCATTTGTGCATGGTGGACCGTTCGCCAATATCGCGCACGGATGCAACAGCGTATTGGCAACCAAAACAGCCTTGAAATTAGCCGATTACGTCATTACGGAAGCCGGTTTCGGAGCCGACTTGGGTGCTGAGAAGTTCATGGACATTAAAGTACCGCAACTAGGCAAGAGCCCGGATGCAGTCGTTATCGTAGCGACCGTGCGCTCATTGAAGATGCATGGCGGCGTCTTGGTGAAAGACCTCAACAGCGGCGAAAATGTCGAAGCGGTCAAAGCCGGCTTCGCTAATCTGCAGAAGCACATCGAAAACATGCAACAGTATGGTGTGCCTGTCGTTGTGGCGCTGAATGAATTCACGAACGACACCGCGGCGGAAATCGAAGCAGTCGTCAGCTTGTGTGCGGCGCAGGAAGTCGAATGCATCCAGACAGCGGTTTGGGCAAAAGGCGCTGAAGGCGGAGAAGCGTTGGCGAACGCTGTCGTCAAAGCAATCGATGAAAACACAAAAGCTTTCGTTCCCCTATATGTTGCGGAAGACAGCGGCATCGAAGAAAAAATCGAAACGATCGTCACCAAAATTTATGGCGGCAAAAGTGTCATCTACTCCAAAGAAGCCAAAAACCAACTGCGTCAGTACAAGAAGAATGGCTGGGACCGTTTGCCTGTATGTATGGCAAAAACACAGTATTCCTTGTCCGATGATCAGAAAGCGATCGGCCGTCCGGAAAACTTCGACATCACCATCCGTTCCTTTGTTCCGAAAATCGGAGCCGGGTTCGTCGTTGCGTTGACGGGGGATATCCTGACCATGCCGGGTCTGCCGAAAGAACCGGCTGCTTTGCGCATGGACGTCACTGAAGACGGAGTCGTTACCGGATTGTTCTAATTTCATAAAACTCGTAAAAATAGAGAGGGAAACCTCTCTATTTTTTTTAACGAAAAGCGCTCCTGAAATACGGTTTGATTTTTGGGCCTTCAATGTCCCGCAGCCCAGCCGGATATGTTACAATGTCAAGAGACTATCAAGATCCCTGAACATAAAACGACATGGATTGAAAACAAAGGATGAATGCCACATATGAAAGACTTTAACGCCATTGAGTTAGAAAAATCCTACGGGATGAAGAAACTCTTCAATAAAATATCCTTCACGATCCGTGAAGGTGAACATATCGGCCTGATCGGTCAGAACGGAACCGGCAAGAGTTCCTTGCTGGAGATCATCGCGGGAATCGAAACTCCGGATGCCGGCAGCCTGGACGTGCCCAGTGATTATCGTGTCGGTTACTTGGCGCAAGAACCACAATTGAACAAGGAATCGACTGTTTTTGAAGCGGTCTATGAAGGCGAAGCGCCCATCATCAAGACGGTCCGCGCCTACGAGGAAGCTTTGGAATTGTTGGTGAACGACAGTCTGAATCCGGATTATCAGAACCGATACAGCAAGGCCGAAGCTGACATGAATGCGCAAAATGCTTGGCAAACAGAGGTTCAGATCAAATCCATCCTGAACAGGTTGGGTTTGGATGACATCACGAAAAAAGTAGGCGAGCTATCCGGTGGACAACGGAAACGCGTTGGCTTGGCGCAGGTGCTGATCCAAGCGCCGGACCTGTTGTTGTTGGATGAACCGACCAACCACCTTGACATGGATTCGATCACTTGGCTGGAAAACTATCTCGCCCAATACAAAGGCTCCGTCCTTTTGGTGACTCATGACCGCTACTTCCTCGAGAATGCCGTAACGAAAATCATCGAACTGAAGAACGGCGGAGTGGAAGTCTACACAGGAAACTACGAAGACTATTTGTTCCAGAAGAGCGAACGCGAAGCCATTCAGCAAAAAATGGATGAGAAACAGCTGAAACTCTACAAGAGCGAACTGCAATGGATGCGCAAGGGCGCCAAAGCGAGGACGACTAAGCAACAGGCACGGATCCACCGATTTGAGGATTTGGAAAAGGTCACGCAACAAAGCACGACCGATGCCAAGCTCGAAATCCAATTGGATGGTTCCCGCTTGGGCAAACGCGTCTTCAATCTGGAGCATATCTCGCTTTTTGCGGGAGACAAGCAAGTCCTCAACGATTTTTCCTATATATTCCAGTCGAACGATCGCATCGGCATCGTCGGCAAAAATGGGGCAGGCAAGACAACCTTGCTGAATATGTTGGCAGGCGAAATAGAGATTGCCAGCGGGAATCTGATCATCGGAGAGACCGTCAAAATAGCCTACTACAAACAACTTTCCGAAGTGCTCCCTGACGACAAGCGCGTCATCAATTACCTGCAGGAGATCGCCGAAGAGGTGAAATTAAGCGACGGCATCATCGTCAGCGTCAAGGAGATGCTGGAAACGTTCCTCTTCCCGCGCGAAACGCATGGCAGCCTGATCAGTTCGTTATCCGGAGGGGAAAAACGTCGCCTTTACTTACTGAAGTTGCTGATGACAAAACCGAATGTGCTGCTGATGGATGAGCCGACGAACGACTTGGATATCGATACGCTGACGGTATTGGAGGATTACTTGAACAGCTTCGGCGGAGCCGTCATCACTGTTTCGCATGACCGCTATTTCTTGGATAAAGTGGCCGACAAGCTGTTGATCCTGAACGATGAAGGCAAACCGGACGTATTCTTTGGGGACATGAGCGAATATTTGCTGGTATCCAGTCAAAAGGAAAGCGAAACCGCTAAACAGCAAAACAAAAAAACGGCAGCACCTGTCCCGTCTCAGGATGCGGTCACGGAAAAGACCAAATGGACCTACTTGGAGCAGAAAGAATGGGAAACAATCGAGGACGACATTGCCGCACTTGAGGAACAAGGGCAGACATTGCAGAGCGCAATGGCCGAAAATGCTTCGAACTTTGAAAATTTGACCCAATTGCAACAGGACCTGGACAACACGGAAGCTGCGCTTGCCGAAAAATGGGAACGCTGGGAATATCTCAGCCAATTCGCCAAAGATTAATGTATATAGGAGAACAAAGATGACAAAACAATATTTGGATTTAGCAAGAACCGTCCTGGAAACAGGCGCAACGAAACACGACCGCACCGGCACCGGCACGAAAAGCATCTTCGGCCATCAAATGCGTTTCGACCTGGCTGAAGGCTTCCCGATCCTGACGACCAAAAAAGTCGCTTTCGGCCTCATCAAAAGCGAGCTGCTGTGGTTCCTGAAGGGCGACACGAACATCAAATACTTGTTGGAAAACAACAACCACATCTGGGATGAGTGGGCATTCGAGCGCTATGTGAAATCAGCAGATTACACAGGGCCGGATATGGAAGACTTCGGCCATAGGGTCCTGAAGGAAGAAGGCTTCAAAGAAATCTATGCTGCCGAAATGGCCAAATTCCGGGAAGCGATTTTGACGGATGCAGCCTTTGCAGCCAAACACGGCGAATTGGGCAACATTTATGGGTCCCAATGGCGCCGCTGGAAAACGACGCAAGGGGAATTCATCGATCAGATCAGCGATGTCATCGAAATGATCAAGACGAACCCTGATTCGAGAAGGTTGATGGTTTCGGCCTGGAATCCGGAAGACGTCCCTTCGATGGCCTTGCCGCCATGCCATACACTGTTCCAATTTTATGTGACGGATGGGAAGCTCAGCTGCCAACTGTACCAAAGAAGCGCGGATATCTTTTTGGGGGTGCCGTTCAACATAGCCAGCTACGCCCTGTTGACGCATTTGATCGCAAATGAAACGGGTCTTGAAGTCGGGGAATTCATCCACACATTCGGGGATGCCCATCTTTACCTGAATCATATCGAACAGATCGAGCTGCAGCTTTCCAGAGAGCCTTTCGCATTGCCTAAGTTGGTGCTGAAGCATCCGGAGAAATCCATTTTTGAAATGGAAAAAGAAGATATCGTCCTGGAAGGCTACGTGAGTCACCCTGGCATCAAAGCACCGATCGCTGTATAAATTTTTCATCATATCGAGGAAAAGGAGGCTGCCGCCATCAGGTTCCATCATAGTTCCTGAGAGATCCGGGCGTTGGCTCGGCTGCGCGGCAAAACATAAGATGATCGCATTATTATGGGCTGAAGACGACAACGGAATCATCGGAAAAGGCGGCACGTTGCCATGGCACCTGCCGAGTGATCTGAAGTATTTCAAAGAGAAAACACTGAACCACAAAATCGTGATGGGCAGAAAAACGTTCGAGGGGATGGGGGCACGCCCGCTGCCGAAAAGGGAAAGCATCATCCTGACGAGGCAAACCGACTACACGCATCCGGGTGTTACTGTCCTTCATGACATCAAAGAAGTATTGGCGCTGGATAATGCAGAGGACACGCTTTTCATCATCGGCGGCAGCGAGATCTTTGAGCTGTTCCTGCCTTTCGCGGATATCCTGTACCAGACCGTCATCCATGCCGACTTTGACGGAGACACTTATTTTCCGACAACAGACTGGAACGAGTGGGAATTAATCTCGTCAACCTCAGGCGTTGTCGACGACAAAAACCGCTATGAACATGAATTCAAAGTGTTCAAACGGGTGGAATAAGCAAAAAGGGCTGACTCCGATGTTTTTGGAGTCAGCCCGCTTTTTGTATTTTTTGATTTTTCTAGACGTACAATAGGATACCGAAGTACATGAAAGCGGCGCCTGCCAGAACGAAGAGGTGCCAAATGACATGCATAAACCCATATTTTTTGTTCGAGTAAAAAATAGTCCCCAAACTGTAACTCAAACCGCCCAAGCCGATGAGCACAATGCCGTTCAGGCCGAGTGTCTGGTACATCGGTTGAATGATGAACAGCGCCATCCATCCCATGCCCAAGTATAAGAGGGTGGAAATCCGATTGAATTTTCCGACGAAAAAGATCTTCAGGATAATGCCGATGATTGCGATTGCCCAGACGGCAATGAACAAGGCTCTGCTTTGGCCGTTACGGACCGCGATCAAACAAAACGGCGTATACGTACCCGCAATCAACAAATAGATGGCTGCGTGATCGATGTAGCGGAAAATCTTTTGAAACCGGGTCAAACTGAAGCTGTGGTAGAGCGTCGACGACAGAAAAAGTAATATCATCGAAGCACCATAAATGGCATAGGCAACGACTTCTGTAACGTTTCCTGATTGGGACCCTTTCAAAATGAGTAAGACGCATCCTGCGATGCTAAGCAAGGTTCCGATTCCATGTGTTACGGCATTCAACACTTCGTTTACGATGATTTTGCGTCTGCCTTCTGTTTGCGGAAAAGTAGTCACATTCATTCCTCCTTGTTGCCTGTCAGCAATTGTTTTTTGGCCAAAGAAAAAAACAGTCTCCAACAACGTCCTTCTGAATGCATTATAGCACATTAAATGGTAAGATTTAAGAAAATAGCAGTATCTCTCCCACCTGAAAATGACAGAAAGCTTCACGGGAATATTTTGAAAGGGGCGAATAGAATGGGAACCAATCAACAAAGAAGTGTGAAAAACAGCCCGAATCCATGGAAAATTGCTTTCATCACCTTGTCGTTCGTGCTGGTCATCGCAGTGGTTTGGCTATTCTCGAAAATCACGATGGAACAACCCGCTCAAACTGCAACTGACGAACAAGTCACGGCGCAAGCAGAGGATCAGCTTTCGGTAGGAGTTTCCTTGAGCAATGCCGAATTGGCTGTCATCGCCAACGAATATATGAAATCCGAGGAGAGCCTGGCCGGATATTCGGTGGAAATCACGGATGTGGTGACTTTAAAAGGTGAAACCGTGCTGCTGGGGCTTTCGATTCCGTTTGCTTTATCAGGGGAGCCGCATGCGACAACGGACGGCAATCTGCAGATGAAGGTGACGGGCATTTCCCTGGGCGGGTTGTCTTTGCCCGAAAAAGAAGCCTTGAGTCTTTTGGCTCAATTTTTGACACTCCCTGCATTCGTCAGCTTGGATGCGGATTCGGAAACGGTGCTGATGAACTTGGCCAGCATGGACCTGCCGAAAGAAAGTGCCATCCGTTTGCTTTCCATCGATAAAGGGACGAAAGAATATTCATTTGAAGTAAGCATACCAACAGAAAATTTGATAGAATAGAAAGAGGCCTAATTTATGAGACAATCTTTTTACCTTTTCATTCTCACGTATAGAGACCCATATAAAAAAGACGACAAAACAGCATTCGCGAATCGGGTTTCCGAGGATATCGGGTTTCCGAAGCAAATGACCGAATACCACGAACTTGCCGATTACCTGGAGTTGAGTGGAGAATATACAGAGTTCATGTCCGTTTTTGATGAGTTGTTTGACGTATACGTCGAGAGGAACAGAAATTAGATAAAGAAAGAAGGAAATGAAATGAGTACACACATCGCAGCAAAACCTGGGCAAATCGCGGAAACAGTCCTGTTGCCGGGCGACCCATTAAGAGCGAAGTACATTGCGGAGACTTATCTGGAGAACGTCGAGCAGTACAATTCGGTCCGGAACATGTTTGGTTACACAGGGACATATAAAGGCAAGCGCGTCTCTGTCCAAGGCACTGGCATGGGCTTGCCTTCGATCATGATCTACGCCAATGAGCTGATCACCGAGTACAACGTGCAGAATCTGATCCGTGTCGGTTCGGCAGGGGCGATCCAAAAAGATATCCATGTCCGCGACATCGTCATTGCGCAAGGCGCGACAACAGATTCCAGCGTCGTCAGCAATACGTTCAACGGTCAAGTCAACTTTGCGCCGATCTGCAACTTTGAACTGATGCACAACGCCTATATGGTCGCGAAGGAACGGAAATTATCCGTCCACGTCGGCAATGTCCTGTCCTCGGACCGCTTCTACAACGAAGAGTTGGATAAACAGAAATTGGCTGACTATGGCGTTCTGGCTGTGGAAATGGAAGCTGCCGGACTGTACCTGCTGGCCGCCAAATACAACCGGAAAGCATTGGCTTTGTTGACGATCAGCGACCATATCCTGACCGGGGAAGAAACGACTGCCGAAGAGCGTGAAACAACGTTCGACGACATGATGCTTGTTGCTTTGGAATCTATCTTATAATCTAAAGAGGTGTAGTATGAATGGGCAACAACGGGCATAAACTTAAAAACGGCAAAAAACGTGGAGTCAAACTCTCCTTCTATTTCCTTTCCTTGCTCATCGTCGCTGCTGCGGCAATCGGCGGAACGTATGCGTGGATCGGAAGAAGCGTCACGCTTCCCTCCACGGAGGAGATCATCCAAGGGACAAACAGTTCGACGTTGGATGCGGCTGCAGCGGACCGCATCGGAGCCGTCTACCAGACGCTGCTCAACAACTATGTCGAAGGTGTCGATGAAGAAGAGCTGATCGAAGGCGCCTTGAGCGGCATGGTGGAAGCGGTCGGCGATCCCTACAGTCAATACTTGAACACAGAAGCGAGCGATAACTTGGACGAGACGATCTCCGCCTCATTCGAAGGCATCGGAGCTGAAATCATGTCCTTGAATCAACAGATCGTCATTGTATCACCGATCAAAGGCTCGCCTGCCGAAAAAGCGGGGCTTTTGCCGAATGACATCATCCTCAGTTCGGATGGCCAGGCATTGCAGGGCCTGACAGCTAGTGAAGCAGTCGCTTTGATCCGGGGCGAAAAGGGCAGTGAAGTGGTTCTGGAAATAGTCCGCGGTGATCAGACTTTCAAAGTGAATATCATCAGGGACACGATTCCGATCGAAACGGTGACATTTGAACTCGATGAAGAACATCCGGAAATCGGCATCGTCCATGTTTCCAGTTTCTCAACGCCGACCTATGACGATATCGTCAGTGCTGTAACGGATCTGCGCACACAGGGGGTCACATCCTTTGTGTTTGATTTCAGGCAGAATCCAGGCGGATTATTGGACCAGGCTTTGAAAATCAGCAATATATTCCTTAACGACGGAGACGTCATCATGCAGACGCAAGAAAAAGATGCCGAGCCAAATAAAATCGTAGCCAACGCAAGCGAGTTCGGAGATTTCAAGATAACCGAACCAACCGTCTTGCTTGTCGATGAAGGAAGCGCCAGCGCTTCGGAAATCGTTGCGGGGGCGCTGCAGGAGTCTTCCGAGATACCATTGGTCGGGACAACGACCTTCGGCAAAGGGACTGTACAAACAGTGTATCCGTTGACCGAAAGCAGCGAATTGAAATTGACCGTAGCGAAGTGGCTTACGCCGAACGGCAACTGGATCCACGAAAAAGGGATCGCAGTCGACTACGAAGTCGCACTTCCTGAATACGCCACATTGACGATCATCGATTCCACAGCGACCTATGAAGAAGGAACCGTCTCGGAAGAGGTCAAGAATGTCGAAGCGATGCTGAATGCCATCGGCTATGCAGTCGAGGCGGACGGTTACTATGATGAAGACACTGCCGAGCAGGTAGCGTCGTTCCAAGCTGCAAACGAGCTGGAAACAACCGGTATCGTAACGGGCGACACGGCATTGGCGATAGTCGAACAATTGCGGGAAGTCCTTACGGAGAACGACACACAGTACGATAAGGCTGTGGAAATATTGATAGGGAACGAATAATCCGAAAGGTTTGGCAGCTCTTACGAAGTGCCGAACCTTTTTGGTGTTGCTTGGAATATTCGCCTTTGGACCGGTTGCGATTCTTTTTATGCGTAAAATGTGCTAAACTATGAGTGTTGTTTTAGCACATACTATAACCAAAAAGGTTGATACCGATGAAAGTAGATAAAAAGATGCAGGATGGTCTCTGGGATTGGATGAAGGCGATCAACTTTGCCTTGCTGTTGGTTATCATCATCCGTTTTTTTGTATTCATCCCGCTGAAAGTGGAAGGCGACTCCATGAGCCCTACGCTGGCACAGGGCAACTATCTCTTATATGAGACGTTCTCAGAGATTGATCGCTTTGATATCATCATCTTCAGCAATGAAGAAGGGCAAACGCTCATTAAGCGGGTCATCGGATTGCCGGGCGATTCCATCGCTTACAGCGAGGATCAACTGTACCTGAATGGTGAGACTGTTGAAGAGTCTTTTCTGGGGACGGAGAAGCAGCAGGGGATGGATGTTTTCACTTCGGATTTTGATTTGCTGTCTTTGACAGGAATGGAGACGGTCCCGGAAGGCAGTTATTTTGTGTTGGGGGACAACAGAGTGCGCAGCAGGGACAGCCGGATCTTCGGTTTTGTCGCGCAGGCTGATATAGCTGGCAAAGCGGCGATGGTGTACTATCCGCTTGAGGATTTTGGCTTTATTCAAAATTAACTATCAGCTGGATTTATAAGAAAGGGTGATTCGATGTCATTTGGCAATAAAAATCATGAAGACCAAGACTCTGGTTTTGTTTCAAGGAACGAAAGATTCGGGGTCGATCAAAAGAAAGAAATCCAACCAGAAAACCGAGGCAGTTTTTTGCGGGAAGCACTGAACCTGATCCTTTCGGTGGCAATCGCCTTTGTGCTGTTCGTTGTCATCCGGACTTATTTGTTTTATCCGTTCCAGGTTGTCGGCGATTCGATGGTGCCGACTTTGGAGACCGGAGACCGGCTGATCCTGAATAAATTGGCTGAAATCGATCGTTTTGATATCGTGGTGTTCCCTGCTCCTGACGGGACCGATGAAGAATATGTGAAGCGCATCATCGGGCTGCCCGGGGACGAAATCACTTATTTCCAGGATGAGCTGTACATCAACGGCGAAAAAATCGAGGAGCACTATCTGGAGGCGCTGAGAGAAGCTTCAGATCAGGCTTTGACCGGGGATTTCACGCTCTTCAGCCTGACAGGGGAAGCAACCGTCCCAGAAGATATGTATTTCGTCTTGGGGGACAACCGCAACGTGTCCAAAGACAGTCGTGTTTTCGGGTTCATCCCGGCAGCACAGATCGAGGGAACAGCTGATTTAAGGTTGTGGCCGCTGAACAAAATAGGCATCATCGATGACAATGGTGCAGAAGAATAAAGGGACAATCGCACACAAGTGTATTTGCACTTGTGTTTTGTCTTGAATGGAAGCAAAAGGATTCACTCAGAAAAGGAAGTGTCAATATGTTAATACAATGGTTTCCAGGCCACATGGCAAAAGCGAAACGTGAAGCGTTGGAAAAATTAAAACTGGTCGATTTGGTGATTGAATTGCTGGATGCGCGCCTCCCGGTATCAAGCCGAAACCCATTGATCGATGACATCATCGGAAACAAACCAAGACTGATCGTCCTTAACAAGGCCGATCTTGCAGATAAGACAGCCACAAAAGAATGGGTCGAATACTTCAAGCAGGATAAGAAAGCGCAGCGGGCCGTTTCGATGTCGACGCTGAACAATAAAGATGTAGAGAACATCAAAAAAGAACTGAAAGAGATGATGGCCCACAAAACGCAGGCGATGATCAATAAAGGCGTCAAACCCCGCGCCATCCGCTTGATGATCCTTGGTATCCCGAACGTCGGGAAATCAACCTTGATCAACAAGTTGATGCAGAAAAACCGCGCGCAGACGGGCAATCGGCCCGGTGTAACCAAAGGGCAACAATGGTTGAAAATCGGCGGCGATTTCGAGTTGCTGGACACGCCGGGGATACTCTGGCCCAAATTTGAGGATCAGCTGATCGGGCAAAAACTTGCCCTGACCGGAGCGATCAAGGATACCGTCTTCCATAAGGATGACGTCGCATTATTCGCGTTGCGTCATTTTATGCAGCATTATCCGGGCAGATTGCAGGCGTTCTATAAGGTGGACGAAAAAGACTTTGAAGGTGCCGTTCCGGACCTGTTGATGGAATTGACCACAAAACTGCGCTTTGGTGAGGATTACAGCCGAGCCAGCGAAAAAATCATTTTTGACATCCGTGGCGGCAAATTGGGTCCATATACGCTGGACCAGGTTCCCGTAAAGGCAGCGGAGACAGGAGAGGGCTTAGCGGAATGAACAAACCACTGAGCATCGCTGCCATCAAGGAGCAATTGCAGGGAATCGAATCATTGGAAGATCAACGTTGGGAAACGATCCGAGCCGATGCCCGCAAAGGTGTCCAAGCTGCTGTCAAATCCTGGGAGCGGAATTACCAACTCGACCTTGCCTTAAAAGAGCGGCAAATCCAAATGATGGCCTTCGAAGAAGAGCTGAAGGCGAAAGGCCGTATTGCCATCGCAGGCATCGATGAAGTCGGCAGAGGCCCTTTAGCCGGTCCTGTGGTTGCTGCAGCCGTCATTCTGCCGGCAGAGCTCCCTTTCCTTCCGGTCAACGATTCGAAGCAACTCTCCGCCAAAAAAAGAGAGCAACTTTATGATCAAATCATGGCCATTGCCGATGTCGGGATCGGATTGATTTCGCCAGAAACGATCGACGCCGTGAATATTTATCAAGCCACGAAACTGGCGATGATGCAGGCAATCGCCAATCTGAAGCAAGAGCCGGACAGCCTGCTCATCGATGCCATGAAGCTGCCGTTGCCGGTCGAACAGCAATCCATCATCAAGGGCGATGCCAAATCCGTCTCGATCGCTGCCGCTAGCATTGTCGCGAAAGTATACCGTGACCGCCTGATGTCCGAATATGCCTTGCAATATCCGCACTACGGTTTTGAGAAGAATGCCGGCTATGGCACCCAACTGCATTTATCCGGCTTGGATACTCATGGCATCACGCCTATCCACCGAAAGACATTTGATCCGATCAAAAGCATGCTGAGAGATCAATGAAGATTCCCGGGTGGCATGCGCTCTGTCATTAAAGTAAACAACATAAAAAGCAGAATCCGACTCCTTGCGTATTATCTTAACAGATGGTACGCAAAGGAGTTTTTTTATGGAAATGAACCGCGAGGATCTGACGGTCCGGGATAAGTTGATTTATCATGCAATGACCGGCGTGTGCACGCCGAATTTTATGAAGCATCTGTACCTGTCCTGGGCAAGGGATCCTTTCTATTCAATAGAAGAAATCGTAAGCAGTTATGTGCCGATGACCAATGAAACCAAACAACAGAAGTTGAAGATGGCGCTCGAGACGGCATGCAGCAAGATGCCTTATGGAGAGCTGAAGGAGCTGTATCGGATCAAAAATATCCAGGTTTTGACGATTCTGGACAACGGCTATCCGGTAGGCTGGCTGAACAGCTATCTGCCGCCTGTCGTTGTGTTCTGTGCCGGGAATATCCGTTTATTGGAGAAGCCTTGTTTGAGCGTCGTCGGCAGCCGCAGTCCGACCGCCTACGGAAAGGCGGTCTTGGACGAAATGATTCCGCCGTTGGTTGCGGAAGGCGTCACGTTGGTAAGCGGGCTCGCCAAAGGCATCGATCAAATGGTTCATTCCGGTGCCATTGGAAACGGCGGAGCCACAATCGGCATCATCGGGTCAGGCCTGGATGTTACTTACCCAAGGGAAAATGCCGCCCTTCAGCGGCAAATGATGGCTGAGCAGCTGGTCATCAGTGAATATCCTTTAGGCTCGAAACCGGAACGTTTTCATTTTCCGATGCGCAATCGCTTGATCGCCAACCTTTCGTTGGCCACGTTGGTGATCGAGGCGACGGAAAAGAGCGGCAGCCTCATAACCGCGAATTTGGCTTTGCAGGAAAATAGGGATGTTTATGCGGTTCCCGGAAATATAACCAGCCGGCTCAGTGTCGGCACCAATCAATTGATAAAGGCCGGCGCAGCTTGCGTTTTGAACGCGACTGACGTACTGGAAGAAATGAAAACGCAGTGGAACTGATGCACCCGCGAAATAACTTCCATTTGACAAACACCTAGTTTATGGCATAAGATGGGAAACGATTTAAATGACAGAAATATACATACAAAATATTTCGTTGAGAGGAGTCGTTTCTTTGGCTTATAAATATTTAGTCATCGTGGAATCACCTACCAAAGCCAAGACGATAGAAAAGTATCTTGGCAGAAACTATAAAGTGGTAGCAAGCAAAGGCCACTTGCGCGATTTACCAAAGAGTCGCATGGCAATCAATATCGAAAATGACTATCAGCCGGATTATATCTCCATTCGTGGTAAAGGCGACCTGATTAAAGAATTGAAAAAATATGGTCATAAGGCAGAAAAAATTTACCTGGCTTCCGACCCGGATAGAGAAGGGGAAGCCATCTCGTGGCACCTCGCTCACTTGTTGGGCTTGGACCCAGCAGACAATATCCGCGTCGTTTATAATGAAGTAACCAAAGATGCAGTCAGAGAAGCACTAAAAAATCCAAGACCAATCAACATGGATCTTGTTTCGGCCCAGCAAGCCCGAAGGATACTGGATCGTCTGGTCGGATACTCCATTTCACCAATACTATGGAAGAAAGTCAAAAAAGGTTTGAGTGCCGGACGGGTCCAATCCGTTGCCCTGAAACTGATCGTCAACCGCGAAGAGGAGATTGCCGGGTTCGAACCTGTGGAGTCATGGACGATTGATGGCACTTTCCTGAAGGACAAACATGTTTTTCAGGCAGCCTTTTATGGCTTGGGCGGGAAAAAGCTGAAGCTGAATACCAAAGAGGAAGCGGATGCGGTCTTCGAGAAGATCACTTCCAATGTTTTTGAGATTTCCGATGTAACGAAGAAACAGCAAAAACGTAACCCGGCTCAGCCGTTCACGACTTCCAGTCTTCAACAGGAAGCCGCCAACAAATTGAATTTCCGTACGCGGAAAACGATGATGATCGCGCAGGAACTCTATGAAGGGATTCCGCTTGGCAAAGAAGGCTCAGTGGGATTGATTACCTATATGCGAACGGATTCGACACGTGTGTCGGCCGGCTCGATAGAGGAAGCGCACGAATACATCACGGGCACATATGGCCCGGAATATGCCATCGAAAAACAGCGCGAGAACAAAAAGGCCCAATCGGCACAAGATGCCCATGAAGCCATCCGTCCTTCCAGTGTTTTAAGGGTTCCAAGCGAAATCGAAGCCTTTTTGACGAAGGACCAGTTTAAGCTGTACCAATTGATCTGGGCGCGCTTTTTGGCGAGTCAGATGACGCCAGCGGTCTTCGATACGATGAAGGTCGATCTCAAGCACGAGGACGTCATGTTCCGGGCGACGGGTTCCAAAGAAAACTTTGCCGGTTACCGTAAAGTCTACGTAGAAGGCACCGCCAAAGAAAAAGACAACCTTCTGCCGGAAATGGCTGTCGGCGATACTGTGTTCTCGAAGGACATCGAACCGAATCAGCATTTCTCGCAACCGCCGGCCCGTTATTCGGAAGCGACGCTCATCAAGGCTCTGGAGGAGAACGGTGTCGGAAGACCTTCGACCTACGCTCCTACAATCGAAACGATCCAGAAACGCTATTACGTAAAAGTGACGGCAAAACGTTTCGAACCAACTGAACTGGGTACGATCGTCAATGGCTTGATTTCGACTTATTTCCCGGATATCGTGAACATTTCCTTCACTGCCGGGATGGAGCAGGACCTGGACAGCGTCGAAGAGGGCAATATGGAATGGGTCAAAGTAGTCGATCGTTTTTACAAACCATTCGCCGAAGAGTTGGCGAAAGCGGAAGTCGAGATCGAAAAAATCGAGATCAAAGATGAACCTGCCGGATTCGATTGCGAATTATGCGGACATCCGATGGTCATCAAAATCGGCAGATTCGGCAAGTTCTATGCTTGCAGCAATTTCCCGGAATGCCGGAACACAAAACCGATTGTTAAGAAAATCAACGTGACGTGCCCTGTATGCCATAAAGGCGAGGTCATCGAACGGAAATCCAAGAAGAACCGGATATTCTATGGCTGCGATCAGTATCCAGAGTGCGAATTCATCTCATGGGACAAACCGATCGGCCGCGATTGCCCGAAATGTCAACATTATCTTGTTGAGAAGAAGGTCAAAGGCGGCATCCAAGTGAAATGCAGTCATTGTGAATACGAGGAAGATGTACAGAAATAACGTTATGGAGGCATACTATGACAGATAAAACAGTTACCGTAATCGGAGCCGGCTTGGCCGGAAGCGAGGCGGCTTTTCAAATAGCGGAGCAGGGGATCCACGTCGATCTCTATGAGATGAGACCGAAAAAGATGACGCCTGCCCACCATACCTCAGGTTTCGCGGAATTGGTCTGCACCAATTCCCTGCGGGGGAACCAAGTCACAAACGCCGCGGGTTTGATAAAGGAAGAAATGCGTCATTTGAATTCCCTGATCATCAAAGCGGCAGATGCGACCGCTCTGCCGGCGGGTGGCGCACTGGCTGTCGATCGCGACAATTTTTCAGCCTATGTGACGAAAACATTGGAAGACCATCCCAATATCACAATCCATCTGGATGAACTGACGGCATTGCCGGAAGGGATCACGGTGGTGGCGACAGGCCCTTTGACTTCGGAACCATTGAGCCAATCGATCCAGAGCTTTATTGAGATGGAAGGGTTATACTTCTATGATGCCGCCGCACCGGTGCTGGAAAAAGACAGCATCAATATGGAAAAGGTATACTTGAAGTCGCGTTACGACAATGGCGAAGCCGCCTACCTGAACTGTCCGATGTCTAAAGCGGAATTCGAATCATTCTATCGCGAACTGATCGCTGCTGAAGTGGCCCCTCTGAAGGAATTCGAGGAGGAAAAATACTTCGATGGCTGCATGCCTTTCGAAGTGATGGCCTCAAAAGGCGAAAAAACGCTGCTGTTCGGTCCGATGAAACCGGTCGGGCTGGAAGATCCGAAGACCGGAAAGATTCCTTACGCAGTTGTGCAGCTCCGTCAGGACAATGCTGCCGGCTCCCTTTACAACATCGTCGGTTTCCAGACGCACCTGAAATGGGGAGAGCAAAAGCGGATTCTGCAGATGATCCCGGGACTGGAAAATGCTGAAATCGTGCGTTATGGTGTTATGCACCGGAATACGTTCCTGAACTCTCCGAAAATTCTGCGCTCCACTTATCAGAGCCAAAAACGCGACGATTTGTTCTTCGCTGGCCAGATGACCGGCGTGGAAGGATATGTCGAGAGTGCCGCCAGCGGCTTGCTGGCGGGCCTTAATGCCGCCAGAATGGCGAGCGGGCAGGAATGTGTCGTCTTCCCGAAAGAAACGATGATCGGTGCCATGTCGCACTACATAACGAACACAGACAGCAAGCACTTCCAACCGATGAACGCCAACTTCGGCATCATCGAACCGTTGGGCGGCAAGAAAATCCGTGATAAACAGCTTAAAAACCAAATGATAGCCGATAAAGCGTTGGCTGCCCTGGACGAATTCGTGCAAACGATTTAAGTTCGTCAGCTTACATTGAAATCTCTCCAACATTGTGATAAATTTAGTCATAAGATGTTGGAGGGATTTTTTTGTCTAATCAAGAATTAATCGATCGATTCATAAACTATTTGGCAATTGAACGGCGCTATTCCGACGAAACGGTCAAAGCCTATCTGTTTGACCTGAAAAAATTCGAATCCTTTCTCGAAGAAAGTGGAACCAGCGACTTGATGGCGGTACAATTGTACGATGTCCGCCTGTATCTGAGTTTTTTGGATGAACAAAAACTGAGCCGAAACACCATTTCGCGCACGTTGTCGAGCTTGAGGGGGTTCTATCATTTCCTGATCCGCAACGACCTTCTTGATGAAAACCCTTTATCCTATATCTCTTTCAAGAAAAAGCAGCTGCGCTTGCCGCAGTACTTGTACGAAGAAGAATTGGAAAAACTCTTGCGCGCAGCCGAGGGGACCGAAATACTGGACTATCGGAACCGGGCGTTGGTTGAATTGTTGTATGCGACCGGAATCCGCGTCAGCGAATGCAAGAACATCAAGCTGCAGGATATTTCCTTCGACCTGGGCGTCATTCTGATTTTCGGCAAAGGGAATAAAGAGCGCTATGTGCCGTTCGGGCATTATGCTGCCGCAGCCATCCAGGAATACCTGGAAATGACCCGGTCGGAATTGATGACAAAGCACCAACGCAGCCATGACCATCTCTTTGTGAATCGCTTGGGCGATCCGCTTACGGCAGGCGGCATTGAATATATACTGAAACAGATCATGAAAAAAACCGGTTTGACCGGGACATTGCATCCGCATATGCTGCGGCATACCTTTGCGACCGATATGTTGAATAACGGAGCGGATATGCGGACCGTTCAGGAGCTTTTGGGACATGCCAGCCTGTCATCCACTCAAATCTATACACACGTGACGAAAGACGCCCTGCAACGGAATTACAACCAATTCCATCCGCGGGCGAAACGGGACAGCAAGAAACAGGGGGAATAACATATGACAACTATCTGTGCAGTGCAGCACAACGGACGTTCAGCCATGGCGGGGGACGGCCAGGTGACGATGGGCGAATCCGTCATCATGAAAGGGACCGCCAAAAAAATCAGACGCATCTATCATGATGAAGTCATCGTCGGCTTCGCTGGCGGCGTAGCTGACGCCTTCACCCTTGAAGACAAATTCGAAGAGAAACTCAATCAATACAAAGGCAACCTGATGCGCGCCTCCATCGAGGTGGCCAAGGAATGGCGCGGCGACCGTGCCCTTCAGAAGCTGGAGGCGTTGCTGATCGTCATGAACAAGGAACAGATGCTGCTTGTTTCCGGAAGCGGGGAAGTCATCGAACCGGATGACGGGATCCTTACGATCGGCTCAGGCGGGAATTATGCCTTGGCTGCAGCAAGAGCCCTAAAAAGAAGAGGCTCCGATCTTTCCGCTAAGGAAATCGCCTACGAAAGCCTCAAAATCGCCTCAGAAATCTGCGTATTTACTAACGACAACATCATTGTTGAAGAATTTTAGATAGGTGGCTAATATAATGAAGGAACAGCACAACAGAACACCCAGAGAAATCGTCAAGGAGCTCGACCGCTATATCATCGGCCAGGACGCAGCCAAAAAAGCGATCGCTGTCGCTTTGCGGAATCGTTACCGGAGACAGCAACTGGACGCCGACATGCAAAAAGAAGTGACTCCGAAAAATATCCTGATGATCGGACCGACCGGAGTAGGGAAGACGGAGCTGGCGAGACGCTTGGCACTGTTGGTAGAAGCACCCTTCGTTAAGGTAGAGGCGACCAAATTCACGGAAGTCGGCTATGTCGGCCGCGACGTCGAATCGATGGTCCGCGACCTGGTGGAGAACGCTCTTCAGATCGTCGAAAAGCAAAAACGCGGCGACGTGTATGCCAAAGCCTATGAAGCGGCATTGCAACGCCTGGCCAAAGTCATGAAGCCGGGGATCAAAAAAGCCAAGCCCAAACAGGAAGGCATGAATGACTGGCAAAATATGTTCAAAAACCTGGGAATGCCTCTGCCGGAAAATCAGGAAGAGGAAACCGAAGAAGTGACTGCCGAAATCGCCCAGAGCAGAGCGGAAATCATCGAGCAATTGCGCAAAGGTTTGCTGAATAAACGTGAAGTCTCCATAAAAGTGGAGGAAAAACAAGCCAATCCATTAGGTGGCGGCGGAAACAACGAACAAATGATGATGCTGCAGTCGGCATTCGAATCCATGACGCCGAAAAAGAAGATCCAGCGGACACTTTTGGTCGAAGATGCCATCGGGGTGCTCGTGCAGGAAGAAACCGACAAATTGGTAAACAAGGATGATATTTCGCAGGAAGCTTTGAAGCTGGCCGAAATCAACGGCATCATCTTCATCGATGAAATCGACAAAATCACTTCCAAATCACAAAACACAGGCGAAGTTTCGCGCGAAGGTGTGCAACGGGATATCCTTCCGATCGTCGAAGGTAGCCAAGTTTCCACTAAGTATGGGGCTATCCAAACGGACCATATCCTCTTCATAGCATCCGGCGCGTTCCACGTTTCCAAGCCAAGCGATCTGATCCCGGAACTGCAAGGCCGTTTCCCGATCCGGGTGGAATTGAACGACCTCACGGAAGATGATTTCGTCCGCATCCTTACAGAGCCCAATAACGCGATGCTGAAGCAATACATCGCGCTGTTGGCAACGGAGGACGTCAACATCACCTTCACGCAGGAAGCCATCCGGAAAATGGCCGTCATCGCGACAGAAGTCAACCAGGAAACCGATAACATCGGTGCCAGAAGACTGCACACGATCATGGAGAAATTGCTGGAGGATCTGCTGTTTGAAGCTTCCGAAATTCCCGGGACAGATATCACGATAACGGAACATTACGTGGATGAAAAACTTGAGAAAATTGTAGAAAACAAAGATTTAAGAAGATATATCCTTTAAGCATAAAAAAATCCCCTTTAGGTTGGATGAACCTTGCGGATATTTTCTGATGGATGATCGTAGGGGGGAAACATGGACGAATTATTAGAAAAGTTGAGAAGGATCAACTACATGCTGCAAAAAGAAGGGGGCTTCGTTGCCGTCAGCGATGAAGCGACGGCCTTGCCCTTTACGGAAATGGCAAGCGTGCTCGGCGACATACTGCGCGCCAACACGTATCTGATCGATCTGTCCGGCAATTTACTGGGTTACAGCGAGGCGACCGATATCAACAATGCCCGCATCAAACAAATGCTGGAGGACAAGAAATTTCCGGAGCAGTATGCCCACAATCTGTCAGCGTTGTTTCAGACGACCGCAAACATCGGCATCGAATCCGATTTTACGGCTTTTCCGATCGAGAGCAGGGACCTGTTCATTACGGGTGTCACAACGATCGTTCCGATTTTTGCTTCCGGCAAGCGCTTGGGGAGCTTGGTTTTGGCGCGTTTGTTTCCCGTTTTTGACAGCAGCGATCTGATCCTTGCCGAACATGGTGCCACCGTTATCGGCATCGAATTGCTGCATGCCATCAATTTGCGCATGCAAGAGGCAACGCGCGTGACCACACTGGTCCAGATCGCCATAAAATCGCTGTCTTTCAGCGAAATGGAGGCGGTAAAAGCGATCTTTGAGACTTTTCCATCCTTGGAGGAACGCATCACCGCATCAAAAATTGCGGCAGAAAAAAATATTACGCGTTCCGTCATTGTGAACGCCTTAAGAAAACTGGAATCAGCCGGTATTCTCGAGACGAGATCGCTCGGTATGAAGGGAACCTTCATCAGAGTCGTTTCTGCAGAATTGCTTGATGCTTTAAAAAGGGCTTTGTATCCAAAAAATGATCAGTAAGCAAAATGGTGTAAAGCCAAACTAGGGGGAAATGTCATGGAGTTTGTAATCGAAAATCAGCACCTTAAAGTAACCGTAAAAGATAAAGGTGCAGAAATCACCAGTGTAATCGCAAAGAAAACCGGCATCGAATATATTTGGCAGGCTGATGAAAAAGTTTGGAACAGACATGCGCCGATCCTGTTCCCTTTTGTCGGACGCCTGAAGGATGATACCTTCCGACATAACGATAAAACTTACACAATGGGGCAACACGGATTTGCGCGCGATTCGAAATTTTCGGTGCATGAGCGTTTGACTGACAGCATTACCTTCATCCTTGCGCCGAATGGTGATTTCAAAGATGTTTATCCATTTTCATTTGAACTGCAGTTGACTTATCAATTGTTCGAGAGTCAATTGTCGATCAGCTACAAAGTGAAGAACCTTGATGCAAACAAGATGTATTTCTCGATCGGCGGACACCCGGGCTTTAATGTGCCATTGACGGAAGGGGAAACATTCGAGGATTACTACATCAAAATGACTCCGGAAACTTCCCGCCAACGCTTGTTCCTGGATGGTCCTTACCTTGCGACTGACAAAACGGTTGAAGTGGCACAGAACAAATTCCCACTGCAAAGGGATCTCTTTTTGAATGATGCCATCATTTTCAAAACGCCGGAACCGACAACCGTGACGCTGGCTTCCGATAAAAGTGAGCATGGGGTCACGATGTCCTATGAGGATTTCGAATACTTGGGCATCTGGACGAAGCCTCAGGAAGACGCCACTTATGTTTGTTTGGAACCTTGGTGCGGACTTGCTGACCGGTCGGATTCGGACGGGGAACTGGAACGGAAAACAGCCATCCAATCGCTTGAACCCGGGAATAAACGTTATTATGTCCATCGGGTCGATTTCTTTTAATTCAGTCGTCTGATAGGCCAGGCAGCGTTTGTCTTTGGACCTGACAAAAGGCGGGGCCGTAAATCAACGATGATTTACGGCCCCGCCTTATTCTGTTATTTTTCTTTAGCGCTCTTCGATTTGTAGCCGAAAGGCACTTTGCTTTCCGTTCCATTTCTGATCCGATAAATATTGGAACGATGGCGATAGATGATGAAGATCGTCAAAAGGATCGTAACGAGCGTCAATGGCCAATCGTTAAAGAAGAAGGAAAGAGCGACCGCTGTAAAACTGACCAGGATGCTGGATAGGCTGACCATTCTGGAGAAGTAGAGGTAGATGACGAAAGCGATGATTGCTTCCCCAAAAAAAAGCGGATTGTAGGCCAACATGATACCCGCGCTGGTGGCAACGGCTTTGCCGCCTTTGAATCCAGCGAAAAGGGGGTACGTATGCCCTAAGGCTGCAACAACCCCGGCCAATAAGGGATGGATTTCGACTCCCAGCCAAATCGGCAATAAGGTTGCCGCCGAGCCTTTGAGCATGTCCATGATCAGGACGATGCTGCCGGCTTTTTTTCCTAATACGCGGAAGGTGTTGGTCGTTCCGCTGTTTCCGCTGCCGTATTTGCGGATGTCTGTTTGATAAAAATATTTTCCGATCCAAATGCCTGACGGGATGGAACCCAAAAGATAGGCCAGGACGATGACGATTGCTGTCATTCTCACTTCACTCCTAAGTTGATACTCAGTTAATATACAATTGCAGTTCATTTTACCATTTTATCCGCAGTTTTCCTATAGGAGGCAGAATTCCGTCTCGTTTTTTATACTTTCCAAAGTGAAAGTTATACAGTATGATAGAATAGATGTTCGGTTAGAACAGATACGAAGGAGTTTTTTTATGGCACAAAATAAAGAGAATAAATACAATGATGATTCCATCCAAGTGTTGGAAGGTCTTGAAGCAGTCAGAAAACGGCCGGGGATGTATATCGGTTCGACTGATGCCCGCGGATTGCATCATTTAGTATATGAGATAGTCGATAATGCGGTAGATGAGGCCTTGTCGGGTTATGCTGATAAAATCGACATCACGATCCATGAAGACCAGAGCATCAGCGTCAAAGACAACGGACGCGGCATGCCCACCGGGTTGCACGCTTCAGGGGTGCCAACCATCCAAGTCATTTTCACCGTGCTTCACGCTGGAGGGAAATTCGGCCAGGGCGGCTATAAAACTTCAGGAGGTCTTCACGGAGTGGGCGCGAGTGTCGTCAATGCCCTTTCCAAATGGCTGGAAGTATCGGTCATCCGGGAGAGCACACTCTATACAATGAAATTCAAAGATGGCGGAAAACCTGCCAGTAAATTGACCAAAGCAAAAACCACTGCTAAAGCATCCGGCTCGTTGATTCATTTTTTGCCTGACAAAGAGGTTTTCGGAACAGCGCAGCTGTCCTACGATATGCTGGCGGAACGGTTCCGGGAATCAGCCTTTTTGTTGAAAGGCTTAACCATCACGCTGAAGGATGAGCGGACCGAACAAAGCGATACTTTTTTCTTCGAAGAAGGAATCAAGGAATTCGTTACTTACTTAAATGAAGAAAAGGATACGTTGCATGATGTTGTGTATTTCAACGGGGAAGCCGATGGGATCGAGATCGAGTTCTCATTCCAGTACAACGACGGCTATTCGGAAACGATCCTGTCATTCGTCAACAACGTCCGCACAAAGGATGGTGGCACACACGAAACCGGTGCAAAGACAGCCATCACCAAAGCCTTCAATGAATACGCGAGAAAAATGAACCTGATCAAAGAGAAGGAAAAGAATCTCGAAGGCAGCGATGTCCGCGAAGGACTTTCGGCAGTATTGTCCCTGCGCGTACCGGAGAATCTGCTCCAGTTCGAAGGCCAGACGAAGGAAAAATTAGGCACGCCGCAAGCGCGGGCAGCCGTTGATGGCCTCATCAGCGAAAAATTGAGCATTTACTTGACAGAAAATGGCGAAACAGCCCAAATGCTTGCCAGAAAATCACTCAAAGCCAGAGAGGCCAGGAATGCAGCGCGTAAAGCCCGTGAAGAGACGCGAAACGGCAAAAAACGCCAAAAAAACGAATCGCTGTTGTCCGGCAAGCTGACGCCTGCACAAAGCAAAAACCCGAAAAAGAACGAACTGTATCTGGTCGAGGGTGATTCCGCCGGCGGATCCGCCAAACAAGGGCGCGACCGCAAGTTCCAGGCGATACTCCCGTTGCGTGGGAAAGTCATCAATACAGAACGCGCGAGTATGCAGGATATTTTGAAGAACGAGGAAATCAACACGATCATCTACACAGTAGGTGCAGGGGTCGGGGCGGATTTCGACATTAAGGATTGCAATTACGACAAAATCATCATCATGACGGATGCGGACACGGATGGTGCGCACATTCAGATCCTGTTGCTGACTTTCTTTTACCGTTACATGAAACCGTTGCTGGAAGCCGGGAAAATATATCTGGCGCAGCCGCCCCTATACAAAGTATCCAAGGGCTTCGGCAAGAACGAAAAAATCCAGTACGCATGGACCGAAAAGGAACTGCAGGAAAAAATCGACATCATCGGCAAGGGCTATATCCTGCAACGGTACAAAGGGCTCGGGGAAATGAACGCGGATCAGCTGTGGGATACCACGATGGATCCTGAAACCAGGACGTTGATCCGGGTGCTGATCGATGACAAGGCCCAAGCGGAGCGCCGGGTAACGACGCTGATGGGGAACAAAGTCGAACCGCGAAGGAAATGGATCGAGAAGCATGTCGAGTTTTCGATGTCCGACAATAAGAGCATTCTTGAGGAAGACATTGCACCAGCGTCCGATAGTGGGGAGGCGCATCTGCAGGAGAAAGTGAAGAAGGAATTTTCGGATCAGCAGACCGCTCATGACATGGAGCAAATTTCGTTAGATTTTGAAAGTGGTGAACTATAGTGGATAATCTGGAAATCAAAGAGCTGATGCTTGAAAACGTAATGGGGGACCGCTTCGGAAGATACTCGAAGTACATCATCCAAGAGCGTGCTTTGCCTGATATCCGCGACGGACTGAAGCCTGTCCAAAGGCGGATCCTGTACGCGATGGATGTTGCCGGGAACACTTCGGACAAAGGCTTCCGCAAATCGGCTAAAACTGTCGGGAATGTAATCGGTAATTACCATCCGCATGGCGATTCCAGTGTCTATGAAGCGATGGTCCGGTTGAGTCAGGATTGGAAGATGCGGGAAGTATTGGTCGAAATGCACGGCAATAACGGGAGTATGGATGGGGACTCAGCCGCAGCGATGCGGTATACCGAGGCCCGATTGTCAAAAATTTCCGCTGAACTGTTGCGCGACATCGACAAGGAAACGGTAGACTTTGTGCTGAACTTCGATGATACTGACCAGGAGCCGACCGTTTTGCCGGCTCGCTACCCGAATCTTCTGGTGAACGGCGCCACCGGTATTTCCGCCGGTTACGCGACCGATATCCCACCGCATAATTTAGGCGAAGTCATCGATGCGACCTTGCATCTGATCGATCACCCTGAGGCGGAGCTCCAAGCACTCATGAAATATGTAAAAGGACCCGATTTCCCTACCGGGGCGATCATACAGGGCTTGGATGGCCTGAAGGACGCCTATAACACCGGCAAAGGAAAAGTTGTCGTCCGTTCGCGCACTTCCATAGAGAGCATCCGCGGCGGCAAACAGCAGATCGTCATTTCGGAAATCCCTTATGACATCAATAAAGCGACACTAGTGAAGCGGATGGACGAAATCCGCATCAACCGCAAAATCGAAGGGATCGCCGAAGTGCGGGATGAATCAGACCGCTCGGGGCTGCAGATCGTCGTCGAATTGAAAAAAGAAGCGAATGCAGAGGGGATCCTCAACTATCTGCTTAAAAATACGGATCTGCAAGTGAACTATAACTTCAATATGGTCGCTATCGACGAGCGCCGTCCGATGCAAGTCGGCTTGCACCAAATACTGAAAGCCTATATCCGTCACCAGAAAATCGTCATCACCCGCCGGACGAACTACAGCCTGAAGAAGGCCGAAACGCGCCTGCATATTGTCGATGCTTTGATCAGAGTCATTTCGATTCTCGATGAAGTCATCCAATTGATCCGCGACAGTAAAGACAAAAAGGACTCAAAACAGAATCTGATGAAGCAGTATGCTTTTTCGGAACCACAGTCGGAAGCGATTGTTTCCCTGCAGTTGTACCGTTTATCCAATACGGATATCACCGCCCTGCAGAACGAAAAGTTGGAACTGAATGAGCAAATTGCGACTTACCAAGAAATCCTGAAGCAGGAAAAAACGTTGTACGCTGTGATGAAGACAGAGCTCGCCGCAGTCAAGAAACAATACGCGAACCCTCGCCGGACTACGATCCAGCATGAAATCGAGGAAATCAAAATCGATACGGAAGTTCTCGTGCCGGTGGAAGAAGTCGTTGTCGTGGTCACAAAAGAGGGCTACTACAAGCGCACGAGCCTGCGCTCTTTCGGAGCCTCGACTATCGAAGAAATCGGATTGCGCGAAGGGGATAAACCGCTTTTTGTCGGCAAAGCTTCGACGCTTGATGCGATCGTGATGTTCACCAGCAAGGGAGACTACCTTCACTTCCCTATCCACGAGTTGCCGGAATTGAAATGGAAAGATACGGGGCACCATATCTCGCAGAACATTCCTTTCGCTCCGGAAGAAAAGATCATCAGCGTAGAGATTCTCCCTAACAACAGCGAACCAACCGGGACAATCCTTTTCGTATCAAAAGAAGGCTACATCAAACAGACACTGATGAGCGACTTCCGGACTTTCCGCGGCTACAGAAACAAAAAAGCGGTCGCCATGAAGCTGAAGAGCGAGACGGACGCGATTGTCTCCATCCAACGCTTGGAGGATAAACAAAACTACGATGTGCTCCTTGTGACGCATTTCGGCTTCAGCCTGCGTTACGCCGTGAATGAAGTAGGCATCATCGGAACCCGGGCCAGCGGAGTCAAATCAATCAATCTGAAGGACGGTGACATTGTGGTCGGGGGTGCAGCCTTTAAAGAAGGGGATGAGGAATTCCCTGTCCTGGTAATCACGCAAAGAGGGAACATCAAAAAATTCAAGTCCGGCGAAGTCCCGATTTTGGGCCGCGCGAAACGGGGATTGATGCTTCTGAAGGAATTGAAGGCCAAACCGCACCGCATCATCTTCATGGATTGCGAATTATCATTGCCCAACCGTTATGCAATCCGCACCACAGCTGGCAACAGCGTCGTGGCGGAAAGCAAAGAAATACCGTTCAGTCCAAGGTATTCCAACGGCAGCTTCGCAATCAACGAGAAGACGGATGGCGAAGTATCGGACATCGAGAAAGAGTTTGATTTTTCACAAATTAGAATTTTCTAATTAACTGTTATAAACAAAAAGCCAAAACGGAAACTGTGTAATAGTACAGTTTCCGTTTTTTTATGAAACAGATTTTTTGACAAAATAAAGGTTTCACTAACTAATCGGAAGCCGGAATCATTTTTTTAATTTTATAAACGTTGATATGACGGTGTTTATAAATAATTTTCAAAAAGTTTACAAAAAGTTCAAAAAAAAGATTGATAGTTGTTGCACTTTCCACTGTGCGTGTTATAATATTCATGTAGAAACCTGTTACACATATCACAATGTGAAAGCACTTTATAGGAGGAATATATAATGGAACAATGGCAAGGGTTTAAAGGAAAAACTTGGAAAGACGAAGTCGACGTAAGAGACTTCATCATCAACAACTTCTCTGAATACACAGGCGACGAAAGCTTCTTGGCTGGTCCTACTGAAACCACTACTCAATTATGGGATCAAGTTATGGATCTTACTAAGCAAGAAAGAGAAGCTGGCGGCGTATTGGACATGGATACAAAAGTTGTATCTTCCATCACATCTCATTCAGCAGGCTACCTGAACAAAGAAAAAGAGCAAATCGTCGGTTTCCAAACTGAAAAACCACTTAAACGCAGCTTGATGCCTTTCGGCGGTATCCGCATGAGCGAACAGGCTTGTGAAGAAGCTGGCTACAAAGTAGACCCAGAAGTTTCAATGATTTTCCGCCAGTACAGAAAAACACATAACCAAGGCGTATTTGACGCTTACACTCCAGAAATGCGTGCAGCAAGAACAACCGGCGTCATCACTGGCTTGCCGGATGCATACGGCCGCGGACGCATCATCGGCGACTACCGTCGTGTAGCTTTATACGGTGTGGACTTCCTGATGCAAGACAAATTAAATGAATTCGCTAAAATCGGCGACGGCACGATGACTGAAGAAATCATCCGTTTGAGAGAAGAATTCAGCGAACAGTACCGCGCTTTGAAAGAATTGAAAGAATTAGGAAACATCTACGGTTTCGATATTTCCAAACCAGCAACAAACGCTCAAGAAGCTTTCCAATGGTTATACTTCGGTTACTTGGCTGCTGTTAAACAACAAAATGGTGCAGCAATGTCATTAGGCCGTACTTCAACTTTCTTGGATATCTATATCCAACGCGATCTTGAAAACGGAACATTGACTGAAGAAACAGCACAAGAAATCGTTGACCACTTCGTAATGAAATTACGTATGATCAAATTTGCACGTACGCCAGAATACCAAGAATTGTACTCAGGAGATCCACAATGGGTTACTGAATCAATCGCGGGTATGGCACATGATGGCCGCTCAATGGTCACAAAATCAAGCTTCCGTTTCTTGAACACATTGACTAACTTAGGAGCAGCTCCAGAGCCTAACTTGACAGTACTTTGGTCAACTAAATTGCCTGAAGGATTCAAGAAATACTGTGCTAAAATGTCTATCGAAACAAGCGCTATCCAATACGAAAATGATGATATCATGATCACTGAATGGGGCGACGACTACGGTATCGCTTGCTGCGTATCCGCGATGAGAATCGGGAAACAAATGCAATTCTTCGGAGCGCGTGCTAACTTGGCTAAAACATTGCTTTACGCAATCAACGGCGGAGTTGACGAAACGAAGAAAAAACAAGTTGGACCTAAATTGCAACCAATCACTTCAGAATACCTTGATTACGCTGAAGTTTCTGAAAAATTCGATGTAATGATGGACTGGATCGTAGCTTTGTATGTGAATACATTGAACGTTATCCACTACATGCATGACAAATATTCATACGAATCATTGGAAATGGCTTTGCATGATACACACGTTGTCCGCACATTGGCAACTGGTGTGGCTGGTTTCTCTGTTACAATCGATTCACTTTCTGCTATCAAATACGCAAAAGTTAAACCGATCCGTGATGAAAACGGCATTGCTGTTGACTTCGAAATCGAAGGCGACTTCCCTAAATATGGTAACAATGACGATCGCGCTGACCAAATCGGTATCGACTTGTTGAAACAATACATGGGCAAAGTCAAGAAACACCAAACATACCGCAACTCTATCCCGACAACTTCTATCCTTACAATCACTTCAAACGTGGTTTACGGCAAGAAAACTGGTAGCACGCCAGACGGACGTAAAGCCGGCGAACCATTCGCACCTGGTGCTAACCCAATGCACGGAAGAGATACTCACGGCGCTTTGGCAAGTTTGTCTTCAGTAGCTAAGATCCCTTACAAATATTCATTGGATGGTATCTCAAATACATTCTCAATCATCCCTAAAGCTTTGGGACGTGAAGAAGAAGTCCAAAAAGAAAACTTGACTGCAATGATGGATGGCTACATCACTAAAGGCGGCCACCACTTGAACGTTAACGTATTCAACCGTGAAACATTGCTTGACGCTATGGATCACCCAGAAAACTACCCACAATTGACGATCCGTGTTTCCGGATACGCTGTTAACTTCATCAAGTTGACTCGCGAACAACAAATGGACGTCATCAACCGTACAATGCACGAAATGATGTAATTTGCTCCAACTTGCATAGTAATCGTATAAATTTAAACGGATGGATCATTTGATTCATCCGTTTTCTATCAAAGGGAGCGAACTTTCGCTCTTTTTGATAGGAAATATTCCTTACGCGATATACAATGAAGTTAAGAAATAAACGACAGAGGAGTTTTTTGAAATGACTGAACCCTTAAAAGGATTTGTGCATTCAACAGAGAGTTTCGGTTCCGTTGATGGACCAGGAATCCGTTTTATTATATTTATGCAAGGCTGCCGCATGCGTTGCCAATTCTGCCATAACCCGGACACTTGGAACATCGGTGGCGGCAACGAGATGACAAGCGATGAATTGCTGAACATGGCCCTGCAATACAAGCCCTTCTGGGGGCAAAAAGGCGGCATCACCGTCAGTGGCGGCGAACCGTTGCTGCAGATCGATTTTTTGATCGAATTGTTCACGAAAGCCAAAGCCCAGGGCGTGCATACGACTTTGGACACCTGCGGCTTGCCATTCACTTATGACGAGCCTTTCTTCAGCCAATTCAACAAACTGTTGGCTGTGACAGACCTGATCCTGCTGGACATCAAGCACATCGACAGCGGGAAGCACAAAGAATTGACGATGTGGCCGAACGAAAGCATCATCGAACTGGCGAAATATTTATCGGAAATCAATCAGCCGGTTTGGATCCGCCACGTGCTGATTCCGGAGCGGACAGACTATGATGATTTCTTGATCCGTCTGGATGCTTTCCTGAAAACATTGAAAAATATCGTCAAAGTTGAGATTCTGCCTTACCATAAAATGGGCGTCTACAAGTGGGAAACATTGGGAATCCCTTATCAATTGGAGGGTATCGATCCACCTACCGCCGAGCGCGTCGAAAATGCCAGAAAACTTCTGCATACAGAAGACTACAAAGGTTATTTGGATCTGTAAAATAATACTATTTTTCAAGGAAGAAAAGAGAATTGCCATTGCTCTTTTCTTCCTTTTTTATTATGATAATTTTAGACAATGGAAGAGAGAGTGAATTGAATGAACAAACTGTTAGTTTTTGGGCACCAAAATCCGGATACGGATGCGATTACATCCGCTATCGCATATGCTTACTATCTGAATCAAAACGGAATCGAAGCCGAAGCCGTGGCGCTTGGCTTGCCGAGTGAGGAAACAGCCTACGCTCTGAACCAATTCAAGACAGAGGCTCCGCGCGTCATCGCGACTGCGGCAAACGAAACGGATACGGTTGCTTTGGTCGACCATAACGAAGCGCAACAAAGCGTCAGCGACATCAAAGAGGTCGAAGTGTATGCCGTCGTGGATCACCACCGCATCGCGAACTTCGAAACGGCCAACCCGTTGTATTACCGTGCGGAACCAGTCGGTTGCACAAATACGATCCTTTACAAAATGTACAAAGAAAAGAACATCGCGATCCCTGCCGACATCGCCGGCCTGATGCTTTCTGCCATCATTTCCGACACGTTGTTGTTCAAATCGCCGACATGCACGCCGGAAGATGAAGCAGCGGCAGCAGCTTTGACGGAAATCGCCGGTGTTTCTTTGAATGAATATGGCCTTGCAATGCTTAAAGCCGGAACGAATCTGGACGATAAATCGATTGCTGAATTGTTGACTTTGGACGCGAAATCCTTCCCGATGGGCGACAAAAACGTCCGCATCGCACAAGTGAATACCGTCGACGTTCAAGATGTTCTGAATAGACAAGTTGAGCTTGTTGCCGCTATGGAAGCTGAAAACGGTACGCAAGGGTATGATGTCTTCTTGTTGGTGATCACAAACATCATCGACAGCGATTCGGCTTTGTTGGCTGTCGGTTCGCATTTGGACACAGTCGAAGCAGCATTCGGCGTCTCGTTGAACGAGAATGTTGCATTGCTTCCTGGTGTTGTTTCACGCAAAAAACAAGTAGTGCCGCCACTGACGGAAGCATTCTCAAAATAATCACTGTATAAGGGCGAAGCTGCAACTCAGTTAATCTGATATGCAACTTCGCTTTTTTTCACACCGAAAGCAAAGTACAGAAGGGGGGTGAGGACGTGAAAATTGGGGTATTGTCGGACCTGCATATCGACTCGAACGCGAAAAGGCTGGCGCCGGGTCAGACGTATGACCATCTCTTGGCGGAGCTGCTCTATAATCAAGAAATCGATTTGCTTTTGTTGGCGGGGGATGTCTCTTCCGATTACCACGATACCTTTGCTTTCCTGGACCGCATGCGGGATCACAACGTTTCGAAAATCCAATTCGTACCCGGAAACCATGATTTTTGGTCCATCCGCAACCATGAAGAGGATACGGACCGCATCTATCGGTTGTTCAAGGAGCGGGATGAAAATCCTGTCGGAAATCCGTTTCTGATCGGAAAGGATTGGGCAGTGGTGGGGAATCCGGGCTGGTATGATTATGGGTTCGCCAGTGACCGCTATACAATAGAAGAATTTTCCAGAAAAAAGCTGAAAGTCGGCGGTTGGAATGACCGCCAGTATGTGCATTGGCAGAACGACGATCGCTCGGTTGCAGCTGCCATGCAGGAGGAACTGGAAAACGACCTGAGAGCCGTCAGCGACCGGAAAATAATCATGATGACACATGTTGTGACGCATCCGCAATTCGTCATCCCGCTCCCGCACAAGGTATACGATTACTACAATGCTTTCCTCGGCAGCAAAAGCTATATGCAAGTGTATGACCGCTATCCGATTACGCACAGCATCATGGGCCATGTCCACTTCCGGAAAATACTGCAGGAGAATGGTACAACCTTCTATTGCGCCTGCCTCGGCAGTGCGCGGCATTGGTATACGGAGGACCCTTACATCGAAATGGCCTATACTATGGAAGAAATCATGGTTGACGTGTAATCGGCAGCTTTGCCTCTAGTGGTTTAGTGACCGGAAAGGGCACAACCTTTGCGAGATGGTTATCGCTTTCCTTTTGGCAAAAATAAGTTATGCTTATCTTGTAGGCACGCACATTCAGAATAATACAACAGGTTAGAGGTGGAGTTCAATGAGAGCATTCGACTTGTCAGATAAAGGGGTTTACACGCAGACGAAGAATTGGAAAGCGGCTGATTGGATTCATATCGAGAATCCGAGCGCCGATGACGTTGAGGATCTGATGACTATTTTTGGCATCCCGAAGGATTATATCATGGACTCGTTGGATGAGTATGAGATCCCGCGACAAGAGAAAGTCAAAAGTGGTGCAGGGGACAACGTCAATCTTCTGATCGTTCTCTTCCCTCAACTGCGCTCGGTGCAGGAAAAATATACGGAGTTCCATACGTACCCCTTATCGATCATAACGGTCAATGGGACCCTGATCACTGTCTGCAAAGAAACGCCTTCCTTTTTGACACGCATCATGAAGAACGAGTCATTCAAAAATGAACCAGCAACAACTCAACATCACATCATTTTGTATATATTATGGGAATTGACAAAGAGTTTTGTTCATCATTTGAGGGAAATCGATGGCATCATCGAGGACCTGCAGATTCAGATCACCAGTGCCACCCATAATGAATATTTTTACAAGCTGATTGCCCTCCACAAGAGCTTGGTATATTTTGAGACATCCATCAACAAAAATCATCCTTTGATAACAGAGTCCATCCATGAGTCGGTGCTAGGAGATGATGCGCAAAGCCAGGAATTGCTGCACGATATCATCGATATCTCAAACCAAGCCGAAGTGATGGTCACCGAATCAAGCAAGATGATCGATCAGCTGAGCGAAGTATTTTCGAGCGTGATTACAAACAACTTGAACAATATCATGAAAGTATTGACTTCTATCACCATCGTCCTGACGATCCCGACCATCATGGCAGGTTTCTGGGGCATGAATGTCGACCTGCCCTTCGAAAATCATCCGTGGGCGTTCGGCATCACCAGTCTGATCACAATCGTCCTCTGCTTCTTAACGGTCTATTGGCTGAAGAAGAAAGATTACTTCTGACATGGAAGGTGAACAGAGGCAGGTGGCATCACAAGGAAGCGTAACCGGCAATTAATTCATCCGGTTGCGCTTTTTGCCGTGCCTTTTGAGTACAGGAAATCAGCCTTGGTTGGTATACTATATGAAGGAGGTGATGCGAGATGGTGGAGGATTTCCAGAGTTGGTTGGAGAGCTACGATTTGGAAAAACTCTTCAGCGATAAAAGGGATAAGGAAACAATCGACAAAGAAATGTTTCTGTTCGTCAGATCGAATGATTTTGACAACTACTTTTCTTATGACGGTGAACTGGGCGCGCTATATGAAAAAGAAGGCACGCTTTTGAGGCTATGGGCCCCTACTGCCAAATTTGTGGAAGTTTGGACCTATTCGGACGATTCCATCAAGAAGCCGTCCTTAAAAATGGCGATGGTGCAGAAACCCAAGGGGATTTTTGAAGCTTACCTGCCAGGTGATCAGCATGGTACCATATATGTCTATAACATTCTATTCCTGAATAACCGCGAAACGATCACAGTTGATCCTTATGCTCGAGCAACGACAGTGAACGGTGCAAAATCGGTCATTACTGACTTGCTCAGGACGAATCCTGACGGGTGGGGGGAGCGGCTGCCTGCCTTCGGTCTCCCGGAAGAGGCAATCATCTACGAGCTGCACATCCGGGACTTTTCCATTTCCGAAACGAGCGGGATAACGAATAAAGGAAAATTCCTTGGCCTGACCGAAAAAAACACTAAAAACCCCAGCGGGATAAGCACGGGTTTGGATTATCTGATTGATTTGGGCATCACCCATATCCAGGTTTTGCCGATGTTCGATTATGCCACAGTCGATGAGGCGAATCTGACGGAACCGCAATACAATTGGGGCTATGATCCGCTGAACTACAACGTGCCGGAAGGTTCCTATTCAACGGATCCCTTTGATCCATTCAACCGGATCATCGAATTGAAGGAAATGATCCGAACACTGCATGCTAACGGCTTGAGGGTGATCATGGATGTCGTCTATAACCACGTCTACGATCCGAAAGATCAGGCTTTGGAAAGGACGGTCCCGGGGTATTTTTACCGCTACAACGAGGATGGCTCGCTGGCGAACGGTACGGGCGTCGGAAATGACACAGCCTCGGAAAGGCATATGATGCGCAAGTACATCATCGACAGCGTCAAGTATTGGGCAAAAGAATACCATCTCGATGGTTTCCGCTTCGATCTGATGGGCATCCACGACTCGGTCACGATGAACGCGATCCGGGAAGCGCTGGATAAAGTCGATCCATCCATCATCATTATCGGTGAAGGATGGGAAATGAGTACACCGCTCCCCGAGGAATTGAAAGCTTCCCAGAAAAATGCGCAAGCGATGCCGAGGATCGCTCATTTCAACGATTCGATCCGGGTAGCTTTGAAAGGCAGCGATTTTGGCGACGAAACGGACAGGGGCTTCATCAGCGGCAAAAATTATCAGGAAGATCTGTTGATCCGGAACATAAAGGGCGGCATGCATCTTTCTAGCCACAGCAGTTATGTCGATCCGGAACAAGTCATCCAGTACGTGGAGGCGCACGATAATTTGACGCTCTATGATAAATTATTGCGTTCGAACCCGAATGACAGCGAAGAGGTGCGCATAAAAAGACATACGCTGGCAACCAGCATCATATTACTGGCGCAGGGTGTCCCATTCATCCATGGCGGACAGGAATTTTTGCGCACAAAGGAAGGGGACGCCAACAGCTACAAGTCCTCTGACGAAATCAATCAGTTTGAATGGGAACGGGTTACGACGTTCCAAAAATCAGTGGCCTACGTGAAAGGTCTGATCGCGTTGCGCAAAAGGGAGTATCTGTTCAGGATGCATACCCTCGATGAAATTGATGCTCATTTCACAACGCTCAGCGAAAATTTCAACATCGTTGCCTTTGCCTTGCAGAACGAAGGGGGAAAGTACATCGTCGTTTTCAATGCGAACCGAAGCGATACGATCTTCCGGATGGAGAAGGGAAAGTATGCCATCCTTGTCGAAGACAACCAGGTCTTCCTGGATCGAAAAGCCGAAGCTGCCGCGATGGAGAAAATCCTGGTCAAAGCCCATACAACGACCGTGTTATACGCAGAAAACCAGAATTATAACGATTTTTAAAGAGAGTTTCGTGTATTTTTTTGTGAAAACGATTGAATATCTCTTTATCATGCAAATATATCAATATCTGCATATTAAATCAATGTTTCTTAATAAACAAATGTTCACCAGATGTTTTTGCCGTTTTGACAACGTTTGGTTCCGCTCTCATTATTTTTCGGATGTTCTGACATGCTGTGTGAGATTCTCAATATATATCTAATATCGATATATAAACTCAAAAAAAGTGAAAATATGAATATATTAATCTAATTTTAATTAATTTATTAAATTCCCAAACTTGATTTTAATATCAGTCAGAACTATAATTAACCTTACTATAGAAATTATAGAAACAGAGGGAATGGGGGAAAAGAAATATGGGCAACAAGAAACTATCATCTTTAGTGTTATTATCTTTAAGCTCCGCACTTGTATTAGCTGCATGCGGCGGAGAGGGAAGCACGGCCGATTCATCAGAGTCTGCAGGTGCGAACGGCAGTGGTCAGGTGTTAAATCTGGTTGAAAGCGCTGAAATTCCTACAATGGATTCTGTGCAGGCTACAGATACAGTTGCGTTCACTGCTTTAAGCAACGTAAACGAAGGTCTGTATCGCCAAGGTTTGGACGGAACGGTTGAATTAGGGATCGCAGCAGAAGATCCTACAGTCAGCGAAGACGGTTTGGTCTACACTTTCACTATCCGTGATGAAGCAAACTGGTCAAACGGCGAGCCTGTAACAGCAGCAGACTTTGTTTATTCATGGCGCAAATTGGTTGATCCTGCATCGGCTGCTTCATACTCTTACATGATGGACGGCGTTATCGCTAACGCAACTGAAATCATGGCTGGCGAAGTTGGGCCTGAAGAATTAGGCGTGAAAGCGATCGACGAAAAAACGCTGGAAATCACATTGACTTCTCCAGTGCCATACTTCAAAGATCTTTTGACATTGGCTATGTTCTTCCCTCAAAATCAAGCATTTGTTGAAGAACAAGGCGACCAATATGCATTAAGCAGCGATGCTTTATTGTACAACGGACCATTCGTGTTAGCTAACTGGGATGCAGCGAGCTTATCATGGACGTATGAACCTAATGCAGAGTATTGGGATAAAGAAGCTGTAAAATTGCAAGCAATCAACGTGGAAGTCATCAAAGAAACTTCCACTGCTTTGAATCTGTATGATACAGACGCAATCGACCGCATGATCTTGACTGGTGAATACGTAGCACAAAGAACCGGCGATCCTGAAGTGCACACAATGCCGACTTCTTCTGTATTCTACTTGAAATTCAACCAACAAAGAGAAGGCACACCTTTAGAGAATGCCAACATCCGTAAAGCTTTAGCTATGGCTTTCGACAAACAAGCTTATGCTGATGTTGTATTGCAAAACGGTTCTATCCCTGCAAACGGATTGGTTCCTGAAAAACTTGCTTTGGATCCTTCAACAGGCGAAGACTACCGTGAACAAAATGGTGATCTTCTGACTTTCAATGCTGAAGAAGCTAAAACATACTTCGAACAAGGCTTGGCTGAATTGGGTGTTGAATCAATCACTTTGGAATTATTGAGCGATGACACAGAAAATGCGAAACGTTCTTCTGAATTCCTGCAAAGCCAATTACAGACAAACCTGCCTGGCTTGACTGTAACCTTGCGTAATGTACCTTTCAAAGTCCGTCTTGAAGCTGATACCGCCGGCGAATACGATATCGAATTAGCTGGATGGGGAGCTGACTATGCTGACCCGATCAACTTCCTGGAATTGTTCCAGACAGAAAACGGCAACAACAAATCCGGTTACTCCAACGCTGAATACGATGCTTTGATCGATGAAGCACGCACAAACGTGACTGACCTTGATGCAAGATGGGCTAGCCTGCTTGCTGCTGAAAAGATCTTGATGGAAGATGCGGGTATCGCACCTCTGTATCAACGTTCTTACGCAGTTCTGCAAAAACCGTATGTAACAGATTTGGGCGAGCACTTAGTCGGTGCTGACTACTCCTATAAATGGGCTTCAAATTCTGGAACACAGAACGTGGATTAATTAAGGCAATAAAAAATCCATCTGGCATACATTCATGCCGGATGGATGTTTTATTTATAAAATATAATCCCAGAGACAGACAATGCTGATCCCCAACAACAACAGACCGATAGTCAGGACATTTTGATAACTTTTCCCGACGGAAGATGATAAAGCATGCGGATTCAATGGTTCTTTGAAGCCATCCTCCTTAGGCTCTCTTCTGAGCGTTTTTCTGACGCTGTAGTGAAAGAAGTCGAAACTTCCGGAAGCCAACACGAGTCCGGACAAACCGATGATCAATAATAGGCCGGCTACCATGAACAGGATGTTGGATGTTTCGGTCCAACTTAAGGATCCAAATTTAATCAGTTGATAAACCAATGCACATACAAAAATGAATAATGAAACAAGCACGTTTTTTTTTGTGAGATTCACTTATTTTGGCCCCTTTTTGTTTTCTCAATTTTAAATGTACAAAAAAAAGAAAGAAAACTCAATTAAAATATGATTTGATTTTGTGTTCATTTTCTTTTTTGTATATTTAAATATGATATACTATCAGGTGCTATTTACAAAATAACTATACAATGGAGGATGACAAACGATGAAAAGTTATGCAAAGTACATCGGCAAGCGTATTTTATATATGGCAATTACGTTGTTTTTGATTGCATCGATAACTTTTTTTCTGATGAAAGCTTTGCCGGGTACACCATACAGTAACCAAGACAAGTTATCTGAAGAACAAATTTTTATCATGAATGAAAAGTATGGACTGAATAAACCGATTCTGGTCCAATACGCAGTCTACATATTTGGACTAGTACGTGGAGACTTGGGTGTTTCGTTCCAGTTCAACAATACTCCGGTTACGGATTTGTTGAGCAGCAGAATTGGGCCCTCCATGCAATTAGGGCTTCAAGCAGTTATCATAGGGACAATTCTCGGTATTGTGCTGGGTGTGATCGCAGCAATGAGACAGGGGACTTGGGTGGATACAGTTGCCACTTTGACAGCCATCGTCGGCCGTTCGATCCCTAACTTTGTTTTTGCAGTTATTCTTCAATTGGTATTCGGCGTATGGCTGAAAGTGTTGCCGATCGCCTTGTGGAATGATGGTTTCCGTTCTTCGATTCTGCCTACGATCGCGTTGAGCATTTCCCCGCTGGCCGATTCGGCCCGGTTCATGCGAACCGAAATGGTCGACGTATTGGGCAGCGACTATGTCGAACTCGCCAGAGCGAAAGGTCTGAGCCGTTGGGAAGTCGCGTTCAAACACGGTATCCGTAATGCGTTGATTCCTTTGGTCACTATCATCGGCCCGATGACAGTCGGTTTGATGACAGGCTCGATGGTTGTGGAAAATATTTTTGCCATCCCTGGCATCGGCGAACAATTCGTAAAATCCATCCTGACGAATGATTATCCGACAATCATGGGCGTCACGATGATGTATTCGACCATGTTGGTCATCGTCATTTTGTTGGTTGACATCCTTTATGGAATCATCGACCCTCGTATCAGAGTCGCTACAGAAGGAGGGGAATAAGCATGAGTGAAAATGAATTACGCAATACAACAGCGATGCCGACAATCACGAAAGATCTTTTCGAAACGGCATCCGAGTCAAGCATGCAGGATAAAGAAAAAATCTCAGCGCCTTCCCTAAGCTTCATGGCAGATTCTTGGCGCCGTCTGAAGAAAAATAAAGTTGCCATGGTCAGTTTGGTCATCTTGATCATCATCACTATGTCCAGTCTGTTTGCTCCAGTCATCGCACCGCATGACCCGAATGCGCAAACTGTCCAATACGCAAATATGCCACCAAAGATTCCCGGCATCGACATCAACGGTTTGAACGGAACAGTGAAGCAGAATGGCGTCGTCATCGATAAGTACGAGGCGTCCAACGTTCCTGAGGATGTTTACTACTACCTCGGTACGGACAGCCTGGGACGCGATTTGTTGTCGCGGATCCTGTACGGTACCCGCGTATCCTTATTCATCGCGTTCATGGCAGCCTTATTCAACCTGACACTCGGCGTTGTCTATGGTCTGACATCCGGCTGGTTGGGCGGAAAAGTCGATAACATCATGCAACGTATCCTGGAAATCCTTTCCGGCGTGCCTAACTTGGTAGTCGTTATCCTGATGTTGCTTGTTCTGAAACCCGGCATCAGTTCCATCATCATTGCTTTGGCATTGACTGAATGGCTTTCGATGGCGCGTGTCGTCAGAGCGCAAACACTGAAGTTGAAAAACCAGGAATACATCCTGGCTGCCCGCACGTTGGGTCAATCACCGATGAAAATTGCTTTCGGACACATTCTGCCTAACTTGGCAGGTGTCATCATCATTCAAGTTATGTTCTCGATCCCATCAGCGATCTTCTTCGAAGCATTCCTGAGCTTTATCGGTATCGGTATTCCTGCTCCGAATGCATCGCTTGGTACATTGATCAACGATGGTTACAAGACATTCCGTTTCTTGCCGCATCTGATGTGGTATCCAGCCGGAATCATGAGCGTCATCATGATTTGCTTCAACTTATTGGCTGATGGACTCCGTGACGCGTTCGATCCAAAAATGAGAGATTAGGAGGTAACCAGATGGAAAATATATTAGAAGTAAAAGACCTACAAATTACTTTTGATACCTATGCAGGTAAAGTAAAAGCTATCCGAGGCGTCAGTTTTGACCTGAAGCCAGGTGAAACATTAGCCATCGTTGGTGAATCCGGCTCTGGTAAATCAGTGACTAGCCGCAGCATTATGCGTCTATTGGCGAACAACGCCAACATTGAACACGGTGAAATCTTGTTCAAGGGCGAAGATTTAGTGCACAAAACCGAAAAACAAATGCAGAAGATCCGCGGTTCGGAAATCGCAATGATTTTCCAGGATCCGATGACTTCTTTGAATCCGACTCAAAAAATCGGCAAGCAGATCGCTGAACCGATCATCAAACATCAAAACATCAGTAAGGAGGAAGCCTACAAAAAAGCTGAAGAATTATTGCAGCTTGTAGGCATCCCGAGCCCTGCCAAAAGAATGAAACAGTACCCGCACCAATTCTCAGGCGGTCAGCGCCAACGGATCGTCATCGCGATCGCTTTGGGCTGCAACCCGGATATTCTGATTGCGGATGAACCGACAACAGCTCTTGACGTTACGATCCAAGCGCAAATCCTGGAGTTGATGAAGGATCTGCAGCAGAAAATCAAGACTTCGATTATTTTCATCACCCATGATTTGGGTGTAGTTGCGAACGTTGCAGACCGAGTAGCCGTCATGTATGCCGGCAAAATCGTCGAAGTAGGGACTGTCGATGAAATTTTCTACAATCCGCAACACCCTTATACATGGGGATTGTTGAGCTCGATGCCTACATTGGACACTGCAGGATCGCTTTATGCAATCCCAGGGACACCCCCAGATTTATTGGATCCTCCGACTGGGGATGCTTTTGCGCCCCGGAGCGAATACGCAATGAAGATCGACACCTTGTACGATCCGCCGTTCTTTAAGGTATCTGATACCCATTCGGCTGCTACCTGGTTGCTGCATCCTGACGCACCTTCCGTGAATCCTCCAGAGGGCATCGTGAACCGACAGGCGACTTTCTCAGAAATGAAACTCGCTCCTTCCGATGAACTGAAAGAGATGGACACCGCAGATAAGGAACCGGCTGTATTGCCTCACGGTAAAGGCCCGGCCATCGATCCGAAAATCACAGAGAAAGGAGGACTGCTGTAATGTATGACACAACAGGACAGAAAAAGATTCTGGAAGTAAAAAACCTGAAGCAGTATTTCAACGTCGGCACAAAGAATGAAGTCCGTGCTGTTGATGATGTTTCCTTTGATATCTATGAAGGCGAAACACTCGGCTTGGTAGGCGAATCCGGTTGCGGAAAAACGACTACCGGTCGCGCAATCATCCGCTTGTACAACCCAACTTCCGGCGAAATCTTTTTTGATGGCACCGAAATTCATACGCTGCATGACAGAAAAGAGCAACTGGCTTTCCGTAAGGACATGCAGATGATTTTCCAGGATCCGTATGCATCCTTGAATCCCCGTATGAAAGTCCGCGACATCGTTGCTGAAGGTTTGAAGATTCATGGCCTTGCGACAACCGAGAAGGAAGTCGATGACCGGGTTGCGGAATTGTTGGATCTGGTCGGATTGAACAAAGACCATTCTTCCCGTTATCCGCACGAGTTCTCCGGCGGTCAAAGACAGCGTATCGGAATCGCCAGAGCCCTGGCGGTAAATCCAAAACTGATCATTGCCGATGAGCCGATTTCCGCTTTGGACGTATCCATTCAGGCGCAAGTGGTAAACTTGCTAATGGAATTGCAGAAAAAACAAAAACTGACTTTCTTGTTCATCGCGCATGATCTGTCGATGGTCAAGTACATCAGCAACCGCATCGGCGTTATGTACTTCGGCAAATTGGTCGAATTAGCGCCCGCAGACGAAGTTTACAACAAACCTTTACATCCTTATACGGAAAGCCTGTTATCGGCCATACCGCTGCCGGATCCGGTGTATGAGCGCAACCGCACCCGCTTCACTTATGTTCCGCGTGAAGAGAATGGTGAGCCGGAAGCAATGAGAGAAATCGTTCCAGGGCACTTTGTTTACTGCCGCGAGTCCGATGTTCCCGTATTGAAAGCAAAATACGAAAATTATTAATAAAAAAAGTCCGGAACTTGTTCCGGGCTTTTTTTGCCATAGAAAATTAATGAAATGAAGAGTTTATGAAATTTATATGATAATAATCCCCATTATTTGTGGAATATTCTGATTATTTATAGTATAATATTAAAATACGAAAAGAAAAAGGGGAGAGTTACATGAGGAGATTGAAAAGTTCTTTCATTTTAGCTACAACAGCTGTCATCTTGGCTGCTTGCGGAGGAGACGGCGCAACAAATACAGCAAGTGAGGGCGCAGACGGACAAGTTGTCAATTATACGGCACCTACAGAATTGGCGACATTGGATACAACGCTGATGACGGACATCAACAGTTCGAACTACATCAGCCACGCAATCGAAGGTTTATTGAAAATCGATGCAGACGGAAAGCCCGTTCCCGCAATCGCTGCCGAAGCCGGCACTGTTTCGGAAGATGGCTTGACCTATAACTATAAACTTCGCGATGATGCTGTCTGGTCAAACGGAGAGCCAGTGACAGCGAACGATTTCGTATTCGCTTGGCAACGATTGGTGGATCCGGAAGCGGGCGCATCCTACGCTTACTTGGCTGAGACCATCAAGAACGCCAATGAGATCATGGCCGGAGAAATGGACCCTGCAGAGTTGGGCGTAACGGCAGTAAGCGACACTGAAATCACAATCGAGTTGACGCAACCGACTCCGTACTTCGAATCATTATTGGCGTTCAGCGCATTCTTCCCGCAAAACGAGGAATTTGTCACTGAAAAAGGCGATAAATACGGAACAAGCAGCGAAAATGTTTTGGCTAACGGTCCTTTCACTATCGAGAACTGGGACGGCACTGGCCTGACTTGGGATCTTGTGAAGAACGAAGATTACTATGCAGCCGACGAAGTCCAGTTGGAAGAAGTCAACGTTCAAGTAATCAAAGAAACGAGCACGGTCGTGAATCTGTTCCAACAAGGATCAGTCGACAACGCACAAGTGACAGGCGAATTGGTTAAACAATTGGCGACTGATCCTAACGTAGTCGTTCAGAAAAAAGCCCGCACAGCGTACATCGAATTCAACCACGACAATGTCTACCTGCAAAATGCGAAGCTGAGAGCAGCCATCGGACTTGTCATCAATCGCGATGAATTGGTCGATAGCGTCATCGGCGACGGTTCGACTGCAATCGGCGGTTTCCTGCCGGCTGATTTTGTCAGCAACCCTACGACCGGCGACGACTTTGCCGCTGAAGCAGGCTCTTACCTGGAGTATGATCTGGAACAAGCAAAAACTCTTTTGGCTGAAGCTAAAGCTGAATTGGGCGTAAAAGAAATCACTTTCTCCTTGGTTGGGGATGACGATGAAAAGAACAAAAAAATCAGCCAATACATCCAAGGCCAAATCCAAAACAACTTGGAAGGCATCACTGTAGAATTGCGCAACGTACCGAAGAAAAACCGTTTGGAATTGGCGAATCAAGATGAATTCGACTTGTTGCAAACCGGTTGGGGAGCGGATTTTGCCGACGCTATCAACTACATGGACTTGCTTTACAGCACATCCGCCTACAACGAAGGGCAATATGCGAATGCGGAATTTGATGCTTTGATCGATTCTTCAAAAACCACAAACGCAAACAACCCTGAAGCGCGCTGGGCTGACCTGATGGCTGCCCACAAGCTGATCATGGAAGATGCAGCGATCATCCCGCTTTACCAGGAAGCAGAAACACAACTCAGAAACGCTAATGTTGAAGGCATCATCTTCAATTCCGTTGGGAATGAATTTGACCTGAGCAGAGCGTCTATCGAAGAATAAGAATGTTTAAAACCCAAAGAAGGGCCGACTCGGTTGAGAGTCGGCCCTTCTTTGGGTTTCAAGAGAGCGTGGGGGAACATGGATACTTAGCGGTGGTATCGGATTCGGGGCCGAAAAGATGAATACCTTGGTTTTATTCATCATTTCGGTAACATATTGGTCTGGAACCATGAATTCTCAGCGGATATCCATGTTACCCGATGATTTCATGGCCGAAAAGATGAATACTTCGCGGTTATTCATGGTTTTCGGCCGCACCAGTCCGCCACCCGTAACATCCAACCAAATCAACCAAATCAAAAAACCTGACGCAAGCCTCTCAAGTGGCTCTCGTCAGGTTTTAAGTTACTTTATGGAATTGGTCCGGATCAGATCAGGAAGGAATACAGTTTGGAATTCTCGTTAACCGAAATGTAATGCGGATCGAATTTTTCCAGCCTGCTGAGCAGACCTTCGATATCATCCTTATTTTTCAACAAGATTCCGATCAGTACCGGTCCTTCGCTGCGATGGACTTTTTTCGTATATTCGAACTTGGTGATGTCATCGTTGCCGCCCAATATGTCATTCACGAACTCTTTCAGCGCGCCGGCCCTCTGCGGGAAGTTCACGATGAAGTAGTGCTTCAGACCTTGATAGAGTAGGGAGCGTTCATCAATTTCAGCCATCCGATTGATATCGTTGTTACCGCCGCTGACGATGCAGACGACCGTTTTGTCTCTGATTTCATCTTTGTATTGTTCCAAGGCAGAAACGGAGAGTGCGCCGGATGGTTCCGCTACGATAGCTTGTTTAGTGTATAAATCGATGATGGTTCCGCAAACTTGTCCTTCAGGCACTATCAGGATGTCATCGACATTTTGTTGGCAGTGTCTGAAAGTCAAATCACCGACAGTCGCTACGGCTGTCCCATCACAGAATTTATCAATATCAGTCAAAGTCGTCACTTTATTCGCATCAAGCGAAACTTTCATGCCAGGGGCGCCCAAGGACTCCACACCGATGATCTTTGTTTCGGGCATGGCTTCCTTCATGTAGCTGCTGACGCCTGAAATCAAACCGCCGCCGCCGATTGCCGCGAATACCATGTCAGCCGTTTCGCCTTCAGCAACGAGATCCTGGTGGATTTCCACTGCCAAAGTGCCTTGCCCGGCGATCACATTGCGATCATTGAAAGGTTCAATGAAAGTCAGGTTGTGTTCATCCGCATAGGCATGGGCGGCTTCATTCGATTCGTCGAAGGTATCGCCGATCAGTTTGATTTCAACATACTCTTTCCCGAAATAACGGACTTGGTCTATTTTTTGGGAAGGCGTTGTCGACGGCATGAAGATGGTAGCGTTGATAGCCAAATGGTTGCAGGTATAAGCTACCCCTTGCGCATGGTTTCCGGCGGAGGCACAGATTACCCCGGTCTCCGTTTCGGCTTCGCTCAGCTGCGAAATGGCATAATAAGCGCCTCTCAATTTGAAGGAGCGGACGATCTGAAGGTCCTCCCGCTTCAAAAAGATGTTGGCATGATACTTCTGCGATAGATATGCATCATGCTGCAAAGGTGTCTGCTTGACCACGTTGCGCAGTACTTTATATGCTTTAAGCACGTCTTCTTTGTTCACTAACTCATCCGTCATTCTATCTGCTCCTAATCTATTGAATACAATGATGAAGAGAGAAGGCTTAAAAATAAGGATGCTCTCAACCTACATCTGATTCATTATTGTTGTTCATTCACGAAAGGCATCATTTTACGCAATTCAGCACCGACTGCTTCGATCTGGTGGCCTTGTTGCTCAGCGCGCATTGCGTGGAAGTCAGGGAAGCCAGCTTTGTAATCGTCAGTGAAGCGTTTAGCGAATGCGCCTGTTTGGATGTCAGTCAAGACGTCCTTCATGCGGTCCTTCACATCAGAAGTGATGACGCGAGGTCCGGAAACGTAGTCGCCGTATTCAGCTGTGTTTGAGATAGAGTGGCGCATTTTTTCCATGCCGCCTTCGTACATCAAGTCAACGATCAATTTCAATTCGTGCAATACTTCGAAGTAGGCGATTTCTGGTTGGTAGCCAGCTTCAACCAATGTTTCGAAACCAGCTTGAACCAAGTGAGTTGTTCCGCCGCACAATACAGCTTGCTCGCCGAATAGGTCAGTTTCAGTCTCTTCCTTGAATGTTGTTTCCAAAACGCCTACGCGTGTAGCGCCGACTCCTTGTGCCCAAGCAAGAGCGATATCTTTTGCGTTGCCTGTTGCATCTTGGAAGACTGCGAACAAAGCAGGCACTGCAGATCCTTTAGCGAATTGACGGCGAACCATGTGGCCTGGGCCTTTTGGAGCAACCATGAATACATCGATATCAGCAGCAGGTGTGATCGTACCGAAATGGATGTTGAATCCGTGACCGAATGCGATGGCATTTCCAGCTTCCAAGTTAGGAGCGATTTCAGCTGCATAAACTTCAGCTTGTTGCTCATCAGGGATAAGGATCATTACTACGTCAGCTTGTTTTGTTGCTTCAGCAACAGGGAACACTTCGAATCCGTCTTCTTTTGCTTTGTCTGCAGATTTACCTGCACGGATTCCGATGATGACATCATTACCGTTGTCGCGTAGGTTTTGTGAATGTGCATGTCCTTGAGAACCATATCCGATAACGGCGATTTTTTTGCCCTCTAGTGCTTTTACTGTTACGTCTTGATCGTAGTATACTTTAGTCATATTAAAATGACCTCCTTATTTTTTTTATATTCTCAATGCTTTTTAAGCAATTTGATTCGGTCAGTAGGGTAGTGCGGTTGGTTGGATTTAAGCTCTGAGGCCTAAACGTTTTTCGGTGATGTCGGTTGCGCTGATGACGTCGACTTGTTTTTCCAACTGTTTCGTCAATAATTCAGCTGCATCCAACGTATCGAAGTTGATGCCGACAGTGATCAAGGATACGTCATAATCTTCCGTACCGGTCAGTGTCAAAGTATCGATATTGTATTGCGGCTTCAGGATAACTTGCGTGATGCGGTTCAATACGCCGGGTTTATTCACGACTTTGGTTTGGATTAATCTAAGCATCGTCCTACACACCTTTCATTTCGTTATTTGGCCTGCCACTGGCAACCATAGGGAGTACCAATTCATCTTTGGAAATCAGGATATCCAAGACATAAGGACCAGGATAATTCAAAGCTGTCTGAATCGCTTCATCCACTTTGTCCGGATCGGATACCCTTGCAGCTGTGACGCCGTAAGCATCAGCAAGTTTAACGAAATCAGGCGAATCCGGAATCTCGGAATGGGAGAAGCGGCCGTCGTAGGCCAGATGTTGCCATTGATGAACCATGCCCAGTACTTCGTTGTTGAGAATAAAGTACTTCACATCCAGTCTATTGGCATTCAGGATCGCCAATTCTTGGTTGGTCATCTGGAAGCCGCCGTCTCCGACGAAGCAGACAACCGTTTTTTCAGGATAGGCCATTTTTGCACCGATAGCTGCCGGAATGCCGAATCCCATCGTTCCCAAGCCGCCGCTTGTCAGCAATTGCTTGCCGTACTTGAACGGGTAATATTGAGCCGCCCACATCTGATGTTGGCCAACGTCGGTTACAACAATGGCTTCACCGTGAGTCAATTCGCCGACTTGCTCGATTACATGTTGCGGTTTGATGAACGTATCGGATTTTTCGTAACCGAAAGGGTGTTGCTTTTTGTTGTCCATCACATGGCTGAACCAAACGGAGTGGTCGGGCACTTCAGCCAATTTCGTGTCGTTCAGCATGATCAGAGCCAATTTGGCATCAGATAAAACCGGGATATCAGTGTGCATGATTTTGCCGATTTCGGCATTATCGATGTCAACATGGACAATGACGGCTTCGGGAGCAAAATTGGTAGGGTCGCTTGCGACACGGTCATCGAAGCGTGCCCCGAAGTTGAGAAGCAAGTCACATTCCATCAAAGCCATATTCGACGCGTAGGAGCCGTGCATGCCGCCCATGCCCAATGCCAGCTCATGTTTGATAGGGAAGCTACCCAGACCCAACAGCGTGTTTACAACGGGAATTTGGTAGTATTCCGCGAAGGCCATGAGTTCTTTTTCAGCCTGGGCATGGATGACGCCTTGACCGGCCAAAATGATCGGTTTTTTGCTTGCAGCAATCGCTTCGTTCACTTTAGCAATCTGTTCAGGAACAGGCAGACATTCCGGTTTGTAGCCCGGTAGATTTTTGTCGGGTTGGTTGTACTCTTCATAAGAGACTTCCTGGACACCGATGTTTTTGGGGATGTCGATGACGACCGGTCCTTTTCTGCCTGTATTCGCAAGGTAGAAAGCTTCGTGGATGATGCGCGGGATATCCTTGGCATTACGCACTTGGTAGTTGTATTTCGTAACAGGTGTCGTCATGCCGATCATGTCCGTTTCCTGGAAAGCATCCTTGCCGATGCCTGCTTCATGCACTTGGCCAGTGATTACAACCAATGGAATGGAATCCATTTGAGCGGTTGCGATACCGGTCAAAGCATTTGTTGCTCCGGGACCGCTTGTAACGATACAGACGCCCGGCTTGCCGGTTGCGCGGGCGTAGCCGTCAGCCGCATGGACAGCGCCTTGTTCGTGCCTTGTCAATACGTGATTCGATTCGGATTTGTAGAATTCATCGTAGATGTGCAGGACCGCTCCGCCTGGATAGCCGAACAGAACTTCAACACCTTCATTTTTCAACGCTTCAACAAGAAGGGTTACGCCAGTTTTTGTTTTAGTTTTCATTTCAGATTCCATTTTAATCTCCCCGTTTCTCGTTTTTCCTTTGTCCGTTTGCAATATGGATAAAAAAAAGCATCCTCATCAATCAATGATGGGATGCTTCATCCCATTTGATTACCACAAATAGGACTTAAACAATCTGCAAAAAATTTCTACAGTGTTTAACTCCTAGATCATTAAGACGATAATAATGTTTAGTGGATTCATCGTTTTCATATGGGATACCTGATTTCTATATGGATTTGTTATTGCTTAAGTGATTGATATAATCATATAAGATTTACATGAGAGTGTCAACGGTAATTTTCATATTATTTTCACTTATTTCTAATAATTGCCCAAAATGAACGTGCCGGATGATTCTTTTGTGCGAATCAGCGCCTTGACAAAAAGTCCTGCAACTCAGGCAACTGCCTTTCCGCGGCCCTTTCGGCATACTGATAATAAGCATCCAGACGCTGCACGTTCCGTTCCATCCTGCCTATGGAAAGCTGATCGGGCGCAATGACAAACGCCTTGTTTTCCTTTTCCAGTTGCTCGATCAACGCCATCGATCGGTTGTAGGCTATGTGCCGCTGTTCGATGGCTGCAATAACTTCGGGATAAGCCCGCAGATGGCGCCGGATAATGGCGCTGAAGCGCTGCTTTTCCTTGATGTAGCCACGCGGGCGCGTAAGGAGAATCACGTGCTTTTGGTTGCCGTCTGAGATCGCTTGTTCGATCGGAAGCGAGTCGACGATGCCGCCGTCCAGATAGAATTTGCCATTGATTTGGGTAGGGGGCATCAGCAACGGTACAGTGGATGAGGCCCTGATTTTGAGGCCCAATTCTGCACTGGTTGCGATGTCATCCTTATCGAAATAAACAGGTTTTGCGGTTTCCATATCCGTGACAACGATTTTCATGGAAGTTGGATTTTGCTTGAATGACTCGAATTGAAAGGGGATATCGGTCGTGATTGCATCCTCATAAATATATTTTGTGTTGAAATAACCTTGCCCGTTGAGCAGATATTTCATTCCCGAAAAGGCCGGATTGGCGGCGATATCAACAAATGAAGCTTTCGTGCGGGTCAGGTCTCGGCTGACATAATTGACGCCATTGGCCGATCCGGAAGAGACACCGATGACATAATCCAAGTAGATTTCTTGACGCAGCAAGGTACTGATGACTCCTGCGCAAAAGACGCCCCGCATGGCGCCTCCTTCAATGATCAAGGATACTTTTTCTTTGTTTTGGTCCATACATTTTCCACCTCACTCTATAGTATAGATGACATTGCGGTGTGATGCGATGCTTTTCTCATTTTTTTCTGTGTATGGTGTGCGATGGCGAAAGCCTTTTCTGCACGCGGCAGATGTGGTATATTCGCAATAAAGATACCCAAGAACCACAAAACTTTAGATGGGGTGATGGAATGATCAGATTCGACCACGTGAATGTCATTCGCGATAACCGGAAAATTTTGAACGACATCAATTGGCACGCAAAAAAAGGCGAGCATTGGGCCATACTCGGCTTGAACGGCTCCGGCAAGACAACCTTGCTGCAACTCCTGAACGGCTATCTGTGGCCCAGCAGCGGCAGACTGGTCGTGTTGGGCGAAACTTTCGGGCAGACCGCCATCCCCGACTTGCGCAAACGGATAGGCTGGGTCAGCTCGGCCTTGCAGCAACAGCTGAACCCCAACGACATCGCCGAGCACATCGTATTGAGCGGGAAGTTCGCTTCGATCGGCGTCTGGACCGTCCCCACTGAAGCCGAAAAACAACAGGCGCTGGATCTTTTGATCAAATGCGGCGGCAAAGAACTGATTGGCTTTCGCTACGGCATCCTGTCCCAAGGGCAACAGCAGATCATTTTGATCGCCCGCGCTCTGATGGCCGATCCGGAAATTCTGATTTTGGACGAGCCCTGCAACGGCTTGGACCTGTTCGCAAAAGAGAAACTTTTGGAGGATATCCAGCGGATCGCCGATGAGCCTGAAGGGCCGACAATGATCTACGTCAGCCACCACACCGAGGAAATCCTGCCTTGCTTCAAGAAACTGATGCTGCTGAAGGACGGTTCCATCCATAAAACAGGCAAAACAAGCGACTTGCTGAAAGAGGAAATCTTGAATGATTTCTACGAAAAACCGGTGCAGATGATCCGCATGTCCAAGGACAGGCTGGCGGTTTTTCCGAAATGAAGCATCTGACTCGCTAGAAAACAGTGGCGAACCCAAGTATCTGCATATTGGGTTCGCCACTGTTTTTTTAGCATTGCCTTCACAGTTGAAAAGATTGTGCATAAAATATAAAACTTTCCGATGGACCCTCTCGGTAATAAATAAGAATATTATCAGAAAGCCATATTTGTAAAATTATTACTGTACAAATCATGATAAAAAAAATACAATATTAAAGTAAGTAGAAGAAATGGGGGAGTAAAAAATGAAGAAGAGAATTGGCTTATTTTCTGCTTTAAGTATGTTTATGTTGTTATCTGGTTGTGGAGCGAACACGGACAACTCAGCTGACTCAAGCGCTGCTGTTGAAAGCGAGGAATCGATTGCTGCAAGTTCTGAATCAGTGGAGGCTGTGACAGGCGCATCAGAGGTTACCTATTCCGATCCGGAAGAACTGAAAGAAAGCTATGACGTCATTATCATCGGTTCCGGTGGTTCCGGCATGTCAGCTGCGATTTCAGCGAAAGATGCTGGCTTGAATCCGGTTATCTTCGAAAAAATGCCGGTCCACGGCGGAAACACAATCAAATCATCCGCGGGTATGAATGCATCCGCAACGAAATTCCAAGCGGAACAAGGCATCGCAGATTCAAATGAATTATTCTATAACGAAACATTAGCAGGCGGAAAAAATACAAACGATCCAGAATTGTTGCACTATCTTGTCGAAAATTCTGGTCCTGCAATCGACTGGTTGGACACAATGGGCATCACGTTGAACAACATCACCGTTACGGGCGGCATGAGCGTGAACCGTACCCACCGTCCATCCGATGGTTCTGCAGTCGGTCAATATTTGGTAGAAGGCTTATACGCGAACATCATGGAACGCGAAATTCCTGTGTTCGTGAATTCAGATGTGACTGAAATCGTCATGACGGATGATAAAGCGAGCGGCGTCAAAGTCGACTTCAACAACGAAGGCGAAATCACGGTTCAATCTGATGCAGTCATCATCGCAACCGGCGGATTCGGTGCCGACTTTGATATGGTCACTGAACTTGCACCGCAACTTGAAGGCTATGTCACAACTAACCAACCGGGCTCGACAGGCGACGGCATCAAAATGGCGGAAGCTATCGGAGCCGCTGTCGTGGACATGGATCAAATCCAGATCCACCCGACCGTTCATCAGGAATCATCTTACCTGATCACCGAAGCGATCCGTGGCGAAGGCGCCATCCTTGTGAATCAACAAGGCGAACGTTTCGTCAATGAAATGGAAACCCGCGACACTGTTTCGGCAGCGATCAATGCTCTGGAAGAAGGCTATGCTTACCTGATTTTTGATGCAGGCGTGAAAGATCGCGTGAAAGCAGTCAACACGTACATCGAAAAAGGCTTTGTCCAATCGGATGAAACAATCGAAGCTTTGGCTGGTCAATTGGAAATCGACAGCGCAACATTGGCGCAAACGTTGACTTCATGGAACGAAATGGTAGCTTCCCAAGTGGATGGCGCATTCAACCGTACAACAGGTATGGTTAACCCATTAGCAGCTGCACCATACTACGCAATCCAAATCGCACCTGGAATCCACCATACAATGGGCGGATTGAAGATCAACGCCAACGCACAAGTCATCAGCACGGAAGGAACTGTCATCGAAGGCCTTTACGCTGCCGGCGAAGTTACCGGAGGCGTACACGGCAGCAACCGTATCGGCGGAAATGCTGTAGCCGACATCATCGTATTCGGACGCCAAGCCGGGGTACAATCCGCTAGCTACGTTCAATCAATGGAATAAATGGATCACCGATAACAAACAAGAACGGCAACCCAATCGCTGGGTTGCCGTTCTTGTTTTTTCTTTAGTTACTTTTGAGGATCACTGGTCGATTCCCAAAAACTGGGCCTCGTAGAGACGACGGTAGGTTCCGTCCTGAGCCAGCAATTCCTTATGCGAGCCTTGTTCGGAAATCCCTTGTTCATCGACGACGATGATCCTGTCGGCATGCTTGATGGTCGTCAAACGGTGGGCGATGATCAGAGTCGTCCGACCTTTCGACAGGTTATCCAATGATTCCTGGATGACTTGTTCGGTTTCGGTATCCAACGCGGAAGTCGCCTCATCCAAAATCAGGATTGGCGGATTTTTCAGGAACATACGCGCAATCGAAAGCCGCTGTTTTTGCCCACCGGATAATTTGACGCCGCGTTCTCCGATCATCGTATCGAATCCAAGCGGCATCTCCGCGATGACCTTGTCGAGATTGGCCATCTGGGCTGCTTGGGCGATTTCGGCATCGGTAGCATCCAATTTCCCGTAGGCGATGTTTTCCCTGACGGTTCCTGGGAAGAGAAAGACATCCTGCTGCACGACACCGATTTGGTTGCGCAAGGAACGGAGCGTCAAATCCTGGATGTTGATGCCGTCGACTGTGATGGTCCCTTCAGTAGCTTCGTAAAAGCGGGGAAGGAGGTTGCACAAGGTCGTTTTCCCGGCGCCGCTTGGACCGACGAAAGCGACTGTCTCGCCGGCCTTAATCTGCAGATCGATCCCATCCAAAACTTTTTTGGAACCATCATAGCCGAATGACACTTGGCTGTAGACGATATCGCCATTCAGATGGCTCGCTTCGATGGCACCGGGTTTATCCAGAATATCCGGCGAACGGTCCAACTCTTCGGTGAAGCGTCTGAAACCGGCGATGCCTTTCGGATAACTTTCGATCATCGTGTTCACTTTCTCAATCGGACGGACAAAAATGTTGGACAAGAGGATGAAACCGACGAACTCGCCGTAGGAAAGCTGGCCTTGGATCGTGTAGTAGGCTCCGAAGAACAGCGCAAATAGGTTGATCAGCCGGATCAGCAGATAGTTATAGGAAGAACTGATGCCCATCATTTTATAGAAGGCAATTTTGGAACGGCGATAGGCCTGGTTCAATCCTTCGAACCGTTTCGCTTCATAGGCTTCGTTTGCGAATGCCTGCACGACGCGGATGCCGCTGACGGATGCTGCAATCCCCGCGCTGAATTCCCCCAGCTCTTCAAAAATGCGGGTGTTGATCTTGGTCATTTTCTTGTTGAAAAAGACGAGCGCAATCGTAATGAAGGGAATCATGACGAAAGTGGCGATCGCCAACGGCACATGGATCTGCAGCATCAACAGGAAAGATCCCAACAAGGTGATGATGGTGATGAAGATATCCTCCGGTCCGTGATGCGCAACTTCGGAGATTTCGAACAGATCCGTCGTCAGCCGTGCCATCAATTTGCCGGTCTGCTGGTCGTCGTAGTAGCTGAAAGGCTGCTTCTGCATATGGCCGTAAAGTTCCCGGCGCATGTCGGTTTCGATGTTGGCGCCCAGCACGTGCCCGAAATAGACGACGATATACTGCAACGCTGTGTTGACGATGTACAACACCAACAGACCCAGCGAAACCAATAGGATCAAATTCCACTGCCCGGAAGGCAAAATCGAATCAATGACGCTGTTGACGACGACCGGGAATGAAAGTTCCAGCACGGCCGCCAAAATAGCGCAACAAAAATCAAGCATAAACAGCTGCTTGTAGGGTTTATAATAGCCGAAAAAACGTTTAAGCATAGTGACCTCCTCTAAAATCATTCGAATATAGTTATAACACAGATTGCCGGAATGAGGTATTGATACGCTCCTTTAAATTCCTGCGGACTTCTGGAAAAAGTTTGTTTGAATAATGTTGCTTAACATCCGCATAGTGGTACAATTATATTAAAATAAATATCCCTCTATTGGCATGATCCAGAATGCTAGCCTCTTGAGCAACCGGCAATCAGATGCTGGCCTCGATCACTGGGAGATACTTTAGTCACAGAACCATTTGCTTTATCAATTGGGTAATCCGTAAGTATTTATTATAGAAGAATGCTAAGGATCACAATTCGAAAATTGGAGGAGTAAGAGAATGAGAAAATGGAGAACAATTGCAGTATCGATGCTGTCACTAGCTTTATTGGCCGGATGTAGTGGCGCAAAACCTGAATCGACGGTCGAGGAATTTTTTACGGCTGGGCAACAACTTGATACCGAAGCAATGGCAGCTGCTGTCCTTTCCACGAATGAGGAAGAAGTGACGGATCCGGAAGAACTGCTTACCGATGATTCGAATGAATATCTATTGGAATATTTCAAAACTAATGCTGAAAAAATGACTTATGAAGTAACCGGAAGTGAAGTAGACGGCGACAAAGCAGTCGTGACGATGAACGCGAAATATGTTGACGGTGCACCCCTGATTAAAGCAACAATCAGTTCTGCATTCATGAAAATGTTACCTTTGGCATTCAGCGGTACGGAAATGACCGAAGCGGAAACGAATCAGATGTTTGCTGATACGATGAAGGAACAGTCAGAGATCGTTTCGGAAACGTTCAAAGAAACTACATTGAAAATCGATTTAGTTAAAGAGGACAACGAGTGGTATATCACGGAAATTACTGATGAAATGATGGATGTCGTCATGTCAGGCTTTATGTCCCTCAGCACCGAATTGGAGGGTGCTTTTGAGGAAACCGAGCCAGTCGATGAAACCCGCACAGAAGATTCGGCTGCCGAGTCCTCAGCAGCAGGAAAAAGAAGTAATCCAGTGCCTTTAGGTCAAGCCGTTGAAATTCCGGTTGCGTATTCCAATGAGGATTGGACGGAAAACTATGAAGGAACCATTTCCCTTCAGATCAATGGCATCACAAAAGGTCAGGCTGCCTTGGACACTCTAATGGCTGAAAACCAATTTAACGAAGCACCTCCTGAAGGCATGGAATGGGTCATTTTTGATGTAACGATGAAATTGTTGGACGGAAACCAAGACGCAGCTTATACAACATCATCGGCCTTCGACATCATTTCCTCTTCTGGTAGCGAGATTGCACAAGATACCTATGGGACTCTGGACGGGAATAGTTTTGGCTACACCGATCTTTTCCCAGGAGCAGAGGCATCTGGCCGTGTCGTTAAATACGCTCCGACAGGGGACAACTTCCTGATTTCTTATTCCGAAAATTTTTCGGCTACCATTTATTTTAGTGCACAATAATTGAATTTATTGGGATGACACACTTAAAATGAAGAGGACATCTCAAACTTGAAATGTGAGGAGTATTTTTATTATGAAAAAACTTAAAGTATTTCTAGTGTCAATGCTTTCAATATGGTCGATTGGGACAGTCGGATTTTTGATGCTTAATAAAACTGAAATATTCGCCATCCAGACCAATAAATCCTCAGAAGCAGCTTTGACTCAGGAAAAATTAGTGGAACTGTCTGAATTGGCAACGCTAAAGTATGAGTACAGCAATGTCATAATAAGCCGCACGGATAGAAGCATATCAGTGCCTGTCTTTCCTGATTTTAATTTTGCAGAGGCAATCAGGCTGATTGAATATTCTGGGTATCTCAAGGCAGGAACAGATTTTTCCAAGGTTCAACAAACGTATGATGAAGTTTCCGAAATATTATTAGTCAAAGTCCCGAAATCCTATATACTCGATAATGTTGTTGAGACCGAAAAAATGACAGTGGAAGATGTTAAAGGAAACATTTTTTCGGATTATCCCACTCAGATCATCATTGACGAAATAAATGCTGATAAAAAGCAACTTGAAGAAGAAAAAATTAGCCAAGGCTTTTTGGATGAGGCAGACAAAAGAGCAGAGTTGTTGTTGCATTCTCATTATAGCTCCAATGGATACGAAGATATTAAAATCGAGTTCTATTAACATACTTACTAGTGAGAATCAACGCCGAGTAGGCACATTTCTTATGCTGTAATCAGGTACTCCAAGCTATGCTGAAAAATCACACAAAGAGGGATACTATCAAAGTCGATTTCAAATGACTTTGATAGTATCCCTTATTTTTTTGTTATCGGATTTAGTTATCTTCCGAATGGCGTTCGCCGACCTGGAAATCGTCAGCATGTTCAAACATGTATTTCACTGTGATGGCTTCTTCGCCGGTCAATTGTTTGAAGTCATCCGTGAAGTTGTCCATTTTTCCTAAGCGGATCGCTTCTCCGAAAGTGACCATGCCTTCAGAAGAGAAGGGTGCTTCGGAGTCTTTTTTGAATGCGCCTTCAGTCGTTCTCGGAACGCCCATCGCATCAAAGATGGCGTAGTTTTCTTCATCGGAGATGGCTTGATAGCTGACGTTGTTGCCGGTCGCTTCATTGCCGTAATTCACGAAGTCCGTGATGGTCATCAGCTCAGGTCCGTTGATGTTCAGAACCGCATCGTGGTATTTGTCGGTAGCCAATGCATGCGCAACCGCTTTGGCGCAATCCTTACGGGAAATGTAGGCCATTTTGCCGTCAGCCTGGTTGTTCTGCATGACGCCGCCCATTTTTACGAATGTGAAGTAGTTGGTTACCATGGCTTCGGCATATTGGGAGTTACGCAGGAAAATATGATCCATCCCGGCTTCATTAATGTATTCCTCTGTGAAGATGTGGTCGATTTTTTCGACGCTTGGGTTGGATTCATCAGCCGCGTTGACCAATGAAGTGTAGATGATCTGCTGAACGCCAGCTTCTTTGGCGGCATCCACAACATTTTTATGTGCGTTTTGGCGTTTTTCGCCGACGAAAGGCATCGAAATCAGCGCAACTTTATCGGCATTTGCGAATGCTTCAGCCAAGCCATCTTTGTGATTAAAGTTTGTTACGTGTGTTTCAATCCCTAGGTCTGCATATTTCTTTAGAGCAGCCTCGCTGTATGCGCAGAAAATCAGTTGGTCTTTTTCAACTAAATCCAAAAGATATTCTGCCGCTTGATTTCCAAGGTTTCCGTCCACGCCTGTCAATAATAATTTACCCATATTTGTATCGTCTCCTGTCTGTTTTTAACTATCTTCATGATATGTGAAACAAAGAGCAAACTCCAATACAAAAAGCGAATGGGTTATCCGGAAATCGAATAATGCGCTTTGATGGAACGGATCAGCGCTTGAATGCTTGGCTTTGCATTGACGGATAAATATCCCAAGGCAATCACGAATGTATGGAAGGAGCCTTCGATCGGGATCATGCGGATTTCGTCTGACGAGTAGTTCAGATTGTAGTTGTCCGGAAAGAAGCCAATCAGGTTTTCGGTCCGGATTGCGAACAATTCGGTTTCGACATCGTCCACTGTTTTGGCGATCTGGGGCTGATAACCGTCCTTTTGGGCATGCTGCACCATTAAATCGTAGGATGCGCCGATGACGGAAGGGTCCAGCATGACGAGCGGGTGCTGATACAGTTCAGCAAGGGTAACCGACGTTTTGTCGAACAAGGGATGGCCTGCACTGACGACGGCCTGGTATTTACCGGCATACAAAGGGACTGTCGTGATGTCCTTTTTGCCTTCGAATTCGGAATCGAAAGCGATGGCCACATCATAGATGCCTTTTACGAGATAATCGGAAATGTTCTTCAACAGCACCTTGTTCAGATTCAGTTCGACCAGCGGATTTTCTTTCCGGAAAGCCGGGATGACTGAAAGCAGCGTCTGGATATCCGTCATGGCGGAATATTCGATCGACAAGGTTTCCCGCTGATTGGCTTGGAAATTGCGCATTTTCTGCTGCATGCCCTGGTATTGCTTCCAAAGCACCAACGCTTCCTCATAGAAAAGCTGGCCAGCTTCCGTCGGCTCGATCGGTGTCTTTTTGCGGTTGATCAACCGGATCTGGAACGTCTCCTCCAACGAAGCTACAGTCTGGCTGATGGTGGTCTGCGACACATAGTTCCGCTTGGCCGTCTCCGTGAAGCTGCGGCATTCCACCAAGTCTATATAGTATTTGATTTTTTCGATATTGATGCGATTCGCCTCCAATCAAAAATCCTTCTTTCTGTAAAGTACCATATCACCCAGTTAAGAGGCAATCGGATATTTTGAAAGGAATGTTTCATAAATTTGTTTTCTGTGGGTAAGTGTATAGACAAATTTATTTCAATCGAAGCGTTTCGCCTGTCATTTTTGGATGAATGGCATATACTAACGTTAGTTATCGAGGAGGTTTTCAAATGAAAATAGAACATATCGGTCTTTGGACTGCAGATTTGGAAAAAATGAAAGAATTCTACTGTGACTACTTCAAAGCTACAGCGGGTGAAAAGTACCATAATCAGAAATCAGGATTCCAATCCTATTTCTTATCCTTCGCGGATGGTGCCAGACTAGAGATCATGCATCGCGAAGATGTAATCAAAGGCTCCCATACTAATGAAATATTAGGCTTTGCGCATCTGGCCATCGCGGTCGGCAGCAAGGAAATAGTCGATGCATTGACGGAAAAATTGGTGGATGCAGGCTATCCTTTGTTGAGCCCGTGCAGAGTGACCGGCGACGGCTATTATGAATCCGTCATCGGCGATCCGGAAGGAAACAGAGTCGAAATCACGATTTGACAATAAAATATGAGGTGAACTGAATGGCAATCAAAGCGATTGTGCTGGACATCGATGGCACATTACTGAATGACCAGAAAGAAATCACGCCAAAGACGAGAGAATCATTATTGCGGGCTCAAGAAGCCGGCGTGAAACTTGTGCTGGCATCCGGTAGGCCCTTGCCAGCGATGCTGAAATTCTCAAAAGAACTGAAGATGGACCACTATCATGGCTTGCTGCTTTCCAATAACGGGGCTTGTGTGACGGATTGTGCAACGGATGAGATGCTCTTCAGCCAAAGCATTTCCGAAGAAATAGGCGCAGCGCTGCTGGCCCACCTGGAGCAATTCGAGGTAAAACCGATGATCGCGCATAAGGATTACATGTATGTGAATAACGTGTATGATTGCATGATCACCGCACCGCCACACGGCTTGCGAAACATCATCGAGTACGAGTCCCGTAGCGGAGACTTTAAACTATGCGAAGTGGAACATCTGGCGGACTTTGTCGATTTCCCTCTGCATAAGATTTTGATCGCGGGGGAACCGGATTACTTGGCACAGCACTGGCAAGCAATCATGCGACCGTTCGAAGGACGGATCAACGGCTTTTTCTCGGCGCCTTTCTATTTTGAGATTGCCGATAAAGGCATCGATAAAGCCTATGCATTGGACAAGACCCTGCGGCCATTGGGGATCAATGCTGAGCAGGTCATCTCATTCGGGGACGGCCAGAACGATGCTTCCATCATCGCCTACGCAAGTGTAGGTATTGCGATGGGCAATGCGATCGACGCTCTGAAGGCGAGCGCGAACGAAATCACGTTGTCCAACAACGAAGACGGCATCGCCCATATGCTTGAAAGATACTTGTGAGACCAGAATAAACCGAAAAGCCAGACCGCATCCTTAAATTTGGATGGCTGGCTTTTTTTCTACACAGATATTACCCGGTGAGGAGCGCTTCGCCGGGCAATATCCGCCAAATGAAGACCTTATTCCCGGCGAGGGCGGCTTCACCGGGAATTATCCGCCAAATGAAGTCAGAATTACCGGTGAGGAAGTCCTTACCGGTAATTCGCGTCTGTAGCGGTGGAGCGTGTTAGTTAAGAATTGCTTAAAAGAATAAATATTTATTGTAAAACGATAAATAAAAGACTAAACTAACAGTAACAAATCCAAATGAGGTGTTGTAGACATGAAACGAGAAACATTCTTTTTGAAGGCGGTCGTCGTTCTGATGGGACTGCCGGTAGTGGCGCTGTGTATTTTTATTATTCCGGAAATTGCGGCCTTCTTGGTCGAACTGGTCCCAAGCTTGTCGTATTTGCAATATCCATTCATGATCGGACTGTACGCATCTGCCGGCATCTATTTTGTCGCTCTGTACCAAGTATTTAAGCTGCTGGGTTACATCGATCAGGACTTGGCATTTTCCGATTTGACGGTGCAAGTGCTGAAGAACATCAAACGCTGTGCTGCTGCGATTGGCGCATTGTTTATCTTGTTCATGCCGCTCATTTTTATGATGGGTGATTTGGATGACGCTCCCGGCCTCGTCCTGATCGGCTTGATCATCATTTTCGCCTGCATGGTGATTGCGGTCTTTGCCGCTGTCCTTCAGAAACTCCTGCAAAATGCGATCGCAATCAAGCAAGAAAACGACTACACGATATGAGGTGCGTAAAATGGCAATAATCATCAATATAGACGTCATGTTGGCAAAACGCAAAATGAGCGTCACCGAACTGTCGCATCACGTCGGCATCACGATGGCCAATCTGTCCATCCTGAAAACCGGAAAAGCGAAGGCAATCCGCTTCTCGACCTTGGAAGCCATCTGCAAGGCATTGGACTGCCAACCCGGCGACATTCTGGAATACCGAGAGGATGAAGAAGAGGAATAGCGGTTCTGCGTCAGAATGACCTGAAAATACAGGGGAAACCCTTAGTCTGTAATAGTGCGAACATTCACAATCCGTGGTAAAATAGTAAAAAAAACGGAGGTTCACCATGGCCAGATATGAAGAACAACGTAATTTTCTGAAGTCGGATTTCAAAACATTCAGCGCGATCGAAACGGATAAACAGAAAGGGATTCCGCAACCGCCGAACGTAAAAGCTTACAATGCGGATGCAGAAATCGTGGATTTGCCTGCCGTCGATGGAGGAGTTGTGAAGAAGGAAAACATCTACGAAATCATCAAGGAAAGAAGAAGCGTCCGCCATTATGCGAAAGACGCGCTCACGCTGGACGAACTTTCCTACCTGTTGTGGAGCACGCAAGCCATCACTGGCACCAACAGATCGGGCATCACTTTCCGCACTGTTCCCTGCAGTGGCGGAACGCATTCTTTTGAGACCTATCTGTTCATCCTCAATGTAGATGGCTTGAAGAAGGGCGTATACCGCTATTTGGCGGATTGCCACAAACTGCTGTACCTGAGCGAAGTCAACGATATCGATGAACAAGTCGACAAAATGACGCTCGATCAGCCATTCGTGCCGAACTTCGCCAAACGCGCATCGGTCATCTTCTCCTGGAGCTGCATCCCTTACCGTTCCGAGTGGAAATACGACATCACCGCGCACAAAAAAATCCTGATCGACATCGGTGCGGTCATGGAAAACTTGTACCTGACGAGCGAATCGATCGATGCCGGCACTTGCGCATTGGGCATCTACGATCAGGACATGGTCGACGAGCTGCTGCACTTGGACAGCGAAGATGAATTCACGATCTTCCTGGCGGCTGTCGGCAAGAAAGTACAGAAAAAGTAGCATCCGAATTGACTATATGAAGGCAGAAATAGCCCGCCAAAAGCATTTTGGCGGGCTATTTCCGTTCAAACCACAGTCAGAAAACCCGCGAAAACCACCTTGGCGGGGAAAAACGCCCTCGGACAACACAAGATTCCTCGTCAAAACCATTTTTGCGGGGAATTCCGCCACGAACTTTAAGTCTAGAAGTCTGATCAAAAAGCGGAACGACTGTTTCAATACACAGTCATTCCGCTTTTTGAATCTATTCTATTACATCTGCGTAGAGCGAGCTGTTTCTTTCGAACATGCCCTTGGCGAAAGGGCAGCGAGGTATGATTTTTTTGTTTTCCTCTCTGGCCATTTCGACCACGCGATCAACCAGTTGTGCGGCAATTCCCTGGCCACGGTAATCGTCATTCACATAGGTACGGTCGATGCTGATCATGCTGCTGTCTGCAAGAGAATAGGTTATTTCGCAGATTAAGTTTTCGTTTTCGTCTTTTTTGTAGAAACGTAAGTCGCCGCTATCAAAGTTCATTGTCTGCTCTCCTTTTTATTTTTTGATGTATTTTCAGCATTAAATATCCATTTTCCATTTCATATTATTCCTGCGGTTGAGACCAGTCAAGAGATTAGCATTGAATGTTTTTGAACCAATCTACCACAACAGCACGATCACGTTCAATTTTTAAAAGATAATTTCGATAAAAAGAAACTTCTTCTTGTACATCATCAATGCAACGGTATACAATCGAAGAATATTGTACTGTAAACTAAATGTTTGAATCGCTGAGATTTAAGCAGATCATAGCTCTGTTCATAATTTCTTTATTTGTGGCTTAACCGACTATACACGCTCGATTTTTTTATCAAGAAAGGGGAAATGATATGGTTTCGAAAAGATTTTATGCAGTCGTATTAACATCTTTATTCATTTTTAGCTATACATCAATAACCACTGAGGCAATGGCATCCCAATCATCATCCGAGACAACAGCAACCCCGAATAACTCGGCCGATTTTCAGGATGTAATTGTAAGATTTAAAGACAAACCGGGTCAGGCAGAATTGCATGCATTTAAGGGACTGGGTGGCGAAGTCAGCAATGTTTTCACTATCATTCCCGCGATTTCAGGAAAACTTCCGGCGAAAGCCATCGAAGCCCTTAAAAATAATCCTCAAGTGGAAGTAGTCGAATTGGATTATTCCGTGCAAGCACTTGAATATTCGGCAGAAAACGAACTTGGAAATAGTTGGGGTGTGGATCATATCAATGCCGATGCCGCTCTTGCAGCCGGGTATTCTGGCGAAGGGGTCAAGGTTGCCGTCTTGGACTCCGGAGTGAATTTCAATCACTTTGACCTGATAGATAATTTTGATTTATCCGCAAATGAATTGGGCTACGATTTTGTTTCGGATGATTTCTTCCCCGAGGATGTTTATGGACACGGTACCCATGTAGCAGGAATACTTGCTGCAGCGAGCAACGGATTTGGGGTTGTCGGTGTTGCACCAAATGCACAGATAGTGGCACTCAGAGTTCTGGATGACAATGGGGAAGGTACCTCAAGCAGGATCATTGAAGCGCTGCAGTGGATTCAGAATTATAATGCCGCGCATCCCGATTCTCCGATACGCATCACAAATAACAGTTATGGCACCGGATCCAATTCGTCACAGCTTGAGGCAGCTTTTGATGTGTTGGCCAGCTCCGGGGTTCTGCATATAGGCTCTGCAGGCAACGACGGGAGTGCTGCGGGCAACGGTAATAATGTCAGTTATCCTGCTAGATATGAATCGGTAGTAGCAGTTGCGGCTCTCGACAAAAACAATCTGCGAGCCAGTTTTTCCAGTACGGGCTCGGACGTTGAAATAGCTGCGCCTGGGGTATCCGTTCTGTCGACATGGAAAGACAGCACCAACTTTGCGGGCCCGCAGCCATTTTCGTTTGCAGGTTACGTAGGCGAGTACTTCATTGAAGCAAACGGAACATCAATGGCTGCACCTCATGTCGCAGGTGTTGCAGCTTTGCTGATGGCATCTGATGCGAACTATACTGCGGAGGCAGTCCGCAAGAAAATTAATGGCACAGCTCTGGATTTGGGGGAAATCGGTAAGGATAAATTATACGGTTACGGATTAGTGGACGCTTCCTCAGCTCTGGGGATCGGGCAGATTGTAAATAATCCCCCTGTCGCGTATGATCAGACTGTAAATACAATGAAAAACACCCCTGTAGCTATCACGCTAATCGCTGCAGATCCGGATGGTGATCCGCTGACCTATACGATTGCATCAGCTCCGGCAAACGGAACTGTGAGTGGCTCGGGATCAGAAATCACCTATACACCGAACCCTGACTTCACTGGCGTAGATAACTTCACGTATGAAGTAACAGACGGCGCAGGCTCTACTGCCACTGCAACAGTAGCCGTAAATGTTGAACCTACAGTTGCTCCTGCAAGGACAGTTGATTTGGTTGTGCAGATGAGCGCTACAACCAGAAAAATCAACAAAATTAATTATGTATGGGCAACAGCTAAAGTGAAGGTCATGGAAGCCGGTGCCCAAGTAGCTGACGCAACTCTCACCGGCCACTGGGAAGAAGGAACAATCCTTAACTCAGGAAATACCGGAGCAAACGGGACAGTCTCATTCACATCCGAGAAATTAGTCCAGTCACCGGAACTACGAACATTCACTTTTGTTGTCGATAGTGTCGTTATAGGAGGTGTGAACTGTACTCTTAGCGGTCAGACGACAAATTCGATAACTAAATGATAGAACATCAAGATATCCTTGATGGCTTAGGCATTTGAGAATGAATAAATCATAATGTATGTAAAAGACTTGAACCTTTACTTGCCGAAGGGTCAAGTCTTTTTTGCTACGTTCAGCTATTCACTTTACCAAAAAGATGATCAAAATAGCATCTAACTGTTCGGAAAAACCTATCAACTGTGTTCGGTTCTACATAATATTCATTTATTGGCAGTCATGATACCATATGTGAATAGAAATTCAATGGAAAAATTACGACAGAAAATTGCTGGTTTAATCTTCTTTTTACAGAAATAATGTCTTGGTATATTGATACAAGCAAACAGTAAAAGCTGACAAAGGCGATAAAGTAATCGTTGCTTCCTAAAATATCGGGAAGTTTTTTATTTGTGAGGCGATGATCAGAAACTGGAAAAAGCCATAAAGGATTGGAGGAAAACAATGGACTTGGATTTTATAAGAAAGGCTATCCCCATGTACCAGGAAGCGGCCTTCCTTGTGTTGCGCTTGGGTGGGATTGGGATCATCTTTGCCTTTATCATCGGCCTAATTGTCAGTATCGTGCGCTATTATAAATTGCCTGTGTTGTCGCAGTTTTTTGAAGGATACATCGAATTGTCCCGCAATACGCCCTTGATGATACAATTGTTTTTCTTGTATTTTGGCTTGCCGCAGGTTGGTATCCACTTGAGCGCTGAAGTCTGTGGCATATTAGGGTTAACCTTTTTGGGAGGTAGTTACTTTGCGGAAGCGATAAGAGGTGGTTTGGAATCCGTCCCGAATATACAGATGGAATCAGCGTCCAGTCTGGGATTGTCAAACACTCAAATTTTCCTGTACGTTATTTTCCCGCAGGCAATCGCAAATTCTTTTCCCAGCATTGGGGCGAACATCATCTTTTTGCTGAAAGAAACCTCCATTTTTAGCGCAATCGCGTTAGCCGACCTGGTTTTTGTCGCGAAAGATATCATGGGATTGTATTACAAGACCAATGAAGCGCTATTCTTGATGGTCACAACTTATCTGGTGTTTTTATTGCCGATATCCCTTTTGATCCATTTCATCGAAAGGAGGTTGCGTTTTGCAGGATTCGGGAATTAACATTTTATTCGAAGGTCAAAATCTGCAACGTATCTTGGAAGGCCTTGGGCAAACGGTTTTTGTCGCAATCATATCAGTCGTACTTTCATTCATACTGGGACTTTTGGTCGGAATGCTCATGACAAGCAGAAATATCGTTGTTCGGTTCGTCACAAGGCTCTACCTCGAAGTCGTCCGGATTGTCCCCGTATTGGTGATGCTGTATATCCTGTACTTCGGCCTTACACGTTGGACAGGCATTAATATTGATAATCGAGTGATCGCCATTTTCGTGTTTACCTTTTGGGGTACGGCTGAAATGGCCGACATCGTCAGAGCATCCGTCACGTCCATACCAAAAATCCAATGGGAAAGCGGACAGGCATTAGGATTGACTGCAGGGCAACTCTATGTGTATGTCATTATTCCTCAGACCGTCCGGCGCATCGTTCCACCGGCCATCAACTTGGCTACCAGGATGGTGAAAACGACAGCGCTGTTGCCGTTGATAGGGATTATTGAAGTCATCAAGGTCGGACAGCAAGTGATTGAAGTATCCGTGAAGGACTATCCGAGTGCTTCCTTCTGGATCTATGGGTTGATCTTCTTCCTGTACTTCATCGTCTGTTACCCGTTATCGAAATTATCCAAAAAATTGGAATTGAAATGGCAAGAGTGAGAAGGGGTGAAGAAACATTGGAAAGTCCAATATTAAAGCTGAAACATGTAAATAAATATTACGGAGAAACTCAGGCCTTGGCTGATATCCAGTTGGATGTAGCCAAAGGAGAAGTTGTGACCATCATCGGACAATCAGGTTGCGGCAAATCGACTGCCCTGCGCTGCATCAATGGTCTGGAGCAAATTCAGTCCGGCAGCATCTTGCTGGATGGAAAAGAGATAGCCGCAGCAGGGACGAATTGGAAAGAAGTCAGGCAGAAAATCGGAATGGTCTTTCAAAAGTATGATCTGTTTCCGCACATGACAGTTCTTGATAATGTCCTATTGGCTCCTTTAAAAGTTCAAAAACGCAAGAAAGAGGAGGTAGCCGAAGAAGCCATTGCGTTGCTGAAACGGGTTGGTCTGGAAGATAAAGCGCATAGCTTCCCGAGGCAGTTGTCCGGCGGGCAGCAGCAACGGGTTGCAATCGTGCGTGCGTTGATGACGCACCCGGAAATCATGCTCTTCGATGAAGTGACGGCGGCGCTCGATCCCGAGATGATCAGGGAAGTCCTGAACGTCATCCTCGATCTGGCAAAAGACGGCATGACGATGCTGATCGTCACCCATGAAATGGCTTTTGCTGAGGCAGTCAGCGATAAAATCGTCTTTATGGAAAAAGGGAACATTTTTGAAATTTCTGAGGATCCGAAAGCTTTTTTCAAGCAGCCACAATCGCAAAGGGCTAACGAATTCATCAACACATTCAGGTTTCAATAGAAAGACAATATATAGGAAAAAACATTGGAGGAATGAAAAATGAAAAACAAATTTATCAAATCATTGGCTATATTATCAGCGACAGTGGGCTTAGCGGCTTGCGGCGCGGGTGCAACAAATGATTCTTCAGAAGGCTCCGTTGCCAATATTGAAGATAAAACAACAGTGGACACAATCAAAGAAAATGATGTCATCCGCATCGGTGTTTTCGGCGACAAACCGCCGTTCAGTTATGTGGATGCGAACGGAGACAACCAAGGCTTCGACGTTGAGATTTCCAAAAAAATCGCAGAAGATCTGCTGGGTGATTCTTCAAAAATCGAATGGGTCATCACAGAAGCGGCAAACCGTGTGGAATATCTGGAAACAGGGAAGGTTGACTTGATGATGGCTAACTTCACCGTCACACCTGAACGAGCAGAAGTAGTGGATTTCGCCAATCCTTACATGAAAGTATCCATCGGGATCGTCTCTCCTGAAGGTGAAGTCATCACCGATGTTTCCCAATTGGAAGGCAAACAGCTGATCGTCAACAAAGGAACAACTGCTGAAGCTTACTTCAGAGAAAATTATCCTGATATCGAGCTGTTGGTCTATGAACAAAATACAGAAACGTTCCAAGCGTTATTGGATGGCCGTGGTGCAGCTCTGGCACACGACAATACCTTGATCTTCGGATGGATCAAAGAAAATCCTGGCTTTGTGGCAGGGGTTGAAGCGATAGGAAACGAAGATACCATTGCACCTGCAGTAGCAAAAGGCGATGCCGCTTTGTTGGAATGGGTGAATGAAGAAATTGACACGTTGAACGAAAATGGCTTTATCGCAGAGGCATACGAGAAGACATTAGCGCCAGCATTCAGTTCCGATATTGATCCTGCATCCGTCCTGATAAATCAATAATAAGAGATGCAATTGTCGTCTTAGTCAGCGATAATAGTATCCCCAATACACAAAAAGGTCGGGACTTCGGTTCCGGCCTTTTTGTATTTCTCGATCGAATATTGTGAAAATAGATCCGTAATGCTGTTAATAAAAAAGATAATATAGCGGATTATAATGCAATTTATATAGAATTCAATAAAAAGTTGAAATTTGGACAACATTTCAGAAAAACGTTGTTGTTGCAAGGTGGAAAGCGGATTCTGTGGAATTTTTCCCGTTTGACTTGTCAGATGGACTCTTTATAATGAGGGATGTTGGTACGGATGCATTCTGATAATTAATCTGAACAAATAACAGTTAATCAGTCTGAGTCCATTTGCTAACTACCTGAAAAATTGCATTCAAATGAGAACATATGTGAATAATGTCCCATAAATGAAAGCGGTATTTCTGGTGTGGATAAATATATTTACATTACAGGATGAACCACCATCTGTGAGAGAGTATATATCCAGTTACAAATGGTGGATTAATTTTGAACAACACAAAAATATAAAATTGTGAGGAGCGTTTTATTTTGTCGAAAAAATATATACGGATTATCATTGCCGGTATGCTGTTGATGCTTGGTGTAGGGATTCCGATGAATGGGTTGGCATCGTTTTTCAAACCGGTAACAGAAGCAACCGGATTTTCTGTTTCTCAATTTAGTTTGGTGGGCAGCTTCCTTAATTTGACCGGGATTGTAGCGGTACCTTTAGTCACCAAATTTTTGCTGCCTAAAATTGGCTTGCGGAAAACATCTATCTTAGGTGGTATTTTCGGAGCGCTAGGATTCTTCCTGTTGTCCAACGGTAAATCCTTGCTTGCATTCTACTTGGGGGCAATCGTCATCGGCATATTTATGATGTCGTCAACAGCAATCGTTTCTGTAACGCTTGTGAATAATTGGTTCCGCAAAAGCCATGGCTTGATTATGGGACTCGTTGCTGCATCAATCGGCTTAAGCACGGCGATTACCAGTGCAATTGTCCCATCTTTCATTCAAAATTATGGCTGGGAAAAAGGATTCTTATTATTGGGCGGCATGTACGCTGTGGCATTGTTCCTGGGAGCGTTCCTGTTGATCGAAAAGCCCGCTGACGTCGGCATGTTGCCTTATGGCGTGACGGAAGATTCACATGCAGCTGTAGCAGAACAAGCAACGAATGATTCTTCGACGGTTCACACCAACCATAAAGATACGGATATGACCTATGCGCAAGCATTGCGTTCGCCAGTATTCTACTTATTGGCCTTGTCATTCGTGTGTTTCGCAATGATTTCCACATTCACCCAACAGATTCCGATTTTCTTTACGACAAAAGGTGCGACTGATGTTCAAGCAGGTATGGTTTTGTCGATCGCGGCCATCGTCATGATCGCTTCCAAGATCATCATGGGCATCGCCAGTGACAAGTTGGGTGCAACAAAAGCTTTCTACATCTTCACGATTATCTATATCCTAGCATTCTGCATCTTTGCCGCAACGGATAACATCACTATCTTAACCGGAGCAGCGATGATTTATGCAGTCAGCACAGGTGTTCCTGCCGTAATGAACCAATTAGTGACGTTTGATATTTTAGGGAAAAAAGAATTCACTGCTATTTGGGGCATCTTATCGACAGCAAGCAGCCTGGGTTTAGCTTTGGGCGGCCCTCTGCTGGGCTACTTCTATGATGCAAGCGGCAGCTACAACACGACAATCCTCGTCAGCATCGCCTTCATGGTTGTATGCTTAGCATCGTTCTTCTTCGCGGTAACGTTAAGGAAACGTGAGCTCAAAAGGGCTTAACGACCTATATATAATCAAAAATTGTTATCTGAACGAGATTTGAAAGGGTGCTCTCTTAATCGAGAGCATCTTTTTGTTTAGGTATAATTTTATGAAAAAGAAAATTATTGACAAAGTATAAATCGTTTTGTAGAATGTTGGAGTAGATGAGAGCGGTTGCGATATAGTATTCGCAATAACTAGGAGTGTTACTGGAAACAGGCAGACCTAAGATAAAATTTTTATACCTTTATTTGGTGTGAAAAATTTATCTTAGGTCTTTTTGTGGTGAAAATTTAAGGTGGTGAAGAATATGAAGATAAAGCAGATACTTAATAACAATGCAGTGTTGGTGAAAAAAGGGACAAATGAGCTCATAGTTCTGGCTAACGGCATTGGATTTAAGAGGAAGATAGGCCAATTTGTCAACGAGGAAGAAGTCGATAAAATATTTGTTCTGGATACTCATGAAATGGTCGAGCATTTTAGCTACTTGCTCGGAAAGATACCACCCGAACATATATACATGATCGATGAAATTGTAGAATATGCTACGAGAAATCATAAGATGATCATCAATGATTACATCTATCTAACATTGATAGATCATATCGAATTTGCGCTCAAAAGAAGCAAGGATGGGTATTTTTTAAAGAGTCCACTTGCTTGGGAAATAAAAAAATTCTACAAAAAAGAATATGACATTGGCCTAAACGCTTTAAAAATCATCCAAAGCAAAACCGGAATAACTTTGAATGATGATGAGGCTGTCTCAATTGCGCTGCATTTCGTTAATATTCAAACCAATAAACAAGATATGGAAACCACATTAGCGATTACAGAAATGGTTCAGGATATTTTAAATATTGTTAAGTATCAATATAAAATAACCTTGGACGAAAACTCCATGAATTACGCTCGTTTCATTACGCATCTACAGTATTTTGCGCAACGCATCGTCTCACATGATCTTCATGAACAGCAAGAGAATGAACTTTATATGCAAGTGAAAACGCTCTATCCAGAAGCATTCCAGTGCGTACAAAAAATCAAAGTGTACATCTACAATAAGCATCAAGTTTTGATGTCCAATGACGAAGATGTCTATCTTACTCTGCATGTCATGCGTGTAACCCAAAGACAAGATACCAGGAGGTAGCAATTATGAATTATACAGATACAGCTAAAAAAATATTAGAAAATCTTGGTGGCCCTGCAAATGTTCAGTCACTGGTCCACTGTGCAACGAGATTACGGTTTAATCTAAAGGATGAAAGCTTAGCCAATGATGCAGCAATCGAAAATAGTGTTGGTGTAGTCGGTTTAGTCAAAGGCGGTGGGCAATACCAAGTCATTATTGGACCAGATGTCGCAAATGTTTACCGCGAATTCCAAAAATTGGGTGTGTCATCTGACAGCAGCCAAACTAAAAATGAATCAAAAGGAGCTAAAGGTATTTTAAATACCGTGTTGGATTATATCGCTGGTTCATTTACGCCAGTCCTGCCGGTTATTACTGCTGGTGGTATGATTCAAGTCGTCCTGTCGTTATTAGTGACATTCAAACTCATTTCGGAAACATCAGACACTTACCTGATTTTTGCTCAGGTTTCTCAAGCGGCATTTTATTTTATTCCAATGTATCTAGGCTATTCAGTAGCGAAGAAATTCAGAATTGACCCATTCTTAGGAATGCTGTTGGCGGGTGTGCTGTTGATCCCTCAAATGAGTACATTACTGACTCAAGAAGGAGGCATAACGCTACTTGGCTTCAAGTTACAAGCAATTACGTATAGTTCAAGTGTTTTGCCTATCTTCTTAGGTGTTTGGGCAATGTCCTATTTGGATCGAGCGGCAGATAAATTTATTCCGAACTCTTTGAAGTTTGTTTTGAAACCGCTTGTGATGATAATGATTGCAGTGCCATTGACACTAATCGTTTTAGGGCCACTAGGATTTACGGTGGGTAATTATTTAGCAATGTTCTTAGAGTTTTTACAAGCTAACTTAGGTTGGGCTGCAGTTTTAGTAATGGGTGCTTTCTCACCAGTGTTAGTAATGGCGGGTATGCACTATGCATTATTCCCAATGTTAATGACCGCTTTTGCAACAAATGGTTATGATATGTTGGTCGTACCAGGAATGCTCGCTGCAAATATGGCACAAGCGGGTGCAGCAACAGCTGTCGCTCTGAAAACAAAGAGCAGCGTAATGAAACAATTAGCTAGCTCCTCGGCAATTACCGCCTTAATGGGTGTGACGGAGCCAGCGATGTATGGGGTCAACTTAAGATTGAAAAAACCTTTCGTTGCAGTAATGATTGGTGGTGCTGCTGGTGGACTTTATGCGGGGATTTCAGGACTAAAAGCCTATGCTTTGGTTTCCTCATTAGTTGCGCTTCCAAGCTATCTTGCCAGTACCACAAACTTTATTAATGCTATTGTGACATGTGCTCTCGGTTATGGTGTTGCATTCGCAGCAGCCTATGTGATCGGGTTTGAAGATATAGTGGATGTAGAACAACAACCTGTGGTTACAATCGACAAATCTTTGGTTAAAGAAATGAATTTAGCAAGTCCTGTTAAAGGTAAAATTATTGACTTGATGGATGTAAACGACAGTGCATTCTCCTCACTGGCATTAGGAAAAGGATTCGCGGTCATTCCGAGTGAAGGCAAGGTCCTATCGCCAGTATCAGGCAGTATAAGTGCTATTTTCCCAACTAAGCATGCAATTGGGATAACGACTGATGAAGGTATTGAAATTCTGATTCATGTCGGAATTAACACAGTCCAATTGGGCGGTAAACATTTCACTAATCATGTAACTATGAATGAGAAAATCACCAAAGGACAGTTACTGATTGAGTTTGATTTGAAGGCAATTCAAAAAGACGGATATGACACGACCACTATGGTTGTCATTACCAATACTTCGCAGTATTTAGATGTATTAGCACACCAAGATGATGAAAAAGCATTAACTGTAGTTTTATAAGAGGAGGAAAGAATTGATGAGTTTTCCAAAAGATTTTTTATGGGGTGGGGCAGTAGCTGCTAATCAAAGTGAAGGAGCATATAATGTCGATGGTAAAGGTCTTTCTTCTGCTGATATGCTGCCAGCAGCCAAACATGGTGTTGCGCGAACCGCAACAGATAAGATAGAGAAAGATCTGTTTTACCCTTATCAGGAAGCAATTGATTTTTATCATCATTACAAAGAGGATATCAAGTTGTTTGCTGAGATGGGATTCAAATCCTTCCGCACTTCCATCAACTGGACAAGAATTTTCCCGACAGGAATGGAAGAAACTCCCAATGAAGCTGGACTTCAGTTTTACGAAGATCTGTTTTCAGAATGCAAAAAATATAACATCGAACCAATCGTAACGCTTTCCCATTACGATACTCCGTATTATTTGGTCGAACATTACAATGGCTGGGCCGGCCGTGAATTGGTTGACTTATTCGCAAAATATAGCGAAACAGTCTTTTCACGTTATAAGAATCTGGTCAAATACTGGCTGACTTTTAATGAAATCAATTGCATGGGGATTTTGCCTTACGTTGCAGGAGGTGTAAAACATTCAAATAAACAAATTCAAGCACAAGCTGCGCATCACCAATTCGTAGCCAGTGCAAAAGCTGTCAAAATTGGACATGAAATAAATCCAGATTTCCAAATCGGCATGATGTTGGCGGATTTGTTGACCTACCCGTACTCATGCAACCCTAACGATGTATTGGAGTCTTTGCATAAAACGCATGATTATTATTTTTATTCGGATGTTCAATGCAGAGGATATTATCCGTCATACCAACTGAAGAAATACGAAAAAGAAAATATAAAAATCGTAATGGAACCAGAAGATGAGAAAATATTGCTGGAAGGAAAAGTTGACTTTTTGGCTTTGTCTTATTATATGTCCATTACTGCAGCAGCAGATAAAACAGTTGGAGAAGTTGCAGACGGGGGCAACTTGATGGATCGCGGCCTGAAAAATCCCTATTTGGAATCGAATGATTGGGGATGGCAAATTGACCCGGTAGGTTTACGAATTTCCTTGAACTATCTCTATGATCGCTATCAAATTCCGTTGATGATTGTTGAAAATGGGTTGGGGGCTTACGATAAAATCGAAGAAGATGGTTCGATCCAGGATGATTATCGAATTAATTACCTTACCCAACACATCACTGAAATGGAAAAAGCAATTAACGAAGATGGTGTCGATTTGATTGCTTATACACCTTGGGGATGCATCGATATTGTCTCAGCAGGAACCGGCGAGATGGAAAAAAGATACGGATTTATTTACGTTGATCGAAACAATCTCGGCGAAGGCACAATGAAAAGAATGAAAAAGAAATCTTTTGATTGGTACAAAAACGTCATTCAAAACAATGGCTTGTAAATTGTTTAGAGGCAGGATATATTTTCTGGCCTACAATACTAAAGATACAGCATATAGTTTTAAGTAGGTTCCTAAGCATCACGTGGTGGCTAAACAATAAAATTACTGGATTTCGTAGTATTATTCTCTTTCATTATCAGACTACGACAATCCAAAAGCGCGGAAATTCTCATTTTTTGGGGATTTTCGCGCTTTTGCATTATCAAGTATTAAAGAGTATGAAGTCAGGTCAAATACTTGGTAAAAGGAACCAATCGGTTAATGAGTGTCAAAAAATAATAGACTGAAACGAATCGTAAAGAGTTTTGTATTTTCTCTACTTTCTTTAAAAAAATAAAATTTAAATAAGCCTTCTGCCTTTGCGATGCAATCTTTAAAGTAGATTGAATAAATATATGACTATTAAGATAATTAAGTTAAAGGAAATAACTAAATATTGCATACCGTGAAAACAATTTTTAAATGACCAATTCAAACACCAGCCTCTTTACGTTTTCTAATTTTTCATAAGATCTGGGAACATACTTTAACAAGAGTTAAAATATGCATTTGAATTACATTGATGACACACCCGTATACTGCTAATAATTATACTAAAATATCAGTAAAATTTTTTTGATAATGTGCTATCCGAAAGGGTATATCTTAAAAATTTGTCAGTAGGGTAATTATGCACGGAATGTAATTTCGGAATCACAGTTATTGTAAGACGGTGGTGCTAGCAAAATTATTCTTATAATTTTCTTGAGATAAGACTTATTTTTGCTTCTTTCACGAAGGCAATAATCCGCTCAATTGTAGATTCAAAATTATTTTGTAAATCGTGTTCCCACACTCTGAGGATGTACCACCCATTATCCACATAATATTTGTTCACTTCAATATCTCTTTTTGCGTTTCTATCTAATTTTCTCACCCAATATTCAATATTACTTTTAGGTATATTACCGTGAATAGGGCAACAATGCCAGAAGCAGGAATCAATGAAAATAACTACCTTGTACTTTTGGATGGAAATATCAGGATTCCCCATTAACTTCTTGTTGTTTCTTCTATAACGAATGCCACGCCTATAAAGTTCCTTAGCAACGGTATTCTCTAAATGTGATTGTGCTTTAATAGTTCGCATAATTTCGCTACGTTGTTCAGAAGTGATTTTATCAGCCATACGAGTTCACCTTCCTAAAATAATTATAACTAGAAGTCACTTATAATGATACTTTCTTGATTTATAATCTAATAGATGAATTTTGCCTTGCAAGAAATAAGGAATACCGAATTACTATTGTTTAATCATCGTATTTTAATTATATTCACGAAAAGTTGTTGAGGTAAAAATATTACAAACCTAATATTCTTAGAATATTAGGTTTGTAATATTTTGTTAGAAAACAAGAAAAATTACTTATAAAAAATGCTATAATTAGTGATGAAATATTCCCAAGTAATGTAACGAGTTTAAATATTTATTACTTATAGTACCAGATTAGCAATTAATAATTATTGAATTATGAATATAGGGGGAGACAGAGATGGATTTTAAAGATAATATTCACGATAAATCTATAGCTAGTATTGAAGGATGGAGAACAGAGAATAAAACATGGGAAGAAATAGAATCGCTATCTTTTCTATTGGGTGATGACCTTGCTTTTGATACAAAGATGAAACTGTTGATTACAATAATTTCTTCGAAGTATGAATATACAATGGATGAATGGTGCCAATTAGTAAACTACCTAAGAGAGCTTGAGAGCCCTATTATAAATGAATTGAATAAATTAGCTGAAGGGACAAAGAATGATGCCCAGATTTCAAAGTCATCACATTCAGCTTGGCAACTATATAGAAAAAGATTAAGTTCAAAAAAGTGGGATGTAGAATCAATAAACAATATTGAAAAGTCAGCTTTTCAAATACTTCAAATGTTAAGTCAAAATACTGAAGAAATAGAGCCCGTTAAAGGACTTGTTTTAGGGAACGTTCAATCTGGTAAAACAGCCAACATGGCTGGGTTAATTGCAATGGCAGCTGATTATGGGTTTAATTATTTTATCGTTCTTTCTGGTATGATTGATAATTTGCGTGAACAAACAGAAAAAAGATTGTACGATGATTTAAATTCTCCAGGGAATATTAATTGGCAAATTATAAAAAACCCTCACCCAACTAAATTTTCTACACCCGCTGATCAGATAGATAGATTAAATTTAAGTAAAGATAGTTCGGGTGGTAGAAGACATTTGAGTGTAGTTTTAAAAAATAGTGTTAGGTTAGAAAAGTTAGTTAAGTACTTATATTCAAACGAATCCAAAATAAAGCAATTAAAGATACTGATTATCGATGATGAAGCAGATCAGGCAAGTATAAATACAAAGAGAATGGATATAACTTTATCGGAAAAAGAGAAACAAGAGCGTACAGCAATTAATAACCATATAATGAATTTAGTAAATGGATACGATGACAAAAAATTAAAAGCAGTTAATTACATTTGTTATACAGCTACACCCTATGCAAATGTACTAAATGAATCGTCAAATTATTCGCTATATCCGAAAGATTTTATTATTTCCTTACCCACTTCCAAAAATTATATCGGGCCAAAACAGATTTTTGGATTATCTGAACCAGAGCAGAATCCCTCATTAGACATTGTTAGAGAAATTACGAAAACAGATACTGAATTGCTAAACCAAATTCACAAAGAAGAGTACTTTCAAGCGCCAATGAGTCTTATAAAGGCAATACAATGGTTTTTGATGACAAGTGTGGCTATGAAAAATGGAGGATATAAAAGGCCAATTAGTATGCTTGTTCACACTAGTCACGTAGTCAGCGAACATGAAAGAATCGAAGAAGTAATTAAAAATTATCTTAAGCATATTAGAGATGTAGACTCTGATGGTTTTTTAAAACAATGTGAAAAATTGTATTTAACTGAATCAATTGACTTTACAAAAAAAGATTTTTTAACAGGTATGCCAGAATACAGCATTTCGACAGAAAATGTATCAGATTATCCTGAATGGGACGTAATTGAAAAAGGGTTGAGAGCACTATTAGCGAGAGACAAATCAGAATATTTAACGAGAATAAAATTAGATGAGGATGGGGCAAAAAAGTATACTAAAGGAATCCATCTGTGTATTGATAATAGTAAGTCTTCAGGATCTGATGATGAATTCGTCAGATTAGTATATCCAGATAAATCTAATGACCCAGGCTTTGCGACCACATTTATTGTTATAGGTGGTAATACACTTTCGAGGGGTTTAACATTGGAAGGCCTTACTACTTCATATTTCATGAGAAACACTATTGCATCAGATACCTTAATGCAAATGGGAAGATGGTTTGGTTACAGAATTGGCTATGAGGTATATCCTAGAATTTGGTTAAATGAAGTAGTAAAAGAACGATTTGAATTCGTTACTCAACTTGATGAAGAATTACGTGATGATATTGAAGGATTTAGCAGATTAGGAAAAACTCCGAAGGAATTTGGAGTAAGAGTTAAAAACTCTCCGAACAATGCGTTTATTCAGGTTACGTCTAAAAATAAGATGCAAAGTGCAATAGCAGCAGAATTGGATTTTGAGGGAATTCAAAAACAAACAATCCTATTTAAAGATGATTATGATGAATTAAACAGTAATATTATTGTCACTGAAGAATTTTTGAATAGTCTACAAACTCCTATCGTTAATGAATCAAGGTTGGTTTGGACTGGCGTAGACTATCAAATTATTAAAGAAAAATTTTTCAGTAAATACATTGCTTCGGATAAAGATTTAATGTTTAGTAATTTAAAGGCATTTATTGAGTGGTGTGATACAGTCGATAATGATAATTTATTGGCAAACTGGAGTGTAGTTTTAAGTTCAAAAGGAAATATTATTGAAAATAAAGATGAGAATAACACATGGAAAATACATGGATTTAATGTTGCAAAAGTTTCGCGTACGATATTGGGGAAAGGGCAAAGTGATGGTAAAACTATTAGTATAGGAGCACTTAGATCGCCTAAAGATTTGCTATCCGATATAATTGAACTAAATGATGACGAAATTAAAGGAACTAAAAAAATTGAAGAAGTTCGTATAATTCGTGAAGAACACGGGTTTTCGGACGTCCCTCAATTAGTGATTTACCGAATAGACAAAGATTCAAAACCAACTGTGATAAATAATAAGAAGAGTAGACGTATTCCGCTAGATTTTTCACAAGATATTATTGGTATAAGCCTAATGATTCCGGGTATGAAAAAAGGGAAAAATGTTGCTACATCACTGATGGTTCATCTAAAGCCTGATGATAGCAATGCTGATTTGGAGGAAGAATTTTGAAAATTGAATTGATGAAGCAAGAGAGAATGGGTGTCGAAGGTAAAGGAGTTCTGCGCTCTCTTCAAAATGATACATTACCTTTGGTAGATTTGTTGATTAGAGAAGCTTTTCAAAATAGTTTAGATGCTACGATTCCAGGTGTAAAAGCAACCAACGTTAATGTAGGTGTATGCCAATTTGACGTAAAATCATTAGCTGAACATTTGGAAGGCCTAACTACAGTATTAATTGAAAGATATGCTAATAATAATTCGAAAGCTATCTATATCTCTGATAAAAATACGATGGGATTAATTGGTGATGTAAGAACGAAAGAAGGCAATATCTATAATTTGATTTACACAATTCAAAAGAATCAAGAGCAAGCAGGAGCTGGTGGATCATGGGGGCTTGGGAAAACTAGTTATTTTCGTTTAGGAAATGGAATTGTGCTTTATTATTCAAGAGTACAATTAAATGATGGAACTTATGAAGAAAGACTTGCGGGTTCTCTTATAGAAGATTCTACTCAAGAAAATAGATTATTAGATAATAATCGTGGTATAGCTTGGTGGGGAAGAAAGGATAAAGATAAAACTGACGAATTTGATTCTACATATCCACTTACTGATCATAATCAAATACTCACAGTTTTAGATGTTTTTGGAATTAAGCCTTATATAGATGGAGAAACTGGGACTACAATTATTATTCCGTTTATAGATGAAGAAAAACTTTTACCTAAACATGAAGATGAATGCAAGGCGTTAAATTGGTGGGAAACTAGTTTAGAAAGTGCAATTGAAATAGCAATTCAAAAATGGTACGCGCCAAGAATCCTAAACCCATATTTTGATGGAGCGTATTTAATTCCATCGATTAACGGAAATATCTTAAGTCCAGATAAATTCCAACCATTTTTTAAAATATTCTATGATTTATATTTACAAGGAATAAAAAAAGAAAGTTATGGCGATGTAAATGTAGAGCCAATCAAATTGAGCAGAAGAGGATTAAGCTCTGATAATGGGATAGTTGGGTGGATATCTTATGGAGCCTATGATAATAGTAATTTAAAAATGTTGCCGCCAGATAATGAGTGTCACCCGTTAGAATATTTTGGTTATGGTGATGTCAGCGCGCTTGAAAAAACAAATACAAAAATAGTTGCCTATGCTCGCAAACCGGGGATGATAGTCGAATATGACATTAACGGCGATTGGTCAAAAGATATACAACCATTTGATGATAAATTTCTATTCTCATTTTTTATACCCAATAGTGAAGGGCTGCTATATGAGCAATATAGGGAGAAAGATATCAATACATTGGAAGATTATCTCAGAAAAACAGAGAAGTCTGATCACGCAAAATGGGAAGACATTCCGCTAAATAATACAAAAGTTACTATTATAGAAAGAATTAAGCGGAACAATTCAAAAGTAATAGATGAAAAATACAATGGTTCTCAAGAAGAAATACACCATTCTATGGCATCAGTTTTAGGGAAAAAAATAGGTGATAAACTTCTTCCCAAAAATGAAGTCGTTGGTAAATCTTCCGTCGGGCCAACTGGGATAGGATCTAAAGGGAGCACAGGACAGACAGGGAAAAAACGTACTGCCAGCATAGATGTTATAGGAGTTGAAACGAATGAATCTAATGACTTGATAGTTCTTTTTAACCTAGGCATTGAACAAGCAATCGTTGCCGAGGTTTCTGTAGACGTTAGAATTGGAACAAAAAATTATGACGAGAATAATTGGAAAAAGGATATGGGTAACGATGTAATGTATCCTTTTTCAATACAAAGTATATTTGTCGAAAAAATAAACGATGCTGATATTCAATTATATAGTGACAAATTAGTAGATGAACGGCTATCGATTCATTTTACATCATTCGGTAATTTAAGCTCGTTTAGAGTGAAAAATAATTTGGGAACAGAAATTCTAAATATTCAAGGAAAGTTACTAATGAAAGTAAATGATGGTTTGATGCAACCAACATTAGTAGTTTGTGAGGTAAAATAAAAAATGGCAAATAATATTATTTCTTTGTACCGAACGCTTAACCATTCAACTCTTGAAAAATTAGAGTTAAGTTCTTTTGAAACTTCATTCTATTCCACCGAAGGTGATGACGAGGTGCCTATATTATTGGAAAACCAAGATGATACTGAGTCTTACTATATGGGTAAATCAGATAGCTTTTGGGATCCTAATTCAAACGATTTGATAGTTGAAAGATCATTTGTCATTAATAATCCAAAAGCCCTTTTTGGAATTGATGGCGTGACCACCAATGAAGGAAAGCTTGGTATTGGTGTCCATATATATAGTAGAAGTTCAAATTTCCAGACAACGATTCCGTTAACTGTAGCAATTACTGAATTCAGTATAAACCATTTAGTTAAATTCAGGCATGTATTTCAGCCTGCAGAGATAAAGGGAGAAGTCATTTTTAGCTTTTTTATATATCTTGCTAATAATATAAAGAATATTCCAATGTTTGCTAGCATTCCAGGCATACGATTGGGAGAACTAATTTCCTTTAAAATTATTGTGGATGGTGATGGATCAATATTTCCGGTTGTAGAAGTTGAAAAAAGCGGAGAACCTTTATGGAATGTGATTACTAATTGGACTGATGTCAATAGTGACACGTTTGACACGGACAATGTGAGAATTGAAATTAATAGTAAACATCATATGTACGACTATATATATAAATCGACTAAACCGTCACAATATTTATTAGTTGAGGTCCTCTCAAATGCAATATCTCAAATAATATTTCAAGTAGTAAATGATAATGACTTCGAAATGGACGGAGAATTTATACCAGGTAGCATAGCAAGTGTTGTCTTATATTGGATACTGACATTTGAAGTCAACGTAGCTTCTTTGGAAGCAATTAATTATTCGTTACGTGATAAAATAGAACCACTTTTTATGTGATAGGAGGAAGCAATGATAATTTGGGATGAAATAAAGTATAGTTCTGAAAAAGCGCGCCAAGATTTTGATAAATTGACAATCGATAAATTAAAAAATATTGAAGTCTCTGATAAATATTTGACTCTTCGTAATTCATTAATAAGTGCTAGAGATGAAGTGTTTGATGCAAATGGCTTTGATACTAGCGACAAGCTGGGATACAATTTTGACTTGACGTTTGGAATAGAAATGTACGATATTTTAAATAATCATTTCGATTTTAAATTTAGAGATGCATCAAATGACGATATTTGGCGTTTTTTGCAAATACAAATAATTCCGGATGTTGTATTTAGTCGTTGGGAACTAAATGAAGAAAGGTTTTACAAAACCAACAGGCGAATTTGGCTAAAAACTTTATGGTGGTATGTGCACTTATCTTGGAATGAAGATAAAACATTAACCCACGAGATACTGAAAAATAACACCACCGATACGATTATGAATCTCGTAGAGCGACCTGGGTTAGGATATGATATAGCACTTTTTAGAGAAATAATGAAAAAATATAGTCAGTTCGTTGACGGGTCAAATGATTCGAGATTGCTATTCCGTAGAGTATTGATAATGAATACAGCTCGTTCTGTAACCTTATCTCCTGAATTATTCAAAGGCGGAATAGAAACATACGTAGCCAACATTTTTAGAGATGTTGAAAACTCGAGGCGTTAAGTTATGGTATTTTATACAGAAAATTTATACAAACGAGTCATAGAAGATCCGGCTATACACTTTAATCAATTGAAAATAATAAGTGGCTATGCTTCAGCTAAATTTTTGAAGAGAGTAACAGATGATTTTCCTGATTATCAAATAACTTTAATTATTGGGATGGCTACTCAAGGTATATCAATGCAAAATCATCAGGCCTTCAGAGAAATTTGTAAGAAATTTGCCAATGTTCAAGTTTTTTATCAAATAGAATCACCGCCGACACATATGAAAATTTATCAATGGTATGTTAGTGGAGAGCCAGGGGTCTCATTTATAGGATCCGCTAATTTCTCTGAAACAGGTTTTTTTGGACAAAAGGAAATACTATCCCCAGTGATAGATATTTTTTCAAAATTGATAGATGAGGTACTATTAAAGTCAATGTTTTGTTTAGATGAACAAGTATTGAATAAGATTCCTTTGTATGATGAAGAAGGTAATGCATTAGATTCCGAAAGAGAATGCAACAATGAATTAATCAATTTTAAAGAGCAATCACCGAAAAAAGTTAATAATCAAAATATTTCTGAGAATTTCAGGGATTATGCTCATAATAAAGTGGATTTAAAAAGGCTATTATTGAATAATCTACGTTTAACGCCTTACAATCATGTAACCATTGAATTGATGCTTAAAGATGATCCGCATTGGGAATCTAAATCCTTGAATATATGGACTAGACCTAATAATACCAAGGAAAATTCATACATTGACATTGATAGGACTAATAAACTAGGGGATAGTAAATTAGATTTTTTTCCAAGGGGAATCAATATTCAATTAATTTCGGATGATAATAAGGAATGGATAGTTAAGCGAGCAGGTGAATACGGAAAATATTTAATAGTTGTTGAAGGAATGAATTTTTATGAATATTTTTCAACTAGGTTAGGAATAAAGGAAGATAGGGCAATATCTTATGATGATTTTTATGGTTATGGCAGAACCAAAGTTGATTTTTACAAATTAAATGGGGATCAATTTTTACTGGATTTTTCTGTAAAGTAGAAAAACGATTGCTTATTTTGAAAAGAAAGTTATATAATGACTCAAGCAGTAAAAAAAGGGGGGATTTTATGTTAAATGTTGTGGAAGCATTTAGTGGGATAGGCAGCCAAGCTGAAGCACTTAAAAATGCAAAAATTGAGCATAATATTCCTGCAATAGTGGAGTGGGAAGTTGGTGCAATGTATGCTTATGATATTTTGCACAACGGTCCTCAATATTTAAAAGATTATAGATTCCATACAAAAGACTCGTTAGTCCAAGAATTATTGAAATTTAATATTAGCACAGATGGCAAAGAGCACTTGTCTAACGAAGCGCTAACAAAAATGCCTATGGGACAGTTGAAATCAATATACGCTTCTATTGAGAGAACCAATAATTTGATTGATATTTCTAATGTAACAGCAGAAGAACTTCCTGATGATGTAGATGTTTTAACATACTCATTCCCTTGTCAAGATTTATCTATCGGCAGCTTTTGGCACAATAATTCAAGTGGGATAGATAAGGATGCCAACAATAGATCTGGTTTATTGTGGCAAATTGAAAGGTTGTTGAAAGATTATTGCAACATTGGAAAAAAAATGCCTAAATTTCTATTAATGGAAAATGTTAGTGCTATTTTATCCAAACGAAATATAGGCAATTTTAGAATGTGGCAGTCTTTTCTTGAAAATTTAGGTTATATTAATCAGGTATACACATTAAATTCCAAAAACTTTCACATTCCTCAAAATAGACAACGAACATTCATGGTGAGTGTATTAGTGGGAGAAGACACTAATAAACGAAATGCAGTTGAAGAATACTTTTTTGAAAATAATCTTGAAAATATTTGTTTGGATGATAACGAGATCCATCCTATTGGAAAATTTTTAAGATTAGACTATTCTAATGCTACATACAAACGAGAAGCGATTGAAAGTACTCCGAACTATACACCATCAAGAGTAAAGATTTTTGAGACAAATAAAATATTGGCTGTAGATAATGTGTCGAATGATACCATGATTGCGAATACTGTAACTACAAAACAGGATAGGAATCCTAACTCAGGTCTAATCGAATTCAGAGATATTAATTTGGTTGATGGCGCGAAGTATAGAAACCTAACTCCAAGAGAGTGCTTCTTGTTAATGGGTTTTAATGAAGAATCATATGACTTATTATTGGAGAATAACCCCTTAATTACGAAAAGCAGAAGTATTTTGAGTCCCTCTAAATTGTATAAATTAGCCGGTAATAGTATAGTTGTGCCTATCTTGGAAGAGATTTTCAAACAAATTGATACTATAGATAAAAAAATTTTGAACTGTGAAAAAATAGGTGTGTAGAAGAAATTGTGCCAATAACATAAAAAGCGGAAATCCTGATTGAGGATTTCCGCTTTTTTTATTTACCCTTCAACCCAATGTTTCACCACCCCTGTATGGTAAAATAACCATATTGACTTACACGAACAGGAGGCGATCCGATGGGGTTGCAGTTTATTTTAGGCAAGGAATCAGCGGACAAGAAACAAGCGATATATGAGCGGATTTCGGGGATCATGACGGAGGAGCCGGATGCGGAGGTATTTGTGCTGGTTCCGGAGCACGCGAAGTTCGAGGCGGAGATGTCGATCCTGGAAAAGCTATGGGAATTCGAGGCTTTCCGCGATCAGGACATGATGGGGTCGATGAATCTGCAGACGTTCAGTTTCAGCCGTTTGGCGTGGTATTTGCTGAAGAAGTCGCCGATCTTCCAACAGCAGCAATTGTCGGAAGCCGGCCTCAGCATGCTGGTGCGGAAGATTTTGATGGAGAAGGAGCAGGAACTGATCCTTTTCCGCCGGGAAGCCAACAAAGAAGGCTTTATCAAGCAGCTGACTGATCTGTTTCTGGAGCTGCGCAGCGGCCGCATCGAAGAGGATGACCTGCAGGGGATCCTGGCGAACCAAGCCGAATCCGGCAACGAGGCCGATTTCCAGCTGAAGCTGACGGAATTGAAGGAGCTTTACCGTGCCTTCAATGAAGCGCTGCTGGACAAGTACCTCGAGAAGGAAGTCATCCTTGAGGCATTGGCAGGCGTCATCGAAACACTGGATATGCAGAACACCTATGTCTTCATCGACGGTTTTTACCGTTTCACGGCCCGCGAGCTGCAGATCGTCACGACGCTGCTGCGCTCTGCGAAACAGGTAACGATCACGTTGGCGTTGGACAAAGCTTACGTCGACGAACCGCCGGCTATGCATCAGCTGTTCTATACCGCAGGATCGACCTACCACACGCTCTATCATTTGGCGCGCAGCCTGCGCGTTCAGGTCATGAAGGACCATTGGGTTGCGAAGGATACGGACGGCTACAAGGATGCGCTTTTGGTGCTGGAGAATTATTGGATCGCGTCCACGGATGCCACAGCCAACAAAGTCCAAGGCTCGTTCGAGCTGACTGCAGATCAGAAGGAAGCTATCCGGGTCTGGGGCTGCGAAACGAAACAGGCGGAAGTTTTCCACGTTGCCAATGAAATCAAAAAACTGGTCGCAGAGGACGGCTACCGCTACAAGGACATCCTGATTTTGGCGCGTACGGTCGAGGAATACGAAACGATGGTGAAGCCGGTCTTCGACAAGGACGGGATGGACGTATTCTACGACAAAGCGGACGCCATGAAGCACCATCCGTTCATGGACTTCATTGACGCGCTGTTCCGCATCCGCCGCCATCATTGGCGTTATCCGGACATTATGCGCTTGCTGCGCACGGAACTGTTGATGCCGGCCAACCATGACAATCCGCAAGGGCTTGAGGAAACGTCGGCAGCCGTGCTGCGCTTCCGCGAACAGGTCGATGTGATCGAGAATGTCTTGCTGGCATACGGCTATGAAGGCAACAGTTGGCTTTCAAAGGATGATTGGTATTTTGCGACATTCAGGGACGAGAACGGCAACAACAACCAGAGCGCCGAGGACAGACGGATGCAGGACACTTCCAACGAAGTCCGCAATTATCTGAGGGATCTGTTGCTGCCGTTTTTCCAGAAGATGGCGAAGGCCAAGACCGGCCGGGAAGCAGCGAGGAACCTGTACAATTTCCTGATCGCCGCCAAGGTTGACAAACAGATGCTTTTCTGGCGCGACGAAGCGTTGGCGCAGGGGGACCTGATCCAAGCAAGGCAACAGGAACAGATCTGGAAAGTTTTCCTGAACCTGTTGGATGAATACGTCGAGATTTTGGGCGACAGCCCTTTCCAGGCGGCAGCTTTCCATGAGATCCTTTTGACCGGTTTCCAGAACGCGACCTTCAGTCTGGTGCCGCCGAGCATCGATCAGGTCGTCTTCTCGAGCATCGAGGGCGCGCGCTTCGAACCGGCGAAGGTGGTCTTCCTGATGGGGATGACCCAGGACCATTTGCCTGCGCAGAAGGACAATAAATCTTTGCTTACGGAAGAGGACCGCGAGCGGCTCAGCGGTTCGTTGAATAATGAAGAGAAATACCTGCACCCGACGACCGCGGAATCGATGGCCGCCGAACCGTATGTGGCCTACCAGGCTTTCCTATCGGGGACGGAGAAGGTCATCTTCAGTTATCCGATGAGTGCGGACGACAGCAAGAAATCGCCGAAGATTTCGCCCTATGTGTCGCGCGTAGCCAATGCGCTGCAGATCCCTGTCGAAATCAAGCACCAGGACATCGCCGATGCAGAGGATACGACTGCCTTCCTCGGCAGCAAACAACAGAACATCAGCCAACTGGTTCATCTGTTGCGCCACCAGCGCACGACGAATGAGCCGGTGCCGACGCTGTGGAAATATATTTTGGCGTACATCTCTAAGGATCCAAAAGCAAAACGGATCATGCAGCAGGTTTTTGCCAGCCTTTGGCACAAGAACGTGCCGAGCAAGCTGACGGCTCCTGTCGCCGAACAGCTTTACGGAAAAGACCTGTATCTGTCGGTCTCGCAGCTCGAGCGCTATTTCGAAGATCCGTACAGCCATTTCCTTCAATACGGCCTGAAGCTCAAGGAACGGGCGAAATACGAGCTGTCCGCAGCCGGCACGGGCGAATTTTTCCATGAAGCTTTGGAAAAGATCGTCAACCAGCTGAAGAGCAGGCTCATCGACACCGCTGATTTGAGTGAGGAGACGGTCAAACAGATTGCCGATGCCGTCCTGGATGAGCTCTATGGGAGCGAAAAATTCAAAATTCTGAGGACCTCCAACCGGATGGCCTTCATCCGCGACCAGTTGGGCGAAACGATCCAGAAAATGGCTTGGGTGCTCAACCAGCACAGCCGACGGACGGCGCTGAAGAACATCCGCACCGAAGCGGTTTTCGGCCAAATGGGCGGCGAACAGATGCTGGACGGATTGGACATGCCGCTGAACAACGGCGGCACCCTGCACATCCGCGGAAAGATCGACCGGATCGATCTGGTCAATGCCGGGGACGAGAATTACTTGACCATCCTCGACTACAAGTCGAGCGCGCACAGTTTCAATTTCTCCGATGCCTACTACGGCTTGGCGATGCAGATGATCACTTATCTGGACGTGGCTTTGCTGAACGCCGACAAGCTGCTGGCTGGGAAGACTTTGCCGGCAGGAGCGTTCTATCTGCACGTCAAAAACCCGTTCATCAAGCAGAACAGCTTCATGACGCTCGAGGATTACCAGAAGACGATCATCACCGATTACAAGCTGAAAGGGCTGTTGCTGAACGACACGGCCGTTTTGGACACAATCGATCCGTCTGTCGAAAGCGGCAAGTCTTCGGAAATCTTCCCTTTCAACAAACTGAAGGCCGGCAATTTGGGCAAAAAGGACGAATTGATCACGCTGGATGATTTCCACAATCTGATCGCCAAGAACCGGGCGAATATGGTGGAAGCCGGCGAGAAGATCCTGTCCGGCGACCTGAAGCTTGACCCGATCAAGGAACGGCCGTATACGCCGACAGTCAGCGGGCCTTACCGCGCCATCTCGCAGTTCGACAACACTTTGCCGGAGAACCGCTACCGCAAATACATCAAACTGAGCAAGGAAGATGTCCTTTCGAAGATCAAGGAAGAAATTGAAGGGCATGCCGGGAATAATCAAGAAACCAACGAGGAAGGGGATGAGCAATGATGACGGGCATACCGGCACGCACACCCAATGAAAAATTCACGGAAACGCAATGGCAATCGATCTACCAGACCGGGGACAACATCCTCGTCTCCGCCTCGGCAGGTTCCGGCAAAACGACCGTTCTGATTCAGCGGATCATCGAAAAAGTGAAGGGCGGGACGAACGTCGATGAACTTCTCGTCGTCACCTTCACCGAATCCGCCGCCAAGGAAATGAAGGAGCGCATGACAGGAGCCATCCAGACCGCCATCAACGAAGCGCAGTCACTAGAGCAATACCTGCACCTGATCAAGCAGCTTTCGCTGATGCCGCAGGCGAACATCTCGACGATCCACGCCTTCTGTCTGAAGGTCATCCAGCGCTATTTCTACCTGATCGATCTGGATCCGGTTTTCCGCTTGTTGGCCGACACGATCGAAGTCGAGCTGCTGAAGGAGGACGTCTGGGAAGAGGTCAAGGAGGAACTCTACGGGGAGCCGGATACGCACTTCAAGAATCTGGCCAAGGCTTATTCGAAGGACCGCAGCGACGACGATCTGATGAAGCTGATCTTCTCGCTCTACGACTTTTCGCGCGCGAATCCGATCCCTTACCGATGGTTGGATTCCTTGCCGTCTTTATACAACACCGAAGACGGGTTGACGAACAGCGTCCTCTATCAGGAATTGCTGAAGCCGCAGCTGCTGAGCCTGATCGAAGGCATCCGCTATGACATCGATCAAGCTCGGCATCTGGCCGGACAAAACGTGGAGACGGCTGCCCAGCGGGAAATTTTCGAAACCGAGCAGGGCTATGCCGATCGCCTGTTGGAAGCTATTCAGCAGGATGACTACGAATTGGCCTACACGATCGCGAACGAACAACTGCAGTTTGCGCGTTGGCCAAGCAGCAAGAAGGCCGATCCTGATGAAGTGAAGGATCAGAAAGCACTGCTGAAAAACCTGCGCGACAAATACAAGAAGGATTTCGCCTCATTGAGCGCACAATACCTCAACCGGCCACTTGCGGAACAGGAGGAAGTCCTGCGGGGAATCCACCCGTATGCCGAAGAGATGGCCCGGGTGACGAAACGCTTTTCCGAAGCCTATTGGGAACGGAAATTGGACGATAATGTGCTCGATTTCAATGACCTGGAGCATCTGACACTGCAGATTCTGGCGCCAATCGCCGAGGACGGGGAGCGCAAGATGAGCGACGCGAGCGCTTATTACCGCAACAAATTCGAAGAAGTGCTGATCGACGAATACCAGGACGTGAACCAGCTGCAGGAGAGCATCCTCTACTGGGTGACGCGGCATCAGCCGGAAACCGAGAACCTGTTCATGGTTGGGGATGTCAAACAGTCCATCTACGCCTTCCGCTTGGCCGACCCGAGCCTGTTTCTGCGCAAATACGCGGCCTTTGCCGACAAAAACGGCGGGGAACGGATCATTCTGGCGGAAAACTTCCGATCGCGCGCAGAGGTCATTCATTTCACGAATTTCATCTTCGAGCAATTGATGGACGAAAAAGTCGGCCAGATGGACTACGACGAAGCCGCGAAGCTCCAGGCCGGCAACAAATCCTTTCCGGAGAGCGAGCTAAACCAGACCGAACTGCTGATCTACCTGTCCGAGGATGCCGACAACGGCGAGGAAACACTCACGCCGGAGAACGATCTCGAAGCCGACCTGACGATCGACGACAAGACAGCCGGGGAAGTCACGATGGTCGCGCAGAAGATCAAGGCGCTGATTGATGAGAAGTTCCTGATCTACGATAAGAAGAACAAGGAAGAACGGCCGCTTTCCTACCGGGACATCGTGCTGCTGACGCCGACGAAGAAGAACAACCTTGTCATCCTGGAGATCTTCAAGGATTTCCAGATACCGCTCATCCTGAACGACACGGAGAGTTATTTCCAGCGCACCGAGGTTTCGATCATCCTGTCCTTGCTGAAGGTGATCGACAACCCGCGCCAGGATATCCCGCTTGCGGCAGTGCTGCGTTCGCCAATTGTCGGTTTGGACGAGAAGCAGCTGGCGCTGATCCGCATCCAGCAGAAGAACGGCGATTTCTATGAAGCCGTGCAGCATTTCATCAAAATCTGCGAAGCAACTGAAATCGACCAGACTGCGGAAATCAAGGACGCGCACAGCAAACTGGCGCTGTTCATGGGACGATTGCACGAATGGCGCAACACGGCCAGACGGAGCAGTCTCGTCACCCTGATCTGGACCATCTACAACGACACCCACTTCCTCGATTACGTCGGCGGCATGGTCGCCGGCAAACAGCGGACGGCCAATCTCCACGCTCTCTATGAGCGGGCCAAGAAGTACGAGGAAACGAACTACAAAGGGCTGTTCCAGTTCATCCGCTTCATCGAGAAGATCCAGCAGCGCGACAAGGATTTGGCTGAGCCGACTTCCTTCAGCGACGATGAGGATGCCGTAAGGGTCATGACTATCCACGCCAGCAAAGGCCTGGAGTTCCCGGTCGTCTTCCTCATGGATCTGTCAAAGCGGTTCAACCTGAGCGATACCCAAAGCAAATACATCTTCTCGGAGACGCACGGCCTCGGGACCGATTATTTCGACGTCCAGCAACGGGTCCAGTACCCTTCCTTGGCGCGCCAAGCGTTGGCGATTGAAAAGAAAAAGAAACTGTTGGCGGAAGAGATGCGCAAGCTCTATGTGGCCCTGACCCGCGCCGAACAGAAATTGTTCCTGGTCGGCTCCTACAAATCCGAAGAGAAGCTTTGGGCCGATTGGCAAGTGGCCGACGGAACAAGCGGGAAACTGCTGCCGGATTACCTGCGCCTACAGGCTAGCTCGATGATGAAATGGCTCGGCATGTGTCTCTACCGTCATGAGGACGCCGAGAACGACCATTTCCATAAGGAGTACCGCGGCGAACTGACGCATTACCCGGTGCATTTCAGCATCCAGACTTTCCGCGAGGAAGACCTGTTGTCCTACATCCCGGTCGCCATGGAGGAGATCAACGAATCGCAGTGGAAAGACGAAATCGAGCAGATGGCGACGGCGAAAGTCGAGGCGCATGAGCATTCTTTGGCTGAAGAGATGAAGCTGGCCGTTGCCCTGATGGAGGCGAAATATCCTTATGAAGCGGCAACGACGACCACCAGCTACCAGTCCGTTTCCGAGATCAAGCGGCTGTTCGAGGATCCGGACGAGAGCCATATGCTGAAGCTGGACCTTTCCGACACCAAACGGGTCTCCCGCTATGTGGAGCCCGAATTCCCGCGCCCGCGCTTCATGCAGGAGATGGTGATGCCGAATAGCGCCGAAATCGGTACAGCGACCCACTTTGTAATGCAGTCCGTGGATCTGGAAAAGGAAATCACCGCAGCCTATGTGGCGAAATTGTTGCTTGAATTGGTAGATGATGGACTGCTGGAGAAGGCTGTTGCGGAGAAGCTGGACGCGGAACAGATCGCGTTGTTCTTCCAAACCGATTTGGGGCAGGAAATCCAGGCGAATGCCGACAGAGTGAGACGGGAAATGCCGTTCTCGTTGCTGATTCCGGCAAGTCGGATATTCGCTGAGATGCCGGAAGACTCAACTGACAATCTGCTGATCCACGGTATCATCGACGGCTTCATCGAGTACGACGATCACATCGTCCTCTACGACTTCAAAACCGATTTCGTGGGCGATCAAGCTCCGGTATTGCCCGAGAACATCGTCGACAAGTACCGCGGCCAGATGAACCTGTACAAGAAGGGCCTCGAGACCATCCGTCAGAAACCAGTCAGTGCGGCATACATCGCGCTGCTTTCGAACCATACGAATATTTCCGTTTAAATTAAACCGAAAAAGGTGGAGCATCCAAGGATTAAATCCAGGATACTCCACCTTTTTCTGATTTTTCAACAATCGTGCGTTAAGGGTTATTCCAAAATAAGCTGACTATTGGCTTGGATATTACCAAGAATTGTCCGAGAAATAGGTCCAACAACCAACAATTGTAACGGCAAAGCGACAATAACATTCATTTTCCACGCTTCGCTATAGGCCGCCCATAAATTATCAGGGATGCCGCCTTCCATAAGAACACCGAATAATGACATGAAAGTGACCATCCCTAGAACCATCAAACTGGAGATTGTCAAAATTAACTGCACCTTATTTTCTTTTTTGATGGGTAGTCGAAAAGCAATTTTCTTTGCGATCACTCCTACAATGAATACGTCTAAAACAAAGGCAACAACAAAACCGGGTACTAAGCCTGCCACAAGCGGCATAAGAGCTAAATTGTCATGTAACTGCAGATTGTAAAGGCTCATTCCTAACACCATCATAGAGCACATTATCATTGTAAAAATAATTCCTTCTTTTTTGTTTGTGGGCATATAAACACTCCTTCTATTTTTGTGCAACGTCAACCATGGTATCACAAATGTAGAAAGCGTGTAAGAAGTATTTTCATAAATAGTTTAAGTATTTTGGAAATCATTATATGGCTATTGCATAAGTGTCTTTTGAGCTTCCTCTTAAAGGCTCTTTTAAATAGGACTTTTCGTAAGCTTACTCTTTCGTTTTTTTCGGGACTATGGTACTTTTAGGGTGATGAAGTAAAAGGAGGAATCCGGGTGAAACGAATTGACAGAATCTACGAGTATATCAAAATCCGCTCGCAGGAGTGGACAGAAGCTGCTTTTGAGCAGGGAGACGAAGGCGTGACGACTCAGGATGTCGTGATGCAGCTCGAGATCAAACGGCCCAATGCAAGCAGCGACTTAAATGAGCTCGTGCGTCAGGGAAAACTGATCAAATCCTCTGGTCGACCGGTCAGATATGCGGATCACTCTTTGGCATGGCCTGAGCGACCACAAAAAAAGATGCACTCATATAAAGAAGACCAACCCAAGCCAATAGCAAGGCCAACCAGCGAAAAACGCGGCCCTGTTTCTGAAATTTCTCGTGTCCCCGCAACCCGGGAAGGAAAGCATGCGGGCAGCCGGGAAACAAATAATGAGGTTTTTGCGAATGTAATCGGTTCAAAAGACAGTATGCGGACTCAAGTTGATCAGGCAAAGGCAGCGATTCTCTATCCGCCTAAGGGGTTAAGCTGCTTGATCACTGGACCGACAGGGAGCGGGAAAACCTTTTTTGTTCATGCGATGTTTCGTTTTGCGCAAGCAAATCAAGTTTTTGCAGCTGATAAAGAGCTGGTTGTGTTCAATTGTGCCGACTATGCGCACAATCCCGAATTATTGATGGCTCATTTGTTCGGCTATCGCAAGGGTGCTTTTACAGGAGCGACGGAAACGACGGACGGCTTGATCCAACGGGCAGACGGCGGCATGCTCTTTATGGACGAAGTGCACCGCCTGCCGCCTGAAGGGCAAGAAATGATTTTTTATCTTCTGGATCACGGCACCTATAATCGATTGGGCGAAACCGATAAAGCCAATAAAGTCAATGTCCGTCTTGTTTGTGCAACGACGGAAGATCCCGCTTCCAGTTTGCTCCAGACCTTTGTGCGACGTATCCCGATCGTCATTAAATTACCGCAATTTTCGGAGCGTCCAATCGCTGAACAGGTGGATTTGTTGAAGCGGATGGTCTCGATCGAAGCCAATCGAATCCAAAAAAGTATCCATGTGAAACAGGACGCAGTGAAGGCTTTGATCGGCAGCGTAACCTACGGAAATGTCGGGCAGCTGAAATCGAATGTCCAGCTTGTTTGTGCGCGAGCTTTTTTGAACTATATGAATTCAAGTGAAATATCGATTACCTTGGATGAGCTGACTCCAGAGATCCAAAACGGCCTGCTCAATCTGGCGAATAATCATCGCGAACGCTTGAATGAGCTCACTCGGATGCTGGAGCCCGTGCTGACGTTGGTGCCGAATGAAGGAGCGGAGAGCCCGCTGAAAGACGATTCCTATGAGCTTCCTTATAATTTATATGAAATTATCGGGAATAAGGCCGCGCTGCTGCGGGAAGAGGGGCTAGATAAGGAATCCATTAACCATTACATCACGACCGACATCAATGTCCATCTGAAGTCTTTTTATCGTGATACGGGTTTGACCTTTGACACGGAGAAAAAGCTTTCCGAAATCATTGATCAACGCATTATTCGCTTTGCAAAAGATATGTTTGAGTATGCGCAAGATCATTTGGATTATCACATCCAACGGAATTTCGTCTATGCGATGAGTCTTCATATCAGTTCGTTTTTAAAGCGGATTCAATTAGGGGAAAGCAGCCGGACACTCCATGCAAGCATCAAAAATATGGTGGAAGATTATCCTCAAGAGTTTACGGTCGCAAAATGGATGAAACAGGAGCTGCAAAAAGAATACGGCATCAACATCCCTGAGGTGGAGACCTATTATCTGACTTTGTTGCTGGTTTCATTAAAGCAAGACAAGGTCACCGGGCGAGTGGGTGTTGTGATTGCAGCCCATGGCAAGAGTACAGCAACGAGCATGGCGGAGGTTGTGACGACATTGTTGGGGGTCGACAATATTCGCGCTGTAGATATGCCTCTTGAGATGAAGCCCCAAGTGGCCCTCGAAAAAATTATTCATTGTGTCCAAGAAATCGATCGAGGGAGCGGCGTCATTTTGCTGGTCGATATGGGCTCGCTGACGACCTTTTCGGAAAAAATCACAGAAAAAACCGGAATTGAGGTCAAAACGATCGACATGGTCACGACCCCAATCGTTTTGGAGACGGTGCGCAAGACGAATCTTGTTGAAACGACACTTGATGAAATTTATCGATCGCTCAAATCTTTTCGTGGTTATGCAGGCACCACCGTGACCACGAGAGAAGAGAACGGGCACACTTTAGAGCGCAAAAAGGCAATCATTGCGATCTGCGCCTCGGGTGAAGGAACCGCGCAAAAGATGAAAGAGCTCATCGACAAGCATTTAGAGAAATATTTTGACGTGGAAATCGAGGTACTGCCGATCTCGGTGATCGAAATGGATGAGCAGCTGGTCAACTTGCAACAGCAGTATGAAATCCTGGCGACAACAGGAATCGTCAAACCAAAAATCGATGCCGTTTACATTCCAATGGAAAATTTCTTCAACGGAGATGCCGAAAAAGTATTGGACTATTTAGTGGAAGAGTCCGAATCCTATGATGATAGCGAGTTGACATTGGAAAAGGCAAAGCAGATATGCGTGGAATACATGACGCAAAGCTTTACTTTCTTGAATCCGCAAAAGCTGATCGAACCTTTGTGGAAGTTTAGTTCTTCCCTATTGAAGAATGAAGAGAATTATTCCCAAGCAATCAATCTTTTGATGCACCTCGCGGGAATGTTTGAGCGGTCACTGCGCCAAGATACATTGATCGCGCCGCAAGAAGAGTTGGAAACGAACGAACAGACAGAAACATTTAAGCAGCTGGAACAGTCCTTAAATCTCCTGAGCGGCACCTTTCAAATTGAAATGCCGAAAGATGAAGTATACTATCTGCAGCAACTGCTGGCCTATCAAGAATAACGATACACTGTATCATACACTAATGATAAATAAAAACGATACACTAAAACACTGTGGGTTTTAGTGTATTTTTATTATTTTTTTCTCCGAGAGAATGAGCCATACACTAAGTTGGCACGCTTTTTGCATATAGTTAAGTGTCTGGCAAATAGCCTACCAAGCTATTTATCCAAACAGTCATAAAATACATTCAATAGGAGGTATACAAATGGTAGGAATTATCCTAGCAAGTCATGGGGATTTCGCTGAAGGCATTCTGCAATCTGCTTCGATGATTTTCGGCGAACAAGAAAATGTCACAGCAGTGACCTTGGCGCCTAGCGAAGGGCCTGACGATGTCAAAGCAAAGATGCAAGAGGCTATCGCATCTTTTGACAACCCAGAGGAAGTGTTGTTCTTAGTGGACTTATGGGGCGGAACACCGTTCAATCAGGCCAACAGCCTTTTTGAAGCGCATAAAGACACATGGGCAATCATCGCTGGAATGAACCTTCCAATGGTCATCGAAGCGTATGCTGCGCGCCTAAGCAGTGAGTCGGCACAAAAGATTGCCGCGCAAATTCTTCCAGCAGCGAAGGATGGCGTAAGAGCTAAGCCTGAAAGTTTAGAGCCAAAGAAAGTGGAAGCGGCTTCTAAGGGGCAACAGCTAACAGGCAGCCTTCCTGCAGGGACAGTCGTGGGCGATGGCAAAATCAAGTTAGCTTTGGTTCGGTTGGATTCACGGTTGCTTCATGGACAAGTGGCAACAACGTGGGCGAAATCAGCCGGAACAAATCGAATCATTGTGGTTTCTGATGATGTCTCAAGAGATGAATTACGGAAAAACCTGATCGTGCAAGCAGCTCCTCCAGGAGTTAAAGCCAATGTAATTCCAATCAAAAAAATGATTGAAATTGCCAAGGATCCACGATTTGGGAATACGCATGCTCTTTTACTTTTTGAAAATGTGCAAGATGTCGTTCGGGTAATTGATGGCGGCGTGAAGATTGAGGAATTGAATGTCGGGTCAATGGCCCACTCAGTCGGCAAGGTTGTTGTAAATAAGGTCTTGTCAATGGGGCCTGAAGATGTGAAAGCATTTGAAACATTGAAAGCAAAAGGCGTTAAATTTGATGTCCGGAAAGTTCCGAATGATTCATCGGAAAAAATGGATTCGTTGCTGAAAAAAGCTAAAGAAGAATTAGCAAAGGCATAACAAGAAAAGAGGAGGTATATTATGTCAGTCGTTTCAATTATTCTAGTCATCATCGTGGCATTCTTTGCCGGGATGGAAGGCATTTTAGATGAATTCCAATTCCATCAACCGCTCGTTGCATGTACACTTATCGGACTTGTCACAGGTAATCTTGAAGCTGGTATTATTCTTGGCGGATCATTACAAATGATCGCATTAGGTTGGGCAAATATCGGAGCAGCTGTAGCTCCTGACGCAGCACTTGCTTCTGTTGCATCGGCAATTATTTTGGTTTTGGGTGGACAAGGTGTAAATGGCGTATCTTCCGCAATCGCCATTGCGATTCCTCTGGCTGTAGCTGGATTAGTTTTGACAATGTTCGTTCGTACGCTCGCTGTTCCTATCGTTCATTTGATGGACGCAGCTGCAGAACAAGGCGACTATCGCAAGATTGAATGGCTTCAAATTGGGGCTATTGCTATGCAAGGTTTGCGTATCGCAATTCCTGCTGCCTTGCTACTGTTCATCCCTGCAGACGCTGTCCGTTCTGGGTTGGAAGCAATGCCGGGTTGGTTGACTGATGGAATGGCAATCGGTGGCGGTATGGTCGTAGCCGTTGGTTATGCAATGGTAATCAATATGATGGCCACCAAAGAAGTATGGCCATTCTTCATCATTGGTTTCGTTGTTGCCGCTGTATCTCAATTGACGTTGATCGCATTAGGAGCCCTAGGTGTTGCAATGGCCTTGATCTACTTGAACCTTTCTAAAATGGGCGGTTCCGGTAATGGCGGTTCTGGCAATACTGGCGATCCACTTGATTCAATACTCAACGACTATTAGGAAAGGAGACTGCAAACATGGCACAAAATACGGTAGATAAAAAATTCGTATTAACTAAAAAAGATCGATTAGCAGTTGCTTGGCGTTCCACCTTCATTCAAGGATCATGGAACTATGAGCGGATGCAAAACGGTGGCTGGGCTTTCGCAATGATTCCAGCAATCAAGAAACTTTATCCAGAAAAAGAAGATCGCGTCCTAGCATTGAAACGCCACTTGGAATTCTTCAATACACATCCATATGTGGCATCTCCAGTATTAGGAGTAACGCTGGCTCTAGAAGAAGAACGCGCAAACGGAGCTCCAGTGGATGATGTTACGATTCAAGGTGTGAAGGTCGGAATGATGGGACCTCTTGCCGGTGTTGGTGACCCAGTGTTCTGGTTTACAGTCCGTCCAATTCTGGGGGCTTTAGGTGCATCCTTGGCCTTAACAGGAAACATCTTAGGACCTATCTTATTCTTTGTTGCATGGAACGCTATCCGCTGGGGATTCATGTGGTATACCCAAGAATTCGGTTATAAGGCTGGATCAAAGATCACTGAGGATTTGTCTGGCGGAATACTGCAGGATTTGACAAAAGGAGCTTCCATTCTTGGGATGTTCGTATTGGCTGCCTTGGTGCAACGTTGGGTATCCATCTCGTTTGCTCCAACCGTTTCTTCAGTGAAACTTTCAGAAGGCGCATTTATCGACTGGGAAAACCTGCCTACTGGCACTGCCGGTATCCAGGAAGCCCTGACACAGTATACTTCTGGCTTGTCACTGACCGACACAAAAGTTACAACCTTGCAAAATAACTTGGATCAATTGATCCCTGGCTTGGCAGCGTTGCTGTTGACATTCCTTTGCATGTGGTTGTTGAAGAAGAAAGTTTCTCCAATCGTGATCATTCTTGGACTGTTCGTTGTTGGTATCGGCGGACGCTTGATCGGATTGCTATAATTCCCGAATGCATCAAAAATGACGATTATGAGGCTCAGGCAAACCAGCCTGAGCCTTGTTTTTCTTGTAAAAAGCAAAGAGTGTATATTATACTCAAACCAGACGAAAAGAGAGAGGGGCATATGCAATGGTTGAATCCCTGAATGCAAAGGTTGATATGGCAGTGGATGGTACTTCTTATATGGGGTTGACGGACTATGGGAAAATTATGATCGGAGATAAAGCGTTTGAGTTTTATCATCATCGTGACCCCCGAAAGTTCATTCAAATCCCTTGGGAAGAGGTCGATTATGTCTTGGCATCCGTGATGTTCAAAGGAAAATGGATTCCACGGTTTGCGCTTCAAACAAAGAAAGATGGTACGTATACTTTTTCAGCCAAAAATCCCAAGGACGTGTTACGTGCGATCCGCATCTACGTTAGTCCAGATCACATGGTTCAATCATTGGGTTTCTTCGATGTTTTGAAGAATGCCTTCAAGCAAATGTTCAAAAAGAAAGCATCCTGAATTGCGGCGGCAATTAACTAAGATGCATACGGTGGACGGTTGCTGGATGAGCGATTTAAGGAGGTTCTAAGGTGGTAATGGATATTCGATTAGTCCGAATCGACGACCGTTTGATTCATGGACAGGTGGCAACCGTGTGGACAAAGCAAAGCAAAGCAGAGCGGATTATTGTCATCAGTGATAAGGTGGCGCAGGATCATCTGCGAAAGACGCTCTTGCGTCAGGTCGCTCCACCAGGTGTAAAGGTCAATGTGATTCCGGTAGAAAAATTTATCGAAATTTACTTTGATGATACACACAATCAATTCCGCGCGATGCTCTTGTTTACGAATCCTACCGATATCGCACGAATCGTGCAAAGTGGCGTTCAAATTGATTCCGTCAATATCGGCAGCATGAGCTATTCGGATGGTAAGAAGATGATCACAAACGCAGTAGCGGTCGATAAACGCGATATTCAGGCTTTTGAGTACTTGAACTATAAGGGCATCCACTTGGATATCCGGAAGGTCGTCGCTGACAATAAAGTAGATCTCATGCAAGTGCTGAAAAAAGAAGGATTAGTGTGAGCCCATATTAAAAGAAGACACAAAGCGAATGGAACAGCGCCTTGTGCCTTCTTTATTTTTAGACGGAACGGTATACTATCCATGAGGTGACAGAATGCTAAAAGAAGCATGTGTAGAAAATTTTACGAACATCCCAGGAGTCATCGAACGCGGGGCTAAACGGATTGAATTGTGTGACAACTTGGCAGTAGGGGGAACGACACCCAGCATTGGCGTCATCAAAATTGCGACGGAGTATTGTTCCGACAAAGCTGTGTCCATCATCGTGATACTGCGGCCACGAGGCGGAGATTTTGTTTATTCCATTATGGAAAAAGCCATCATGATGCGTGATTTAGAAGAAATAATAGCCTTGCATGCCAATGGTATTGCGGTAGGAGCTTTAACCGCAGCCAACGAATTGGATAAACCATTTTTGGAAGAACTCGCCAAGCTGGCCAGCGATAATGGAACCGAGCTTGCTTTCCATATGGCATTTGATCAAATACCGGAAGAGAAGCAAAGAGACGCATTATTATGGTTGGGAGAAATTGGTTTTACACGGATTTTGACGCATGGCGGTCCAACAGAAAACACGATTTTCGATAATGCAGCCCACATTGCCGAACTTGCGAAAATCAGTCCTGAGATTACGATCATGCCGGGTGGCGGCATTACGAAAGACAATCTCGCTGACCTTGAAAAGGTTTTGGAATTCACCGAAGTACACGGGACACGAATTGTTTAGGAATCTATCAAAGGCAAAAAAGCTCGGCCCGGAAAATTTCCCGGCCGAGCTTTTTGTTATGCATTTTTAGTAAGTGTAGTTATTCAGCGCATTCCACAACAGGAACTCGTTGACGCCGGCATCGGCTAACGCCTGAACCTGTGCATCGACTTGCGCTTTGCCGTAGGTTTGGTAGAACCCGGACCCTAGATAGGAAGCGGTGAAGTCCTGCAACCATGGTCGGCTAGTAGGCGGTGTCTCAAGGGTTGCAAGCAACTCATTTTCGACCTTTATGTATTCGGCGACCAGTTCATACGGGTACAGATCCGGTTTGTAGATGCCGAAGTAATCGGTGCCCCAGTGACTCGGGTAGATCATCGACGAGATGACATCGACATTCTCGGAAATCTGCGGGAAGTTCTGGCCAATGCCCGATGCTTCGACGACAGAAGCGGTATAGCCGAAGATATCAACGGATACATCCACGCCGTAAGGCATCAGTTTTTCTTTCGCATAAGCGGTGAAGTCGGTGATGGCCTTCACGCGTTTTTCGTCGTCGGTCATATCAAGATCCGCGTATTCGCCCATGTCGTAATTCAGTGTGTCTCCCCAGACTTCAAAGCCTTCCGGGAAACGGACATAGTCGAACTGGATTTCCTTAAATCCGACTTTAGCGGCTTCTATTCCGACATTGACTGCATAATCCCAAGTCTGCTTCAGGAACGGGTTGATGAATGATTCACCGTTGGAAGCTTTCCAAACGCTGCCGTTGCTGTTGGTGAATGACATTTCAGGTTGTTCGTTTGCCAACAAGGTGTCCTTGAAGGTAACGATTCGAGCGATCGGATAGATCTGTTTCTCTTCCATCACGTCCATCAGTTCATGGACATCTGGGATATACTCTTCCGTGTTTTCTTGAATATGCGAATCAGCGGAGTTGAAATCCGCCGTCACGACGCCCATATCATCCTTGATGTCGATGACCATCGCGTTCAGATCGTTCGAATCGACGTAATCGACTAGTTTGTTGAATTTTTCTTCATAGCCGACCGAGTAGGCCGTCACATAGATCCCTTTGACGCCGTCAGCCGGATAGGCGATTTCGACGCCGCTGTCGTAGAAGAATTTCTTCGGCAGTTCCTTGGCGGTAGGTGTCTTCAAAAGGGCACCTTGGCGCAGTGTAAGCGTGCTAGTGGCTACTGTCGTTTCTGCAGTAGCGCTATCGCTGGAAACTGAGCTTTCGGTTTCGCTGGCCGATGCAACTGTCGTGCCTGATAGGAAAAACAATAAACTGGCGGCAGCGAGTGTCTGTTTAAAATATGTCATCATTACATTTCCTCCCGTTCAGGCGATTCGATTACGTTCGGGTCCACGATTGTGATATCTTTCGCGCGCAGGCCATCGATGATGGCGCCGATCGCGTCGTTTGTCCATGGGCGATCATGCATCAGCAAGTTCGCGCCGTCTCCCAGGTACTGCGAGTTCACCATGACGTCGGCTAAAGCAGTGCCTTCCATGAATTCCTCCACCCAATCATAGCCGTAGGTCCAGTTCATGATCGTCATGCCTTCCGCTGCGGCGATTGCGATGGTGTCGTCATTGTACTGTCCGTAAGGCGCGCGCAGGAAGCGCGGACGCTCGCCGGTGATCTCTTCGATCAGGTCATTCGTTGATTTGATCTCTTCCAGTTGCTCATCGTAGGTCAAAGATTGGAAATCGGGATGCGAATAGGAATGGTTTCCGATTTCGAAGCCCATATCATAGACGGTCTTGATGTCTTCGCGCGCTTGTTCGTTCGTAAGGAATTGCCCCATCACGAAGAAAATGGCATTTGCCTCTTTCGATTTGACGGTTTCGGCAATTTCCACGGTATAGCTGTTCGGTTGCTGCGGCGCATCATCAAAAGTCAACAAAGCGACCTGCGTGTTGCCGTCCTCAGCAATCGGTTGGACAGTGGAAATCTCTGGATTGATGCGGTATTCATAGCTGACGGGCTCTGCTTTTTTTGCTGGCGTTTCTGCAGCGGCAGCCTCAGAGGATTCCGCAGTGCCGGCAGAAGAATCGGCTTCTGCACTTCTTTCCGTACCGATTGCGGCGATGGCTGCTTCCAATTCAATCAATTGCGCATCCAATGTCGTCAAATTCTCAGCGACTGGAGCGAGGTTGGCTTGGTTTGTTTCGGCGCTAAGATTGATCGCTTCGATGCCTGCAAAGAACGTATCAAAAGTGGCATCATCTGCTCCGAAGCCGGTCAACAGTTCTTCTTCCTTGTCCAAGCTGTCTCTATAGGCAGCCAAGTAAGTCAACGAATTTTCGCTGAACAAATCCAACGTTTCGCCGATTGCCTGCATCTGATCCAGCGGCAAGGTCTCTTCGTCGAAGGCAACAAAGTCGGCTTTCGTTTCGGCCAATCCCTCCAAAGCGCTTTCAATCGAATCGGCTAAAGTGCGGCGTTCTTCCAGGTTGCTGAACACGGCTGCCGATCCGTCTTTGAAAGTCTTCAATTCTTCATCGCTGGCCAGCGATTCGTCAAATGTTTTCTGTAATGCGGTCTCCAATTGTTGCAGCTCATTCAATTGGGCAACAATTTCGGTTTCTTCGGTTCTGATCTGGGTGATTGTTTCTGTCGTTTCTTTCACTTGATCTGCGCAGGCTGACAATACCAGTGCACTGGTAAAAACTAATGCAATCTTCTTACCTCTCAACATAAACAAGCTCCTTTATTACGTGATATATAACAATACAATCTTCATTATACCGAAAATGAGGATTCTTTATCAAGGTCGATTGCGCTATATGCAGAAAATTGTTAAAGATACATTAAAATGATAGTCACAACTTACCTGATGTGTAAGGCAAATAAGGCTTCAAGCGGAAATGCCGGAATCAATGACTATACAATTTTGAAAATTAGTTTACAATAGATAGAGGCAAAAGATACGGAAAAACGTTAATTTCAGAATAAGTGAGGCTATCGGATGATTATCTATTATATATTGGCCATCTTGCTGTTGGTCCTGGACCAATGGAGCAAAATTGCCATCGTAAATAATTTTGCATTGCACGAAGTAAAGGAAGTGCTGCCGGGCATTTTGTCCCTGTTCTACATTCAGAACGAGGGCGCTGCCTGGGGGATTTTTGAAGGAAGAATGTTCTTTTTCTTCATCATTACCGTAGTTGTTGTGGGCGCGATGGTCTATAATGCACACAAGCAAGGCTTCGACAAAAAAATCGTGGGCATCAGTTACGCTTTCCTTTTGAGCGGTGCTCTCGGCAATTTCATCGATCGGATGCGTTTGGGATATGTGGTGGATATGTTCCGCCTGGATTTTATCGATTTTCCGATTTTTAATGTGGCTGATGTCTGTTTGACGATAGGCGTCATCCTGATGACGATCTATATCCTTTTCATGGAAGAGGAAGAAGAAAAAATAAGTTCAAAAAATAAGCTAAAGTAAAGTGGGATTCAAATGACAGAAAAAATCGTTTTTAATATTGATGGTCAAACCGGTAGAATCGATAAGATCTTGGCGGATTTCATGACCGGCACAAGCCGCTCGCAGATTCAGGCATGGGTCAAAGACGGCAATCTGATGGTGAACGATAAACCCGTCAAATCGAATTATAAGGTCCAAGAAGGGGATCTTCTGGAATTGACGATTCCGGAACCGGAGCAGATCAACGTCACGCCAGAGGATATTGCATTGGATGTCATCTACGAAGACGAGGCGCTATTGGTCGTCAATAAGCCGTCAGGTATGGTTGTGCATCCATCCAAAGGGCATCTTTCCGGCACCCTGGTCAATGGCTTGTTGTTTCACGTAAACTCCCTGTCCGATGGCACGGCTAATATCCGTCCGGGAATCGTTCACCGCATCGATATGGATACATCCGGTTTATTGGTCGTCGCTAAGACGAACGAAGCCCACCAGAAATTGGCGGAGCAGTTGGAGAACCACACGATGGAGCGTGCCTATCTTGCTTTGGTCCATGGTGTGATCCCGCACGATGACGGCACTATCGATGCGCCAATCGCCCGGATGATGATCGACCGCAAAAAACGCACAGTTGCTGACGGCGGCAAAAAGGCAGTGACGCATTTTGATGTCATCGAGCGTTTCCGTGACTTCACTTTGCTGAAATTGCACCTTGAAACCGGCCGTACGCACCAAATCCGTGTCCATATGAAATACATTGGCCATCCAGTTGCCGGAGACCCTATGTACGGACCGGCTGAAACGCTCAGCGGCCATGGACAATATTTGCATGCGGCGACTTTGGGCTTCATCCACCCGACGACGGGCAAGGAAATGCGCTTCGAAGCACCATTGCCGGATTTCTACAGCGAAAAATTGGCGGAGCTGCGCAAAAACTGATTGACAGCAACGGCGCTATTGGTTATCATTACAGTAATATTGAAGGAACCTTTAAAATAGTCCAGAGAGGCTAAAAGGTGCATCACATTTTGTATAGCGTCACGTGACTGTACCCTTATGCCCACATGCATAAGGGTATTTTTTTTCATTTTGACGATGAAGGAGTAGTGGACATGGCAGAAGAAATTGAAATCATGGATGCCCAGACAATGAAACGCGCGCTGACCCGCATCACACATGAAATATTGGAAAAGAACGATGGTACAAAGAATCTGATTTTGGTTGGCATCAAGACGCGCGGCATTTACCTGGCCCAGCGCATCGCTGAACGGATCAAAGATTTTGAAGGTGTCGAGGTTCCGGTGGGGGAATTGGACATCACGCTGTACCGCGATGATGTGCACCGCGATACGAATGCCAACCCGGTGCTGCACGAAACGAACATTCCGTTTTCGGTTACCGGCAAGCATGTCGTGCTGGTGGATGATGTGCTGTTCACCGCCCGCACGATCAGGGCAGGCATGGATGCAGTGATGGATCTCGGGAGAGCGAAACGGATCACGGTCGCAGTCCTGATCGACAGAGGACACCGGGAATTGCCGATCAAAGCAGATTATGTCGGCAAGAACATTCCGACATCCCAGGCAGAACAGATTTCCGTCCGTTTGGATGAAGTCGACGGCATCGAAAAAGTTACATTGATCAGAGCATAAAAAAATAGGTCGGTGATTCTTTAACTGTGTCCCGAGAGACACAGAAGAATTTGCTTTGAAGCTTGCTCCATCGCATTTTTTTAGATCACCTTATTTTGTCAAAATTAAGGAGGAAAATAATTATGAGTCAAGCTATGATGACAGTCGTCAGTCAGACAGAAATCGCAAAAGATATCTTCGAATTGCGCCTGAAAGGTGCATTAGTGAATGAGATGGGAGCACCGGATCAGTTTTTGCATATCCGTGTCCCAGGGGATGAACTGCTTTTGAGACGCCCCATCAGCATCGCTTCAATCGATGCCGAAAAGCAAGAATGCGTCATTATCTACCGTACCGAAGGAAAAGGCACCACAATCATCAGCCAGCTTACGGCAGGCGACGAATTGGATATCCTGGGGCCATTGGGCAACGGTTATCCGATCGATATGCTCGAAGAAGGTCAGAATGCTCTGCTGATCGGTGGCGGCATCGGCGTTCCTCCGCTTTATGAATTGGCGAAACAATTGCATGCGAAAGGCGTCAATGTGGTGAGCTGCTTCGGTTTCAAAAACAAAGAGGAAGTCTTCTATGAGGAAGAATTCGCGGCATTCGGCAAAGTGAACATCGCGACGGATGACGGCAGCTACGGCAAGCAAGGCTTCGTGACGCAATACTTCGATGAACTGGACGGCTTTGTTCCGGACGCAGTCTTCGCTTGCGGTCCGAAAGGCTTGTTGGTGGCGGTAGCGAAGACATTCGACCCGAGCAAAACTTACCTTTCGCTGGAAGAGCGCATGGCCTGCGGTATCGGAGCCTGCTATGGTTGCGTCTGCGACAAGAAAAACAGCACATCAGCTTACGATAATTACAGAGTCTGTGTCGAAGGACCGGTCTTCAGAGCAGAGGAGATAGTATTATGAATCGATTAGCAGTCAGTTTACCCGGTTTGGAATTAAAAAACCCGATCATCCCTGCAAGCGGATGTTTCGGTTTCGGCGAGGATTACGGCAAGTTCTACGACTTGAGCCTGTTGGGCGCCATCATGACGAAAGCGACGACGCTGGAGCCCCGCAGAGGCAATCCTACGCCGCGTTTGGCGGAAACGCCATCCGGCATGCTGAATGCCATCGGCTTGCAGAACCCAGGTGTTGAGGTTGTTGTTGCACAGAAGCACACGGCGCTTGAAAAATACGATGTGCCTTTGATTTCGAACGTTGCCGGAAACACAGTCGATGATTATTACCAAGTCTGCAAAGCAGTTTCCCAATCACCGAACGTCAAAGCGATCGAATTGAATATTTCTTGCCCGAACGTCCACAAAGGCGGGCTGCAGTTCGGCACCGATCCGGAGATGGCAGCTGCCGTCACGCGTGCGGCCAAAGAAGGCGCAACCGTTCCGGTTTACGTCAAATTATCACCGAACGTTACGGATATCGTTGAGATCGCCAAAGCGGTTGAAGCGGCCGGAGCGGACGGCATTTCGATGATCAACACTTTGGTGGGCATGCGCATCGATTTGCACACGCGCAAACCGGTCATCGCCAACAAGACGGGCGGACTTTCCGGTCCTGCCATCAAACCGGTAGCGATCCGCATGATCTATCAAGTGGCGCGCGCAGTCAATATTCCGATCATCGGGATGGGCGGCGTCTATACGGTGGATGATGTGCTGGAAATGTTCATGGCTGGAGCAAGCGCAGTCGGCGTCGGCATGGCCAACTTCACCGATCCCTTCGTTTGCCCGAAACTGATCGAACAGCTTCCACAACGCATGGACGAATTGGGCATCAACAGCCTGCAGGAATTAATCAATGAAGTGAGAGAAGGCATCCTCAATGAACGATAAACCGATAATAGCGTTGGACTTTTCAACGAGCGAAGAAATCAAGAACTTCCTTTTGTTATTCAAAGATGAGTCGCTTTACGTAAAAGTGGGTATGGAACTGTATTACCAACACGGAGCGGAAATCGTGAAAAAGATCAAGGAAATGGGCCACGAAATCTTCCTGGACCTGAAATTGCATGACATCCCGAACACTGTGCACCGCGCCATGAAAGGCTTGGCCGCTTTGGATATCGATATGGTCAATGTCCATGCAGCAGGCGGTTCGGAAATGATGAAAGCCGCTAAAGAAGGCCTGATTGCCGGCACGCCGGCAGGAAGCGCCGTTCCGAAACTGATCGCGGTCACGCAATTGACTTCCACTTCCGAAGAAGCGATGCAGTCGGAGCAGTTGATCAAAGTCAGCTTGCAGGAGAGCGTCCTGCATTACGCAGACCTTACCTGCAAATCCGGACTCGACGGCGTCGTCTGTTCCGCATGGGAAGCGCGCATGATCAAGGACCACACGAACGAAGACTTCATCTGCTTGACACCGGGTATCCGTCCAGCCGGCAGTGCGGTTGGGGATCAGAAGCGCGTCGCTACACCAGGCCGCGCAAGAGAAATCGGCTCAAGCTTCATCGTTGTCGGTCGTCCGATCACCCAAGCAGCCGATCCGGTTGCAGCCTATCACGAAATCAAGAACCAATGGAATGGAGCGGAATAAAATGACGATAGCAAAAGAAGTAGCAAAATCATTATTGGATATCAAAGCAGTGAGCTTAAGCCCGCAAGACCCTTTTACTTGGGCATCTGGCTTGAGAAGCCCGATCTACTGCGACAACCGCGTGACTATGAGCTTCCCGGCTGTGCGCAAACAGATCGCGCAAGGATTGGCTGATCTGATCAAAGAGAAATATCCGGATGCAGAAGTGATTGCTGGAACTGCGACTGCAGGCATTCCGCACGCAGCTTGGATCGCTGACATTTTGGACTTGCCGATGGTCTATATTCGCAGCAAAGCGAAAGACCACGGAACAGGCCGCAAAATCGAAGGCAAAATCACCGAAGGCCAAAAAATGGTCGTAGTCGAGGACTTGATTTCCACAGGCGGCAGCGTCATCGAAGCTTCCAAAGCAGCTGAACTGGAAGGCGCAAACGTATTAGGCTGCGTCGCCATCTTCACTTATGAATTGGCTAAAGGAACGAAAAACTTCGCCGATGCCGGTTTAGCGATCGACACCTTATCCAACTACAGCACACTGCTGGAAGTTGCCCATGAAACAAACTACATCTCCGAAGCTGAACTGGATTTGTTGAAAGACTGGAGCAAAGACCCTGAGAACTGGTTCAAGGGCTAAACTCACGTTAAAATGAATATAATGAGAAACCCCCGCAAACAAGAGCTTGAATCTTGTTTGCGGGGGTTTCTCATTAATTTTTTGCAAGTAAGCGCTCTAATGGTGGTATACTGTTTGCATATGTTTTTTGACAAGGACGAAAAGAGGTGAAAATGATGGCGAAGCAGGAATTCCAACTGAAACAAACGCAGCAACAATCGATCCGGATGACGCAGCAGCTGCGACAGGCATTGCACATTTTGCAGATGCCCATGTCGGAACTTTCCGCCTACATTGATGACAAGGCATTGGGGAATCCCTTGATGGACATCAAAAAGCGGGAATCGGGCACAGGCAGTGTGGCTGTCTCCAATGTTTACACAGCGGATAATCAGACGCCCTGGTATGAGCGGATGGAAAGCAAAAATCAGTCGCTCTATGATTTTCTGCATGAACAAATTTATTTGAACATGAAAAACACGCCGCTCAGGCAGTTGGTGCTGTTCCTCATCCGATATGTGACCGATGACGGTTATTTGGATATCAAGCTGGAAGAGGTTGCGGAGGCAACTTCGGCCGAGGATACGGAAGTGTTGGACGCCTTGACGCTGTTGCAGCAGTTGGATCCTCCCGGTGTCGGTGCCCGCGACCTGCAGGAGTTTCTGATGCTGCAGACCGAAAGGGACGAACAGTCGCCCCCGCTGGCTTATTACATACTGGAAAATTATTTCAAGGAGCTGTCTACCTATCGCTTGGAGTCGATTACGGACGCCGAAGAGATCGACCATGACGAACTGATCGAAATCATCACCTACATGAGCAAGCTGAAGACGAAGCTGCAGTGGGAGACCACATTCGAGGAGACGGTCTTCATCGAACCGGACATCCATGTAGCCATAGTCGAGGACAATACACTGGACGTCTCGTTCAATCAAAGCGGCCTGCCATCGGTTGCGTTCAACGAAGACTATTACAGTGAATTGTTGGCATTGGCGGATAAAGATATGAAACGTTATCTGGAAGAAAAAAAGAAAGAAATTTCCTGGATCCAGCAGTGTGTTCTCCAACGGACACAGAACGTCATCAAAATAACGGAAGCCATCCTGCAGCTGCAGGCGGATTATTTCTTGGAAAAAGTCTCATCGATGAAGCCTATGACGATGAAAAACATCGCCAAACTGACGGACCTGAGTATTTCGACGGTGAGCCGGGTCGTGAACGATAAATACATGGCGACCCCGAAAGGCATCTTTGAATTGCGCTTTTTCTTCCGGAGCGGTTTTATGAAAGAGGATGACGGGGATCAGGTAGCCATCTCATCCATCGTCATCGAAACCGAAATAAAGGAAATGATCGGCCGCGAAGAAAAGGCAAAGCCGGTTTCCGACCAGATGATTGCCGATCATTTCACCGCGCAGGGGATCGATATCTCCCGCAGGACGGTGGCGAAATACCGCATGGGTTTGGGCATACCCTCCAGTTCAAAAAGAAAAAGGACATAATGATGTCGATCGGTGAGCCAATCTTCTGGGGAACATTATCAACACATTCTGAACGGAAACCGGATGCAAAAAAAATGACTGCCTCATTTAGAGGCAGCCCGACGATCCGCACAGCACAAATACGAAAATCGCGCAGGTATATGAAGAGGCCCGAGAAATATTTCTCGGGCCTCTTTGCACGCTTTAGGAGAAGCGGACTTTGTATTGTTGATCTTGCGATGCAACGGTAACCTGCTCTCAATCGGCCTTCAGCGTCCGGACCAGTTCCTTATCCGGCGTTACATAAAGGGTTTTTTGTCCTTCGTAGATGACGAAGCCGGGTTTCGCGCCATTTGGTTTGCGGATGTTCTTGACCGCAACGTAGTCGACAGGGACGTTCGAAGAATTCTGGAACTTGGAATAATAAGCGGCCAAGGTCGCCGCTTCAAAGAGCGTCTCCTCGGAAGGGTGATTGCTTTCGATGATGACATGCGAACCGGGTATGTTTTTCGTATGAAGCCAAATATCCGATTTTTTTGCCGTCTTCAGCGTCAGCTGGTCGTTCTGCACATTGTTCTTTCCGATCAGGATGGTCGTGCCGTCCGATGACAGGAATTTGTGGGGCTTGCTGGTTTTGTGTTTTTTCTGTTTACCTTTGTACTTTTTCTTCAAATATCCAGATTCGCGCAGCTCGTCCTTTATGTCCTCCAAGTCCTGCGGGTCGGAGAGTTGGATCAGCGTTTCGATGGATTCCAAATATTCGTTCTCCGCATGGGTATGTTCGACCTGCTCATTCACGTATGCGACGGCAGTGGTGAGCTTCTGATATTTGGAAAAGTATTTTTGGGCATTCTGGGAAGGGGTCAGCGCTGGATTCAAAGCAATCGTGATCGGATTCTCATCATCGTAGAAGTTGTTGAGCGTCACTTCCATATCGCCTTTTTTCATTTGATGAAGATAGGCCGTCAAGATCTCTCCCTTGATCCGGTAGACATCAGCTTTTTCCGTCTCCAACAGCGTTTGGTCCAGCTTCTTCAGCTTCAGCTGATTCTTCTTGCGTTCCGTGTTGACGATATGGAGCAACTCGGAAGCCACTTGGTTGATGCGGTCCCGGGATGCTTTTTCATCATAGTAGGCGTCCAACAATTCGCTGAGGCTGTCGTAATGCCTTTTTTCTCCCGGAAGACTCCGGAACGGGAAGGGGGTAAAATGTTGTTTCTTCGCGGATTCCTCGGTCAATGTAGGGATAGCTGTTTCCAACTGTTGTTTAAATGCGATAATCGCATCCGCTGCAGATAATCCATCTTGCTCCGTGTAGTAGCTGATTTCCATTGCGGAATCGCTACCTAAGCCCTGAAAAGCTCCTTGAAATGATTTGAACAGCGGTAATTCATCGCTGAATGTGGCTGCGACAGATGCCAGTTCCTCCTTTTCCATCTCAAAAGGGTTCGCTTTGTCCTGATGGGGCGGCAACTGATAGGCGACGCCTGGATGCAGCGGCCGGAAACTGTTTTGGTAAAACGGCACATGCTTCAGACAATCGATGATCATCCTGGTTTGCTTATCGATCAGAAAGATGTTGCTGTGGCGACCCATCAATTCGATGATCAATTCCATCTGGCGCTGGTCACCGAGTTCATCGAAATTCCGGAACGAGAAAATGATGATCCGGTCGTTGCCCAATTGTTTGATGTCTTCGATGTAGGCACCCTCCAGATTTTTGCGCAGCACCATACAGAAATTGGGCGCTGAATCGGGGTTGGATAAGTTATCATTGATTACTTGTATCCGAGCGTAGGATGGGTGAGCTGACAGCAATACCCGTTTGTTTTTCCGATTGGCTCGTATGGTAAGAATAATTTCGTGCTGGAACGGCTGATAGACCTTACTGATCCTGCCGTTTTCCAGGTCGCGGTTCAATTCCTTGACCATGGCACGTGTAAATACACCATCAAAAGACATGAGAACACCTCCTAGTACATGTCAATATACGCCTTTCATTATACCATATCATCTCCGGCGTCTGGCGTGTTTCTTCTCTGTGTCATATTTTGGTGCAAACCATAAGGGAAGACGCACTTGGTATGTATCTAGAGTGTCATTCACCGGATGGCAGATACCCAAAACGGCATGCAAGAAGGCAATATTCAAACCTAAAAACGAACAAAATACACAAACATAAGTTTTTTTAGTTCGTATAATATCAGAATAAAGAAGAAACATGCAAAAATATTCGGGTTTTTACTTTTATATTTCCAAAACAAGTAGATTTATAAATAAACACATGTTCCAAACGAGCGATTTTAAAACAAAAACAGTATCAATTCGACGAGGGGCTCCAGTTGCTGCTAAAATTCGGGAGGGGGGGTGGATGAAAACAAAATACTGTTAGTTTCCCAAGTGAACAATCAACATAATGACATTATATTTAATTTTCAGAGTTTGCCAATTTTTAATAAACAACAATGCAAGTTGTGTCGGATATCTCATTCAAAAAATGTAAAGTCCTCGTGAACAGAGTGTAAATATAGTATGATGAAATGCTTATACATAGGTATTTTTAGTGTTTTACCCTGGGATCCTTGGTGAACGATTTTGGAAGTTCATTCCATCAATTTACACGACTGGAAATTATTTTAGGACGGGGATTACATGGGTCTTTACACTCAAAAATAAATAAGATAACAATTTTACATAAAAATGTTGCTTTTAAAACGAAGGTGACTTATACTAAGGAAGTAATCGAAACATGGAAGCGGTTGCAACTTGCTTGCCGTTGTGTTTTTTGAATGTCAGCACCACTGTGATTGGAGCCCATCATAATGGGGGCCTGCTGTTCATTCATAAGCACCAGCAGAAAGTCATCAACTACGCGTCATGCGGTGTTGCAGAAGAAAAGGCTTGTGATATCCAAACTGAATCCATCGCGACAACTCAACTTGGGGCTTGTCGCTTATTAAAAATCTCATTGCTGGGCATGGTGATGAGGATAACCTTGGGGGAATGGAGTACGTAATGGATGAATCAACAAGATTGCAAAGTATGGTGTTTTGCTCAATTTTTCATAAGCTTCATCAGCAAACGTATACTGCCATTATTCAATGCATATCCATCCTTTATTCAGCACCCTTCGATTACACGTATACGCAGAATAGGTGAAATCATTTTGAAAGCCAATGTGGACTTCCCCCGAAGTTTTTTTGGGATGATCAAAGCGAAAAAGCATGATCACAAGGTAGTTCCTTGTTCATGCTTTTTGTTTTGCGGAAAGGAAGCGGAAGGTTATATGAGAATACCTCATCTTTTTCTAATCCAACTCTTGACTTTATTTTTCGCATTGGTTACTATTAAATTATCAATCAAAAAGGAGCAATCAAGCATGTCTGCATATACTCGCGTTTCCAAATTGAATTTTTTCGATTGGCAAAGCCACGTGGAGTAGGTTGTTCTTTGTGACGTATTGATTGTCCGTAGATACAGCCTCAGATGAAGCATCTGAACAGTATCTATGTGGATTACTAAAGATATTTAAGCCGCCACATAGACAATATCGGTCTGTGTGGCGTTTTCTGTATTCAGCCGCCATACTTGGTTCAGATGGCGGCTTTTTTTATCACCTTTTTACAGAATAAGAAGCAGAAAAATTGGAGGAATCAGAAATGAAAAAATTATTCAGAGCACGCGCAAGTATCTTGGCCCTAATGGCAGCGACAGTATTGATGGCATGCGGCAATTCGGATGCCAATAATTCGGACACCTCTTCGGACGGTTCCGCTGCAAGCTCCACCGACAGCATCAATCCGGATTTGCCTTACATTGGCATCATGCAATTGACTACCCACCCGGCACTCGATCAGATCGGGGAAGGCATCATCGACCAATTGGAAGAAGCCGGCTATGTGGATGGTGAAACGGCAACGATCGATTTCCAGAATGCGCAAGGCGACCAGTCAAATATGCAGTCGATAGCGGAGCGGTTCGTTTCGAATGACGCGGATATCATGATCGGCATCGCTACCCCTGCAGCACAAGCTTTGGCGAACGCATCCAGCGATATTCCAATCATTTTGGGAGCCATCACGGATCCGGTGGCTGCCAGCCTTGTGGAGTCAATGGAAAAACCAGGCGGCAACATCACCGGCGTCAGCGACAAAACCCCGGCCCGCGATCAATTTGTTTTGATTCAACAATTGCTTCCTGACGCCAAAACAATCGGTATCCTTTACTCATCCGCAGAGGACAATTCAATCAGTTCCGCTAAAGAGGCTGAAGAAATTGCTGCTTCATTAGGCTTGAAGACAGTCACGAAAACAGTCACTTCAACGAATGACATCGCGCAGGTCGCTGAAAGCCTTGCTTCCGAAGTGGATGCCATCTACGTACCGACAGACAACACAATCGCAAGCGGATTAGCGACATTGATCCCGGTTGCGGATTCTTACAACATCCCGGTATTCCCCGCTGTGGACACGATGGTTGAAGAAGGTGGATTGGCGACTATCGGTTTGAATCAATATGCATTGGGTACCCAGACTGGTGCTGTGGCGGCTGATATCCTGGCTGGAGCAGATCCCGCTACTTACCCAGTACAATACGCGACTGGCATTCAACTGGTCATCAATCAAGCGAAAGCCGACCAATTGGGCATCACGATTCCCGATGATGTCGCACAAAATGCCATCTTTGTAGGAGAAGGAGAGTAGATTTAATGAACATGATTATTTCCGCCGTCTCCCAAGGTTTGCTTTGGAGTATTCTGGCACTTGGTTTATTTGTAAGTTTCCGCATTTTGGATTTGGCCGACATGACAACCGAGGGGGCGTTTCCCCTCGGTGCAGCTGTGGCTGTACAAGCCATCACATTAGGGGCAAATCCTTATATCGCGATTATATTTGCCATCATTGCCGGCAGTTCAGCCGGACTGATCACTGGTTTTCTGATCACAAAACTGCAGATTCCCAGCCTTTTGGCAGGTATTCTGACGATGACCGGCCTCTATTCCATCAACCTGCGCGTGATGGGAAGAGCAAACATCAGTCTGTTGGGCAAGAATACGATTTTCACGGTTTTCGAAAATATGAATCTTCCCAGACATTTCGACACGATTATGTTGGGCTTGCTGGTAGTCGTCCTGATCATCGGGCTCTACGTCATCTTTTTCAAAACGGAATTCGGTCAAGCTGTCATCGCAACGGGTGACAACGAAGCAATGGCCCGCTCATTGGGTATTTCCACGAACACGATGAAAATCGTCGGCTTGATGATTTCGAACGGGATCGTCGCTTTGGCGGGATCCATCATCGCCCAGGATAACGGCTACGCCGACATCAGTATGGGTATCGGAACAATCGTCATCGGTCTTGCTTCGATCATCATCGGTGAAGTATTGTTCACGAATGTCTCTTTCAAGATGCGGTTGGTTTGCCTGATGCTCGGTTCTGTCCTGTACCGCTTGATCATGGTCATGGTATTGGAAGCCGGCATGAACCCGAATGACTTCAAGTTGATTTCAGCTGTATTGTTGACATTCTTCTTGGCGTTGCCGAAAATCAAGGAAACCTACTATATGTACTCATTGCGAAAGAAGGTGAAGCGAAATGACTAATCAGGAAGCGATGTTGACGATGTCACATGTCTCCAAAACGTTCTACCCTGGTTCGCCCAATCAGGTCAACGCACTGCAGGACGTCAATCTGACGGTCAGACAAGGCGATTTCATCACTTTGGTCGGAGGCAACGGTGCCGGCAAATCAACCTTGTTGAACGCCATTTCCGGAAACTTCCTGCCTGATACAGGCGATATCATCGTGAACGGACAAAATGTTACCTTCTTCAAAGAAGACAAACGGGCGCCTTACATCAGCCGGGTCTTCCAGGATCCAAAAATGGGTACCGCCCCACGGATGACGGTGCAGGAGAATTTATCCTTGGCATACCGCAGAGGCCAAAAACGGACGCTGCGCTTCGGGACTTCGCATGAAGAAAAAGCATTCTTCAAAGAGGAACTGAAAAAATTGGGCTTAGGCCTGGAAAACCGGATGGGCTCAGAAATCGGGCTCTTGTCCGGTGGTCAGAGACAAGCGATCGCTCTGCTGATGGCAACGATGAAAAGACCGGATATCCTGCTGCTTGACGAACATACAGCAGCATTGGATCCGAAAACGGCTAAATTGGTTCTGGAATTGACGAATCAACAAGTGGTCGACAACAACCTTACCAGCATCATGATCACCCATAACCTCCAAGATGCCATCCAGTACGGCAATCGTATGCTGGTGCTGCATCACGGTCAAATCATGAACGATTACGACGCTGAAACGAAGAAAACATTGACGCCCGAAAAAGTGTTTGCTGAACTTCAGGAATTATCCATCCAAGATATCTTGGTCTGACAGAAAGGTAGTGATCTTTATGTGGCATCCGGGAGATGCGATCGGCTTCATCAGCTGTTCGAACGGATTGACGAATAATGATCGCTCGTTGGAAATTGTGTCATCACTAAGCCGGAAACTCAAGAATGATTTTGGCCTTGAGACCGTAATGAGTGACGTACTTTTCCTGGATAAAGAGACACAGCAAACCGAGGCCCCTGCATCCCGTGCAGGGGCTTTGTTGTCCCTTTACTCCAACGCGAGCGTAAAAGCGATATTTGACTTATCCGGCGGGGATTTGGCAAACGAAATATTGCCTCATCTCGATTTCGGGATCATCAAAAGCAATCCCAAGCCTTATTTCGGCTACAGCGATAATTCCGTGATCGTAAATGCGATCCAAGCCAAAACCGGCATCCCAAATATCCTCTATAATCCCAAAGTGCTCGTGAGCCGGGAGGAAGCATTCCAAACACAAGCCCTCCGTGATTTATCCAGCGGTAATGACGCAGACTGGACCAGCACGTTCGAAATAAGCGGAAACAGTACCTCTGAGCAATCTTCGGCAGTTTTTGCAGGCGGGAATCTACGCTGTTTCCTGAAGCTGGCAGGGACCCCTTATTGGCCGGAATTGGAAAATAAAGTGTTGGTCCTCGAATCGGCAGGCGGCAGATACGAAGCGATGTGCAGCGGGTTGGCGCAACTGGAACAATTGGGCGCGTTCGAAAAAATCAATGGTATGCTCATCGGGCAATTCACGCAATTGGCTTTGGATGGAAAAACGGCTGCTTTTCTGGCTGTGTGCCGTGTCTATGCTTCACGGTATGGGTTCCCGGTATGGGAAACGGACTTCATCGGACATGATGACCGTTCCAAGCCGATACGTATAGGCTGAAGGAAATGTTTCTTGCTTGATTGCGAAAAAACACAACATCCGTTTAGTCATCATTGACAAAAGTGTCTATGCGCGTTATTATTTTAGCAACAGAATGAATTTCCTTTAACGAGAGTCCAGAGAGACTACTAAGGAGCATATCAGGCGTACTGCGCCTTCATCATGACTTTATGCCCATTGTCTCTTTGACCATGGGCTTTTTTTCTGGAGATTTATCCTATCGCACAATTTAATAGCGAATGTGAGACTTTAAGGGGGTCCTGTGAGGCCCGCAAGGTCACTAGATGGCCGCTCTGTATCCAAATCCGGGAGCGGCTGGCCTAGAACCCGAAGAGCTTACAAATTCTTCGGGTTCTTTTTGCCTCCATTCACAAAAAAACTAATTGGAGGGCTTTAAAATGATGCAGACAACAAATCAGATCGCATTAAAAAACTTTGTAAGTGTCGAGGAACTCACGAATCTGGAAATCATGTCGCTGATCATGCGCGCATCCGAATTCAAAAGCGGCGTCCAACCTGACAGGACTTTGACTGAGGGAATCTACGCTTCGAACTTGTTTTTCGAGAATAGCACACGCACACACAAAAGTTTCGAAATGGCGGAACATAAGTTGGGGATGAAAGTCATCAGTTTTGACACTTCGACCAGCAGCGTCACCAAAGGCGAAACGCTTTATGACACAGTCCTGACCTTATCGGCGATCGGTGTCGATGTGGTCGTTATCCGCCACAGTGCAGAAGCCTACTACAAAGAGTTGATCGAAAGCCCAGGGGTTACCGCGTCCATCGTGAACGGCGGAGACGGCGCTGGCCAGCATCCGAGCCAGTGCTTGCTTGACCTGTTGACGATCTACGAAGAGTTCCATACATTCAGCGGTGTGAAGGTGGCCATCTGCGGCGACTTGTCGCACTCGCGCGTCGCCAAAACAAACATGCAGATGCTGCAACGACTTGGAGCAACCGTCTATTTCACGGGTCCGGAAGAGTGGTACGATCCTACTTTCGACCAATACGGCACGCACATGGACATTGATGACATCATCGGAGAAGTCGATGTCATGATGCTGCTCCGCGTCCAGACGGAACGCCATGGCGGTAAAGCAATGCGCTATACAAAAGCAGAGTACCTGGATCAATTCGGACTGACTGTCGCTCGGGAAGCACGCATGAAGGAAACAGCCATCATCATGCATCCCGCTCCTGTCAACCGCGATGTGGAATTGGCGGACAGCCTAGTGGAATGCCGCCGCTCACGGATCGTGACGCAAATGAAAAATGGCGTCTTTGCCAGAATGGCCATATTGGAAGCCATCGTAAACGGAAGAACGACGAACGTATAACAATAACAATTCACCAGTGGAGGGATAACATGTCAGTTTGGATAAAAAATGCGAAAATGTTGGGTCAAAAAGAGGAACTTATTCCTGTAGAGATATATGTGAAAGACGATAAAATTGCCGCAATCGGCCAGGATCTGCAAGGAACGGCTAAGGATGCGACAGTCATCGATGCCAAGGGTGGTTTGGTCACTCCAGGATTGATCGACGTGCACGTACATTTGCGCGAGCCAGGATTCACCTATAAAGAGACAATTGAAACAGGAACACAAGCAGCTGCTCGCGGAGGTTTCACAACTGTCTGCGCGATGCCGAACCTGAATCCAGTTCCGGACACAGCAGATAAATTCGCTGCAATCCAACAGCTGATCAAAGACACAGCCATCATCAAAGTCAAGCAGTACGCGCCCATCACCGAGAACTTGCGCAGTGATGTCCTGACCGATCAGAAGCAATTATTGGAAGCCGGCGCTTTCGCTTTCACTAACGATGGTGTAGGTGTCCAAACAGCTGGAACGATGTATTTGGCGATGAAGGAAGCCGCAAAGAATAATGTCGCTCTTGTTGCGCATACAGAAGACGATTCGCTGTTGTTCGGAGGCGTGATGCATAAAGGCACCCGTTCCGACGAATTGGATCTGCCGGGCATCTTGAGTGTGACGGAATCGACCCAAATCGCCCGCGACGTGCTTTTGGCGGAAGCGACAGGCTGTCATTACCATGTCTGCCATGTTTCCACGAAAGAGAGCGTGCGCGTCATCCGTGATGCCAAACGCGCTGGGATCCATGTCACTGCCGAAGTAGCACCGCATCACCTGATCCTGATCGATGGTTCGATCCCAACGGATACTGCCATCTACAAAATGAATCCGCCGTTGCGCGGCGCTGAAGACCGTGCAGCCTTGATCGAAGGTTTGTTGGATGGCACAATCGACTGCATCGCAACTGATCATGCACCGCACGGCGAAGAAGAGAAACAAGGCGGTATGGTCGGCGCTCCATTCGGCATCGTCGGCATCGAGACTGCTTTCCAACTGATGTATTCCAACTTCGTCTTAGGCGGCGTCTTCACCTTGAAACAACTGGTTGATTGGATGACCATCAAGCCAGCAGCATTGTTCGGTATGGAGTCAGGAACACTGGATATTGGCTCCCAAGCGGACATCGCCATCTTCGACTTGGCCAACGAATACGAAATCCGCAGCGAAGACTTCCTTTCGAAAGCGACAAATACACCATTCACCGGCTGGAAAGTAAAAGGCGAAACGCTTTATACACTAGTGGACGGAAAAGTCGTCTACTCAAAATAAATAGAAGATCCGGAGTAAGCAACGAATTGCAATTCGTTGCTTATTTCTTTATAATGACTTAGCAGAATAATGAATGGATAGGTGAAAAAATGACGAAACATTTAAAAAACATGTTATTGGTCATCGTTGCGGTCATCATAACCGCTATCGGTGCGAGCATCACGGTGAAAGCCAACGTGGGCGTGGGTGCCTACGAAGCCCTTAACATGAGCATCAACCAACTTTCCGGCATCAAAATCGGAACGCTGGCAATCATCCTGAATGTCATATGTGTCGTGATCCAATGGCTATTAATGAAAAAAGATTTTTCGCTCAGACAATTGTTTCAGATTCCTGTCACATTGATCCTCGGCCAAGTGATGAACCTGATGCTTTATACGGTATTTTCCGGCGTAGCGATCGATCAATACTGGGTGAAGATTGCGATGGTCATTTTAGGGGGCATCATAGCCGCAATCGGTGTCGGATCGATGATGGCTTTGAATTACATCAATATGCCGTTGGAGGGCGCTTGTATGGCCTTCAGTAATCGTTTTGGCCTTAACTTCGGGAAAGTTCGCCAAATGGTCGACGTGCTGTTGATCGCATCCGCATTGCTGATCGCATTCTCAACTGACACGGCCATCACTGTGCGTGAAGGGACCATCCTCAGCATGCTTTTCTTCCCGCCAAGCATGAATTTTATCTATGAAAAACTTAAAGCTTCCGCAGCTGCTCAGGAACTTTCCATCGATCTGGACTGATTATTCACGTTCCGAATCACTATATATGGTTTGTTTTTTACAAAATAATACTGTATGATGTATCCATAAGCTTTATTCGAAAAGAAAATTCTTATCGGATAACCAATGGGGGAAACTATTATGTCTAACAAGAATGTCACAGTATATACGAAACCGAATTGCATGCAGTGCAATTTCACAAAGAAATTTTTGGATGATAACAGCATCCGTTATGAAATCAAAGACATCCAGGAATCCGAAGTGGCCCTAGCGGAAGTCAAAGAGTTGGGTTTCCAATCTTTGCCTGTAGTCGTCTTTGATGGCGTGGAGCCGTTTTTCGGCTTCAGACCCGATTTGCTTGAACAGTTGATCACCGCTTAATCACGCAACATCCGACAGCACCAGATTTCCCTTTAGGGGATATCCGGTGCTGTTTTTTTTCAGCCAAATGCGGTGAATCATGTTAAGATAGAGGAAAGCAGCAACAATTTTTGTGACTGGAAAGGGGACTTTTTAAAAATGAACAAATCGTTATATCATACGGAAATCATCAATGATGAGGGATTGAACGGGACCGTATCTGTTTCGGATGGGGAATCCTTGCAAACTTCAGACCCGTTGAAGGATTTAGCCGGCTTCAATCCGGAACAATTATTCGGATTATCATGGTCTACTTGCTTGAATGCTACAATAGAGTCTTTGCTTAAAGCGAGGAAAGCCGAGGCGAGAAGCAAAGCGGAGGTCCATGTCGATTTCTGCAGGGAAGAAGACGGAAAAGGTTTTTATTTCGATTTGAAGGCGTTTATTTCGGTCGAAGGCATGGAGTTGGCAGATGTCGAGAAACTTGCGCAATCAGCCCACAAACGCTGTCCTGTTTCAAAAATCATCGGCGACTATAATCACATCACGCTGGAAGTTGTCCCGTACGCAGAATAATTATTACCTTCAGAACCTTTGCTTTAATCGGCAGCTAATCCGTATCCCTTTGCATCAGTCTGTTTTGTGATAAAATAGTGAAAAGCAGAAAAGGTGGCGTAGCGTATGTTAAAAGATTTCGATTTTGACAAAAAAAACACGACATTATCCGGCACAAAAAGGTCCGAACTCGGCAGTGAATTGGCCGCTTTGCAAAGAAAACTGGTCGATAGCGATTCATCCATGCTGATCATCGTCGACGGCTGGGAATCCTCAGGTAAAGGGCATATATTGAAGGATCTGACGAGGGAATTGGACCCGCGTTTTTTCGAAGTAAGCGTCTTCGATGATGCCTTGGACGATTATGCAGAGCGTCCGTTTTTGTGGCGCTTCGCACGGGATTTGCCCGGAAAAGGAAGGATTGCTTTTTTTGATCGGAGTTTCTATTCTGAACTTATGAACGATCTGAAAGTGAAGGATGAACGCCTGGAACATCACCTCGGCTATATCAGTTTTCTGGAGCGGATGCTGGTTGCCGACAACACAATTGTCCTGAAACTGTTTCTTCACCACTCGGAAAACACGATGGAAAAACGGATTGCGAAACTGAAAGAAGATCCGTACAGAGAATTCCTCATCACGAAAGACGATGAAAAACAACTTAAAAAATACACTAAATATTTGAAACACTTCGACAAAATTTTGGAAATGACAAATTTCGAGTCATCTCCGTGGCACGTGATTTCTTCAGAGGATCTGAAAGACGCTTCCCGAGAAGCGATAAGCATCGCGAGCAGCACTTTGAAGAGCCACCTCGAGCAAACTGAAAAGAAACCACCGGCGCCGATACGTTCCGGCCTGAAGGAAAAGCCACTGGCTAAAATCGATTTGAAAGCTTCCATAACGGAAGAAGAGTATGAAGCGCAGCTAGCGAAACTGCAGGAAGAAGCGGGTGAATTGGTCTACGAAATGTGGCTGAAAAAGATCCCGTGTATCCTTGTGTTCGAAGGGACGGATGCAGCCGGCAAGGGTGGCGCAATCAGCAGATTGACAAGGTTGATCGATCCCCGCAGTTATGATGTCGCCACGACAGCCGCACCTACGGAAAACGAGAGCCGGTATAACTATCTTTGGCGCTTCTATCAGACTTTCCCGGTAAAAGGAAAGATGACCATTTATGACAGAAGCTGGTACGGCCGCGTATTGGTTGAACGGGTGGAAGGTTTCACGCCAGAGCACCGCTGGGCCGCTGCCTATGATGAAATCAATGAAATGGAACACAACTTGGTCCATGATGGCTTGTTGATCATTAAATTCCTGATTGTGATCGACAAAGAAGAGCAAAAACGACGCTTCAAAGACCGGGAAAACGACCCGGAGAAGAATCACAAGCTGACCGACGAGGATTGGCGAAACCACGAAAAATTCGAGCAATACGAAAAAGCAATGAACGAAATGGTCGCTAGGACGGACACGAAAGATGCTCCGTGGATCATTGTCGAAGGGACCCAAAAAGAATATGCCCGGATCAAAGTGCTGAAAGAATTCATCAGCCGGGCAAGAGCCTTCATCGCTAGCCAAGAGGGCAACAAGCAAGGAAAATAGTCGAATGTAAGCGGGGCGTATAATTTGTTAACAAACAAGAAAGTAACCATCTATGTAACGGGCGGCATTGCAGTCTATAAAGCAGCCGATCTCGTCAGAAAATTCATCAAAGCGGGCGCCGAAGTTAAAGTCGCGATGACCGCTTCGGCCCAGGAATTCGTCACGCCGTTGACATTCCAGGTATTGAGCAAGCACGACGTCTACACAGACACATTCGATGAAAAAGATGCACAGTTCGTCAGCCATATCCATTTGGCGGATTGGACTGAGCTTGCCGTCGTAGCGCCGGCAACAGCAAACATCATCGCCAAAATGGCGAACGGCATTGCCGATGATTTTGTGTCGACAGCGCTATTGGCTACGACGGCTCCACGGCTGATCGTGCCAGCCATGAACCAGCATATGCTGGAGAATCCGGCTACAGTCCGGAATATGGAAGCTCTGAAAAGTTACGGCTATGAAATCATGGAACCTGACACAGGCTTTTTGGCTGAAGGATATGAAGGCAAAGGGCGCATGCCTGAACCGGATAAAATTGTGGAGGCAGCGCAGCTAGTCGTTCTGAATAACGCCAAAGAACTGCCTTTGAAAGGCAAAAAGGTGCTCATCACAGCGGGAGGAACAAAAGAGCGCATAGACCCGGTCAGATTCATCACCAATGATTCTTCCGGCAAAATGGGCTACAGTTTGGCGAAAGCCGCCCGTGACTTAGGCGCTGAAGTGACATTGGTAACCGCAACGAATCTGTTGCCGATTCCGTTTGGGGTCGAACCAATATCCGTACAATCGTCCGAAGAAATGGCAACGGCAGTTTTAGATAAATTTCACAATATCGACATGGTCATCATGGCAGCTGCTGTATCAGATTACAGGCCCAAAACGCAAGCGTCAGTCAAAATCAAGAAAACGAACGAGGATTTGACGTTGGTTTTGGAGAAAACCATGGATATCCTAGCTGAACTCGGGAAAAGAAAAACGGGTCAATTTTTGATCGGTTTTGCGGCTGAAACGCATGAAGTCGAACATTATGCGCTGGACAAGCTGAAACGCAAAAACGCGGACATGATCGTAGCGAACGACGTTTCAAAAGAATATGCAGGATTCAACAAAGATACAAACGAAGTGATCATTTACCAAGCGGATAAAGAACCGATCCAAATTTCGGTGCGGTCAAAAGATTTGATTGCGGAAGAAATCTTGTATGCAGCGATTGATTCGATGCATGATGAAGTTGGCACGGAATAAGTTAAAATAACGAATAATTAACATAATGTAGCAAAATTGCGATAAGAATGATCATTTCGCAATTTTGCTATTTTTATGCGGTGTGATCAGGATGAATTTGATTATTGCTGTTTCTTATCACTTTTATATTTAACTTCGTATAATATATATTATGTAAACTAGAATATAGGATTTTCCCGGATACGATCTGATGCGGTCTTAACCCCCCGTTTTTCAGGTTTTTATAGGTCCAAAATCGCCTCAGGTTATCTATTGATAATTATTGGCAACAAAAACATTATTTTTCATGTTCATCCGTTGGATTCGTTGCTTCAGGGGTAATCAAGCCATAAATGCCGGCAATCCAACAAAATAATCAGCTGGACAGTCAGCCATTACAAGCATTTATGGATTAGATTGACATGAACATAATCAGGCCGCAGCAGATAATTATTGTTGAAGGGCCAGCTGATTGAAGTTATTGAGCCGCGATTGAAGGAATCTTAAGGCACAGGAAGGTTTGCACTGGTATTTGGATCATTTGGCTTGAGTAATGGGAGCTTCCATATAACGAACGGGTCTTAGTATGGGCCTGAAATACAAATCGGCTTATCTGGGCTGCACGAACGGGATAAAATCCCGCCCGAATCACAGATAAGCCTGAACAAACATTATAGTATAGTTGTCAATCGAAATACGCAAAAAGCTTTTCTTTGACTTCCTCAAGAAATTCCAAATCTGAAGCAGTAGGATTTTCGATTTCCAGCAATGTGAGATAATCATCCGTATCCACGCTGTTGAGGACCAGTTCGGCTAAAGAGCCATGGGGAAATTTGTTCATACGGATGTCGAGCCCAGCTTCCAGATAAGCACGATTACAACCTGAACAGGACTGAACCTTCCTGATCAAATCATCATAATTCACGTTTTTTCTTTGCTCGGTTACGATTTCTTCCATGAAGGTCAGGATATCTTGTTCCGTTTGACTCTTGTATTCCGGAGCCACCCTTTCTTTCAGAACCAGCAAAAATTGCTCCAATTTCAATCTGTTGACTGTTACGTTTTTCATAGTACCATCCACTCCTCGCTCCAGACAGGCTACCAGTGTCGTTTACACCTATATATTACCACCTTGGGAGCTGATTGGACGAATGATAGCGTTTGGAGGTTAGACAATAAAAAAGCGGATGTGCCCTTTCCTTCTCCAGGGAAATGGTCGCATTCGCTTCTGTTTATTATTTTCAGCTTCTTACAGGCACAGCCTGCAGCATTTGGTACAATTCTGATGGAGATGGCACGTCGCTTATGTTTTCGGAGTAATGGCTTAAAACCACTTGCCCTTTTCTATCGACAACGATTGTCGCTTGCAGTTGCAGTTCATTCCCCTCAAAACGTTGACATTCGATCCCATAGTATTCGAATTCCAGCAGTTTTTCTTCGGAGACGCCGTAAACAAGATTGCGCATCGAATCCGATGAAGGGATATCAAAGTGTTCATACAAGGACTGGTCAGGATCTGCTATGACGGTATATGGGATTTTCATTTTTGCTGTTCTTTCGGAAACAGCGGCTTCTGCACCTTGTATCACCATCATGATCTCGATCCCCTGATCTTTGAGGAAATGATAGGCATCCCGGTATTTCAGCATGTCCAACTGACTCATGCCGCAGCCCAGATGTCTCAGGAAAATCACCGCAGTGAAATCACGTTTCAGCTGAGATCGGAAACTTTCACAATTCCCATTCTTCGTCAAAAATAAAAAATCGTCTATTTCTGTTCCTTCGGTCAACTTCACTTGGCCCACCCCTTCCGCATTTTCCCGCAACAGGTTGTTCCTGATGCAGTTTGCCGTACAATTAACACAATTTGTTGACTCTATGTAAGAATATCTTACCGTTTCTTTTTGATTTTGTCGATGATATCGTTACATTATTCGTCAGAAAATCTGACATGGATTTTTCTGAGGGCTGTAAGTGTTGTCATATTTATCCAATGGCTTTAAATTGACAGCGCTTACGCACTATGATAGATTGACTTTGATGAGGCGAATAAGTACTCAAGGAGGTGTATGTATGGCAAGAGGAGGCGGTGGCGGATCACGGGGAGGTGGTGGTTCTTTCGGCGGGAGTCGTGGTGGCGGAGGCCGTAGCAGTGGTGGTCGCGGCAGTTCTTTTGGAGGCGGTTCCTTCGGCGGCAGTAAAAGCGGTCGCGGAGGCCGGGGCGGATCTTTCGGAGGCGGTGGGTTTAATATCCCCCGTTCCGGTTCAAGCGGTCCGATTTTCCGGAGTGGACCCATTATCAGAGGACCCTCATCCGGCGGTCCCAATTATTCCGGCGGCGGTTTCAGAGGTGCTCCGGGCTGCGGTTTAGGCTGCGGTACGATCGCATTGGTTGTGATCATTCTGGCTATTGTTTTCGGTTTGATTTTCTCTTTCAATTCGGGATCTTCCCTTTCCGGGTCGGGTGGGAACAACGAAATCACCCTTTCGACTGTGGAACGGGAGCCTCTTCCGGATGGTTCGGTCACGGAAACGGATTATTACACAGACACGATCGGTTGGATCGGGAACCGCTCTGAGCTGACCTCGGGGATGAGGCATTTCTACGAAAAAACCGGCGTGCAACCCTATCTGTACTTGACGGATGACATCAACGGGTCGACGAATCCTTCGATGGAGGATTTGGAAAGCTTCGCGAACGAAAAGTATGATGAACTATTTGCAGACGAAGCCCATCTGCTGTTGGTCTTCTTCGAATATCAATCCAGCATGTATATGGATTATTATGTGGTCGGTACGCAGGCTGCGACTGTCATCGATACCGAGGCTGGAGATGTCTTGCTTGATTACATCGATTCCTACTATTATGATGACAACAGAACGGATGAAGAATTTTTCAGCGACGCATTCCGGGATTCAGCTGATCGCATCATGGAAGTCACACGGTCCCCATGGATTGCCATTCTGATTATTTTCGGTGTCGTCATCCTGCTCGCCCTTCTGTTCTTGTGGTGGCGGCATGCAAAAAAACAAAAGAATCTGGAGGCGCAGCAAACCGAAGAAATTCTGAAGACGCCGTTGGATACGTTCGGCAACACCGAGGCGGAAGAACTCACGAAAAAATATGAGGCCGATGTCCCGCAGCAAGTCGATACCAGCCCTACCCCGCAGGCAGAAGAAGAAACCAAGGAAGACACGAACCCATGAGGAGGAAACTGAAATGGCAATACTGGAAAGATTCTCGGATATCATCAGTGCGAACATCAATGCTTTGATCGACAAAATGGAAAATCCGGCCAAAATGATCGACCAATACCTGCGCGACATGATGGAAGATTTGGCCGAGGTCAAAAGAAGCACAGCCGGCGTCATGGCGGAAGAGACCCGGACCAAGCGTTTAGTCGATGAAAACCAGGCGGAAGTCATCAAATACACCGATTATGCCAAAAAAGCCTTGGAAGCCGGCAACGAGAACGACGCCCGCATCTTCCTGACCAAAAAGCAAGAATTGGAAAATGTCGGTGCAGGATTGGCGACTTCATACGCCTCGGCTCATGAAAATGCCGTCAAGATGCGCCAGATGCATGATAAATTGGCAACCGACATCGAAACGCTCAAATCCCGCCGCGAAATGATCAAATCCAAGATGGCAGTCGCCAAAACCCAGGAAACACTCAACAAAGCGACAGATTCCATCGCCAGCACGAAAGGTGCCATGACCTCCTTCGAACGCATGGAAGAAAAAGCCGACAAAATGTTGGACGAAGCGAATGCGATGTCCGAGCTGAACATGACACCGATCGATGAAGCGAAAGCGCTGGAAGAAAAATACGCCAGTCAAGGCTCGGCATCTGTCGAAGATGAGCTTGAGCAAATGAAAAAAGATATGGGATTGTAAATCCCATCAAATTAAATAAAGTGCACCCTGCCGGTTTTGGATGGCAAGGTGCACTTTTTGCTGATTTTTCTGAAACGCATTTTGAGGCGATTTCAACCGGAAATGTGTACCCACCATCACGAAACTCTCTCAAAACGCGTTATTTTTTATTGGCGTTAAAATCCGAAATCGACCCGTTTGTAAACGTTGTTGATGTTCTCCTGGGTGATGTCGATATAGCGGAGCGTGACCGCCTGCGATGAATGCTGAAAGATTGTCTGGAGCAAGGAAATGTCGACGCCCTGCTTGTAGGAATGATAGCCGAAGCTCTTCCGCAGCGAATGGGCGCTCAAGGTGATGCCGATCATATCCCCGGCATGCGCGATGATGCGGTGTGCCTGCGTGCGCTTGATGTGGCTGTTCTTGTCGGCGTTGGAATAGAACAAATAATCAGCAGCAGCCAGCCCCTCCCTTTCCACATAATCCGAAATGGATTGCTTCAGGCGGTCATGGATGGCCAGTTCCTTCTTCTTGCCCGTTTTCATCTCGACGATCTGATACGACTCTTTCCCCAGTACTTGCCCTACCTTCACGTTCAGGATGTCGCTGATGCGCAACCCGGTACGGATGGCATACTCAAGCAGCAGGCGATTTTTCGAATGAGGCGGATAAACGTCCATCAATGTTTGGATTTGGCGGATGTCTTTGATTGCATGGGTGGTATTCACTGAAATGACCTCTTGTTTCCTCTATTTTTGCCCTCTGATAATGGGATGATTTCTGTTGTTTTCGCTTAAAAAAGCATACCATTTTGGCATTGATAAATCAATGTTTTATGAGGAACACAATTATACATGTGTTCCCCCATTTGGTATCTCAATCCCATCTTTTGATTGGCTGCAGAAACGACTTTTGAGACGATTTCGGGCATGACTGCGGCCAACGGTGCGCGAAAAGGCACGACAGGCTCATCTATGGGAATACTTTGACTTTGCGTCACGGAAGCTTCATAATTAATTAAAGAAATCATAATACATTTCGTAGGTTATCTTTGATACAATGCAAGCATGCTACGAAAGAAAGAAGGTTAAACCATGAAACTGAAAAAATTTATGACAGTAGGTCTGGCTTCGTTGACCTTATTGGGAATTACCGCTCCGGCAGCATTCGCCGATAAAGTTGCAATCGAACCGATTTTCACTTACGGCGAAAGTCTGAATGCCGCCCAACTGGAGGAAACCAGAAAAACACTGGGAGTAGCCGAGGGGACGAACGAGCTGGTCGTGGCCGTCAATGAACTGAACGGCTTGCTGCAGGATGATTATCCTTATAGCCAAGTCTATTCGAGCACGTACATCACGCCTGCCGACAGCGATGGTGCTGTTTCGGTGGAAATCCTGACTCCTGAAACCATCACCGCAATCACGGAGGCGCAATACAAGAATGCCGCCATCACAGCGGGCGCAGTGGATGTGGACATCAAGGTAGCGTCCGCTGTAACGGTTGACGGATCCGGCGCATTGGCCGGTGTCTACAAAGCTTTTGCTGATTCAGGAAACACACTGGACGCAGCAGCTGTGGAAGTCGCCCAGGAAGAATTGGCTGTCACTTCTGCAGTAACCGAGGAAAACCAAGCCGACAGCGGCTATTCGGATGAATTGATGAACGCTGCAATCGTGGAAATGAAACAGGACATCCAAGAAGCCAAGGATGCGAACAACGGTAACATCAGCGCTGACGACATCCGTCAAATAGTTGAGGATGTGCTGAAGAACTACAATCTCGACGACATCCTTTCCCAAGACAACATCACGAACATCCAGAACCTGATGATCAATTTCGGCGACATCAATCTTACTGCGGCGCAGAAAGAACAGATTGCCGCTTTCGGTGAGGAACTGCAGGCAACCGGAGGAGAATTGTTCGAACAGGCAAAAACGGCCTGGAGCAATGTCGATCAGGAACAACTGAAGGAAGACAGCATGGGCATATGGGAATCCATCGTCCAATTCTTCTCGAACCTTTTCGGCGGGAATGACAGCACAACAACTGAAACGGAATAATTGAAGAACCATTAGTTGCATGTAAAAGAAGCCTCCCTTTCTGATTTTATCGAAAGGAAGGCTTCTTGCTGTTTAGGGATTCAATTGGAATCAATCATGATAATTCCCTGTTATCTTCACAAAAAAATACAATTTGCATGTTATCCTCTTGTATGAGTATTGATGCATTTATAGAAAGGAGGATACTCGTATGATGGACCTTCCCGTGTTGATTGCTCTCTTTTGTGCGGTGGCCTATTTCACCTTTTCTAGCCGCGGCATACTTGCGTATACGTTCGGAATTTATCTGGACCTCCCCAACGTCATCATCCATGAATGCGGCCATGCTTTGACGGCGCGCTTATGGGGTGGAAGCATTCAGTCGATAAAATTCAATGTCCTTCCCTCAATCGTCAAAAGCGGCGGCATCCTCGGTTTGGCCGAAATTGGATACCGCAGTGGATTGGGGATGTTCTTTAGCCTGTTGGGCGGTTATATTTCGCAGGCATTGTTCTTTGTTCTAATGTCCTATCTCTATTTACAGGGACTGCTGTTGTGGATTATTCCGCTTTTTTTGGGCATCTATTTGCTAACCAATTTGTTGGCGAAGGAAAAGAGTTTTTGGCAGAACCTGATTATCCTGATTGTGATTGGAAGTTCTGTTCTGGTTTACCGTAACAACTACAGCTTCCTGTTGCGGATTTATCAATCCGTTGACGTCATCACAATCGGTTTCGTCGTCTGGTATATGCTTGGTTTGGCCCATCAATTTTTCATTGTTTTGCTTTTGAAAAATGACAGCCATTGGGACGGAACAGCCTTGGCGACAAAAACATATATCCCTACCATCATCTGGAAAGTATTCTTTCTCATTGCCATGGGCGTAGCGTATTTCGCCCCCTCTTGGCTGCAACTACTGTTGGTTTAAATCAGATAATACAAAAAGCTGAAGAAACGCCTCTATAATGGCATTCTTCAGCTTTTTTTGCTGGTGTTATTGTTCGGCCAGATGCGCTTCAATTTTGGCAATGTCGATCCAATCTTTTTCTCTGCCCAGCTGTTTCTTCATAACGATGACTGATTCCAGGCTCGCGACCGGAACCTCCTCGATCATCGTGATATCCCCTCTATGCCAATCCTCGAAAATTTCCACATCATCGCTGTAGATCACTTTGCGGGCAAAGTCGCCTTGTTTGATTGGGTATCCTTGAGCCGCTAAAGTATGGAACGCTTCCTTTGTGCAGCTGATGTCGATATCTTTTGTTTCCTCTTTTATGCCATGCATAACCAGTGCCGTTCCGGTGATGACGCAATAGTCTCCCGGCTTCAACTGAAGCGCCGATACGCTTTCCTTGATCGTTTCTTTTCGGAACATGTATTTCACCCCTCGTTTGTTCATCCAGGGAACATTATATCATGCAGTCAGATCAATTTATTGAAGCGAAGCAAAAAAAGACGGGCCACCGAACAGTTTATGTGCTCGTTGGCCCTCTTATTTGATTCCGTTTATTTCACGTCTTTGAAAAGACCCGTAAAGTCGAACGTTGCAAAGTAATCCGCTGGTGTTTCCGCGCGACGGATCATTTCCGTGCCACCGTCTTCCTTCAACAGGATTTCGGCCGAACGCAATTTTCCGTTGTAATTGTAACCCATTGAGAAGCCGTGCGCTCCTGTGTCATGGATCACGACCAAGTCGCCGATGTCGATTTTAGGCAACATGCGGTTGATGGCGAATTTGTCGTTATTTTCGCACAATCCTCCGGTCACATCATACAAGTGGTCTGCTGGCTGATTTTCTTTGCCCATCACGGTGATGTGGTGATAAGCACCGTACATCGCCGGACGCAACAAATTGACTGCGCTGGCATCCAGACCGATGTAATCTTTGTAGATGTGCTTTTCGTGGATGGCCGTCGCCACCAAACAACCGTATGGCCCAAGCATGAATCTGCCCAGCTCCGTATAGATCGCAACATCGCCAAGGCCGGCTGGTACTAAGATCTCTTCGAACGCCTTGCGGACACCTTCGCCGATTTTAGCTACATCCGCAGCTTTTTGTTCCGGTAGGTAAGGGATTCCGATTCCGCCTGAAAGGTTGATGAAAGTGATATCCGCGCCTGTTTCTTCCTTCAGTTCAACGGCAGTCTGGAACAGGATGCCTGCAAGGATCGGATAGTACTCATCCGCTACGTTATTGCTGGCTAGGAAAGAATGCAGGCCAAAGTGTTTCACGCCTTTTGCCATCAACTTTTTGAAGCCTTCCGTCAATTGCGGACGAGTGAAGCCGTATTTTGCGTCTTCGGGTTTGTCCATGATTTCATTATTGATCGTGAACTCACCGCCTGGATTGAATCGGCAGCTGACCGTTTCCGGCAATCCGGCTGCTTCTTCCAGGAAATCGATGTGGGTAATGTCATCCAAATTGATGGTCGCATTCAGTTTGCGGGCAAATTGGAAGTCTTCCTTAGGCGTCACGTTCGAAGAGAACATGATTTCATCGCCTTTGAAGCCGAGTGCATCGGACATCATCAGCTCTGTATAAGTCGAACAATCGACGCCGCAGCCTTCTTCCTTCAGAATCTGCAGAATGGCCGGTGTCGGTGTTGCCTTCACAGCGAAGTATTCTTTGAAGCCTTTGTTCCAGGAGAAAGCCGCATTCAATTTGCGCGCATTCTCACGGATACCTTTTTCATCATATAAATGGAAGGGCGTCGGATACTGTTGTACGATTTCTTCCAATTGTTCTTTTTCAACAAATACTTTTTTTGTCATTTCGCTTCAAATCCTCTCATCATTTCGACTACTTTGATTTCGTTCTGCAACGATTCTTTCAATAAATCAACTACATTTTTCTTCCCGGAGTACAGGCAAGTGGAAAACTCGCCCTCGTCGATATCACCAGTCAGAACGGTCGTGGAATCCACGATGATCCGTACTTGTTTCTTCGGCTTCTCCAAAACATGGACAGTCATCCCATCCTGCGGGAATGGCGTATCGGTTATGACAACCATTTTTATGCCGCGCTGATGTGCTGCCTGCATTTCTGTCAAAAGTTCCGGCAGGATATTCCCGGAAACGGACAAGTAGACGCGTGACTTCGATTCTGAAATCATATTGCGCATTTTGTCCATTATGCGGTGTTCGCCTGTGATGGTTATGTACCCCTCCGCATCTTCTCTTCTTTGGGGGATATTCTTTATCAATTCCTGCTTAGATTCCTGAAGGGATCGGATTTTGTTCCCGCAGAATTCCTCCACAGGTACTGGAGTGTAGCGGGTCGTCTCCCCTTCGATGATGAAGGCCGCTCCTTTTTCAACCAACGAAGCCAATGATGCATAGGCGTTCGAGCGCGAAATACCGGTTATTTTTGATACTTCATAACCATTCAGGTCCCCGTCCGAAAGCAAGGTCAGGTAGATCGTCGCTTCATGCCTGGTCAGATTAAATCGCGTCAACAATTCTGTGTTATCCACTGAATAAATCCTCCCATTTCAATGCGTGTTCTGCTTTTTGTCAGTAGTATTACTGCATAGGAACACTATATACCATTTCCGTTTTCTTGTCTATTTCTAATGCTTTTTTCATGAAATGTTTTTTTGGGATTTATCTATTGGGAACGTACCGCTCTTTAGACATGGTGATGGCTGTAGTGTTCAACCAAGTCCCCGAGCATATCAGTGGCGATGTCGTTCTGGCCTCCGCGCGGCACGATGATATCGGCCTGGATTTTGGAGGGCTCGATGAAGGCATCATGCATCGGTTTGACGGTCGTCAGATAGCGGGCAATCGTACTCTCATACGTGCTGTTCCGTTCGCGGATATCCCTTTCGATTCTTCTGATCAGGCGAATGTCCGGTTCGGCATCGACAAATATTTTGATGTCTATCATGGATACCAACTTGGGTATGGCCAAAATCAGGATCCCTTCCAGGATGACGACCGGCTTCGACTCGATCGGGGTCGTCTTTTTCGAACGCGCTTGCAGACCGAAATCGTAGATTGGCGCCTCGATGTCTTGTCCGGAACGGAGTTTTGCCAAATCAGCTATCAACAATTCGTTATCGAAAGCATTCGGGTGATCGAGATTCAGGTTTTCGCGCTCAATTGCGCTCAGATGCGTTTGATCCTTGTAGTACCAATCCTGCGACACATAGACGACATTGCCCTTGCCCAGTCTTTTCGCGATTGTCTTTGCAACGGTTGTTTTGCCGGCTCCCGAGCCTCCGGTAATCCCGATGATGATCATCTTTATCGTCCCCCGTCATATGTGATGGTTGTGTTCCTTCTACATCCATTATAAGCTTTCACAGGAGCTTAGGCGAACGCGAATGGATAAAAAAGGAAACAAGAATTTGCTTCAGCGGCAGGCTCTCGTTTCCTTACATTGTATTCAAATCAAAAATAATGATTTCAGGACCGTTATGAACACAACCAAGCTGAACATCGAAAAGATGGTAGTGAAAACGACGATTTGACTCGCCAAATCCGGGTCCCCGCCCATCTGTTGCGCCATCGTGTAGCTGGATACGGCTGTTGGACCGCCCAGCATCGTCATCATCGGCACCAAATTTTCTCTGGTCAATCCGTAGAGGACAGCCAGCGTCAGACCGATTATCGGGATCAAAACCAATTTGAAGAATACAGTCATCGCCAGTTGGAGCCGCGCATTATTCAAGGCATCAAAGCGGAAAGTACCGCCCATGACAATCAGCGCTAACGGTGTGACCAGCCCTTTGATGCCGCTCAGCGTATCGTCGAGGAACAGAGGGAATTTCAATCCGGAAAGGCTGATCAGGATCCCTACCATCGTACCGATGAACATCGGATTCTTAAGGATATCCAAGAGGATGCGACCGGGTTGGATTTTATGATCCGAATAGATGGAAAGCGCCACGACGGACAGAACATTATTCAAAGGAACGATGACCGCAATCAGTATCGATGTCATCCCCAACTGGCTTTCCGACAACAACGAAGTAGCAATCGGCAACCCGAACAGGACAAAATTGGAACGGAATGTCCCTTGCAGCATCACCCCGCGTTTGGCATTGTCCTTTTCGATCCGCGGAATGAATAAAGCAAAAAGCAAGAAGAAACTTAAAGTAAGTCCGACAGCGAAAAAGAGCACATCCACTCTGAAGGTGCTTCTGACATCCGCTTCGTAAACGTTCATAAGGAGGTTGATCGGCAAAAAGAACCGAAAAATGGCATTATTCAATTTTTGATAAGTCATGCCGTCCAACAGCTTGGCCCGCAATAATCCTTGTCCGATCAACATGTACAACAATAAAGGCATAACTGCATTCACCGCAATGGAAAAATTCCCCAACTGATCCTCTCCGTTTCTGAAAGAAAAATTAATGATGATTTAGTAATTTGATGAAATCAAAGCTGATTCAAACGACAATATCAGTGTACCATAGATTTCTAATGATGGAATATTGATTGCTCGACCTTTGGACTTTCGATTCACAATCTGTGCGTTATTCTTTGCTCGCACCGTTGAGAAAGGGTTATACTTAAGTAAAGCAGAGAACAGGGGTGGTCAAGATGATTTATGAATTCAGGATTGCTGTCCGCGACATCGGCGTGCCAATTTGGCGGGATATCCAGGTGAACAGCGATGAGACTTTCTACGACTTCAACAGCATCATCCAAGCAGCATTCAGTTGGAGCGGGTTTTTCGAACACCGTTTTGAAATCACGCGCTCCGGGGGCACAGACCTACTTCCCATCATCATTGAGGAGACACCGTTGGACACCTTGGAAGATTATACGGACGAGAGCGACCTCAGGGAATATTCCGATGAGGAACGTGAAGATGTGGATGAAATCGAAGAAAATGACTACGACTATTACGATGAAGACGACAGCGCGGAAAATGAAGACCAAACGCTGCAGAAATTTTTCACCGATATCGATGATGCGGCGACCTACATCTATTTCACGGATGCCGTCATTGAAGTGGATATCCACCTCACGGAGATGGTTGTGCCGCGAGAAGATTGTAGCTATCCGATTTGTGTAGCCGCGGAAAATGCCAGTCCCGACGAAATGGAAGACCGCACCACGATTCTACAGAATCGGGATAAATTGAAACTGACGGACACACAAGAGTTGATCCGTTTGATCAACTTCGCATTATCCCAGTTGGGCGACTCGGATATTTTCGACACGGAATATGAAGACTTTGGGTCAGAATATGCGATCGATGCAAGCTGGGATGATGCATTGCCTGATGAAACGGAAGATTCGCCGCCCAATTATTGAACGTTCAAAAAATTACAGCAGGCCACCCGTAAAAAGTGGTCTGCTGTTTCTGTGTCAATTGTTATTTTATACGCGCTCTATCTCAAACAATAAATTTTCCCGGTCATACTTTCTTAACAAAAGAATCGTCATTCCGAAACAAATCCATCATAAATCTGTGTTATGATGTCGATTGAATGCTCCTGAACAACAAAAGCAGTTTCTTAGCAACGGTTGTTCTGAGCAAATTGACATATGCAAGGGGGATTTGTATGACCTACCCGATCATCATCGCTTTTCTTCTTGTCCTGACGTTTATCCATATCATGAAAAAACGCAACGGCAAGGCAGCCAGATTTCCATTCACATCAGTATTTCTCGGCGTACTATTCGGATACCTACAGCAGGCTACTGCTATCGGCAGCATCAGCGGCATTCCGGACCTTGGTTTTTACCTTTCGCTCGCATTTTTAGGCCTAGCCACTCTCAAGGTCCTGGTTGGAAAAAGCAAGCAGAAACGCGAAGCGAATGCCCGATTCCGCAGCGGCGTATCCGGCTTGATCCTGGGGACCGGTTTCCTCTATCTGCACAACCAAACAGCCAGCGATCAACTCATAGCTGCCAGAACAGGCATTTCTGATTTGACACTCTATTTGGCCATTGGCTGTTACGCTCTGGCGGCCCTGTCCTTTTCAGCCAACTTGAACAAACTCCTGAAGAAGCAAGGAACTCATTTTAGAAACGGTGTGATCGGCGCGCTGTTCGGCACAGTTTTCCTTTTTCTGGATACACAAACGCTGGCCGGCGACTTTTTAGCGAACACCACCGGGCAGAACGGCCTGCTTCTGTACGCCGCACTCGTCAGTTATGCGATTGCCGTCTTCAGCATGCTTATGGAGGGCAACAAACGCTTAAAAGTGACCAGCGGCAACAGCAAACGGGCGATTCTGTGCGCAGGTTTTGGGGGATTGTTTAGATACATCCATCTCCGGACAACGCTGGATGACCTATTGGGTGTTTCCGGTTGGATGGGCACCCTTTCGTTCGGTCTCTTCATCGCAGCCGCAGTTTTTCTGGCGCTGGACCTATTAAAATCCGGAAATTTCAAAGCCAAGAAGCGCGCTGCTGTAAAGTCGGCCAAACAAACGAAACCTGTCTTCTCAGCGGAACAGCCAGTTCCTGTAGAAAACGTGGATGCAAACGGCCTCTCGCGGTCTGAATACAGACGCAAACAAAACAGCTAAACAGCGCAAATCATTACCTTCCCAAACGAAAAAAGCAGCGAACTCTCTTATTGATGAGGGTTCGCTGCTTTTTTTAATCCTCGTCCTTGATATCGGGATCTTCCGGCAGAGGCGTGTTCATATAGGCCTCCAGTTCGTGTTTGTACTTTTCCCTTTGTTCAATGAAAAAATTGAACTGATCGCGGTTCAGCAGTATGTCATCATCCACGCAAATTGTGCGGATTTGGCGCTCGCGGATCAAACGCTGGATTTCGCTGATCGGCACTTCCAGATAATCGGCCGTTTCTTGAATATTCAGGTACATAATAACACCTTCCATAAAGCTCATTTCATTCATTTTACACCAATTCCGGGAATTTCGGAAAATTTTCTGTCCTATCATCGCAGGCGATTGATGTCGGGATTGAAGTAGTTTTTCCGCTTTACCCAGACCGGGCCGTCGCCTTTCGTGATCAGGAGCACATCAATCGGTCCGCCGACCGTTTCCATGGAAAAGGAAATTTTCCCTTTGAAGGAAGTGATGTTGACCAACGTTTCCGCAATCAGAGCAAGTTCCTCCTTAGGCATCGAATCGATCGTCATCAATACGGGGGTCAAATGCCGTTCCTGTTTCATATTGTCGAAGGCATCCAGACCCGATTCGACCAGCATCGCCTTCAGTTTGTTGATTTCCGGGGCGTCGCTTTCCTTCAACAGCTTTTTCTCCGTCAGTTCCGAAATGAGTTTTTCAAGTGTGGCCCGGAGCAGTCCCCCGAGGTCGGCCTCCAAATCCGGCGCTATGCCGTTTATGACAGTATGGACCATATCCTGTTGCGCAAACGGGACAATGGCCGAGGAACATCTGTCTTCGGCGAAGTCATTCATCACGATTTGCCTGACAACAAGCCGTTTCTTGATCACTTTATCGACGACGCCGGATATGTCGTATTGATAGATGCTGGGGAATAGTTCATCGTAGCCGAATCCGCCGATAACCAAGCCGGAGTACGTGTCGGGATAGTAGCTGTCGCTATATACGTAATTCCTCACGATTTTGTAAAGATCCGCCTTGAATTTATCGTAGAGGTTCAAGCCCAGGAATACGGTATCGAAGAGCTCCTTGAAGACCTCATCCATTTTCTCCCCATATCGGTCGGAGAAAACTTTTATCGGCGCTTTTTTGGTGATACTTTTCATTTTTTCGCTTTCTTTCAGCAACGCCGGAATCTTTTCTTCGACAGCTTTTTGGTAATCCGCCAAAGTGAATGCCCCAGGGGATGGTACATAAGTCGTATTCTCCAAAATATAGCTGACATTCTCCGCATACCCGATGATGAGCACTTCGGTATAGATCGAGGAGTAGATTTCATCCACACTCTCAAGATAATTGAAGAATTCCGTGCAGTAATTCCAGACCGAATCCAAGGGGCGGGCACCTATTTTCTGATGGAAGCCTTTTACGATAATTTCCCAAGGAATCCCCATAAATTGAACATTCCCGAACATCATGATGCCGATCGAGTGGGTCGGTCCGAGAGAAAAAATCTTATTGCCGGAATTGAAAATTTTCATTTGTTCGCTGTTCCCCATCGTAAGAGCTGAATCAGCCGCCAGGACCAATCCGTTCGCATTCAATATCCCTACTTCTGCCGTCATGACGTTTCCTCGCTTCCTTAATAAACCCTTTCACTAAAAAGCGCTTTCTTTCCTCCATTATAGCCTTCCCGGTCGCTTTTCTCAAAACATTACGGACGCAGTCGTACCTTTGGAGGATTGCCTAAACGCAAAAAGAACCAGTCGCCACAATTAAGGGAAGACTGGTCCGGGTTGATGCTAGTCAGTATAGGAATTCAAGCGTTCATAGGACTGATAACGGTCTTTTGCTGCCAGGAGGCTTTCGTCGAAGATCGCCTGCACATGCGCAGCATCATACAGGTTATACAATGAAGAGTAGCGGACTTCCTCCATCAGGAAATCCTGGAAACGTTCAAACTGCGGTTCTTTGGAATCCAATTTGAATGGGTTTTTCCCTTTCAGTTTGTTTTCCGGGTGGAAGCGGTAAAGATGCCAATACCCGACATCCACAGCATCTTTTTCGTGTTCCTGCGATACGGTCAACCCGCACGTGATGCCGTGGCTGATGCATGGCGAGTAGGCGATGACGATGGAAGGACCATCGTAGGCTTCCGCCTCGGAGATGACTTTCAGCGTATGCCGCGGATTCGCGCCCATAGCAATCTGCGCGACATAGACGTACCCGTAATTCATCATCATCATGCCCAGGTCTTTTTTGCGGACGGATTTGCCGCCGGAAGCGAACTCGGCGATGGCACCCAGGTTGGATGATTTCGAGACCTGTCCGCCTGTGTTGGAATAGACTTCCGTATCCAGCACGAGGATGTTCACATCTTCCCCGCTCGCGAGAACATGGTCGATTCCGCCGAAGCCGATATCATAGGCCCAGCCGTCGCCGCCGATCATCCAAGTGGAGCGTTTCATCAGATAGTCCTTATAGCCAAGCAGATTGTTTACCGATTGTTGGATCTCCTGATCCGTTGTGTCCGCAGTTTCCAAAGCCTTGATGTACGCTTCGGCTAATTTGCGGGCGCTGTTTTTGTCGTTGAATCCCTCAATCCAGGCTGTAGCGGCCGTTCTGAGCGAATCATCGATCTGCAGGCTCAAGAGCTCCCCTGTCAATTCCAGTGTCCGTTGGCGCAGTTGTTTCGTCGCATGGTGCATCCCCAGGCCGAATTCCGCATTATCCTCAAGCAGCGAATTTGCCCATGATGGCCCGCAGCCGGCTTCATTTGTCGTATACGGCGTGGAAGGAGCCGATCCGCCGTAGATGGATGAGCAGCCTGTCGCATTCGCTATCTGCATGCGATCGCCCACCACTTGCGTGACCAGTTTGATGTATGGCGTTTCGCCGCAGCCGGCGCAGGCACCTGAAAATTCGAACAACGGTTGTTCAAACTGGCTGCCTTTCACCGTGCTGATGCCGACAGGATTTTCCTTGTGCGGCAGGCGGATCATGTAATCCCAGTTATTGTTTTCCTCCAGATGATCCTCGCGGTTTTTCATTTCGATCGCTTTTTTGCGGGCGGGACAGGTCAGGACGCAGATGCCGCAGCCCGTGCAATCGGCAGACGACACTTGGATCCGGTATTTGTAGTCTTTGTATGGCCGCATCCCGTCCAGGAATTCCACGCCTTCAGGGGCATTGGCTGCCTCGTCTTCGGTGGCCAGGAACGGTCGGATGGCGGCGTGAGGACAAACGAAAGAGCATTGATTGCACTGGATGCATTCCTCGGGGTTCCAGATCGGAATCTGGACGGCGATTTCGCGTTTCTCGTATTGCGTCGTCCCCTGCGGGAAAGTCCCGTCAGCCCGGTCCAAAAAGGCGCTGACAGGCAATTGGTTGCCTTCCATCCGCTCCATCATGCTGGCGATGTTGCGGACAAAATCCGGGTGGTCATTCAATACCTCCGGCTCATCCTGCGCATCCTTCCAGCTATCCGGGATGCTGATTTTTTGGACAGCTTCCATGCCGACATCGATCGCTTTCTCGTTCATGGAAATGATCGCTTCGCCTTTATGCCCGTATGATTTGCGGGCCGCTTCCTTCATGTACTGCATCGCCTCTTCAGCAGGTATGACAGGCAGGATTTTGAAGAAGGCCGCTTGACAGATCGTGTTGATCCGTCCCCCCAGCCCGATTTCCTTGGCGAGGTTGATGGCGTCGATCGTATAGAAGTCAATCTTGTTTTTTGCGATGTACCGTTTCATCTTGGCAGGCAAACGCATTTCGAGATCCTCGGCGCGCCAATTGGTATTCAACAGGAAAGCGCCGCCTGGCTTCAGGTTCTTCAGCATGTCGTATTTTTTTACATAGGCATGGTTGTGGCAAGCCACGAAATCAGCCTTTTCGATCAGATACGGCTCATGGATTGGCTCTTTGCCGAAGCGCAAATCGGAAATGGTGACCCCGCCCGATTTTTTCGAATCGTAGGAAAAATAAGCCTGTACGTGCATATCGGTATGATCTCCGATGATTTTGATCGAATTTTTGTTGGCCCCAACAGTCCCGTCGGAACCGAATCCCCAGAACTGCGCTTCAAATGTGCCTTCCTGACGGACATCGATCTGTTCATCGATCACAAGCGACAGGTGAGTGACGTCATCATTGATGCCGATCGTGAAGGGATGTTTCGGTTCCTCTTTCTTCAGGTTTTTATAAACTGCGAACAACTGCTCCGGTGTTGTGTCCTTCGAACCCAAGCCATAACGGCCGCCGATGATCATCGGACGGTCAAGGCGATTGTTGAAGGCAGCCACGACATCCAGAAAAAGCGGTTCGCCGATGGAGCCGGCTTCTTTCGTGCGGTCGAGAACAGCAATCCGTTTAACGGTGTCCGGTAAAGCCTTCAAAAAGTGCCCAACGCTGAATGGTCGGTAAAGATGCACATTAAGGACACCCACTTTTTCCCCTAAGCGATTCAGGTAATCAGCTGTCTCGCAGGCTGTTTCATACACGGAGCCCATGCAGATGATGACCCGCTCGGCATCCACTGCACCGTAATAATTGAACAGGCGGTAGTCCCGGCCGGTCAACTGGTTCATTTTTTCCATATAACCTTCGACAATTTCCGGAACAGCATCGTAATATCTGTTTGCCGCTTCCTTGGTCTGAAAAAAGACGTCGGGATTCTGAGCCGTTCCACGCAATGTCGGATGGTTCGGGCTAAGGCTTCGGTCACGGAACGCTTTCAAAGCATCCTGATCCAACATTTCCGCTAGGTCGTCATACGATTGGACCTCGATTTTTTGGATTTCATGCGAAGTCCGGAAGCCGTCGAAGAAATGCAGGAACGGCACGCGCCCTTTGATCGCCGCCAAATGGGCGACAGCTGCCAAGTCCGTCGCTTCCTGTACACTGGAGGATGCCAGCATAGCATAGCCCGTCTGTCTGCAGGCCATCACGTCCGAATGGTCGCCGAAGATGGAAAGCGCATGGCCCCCCACCGCACGTGCGGCAACGTGGATGACGGAGGGCAACAGTTGCCCGGCCATTTTGTATAGGTCGGGTATCATCAGCAACAATCCTTGCGATGATGTATAGGAACACGCCAAAGCCCCCGCTTGCAGCGCTCCGTGAACAGTTCCAGCTGCTCCGGCCTCGGATTGCATTTGGGTCACTTTCACGGTTTGGCCAAAGATGTTCTTGCGGCCCTCCTGCGCCCAATGGTCGACAGCATCTGCCATCGGTGAAGAGGGTGTAATGGGATAAATCCCTGAAATTTCGGTAAAGGCGTAAGATGTATAGGCTGCGGCAGTATTGCCGTCGACAGTCATATACATTTTCTCGTTGGACATAAAGGATTCCTTCTCTCAAATCGTATAGTTCACATACAGCGGGTCATTTTTCTGATGTTTTTCGACCAAAAGTCGCAGAAAATGACGAGCTGGTGCATTCGTGTGATTTTATTATAGCAAAAAAGTAAGTGCTCCGGTACACAAAGAAAGACGTTTATTCCCGAATTTCCGAAAGCTTAAAGGTTCTTTATGCTTTAATCAGCTATTTCATTTTGTATAGTCGCAGAAATCATTTCACTCCGTACCTGGCGGAGTGAGGATAGGAATTTGCCTTCTGACTGAGGCGACACGATCGAGATCCACTGTTACGATCGTCATTTCTTCCTCAAAACCAAGTTGGGCCAGAACGCTTCCCCAGGGATCCGCCACAAGCGAATGGCCGTAGGCATGGTAACTGAAATCGAGATCGCGGGCAGGACTGACCCCCACCATGAAGAGCTGGTTATCGACTGCGCGCGCCCGGAACAGCAATTCCCAATGTGCCGGGCCAGTCGTCATGTTGAATGCGCCGGGCACAATGCAGACAAGCGCTCCTTGTTTTTGGAGCAGCTCCCAGTCGATTTGGAATCGGACGTCAAAGCAGATGCCCAAGCCGAAGAGGCCGAATTCGGTCTGGAACACGCCCATTCCGTCCCCTGGCGTCAGCGTATCGGATTCTCTAAAAGCTTGCCCGCCGTCGACCTGGATATCGAATAAATGCGTTTTGCTGTAGTCGTGGATCTCGTTACCTTGCCGATTGAACGTATAGCTTGTATTGTATATTTTATTTTCCTTGATCTGGGGAATCGATCCGCCGACAACATAGATGGCATTTTCTTTCGCCATCTCCGAGAGCCTTCTGTAGGTTTCCCCGCCTTTCGGCTCAGCGTATTCTCTGAAATAGGCATTATCATAAGGACAATTGAACATTTCCGGGAGCACCGCCATATCCGCTCCACCCTTTGCCGCTTTCTTGACCAATGCCTCTGCCCGTTTTAGGTTCGCTCCCTTATCCGCTGTGACCATCATCTGAAGCAAGGCTATCTCCATCCCCATCACCCTCCTGTTTGTTTTTATCAGTATAACGTTTTACCGACGAAGTGTCACAAAAAGCAGAGACGGCTGAATGGCCCGTCCCTGCTTTTCGATGCTAGTAGACTACGACCGGTGTCCCGACCGGATAACTGTAATAAAGTGTCCGGACCGCTTCATATGGCGTATTGACGCAACCATGCGAACCGTAGTAGAGGTAGATATCACCGCCATAGCCATGCGTCTGCCAAGGCGAGTCGTGCAAACCGACCGAGTTGCCCACAAACGGTATCCAGAAGCTGACGGGCGAAGCATAGTCCTCGCCGATCAGGACGGATGGCGATTGTTTAAACGGCTGGATATAGAACAAGCCTCGCGGCGTGGCGTTATTCGCCGATGGTTTGCCGGTGATGACCGGAGCGGAAACGAGCATCGTCTCGCCTTTATAGGCCCATACGCTTTGTTGGCTCAAGCTGACGATGATGTAGCTGTTGCCGATGTAATAATTGACTCCGGAAATGCTGCGGAAATATCCGTTGATCACTGTCCAGTCCGGCCCTTTTGCATAGGTCGGCAATCCCGAAAGTGCTGCTTTGTCCACCCAACCGATATAGCTGCCGTTCAGGGAAATCAGAACGTAATGACCATCGGCTGATTCCTTTACAGCATCGACTTGCTGACCGACGTAGCTGTCCGTGCTTGTCCGCCATTGGTAGCCAGGATAACCCCAAGGCAAAGTGTCGACTGAAAAACCGGCTTTCGCGATTGTTGGTGAGTAGTTCACGACGGTTCCACCGGAAATATTTTGTGCCTGGGATCTGTAACTGAAATCCCCCAAAGCTTTCTTATCGATCCAACCAATTTTTTTGCCGTTCAGCGAAAGCAGCACGTACAACCCGTTTGCTGTCTCCTTCACCGCCTCAAATCGTTGTCCCAGATAATCCGTCGAAGCTGCCATCTGCTGATAGCCAGCGTAACCCCATGGCAGACTGTCAATCGAATAGCCCGGCGAAGTGATGGCTGCCGTGTAGGCGACAACGACTGCGGAAGCTACATCCTGGACTTTTGCCGGAAGCGCGATATCTGTGAGCGCTCGCTTATCGACCCATCCCAATCGGGTCCCGTTGGAAGAAATCAAAACATACAATCCGTTCGGCGACTCTTGGATTGCCTGGATTCGCTCTCCGGTATGGTTGCTGGTCGTGTCGATTTGCCCGTACCCGGAATATCCCCAAGGCAAGCTGTCGATGGAAAAGCCGGCTACTGCTATAGTTGCTTTATAATCCACTGGTATCCCCGTTGACAGCTCCTGTATTTTGGGCTGGATGTAGATATCCGTCAGTGCCCGTTTATCGATCCATCCCAAGCTGTTGCCGTTCTGTGCGATCAGAGCATAGAGGCCGTTGGCGGTCTCCTTGACTGCCTGTACGCTTTGATTCAAGTAAGCCGAACTTGTTGTCATTTGAGCATATCCGGCATAGCCCCACGGTAAACTGTCGATGGAAAAGCCGGCTGCACCGATTCGGGCAACATAGTCCACCGTCAGCGCTGAGGCAATATCCAGCACTTTAGGCGGACTGTAGATGTCCGACAGAGCGCGCTTGTCGATCCAACCCAAGTTTTCGCCATTGAGGGAAATCAACACGTACTGCCCATTTGCGGTTTCTTTTTCAGCCTGTATTTTCTGATCCAAATAAGCTGTGCTCGTTCCCATATACATGTAGCCAGTGTATCCCCAAGGAAGACTATCAATCGAAAAATCTGTCCCGCTGATACGTGCAGTGTAATCAACGGCAATCGCTGAATCAAGGTCCTGTACCTTAGGGATGATGACAATATCGGATAAGGCACGCTTGTCGATCCAACCCAACTTTTCTCCGTTCAGCACTGCCAATGCGTAAAGACCGTTCTGCGATTCTCTGATCACCTCGATTTTTTGACCTACAAAATCGTTCGTCATGTAGCGGAATGCATAGCCTGAGTAGCCCCAAGGAAGACTGTCGAGCGTAAAGTCCCCTTTTGCAATGACAGCTGTGTAGGAAACGGCAACGTCAGAAGGACTTTCCATCACTTCAGGGAGTGACGTAACAGCCGCTGCAGTAATTCCCACTGCGGGTGCAGACTCAAGCGGAGTATCAGCGCTTGGTTGAGGGTCGGCTTCGGTAACATCTGGTATCGATCCGGTCACCGGAGGAATGTCCTCGTTGCTTGCAGGCACCACTTCTTCAGGTGCCTCCGAAGTGTTATCCGATGGCGCAACCTCTGTAAGGTCCGGTGTTCCAGTCACCTGCTCTTCTGGCGGAACATCAGCAGCTTTGTCTGTATACTCGTTGAGGATGGATGATTGCTCAATTATATCCGGTGTTTCAGTTTGGGAAGACGCACTCCCGCTGGAACTGCTTGCATTCGTGTCGGTAGTTTCCGCAAAAACTGAGGGTGCCGGTGCCGCAGTCAGCATGGCTGCAGACAGACCGCAAACCATAATGGCACACCATTGAGATTTGACTTTACGTAATTTTTTCATGACTTACCCCATCAATCCATTCGATATTGTAAAGGCTTACATTTTTACGCAAAAATTTGAGGCCGGCGATTCGAAAATCATCTTTATACTTCTAGTATATCAATATATTTTGTATCTTCAATATATTTCATCAAATTCCTGCCTTTTATTGAAAAATTGGCTGCCGGACACATCAAAAGAGCCGAGCTGAAACCGATCGGCTCCCTGCTCAACTCTTCCTTTCAGCTAAATACACGAGTACATTACGGCAAGGTTACATCATTCTAAGTCGTACTCGTCGCTGCTGCTGTTGCCGTACCGGCCACTTGCAGCCTGAGCGGCTTCAATGCTCTTGTTGTATTTTTCCAGTTTCAGATGGACTTTCTGGAAAACGCTTCCTTCCGTGAAATTTCCGTCCGATTCGCGTTTCCCGCAATCCATTCCGGTCAACAGTTCGATCCCTTCCGCGACTGTTTTGACGGAATAGATATGGAATTTGGCAGCATTCACTGCCTCGATGATTTCCTCCTTCAGCATCAGATCGTCCACGTTTTGATTCGGAATGATGACCCCTTGCTCTCCGGTCAAACCTTTCGCCTCACAAAGATCGAAAAAGCTTTCGATTTTTTCGGTGGCGCCGCCGATCGGTTGGATTTCACCCTTCTGATTGATGGAACCCGTGACAGCAAGATTCTGCTTCAGCGGCGCATCAGCAAGGCTGGACAGGAGCGCATACAGTTCAGCACTGGAGGCACTGTCTCCGTCGACGCCTCCGTAATTCTGTTCAAAAGTCAATTGGGCGCTCATTGCCAGCGGTTTTTCCTGGGCAAACTGCCCGCCGAGAAAGCCAGCCAACGTCAGTACTCCTTTTGAATGGCTGCTGCCGCTCATTTTGGTTTCGCGCTCAATGTTTGTTACTCCGTTAGAACCGATATAGGTACGGGCTGTGATCCGCGTCGGGTGGCCAAAAGCGTATTCTTCGGTCTGGATGACCGAGAGGCCGTTCACTTGACCGATGACCGTATCCTGAGTATCGATCATGATCTTGTCCCTCAATAACATTTCCTGGAATTTTTCCTCGATCATATTTGCCCTGTATTTCCTGTCAGCAAGAGCTCTTTTCACGTGAATATCCGAAACCATCGTTGCCCCCTCGTATTTGGCGATGGCGCTGGATTCATGGACAATCTCCGTAATTTCGTTGAATTGAGTGGATAATTTGGTCTGGTTGCCCGCAAGGCGTGATCCGTACTCAATGATTTTGCCTAAGCCGCTGCGGTCAAAATGGAGTATTCCGGTTTCCTCGCAAATTGAGCTGATAAATGAGACATATTTTCTGATATTCTCTCCATTGCGGTCCATACTGATATCGAAATCGACTTTTACTTTGAAGAGTTTCCTGAAATCTTCATCATAGGTCAGCACTTTGTAGAATATCGGACTACCGATCAAAATGATTTTGACGTTCAATGGAATGGTCTCTGGTTTCAGCGTTACGGTCGGCACGTAGCGGTACTGCTCGCCGATGTTCTCGATCAGGGCTTGTTGATGTTTCAACACCTTTTTCAGGGCATCCCACATGAACGGATCGAACAGGACATCTTTCGCCTGCAGCACCAGATACCCGCCGTTGGCCTGATGGATGGCACCGGCCTTAACCATCGTGAAGTCTGTCGTCGTGTACATGAATTGGTTTTTGTATTCGATTTTCCCGAAGATATTGTAATAATTCGTAAAAGGCTCGATGATCGCTGGGGCGCCTTTGCTGTTTTCATTGTTCACAAAGAGGTTGACTTTGTATTTTATGAAGGGATCACCGTCGTTTTCCGGCAGTTGAAAAGGATTTTGCGCTTGCGGTGCATCGGCCAAACGAAAAATGATGTTGTTTTCGGTGATATCCGTTTGCACTTTGTCGAGGTAATCCTGGATTTTTTCCGAATATGCGTATTTTTCTTTTAATCTGGCGATGGGAGGTTCCGTCGCAAACCGGGTTATCTGCCTGTCCAATTCCTTGAGCTGTTTATCGGCCTCTTTTTCGAGCGCGCGGGAACCGCGGATGATTTCATCGAGCCTCTTTTCAAGCTTGTAGGTATTCTCATCAATGATTTTGCGTTCATCAGCCGAAAGAGCTTTGTATTCTTCTGGGGAAAGCTGCTTGCCATCCTTGATCGGAATCAAGGCCACGCGTCCAGGTGCTTGCCTGACGACGAATCCCGCATTGAGGGCTTCCTGTTCGATGCTCCGAAAAACAGCATCCACCTTTTCCTGGACGACTTGGATGATGGTACCTTTCTGTTGATCATAATCACTGCTCTCGAACGTTTTCGGAATGAGGCTGCGCATGTCCTCTACGAACTCGGTCATGTCATTACGGAATATTTTGCCTTGCCCAGCAGGCAGCGACACTGCAATCGGTTTGTCCCGATCGGTAAAATTATAGATATAGCACCAATCATCGGGCGTGTTGCCTTTCTCGGCCAAACTGGACACTACGGTCTGGACGTAGGTGCTCTTTCCGGTTCCAGGCGGGCCGGAAACGAAAATATTGTAGCCAGGCACAGTCATTCCCAACCCGAAGTCCAACGATTTCACGGCCCGATCCTGCCCGATGATGCCCTGCAAGGGAGGGACATCCCTGGATGATTCGCAAAAATTCAGTTCGCCGGTATGCAGATAGCTCCAGCGCAGCTTCTCGACCGGAATACGGTATTTTTCTTCAAGTGACATGCAAAGGACTCCTTTACTGTTGGATTGCGCTATTTGAGCCGGCAAAAGTCATCTCCTGACGCCGAATCGTAAGCGCTGTCAATCTCCAACTCTATTGTATAACAATTTTGCTGGGATGTGGAATGTTTTCCTTTTTGATTTGATTATTACACCAGTGATTATTTCGCAAAAAATCATTATCCACTTTTCAGGCATGGATTGCTGCGCTATACTGATGCAATAGGATGGAGGGACTAACGAGCATGCGGTTTACTTTTAACACCAAATTTACAGTTTTATGCCTCTGGATGTGCGTCATTTTTCTCCTGTCGCACCAAAATGGTCAGGATTCATCCGAAACAAGCGGCATCCTGTTGGAATTGCTGAAATTTATTGGGATCGGGCCCGGCAGTTCCGTTCAAGGTGCACTCAGTTACCTGGTCCGTAAGGCAGGCCATTTCAGCGAATACTTGATTTTGGCTGTCCTGTTTTTACGTTATCGGAAAGAACAAGGATCATCGGGAAAATCAGCTTTCTATGCGTTTCTGTTCGTATTTCTGTATGCCTCATCGGACGAATTTCATCAATCCTTCATTCCGGGAAGAGGTCCGGTCTTTTCCGATGTATTGATCGATACAGCAGGCGGACTGACCGGCATCATGCTTTATGAATGGAAGCAGCGGATGATGGCGCGTCAAAATCCGATTTACAGCAAAAAATAAACAGGCATCCGTCTTTTTGATGGATGCCTGTTTTAAAATGATTGAAGCTCTATACCGCATTCCTAATCGACAGCGTCTTTGGGCTCGTTGAAGACATAGATGTTCAGGTCGACCGAATCATCAGTGACACTCTTAGCCATGATGTGCAGCCCTTCGCAGATCAATTCATCGTCTTTGAAGAGGGGCGTTACCCGATAACGGACCGTAGTGCCCGATTGGATCGCTTCACTGACAATGAATTCCGAGGCGAAATACATAGCCGGATAGTTCGCGTTGCGGTACAACGTCACCAGATTGCGCCAGTCCTCACCGCTTCCTCCGAGCACATCCGCCAACAGATGGCCGCGGTTCAGCTGTTTGGGATTCGATTCATTCTGATTGCTTTTCGACCAGCCAGTCGGCAGGATGCTGCTGTCTGCATCGGTTCCCGTCTGGTACATTTCCGGCGTAATCAGGGCGTCCATTGTGGTGACACGGTTCAGCTCATCCAAATCACCGTATCTGATCCAACCTGAACCTTCAAAGTGTAATTCTGAAGGATCAAAGGTGCTCCTACCACCGTTAATTTCAAGAAAGTCCGGACCCGTATATTGAGGCGCATCATCCGCCGAAAGGATAACTGAAGTGTTGCTTGTGCCATCCTGGTTTGAAGTCGGATCGACTCCCTCATGAATCTCGATCCAGGTAAGGATGAGAAACCAGGTAAACAGCAACAGCAGCCGCACCAGTTTGTGCTTGCCTGATATTTTTCTTTTTGCCATTTCTTCCCCCACTGTTAAGAATTGAAAAGTCGTTCCATCTGGATAAAGAACGGCTTCATCCAATGAACGCATTCCTACATTCTATCAGTCAACCATTAGGAGTGCAAACCAAATTCCGGCAAAGAGCGAACACATTTCCATTAACTTTTGCAGTTTATTGTTTTAAAAAAAAAGACTCTTCAGTAAGGCAAGAAGAGTCGGTTGGGCAATATTATTCAGTTGCTGTTTCATTTTTTACACTCGCCCGGATATCGAATTTTCCGATCGGATCCGGTCCACGCATGACTTCCCGTTTGATCTGGAGCAGGCCGTCCTCATTCACGCGCGTTTTCCATCTGACCAATTGGATCTGTCCACCAGTGATCTCGATGGCGGTGATACTTGTCGGATAAATGCAGCAGCCCGAATTGAAATAAGGCAAATCTTTGGTCTTCGGATATTTAAAGCGGTGCGTATGGCCGCAAATCAGCATTTTTTCATGCTTCTGGATCCACTTCACATAGTTTTTTTCGATTTTATGCCGTTTGTTCATATTTTTAACGGGACTTGTAGGGCTCTTGACGCCGAATGCGTGCAGGAAGCGCCAAAAGTACTTCAGGGAAAGCATCGTCGGGTACCAGAGTTGATCGTTCGGCAGATCGCCCTGCATGCCGTGGACGACGAATATTTCCTGTTTCGTCGTCCGGTCCTTCAATACCAACGCTTCGATTGGCCGGATCCCAGGGAGGAAATCATAGAAAAACTCGGTATACTCATCGTAGTTGCGGTAATAATTTTGCTTTACATACCATTGGTTTTTAAGATAGATATTGTGGTTACCGTAAATCATGATCAAGCGCTTCTCGTCATAGAAACGTTTCAGGACAGTGAATACCTCCGGATGGGCATTTTTGATGTGCTTGAATTCGTGATGCTCCCACAATTCATCGCCGTCCCCGTTTTCAACGTATATGAACTCATTCTTATAGTAGTATTCCATCGCATGCAAAAACATGTTTTTGTTCCGTGCGAATTCATCAGAAAGGCTCCCATCGCCTCTGTGACAGTCACTCAAAAAAACATAATTTGATGTTTCGTCGATGTATTCGACCCTGGCTTTTTCGTAGGCCTCCGTCAGTCGTTTATCCGTAAACATGCACTACACCTCATCTCACTGAATCCATTACCTATATTATAGTTCTCCAAGGCCGGAAGCGCCACTATTTAGAGTGAACGACTGAATCAGTACCGGCTAATAAAAAGCAGAACGCACAAAAAATTTCCCCAACCACAGGAACCGCTCCTGCTGTGGTTGGGGCACTATCATTATTCGTTATATTGCTAATTTTGAAACACTGGTGTGGAAAGGTATCTTTCGCCGTTGTCCGGTGCGATTGTCACTACCGACTTGCCTGCGCCCAGTTGACCGGCCAAGGCGATGGCTCCTGCCACTGCTGCACCGCTGGAGATGCCCACAAGAATGCCTTCCTCTTTGGCCAATCTGCGGGTCATTTCGAAAGCTTCTTCACTGGAAACCTGGAACACGCCGTCGAAAACTGCCGTGTCCAATACTTGCGGAATGAAGCCGGTACCGATTCCTTGGATCTTATGCGGTCCTTTTTGGCCACCGCTCAATACTGCTGACTCGGAAGGTTCTAAGGCATAGATGCCGACATCCGGATTTGCTTTTCGTAAAGCTCTTCCTACCCCAGTGATCGTTCCGCCTGTTCCGACAGCCGATAGGAAAGCATCAGGGCCGATCCCGTCGAAAGCTGCAATGATTTCCGGGCCGGTAGTCGTTTCATGGATAGCCGGATTGGCTGGGTTTTCAAACTGAAGAGGCAGAAAATGTCCGGGTTGTGCGGCAATTTCTTTGGCTTTCGCAATCGCTGTAGGCATCCCTTCTGCCCCAGGAGTCAACACGAGTTCGGCGCCATAAGCCGAAAGCAACAGACGGCGCTCGATACTCATCGTATCCGGCATCACAAAGATGGCTTTATAGCCTTTCGCTGCCGCCAACATCGCCAAGCCTACGCCGGTGTTACCGCTGGTCGGCTCTACTATCGTGTCGCCTGGCTTTAAGATTCCTTCTTCTTCCGCTGTCGCGATCATATTCAAGGCGATGCGATCCTTTATGCTGCCTCCTACATTGAACGCCTCTAATTTCAAATAGACATCGGCAAAGCCTTCCGGCACGACTTTGCTTAATTTGATGATCGGTGTATCTCCAATCAACTCTGCTACTGACGATACGATTTTAGCCATGTTAATTCCCCCGTTAAGTTTGTTATGTACGATTGTATGTGCCAAAATTCGAGAATGGTGTTCCTTCTCTGACCTTGGTTGATATGGGTAGCATAACACGCGAAAGCTTCTGTGAAAATCAGACATAAACGAACAAGGGTGATCGGTTTTCCCGAACACCCTTGTTAATTATCGAAATGCCCAAAAGAAAATTGGCGCAAAAAAAAAGCCGAAATTTCTTCGACACCTTTCGTTATTACTTTAGGTTATTTTTGATGAATTCCGCTTCTTCTTCCGGTGTCAACAATCGTTTTGCCTTGCCAATTGTACCTCCTTGCGCTTCCCAAAGCTGGTTGTGTACGTCCACCGCATTCGAGAAATCCCCATTCATCCACGCTTCCAGTGTTTCACGATAGAACGTTTCGTGTTCATAATTAGCTTCGTCCAACACACGAAGCATTTCATCGATTGTTTCATCGGTCATTTGGATTACGCCCCACTTCGCGAACGCATGAACCTTCTGATGTGTCATTTTATGGATGGCATTCATGTAGTCGTCTTCTTCTGGTAATCCGATGCCTTCGAAAACCCCTGTCGACTGAAGCGGTTTTATAAATTCTCCATTCGATGCTAATTCGGAAGATTCGAATTCTTGCGGTGCTTCCGTCTGGGGTTCTCGTATTGATGTTTCGATAACTTGAACGGATTTTTCATTCAGTCCGTCTTCAACCACATTTTCTATCTCCGTCGTAATGAAACTCATTCCCAATATTATCACCATCACAAATGGAATGACAACAAATAACCACTTATTTTTTTTTTGCCTCATGCACTATTTCCTCCAATTCCAATCTTCGCTTAAATTTTGTTAATTCGTAATTACGTCTAATTATATTTATTTTAACCTTAACGTACCGTTCATTTGACTGTCAATCATTTTTTTGATTAAATATGCTGATTTATTTTATCGTTTTAACTAAAATTTCACTTCTACGGCATTTTATTTATTCGTAATCATGCTATTCTGACAATATTTATAGTATATGATGTGATAGAAAGGGATATTATATAAGTCATGAAACGTAAACGAGTCGAATTTTGATTATAAGTCCCCGAATTAGTTAAAATATAAAATTCCTCAAAAAACTATTGCCAGTCTAATAGGTATGCGTCCTGCTATGTTGAACGCTTATGTAAATCAACATAACAGAAAAATGATAGATATAACTGCAATTGAGAAATTGGCTGTTTTTTTCGAAATTAAGGATATTTCGGAAATTATCGAATATAAAATCATTACCACTGAAGTTGAAGATTCGAAAACTCTTGTCTCTGTATGTGAATATTTAATGAGTAAGGAAAAAATTGACAATGCGTTAAAAGAAGCATCGAAGGTATCGGGCCTATCAAAATATATTTCAGAACTAATAAATAGTAGCCAAATAATAGACGCAAAAAGAAGCGGCTGAGTCCTCCAAGGATCTGGCCGCTTCTTTCATTGCCTATCGCTATTTAGTTCCAATTATTTACACCAAATTCTCGGCGGTCGGTACTTCGAAATGATTATGCGCCTTCGATGTTCAAGGGAATATTTTCGAAAAAAGCGCAGCAAAGAAACCCGCGCGAAATTTTTTTGTGATGGTGATTGTTCAAATAAAAAGTTTGATGAACGCTAGCTATATTCAACATACGGACGAAAAAATCGAGGTTTTTGTCGAATACAAGTAAAAAAATTGGCCCTTGTCCGGTGTAATTCGGTCATTTTAACAATGATTGTCTTTTTTCTGTCAAAATTATCATCACGATTATTGATGCCCCATCAACTTGTCTATCGCTTCTTTTGCTTGTTTGTAACGGGCATAATAACTGAATTCATCCTTATCGCCGATGCCTTTTGCATCCAGCATGACGACTTTATCCAAGTTTCCGCTTCTTGCGATTTCATCCAGCATCATCTCGTGGATGGTCGTCAAAAAGGCATCCTCAGAAAATTCCATATTGCGGTAGCCGTCGTCGACATATTTCAGAGTCGGTGGCACGACTAGGATCAAATCCCACAATTGTCGCGCAATGAAGGCGTTGGCCGACTGCTCCACGATTGCATACTCTTCCGAAGTGATCGCATAATCCGCATCCTCAGCACCTAGGCGTGCGTAGACTTTTGTGACCATCACATCCGTGTCCAAAATGGCCATCCCTTGACTGGCGGGATCCGCGATGGTATCCCGGTTCAGCTGGAACTGACCGGTGACCAACCGCTGGTAATCCATGCCATCCAGTTCAAAATCATTCACATTCGATTCCTCTTGGTACTGGCGTGAATATTCGAAACTATAGGGACAGGAATACAGTTTCGCCAAATCCTTGACCAGCGTCGTTTTCCCCCCGCTCGGGGCGCCCAAAACCAACACTTTTTTCGTGAACGCGCGCCGGAAAGGCAAAGCGATGGCGTTAAAATGGCGCAAGGCATCATTGCGGATATTCAGGCCGGTGATCGGGTACAGGCTGGTGTCCACCAGATGGACTTCATCCTCGGACTCTTTTCCCAATGCCTCAGCCTGCGCTGTTTTCCCGGTATACCATATCTTTTGCGCATCGCTGTGCTGAAGCGAATCGGCTATCTTGAGCTTGATGATTTGTAACCATGGTTCCCAGTCGGTTTCCTTATTCGGAATACCTTGGCCGGCTGCCATCACGACATAAATCTGGTTATCATCCGCAAACAATTCGCGCATATACCGGAATCTTCTGTAGACATCCAGACCGAAAGGTTCGCCGAAATCGCCCTCCTGGCCGCAGACGATCACGACGCAACCGTCATTCTCCTTCTTTGCCTCCAAGATGACTTCCAAATGGCCGATATGGCAAGGCGCGAAGGCTCCGAAAACGATGCCGATCCGACTGCCGCTTAATTTATCCTTGTACAGATTCCCCATCTCGTTTCTCCTTTCTGCAGAACGTATTCTCTACGGTGCCTAACATACCTTTTATATACATTCTACAACTTCCGCACCGCATCGTATAGCAAGAAGGCCTTTTTCAATGTAGGGTATCCGGATATCAGGCTGAGTCGACAAAAAAGCAGGCGCGGAGATCGGGATGATCTTTGCACCTGCTTGCTTATCGTTGGATTAGAACTGCCTCATAGCCGCTGTCATTGATGGCTTTTTTTGTCGTATCACCTATAGCATAGAAAACGAGCGGCTTTCTTTCGGTTTTGATGTAGACCGAAAGGAATCTTTTCCATGCCGATGGGCTGGCGAAGTAAACAGCGGATAGCTCGCCCTTATTGAGCAGCTCCGTCAACTCCGCTTGTCGTTCCCAAAGGAAGACATTGTGGTAAAGGACCGAACTGGTTACTACGTTTCCAATCCCCAGGAGTTGTTCGATGGCATCATCGGCAAGCTGGCTCTTCGGATAGAAAATCGATGTTCTCGCCGGAAAACTTTTCTGCCAAGCGGAAACAAACTGTTTTTTTGTTTCCTGCGGGCTGACGAAAGCCACCTCAAATCCGCAAGATCGGACCATTTCCCCGGTTTTTTTGCCGATCACGGCAATCAACGGGCGCCTTCCCTTTTCGATGACGGCCAGAACACTCGCTACAGGCGCTTGACTCGTAAAGAAAAGCCACTCGGCCGCATTGATTTCTCTTCTGATGGCTTCCGTTATCGGCAACTGTTTGATTTCACATAAAGGAATCTCGTAAAACCGTCCGAACCCTTGCGCACGGAACCGGATCTGATCTGCGGCATTCATGACTAGCGGCCTTGTCAACAGTATCGCTTTTGTCATGGCAACAATTCGTCCGCTGCCGTTTCCGCCAACTTCAGCGGATCTTCTCCGATGTAACGTTTCGTGACTCCGGTTTCATCTATGGAACCAGCCAAGAACGCCAAAAATTCCCATTTCCCATCATCCAATCGATGCGCATAGCCGCCTATCGGCAAGTCGCAATTGCCATTTGCGCGATGCAGGAAGGTACGCTCGGTAAGACAAGCCAACGAAGCAGCTTCATCATTGATGCCACTAAGCAGTTCGATCAGTTGCTTGTCCTCCTCACGGCATTGGACAGCCATGATCCCTTGCCCGATTGCCGGAACACAGACTTCCGGTTCAAGCATGAGCGTATGCAGCCCCTTCAGATAGTCCATCCTTTCAAGCCCGGCTGCTGCCAGTACGATGCCGTCCAAGCCTTCTTCCTTCATCTTGCGGAGGCGGGTCTCGATATTGCCGCGGATCGGCACAAACGACATGTTAGGAAATGCAGTCTTCAATTGGTTGATCCGGCGCACACTGCTCGTGCCTATCACCAAAGGCGCTGTTGTCCCTGAAAAGGGTTTGTCGTCGTTCCAGATCAAGCAATCGAGCGGATTCGCCCGTTTGGGTGTGGCAACGATCGTCAATCCTTCCGGTAACCGGGCAGGCACGTCCTTGAGGCTGTGCACAGCAAAATCGATTGTCTTGTCCAACAATTGGGCCTCAACTTCCTTCACGAATACGCCTTTCCCGCCGATTTGCGTCAAGGGCACATGCACCAGCCTATCCCCTTTGGTGGTGATGCCGACAACCTCGACATTCACCGCGGGATCCACTCTTTTCAGGGCCTCAATGACCAGTTCGGTTTGTTTCAGGGCCAACGCACTACTGCGCGTCCCTACTTTTAGTGTCTTCATGCAGCGACCTCCCTTCTTTCACTATTATAGAGGACTTTCGCTTGTAATCAAACGGATATCTTCACTTCTGCATACCGATTCTGTACGCCATGAAATAAAGCCCGCCCATGAAGAAACCGCCTCCTACCAGATTCCCGATCCAGACGATGCTGATGTTCAGAATAAATTCCGCCCAAGTCGCCCCACCGGCAAAAATTCCTGCCGGGATCAAGAACATGTTTGCAACGACATGCTGATAACCAGCAATCACAAAAGCCATGATCGGCAGAAAAGTGCCGAAGATTTTCCCGATGAAATCCTTGGCTGCATAGTTCATGTAAACGCCTGTGCAGACCAGGATATTGCAGGCAACCGAAGAAAAGAACAATTGAACGGGTGCCACATCGATACGGCCTCTGGCGACAGCAATCGTCCTATCGATAAACGCTCCTTGCAGCGTGCCGGACAAGTAGCCAAAGAAGTAAGCTACAAAAAGGGCTCCAATCAAGTTGAACAGTGTGACGACCGCCATGTTCTTCAACCATGATTTTCCGGATATTTCTTTTGCGAACAACGCAAGCGACACGGACAACATATTTCCTGTCACCAATTCACCGCCCACCAACAACAGGCAGATGAGTCCGACCGGGAAAACCATCGCCCCCAACAAGTTGACGAGCGTACCCCACTCAGCTGGCATCGATCCCATTGTGCGGATCATCGCAACGCCCGCCAGTCCTATGAAGACGCCGGCCATGATACCCAATGCAGCCATCGTCATGATACTGTAATCGGCTTTATGTTTGCCTCTTAGAATGGCTTCTTCTAATAATTCTTTCGGGCTCAATGCTCCCATAATGGCTTCACCTTTTCCGCTTCATATATATTTTTTGCTGTCTCATCATCAAAGATGATGGTATCGAAATGCTGTTCCGCCAAGTAGTGATTGTTTACCTCATCAAAGCGACAGTCGCGCTTTTCGCCTACTTGCATCCACCAGACATCCGCGCCCTTTTGCGTCTGTTCGAGCAAGGCTTCCATAACTGGTTTCCGGGTTGAGACGTACAGCTTAGAGTCGCCTTTTTCAGGCAAGTCAGAAAACCAGTCGAAGCGTTCCCCGGCGTGGACGACTTCGCCCAGGATGATCATGGCCGGATTCTCGATTTTGGTTTCGCTGATTTTTTGCCTGATGTCTGCAAGCGTTCCTTGTATTTTCGACTGTCTGCCGTATGTCCCCCATTGGGTTATCAGGATGGGCATTTCCACTTTCAGCCCTTGTTCCAAGGCAGCCTCCACGAAGCGGTCGAGCGCCTCCACACCCATATAAAGGCAGACGGTCTGGCCATTCAATAATTGCTGGAAAGTGTTTTTCTCGTTATCGATCAGTCTGCCTGTCGTGAAAGTCACCGAAGTGGCTATGCCTCTTTGCGTCAGCGAAATCCCGCTGTAGCTGGCTGTTCCGCTGGCGGCAGTGATTCCTGGAGTGATGTCGAAACGGACCCCCGCCTCTTCGCATGCTTCCAATTCTTCCGTCATACGTCCGAAGATGGCTGGATCGCCGCCTTTCAGACGTACGACAGAATCATGGGCTGTTGCGGTTTCGATCAGTTTCGCATTGATTTCTGTTTGCTTGGTCGATTTCCGATCAGGTGTTTTGCCGACATAGATGAAAAGACAATCCTCCTTGCAATGAAAGAGCAACAAGGGATTAACCAACCGGTCATAGATGACCGCATCGGCGTGCTGCAACAGCCGCACACCTTTTGCAGTCATCAATTCCGGATCGCCCGGTCCGGCACCTACGAAATGGATCATAAGAAAGCGCCCTTCAGGTAAATGTCCCCGTCTTCAAGCAACAGCTCATATACCTTCAATTGGCCTTCATCAGGGTCCTGGATGCGCCCGTCAAGCAAGGATATTTTATAATCCCGCAGCGGTTCGTAGAGGTATTCACCCGATACGGTCCCTTCCAGAACAGGTCCGCCAGTCAAAGGGCAAAAATCTTCGATGGCCGTGATGCGGCCGTCTGATAGTTGGAAAAGGGCAATCTTTTTGTTCCCGATCGATACGGATCGTCCAATCTGCGGAAGCAAAGCATCTGTTGTGGTCAAAAATATTTTTTCTGTCATCTTAATCACCCACCGTCACAAGTTCTCTTCTGTCTATCGAATACAATTTTTCCTGGATGTCGCGATCGCCGACAATTTCATGCCATGGATCTTTCCGTTTCACTGCTGTTGCCACATCCAATGCCTCAATCAAGTCTTTCCGTTTTGCAGCATCGCTCAGGATATGTTTAACAGCATCAAATCCTAAACGTTCAACCCAAGGAGCAGTCCTTTCGGCATAAATGCCCGTTTCGCGATAGTACTGCAGCAAAGCGCCGCAATATTCGATGACTTCTTCTTCCGTTTCCACGGTCGTAAGCAACTGTGCTTCCTTGACTTCAGTACCGCCATTTCCGCCGATATAGATTTGATAGCCGTTCTCCACACAGATGATGCCGAAATCCTTCACTCCGGATTCTACGCAGCTGCGCGGACAAGCCGATACGCCAACTTTGAATTTGTGCGGTGTGTCGATGAATTCAAAGCGTTCTTCCAACTTGATGCCAAGCCCCATCGAATCCTGGGTGCCAAATCTGCAGAAGTTCTTCCCGACGCAAGTTTTGACCGAACGGAAAGCTTTCGCATAGGCCTGTGCTGAAACCATGTCCAATTCTTTCCAGATGGCCGGAAGGTCCTGCTTCTTGACGCCGTACAGGCCAATCCTTTGGCTGCCGGTGACTTTCACTAATGGCACGCTGTATTTTTCGGCTACTTTGGCGATTTGCAGCAATTGTTGTGGATTCGTCTGGCCTCCCCTCATTCTCGGAATGACAGAGAACGTTCCGTCCTTTTGGATATTGGCATGCATGCGCTCATTCACATAGCGTGATTGGCGCTCATCTTTGTGTTCAGTCGGGAAGGCAACATTCAAATAGAAATTGACTGCCGGTCTGCATTTCGCGCAGCCCTCAGGATTTGAAAAGTGAAGTTCCCTGAATACATCCGAGCTTGTCGTCAGATGCTTCGCATAGATCTGCGTCATGACCTGGTCTCTGTTCAAATCCGTGCAGGAACAGATGCCTGTTGAAGCCGTGACGCCCTCGCCCAGTTCGTGCTCCAATAATGTCTGGACTTGTGGCTTGCATTTTCCGCAACTGGTTCCGGCTTTGGTGACTTTTCCCACTTCAGCTACATTTGTCAAGCCTTTGTCGCGGATGCCTCTGATGATGTCGCCTTTCGTGACGCCGTTGCAGCCGCAGACGGTCTCGTCATCATCCCAAGCAACGACATCGTCGCTTCCTGCCTCTTCACCTGCGGCCTGCAGGATCGCGATTGATTGCAGATCAGCGATTTCCTGGCCTTTTTTCATCATGTTGTAGTATCGGTTTCCGTCCGCTGTTTCGCCGTAGAGGACGATCCCCTCGATGCGGTTGTCCTTGATGAACACTTTTTTGTAGTTCCTGTTGACGCCATCGAATGCTTCGATGCTCTGCATCCCTTCAGTGTCCATGATGTTCCCTGCTGAATAAAGATCGCATCCGGAAACTTTCAAGGAAGTGAACGTCTTGGATCCTTGGTATGGTTTGGCTTCGATGCCGGTCAATACATCGGCCAGCACTTTTCCTTGTTCAAACAAGGGGGCAACCAATCCGTAGGTTTTCCCGTCATGTTCCACGCACTCACCGATTGCGTATATCGCCGGCAAATTGGTTTCCATGAAGTCATTGACGACAATCCCGCGGTTTACTTCCAGACCGGCTTCGCGCGCCAATTCGGCAGCTGGTCGGATACCGATCGACATGACGACAAGATCCGTATCGATCGTGGTGCCGTCCTTGAAGCGCAGGCCGGTGACGCGCTCGTCACCCAATATTTCGGTTGTCGCGTATTCCAGCAGGAATTTCAGTCCCTGCGCCTCCAAATCCCCCTGCAACAATTTCCCTGCTCTTTCATCCAATTGCGTTTCCATCAACCATTTGGCCAAATGGACTATGGTGACGTCCATTCCCTGCAGCTGAAGGCCTTTCGCGGCTTCCAGGCCAAGCAAACCGCCGCCGATGACGACAGCTTTCTTGTGCTTGCCTGCAGCTTCCATCATTTCAGCCGTATCATCGATGGTTCGGAAGGCGACTACGCCGTCTTTCTGCGAACCGGGTATCGGCAAAATGAACGGATGGGAACCTGTCGCAAAAACCAGTTTATCGTAAGGTATCTTCAGCCCTTTTTCGCTTGTGACCAGTTTGTTCGCTGTATCGACTCCTACCGCCGGATCCTCATTGATCAGTGTGATGTTGTTCTCTTCGTACCATGTATATGGATTGGTGATGATTTCATCCACCGTCATTTTATTCTGCAGCACATTGGACAGCATGATACGATTGTAATTCGGGTAGCATTCCTTCCCGATGATGGTGATATCATAGCGTTCCGGATCCCTTTCCAGAATTTCTTCAACCAAACGAACCCCTGCCATACCGTTTCCGATCAAGACCAAATGTTCTCTCATTTGCGCACCCTCTTCTATTCGTTGTTATAAAATTCACAATAAAGGATTTGTGAATCATTTAATATTAGGGAAACGCCTATGTTTTGAGTAATGCCATAATTTGGACAAAAACGTTATGCGCGGACGCAACGGAGAAAGCAATGGAGAATCCGGCTCCGGTAAGAGCTGCCTACCTCCGGTCAAAGGCAAGCCGGTCGGAGGTAGTGTCGCGTTCACCATGCTCAGGTCCGATTAAGCAGCCTTCGACGGAGGACAGCACGTAAAAGCGCCGTTACCTCCGGCGAAGGGGCGCTCGTCGGAGTTCCGGTCTTCGAACCAAAATTGTTCCTCAGTCAGCGCCGGATATAGCAACACTGCCGAAACAAAAAAACTCAAGCACTAGGCTTGAGTCGGATTTATTTTTTCGGCTATTTCGTGAAGAATCTGTTTGGCTTTCCGCGGATCATTCCCGTACGTGGAGACAGCCACCAGGTAGTCATCCTGGCGCAGCGTCGCAAGATTGATGAAGTCACTGTTGCTGCGGTCGGTCGTGTCGTTCAGGAACTGATGCGGTCCGATTTCCGACCTTATCGCTTTGTTTGTAGCCGGGTCATCCGTGCAGATGAAGATGAAGGTTGCATTATCAAGATCGCCGGATTTGTATGCCCGCCTGTCCAGTAATGCTTTGCCGCTTTCAGCCCACTCCAGGATTTCCGGGCTGACGGCAGGAGCGACGACGGTCGGCTGGGCACCGCAACGGATCAATTCCTGCAATTTCCGCGTCGCGATTTTTCCGCCGCCGACCACCACAACTTTCCGTTTGCTGATGTCGACCATTATCGGATACATCCGGCATCCTCCAACCGTTCCTTAAGGGCTGTATGGACGGCTTCTGCATCGAGCAATTGTTCCAGCAACACATCCTGAGGCCGGTTTTTTTCGAACCAGAAACCAATTTTTTTTGCCAAGTATCCATCCGTAAAGAACAGCCGTTGCACGATGTATGGCAGTTCTCCGGAAATCGCTTGATAATGCGGTTCGCCCAGATGATTGGTAGCGAAGACTTCGCGACCCAAATCGGATCTCAAGGCAGCCGCAATCCTTTCCAGTTGTTCGCCAGGTTCCGGATAATGGGTCGTTCCGTGCGCGACCAGCATGATTGGAAACGTCGGGTGTGTCTCTGCAGCTTCCTGCAACCGGTCTTTCAACCAGTCGTATACAGCTTTCGTTGTCCCCAGTGTCTCGCTGATTTCAAACGGAACCGCAGCGCATGCCTGCATGCGCTGCGGGATATCCTCCCGAGCGTGCGTGGCCGGGAAAAGGAGAACTGGAACGACGAATATCTTTTCCACTGCCTGTTCCTCAAGCATTTTGACTGCATCCTCCAACGTCTGCTGTTGACCTTCCAGCATGCCGATTGCCTGCGGCAGGTCCAATGTATCGGTGAAATCTTTGACGATACTCAAAAGTTTTTGCGGGATGCTGGTTTTTCTGCCGTGAAGCACGTACATGATTCCTATTTTCATCTTATTCCTCCTAGAAATCGACCAGATGATTTTTCACACTATAACGCAAAAGATCGGCGTAGCTGTCGACCTTCAGTTTTTTTCTGATGTTCGCTTTATGCACTTCTACCGTTTTGACTGAAATGAACAGTTTTTCGGCTATGTCCCGGTTGTTGTAGCCCAAAGCGACGAGCGGCAATACCTCTTTTTCCCGTTTCGAAAGACTGGCATAGAGGCTGTCACCCTCAAAAGTGTCCATCTCATCCAACTTGTCGCTTGTATATCCGCTGTAGTAGCGCTGATTTGCATGGACTTTCCGGATGCCTTCCAACAAGATGTCGTCGGTCGTGCTTTTGAGGATGAAACCATCGGCACCTGCATTCAATGCTTCCCTCACGTAGCTTTCCTCATCGTGCATCGTCAATACGATCACTTTGATCTCCGGATGTGTCTCTTTGATCCGGCGCGTCGTATGCAAACCATTTTCCCCCGGAGGCATACTGATGTCCATCAGCACCAGATCGGCCTGCGTATTTTCCAGCTTCATGAAGACTTCGTTGCCGTCAGCGGCGTCCCCGACGACCTCCATGTCCGGTTGCGCATTCAACATGAAGGTCAGCGCGTTGCGCACCAATGCATGATCGTCTGCAATAATGATTTTCATGCCAAGCCCTCCTTATAAGGCACGATCAATGTGATGCGTGTCCCTTTTTCTATACCTGTATCGACTTCCATTTTCCCGCCTACAGAGTGGGCGCGTTCCCGCAAATTCAGCAGACCGAATCCGAGATGGTAAGGATCGTAGATGAACCCTTTTCCATCGTCCGCAATCGTGACGCGCAGTCCATTTTGGCCAAAATCAAGGGTTATGGACGCTTCATTCTCTCCGGAATATTTCAGAGCATTCGAGATTGCCTCCTGAATACTGCGGTAGATGACGACATTCCCTCGGCTGCTTAGCTCGATTCTGTCCCCGTCTACGATAACATGGATGATGAATCCTGTCATTTCCATTGTCTGTTCGACAAACTGATTTATCGCCGGGATAAGCCCGACATCATCGAGAATGCTCGGCCGCAATTCGGTAGCCAAACTCTTGATTTCCAAAAGTACGTCCGCAAAATGCCGATCGATCGCCTGGAGCTTCTGCTGATGCTCCTCAACCGGTGTCCACTTCAGCCCTCTCGTTTCAAGCATCAAGCTGTAGATGCTCTGGGCAATCCCATCATGGAGTTCACGCGCAATCCTTTTCTGCTCACTCTCTCGTGCCTCGTTCAAGTATGTCAGCATGCTTTTCCCCTCTGATTCGAAGGGCTTATCGATATAGCGGATCTCCAGCATCCAGATGTGTTCCCTTTTCACTAGTTTCCCGAAAAATTCATAGGACACTCCGTCGCGGCCCATAAAAGTGATCGGAAAACCATCCGAAGCAGCCCATTTATTCTCGAGCGGGCAGTTTTTGCATGCTGTTTTATCGGTATGGAAAGCGCAACAAGTGCCCTTGGCCACCTGTACCGCATATTCCATTGAAATGACATAATCTTTCTCGAACTTTTCTGCCTGTGCATTCTTGTCGATTACAATGTAGTCAGAATCCATGAGCCAAGTCGGTTGGGGCAAAATTTTGGAAATGCGTTCATTCGGATCAGCCATCTTTGTGCTCCTCCTCTTCCAATAGGGCCGCTAAGCCTGGCAAAGCTGCGTAGACAGCGGTCACATCGGCCATGGCAGAATCGATCGGATGGCGGTATCCCAGCAACAAGACCGCTCGGATGATGCCGTTCTTCATTATCGGAATGCCGATTGTCATATCGAGCTGCTCGAGCCTTGCGATTGGATAATTCAAAAGATTCTGGCTGTCTGATTGAATTTCAGTGGCGCGTTGTTCCCTGCCGGTGCGCCAAACTTCGCCGGCGATGCCTTTACCGATCCGCAGGCGGATGGTTTTGTAGTGATCGCTTGTGTTTCCGGCTACATGCGTCCAGCGCAGTTCGGTTTGCTGGCAAGGCGGGGCAACATCCTGAGCCAATCCTAAAAAATCCGCCTGCCATTCCTTTCTTTTCTCTTCCAACCACAAATTTGTTTGTGACATTGTTCACTACTCCAATTCCCTATATTTTTCAAAATCTATGTATTTCTATTGCCCTTTATCCAAAAAGTTACTATGATGATACCAAATGTCGGAAGCAAATTATTTATTAAGGAGTTTATTATGAAACAAATCAAAAGTCTATCATTTTTCAATCTGGTTCTGATCATCGTTATGACAGTATACTCTTTTTCAAGTATGTCGTCCTCTTTTTTCATGATGGGTCTGAAATCATTCCCTTGGTTTTTGATCAGCGCGTTTTTTTATTTTATCCCCTATGCCCTTATTGTATCAGAATATACGCGCAGCTATTCGAATCGCACAGGCGGCATCTATGATTGGCTGAAGGATGCTTTCTCGCCGCGTATCGCTTTCATTACCGCTTTCCTGTGGTACTGCAGCTACTTCACCTGGATCATCAGCCTTTTCATGAAATTGTTGATTCCTTTCACCATCATGCTTTTCGGAAAGGACTTGACTTCTGCTGAGCAATGGTTTGGGATCGACACATCCTACTGGATCATGGTGCTCTCGCTTTTCGCCGTATTTTGCATGACTTGGGTGATCAACCGTGGATACCAAGCCGTCTTTTCATTTCTGAAGACGAGCAGCTACGCGATGGTCGGTCTGTTGCTCATTTCTGGGATCGGCAATCTGTTGCTGATGGTGAACAATCCGCAGCTCATCATGCAAAATGTGCAGCAAAGCCTGGCTGCCCCGAGTTTTTTCAAGGGAACCAGTGACTCATTCCTTTCGCAGTTGCCCTTCTTTATTTTCGCCATCACCGCATTCGGCGGACTCGACACAATCGCCAGCCTAGTCGACAAATCCGGCGAACAAAGAAAGAAATTTCCTAAAGCACTGATCATCAGTGCCGTGATCATCGTCGTCCTTTATTTCGGTGGCATCATGCTTTGGAGCGGCGCTAATAACTTGAATGTGCTTCGCGAAACCGATCAGTTCCACCTCGGCAATCTGATGTACGGCTTGATGGGCAGCCTAGCCAATAACATCAGTGTTACATTCGGTTTGTCCGCAGCTGCTCAAACGTTCCTTTATCAAACGTTCATACGCTATACCGCATTCACCTTGTTCGTAGCCTATATCGGGTTGTTGTCGTCCATCACCTATACACCGTTAAAAAGTTTGATTCAGGGCACGCCGAAGGAAATCTGGCCGCAATTCCTGACAAAAATCAATCAGAAAGAAATGCCTCAAACGGCTCTATGGATCCAAGCCGCAGTCGTTTCTGTGTGCATCATAGGATTATCCTTAAATAGTACCATTTTAGGCGCATTATTCAATCAATTAACCTATATGACAAATGTAGCCCGCGCCATTCCGTATTTCGTCGTAGCCGCAAGTTATCCGTTCTATCGCATCAAGAACCCTGGGCTGCTGAAGCATTCATTGATTGCTTCGCACTGGCAAGGGTACCTTTGCTCACTGAGCGTCTGTACGGCTACCTTGATCGCCATCACCTTCCAAGTCTACCAGCCGTTCCATACCGGAGAATATGTCCAAGCATTGTTGCTTATCATTGGACCGATTTTGTTCGGGCTTCTCGGCAGCAGCATTTACCAGAGGTTCGAAAGGAAACGGGCAGAATTGTCGCTTGAAAATAATTTATAAACGTTACTTTTAAACGCATAGACGCAAAAAAGGAGCCGCTCAGGCCAATCACCTGAGCGGCTCCTTTTTTGTATCTGACAGCTGTTTTTCCCGATGGCATGCATGGATATTGGATTCTCCAACTGAGACTATATAGTATTGCGCCTTAACCTATAGAAGTATTGCACAATCGGATGCTTCATTTTCACTGATTTTTCCATATCCATGATCCGCTTTTTGCCGACGCGCCTGTCCAGCAAGGCCAAGCAGTTCAACAGGATGTCCGTGCTGGCAAGGCTGGCTTCGATGGGTTGGGTCAGAAAAACATTTGCGGTTTTGTAGAAATCGGCTTTGCTTAAGGCCACCTGGGCAGCCATTGTTTCCTTCGCGTAGGCCAACAGTTTGCGGTCCCTCGCAATCACTGCCAACCGTTCTTCCGGGACTTTTCCGCCGGTTTCCATCCGGATATGCTCAATTTCGGCGTCACTGAGTGGAATTACGAGTGCGGGATCATTTTTGATATCCTGTTCCGACTGGTACCACTTTATTCCTGTTGTTCCGTCCTTCATATTGAAGATTTTTTTATTGTCCACGGCGATGCAGCACTGGCCGTTTTTATCGGGTGTATAGCGATAGCTGGTGGATAAATACCCCACTCTGCCCGCCAACGCCGGCGCGAGGAAATTCTCCAACTGCTGCTTCATTTTACTCCAAATCATATTTTATATCCTCCATCAGACAACCTTTCTGTTGTCCATTCCTCTTCAATCTGACTGCTTTCATTATTGCCAAAAAAGCTAGGCTAGGTCAAGCCTTTCAGGCACGCGAATCATTTTTTTATGGCATTTGCCATCCGGCGAACGCATGGCCCATATGCTTTACTGTCACGCTGTCGCAACAGGACATTTCAATCGGTCTGCATCGCGGAATATGCTAAAATATAAGTGTGTAGAGGATTGAAAAGCGCAGCCAGGCATGCCGGACAAGGAGAATCAGGATGAAAAAAGGCAGGCTCAACAACATAACGCTATTTTCTGGCATATTACTCACTCTTTTACCGCTGAGTCTCATTCCAATGAGACCCGATGAATCCGAAGAAGTGACCGCAGAATCCGCCATGCCCCTGCAAACCGAACCTGCGGTTTTAGTGCGGCTGGATGTGCCGCTCCTGAATCAATTGGATCCGCCTGCCCTGCTGCTCGGCTGCGAAGTCACCGCCCTTGCCATGATCCTGCAGTACAACGAAATACCGGTCACGAAAAACGATCTCGCCGACAGGCTCCCAGTGGTTCCGATCTACTACGAAAACGGGCTGCACGGCAATCCAAATAAGGGGTTTGTCGGCGATGTGACCGGATCGGACTACGGTTTTTGCGTCTACCATGGCCCGATCGCGTCATTGGCAGCCGAATACATCCCATCCAATCACGTGGAGGATATCAGCGGACAGGACTTCTCTTCTGTCATTGCTGCCCTTGACCGAGGCTTTCCTGTTTGGGTCGTCACGACGACAACTTTCCTGCCCGATGATGCGTTGGAAGTGTGGCAAACGCCGACAGGCCCGGTCAACATCAGCTACATCATGCACAGCGTTGTGGTTGTCGGGTACGACGCCGATAGTCTTTACATAAATAATCCCTACGGCCAAAAGGACCAGAAAGTCGACAGGCGGAACTTTACCCTGGCTTGGGAACAAATGGGCAAACAAGCCATCTACATCGCGGCTGAGACGCCCGATCAGGCAGAAATGCAGATAAAAGAATAGGATTCCGGTTTTATCCCGGAACCCTATTCTTTTATTTGTTTCAACACTAGCGGAATTTATTTCTTTTCGTCTTCATGCATTTTGCGGATCAATTCATCGATCTTACTGCCGTAAGCCACCGATTCATCTCGTTTGAAGATCAATTCCGGTGTCTTGTAAAGGGTCAGACGCGTTCCAAGTTCCTTGCGGACAAGGCCAGTAGCCTTATCCAATCCTAGTTGCGTTTTTTCACGATCGCTTGCAAGTTCCGACAATGTACTGTAATAGATGGTTGCTTGCTGCAAGTCACCGGTGATTTCCACATCAGTGATGTTTACGTTCGCAACACGCGGATCTTTTACACGCTTAGCCAGGATATCATTCACTTCGCGTTGTATTTCTTGTTTGATTCTTCCTGCTCTGAAATTAGCCATTTCGGTTCACCTCTCACTAGTTCGATTTTTGTGGCGCTTCATTTCTTGATTTCAACCATATGGTACGCTTCGATGACATCATCGATGCGGATATCGTTGTAATCTTCGATCATCACACCACATTCGAAGCCTTTTTTAACTTCTTTGGCATCATCCTTGAATCGTTTCAAGCTGGCAAGTTTGCCGTCGAAAATGACGATGTTGTCGCGGATGATACGGATACTGCTGCTTCTTCCGATGTAGCCATCGGTTACGAAAGCTCCACCGATTGTGCCGACTTTAGAAACTTTATAGGTCTCACGGATAAGCGCTTGACCGGTTACTTGCTCTTCGAATTCAGGATCCAGCATGCCCTTCATCGCTGTTTCGATTTCATCGATGGCATTGTAGATGATACGGTGCAGACGGATGTCCACATTCTCGTTGTCCGCTTGGATCTTCGCTTGAGGCGTCGGACGGACGTTGAATCCGATCATGATTGCGTTGCTGGCTGCCGCCAAGGTAACGTCACTCTCGTTGATTGCGCCTGCTGCCGAGTGGACGATCTTGACGCGGACACCTTCTACCTCGATTTTTTGTAAGCTCGCAGCCAAGGCTTCAACTGAACCTTGCACGTCAGCCTTGATGATGACATTGACGTCTTTAAGTTCTCCGTCTTTCAAGCTGGAGAACAAGTTGTCCAAAGTCACGCGATTCTGCGTTGAACGTTGCTCCATAAGGGCACGTTTCGCACGTTCTTCACCGGCTTGACGCGCTGTCTTCTCATCTTCAAAGACAACAAAGTGATCCCCGGCTTGCGGTGCTGCATTCAAACCTGTGATTTCGACTGGCATTGCAGGTCCAGCCGTTTTCACGCGTCTGCCTTGATCGTTGGTCATTACGCGGACACGGCCATGCGTATTACCGACTACGATCGGATCGCCGATTTTCAAAGTACCTGATTGCACCAAGACGGTAGCGATCGGTCCTTTTGATTTATCCAAACGGGCTTCGATAACAGAACCAATCGCTAAACGATTCGGATTAGCTTTCAATTCCTGGACCTCAGCAACCAACAAGATCATTTCCAACAATTCTTCGATCCCTTGACCGAATTTAGCTGAGATGTTGACGAAAATCGTTTCGCCGCCCCAAGCTTCCGGAACCAAACCTTGATCGGATAATTCTTGCATTACGCGATCTGGATTTGCTGTTGGTTTGTCGATTTTGTTTACGGCAACGATGATGGGAACATCAGCCGCTTTTGCGTGGCTGATAGCTTCGATTGTCTGTGGCATCACTCCGTCGTCAGCCGCGACAACGATGATCGTGATATCTGTGACATCCGCTCCGCGGGCACGCATCGTCGTAAAGGCAGCATGTCCTGGTGTATCCAAAAACGTGATCGGCTTGCCATCGATTTTGACCTGATATGCACCGATATGCTGCGTGATTCCGCCTGCTTCGGTTTGGATTACGTTCGTGTTGCGCAGTGAATCCAAAAGCGTCGTTTTACCATGATCGACGTGACCCATGATAGTGACAACTGGAGGTCTTGCAACTAATTCTTCCGGATTTTCTTCGATTTCGAAATAGCTGTCCAAATCGGAAATATCCTGAACAATTTTTTCTTCGGCTTCGATGCCATAATCAGTAGCCAACAATTCCAAAGCATCTTTTCCTAATGCTTGGTTTTGCGTGACCATGATGCCCATCAGGAATAACTTTTTGATTATTTCAGCCGGCTCACGGTGCAGTTTTTTGGCAACTTCCATTACATTCATGCCGTCTGTATAGACGAATGTTTCCGGTAACTCACGGAATTTGCGTGGTGGTACTGCAGGTCCTTGCTTAGCCGTGCCTTTTTTGAACTTCGAACGTTTGTTTTTGTTGTAGGGATTGTTGCCTCTCCCTTGATTTCCTTGACTGCGCGGATTGGAACCGCCTGAATTTTGACCGTATGATGGACGGCTTGATTTGGCTGGCGCATTGGTAGTAGTATTCGTGTTTGCAGTTTTCTGCACTGGTTTGTCATTTGATTTGTTTGGCGAAACAGAGTCAACTCGATTCATTTTAGTATTTGGACGATTTTGTCCAGCTTGGCTTGTGGCTTGCGCCGGCCGATTTGTATTCTTTTCTGCAGTATTTCTTGTTTGTCCTTTATTTTCGGAACCGTTTTTTTGATTCGGAGAAGGATTCGATGGTTTATTTTTCATGTCTGTTTTTTTCCTCAGTTCACTCTTATCAGTAGGTTTATGTGTTCCGGTTGCAGGCGCCTTTTTGTTGTCTGCTGGTTGCTTTTTCTGTGTCGCATTGGATTGCGGTGCACTTGGCTTGGCAACCTGATTCCCAGCAGTGGAAGAGATGGATTGGTTCAACTTTTTGATGTCTCCGTCTTCCATGGTTGACATATGGCTATGATAATCGATCCCCAATTGTTTTGCTTTATCCAACACCGTTTTGCTGGATATTTTGTGTTCGTTTGCATACTCGTAGACACGTTTTTTTTCCATGTCATCACCTTCCCTTATCTCATTACTTTGTTCCTTTCAGCCGCATGAAACTTTTGGCGAATCCTCTATCTGTCAAGGCGCAAATGGAACGGGACTTGCCTATTGCTTGACTGATTTGTTCCGAAGTGAAATGCACCAGGAACGGGACTTCATAATAGCGGCATTTGTTTTCTAATTTTTCTTTGGTGTTATCGCTGCAGTCCGTCGCACAGAGGACGAAGACTGCTTCATTTTTTTGGATGGATTTGATGGTCATTTCTTCACCTGTGATCAGTTTGCCGGCGCGCAATGCCAACCCCAGCAAATTCAACATCTTATCTTCAGGTGTCATAATAAGCTCCTTGCTTTTTGGTGTTCGACATAATCGAACAACTCTTGATAGAACGCATCACTGATCGCGGTCTCGAGGTGTTTGTCCAAAATGTGTTGCTTCCAAGCCTTCTGCACCAATGCAGGTTCCAGAGAGACATAGGCTCCACGGCCATTCATGCGGCCGGTAGGGTCAATGGCGATTTCACCTGCTTGATTTTTTACGATTCGGACCAATTCTTTTTTTGGTTTCATCTCATTGGAGACGACGCATTTCCTCATCGGAACTTTTCTTGTCTTCATTAACCTTCACCTCACTGATTAGTCTTGATAGTCCTCTGCTAATTCATCATAGCTTTGTTCCGGATCTGTCTCGACTTCCGAGATCAGCTGCTCTACATCTTCAGGATCAAGGATTTTTTCATCGTTTTCGTATTCTTCCGTATAATCCGTTTCGTCAGCTGGAACAGCGATATCTTCAGCGACTTCCTCAGCCGTAAATATCTTATCCAAGCCAGCGAAGGAATGGATTGCATCAGCGTCTTCTTCATCTGCTGCAACTTCTTGAGCACCGGATTCCATCAATAACTTATTATACTCTGTTTCGGACTTGATATCGATTTTATAGCCTGTCAATTTAGCCGCTAAGCGCGCATTTTGACCTTTTTTACCGATTGCCAATGATAGCTGATAATCAGGAACGATGACTGTGCAACTGCCGTCTGCCTGATGGAAATCCACCTTCACGACTTGTGCCGGATTCAATGCATTTCCAATGTAGATCGACGGATCTTCGTTCCATTCAACGATATCCATGTTTTCTCCGCGCAATTCGTTTACGATCGCTTGGACACGTTGGCCTCTTGGGCCTACGCAGGTGCCGACAGGGTCGACGTTCTTATCGCGGGAGCGCACGGCTACTTTTGAACGGTCTCCGGCTTCACGTGCGATCGAGACGATTTCGACAACGCCGTCGAAGATTTCAGGAACCTCTTGCTCAAACAAGCGCTTCAGCAAGTCGGGATGACTGCGGCTGACAAAAACTTGCGGCCCTTTTGAAGTGTTTTCGACCTTTGTGATGTACACTTTGATGCGGTCGTGCGGCTGGAACGTTTCATTCGGAATCTGCTCCTGCTTAGACAATACCGCTTCAATTTTCCCAAGGCTCACATAAATGTAACGGCTGTCCATTCTTTCGACGACACCCGTCAAAATGTCATTCTCATATGCGATAAATTGATTGTAGACGATGCTGCGTTCCGCTTCACGGATACGCTGCATGATGACTTGCTTAGCTGTCTGAGCGGCAATCCGTCCAAAATCTTTGGGAGTGACCTCAAAACGAATTTTGTCGCCTAATTCGTATGCTTTGTTGATCTGCAGAGCATCCTCCAGACTTACTTCCAAAGTCGAATCAAACACCATATCCACTACTTCTTTGACAGCGTAGACATGGATGTCCCCTTTTTTCGTATCGAATTCCACTTCAACGTTTTGGGCCTGACCATAATTACGTTTGTATGCAGACACAAGCGCAGCTTCCAACGCACTGATGACAATCTCTTTTGAAATACCTTTGTCTTTTTCCAACACTTCAAGAGCACTTAACATTTCTTTGCTCATATTATTTCTTCACTCCTATCTCAAAAAATGATTAAAATTGGATAGCCAATCTTGCGTTTGCGATCTGTTTTCTTTCGATTTCGATATCTTTTGTTCTTGTTTTGATTCTGATCGTCAATACGACGGATTCGTCATTTAATTCCTTCAACGTTCCTTCGTAGAACTTCTCACCATCAATTGCTTGATAGAAGGACAGATGCACGTATTTACCGATGGCATTCTGCATATCTGCTTCAGTCTTTAATGGACGCTCTGCGCCTGGTGAGGACACCTCCAGGAAATACGCTTGCGGGATCGGATCCGGGTCGATGGCATCCAAAGCTTCACTGACTTTTTCGCTGATCAATGCACACTCCTCGATATCGATGCCGCCTGGTTTATCTATATAGATTCTGAGAAACCAGTTTTTCCCTTCCTTCAAAAACTCCATATCCACTAATTCTAAATTCTGTTCATCAACTATTGGTTGAACCACTACCCGAACTTCATCTACTACACGACTCACAGAAATCCTCCTTTATCAATCCTACACCACTGTCATACATTGGCTGACTGCGTAAAAAGAGTGAGCGTTTCCGCTCACTCCATCCGACGACTTATTCTCATATAATCATACACCATTGTGTCAGTAAATGCAAGGACTTACCAATCTAATGGCTTTGGAATAGCCTTCCCCTAAAAATCAAATAAAGAAAGTTGATTTTCGTCAGGCAAGTTTTTCAACACGCCATTTTCATTCATGTAATCGATGATCGTCTTCGAAACCTTCCCTCTCGTTGCCAAGTCTTCTTTGGACAGGAACGGTTGGTTTTCCCTCGCTTGAACGATCTGGTTCGCCACGTTGCCTCCCAATCCCGGGATGGCCCGGAATGGCGCAATCAGCGTATCCCCTTCGATCACAAAATTATTGGCGTGCGATTTATCGAGATCGACCATCTTGAAGGTGAAACCGCGCTCGACCATTTCGTTCGCCAATTCCAATACGGTCAGCAAACTTTTTTCCTTGACCGAAGCTTCCAAACCCTTATCCATGATTTCTTTCATGCGGGTCTTTATCATTTCTTTCCCTTGCGTCATCGCGACCAAATCGAAGTCCTGCGCGCGCACGGAGAAGAAAGCACAGTAATAACGGATCGGCTGGTGCACTTTGAAATAAGCGACGCGCAAAGCCATCAGTACGTACGCCGCCGCATGGGCTTTCGGGAACATGTATTTGATCTTCAGGCACGATTGGATATACCATTCAGGTATTTCCTTAGCACGCATCTCCGCCTGCCAATCATCAGGGATTCCTTTCCCTTTACGGACACTCTCCATGATTTTGAAGGCCAGACCGTCATCCATACCGTGATGGATCAGATATACCATGATGTCATCACGACAGCCGATAACGTCCGCCAGCGGGATGTTGTTCTCGCGGATAAGCGTTTCGGCATTGCCCAGATAGACATCGGTCCCATGGGAAAGGCCCGAAATCTGCAGCAACTCCGCAAAGGTGTTCGGACTCGTCTGCTCAAGCATCCCCCGGACAAAGCGCGTTCCAAATTCAGGTATTCCGAGTGTTCCGGTTTTACTGAATATCTGGTCCGGCGTGATGCCCAACACCTCGGTGCCACTGAATATTTTCATGACATCCGGATCATTGGGCGGGATTGTTTGCGGATCGATCCCGGACAGATCCTGCAGCATCCGGATAACGGTCGGATCATCGTGTCCAAGTATGTCCAATTTCAGCACGTTATCATGGATCGAGTGGAAGTCGAAGTGGGTCGTTTTCCACTCAGAATCCTGGGCATCGGCCGGAAACTGGATGGGCGTAAAATCGTAGACATCCATATAGTCCGGAATGACGATGATGCCGCCGGGATGCTGTCCTGTCGTCCGTTTGACGCCGGTGCAGCCTTTTGCCAACCGATCGATTTCCGCTGATGAGAATCTGAAGTTGTGATCCCGCTCATAGGCTTTCACATATCCAAAGGCCGTCTTGTCCGCTACCGTACCTATCGTCCCGGCACGGTACACATACTCCTCCCCGAAGAGCTCCTTCGTGTAGGCATGGGCATGTGCTTGATATTCCCCTGAGAAGTTCAAGTCGATATCGGGTACTTTGTCTCCGTAGAAACCAAGGAACGTTTCGAATGGGATATCGTGGCCGTCGCGGTCCATGTCCGCCCCGCATTTCGGGCAGTCCTTCTTTTCCAAGTCGTAGCCGGAACCGATCGATCCATCTTCATAGAAATAGGAATATTTGCATTCCGGACAGCGGTAATGCGGCGGCAAAGGGTTGACTTCCGTTATCCCGGTCATGGTGGCTACAAAACTTGAGCCTACCGAGCCCCGGGACCCTACCAAGTAACCGTCCTGGTTGCTCTTCAGCACCAATTTTTGGGAAATCAGATAGATTACCGAGAAGCCGTTGCCGATGATCGAGTTGAGCTCTTTCTCCAGTCTCTTTTCGACCAGCTCAGGAAGTTCTTCGCCATATAGACGCTTAGCCTCATCGTAGGAAAGTCGCGTGACTTCCTCATTCGCACCTTCCATGTTGGGTGTATACAATTGGTCTTTGATCGGCACGATCACTTCCGTGCTGTCAGCGATTTTCTGGGTATTATAAACAACGATTTCCTTGGCTTTTTCTTTGCCCAGGAAGGAGAAGCAGTCGAGCATCTCATCTGTCGTCCGGAAATGGGCTTCCGGCATATGCAGGATCTTGCCTTGGTTCACCTTCAGGGAACCGATCAATATTTCCCGGTAGATGGCGTCCTCTTTGTTCAGGTAATGGACATTTCCGGTTGCGACGACCGTCTTGCCGAGTTCATCCCCGATGGCGACGATTTGGGTGATGATCTCCTCCAGGTCGCTTTCATTCTTGACTAATTCCTTCGTGATGAGCGGGGCATAAACCTCTTTCGGCATGACTTCGATGTAATCGTAGAACTTGGCTTTCTCTTTTGCTACCTCTGCCCCTTTTTGCATCATCGCTTCAAATATCTCGCCTTCGCTGCAGGCAGAACCGATCAATAAGTTTCCCCGGATTGCTTGCAGGACGCTGCGCGGAAGGCGCGGTGTCCGGTAATAATACTCGATATTCGAAGCGGAAATGATTTTGAACAGGTCCTTCAATCCATCTTGATTTTTTGCCAAAATTGTTGCGTGGAACGGCCGTGCCCGTTTATAAGAATCGCCGCCGCCAATGTATTTGTTGAGTTCATCATGAAACAGGATGTTATGATCTTCGCGTGCTTCCTTCAGGAATATCCAGCAGAGTGCCCCTGTTGTTTCGGAATCATAAACTGCTCGGTGATGCTGTTCCAAGCCGACACCATAGCGTTTCGCTAATGTATTCAAACGATGGGATTTCAATTGCGGATGCAGGAAACGGGACATCTCCAAGGTGTCGATCACCGGTTGCGGCGCTTCTGGCATGCCATGGCGTTCATAACTGTTGTTCAGGAAGCCCATGTCAAAACTGGCATTATGGGCTACGAGAATGGAACCCTCAGAGAATGCCGTGAATGCCTCCAACACCGTTTTTTCCGGTTTGGAGTCGCGCACCATGTCATCGGTTATGCCGGTCAATTGGATGGTCGTCTGCGACAACGGATGACCCGGATTGATGAACTCTTCGAATGTCTCAATGACATTTCCTTTGTACATTTTTACGGCAGCCAGCTCGATGATTTTGTCGTAAACTGCAGACAAGCCCGTCGTTTCCACGTCGAATACGACATAGATTGCTTCGCTGAGATCTTCATGGACCGGATTATAGGCAATCGGAACACCGTCATCGACGACGTACGCTTCAATACCGTACAATATTTTCACATTATTCGCTTTTCCGGCTGCATGGGCGTCGGGATAGCCTTGCGCGGCGGCATGGTCAGTCAGCGCGATGGCTTTGTGTCCCCATTTGGCTGCTTGTTTGACAAAATCGCCGATGCCATTGGTGGCATCCATCTGACTCATATTTGAGTGCAGATGCAATTCGACTCTTTTTTCATCTTCGGGCGCACGATCTTTCCGTTCCGCATGCGCCACCTCATTGACGTCGCGGCCATTCACAACCAAGTCACGCATGAACGTGTCTTCTTGGACACTCCCGCGGACGCGCACCCAGATGCCTTTTTTGACCAACTCGAAATTCTGTTCATCTGTTTCATTCGACGAGAACAACTTCACTGAAAACGAGGAAGTGTAATCCGTCATTTTGAATACGAGCAGTTTCCGGCCGGAGCGCAGTTCCCGGATTTCGCTGTCAAAAATGTAGCCTTCAATGACCACGGAACGCTCTTCTTCAGTGATCGAAGCCATCTGTTTGATTTCTTCCTTGCCTGAAATCTGTCTGCCGATCAGCAAGGGGCCGTTGTTGCCTGCTTTCGATTGCGAGCCGTCACTGCGTTGTCTGTCCTGTTGGTTTTGTTTGATGGCTTCTTCTGCTTGTTTGACCAACATTTCATCCTGCTCTTGTTTCCTTGCCAGATATTGCGCCATTCTGGCTTCGGATGCTTCCTCGTCCACTTCAATCATGATTTGGAAACTGGGGAACCCCAAGACCAGATAATTCTGTTGGATCACCGATAGGTAGTTATCCGCCAAATGATTTTTGGTTATTTCATTTTCAACATTGATCACGACTTTGTTGTTCAAGACGACTGGCGTATGTTTAGCAAAAAGCGTCTGGACCAGCGGCGAGGATATGTTGCTGCGCTGGACGACCGTTTCCCAATAATCCAGGATGCTCTCGTTGGTCAGGATCGGTTTCCTTGTTTTGATCTGAAAATCGATCGTGGCGATAGATTGGAATTTTATTTTCATGTGGTTCATCAAAGCATTGAACACTTCGAAAGGCAGGACGTTGTCAAAAACGAACTGGAATGACCATAATTTGGACTTTTTATGCACGATGACCTGTTCGATTTCCCCGTTTTCAAAATACGGCAGGTACTCCGGCTTGTGATGCAGATTTATCTGTTCCAGCATCTGCTGGAACAATTCATGTTTCGATAATGCCATTTGATCTCTCCTTCTCAACTAACAAACAAAAAGATCCAAAGAATGAGCTTTCCTTTCTTTGAATCTTCCTATTTTCTTCCTATCATTGGCCAAAGAAAAATCTTTGGATATCGTTCCAAGTGACGATGACCATCAGCAGGAGCAACAGCCCCATTCCGATAGCTGTGATGATGCCTTCCTTCTCCGGGTCCAGCGGCTTGCCTCGGATTCCTTCCACTACGTTCAGCAGCAGTTTCCCGCCATCCAATGCCGGAATCGGCAAAAGATTCACGACACCAAGGTTGATGCTCAAATAGGCCAGGAAACTGAGCACGCTCAGAAAGCCATAATCAACGACTTGTTCCGTTGCCGCATAGATGGCGACAGGCCCTCCGAATGAATCGGCTTGGAAGCCGGTCCTGAACATGGAGAAGACCAATCCGAAGATCGAAGTGGCTATCAACCAAAATTCTTCGAAGCCGTAACTGAGTTTAGCCATCAAGGTGCGATCCATCGGGGGAGCGACACCAATCAGCCCATAGTCATTGCCTTGTTCATCGGTTTTCGTGTCTGGCGTGACGAGGACATCGCGCGCTTCCTGGCCGTCAGTCACGACAGAGAGTGTGATTTCGTTGCCCGGATTGGCTTGGATGGCGGCAACCAGTTCCGTCCATTCAGCGATTTCTTCGCCGTTCACAGCCAGGACTTCATCATCCGCACGTAAACCGGCTGCTTCCGCAGGGCTGTCAGGTTGGATTTCACCTAGGCGATTATCGTTGACCGTAACGCCGCCTTGAATGAACGCAATCGTGATGAACACCGCAATACCCAAAATGAAATTATTCATCGGTCCGGCAAAGTTTGTCATCATCCGTTTCAGCAAGGGCGCTGATTGGTATTGCACATCGATGGGAGCGATCTGAAGCTCCGTCCCGTCCGCTTCGATGATTGTCGCATCGCGTTTGACTTCATAGGTAACGGGTTCCGAACTTCCCGGAATGATGCCCTTTATGAAGAGAGCCTGTTCCAGATCAGCTTCCAGTAATTCTATCGGAACAGCATGCAGATGCTGTTTGTTGCTTAAATCTATTTGAGTGACCTGTTGTGCCTCATCCATGGTTATGTTAAGCGGCATACCGGGTTTCAACTCGGTATCCTCATCCCCGATGCCTGCCATCCGCACATAGCCGCCGATAGGCAGCATCCGGATCGTATAGGTCGTTCCATTTTTGCGATGAGAGAAGATTTTCGGTCCCATTCCGATTGCGAATTCACGAACCAAAATACCAGCTTTTTTCGCAAAATAGAAATGGCCGAATTCATGGATGATCACTAATATGCTGAACACGATGATGAATGTTATGATTGTCTGAAACATGTGATCCCTCCCTTTCTGTATCTTGCCTTGCTGTTCTTAAAATATGAAATGCAGAAAAATATGGAACACAGGCATCACAAAAAGCGTACTGTCGAAACGATCGAGCATGCCGCCATGTCCGGGCAATATCTTCCCGGCATCCTTGACGCCAAAATAGCGCTTGAATGCCGATTCGACCAAATCACCCATCTGCCCGCAGACCGAAAGCAGGACTGTCAGCATGATTTGGAGGCCCATCGATAACTCCAACGGATTGTAGTAATGGAAAAATACGATAGCGATCAGCACAGCAGCGATCGATCCGCCGACGGAGCCTTCGATCGTTTTGTTGGGGCTGATTGCCGGTGCCAATTTGTTCTTGCCTATTTTTCTTCCGATCATGTAAGCGCCGATATCCGTCCCCCAGATGATGAACAGCACTAAAAGAACCATCCAAAATCCGATATCCCTTGTCTGCATGAAGTAATAGAAACCTCTCCCGACATAAAGGGAAGTCAGCACGGAAGCAGCTGCATCGTCGAAGGTGAAATCATTTCTTGAGAACACTGTGAATACGAACAGTATCAATGCTTCCAAATAAATCAAAAGCATCGCATCGATGCCGTCTGGGATGAAATGCAGGTAGGATTCCGGCAACATCAAAAGGACGGTCGCCAAAGCGGTGATGATTCCCTCCATGCTGAAGATGGTCAGCTTTTTCATCTTTAATAGTTCTTGGACGGCAATCAAGCCGATTGCTGTCATGAGCAGTTGCAGCGCCAGTCCCCCAATCCATAAGAATGGGATAAAAACGGCGGCAGCCACTATGCCTGTGATTACTCTTTCCTTCATGGTATCCTCCCTATATGCCGCCGAAGCGGCGATTGCGATGCTGATATTCTGCTAGCGCAGCCTGCAAGCTGGCTGTTGAAAAATCAGGCCAAAATTCTTCCGTGAAGTACATTTCACTGTACGCAGCCTGCCAAAGCAAGAAGTTGCTCAAACGGATTTCCCCGCTGGTGCGGATCAGCAAGTCGGGATCTTGCCATTCGCCAAGTCCACTTGTGAATAGGTATCCGGCGAATACTTCATCGGTGATGTCGTCTTCTGAGAGTTTTCCCGATGCGACATCGCGCGCAATCATTTTTGTCGCTTGGAGGATTTCTGCCCTGGAACCGTAATTCAGAGCGAAATTCAGAATCAAGCCGGTGTTGTCTTTCGTTTTTTCGATCGCATTTTGCACGACCTTCAGCGTCTTTTCGGGCAATTGATCGATCCAGCCGATGGTCGTCACTTTGATGTTGTTCTGCATCAATTCCGGCATGAACACATCAAAAAAATCGATGGGCAAACCCATCAAAAAATTGACTTCATCAGTCGGACGTTTCCAATTTTCTGTCGAAAAGGCATAGAGCGTCAACACCTTCACATCAAGGCGGCTTGCTTCTATGGCTATCCTTTTCACGGTGTTCATGCCCTCTTTGTGTCCGTAGACCCGCGGCATCAATTTTTTCTTTGCCCAACGGCCATTCCCGTCCATGATGATGGCGACATGGGCTGGAACGATGCCGTTCTCATCGAACGGCAATTCTGTTTTTGGATTCTCACTCTTGAATAGAGCCATGCTTTATCCCTCACTTTTTCATAACTCTCTATATTTTAACAAAAACCCGCTTGAATTCCTATGATTAACAGGAATTTATAAAATTTTTAAGTGTGGCCACTATTTTAAAAAGAGCCAGGGCACAAATCATTCGAAATGATTTGTGCCCCGGCTACTTTTCTGCGGATGAAATTTTAAACGTCCAAAATTTCTTTTTCTTTGTCCGCTGTTATTTTGTCGATTTCTTTGGAAGATTTGTCGGTGAACTCTTGCACTTTCTTTTCGTAAGTGCGCAACTCATCTTCTGTGATTTCTTTGTTCTTTTCTGCTTTTTTCAACGCTTCGATGGCATCGCGGCGAATATTACGGATAGAGACTTTAGCCGCTTCGTTTTCTTTGCCGACAGTTTTCGCCAACTCTTTGCGTCGCTCTGAAGTCAGTGCCGGGATAACCAAACGGATGACGTTACCGTCATTGGCTGGGTTGATGCCCAGGTCGCTTTGGTAAATCGCACGTTCGATATCACCGATACTGGATTTATCGTAAGGCGTCACCAACAACATGCGTCCTTCAGGAATCGTGATGGAAGCCAATTGATTTACTGGCGTGTTCGTTCCGTAGTATTCCACTTCGATACGGTCCAATAAACTTGCATTCGCGCGGCCTGCCCGAATAGAGCCAAGTTCGCGGATCAATGCAGCTTCCGTTTTTTTCATTCTGTCGATCGCATTATCAAGGATTTCTTTAACCATGATTATTTCCCCCTAACAGTCGTTCCGATATCTTCTCCAAGTATAACACGGCGAATATTCCCTTGTCTGTTTAAGTTAAATACAACCAACGGGATGTCGTTATCCATGCTTAATGAGCTTGCTGTAGTATCCATTACTTGCAGTCCTTTGGAAATAACATCCAAATGAGTCAATTCAGAGAATTTTGTTGCGTTCAAGTCCTTCATCGGATCGGATGAATAGACCCCATCAACATTGTTCTTAGCCATCAAAATAACGTCAGCATTGATTTCAGCGGCACGAAGGGCTGCTGTCGTATCAGTAGAGAAGTAAGGATTGCCGGTACCGGCAGCAAAGATCACAACGCGTCCTTTTTCAAGATGACGGACAGCACGTCTGCGGATGTAAGGTTCGGCAATCTGTCTCATTTCGATGGAAGTCTGAACACGGGTCGGCACGCCGGCATTCTCCAATGCATCCTGCAGAGCCAAAGAATTCATGACAGTCGCAAGCATACCCATATAGTCGGCTTGCGCTCTCTCCATGCCCATTTCAGCGCCTGTCGTGCCGCGCCAAATATTGCCGCCGCCCACAACGATAGCCATTTCTACGCCCAAGTCATGTACTTCTTTGATTTCTTTAACGATTTCTTCGATCGTCGGCGGATTGATTCCGAAACCAGTGTTGCCCGCTAAAGCTTCACCGCTTAGTTTTAAAACAACGCGTTTGTATTTTGGTTCACTCATTCTATATTTCCCTCCGTAATTGGCTGACCCCTGATCAATCAGGCTTATGACTATGATAAAAAAGCCCCAATTAAGGGGCAATTTTCATTATTTTTTAACTTGGCTCATTACTTCTTCAGCAAAGTCCACAGAGCGTTTTTCGATGCCTTCGCCTACAGCGTAGCGAACGAAAGATTTAACAGCGCCGCCTTTAGAAGCAGCAAATTGTCCAACTGTTTGATCTGGATCTTTAACAAAAGGTTGATCGTTCAATGAAATTTCGCTCAAGAATTTGTTCAAACGGCCTACAATCATTTTTTCAACGATGTTGGCTGGTTTGCCTTCGTTCAAAGCTTGTTCAGTCAGAACTTTCTTTTCATGTTCAAGTTCTTCAGCAGAAACTTCGTCGCGTGAAACATATTTAGGATTGATGGCAGCGATGTGCATAGAGATGTCTTTAGCAGCATCCGCATCAGCAGATCCTTCCAATAATGTCAATACAGCAATACGTCCGCCTTGGTGCAGGTAAGCGCCGAAAGCATCAGCATCCGTTTTTTCAACGATAGTAAAGCGACGCAAAGTAATTTTTTCGCCGATTACTGTAGTAGCGTTCAAGATAACATCGTTTAATGTACCGTCAGCAGTTTCGATTGCTAAAGCAGCTTCCACAGTTTCTGGTTTGTTTTTAGCGATGATTGCTGTGATATCAGCTACTAAGTTTTGGAATTTGTCGTTTTTCGCAACAAAGTCAGTTTCTGCATTGATTTCAGCGATTACGGCTGTATTCCCGTCAACATATACGTTTGCAAGTCCTTCAGCAGCGATACGGTCAGCTTTTTTAGCTGCTTTAGCCATACCGTTTTCTCTTAGGTAGTCAACCGCTTTGTTCATGTCGCCATCGACTTCTACTAGAGCTCTTTTAGCATCCATCATGCCTACGCCTGTCATGTCGCGTAATTCTTTAACCATTTTTGCTGTTACTTGTGCCATTCTATGATTCCTCCTGAATATTCTTTTTCATAAAAAAAGCTGTCCCAAAGAGAATAGAAAAGATGTCGGCTGCCAAATCGGCTATATCTTTCTTCTTTTCTGAGACAGCTCGTTGCTTCAAACTAAATAGGAAATATTATTCGTTGTTGCCTTCTACAACTTCAACGATTTCTTCTAATGAAGTTGCTTCGTCAGCTTCAGCTGCAAAAGTTTCTTCAACAGAAATTTCAGCTTGGTCTTTTCCTTGGTTGCCTTCGATGAAAGCATCAGCCATTTTAGCAGTGATCAATTTAACTGCGCGGATAGCATCATCATTTGAAGGGATTACTACGTCGATTTCATCTGGATCACAGTTTGTGTCAACCATAGCGACGATAGGAATGTTCAATTTGTGAGCTTCTTGAACAGCGATTCTTTCTTTTCTTGGGTCAACGATGAACATTACATCCGGGATTCTAGGCATATCTTTGATACCGCCCAAGAATTTTTCCAAACGTTCTTGTTCTTTTTTCAAGATAGAAACTTCTTTTTTAGGAAGTAGTTCGAAAGTGCCGTCTTCAGACATAGCTTCGATTGATTTCAAACGTTTGATACGTTTTTGGATAGTATCCCAGTTAGTCAAAGTACCACCTAACCAACGGTGATTTACGAAGAACTGACCTGAACGGATAGCTTCGTCTTTGATTGAATCTTGCGCTTGTTTCTTAGTCCCTACGAATAAAGCTACGCCGCCTTCTTCAGCAACGTTAAGCATATATTTGTATGCTTCGTCGACTAATTTTACAGTTTTTTGCAAGTCGATGATGTAGATACCGTTTCTTTCTGTAAAGATGTATCTCTTCATTTTTGGGTTCCAACGACGAGTCTGGTGACCGAAGTGTACGCCTGCTTCCAATAATTGTTTCATTGAAATTACTGCCATGTTTGTTTCCTCCAAGTTTGTTTTTATTTTCCTCCCCCGATTTCTTCTACAGCAGAAACTCATCTTACGATAAGCAACGTCCGCCGTATCGATCAAGGTGTGAAATGTGGTTTTGCACCGTTGATAATTATATCGAATTATACTGAAAGAAGCAAGTGTTTTTTCAGAAAATGGCTATCAAAAAGCCTCATTACTGGTTATTTCAGGATTGGATCCCCAAAATCTGCTTGATGTCATCGTTCGTCAACCGTTGTCGGCTGAGCGCCTCTTCCCCTTCGGATACGATCAACTGATCAAAGAGCATCTTTTTGTCCTGCTGCAATTGGTTGATTTTCTCCTCGATGGTTCCCTCCGCGATGAAACGGTACACTTGCACGTTTTTCTTTTGGCCGATGCGGTGTGCTCGCCCTGCAGCTTGCTCTTCTACTGCCGGGTTCCACCATAGATCGAATAGGATGACGGTGTCTGCGCCGGTCAGGTTCAATCCGGTGCCGCCCGCTTTCAGGGAAATCAAAAAGACATCCGTGTGGCCTTCGTTGAACTGATTGACCAACGTAATCCTTTCGGCGGGAGGGGTTTTTCCGCTCAGATAGAGATGGCTTAAATTTTCCTTGGCCAACTCTGCTTCGATCAACTTCAGCATGGAAGTGAACTGTGAAAACACCAAAACATGCTGGTTGTTCTCTTGGGCATTTTTCAATATTTCGACCAGTTGCTCCAATTTCCCCGAACCGCCTTCGTAGGCTGCATCCACCAAACGGGGATCGCAGCAGATTTGGCGCAGGCGGGTCAGACCGGCCAAGATCTCCATGCGGTTCCGTTGGAAATCTTCACTGTCATAATCAGATACCTTTTCCTGCAGTTGCTGCAGATAGGCCAAATACATGATTTTCTGATCGCGGTTGAGGCTGCTGTAGATATCGGCTTCGGATTTTTCCGGAAGATCGCCTAGAACATCGGCCTTCAGCCTGCGCAACATGAAGGGTTTGGCTGTTTTCGAAATGTCCTCGAGTGACATTTTTTTGAATTCCTGCAGTTTCGGGAACAATCCCGGCAAAATCAATTGGAAGATTGCCCAGAATTCCGTCACGCTGTTCTCAATCGGTGTACCGCTCAACGCGATATTGACCCGGGCATTCATCTTCGCTATGGCACGGAACGTCTTCGTATTGTAATTGTTGACGTATTGGGACTCGTCCAGGATCATCGCGTAGAAATCACATTTTTGGTAGGACTCGATATCCTGCCGGAAACTTTGGTAAGAGGTTATCGCAATGCCGTTCTCGGGCAACTGGGACAACTGCTCATCCCGCTCCTTTTTCACGCCGCTGATGACGCTTATCTTGAGCAATGGCGCAAATTTTTGGAATTCGTATTTCCAGTTGTAGATCAGAGAAGCCGGTGCGATGACCAAAGCGGGTTTGGCATCATTTTTGCCTTCCTCAACTTCGCTGAGCAGAAAAGTGATCAGCTGGAGCGTTTTGCCGAGTCCCATTTCATCAGCCAAAATACCGCCTAAACCGTAGTTGGAAAGGAATTTCAGCCATTTGAAGCCGGTCACTTGATACGGACGTAAATCCGCCTGCAATGTTTTCGGCAGTTCAGCAGGAAACTCGTTCGGGTGCTTGATGAAATGATACAGTTCGTTCAGAAAATCTTGGCTGCCGAGCTCAGGGTTCAGGTCATTGATTTCTTTTTCGAGCGTCATGCTCTTGATCATCGGCATGGAGAGTGTCCCGTCGTGAAGCTGGGACTCATCTTTGATCAATGAAAGGAAACGATTCATCTCTCTCATTGTTTCCGTCTCCAAAGATAAAATGCGACCGTCTTCCGTCTTGTAGTAGGCGTCATTTTTTTTGAGGCTGTTCAACAATCTGTCTATTTCATTTTCCGAAATGCCACCGACATCAAAACGGATATCCAAAAAGGAATCCCTTGTTCTGCGTTGGACCGAAGTTGACACTTCAGTATTTTCCACTATCAGATTCTGCAGGTCAGGACTTAATTCGACCTCCGCATAACGGCGCAAAACAGGTATTTTCCTGTAAAGAAAGCTGAATAGATCCACATCCTTCGAAGCCAGAAAGGATACTTGGTTTTCGATTATGTTGAATTCCAGATTTTCCAATACCTGCAGGATCCGCTCTTCCCCTATTGTGTCCCTGATCAGAAATTGGGACTCTGTTTTCGAGGCGCGGTTCTGTCGGAAGACCGTTTCCCCGTATTTGAAGAAAATTTCCCCTTTTATGCGCTTCGCCGGACCACGGAATTGGATGGATACAGTCAACGGCTCATCGATGATGTTGCGCTCCAGTTCTTCACTGAAGTGCACCGTTCCGATTTGTTTCAGCAACGGGATGACATAAGTCAGCAAATCCGATACATCAGGTTCTTCGATTCCGATCACATTTGAGTCGTCAAAACGTTTTTCAAAGAACGAGAGGTACCCCAACAGTTTATGTTGCTGCACACTGAGTGGGTGAACTTTGTTGCCCTCGATCAGCCAGTCATAATCCAACAGCTGGATGATATTGTCACACTGGATGCGAAGTTCTATTCCCTTGCCTTTCTTTCCCAAAAGGAATTGATAGCCCGGTTTTTCGGGACTGATCTGTACATCCGGATACGTTTGCTCGCCGGCGATCCATTCGACCCGGCCGGTTTGGATCAAATCCTCCAAGATGGAGTGCGCTGCACTCGGCGGAAGGATCAGATAGGAATCCAATTTTCTGGCCGTAACATTCAGCAATTGCTTATTCAAGGCAGCGGGTTGCTCCTCAAGCAACTTATGCAACCGGTAGATGATGGGCTGGTCCATTTCCTGTATCTTCACTGTCCGGAAATCGATCCCATCGCCGAGACGGTATTCCCATTTTTCTTGTTTGATGAATTGTTCCGTAAATTGTTCGATATTGGTGACCATGTAGGGTTTATCGACCCCTGCACGCAAGGATAGAGCCAATACATGCTCACCTGTGTTTTGCATCAGATTATTTGGTTTCATGCGCAGAACCTGCAGCGTATACTGCACTATAAAATCTGCTTGGGTGTTCAGGCCCTGGGCGCCTTTGTTTTCTTGGAAGAAAATCTGCGTCAAGTCGTTCACAAATTCTTGACCGGCAGTTTCCGCATCGACCTGAAACTGTTCAGCGCTGCTTTCCGTCAGAATACGGGTGCCGCATTTCTCCTTCAGATACAATTCAACAGCGATCGTATGCTTGCAATACTGATGATTTTTCCAGTACTTGCACTGACATACATCCTGTTCCTTGGCTGTCCCGTCTAAGGTGACATGATACATTTTACTGCCGAGCACCTCACAATGCCAAACCTGGCTGTGAAAATCCGGTTGCACGGATAGTACGCGATCCTCATTCACATATTCGCGTCCCTCTTGTATCAACTTGTCCGGCATACTCCATTTCACGCTATCACTTCCTCTGCTTCTTGCTGTCCATCCTTTATTGTACTGCAATTTCGTCGAAAAATATACCTTCTTCCCCTTTGATGGAGGCCGGAACGGAATATTTAACTTGAAATATTCGACAAACTATCTCATACTGATTAGCATAATGCCAAAGCAAAAGGAGCCCTGTCATGTTTTTTAAAACAGTCGTCATCATCGTCAGATTTCTGGTCCGTATCCTGAACGGCAAGACCGAAATCCAAAACAAAGAGTACATTCCGAAAGACACAGTCTATATCCTTGCAGCACCGCACAGAAGTTTGCTGGACCCCATTTTCATTTCGTTTGGCGTGTATCCACACGAATTTTCATCAATGGCGAAGCAAGAACTCTTCAAGGGGAAATTCATGAATTGGCTGCTCACTCACATGAACGCTTTCCCTGTCAATCGCGAAAACCCGGGTCCGAGCGCCCTAAAGCAACCTGTTTCGATTCTGAAGGAAGGCAAAACCAACCTGCTGATTTTCCCGACCGGATCAAGGCATTCCGCAGAAATCAAAGGCGGCACTTCATCCATCGCCAAGCTGGCCAACGTTCCGATCCTTCCGGTTGTCTATCAAGGCCCGCTCACACTCAAGGATCTCCTGAAACGCAAAAAGGCGACTGTCCGCTTCGGCAAGCCCATCTACCTGCCAAAGGAAAAGCGGATTTCGAGAGATGAACTTGCTGCCTATGACGAACTGCTCGGAACCACTTTCCGCCAATTGGATCAGGAAATCGATCCGAATTTTGTCTACATAGCAAAATGATGCCCCGGCATTGTCCAGAAGCATCATTTACAAATTCAAAAAAAAAAGCAGCGCCGGGAAAATTCCGGCGCTGCTTTTTTGGCATTGCTGCCGTATCCATTAATCACTCAATCAGTCGTTCATCGATTGGAGCATGTACATGTCATAATAGGTTCCCTGTTTGGCGATCAGCTCTTCATGTGTGCCTCTTTCGATGACGCGGCCTTTGTCAAGCACCAGGATCAGATGGGCATCGCGAATAGTGGACAGACGGTGCGCGATCGCAATCGTCGTTCGGCCTTCACGCATCTTCCGCATGCTTTCTTGGATCAGGAGTTCCGTTTCGGTGTCGATATTGGCCGTCGCCTCGTCGAGGATGAGCACTTTCGGATCCCGCAAAATGGTTCGGGCAAACGAAATCAATTGTCTCTCACCGCTTGAATAACTGGCTCCGCGCTCGATCACTTTTGCATGATAGCCTCCCGGCAGCGACTCGATGAATGAATCGGCATGCACAAAGGCAGCCGCGCCTTCGATATCGCGGTCGGTATAATCCTTGCTCATCAAACGGATATTGTGCGAGATGTCGCCGTAGAAAAGGAAGGAATCCTGCAGGACCAGGCCTATTTTCGAGCGGATCTCATCGATCGGATACGTCTTGATTGATTTCCCATCAATCAGAATATCGCCTTTCTCGAAATCGTAAAAACGCAGCAAAACATTGATGATGGAACTTTTGCCGCTGCCTGTATGGCCTACCAGCGCGACCGTTTCGCCCGGATTCGCTGTAAAGCTGATGTCCTTAAGCACATCCTGCTTGCCGTCATAAGAGAAGGAAACGTTTTTGAATTCGATCCTGCCTTGGAGGATCTCCAATTCCGAATCTTCGGGTTGGCTTGGCGCCAATTCGGCATTATCCAATACGCTCAGTACCCGTGAACTGGAGACGATGCCGTCCTGCAGGGCGCTGAGGTTATCCATCATCATCCCCATCGGACGGAAGAAATTTTGGATGTAGGTAGTGAACGCATAGATGACCCCCAGCTCCACGACGCCATTCAACGTCTGATAGCCAAACAGCCAAAGGACGATCGCCAACGCAATTGCCTGCAACAGATTGACGATCGGCATCAACATCAAGGCGTTCATCTGGACCATCGCCACGCGGCCTTTGCTGTAATCGTCATTGATCGCATCAAATTCTGCGCGCAGACGTTTTTCTTGGCGGAACTGCTGGATGATTGCCATGCCGGAAATCGATTCATTCAATTTCGTGTTCAGTTGGCTCAGCCTTTCGCGCATGGTGCGGTAAACGCGCGTGCTGTACTTTTGATAATACCAAATCAGACCGGCCATGATCGGGACAAAAACGATAAACAGAAGGGAAATCTGCTTATTCAATGTCCACATAGCGATGAACACTGTGATGATGCTGAAGATTCCCTCTGCCAAGGCCAAAAATACATTCCAGAATTCCTTGATGGTTTCTGTGTCATTCGTGACGCGCGAAACGATCGATCCGGCCGGCGTCGTGTCATAATAGCGCATCCCCAATTGATTGATCTTACGGAAAACGGCATTGCGGATATTCTCAACGGTTTGTTCAGACGCCATGCTGAAAATATAGCGCTGCAGATACGTGACCAACATCTTCAGCAGGACGACTCCTACATAAGCCAGCGCAAATAGCACACTGATGTTGGTCGTGACAGTGCCAACAGCCAGATAATCATCCATATAAATTTGGATGATGCGCGGTGCCACCACATTGACCAACGACAACGCGATACTGAAAAGTAAAGCCATCAAAAATTTATAGCGGAAAGGATGGGCAAATCGGAAGATGCGTTTGATTACCCGGAGTTGTTCCTTCAATGGGATTGTCTTAGACCATACTGATCCACTCATGCTTCATCCGCCCCTTCCAATTTGGTTTCGAGTTGTTGTTTTTCGTACATCCTGCGGTACCAGCCGTCCTGTTCCATCAACTCATAATGCGTCCCGCGTTCGACAATGCGCCCTTCATCAAGGACGATGATCTCATTCGCATGCATCACGCTGCTGATCCGATGGGCCGCAATGATTGTTGTCTGATCGGCTCTCTTTTCCTTAAGCCCCGTCAGGATCGCTTCCTCCGTCTTCGCGTCCACCGCGGATAGGGAATCATCCAGGATGAGCAGCTCAGGTTCGGTCACCAATGCCCGCGCAATCGCAATCCGCTGTTTTTGTCCACCGGATAAGGAAACGCCCCTTTCACCGACCAACGTATCGTAGCCATCCGGAAAACCGAGGATATCCTGATGGATGGCAGTCAAGCGCGCTGCCTCCTCTACCTTTTGCTGGCTGATGGATGGGTCAGCGAAACGGATGTTTTCCCTGACGTCAGAAGAGAACAGGAAGTTGTCTTGGGGAACGTAACCGATTCCGCTCAGCAATGCATCCAATGAATAATCACGGATATCGATCCCGTTGTAGTTGATGCTGCCGGCATATTGGTCATACTCACGCAATAGCAGACGGAAAATCGTGCTTTTGCCCGATCCGGTTCTGCCGACAATCCCTAACGTTTGTCCCCGCTCCAAATGGAAGTTGACGTCCTGGAGGCTGATTTCTTCGCTGTTCGGGTAACCGAATGAGGACACCTGAAAATCCAAATCGCCTGTAACCGGAGTCCGGATAGCATCCTTCTGCTCCTGAATCGTTGATTTTTCCTTCAGAAGCTCATCGATCCTGCTGTAACTGGCACTGCCTCGTTCCAGCACATTGAACAATCTGCCCACTGCCAACATCGGCCATGCCATCATTCCGATGTAACTGATGAACGAAACCAGCTGACCGATACTGATGCTGCCCTCCACGACAAAACGGCCACCAAAGATGATCGTCAATGCGAAAGAAAGCCCCAAAATAAGTTGGATCGCCGGATCAAACAACGCATCGACCAAGTAGACAGCTTTATTTTTCGCGACGACATCCTTCGTCATCGCCTCGAAATCATGGATATCCTCTTCTTCTTCGCCGAATGTCTTGATGACTTTCACGCCGGATACACTCTCCTGCGTTTTGTCATTCAGATTAGAGAAAGCAGCTTGTGCCTTGCGGAAACGCTTGTGCATCTTCTGTCCGAGGATCCTCGACACCAGCGTCAAAGCCGGCAGCGGAATCATGGCGATGAGCGTCAAACGCCAATCGATCAAGAAAAACATTGTGAAAAGCGTGATCCCGCCTGAAGAAATCGAATCCGCCAATGTCAGTATGCCTGCGCCTGCGACCATCCTGATCGCATTCAAGTCATTCGTCGCATGCGCCATCAGATCGCCGGTTCTGTATTTCTGGAAAAAGACAGCGTCCATTTCGGTGAAATGCTTGAACAATCGTGAACGAAGTATCTTTTCCAACTCTGCCGAAGTGCCCCATATCTTCATCCGCCAAATGTAACGGAAGAGGTACTGCAGGATGCCCGCAATCAATATGACCGCCGACCACTTCCACAAAGAAGCCATCGTTAAGGTCCCTAAGGCAATTTCATCGATGATGATTCCGACAACGCGCGGCGAAACAACCTGAAGTATAGCCACAATGATCAGGAAAAAGACGCCCACAAAATACGATTTCCATTCTTGACGGAAAAACCAACTCAATTTTTTGAAAATACTCACGTATATTACTCCCTTCTTACCTGTATTCAGACAAAATAAAAATGTGGAACCGTAGAGATCCACATTTTGTATATTATTTCATTAGTCTATTTCTTTTTCTTTGTTGATTGTGCTTTCATAGAAGCCAAGATCTGTTTTACTTTTCTTTCGGATGGTTTTTGACCCATCTGCATCATCATAGAGCGCAACATTTCTTCATTGATCGGTGGATTTTCTTCAAAATATTTTACCATATAACGTCTTGCAAGGAAAAATCCGCCAACCGCGCCTATTACTATTCCTAAAATGACCATCATTACCCATGCTGTTGTTGACACGTATTCATCCCCCTTTCCAAAGCATTCATTCATTAATTGTACTAAAGATTATGCGAAAAAGAAATAGCAATCACGGATAAATTTAGTGATTTTTCGAAAACGCTTCAGCCGTTGCCGGTTTCGGGACAATTTTGGGCATATTCTTGCGTCATCCCCAAGAATATGCGAACATCTGTTTGATTTTTTGGATGATTAATGGTATCCTAAACTTATAAATATAGGATTACGGAGATGATGATCTCATGGTTAAAAATAAAGATTCACGCCAAGTTGAAGTGCTTCAATACATTTATGAAGAAGTCCAAGAAAAAGGCTATCCGCCGACCGTCAGGGAAATCGGGAATGCAGTCAAACTTTCCTCAACATCTACAGTGCACGGCCATCTGTCGCGGCTTGAAAAAAATGGCTTCATCCAACGCGACCCTACAAAACCACGTGCGATCGAACTGACTCAAGCGGGTCTGGACAAACTCGGGATCATGTCGGATAAAATGCCTTTATTGGGTACCGTCACAGCCGGGGCCCCTATCCTGGCTATCGAAGAAGCAACAGATTATTTCCCGGTTCCGCCGGATCTGAAATCCTCTTCCGGAAGCTTGTTTATGCTGAAAATCCGCGGAGAAAGCATGATCGACGCCGGCATATTCGATGGCGACTCAGTCATCATCAGAAAACAAGCCACGGCTGAAAACGGCGATATCGTCATAGCCATGACGGATGATGATGAAGCGACCTGTAAACGATTCTACAAAGAAAACAACTATTATCGCCTACAACCGGAAAATGCGAGCATGGATCCGATCATCCTGGATTCCGTCATCATTCTGGGGAAAGTAGTCGGTCTGTACCGGAACCACATCATATGACGGATATTCCCCCGTCTGCTACAAAAAGGCTGCCAACTATTGGCAGCCTTTTTGCATGTGCATCCATATTTGGATTATTAATTGTTCTTAGTATTCCATCAGTGTGAAGATGTCATACCCTTGAACCAGGTCACGGCCTTTTAAATCCAGCAACTCGATCAGGAAAGCCAACCCGACGACTTCTCCGCCTAATTTTTCCACCAATTCGATGGTTGCGGCTATTGTCCCGCCAGTGGCCAACAAATCATCGCATACCAACACTTTGTCACCAGGCAGGATAGCATCTTGATGCAATTGCAGCGTTGCTTTTCCGTATTCCAGTCCGTAGGATACTTCCACTGTTTCGCGCGGCAATTTGCCTTTTTTGCGGGCCATTGCGAATCCGCAGCCTAATTCCACAGCGACCGGACAACCAACCATAAATCCACGCGCTTCGGGTCCGACTACTTTATCGACATTCAAGTCCTGGGCATATTTCACAATCTCTTTGATCGAATAGCGGTAAGCCTCACCGTTCGCCATCAAGGGTGAAATATCGCGGAAAATGATGCCTTGCTCCGGGAAATCTTTGACATCAGCAATATATTGTTTCAAGTCCATTTTGTGTTCCTCCTAATTATTGTACCATCATCTGTTCATTCAACCATTTCGTCAACTGCGAAAACGGGCTGTAGATGAATACCTTTTCAGCTTCCATTTTCTGCAGGCGATCTTTGTATATCTGGGTGTCGTCCAAAGCCCTTTTGACAGGGTTTTGGACCTCATTGATGAAACCATTGTCTATTGTAACAAATCCCGCCTCCAAAAACACTTGAATCATAAAAATGGCAAGATTTTTTTTGATTTTTAAGTATTTTGCCAAGGCATCTAACCGATTTCTCACATCGATATCCTTATGGGAACGGATATATTGGTAGAACTTTGCAAACTGGTCTTTAGGAGGGATTCCGTCTGCGTAAACGCTGTTTGATTCATGAGAGACGACATACACATTTTCGAACTGATTGCTCTTCAAAAGATCAGCCAGCAAGCCCATCTTCAAAGGACATTCGAAAAGCACGAGGTTGCTGGCGCTGACATCCTGCAAGGCGTCCGCTGTATTGTCAGTGAGCAACGCGGCGTTCGAACTGTTAGGGATGCGCTCATAAAATTGTTTCATGATGCCGGAAGTCGAAAATAGATACAAGGCATCTTCCACAGCCAATACCGATTCTTGGATGACCGAACTCCTTTTGTCGAAAAACTGGACATGCTTGTTTTTGATGTCCTTCAGCTGCAGTTGCGGTTTCGCGCTGTCCCGCCAAACGTTGATCGAAAGCTCCCCGATGAGGGAAACGACATCCGCCTCGTTCAAGTGGTTGCTGATGCTCCCCTTGTTGAAGCCGATCACGTCCAGAAAGAGGTTTTTGTCCTTGAGTTTGAACTTCAGATGTTTGTTGTCGGCACCGATTTGTCTGATGTCCGTCAAAGGTACATTTTGGAAGCCGAATATAGGCTTTGGATTATCGGTCCCATAAGGTTTAAGCAATTCCAATTCCTTCAAAAACGGCAGCGTGACATCGGCAAGTGGCAGCATGGCATCTATGTAAATGGATTCGCCCAACACGATGGCATCGTGATAAAGAGCCGCATAGCTGTTTATCTTTTCAGTGAAGGCTGACAAATCGGCAGCGGGAAGGCTCATGCCTGCAGCCATTTTGTGCCCTCCGAACTTCGTGAGAAGGGCTTTTGAATCGGTCAATGCAGTATACATATCCAGCGCTTCCGTGCTGCGGGCCGATCCCTTCGCGATGCCGCTTTTTTCGTCGATGCGGAACAAGATTGTCGGGCGCCCGAATTCCTCGACCAGCTTGCTGGCCACGATGCCGAGAACGCCCTCATGCCAGTTCTTGTTGCCCAACACGACAACATCCGGCATACTGTCTTTCTTCGCCAGTTCGGCACTGGCTTCTTCATGGATGGATTGGACAATGCCTTGCCTCTCGACGTTCTTCTCCTGTATGTACGCAACCAGTTCAGCTATTTTTTCTTCGTCGAATGACAGCATCAGTTCAGCGCCGGGACCCGCATCCTCCAACCGACCGACAGCATTCAAACGCGGACCGATGATGAAACCGATGCTTTCCTCGTCCAAATTGGCCGCATCTATTCCCGCGGCTTCCATCAACGCAGCCAACCCGAGTCGATGCGTTTGTTTCATGACTTGCAGTCCCTGCTTCACGATCCAACGATTCTCGCCTGTCAAACTGACCAAGTCCGCGACCGTACCGATAGCGGCCAGATCGAGCGATTCGTAAGGCATTTCCCCCAGAAGGGCCGCCGCAATTTTCAGGGCGACGCCAGCTCCGGAAAGATCCGGGAAAGGATAGGATCCTGCCGGATTTTTCGGGTGGATGATGGCATACGCATCAGGTAAGACATCAGGCAATTCGTGATGGTCGGAAACAATGACATCCACGCCCATTTTTTTAGCCATCGCTATCGGCTCGTGGCCGGAAACCCCGTTATCGCATGTCAGGATCAGTTGCGCCCCGTTTTCGATCAATTTCTTGAACGCAGCAGCATTCGGCCCATAGCCGTCCGTGAAGCGGTTCGGCAAATAATAGCCGACATTGCCGCCCAGCACTTCGATCGTTTCCACAAGAATGCTAGTGCTTGTGATGCCATCCGCATCATAGTCCCCATATACGACGATTTCTTCTCCAGCTTCAATGGCTTCAGTCAAGCGAAGGATCGCTTTATCCATATCGTGCAGTAGATATGGATCATGGAATTCCATTTCGGCGCCATCAATGAAAGCTTTGATCTGTTCTTTTGTTTCCAATCCTCGCTGCATGCAAAGCACGACGAATTTTTCTGATAAACCTGTAGCCTGAATGATTTCCTTGCTCACAGAATCATCAATTTCTGATTTGCGTATTTTCCAATTCATCTTTGACGATAACAATTTACCGACTCCTAACTATATAAACTATGCAGGCGCACGGAGGCTCCCACTAATCCAAAAAAGACTAGAAGCTGAACTCGTTCTAGTCTTTTCTTTGCAACTGAAAGTGGCAGATCAGGAAGATCTGCCGCTCTATTTTCTTCAAACACCGCTTGGCTGATCCGGGCTTCCCCCAGTAAACTTCTTGATCAATTCTTCTTCAAGCGAATTGATTTTGTTGTCTTTCTGAGTCAATTCCGTCCGCAGATCAGCGATTTGCTGTTCATACCCGACTTTCGTCGCATCGACTGCATTTTGGATTTCCTTACCTTTTGTATTGATTTCAGCGCGCATCTGTTTGAATTCCTTGTTCTTCTTCGTTGCACTGCCTGTCGCAACCAGCAAGGTGATGAGCGAGCCCATCAGGAGAGAAACCAGGATGACGATGATAAGGGGTCCATCCACAACAGCGAAACCAAAATTGACCGGCACAGAATCGACATTGAAAACGGCAAACAACACAATGATGATGATCAAAATAATGCCCGCTACTAATCTCCATTGATTTTTCATTACAATCGCCCCACTCATTTTGATATTTCCCACCCTTATTATCATCTTTTTGCAGTTCCCTAGTCAACTTATAGCGCTTAGATGCGATCCGATTCTCAAATCAACATAATTTTTTTACGATTGTTTCGTTAAGGCTATCTCGAACTCATCATAATCGTTGACGAGTTTCGTGTTGGGAAAGACTTTGCGGGCATCCCGCTGCAACTGATGCGCATTGCCGTTGAGGTAACGCGCGCTGATATGAGTCAAATAAAGTTGGTTGACGTTTGCTTCTTTGGCCACGTTGGCTGCATCGATACAGGTGGAATGGAAATAATCCGACGCAATCGCTTGGTCTTCCTTCCCGAAGGTGCTCTCATGAACCAACACATCGGCATTTTTTGCCAAAATGACCGTATTTTTCGTTCTCCTTGTGTCGCCCAGAATCGTTACGACGCGTCCTTTAGTCGTTTTCCCGATAAAATCCAGCCCATTGATGGTTCTCCCGTCAGGCAAAACAACGGTCTCCCCATTTTTCAGCTTTCCGTAGAGAGGTCCCGCGGGAACATCCATCTCTTTCAGCTTATCGGCCTGCAGCTCGCCCGGATAGTCGGCCTCTTCGACACGGTACCCGTAAGAAACGATGCCGTGATTCAGTCTTGCGCAACTCACACGGAACTGCTCGTCTTCAAAGACTACGCCATCTTCGGTTATTTCATGAAAGAAGATCGGATAGCGCAGGTGGGACTGGGATATGCGCAGACTGGTCAGCACAAATTCCTTGATTCCCACAGGCCCATAGATGTTCAAAGGCGTATTTCCGCCTTGGAAAGCCCGGCTGCTCAAGAACCCGGGCAAGCCGAATATATGATCTCCATGCAGATGGGTGATGAAGATCTTTTCGACTTTCCTGGGCCGGATCGTTGTTTTGAGCACACGCTGCTGTGTCCCCTCTCCGCAGTCAAAAAGCCAGATGGCATTGCGTTCATCCAACAATTTCAATGCTATGCTGGAAAGATTTCTGCTGGTGGAAGGAACACCCGCTCCGGTGCCTAAAAATTGAATTTTCATAATCAGTTGCTCCCATTTTCATCATTTAATTCTTGATAGATTTCCTCTGCCACAAAAAGGGCCAATTGTTGCGCGCCCATCGGATTCGGATGGACCTGGTCCTCCAGAAGCCACTCGTCGTGTCCGTTGCTGTAGGCATTCCAATCCAAAATGTGGACATTGGAATGGTTGCTTTCGGCAAGCGCCAACTGCTCGTTCACGCTGTCCTTCCAGATTCGCGGTACATTCGTCGTGAGGAAAAACAGATCTCGGGTTGTCCCGATTTCCTTTATGAAAGTTTCCATTTGCGTCTGAGTGAAAGTCCCGTTGGAACCCAGAAAGACCACGACTGTGTCATGCAATTGTTCCCGTTTTTCCAAGTCAGCAATCACCTCAGTGGTTTGGTAGAGCTGCCTGCTGACTGCACCTTCGACAACTGCCCGACCGAAAATCGTAACCAGCTGATCCGCGACGGAAAGCAGCACGGAATCGCCTATGAAGGTAATATCCGCGCCGTGAGCAAACAAAACAGTCTCTCGTTCGAGCCCTTCGATATTGTTGATGGCCCTGCTGCGGGTGGAATCGTCGCGATTGATCTCTTCCATTTTGCTTTGGCTGGCAGCGATCTGCTCACGCAGTTCCAGCACAGCGGCATTCTCGCCGGATCGTGCTTGGACAAATCCCGTCAGAGCGGTCAGCAACAAGCAGAACCCGACGAATGCCGCAAGGTTTAACGAAAAAGGCCTGGTTGAACCTTCGGATCCTGAAGCCTTCATTCGGGCAATCGTATCGGCAGGTCGCCAAGACTGCACGGACGTCATCTTCCAACGCTTTTTTTCGAATATTTGGTAGCCTATTTCGGAAAGGCTCAGCATGATTGCCAGCTGGATCAATATATGCCGTCCGGGATCAACGCTCGTATCGACTACTTTCGCTTGATAAAGGGAAATGACAGGATAGTACCAGAGATACAGCAGGAAACTCCGCCTGCCGAGCCACTGAATCGGTTTGAACCGCATCATTCTTGAAAGGCTCGTTGCCGGATGCGCTGTTAAGACTACCGCAACGCCGATAATGATGCTGTTAAGGTACATTCCGCCTCTGTAGGTGAATGACTGGCTATCCAGCATCCTGCTGAACATCAAACCGAGAACAGCGTAGCTGAAAAAGCCCGCAAGCGTCAATCTTCGCTTCGTTCGTTTCGACACCGGCTCGTTCAATTTCGCTAACGGCCAAACAACCGACAGCGCACTGCCGATCATAAATGAAAACAAGCGCGTATCCGTCCCATAATAGACGCGAGAAGCGTCCTCTCCTGGTACATACAGCATGGCCATCGTAAGGGCAGAAAACAAAGAAAGTCCGACCGCTGTGTAAAGGATGATCCGTTTATCCTTGAAAAGTGCCAACAGCAACAGCACAACCAAAGGCCAGATGACATAGAATTGGCTCATAACCGAAAGGAACCAGAGATGCAGGAAAGGTGATTGCACATAGAATTGTTCAAAATACGAACCGCCAACAGAAATTTGCCACCAGTTGTTGACCATCCCCAATGACGTAAGGAGCCAAGGCCGCAAATTAAGCAATAAGTCCCTTTGGAACAAAGTGATATAGGCAGTCACCGAAACCAACATCCCCAGCAACGGCAGGAACAATCTGTTGAACCTTCTGGCCAAATAGCGCTTGTAAGCCAATTTTTCCTTTTGGCCGTATTCTTCGATCACAGACGCTGTGATGAAATAACCAGTCAGGACGAAAAAGATGTTTACTGCCAAGTAGCCGCCAGGCAAAACATGAGGCATCAAATGATAGAAAATGATGGCAAGAATCGCAAGCGCCCGCATCCCATCCAATGGAACGGAGCGTGTCTGTAATGTCACGATAATTATCCCCCATTTAATGATACTGGTGTTGCTTTTTAATCGACGAACTCAAAATGGTAGGTCATGATGCGGACCATGTCGCCATCTTTCGCTCCCTTAGCCCTCAGTTTTTCATCTACGCCCATGGAACGCAATTGACGCGCGAAACGCATGATGCTTTCGTCATGAGCAAAATTGGTCATGTTGAATAGTTTTTCCAGTCTTTCGCCGCCCAATACCCATGTGGAATCTGGATCGCGTCCGATAGTGAACTGTTCTTGATTTTCTTCGAATTTGTAAAGGACGGATGATTCGACTTCTTCTTCATCGAATAATGGGAACTCAGGCGTGTCCTTCAGAACTTCAGCAGTGTAATCCAACAATTCGGCTACGCCGGTGGTCGACCAGGCTGAAATCGGGAAAATCCTTGGTGCTTCGTCATCACCGAATTTTTCGGCGATTTGCTGTTTGAAGATTTCAAGATTATCTTCCGCTTCCGCCACATCCATTTTATTGGCTACAATGACGGTCGGTCTTTCCAGCAAACGCAATTGGTAACTTTCCAATTCCTTATTGATTTTTTCATAGTCATCGAATGGATCTCTGCCTTCTGTGCCGCCCATATCAATGACATGCAGAATGACTCTTGTGCGCTCGATGTGGCGCAAAAATTGGATCCCCAGACCGACGCCTTGGGACGCGCCCTCGATCAATCCCGGTAAATCGGCCATGACAAACTCTTCTCCGCTGCGTGTCTGTACCATACCTAAGTTAGGCACAAGCGTAGTGAAGTGATAGGCTGCGATTTTTGGTTTCGCTTTTGACACGATCGACAGCAATGTCGATTTACCTACTGACGGGAAGCCTACCAAACCGACGTCCGCGATGACTTTCAGCTCAAGCTCCAACTCCAGCTCTTGCCCAGGTTCACCATTTTCGGCGATTTCGGGTGCAGGATTTCTCGCAGTGGCAAAACGGTTATTCCCGCGTCCGCCGCGTCCGCCTCTTGCGACTACAGCCTGTTGCCCAGGTTCGGTCAAATCAGCGATGAGTTCTTTTGTTTCCGCATTGCGTACAATCGTGCCAGGCGGAACCCTTACGATTGTGTCTTTTGCGCCGCGGCCGAACATGCTTTTGCTCATGCCGTTTTCGCCGGGCTTACCTCTGAAATTACGGTTATAGCGGAAATCCAATAACGTGCGCAGACCTGGATCCACTTCAAATATGATGCTTCCCCCACGGCCGCCATCGCCACCTGCAGGACCCCCATCGGGAACATACTTTTCGCGACGGAACGCTACCATTCCATCGCCGCCTTTACCGGCTTTTACATGCACTTTTGCATGATCCAAAAACATTGACATCTTTTTTCCCCCTTGGAAAACTGTTCGGCATTCTTTATGCCGAACAAAATGATTCGATTGGTCCACCTTTTTCAAATGCGCTTCCGCAGTCAATAATTCGGACGAGTATCTTTAACAAATAATTTGAGCTCCGACGATTGAAGCGCTCATTCTTCCCTCTTAATTTACCATATTAACCAAAAAACGAAAAGAAAATACAGTCTTGAAGGTATTGATCCAGCCCGCACCCGGCGGAAGACAAAATGATGGAGCCGGGAGTAAACAATGTTAGCCCCGCCTCCATCACTTCACTATTTAAGGATCAATTTTCTGACATCAGCAAACTGCAGAATGCTCAAGGTCAGGTTGCCGAGCGTATTCAAACGGTTGCTGCGGATAGCAATATCCTCGACCATGACCATATTTTCATCGAAATAAGCTTCAATGTATGGCGAAATCGCAGCCAATGCAGCGTAATCCGCTTCCGGATCGCCGTGGGACAGAGCCAAATCGAGATGGTTGATCTGCACATACAGATTCTTCTCGCTGGCTGTTTCCAGCAGATCTTTCTGGACGGGAATCGATTCATCAGGATTTCCGGAAATGTTTACGACGCGCGCAAGAGCTTCCATGATCGCCTTGAATGATTCCTCTTCACTGTGCGCCTGCAATACTTTGGCGTTAGCAAATAGGGTGTTGACGTCTTTTTCGCCGGATTGCAGCACAGCTTCCACTATATCATAACGGATGCCGTAGGTTTGAAGTTTCTGTTGGATACGGCCATTTGCGAAAACGGCAAGTTCATTCATTGTTTTATCGAACGATTCTGCATCTTCAACCGCATAAACCTCCGTCAACAAGGCAGACAACAATTCATCCAACGAGAATGACCATTGGTATTTCTCGATGATCTGAATGACCCCGATCATTTGACGGCGCAAAGCATACGGGTCGTTCGATCCTGTCGGAACCATACCCTGCAGGAAGAAACTGATGATGCTGTCCAATTTGTCCGCCATCGCCAAAACTGCTCCGATTTGGGTTCCCGGCAATTCGCCTTCACTGGATACCGGCAAGTAATGTTCGCGGATTGCGGTTGCTACAGCAGAGGTTTCGCCTTGTTGCAACGCATAGACCTCACCCATGATGCCTTGCAGTTCCGTAAACTCGGAAACCATGTTGGTCACCAAGTCAAACTTGTAGATGGAAGCCGCACGCAACAATTGTGTTTTGTCGTCCTCTTCCAGATCAAGCACATCAGCAAGATGGGCAGCGATTTTCGCTGTGTTGTCCATCTTATCATGAATGGAGCCGATTTTCGAATGGAATGTGACTTTCTTCAATTTTTCGACCGACTGAGCGATGGTGATGCGTTGGTCTTCGTTGAAGAAGAACAGGCCGTCCTCAAGCCTTGCTGTCAGGACTTTCTCGTTGCCTTTTTTCACGTTATCGATGAATATGCCATTCCCGTTGCGGACGGATATGAAATACGGCAACAGTTTGCCGGATTTGTCCTTCACTTCGAAATAGCGTTGGTGGTCCTTCATCGATGTGATCAATACATCTGCCGGCAATGTCAAATATTTGCTGTCGTATTCACCGAAGAAGGCTGTCGGGTATTCGACCAGAGAAGTGACTTCTTCCAATAAGATTTCGTCGTTAGGGATAATCCAGCCATTTTCAGCTTCAATCTGTTGGAATTGGGCCCAGATCATGTTTTTCCTTTTTTCCTGATCGGAGATGACGTGTTGTTCCGCCAATTTCTCCACATACTCGCCTGCATGCGCCAACGTCACTTCTTCGCCCAAGAAACGGTGACCGCGTGTGGTCCGGCCTGAAACGATATCCAAGACTTGAAATGGGATGATTTCAGCATCAGCCAATGCCGCAATCCAATGAATCGGTCGGATGTACTTGAAATGATGGTTGCCCCAATGCATCGAAACAGGGAAAGTCAAAGACTCAACGACTGTATTCAATTCCTTCAGCACTTCGGATGAAGCTTTTCCGTTGATTTCCTTCTTGACGAAAACATACTCCACACCCTTCAGTTCATCAAAGAAGATGTCTTCAGGAGTCAAGCCTTGCCCGCGGACAAAGCCCAGTGCAGCTTTTGACCAAGTGCCGTCCGCCTGCAAAGCGATTTTTTTTGCGGGTCCTTTGACGACTTCCGCCAAATCCGCCTGCTTCTCGCTGACTCCGCTGGCGATGACCGCCAAACGTCTCGGCGTCGCATACATTTCGATAGCATCAAAGCCGATGCGGTTTTCTTCAAAAAAAGCGGCCATTTTTTCTTTCAGTTGGATACTGCTGCTGCGCACATATTTCGCAGGCATTTCTTCAAGTCCGATTTCTAATAATACAGTTTGACTCATCAATTTAGTCCTCCTTCAGGGCAAGTTCTTTTTGATCATCCGAAAGCAAAGGGAAACCCAGTTCTTTTCTTTTTTGGACAAAAGCTTTCGCCAGTTGGCGCGCCATATTGCGGATTCGTGCGAGATACCCCGCGCGGTCAGTCGCAGAAATGACACCTCTTGCATCCAAAAGGTTAAAGGCATGCGAACTCTTCAGGACATAGTCATAAGCCGGATGCACGAGACCATTCTCGATCTGTTTCGTCGCTTCAGCTTCAAATGAATCAAACAGTTGGAACAGCAAATCGACGTTGCTTTCTTCAAATGAATATTTGGAATGTTCATATTCCGGCTGGCCGAAGATTTCGCCGTATTTCACGCCCTCTGTCCACTCAAGATCATAGACACTGTTCACATCCTGGATATAAGAAGCCAGACGCTCCAAACCATAGGTGATTTCGCTTGTGACAGGGCTGCATTCCAAACCGCCCACTTGCTGGAAATAGGTAAATTGGGTGACTTCCATCCCATCCAACCAGACTTCCCAGCCCAAGCCTGCGCAACCCAATGAAGGGTTTTCCCAGTTGTCTTCTACAAAGCGGATATCATGTTCAATCGGATTGATGCCCAATACTTTCAGACTTTCCAGATAAAGTTCCTGGATATTGTCCGGTGATGGCTTCATGACCACTTGGAATTGGTGATGTTGGTACAGACGGTTGGGATTTTCACCGTAACGGCCGTCAGCAGGACGACGCGAAGGCTCCACGTAGGCAGCGTTCCAAGGTTCCGGGCCGATTGCACGCAAGAAAGTGTACGGGCTCATTGTTCCGGCACCTTTTTCAGTATCATAGGACTGCATCAAGAGGCAGCCTTGATCTGCCCAAAAATTTTGTAGCGATTGAATCATTTTTTGCACAGTTAATTTGTTTTCCATCATAAATCTCCTCCACTTGAAATAATACATAAAAAAAGTCCCTATGCATCAAGTCTCCTTGAAACATAGGGACGAATATTTTCGCGGTTCCACCCTAATTCCGGCAATTGCCGGCACTTCGTTACAGGACTCGGATACGCCTTTCCGCAATAGTCTCCCGCTTTGGCTCACACTATCCCAAATTCGCTTTTCGGTACTGACCAGAGGTACTTTTATCTTCAACGTCCAGTATTTAGTTCTTCTCAATAGTAGCCTTGTTCCTGCATAATGTCAAGAACTACTTGGATCGGACTGTCCGCTTTCGCTCGGCTTATTTGGCTCCGGTTCGGAAGCGGAACGGAATGGGATCTCAACCTTTGTCTCCCAAGCGTACATCTGATCGATGAAGCTCTTGCTTTTCAGGCGGATCCCGACATATTCTTCATATAATTCATCGATGAAGGCTCTGAGCGCCTGTTTCGTCTCGGCTTTGATCTGGATATTCCCGACTTGCTTCGGCGTGACCAACTGGAAAATCCGGGCAAAATGGACAGCTGCAGGGCTTGCATGCGATCTCCTGGGGTCTTCCCCATAATGCTCCTGACACAGGGCCCCGGAATATTTGACCGAAAAATCGAAAGGTTCCTGCTTGCTGTGACAGATGACACATTCCTGCAATTGCGGTGCTGCACCAAAATATTTCAGCACCCGCATTTCGAAAATGTTCACTACGATTTCCGCATCCATCCCGTTCTGCATGGCGACCAAGGATTCCTCCAACAGATCGTAGAGGTCGGCTGCCTTGATGGCATCGTTGATGGCCGCATCAGCCAGGTTGTTCAAATAAGTCGCGTAGGCGTTCAGATGGATATCCGTCTGCATTTTGGAAAAGTGGATGATTTCGCGGCTGTCCTGCAGGAAGCTGAGGCCGTCATCCTTGATGCGGCCCAGATAAGTCGCTTTCGTGAATGGCAGGAGCGCAGCTTTCAAGGAATGGTTCGGATTTTTGATGTTCTTCACAAAAAACATCCGTTTTCCATGATTACGCGTAAATATTTTTACCAAAGCATCCTTTTCCCTGTGTTTTCGGATCGATAAGACGATGCCATCAAATTCCTGATATGTCTCCATGTCGCACCCTTTCGAAAAGAGAAGAGTCCGGAAGGCAGCCTCCCAAACTCTTACTGATTGCTATTCATGTACCAATTGAGCATTAGCTGATCAATCGTAATCTTTTTGGCGATACCCGTAGTCCTGCAGATAACTCTGCTTGTCGCGCCAATCTTTTTGGACCTTCACCCAAAGTTCGAGGTAAATTTTATCACCAAGCATCGCTTCGATATCCCGACGTGCCCGGACACCGATTTCTTTCAGCATTTTCCCGCCCTTGCCGATGATGATGCCTTTTTGACTGGCTCGATCGACGATGATGGTTGCATGGACGTGGACTTTATCGTCCTCGTTGCGCAGCATCGATTCCACAACGACTGCCACGGAATGCGGCACTTCTTCTTTGGTCAACTGAAGGATCTTTTCGCGGATGAACTCGGACACGACGAAGTATTCCGGGTGATCCGTGACTTGATCGTCCGGATAGAATTGTGGCCCTTCTGGCATGTATTTTTTGATGGTGGCCATCATCTCATCGACATTGTTCCCTTGAATGGCAGAAATCGGGACCACTTCATTGAACTCGTTGTCTGAAGTGTAGTCCATTATGATTTTCAGTAATTCTTCCGGCTTGACCTGATCGATTTTGTTGATGATCAAAAATTTCGGCGTGCGCAAATTCTTGAGTTTCTCAAGAATGAAATTGTCGCCCGCTCCTCTTTTTTCTGCCGCATTCACCATGAACAAAACCAAATCCACTTCATTGAACGTGCTGTAAGCGCTCTTGAGCATAAAATCGTTCAAGCGCGTTTGCGGTTTGTGGATTCCGGGCGTATCGATGAAGACGATCTGGGAATCATCCGAAGTGACTACGCCTTGGATCTTGTTGCGGGTTGTTTGCGGGACATCGCTCATGATGGCGACTTTTTGACCGACGATGCGGTTCAAAAGTGTTGATTTTCCTACGTTCGGTCTCCCGATGATGGAGACGAATCCTGATTTGAAACCTTCTTTTTTATTCATATAAAACTCCTCAAATTAACTTATAATATAATTCCACGAACTTGGGCAAAAAAATGATGGCCGCGATTAGGATGGTGAAGAACACCGTAACCAAGACCGCTCCGGCAGCGATGTCTTTTGCTTTCTTTGCCAGAGGATGATATTCGTAATCAGTCACCAAATCGACCACATTTTCGAATATCGTGTTCAGAAACTCCATGATGATGACCAAAAATATGCAGAAGATGATCACGATCCATTCCATTGTGCTCGATCCGAAGAACCAAGCCAACAAGAGCGGTATCAAGCCAAACAAAGCATGACTGCGCATGTTTTTTTCTTCTTTGAGGATAATGCCGATGCCGTCCAAAGCGTGCTTCACTGAAGCAAAAAAACTTGGATTCTTTCCGATTTTCCCCAACTTTTCCCTACTCGTCTCTTTTAAGTCCATAAGCATCCAGTATCTCTTTCTGAAGACCGAACATTTCCTTTTCGTCTTCTTCCGTCATGTGATCATAACCATTCAAATGCAGGAAACCATGCAACGCAAGGAAGCCTAGTTCTCTCTCGAAACTGTGGCCATAGGACTCCGCTTGTTCAGCGGTTTTGTCGGTCGAGATGATGATGTCACCGATATTCGTCGGAAAGGCGCCGGTTATGCTTTCCATATTGATCGGGAAGTCGTCATCCATGTCATCGTTCAGCGCAAAGCTGATGACGTCCGTGGCCTGATCTTTGTTGCGGTATTCCCGGTTGATCTCCCGGATGCGCTCATTGTCCACAAAAGTGATCGACAATTCGGTATCGGGCGCCAACTTCAAATACTCCCCCGCAAAAGCAATCAAGGAATGGACCAATTCGGTGTGCTCATTCTGTACAGATTCGGTTTCATCAAAAATATCTATTTCCATATAATCGCTCACTTTTCTATGTTGTGTTTTGTTTCCTCTTTGACATCGTATGCTTTGATGATGCTCGCAACAACCGGGTGGCGCACGACATCATAAGTATCAAAGGTGACAAAAGTAATGTCCGGGATGCCCTGAAGTTTCTTCTCGGCATCGATCAATCCTGATAGGGCGCCTTTTGGCAAATCGATCTGGGTCTTGTCGCCGTTGACGATCATTTTCGATCCGAACCCGAGCCGCGTCAGGAACATCTTCATCTGTGCGACAGTCGTGTTCTGAGCCTCATCAAGGATGATGAAGGCATCTTCCAGCGTCCGTCCGCGCATGTAGGCGAGCGGCGCAATTTCGATGACTCCCCTATCCATCAAGCGTGTTGTGTGCTCGACGCCATAGATGGCATAAAGCGCGTCATAAATCGGGCGCAGATACGGGTCAACTTTTTCCTTCAAATCTCCGGGAAGGAAGCCGAGGTTTTCTCCAGCTTCAACAGCCGGGCGGGTCAAGATGATTTTTTTTACTTTTCCGTTCTTCAGGGCCTCCACAGCCATCACTACGGCCAAGAAGGTTTTTCCGGTTCCGGCAGGCCCTATTCCGAATACGACATCTTTTTTCTTGACGGCCTGCACATATTGCCTTTGGCCGAAATTCTTCGCCCGGATAGGCTTGCCTGCGTATGACCTGCCGATTTCCTCTTCATAAAGGTTGATGAAAAAATCAAGGCTTCCGCGTTCCGACATTTTTATAGCTGTGACGATATCTGTTTGTGAAATAGGGATGCCGCGCGCTAACAATTCCAAAAGTTGCTTCAACAGGGAACGGGCTTTGTCGACAGCCGACTCTTCACCACTGATTTCGATTTTCATGCCGCGGCTTGTAATGGTCACATGCAAAGCATCTTCCAACATCTTCAGATGCTTGTCTTGCGATCCAAATAATTGAGGCAAAACGGATGCATCCATCACTTCAATTTTCTCTGTTTTATTCACTTTATCGGTCAAACAAGCTACACTCCTCTTTTTGGGGATTTTTTTCACTGCTTATTGCTAATAGTATAACATAAAGCGGCATGGCTTATGAAAATATTTATCCCCCTTGTATTCGAGGCGCTTTTTCTGGACGACAAAAAAAATGGAATGATACGGAGATCATCCCATTCTTTATTGATTAGTCTCTAAGAATTTTAGAAAGCAAGCATCTGGCTGTTAGAATTTACGTTTTCTGGCAGCTTCAGATTTTTTCTTGCGTCTCACACTTGGCTTTTCATAAAATTCATGTTTACGAGCGTCTTGTAGAGTTCCAGTTTTTGAAACAGTACGTTTAAAGCGACGAAGAGCATCATCAAGAGATTCGTTTTTACGAACAACTGTTTTTGACATTAAATATTCCCTCCCTCCGAGCGTTAAAAGTAACGTTTCCTTTTGAAATTATAAGAAATCAAAATGAAATTGTTCTTTTGATATTATATCATAGGAGGAAGCAATTGCAACGTTTTATTGCAAAACAAAATAGTGAATGATCAAACTGGGCTAAAGCGTCGGTCTGGCTGCCGTCACGCAGCACTACGCATCCGCCAAACAATTCTTGCAAACACCAAATATTTCGAAGCGATGGGACGAAATTTGGCATCCCTCCAACTGTTGCTCAAAGAAATCCATCGGACACATCTGCAAAGCAATCGTCATTCCGCATTGTTGACAAATGAAGTGATGATGATGGTGACCCTCGTGCAAACATGTGATCCGGAACAGTTTTTCGTTGTTCAATTCTGTCTCTTCCAGGATCCCAACTTCCACAAAAGTGTACAGGTTGCGGTATATCGTGTCATAGCTGAGTGTCGGATATTCATCCTGCAACGCATGCAGAACTGCTTTTGCAGACAGATAGCGGTTAGCTTCCACAAAAACCGTAATGATATCTTCTCTTTTTTGGGTATATTTATAACCTTGTTTCTTTAATTGCTGCAGTGCAATGGTTACGGTATCTACCGGCATCATTTTCCCTCCCGACTCTATCAATTTCAAATTGACTATAGTATATTATTAGTGAGATTGCAATCATTAAGATTCAGGAAGGACGAGATTATATGGAACAACAAGAGCCACATGACCTGCATTTTGTCATCATATCCGATTCGGTAGGAGACACCGCCAGGAAAGTCCTCCAGGCCGTATTGGCACAATTTCCATCGATAACTGCTCATATGTATCATTATCCATTCATCAGAAAAATGAAAGATTTAGAGCCTGTATTGGTAGAGGCCAAAGAACTGAAAGCATTTGTTATCCATACTTTGGTCGTCGAGGATTTGAGTGAATACACGGACAGCTTCTGCGCTGCGGAGGACTTGCCTTGCTATAATATATTGAAAGCATTGGTCAGTGATATCACCGGAAAGACCGGGCAGCAGCCCATCCGGAGAGCAGGCGCCCTGCATCGTTTGGATGATGAATACTTCAACCGGATCAGCGCCATCGAGTTCGCAGTCAAATACGATGACGGGAAAGATCCAAAGGGTTTCTTGGATGCCGATTTGGTCCTGCTGGGCGTTTCCCGCACTTCAAAGACGCCGCTATCCATGTTTTTGGCGAACAAGACCATCAAAGTGGCGAACCTGCCGATTATGCCGGAAGCCTCAGTGCCTGACGAAATTTGGCAAGTGGATCCGAAAAAAATCGTCGGATTGACCAATGATGCAGAGGTATTGAATAATTTCCGCAAGGAGCGGATGATTGCCTACGGATTATCACCGGAAACCATTTATTCGGACATGGACCGCATCCGGGCTGAGCTGGAATACGCCTATGAATTGTACAACAAATTGGGTTGCATCGTCATCAATGTATCCAAACGTTCCATAGAAGAAACAGCCGCCATCATCATGAGCAGCATCGAAATCTCAGACACAACCATCATTACCTGAAATCGAAAGAAGAGGACCCGGATCAAAATTCGGGCCCTCTTCTTTTGTAGTTATATCCATTGCTGCAACAGGTGCGTTAGAACCCTCTGCTGGATCCCCCGCCTCCGGAAGAACCTCCGCCTCCGAAGCCGCCTCCTCCGCCAAAGCCACCGCCACCGAAACCGCCACCGCCGTATCCTCCACGATGATTGTTGCCTCGGTAACCGCCACCGCCTCCGCTAAGAAGCAACCACCACAACGGGTTCATTCCGCCGCCACGTCCACCGCGTCCGCCTCTGCCGCCAAACAAGAAGGACAACACTAAAAGGATGAACAGGAATTGGACGATAGACGCGAAGAACGATGAATCGCCTTCAGAGTATTGCGTTGTATCAACGGGATAGCCGGAGAATATCACTTCGTCATCATATTGGTATTCCTCATTGACGACAACCGCCGCTTCTGTAAAAATTTCTTTCAGACCGCCATCGAAGTCATTGGCCGAAAGATACTCCAGATGATTGTCCAGAATTCTGCCTGTCCTGCTGTCCGTTAAGGCACCTTCCAGACCGTATCCGATTTCGAAGCGGATTTCCCTTTCTTCCAGCGCCAACAAAATCAGCACGCCGTTATCGGCATCCGCCTGGCCAATTTCCCACTTTTCGAACAGGTCGACAGAATACTCCTCGATTGTCTCACCCTGCAGCGAATCGACCACCGCCACGACAACTTGGGGTTTTTCCTCCGTCAATTCGTATTGCTCATTCACGCTCAGGATGAATGATTTCGTTTCTTCGGAGAGCGTGCCGCTTGGATCATAGACATAAAATTCGGTTGTCGGATCAGGCAACGCTTGCGCATGCTTGGAAGGCGCGAACGCCATCGAAAAGAAGAACAACCCCAAAACCACAAGCAATTGCCACCGCGTCTTTTTTCTCATTTGAAACAAAGCATCATCAGCCCCTCAATTATTCATCGTCTGTATTCAAGTCTACACTTGGAGCAGTTTCAGCGCCGCTGACCGCTTCAAAATAAGATTTTTCATCAAATCCGAAAAGCCCTGCCATGAGCGATCCAGGGAAGCGTTTGACTTTGTTGTTGTACTGTTGGACCGCTTCATTGTAACGATCCCTTTCGACCGAAATCCTGTTTTCGGTACCCGCCAACTCATCCATCAGAGCCGTCACTTGTTCGTTCGATTTCAGTTCCGGATAGTTCTCGACAATCACCAACAGGCGCGAAAGCGCGGATTCCATTTCGTTGCTGGCTGTAACCTGTTCTTCGGTCGTCTGGGCACTGCCGATTCTGGCACGGGCATCAGCGATTGCACCGAATACTTCCTGTTCCTGTTCCATGGCGCCTTTTACCGATTCCACCAAGTTGGGGATCAGATCATAACGTCTTTGCAGTTTGGTTTCCACATTCGCCCATTGCACATCGACGTTGCTTTCCTCCGTCACCAAACCATTATAGGAGCTGATCAATGGCACTCCCAACAGCAGCACCGCAATAAACACTCCGATTAAGCCTTTCAACCAACCTTTCATCTTTCCATCTCCTTTATTTTTCATTATTTGCTTACATACAATTATCCCTGAATTTCGGCAAAACCGCATCCATCCAAAGATGTATTTCTTACTGGTTCAGAATATCTTCCAACAAGCGCGGATTGAATGTCTGCGACTTCAGCATATCCAATTCGAATCTGTAAGGCGCCTTCTTGTTCTTTTTGTCCTCGCCGACGAACGGCGTCTCCAATATTTTCGGCAAATCTTGCAGTTGCGGATGGTGAACAATTTTGTTCAAAGTTTCGAAGCCGATGGTGCCGAAGCCGATATTCGCATGTCTGTCTTTGTGGGCCCCTCTCTCGTTTTTCGAATCGTTGATATGGATCATTTTCAAACGTTCCAAGCCGATGATACGGTCGAATTCTTCCAACACACCATCGAAGTCCTCTTTGACGTTATAGCCCGCATCGTTCGTATGGCACGTATCCAACGTTACGGACAACTTATCGTTATAAACTACACCATCCATGATGGCAGCCAACTCTTCAAACGTCCGGCCGATCTCGGTGCCTTTTCCAGCCATCGTTTCCAACGCAATCTGCGCAGTCTGGCTGGGCTCCAGCACTTCATTCAGGCCCTTGACGATCTGTTTGATGCCTATCTCAGAACCTGCGCCGACATGCGAACCTGGATGCAGCGTGATCTGTTTTGCGCCCAGCGCTTGCGCCCGCACGATTTCATCGCGCAAAAATCCGATGGCGAACTCAAAATGATCCGGTTTTGTGGTGTTGGCCAAATTGATGATGTAGGGTGCATGAACGACCAGCTCGACCAGACCGTGCTTGGCCATATAGTCCATGCCTTCCGGAATATTCATCTCATCGACGCTTTTTCTCCGGGTATTCTGCGGAGCGCCTGTGTAGATCATAAATACCGAAGAACCGTACGATGCTGCTTCCTCTGCTGAACCCAACAGCATTTTTTTACCGCCCATAGAAACATGTGAACCTATCTTTAACATATCTTCACCCTTTTATTGTGTATTATCCTAAAAAGCAATTCCGTCTTCTCCAAAACAAGAGACGAAAAAAACAAGCCTTATGATACGATTATTGTATCATAAGGCCTGTTTTCCTTACCATCAGATGCTCTTTTTAGTGCAATTGTTAGTCCGATGTTAGTCCAATGAAGCGATTTTCAGGCTCAATTCTTTCAACTGAGCTGCGCTCACTTCGCTTGGAGCGTTCGTCATCGGGTCGAAAGCTTTCCCGTTTTTAGGGAACGCGATCACTTCGCGGATGTTTGATTCGCCAGCCAACAACATGACCAAACGATCCAGTCCTAAAGCGATGCCGCCATGCGGTGGGAAACCGTAATCGAAGGCATCCAACAAGAAACCGAACTCCTCTTCGGCATCTTCTTTGCTGAAGCCAAGTGCCGCAAACATCTGCTCCTGTACTTCCCTTGTGTAGATACGCAGAGATCCGCCGCCGATTTCATAACCGTTCAAGACGATATCGTAGGCTTGCGCATAGACTTCTTCCGGATTATCGGCTAATTTGACAAGATCTTCATCGTTAGGACGAGTGAACGGATGGTGCATTGCAGTGTAGCGTTTTGCGTCCGCATCGTACTCAAGCAATGGCCAATTCACAACCCAAACGAAAGCAAATTGGGATTTGTCGATCAGATCAAGATCGCGGCCGAACTTCAGGCGCAGCTCTCCTAATGCTTGATAGACGATCTCTTTTTTGTCAGCAACGAACACCAGCAAGTCGCCAGGCTCCGCATCCATCAGTCTGATCAATTCTTCGCTGTCTTCGGTGAAGAATTTTGCCACGGCGCCCTTCAGTCCGTCCTCTTCGACTTTCATCCAAGCCATGCCTTTTGCGCCGTATTGTTTGGCGTACTCGATCAGGTTATCCATGTCTTTACGCGAATAGGCATCGGCTTTGCCTTTGACGTTCAAGCCACGGACTTGGCCGCCGCTTTCGCTGGTCGCTTTGAATACGTTGAATGAAGAAGTTTTCGCAAATTCATTCATATCAATCAATTCCAATGCGAAACGGGTATCCGGCTTATCGCTGCCGTAACGGTTCATCGCTTCATCGTAGGAGATGCGGGGGAATGGAGCCGGAATGTCTTTACCCAAAACGTCCTTCATGACTTTCTGAAGCATAGTTTCGGTGATTTCCTGGATCTCAGCAGCAGACAGGAAACTGGTTTCGATATCGATTTGGGTGAATTCCGGCTGTCTGTCACCGCGCAGATCTTCATCGCGGAAGCAACGCACGATCTGATAATAGCGGTCAAAGCCTGCGCCCATCAGCATCTGTTTGAACAGTTGCGGTGATTGCGGCAACGCGTAAAATTCGCCTTGATGGACACGGGACGGAACGATATAGTCACGCGCACCTTCCGGAGTCGATTTCGTCAAATAAGGCGTTTCGATGTCCATGAAATTCAAGTCATCCAAATAGTTGCGGACAGTGCGCGTCGTTTGGTGGCGAATTTTCATGTTGTTCATCATTTTGTCTCTTCTTAAATCGATGTAGCGGTATTTCATGCGCAATTCATCGGACACGTTCAGATCGCCTTCGATATAGAACGGCGGCGTTTTCGCTTTCGCCAAAATTTCCACGGATTCCGCTTCGATTTCGATCGTACCTGTGCCGATGTTCGGATTGATCTGATTTGCTTCACGAAGGACTACTTTACCTTTGACCTGCAGGACATATTCCCCACGGATCGTTTCCGCAATACGGAAAGCTTCTTCATTGAATTCTGTGTTGAAAACGACTTGGACGATGCCTTCACGGTCACGCAGATGGATAAAGATCAATCCGCCTAAGTCTCTTCTTTTGTTAACCCAACCATTGGCGACGACAGTCTGTCCAACGGATGCTTCCGTCAATAATCCGCAATACTCTGTTCTTCTATCCATTTTCACTACCCTTTTCTGTATGTTCTAGTCTTCTTTTCCGAAAAATTCATTGAAAGCCGTCATATCGGCTGTCTGTGTTTTGTACACTTTATCAAAATCCGCGTAAATCTCAGTCAACGCCACTTTCTGCTCCTTGCCGGTCGACATCACTTTGAATTGCACTTGCTTGTTGTTCAACTCATCTTCACCGATGGTCAGCACTACTTTCGCCCCATTTTTCGTGGCGGTTTTGAATTGCGCTTTGGCTTTGCGGTCATGGAAGTCCCGATCAGCCGAATACCCTGCTTGGCGCGCATTCTGGACCAATTTCAAGGTTTCGATGTTCGTAGCTTCTCCCAAACCGACAACATAGACATCCAACTCGGATAGTTTCGGTACATCGACTTGCTGATCCTTCATCAAAAGGATCAGTCTTTCCAAGCCCATTCCGAAGCCGAAACCAGGCACTTCCGGCCCACCGATTTCCTGGACCAAGCCGTCATAGCGGCCTCCGCCGCAGATGGTCGTTTCCGCCCCGAAGACTGCGGATGAGGTCATGATTTCAAAGATGGTATCCTGATAATAGTCGAGTCCGCGGACCATATTACTGTTGATAGTGAACGGGATTTCCAATGCCTGAAGCATTTCCTGAACCGATTCAAAATGTTTCTTTGAATCATCCGAGAGGAACTCCAAGATGCTCGGTGCCTGGGCAACGATTTCCTTGTCGCGCTTGTCTTTGCTGTCCAACACGCGCAACGGATTCTTATGGAGACGGGTCTGGGAATCTTTGCTCAATTCATCATGGAAAGGCTCCAAGTAGGCGATCAGCGCTTCACGGTATCTGATCCGATCTTCGGTTTTGCCCAACGAATTGATGACCAATTTCAGATCGCTCAATTCCAATTCCTTCAGGATATCCCATGCCAATGCCATCGTTTCGACATCGGTCGCCGGATTCACGCTTCCGAAAACTTCGACACCCAGTTGGTGGAATTGACGCATCCGTCCGCCCTGTGGTCTTTCGTAGCGGAACATCGGGCTGATGTAATAGACTTTCAGCGGTTTCGGATGTTCAGGACCGAACAGCTTGTTTTCGACGTAAGCCCGGACCACTGGAGCCGTTCCTTCAGGCTTCAATGCGATGTGTCGTTCGCCCTTGTCATAGAAGTCGTACATTTCCTTCGATACGATGTCACTCGTGTCGCCGACCCCTCTGGAGAACAGTTCATAACTTTCGAACATCGGGGTGCGGATTTCTGAAAATTGATAGTCATGCAGTAAGATCCGGGCTGTTTCTTCCACGTATTGCCAAATTTCTGCTTCCTGCAAAAATATGTCGGCAGTCCCTTTTGGTTTTTGTATCATTTTTTATAACCATTCCTTTCGCTTCATACTGTTTTCTGTCTGAAAAAAAGCAAAAAAATAGCCCTCTTTCCATCATGGAAAAGGACGATTAGTCAGACGTGGTGCCACCTTTATTCGAAAGCATAGCTTTCCTTTAACGAGTAACGTTCGTGGCGTAATAGCTTTTCACTATTAATCCTCCAACCTGTCTTTCGAATAAACGTTTGGGAGTGCTCTCAGCCGTGGCAATCCTCTCTGAATCAAACCAATCTATTCTACTTCGATCTTCACTGGACATTTATAATTTCCTTAACGATACAAGATAAGCACCGAATTGTCAATACTGTTTTCATCATATTTTCACTTTCCGGGCCAGCATAGTCAATCGCATATTCTGTGTCGGATGGCTGCGTCGCGGTTCAGCTTTGTCCATATAGGGAACAGATCCATAATTTCTGAAAAGGCTTTGCATTGGATGCCGTATCTTTGCTATAATGATAGAAGAATTGAACAATTTTTGTAAATTTTATGCATCCCAAACCAGAAAGGAGACAATCAGTGAAGACTATCGCAAAAAATAGACATCTATTCTTCTTGGCGCTTGTTCTGCTATTTGTCGGATTGGGCTCCTTCGGTACGGTAGCATTAGCCAACTATACTACGGTCAGCATCTCCGCCAGCATCGTAAATGTCCGGTCCGGTCCAGGGTTATCCTACGACATTATGACGCAAATACAAGGCGGTTCCTCAGTCAATGTTTTGGCTGACAAGAATGAATGGTATAAAGTCCGGCTTTCGGACGGAAGAATCGGTTGGGTAGCCAGTTGGCTGATCAACAACACCGAAATCGCGGCAACATCCGAATTGTTGGCTACAGTACTGGTGCCCTCCGCCAACGTTCGGCAAGAGAACAATGAAACAGCTGAAGTCGTTGGAACAGCCAGTGAAGGTGAAAAATTTGCTCTGTTGTATGAAGAGAACGGCTGGAGCCAAATCCAGTACAACAATAAAGTCGCTTGGATTTTGTCGGAGCTGATCGAAATTTCACCAGGCAGCATCCAATTGGCGCCGGAAACAGTCGATACCACAGCAGTGGTTGCAGACGATGCCAATCCGAAAGTCATCATCACGATGGATGGCGTAAATGTCCGCAGTGGGGCTTCGACAGGCAGTGATATCCTGTTCATTGCTGAAAAAGGCGAAGAGTACGAACTGATCAGCCAATCCGGTGATTTCTATAAGATCCTTTATGAGGGAAATAAGGAAGGCTACGTCGCCTCCTGGTTGGTGGAAACATCCGAGTCGCTCAATACTCCCGTCACTGCGTCATCCACCACCACGTTAGCCGAAGCGACCATCGTAATCGATCCGGGCCACGGAGGAGAAGACCCGGGAGCGGAAGGGACTTATATTTACGAGAAGGAAGTCACACTCAAAACCGCTGAAGCGGTGGCTGAAAAATTACGCAGTGCCGGAGCCAACGTCATATTGACGCGCACCTCTGATGTCTACGTAACCTTGGAAGATCGGGCAGAAATGAGCAATGTCAACAACGCCGATCTGTTCATCAGTCTGCATTATGATTCCACCGCAAGCGGTACTTCCGCGACGGGTTTCACGACGTATTATTATGCTGATGCGGATATTCCGTTGGCAAATCTGGTCGATGATCACCTGGCCGATACTTTACCGTTGCAGGACAATGGTTCCAAATTCGGCGATTTCTTGGTCACACGCGAAAATGAGCAACCCTCCTTGTTGTTGGAGCTCGGCTATATGAACAATGACTCCGACGTCAAGACCTTCAATTCCGATTATTATCGCTCCTTGGTGGCGGAAAGCGTCTACCAAGCATTGACCGAATATTTCCAATAAATAAAAACACTGAATAAAAAACAGAGTCGGCAGCTTGAACCTCGAATGGTTCAAGCTGCCGGCTCTGTTATTTGTTTTTGGAATCGATGAGGATGGTTACGGGTCCATCGTTGTTCAAACGGACAGACATGTGTGCACCGAACTTACCCGATGCCACAGGAAAACCTTCCGCTCTTAACAGCTCGTTGAACGCTTGGTAAAGTGCCTCCCCGGTTTCCGGAGGGGCCGCATTGGTGAAGCTTGGGCGATTCCCTTTTTTGGTGTCAGCGAACAAAGTGAATTGGGATATGGAGAGGATGGCTCCATCCACATCCTTCAAGGAGCGGTTCATTTTGCCCTCTTCGTCTTCGAAAACCCGGAGATTCGAAACTTTACGGACGAGGTAGAGCACATCGTCTTGTGTGTCATCCTTGCCGATACCGACCAAAAGCATAAAGCCCTCACCTATTTCCCCGATGATTTCATCATCAACCGAGACGGATGCTTCCGTCACTTTCTGCACAACAACTCGCATATCTGCCCTCGATTCATTTTGATTAGGATGTGACCCTTCTGACAGTGTAGACGTCCGGGATATTTTTGATTTTATCGACGATTTTGTCCAGTTGGCTCAAGTTTTGTATCCCGATCTTCAACGTAATGACCGCAATTTTATTGCTGTCGACTTTCCCGTTTACGCTGCTGAGATTCTTGGTCATCGTATTGACCACATGCAAAATTTCGTTCAGCAGACCGGAGCGGTTGTAGCCCTCGACCGTCAATTCGGTTTCGTAATCGATATTGGAGGTGCCGGTATCTTCCCATTCGACATCGATCAGCCGGTCGCCGTGCTCACCGGATACCTGAACATTCGGGCAATCTTTCCGGTGGACCGATATGCCGCGCCCTTTTGTGATGTAGCCGACAATTTCATCACCCGGGACCGGATTGCAGCAATGGCTGATGCGTATCAGCAGATTGTCCACTCCTTGAATGACTACGCCGCCTTCATGGCGGATTTTCATTTTAGGATTATCTTTTTTCGTTTTTTGCTCAATCGTGTCCAGCTGCTGTTCCGCTTTGTGCTTGTCCCGCTCACGGCGGGCTTTTTCGGTCAAACGGTTCGATACGATGAACGCAGACAGTTCGCCGAAGCCGATGGCGGCATAGAGGTCATCTTCTGAATTCACATTGAAGCGATTCAACAAATCTTTGATCGCTAGTTTCGTCAGGAATTCCTTCGGCGAGAATTCCATTTCCGTCAATTGTTTTTCCAGCATATCCCGGCCTTTGATCACATGTTCATCGCGGTCCTGCAGCTTGAAGTAGCGTTTGATTTTATTTTTTGCCTTGCTGGTGGAAACCAAGTTGACCCAGTCCCTGCTCGGACCGAATGAGTTCGGGGATGTCATCACTTCGATGATGTCGCCATTCTGCAGCTTGTAATTCAAAGGGACAATCTTACCGTTGACTTTCGCCCCGATGGTTTTGTGTCCGATTTCGGTATGGATGTTATAGGCGAAATCCAAAGGGCCGGCACCTGATGGCAATTCAACGACATCGCCTTTCGGAGTGAAAACATAAACCTTATCCTTGAAGATATCCTCCTTGACGCTTTCGACGAACTCGCTGGCATTTTTGGAATCATCCTGCAAGTCGATCAAATCGCGGAACCAATCGATCTGATGGGGCATTTTATCCGGATCGATTTTTTTGGTGATGCCCTCTTTGTATGCCCAGTGAGCCGCAACCCCATATTCCGCGACTTGGTGCATTTCGATTGTCCGGATCTGGATTTCGACAGGCGTTCCCTGCGTCCCGATGACGGTCGTGTGCAGCGACTGATACATATTCGCTTTGGGCATGGCGATATAGTCTTTGAATCGGCCCGGCATTGGTTTCCATTTAGTGTGGATGGCCCCCAAAACGGCATAACAGTCTTTGATGGAATGGACGATGACACGGATAGCCAACAAATCATAGATTTCCGTGAACTGTTTCTTATGGTCCTTCATTTTTCGGTAGATGGAGTTGATGTGCTTCGGTCTGCCGTAGATGTCGGCTTCAATTTCCAATTCATCGATCGAATCTTTGATTTTGTTGATCGTATCCTTGATGTACAGTTCCCGTTCATCGCGTTTGCTGTTCATCAGATGAACGATCCGGTAATATTGTTGCGGATTCAGATACCTGAGCGACGTATCCTCCAATTCCCATTTGATCCGGTTCATCCCTAAGCGGTGGGCTAAGGGGGCGTATATTTCCAGCGTCTCATTGGAAATGGTCCGTTGTTTCTCCGGCTTATGGTATTTCAGCGTGCGCATGTTGTGCAATCTATCCGCCAGCTTCACCATGATGATCCGCAGGTCCTTCGCCATGGCCATCAACATCTTGCGATGGTTTTCGGCCTGTTGCTCTTCATGCGACTTGTATTCGATCTTCCCCAATTTCGTGACGCCATCGACCAGGATGGCTACGGTTTTGGAGAATTCCCGTTCGATATCCTCTAAGGTATATTCTGTATCTTCCACAACATCATGCAAAAATCCCGTTGCAATCGTTTCTGGATCTAATTTCAAATCTGCCAATATCGCTGCGACTTGGGTCGGATGAACGAAGTACTCCTCGCCGGACTTCCGCATCTGTCCGCTATGAGCTTCCCTGGCAAAATCACACGCTTTTTGGACAAATGCCACATGGGTTTCATTCATATATTCCGCGCATAGTTGCACAACCTCTTCAGGTGAATAGGTTTTGATTTTCGGCATGTTGTCACTCCTGACTCTTAAGATTATGTATTTACTTACTGCAATTCCGTCCGCAAACGGAAAAGCTGCTGAATATATCATATTTTGCAAACAAAAAAGAAAATATGTTTCCCTTTATTATACTTTAAATCGGAACGATGCGCCATCAACATTTGTTCTCTCTTTTCAACCTCAAACCATAAAAAAACCTTGAAGGACAGCTTCCTAAAAAAGAAGGCCCTCAAGGTTTTCTTGGTCATTCGATTATTCGGATGCAATCGGAGCATCCCTAACATTTACTTTGCCGCAAGCCAACCTTCGACGATTTTCTTGCCGCTGGAAGTGCCCAAGCGCGTTGCGCCGGCTGCGATGAAAGCCAAAGCATCTTCATACGTGCGCACTCCGCCGCTTGCTTTAACGTCCATCACAGGGCCGACTGTCTTGCGCATCAGTGCGATATCCTCCAATGTTGCGCCACCTGTTGAAAAACCGGTGGATGTCTTGACAAAGTCGGCGCCTGCCTTTTGAGCCAACTGGCAAGCGATGACTTTTTCATCATCAGTCAACAGGCACGTCTCGATGATGACCTTAAGGATCGCCTTGCCTTTGACGGCTTCGACTAAAGCTGCGATTTCATGTTCGACTGTTTGGTAATTGCCATCCTTCAAAGCTCCGATATTGATGACCATATCGACTTCATCGGCACCGTTCTGCACCGCCTGTTTCGCTTCGAAAGTCTTCACTTCTGCCGTATTGGCGCCATGCGGAAAACCGACGACGGTACAGACAAGCACATCCGAACCGGTCAAGAAAGCTTCAACCTTTTTGACCCAGAAGGGTTGTACACAAACGGATTTGAAGTCATATTCCCTCGCTTCTTCGCAAAGGGCTTTGATTTCCTCCTCTATTGCATCTTGTCTTAGTAAAGTGTGATCGATATATTTGTTTAATTTTTCAACCATTCTTATCCGCTCCTTTTCTTAATTCAATTTCATAGGATACTGCCGCCAACGCATACAAAGGGGCTGTTTCAGCCCGCAAAATCCTCGGCCCCAAAGCACAGCTCTGATGGCCGGCTTGTCTGAATGCCGCCAGTTCTTCCGGCGCCAATCCGCCTTCGGGCCCGAACACAAACAACAACGAATCGCCCGGTTCAAGATTTTCCAGCGTGTTCACCAAGATGCTGCCTTCACCGGCCTTTGCATCCTCTTCATAGGCAATCAACACTTTGCTGTATTTTGCCGCTTCCGCCAGCAACTCTTTGAGGTTGTGGACAGGATGCACAAAAGGCTCTTTTTGGCGGTGCGATTGCTCCGCTGCCTCTTTTGCAATTTTCTGCAGGCGCTGCTGTTTTTTTGCGCTTTTGTCCGGCGTCCACTTCACAACCGCATTTTTGGCTGCGAAAGGGATGAAGGCTGCCGCGCCCAACTCAGTGCCCTTCTGTACGATGTATTCCAGCTTGTCGCCCTTCGGCAATCCGCAGGCGATCGTAATCTTGACCGGCAATTCCGTGGAGCGGTCTTCATCGGCCACCCACTTTAATCCGACCGTACTTGCGGATATATCGGTGATTTCCGCAACGAATGAAATGCCGGAGTTGTCGGCCAAATATACCTGCTCTCCCTGCTTCATGCGCATCACATGCACCATATGGTGATGGAAATCATCCGACAAAATGATCGGCTGCGTTTGATAATCTTTTGCTAGAGGCGGAATGATGTATCGTTGCATGGTTCAATCCTCCACGTTTTTTGTGCAGATCAGGCAAACCCAATCTTTCATTTGCTTTTCTTGCTCGATCTCAAAGCCATTGCTGATCAAAGCTGCGATCAGTTCCTCTTTCTTCGAATCGATGATGCCCGAAAGGATGAAATAGCCATCATCCTTGAGGTTCTTGTAGGCATCGGGAAGCAACAGCAGCAGGATTTCCGCCAGGATATTCGCAACAATGATGTCCGCTTGCTGATCGGCGATCCCTACCAAAAGGTTGTTCTCTTTCACGATGACGTCCGAAGCATAGGCATTATAAGCGATGTTCTCTTTGGAAACACGTGTGGCGATTTCATCGATATCGTAGGCATAGACAGTGTCCGCGCCCATTGCCTTGGCTGCGATGCTCAAAACGCCCGACCCGGTTCCGACATCGATCACTTTTTCGCCCCCCCGCATCACTGCTTCAAGCGCTTCGATCGACAGACGCGTCGTTGGATGCGTGCCGGTACCGAAGGCCATCCCCGGATCCAATAGAATAAGCATTTCTTTTTCATCTTCCGGCGTGTATTCTTCCCAATAAGGTACGATCGTAAGAAAACGCGTCAAGCGGATCGGATGGAAATATTCCTTCCAGGAGTTCTCCCAATCCTCTTCTTTCACTTGGTTGATCTGCAGCTCATTCTTCCCTATTTTCAGATCAATTTTTTCCAGCTCCGCCAGCTGTTCTTTGATGAACAACACAGTGTCCTGGAACCCCGCATTGTTCGGATAATAAGCCATGATGTAGACGGCATGCCCTTCTTCAGGCAACGCACGCTCCTCTTTTATCTGGCCGAAACCGTCATCCTTCAGATTGACGAAGTCCAATTCGTCATCTATCGCGACGCCTTTCGCACCTGCTTCCATCAATATATTCGATACAGCCTCAACCGCTTCGGTAGCAGTCACAACTTTTACTTCATTCCATTCCATTTGCAATCACCTTTCCTATCATCAAGGATAACGATAATACGTTTCATCATATCTTCCTAATTCCTTCAGTGTTTCGATTGTCTGCATAAAATTCAGCTCATTCCAATGCAATTCGAAGCTGGAGTCTCCTTCATTATTCAGAAAATCCCTGAGTTTGCTGTTAGCTTCGCCGACCGTCAGGCGTATGTTCTTGACCACTGCTTCGGCCAATCCGCCTTGGATCCCTTTTTTCCGATCGAATGGGATGCCGGTCAAATACTCCTCCGTTTTGATTTTTGAGGATGCACGATCATAGAATAAAACGGAATCTTCAAAAACGAACCGATCTTCATGATTCGAATGGCCGAATATATCAGAAATACTGTTGTCTGGAGGATAACTGACTTCTAATAATAACACAATTTCGACTGTATGGAAGGGTTTATGCCACTCCAATCGCCATTCGCAAGGCAAGTGTTGCTCTTCCAATTCTTCGTGGATTTTGTCGATCATACTTTTGTCCATTTTCTTCCTCCTCGTATCTTCGTTTCGGCAGTACCTTAATGGCTGTGTACGGCCGCAGGATGAAGCTCTCAATCCATTGTAGCAAAAAACGGGAAAAAGATATATTCCGGGCTATGCATCAGCTGGTCATTTACCTAAAAACGGCACGCGCCGTGCAAGGAACGATTTATAAAAGGGTCGGTTTGTGATATATTTAGGTCAGGAAAAAAGTTGGAGGGATATTTCATGACAGAACAATCAGAGATCAGACAATCCATCGATTACTTAGTGACGCGCATCGCCCGTGATTACCAGAAAACAGAATACAAAGAAAGTTTGAAAGTCCAGATTCCATTCGGTCGAAGGGCTGAAATAGTGATGGAAGATGATTACCTTACAGCGGATGAAAAAATCATTTTCGAGGATGGCATCGATCCCGCCACAAAAAGCGAACTCTTCAAAGAGGTCCTGCAATCCAAAACGGATAAAGTCTTCAAGAGTTTTCTGTTGGAAATATTCGGCAAGCAGCCTGTTCTTAATGAAAATTTATCCATCACGACAACCAACTCCGGAAATAAGCACTACATCATCATCAATTTCCAAGGAGCCATGCCCTATTAGGCTTTCCGATCACTTAGGTCTTTCCTGAACATCGGCGGGGACAATAAAAAATTAGGTTGAGTTTATGCGAAAAGCCTGATATGATGTTGATTAGAATATTTGCTTATTAATATTGCGATTTTATGCTATACTGTTTAGGTAACAAGGACAACTAACGAGGTGTGCAAATATGGCAGATAAAAATCTAACAACTAAAGATATTCTGCAAAAAGAATTCAAAAGCGCTATGAGAGGCTATAATGTTGCAGAAGTCGATGAATATCTGGATATGATCATAAGAGATTATGAATCTTATCAAAAAGATCTTTCTTATCTTCAAAGCGAAAATGAACGTCTGATGAGCCGTGTGGATGAGTTGACGAAGCAAGCAGTTTTAGCTAAGCCGACCCAATCGAACGCATCATCAGTCGGCAGCGGTGTAACGAATTTTGATATTCTGAAACGCCTTTCCAACTTGGAGAAACATGTATTCGGTTCAAAACTGGATGAAACCAACGAAGAAGCAAACTAGCATCAAAAAAACATTTGTAAATTTCGGGTAATTGCGGTCTCCTTCATGGAGGCTGAGGAAAGTCCATGCTCGCACAAGCTGAGATGCTTGTAGTGTTCGTGCTTAGCGAAACCATAAGCTAAGGCAATCGATAGATTGACGGCAGAAAAAAAGGCTAAGGGCTCTGCCTATGCCTGAGTATTCTTGAAAGTGCCACAGTGACGAAGCAGACGGGGAAACCTTTCTGGTGGAACGCGGTAAACCCCTCGAGCGAGCAACCCAAACTTTGGTAGGGGCACTCTTTCCAAGGAAATGAACGAGGGAAAGAGGCAGAAATGCAGATAGATAATTACCTCCGCCATCAGAGGCCTGGCTCCGGTGGCGCGACAGAACATGGCTTACAGAAATTTACAAATCAGGCTTTTTTTCTTCAAAAAGAATACGATCGAGGATGGGACAAGCTAATTTTTGTCCCATTTTTCGTGCATAATCCGGCAATTTCTAAGGCAAAACAATAAGGAGCAATACATGAAAACATATCAATTAATGGCTACGGCCGCAAGCGGCATCGAAGCCATCACCGGCAATGAGCTGAAAAAAATGGGCTACAACGTCCAGGTCGAGAACGGCAAAGCCTACTTCTCCGGTACGGAAGCGGATATCATCACCACCAACCTGTGGCTGCGCACCGCTGACCGCATCAAAATCGTATTCGGCAAATTCGAAGCAAAAACTTTCGATGATCTTTTCGAACAAACGAAAGCTTTGCCATGGGAACAAATCCTACCGATGGATGCGGAATTCCCTGTTTCCGGGAAATCGCAAAAATCGACTTTGTACAGTGTGCCAGATTGCCAAGCGATCGTCAAAAAGGCCATCGTCAACCGCCTGAGCGAATACTACCACCGCCGTACCCGTTTGCCTGAATCCGGCGCACTCTATCCGATCGAAGTGGCCATCAACAAGGATGAAGTGATCCTGACGATCGACACGAGCGGTTCCAGCCTTTTCAAACGCGGTTACCGTTCCGAAAAAGGCGGCGCACCATTGAAGGAAAATATGGCAGCCGCTTTGGTGATGTTGACCAATTGGTTCCCTGACCGTCCCTTCTATGACCCGACTTGCGGTTCCGGCACGATTCCGATCGAAGCGGCCTTGATCGGGCTGAACATCGCTCCAGGCTTGAAGCGCTCATTCCCTTCCGAAGAATGGAACATTTTTGAAGAAGGTTTATGGGATCGCATCCGCAATGAAGCAAAAGCTGCCGCCAACTTCGATGTGAAGCTGGATATCGGAGGTTCGGACATCGATCCGCACGTCATCGCCATCGCGAAGAGCAATGCCGAAAAAGCAGGCGTTGCGGATTATGTCACTTTCAAACAATTGGCTTTGGCCGACTTCACGACTACCAAGGAATACGGCACGATCGTCTGCAACCCGCCATACGGTGAGCGTCTTTCCGATCAGGAAGAGATCGAGATACTCTACAAAGAGATGGGCCAAGTTTTTCGTCCATTGAAGACATGGAGCAAATACATCCTGACGAGCGAATTGCTTTTCGAAGAATTCTACGGCGAAAGAGCCACGAAAAAACGCAAACTCTACAACGGAAGATTGCGTACCGACTTCTTCCAATATTGGGGAACGCGCCCGCCAAGAATCAAAAAAGAGCTTGACGCCAGCGAAACCAAAGAAAAATAATTTTTGTAAATAAAAAGCAGTCCGGACACCCGCATCAGCGGGGCGTTCGGACTGCTTTTTTTGGTTAGTAACCCTATTTGCGTGGGTAAAGCTTTTGGTTTAAAGTCGGATCATTCCGGGCGATTGATGCCGACACTTTCACGGACTTGAACTACCCCCACCTACGCTATCGCTTAGAGGTGGGAGATTCCTACGAACACCGGAGTATCCCCCGGTTATCTTAGTAGGCTATCCCCGCAGCTTCCTGCGGTTAGAAGCCTCAGGGCTTCATTTTTGAGATTGATGCTTGCGTTCAAATCCCGGTCATGGTGGGCACTGCATTGGGGGCAATCCCATTCCCGGACAACGAGATTCTTCACGTCTTTGTTTTTGTAGCCGCAGCACGAACAGAGTTGGCTAGAAGGAAAGTTCCGGGCGACGGCGACGACTTGCTTGCCGTACCATTTCGCTTTGTATTCCAGCATTGTCCGGAACTGCGCCCAGGATGCTTCCGCTATTCCTTTGGAAAGCTTTTTGTTCTTCAGCATGCCGGACACCTGCAGATCTTCGATACCGATGACGTCGTGGTTTTTGACGATTTCGGTAGAAATCTTTTGCAGGTAATCGGTTCTGGCATTACTGATTCGTTCATGGATTCTGGCGACTTTGACACGCTGCTTCTGATAGTTTTTCGATTCGGAAAGCTTGCGTCCGTCCTTTGTGGCCTGTTCCATACGCCGGGAAAGGATTTTCTGTTCTTTGGTCAGTTTCCGCTCCAGTTTTCGGAAAACCTTTGGGTTTCCATAGACAGTTTCGTCGGAAACGACGGCAAAATCCTTCAAGCCGACATCGATCCCACAAACGGATCCCGTTTTCGGCAATAGCTGAACCTCAGTCTCAACCAAAAGGGAAACGTAGTAATTGCCCGAAGGATTCCGCCGAACAGTGGCGCTCAAGATTCTGCCGTCCACTTCTTTGGACTTCGCGAACCTGACCAGTCCCAACTTAGGCAGCTTCAACCTGTTCCCCAAAACGGCGATGTTCCCGTTGGTCTGTCTGGTCGTATAGGACTGGACCGGGTTCCGTTTACTTTTGAACCGCGGGACATCGTTCTGTTTCTTGAAGAACCGGTCATAGGCATCGCTCAGGTTCCGCACGGCTGATTGCAGGGCGATGCTATCCACCTCCTTCAACCAGGCGGTTGCCGGATCCTTTTTCAACGCAGGCAGCCCGGCGGAACAAGTGCCGTAGCTCAGTCCCTTTCCCGTATTTTTGTAGACTTTGTTCCATTCGGACAGGAAATGGTTGAACACAAAACGGGAGCAGCCGATGGTCTTCGCAATCAGTATTTGTTGCTCTTTGGTGGGATAGATACGGAATTTGTATGCTTTGTTGACGAGCATTGTTTCTCACCTCCATCTACAGTATATGATACACGAACAAACGTTCTTTATCAAATGGGGAGGTGTGCAGCAGGCAAAGAATACCTTAGAAAGAAAATGTAGGCTACCGCCTATCGCCATTCATCTCCCCCCTACTCATTGGCAATGCCCTTTCCATTTCTTGAGGTGGGAGTCTTCTGGCGGAAAATGATAAAAATCAAACGGTTGACTTCAGCGCGTTTCATCGATCCCACAATCGCCTTGGCCATTTTCCCTAGATTCCCTGTCAAAGAGGCAAAGAAAACATCCTGGCCTAAAATGACCTTGTCAAGGTCGGATGCGTTCATCACATCGCCCGAAACGGCAACCTCTCTCGTTGAATCAATTGGCTTGAGTCTATCCGGCCGTCGCGAAAAAAGGGTCAGTTCATCATTTGTTTTTTCAAGGAAAAGTTGTCTTGCTACGCGACCGACTGAACCGGTTGCGCCGATAATCACTATTTTTGTCATCATATCCACCTCATATTTCTGTTTGATACGATCATGGTAACACTTGGAGTTCACTCCAAGTCAACCATGAACGGTCATCTTTTTTTCTCGGCAATGAATCCAGCCTTTAAATGGTCAATACATAACCGTAACGGTATAATAAAATCAAACAAAGCAAATGAAGCCCTGTCCAAATTTCATAAACAAAGCGCTTGACTTGGAGTTCACTCCAAGAGCTATAGTCAGAATAGAAATGAAATGGAGGCAAAAATGATGAGCAAAACATGGTTGATTACAGGGGTGAGCAGTGGTTTTGGTTACGAGCTGACCAGGCAGTTGTTGGATAAAGGCGATACGGTGATCGGAACGGTGCGCAATAAAGCCAAAATTTCTGATTTGATTGCGGAGTACCCGACACTGTTCGATTGCCAGATTCTTGATGTGACCGATACGCCCAAGGTACATCAAGTTGTGAAGGAAGCTTTTGAAAAACACGGAGCAATCGATGTCATCATCAATAATGCAGGCTATGGCCTGTTCGGTGCTGCAGAAGAGTTGAGCGACGAGCAAGTGGATCTCATCATCGCAACCAATTTGACCGGCTCCATCCAGATGATTCGTTCCGCCCTTCCGTTCTTACGCAAACAAGGTCACGGCCGCATCATCCAAATATCTTCCTATGGCGGACAAGTCGCTTTCCCGGGTAATTCCATGTACCATGCCACGAAATTCGGGATCGAAGGCTTCTGCGAATCCGTCGCCCAGGAAGTGGCACCCTTCAATATTGGCGTTACCATTGTAGAGCCAGGCGGCGCACGAACTGAATTCCGCTACGGCAGCGCGCAAGTCGCTGACCTGATGCCTGAATACGATGGCAACCCGGCGCACAGCTTTCTTGCGATGCTTGATTCAACAAATGTACTGGCCCCCGGAAATCCTGCGGAAATGGCAAAACGAATCATCGAAAGCGTGGATGTCACACCCGCGCCGCTTCGCATGGTCCTCGGCTCGCAAGCGCTGGCCAGCACCATTGCTACGCTCGAGAAGCGCTTAGCCGATTTCCGGACGCAAACTGAATTGGCCGCCTCGACGGACTACAAGGAATAATCCCTTTCACCCGAACAAAGGAAATAACCGCTGAACATAGAGAATAATCCAATAAAAGAAAGCCCGAATGGATCACCTGTCTGCAGGAATCCATTCGGGCTTATTTGTATTTTCAAACTCTAATCTTTTCAGTTGTGGCCCATAATGTGATGAGGGATGTATGGTTCTTCCAGAGATAGGATATCCTCCGCAGAAAGCTTGAAGTCGAGAGCCGAAATGGCACTGGTCAGATGGCTTTCTTTGGTGGCTCCGATGATCGGTGCAACGACTTGATCCTTCTGCAGCAGCCAAGCCAAAGCAACCTGAACCCTCTCGACACCATATTTTTCGGCAATCGCTGCAACCCGTTCCACGATGACGCGGTCCTGTGCTTCGGTCGTATCATATTTATGCTTCGCCACCTGGTCCATTTCGAAGCGTTTCGTAGTGGCCGACCAATCACGGGTGAGCCTTCCTGAAGCCAACGGGCTGTATGGCGTCACGGCAATCTTTTGATCCACGCACAACGGCAGCATTTCCCGTTCTTCCTCCCGGTACAGCAGATTCAGGTGATTCTGCATCGAAACAAATTTTGTCAGGCCGTTTTTTTCGGCAACAGCTTGCGCTTTGGCGAATTGCCATGCGAACATGGCGGACGCTCCGATATAGCGGGCTTTGCCGGATTTCACGACATCATGCAGAGCTTCCATCGTTTCCTCGATCGGTGTGTTGTAGTCCCAGCGGTGGATGATGTAAAGGTCCACATAGTCCATGCCCAACCTTTCCAAGCTGTGGTCGATTTCAGTCAGGATCGCTTTGCGGGAAAGGCCCCCTCCGTTCGGTGCCTGGCGCATCTTCTGATGTACTTTTGTAGCCACCACGATCTCATCACGGTTGGCGTAATCGTTCAACGCTTTCCCAAGGATGCTCTCACTGGCTCCGTATGAGTAGATGTTTGCCGTATCGAAGAAATTGATCCCCAAATCCAACGCACTTTTTATGACTTTTCTGCTTTCTTCTTCTTCCAGAACCCAATTATGGAAGCCGCTGTTCGGATCGCCGAATCCCATGGCTCCCAAACAAATCCGTGAAACATCCATCCCTGTATTGCCGAATTTCACATAATCCATCATCATCTCTCCATTTCTTGAGGATAGGACCACTGCCGTTCGATCGCAGTCCATGCCTGTTTAATCAACTCATCTGCCTGGCATTAACCGCGGTTCACCAGCATTTCGACCAACTTCGGATCGTAGTGCGAGAAGAAGGCGCTCTCTTTTTTGTCCAGTCCCTTGATCGTTTCCATATCCTCTTCAGTCAGACTGAAGTCAAAGACATCCAAATTTTGGATCATTCGCTCTTTATGCGTCGTTTTCGGAATCACCACGACGTCACGCTGCAACAAATAGCGGAGCGCGACTTGAGCCGTCGTTTTGTTGTATTTGTCGCCGATCATTTGTAGCGTTTCATTCGTGAACAGTTCATTTCTGCCTTCAGCAAAAGGACCCCAGGATTCGATTTGTGTGCCGTATTTCTCCATGATTTCATGCGCATCCAGTTGCTGATTGAATACATGGGTCTCCACTTGGTTGACGGCCGGTACGACATTTGTGAAACGAACCAGATCGATGTACCGGTCAGGGTAGAAGTTGCTCACGCCGATGGCACGGATTTTGCCTTGCTCATACAATTCTTCCATGGCGCGGTAGGTCCCGTAGTAATCACCGAAGGGCTGATGGATCAGAACCAGATCCAGATAGTCCAATTGAAGTTTCTGCAGCGATTCTGCAATCGAAGCTTTGGCTTTTTCATACCCGGCATTCGATATCCAGACTTTTGTTGTAATGAATAGTTCTTCGCGTGCGACACCGCTTTTTTTGATTGCATTGCCGACCGCTTCTTCGTTCCCATATGCTTGGGCGGTATCGATCGAGCGGTAGCCTACCTCGATCGCATCCAGCACACAGCGTTCGCATTCTGCGGCATCAGGTATCTGATACACGCCATAGCCTAAAATTGGCATCTTGACACCATTATTTAAAGTTACATATTCCATCAATATTTTCCTCCAGTTCAAATTTGATGACATAGAAATTCACTATGTTGCTGAAAGTATACTCCTTGAAGTGGACTCCAAGTCAAGCATAATCTATGACTCGTATGCACTAAAAAGCGACTGGCGGCTAACAAAAAAAGCCATCCCCGTTTCAAAATGAGAACGGAGAGGGGCTTAATTGAGTGATGATAAATGCTTTTTTGGATTCCGGAAGATAGCCCATCCAGAATCATTTTTTCTTTTTGGTGAGCTGATAGAGCGCTTTTTTGGCGAGGTTATCGGCCCCTTTATTTTCCTTTTCCGGAATCCATTCCAAGTAAAAATTCGTGAACGCAGCCAAATCCTGCAAGGTCTCTTCCAGCAAAAGCTTATGTTCCGTTTTTTTGGTATACTTTTTCCTGATTGATTCGGCAACGAGTTTACTGTCGGTGTAACAAAAGACGAGCTGATCCTGTTTGCTGTGTTTTTTCAGATGACGCAATCCATACAGAAGCGCTTCGAATTCAGCCCGATGATTGTCCATTCTGTCCTCTAAAGGCAGGCCTATCTGCTCTTGTACGCCGTCCTCAACGATCAAAATCCCGATGGCTGCATAGCCTTCTTTTCCGGTGGCCGCCCCATCCACAAATAATTTTATCAAATGTTCCACATCCTAAAAAACAAAGGTGAAAGAAAATCCTGAACGGATTCCCCTCACCTTTGCGGTTTACTGTACTTTTTTATGATTCTGCCATGACGATCACATTAGTGGCCTGTGGTCCTCTTACGCCTTCAGCGATATCGAACTGAACGCGTTGCCCTTCTTCAAGTCTTTTGAAGCCTTCTCCAGCTATACCGGTAAAATGTACGAAAATGTCGTCATCCTGTTGATCGAGTTCAATAAAACCATACCCTTTATCATTATTGAACCACTTTACTTTGCCAAATTCCATTGTACATCCTCCTTCAACACTCATTTCTTTGGAACTGCTTTCACAAAGACGGGTTACCCCCATTATAGAGAGGAATCCCTATAGAGTCAATTATTCTGATAGCTTCACTGTCACTTATTCAAAAAACCCGAAAAATTCGGCCAGCTTATTTTCCAGTTGTTCAATTTCATCGCGGATGCTCTTTTCGCTTGGCTCGCCCGTCGATCCGGCCCCGTTGTAAATGCGGTAGAGCACCTCCAACCATTCCGAAACGGACGGAATCGTCCTGTCTTCGAACGGATAAAGGAGGGAAAGTTGCATGAAGAAGGCATTCTCCATGGCATCTGCCATAGTCGGATTTTTATTGGCAATTTCTTCCCGGATATACGCCATTCCTTCTTTGTACGTTTTCGAGTCGATCAACGGGACGACTCCAGCCAGATCCAATTTTTCTTCGTTCCCGTCCAATCTGACAGTAACCGTCGGATGGAGTCCGCGCGCAAGAAATTGATGGATGATTTCTGTCTTGAGCATCCGGTGGAGATTATTGTTCATGAGCAAGCGTTGCGCTATCTTGCCGAATTGGTCATCCTCCAATTCCTTCAATTGTTGCGCGTATGTTTGTTGCTTGTGGAACGGTTGTTTATCGATGGTTTTTTCGGCTTGGAGGATTTCTGAACTTTTTTTCAGTTTTTTCTCCAAATTCTTCAGTTCAACTTTCTCGACTTCAGCCTCCAATTGCTCCAAAGCGAATTGATGTTCCATCGACAGACCGAAAGCATTTTTGCGTGCTTCGATTTGCTCGCGGGCCATGTCGAATGATCCGGAATGCGACAAGCCTTTCAAGTAAAGGAAATCGATGTCGTCCACCGAAATGGAGGAAGCAATATCCGGACGCATTTCAGTTATCATTTCCAGACTCTTCTCTGCTTGATCGGTCTCCTGCAGCAACATGAGATACAGCGGGAGGATATCGTCCGCTTTTTTGATGGCAACAGCCTTGCCGATCCATTCTTCCGCAAGCTGCAGATTCCCCTCTTCAAATGCCAACAATCCCTTTTTCAAGTATCCTTCGTAATTTAATGGAAAAACAATTTTTTCTCCCATTTCCATCACCCCAATCTACGCTGATTTTCCTGTTAGGTCATTATAACACAAAAGCGAACGCGAAAAAAACCGCCCACACAGCTGCTGCTGTGCGGACGGTCGATAGCTGTTCTTGAATCAATAGTTGCGGAATCGTTTTTGTCGTTGCTCGACCAATTCAGCTGGAGTCAGTTGCTTCAGCTCTTTCAGCTTGGCACTTAATTCCCGCTTCAGTTCCAGCATGACATCATCCGATTTACGGGCCACTTTCCTGCGGGTTTCCATAATGATTTTGTCGATGACGTCCAATGAAAAAAGATCATCAGGCGTCAACTTCATTACTTTCGCTGCTTCATCGGATCGTGAAGAATCTTTCCATAAAATGGAGGCAAAGCCTTCCGGGGACAGGACAGAATACATGGTATTCTCCAACATCCATACCTCGTTACCCATTGCCAGCGCCAAGGCACCGCCACTGCCTCCCTCGCCGATGAAGACGGCGATGAAAGGAACCGTCAATTGACTCATCACCAAAAGCGATTCAGCGATTGCTTCACCGATGCCTCGATCCTCAGAGTCGACGTCGCAAAAAGCGCCTGAGGTATTGATGAAAGTTACGATCGGACGATTGAATTTCTCCGCCTGTTTCATCAAACGGATCGCCTTCCGGTAGCCCTCCGGATGTGGGGATCCGAAATTCCGATAGACATTTTCAGTCACATCATGGCCTTTTTGGGTTCCGATGACGGTCACCGGCATGTCATCCAGCAATGCAATCCCGCCGACGATAGCAGGGTCGTCACCGAACTTTCTGTCGCCATGGAATTCAACAAAACCTTCACAGATGGCATGGATCATTTCTGTCGCCGTCAGACGGGAGATGCTTCTTGCAGATGTGATAATTTCTTTGACATCCTTCACTGCACTTCACCCGCCTTTTCTGCAGGAGCATGCAACAGCAAAAGATGCTGCAATGCTCTCTTTAAATCTTTTCTGGCTACAATTTTGTCGATAAAGCCGTTTTCCAGCACCTTTTCAGCTGTCTGGAAGCCTTCAGGCAATTTCGCTTTGATTGTCTGTTCGATGACGCGTTTGCCGGCGAAACCGACAGTTGCGCCAGTTTCCGCCAGGATGATATCCCCTTGCATCGCAAAGCTGGCCGTTACGCCCCCAGTCGTCGGATCGGTCAGGACTGTGATGTACAACAGCCCTGCTTTACTGTGATTGGAGACCGCAACGCTGACTTTCGCCATCTGCATCAAGGACATGATGCCCTCTTGCATTCTGGCGCCGCCCGAAGCCGTGAAGACGATGATCGGGAGCTTTTCTGACGTTGCGCGTTCAAACGCGAGCGTCAGCTTCTCGCCGACAACTTTCCCCATGCTTGCCATGATAAAGTTCGAATCCATCACACACAAAGCAACTTTATGCTTATTGATGAATGCCGCGCCGGTTACAACCGCCTCGTCAAGTCCCGTTTTTTCTTTGGCAATCTTCAGTTTGTTCTCATACCCTGGAAAAGCCAACGGATTTTCTTCGGGCATGAGCGCGTTCCATTCATCAAAAGAACCTTCATCAACAATGCTGGAAATGCGTTCATATGCCGAAATCCTGAAATTATAGGAACAATGCGGGCATACTTTATCTTTCCCTAAATCCTTGCTGTAGATCGTCTTTTGACAATTCGGGCATTTTTCCCATAAGCCTTCAGGAACGATCGGTTTCTGATCGTCTGCTTTTGAAGCGGGAACTTGAGCTATCGGAATGTAAGGACGCTTACGAAATAATTTCATTTCCTCACCTCTAGTGTGACTTCTTGACTAATTGATTTATACACTTTCCTCTTCTTCAGGTGCCCACGTTTTCAGGAACACATTCTGAAGATATTCCGTATCGTAATCTCCGGAAATGAAATTAGGATCCTGCAGAATATCTTCCTGGAAGAATTGGTTCGTGTCGACTCCCTCGATGACCAGTTCCTGAAGCGCACGCCTCATTTTGGCGATGGCTTCACTTCTGTTGTCGCCTTTTGTGATGATTTTGGCGATCATCGAGTCATAGAATGGCGGGATCATATATCCTCCATACATGGCGCTTTCGACACGCAGTCCATTCCCGCCGCTAGGCAAGAACAGGTAGTCGATTTTCCCGGATGAAGGGCGGAAGCCCAAAGCCGGATTTTCAGCGTTGATACGGCACTCGATCGTGTGACCGGTGATGACAACCTCATCTTGCGTAAAGGACAAAGGCTCACCGCTTGCGATGCGCAATTGTTCTTTGACGATATCGATGCCAGTCGCCATTTCGGTTACCGGATGCTCCACTTGGATACGTGTATTCATTTCCATGAAATAGAAACGTTGGTCCGCATCAACGAGAAACTCGATAGTGCCAGCATTCGTGTAGCCGACATGTTTAGCCGCTCGGATGGCGACGTCCCCCATCGCTTTGCGTGTCTCTTCAGAGATGAATGTGGACGGGCTCTCTTCCAGCACTTTCTGATGATTGCGCTGAAGGGAGCAATCGCGTTCGCCCAGATGGACAACATTGCCGAATGAATCCCCTAAAATCTGCACCTCGATATGACGAGCCGGTGTGATGATCTTTTCAAGATACATGCGGTCATCTCCGAAGGCAGCCTTAGCTTCCGCCTTCGCTTGGCTGAAGGCTGCCTCCAAACCGTTTTCTTGGTAGACTTTCCGCATCCCTTTACCGCCGCCACCAGCGGCAGCTTTCAGGATGACTGGATAACCGATTTTCTCTGCTTGCAGCACTGCCTCTTCGTATGAAGAGATGTAGCCTTCGCTTCCCGGGGTCACAGGCACGCCTGCTGCAATCATTGTTTTGCGGGCGTTTGCTTTGTTGCCCATCAGGTCGATGATGGTGGAAGAAGGTCCGATGAATCGGATATTCATTTCTTCGCACATCGTGGCGAATGCACTGTTTTCCGAGAGGAAACCGAAGCCTGGATGGATGGCTTGGGCTCCTGTAACGACTGCCGCACTCAAAATGCTTGTCATATTCAAATAGGATTCGCTCGCTTTTGCAGGGCCGATACAAATGGCCTGGGTGGCCAGCTGAGTATGCAACGCTTCGCGGTCAGCTTCAGAATAGACCGCTACCGTCTGGATTCCTAATTCATGACAAGCACGAATGATCCTGACAGCTATTTCTCCTCTGTTTGCGATCAATACCTTCGTAAACATATTATCTACCAATGATGAATGTCATTTCAACTTCACAAACTTTTTTGTCTCCGACAAAAGCTTGTCCATAACCGATACCTGCAAATTTTTTCAATTTGATGATATCCACTTGAAGACGCAAAACGTCGCCAGGAACAACTTTTTGACGGAATTTGACTTTATTCAATCCGCCTAAGTAAGCTGTTTGTCCTTCGAAATCAGGTAATGTCAACAATGGGATAGATCCTGCTTGAGCCAATGCCTCAACGATCAATACGCCTGGCATTACTGGTTCGCCCGGGAAGTGCCCTTGGAAGAACGGTTCGTTGATTGTTACGTTTTTGTAGCAGACGATGTGTTCGCCTGGTGTCAACTCTTCAACTTTGTCGATGAAGAAAATTGGGTAGCGGTTCGGGATGATAGCCATAACTTCTTGTGCGCTTAATAAACTCATATTAATAGTCTCCTTTTTTTAGACGATGCGGAACAGCGGTTGGTTGTATTCAACGATTTGTTCGTTTTCAACCAACACTTCAACGATTTCCCCATCAAATTCGCTTTTGATTTCATTCATAAGTTTCATTGCTTCCACCAAGCAGACAACGTCGCCTTTAGCGATATTCTGGCCTTTAGTGGCATACGGTTTCGCATCCGGAGTCGGTGCTAGGTAAACAACACCGACAATCGGAGAAGTAATGATCTGTCCTTCTTTTTTCGCAGTCGCTTCAGAAACGGCTTCTTTGATGTTTTGGACCGGAGCAGTCACTGTTGGAGTTGGAGCTGCTGCCGGAACGCTGTCGTTTGATTGCTGGTTCGATTGAACCAACTTGTTCTTGGACAACAAAAGTTGAAAGTCGCCTGTCTGATAATGCAATTCAGTCAAGGTTGATTCATCGATCAAGGAAATCAGGCTTTTTACATCTTCAATATTCACGTATTAAGCCTCCCATTTTTTGAAACATAGTACGGCATTGTGGCCGCCGAAGCCCAAAGAGTTGCTCAATGTGTAAGTGACTTCTTTTTCACGACCGACATTCGGGATGTAGTCCAAATCGCAGCCTTCATCAGCCACTTGGAACCCGATTGTTGGCGGCATGAAGTCATCTTGAATGGCTTTTACGCAGACAACAGCTTCGATACCGCCGGCAGCGCCCAGTAGGTGACCAGTCATGCTCTTTGTGCTTGAGATAGCGACGTTGTGCGCCTCTTCGCCGAAAGCGTATTTGATGGCAGCAGTTTCGCCGGAGTCGTTTGCTGCTGTGCTTGTTCCGTGAGCGTTGATGTAATCGACTTGCGCCGGAGTGATGCCTGCTTCTTTCATTGCTTGAAGCATCGCTTTGCCAGCTCCGCTTCCATCAGCAGATGGAGCCGTCATATGGTAAGCATCACAAGTGACGCCGTATCCGACAACTTCAGCCAAGATATTTGCGCCGCGTTCCAATGCGTGATCAAGATTTTCAAGCATCAAGATGCCGGCACCTTCACCCATTACAAAACCATTTCTTTCTTTGTCGAAAGGAATGGAAGCGCGATCCGGATCAGTGCTTGTGGACAAAGCAGTCAATGCCGCGAAACCAGCGATGCCGATTTCACATACCGTTGCTTCTGCTCCGCCTGCAAGCATCAAGTCTGCGTAACCATGCTTGATGCTGCGGAAAGCTTCTCCGATTGAGTTCGTCGCAGAAGCACAAGCAGTAACGATGTCCATGCTAGGTCCTTTAGCGCCGAATTTGATGGCTGTATTTCCTGCCGCCATGTTTCCGATCGCCATCGGAACGAACATAGGCGGTACGCGTTTCGGTCCTTTTTCATGCATTTTGATGATGCCGGATTCCATAGTGATGAAACCGCCGACACCAGAACCGATGGTAACGCCAAAGCGATCCGCATCGATTTTTTCCATGTCGATGCCGCTTTGTTCAACGGCTTGAGCAGAGGCTGCTACCGCATATTGCGAGAACAGATCCATACGCTTGTATTCTTTGCGGTCCATGTATAAAGTCGCCTCGAAGTCTTTCACTTCGCCTGCGACAGAAACGCCCGTTTCGGATGCGTCAAATTTAGTGATGGCAGCAATACCGTTTTTACCGTTTTTGATGCCGTCCCAATATTCAGTGACTGTATTTCCTAAAGGTGTGATAGCACCCATACCTGTAATAACAACGCGATTCATATTTATCCTCCTGTCTTACATGTACATTCCGCCATTGACACTGATGGTCTGGCCGGTGATGTAAGTATTCTCACTTAAGAAGACAGCAGTGTTTGCCACTTCTTCGGCTTTTCCAAATCGTTTCAATGGGATTTGAGTCAACATTTGTTCCTGAATCTTTTCTGAAAGAACATCCGTCATTTCCGTTTCGATGAATCCTGGAGCAATGGCATTACATGTAATGCCTCTTGTCGCAGCTTCACGGGCGACAGATTTCGTCAATCCGATGATTCCGGCTTTGCTGGCAGCATAGTTGGCCTGCCCTGTATTTCCGGTTTCACCGACGACGCTTGAGATATTGATGATGCTGCCGGATCTTTGCTTCAGCATAAGCGGCAAAGCGTGGCGGATCATATTGAAAGTACCCTTCAGATTCACTTGATAAGTGGCATCGAAGTCTTCTTCGTCCATACGCATGATCAATTTGTCGCGGGTGATCCCTGCATTGTTGACCAAAACATCAACGGAGCCGAAAAGTTCTTTGGCTTGGCTGACGATTTCTTTGGCAGTCTGAAAATCGCTGACATCGCCTAAGAGTGTTTTGACAGTGACACCGAAAGATTCCAGATGCGCAACTTTTTCTTCAGCAATCGGTTTGCGTGCATTCAGAACGATATTGGCTCCACGTTTCGCATACGCTTCAGCGATGGCTTCCCCGATTCCTCTTGAACTACCAGTGACGATGACCGTCTTTCCTTTTAAATCCAAGACTATCCCTCATTTCTTGTCAGATCTCTTTATTTTTGTAACGCTTCAAGGGTCTTGTTGAGGGATTTTAAATCCTCTACGTTGTATACTGAGACCTCTTTATTGATTTTCTTGATGAATTTGCTTAAAGTCGTGCCTGGGCCGACTTCCACGAAGGTGTCCACACCCAGTTCAACCAGTTTGCGGACGCTGTCTTCCCATAAAACCGGCGATTCGATTTGGCGCACCAAAAGGCCCTTGATGGCGTCTTTCGCTACAATCGTCGCTTCGGTATTGCCTACGACCGGTATCTTCGGTTCAGCCACAGTCACCTCGGCCAAAGCCACTTCCAACTTTTCCGCTGCAGGATGCAACAGAGCTGTATGGAAAGGACCGCTGACGTTCAACGGGATGATGCGTTTCACGCCTTTGGACTCAAGGATTTCGATGGCTTTATTGACGCCTTCGATTTCCCCGCCGATGACGATCTGCGTCGGCATATTGTAGTTGGCAGGCGCGACATAAGCTGTCTCGCTTGCTTCCCGACAAGATTCTTCGATGACAGAGCGTTCTGCATTCATGACGGCGGCCATTTTGCCACGGCCGGCCGGCACTGCCTCACTCATGTATTTGCCGCGTTTCGCTACGAGCGAAATAGCCTCATTAAAAGAAAAAGCATTGGCTTTCACCAGTGCTGTATATTCTCCGAGGCTCAATCCTGCAACAAAATCTGGCTGAATTCCCTTTTCAGCTAGTAATTGATCAAGGGCGTAGCTAACCGTTAAGATTGCTGGTTGTGTATATTCAGTTAAATGAAGCTTGTCATTCTCTTGGAAACATAATTCAGCAACATCGTAACCAAGCGTTGCTGAAGCTTCATCAAAAACAGTGCGCACAACGGCATACTCGTTATAAAGTTCTTGACCCATTCCGAAATATTGCGCACCTTGACCACTATAGACAAAAGCTGTTGCCATTATTTCACCTCTATATATTTGTTACTCAGCCCACAATTTTGCTTGGGCCAAGATAACTTCTTTGCATTCCGTCATATACTCTTGTATGATGTCGTGACACGTCTGTTCCTTCGAAATCAAACCGGCAATCTGGCCGGCCATCATCGAACCGTAGTCTTTATCACCATCGACAGTCGCTCTTCTCAGAGCGCCCTTGCCCATTTCTTCAAGTTTTGCGAAGTCCGGATTTTCCTTGCTAGTCTCTTCTTTCTCGACTTGCAGATATTCTCTGGTCAATTTATTGCGCAACACACGAACAGGATGTCCGGTAATCTGACCGGTAATGACTGTGTCGATGTCTTTCGCTTTAAGGATGGCATTCTTGAAATTTTGATGGGCATTGGATTCTTTGGCAACTACAAAACGGGTCCCGACTTGAACAGCAGATGCGCCCAACATGAAAGCAGCCGCCATTCCGCGTCCATCACCAATACCGCCGGCAGCGATGACAGGAATGGAAACAGCATCGACAACCTGAGGAACCAGGGCGATCGTCGTTGTTTTTCCGATGTGTCCACCGGATTCCATGCCTTCGACAACGACAGCGTGTGCGCCGTCTTTCTCCATTCTTCTCGCTAAAGCTACGGAAGCCACAACAGGAATGACTTTGATGCCTGCTTCTTTGAATTGGTTCATATAGCGGGCTGGACTTCCGGCTCCGGTCGTGACAACCTTAACGCCAGAAGCGATCACTGCTTCAACAATAGCATCGACCTGCGGGTTCAAAAGCATGATGTTCACGCCAAAAGGCTTATCCGTCAATGCTTTCATTTTCGAAATTTTTTCATTCGCTACATCCACACTATCATGTCCAGTCCCTATAAGACCAAGACCACCAGCATTAGAAACGGCACTTGCCAAATCAGCATCCGCTACCCACGCCATTGCCCCTTGAATGATGGGATATTGAATACCTAATAATTCACATAATTCTGATTTCATACAAGGCCTACTTTCCTTCTACTGCTTATTCTGCTAATTGAGCTTCAACGTATTTAACTAAATCTTCAACAGTGTTGATGCCTTCGTCTGATTCGATTTTGATGTCAAATTCGTCTTCGATGTCATTGATGATTTGGAATAAGTCCAGGCTGTCAGCATCCAAGTCTTCTCTGAAGTTAGTTGCTAATTGTACTTCTTCTTCTTCTTTGTCCAATTGGTCCACGATGATTGCTTTGATTTTTTCGAATGTCATAATAAATTCCTCCAAATATGTTTTTTTTAGTTTAATGATATTACGATGGCTCCCCAAGTGAGGCCGCCACCAAATCCTGTCATCAGCACCTTATCTTTGGTGCCGAGTTGAATTTCCTTGGTTTGAACAAGCTGATCCAACAATATCGGAATGCTTGCTGCTGAGGTGTTGCCCGTTTCCGCAATGTTTGTGGCAAACAATGAAAATGGCATTTTCACTTTTTTGCTGATTGCCTCCAATAAGCGTACATTCGCTTGATGAGCCAAAATCTTCTTCAGATCGCCTTCAGACAGATTTCCTTTCTCCATCACTTCACGTATGATGCTTGGCACACTGCGGATTGCAAAATCGAAGATGGCTCTGCCATCCATCGTAAGGAAAGCTTGTTCCTCCTGAGAGGAGTCTCCATACGGGTTTTCTACTTTCATTGTGTTCGCCACTAATGCCATATGACGTCCACCATCAGAATGGAGCGCTTCTGCAACGAAGCAATCGTCCTCCGTTCGTTCCAACAACACGCCGCCAGCGCCATCCCCAAACAGGACAGCCGTTGAACGGTCTTCCCAGTTGACGACTTTTGACATTGTCTCAGCACCGATGATCATACCATATTGATATAGACCGCTCTGCATCATATGGAGTCCGGTAGACAATGCGTAGACAAAGCCGGTACAAGCTGCATTGATATCGAAACAGAAAGCATTTACTGCACCTATCTTTTCTTGCACTAAGCAAGCAGTCGATGGGCTAAGAGCATCCGGCGTCATTGTTGCTACTATAATGAAGTCCAGTTGGTCTGCAGTGATGTTGCCGTTTTGCAAAATTCTGAAGGCCGCTTTGCTTGACAGATCGGAAGTATTTTCATCCTTCGAAATGTGTCGACTGCGGATGCCTGTCCTTTTGCTGATCCACTCATCACTCGTGTCCATGATTTTAGACAGATCATCGTTCGTGATGATCTGTTCAGGAAGATAGTGACCTGTTGCGCTTATTTTTGAACCCAATTCCATCAACCCTGTTCCTTGATATTTTGAACTAACCCAAATAAGAAACCGTGAAGATTGTTTAGGCCTTTCAGCAAAACTTTCACTTCCTGATCTTCCATATCGCGAATGGTATTCTTTACCATCTCTCTATGGAACTTATCATGAAGACGATACAGTAAGCGTCCTTTTTTGGTTAATCCTAGTTTTACGACTCTGCGGTCTTTCTCCATCCGAATGCGTTCGACATACCCCTTTTTTACCAGAGCGTTTATGGCCACCGTTAAAGTTCCCGCAGTTATGTTCAATTTTTTTGCTACTTCAGAAGTTGTATGAGCTTGATACATGCCGATTGCCTCGACTGTATGCATCTCCTTGATGGATAAATCAGAAAATGTACTGACACGCAATGCACGTTCTTCGATATCCAACACTTCATTGAAGACAGCTACGAGATATGAGTTAATTTTATCTATGGAATGATCCAAAGATAGCTCTCCTCCTTTCGATGCCCAATCAAACCACATTCGTTTGAAGGTCAAAATAGTTTGATGTTCAAACCTTTCGACTTTCAAACTATATAAAATTTTATACAACCTGTCAAGCATTTCGATAATAATTTTTCTGTTATATCTTCCGGTGCTGCAAGATTCATTGATTCCCTACTATATTAAAACGGTTTCGTTGAACTGCAGGATAAACAACCTGCTTTATACAGCTTGCCGCAACAAAAAGAAGCGACGATGAGCGCCGCTTCTTTCCATATATGTATTAATCAACTTTAACAAACTCTTCAATGTCTTTGAAATTCACAATCGTTTTATCCTCACAGATATCCTTCATCGTGCCGGAGGATAAATCCCAATAAATTTCAACGACGGCGCTATTTGTCAATAATTTTCGGATTACCCCTACCATTTCTTGCTTGCGGAATGTAAATTTTATTTCATCACCAATTTCAGGACGTATAGATTCCTTGATGGCTTCAACGACCTCCAAAGCCTGCTCATACGACACGCCAAGCAGATTCGCAATACGTGAGTTGCTCGTACCTTTACGTAATTCGCTCTCAATCATGGTTTTCGTTTCGTTAGTAATATTTCGTACCATTTCCATTATCGCCTCACTTTTAAGAACCAGGAACTGCAACAGACTTACAAGTAGTAGTATACCACACTTTTCATGATTTAGCCTATATTTTCAATTATTGCCTTTAATATCGGCATATAACTTTCAAATTATTGATTCGTGTCCGCAATTTCATTTCAAAAATGTATTAATTATCTGTATGCAATGAGGTATAATGAGGATGTGAAGAGTTTAACATTCTGCTTAGGAGGGATTTATGATGTTGAATGACCTTATTACGATACTGAAATATGAATACACGGTTCATCCAGGTGAATATTTCAATGTGGATACTTACTGGGTGAAAAGCATGGCTGAAGTGAAGACTGTCATCATCGACCAAGATCACGTATTCACGAAAATGGTAAGTTTCTATCCGAAGAATTTCGTCATTTATTTGGAGCAGTTCCCTGATCAGAGTATCTACCGCACCAATTTCCCATTAAAGAAAATCGACAACAGCGACTCGCATGAAGTTGTTTTCGACGAAACTGCAAAAAATGTTTTTGAATACCTGGATTGATTTCTCGAAACCTGAAAATCAGCCACACAAAAAAAGCCCGCGACAAGGATCTGATCCTTGCGGCGGGCTTTTTCTGTGTTAAATACGTCTCAAGAGAGATTCGAACTCCCGACCGTTCGCTTAGAAGGCGAATGCTCTATCCTGCTGAGCTATTGAGACAAAATAAGTATTAGGCAAAACAAGGTTGGATCCGTTCCAAAGCGGTGTCACAAGAAATGATTATACAGCAAATCGTTTAAATTGTCACCATGATTTTGGCTTTTTCTCAAAAAATGTTTCACCATCGCAATAAACGGACAATTTCGCCGCCTTTCCATCTGTCAACCGGTCCATAGGTCTGTCATGAGAAAAAAAACGTCGCATCCGCTTCTTCGCGGATGCAACCGATTCTTTGCCATGGACTTATGAACCTGGGAAAAGATATGACGTCTCAAGAGAGATTCGAACTCCCGACCGTTCGCTTAGAAGGCGAATGCTCTATCCGGCTGAGCTATTGAGACAAAAATTTGAGCCGTCTGAATGACTCACAACATTTAATAGTATAGGCGGAAACCAGCTTAAAGTCAACACTTTTTCGCGGGAAGGTTTTGAATTGCCACATTTTGTGGGCTGCCTATTTCCAAAAAATGTGATTTTCGGGCTGAATCTGCGAACTATTCAGCCCGGAATCACAAATTATTCTGCGAAGAACGTATCCTTCACTGCTGCTGTTACTGCCAATTTGACGTGTTCGTAGGTCAGTCCGCCTTGTACGTAAAGTAAATATGGCGGTCGTATCGGACCATCTGCCGTCAATTCCAAGCTTGCGCCCTGAATGAAGGTTCCGGCAGCCATGATGACATCATCCTCGTAACCGGGCATATAGGCCGGAATCGGTTTGACCGCTGCGTTAACGGGGGAATATTTCTGGATCGTCTGAGCAAAAGCGATCATCGCTTCCTTGCTCGGCAGTGCGACCATTTGGATCAGATCAGTGCGCGGGCTGTCCCAAGCTGGGGTGGAAGATACGCCGCATTCTTCCAAGAGTCCAGCAGTATAGACCGCACCCTTCACCGCTTCACCGACAACATGGGGCGCCAAAAACAAACCTTGGTACATTTCCAGAAGACTGTATAAGGAGGCTCCAGCTTCACGGCCGATCCCCGGAGTTGTCAGGCGATAGGCACACCGTTCAATCAGGTCTTCCCTACCAGCGAGATAACCGCCCATCTTCACGATTCCGCCGCCCGGATTTTTGATGAGGGAGCCGGCAATCAAATCGGCTCCGACTTCAATCGGCTCCAGCGTTTCGACAAATTCCCCATAGCAATTGTCGACAAAAAAGACGGTTTCCGGTCCCACATGTGGCCGAATTGCCGCAATCATCTCTTTAATTTCATCGATCGTAAAGGAGGGTCTGGCCGCATAGCCGCGGGAGCGTTGAATCGCGATCATTTTTGTTTTGGGGCTGACTTTCTCCAGAACCGTCGGAATATCCACTTTGCCGTCTGCACACAGATCGATATGCTGATAAGCGATATTGTATTCCTTTAAAGAGCCGATTCCGTTCCCGGTCAGGCCAACAATATCCAAAAGGGTATCGTATGGTGTTCCGGTCACATACATCAATTCATCCCCGGGCCGCAGCACTCCGAAGAGCGCAGTTGAGATCGCATGTGTTCCGGAAATGATTTGCGGCCTGACCAAAGCAGCCTCAGCCTGAAAAACCTCCGCATAGACTCTTTCCAGCGTATCGCGGCCATCATCGTCATAGCCATAGCCCGTGCTCGGGTTGAAGTGGTAATCGCTGACGCGGTGCTTTCGGAAAGCTTCCAACACCTTGCCTTGATTAAACAAAGCCTTTTCCTGTATCCCTTTAAAAACGGGCTGGATTTTTTTGTCGACTTTTTCGACTAACCCGGTCAGCCTTGCTTCTTTATTCGTCGCTTGCATCCGTTGCTTTGTCCCCTAACCATTTTGAATTGCTTTTAGCGTACCCTCTTAAGCGGTAGGCGTTTGTTTCTTCTATATATTCGATGGATTCCACAAAGGTCTCTTGCTGCATTTTATTCATCGTGCGGGCTTCAGGGCCACTTGCATCAAGGTCTTTTGTATAAGGAACCAACATTTTAGCGATTTCATCCCAGATGAAGTCCTTCAATCGGTTGATGTCGTCATCATCAAGTGCTGAAATGACGATATTCGGAAATAGGCGCGGCTGGAAATCCGGACCGGCAAGATCGCGTTTATTGTAGATCGTCAACATAGGTGTCTTATCCATATCCAAATCCTTCAATAGATCCAATACGGTTTTTTCATGTTCATCTATGAAGGAGGTTGAAGCATCAACCACGTGCAAAAATACATCCATATTGCGGCTCTCTTCCAATGTTGAATGGAAAGCATGGATCAACTGTGTCGGAAGATCCTGGATGAAGCCTACAGTATCGGTTATCGTAGCCTGAAATTGATTCGGCAAGGTCAGCTTTCTTGTCAACGGATCCAGAGTCGCGAACAGTTTATCCTCTTCCAAGGTTGCTGCGTCGGTCAATCGATTGATGACCGTGGATTTTCCTGCATTCGTATAACCGATCAAACCGATCTGGAAGACTTCGCTGGCATGGCGTTTTTCTCGTGCCCTTTGGCGGTGCAACTCTGTTTCTTCCAATGTCTTCTTGATTTCCTGCATTTGACTGTGAATGTGTCTGCGATCGGTCTCGAGTTTTGTCTCACCTGGTCCTCTTGTTCCGATTCCCCCGCCCAGACGGGATAAATTGGCGCCTTGGCCCATCAAACGCGGCAACAGATAACTCAACTGCGCTAAGGCTACCTGAAGTTTACCTTCTTTACTGCGGGCGCGCATCGCAAAGATGTCCAATATCAGTTGAACGCGATCGATGACTTTACAATCAACACTCTCTTGGATATTGCGGACATGTTTAGAGGAGAGTTCTTGTTGGAAAATGACGGTATCCGCCTCCAGTTCTGCACACAAATTCACCAGCTCTTCCACTTTGCCTTTGCCGATGACCGTCCGGGAGTCTTTGCGGTCCCTCTTTTGTGTCAATACGCCGACAACTTCCCCTAACGCGGTTTCGGTCAATTCCGCCAGTTCTCTCAGTTGATATTCAAAGGCTTCATCTGTTTGATTCGTCTGAACATTCACCAGAATAACTTTTTCTTTCTTATTTTCCATAAAATTTCCAACTTTCTTTTTTCGTTCATACTCATCGATTAGGCTAAGAACGAGTCGACTAAATCTTCGATTTTCTGCATCTCTTGATCGTTCTGAACCAGATCAAACCAATGGATGCCGCTCATTCTGTTCCGGAACCAGGTCAACTGCCTTTTGGCATAGCGCCTTGAATTTTGCTTCAGCAGTTCTATAGCTTCTTCAAATGTGCCCTCCCCATTGAAATAAGCGAACCATTCTTTGTATCCGATACCTCTTGTCGCCTGCGTCTTGGCAGGCAATTGCCTGTCAAAGAGTGCTTTTGCTTCTTCAACCAGTCCGCCTGCGACCATCAGATCAACGCGCCGGTTGATGCGTTCGTAAAGAATGCTTCGCTCGGTATCAAGCCCGATCAGCAGTGCGTCATAATGAGGATCTGCTTCCCGATCGGTCTGATCCGAGAAGCGTTTTCCGCTGAAGTGGATCACTTCCAAAGCACGGATGACCCTTCTGCTGTTGTTCGGGTGGATCTGTTCAGCCGCTTTGGGATCCTGCTCCTGCAATTGCTTCCATATATGCATGGCATCGGTCCGTTCCAATTCAGCTTCTAGCTGTTTCCGGTAGTGAGGGTCTTCGGCAGCCACCCCGCCGAACTGCATATCAAACAAAAGTCCTTCTATATAAAGGCCCGAACCCCCGACCACAATCGGAAGCTTGCCTTTTGCGATGATCGCCTCGATGGCCAGTCTTGCGTCCCTTTTGAAGTCGGACGCAGTGTAATCCTGCTCAATCGGAACGATATCCAACAGATGATGCGGGATGCCCTCCGCCTCTTCCTCAGTCACCTTCGCGGTCCCGATGTCCAAGCCTTTGTATACCTGCATGGAATCACCGTTGATGATTTCACCGTTGTATTTTTTTGCCAGTCGGATGCTCAGCGCGGTTTTCCCGACTGCTGTCGGACCGACAATGACCATGATTTTAGCTAATTTTTCCTTTGTTGTTTCAGACACCCTGAATCACCTTTCTCATTTGCAGTGCGCGTTCCGGATAATCCGTGATGATCGAATCGATATTTTTGCGCAGACAGACTTGCATTTCGACCTTTCGATTCACCGTCCAAACGCGAAGCGGGATCTTGGATTGTTCGAAAGGCGGCAGACTGCGCAGAATCGAGAATTTCGGATGCCAACCCTCTACAGGGATGCCTTCACCCAGCTCCATTTGTTGCTTGCCTTTCTTGCTGAAAAGCAGGGCAATTTTTGAGTCCTCGCGCAAAGCCTTGATTTTTTTCAAGGTTTCATAATGGAAACTGGAATATATGACCGAAAAATGGTCAAGATAAGGCTCTGTCAAAGCAAGCACCTTTTCTTCGATTGCGGGGTATTGGAACACATCCGTCTTCAATTCAACATTAAGGACGCCTGTAAAATGATTATCCGCCAAAAGGGTCAACACCTCTTGGAGTGTCGGGATGCGGGCGTTGCTGTATTTCGGATCGAACCAGCTGCCGGCATCCAATTTTCTCAATTGTTCCAGCGTCATCTCTTTGACATAGCCTTTTCCGGATGTCGTGCGGTCCACTGTCTCATCATGGATGACCACGACTTCACCATCTTTAGTCAGATGGACGTCCAATTCTATGCCGTCGCTTGCAACTTTCAGAGCTTCCTGAAAGGCCTCCAGCGTATTTTCTGGATGCGTTCCGCGACTGCCCCTGTGCGCGATGATTTTAGTGTGTGCCAATCTCCCCAACCCTTCCGTTCTGCTCCTCTGCGCAGTTTTTCCTTCAAGCTTTGTTTTTTTCGGTATCAGCCAACTCCAGCAATTCTTTGGCGTGGGCCAGAGAAAGTTCCGTTATGTCGGTGCCCGCCAACATGCGTGCGACTTCGTTGATGCGTTCAGCCCCGAACAGCGGTTTGACGTGTGTCTTTGTCCGCTCGGCGATGATCTCTTTTTCTATATAGAGATGCTGATCCGCCATCGCTGCCACTTGCGGAAGATGCGTGATGCAGAGTACCTGCGAGTAGCTGGCCACCAAGTGGATCTTATTGGCTATCGCTTGCGCTACCCTGCCTGAAACGCCGGTATCCACTTCATCAAAGATGATGCTGGTGATGCCTTGCGTTTTGGTGAAAATGGCTTTCATGGCCAACATCATCCGTGATAATTCGCCGCCGCTGGCCACCTTGGCCAAGGCTTTCAGGGGTTCGCCGACGTTCGTCGCGATATAGAATTCCACGTGATCCAACCCGTTATCCGTAATCGCAATCTTCCCTGGTTGTACATGGAAAACAGTCTTGAAAAGGACTTTTTCCATGTACAGTTCCTTTAACTGCAGTTGAATCTGTTCTTCCAGAACGACTGCAGCTTTTCCGCGGATGGCTGTCAGTTGTTTGCCGATTGCAAGAATCTCTTCTTTCGCCTTGTTGTAGTCCACGTTTAGTTTCTCAAGGTAGCTTTCTCGGTTTTCAATCAAATCGAGTTCTTGGAAAATTTTTTCGTAATGCCCCAGCACCTCACTGATTGTGTTCCCGTATTTCCGCTTCAACTGGCGGATCAATTCCAATCGGTTCTCGATTTCATTCAAGCGCCCTTCATCGTAGGACAATTGCTCGATCTCCGACAGGATGTCAGCGGCGCATTCCTGCAGTTGATAATACGCTGCCGAGACCGAGGATGCGATTGCCTGGTAGACTGGATTGATGTCCTGCACTTTTTCCAGCGCCGCCATGCCGAGACCGATTTTGTCGATGCCGTTCTCTTCACTGTTCTGCATTGAATCGTACGCGCTCGTCAAAGCTTGCATGACTTTTTGATAATTGACGAGCAGGTTACGTTCTTCTTCCAGTTTTTCATCCTCTGCAGGATCCTTCAACTGAGCTTGCTCGATTTCCTGGATTTGGAAAGTCAACAAGTCGATTCTTTGGACTGTTTCTTTCTCGTCTGTCTTCAATTGGATCAATTGCTTGCGTGTATCCACATATTTGGCATAAGTATTGAGATATGCCATTTTGACTTCTTCCAGTTCATTCCCGGCGAACTGATCCAGCAAGTCGATATGTTTTTGCGGATCCATCAATTCTTGATGCTCGTTCTGCCCATGGATATCGATCAGCGTTTCGCCGACTTCGCGCAGAGTCGCAACCGTTACGATTGTGCCGTTGACCCGGGAAATGTTTTTACCGTTCCGGGAAAGTTCCCGCTGCAGCAGAACTTGGTTCCCGTCCGCTTCGATTCCATACGATTCCAACACAGCCACTGTCTTGGCGTTTTCGGGAATACTGAAAAGCCCTTGGATGACCGTCTTGTTTTCGCCGTATCGAATCAAATCGTTGGATCCTCTCCCGCCGGCCAACAGACCGACGGCATCGATGATGATGGATTTCCCTGCTCCGGTTTCCCCGGTCAGCACGGTCATCCCCTCGTCGAAACTCACTTGAAGATTTTCAATTATTGCAAAATTTTTAATGGACAACTCCTGTAACATTCCGCATTCCCCTTCGCAACAGTTCCTTAAACGCCTATTTATCGGAAATTGAGATTGATTTGCTTTTCAGCTGCAGATAAGCCTCTTTGACGATCTGCGGGCTGTCGATTTCTGGAGAGACGATACCCGGTACATGGGCATTGGCCTGTAAATGGACCAAAAATTCAATGTTTCCGGTCCCTCCAGTGATAGGCGAAAAGCTCAGATTTTTCACATCGAATCCGGTCAGGGAAGCAAAATCCAGGATATCCCGCAACACTTCATTATGGACTGCCGGATCACTGACTATGCCTTTTTTGCCGATTTTCCCTCTTCCGGCTTCGAATTGCGGTTTGATCAGCGCAACGACGTCTCCGCCGACTGCGATGATTTCCTTCAGAACCGGCAAAATCAGTTTCAGCGAAATGAAGGACACATCAATGGAAGCCATCTCCGGCTGCCCTTTTTCAAAATCCTCCAGTTTGCTGTAACGGAAATTCACCCGTTCCATGACCTCGACGCGTTCATCCTGGCGCAACTTCCAATCCAATTGATTGTAGCCGACATCCAGTGCGTAACATAGCTTTGCCCCATTTTGGAGCGCGACATCCGTAAAGCCGCCCGTTGAACTGCCGATATCCAAAAAGATTTTGTCCTTGGGATCCACTTGGAATAAAGCGATGGCTTTTTCAAGTTTCAATCCGCCACGGCTCACGTATTTCAATGTTTCTCCTTTTATATGGAGGGTTTTCTCGACGGAAATCTTTTCGCCCGGTTTGTCGTAACGCTGGTTGTTTTCGTCATAGATTTGCCCGGCCATGATCAATCTTTTGGCTTTTTCACGGGAATCTGTCAAGCCTTGTTGTACTACAAGTAAATCCAATCTTTCTTTTTCCATGGTAATCTCCCGTTATATTCTGACGTAATCCAACAATTGGCGGAATACATCTATTTTATCCTCCGCATCGCCATTGGACAGTGCCACTCGGTCCAGACAGTCTTCCGCTTGGCGGATGACGCCGTTCAGTTCCTGGATGGATCCGGTGACACCCAATAAGGATGGGTATGTATTTTTGTTCAATGCGGCATCATGATGGATGGTTTTGCCCGTTTCGGCCTCATCCAACACGACATCCTTCAGATCGTTGTGGATCTGGTAAGCCAAACCCAAGTGTCTGGAGAATCCTTCCATCTCGGTTGTGAATGGTTCATCCGCTTCCGCGATGAGGCATCCCGCTGTGACAGCGTATCTTATCAATGCGCCGGTCTTTTTATCGTGCACTTGCTTCAACTCTTCTAGTGTCAGTGTCTTCTTTTCGCCCTCTACATCATCCATCTGGCCGGCGATCATTCCGTTCGGACCCGAGGCTTTCGCCAACAAGCCGATCAGTTTGATTTTTTTGACTGCCGAAATGACGGAGGATTCCGCAAGGATTTCGAAGGCAGCCGTCAACAACGCGTCACCCGCAAGGATTGCGGTGGATTCTCCGAATACTTTATGGGAAGTCAGGCGCCCCCGTCTGTAATCATCGTCATCCATAGCCGGCAGATCATCATGGATCAAGGAATAAGTATGGATATATTCCAAAGCGGCTGCGGCTGCGAAGCCATCCGAAATTTCACTGTCTGCCAACGAAAGGGTCGCCAACACTAAAAGAGGGCGAATTCTTTTTCCGCCCCCCATTAAAGAATACGCCATCGCTTTGTGCAGATTTTCTTGCGAAGGCACACGTTCATCCAATTCCGAGTAGAGGAAAGCATCGAATCGAGGCATCCATTCCGATTGAAATTCGCTGAGATTCATGCTTGTCATTCTCCTTCGGTTTGGGTTGCCGGTTCTTCAAAATTCGCTTCCGAACCATCCGGGTTGACGATTTTCGTCAGCGTTTTTTCAGCATTGTTCAAAGTGTCTTGGCAATACTTGCTGAGATCCATCCCGACCTTGAATTGCTCCAATGCCTCTTCCAATGGGACATCCCCTGCTTCCAGTCTTGTTACAATAGCTTCTAATTGGTTCATCGCTTCTTCAAAACTTACTTTCTTTTCGGCCTTCATCATTTTTCCTCCACCACATGTTTTACTTCTGCTTCGGCATAACCGTCCGAAAAATTCACTTTCAATTTATCGCCGCTGCGCAACTCTTTGACGGATGCGACTATGTTCCCGTCCCTTGTCGTATAAGTGTACCCGCGCGACATGATCTTCAATGGACTCAACAAGTCCAACGACTGCATAGCCGATGTCATGCGCATCCCTTTCTGTAACAGGTAGCGATCCATGGCCCTTTTCAGTTCATCGCCAAGCTGTTGTCTGCGATTTCCTGCCAGCTGCACGTCCCTTGCAGGATTGCGGTTTTCCAGGCGCATTTGCAGCCGTTGCAGCTCATTGGAGCGCAAATGGATCTGCTGCTGCATCTGATTCGCCAGGCGTTGTTGCACCTGATCCGCTTTGATGGCATAACCTTCATACATCCGCTCCGGTTGTCTGAAGATATAGGATTGCATGGCGCGATTCAATCGCTGTTGTTGCAGCGTGTGCAGATGCCGCATCTTTTGATAGAGCCTGTTGTCGATCTGATGGATATAACGGATGACATCGCTCAACACCGGCACAGACAACTCCGCCGCCGCTGTTGGAGTAGCGGCACGGACATCCGCAACAAAGTCAGCCAACGTCGTATCCGTTTCATGCCCTACGGAAGAGATGACCGGGGCACTCATGGCCGCGATTTGGCGGACGACTGTTTCCTCATTGAAGGACCAAAGATCCTCTATGGAGCCGCCCCCCCTTGCGACGATGACCACATCAAAATCCCCTTTTTGCTCAATTGCCTTAAGATTCTTTATGATGTTGGCAGCGGAATCCTTTCCTTGCACAATGGTCGGATAGAGCACGAGCTGGACGATTGGGTATCTTCTTTTCACAGTCGTCATGATGTCCCGGATGACCGCACCGCTTGGGCTAGTCACAATGGCGATGCGTTTCGGAAAAACTGGCAGCTTTTTCTTAGGCAGGGAAAACAACCCTTCACGCGTTAATTTTTCCTTCAGTTCCGAAAACGCTTGGTACAAAGCACCGACCCCATCCGGTTCCATATGCTCGACCATGATATTGTAGGTTCCGCCCGATTCGTAGACGTTCACCCGTCCGATGAGCATCACCTTCATCCCTTCCTTGGGCTTGAAGGCCAACTTGTCGAATCTGCCTTTGTACATCACTGCTGAGATGACGGCATGGTCATCCTTCAGGCTGAAGTATTGATGGCCCGGACGCGGACGATAATTGGATATTTCACCAGTAAGGTAGACACGCTCGAGATAAGGATCGGCATCAAATTTTCTTTTGATGTATTTGGTTAAAGCAGTGACGCTGAGATAGACAGGTTCCAACTTTGTGCCTCCTTGATTATTTTGCTTTATCGATTGTTTGTTGCAACAACATCGTGATGGTCATCGGACCGACACCGCCAGGAACTGGTGTGATATGGCTTGCGATGCCCATTGCACCGGCCGTGTCCACGTCGCCGATCAATTTGCCTTCTGCACTGCGGTTCATCCCTACATCGATGACGACTGCGCCCTCTTTGATGAAATCAGCAGTGACGAAATGGCCTCTGCCGATCGCCGCAACCAGGATATCAGCCTCTTTAGCCAATTCTTTCAGGTTTTTAGTGCGGGAATGAGCGATCGTGACTGTCGCGTTTTCGTTCATTAGCATGATGGACATCGGTTTGCCGACGATATTGCTGCGGCCGATCACTAATGCTTTTTTACCTTCAAGTTCGATGTTGTATTCTTCCAAAATCTTCATGATGCCGTACGGTGTGCAAGGCAAAGCTGATTCATTGCCCAGGAAGAAGTTGCCGACGTTCATCGGATGGAAACCATCCACATCCTTCTCATAACGGATGGCGCGCAAAACTTTTTGTTCATCTATGTGTTTCGGCAAAGGCAACTGTACCAGAATGCCGTGCATGCTTTCATCTTGGTTCTGCTTTTCAACTTCTGCCAGGAGATCTGCTTCGGAAATATCTGCCGCAAGACGAACGACACGCGAATTCATGCCCATTGCTGCGGATTGTTTCTCTTTATTGCGGACATAGACTTGACTCGCTTTATCCTCGCCGACCAAAATGACGCAAAGACCCGGGGTTTTCCCTTCTGCTGTCAATGCTGCTACCTGTTCTTTCATCTGATCCTGCATTTTTTTGGCTAAGCCTTTTCCATCCATGATAATCGTTTCCATTAATCAATCTCCTTTTCCTTGGTGTTACCGTCTATTTTAACATATTATCTTGGATTACGGTTAGAAAAGCGGGCTTGGCTTGCCCGAATTCATCGACAAAAAAAGAAAAACCCTTATGCCGAAGCATTAAGGATTTTCCGTTTTAGGAATTAGGTTGGACAATACGCCATTGATGAATTTGCTCGACTGTTCATCGCAATAAAGCTTTGAAATTTCGATTGCTTCATTCAACGCTACCCTTTGAGGCACCTGTTCCGTATCTCCCAACAGCATTTCATAAGCAGCAATCTGCATGATCAAAGCGTCTGCTTTGGCCAATCTGCCCACAGTCCAGTTCTTCAGGTAAGGTTGGATCGCTTCATCAATCGCCGCTTGATTATCCAAAACGCCATGCACTAATGTGACCAAATAAGGATAATCCTGGATTTCGACATCCTCTTCGCTGTTCCATTCCTCTGAATCGCTCAGAACCGCTTGCTTGATGGCTTCTTCAGGGGTCAATTCTTCGTTCGTTTTCAATTGGAAAAGGGCTTGGAGCGCCTTTTCCCTGATTTCTCTTCTGGTTAAACGGGAAGTGCTCACGCATTCTCCCCCAATTCTGCATCCAAATCAAGATAGGTATTGTCTTCGGGCTTCGGTGCGACAAGGCCAACCACATGGACGTTCACTTGCGACACTTCGAGATTGCTCATGTAAAGGACTTGTTCCTTCACTTTTTCTTGCATATCCAAAGCGACTTTCGGTACGGAAGTCCCGTACTTAATGTAACAGTACACATCAACCGCCAAACCATTTTCATCGACTGTCAAGTGTACACCTTTGTTATGGGCAGTGCGTCCCAATAATTCATTGACGCCGGTCTTGAAAGACCCTTGCATCGCATAAACACCTTCTACTTCATTCGCTGCAATACCCGCGATCACTTCAATCACTTCAGGAGCAATTTCAATCTCTCCCAGTGGAGCCGGACCGTTTGCTAAAGGAATGTTTGTTTCTTCCATCATCTGTCATTCTCCTTTCTTGGGAAACATTATGCGCGGGATACGTAAGAACCGTCCGTTGTGTTGACGATAAGCATATCGTCAGCATTCACGAAGAATGGTACGTTGACCATCAATCCAGTCTCCATTTTAGCCGGTTTTGAACCGCCTGAAGCTGTATCGCCCTTGATCCCTGGCTCAGTTTCTTCCACTCGCAGGATTACTGTGTTCGGAAGATCGACACCGATTGTTTCTGTTTCATACATCAGGATGTTGACTTCCATATTTTCTTTCAGATAGTTCAATTCATATTCGATTTGGCCTGCATTCAATTCAATCTGTTCATAGTTTTCAGTGTCCATGAAGACATAAGCACCGGCACTTTCGTACAGAAATTGCATTTTGCGGTTCGCGATATGCGCTTTCCCGACTTTTTCACCCGCACGGAAAGTTTTTTCCTGTACAGCTCCTGTGCGAAGATTCTTTAATTTTGAACGGACGAAAGCCGCACCTTTACCTGGCTTTACGTGTTGGAAATCGACAACTTTCCATAACCCTCCATCAATTTCGATCGTCAGGCCTGTCTTAAAATCATTTACTGAAATCATTAATAATTCCTCCTGTGGCAACTCATTTGAAATAAGTTTACCATTAATTTAGTTCGGATTCTATTTTTTTATAAAATAATCAATTCTTTTGGAGAATGCGTCAAAATCTCGTTGCCGTTATCCCTGATCACAAGATCATCTTCAATCCGGACGCCGCCAAGACCAGCGAGATAGATGCCCGGTTCATTTGTGATGACATTTCCTGGGACAAGCACTTTCCCGGCTTTTTGCGATGTATTCGGTCCCTCATGAATCTCCAACCCGATTCCGTGGCCATTGGAGTGGCCGAACGCATCTCCGTACCCTTGTTCCGTAATGTAGTCGCGTGCGACACTGTCGACTTCGATGCCGGTCATGCCAGCTTTTGCCGTTGCATTCACGCGCAATTGGGCAGCCAGCACAATCTCGTAAATCTTCTTCAATTCTGCATGCGGTTGCCCCACTGAAACCGTGCGGGTCATATCCGAAACATAGCCATTGTAATAACAACCGAAATCCAGCGTCACGAAGTCGCCTTTTTCGATCAACTTCGGACTGGCCACACCATGCGGCATAGCGGAATGGATGCCACTGGCGACAATCGTTTCAAACGAAACACCGCTCGCTCCCAATTCGCGCATGCGGAAATCCAAACGGTTAGCAATCTCTATTTCCGAAACCCCTGGACGGATATGATCAAGGATAAACATAAATCCGGCATCCGCAATTTCACAAGCCCGTCTGATAGTCTGGATTTCTGCTTCGTTTTTGACTTCACGCAATTCTTCGATGATGCCTGAAGAAGGAAGCAAATCGCAAGTCACCAGGTCCTCCAAATCCTCGACGCTGCGGAAAGACATGATGGCGTCTTCGAAGCCTAGAGACGAAAGTCCCTTTTCCTCCACAATCTTTTTCACTTCATCGAATATCGGCCCTTTATTCTGAATAATCTGAAACCCCTGCGCCTGTGATGCAGCTTGCTGGGTATAACGGAAGTCGGTCACAAAAAAAGCTTCCTCTTGAGTGATGACCGCCAGACCGGTCGTACCCGTAAAATTGGAAACATAACGTAAGTTATATTGACTTGTCACCAGCATTGCATCCATCTTCTTCGCTTTGATGGCAGCCTGCAATTTTGAGACTCTACTCATTTCACATACTTCCTTCCAAAAAAAATAGCCTGTTTGTTTACAAACATACCTATCAAGTATATCAAAAAAGAGCCCGCATAGATAGAGGAAATTCGTCTATAAGAGCTTTGGGGTCAGTATTCGATTCCAAATTCGATGAACTACCAAAAAACCGAACAAGTAACCCGACGAACCTCTGGGTTACTTGTTCGGTTTTCTATACTGTTTATCTCAGGTCTCGTTCTCTATAAGACCTTTCTTTTTAGCGTATCACTCCGGAGACAGGATTTCCAATACCAGCGTTTCGCTGTAGGCATTTTGCAGGGTCACGGTGGCAGTGACTTTGCCGCTCGCATCCGCCACGCAGTGCACGATTCCTTCTTCGAAAGACAGGGAAGCCGGTACGATCCGATTTTCCGGAGTCGATGCTTTGTTATGATCCTTCAGCCAGTAGTCTGTGTAGGCCAGCAAAGTTTGCGCTTTGTAGTGGTTTTCCGTCAATCTGTACAGATAGAGCTGATTCTCATAAACCCTTATGATTCCGAAAAGCATCATTTGTGAAAGGAACAAGTAGAAAATGGTGATCGGCAAGATCGAGCCGCGCTTTCCCCGTGAACGATCCCTATTAAATGGGTGCCTTCGGCAGGATGAGATGCGCTCTGCGCGCCTGGTCGTCCGAAAGCGTAGCCTGGACAGAAATCCCTTCATTGGTCACCTCGTATTTCAGCGCTTTGACGTGCAGCAGCATCGGATGATAGCCGGCCCCGTTTTTGTAACGGAGGACTTTATTGATACGGAATTCATAGGTATACGCAGCGGTATCGGCCGGATTTTGTGATTTGGTGCGGATGGTCGTGCTTGTCTTTTGCACCAACAACTCGTCCGCCAACTCATGCTCGAGTTGGATCAGGAAAAGATGCCATTCCGCATCCTGGGTCTTCTCCAGCTGGATATTCGCAGTGCGGATCACCTCCATGCCTCCCATCATCAGAAGGAGCACCATCGTATTGACAGTCAGTGCAAAAGCCGCTTCCAACAAAGTGAAGCCGGCTTGCGATTGTTTATGGACTTCCCGCTTGGATTTCGTCGGCACGCACCTTCACCCTTTCTGTCCCATCACCACCGCTCACTATAAGTTGTGCGGTTTCCGGATTCCAAGTAGTGGTGAACAGCATCCCTCCGGAAGCCTGACTTCCGATTGGATTTCCTCCCTTGGCGATGACCTGCATCTGGTCCTGCGCGACCCGCCAGTAGGCAACTTCCGCTCCCGCCGCTTTTAATGTCGTGAAAAATTGAACGGAATGCGGAAGCAGCACATAGAGCGAGATGCTGACCATGGCCAAAGCAATCAGACTTTCGAAAAGCATATAACCGCTGCTATCGTTTAGCTTTGTTGACTTCATAACGACCGCTCCCCAATTGGATTGTGATGGTATAGCGATATCGGGCCGTTTCCATGATGATGGAATTCGGCTGCAGATACCCGCTGCCCCCTTTGATGAATCCGGTGTAGCCTTGGATCACTCTTGATCCTTCAGGCAACAGCAGCTTGCGGTTGATGTAACGGTCCGATCCGGCGCCGTCTTTAAAAACAGCGTAATGCGTTGCGCCGATTGGTCGCACGACATCCATATTAACGCCGTTCCCGGTGATGACCGCATAACTCTGAGCCGTGTGCAGTTCCGTCAGGAAATCGTCCAAAAACAGATTGAACGCGAATTCATCCGTTGCGGTTTCCAATTGCGGGGTGAGCAGCAAAATCATGGATGCGATCATCAGCACCAACAGGCTCTCCAATAATGTAAATCCGCTTTTATACATTATTTATCCCGTCATTTAAATTATTCAATTTTAGAAACATTTCCTCCTGTAATTGTCAGTTTGGCAGTTGCTTGGGTCACTTGATTGTCGCTTAGGTAACCACCAGCCTTGAGTTCAGCGAAATTGGCAGCTTCCGTCCCCGTATCGAGCTCGTACATGTCAGCCTGTGTCTGCACGACAACCGCCAAAGCATCCGTCCCTTTGGTCTCCACGCTAGTTTTCGTGTTCGCCACATTTGGGATGATCATCAGCATCAGCACCGAAATGATGAAAAGGACGAGGACCATTTCCATAAGAGTAAAAGCTTCTTTATTTTTTAGTGTTTTTTTGATCGTTTTCATTAATACATACCTCCTAATGAACTAAGCATCGGCATCAACAATATAAGATAGATCGCCATCACGATGACGGCGACCATGAGAAACAAGACAGGCTGCAGCCAGCCGATTTTCTGTTCGATGTCCGCAATCAGCAGTCGGAAACATTCTTCGCTGTACATGCTCAACTTGATCGGCAACTGGCTGGTGAGTTCGCCGTGATAGATGATCCACCCCATCTCCTCTTTGAAGATCGGATAACGCTTGATGATCGTCGTCAGGCTGTCTCCCTGCATCAACCCTTCCTCCACCAATCCGGATATTTCCTTCATCCAGGCAGTCCCTTCATCGCCGCGCATCAGCGAAACGATTTGGTTCAACTGCATGCCGTTGCGGAAGAAATAGGCGTATTCACGGCTGAAAAAGAAGGAATAGTAGAGTTGGACCCATTTGCTGAAGAGCGGGATCCTGCAGAACAGCAACGACTTTTGGAAAGCTGACTTCTTTTTCAAATAACTTTTTGCCATCAGGAACAAACCGGCACCTAATGCCAAAGTGCCCAAAATGATGAGCGGCAGGTTCTCCAGGTAAATCAGGATGATTCGGACTATCACGCCGGAACCTTCTTCCGAGGGCACCAGCATCGTTTCCAAACTGGGAAGCAGGACTTGCCTGATCGCAATCAGCATAACATTCGCGAACACCAGCAAAAACAACGGGTAGACCAAGACATTCCTGAGCTTATGCAGCTGTTTGTCCTTTTCCGTCAGGAAGTCTGAACAAAACAGCAAAGTTTCCGTCAATTTCCCGTGAAGGAAGGATAGCCGAAGCTGCGATACGACTTGCTCCGAAAAGCCGCATCCAGCCAATGCATCCGCAAGATTGATGCCTTTTTCCAGTTTGGCCAGCATGCGCTGGATATCGTCCACGCGCTTAGGTTGCATCATCTTCAGAAAGGCGAGCCCTTCGGACAACGAAAAACCTTCCTTCAGCAATTCACCCAAGCGCCTCAGAAAATAAGCCTGTTCTTTTGCCTGCCAACGTTTTTCAGACGAGATTCTCCAGGTAATTTTTTTCCGTAATGTATCCACATGCATAGGCTTTTCGCAATTTATCATTCAGTGTGACAAACCGCTTTCCGTCCTCCTTGTTCTGCAGATGATTCTGCAGCTCCTTGCCTGCCAATATTTCGTAGATGGCAGCCGACTTTTCGTTTACATGATAGTGGGCGCAGTGAATCGTGCACTTACCGGAGCACAGCGGACAATATTTTGCGATCAGACGTTGGGAGACTACAGCGAGCAGCGTCTGCTTCATTTGTTCGGAAGAAATAGTCAGTTCCCGCAGCCTTTCCAATACCCCGAACGACTCTTTGGCATGGATCGTTGCAATCACCAAGTGTCCGGTCAATGCGCTTCTCACTACCATTTTGGCTGTTTCCTCATCCCGGATTTCGCCTATGACGAGGATGTCCGGATGATGGCGCAGACACTGGCGTATCAGCAGATCGTAGGTTATGCCCGCCGCTTCGTTCACTTCGGCCTGCAGAAACAGCGGCTCCTCAATTTCGACCGGGTCTTCCATCGTAATGATCTGCAACGGTTCATCGGCGTATTTCCTGCGCAGCAAATGATAGATGGTTGTTGTTTTGCCGGACCCGGTAGGTCCAGAAAACAGCACCAGCCCGCTCTTGTGGTCCAACAGGTCGAGCAACTCCGCCTCCTGGGCCGGGAAAAATGCGTGCAATCCCGGCTCAGAACCCGGATTGGCGTACAGCATGCGGATGACAAGCGACTCTTGGTAGCGGAAATTTGCGATGGTGGACAGCCTCAGTTCTATTTTTTTTCCGTTCAGCCGGTACCTGACAGCACCGGATTGCGGTTTCCGCCTTTCGCCCACATTCATGTTCGAAAGGAATTTAAAATAAGAAATCAGTCGTCCACCCTTTTCGATTGAATACTCCGCTACTTTTGACAATCCGGTACTCACGCGGAAAAAGAGTTCATAGTGGTCTTCATAAGGGAGCAGATGGATGTCGGAAACACCCAGCCGCATTGCATCGGCCAACAGGCTCTCTGCTTTTTCTTCCATATTCATCACCTCATTTCTATTTTGCCGTCACTTATAGCTTCTGCAAAATCCTCTCGTCCGCTCTTTATCAGACGAGAAACTTAGTTAAAAATATGTTATATTGGCATAAATAGCGGTCCCGTACGCGAAAAACATACGGGATCACTCAAGTACAAAGGAGGTGAACTTTTTGAAAAAAAACGTTGCTGGTTCGATGCTTCTGATTGCGATCGGAACATTTTTGTTCGCGGTGGGCATCAATATGTTTTCCGTTGCGAACCATCTTGGTGAAGGCGGCGTCACCGGCATTAGTTTGTTGGCCTTCTATACCATGGATGTCCCGGTAGCCATAACGAGTTTCGTATTGAACGCCATCATACTGGTCATCGGGTTCCGCTTTTTGGAAAAATCGACCATGAGGCTGACGCTTTTGGCCACACTGTTGATGTCGGTGTTTCTCTATCTGACGGCTGCTTGGCGCTATCCGATGGAAACAATCATTCTGGCGCCGCTTTGCTCCGGATTTTTGGTCGGTACAGGCTTGGGCCTCGTGATGCAGGCGGGAGGTTCCACGGCCGGGACCGATATCATCGCCTTGATTTTCAATAAATATCTCGGCTGGAGCACCAGTATCGCACTGGTCGTATTGGACCTATTCGTCGTCGGACCTTCCATCTTCGTCATCGGGCTGGAGAATGTCGTTTTGACTGTCGTGCATCTCTATGTGCAAACGAAAGTGCTTGATTTCATCCTGGAAGGGTTCAATCCGAAGAAACAAGTCCTTATCATCTCGGAGCGGCATCAGGAAATCGCTGAGGCAATCGATAAAAAAATCGGCCGCGGAATGACTTTTTTGGAAGGCGAAGGCTATTACTCCAAAAGCCAGAAGAAGGTGATTTTGATTGTCGTCAACAGACAGCAATTGATGCCGCTCAACCGGATTGTGACAGCCATCGATCCGAAGGCTTTCTTCACAATCAGCGAAGCCCAAAGCGTCATCGGCGAAGGATTCTCTTATTTGATTTCGGATGAGCACTATCAACAAAAAATCAACGACTTCATCGACGAGCAGTCGAAATGATCGCAAAAAAACTGCATAACGAAAAAGACCGGTAAGGGAGCATTCAAAATGTCCCTGCCGATCTTTTTCGTTATGTATGCTTCTTTATCTTACTGTTTTCAGCCTGTCAGGAAAGTAGAAAAACGACGGTCTTCATGATGTCCATTTTCTCCACTGCGGCGTTGTAGTTCAATCTGGCAATCTTCAGGTTCTGTTCTTCCTCGCGCATGACGGCGAGGTTCTCCTCCGAATTGTCTTTGATCCATTCGCCTTTCACATCCGCCAAGGTGATTTCCTGCTGCTCCACCGCTTTCTTCGCTTCCTGGAGCTCGAACTTCAGCAATCCGAATTTCCTTTCCAGGTCCTGCATCTTGACCGGATCCCGTTCCTTCAATAGCTCTATTCTGGCTTTCAGTTCTTCCATATTCCCTGCCGCCTCCAATTCCTCACCAACAGCCGTGTTTCCACTTTAGCCAGCCAAAAACTTGCAGATTTCCAGCCCGAACTGTTTTGCTTGATCCGCACCGTTCGCAGTGATGATATTGCCGTCGACGGTCACACCGGATTCAGAATAAACTGCCCCTTTGGCTTCGATAGCTGCAATCTCGGATTCGAAAACAGTCGCATTTTTCTTCTTAAGCAAACCCGCGTTCGCTAAGATGACCGGCGCGATGCAGATTGCAGCAACCATTTTTCCTTGCCCATTCATCGCCTGTGCCAACATCCACGCATGCGGATCGTCGAAGAACACGCGGCTTCCCGTTCCCCCAACGAACACCACTCCATCAAAACTGGTCGTATCGACATCCTCAACCAAGAGATCCGACTGCGCGATCCCGCCATGCACACCCATGCAGGTCCCGGTCTTGTGGCTGGCGATCCACATCTCATGTCCGCATTTCGCAACCTCTTCCTGGGTCATGAATAATTCTTCATCACGGAAGTCTTCAGGTGCAATCACAAATATTACTTTTGCCATACGGCTGTCCCCCATTCATTGTTTATCCCGATCGGATAATGATAGCTTCGCTTTAAGAGCCTTGTTCGAAAAGTCCAAGGAAAGTTCGACTTTGGCTAACTAAATTATACTACAAGCCAAAGAAGAAAGCGATTGCAGGAAGGCGGCATTGACACTTAGGTGTGGCCAAGACGAATCCGAAAAAAGGTTGCCTTCCATTGTCAACAGACAGTGGTAGGCAACCTTTTTTGATTTTCTGTAAAAAATTATTCTTCCTCGTCCAGATCAGCGTTGTGGAATACTTCGGAGACGTCATCGTCTTCTTCCAGTTTTTCCAGCATCGTTCTGAATTGCGTTTCTTTATCCGCTGCGATAGCCGACAAAGTTTGCGGAACCATCGTGACTTCCGCTTCGGCCAACACGTAGCCTTCTGCCTTCAACGCTTCGCAAACCGCATCAAAATCGGTAGGATCTGTGTAGATTTCGAATACTTCATCGCTCGTCTGCAACTCTTCCCCACCGGCTTCCAACACGCTCATCAACATCGTGTCTTCATCCACTTCCAAGTCTTCGCGCTCGATCGCGATATAACCTTTGCGGTCGAACATGTAGCTCACCGAACCGGATTCTCCCAAAGATCCTCCGTTTTTGTTGAAAGCGACCCGGATGTTTGTGGCGGTACGGTTGCGGTTGTCGGTCAAAGCATGGACCAAAACGGCCACACCGTTCGGGCCGTAGCCTTCATAAGTGATTTCTTCATAGTTTTCGCCTTCTCCAGCAGATGTTGCTTTTTTGATGGCGCGGGTGATGTTGTCGTTCGGCATGTTCGCCGCTTTCGCTTTATCGATGATCATGCGCAGGCTCGGGTTAGATGAGGGATCCGGACCGCTGTTTTTTGCAGCCATATAAATTTCTTTCGATAATCTCTGGAAAATTTTACCTCGTTTTTGATCTGCAGCGCCTTTTGCGCCTTTGATTTTACTCCATTTTGAATGTCCTGACATTCAGATCCCTCTTCTCATCTATTAATTTACTCAATCATTTTATCAAAAGTAACCGCTTATGGCAATTCACTTTCTGCCTTTTCTGGAAGTCAGGAAGAACCAACCGGCGATTATCGCCAAAATTACCCCTACGCTTGCCAAAATGACGTCTTCCTTCATCGCAAATGCAGGAGACACAAACGACTGGTGAAATTCATCCGCAGCCGCGTAGCTCACGGAAAGCAACAGCGCTACAATCATAGGCGTAAATGCCTCCCGCATTTTCCCGGAAAGTCCGCCATACCAAAGGTAAGCCAGTATGGAGTAGGACAGGAACAACCAGATTTTGCTGCCGAAGAATCCCAAAAATCCGAAATAGCCCAATGACTCCATGCTGATTACCTGCTCCCCGTAGCGGAAGGTGAAGGTTGCGAATAACCCGGATAGCGGTTGTGCCTGCAGCAGGTTCGCGATGATGTTCGGCAACGCATAAAGATCTTGTTGGAAAGTGGCGCGGTAATAGAGGTAACCCATGATCAGAATGGCGCCCACTATGTATGAATTGCTCTTTTGTTCTCTTTGCATGCAGCTTTTTTCCTTTCTTGATGTGAATTCTTTTTTATATTTTGTTGAAAATTGTTATAATGAAATTATGGCATTACGTTAGTCAATTCAGTCTGAGAGGATGAACAACATGAAATATAGCCTTACCTGGGATTTGGACTCATTTTTTGAAGGCGGAAGTTCTTCGCCCGCACTACTGGAAAAGATACAGTCGATCCAAGACGGATTGAAGGACTTCGAATCCGCAGCAAACGCTTGGGACCCCGATCAAGACAAACCGGAATATCCTGATTTTCAGGATTTGCTTCATTACGAGGAATTGTACGCAAAAGCCTTGATGCAATGCAACAGTTTCATAACGGGTGTCCAATCAGCCGATGTCGCGGATTTGGATGCAAGCGCGATCCATGCGCGAATAATTCAATTGTACAGCAAATTAACGATTATTCAAACGACTCTGAAGAAAAAAGTAACCGCCGTCAAAGAAAGCGATTGGGATCTGTTGGTCGAAAAGCCTGCCTTTTCCCCGCTTACATTCGCCCTGTCGGAATGGCGCCAACAAGGCAGCCGCCTCCTGTCCGACAAGGAAGAAGCCTTATTGGCGACATTGCGTGTCGATGGTTTCAACGGTTGGAGCGCACACTATGACACGCTCGTATCCTTCATCAAGATTCCCTTTGAGGAGGCTGATGGAACTTTGAGCGAACTATCCGCCGGCCAAGCCATGAATCGGATGTATGCCGATCCCGACCCGAGCGTGCGCAAAAAAATATTCGTCGAATGGGAAAAAGCTTGGGGTGGACTTGCTCCAGCATTCGCCGATACACTGAATCACCTGCAAGGTTTCCGTTTGGCGGATTTCGAGGCGCACCAGGATGAGGATTTCTTGGTTGAGCCGTTGCGCTACAACCGCATCAAGCGCGAGACCTTGGATACGATGTGGCAGGCCATCAGTGCGAACAAACAGCCGTTCCTTTCGTTCTTGGACCGCAAAGCCGCTCTGATGGGCAAGGATAAATTGGCTTGGTATGATGTCGATGCCCCTGTTTCGCTCGGCAGTTTCCAATCAAAAACCTTCAGCTTCGACGAAGCGGTCGATTACATCATCGAACACTTCGCATCCTTCGGTCCGAAACTGGCTGACTTTTCCTTGGATGCCGTCAAGAATCGCTGGATTGAAGCCGAAAACCGCTCAGGAAAAAGACCTGGCGGCTATTGCGAAGATTATCCGGAATCGAAAGAATCACGGATTTTCATGACCTTTACGGGTTCGGCAAGCGACATGAGCACACTCGCCCATGAATTGGGCCATGCCTTCCATTCCCACGTGATGCGCGACCTGCCGGATCTGAACACGCGCTACGCCATGAACGTCGCCGAAACGGCATCGACTTTTGCGGAAACCATCATCAGCGCTGCTACTGTCAGGGAAGTCAGCAGCGATGAAGAAAAAATTTCCCTGCTCAATACGAAGCTTGAAAATGCGACGGCCATGTTCCTGAATATCCATGCCCGTTATCTTTTCGAAAAGTCATTCTACACCGAAAGGATGAACGGTTTTGTCACGGCAGAACGTTTGTCCGGTCTGATGGAGGCTGCCCAGAAGGAGGCTTACCAAGAGACTTTGAGTGAATATCACCCACTATTTTGGGCGAGCAAACTGCACTTTTTCATCGATGACGTCCCATTCTACAACTTCCCTTACACGTTTGGCTTCCTGTTCAGCCTGGGGATTTATGCGCAATCGCTGCAGCAGAATGGTGATTTTGAAGAAACCTATATTTCGCTGCTGCGGGATACCGGATCGATGACAACTGAAGACCTTGTGATGAAGCATCTTGGAGCCGATATCACGCAACCGGATTTCTGGAACCAAGGCTTGGAAATCATGGCGGGAGACGTGGAAGAATTCCTGCGTTTGACCGAAAAATACATCTGAGGACAGAACAAATCCCCACGACCTGAATTATCGGTCGTGGGGATTTATTTTTATTCAAGTGGCTGCCGGCCCATAAACTTTGATGAAGGCAGGCAGTATCTCGATCTCCAGCGGAAATGCCGGGCCTTTGTCACCGTCGACATTGGTGATCAAACTATCGCCATCTTCAAGAGCAATAGTGGCTTGTTTGAATGATTTGTAGATGACCGCATCCGAATTTTTGATTTCGCCTCTGATGAGCTTCGGCAATAATTTAACCGAATCCAACAAGTTAAACTCCTTGAAAACGACCATCCGCATTTTGCCGTCATCGACTTTTGCTTGGGGCATGAAACTTTCGAAGCTGGCGATCGAATTCGTCAACGCGATCAGAATGAGTGGCGATTCCTGTGTAAAGGTCTCTCCATCCACTGTAATGCGGAACCGATGCATGGTCTGTTTCGCTAATGCTTTTCCTCCTTCTATGAAATAAGCCAGTGGACCATATTTTGTTTTTTCTTCCGCGCTGACCCCTTCGACAGCCTCGGGGATCGCACCTGCAGCGACATTCGACACAAAATAACGATCATTGACCTTGCCGATGTCCAAATCGACCAAGGTTGCCTTGTCCAACATTGCGATGGCCTGTTCCGGTTCCAAAGGGATGCCGATCGCTCTTGCAAGGTCATTGACGGTGCCCAATGGAACAAACCCGAAGGATACGGTTTTCCCGGCTGCCGCCAACCCGTTGATGGTTTCATTGACTGTTCCATCGCCGCCCATGCAGAAAACTGCGTCATGCCCGTGGGTTGCCGCTTCATGGGCAAACTGTTCGGCATCCCCCTGTTTTTCGGTGTCTTTGACGGTGACCTCTTCAAACATTTCGCTTAATTGCGTCCGCATCAAATCCAAATAGCCAGTAGCTTTTTCGCCCCCAGACGACGGATTTACGATCAATGTACAAATGCCCATCTTATTCCCTCGCTTTCTTTTTGTGTTCAGTGCAAGTTTAGCACGCAGCACCCTCCCATATAAAGCGTGACGCCTTTTTTTCGTCTTTGAGCATATTCTTGGCTTTTCGCTTACAAAATGTGTATAATTTCATAACGTTCGAAGTAAAACAGATTGAATTAGGGGGAGCAGTATGACAAAAGAATATCGTGTCCTACTCTATTATAAATATACACCGATAGAGGATGCAGAAACATTCGCGCAAGAACATCTAGGATTCTGCAAAGAAATCGGCTTAAAAGGAAGAATTTTGGTCGCACCAGAAGGCATCAACGGAACAGTTTCCGGGACCGTTGGACAAACGCAAGCATACATTGAGCATATGAACGCAGATCCGCGCTTCAACGACATCACTTACAAAATCGATGAGACGGACGGCCATGCCTTCAAAAAGATGTTTGTCCGTCCTCGTCAGGAAATCGTATCGTTGCACCTGGGAGGAGACGATCTTGACCCAAATGAATTGACTGGTGCATACTTGTCCCCGGAAGCGTTCCGCGAAGCTATCCTTGACGAAAACACAGTGGTCATCGATGCCCGCAACGACTATGAGTTCGACCTCGGCCACTTCCGCGGCGCTGTCCGTCCGGATATCGCAAACTTCCGCGAATTGCCGCAATGGATCCGCGACAACAAGGAAAAATTCATGGAAAAACGCGTCGTGACTTATTGCACCGGCGGCATCCGCTGCGAAAAATTCTCAGGTTGGCTCGTCAAGGAAGGTTTTAAGGATGTCGGTCAGCTGCATGGCGGGATTGCAACCTACGGGAAGGACGAAACGGTCAAAGGCGACCTATGGGATGGGAAAATGTATGTATTCGATGAGCGTATCGGTGTCGACATCAATCGCATCGAACATGTCGTGGTCGGAAAAGATTGGTTCGACGGTACGCCATGCGAACGCTACGCGAATTGCGCCAATCCGAGCTGCAACCGCAGAATGCTTTGTTCCGAAGAGAATGAACACAAGTACATGCGCAGCTGCTCGCATGAATGCCGCGTCCACCAGCCGAATTATTATGTGCAGCGCAATCAATTGACGCAGTCTGACGTAGCGGAGCGTTTGGCCGCCATCGGTGAGCCGTTTGAGAGCTCTGCTGCCACAACAGCATAACAGCAACGGGGTCAGCAAGGATAACATTCCTTGCTGATTTTTTTGGGTTCCTCCGACTTAGTGATTGTTCATGCTATGTAATAGTCAGGGCAAAGCTTTTTTGTTATACTGATAAGTGACCACCTGAAAAGGAAAGAGGGAATTTATGAACAATCCAGATGGAAATAAAGCGAAAAAATGGCTGAAAAAGACCGGGGAATTTTTAAAACGTCTTGGGCAATCGATAAATGGCAGCCTCCAGCGGATTTTCACGAAAGAAAATGCTGCAAGAACTAAGGAAAAAGCCTTACTTTGGGAGCAAAGGACCCACAAGCGTATGGATCAAGGCAAAGTGACTTTGCGAAGAATGAAACGGAAACTGGACACAGAAACAAACATGAAGCCTCTTCTCTCAAAAGGAGCTTTCGGTTTCAATGTTTTTTTTGGTGTGATCCGGAATATTTTTACCGGAATCGTATTGTTGATGATCCTGTTGGGCATCTTTGGGGGTGGCGCAGGATTGGGTTACTTCGCTAATTTGATTTCAAAAGAGACAGCCCCTACATACGAAAGCATGGCTGAGGACATCGGCAATGTCGAACTCGTCTCCACTATGTACTACGCAAATACCGAAGCCATTTCAGAAATCCGCACCGACTTGGTCAGGACTACCGTCGGGTCGGAAAGCATCTCTCCGATCATCAAAGAGGCGCTCATCGCAACGGAAGACGAAAACTTTTACGACCACGAAGGGATCGTGCCCAAGGCCATTCTGAGGGCCTTAGTGACTGAATTGACCGGTTTCGGCAGTCAAAGCGGCGGCTCCACCTTGACGCAGCAGCTCGTCAAACAACAGATACTGTCGAATGAAGTGACCTTTTCCCGCAAAGCCAATGAAATTTTGTTGGCGCTGCGGCTTGAAAATTTCTTTACGAAGGATGAAATACTGACAGCCTACCTGAACGTCTCTCCTTTCGGACGAAACAGCAGCGGTTCCAATATCGCTGGCATAGAGGAAGCGGCAAATGGTATTTTTGGCATCCATGCAGCCGATGTTTCGTTGGCCCAAGCAGCCTTTCTGGTGGGAATCCCGCAGAATCCGTATACCTACACCCCTTTCACGCAATATGGAGAAAGGAAAGAAGATTTGACTGCGGCCCTGAACCGGAAAAATACCGTTCTTTTCCGTATGCTCAGCGAAGGATACATCACGAAGGAAGAGTATGATGTTGCAATCGCATATGACATCACCCAGGATTTCATCGCCGCCCACGCCACGCAAGAGGACAGGAACAGTTACCTTTATCAAGCCGTCGAACGTGAGGCGATCCTCGTGCTGATGGAACAGGCTGCAGCCGTTAACGACCTCACCTTGGAGGATCTGGAAGCGGACACCGAACTGTACAACGAATATTATGCTAATGCGGACAACACGTTGCGCTTATCCGGTTACAATGTGTACAGCACGGTCGACAAAGACATCTACAACGGCATGCAGGAAGTCGCATCAGAATATGGGCAAACTTTGGGAGAAACATTCGTGGATACCTATGTTGATGCAGATGGGGTCACGCAGGAAGTGACGGAGCTTGCCCAAACAGGTAGTGTATTGATCGAGAACCAGACCGGGAAAATCATCGGATTCATCGGGGGCCGTGATTTCTCGGTCAATCAAGTGGACCACGTTTTCAGCACCAACCGCTCACCTGGCTCAACGATCAAGCCGTTGCTGGTCTATGCGCCGGCGATCGAACAGAACCTGATTTACCCTGCTTCCATGGTGCCTGATACGAAAATAAGCATCAAACAGCCCGATGGCACACTATGGGAGCCTACAAACTTCGGCGACACCATTTCCAATACTTACATGACTGCTCGCCAAGCGCTCTACCAATCAAAAAACAACCCTACGATCAAGCTCTATGTCGCCATGAACGATGCAGGCATGAATCCGGGGCAATACCTTGAAAAAATGGGCATCACTTCGATCGACGAATCGGAATATGGCAATCCATCCTTGGCGATCGGAGCAACGAATGACGGCCCTACCGTTTTGGAACAGACCAGTGCCTTCACGACTTTCGCAACCGGAGGCGATCACGTTTCGCCCTATCTGATCGAAACGATCACGGACAAGCACGGGGAAGTCGTTTATCAGCACGAATCCGAAACGACTGAAGTATTCTCGCAAGACACCGCTTATCTGACTTTGGACATTCTGCGCGACGTCATCACCGATGGCACAGGCAGATCAATCAACAACTATCTCAATTTCAGCGCTGATTGGGCCGGAAAGACAGGTACATCGGAAGCCAACCGGGATATCTGGTTCATCGCCAGCACCCCTACCGTCACGCTCAGCTCTTGGATGGGTTATGACAATTACAAGGGAGAGCATGTCTTCTATGATCCTAACAACCAAGGCCTTCCGACCGGGCGAAATCTGAATTACTGGTCCCAGATCGCCAACAAGATCTACAGCATCAATCCGGACATCCTTGGCACCGATCAGACGCACCAACAACCGGAAGGGATTGTCGAAAAATCGGTGTTGGCCGAAACCGGAACTTTAGCCGGAACCGTGTCCTTCGCGAATGGATTGTCCGTCACCCTTAACGGTGCCACAAGGAGCGATCTGTTCAAAGCAGATGATTTACCGAAAGAAATCTCCTATCAATTCTCACCAGGTGCTACCGATAAAGATCTGGAAGAATTTTGGGATGCTTACCTGGCTGAAGCAGCAGCGAGACGCAATGCGGCAGCGGCGGCTGCTGCAGCGGCAAACCGAAACAACGTTGCAGACGATGCTGCTGATGCAGAGGACGCGCCCGCAACCGAAGATGAAGAAGCACCCGATGACGCGGAAGCAGAAGAGGAAACTCCACCTGCTGACGAAGCCCCAACAACAGAAGAATAAGCGAAAGGCTGCCGCTAGAGGCAGCCTTTTACTTGTCGTTAGCTGCTTGCCGCCGAATCAGAAAAGCAAGATGCCTTGTTCTTGTTCTGAATAGAAAAAAGCCCTGCATCTGTTTCGGATGCAGGGCTTTTTGGGCTTGATTGTCTTTCGGATGGACCGATTACTTTTTAGGTAATGTTGTTCCTCTGTTGACGATTTTGTAAGGAAGGATGATGGATTTTTCATCAATCTCTTCTTTGTTCATGATTTTAGTCAATAAACGCATCGCAACAGCGCCGATATCATACAGCGGCAACATGATGGACGTCAATTTTGGACGCGCCATTTCTGTTATGCGGGAATTGTTGCTGGCAGTGACTTCAAACGCCTCAGGAACGCTGACATCTGCATTGATGATACCATTCAGCAGGCCGATGGCAAGTTCATCACCAGCTACATACGCTGCATCAACTCCAGCTTCAAGTAATTGTTCAGCCAATAGTTCACCATTTTGAAGAGTAGGCTCGCATTCGAAGACAAGAGCCTCATTAAAGGCAATATTTGCATTGACCAAAGCGTTCTTGTAGCCCTTCAGGCGATGCTGTCCATTGATCGGATTGGAAAGAGATGCTGATACGAAAGCAATATTCTTCTTGCCGTTCGCGATCATGTTCGCAACTACTTCTTCGGTTGCGCCGATGTAATCGATATTGACGCTTCCAACTTGTTGCTCAGGATCAATTGTTCCCGCCAGCACGACCGGCGTTTTGGAACGGGAAAATTCTGCGCGCAACTCATCTGTGATCTTATTGCCCATGTAGATGATGCCATCCACTTGTTTAGCAAGTAAGGTGTTCAATACTTGGATTTCTTTCTGGTCATTCTGATCGGAGTTCGCTAAAATGATATTATATTTGTACATTGTAGCGATATCATCGATTCCGCGTGCCAAAGATGCGAAGAACAAGTTAGTGACATCAGGTACAATAACCCCGACAGTCGTTGTTTTCTTGCTTGCCAAACCACGGGCGACCGCATTCGGTCTGTAATCCAAACGTTCAATGACTTCCAATACCTTTTTCCTTGTGGATGGTTTCACGTTGGGATTACCGTTCACTACGCGGGAAACAGTTGCCATGGAGACGTTTGCTTCGCGAGCCACATCGTAAATTGTAATCGTTTGTTTTTCCATTTATGTTGCTCCTTATCTCAATTGTTTTCAATTTTTTATTTTCCATTATTCAACATAATGTTGTAAATATTGATTATTTTACAAGCTTATAAAGAATTTACCATGGTTTCACGAGATATGCAAGCGTTTTATAAAAGTTTTCATGAAAATTTCACATTGCATTATTCAGAAATCGAACCCTCATTATATGCTATAATACTAAAGAAAGGAAGGTGTCACATTAAAAATGCCTTTAAACTCAATTATCAATTTGATGAAAACACAAGATGTCGATATCGTATTTCTCAACGACCCTAAAAATGTCTTTTACGTTTCCTCATACAGGAGCGATCCGCATGAAAGGATCTTGGCGGCTGTCCTTTTCAAGGATGCACCTCCCCTGCTGTTCGTCCCTGCGCTGGAAGAAAATGATGCGCGGAATACCGCTGCGGAATTTGATGTGGTCAGCTACATGGATACGCAAGATCCTTGGACAATGCTGGCAACCAGCATAAAAGAGCGTCATTCACACCAGTCGGACTGGTCCATCGAAAAAGATTTCTTGACTGTCGAACGCATGGAAGCTTTGCGGACTCATTTCCCGACGGCAACTTTCGGGCACAACATCAGCGAAATGCTTCAGGAAATGCGCCTGATCAAGAACGAGCAAGAACTGACCTTCATGAAGGAAGCAGGCCATTGGGCGGACGAAGCTCTCAGAATAGGCGCCAAAGCGCTGCGCGAGGGCATCACCGAGTTGGAAGTCGTTGCCGAAATTGAATACCAGCTGAAAAAAAGAGGCGTAGCCGAAATGAGCTTCACCACCATGGTGCTGTTCGGCGAAAATGCAGCCAGTCCCCATGGCGTCCCCGGCGACACAAAGCTCAAGCAAAACCAGTTTGTGCTGTTCGATTTGGGAACCATGCACGAAGGCTATGCCAGTGATGTGACACGCACCCTTTTCTTTGGTGACGAGCCATCTGCGCACCAAAAAAAGATCTACGATTTGGTGTTGGCAGCACATGATGAAGCGATGGCTGCGGTTCGCCCCGGCATCACAGCCGGCGAATTGGATGCCGCAGCGCGGAAGATCATTGCGGATGCAGGCTTTGGCCGCTACTTCAACCATCGTCTGGGTCACGGCTTGGGTCAAAGCGTGCACGAATACCCATCCATCATGGAAGGCAATGAACTGGTCCTTACTGAAGGCATGTGTTTTTCCATCGAGCCCGGCATCTACATCGAAGGGGACATCGGGGTCAGGGTCGAGGATTGCGGGTTTGTGACCGCTGAAAGCTTTGAATCCTTCACGCACACACCCACTGGCATAGACACCTATTCAAAATTGATTGATTAGTCGGTTGTGCTTGTGAAACAGACTAGCCTATAATACTTTCCTTCAACAAAAAAACAGGCAGATTGCCTGTTTTTTTTGTTGCGTTTAGATGTCTTCCACGCTGTCTTTGATTTCTTCAACTTTTTCTTCCACTGCCGCTTTTTTCTCTTCCGTTACGGCTGCAACTTCTTCTTTGCCCTCCTCAGCGATGACAGAGGCAAATTCTTTCACATCAGTGGCTTTCTCTTTGATTTCTTCCTTTACTTTCTTTAAATCATCACCTACATGTTTGGATGTTTCGGAAAATTGTGTCTTGATGGATGAAGTCGTGTCCTTCAAGTTGATTTTGATGTCCTCGGTAGTTTCTTTGGCGACATCCATGAACTCATTGCCCTTTTCTACAGCGATGTCTGCGTAATCGCGCGCTGTATCGAGCAGATTATTGACTTCCTCCGTGATGTCATCGCGCAAGTCTTTACCTGGTTTTGGCGCAAACAATAAAGCTGTTATAGCTGCAGCTGCCCCACCGATGATTGCCCCTAATACAAATCCGCCTTTATTTTTTGTCATAATATTCAATCTCCTTTTCGTTTATGGTTTGGTTGACGCTTCAGTAAGTTTTGAACTTTGTATCCTTCGATTCTTTCTTCGCTTGCCGTTGACGGGCAATTGCCATTGCTGTCCGTCCTAGCTTTCCGACAGTGGAGGAACCGGATGCGCTTTTGACGCCTTTCCCTCCGCCTTTAAGTGATACTGCCAAATTTCTGGTTGATTGGTTCACATCGGAGACAGTCACACCCAAATCGCCGATTGCGGTGAATAAAGGATCTGTTTTGCTGATTTTCCCGTTCAGGTCGTCCACCAGCGTGTTGGCTTTATTCAATAAGCCTTCGACTTCAATCGACAAGTGATCGACATCTTTAGTGATGACAGCCAGGCTTTTATTCGCTTCCTGGGTCACTTTTTCAACTTCGCCTAAGATGTCAGTGACTTTCCTCAAAGCCAAGATGATGAAAACCACCAATACCGCAAAAGCTAGCGCAGCAATCAAAGCTGCAATTTCACCATACCCCATTATTTGTACTCACTCCTTCTTAATTCATACTCACATCTGTCAAAGCATTGTACGAATTTTTATAAGATTTATTTCATTTATAATAAAATGATACCATAGACATTTCCGATATGCTATTGAAACCCCTTTAAAACAACGCCAATTCACCTGGAAATGGATTCTGCTGCTCCGGACATGCTTTCTTCAAAAAAACGTAATCGTATCTTCATTTTAATAAGCCAGGTTATTTGATACAATGGTAACAATTGTTTCAGAAATGAGGGGTTTTTTATGAATGATGCAAGTACACAAGACAGTGCTCTTGCGCAAGATTTGATAGAGGAAGTGGTGACGAACTCAAATATTTTCGTCAAATGGTGGAACAGCATCGCTTGGGAAGAGATTTTGGGCTTGTTTATTTCAAAAGGCATAACCTTGCTTTTTTTGCTGCTCATCTTTTTTGTTTTAAAACGTTTATCCAACTACGTGTTGCATCGGACTTTCGAAAAACAAATATTGACCAAGCACATCACGCAGAATCGCGCTACCACCATCTATAAAATAGCCGAGAATGGTTTGCGTTATCTATTGTTCTTCTTTTTGACCTACGGAGTCCTCTCCATCATGGGTGTTCCGATCGCTACGTTAGTGGCTGGTGCGGGTCTTGCGGGTCTGGCGATTGGTCTTGGCGCGCAACAATTCATCAATGATATCGTCAATGGCTTCTTCATCATCCTGGAATCCCAATTTGATGTAGGCGATCATGTTGTCATCGGCGGCATCGATGGCACTGTCGTGAACGTTGGGCTGCGGACGACACAGATCAAGAGTTTTGATGGAACCTTGCATTTTTTGCCGAATCATACCATCACGACCATCAGCAATCTGTCCCGAAATGATATGCGGGCAATGATCGATATTCTCTTGTATCCGGATACCAATTTTGAAACGGTCAATCAGGTCATCCAAACCGTCAATGACCGGCTCGTGCCGGAGCATCCGGAAATCGTCAAAGGCCCGAATGTCATTGGCATCACCGACAAGGGGAATGGCCAGCTTGCCTATCGGGTGATCTTTTATACATTGAACGGCCAGCAGTACAGCATCCAAAACTTGTTCTTGGGAAACTACCGTTCCGCACTGCTGGAAGCTGGTATCCAGATTCCGGCTATGCCGTACACTGTACCGAAAACATAAACTCCTTACGAAAAAAGTGCTTCACCTCCAATGTGTTTGGAAGTGAAGCACTTTTTTGATTTATAAGGTTAGGCTTGAAGCAGAAATCCGCATGCTATCTTTTGGATGCGACTTCCTCCTTCTCCTCTATTTTCTCTAATTTATAGATGCGGTGGATGCCGTGCACCAAGTGATTCACTCTCGTCAGAATCTCTTTGCGCGTGATGATGCCGATAAACTTGCCATCATCTTCGGTAACGCATAGGAAATTGTGATCGATAAGATAGTTCAGGATATCTTCAAGGTCCGTCCATGGGCGGATGGTCTGTACATTACTGTCCATCACATCTTCCACTTTGAGTGTTTCCATTTTGTCATAGCGGATCGCATCGATTTCCGTGATGGCCTTGATGATCATCGGTATGGAAATCAGTCCTTTGATACGGGACTTTGAATCCAATACGGGAATGACGGAATACTTCACTTGGGACAGGACCAGAAACGCATGGTTCAGGTTATTCGAACAATGTACATTGGCGACATTTTCACCGTGGATCATCAGATCCCCGCACGCGTCATTATCCAGCAATAACCCGGCTACTTCGTTACTAATCATTTGTATTTCCTCCTAAAGGGTGTCCATCCGGAGTCTAAGCCGTCGGAAGCACCTTCATTGCATGTGATCAAAGAATTTGAAATTGATTGTTCAGCTCGACCATTTCCTGATGGCGGTCATTGAAATACGTCACTGTGGCTGATTTGCCGTCCAGCGTGACAATGCAGTAGGTCTTTTCCGTCAGTGTGCCTCGCGGTTGACTGATGCTGCCCGGATTGATGAACAGAATACCATCCTCCTGCTCCGCTTTGGCGATATGGGTATGCCCATAAAATACCAGCGAAGCATTCGCTTGCTGGGCTGCTAGCTTCAATCCGGCTACGGAGCCCCTCACAGAATGACGGTGCCCGTGGACAACCAGCACATTTTTGTCGCCGGCCTCGAATCGGTATTCGTCATTCATCTGATAATCATAATCGCAATTCCCCATCACGGTGGACATGATCCCCCAAATCAGATCGGAACTGCTCAATTCCGAATCGCCGCAGTGGACAAAATGATCGACCCGATTCGCATATCGCAAAGCCAATTCGTTCAGAATATCTTTTTGGCCGTGACTGTCGCTGACTGCAAGTATTTTTATCATCTAATCCGCTTCCTTTTCCAGCCAAGCTGCCCAACTTTTCTCAAGATTTTTCAGGGCATTCGCGCGGTGGCTGATCTGATTTTTTTCGACATCGCTCAATTCCGCCATCGTCTTGCCTAAATGCGGCAAATAAAACAACGGATCATATCCGAAACCATTGTCTCCGCTCGGAAACTCGGCGATTTCGCCCTCGACATCCCCTTCGACAACCAGACTCTCCCGATCCGGATGGGCCAGCACCAACGTGCAATGGAAGTGTGCCTTTCGGGACGGGTTTTTCTGGGACCCAAGCATCGCAAGCACCTTGGCATTATTGGCGGCGTCGCTTTTCATTCCACCGGCGAAACGGGCTGAAAACACACCTGGCTGGCCATCCAATGCATCAATGCAAATGCCGGAATCGTCCGCCAAGACCGTCATGCCCAATAAATCAGCAATCGTCTCAGCTTTCTTCCGCGCATTGGCTTCAAATGTGTAGCCGGTTTCCTCAACATCCTCTATTTCCGGGTAGTCCAACAAAGTCACGACTTCATAGCCTTTTGGTTCAAAAAGGACGGCGAAATCCTTGGCTTTTCCCGGATTTTTAGTCGCTATCACGATTTTCTTTTTTTCAGTTGTGTTCATCGTATCCCTCATTTCTCAATCATTTTCAATCAAATTTACCAAATCAACTTTTTCAACTGTAAAATTTCTCTGTCCGAGCCAGTTTTCTGCAATATCCGAAAATAGTTTGGGCGAACCCGTCGTATAAAAACGGTATTCGGATGCTTCCTTGTTGTGCGAACTTTCCGCCAAGCGGAAATAGTCCAATAAGGTACTCACCTCGGATACCGTTTCAGCACCGGAATCGATAAGTGTCACACAAGGACCCATCACATTTTGGATGAGCGGTGTCAAAAGCGGATAATGCGTGCACCCCAGAATGAGGGTATCGATCGATTCCTTCAGTAAGGGTTTCAGCGTTTCCGCAACCACTTTTTTGGCGATTGATCCGTTGTATTGGTTGCTCTCCACAAGCGGCACAAATTTGGGACAGCTCATGCTGATGACCGAAATGCCCTTGTCTTTGTCCTTGATGGTTTGTTTATAAACGTCGCTGTTGATGGTGCCTTTTGTGCCGATTACGGCAATGCGTTCATTTTTCGAATGTTTGATGGCCGCACGGCTGCCGGGATTGATGACGCCGACCACCGGGATGTCCACACGCTCGCGGATGATGTCCAAGGCGGCTGCAGTCGCTGTGTTGCAGGCGATCACCAACATTTTGATATCTTTCTTCAGCAGAAACTGTGTCATTTCCCATGTGTATTGAATCACTTCTTCTTTGGGCCTTGGTCCATAGGGGCATCTGGCGGAATCCCCCAGATAATAAATGGATTCATTGGGAAGTTGTTTCATTGCTTGTTTCACGACGGTCAAGCCGCCGACACCAGAGTCAATAAAACCGATTGCTTTTTTGCTCATGCAGTAACTTCCTTTATTTGTTTTCGTATCTCTATTTTACCTTAAGATGCACTGTTTTGGTGAAAATGAGGCAAATTTCATCCGAAATTGCTTCGCTTTTGCGGAAAATAGGGTCTCTTTTTCTAGGGTCACTGCCGTTTATTGGCTGTTCAGAAATATCTGTGCTACAATTGTCTCAATTTCAGTAACCAGGAAAAGGAGTGGACACACAGATGAGTTATCAATCGATCGTAACCGTCGTCGACAAAGGAATGATCGACCGCGTCTTCGAAAGCGCGCGCTGCGAAGAGTCCTACTGCGGCACCGTCATTGCCGGCCGCGGATCCGGTATGCACGAAAACAAGAAGCTGTTCAATCTGGCTTTGGAACCGGAAAAGGAAATCCTGCTGGTGTTGACCAAGGCAGAACATTCCGAAAAAATCATCAACCAAATCGAAGATGCGGTAAACATCACCGCACCCGGGAACGGCATCCTTTTTGGGCTGAACATCAAAAGAGTGCACGGTATCAGGTCATAATCACAAACGAAACTCGTTATATCGCGCAATGCGGTATAACGAGTTTTCATTTTATGTATGGATGGAGATGTCTGTTCAACCGTTCAGCAAGCGGCGTTGTTCCTCTTCTTTTTTCCAGTCTGAAATATATTTGAAGACCGGAATCAACAGCAGCATCAATCCCAAAACTTTCTTGGCAGTCCACATAAACATCTTCCTTTCAATTTGAGTATTGGATTTCTTAACCCTATTATGCCTGATGTTGAAAAAAAACGCCATTGATAGGCATCGCCTGAAAATAGGCTCTATCCACTATTTAAAATACGTGTATAATGAAGTGTAGATTTAAGGGGGGAAATGAATTGAATCCTGAAAACGAAAATGCCCGTATTATCGATAACGAACACTTCTCCTATTTATTGATAAGGGATTACCTTCTGGGTAACATCCTTGGCGAACATACCGATGAAATATTGTATTGGGCCGGAAAAGATTTGGCTCGGCAATTCCCATTAAAAAGTCAGGAAGACCTATATGAAGCGATGATTTATTGCGGTTTCGGACAGCTGGAACTGCTCAAAAAAGAAAAAAATACGCAACAATACCGTCTGGAAAGCGATCTGATCACTGTCCGCACCCAAAACGAGCAGGCCTCTTTCCAACTGGAAGCCGGATTTTTGGCGCAGCAGATCCAGATGACGACCGGTCTCCCCTGTGAAGCAAAAGCAGAAATCCTCGTCGGGAAAGACAAGAAAAAAGAAGTCATCATCACCCTATTCATCGAATGAATCCAAACGCGCAAGCATCCCGGCAGCGAATTGCCGGGATGCTTGCGCGTTTTTTGGGGAATGCGACGCGATTTGACTGTTCTCCGGCGAAGCCGCCTTGGCCGGAGCTGAGGCCCCGTCCACCCCGCTGTCCTCCGGTGAAGGGACCCTCACCGGAGGAGGGACTGCGATGGGAACGTGCAACTCCGGTGGTGCAGCTCTGACCGGAGTTGCACATCCGGTTCGTTGGCTCTCCTCCGGCCAACTACCATTCGTCAAAAATGACAACCTCCACCACAAAGTTCCAAAAAAAAAAAGAGTTGCCGGAAGTCCTGAAACATCAGGACACCGGCAACTCTTTCTTATTGTTTAGATATATTTTTCAAGCGTTTCTTCAAGCATTTCTTTTGCATGGTAGCCGACTAATTTTTCTACGACTTGGCCATCTTTTTTGATCAACAATGTCGGGATTCCCATGATGCCGAATTGGCTTGGCGTTTGCGGGTTAGCATCCACATCCATTTTAGCGAAAGTCACTTTGTCGCCGATTTCTGCATCCAATTCATCGATGATCGGTGATTGCATGCGGCAAGGTCCGCACCAAGTTGCCCAAAAGTCCACCAGTGCGACCCCATTCTTCGTTTCTGCCTCAAAATTTGCATCTGTTAATATTTTTACCATTGTATTTACTCCCTTCACAATTCATCGTTATGTGTTCATTATAGCAGAGGTTTTGCTCAGTACCAATCAATCTGCTCAGCCGCGGAACGTCACGATCGTCGCGCCGTTTCCACCGGCGTTAACCGCTGCATACTCGTAGGACAGCACTTGCGGATGACGCTTCAGCAAGTCGCCCACCCCTTTGCGGAGGGCGCCTGTCCCTTTTCCGTGAACGATAGTGACCTGCGGATAACCAGCCAATAAAGCGGCGTCCAAATATTGATCGACTTCAGCCAAAGCTTCTTCATAGCGTTGGCCTCTGAGATCAAGCTGCGTCGCCACGTGACTGGTTGAAGCCGATTTGACAGTGGCAATCTGCCTTTGTCTTCTTTGTTGCTGCGGTTCCTCTTTGATCAGCCTGAGGTCCGACTCCGGCAACTTCATCTTCATGATCCCCATCTGCACGACCCATTCAGCGTTGCCTTTCTTTTCAACGAGTGTGCCTCGCTGGCCATACGTCTCCGTCATGACTTCATCGCCGGGTTTGAACATCTTTTTCTCTTTTTCTTTGCGCAGCACTTTGTTTTTGACCAAAGATTCCTCTTGGCGCAGATCATTGAATTGCTTGCGCAGATCGATCAGCTCGTGTTCTTTGATGCTGCCGGAAGTCCCCATGTTCAGCTGCATTTCACGGATTTCCTGCAGCAGGAATTCCGCTTCTTCTTTCGCCGTATCGACCAACTTGTTGGCCTCTTTCTTGGCGTCTTCGATGACTTTTTCCTTGTTGGTTTCCAGTTTTTCGTTGGCGCGCTTCAGATCCGCCAACAACTTGTCGGATTCTTCCAACTGCGCTTGGAGCTGCAAGGATTCTTTTTCGGTGACGCGTCGCTTCTGTTCCAGATCCGCGATCATCTCGTTCAGGTTTTGGCTGTCCACATCGATGAAACTGCGCGCTTGATCGATGATGCTTGGATTCAGGCCGAGTCGCTTCGAGATATCGAAGGCATTGCTTCGTCCGGGAACGCCTATCTGCAGACGATAAGTCGGAGCCAAAGTCTCTCCGTTGAATTCCATGCTGGCATTGATCGTGCCGGAGCGATTGTAACCGTAGGCTTTCAGCTCAGGGTAATGGGTGGTGGCCATGACATAACTGCCGATGCCGCCGATGTAGTCCAAAATCGAGATGGCCAAGGAAGCTCCCTCTTGCGGGTCGGTTCCGGAACCCAACTCATCCAGCAGCACCAGACTTTTGTCATCGATCTGATTAAGGATCGAGACGATATTGGTCATATGCGAGGAGAACGTACTCAGGCTCTGTTCGATCGACTGTTCATCTCCGATGTCCGCAAAAATTTCCGTAAAAATGCCGATTTGGCTGTCCTCATCCGCCGGTATCTGAAGCCCGGATTGGCCCATCATCTGGATGATTCCGAGTGTTTTCAGCATGATCGTCTTTCCGCCCGTATTCGGACCGGTAATGACGATGGCTTGGTATGCTTCGCCGAGGATCAGATCGTTCGCGACTACATCATTTTGATCGATGAGCGGGTGTCTGGCTTTCCAGATGGCGATATGGTTCTCTTTGCTGATGATCGGGCGTGTCGCTTTCAGGGAATCGGCATAACGCGCTTTTGCGTTGATGAAATCCAAAGTCGCCAACACTTCGCTGTTCCCGTACAATTCCTGTGTGAAAGGCTCGATTTCCATCGATAATTCATACAAGATCCGTTCGATTTCCGCTTTCTCCTGCGCAGCCAGCTGGCGCAGATGATTATTCAGATCCAGGATGGCTTGCGGTTCGATGTAAAGCGTCTGCCCCGTTGAGCTTTGGTCGTGGACAATCCCGCCGAAGTGATTGCGGTATTCGATCTTGACCGGAATCACAAACCGGTCATTACGGATGGTGATGATGGCATCACTGAGGTAGGACGCTTTGTTGCCTCTGATGATGTCATCCAATTTGGTCCGGATATTCTGTTCGCCCTGCTTGATTCCTGTGCGGATTCCTTTCAAGGCAGGCGAGGCATCATTCTGGATCGTCCCATCTTCATAGACGGTTGCTTGGATCCTTCTTGTGATTTCAGGCAATACGACCAGCCTAGCAACCAATTCGTCCAGGACAAAGAAGGGAATCTCGTTGTCTTCGAACCATTGGAAGAACTGGATGATTTCTCTTGTCGTCGACAATACCCGTCCGATTTCGGCGATCTCTTTGCCGTTCAAGGTGCCGCCTATCTCCAGACGTTTCAGGTGGCTGCGGATGGATTTCAGCCTCGGCATCGGAATCCCGCCTTTCAGGCGCAACACCTTTCTGCCGTCTTCCGTTTCATTTTGCAATGCAACGACTTTTTCCGGATCGGTTTCGGGCCGCAAAGCCTGAATCTGGTCCTTCCCTTGGTCGGTTGCAGCAAAATTCTGGAGCTGTTGTTTTATTTTTTCGAACTCTAATGTTTTGCTAATTTTATTATTCATCTCATTCTCCTAAAAAGTGCTTCTACCAAAAAAACGGGACGATATAGTACACTATACAGTCCCTTCTGTTAAATTAACATTCTGTTACTGAATGATGCCGATCCACCAGTCATAGATCAAACGTGAGAAATATGGCGTTTCTGATACCATCCATGCCGCAAGTTCGCTATCGACATAAAGCTGTTGGATAAAATCCAATGGAATCATGGATGCGAGCGTCAGCAACAGGAAGATCCCGATGTAGTGCATCAGGAATCCTAGTATGCCGCCACCCAGCTCATTCAGCTGTTTGATGATCGGGAAGAACGCCAATGAATTCAGCATGCTCCCGACAAATCGCGTGACAAGCCAGCCTGCGAACAACAACAGGATGAACGCCAAACCGTTATAGAACGCCTGATCCAGGACAAAAGACACCTGTTCAGAGTAAAATATCAGTTCTTTGCCGAACTCGACGGATGGGTACGGGACCAACAGATCGATTTTCTCCGCAACAACGGCGTAGTATTCTCTGGCGACCAAGAAAGAAATGAAATATCCCAAGGTGTAGACAACCTGCAGAATAAGACCTCTTCTGACGCCTGTATAGATGCCCCACAATAATGAGAGCACTATGATCAACGTAAGCATTTTTTCACCTGATTTCTACAGTCTTTTCACTACTTTTTTCCATCGTGCTCGTGATTTTTGGTGTAAGGCGGAATGGCATTTTCAGCATTCCTGTTGACACCCAATGCCGAACGCACTTGGGTTCTGTGTTGCGCCCGTTTCAGTGCTGCCTCGGAAGCTGTTGTCGTCTTCGTCAATTTTGAATTGGATTTCCTGGCCGGCAGGTCGTTGGCTTCACGTGCAGCTTGTTGCAGTTCACTGATGGTTGCAGGCATAGAGTTGACTGTTTGGCTCTCGTTATCGCGCTTTTTTCCCGCAAAGGTAGCCACTGCCTTCTTAGCGACCGCATTACCAGTCATCTTTTCAGCAACTTGGAGCTTTTCAGGCGTTTCGATGGCTCTTGTTTCAGGTTCGCTTGCTTCTTTAGCTGCTTTCTCCTCGACCAGAGGAACCGCCTCAGTTTTTGGTTCAACTTCGGCAACCGCTTCAGGTTTGGGCGCCTCAGCTAAAGCCTTCTCCGGCTCAATCTGCTCTGTTTCCTCAACGGGAACAGAGTGTGTAACGCTTTGGTTTTCCTGCAAAGCTTTCTCGAGCGCTGCAACTTTCAACAGCAACTCTTCCATCTCCAACTGTTTCGTGATCTGATCGGAAATAGCGTTCACAGCCACTAAAATACCGCGCTCCTCCCTACCAAGCGCCGGTGCTGCTTGTTTGATCTGTTCCAATTGCGCATTGACCAATTCCGATACCGCAGTCAAATGCTCTGGTGCTTTATTTCCCACAATCGTATAGGTCTTCCCTGCTATGATTGTTTTGAATCTTCTTTTGTTTTCCGTCATAATAAAAGACCTCCATTAAAAAACTGTCTAGTATATTTTAACATAAATCTTGCAAATTGCAGTATAAACCTCTTCCTGTTCGCAAACCTGCCCATTTACCGGAAATAGCCTGCTGACTCCCATCACATTTCACCATCAAGAAGTGCCCTTCCTGTGATAGAATAAGGGATGCTACCAACAAAAAGTTGCACAGAAAAATCAAATAGAGCAAGGATGAGAATATGTCGAATGTCGTATTGAAAGCAACGCCGGGCCAACTGAAAAAGATGGCCGTCTTTTATCAGGATTATGCTGTGAAACCAGTGCCGCACAGCCTTTTCACAGCCAAAAAGAACCAGACCACCATCACCGGTTACAACTCCGGGAAAGTGCTGTTCCAAGGCCAGAACGCCGAAAGCGAAGCAGCGCAGTGGCAACCATCCAGCGAGAAGGTTGGGGATTCAAAACTCACTGCCGCAAAAAACGGCCTAAAAAAAGAGGTCCCGAGCAAAACCGGCCTCCCTGCAGGCTTTTCCACCTGGTCCGTCATCGGCAGCGATGAAGTCGGCAACGGCAGTTATTTCGGGCCCTTGACTGTCTGTGCTGTCTACGCGTCCGCCGAACAGTTGCCCTTGCTGAAAAACATGGGCGTCCAGGACTCCAAAGCGCTGACGGATGCCCGCATCATCACCATCGCGAAGCAGTTAGTCCAGCAAGTCCCGCACAGCGTCATCAACTTGATGCCCGAGAAATACAATGAGGTCCAACCGACGATGTCCCAAGGGAAAATGAAGGCTTTGCTGCACAACCAAGTGCTCGATCAGCTGTTGAAGAAAATCGCTCCGGAAAAGCCCAAAGCGATACTGGTCGATCAGTTTGAATTACCTTCCACGTATTTCAAACATATCGCCGATCAAAAAGTGCAAGTGAAGGAAAACATTCATTTCCAGACAAAAGGCGAATCCCACCATCTGGCGGTGGCGGCGGCTTCCATCATCGCCCGCTACTACTTCCTGAAGACCTTGGCGGACATGACCGCAGCCTCCGGTTATCCGATCCCTTCAGGTGCCGGCGCCAACGTCGACCTGATTGCTGCGGAAATGTACCGTGAAGGCGGCTTGGAACTGCTGGACAAATACACGAAACTCCATTTCGCAAACACCCAAAAAGCCATCCGATTGGCGAACAGATAATAACAAAAGCGGAACGGGTTCGTGAAGCTAGCCTATACAAAAAACGATTCGCCTCAGAAACGGCGAATCGTTTTTTTATGTTGTTCAGTAAAATGAAGCAAGCTGGTTTCCTTAACGGATCGCAGCTCCGCATTCGGTTTCCAGAGCCGCAACCAATTTGGCGAAGGCTTTGTTGATGTCTTCATCGACAAGCGTCGCTTCAGGGTTCAGGAATGACATGGAATAAGCAACCGACTTTTTGCCGTCCTCGATGCCCTTGCCTTGATAGATGTCGAACAGATGGACATCTTTCAGGAATTTCCCGCCGTTTTCCTTGATGGTCTTGACGATCTGTTGGTGTGTGACGGTTTCATCCACCAGTAAAGCCACATCGCGGGTCACGCCAGGGAATTTAGGGATCGGCTGTTGCGTGATCACTTCCTTCGGTGCGGCGATGATCGCTTCGAAATCGATTTCGAAAGCATACGTTTCCTTCAGGTCATAGGCATTTGCCGTTGCCGGATGGACCTGGCCGACATAACCGATATAGGCATCGCCCAGATAGACGGCAGCCGTTCTGCCTGGATGCATCCATTTCAGGTATTTGGCAGCTTCAAAACGGATCTGATCGCTCAGGCCCATCGTCTCGAAATACCCATCCAATACCCCTTTGGCATGATAAAAGTTGACGGGTTCGGCAGCCATTTGCCAATCTTTTTGGTAGGCCATTCCTGTCATCACGCCTGCCAAACGCTCCGCTTCGACCGGCAAAACGCGATCAGCTGACGGGAAGAAGACGCGACCGATTTCGTAAAATTGGATATCCGTGTTCTTGCGGGCAACGTTGTAAGCGGCATTGTCCAGCAGCGTGCTCAACAAGTTCATCCGCAGTGTGCTGCGGTCTTCGCTCATCGGCCAAGCCAAACGGATGCCTTCCTTGTCTTCGACTGCGTATTCCCGCGCTTTTTCAGAGGTAGTCAAGACATAGCTGATGTTCTGGGTCAGTCCCGCACCTTCCATGAATCTTCTGGTGATGCGCATCGTGTGTTGTTTAGGCGTCAATGCAGTCGGCAAAGCCGGTGTGATCGGCAATGTTTCCGGCAGGTTATCGTATCCGTAGATGCGTGCGACTTCTTCAAGGATGTCCGCATAGATGGAAATATCCCATCTTCTCGGCGGTACGGCAACTGTGAATGTTTCGCCGTCAAACGTCGATGCAAAGCCCAACTGGTTGAAGATGGCAGTCACTTCATCGCTGGAAATGGCAGTCCCCAACGAACGGTTGATTTTTTCCAAAGTGATGACCACTTCCGTGTCCTTCACTTCCACAGTATCGACAGAAGCCGTACCGGCAACGATAGTGCCTCCAGCCAACTCATGGATCAGTTCAGCGGCATGTTGTCCAGCTGTGAGGATTGTCGCTACGTTGATGCCTTTTTCGAAACGGGAACTGGATTCGCTGCGCAAGTTGAACTTCCCGGCTGTTTTGCGGATCAAAACCGGATTGAACAAAGCCGCTTCCAAAGCGACAGTCACAGTTTCATCGGTAATTTCTGAATCCAGACCGCCCATGACGCCCGCCAACGCAATCGGCGCAGTACCGTTCGTGATGACGATGTTATCCGTATCCAACTTTCTTTCCACTCCATCAAGCGTAGTCATCATTTCGTTCGCTTTGGCACGGCGGACGATGATTTCCTTGGAACCGATTTGATCATAGTCGAAAGCGTGCAACGGCTGGCCGTATTCCAACAGGATATAATTCGTGATGTCGACTACGTTGTTGATCGGGCGGATGCCGCCGTTCATCAGTTTGTTCTGCAGCCAAAGCGGGCTTTCCGCGATTTTTACGTCTTTGATCACTTGGATATGGTAGGCAGGAGCATCGTTCGTGTCCTCAACGGCAACTTTGATGTAATCCGCAACAGAACCTGATTTTTCGGAGACAGGAGCTTCCGGGAATTTCAGCGCTTTGTTGTAGATGGCTGCGACTTCATAGGCGGATCCGCGCATGCTCAAAGCATCTGCACGGTTCGGCGTGATGTCGATGTCCAGAATCGCATCATCCAGTTCCAACAAGTCAACGACTTCCGTTCCGGGAACAGCATCAGCAGGCAGGACAAAAATCCCGTCCGCATATTTTTTTGAAACGACACTTTCAGAGTAGCCCAATTCAGCCAACGAACAGATCATTCCGTTCGATTCTTGGCCGCGCATCTTGCCCTTTTTGATTTTTGCGTTGCCGGTGATCCGTGCGCCATGCAAAGCCACTATGACTTTTTGGCCGCCAGCCACATTCGGCGCGCCGCAGACGATCTGGATCGGTTCCTCAGCCCCGATATTCACTTGGCAGACATGCAGATGGTCCGAATCAGGATGGTCAACCACGGACAACGTTTCGCCGACAACGATTTTGGACAAACCTTTGCCAGGATAGACGACGTCGTCCACCTCGATACCCGTGCGGGACATTTTTTCAGCCAATTCTTCAGGTGTTACATCGGATAGATCTAAATACTCTTTTAACCATTTATAGGAAACTTTCATTTCATTACTCCTTCACATCAAATTGACTTAAGAATCGGATGTCGTTCTGATAGAAGTGGCGGATATCATCCACTCCATATTTCAACATCGCTACACGCTCTTGCCCAAGGCCGAAAGCAAAACCGGAATATTTCGTGGAATCGATCCCTGACATTTCCAGAACATTCGGATGCACAATGCCGGATCCCAGGATTTCGATCCAACCGGTTTGTTTGCAGACGTTGCAGCCGGATCCGCCGCATTTGAAGCAGCTGACATCGACTTCGACAGATGGTTCCGTGAACGGGAAGTAGCTTGGACGCAAACGGATTTCGCGCTCTTCGCCGAACAATTTTTTGGCAAAGACGGCAAGCGTGCCTTTCAGATCAGCCAAAGTGATGTTCTCGCCGATGACCAATCCTTCAATTTGGTGGAATTGGTGTGAATGGGTCGCGTCATCGCTGTCGCGGCGGTAGACTTTCCCCGGGCTGATCATCTTCAATGGTCCTTTGGAAAAATCATGTTTCTCCATCGTGCGCGCTTGGACTGGAGACGTATGCGTACGCAACAACAATTCATCGGTGATGTAGAAAGTGTCCTGCATATCGCGGGCCGGATGATCTTTCGGAAGATTCATCTTTTCGAAATTGTAGCTGTCCTGTTCCACTTCTGGGCCGTCCACGATCTTGTAACCCATGCCCAAAAACAGATCCTCGATTTCTTCGTTGATCTGCGTCAAGACATGAGTTGTGCCTTGAGCGATTTTTTTGCCCGGCAAGGTGACATCAATCGTTTCAGCCGCGATTTCGGCTTCCATTTTTTTGATTTCCAGCGCATCTTTTTTGGCTTGGATGGCGGCTTCGATGTCGTCGCGCAGTTCATTTGCCAAAGTTCCGATGACGGGACGCTCTTCAGGGCTTAAATCCTTCATCCCTCTCAAAGCTTCTGTGATCGGCCCTTTTTTCCCTAAATAGGAAATGCGGACTTGATTCAATGCCTGCAGATTTTCTGCAGATTCGACTTGTTGTAAGGCATCTATACGTAATGTTTGTAATTTTGCTTTCAATTCCATGTTCTGTCCCCTTTTCTTGAAAAAATGCAAAAAAATCCCGTCCCTGGTAAGGGACGAGATTTTCGTGGTACCACCCTTGTTTCGCTGCAAGCAACGACACTTCATTTGTTTAACGGTAATAAACCGGAACTTTATTCATTGCACAGGGCAAATCCCAAAGTCAGCTCGGGGAGTGAAAAATCACAATCGGCTTCTATAAAGGCTCGCAGTCATTGGCCAATATTCCCTGAAAAAAGCTGCAGATCGTGAAGGTTCCCTTCAACGCTTTTCGTATTCATTTTACTTACTTTGCCAGTTTACCCGGAAATGCCGCTTCCGTCAAGTTCGGATTAGACCCAAGCATCCGACCAATTTTGGATTTCCAGCATCACATTGTTCAAAGCTTTCCCTTTGTCGGACAATCCGTACATCACTTTGATTGCCGCCGCAGGATTTTCGGTTCTTACTACAATTTTTTCATCTTCCAGCTCTTTTAAGCGTTCCACTAATACTCGATCACTGACATTAGGTATCTGCACGGCCAATTCCTTGAATCGTTTATCTCCGTCCATCAAGACTTCGATGATTAAGCCGGTCCATTTTTTCCCTAAGATAGAGAATGTTTTTTCAAACTTTGGACAAATACATTTTTTTACTTCCAGCATTTTATTCACAGCCTTCACCTCTTTGACCTATTATAAACACCCTCATTTCCCCTGTCAAAGGGAATGTGCCTTTTGTCACAAAATGTTTACAAAAAGTAAGCATCCTGCTCTGCAATCTGCACTAACCGAATTAATTCCTCAGAAAAATGCTTGTGGCCGTCGCTTCCTTCCATCCGAAAAGGAAAAGAATCACGAACGATGCTAGTCAGGAAGTCGGCAGTCCGCTTGCTCGCATACAAAAAGTTCATGTCTGTTTTCTATAATAGGATAGGAATTTCACAAAGGCAACACTTTTTCACGTTTAATTGAAAAAATAGCGTTTTTTTCATGAATTTCTTCAGCCGACGAAGTGATAAAGCAGAATGCCTGCCGCAACTGCGACATTCAGGGACTCCGCTTCGCCGAAAATCGGGATATACAGATTTTTATCCGTCAGTGCCAATATTTTTTTTGAAACACCATTCCCTTCATTACCCAGCACCAACGCAACCGCATCGGTCGGGGAAACGGTCCGATAATCGACAGCCGCTTCATTCAGTTCGGTACCGTATACCGGGATACCGTTGTTCTTCAATTCTGGGATCAACTCTTGCAGATCACCACGATATACAGGCAGATGGAAATGGCTTCCTTGCATGGAACGCAGTACTTTGTCATTGTAGAGATCAACCGATCCCTCCCCTAAAATGACCCCTGTATACCCGGCAGCATCCGCGGTTCGGATAATGGTGCCGACATTTCCTGGATCCTGAACCTGATCCAAAAGGATGTATTTGCCTTTGTATTCCAAAATCGGAGCGGCTTCAGGAATCTGGACGATCGCAACGACTCCTTGTGGCGTCTCGGTCTGGGCCAAGCTGGAGAGAATCTCCTGGGAAACGAGGATGATGTCCCCTTCAGCGATCTGCAGATCAGACTGTTCGCGAAAAGCTTCCGTCATCACGACTTCAAGGATGTTCGCATCTGCTTTGATGGCCTCCTTCAAAAGATGAGTCCCCTCGATCAGATAAGCCCCCGCCTCTTTCCGGCCTTTGGCGGTCTGCAGTTTTTTCCATTGTTTAACTTTTTGATTTTTCATCGATACAATCTTTTCCATTTTGTAACTCCTCAGTTCAACATATTCGCTATTATACTCCATTTACTACTGACTTTTCACCCAACGGCAGAAAAAAGAGACTGGGAACTCCCAATCTCTTCAAATTTTTATTATATTAGCCACCGATATAAGTAAGCGGATCAACTAATCCGCCATTTTCTTGAACTTCAAAATGGAGATGAACCCCAGTTGAATCCCCTGTTGTACCCATTATTCCAATTTGTTGCCCTTGGCTCACGGTTTGTCCAGGCGCGACCAATAACCCTGGTTGCATGTGGGCATATAAAGTTTTAACGTTTACTCCATTAATTGTGCCGTGATTGATGACGACATAATAGCCATAGCTTGCATGATAAGTAGCTGTCTCCACTGTACCGGATTGCGCTGCTGAAATCGCTCCGCTGCCTGCAATATCTTGCCCTCTATGCAATTCATAGCCACCAGTTATCGGTGAAAGACGATATCCGTAAGGGGATGAATAGTATCCACTGGCTGGTTTTATGAAACCATTAGAGTTTACAGTATAACTACTGGATGCAGTCGTAGTCGGTGCTGCTGATGCCGTCAGATTATTAGCTGCCGTTGCTGCTGCGGCAGCTTCCGCTGCTGCGATGGCTGCTGCTTCTGCCTCGGCTACTGCGATGGCTTCAGCTGTGATGCGGGCTTGTTCAGCCGCCATGTCATTGCTGATTGTTTCTGTTTGTGCAGCCAAGTCAGCTCTGGTTGATTCCAAGCCATTTTTCTCGGCTTCAGTCAACTCGTAGTTCTCGATTACTTGCGCGATTTGGACGTCGATTTCAGCTTTTTGGGCTACGACATTATTTTTTGAAATCAGAATGTCTTGTCTCAATGCTTCAGCAGCAAGTTTTTCTTCTTCAACAGCAACTTTGCTGTCTTCGACTTTTTGCTGATCTGCTTCCTGTTGTTCCACGATGTCCTTGTTGGCAGTCACAATCTTTGAAACGACCGTGATTTTTCCGACTAGGTCAGAGAAATTCTCTGAAGACAACAGCATTGAAGCTATATCCGTAACACCCGCATCCGTTTGGATATAACGAGCCTGCGTATTTAATTTTTCGGTTCTCTGGTCGATGACCACTTGTAATGCTTCAATTTCAGCTTGCAATTCCAGAATTTTTGATTCGATATCAGCTAATTTTTGTTCTTGAGCCGCTAATCGATTCATCAATTCATCCAATTGCGATTGAAGTTCATTCACTTTTGTTTCCAAGTTTGATTTTTCGGATTCCAAAGTATTCAATGAATTTGATTTTTCTTCAATCTGCGATTGAATCGTATTCGTTTCTAATTGCAAAGCATCTTTTTGTTGTTGTAATTCTTCCAATGTAGCCGCTTGAGCAGTAAATCCACCTGCAATCGGACTAAGCAATAAGATTGATGCGAACAACGCGATATGTTTTTTTCCCAATTATACTTCTCCTCCTGTTTCTTCTACGAGATGAAGTATATCAAAATTAAAATACTATTACATGATAGAAATATGACAATTGTATTTCAATTTGTTACAGCAGTCGGAAATCCTGAAATATTGTTCAAATTTGCACAATACCTTCCGAAGACAGCCACCATTTGATTGTTTGCGCTTGCAGCGATATACTTAAACTATACCAAGCAGTGCCTCCGCCGTCGCTCTTCAGGAAAGAAAGGAGCAATAAACATGAAAATCGATCAAAAAGATTTGCACAAACCGGGTACGGATAATCTTCCTCCTGGCGTCTACAAAGAAGTTGGCCCTAGAGGGGGCAAAATCACCGGCAGCAAAGAAGTCCATATTGTCGAAGGGCACAGACTTCCACCTACAAACAAAGCCGGAAACAAATGGATCAAAAAAGACTGATTATTCGCCTATTACTGATCACTTGAAAGATTCAGGGCGGAGGAACCTTGGATTTCACTTCAGAAAAGGACCGTGCAGCTTGAGCCGCGCAGTCCTTTTCTTGTCTGATGCATTATTTTGCCAACAGTTCTTTGATGATTTTGGAGACGAGCGCTTTGTCGGCTTTTCCGTCCAGCACTTGCATCGAGAATTTCATCGCATCCTTCAACGGCATTTCGGCTACCCCATTTTCGGCCAAAAAGAAGCGGACTTCTCTTTCGTCCATCATTTTGGGGACATACGCCTCCAGAATGGCCAATTTTTTCTGGTTCTCTTCAATCAGATCCGTGCGGTCGACTTGTTTCGCATAGTCGATTGCTTCGTTGTTTTTCTTGATATCCTTCAGAAAAACATGGATTTGCTCTGCTTCGGTCATCTCGCGTTTGTTGTCGATCAGGAAAGAATCGTACTCCGTTTTGATGAGACGCAGGACATCCGCCTTCAATGTATCTTTGTCTTTTCTTGCTTGGATGAAATCTTTGTTTACTCTTTCTTTCAATGTCATGATTACAGGTCTCCCTTCGATTCTTTAGTATGGGCTGTTTTGCTATCTTTTTGCTGCAAGGGTCAGCCTTCACCCCCTCATTTTAAGGAATAGAAGCTGAATTGGCAAATCTCTGCTACCCGATCCGGATATTGGCTGAGCTGCATGCCTGGAAAACACAATGAAAACAGATGCTATATATGGTGTATAACCATCATGAACGGTAAAATTAGGGCGAACAAAATACCCTTCAGAAAATAGTCCACTTCATTCGCGAAAGAGGGTGTAAGCATGTCATACTTTTGGACTTTTGAATCAGATTTGCCAAGCGGGATGGGCGTGGGAACATTCAGCTCAGCTCATATTATTGTCCTTATCCTATCTTTTATCATCATCTTTTTGATAATTCAGCTCTATCGCAAGCAGGCTGATTTTGTGCGAAGAAATACAAAAATAACGATAGTTGCCTTATTGGTTATGCTTTATTTTTCGCGCTGGATTTGGTGTGCCTTTTTCGGTGATTTTTCCTTCTTTTTAAATCTGTTGCTTCCGTTGCACCTCTGCAGCGTATCGGCAATAGTGGGGACGGCCGCTGTTTTTTCAAACAATCGGCTGTTGCAAGAATTCATGTATGGAATCAGTTTGCCGGGCGGATTGGTTGCCATGGCAAATCCTAATCTGGGGCCTTATCCTCTTTTAAGTTTCAATTTTGTGGAATATACTCTGACACACCTACTGCTGATTCTGCTTCCTTTGCTTTTTGTGTTCGGTGATGGCTTTCATCCGGATATCAAAAACTTACCGTATTCCATCTACTTGGCAGCGCCTTTCGTCGGCATAGCTTTCTGGGTCAACCAAACAATCGGCAGCAATTATATGTTCCTGAACCAAATAGAAACAGGGACGATACTAGTACTTTTCGACAAATGGCTGGGAACACCCGGCTACTTGATTGCGGTCCTCGGATCCATCGTCATCGTCTGGGCTGTCCTTTACGCGCCCTTTGAAATTTCCAGAAGAAGGAATTTTTCGGGATGACGAATCGGCCTGAGGTGGATATACCAAAAAACAGAAATGCTGATTGAACAGCATTTCTGTTTTTTTAACGGTATAAAACTATTAAATAGTATATTTATTTCAATAGCTCGTACATGGCATCCGCGTAGATGGCGGTCGCGCGGAATAGATCATCCAGAGCGATGAATTCGTTCGCTTGGTGCATCGTATCGATGCTGTCGGGGAACATCGCGCCATAGGCAACGCCGCGTTCCAACAGGCGTCCGTAGGTTCCGCCGCCGATGGATTGTTCATGCCCCTTCAGGCCTGTATGTTTTTCGTAGACAGCCAACAACGTTTTGACCAACGGATCGTCAGCAGGGACGTAATGCGGCAATTTGCCGTGTCCGCCTTTTGCGATCGTCACGCCATAAGAAGCCAATGCCGCTTCCAACTTGATTTCGATGCCTTCTTCGGAAACCCCTTGCGGGTAACGGAAGTTCAAAGCCACTTCGCCGCCGGTTGTAGGTGTGAAGGTGAAAATGCCGGCATTCATGGTCAATCCGCCCATGACCGAATCCGTGTAAGCCAAGTTCAATTTCTGTGCATCATGCTGCAGGTGGATGCGGTCCGCGATCAATTCGAGGAAAGTGGCCGCTTGTCCGCCGAAGTTGAATTTGTTCAGGAAAGTGGCAAGATAAGTGCCCGCGTTCACGCCGGCAGCCGGATTCATGCCGTGAGCGGCTTTACCGATCAATTCGACAGTTACTTGGTCGCCTTCCACAGAAATCGTTCCTTTGACCGGATTGTTTTCAAGGAAAGCAGCGAATGCCTGCTCAATTTTGTCGACCTCCGGGCTGATGAATACGGCAGTCGCATCCTGAGGGACCATGTTTTCGCGCAGGCCTGCATCAAAGCTCAATAGCTCGTTCTTGCCGCCTTTGTTGTCGCCTCTGAATTGGACCATGAATGTCTGCATGCCTTTTTCACCATTGATGATCGGGAACTCGGCATCCGGAGAAAAACCGAAATCCGGAATCCGTTCGTTTTCAAGATAGTGGTCCATGCATTTCCAGCCGCTCTCTTCATCCGTGCCGATGATGACGCGGACCTTTTTGGAGATCGGCAATTTCAGGTCGCGGATGATCTTCAATGCATAATAAGCTGCCATCGTAGGCCCCTTGTCATCGCTGGATCCGCGGGCGTAGATGCGGTCATCGATGATGACAGGCACGAAGGGATCCGTATCCCAACCAGTTCCGGTAGGGACAACATCGACGTGGCCGAATACGCCCATCAATTCTTCGCCTTCGCCGAATTCGATATGTCCAGCCAGATTGCCGACATTTTTCGTGATGAAACCGTCGCGTTCGCCGATAGCCAAGAAAGCTTCAAGAGCTTCTTTAGGGCCTGGTCCGACCGGGGCATCAGGGGTTATTTTCGAATCGTCCCGCACACTGTCGATCCGCAATAATGTGAACAAATCCTCGAGCAGTTCCGTTTTTCTGACTTCCACTTCTTTTTTCCAATTGATTTCCATACGCACACATCCTAACTTAAAATATCATGCTATCATCATATCATTTTTGGCAAAATAACCAAATAAAAGCTTGGTATTTAGGCCCAACAACCCACAATTTCTTAGCCTTTTTTAATCGACTCCGGCAGATGTTCCCGCAATGCTGCAAGTTCCTCATCGCGCAATGGGCGATAGTCCCCTTTTGCCAATTGCTCATCCAAATGCAAAGGCCCCATTGTCAACCTTTTCAGGAAAGTGACCTCTTTCCCGCAGGCCAGTACCATCCGTTTCACTTGATGGAACTTCCCTTCTTTGATCGTGATTTCCACCTCTGAACAATCCTTTTCTTCATCATAGCGCAGGAGCTCCAGTTTTGCCGGCAGGCAACGGTAACCATCTTCCAGTATGAGTCCTTCAGTAAAGGCTTTTTGGTCTTCTTCCGTCATCCGTCCGGCTACTTCCGCGAAGTAGACCTTGTCCACATGCCGTTTCGGTGACAGCAGGAAATGCGCCAATTGGCCATCGTTCGTCAACAGCAGCAACCCTTCCGTATCCTTGTCCAGTCGGCCCACGGGAAAGAGTTCCTGCTGATGCAGTTCGAAAGCCAACAGGTCGATGACCGTCTTTTGGTGATTATCCTCCGTCGCACTGAGGACGCCCTGTGGCTTATTCATCATCAGGTAAATGTATTCCTGATAGCTGACAGGATCACCACCGACCAGAATTGTGTCCTTTTCGCTGTCCACTTTGGCTTCGGCTTTCGTTTCAATTTCCCCATTGACCGTCACCCATTTCTTTTTCAATAACACTTTGACTTCTTTTCTCGATCCGAATCCGGAATTCGACAGCAGTTTATCCAAACGCATATTTTTTCTCCCTTATAAACCAAAAAGCACCCACTAAGGCTGCTTTTCGGTTTTGTTTATTTTATTTGATGCGCATTTTTCTGCGCAGGCCGTTTGCTTTGGCGCCCAAAATGTCATCAGCGATGCGTAATTTCAGGGTCAGGAACAAGTAGACGAAGCCTCCGACTGCCGCTACGATGGCGACAACCACAAGTGCCGTCAACTTGCGATCGATCGGAATGACCAGCATGCTGGCTTTCAAGGCGATAAACGCGCAGGCCGTCATGACCAAGGCGACTGCCAAAATTTTCCCGGTTTTCCGCAATGTGTCAACCAGCCCGAAATGGGTCAGGTGATAGATTTTCCAACCGCTCAACAGCACAGTCACGATGAATCCGATCGTCGTCGCAACCAATGCGCCTGCCGTATCGAACAAAGCCAACATCGGATACTGCATGAGCACTTTGACCGCAAGCCCAACCAGCAGATAGGAGATCATTGTCTTATGTCGGCTCAAAGACTGCAAAATCGACCCGAGAACCGTGAACAGACCCAAAACGATGCTCATCAGAGCCGATACCGCCAATAGCGTAGGACCTACCGGATGAAGCGGATAGAACACGTTGTAAATCGGTTCTGAAACGATCATCATCCCCAATGATGCCGGCAGCATGATGAAAGCGAACAATTGGATGATCTCCCTCACCTGGCTCTGCAGCACACGGAAGTTTCCTTTCGTGAACTCGGCAGCAATCAGTGGAACCGCGGCTGTGGCCATTCCGACCGCCAAGGAAACGATGATCATGATCAATTTGTCGGCGTTGAAACTGAACAGTCCGAAAAGATCTTCGATTTCTTTGCCGGAGTAGCTCGTCAGGTTCTCCATCATCGGTTTGAACGTCACTTGATCGATCAGCTTAGCGAAAGTGATGCCTGAGCCGATCAGGATGAACGGGATCGATTCCTGCAACATGCTCTTGATGGCCGCAGTGGTCTGGATGTTGCTGGAAGGTTCACTGTTGGCGATCAATGGCTGATATTCGGCCATTTTCTTTTTGTAATAAAAAAGTAGGATGATGGTTGCAACAATCGCGCCCACCAACGCCGCGAAAGTGGAATGCGCAACAGCTGTGGCGATGCTGCCATCCAGAAGTTGCATCACAATGTAGGTGGCTCCCAGAATGTAGATTACCCTGCCGACCTGTTCGAACACTTGCGAGATCGCTGAAGGCACCATATCCTGATAGCCCTGGAAAAAACCGCGCATCAAACTCATGCCTGGCACCAGCAATAAAGCCGGAGCCAACGCCCGAATAACCAATGCTCCGTCTTCAGGCGAAGCTGCCGGGCTGTTCTCAGCGATCAACGGTGCCAAACCGTACATCAATGCGGCACTGACGGCGCCCGTCAAAATCATGAAGAACATGCTCTTCTTGAAGATGTCGATACCGGTGCGATATTGATTTTTTGCATTGTATTGGGCCACCTGCTTGGACATCGCTGCAGGGAAGCCTGCTATCCCGATCGAAAGGAACAGCTGATAAGGTGTGTAGCCTATCGAATAAAGGGCATTGGCCGTGTTGGCCGCATCCGTCGAGCCCATCAAGGCATTCCATGGGATGATGTAGAGAGCGCCGATCAAGCGGGAAAAAATGCTCCCGAAAGTCATCCAAAAAGTCCCCTGCACCATCTTATTGTTGGTTGTTTCATTTTCTTCGTTAATTTTTCTATCTGTTGACATTTGCAACCTGCTTTCTTCCCGATGAACGAAAGATAATAATACCATCACTCAAGTATTTTACCAAAAATCCGGGTTTTTTCAATCTATAGCAGTCTTATTTTGCAAAATCCTAACAATTTCAGAATAATCCCTGACATTTCCAGGCTAACCGCCCATCTGTTTGCATGCGTTTTCATACCATCACCTAAACGTTTATGGTAAAATGTAAGTGTGGGAAAGAACTGAGCCAATCCATTTTTTTGCCAAAATCACAATTCACAGGCACTTGGCTTTCAACGCTGTCACGTCAACCGTGTCGCACAGGCTGCAATAGAAAAGAGGAATAAAAATGAACACCTCAAGAAAGGGGTTCAGACATTTATTCGGAGTCATCCTTTCGCTCCTGCTTTTCTTCACCTTTTCGGCAACTCCTGCTTTGGCTGCTACCTCGCAGATTATTTACCAAGGTTCTACATCCAATAAGGTTGTTGCCTTAACGTTTGATGATGGATCGGACGGATATTATATCCAATCAATTCTGAACACATTATCAGCCAATAATGTAAAAGCCACTTTCTTCCTCACTGGTCAAGGTGCTGAAAATCATCCACAGGCAATCAAGAACATTGTCGCAGCTGGCCATGACATCGGAAACCACTCCTATAATCATCCGGATTTCACAACCGTATCGACAACCGAGATGACAAACCAACTCAACCGAACCGAAACAATCATCGCAAACCTCACCGGCAAGAGCACAAAACCATTTTTCCGCGCTCCTTTCGGATCCTATAACAGTACCGTCCTGCAAACTGTCGGAAACGCCGGATATACTTACACATTCCAGTGGACAATCGACTCGCTCGACTGGACAGGCAATTCAGCCACTGACATCTACAACCGCGTCATCAACAACGTCGTACCGGGAGCCATCGTATTGCTGCATGCCGGATACGGCGCAAATGGGACAACTGCCGCATTGCCGAACATGATCAATCAGCTGCGTGCGATGGGCTACTCGTTCGTGACCCTTTCTCAGCTAATGAACACCACAAGCACGCCGGGAACAGGTTCAGGAACCAACTACACCGTCCAAGCGGGTGACACCCTTTATGCAATCGCCTTGCGGTATGGTGTGACGGTCCAAGCGATCGTTAACGCCAATGGCATCACAAACGCCAACCTGATCCGCGTCGGACAAGTGTTGACGATTCCGGGAACAGGCACGCCGACAACACCTACGACTCCTACAACGCCGACGACCGGCACATCCTATACAGTCAAAGCCGGGGATACCCTGTATGCCATCGCCTTGCGGTATGGTGTGACGGTCCAAGCGATCGTTAATGCAAATGGCATCACAAACGCCAACCTGATCCGCGTCGGACAAGTGTTGACGATTCCGGGAACAAGCACGCCGACAACACCTACGACTCCTACAACGCCGACGACCGGAACAACTTACACAGTCAAAGCCGGGGATACCTTGTATGCCATCGCCTTGCGGTATGGCGTGACGGTCCAACAGATCGTTACCGCCAATAACATCGCGAACGCCAATCTGATCAGTATCGGCCAGGTATTGACGATACCTGGCACCGGAACGCCGACGACTCCAACTACACCGACAACCGGAACGTCCTATACAGTCAAAGCCGGGGATACTTTATATGCGATCGCGCTTCGTTATGGCGTAACCATCACGCAACTCGTGAATGCTAACGGCATAACCAATCCGAATCTTATCCGTGTCGGCCAAGTGTTGATCATCCCTTAAGTATGTCCGCAGAAGCCTATTTAAAAGAACACACATAATAAAGAGAACGCACACCCCGTCAGAGTTGGGGGTGTGCGTTCTCTTTATTATTTCAGATTAATTCGCTACAATATTGACCAATCTACCTGGGATGGCGATGGTTTTTCTGACGGTTTTGCCTTCGATGCCTTCCTTGATGACACTGTTTTCCAATGCCAATGCGATCATGTCATCATTGGAAATATCAGAGGGAACCATTTCTTTTGTTTTCACTTTACCATTGATCTGGAAAACGACTTCGATCTCGTCTTCGACAAGGAAAGATTCATCATAAGTTGGCCATGCAACGTAGGAAATGCCTTCCGGTTTGCCCAGTTTCACCCAAAGCTCTTCACCGAAGTGAGGCGCGACCGGAGCAAGCAATTGAACAAAGCCAGTGACGTATTCGAACGGCAATGCATCCACTTTGTAGGCTTCATTGATGAAAATCATCATTTGCGAGATTGCCGTATTGAAGTGCAGATTATCGTAATCCTCGGTTACCTTCTTGACTGTCTGATGGTAAACCTTGTCCAATTCATGCGTATTGATGGTTGTGATGCGGTCGCGCATCTTATCATTTTCATCCAAAAGCAGGCGCCAAATGCGATCCAGGAACTTGCGGCTGCCTTCGATGCCGCCTTCACTCCATGTCGATGATGCATCCAACGGTCCCATGAACATTTCGTACATGCGGAGTGTATCTGCGCCATATCTTTCCACGATGTCATCCGGATTGACGACATTCCCTTTGGATTTGGACATTTTTTCATTGTTTTCGCCCAGGATCATGCCTTGGTTGTACAATTTTTGGAATGGCTCTTTCGTCGGGACGATGCCGATATCGTAAAGGAATTTATGCCAGAAGCGCGCATACAGCAGATGAAGCACCGCATGTTCAGCACCACCGATATAAAGATCGACGTTCTGCCAATAGTCCAGTCTTTCTTTTGAAGCAAGGTCGTTGCGGTTATGCGGATCCATGAAGCGCAGGAAGTACCATGAGCTGCCTGCCCATTGCGGCATTGTGTTGGTCTCGCGTCTGCCTTTCATACCCGTGACAGGATCGACAACATTGACCCATTCAGCGATGACGGCAAGCGGGGATTCCCCAGTGCCGCTCGGTTTCACTTGATCGGTCTTCGGCAACAGCAATGGCAGTTCATTCTCAGGAACCGTAGTCGATGTGCCATCTTCCCAGTGGATGACTGGGATTGGTTCGCCCCAATATCTCTGTCTCGAGAACAACCAATCGCGCAGACGATAGGAAATCACTTTTTCGCCCAGTCCGTTTTCGGACAACCAGTCATTCATCTTCAAAATCCCTGTCGCTTTATCCAATCCGTTCAGGAAATCGGAATTTATGTGCAAACCATCTTCCGTATAGGCTTCCTCTTCGACGTTCCCGCCTTCAAGAACCGGAATGATCTCCAAATCGAATGTTTTGGCAAATTCATAGTCGCGGGTGTCATGGGCAGGTACAGCCATGATGGCGCCGGTTCCGTATGTCGCCAATACATAGTCGGCAATCCAGATCGGGATTTCTTTGCCGTTCACCGGATTGATCGCATAAGCGCCAGTGAATACGCCGGTCTTTTCTTTCGCAAGCTCCGTACGGTCAAGATCGCTCTTCAGTGAAATGGAATCGATGTAAGCTTCAACGGCTTCGGCTTGCTGACCTGACATGATTTCCTTCACCAATGGCAATTCAGGCGCCATAACCGCATAGGTAGCACCGTATAACGTGTCCGGTCTGGTCGTGAAGACCGTGAAGTCTTTATCCGTATCTTTGATCTTGAAAGTGACGTTCGAACCTTCCGAACGTCCGATCCAGTTCCGTTGCATCTCTTTGATGCTTTCAGGCCAGTCCACCAATTCCAGATCGTCCAGCAGGCGTTCTGCATAGGCAGTGATTTTCAGCATCCACTGTCTCATCGGTTTACGGTAGACCGGATGGCCACCACGTTCGCTGACGCCGTCGACGACTTCTTCGTTGGCAAGGACGGTACCCAGCGCCGGACACCAGTTGACGGAAACTTCCGCCTCATAGGCCAAACCTTGTTCGTACAATTTTGTGAAGATCCATTGCGTCCATTTGTAGTAGCTTGGATCCGTCGTATTGATTTCGCGGCTCCAGTCATAGCTGAATCCCAATGATTGGATCTGGCGTTTGAAAGTCTTGATGTTAAGCTCGGTAAAATCAGCCGGATCATTACCGGTGTCCAACGCATATTGCTCAGCCGGCAATCCGAAAGCATCCCAACCCATCGGATGCAATACGTTAAAACCTTGTGCGCGTTTTGCGCGGGCAACGATATCCGTCGCCGTGTAGCCTTCCGGATGGCCTACATGCAAGCCTTGGCCGGATGGGTAAGGGAACATATCCAATACATAATATTTCGGTTTCCCGCCCTCTTCGGTCGTTTTGAAGGTGCGGTTGTCTGCCCAATATTTTTGCCATTTTTTCTCGATCGTTTTATGCGTATAACCCATTTCCAGCAACATCCTTTTCTTTTCATTCATCCAAACAGGCGATTGGCCATAAAAAAAGTCCCATAGGCAGCGTCCATCACTGGTTCTGCCTATAGGACGAGTTTTTCGTGGTACCACCTATATTGAATGTCTTTGCATTCCTTATCATGCCTGTAACGCAGCGATGCGGTCCCGCTTACTGATGCTTTCGGCGGAACAACTCAAAGGCGAGTTCAAGAGGCTCTTTGTGCATTTTCACCACCCATGCACTCTCTTCAAAAAAGCTGCTCCCTACTAATCCTTCTCTATGTTTGTTTCAGTTATGAATTGATTCATCTGCTATTTTAACAAATAAAACTCATTTCATCAAGACTTGATGCCTGCAATAATCATTCGGCTGATGACTTAGAAAGTGATGACTTGCCCGACATAAATGACGTTGGACGTGATATCATTCGCTTCGATCAAAGCTGCTAAGCTAACACCATTCTTCTTGGCAATGCTGTACAAAGTGTCGCCTTTTACGACGGTATACGAATTGGCGGATGCTGCAGGCGCACTAGTTGTTGGTGCTGTTGCCTGCACAGAAGTTGTTGTTGCAGCCACTTTCAGCGATTGGTTCACAAAAATGATATCCGTGCTCAAACTATTCCAAGTCTTCAGGTCGGCAACCGAAACGCCATTAGCGGATGCGATCTTATAGAGCGTATCCCCTTTTTGGACCGTGTACACTTTGTTCGTTACAGTCGGAACAGAAGGTGTTGTTACAGCCGGCGTCGTTACGACTGTAGAAGCATTCCCGGTCGTTACTGTGGCCTTCACTTTCAACGATTGACCTGGATAAATATAATCGGAACTCAGGTTGTTCAGTGCCTTCAATTCAGTTACCGTCAGGCCGTTCGCATTCGCGATTTTCCAGAGCGTATCGCCGGTCGCCACGGTGATTGTGCTCGTCGTGGTGGACGTTGTCGGCGCTGTTGTCGTCGGCTGGGTAACGGTTGGCGCAGTGACTGTCGTGCTCTTGAGTGTCAACACTTGCCCTGGAACAATCATATCAGAAGTCAGACTGTTCAATGTTTTCAGTGCCGATACGCTCAAACCGTTGGCGTTCGCGATTTTCCAAAGCGTATCGCCTGACGCTACCGTGATCGTACTTGCAGTCGACGGTGTTGTTGGTGTTGTTGGTGTTGTTGGTGTCGTCGGTTGTGTCACACTCGGCGTTGTCGTAGTTTGTTTAAGCAACAATGTTTGGCCTGGAACGATGACGTCGCTCGTCAGATTGTTCAGCGCCTTCAGTTCAGTTACGCTCAATCCGTTTGCGTTCGCGATTTTCCAAAGCGTGTCGCCTGATGCGACCGTTACGTTACCGCTTGTTGTTCCCGGCGTCACTGTCGGGGTTGTCGGTGTGGTTGGCGTTACCGTGGCCGCGCTCTTCAAGAGCAGTGTTTGCCCAGTCAGGATCGCATCACTAGTCAGGTTGTTCAGCGTTTTTAATTCGGCAACCGTCAATCCGTTCGCGGTCGCAATCTTCCACAAAGTATCTCCGGACACGACAACAACGCTGCTGCCTGTGGATGGCGTAATTGTCGGTGTCGTTGGTGTTGTGACTCCAGGTGTCACCGTTGTCCCATTGATGTAGTTCACCGGATTGACGACTGTACCGTTTTCCTGCACTTCAAAATGCAGATGGACGCCTGTCGAACTGCCGGTAGTTCCCATCACGCCAATTTTTTGACCTTGGCTGACTGTCTGTCCTACGGATACCGAAAGACCGGATTGCATATGCGCATACAAGGTTTTGATTGTCACGCCATTTATTTTCCCGTGGTTGATGACGACGTAATTGCCGTAGCTGTAATGATAAGCGGCGACTTCCACAACGCCTGCTTGCGACGCGGAAATATTGCCGCTGCCTGCAAGATCGATGCCCCGATGGAATTCCAATGCCCCATTGATAGGAGACGTACGGTATCCGAATGGAGATGAAATGTATCCGCTGGCCGGTTTGATGAAAGCACCTGTGATAGTGGTTCCCGTAGTGCCCGTATTCGTTCCGGTAGTTGGCGTTGTAGTGCCTGTCGAAGTACCGGTTGTTTTCAAAAGTTGACCCGGATAGATCGCATCGGACGTCAGACTGTTTGCGGTCTTCAATGCGGCAACGGTCATGCTGTTCGCGTTCGCAATCGACCACAGTGTGTCTCCCGATTTTACCGTATAGGATTGGGTGGTCGTTTGCCCCGTATTGCTGTTTGATCCGTTTTCGGTCGTATCCGGAGTAGTCGTTGCCGCTTTGCCCAACAATAACTTCTGGCCCACGTAAATGGTATCGCTCGTCAGAGTATTCAAGCTCTTCAATTCACTGATCGTCAAGCCATTTGCATTAGCGATTTTGTATAAGGTATCGCCAGCGACTACCGTATAGGACGCAGTTGTCGTATTTGATGGCGTTTCGGTTGGTGTGGTTGGCGTAGTTGTTTCTTCATCCACCTCTTGCATAGGCGTCTCTTCCTCAACGACGATACTGTCAGGCAGCACCAGCCGGTCACCCACATAGATCATATTGGAATTCAATTTATTCAGTGACAACAGATCGACTAACGAAATCCCGTATTTTTTAGCGATAGCGTATAGCGTGTCGCCGGATTGGACAACATGGACAGCATCCCCCGCTTGAATCGGAGTTTCTGGTGTTTCTGGCGTTGTCGGTGTTACAGCATCTTCCGCATCCTCTGTAGGTTCAGTGGGTGTCTCTTGTTCTGTAGTATCTTCGTCTGTATTCTCCGGAAGCTCCACAGTCGGTAGCTCAGGAGTTTCAGTCGGCGTTTCAAAATCGATATTGCCTGCATCCGGTTCTTCAACATCTTCCTCGATGACAGGTTGATAGTTATCATATTGATCCAAGCCGTACTGTGCAATGATTCTGTTCAATTTGGTGCTGTAGGCTGTATCAGTTGCATAGCGGCCAGTCAGGTAAGCCGTTGCGTCCTGATAGGTGGCTGCATTGCTCTTCCAAGCGCCGGCATAATAAGTCGGATTCCAGCTGGTCCCGTTTGCGAGAAGATTTGCGTAATCCTGCAGAGATTCCGCATACGAGGGATATTTTCTGAATTCGGCGTTGATGGAATAATAATTCTGCCCACCGCTGTCTTCCAAGGTTTCCATATTGATGGACTCGCCATTGTACTCCCCTTTGATACCGAACAGGTTGTAGTTGGGAGCCTTCGATAAAGTGCTTGTACCCCAGCCACTTTCCAAAATGGCTTGGGCCATCATCACGGAGGCGTACAGGTCATTTTGCGCAGCGATTACGGTCGCGGACGGGATGATCTGGTTCAAAAAGGGATTAGTGGAATATACTTGTGTATCCGTTGTTCCAAGCGTAGTCGTCTCTGCTGCCAAAGCCATTTGGACTGGCTTCACAACAGTTGTCATAAAGAACGATGTGCTCAACACCGCTACGCTGCGTTTCAGTCTTTTATTCGTGGTGATAAAAGAATTGATCAGTTGTTCTTTTTTCTTTTGGTCGATGCGTTCGTTTCTGGATAACACCAAAATATACCACTCCCTGTATCAAAATACTGCCGTTTGGCAGTGAAAACATTCTATCAAATAAAATAATCTGGAAATAATTTAAATTTCTTTTAAGAAAATCATCCAATACGTCTATTATATGTTTGTTTCCCAAATTTTTGAATGGCTTTAATAACTATATTCAATATTTAACAATTGAAATGAATCTGTAACAATCCTTTCCGTTACTTAAAAGTAAGCCCTTTCTATCTTTGACCTACCTTTAAATGTAACACAAGCTGTCAAATAGTCTACTGACTGGCCAAAAATCATGATAAAATGGATGGTGAGGTGAAAGTATTGACAAATCAATTTTTATACAGCGACACAAACAAACGTTACCATACATGGAATTACCATCTGCAACAACACTTTGGCGAAAAGATTTTCAAAGTCGCCATCGACGGCGGTTTTGATTGCCCGAACCGCGACGGCACAGTCGCGCATGGCGGCTGCACCTTCTGCACCGTTTCCGGTTCCGGCGATTTTGCTCAAGACCGGATCGATCCGCTGCCTGTCCAATTGCGCAAAGGCATCGACATGATGCACAAAAAATGGCCGAATGTGAAAAGCTACATCGCCTATTTCCAGAACTTCACCAATACGCACGCACCGGTGGATATCCTGCGCCACCGCTATGAACAGGTCGTCAACGAGGAAGGCATTGTAGGCATCATGATCGCAACGCGCCCGGACTGCCTGCCGCCGGAAACAATCGAATACTTGGCTGAACTGAACAAGCGCTATTATATATGGGTGGAATTGGGACTTCAGACCATCCATGAAGAAACAAGCAAAATCATCAACCGCGCACATTCTTATGATACCTACCTGAAGGCAGTCGAAGAACTGCGTGCGCATCATATACCGGTGTGCACCCACCTCATCAATGGGCTTCCGGGTGAAACCCATGACATGATGATGGAGAGCGTCAACCGTGTCATCCTGGATTCGGATATCCAAGGCATCAAGATTCATTTGCTGCATTTGATGAAAAACACCAAAATGCTTCGGGACTATCATCAAGGCAGGCTAAGATTGCTGGAGAAAGACGAATATGTGGAACTCGTCTGCGACCAGCTGGAAGTCATTCCGCAAGAAATCGTCATCCACCGCATCACCGGTGACGCACCGCGGGACACCCTCGTCGGTCCGATGTGGAGCCTGAAAAAGTGGGAAGTGCTGAACGCAATCGACCATGAGTTGGAACGTCGCAATACCTATCAAGGGATCCACAATATCAGAACTAAGGTTGCGGAAGATGTCATTGTCCGCAGTGGACTTCAGTCATAAATTTAGGAAATAGAAAAAAAGGAAAGCGTTCCGGCAAATACCGGTCGCTTTCCTTTTTTTATTTGTGGTTTTGAGCTTTAAATTATTTGCCAGCTTGGACATATGAAAGCAAAGCTTCTGTTTTGTCCGTCTTTTCCCAAGTGAAATCAGCATCTTCACGGCCAAAATGTCCGTAAGCTGCAGTCTTTTTAAAGATTGGGCGACGCAAATCCAACATTTGGATGATGCCTGCTGGCGTCAAGTTGAAGTTTTTGCGTACCGCTTCGATCAAAGTGGCCTCAGGATATTCGCTTGTACCGAATGTGTCGATCGCAATCGATACAGGTTCAGCAACGCCGATAGCATACGCCAATTGGATTTCGCATTTTGTCGCTAATCCTGCGGCAACAATGTTCTTCGCGATGTAACGGGCCGCATAACTTGCGGAACGGTCAACTTTTGTAGCATCCTTACCTGAGAACGCACCGCCACCATGACGCGCATACCCACCATAAGTGTCAACGATGATCTTTCTTCCTGTCAGACCGGAATCACCTTTAGGTCCGCCGATAACGAAGCGTCCTGTCGGATTGATGAAATATTTAGTGTCGGCATCCAATAATGCATCGTCGATGACCGCATGGATGACATGCTCCAAAATATCTTTTTTCAATTGTTCCAACGTGACATTCTCATCATGTTGCGTGCTCAAAACGATTGTGTCCACACGTTTCGGTTTGCCGTTCTCATCGTATTCCACGGTAACTTGCGTTTTTCCGTCCGGTCTTAAATATTCCAAAGTGCCGTCTTTGCGGACTTCAGATAGACGTTTCGCTAACTTATGACTAAGCGAAATAGGTAAAGGCATCAGTTCTTCCGTTTCGTTGATCGCAAAACCGAACATCAAACCTTGGTCCCCTGCACCGATTTCATTGTAATCCGTAGTCACTGACTCTCTGCGTTCCAATGATTCGTTGACGCCGATTGCGATATCGTCGGATTGTTCGTCCAAGGATACCATCACAGCTAAATTATCCGCATCAAAACCGAATTTACCACGCGTATAACCAATTTCAGTTACAGTATCGCGGACAATCTGTTGGATGTTTACGTATGCGCTTGTAGTGATCTCACCAAAGACAACTACCAATCCTGTCGTGACGATCGTTTCGCAAGCAACACGCGCATTTGGATCAGCAGCCAACAGTGTATCCAGAATTGCATCGCTGATTTGATCAGCAATTTTATCCGGATGACCTTCCGTTACTGACTCTGAAGTAAATAATCTTTTTTCTACCATTTTTCATTCCCCCATTTTTTGGTTACAAGGCGTCTTCACATATTGTGAATCCTATCGGGATATTGCAATTAGCCTCTGAAAAGCAACATACCTAATATACGCTATCATCGCCGAAAAAGCAACAAAAAATAAGAGAATTTCATCTTTGCGCCACGGATCGTGCCCACAAAAAATTACTCCTCCAAACATTTTCTGGTCGCTTGTGACTCTTCAGTAGCTTGACATCGCAATGACGTTACCCTATGATGAATTTGCGCAATATATATGAGTTGATACCCTGACTGTACCCATTAATGAAGAAGGAAGAGATTATGCTGACAATCAAGAAAAAATACATGCATCTTATGAACCACACCTTATTGGCGATGCTGACAGCCCCTTTGACGCTGCTTCTTTTCGGCGCATGGAGAGGAATGACATTCAACGGACCCAACTATCTGCTGCTTTCCATGCTTTATCTATTTCTGATGTTTACCCATGCCCTCGAACGGCTCCTTTCAAAGAGTGAACAATCCGGCGCCAAACTTCCCTTTAAAATGATTTTATTCTCCGGGATCCTATCGATCGGATCATTGACCATCATTTTCTCTTTATCGAACCTGATCCTGGCTGCCATTCTTTTGCTGTATTTTGTTTACTCGATTTTACAATTTTATCCGTACAGTATGACAAATACTTTTTACGAGATATTGCTTAGACCTTTCTTCAAAATACTCATCCTTTCGTCCATAGCATTCTTCTCGCAGGCAAACTTTATTCCACTTCAGCTGCAATACGAATTGCTTCCATTGATCCTATTCCATATCTTTGGTTTGATACAGATTCAGGTCAAGAATACTGCGGGCAGCGATCGCCCAATGACTTATTACCAACAATTGCTGATGAAACACTCAAAATCTTTGAAAATGATTTCCTTCCTGCTTGCCTATGCGACAGCAATCTTTCAAATATTGAATCTCAGCAGCTCGCTATGGGCCATCATCATATTCGGCTTGTCCGCCCTACTGGTCTTTCCTTTATTCAAGAGGAGATTTCAAGGCACCCTCAGAATTGAACAATATCTGGCCAACTACGGTTTTCTTTTCACACTGGTCTATTCTTTACTATTTTTGGTATAACAGAAACAGGCAGCTGCACCGGTCGATTTCGACTGGTGCAGCTGCCTGTTTACGTATAAGAAAAAAGCACTCAAAAGAGTGCTTTGCAATGATGATCCGTACGGGAATCGAACCCGTGTTACCGCCGTGAAAGGGCGGTGTCTTAACCGCTTGACCAACGGACCATAAAGATAGTAAAAATGGGCCTAAATGGACTCGAACCATCGACCTCACGCTTATCAGGCGTGCGCTCTAACCAGCTGAGCTATAGGCCCTTCAAAAGCGCATGACGCGAATCGGATTCGCGATAGTAGATCCTCATTCAACTGAAATCAGAATCAATTGCGGGGACAGGACTTGAACCTGTGACCTCCGGGTTATGAGCCCGGCGAGCTGCCAACTGCTCCACCCCGCGATAATAATATTATGACCTAAGGGCCATGACAATGATCCGTACGGGAATCGAACCCGTGTTACCGCCGTGAAAGGGCGGTGTCTTAACCGCTTGACCAACGGACCATGCTTTTATTTTTTTGATAAAGCTACGGAGAAGGAGGGATTTGAACCCTCGCGCCGCGTTAACGACCTACACCCTTAGCAGGGGCGCCTCTTCAGCCACTTGAGTACTTCCCCATAACAAGAAATTTTC
>NZ_JAQMHR010000019.1 GCF_028309625.1 Trichococcus sp. K1Tr | reverse complement strand
CTTTTTTGTAGTAGCTTTTATTTTAGTTATGATCTTAACCTTTAGTATCTTAATAAAAGCTCAGTTTTTTATGTCTAATCATAGCTTAGGTGGATGGCTATTTGTGAGTTTGGGTTTTTTATTTATTATCTTTTCGTTTTTAAGCCTATATTGCTACATAGTAAAGAAAAAGTATTTTATATTCCTTTGGAGTGCTTTTTTAACGTTAGGCTGCATCGTATTTATAGGGCTGTTTTATGACTACATTATGAAATTACTATTTCCGTTATAAAGTGGTTGTAATTAATGTATACCATATACAAAATCAGTTTACATAATACCTCTTTCCGGAACACACACCAAAAAAGAACCCTTACGCCCCAAGGGTTCGAAGAAGTTCTCTTTTTCTCTTTTATGCAACTTTTTATACATCGTTGATAGAATAGGCATTCTATTGATCAAATCAAATAAAACAATGTATAAGAAGTGCACCTTTTATACATATGCTCAAGGTTGTCCTATATTGCCTTATTTATAAATTTGTTGTACAATTATTCTGACTACTTTTATGATTTGTAATGTTGTCAAAACCCTTAATATAAAAAGCCGCCTCTCTTACCATACACTCAAGAGGTGGCTTTTTATTTTGTTATCTTTTAGAAATGTTTTCTAAAAAATTACCTTTTATCTCCTCATTTTATGCTAAAATATACTAGAATTTCATAATAAAGGAGAATCATCATGAGTTTTTTCAAGAAAAAGGAATTATTTTATGTTTTAAGTTTTCTATCTTTTGCCTTAATTCTTTCGCTTGGATTTTCATCACAAGCACAGGCAGCTACTGTAAAAGGATTTAATTTTAAGCCTGGGGACATTTTAATTACAAAAAGTACAAGTTCAGATGGAATAGCAGGACACTCCGCCATTGTAGACCAGACAGGTGCAAATATGATACATATAGCAGGCTATGGACATACTCCAGCTAGACACTCCGTTGAGTGGTTTCTTAATAACTATAAAGCAACTAAAGTAGTAAGATATAAATCATCTGCTTCAGCGCAAAAAGCTGGAACATATGCCTACAATAATTACTATAAGAGGTCCCACCAACGAAACGCTGAAAACATACGCTAAGGAATTGTTCAGAAAATCTTGAGTTGCTGAACACCTTGTCATTAAAGGATTTATAAGTGTTTCTTCCCTTCGGAAGTGTCCATTAACTCGTTCAATAATCAATGTTCAATAATTATTAAAATATTAAGTTTGTGAACGAATTTAATGTCTAAACGTATAAAAGGCCGTAATTTACTTATCGAAATCTGCTTAGCGTATGTTTTCCGCTAAATGTTGGTGAGACCCCTATAAAGGCGCATATAAAACTCACCCTTACGGATTAACGCCTAATCCAAAGGATAGAACAAAGCTGTATTGTTCTGAAATTGTATGGCAATCTTACTATTATGGCGCAGGTGTTACTTTCTATGGCTTAGCTACTAAACCAGTTAAAAAAGTAATCCCAAGCTATATCATGCCTTATGATTACATTGGTAAATATGAAAGCATGAACGGATATTCTACAGTAAAATCATTCAACTGGTGAGAAATCAAAAAAAGAGACTACATACAGTAGTCTCTTTTTTAATAATTATTTTTACCATCTTTTACGATTCCATCTTTGTTATAACTCTTCCACCCATAATAATAAGTGTTTTTAGGATCCTTTTTAAATACAACATATACCTTATAAGGAATGCTTCCACCTTTTAAGAAATTATAATCTATCCCAATTTCTTTTATATCATCATTTTTATATCCTTCTTCGGATAAATGCATTGATACAGCAGAAAGAACTTCTTCTCTCTCTTTTAAATTACCTACTGACAATTTTTGATAAGTTAAATAACCAATTACAACCAGTGATATTACAAATAAGATGATAAATACAATTGCTGTGATTTTACTTTTACTCATTTTAAATATTAACCTCTTCTTTAGCTTGTAAAATAAAGCAGAATTTTTGCTGCTATCAATATACATTAACTCCAAAATCTAGTCAAATACTCAGCGATATTTATTTTATCTAAAAATCACACATAAGAAAGCTCACAATATTATGATTATGAGCTTTCTTATTCCTTCATTTCCAAAACTCCCACCACTTTTTTTCTTGAGAAGCTGCTATCATTTTTTTAGTATCTTGAACTTCACGGATCAGTGATAAAAGATTTTCATCTCTTTTATTTGAACTTGTTTCAACAGTTGTTCTTAATTCATAATTTTGATCTTGTAAAATCTTATTTTGGGTTTTAATATCCTTAAGTTCTTTTTCCATTGAATTTAACCTATCAGATATTTCATCAATGTATTCTAATTTATCCATAAGAAGAGAAATTTGAGTGTTCTCTTTTTGTTCTTTAGACGTAGTTTCAGGAGTCATTACCTTGTTCTCATCGAGAATAGCACCTATTCTCTCCTCTTCTGGAAGCATTGATAACACTACATTCACAGCTGTTTCCATAGTCATACCTTTGTCTTGTATCAAATCTTTCATTCTTTGCAGTAAGAGAAGATCTTTACTTCTAAACGCCCTAGAATTATTAGAACCTCTGATAAATTTGTAGTCTTTGTTTTCTAAAGCAATACAATATTTAGTAAGAGAACTACGAGCTATTCCTAACGATTTTGCTACTTCTCCACCTAAATAAACTACTTCATTTATTTGTTCAGACATGTGTTCACCACCTATTCTTAATACATATAATTCTTTATTATATAGGCTATTCTAACAATGTTTTCGATTTAGAATAGTATTCTCCTCTTTATTCTCTTACTAACATATAAAATCAACAGAAAGGGTTCAGTTCAGAAATCACATTTATACAAGTTAATATAAGGTTGTTCTTATGAAGAACAAGAGTTGTTCTCCTGTTCATTAGAAGGTTTAATATAGTTCTAAAGCTGGCCGTCTTAAGACGGCTTTTTTAGCCTTTAGGCTTTTATTTTTCTAACGAAAAAATATAAAAAGACCCTTGCAATTCGAGTGGCGAATTGTTATTAAATATAGAGTGAGAAGAGAAATAAAAAAAAAACCCTTATAAACCCTTATATATCAAGGTTTATAAGGGTTTTCGTGTGTCTCGTTTTCGAGACACTTGCGTCTCGAAAACGAGACACACGAAATATAAAAAAAACGCAGTGATCGAGAATAATCACTACGTTTTCTATTAAAATAATTTATCTGGTAAATCTTTTAGGACTTTCATCTTCATTGCTTTATGAAACATGACCTTTAAAGCCTCATTTACATTATCTTTATCACCTGCATATATAATATGCGGATTTACAAAGATAGCATAAGCCTTTGCATTATTACCTTCAACTCCTGAATCTCCTTTAAATAATAATCCTTTTTTAACCAAAGAATTAACGGCTAAACTAGTATTCTGACGCGTAATACCTATTAATTTAGCAATCTCAGAAATATTCGCAGGAACAGGATTTTTTTCTTTGATATCATGAACAATACAGTTACTCGAAAAAGCTATGTATGGAATTATATCAGTGAGAAATACTTTTTCTTTATTAGTTACATAGTCTTGTTTATATAAGAACCCTAAATTATTTTGCATAGATTGAGCAAACCTCACTTTCGATTGAGGAGAACGTTTAGTTCCTACATAAAGATCTTTACCAGTTGCTTTACTTAATAAGCCCATTGCCTCTTCTAAATCTTCTTTTGTAACTCCTCCATGATCCAAAGCATACTTAATTTTCTCTAAATCAAAATCTCTACTGAGAGCATTTTTCTCAGCCTCTTTAAAATTAACGATGTTTTTAGCCACTTTTAAATTCCTCCAATTTTTGTAGAAGGAATCAACCTAATTATGTTATAATATAATTATCACAATATAAATAACAGAAGGTTAACCCCTTCTTGTATATTTGCTTAGAAAAGTCCTCCTGTCATCCAAAACTTGAGGGCTTTTCTTATGTCTAATTTTCTACCAAATCTTTCATAAATGCAACCTTATTTCGAGTCCATTCGATGTTTTAACGCTGTAAGCAGCTTATCATCCACTCGCTTAGGCTTATACCCCATCCGGTCTACCAAAAGACCCTCTATGAGCTTCATACGAGCCGTATAAAGGCGATATTCGCTTTCTCCGAACTCTATGATACTTTTATCAATCTCAATCCCCTCTGGCGCTTTCTGAACCGTTCTCATTAAATTGTAGCTTTTTGAACGCTCTTCTCTAACCAATCGAAGTAAGATTAACAAGTCATACGTATGAAAACGTTGAAGCTCTTGGAATGACAAAGCCGAATCTTCTAAACTCACATATTCTTTAAGTTGAGGACGCTTTGTATATAAAGGTGCTCCACAAACTGAACATGCTTGATCTATAGAATTATTTTCTGAATCACAATATAAACATTTCATCATAGGCTTCTACGAATCCTTACTCTTCAGAAACAGCCACTTCAGCTGCTGCTTTCTTTTTTTCTTTTACAACCATATCATGATTCAAAATCTTCTCTTTATTTTTCCCTACATACGCTTGCAATGCCTTCGCAATCTTTTCAGCTTCTTCTTC
>NZ_JAQMHR010000018.1 GCF_028309625.1 Trichococcus sp. K1Tr | reverse complement strand
TCAAGTTGGAGCAAATCCAAAAAAGAATGACTCTCATCTCAGCTAGTGGTGTAGCGGTTAGTTGCGAAGGAAAAAAAGAAACAATTATTAACTATGTTAAAGGGAGAAAAAATGGCGGTTTTTTTTTGCACAAAAAAAAGCGGTAGTTTCCTACTCGCTCGCTTGTTTTTTAGTTCGCTCTATCGTCCGTAGAGAAACCTTTGTATAGCCCTCATTTTTCATTATTTCGAAGATTTCTTTATGCTTAAATCCCTCGGATTTTAGCGTCAGAATGCGCTCGTTTCTTCGCTCTTTTTGCGTTTGGTTGGCGGCTTTCACAGGCGCATAGTCTTTCTGCTTACGCAGACGATTCCGTTTCCCGCGTTCGGCTCCGCCGATTATCGTCCGCATGGACGCTTGTTCGCTTTCGCTAATTCTCAAATTGTCGATTATTTTTGTATTGTGGTAGGCGTAGCTGATTTCCTGCGCTTTCTCGACGGCTGACATTGGTTTGTCGGTTGGTTTTTTGGCCGCTTCTATCGCCTTTATGATTCGCTCGCCATTTTCCGCCTTCTGGTTCAAGGTTTTGATGAGAGCTTGGACTTCATTTTCGCAAATCGGTCGCGTCAATAATGCGTTCATTTCGGCCAGTTTCTTTTCGTACTCTTCGACGCCCGCCTGCATGAGTTGCACGGCGTAGATATGCAGAAATGAGTGTCGGTGGCCGTCCATTTCATAGTCACGTAGTTGCGCCAGTCGCTCCAAATCTTTGGCTCGGGCGACCGCCAAGGTGTACGGGTTGAACAGGCGCTGAATGCTCCCTTTTTTCTTAGTTTTTGGCGCTTTTTTCCGGCTTTTTGGTAATTCGTCGAGGATTTCGGTTGCAAAAAAATCCAAATCATAAATTTCGGTTGGATTCAGTCGCAAGACGGTGACTTCGTTCCTTTGTCTCCGTTTCGTATTCACCGTTCCAGGCACTCTGAAAAGGTGCAGGACATCGCAGGATTGCGGGTCGGCCCCCAAGGACTCCAACTTCTTTTGCAATTTTTTAGTGATTTTTTCGTAAAGCCGCACCATCGCTGGGTTGTTGACCACTTGTTCTTTTTGTCCTTTTTGTGCTTCTGTTTCTTCTTCGTCTGCTTCTTTTACTCTTTCGAGTTTCCAAAGCAGGTAAAGTCCATTTCCGGAGTCTACTACGGCCGTGGGCTTGGGAATGTTCTCGTCATCTAGAAGTTCCGGCAACAAAAACATGGCTTGGGCTTTGTTCATTCCGACTTTGTAAATGTCGAGGTCCATCACAATCGCGCTGAGCGCGCACGCGTTGGGCTTGGTGCGCTCGTGTTTTTTGCATGTGTTGTAGCTCATATACATGTTTTCGCAGCCGCTATACCGACGCTTTGCTGGCTCTTTTGTGAAATCCTCGTGCACAATTTTGCCTTTTTTTTGTAAAATGCAATGTACGCCGCGAGTGGCTGTAAAAAGTTCTAAAAATTGTTTGTTTAAATCTTCGTATTCTGGTTTTCGTAGTGCTTCTGGCATGGCTGAGCTCCTCTGAGCTCATTCTCTTTTGGTGTTCCATTTGCACCAGGTTGCTACTTTTTATTACGACATTGTTTGGTTGTATTTTTTCCCGTTTTGTCATATAATAGTCAGGTAGAGAGACGTTAGTAGCGTCCTGATGCTTGTTCCAATGGTTTCGCGGCCTCGGAGAACAAGCTTTTTTTTTGTCTTTTTTTTAGTGTTGCATTTTCTTGTATTCGCTTTTTTTATTATATAGTTTTTTCGTATTTTTAACAATGCGCCTCCGGCGCGAGTTTGTCGAACAAGCGACACGTCCTTTGCGACGTGTCGCTTTTTTAATTTCTATGTTCTTCCCAGAACTCTTCATAAATTCCTGTGCCAAGATATTTCGAGGATTCCGAAATTCTTGAGTGTCCCATCTGTTTTGCGAGCCACTGCCCTGCGCCGCGGTCGAACTCGATTCCGTTGACTTCGTACGTTTCGGAGCCGTTCTTCGCCTGATTTATCCGAAACAGCTCCCACTCGCGGTCCGACTGCTCCAGCTCCAACATTTTATTATTTGCATAATATTGCCTGCTGAGCTGCTGCGCCTGCAAATTATTCAGGTTCGCATCGAATAGAGGCGTCGCGTCGCTTATGATTTCTTTGAATTCTTCAGCCGTCGGCAGCTCGGTCACGTGCTGAATCATTTCGCCATACGCTTCCTCTATATACATTTGTTGCGACGCCAGGATTTCGGCCGACCGGTAGAGCCCCCCTTTGCCAAAAGTGCAATGGTACAACGTTCCGTCCTTTTCGTAGAGCGATTTTTCGGTCGCTTGATATTCGGGATTTTCTTTTGTATAGACCATTTCCGAATGACGCAGCCCGAACGCCCGCCCGTACTCGAGTACCTCCCGTTGGCGTTCATTCGGCTCTCGGCAAGTGGCCGCTGGTCCTCGGTTGTTTCGAGCATCCGAGCTTGTCACGCGCGGCAACTCGCATTCTTTGCGAGTGATGCCATTCTCCGCGTAGAGAAGCCGATTTACAATGCTCATGCTCGTCTGGGACGTCTTGGGCGAGAAAGCCTCATTTCGGTATCGGACATATTCGATGGCCTGCTCACGCGTGATGTCCGCCACTCGGCGCACTTCCGGATGATTTGCCCGTAGCCATTTTGCGAAGACCCGGCCCTGACTTTTGTGCGTTTTTATCGAACCGCGGCTGTAGATTTTTTCGGGCTGACAATGCTTTCCGGTCGCTAGTTTGTCGGCATGTCTGGAAGTTCCTTTGCCTTTGTAGTATTGGTTATACAGCTTTGTGCCGATTTCGTTCGCCAAGCTTTGTTTTTTTGCCAATTCCGATTCCCCCTTCGCATATCTTATGCGGGCTGTTCAGAATTTATAGCAACGCAAACAGGCGATTTTGGCCTTTTGGCAAAAATCACCTCCTTTTTGAGGCTATTTGGTTCGTTTGAGGTCTTTTTTGATGTGGTGTTGGTTCATTTGAGGCTTTTCAAAGCATGTTAGGTTCATTAGAGCCGACTCTTTTTTGAGACTATTTTGGCTCCAAGCAGTCTTTTTTTGTATTGCATTTGTTGATATGGCGCGGTTTCCCGGCCCTTCACCGTCATCGGTGGCGGTTTGGAATAGACCTCAGCTGGCGCTTCGGTCTATTCCCCCTGCAGTTGGTTTTGCGTTCGTCGCTGCAAGTGCATGTGCCTGCTTCGCAGTCACGTCGCTATCGCTCCTGAAGTGCCTGTGCCGCGCTTCGCGCTGCACGTCGCTATCGCTCCTAGTGCATGCGTACGGCTCTGCCGTCCGCGTCGCTACGCTCCTGTATGCCTTCGGCTACTGCTCCGCGTACAAGTACGCGTTCGCCTGTTCCACAGCCTCCGCTTCCGTCAGCTCGTCCATCAATTCGCGCATATCGAAAAACAGCGTGCGCGCCTGGTGTTGCGAAAATCCGGCGGCCTTCATTGCCAGCACCGCATAAGAAATTGCCTCTTCATTTTTCATTTTCCTTCGCTCCTTTTTTTGCCTGCGCCTCGTCTTCCATGCGCTCTGCTTCGTTTAGCAATTGATTTTTTCCTGCGTAAATCACATAGAGGATGATTTCTTCATCCGTCATTTTGTTTGGCCGTTTGCCGTGCTTTGCCTGGTACCATTGGTAATATGCGTCTCCGCATTTGCGTATCAACGTATCTGATAATTCGACTGTTGCCATTCAAATTCCCCCTATTTTTTTGGCCCTCTCCATTTTTGTTCGTACCATTCGTTGCCGATTTTGACCGCCTCTTCAGGCGTCACTGTGTCGAACGCTGCTCGCATTTTTTTCATTATGATTTGCGTATCAATCAAATTTAAATCCGCCTGTTTGCAAGCGACCAACATGAATCCGATGGCCTCGTCTCTCGTTAAGCCGTTCATCCTATCGTTCCTCCTTAGTTACAAAAACCAAAACCTCTTTGCCTGTCGTTTTTTTCCGATACCTAGAAAGCTGATTCCTCCTTGTCATTGCTGCGCCTGTTCAGTTAATAGTTCCCCTATTTCCAGTTTTTTTTAATACACTTATTGTATGACAAAATGCCGGTTTGTATGAGCTTTAAACAAAAAAAATAAAAGAAAGTGTATTCCGCGCCCCAGGGCTAGTGAGCCGGGCTAAGGCCCCTGGCTATGAGAAATTCCCACCAACCGCGCTCCCCTCAACCCCCGACTGCAGGGGAGACCCCTGAGACCCCCTCAGCCAAATCCCTTGCGGAAAATCCTGCAAAAAGACAAAAAAAAGACCCCCGGCCCAGGCACCTGTCTACCCTGCGCCTGGCTCCGTTTGCCGCGGTTTTCTTGGTTGACATAACATTCATTCCACCAAGATATCACCTGTTGCGTGACATATCGGACACGCTCTTTCGGTCACTTGTCTAGGGTGCTGGGCGTACAAAAAAAGCAGCCGATTGACGTCAGCTGCTTCCCACAAAAAAATAACCGCCACGCTCCTTTGGACAGGCCACGGTTAAAAGCCTTTTTGAAAAGGTGGCAACACCAGTATACCACGCATACGAACTGGTGTTCAAGTTGGAGCAAATCCAAAAAAGAATGACTCTCATCTCAGCTAGTGGTGTAGCGGTTAGTTGCGAAGGAAAAAAAGAAACAATTATTAACTATGTTAAAGGGAGAAAAAATGGCGGTTTTTTTTT
>NZ_JAQMHR010000017.1 GCF_028309625.1 Trichococcus sp. K1Tr | reverse complement strand
TCCATGAGTAAGATGGAAAATTGCATTCTTCATATCATGCCGGCGTGGCGGAATTGGCAGACGCGCTGGACTCAAAATCCAGTGCCCGCAAGGGCGTGCCGGTTCGACCCCGGCCGCCGGTATCACATCTGAAAAACCCGGAAAGATGATTTCATCTTTCTGGGTTTTTTTGTCGAATTTTTTAAACGGTGATCCTCTACTGTTGTTACTCTATAGATACAGCATTTGAAAAGAAAAAATATTTTCTTTTGATTTTCCCTTTACAAAAAAATATTTTTTTGTATAATAAGAGTATAAAGGTTGGATGCGCTATCATATCGCTGAAGTTGCGATCGGCCAAAGAACTGATGGTTTAAGTGCTTGGGTACGCATCAAAGCTGGAAAACAATCAAGAGGACGATATTTCTTAAGGAAAAGGAAGGGTGAAGCGTAATGAAATGGGGATTTAGATGGTATGGGGAAAAGGGAGATACGATTCCGTTGAAACATGTAAGACAGATACCTGGAATCAATGGTGTTGTGGGAACGTTATTGACCAAGCTGCCTGGAGATGTATGGGAAGTTTCTGAAATCCAAGAATTGAAAGACTCCGTGGAAAAAGGCGGTCTGGAATTATTGGGGATCGAAAGTGTGGCGATCCATGATGCAATCAAAGCGGGAACGCCTGAACGCGATCAATACATTGAAAATTACATTACGACAATCAAGAACTTGTCCGCATGTGACGTTCGCATGATTTGCTACAGCTTCAAGCCGATCTTCGGTTGGGCAAAAACAGACTTGTTCTATGAAAATAAAGATGGCAGCTTCTCGCTTGTATACGATCAAGCTGTCGTGGACAAAATGGAACCGGCTGATATGTACAAACTGATCCACAGTCAATCGAAAGGCTTCAGCCTGCCCGGTTGGGAAGAAGAGCGCCTGAATAAATTCGGCAAATTGGTGGAAATGTACGAAGGCGTTACGGAAGAAATCTTATTTGAAAATTTGAGCTATTTCTTGAAAAAAATTATTCCAGTATGTGAGGCAATGGATGTCAAGATGGCGATTCACCCGGATGATCCTCCATTTGAACTATTCGGTTTCCCGCGCATCACGAAGAATTTGCATGACCTGAAAAAAATCCTCAGTATTGTGGATTCTCCATACAACGGACTTACGCTCTGCACAGGTTCTCTTGGAGCTGAACCAAACAATGATATGGTTGAAATCATCCGTGAAGTCGGACATAGAATCAATTTTGTTCACTTCCGCAATGTCGAATTTTTGGGCGAACGCAAATTCAGGGAATCAGCACATTTGAGCACGGATGGATCATTGGATATGTACGCCATCATGAAGGCTTTAGTGGATGTCGGGTTTGATGGAGTTGTTCGTCCCGATCATGGGCGTACGGTTTTTGACGAGGTCGCAATGCCTGGTTATGGGTTGTATGACCGCGCAATGGGCATTACATATCTGCAAGGATTGCACGAAGCAATCACGAAGGCAAAAGGATAAAAATCCTTAACGTAAGAAAGTGAGAGTGGAATATGTTAGCAAACATGGAGCACGAAATTTATCGACAAATCGAAGAAACAAAATTGTTGCCTCTTTATACCGCTACGGATCTTTCCTGTTTGGATCGCTTGGAAGAGATTCTGGTCAAGAACGAGGTGCGGTTCATTGAAGTGACGTTCCGAAGCAACTTAGCCTTGGATGCAATGAAGAAATTGGCTCAGTCAGGCGAGCTGATTGTTGGCGCGGGGACAGTAAGGACATTGAAAGAAGCAAAAGATGCGGTTGAAAATGGCGCGAAATTCATTGTTTCGCCGGCGATCGTTCCGGATGTCATCGAATACTGCATCAAACATGATATCCCTGTGTTTCCCGGGACGGCGACACCTGGCGATATTCAACGCGCTACGGAATATGGCATCAAAGTAGTGAAATTTTTCCCCGCAGATATTTATGGTGGGTTAAAAGCGATCAACGCTTTGAGCGGCCCTTTCTACGATGTCAAGTTCTTGCCGACTGGCGGAATCAACGAAGATAACTTTATGGAATATGTCCAAAATGACCATATAGTTGCTGTGGGCGGTTCGTTTATCATTTCTGAATCGGCCATCCAAAAAGATGATGGCGAAACGGCGGATAAAACACTAAAATCATTGGTGGACAAAATCAGAGCCTAGAAAATGGCTGAAGGTTCGGTTGTTAGAACAATCCTTTGCCAAGCGAATTAAGATGAGTAGAGTAATGACACGACGGTGTTGTTGCTCTACTTTTTTCTGGCCCAAGTTGAGTAAATGAATATGGTCAACCGGGACCGGCTTATCGCAAAGTGATTCTCTGCCACTAAAAAAAATAACATTTCCCAGTTGACAATAATGAGAAAAGGATTATAATGAATTAAAATTACACTAATAAAATCTGTGATGAGAAGTAGTAGCCAATGGCGTTTAGTCAAAGCGAGCTTGGGGCAGTGAAAGCCAAGCACTGTAGCTGTTGGTGAATGGATCTCTGAGACGTGATGCGAAAATTATAGTAGCAAAAACCGGGAGTCCGCCGTTAAAAGGACGGGGTATCGATTAACATCCGTACCCGCAGAGCGAGTTTTGTACTGAGGTGGCAAACGAATGGAAACATTTCGTCCTTTTGAGGAGGAAGTGTTTTTTTGATTCTGTAGTATTAGCGCGAAAACAATGCATAGCCCATTTTTTGGTGACGTATTGGGTCCTTGATTCCGGTAGGGAGGCAAGGAGCGCAAAGAACGACAGGATCGAGCGTGAGTCAACAGTAGAGAACTAATATGGGTGGCACCGCGGCTACATCGTCCCATTATAGGGGATGTTGTGGCTTTTTTTGTACCCAAAATCCCCTGAATCAAGCAGAAATAGCAAAAAAATCTCATTAGGGGTGGATGAAATATGTTTAATCTGACAGCAACAGAATTTGCAGCAGCAAAAAAGCACAATAAGGTGTTTCCGGTACACTTGACGGTCAATGCGGACCAATTGACGCCCATCGGTATGTATTACAATCTTGAAGGGGAGCATAAGTTTTTGTTTGAGAGCGTTTTTTCTGAGCGGGAAATCGGGAGATACTCCTTCCTGGGTTCGAACCCTTACAAGAGCATTACGAGTATGGGCGAAGACGTGACGATCACTACCGATGGACAAGCCGTGCGCAAAAAAGGCAAGGTGCTCGATTTCGTTAAAGAGCACGTGTCGATTCCTTATCTCAAGACCGATATCCCGTTGCCTTTTGTCGGTGGTGCAATCGGCTACGTTGGCTATGATGTCATCCGACAATACGAAAAGCTGCCGAATGTGAACCCGGATGAACTGCAGGCGCCTGAAGCCTACTTGATGTTCTACAAGCAATTCATCAGTTACGATCACTACCAGCACAAAATGACGCTTGTCCATAATGTTTTCCCCGAGGATACGGAGGATTATGAAACAATTACTGCCAATCTGGAAAAATTAGCCGAAACGATGAACCAGACAAACGGCATCCGACCTTTCCAAGAGGTGAATCCGAATCAAGAGGTTTCCTCAAACGTCAGCGAAGCGGAATTTTGTACGCTCGTCGAGAAGGCGAAAGAATACATCAAAGCCGGCGACATCTTCCAGGTTGTCCTCTCGCAACGGCTGAAAATCAAGTCCGAATCCGAACCGTTCGATATCTACAGAAGACTGCGCACGAAGAATCCGTCGCCTTATCTTTTCTATATCGATCTAGGCGATTTCCAGGTGGTCGGTTCCTCTCCGGAAAGTCTGGTCACCGTTCAGGATGGCGAAGTCATGACGAATCCGATAGCCGGAACGCGCAGAAGAGGGAAGAACGAAGAGGAAGACAATGAGTTGAAGAAAGAGTTGCTTGCAGACGAGAAGGAGCGGGCAGAACATGTGATGCTGGTGGATCTGGGAAGGAACGACATCGGCAGGATCAGCGAATTCGGCAGCGTCAAGCTGGATAAATTCATGGAAGTGGATATCTACTCCCACGTGATGCATATCGTTTCGAAAGTGACGGGCAAATTGAAACCGGGCCTGACCTGCTTTGAAGCCTTGAGCGCTTGTCTGCCTGTAGGGACCGTTTCCGGTGCGCCAAAAATACGGGCGATGGGCATCATCGATGAATTGGAAAAAACGAAGCGGGGCATCTATGCCGGTGCGGTTGGCTATTTCTCCTATAATGGCAACATGGACACGTGCATCGCCATCCGGACCATCATTCTGAAGGACGGCTTCGCCTATGTCCAAGCCGGCGCAGGGATTGTGCATGATTCCGTTCCGCAATCGGAATATACCGAGACACTCAACAAAGCAATGGCCTTGAAGGAGGTAATCTGAATGATTTTATTGATCGATAATTATGATTCCTTTACATATAACCTCTATCAATACATCGGAGAAATCAATCCGGATGTGCTGGTCGTGCGCAATGATGCCCTGACAGTGGAGGAGATGAAGGCGATGGATCTGGACTGCATCATCCTTTCCCCAGGACCGGGCGTGCCGGAAGATGCCGGGATTTGCGTCGATGTGGTCAGGGAATTTGCCGGGAAAGTGCCTTTGCTTGGAATCTGTCTTGGGCATCAGGCCATCGGGTATGCCTATGGCGGGAATGTCATCCGTGCAGAAACGCTGAAGCACGGGAAAACTTCCATGGTCACGCATAACGGCGATCCGCTTTTCCAAGGGATCACTTCCCCTTTCGAGGTAATGCGTTACCATTCGCTGGTAGTTGAAGAAAAGAGCCTTCCTGATGAACTGGAAATACTCTCCAAAAGTTTGGACGATGGCGTCATCATGGCGATGAAGCATAAGGAGCATGCTGTTTACGGCCTGCAGTTCCATCCCGAGTCCATCTTCACCAAAGATGGTCAGAAGCTTATCCGGAACTTTTTGGAAAACATCGCCAAAAAAGCAGTGCTGCCAGTAAATTGATCTAAATAGGCATGGTGAGCGGGACAAATCCATCAGAGCATCCGACTGCGGAAGTCGGATGTTTTGGTCGGAATACGGAGGGTTTGGACCGCTGACGCGCATGCCATATGGAGAACAATCATAAGGTTTCCTAGGTCTGTGTCGAAAGGTTTAAAAAAAATTAAAAAATCGTTGACAGCATTCGGCTGCGATGATAGTATATAGAAGTTGTCCGCCAGAATCGGCTTTGAAATGATTTGGAAAAATTGTTGACATGCGATTTAGAGCGTGATATTATATAAAAGTTGCTGATCCACGCATCTGCAAGCCGATATTGCTTCTGAAAAACTTTCAGAAAAGGCTTGACGGAGAGTCGGAGCCGTGATAT
>NZ_JAQMHR010000016.1:7123-8919 GCF_028309625.1 Trichococcus sp. K1Tr | reverse complement strand
CTGGTTACGCAGTAGGTTATGAGGTTGTCCAGTCCTTTATGAAAAAGCAAAATAAAACGATATATGAAACAACGTTAATGTCTAGCGAAGAGATTATTAATGGATCTGGCTTATTTTCTTCCTGACGGGGCGAATATATAGTTAATAAGAAGTAAAAATACACTAGTCATTTATCCATTTAATACAATAAGAGCATGCCTTAATGAAATTTTTTTTAAACATGCTCTTTTGATCTTCTTAATCAACAACTGATGTTATTAGATAGATTAATATTTTTGTTTGAAAAATTCAGTAATTTCATACACCCGGAAAGTCATGGTTTTATTGGGACACAGATTTCGCAATAATGGTTATTTACCATATCATAAGTGTATCTTTCCAAAATAGGCTTGTTATCAATTTGATATCCAGTACTTTGTACAGATGTGAAAATTTCTGCATATGGTTTTTGGATATCTTCCGCAGTATGTTTGATTTCGTAAACAAAGTATTTACCACCAGAAATTTCACCTTCATAAATTGAATCATCCATTTGATAATCATTTGGAAGCACAATACAAGCATCATATCGACAGTTTTCAGGTAGTGTTGTCTCAGGGTTATCTTGCGGGACTGCAAATATGATTGACGATTCAAAAAGATTTTTCTCTTTAGCCCATTTTTTTAACTTCTCCATTACTTCAATATTTGCAGAACCATATGGGCCAACTCGCCGTACATAAGCGATGCGATAGTTTGGAAGTGTTTCGACTTTAAATTTCATAGATTCTCTCTTCCCTTCTTCATTTATATTTGTTTGGTACATTTTGAATGTAGCATGCTTTAAAATTATTTACATTTGAATTTTTAAAATATTATTGTCCAGAAAATCAGCAATTAATGAACACATGGTAACTAAAATAGTTTTCTACCTTTTTACCTTTTGTATATGTTCAGAAACTATGTAAATAAATCTATGTTCAGATACTACCCCTAACAGTAAGTTGTGTTACAATAAAACAGAAAAATTGAAAATCAAGGGGAGAAATTAATGAAGGTAGGATATGCTCGTGTTTCAACAGGCATTCAAAATCTTGATTTACAATTTGATGCTCTTAAGGAACATGGTTGCGAAGAAATATTTACAGATAAAATTAGTGGAGCTAAAGATAAACGACAAGGATTAGAAGATGCTCTCCGTTTTGTACGATCTGGCGACACAATAGTAGTTTGGCGCCTCGATCGATTAGGGAGAAATATGCAGCATTTAATTAAAATTGTAAATGATTTAAATGAACGAGGTATCAGTTTCCATAGCCTACAGGAAAATATTACGATGGACAAGGCTAGTGCAACGGGACAACTTATGTTTCATCTTTTTGCGGCTTTTGCTGAATTTGAACGAAATCTTATTCACGAGCGCTCGGCAGCTGGTCGTGCTGCAGCAAGAGCCAGAGGACGATTAGGTGGAAGACCAGAGAAGTTAGATAAAAAAGAATTAGAAATGCTAAAGACATTGGTGGCAAATGGGACACCCATTACGGATATTGCTCAAAGGTGGGGTATTTCCCGAACTACTGTTTATAGATATCTAGAAAAATAGAAATAAATCTATGTTTTCGAAGGGATGTGGGAAATATGGCATCAAGAGGGAAAGAATTACTTACAGCAGATCAAAGAGCAGAGTTTGTACGAATTCCATCTGATATGACTGAACGGGAACTGGAAACCTATTATACTTTTTCGCAATATGATTTGGAAGTTATTAAACGACATAGAAGAGATCATAACCGTTTGGGATTTGCTGTTCAATTATG
>NZ_JAQMHR010000016.1:0-7105 GCF_028309625.1 Trichococcus sp. K1Tr | reverse complement strand
TAGCAAAACAAATAAATGCTAATCCCGATTCTTTTTCTTTATATGCCCAACGTGAACCAACTAAGCATGAACATATGGAAGAAATTCGACAGGTATATGGATTCCGGAATTTTTCTGTAAGTACATATCGGGAATTAGCTCAATATCTTTTGAAACATGCTCTTCAAAATGGCAATTCTATGTATCTACTTCGAACTGTTCAAGAAGAACTTAGGAGTCGAAAAATAATTCTTCCTGGAATGACTACAATTGAGCAACTTGTGTGGGAAACCCGTCGTAGGGCAGAGGAAAAGATTTTTAAATCCTTAACTGCCACTCTTTCACTGTGGCAAAAACATAAATTGGATAAACTTATAGATCCCTTTGTGGAAAGCAGGAAAACCCCATTAGCATGGTTGAGAGAACTCCCCGGTCAGTCATCACCTGATGCCTTTCTAAAAGTAATAGAGCGTTTAGAATATATTCGAGAGTTGAAACTTCCATTAAACATAAATGAAGTTCATCCTAATCGGTTACTACAATTATCTCGCATTGGGGCACGTTATGAACCCCATTCGTTTCGTAGATTTAAAGAAAATAAGAAATATACCATTCTTGTAGCATACTTAGTAACTCTAAGTCAGGATTTAATTGACCAAGCAATTGAAATTCATGATCGGCAAATGATGATTTTACAATCGAAAGGTCGTAAAACACAAGAGGAAATGCAAAAGGAAAATGGAAAAGCAGTTAATGAAAAAGTTGTTCATTTTGCAGATATTGGGGCTGCACTTATTCAAGCACGAGATGAAGGACTTGATCCATTTAGCACCATTGAAAAGGTAATGCCTTGGGATAAAATCGTTACTTCTGTTGAAGAAGCGAAAAAATTAGCCCGACCAATGGATTATGATTATCTTGATTTGCTAGAGAATCGATTTACTTATCTGAGAAAGTATACCCCTGCTCTTTTAAAATCATTAGAATTTCGTTCTACAAAAGCAGCAGAACCATTATTACGTGCATTAAAAACATTAAACGAGATGAATGAATCCGGAAAAAGAAAAGTACCAGATGGAGCTCCATTAGATTTCGTCCCAAAACGATGGCAAAAGCATGTATACTATGAGGAAGGAACAATTAATCGACATTATTATGAAATGGCTGCCCTTACGGAATTAAAAAATCATATTCGTTCAGGAGACGTATCTGTAGTCGGCAGTAGGCTTCATAAAGACTTTGAGGAGTACCTTGTTCCCAAAGATGAATGGAAAACGACCAATCTTAAAGAAACTAGACTGGCAGTTCATTCATCAGCAGAGGAATATCTTGAGGAAAGAAGGAAAGCCCTAGCTGAACGCTTTATATGGGTTTCAAATAACCTTGATAATCTTGAAGGAGTAAATATAGATAAAGCAAAACTTAGAGTAGATCGTTTGGAAAAGGATAGTCCAGAAGATGCACGAACCTTCAGTTTATCCTTATATAATATGCTCCCAAGAATTAAGCTTACTGATCTTTTAATGGAGGTAGCGCACTGGACAGGTTTTGACGAAATGTTAATACATGCTTCCACTAATCGCCCTCCAAAGGGTGAAGAAAAGGTCATTTTGATGGCTGCACTTATGGCAATGGGAACGAATATTGGATTGACTAAAATGGCAGATGCTACACCTAGAGTTACTTATCACCAGATGGCCAATGCCGCACAATGGCGATTGTATGATGATGCTATAAATCGAGCACAGGCAACTTTGGTGAATTTTCAACACAAGCTTGCTCTAGCTTCTTATTGGGGAGATGGCACTACATCTTCATCTGACGGAATGCGAGTACAAGTTGGTGTTTCATCGTTGCATGCTGAAGCAAATCCTCATTACGGCACCGGAAAGGGTGCAACTATTTACCGGTTTACAAGTGATCAATTTTCCTCGTTTTATACGAAAGTCATTAATACCAATGCAAGAGATGCTGTCCATGTTATCGATGGGTTGCTTCATCATGAAACGGAATTAAATATTGAAGAGCATTTCACAGACACGGCTGGCTATACCGATTCAGTATTCGGATTAAGCCATTTGTTAGGTTTTCGTTTTGCGCCAAGGCTTCGTGACTTAGTTGATTCCAAACTATACACCATTCAAAAGCCAAGTGATTTTCCTGATCTAGAAAAATTACTTCGTGGACGGATTAACACAAAGGTTATTCAGGAAAACTTTGATGACGTGCTCCGTTTAGCCCATTCGATTCGAGAAGGAAAAGTGTCTGGTTCGCTTATTATGGGGAAATTGGGATCATATGCAAGGCAAAACAAGTTAGCTGCTGCATTACGAGAAATGGGAAGAATCGAAAAAACTATTTTTATTTTGGATTACATATCTAATGAAACTCTACGTAGGCGTATTCAACGAGGATTGAATAAAGGAGAAGCTATGAATGGCTTGGCAAGAGCCTTATTCTTTGGAAAACGAGGGGAGTTACGGGAACGAGGGCTGCAAGATCAACTACAACGTGCTAGTGCTTTAAACATTATAATTAACGCTATTAGTGTATGGAATACCGTATATCTTACCGAAGCAACAAAATTGTTGAAGGAAAAAGGGAATTTTCGAGAAGACTTACTAAAACATATTTCACCATTAGGATGGGAACATATCAATTTTCTTGGGGAATACACCTTTGATATGAAGAAAATAGCAAGCTTACATTCTCTGCGCCCTCTTATTCGATAAAAATAAAAGCCGAAAATACCTTAGCGTAGGAAAATTCGGCTTTCTTTATGTCGAAATTTGCTTAACGTATGTTTTGCGCTTTTTGTTGGTAGGACCCCCTTAATAAATTGAAACACTTTTTTTCAGTAGAAAGAGTGACGTCACTCCTCTTCTATTATGGAGACGTTCTGACCACGATATATGGCTGGAGCAGGATGTAAATGTAAAAGAGAGAGAAGAAAGTAACTATGATGACATTGAGCGAAATAGAACGTCTACAGATGCTATTGAAATATTTGGAGCACCAGCAAATAGCAAATCAGTACCAGGAACAAACATTCAATTAAAACAGCAGTATACTTCCCAAAGTCAAACGACACACAAAAATAAACGCCAGCAACCTATTAAGAGACGAACAGGGGCGCTTCCTTCCGTACAATTATCAAACAATGGAGGAATCAGACTCGATTTACGATGAAAAAGAACAAGTGAGAAAATTTAAAGTAGAGCGAATAAAAAACTCATACAATAGTTACCTCATTTCAGATAAAGAAAAAAGAGATTGGAGTGGGAATATTTATTTGCTGTGTTTCCCAGGAATTCTACTTGTTGTAGCTTTATAAAAAATTCTGATTAAAAATACTCGTCAATCGTTGATTTATCGCTACATTAATAATACGTTTTAAAAAAAGATTGATTAAAATAAGCTTTTTCATCTCATGAAAATACATGATTTTATAAAAAAGTTTGATCAAAAACAGTAGATAAACCCTTATAAATCAAGGGTTTATCCCAAAATATTGTGTCGTTTTTATCAAACTTTGTTTTAAATTATCAATCTTTTTTATAAATTATCGGACTTTATTTTAAATCAACACTTGTAGCTTTTTTATGTTAAATAAAAAAACCTACTCTTTATGAATAGGCAATTTACTTTCCAAATAAGCGAGAAAAAAAACCTTTCTTTTCTTCTTTAGCTGCAGCAATTTGTAGCATTTCTTGTTTGGTCTCCTGAAATGTTCTAAGAGAATCCATTAATTTTTCATCACGTTCTTTGAGCCGTTCTTCTATGTAGTGTTGTTGCTTTTCTATATGCTTTTGTTGAACATCTAACCGTTCTACTAACTCTTTATTAAATTGTTCTTGTTTCTCAGCATATTCAATGAGTTTGTTAATTCTTTCGTCGGAACGCTCTGAGGAACGGCTATCAGAACGTTCTCGAGGTCGTTCTTCATCTTCGTTCTGTATTGCAGGAACGCCACCCGTCCCGTCCGGGAACGGCCTTGAAAACTTTGCTGCTATTACCATTCCAGCGTTATCCATTGAGAAATTATTTTCTTTTACCATAGTTTGATAGTGCCTTAAGACTACTAAATCTCTTTCAAGAAATAGACGCTGATTGTGTTCGTTTTTAGTAAAGGTATACCCGTTCTTTTCGAGTGAAAGGCACCACTTTCTTATAGTGGAATCTACGACATTTAAAGTCTTACTAACTTCTTTTGTGGTATAAGCCATCTCAGTATGATCCAAGATATTACCTCCTTAGTGGAACGCGTTCTTTATCCCGTTCTTTAAAGTTTATTCTAACCCTTATCGTTTGTTTTTGAATTAACTAATTTTATTGTTGGGGTTTTGTTCTAAGTAGGTTAGAAGGAAAAAGGTACTTTCCTACAGAAGAAACAAAATAGTTCTCATTAGTGGACCAAGAAATTTTCGTTTTCTCAATTAGTTCGCCTTTTTTGATGTCTCGATCAATCATTATTTTCAAACGAGTATTGAATAAACGTATTTTAAGAGTTACAATAAATACTAACTTAATAGTGCGGACAAATGAAAAAGCCATTTCCATAATGTTTAAGGATCCTACCCCTTAAACGGAAATGACTCTTTCTCCTGTATCTCTCCTACAGGTTATTTGATATGTTCATTTTAACGTGAATTCTATTTGAATGCAATAGTCTTGTTTTGGCATAATTTCACGATTTTTGAAGCATATTCTCTTAACCTTGTATTTACCAGGTTGAAAGAATATGCTTTTTTGTTTTTTTCCTCAACGTGGAAGGCCTAGTAACACGTTGTAAAACTAAACTTGACAGGTTATGACTTAGCCGACGCAATAACTAAGTCTAGGACACTTTAAAACGTTCCCTATTACGTTAGTGTCTGAATGGTGAAAGCTACCATTAAGTGCTGTCGTTAGGAAGGGTAGGACGCAGATATGTGTCGTAGGATGTTTCATAAGTACGGGTAAAACCGGAACCTGTGAGGGCTACTTGAAACAGTAGAAACATTTGAGGTGAAAAACCGAAACGATAATAGGGCTGATACGGGATACGGATACCATAAGATGATATACGAAGTACATAATACATAATCAGATCGGCTACCTACAAACGCTTATTTTTTTCTTAAGCGTTTGTAGGTAGCCGAAAACTGTCCAAAAGCCGTTGTCCATAGAATCAACCGAAGTTATCAAAACCTTAAAACAATAGCCAGCTTAAACTGAAAATTTGGAGATAAAAATTAATATAGTTGGAAGCTGCTTATTTAATTGGTTGGGGAGTTAGACATATGAGGATTAGGGTAGGGCTGAAGCGATAGCGTAAGACATGCACTAACCGGAATATGTGAAGTAAACGGAACGAAGTGGAGTGCGCTAGAAAAGAAAACTAACCTAGTTTAGTTTTCTTACAAGGATTCAAAGAATTTTGTTTTAGCAGACTTTGATCTTAGTAAAATTGCCGAGAAACTTGTTCAAAGTATGGAGTCTATTCGTATATCCCTTATGCTTGAACCTGAACAACCCTATCATGACATTGAGATTTCAATGTTGAGCGAAATAGGTGAGAGGATGGTGGAGAAAGGGCCTAAGGAGAAAAGGGACTAGAACTTTATAGGTAATCAGTTGTTAAGTCGTTACAAGGCATTGAGAAAAACTTTGCTATTCTTACAGAAATGGTGCTCTTACTTCAAAAGAACGGTGGAAAACAGGAAGAAATCTTTGGTATTATGATTGAAATAATGGAGATTATGAAAAGTAGTAATAAAGGTGAAGCTGAAACTAAATTTGCGGCTGTTACGAGAAAAGTCACTTATTGGTATGGCACAGACTGTATATAACGCTTTACCATTCTAGCAGCCTTTAGAGGATGCTTTTTTGTTTATCTAAGTCAAACTTAAGTTCACTTATAGAGTTAAACTTGGGTTTGACTTAATATAGAGGAATTTTGCTTGTTAAATTCGATTGTGAGAGGTTTTTTAGGCTGTTTAATAGTTTTATATATCCAATGATAAAGTACGTGTTAGAAGGCTGTTGGAAGCTAATATAGTACCTTTGAACAGTACACAGGTTTCTGGCATGACAGGGGGAATTATTCAGGGGTCTCGCACTTTCCTAATTAGAAAAGTGCGAGACCCCTGAATAATTCCTCTACAACTTGCTTTAATCAGATTATAAATTCGGATAATATGGGATAAATCGTGATATAACCATATTATCCGAATTTATCCCATATTATCCGAATTTATCCCATATTTTTCTACCGCCTTAATGCAGTTTTTTGTCCTTTAAATAATTTATTGAAAAAACCACTCCTCTTCGCTTTAGTGTAGTTTTCCTCTTCAATAAATAGCATAAAATTTGTTTTGTTTAAGATTAGAACCGTCGATTCTTCAATTAAAACCTCCGAAGGAAGATATTCAATTGAAATCTCCCTACTTCCCTTATTTTGCATAAATAATGCCTCATCAACATATATTCGATTTTCCTCATGACTCAACCTGAAAAATTCATTTTTGTTTTTGAAGTAAGTTCGCCAAGTTGTTTTCCCTTTATTTCTATAATCATCAAACATTTCATTAGGGAAAAACGATGGCTTTTCTATATTTAGTTCATCATATATTTCAGTCATGATATTCCTGGACATAAGAAGAATATCATTTGCATCAATTGAAATTTCTTGTGTCTCCAACTTGTACATAAAATGTTTAAAAAGAGAGTTATTGCACATTTTATAAACCTGATCTAATAAATCCGCACTTTGCCCTCGTTTCTCCTCTAGAAAAGGATTAGAAATCTCTAGATAATAAATTCGACGACTAGATTGTTGATTAACTGCATAGCCAGAAGCGTTTGTTGTTCCTATAAAAGCTGAGTGTGCCCCTTTTCGGGAGTTTGTATAGGTCTTAAAAAGGCGCTCCCCCTTTTTTTCAGACTTGCTTTGAAAAAAACTTTTGGGTATTTCATCCACAAATATTGGCGAAACATTATTTGATTGTAGATAATCATATAAATATTTATCAATTTCAGCGTAGTCAATAATCGTTCTTTTATTAAACAACAAATAATTACAGAATTCTAAAGCTACTGATTTACCACTTCGCGCCCTCCCTCCTATCATCAGGAATTTTTCTTC
>NZ_JAQMHR010000015.1 GCF_028309625.1 Trichococcus sp. K1Tr | reverse complement strand
AATTAAACATTGCGTTACCAATTGAACTGAATCATGACCAACAAAAAGAACTCATTCGATCTTTTGCTCAAAACGAGTTTGTTCAAAAAGGAATGGTTGCTGATATTGCCATTCATCGTGACGATGCAAATAATCCTCATGCTCACATCATGTTAACGATGAGAAATCTTGATCAGGATGGCTTTGGGAAGAAGAATCGTGACTGGAACGCTGATTTTGCGAACGCTAAAGAAAACCATCGTGGGTACGTTAAAAACAGCGAAGGCTGCTTATCTATTCGTGAGGAATGGGCGAACTATGCCAATCAAGCATTAGAACAAGCCCAAAGTAAAGAACGTATTACGCACCTTTCTCATGAAAAGCGTGGACTTGAAGTTCTTCCAACTATTCACTTAGGGCATGTAGCTCATGACATGGAGAAGAAAGGGAAACAAAGCCAGCGCGGCCAAATAAACCGAGAGCGCCAAGAGTATAACCAAGTCGTTATAAACCTACAGGATTACCGCCGCCAAAAAGAGGCTCATCTACAAAAAATGAAAGAAAAAGAGAAGCAATTTAGCTTCTCTACAGATGTTGAGAAAACGCAGATTCAAAAGGCTGCATCTCTTTTAAACCAAGAAGTCGTTTCCTTAGAAAGTATCTACAAACGCCATGAAGAACTACGCAAAATGAGCAATCGTCATGACCCAATTGAACGACATTTCCATGTTCAACAACAACAGTTTTTTAACGTCAGTAATTCTTATGACCGTGTGAAGGCTTTGGAGCATGATATTAAGCAGAATGAAGAGAAAGTAGATGAACTCAAGGGATCACTCAATCCGTTTAAACTAAAAGAAAATAATATGATGAAACGTCGTTACCTTGATAAAATCTCTGATTTAGAAGGCATTAAAGCAAACTATGAAAGCAGCATCAAAGAATATAAAGAATCCCTTCGTTTTTCAAATGAAGAAGAATTCTACCAACGCTATCAAGAGTTTTCTCAACAAAAAGAAAATTGCCTTCATCAAATCAACTATGAGAAACAACAGATTCGAGTCGAAACAAAAACGTTGTTACAAGCAGAAGAAGCCGTTAAAATGGCTAAAATTCGTGAAGTAAGCTCACATTATCCCGATTTAAAAACAGCTGGAACATACTTGAGCTATGACAATGCCTTAAAACTAGAGAAACATATAGATATGGCCAAAAAGACGCCAGTCACATTAGAAGTCATTAAAAAAGCGATTGGAAATCAAAAAGATGAGTTGTACAAACTAAAGAAAAATGTAAAAATCTTTGAAACAGAAAGAGATTATTTAAGTACCATGAAGAATCAAGTTACGAACCTTGAAAAAACGGAAAAAGAACTTGATCAACTAAGTAGTAGTCCTGGTGAGACAGCTAAACGATTGGTTTCGAAAAAAGCACGACAACATTACGAAGAATTACAGCATGAAGCCGATCATTACCGAGAGAACCTTAAAGAAAAAGGATATAAAGGACTGGATGATTTAGAGAAGCGACAAGGCGAAATTAGAGAGCTTGAGAAAAATGTAATCCCCAATATAGAAAAGCAAATAAACACCAAGGAACAAGTCATAGGAACGATCTCAGGCATTTTTGATGCCATTCAGCAAGCTACTCGTAGCGAAGAGCAAGCACAACAAAAGCAGCAGCAACAGCTTAGAAGATTTAGAAGTAGCTCCATAAATAAACCCAAAGATCAAGGTCATGACTTTTCTCGTTAAAAAGACAACTAATTGCCTTAAGGCAATTTGATCAACTTAAAGTTGTTATTCTCTAATATAACATTGACCATCTTTTTCAAATGAACTTAAAAGAGATGGTCAATTACCTATTAAAAAGGTTTTTATAGTTCGATTTACTCTATGCTTTTAATCTCTTCATCTCTAGGATTAATATCTTCAAAGCCTTCAATACATAAAACAACACTTTCTATTGCCATAATATTTAAACATAGAAAGTTATTAATCAAAAGTGTATAGCAATTTTTAATATTTTCTTTCGCTAAATAGCATGTAGAGTCACTTATAGTTAGTTTACATTCAATTTTTGATTTTTCTGTTACACACATATAAACAGAAATAATATCTTTAAAGGGGATTTCACATAAGAAAACCCCACCATTTTTTTTCTTAAATTCTACAAGAAATACTCCTTCTATTAAAATATTAATTTTTCTTAATGTCACCCACTTTTCATGTATTAAAATTACTTTATTCTTGAATTTTGTTTTATCTGAAATTTCTTTGCATTTTACCTGACTTTCATCTAAATAGCATATTGGTTGACATGAAAAATCAATTTCTGTAGTTGGAATTTCGTAATGTATTTGAATAGAAAACCTTCCTTTATATGCTGTTTCTGTATCATTAATAATAGAGATGCTACTAATATTACTAAAAGTAAAATTAAAAGTACCTTTATAAATGGGAAATTGTTTTTCATCTTTTTCGCCTTTATTGACACTTAATAATAATTTATTGGTACTACATTCAGTAATAGTTAGACTAAGTGTACAAGAAATACTTTCCATATTGATTGTTTTCCACAGACTATAAAGGGAAGGTTTAAACTCTGCAATAGAAAATTCTTGACAAAACACATCATGAACGGATGCTTTTTCTAGAATACTTTCTCTCATTTTTAACTCTATAGGTTTTTGAACCCAATCACATATTTTATCAGCAGAAATAGCTAATTCTTCTCTATTTGATATATAGTATTTGTCCACCTTTATCCCTCATTTAAATTCATATAATTACTTATTTATCTTTTATACATATTGTAAAAATAAATTAAAAATGAAAATAATTAAGCACCAATATCGTCAATAAAACATCTAATATTTCAAGTGAACATTTGAAAAAACGAGGTGAATTTAAAATGTCTTGCAATTCAGATTATAATTCAACTATTTTAGGTAACTGTTTTAGAGGAAATGACTATGTAAAAGACCAATTATGTTGCCAATTCAGTATAGCTGCAGGAGCAGATGAAACAATATATGAGGCAATTAATGAAACAGTTATAGCTTCTTTCATTTTGAAAAATTCAGGTACGTTTCCTTTTGATGTGACAGCAACCAATTCTTCAGGTACTACGGTATTAACTGAAACGTTAGCTCCAGGTCAATGTTTAATGAGAACTATTGACAATTTAGGAGCTATTTCTATAGCAGGACCTGTAGACCCTGCCGGTCCTGCTAAGGGAGAACTTGATATTGTAGTTAGATATCAATTAGACTCATAAAAAAATGCTTATGGTTGTCAAAACCATAAGCATTTTTTTATGAGTCATCAATCATATATACAATTTGATCCCGAACAAGATTTACAAATAACTGTTAATACTTGATTACTAAACGTGATTTTACCACAACTAAAAGTGATAAATGATTTATTCCTCAAAAAACATACACATTTTAAAATTTGAACTTCGAACACAATAGTAACAGTTTCATCAACATTGATATCAGGAAGTGAAATACCAGTCTCAGGATTTACTCCAGGTGTTGACACTCCGTTTATAACGACACTGTCATTAATAAAAACGCTACCTTCAGGTATTAAATCGGTAAATACAACATTATTAGCTGGAACTACACCTTCATTTGTAATAGTAATTGTATAAGTTAGCGTATCTAAAATATCAGCCATTGTAGTATTAACCCTTTTTTGAACATCTAATACAGCATCGCCTTGATCAATTTGAACTCCTAAAGCATTTGGCATATACGCATCACCAGTAGATGTATATCTAAATGTTGCAATCATTTCATTGTTACCTAGATAATTTGTAGCGTCTACATTAGTTATATCCCACCCTTGACGTCCAGCAGATATATTAGTGGCTGTTATAGGGTTCTGATTACGGTCTCCAAAAGTACCTGTAGTATCTAAATTTCCACTATCGTTATTAATTTGAGATCCAAAAAAATTATTAGATGGATTTCTTGGACCAGACAGATTTGTTAAAGAAAGTGCTGTAGGACCAAATAATGCCTGGTCACCTGTAATATTAGCATCACCTTCTTGAGCACTTATTAAGATTCTTGTGTTAACAGGACCAGAAGGTGGAGTCATAAAACCTACAATAGGAACATCAATGATAGGATTAGCAGGACTGATTACTAAACCATTCGTTCCAATATATAAGTACATTGATCTATTAGGCAATTGACTGTTTTCATAAATTACTGCTAAAGTCCACCCTGCATGATTTGTATCAGCTGTAGAAGCCTGTAATGGATCTAAAAGTCCTGGAACCCCTGCGACAGAATATGTTCCAGCACCACTATTTTGAACAATAGCAGTTACATTAGCAGAACGATTATAAAACCCTCTTGTAACAGGTGGATTTCCAGAAGTAAATGTTTCCTGATTTTGTGTCAGAGGGTCTGGATTTATACTAAAAGAATTATTATTCGAATCAACGAAAGTAACTGGATTGTTAATTAAAGCTATAATATTCTGATCACGAGATAAGTAATTACCACCCCAGATCAGTTCAGCGTAAAGTACATTACTGTTGTTAGGTATGACCAAATTTGCTGCAGAACTATTTTGATTAATATTAAGAGTTGTTCCAACTGGAAAAGTAGGGACTTGAAGCGCATTGTTAAGTGTAGTGAATGCACCAATGCTTCCTTGAACTCCTGCTCTGTTTTGATTTAATAACTGACTAAGACCTAAAGTATTACCTGTAAAAGTCATAGCACCACATGCCAAAATTGAAAAACGATTAATTATAGGCATAAACCTGTCTTCTCCTATTCTAAAAAGATAACGTTGCTTCGAACGTTCCTGTGCAGAAGTCTTCCCCATTATCATTATCTGGGCCACATACCACAGTGATTAAAGAAAGCGAAAATACTTGAACTACTAAAGAACTCTGAGCAGAAACAACATAAGTATTTTCACCTGAACTATCTGTAATAGATACATTCATGACACAATCTATACTTGTATTAACAATTGCAATTATTCCATTGGCTAGAGAAGTATTAACAACATTTGATGTAGTGTATATAGTAGTTCTAGTTAAGCCATCACAAGGGCTTCTAAAAGGAACACACTTTTTAGCTATAAACATTTGATTATTACTGCACTTGTTTAATATCCCTTCATATCCGTTTTTACATATACACATTTTAGATTCTCCTTTTCTCCTTACTATAAAGATATGGAGAATAGCATTTATTGTGTGAAAAATGGGTATTTACAAACTATAAAGATAGGAAAATCAATGAATATTATATAGGGGTCTCGCCACATACCCATCAAGCTAACGCAATGGATTTTCCCCAAAACGAAAAAAACGTTATTCTTTTTAGTAAACTACTCGAAAAGGATGGCGTTTTTTTATGGATGTTCAGTTTTCCGAAGAATTACACCTATTTGCACAAGAATTACAACGCTCTTTGTCTCCCATTGCCTTACAAGAAATCGCTAAGAAAGTGGGATTTGTGAAACGATCGAGTAAGTATCAAGCAAATGAACTGATGGCTCTTTGCGTGTGGCTTAGCCAGGAAGTCGCTCGCACATCGCTTGCACAACTGTGTAGTCGACTAGAAGCTTCAACAGGTGTCCTGATGAGTCAGGAAGGATTGAATCAACGGTTTAATCCAGCAGCCGTCCAGTTTCTTCGTGAGGTGTTTGCTTTACTTCTCACACAGAAACTTTGTGCAACACAATCGCTATCGTCAACGCTCTTCTTGATTTTTAACCGTATTCGGATTTTAGATGCCACAGTGTTTCAGCTACCCGATGCCTTCGTAAGTGATTATCAAGGGTCTGGAGGAAGCAGTAATACGGCAGGTGTAAAGATTCAGCTTGAATATGACTTATTGAGTGGGCAATTTTTACACGTACAGCTAGGACCGGGAAAAGATAATGATAAAACGTATGGCACAACTTGTCTTGAAAGTGTGAAAGCAGGCGATTTCTGTTTACGTGATTTAGGTTATTTTGATTTACGAGATTTACAAACGATTCATGAATTAGGCGCCTTTTATCTCTCTCGATTAAAGCTAAATACCCGTATTTATGTAAAAAACCCTGAACCAGAATACTTCAAAAACGGCACACTGAAAAAGCAGAGCGAATATATTCAGCTTAATATGGCACACATCTTGAACGAACTGGAACCGGGTGAGACCATTGAACTTTCAGAAGCTTATGTTGGTCAAATTCAAAAATTACCGACACGTGTCATCATTCACCGACTAACGAACGAACAAACTAAAACCCGTTTAAACAACCAAGCTGTACGTGAGAAAAAGAAAGGCATTGTCATGAAGGATAAAAGTAAACAGCTGATGGGAATGAACGTTTATATTACGAACACACCACCAAAAGAAGTACCGACAAACGATGTGCATTCATTGTATTCGTTACGTTGGCAGATTGAAATTTTATTTAAAACATGGAAGTCCTTCTTCGAAATAGATGAATGTAAAACCATCAAAAAGGAACGGCTAGAGTGCCATTTATATGGGCAACTCATCGGGATTCTTCTCTGTTCTTCCACCATGTTTCAAATGCGGCAGATCCTGTTGAAAAAGAGAAAACAAGAGCTGAGTGAATACAAATCAATTTATATGATTAAGGACTATTTTCCGTTACTATTTCCAGCAATGGCAGGTGATCTGACTGAACTCGTAACGATTCTCCAACGACTGTATCACCTGTTGAAAAAGAATGGGCGTAAGTGTCATCGGTATCAGAAAAAAACCGTTTTTGACATTCTTGGTATTGTGTATGAGACAGCAGTAAAACAACAACAAGTTGCCTAACGAAAAAATGATAGTTTCATAGGCTTCTTTGTCATGCCGATTTTTCTGATACTCACCGATGTTAGGACAAGGATCATTACATTTTTAATCGTTTCTGTCGTTAGCTTGATGGGTATGGGGTCTCGCCAACATTTCGGAAATTTTGTACGGTAAGCAGATAAAACTATAAAAATTGCCTATTATGTGTACGTTAAGACCTTACCAAAAAGGTATTAATCTTTAATAAACGGTACTTTGATTTTGGTAGTGGGTTTTGGGGCTGTGAATTGGTCGTTTTAAGGGTATACATGGCTTTATTTATCTAAGAACCATAAACGAACGTTATTAGAACATCCCTTTTATATCAACGGTTCCAACCTTAACGTACAATATTTCCGTTTTGCTGTCTGTACCCCTTTAAAAGAACTAAGGTAGGCTTAAGCCTACCCCTGTAAGCCTTCAAGGCTATATATAAGGTTTTTCTATTCTAATAGGTTTCATAGCTTATGCAACCTTCTACAATGATACATATCATTTTACGAAATAAAACATTGCATTTTAAAAAGGAGGTTTTAAAATTGGAAGGAGAAGATAAAGATGAAATTTCAAAAATTAATGGAACTATACGCTGAAAAAGAGAAGGAGCGTTTTTTATGAAAAAAATTAATAGATTAATTATTGCAATAATATCTGTAATTACTGTAGTACAATTAACAGGCTGTGATTCTAAAACAGCAGCAAGCGACACACTAAATTAGATGAATTTATAGAAATAATATCTCTTAAACAAATAAAAGATAACCAGTATGAAATAGAATATGAATTAAAAAAAGGTTTAGATAAAGGTAGTGGTTTAACAACCCAAAACTTATATTTTAGCAACGGGAAAAAAATATACCTTTAGTAAGTGAAGAAAAAGGTAATCAAAAAATCAATATTAAAGGAAATACTATTAAAATTATCTTTAATGGATCTAACAAATATACTGAAGAAAAAAAAATAAACTAAAGGAATGACCGATATGTTTAGATTTTTAGCACTTTTAATGATGGCATTTTCTATTTTACTTGTGGTTTTAAAAATGGGATCTCTTTATATAGCAATCACATTATTTTTCTTAGGTCTAATTTTGTATATATTCGGAAAGAAAAATAACAAAAAATAGAATAAAAAGAACATATTGGTGTAAAAGATGAAAAATTATTGGATAGTGCGATTATGCGTCCACAAAGTTCTGCTTTTGGATCTGATGCTTATCCTAGTTTGGAATTGAAAGCTGCAGCATTGTTTGAAAGCTTAGCACAAAATCATTCTTTTCATAATGCAAATAAACGAACAGCATTCGCTTGTTTATTCCTATTTTTAAGGACGAATGGTTGGATTTTAAATGTTCGAGAAAAAGAAGCTGAAGACATGACTTCTTTTGTTGTGACAAACAAACCTCCATTACAGCATATTGCCGATTGGATTTCGAGTAATCTTGTTCAACGTTCATGAAAAAGACCTTTTCCAAAACAGAAAAGGTCTTTTTACAGTTATTTATTTAAATGCAGTTAACATAAAACACGTTATCGGCAACCATTTATAAAAAGGAGCAAATCAAAGTTTGATTCGTTTCTTATAATCTTCTCTCATATCTAACGTGTAAAATTCCACAACATTATCTTCAGTATCCTTAAAATACAACCTTTTTTCCTTTTGCATATTGATATTAACCTCTTCTATAACCTTATGGTCAATACTAGCATTGTTCAATACTTTAATAGCAGAATCAAAGTTCTCTGCTTTTATATGTAAAGCAAAATGTATATGAACGCCACCTTGATCATAAAGTCCCTTCCAGTTGGAAATCGTTTTTTCTTTTTCTATTTTGTCTAATGGTGAAAAATTTCTAGGAAGCCAGAGACCTAGCCTAGTATGTCCCCCTATATATAACCAGGTTGCTCGAATGTCTTCTTTATTACTTTCGCTAAAATGGCCATTTTCATATCCCCACTGTTCCACAATTGGAAAACCCAATTTATTAGACCAAAAATCTATTGCTCTATCCATTGATTTCACTTGTAAAACCAATTCTGAAATTCCTTCAAGATTAAGCTTCATATCCATCCCCCATTTGTTATATATTAATTAAATAATAACAAAAATGGGAATTTTTAAATCATACCTAATGATGAATGAGGTTCATACTTTAGTCTAAGTTTTATTTACATAATCCACATTATAAGAAGCAAAAAAGCCTTAAAACTAATTGTTTTAAGGCTTTTTTAATTTGTAAAACAAAGTACATAATAAAAATAAAAGAAGAAAAAAGATTTTTATATATTGATATAAACCTTGATATATAAGGGTTTGTAAGACTTTTTGGGAAGTCAAAATTAACTCATATACAAGTTAATTTTAACTGCTATGAGGGTTATTTTTAACTTATATATGAGTTAAAAATAACTTTTATAAAGAGTTATTTTTAACAAAAAAACAAGGGTTAAAAATAACACTATAATAGAGTTAATATCAACTCTATTATAGTGTTGATATTAACTTAAATATGAGTTAAGATAAAAATATAATAAATGGTAAAAAATGATAGAGGTGGACAATGTGGCTAAAATATCAAAAGTGGAAACAACAAAAGTCGTTGATATGAACGGAGAAATAACGGAAGAAACGACAAGTGTTTCTTTTAACTACGGAAAAGAACCAGACTACATAAAAGTATATCTCGACAATATTGTTGTGTTAGCAGAAATACAAGGATGGATAAGCAAAGTATTATACGAGCTTATAAAGGGCGTAACTTATGCAAATAAAGGCCAATTTATCATTATTAACTCAGGATATAAACGAATTGTAGCTGAGAATTTAGGGATTAAACAACAATCAGTAACTAATGCAGTTAATCAGTTAACCAAAAAGAATATTCTAATAAAAAAAGAAACAGGCGTTTTCTTATTAAATCCTCAATTCTTTGGAAGAGGTGAATGGAAAGATATATCTAAAATTAGATACGAAGTAGAACTAAGTGCAGACGGAAAAGTTATGAGATTAAAAGACACAAATTGAAAAAATCATTAAAACATCGTGTTCATTCTTTTGAACACGATGTTTTCTACAACTGCACATATATGTTCACTTTGAGTTAACATAAAACCAATTCTAGGTACCTTATTTTTAAAAAACCAGGATCTAATCTATATATGATGTATCATTAACATAAAAGCAGCATTATGTATAAAGGGGAAAGTATATGGAATTTAATAAACTAATACCAGAACTATCAGTAAAAGATATAAACAAATCAAAAGAATTTTATTTAGAAATTCTTGAATTTCAGCTTGTATATGAACGTGTAGAAGAAAAATTCGCATTTATTTCACTCAATGGCGCTCAAATAATGATTGAAGAATGTAATGGTCATTGGCAAACTGCGGAACTTGAATATCCGTATGGACGAGGAATCAATTTTCAAATTGAAGTAGAAAATATAGAAAGTATCTTAAAAAACTTAAAGAGACACAAGATTACACTTTTTAGAGAGCTTATGCTAAATAACTATAGTGGTTTTGTTCAAAAAGAATTTATCGTTCAAGATCCTGATGGTTATTTACTACGGTTTTCTCAACCATGTTAAACACACATCATAACACGACTTCAGTCTATGAATACCATATACAAAATCAGTTTACATAATACCTCTTTCCGGAACACATGAAAAAAACGAGCCCTTGTGTATCAAGGGCTCGTTTGCTTTTTAAATTTATGGTTTATGCAGCTTTTTATACATCGTTGATAGAATAGGCATTCTATTGAGCAAATCAAGGAAAACAATGAATAAAAAGTACACCTTTTATTCATATGCTGTAACCTTTATGAAATAGTATCGTTATAAACAGAAATACGACTGCCTCTTTACTGTTATAAAGGTATGCAGATTAAATATGCAGAAAATAAATCTTATTTGTTATACATCTAAGGATGAATATTGAATGAGAAAACCTCCACTAATCGGGAGGGTTTTTTAAAATATTATATAAGGTTATTATATTCAATTCTATTTAGATTAATTTCTCTGTAGTAATTTTAATGTTCGATACATCGAATCAAAAAAATGATGAATATCTTCTTTCTCAATTATCCAATCACAACGAGCGTCATCCGGCAAATCTGCGCGCGTTTTTCTCCAAGGATACTCCATATGTGTTAAGTCTTCTAAAAATTTAGCTTCAAATTTACTATATTTATCCCATACCCAATGTAATATACTCAACTGATTAGATGTTAAACCTAAATCATGAATCGATATACCAAAATCTTCATCAATTCTTTTCGAGCCATACGTACTATATCGATGATATACTTCAGGAATGACAGGACCATGCATCCATGCTTGGAAATTATCTTCAAATAAATTATGTCCAGTAAAAGCATGACTCCACCCCTGAGCAAAATACATTAATTTCTGAAGCTTTAAAGGAGAGACTTTCAAATCGTCTTCATCTTCTTCATTAAATTCTTGCCCTTTTATAATAAAAAACTTCTCTACTGATTCTTTAGAAGTCATTCTCCAGTCATCATCTACATTTTCTATATTTAACAAAGTAAGTCTGTCATCTAACCCCTTTAATAATTCACTAGATTTTACTGTATCTAATAAAAAAGATAATCTTTCTTCAAGTGCTTTTCTAGGTTTTTCTTCAAGCTCATCACGATAATTATCAAATGCTCGTTTCATCGCGCGAGGATCTAAATATGTTCTAAAATGAGTATCATGTTTTTTCGTCTGTAAACTTCCATTTTCATAACGAGAGATAGTAGCAGGACTCCATCCAATTAATTTAGCCATTACGCGCGTACTAACCTGATAAAGCTCAGTCCGTACATAACGAAAATCTTCTGCTTTTAACATATCTTTCTTTTCCTGATATTTACGATAAATCGTACTATAATTTCGATCTGTTAATTCGTCATTATCTGTGTACTGTCCACATCTTGTACACTCATAACGTTCAGCTTCATATGTGATGATTTCGCCATGCAATTCAACTTTATCTGTAACAAATTTATGTTCAACCGGAGTTCGTTCTAAACAATGAACACAGAATTTTAGTTGTAACGTCATATCTTTTTCCTCCTGTTTTTCATACCCCTCTCAAGATAACTTGAAGGGGTATGTGATTGTACGACCGGGATCTGGTTTATGAAAAGAAACACAACAGGTAAAAGGGCCATCATTGTCTTCAATAAAACTGAACTTAATATAAACTTCCATCGTTTCATTACCAGTAACGACCTTTCCAAATTCCCACATATCGCTATTTTGCAATCGTGGAGGAACATTACTGCTCCCGTTTGGATTTGGCCCTCTGTAATAATCTTCATAAGTTAGTTCTTCTTCAACAATTCGCCTTACATCTGCGGCTCTAAATCCTAATTCCAACAAAGTAGTTGCATTCTTATCTCTTTGTGCTAAAAGGATAAAATGGTCATTTCCACGATGAATACAATCGACAATCTTTTTTAAAATGTCTTCAACTTGGGCCTGTGTAGCTCCGTTGAATGCTGCCAATAAAACCACATCCGTTATTAAGACTAGTGTTCTCAGTCGTATTATATTTTATTCAACGATAACATTTTTTGTTATTCGTTAATAACATTTTATCATAAGTTATGAATATTTAACATGAAATTAGAACAAAATAAGAGAAAAATTTGCTTCATTTTTGCGTGATTTCTATTAACTGCCTTTGAAAAATATCGTGCTCTTGCGACTGCCTGAAAGGGATGAACCACTTTTCGCTTAAGGGGTCCTACCAACAAAAAGCGCAAAACATACGCTAAGCAAATTTCGCCATAAAGAAAGCCGATTTTTCCTACGTTAAGGAAGTATCGGCTTTTCTTATTGTACACTAAAGTAAAAGCCCATTTTTTATTTGACATTAACGTTGCGTAATACCTTAACCTTGTAATGTGGAGGTGAATTACGCTGCTTACAACTGGGGAAGTTTATAAAATAACTGGACTTACTGAACGCTCTATAAGATACTATTCTAATTTAAATTTATTGAAAGCAAATAAGAATGACAACGGTCAATAGGTTTTATTCAAGTCAGACTTCGAAAAAATTGTGCAAATTCTCGCTGCAAAGATAACAGGTTATAAACTTAAAGATTTAATAGACCGACAACCTTCATTAAGCTGTATTAAAAATGACATGACTCAAATGATTACAGTTCTAGAAAATATATTATTTCATTTGGACTTAACTGACTCCGAAGAAAATCTTATGAAGAATATAAAGTTGCTTCAAAATTACAATACTAGATATTTACGAAAGAGGTGATTGAAATGAGCATGAACTATAAATTAGTTAACACAATAGAACAATACGAAGAATTACTTTCAATTACGAATTTGGAAGAAAGAAGAAATTATTTTCGTTATACAATGATGACGCCATTTAAGGAAATGTGGAATTTAATAAACGTTCCTATAAAAGCAAAACAAGAAAATGGTTATGATGTTTTAATGGCTACGAAAATGCTAGGTTACGCAGACATTTCTAACGATAAACAAATTCAACAAGGACTATCTATCTTAAATGATAATAATGCCTTTGTGGTAGCAGAGAATACTATCAAAAACTGTATAGAAAAAGCTAATAAGGCAGGTTTGAAAGTGAATGCCGATGAAATAAAATTTGGATTGTATGTTGCAGACCCCGACAAATTGAAGCTTCAGAAGGGATATACAGGGTTTGGAGGTATTCCAGGGTTTATTACTGTGAATATTTATCCAAATGATTACAATTTGCCTAAACTTCCTGCTGTTATTGCCCATGAGTTCCATCACAATATTCGTTTTTCTTATTTTGATTGGGATCATGGAAATGTAACAGTGGGAGATTATCTTGTCATAGAAGGTTTGGCAGATTCGTTTGCAAAAGAACTGTATGGAACAGAACAGCTAGGACCTTGGGTGACTAGTATGGACAAAGACGATTTAGAGTACTCAACTTATGTTATTGGAGAGGCTTTAAACATAAAAGGATTTGCCGAGGTAAGTAGCTATATGTTTGGTGATGAAATTGCCAAACAAGAAGGATATCAACCTGTAGGCCTTTCTTTTTGTTCTGGTTACGCAGTAGGTTATGAGGTTGTCCAGTCCTTTATGAAAAAGCAAAATAAAACGATATATGAAACAACGTTAATGTCTAGCGAAGAGATTAT
>NZ_JAQMHR010000014.1 GCF_028309625.1 Trichococcus sp. K1Tr | reverse complement strand
GGTATGGAGAATATTCTGATTCATACTTCTATTTTACCACTGTGAAACCAAAACAAAAACTGTGGAACATGTGCTATCATCACATTCCACAGCTGAAAAATTTTATACTTTCCTATAATACAAAAAAGCTGTCTCATCAGAGACAGCTCCACTATTCAAAAACTTTTACAGTCGTGATTTGAAATCTTCGTATCCGAAGGTCTTGATGACTTTCGTGCCGTCTTTGACCGTATGGGCAGCGATGGCCGGCAGTTGGATGCCGTTGAATGTCGTGTTCTTGACCATGGAATAGATTGCCATATCCGTGAAAATCAGGCGATCGCCGGGCTGAAGCGGCTCATCGAAGGAATAATCCCCGATGACGTCGCCGGCAAGACAAGTCTGCCCACCCAAACGGTATGTGTGCGCCTTCTCATCCGCTTCGCCTGAACCGATGATGAACGGACGGTATGGCATTTCCAATACGTCAGGCATGTGGCAAGTCGCGGATGTATCCAAGATGGCCAGATTCATCTGGTTGTAGGTAGTTTCCAACACACTCGCAACGAGGAAGCCCGCATTCAATGCGATCGCTTCGCCAGGCTCAAGATAGACTTGCACGTCATATTTCTCTTTGATATGGTTGACGACTTTCACCAATTTGGCGATGTCGTAGCCTTCTTTGGTGATGTGGTGTCCGCCTCCGAAGTTCACCCATTTCATGCCATGCAGGTATTTCCCGAATTTCTCTTCGAATGCGACCAGTGTCGCTTCCAAGGCATCGGAACCCTGTTCGCAAAGGGTGTGGAAATGCAGACCGTCCAACAATTCAACTTGGCTTTCATCGAAATTGACAGCAGTCGTGCCCAAACGGGAAAACGGACTGGCTGGGTCATAGAGTGCATGGTCCTGGGTGGACAGCTCCGGATTGACGCGCAGCCCGATTTCGATCGGTCGATCGCTGTTCTTAACCATTTCGGCGTACAACTTCACTTGGTTAGGGGAATTGAAGACGATGTGATCCACTATCGGGAGCAACGCCTCCATTTCTTCCTTTTTGAAAGCCGGCGCAAAGACATGTGTCTCCTTGCCGAATTCCTCATGACCCAATTGTGCTTCGTGTACAGAGCTGGCGGTCGTGCCGTCCAGATACTCCGCGACCAAAGGGTAGAAATGATACATCGAAAAAGCTTTCTGGGCCAACAAAATCTTGCAGCCCGTCTGATCCTTGACCGATTTCAGGATTTCCAGATTGCGGCGCAATAAGGTTTCATCCACCACATAGCTGGGTGTCGGCAAGGCTTGAAAATCGATTGTCGTGTCCATTTCAGCCTCCTAATCGACCAAGGTAGGATTGAAGTCCTCTTGCCAAGGCAAGCCATAGACGTTCAATGCTTCCATGAATGGATCCGGATTGAATTCTTCGATGTTGTACACACCTGGTTTTTTCCATTGTCCGGTCAAGACCATAGCTGCCCCGATCATCGCAGGGACGCCGGTTGTGTAGGAAACGGCTTGCGAGCCGACTTCCTTGTAGCATGCTTCATGGTCGCAGACGTTGTAGATGTAGTATGTCTTTTCTTTTCCGTCCTTGATGCCGGTGAAGATGTTACCGATGTTCGTTTTACCTTTAGTGCGCGGTCCCAATGAAGCAGGATCAGGCAAGACGGCTTTCAGGAATTGCAACGGCACGATTTGTTTGCCTTCGAATTCGATCGGCACGATGGACGTCATGCCGACGTTCTCCAACACTTTCAAATGCGTCAGATAGCTTTCGCCGAAAGTCATGAAGAAACGGATGCGTTTGATGCCTTTGATGTTCAAAGCCAAAGATTCGATTTCTTCATGGTGAAGCAAGTACATGTCCTTCTTGCCGACTTGATCGAAATTGTACTCGCGCTTGATTTCCATCGGTTCCGTTTCGATCCATTTACCGTCTTCCCAGTAGCTGCCGTTGGCGGTCACTTCGCGGATGTTGATCTCCGGATTGAAGTTGGTTGCGAAAGGATAACCATGGTCTCCGCCGTTGCAGTCCAGGATATCGATCGTATGGATTTCGTCGAAATGGTGTTTTTGGGCATAGGCAGAGAATACGCTTGTTACGCCCGGGTCAAAGCCTGACCCCAACAAAGCGGTGATGCCGGCTTTTTCGAAACGCTCGCGGTAATCCCATTGCCATTTGTATTCAAATTTAGCTGTATCTTCCGGTTCATAGTTCGCTGTGTCGACATAATCAGTTTTTGTTTCAAGACAGGCATCCATGATGGTCAAGTCTTGGTATGGCAAAGCCACATTAATCACGATATCCGGTTTGTATTCATTGATCAGCGCCACTAATTCAGGAACATTGTTCGCATCCACTTGGGCAGTCGTGATTTTGGAACGCCCAGCATAAATGCCGCTTTCGATCCGATCTTTGATTTCATCGCATTTTGACTTTGTACGACTGGCAATCATAAATTCTTCGAACACTTCTGAATTTTGGGCACATTTATGGCATACGACGTTGGAAACGCCACCGGCACCAATAATTAAAGCTCTACTCATCTTATTCATTCCTCCTGTAGGGAAAATTCATTCATCCATCCTGCGGGCCTTTTTCTGCAGATATCCTCAAATCGGGGCTTAACGACAGACAAGATATTATAACATAAAGCAGTATAGGATAATGTTTTTTTAGCGACAACGACAACATATCGTCATATTTGACAGACCTTGGCGCAACTCCATCTTACCTTAAATAAAAAAAACAAGCGAGAATTTCCCTCCAATTGAAGGAAATTTCTCGCTTCTTAGATTATGCGTAAATATTGTCCCATTTTGCTTCATACGCATCAATCTCATCTTTATAGGCCATCGTTTCTGTGATGTCGTCGATGCCGTTTTCCAATTTGTGCTTCCAAGTCGGATCGATAGCAAACGGATACTCGGCAGTGCTGGTTCTGACCACTTGATTCGGCAAATCGATCTGGATGGTTTCATCCGCCGGCACTTGCGCCAAAGCATCACGTTGGTCCTGCGGCAACTCAATCAACAACAGACCGTTCTTCAAAGAGTTCATATAGAAGATATCGCTGTAACTGCCGGCGATGATGACGCGGAAACGGTAATCCTTCAATGCCCAAGCGGCATGTTCACGGGAAGAGCCGCAGCCGAAGTTATCTCCGGTCACAAGGATCGTTGCTTCTTGGCGGTCGGCATCGTTCAAAGGGAACTCTGGATTCGGGTCGCCGTTTTTCAGGAAACGCCATTCATCAAAAACGAAAGCGCCGAAGCCCGTTTTTTCGATCCGTTTCAGGAATACTTTCGGGATGATTTGGTCGGTGTCGATGTTGTTGTTCATCAAGGCAACGGTTTTACCGTTATGTACTTTAATTGGCTCCATAAGTCACTGCTTCCTTTCTGATGTCCACAAATTTACCGTTCACTGCTGCAGCGCCTGCCATGGCTGGGCTGACCAAATGCGTCCGTGAACCCTTTCCTTGACGGCCTTCAAAGTTACGGTTGGAGGTTGAGGCACAGTGTACCCCTGCAGGCACTTTATCCGGGTTCATCCCCAAACAAGCCGAGCAGCCTGGTTCGCGCCATTCAAATCCTGCATCGATGAAAATTTTGTCCAATCCCAACTCCGCTGCAGCGTCACGGACTGTCCGGCTGCCCGGAACGACCATAGCCTGGATGTGAGCAGGCACTTTTCCGCCTTTGACGTACTTCGCTGCTTCAATCAGATCGGACAGACGCGCATTCGTACATGAGCCGATGAAGACAAAGCCCAATGGAATCTCTTCAGCCGTCTGGCCGGGTTGCAGATCCATGTAGTTGTAAGCGCGCTCGTCATTCTTGTCCTGGATTTCAGGGAATTTCTCACCGAATTGCACGCCCATGCCTGGGTTTGTTCCCCACGTTACATAAGGTGCCAAGTCGGAAACATCGATAGCGATGTCAGTGTCATAGACAGCATCAGGATCGCTCTTCAGCGTTTCCCAATCGGCAATGGCTTTCTCCATGTTTTCCGGTGCATAACGGCGGCCGCGAAGGTAGTCATAGGTTGTCTGGTCGGGCGCCATCATGCCGATTTTGGCACCGAATTCGATGGACATATTACAGATCGTCATCCGTTCCTCCATCGTCAAGGCTTCCACAGTATCCCCGTAGAATTCAATCGCATAGCCGCTCCCGAAGGCTGTCCCGTAGGTCGCAATCAGATGCAAAATGATATCTTTCGCATAGACGCCTGCAGGCAATTTGCCGGTGATCTTGACGCCCATCGACTTCGGTTTCTTCTGCCAAATCGACTGCGTTGCAAAAACATGCTCCACTTCCGAGCTGCCGATACCGAATGCCATCGCTCCGAAAGCGCCATGTGTAGCCGTATGCGAATCTCCGCAGACGACAATCTTCCCTGGTTGGGTTGCGCCCAATTCCGGTCCAACCATGTGCACAATGCCTTGATTGGCTGTTCCGATGTCCATCAATGGGATGTTGAATTCTTCGCAATTCTTCTGCAGCGCTTCAATCTGTTTCTTCGAAATCAGATCCTTGATGTTGAAGATATCTTCCGTCGGCACATTGTGGTCGACCGTTGCGATCGTTTTGTCAGGACGTCGGACTGGGCGGTTGGTTTCGCGCAAGCCATCGAAGCCTTGTGGTGAAGTGACTTCATGGATCAGGTGCAGATCCACATACAACAATTGTGGTTCACCTTCTGGTCCTGTAATAACGTGTCTGTCCCAAAGTTTATCAAAAAGTGTTCTGCTCATACTGTGTACTCCCCTTCACTTTTCCAAAATGGCTTTCACTTGTTCAGTAAATGCTGTCGTTGTAGTCGTTCCGCCCAAATCAGCCGTCAGGAAACCGGCATCCATCACCTCGGAAGCCGCTTTTTCAAGCGCATCCGCCTCTTCATGAAGCTGGAAGCTTTGGCGCAGCATCATGGCAACGGACAGGATCATCGACATCGGATTCGCGATATTTTTTCCCGCGATGTCCGGTGCGGATCCATGAATCGGTTCATATAAGGATGGACCGGACACCGCATGGCTTCCGGAAGGCAGCATCCCCAATGAGCCTGTGATGACCGATGCTTCGTCGCTAAGAATGTCCCCGAACATGTTTTCGGTAACGATGACATCGAATGCAGTAGGGTCCTGGATGATTTTCATCGAAGCCGCATCGACGTACAAATGATCGACGGTAACTTCCGGGTACTCCGTTGCGATTTCATTGACTGTTTTGCGCCACAGTTTGCTGCTGGCCAATACGTTCGCTTTATCGACGGAAGTCAGTTTTTTGCCGCGCGTCATCGCGATGTCAAAAGCTTGGCGGACAATCCGATCGATTTCGCTCTTCTTATAGAAGAGCGTATCTGTCGCTTCTTCGTCATTCCAGTGCTTCGGCTGGCCGAAGTACAAACCGCCCGTCAATTCGCGGACAACGATGAAGTCAGTGCCTTTAACGCGTTCCGTCTTCAATGGGGACAGGTGGGCGATGCTGTCGCTCACTGCGATCGGGCGGATGTTCGAGAAAAGTCCCAAAGTCTTACGCAATTGCAACAGGCCATCTTCCGGCGTTTTCTCGGCATTTTCCCATTTCGGTCCGCCGATTGCGGCCAATAGGATCGCATCAGCTTCGGAACAGCCTTTGATTGTTTGCGGTGGAATCGGATCGCCGGTCTCATCGATGCCGGCTCCTCCGAATGGGTAAACCGTCACGTTGAATTCATGCTGAAATTTTTTGCCGAGTGTTTCCAGCAATGTCAATCCACTTTCCATTATCTCTGGTCCAATGCCATCTCCGGGCAATGCTGCAATCGTATAATTCATCTTACTTTTCCCCCTCATCAGAAATGTGCTGATACTTTTTCTATTGTCTGTTTATTTTTTGCTTTACCGCTGGCTTGGATATACGCTTTCGCTGATGCCGTCAGGACGTCGAAGTCGATGCCTGTGCCGTTATAGCTCTTGCCGTCCTCATCCTCCACGACCACGTGCACCTCTGCTTGTGCATCTTTTCCGCCCGTGATGGCTTCGATATTGTATTCCTTCAAAATGATTTCTTGATCCAGGATGCGGTTGATGGTGTTGTAGATGGCTTCGATGCTTCCTGATCCGGTTGCGGAATCCTGCATCTTCGCATCTTTATTGCGCTTGTCCTGGATGCCGACGATTGCCCCTTGAATGCCATCCTTCACAAACTGCACTTGCAGGCGTTTCAACTCGTAGGCTGATTCGTCCTCGATCGATTTGCCGACCATCAATGCATGGATATCCTCTTCGGTCACGTTCTTCTTCTTGTCAGCCAGTTCTTTGAAACGGGCGAACAATATTTTGATTTCTGCCGGGTCGCTGATTTCATAGCCCATTTGCGCAATCCGATCCACAAAAGCGTGACGGCCGGAAAGTTTACCCAACGGCAACGAATTGTGCTCCACACCGACCAATTGCGGCGTGATGATTTCGTAGGTTTCCGGATTCTTCAGCACACCATCCTGATGGATACCGGATTCGTGTGCGTAGGCGTTGCCACCGATGACGGCTTTGTTGCGCGGAATCGGCATGCCGGAAAGGCGGCTGACCAAATCGCTTGTGCGCTTCGTTTCCTTCAGGACCATACCGGTTTCTTTTTCATAATAGTTTTTGCGGATATGAAGAGCGACCGCAACTTCTTCCAGAGCCGTATTCCCTGCGCGTTCTCCGATTCCGTTGATGGTTCCTTCTACCCGAAGAGCGCCATTTTCGACTGCGGCCAAAGCATTAGCCGTTGCCATGCCCAGATCGTCATGGCAATGGGAGGAGAAGATGACGTCATCAAAGCGAGTTACGTTTTGCTTCAGGTATTTGAACAGGTTACCGAACTCGGTCGGATTGGTGTAGCCAACCGTATCAGGGATATTTATGACTGTTGCGCCCTTTTCGATGGCCAGGTTGATGACTTCAACCAGGAAGTCCCAATCGCTTCGGGTCGCATCTTCCGGAGAGAACTGGACTTTTTCGAATTTTGATTTGGCGTAAGCCACATGGTGTGCAACAGAGGCCAATACTTCTTCTTTGCTCATTTTCAGTTTGAATTCCATGTGGATGGGGCTGGTCGCGATGAAAATATGGATCTGTGGATCGACTGCATCCCTCAAAGCATCGTAGGCAGCATCGATGTCCTTTTCGTTACAGCGGGCAAGACCTGCTACCGTCATGTTTTTGACGGCACCGGCAATCGCCTTTACTGCTTCAAAGTCGCCTTCTGAAGAGATCGGGAAACCTGCTTCAATAACATCGATCCCCCATTTTTCCATCTGCAAGGCAATCTGCACCTTTTCCTTCGTATTGAAGTTCACACCAGGTGTCTGTTCCCCATCGCGCAGGGTCGTATCAAAGAATTGAATGTACTGTTTTTCGGTCATGGTCTTTTCCTCCGGTTCATTTTTCGTTTATTGGTTTCATTAAAGAATCATAAGAGTAAATTTTCGAAAAAAAATGCATCCACAAATAATGGATGCATTTCGAAGGTCAATAAATAATCGCTTCAGCCCCATTATTTGTCAATGCCAAGCAGGGCTCAAACGACTGATATTCCAGTGTCCAAGCCCTGCTATAATAATAAGCCGTTATAAGAAGGGGTTGTCCCCATGATTACGTTAGCTGATACGTTTGCATCTTCCATGACGATCCCCTCCTCTTTTTTTGTAGCCTTCTAATTTTTCGTTAAGTTTTATTATCGTATTCTCATTTTATGCAAAGCGGCTTCTTTTGTCAACCCCTTTTGCTATTTCCTTACAAAATCATGTGACTCATCACGGAACCGGAGGAGCGCGGTGGGCTGTGGTGGACTGCAATTGACTGCATGCGGTCCCGCAGCTCCGGTTAGGCCCTTTTCACCGGAGATCGCCGGTAACTTTCGGCTTCTCCTCCGACGAAGCCTCGCTTATCGGAGGAGGCAACTCAAAATGTTAGCCCAACTCCGGCGAGGCCTCCGTCCCCGGAGCAGAGCGATATAATCTCGGGCAGCACACTAAAAACGAGGCCGCCGCACTTTTAGTGGGGCAACCTCGTTTTTAATGGATAACTTATTCCGGTAATTTGATGCTGTCTGGATCGATGCCCAGCGCTTCAGCCATCTCTTCATTTATGACCAATTGCAGTGTCTCAGGGAATTGGACAGGCAATTCGGAAGGAAGCTTGCCTTCTTCCAGAATCTGCAAAGCCATTTCGCCAGTTTGACGGCCTAATTCCTTGAAGTCGATTCCGTAAGTAGCCAATCCGCCAGCTTCAACCATTTCGGTTGCGCCAGGAATGACCGGGATTTTGGCTTCCATAGCGATTTGGCCGACTGTAGCCATCGTGCTGGATAAGGTATTGTCCGTTGGGATGTAGATCGCATCGACTTTTTGGACCAATGACTCCATCACTTGTTGGACGTCATTGGTAGAGGTAACGGTCATGATTTCGACATTCACGCCTGCCGCTTCCAACAATGCTTTCGCTTGGTCGCTCTGAACGATGGAATTCATTTCGCTGGAGTTAAAGATGATACCGACTGTTTCCGCAGTAGGTACGATCGACAACAACAGTTGTATCTGCTGATCCATCGGGCTCTGATCGCTTGTTCCGGTGATGTTTGCACCCGGCTCTTCTGCGCTTGTCACAAGTCCTGCATCAATCGGATCGGTTACGGCAGTGAACAGGACCGCATTTTCTTTTTCAGCATTCGCTATTGCTTGTGAGGCTGGTGTCGAGATCGCTAAAATCAGGTCATTGCTGCCGGCTAGACGCTCAGCCATACTCTGCAGGTTGGCTTGGTCACCCTGGGCATTTTGGTAATCCACAATCAGATTGTCGCCTTCTACATAACCGGCTTCCTCCAAAACTTCCAAGAAACCTGTGCGTGCAGCCGATAATGATTCGTGCTCAAGGATTTGCAGGATCCCGATGTGCACAGCATCCGCTGATGCTGTTGAACTTGCTGCGGAAGAATCCGTTGCTTCTTCTGTACCGCCGGCGCATGCACCAAGCAATAAAGCGGAAGTCAGTGCCAATGTTGTCGCTACTTTCTTTTTCCAATCCATTCCAATCATTTCATTTCCCCCTATTTTTTAAATTGTGCGAGAACTGATTATGCAATCAATCGCTAGTCCCTAGTACGAAAAAGCCCATTCAGATAGAATTATCCAAATGGGCTTTTACTGATGATGGGACTGCGGCACTTTTGTTTGCGTTTGCATAAATCCTCCTAGCACATTAGTTATTTGCTTTCAGTTTATAAGAATTAAATAAGGATGTCAACGATTAAATTAAATTCGGATGAGGGCATTCTCATTTTCCGGAATGTCTTTTCGTCATTGGATCAGCAAGTGATGCTCTGTCGGCTTCAGCAACTTCCAAACCAATTTCGGATCGGCCTTCTGATCCAGATAAAAGGCTTCATCTTCAGGTTCCAGTATCACCGGCATGCGATCGTGGATGGCACGCATCTGGTCGTTGGCGGCCGTGGTGATGATGGAAAAAACTGTAAAAGGTTTTCCGTTTTCATCCTGATAAGTTTTCATGATACCTGCCATCGAAAAAATTGGGATATCCGCTACGGCAATTTTTCGTTTCAACTTTTCTTCGCCGACTTTCTCCCATTCAAAAAATGCAGTCGCCGGCACGAGACAACGCGCTGTCCGGAAAGGCTGGCTGAACGTCGGCTTTTCGAGTATTGTCTCTGCTCGGGCATTGATCAAAGGACGCTTAGCGAAAGGCTCAATAAATCCCCATTTGTGGTGAACAAGCTCGTTGCCCAGCACTATCAGCGGTGTGCTGTTGGTCGGGAATATTTCCGCGCGCTCTTCGACATCCTCTTTCATTTCCCCCAACAAGTACCTTTCCCACAGTTCCCTCTTTGTCGCTTCCAGCGCATAACGTCCGCACATAGTTCTGTCTCCTCTCCGTTTGGCTTTCCTTGATACCGATTATAAGGGAGACAGAAGCGTTATACAAAAAAGACGTCCGCCGGGGAACGTCTTTTTCATTATTCACATAAAAAATCCGAAAAGGATCGGGAAAAAGACTGCAGGCGCATAATTCATGATTTTCAGATCAGTCAGCTTCAACATGTTGAGTGCCAGGCCGACAATCAAAAGAGAGCCCACGCAGGTCATTTCGTTGATCACAGAATCCGTCAGAAGCGGCGCAAGGATATTGGCGAAAAGCGAAATGCCGCCTTCATAAACGAGGATCAGACCGGCTGAAAGCAGCACGCCGATGCCCAGGCTGGATGCCATCACGATGGCTGCGATGCCGTCGATCAGCGACTTCGCGAAAAGCGTATCATGGTTTCCGGTCAGACCGCTCTGCAAAGCCCCGACAATCGCCATCGCACCCACACAGAACAATAGACTTGCCGTCACAAAACCTTTTGAAACCGAAACCCCTTCGTTGGGTGAAGCAACCATCTTCTCGATTGTGTCCCCGAGCTGATTGATTTTTTTATCCAACTGGAGTCCATCGCCGACCAAAGTACCAGCAACCATCGACAGAATGGTGATCAAAACATTTTCGCCTTTCAACATGCCACTGACACCAATATATAATACGCAGAGCGCCAAAGCGTTCATCACCGCGTTGGCTAACCTATCCGATAAACCTTTCTTCAATACCAGACCGATGCTGCCTCCCAAAACGATGGCAGCGCTATTGACCAAACTTCCCAACAAAACCACTTTATCTCCTCCGATTGCTTTTTTCGTATATGCTGATCACTTGATTCGAATGCTTGCTTGCAAGCTCAGTACGCTTCAGTATAGACGCTCGCTTTCAGAAAATCAATGGATGAAAGGTGAATGATACCGGTCTCCGGAAATACGAAAAGGCCGCCATGTGCGCATGGCGGCCTCCCCTCATCATTCTTGTTCTTCTATACTATTAACGGATTGTTTTCAATGCTCCGGACCATTTGATCAATTCATCAATCATCGCTGTCGCATTGCCCGCATGATAATCGTTCGGCACAAAATTGCTCATGTTCTCGAAATCAGTCATCAATGAGAAGTTCACGGTTGCGTGCACTGTTGCTACGCTCAATTCGCCTAGGATGACGCGCATGTTTTCGTGTGCGCGGGCCCCGCCCAAGCTTCCGTATCCTACAAATCCGGCTGCTTTATCGGCAACTTCAGGCTTCAGGAAATCCAACGCATTTTTCAAAGCGCCACCGACTGCATGGTTGTATTCAGGTGTCACAAACACGTATCCATCGAATGAAGCCATTTTTTCTGACCAAGCTTGGATCGCTGCGCCAGCTGCTGCTTGACGGTCTTCCGGTAATTTAGCGCCCAACAAAGGCAAGTCATAATTTGCTAAAGCTACGATTTCGTATTCGATGCCGCCGTCATTGCGTTTTTCTGCAAATTCATGGATCCATTCTGATACTGCTGCTGAGTTTCTTCCTTCACGAACGCTTCCTGAGATAATTCCGATTTTCATAGTTGTTTTCCCCTTTTCGTCTGTTGTTGTTGTTGTATTTTTACTTCCAAATAAAGCATTACTAATTCGAGATATTATAGATGTGTTTTCCAATTTTTTTCCTCCATGCACTTGTTTTTCAATGAAGGACTCACCTTCATCTCTCTTACATTTCGTAAGCTTGATATCATTATGCCACATCCCAGGATGTATTTCAAGTTATATATTCACGAATTCGAGATATTTTTCAAAAAAAAAGCATCCCCCCCGTCAGACAGCGGTTTTGGATGCTTTTGAATCGTTTTTTTTTTTGCAAAAACCTAAATCAATGCTGGAATACGCGCACACGACCTTTTAAACGATCAGCCAGGATGATGGCCAACACGGCTTTGGCGATGTCCCCTGGAATGAATAACAACATGCCCATCTGGAAAATTGCGGCCAAGTCGAATTGATTGCCCATGACAACATTCAGGATCATCGCCATGTAAGGCAAACCGATTGCGTACATGACGATCGTGCCGGCAACAGCGGAAATCCCATAATTCAAGAAGCTTCCTTCTTTATTATGCACGAGATAGGAGATCAAAGTAGCCGCCGCAATAAATCCAAACACAAACCCGAAGCTAGGAGTCAAAAAGGCTTGGAATCCTCCAAGCAATAATTTCAGTAATAAAGGCAGCAGTTGCGCAAAAAAGGCCGCTTTCGGACGCAAGAAGAAGCCGGTCAGCAGCACCATAAGTGTCTGCAAAGTGATCGGAACGGGGCCGACGGGGATGCTCAGGAAGCCGCTCACGAACGTCAAAGCCGCGAATATGCTGATTTGGGTCAAATCTCTTGTTGATAATTTCATTTTATTTTCCTTCTCTCTTTTTGATTTTGATGCTGATTTCGCCATAGGTCAGGGTTTTCGTTTCCCCATTGGGCAATGCTACAACTAGTCCGCCATCGTCGTCGATTGCGATCGCGTTGGCTTCGATCGTTTCGCTTCCTTGCGGGAAAGTGACTTGTTCACCCAAGACGAAGCAACGTTTGCGGTACTCGTCCAGGTAGGAACGGGATGCCAAATCAGGGTAAAGGACGTAAAAACGGTTGAGTATTTCGGCAGCCATTTGGTTTCGTGTCACCACGGCATTTTTTGAATCGAACAGCGTGCCGGCGATCGACTGGATTTCATCAGGAAAATCCGTTTCAGGCGCCCGGAAGTTCAGTCCGATCCCTAAAATGATCGTTCCGATTGTCCGCGATTCCATATCCATGATCCCTTCAGTCAGGATGCCGCAGACTTTCCTGCCATCCAGGAAGATATCATTCACCCATTTGATCTGCGGTTCTTTTCCTGTCAATGTTTCGATTGCCTGACAGACGGCCACAGCGGCGGCAGTCGTGATCAAAGTGGCGTTATCCAGATCAGCAACCGGCTTCAAAACCAAACTCATGTACAGGCCTGATTCGCTCGGTGAGTGGAAAACTCTACCCAAGCGCCCTCTGCCCTTTGTCTGTTCTTCCGATAAGATCACGCCTTCGAAGGTCGCTTCTTCGTTGACGATGCGTTTGGCCTCCAGGTTGGTCGAATCGATCGTTTTGTGCGCAATGATCCGGTGATCTTTCAGCGCTCCCGATAGCAGAGGCACGATGGCGGCCTCCGACAACAAATCGGTTTCGACTGACAATTGATACCCTTTATTCGTCGTTGCTTCTATCTGATAGCCTTCTTTTTTCAGGCCATTGATTGCTTTCCATACGGATGTTCTGGATACTTCCAATTGATCAGCCAAATCTTGGCCGGAAATGCTTTCGCCTTTATGCTGCTCCAGAAACTGCAGGACTTTCTCCTTTGTTGACATCCTTTCCCTCCATTCTCTTCTATAAAAAAACCACCACTTGAACCGAAGTGATGGTCTCAATGCTGTATTCAGTTTAACCGCTCGCCGGCCCCTTGTCAACCCGTCTAACAAAATGGGTAACAATGTTTTTTTAGTGTTTCTTTGCTTCCTTATACACGCTGACCATTTCGGCATAATCCGCCATGATCGTCTTCACTATCGGATTGTTCATCGTCGGAATCGCAACCGTCCCGATTTTCGCTATCGGCAGCACGTTATTGCCGGTTCCGGAAACGAAGGCTCCTCCAGCATCCTTGACCCACTCGACCGGGATGGTCGTCTCGTTGATCGGAATATGCCTTTTTTCACATATTTCGAACACTTTCTTGCGGACGATTCCCAGAAGTACCGCGTTTGCAGGGGGCGTGTACAATTCTTTTCCTTTCACAAAAAAGACATTCGTGCGGCTGCCTTCCGTGATTTCCTCATTCCCATCCACAAGCAGCAGCTCATAAACGTCTTTATCCGCCCGTTCCTGCAGCACAGTTTTCTGATAATCCGAACGGACAAGCTTGATGTTCGGATCCAACCGTTCGATACGGAATAGGCTCGTCGCGATGCCCTCTTCATAATAGCTTTTTGGCGGGTAGATGCTCTGGGTGAAAAAGATCCACAAAACGCTTTCGCTTTTTGACGTTTTCCCAAGGATGAACTTAAGGTTCTGATTCCCCACCTGATTGGCGGCTATCAGGCGATAGACGCGGTCCTCGATGGATTCCGCCGTAGTTGGCAGCGGCAGATCCAGATAAGCAGCGGACCGGAAAAAACGATCCAGATGATCCTCCAAAAATATCGCAATCCCATCCTCGACACGGATGACTTCGTATACCGTCCGGCCTTCAAATTCCGGATAGCTTTCGCCGTCAGTATTTTTGACAAGATCATCGTTCAATAAGTAATACGGCCCTTCCACTTTTTCCATATTCGACGCTCCTTCCCGTTCTTATATTCCCTATTCTACTCCGGAATCCCGAAAAGTACACGCCAATTCGTAAAACAGCGGATGTGACAGCCAAATGACAAACTATTTAAAAATTAGTAAAAGTGAAGAAAAACACAACGAGTCCCTTCCTTTTTTTCTGTTGTGGGTGTATAGTATGGGCATCATGAAAAATACGAACACAACTACTTACACAAAGGATGATAGAATAAGCATGCAGATGCCACAATCCCATTGGAAAAATGATGTTGAATATGTCACTTTGGTCGAAGATCTCATTTATCACGAAGAATTATTGCACATGGAGACCATTACCCATCACCACTTCACCAATCGTTTGGAGCATTCGATCCGCGTATCCTATAAGAGTTACCAGCTTGCAAAAAAATGGAATCTGGATGCCCGATCCACTGCACGTGCCGGTTTGTTGCACGACTTCTTCCACGAAGATCGCATTGGTGTGGCCCAGTTGAATATCGGTGCCCATGCAGATGCCCATCCGAAAATCGCTTGCGAAAATGCTTGCCGAATCACTGAAATCAGCTCATTGGAGCGCGACATCATCCTCAAGCATATGTTCCTGGTGAGCCGTTGCGGTCTGCCGCGTTACAAAGAAAGTTTTGTCGTAACCTACGTGGACAAATATGTCGCGATCAGAGAGGTCGTCGAACCGATCAAAGAAATCGCAGGATCCCGTCTTCGCAATCTGGTTTCCAAATTGAGTCCGGTAAACCTGAACATCAACATTTAATTGTAAACATAAAAAGAAGCCCAAGAGAACTTCCGCTTTGTCGGAATTCCTCTTGGGCTTCTTTCTTTTTTCAGTGACTCATTTTTTTCTTTTTTGAGATGATTTCCGCGATCGAGATGAGCACCACAAACCAAACAACCACATTGTCGAACCCGAATCCTGATTGTGAGGCCCCACCGAGCAGCGTCAACAATGCCATCAAGGACAACAGATAGACCAGTGCAAAAATTTGCCCGTTGATTTTTTCAACATCATCGACATTCCGGGATCGTTTCAGAACGATGGACAGAACGAACAACGCGACCGACAACCCGATATTCACTTTCATCACAATGCCATTGGACAGATAGGAGTCCGGAAAGAAGTCAGCTATCATCAGCAGCGTCAACGGAATATAAAATAAGAACTCACTGTACTGCTTTATTTTCATAAACTTTCCCCTCCTTTCGCTGAATAGGTCCTCCTTATTCTATATCAGTAGGCGAATCCTCACAAGGTACGCGTGGTTGCGATTGTAAGTATAGGAGTGTCGCATAAGAAAAGCATCGGGGAAAAACCATCCCGATGCCTTTTTTTGTGTAGTTGTATTATTTTTTTTGATAATCTGACAGTTTGTATTCCACTCCGTGGGTACTTTTATAGTACTCAGGATACATTTCTC
>NZ_JAQMHR010000013.1 GCF_028309625.1 Trichococcus sp. K1Tr | reverse complement strand
TTGCGTCCGACTTCCTTCAGATTCCACCTCACGGTGGACACCCTTGTCATTCACTAACAGTTCCTACTGCCAAGTCTGTAGTGGACTTTCACCACCAAGTTATCACCCATGCCGGGCACACCAAAAAGAGGATCCGGGCGCTAACCCTGGATCCTACTTATTTGTTGTCTTATTTGACAGAAACGGCTTCTTCTGAACGTGTCTCCGAGCTGTAGACCGTCTCGCCGTTGACGAAGACGAACTCTCCTGAACGGGTATCCGAAACGCCATCTTCCAGACTGTAGACCGTTTCGCCGCGCAGAATCGTTCTTGCTACTTGCGCTCCGATTTCGCGGCCAACGTATGGGCTGATTTTGTTCTTGTACTCTAAATCTTCTGTTTTTAATGTATACGGCGCATTCGGTTTGATCAGCACGATATCAGCATCCTTGCCGATTGCGATGTGGCCTTTTGAACTCAAGTTGAAGCGTTCTGCCGGATTTGCTGCGATGATGTCGGCAAATAATCTCAAGGACATGCCGCGTTTCTGAACACCTTCATCGAACAACACATCCACGTTGTTCTGAACGCCTGCAATACCTCCCCAAGCTTCAAAGGCATTCTCTTTGTCCTTCAGATCAGGTGTACATGGAGAGTGATCGGAAGTAACAAAAGCAATTTCGCCAGCCAATAATTTTTCCCACATGCCGTTTTGGTTTTCTTTATCACGGATTGGAGGTGAGCACTTAACGATCGGTCCGATTGCATCCAATTCTGAAGTATCGAAGTACAGATAGTGCGTGCACGTTTCACAAGTCACGTCAACACCTTCATTGCGGGCTCTGGTCACTTCTTCTACGCCTTCAGGGCAAGCTACGTGGCAAATATGGATGCGGCAGCCTGTTTCTTTTGCGAACAGGATCGCGCGTCTGATTGGTTCCACTTCCGTGAAGACAGGACGGCTCGCTACATAAGCTTTCAGCGTTGTTTCGCCGTTTTTGTAGGCGATTTCGCCCAATTTGTCTGTGATTGTCGCATTTTCAGCGTGGATCGCCAATACTTTACCAGTTTTCGCGATTTGTCTCATGCCTTCATACAGAGTGTAGTCATCCGCATTCATGAAGTCGCCTTCGATGGAACGATCGCCGCAGGTAGCCATGAAGCATTTATAGGCTGCAACGCCGCCTTCATCCAATTCCTGGATTCCACCTTCGATGTTGAAAGGAACCAATCCGCCGAATGAAGCCACATCTGCCGTCAATTTGTTTTGACCAGCATCCACTTTAATTTGCAACGTTTTGGCATCGACTGTAGCCGGAACTTGGTTCAAAGGCATTTCCATGAAGGAAGTTACGCCGCCTTTGGCACAAGCTTTTGTTCCTGTCAGATAGCCTTCCCAATCGTCGCGGTAGCTGCCGCCTGGATCTGTGATATGCACGTGTGCGTCAACCATACCAGGGCTGACAACCAGACCTTTAGCATCGATGACTTCAGCTGCATCACCCAAGTTGCTTCCGATAGCTGCTATTTTACCATCTTTGATGGCTACATCTGTTTCAATTTCACCATTATCCAGGATAACCAAACCATTTTTGATCAGTAAATCGTAACTCATACTTTTTCCTCCTAATAATAAATGATTTATATCAATAATTTTGAAACCAAAAGTTGGATGAAACTATTTTTTTCCCCTCTTCAGCATCAGATAGATACCGAAGGCCAAAGCTGCACCAATCAACCAAGACAGATTGGAGATCATCTGCAGGGCAGGAATGACCTGTCCGCTCACGGAAATCAATAAAGCTGCGATTGTGGCGATGTAGGCTTCTATATTTATGCCCTTATACGGATTTTGCGAATTATCTTTGCTGAAATCCATATATAAAGCGTCTATATCGATTTTCTGTTTCTTGACGAAATAATAATGCGCCAACATGACACCCGCTACAGGACCTAAAACAGCGCCGATGATATTCAGGAAAGCGAAAATGCTCGCGGAATTTTCCATCAATTTCCATGGCATGATGAGATAGCTGATGACAGAAGCGATCAGAACGCCCTTCTTGTAATCGACAGATTTAGGGAACAAAGCCGACAATTGATACGCGGCCGGAATGATGTTACCGGTTGCATTTGTCGAGACGGTTGTCATCAGGAATACGACTACAGCCAATGCCGCAGCAGGGACGCTTTCCCACTTGTTCACGATGTTCAGAACGTTCCATTCCTGTACCCCGAAGTGGATGGATCCGCCGATCAAAATGGCGACACTGGATAAGGCGAAAATCAAGTATGCAACCAAAAGGCTGGCAGTTTGTCCGATCGACTGGTCGCGCGTTGAAGTGGCGTTTTGCGTAAAGTCGGATACGCTTGCCCCTGGAGCGGCCCAAACGGAAATGACGGAATTGATGATGATGAAATAGGCCAGTAAAGGCGCATATCCTTGGACACTGTCACCGGATGGCGTATAGGCCAAAATGTTGCCCATGCCGCCGCCCACTCTGATCGCCCAGATGGCCATGCCGCCGAAAACGATGTAGATCAGCGGATTCAGGATGGCAGTGAATTTGTTCAAAACGCCTCCTCCGCCAAGACCGATCAGCACGTTGATTGCCCAGAAAATGGTGAAGGTGATCAGGCCCGGAAGATCGATTCCGAAGAAATTGAAATCTCCACCGATATTCAAAAAGCCCGGCCAGAACTTGCTTATCAAAATCAGCAAAGCCAACGACCCCGCATAATTCTGAAGTCCGAACCATGCGATGGCTGCTACTCCGCCTCTCAAGAATCCAGGAAGTTTGGCTCCCAGATCCCCATAGGTTGAACGCAAGTGCATCGCAAACGGTATCCCGTATTTCGATCCCGCTCTGCCGTTGAAGACCATAAAGGCACTGACTGCCAAAGAACTGACGATAAGAGCTAACATAACATTGATCGGCGACAGACCCAGGAACAGGAATCCCCCAACAGCCGTATAATTAGGAATATTATGAACAGATCCCATCCAAAGTGTGAAATAGTTCTTTGCGTTCATATTCCTTTTTTCCGCCGTTTTTGGAACGACGTCTTCATTATAACCGCGTTTCTTTAATTCTTCGACTTGTTCATCACTGACAAAAAGATCAGTTTCTTGCATTTTCACTTCCTCATTGCTTGCTTGCATGTAATAACCCTCCCAATCTTTGTAATCGCTATCAATCATTGATAAGCTTATTGTACATGGGCTCTAAAACGTTTACATCGGAAGAGATGTACAAAGTGATTTTTCTGCTTGTGCACAACGGACAACGTTTTTTTATTGCGTCTATTGGCAGCTCATGATCTCCAAATAACGCAAGGAACGACCCAGGCGGATTTCTCTCCCTGATCGTTCCTTCTATTATTATTGGGAACCTTGTCTATTTTTGGTTGTACTCACGCAGAGCCGCCAGGACGGCTTCCCCACGGTTTATGGTTGCCCCGTGGAACAGGAGTGCCGCTTCGAAAGCAGCCAGGACGTGCAATACGTTCTCTTTACGGCTGCTGAAGCCCATATTGCCGATTCTCCAGACTTTCCCTTGCAACGGACCGAATGAAGAAGCGATTTCGACACCGAAATCATTCAACAATGTATTGCGTACCGCATCGCCGTCGACACCTTCAGGAATCAGGATGGGCGTAACCGTCGGCATTTTCGTTGTGCGATCGCCAAAAATGGCCAAGCCCATCGCTTCGATACCAGCCTGAATGGCGCGGTCATTTTGGCTATGACGCTCATAACCGTTCTCGATGCCTTCCAGGATCATCATCCGTAACCCTTCGTGCAGTGCATAGATCATGCTGGTTGCCTCGGTATGATGGTTGATGCGCTCTTTGTTCCAGTAACGTTGCAGTTGGCTTAAGTCCAGGTAATTGCTGCTGATGTGGCGGTCATTGCGGAAATCTTTGCTCAGACCAAGTTCTTTCTGATAACGTGCTGTCAACACTTTCTCAACGCGATCGTTATAAGTGATCAAAGACATTCCGGATGGCACGCTGACGCATTTTTGGGTACCCGCAATGGCGACATCAATGCCCCATTCATCCACCTTCACGGGTGCTCCACCATAAGTGGCGACTGTATCGACGACAAAAAACACATCGTTGTCTTGGCAGAATTTGCCGATTTTTTCCAGCGGTTGCATCTGGCCGTTCGCTGTTTCTCCATGAACGAGTGCGACTATTTTAGGGTTGACCCTTTTGATTTCTGCGATGATCGCATCTTGTTCAAAGACACTGTCCCAGTCTTTTTCCAGATAAGTCACTTGCGCTTTCGCACGTTCACAGATTTCGCCCAACAAATACGCAAATCTCCCGTACGCAGGAATCAGAACCTTATCACCAGGTTCGATCAGTCCGATAAGTGCAGCTTCAAGTCCGGAACGCGATGTACCGTCGATGGCAAAAGCCTGCTCATTTTTTGTCCCGAATGGGATTTTGATCATTTCTTTCACTTCATCCATGATGGCTAAGAATGCTGGATCGAACTGTCCCAAAATAGGCGTGCTCATAACACGAAGTACATTCGGATGAGCTTCTACAGGACCAGGTGTCATAATGGTGCGGATGGGTGTGATGATTTCTTTGAACATAACTATTCCTCCAGATTGAATATTAGTCTGATAATTTACTTACATCCTACCACTCTCAGCAAAAATGTCATTGTATGTTATGAACAAAATGATATGAAATTTGTAGATTATGCCCAAATAAACACTTGATGATGATGGCGGTTTCAATTAAAATTAAAGCCACTAGGAGGGTTTTTAATGACTACAATGAAAGAACTGCTGGATTTGCCCCGCTTCTCCGATCTCAAAGTGCTCAATGCAGGAGCAGATCTGTCTCATGCAGTGACGAGCATCGAAATATCCGAGACGCCTGACGTTGCCTTTTACATTCCAAAGGATGTTTTTTTGCTGACGACTGCCATGAGCTACAAAAATGACCAACAAGGGTTGATCCCTTTGATCGATTCTTTGATGCGTGTGAACGCTGCTGGACTGGGTATAAAAGTCGGCCGCTTCCTTCCGGAAATCGATCAGGCCATCATCAATTATGCCAATTCGGTGCGTTTCCCTTTGATCCAAATTCCAAGCACGACCCCGCTCGGGACACTATCCCATCAAATGCTGAACTATTTGTGGAACCAAAAGACAGAACAGATGAGCTACGCTTTGGACATCCAAAAGCGTTTTTCGAACCTGCTGATGAACGACGCGAGCATTGCGCGCTTCATTTCCGATTTCGGAAAAATGATCAAAACCCCGGTCATCCTGCTGAATCCTTTCAGGCAAGTGATCGCCCATTCCAAGCATTTCACCCAATCCAGCAAGCCTGCCGAATATTATGTGGGGCAAGTGCATGAGAAAAAGCCGCATCTTTCGGCAGACACAACGGATTCTTTTTTGATAACCGATATGGACAACCAAGAGATGCAAATTTCCATCTATCCGATCCGTGCGAACAACTATTTCCCGTACTATTTGATCATTTTAAGACCAGAACAGATCCCTTATCCCGTATCGGAATTTGCGGTTGATCAGGCCTCCATGGTTTTATCGTTTGTCATCTACAAAAACCTTAAAGTGGAGGAATCAAAACAGGATATCCGCAGTGACTATTTCAAACAATTGATAGAAAACCAACAAACTCCAACACTCAAGCAAAAAAATTGGCTCGACCTTGGGCAAAGCTTTGGCATCATCAATTCCCACTATTATCAAGTTATTTACATCAATTGCCGGAACGAAAAGAGTTCGATCTTCAAAGATAAATTGAGCCGGGAAAAAATTCAATTGGTCAACCAATGGCTTTCCGACGCACTGGCTTTCCACTTCCGGGACGCCTTGCTTTTCCCGATGAAAAATACAAACCATCTGCTTCTTTTGCTGCAGTCCAAAAATGAAGCGATAGATGATATCCTGCGGACAACTGCAGAAGAACTCGAGAAGGTCCTTCCGATTTCCTTGGCGTTCTCCTATGGTCATCCTTATGAAAAAATCGATATGATCGCCAATTCCTACATTGAAGCAAAGATAGCTTTCGATGAAGGGTTTGCCAAAGATCCACAGCCGCGCATCAGCTATTATCGCCCGCAAGGCATGCTTAGCCTGTTCGAAAGGATGCAGTCGGACGAAATCAAATATTTCTGCCAATCGGTTCTCCACGAACTGGCCTATCCTGAAGAAGATGCCATGATCGAATTGCGCCGGACGCTGAAAACCTACCTTGACTACCAATGCGAAATCACGCGCACGTCAAAAGCGATGTTCATACACCGCAACACAGTGAAGTACAGAATCAACCATTGCGAAGAGATACTCGGAACACCGATCGATGACCCAAACTTCAGCCTAAACCTAAGGTTGGCACTGGAACTGTCCCAGGACGACGAATAGAGTGTGATGAATCCCGGGTAGAAATCGAGCACTAAGAGGCGATTACGAGAACGGACGCTTTTTGTCCGTGACGTAATCGCAGCTTAGGCACAGATTTCTGGGATTCAGAACACGTTTGCGTAGAGTGTGACAAATCCCGGGTAAAATCGGCTGCTTCATACAACAAATAACCTTCCGAACAGCTTTGGGAAGGTTATTTTGTGTGGAGCGTTGCATTTAAGCCCGCCAAATTGCTTTTGGCGGGCTATTTCGCCGTGCTGGTCCGTGTTGGTCGCACAACAAAAACAGGAGATAGCCTCTGGACAACCTCCTGTTTTTTATTTCTTCATTTAACTGTTGACGATGCGCGTACCCGCAAAACCGGATAAGGCTTCAGCTGCTTGGTCCAATGAACAGATGATGGCTTTTTTACCTTGCAAAGCAAAGTCGATGGCTGCTTCCATTTTTGGACCCATACTGCCGTCCGCAAACTGGCCCTCATCCAAATATTGTTTCGCTTTCAAAACGGAAATTTCTTCAAGTTTTTCTTGGTTCGGTTTCCCGTAATTGATGTAGACATTGCTGACATCCGTCAGCATCATGAATACATCGGCATCCAGTTGTTCCGCCAACTTCTTGCCGGTGCGATCTTTGTCGATTACGGCTTCAATTCCTGATATTTGCCCGATTTTATTGCGGACTACAGGGATTCCACCGCCTCCGCCTGCGATTACGATCGTATTTTGTTTCAATAACTTCAAGATGGACTCCACGCCATGGATTTTTTGAGGTTGAGGGGAAGGAACAACCCTACGGTAGCCTCTTCCGGCATCTTCCATCATGATCCAACCTTTCTCTTCAGACAACAACTCGGCTTCATCCTCAGAATAGAAGACTCCGATCGGTTTTGTAGGATTATCGAACGCAGGATCATCCGGCGATACCTCAGTTTGCGTCAATAACGTCAATACACTGCTCGTCAACTCTTCCTCATGCAAAGCATTTTTCAAAGATTGTTCCATCATATATCCGATGAAGCCTTGCGATTCTGCGCTGCAGACATCCAACGGCATCTGCGGTACGACAGCCTTTGCTTCCTCATTTTGGCGCAGGATGTTCCCTACCTGCGGACCATTTCCGTGCGTCACCACGATTTCATAATCCAATTTTTCTATTTTCGCAATCAGCTCCGCACTCATCTTGATATTGTGCATCTGGTTATCAAACGTCGCTTCTTGGTTCGGACGCAGGATTGCATTCCCGCCTAAAGCGATGACAACTCTTTTCGCCATTGATTGTACCCTCCTTCAAATCTGTTCCATACTAACAGGGCACCCGTAAGGCCTGTCAACATATCCATTCCGGACGTATGTCCGATAGCCATTATGTGTTTGATGCATTCTTCTATGGCTTTTTCTTCACTTTCCTGCCGCAAAACGTGCAGCAAACGATGGATGGGCTCGTTATAAAGACCCTCCAAGGCGCACGCCAGATAGTGCTCACTTACTGTTGTAGTCGGCTTCGGAGTTTGCGATAACCGCTTCCTGATACGGCCTTCCGTATCTGACGGGAGCATCCCCAGAAGCTGATCGGCTGCCAAAGCGCCCACCAGAAGATCGTCACCGGACGGCGTCAACCCTTTACCTCTGCCGATGAAGTAACTTATCGCCTCGGTTCTTTTTCCCGCGTCACCCGAATACAGCCGCAGGATATGATTGCCTTCCGGGGTATTCGCTAAAAATGAATCCCGCGTCAAGTCAGCCATCATGAAATCGAAACCGTTCAACTTTTCTATTTTTGCCATCAATGCCACGTAATATCGCAAACTGCCCTGATGCAAACCTCGTTCCGTTGCATAGCGGGACTGATACTGCGGTGTTCCATCAGCAACAACGGTGCATCCGTCGAAAATCAGCCTGCCGTCCGAGATGGAGACGGTTTGCCCGGGTTGAACGATTCCAACCAGTTTCCCCAACATGTCATCCGGAAGATATAGCGCTTTCGGCAACCGCGGTGAGGCAGTGCCTGCTATCAGCATCAGATTTTCCTGATCAGCGCTTTGAATATTCAAACTTTTATTGAAAAGGCTATGGACGCGCCAAGTGCTCTTATTGTGCAGCGTGTCCGTCAAGCGTTCGTCATGGTAAGCTGCCTTTATGAACACTGCGACCATCCCCCTTTGTTATTCCTGGAAACCCATTTTTTTTGCATACGCCAATACGGCTTTTTCGAAACATGCGATCGGCGGATGCACCGTTCCCGCTCCGATTTGGCCCAATCCAGCCTTCTTGTTGGCGATACCGGTATTGATGACCGGCGTGATGCCTGTTTCAACGACCTTACGGGCGTCGATGCCTAGGCAGATACCTTGGAAATCCCATGTCGGTACGGAGAAGTTCGGATTTTGGTCGATACAGATTTCGCGCATTTCATTGCTTGTCTGTAGCGCATCCTGGAATCCGCCGCTGCCTACGAAACGCGTAACTGCAGGAGCTGCGATCATCGCCATACCACCGACACCGAACGTCTCAGTGATGGCACTGTCCCCCATATCCGGAGCAGCATCGTCTTCACTGAAGCCTGAAAAATAAAGTCCTTGCGGTGTGTTGACCGGTCCTGTGAACCATTCATCCCCCATTCCGGCGATACGGATACCGAATTCATAGCCATTGCGGCACATTGCGGTGACGATCGTACCCTCTTGGATAGTCCTTGCGCCATCCAGGACCGCTTTGGCTGCTGCCATCATGATGTTAAGGAAGAATTGGTCAGTGTCCGCCAAGAATTGCATGACCTGTTCTTTTTCTCGCTGATCCATATCCAGCCCGACAATGATAGGTGCCATTTCCTTCAAAAAGGCCAATGATGCGGCAATGTTTCTTTGGTGGAATTCATCCCCCATGGCGATTGCTTTAGCAACCAATACATTCACGTTCAATCCGCTTGGTTTGGTTTGCAGCGCTTTGCTTAAGGTCGGGCCCAAGACATCGCGCATCCAACGCAAACGAGTGATTACTTCATCAGAATAGGCTCCGAAACGCAGCACTGCACCAATCCCCTCATTCATCGTGCAGAAAGCACGGTTGCCATCCGTTCTGTTTTCCACAATCAGGACCGCCATATTTGCCGAAGTGATTCCGCCCATCGGACCGACCGCATTGACATGATGACAAGGAATCAAGGTAACCTCTCCGGATTCCAATAACTTTCTGGCATCGGCTTCGTTTTCTGCCCAGCCTTCAAAAAGTGCTGCCCCCACGCAGGCACCTTGGATTGGGTCGACCATTTGCTCATATTTGATGGGTGGTCCTGCATGCAGCAGGACTTTCCCTTCGTTAAATTCTTTGATCACTGATTTTGCTGGTACAACATCCACTAAGAAAGGGGATCCAGCGACAATTTTAGCAGCTACTGCTTGATTAGCTTCATCAATCGTTTGATAATGCATCCTTGTTTTTCCTCCCTTATATGCTATCTGTTTGTTCAGTTTTATAATTATTCAAGTAATACAAAGCTTTCTGCAAGGTGACGTTGCCACCCGCAACCGGACGCCAATCGAATTGCGTCGCTTTCCCACCGTTTTCACGGATGGTTTCGGAGAAACTGCGCAGACCAATATTCAAAAATTCTTTCGCATGCAGAAGGTCCAACATAGCTTGTGAAGGCGCTAATTCTTCTGTGAATGCAGGGGCATCGATTTCTTTCAGGCCCTTTTTGTTGTCTTGGATATGGATTCCCAGCATCGCCAAAGCCGTGCGGACAGCTTGGTTGTTGCTCATCCGGATAATGACTCCAGCATCTTCCAATACTTTTTGTTGTGCTTGGCCGTCTTGAGGATCAGCGTCAGTCCCTACGATCGTCGCAACGAACGCAAGCTCTCTGCCTTCAGCAGCGGCTTTCGACTTCGCTTCCTTGATGGCCGGCACCAATTCACTGGCCATATCCATGTGTGAGCCGTATCCCAAAACAATATCCAACAAAATGATGGCTGTCTTCGGATCATCCGCAGCTTGTCTGATCATTTCGATGCGTTTTTCCGGATCGATCATCGGATGCGGTTTGCCTTGCGTATAGATGTCATCCCCCAGATCCAAGACTTCATAGCCCTCGCTCTTCAGGATGTAGCCTTCCTTCTTCTCAGCGTCCCCTATCAAACTAAGACCATCTTTGATCAGCATGGCCGCTTCATTGGCTAGTGTGCCGCCGGAATAATAGCCTTTGATGTATTTTTGCTCTTCGGAGAAGTTGATGGCAGGAACATCGATTGCGTCAGAATCGGAACCGATCGTTTCTTTGTTCACTAATTTCACAGCCAACTCAGCCGCTTCCTCCAACGTATAGGCATGATAAAGATTAGGTTCGTGATAAGTTGGTTTTTCACCCAGGAAGATGGTTACGGCCGGCTTGGAGATTTTTCTAAGCAACGCCAACACTCTGTCCCTGACACTCGCTGCTGGTGGTTTGGAGATGACGACGATCACTTCCGTGTTCGGATCTTGCTCCAAAGTGACGATACCATCCATCAATGTGATGCCGCCGATAGCTTCCTTCAGATCGCGTCCACCGGTTCCGATAGCAGTCGTCACGCCGCCTCCAAGTTTATGGATAAGCGTAGAAACTTCCTGGATTCCTGTTCCGGATGCACCGACAATACCGATTTTTCCGGGTCTGATGACGTTTGTGAACGCCAAGGGAATACCGTTGATGATTCCTGTTCCACAATCCGGCCCCATCAGTAGCAGACCTTTTTCGTGTGCCTTCATTTTCAGACGCTTCTCATCTTCGATCGAAACATTATCACTGAAGCAGAAGACATGTTTACCTGCATCCAACGCGCGTTCGATTTCAAGTGCCGCATGCGTGCCTGGAATCGAGAAGAGTGCGACTTGTGCATCCTTTGCCATTTCCAAAGCCTTATCCCATGTCCGTGCAGTTTCCTCTACTGAAGCGCCGCTGTTCCCTTTAGCTTGCTCTTCCAGGAAAAGATCGATTTCTTCCATGACTGTAGCGATGACTTCCTCATCCGTCACTTCCAGAACGACAGCCATATCGTTCGATGATGCTTTCTCCAGTTCCGGCGTGTACAGCCCTCCCGTTTTGAAGATATCTTTATTGGCAGGCGTACCCATCATGATGGAAACTTTTGTGACGCCTGCGACCGTATTGATTTTATTCGTCAACAGCATCAAAACGATGGAATCCTGGTAGCTGTTTGATTTGATGATTGTGTGTAACATTGATTGCCTCTCTTCCCCGGTTTCCCGTTTCTTTTTGTGTGCTTCGATCAGATGCTTATTCCGCAAAAGCTCCTTTGCCGCCGTATTGGTCAAAATGAATCAGATCACTTTTCAGATAAGCGTAAATGCTCTCTTCGATTGGGATGCCTTTTTCCTGATGCTTTTCATAGTTCAACTGGTTGATTTCGCCTGGATAATAGACTTGACCGAATCCGGCTGCCGGTCTGACCTCATGCAATTCCCTCACGGTAGTCTCGATTTTGTCCTTGAAGCTCTCCAGGTCCGTGAATTTTTTTGGATCGATGATTATATATAGTTGACCGAGATTGCGTCCTTCAGAAATTTGGTCATACATAGAAGAAACATGCTTCCCGAAAGGCAGCCCCAACAGCACGCCTGATAAAATATCGATCATCATCATCAGTCCGTACCCTTTTGGACCCGAAATCGGCAGCAGTCCATGGACGTCATGCGGATTTGTTGTCGGTTTCCCATCTTTATCCACTGCCCAGGTATCCGGTATGGTTTTATTTTTTGAACGGGCATCGAGGATTTTCCCCCAAGCCTGTACAGTCGTTGCCATATCGAAGACGATCGGCGGACCGTTTTTCCTTGGCGCCGAAAAGGCAATCGGATTTGTTCCGTAATAAATTTCTGAACCTCCGAAAGGAACAACCATCGGATCGGATTGGCACATGGCGATCGCAATCAGATCCTGTTCGGCTGCTTGTTTCACGTAATAGGACAGTGCGCCGCTGTGGCTCATTCTGGAAATCCCTACCACTGCAACACCCGACTCCTTGGCCATGGCGATCGCTCCCTTCAGGCCGAGATTCGCGACATATTGGCCGATTCCGTTATCGCCATGAAAAATCCCAGTGCTTTCTCCTGTCTTTTCGAAAGAAACGTTAGGTTCAAGCGTCACTCCGCCTTTAGCGATCCTTTCGGCATAGTAATCGACGCGCACGGCACCGTGGGAATGGATTCCGGAAGAATCCGCAAACACCAAGTGGTTGGCTACCTCATTTGCTTGCTCAGGATACAGTCCTGCTCCCTCTAATTTTTTTTTGATCAGTCGATGAAGTTCATCAGGCATTACAGTCACTAATTTCGCCTCAACTTCTATTCCTGTGCCTTCCATTTGTATGCTCCTTGTCCTCAAATTTTAGGGTCGCGGTTACAGTCCTTCGAATAGACGTAACGCAACGGCTCACCTCTGCCGACTGCATATGCGGCTTGCGGCACATAGGCACCCATGAAGATATAATCGCCTTTTTCTACAGGCATCCAGTCATTGTCCAAGTTGTACATGCCTTGGCCCGACAGGATGTAGGCCCCGTGTTCCTGCACATGGGTTTCGATGTAGCCATGGCTAGCACCCGGTTCGAACGAAAGGATATGGAAATTCATATCGAAACCGATATCTGTCGGCAACAGATCCCACAACAAGACATCCTTCATCCCTTCATATTCGGAAGGGACCAAGTCATTGATGTTGCCCACAACCTTGCGCGCTTCGTATCCTTCCAAAGTTTCGTAGCGTTTTTTGTAAAGGAAGATTTCCGTATCCGCTTCCTGGTTGTTTTCCAACTGCATCAACACGCCAGCCGGCAAGTAGGCATAGCCGCCGGTCTCCAGCTCATGGCTCTCAGCACCGTCGCTTACCTTCAATTTTCCGTCAACGACGTAAACAAAGGTTTCTACGCCTTCAGCTCCGAAACCTTGCACGTTTCTGCCGCCGGATTTCATCGAAATGATGTAATCCACAAAGCTTGCTCCCAATTTTTGTGAAGCCAAAATGGTGACCTCGCAATTTTCAAATCCGGGAACAACGTTTTTCACTAATCCATCATGCGGGATCAACGCGTAATTTGCTCTTTTTATGACGGCTCTTGATTCCAACAGCCCGTCTCTGTAACCTGTTTGATTGTTCTTATAGCCCATCCTTCGATCCACCCTATCCGTTTGATATTTTTCTATTTATAAGCTAATTCATAAAGTGCGCTTGCCATCATTTTGACGCCTTCCACCAAATCTTCCAGCTTGGTCGCTTCAGCCGGGTTGTGGCTGATGCCCCCGATGCTCGGAACAAAAATCATGGCAGTCGGATAATGCGGCGCGATGATTTGGGAATCATGTCCGGCCCCGCTGTGCATCACACGGTATTTCATATTTGCTTTTTTTGCGGCTTCTTCGAGAATCGCGACGATTTTTGCATCCATCGGAACCGGCGCTTCGTCCATCCATAAGTCGATGGTCGCCTCGATATCCATTTCTGTAGCGATTTCGTTGATGCGCTGCTCCAATTTCTGGGTGAACCCGATCAGCACGTCGCTGTCCGTATGGCGGCAGTCGATCGTGAACAGCACTTCTCCCGGCACCACATTCACCGTATTCGGTTTCGGCTCCACTTTTCCGAAGGTCAACACCAACGGATCACCGATCGCCCTCGCCTTTTCAATCGACTCGGAGCAAATCCGGCTGAAGGCATAGACCGCATCACGGCGATAACCCATCGGCGTCGTACCTGCATGGTTCGCTTGCCCTTTCAGAACGACAGTGTAACGGCGCTGGCCAGCGATGCTGTTGACGACACCGATTTGCAGCCCCTGATTTTCAAGGACATTCCCTTGTTCGATATGCAGTTCCACGAAGGCTTTGATGTCTTCCCTGCGTTTCTGTTCGCCCTTCTTGAAGTCGAATCCGGCTTGGCGCATCGCATCCACAAATCGGATGCCTTCAAAGTCGCTGATTGCCTCGACGTCCTCTATTTTGGCTTCATTCACGAAGTTTTTGCTCCCCCAGAACACAGTAGGGAAACGGCTGCCCTCTTCCTCGGCCATCGAGATGACTTCCATTGAACGCAAGGGTTGGCCGTATGTTTCTTTCAAGTAAGCCATGGCGACATAGGCAGCTATCACACCAAATTGCCCATCGAGATTGCCGCCGTTGATGACGGTATCTATATGGGAACCGGACATGATTGTTTCATCAGGATATTTTGAACCTTCCATTCTTCCGAACAGATTTCCGATTTCATCGAAATGCGTTTCCATTCCGATCTCTTCCAGTTTGTTTTTGACGGCATTCTGAGCTTCCAACCAAGAATCGGAGTAAAGCAAGCGCGTCATGCCGCCTGTCGGATCGCTGCCGATACCCGATAATAAATCTACATTCTCTTGAATAGTCTTAAACCAGTCCATTTTTCCGTTTCCTCCTCCGAAATATCATACTCATATTGTAAGCGCTTCTTGATAGCTTATCATTAACATAATACACAAAATCGGATATATTTTTGTGCCAAGTGTACACATCGAGCCATTTTAAATGAAGGTGATTGTGATAAAGTGGAAGGGAATTCAGCGAAAGGAATGATAAAAGAATGAATGCTTCAACCGAAACTTACTTTGTATATGAAGGTTTGCCGCTGCAGGCGACGTTTTATCCCGCTGCGACAGAATCCCCTAAACCGTTGACACTCCTCTACTTGCATGGGGGCGGACTGGTATTCGGAGATCGCCATGACCTTCCCGATACGTATAAGAAGATGCTGTCGGATGCCGGATATGCGCTGCTCGCGATCGATTATCCGCTGGCACCGGAAGCTCAATTGCCCGAAATGATGCTTTGTCTGCAGAAAGCCTTGGTTTGGTTCAGAGAGGAAGGAAAAAAATTGTTCAACTTAGGGTCGGCGGATTATGTGCTTTTCGGCCGTTCAGCCGGTGCCTTCCTCGCCTTTCAGTTGGCGGCCCGCTCCAATGAACCCCATCTGAAAGGATTGGCCAGTTTTTATGGTTACTATTCACTGGATGAGCCCTCTTTCCATCAGCCAAGCACTTACTACAATACCTTTCCTAAGGTGCCTGTGGCTTATCTGAAGCAGCTGCTCCAAAAGCAGCCCCTTGCTGTAGGAGCAGTTACCGAAAGGTTTCCGTTATACCTCCATGCCCGTCAGACCGGAAAATGGGTTCCGCTGTTCCTTGAGGACAAGTCAAAAATAGCAACATTCAATCTGACCGCACTAGATCTGCAATCGTTACCGCCTACTTTTCTCACGGCCAGCACAGCAGACCAGGACGTGCCCTACCAATTCACCCAACAAGCTGCTCAGCTGATACACCGTGCTGTGCTCCATCCTGTTCTGGGAATGCCGCACGACTTTGATGCCGATTTGACAAAGCCTGCCGGTAGGCGCACTTATCAACAGTTTATCCACTGGCTTGATGGTCTATACGATAAATAAAAAGAGAAAGAAGGCCCTGGAAAAAATTCCAGGGCCTTCTTTCTCTTTTTCATGCCAACCTCCATTAGGCAGGCGCTTTCTCGATCAGCAATATAATCAGATCGTTCACGTTCGTACCGGTAGGGCCCGTAACGATCAGATCTCCACTGCTTTCGAGGGCTTTGTTGGAATCATTATTCGCCAACAAACCCTCCACATCCGCGTAGCTTCTTCGCATGCGCGCTAAGCTGGCGCCATCTACCAGTCCTCCCGCTGCATCCGTGGGTCCATCCGTTCCGTCCGATCCGACCGATGCCAATACCACTTGCTGCAATCCGGAAATCTGAAAAGCTGCAGCCAACGCTAACTCCTGGTTTCTGCCGCCTAACCCATCTCCTTTGATTGTGACTACAGGCTCCCCGCCGGCAATGATGGCACACGGAAGCTGGGCATCCTCTTGACCGGAGACTATTTTTCTGGCGAGTTGCCCAAGGCGTTCCCCGACCGATGAAGCTTCCTCTTCAATGGCAGTCGACATCAGACAAGTATGGTAGCCGCGCGATTGCGCTTGTGTTACCGCCTCACGGCATAAAATATCCACACTCCCGATCAGCGTATTGTTTACGTTATCCAAAGATTTAGGTGTTTCCTTCAGCAAGGCTTCTCGTGCATTTTCCGACAATTTCAAATCGTATTTCTCGACAATTTTCTGAGCCTCTGCGCTCGTCGAAAAATCAGGGTAAGCCGGACCAGATGCGATTGTATCCAACCGGTCACCCAAAACATCGGACAAAATGATGGCCTGGATGCGACGAGGAGAACACAACTGAGCAAATTGGCCACCTTTTACTTCCGAGAGATGCTTACGGATTGTATTGATTTCGACGATATTCGCTCCGCTGTTCAAAAGCTGCTTGTTGATATCCTCCAATTCAGCCAAACTGATCTGATTACGCGTTTTTTCAAACAGTGCTGACCCGCCTCCGGAAATCAAAAATATGATCGTGTCTTCTTCCGGCATGTCGGATACATACCGCAAAATTTCAGAGGTCGCATCGATGGACGCCTGATCCGGTATAGGATGCCCGGCCTCAAAAATGGTCACCCGTTCGATTTCTCCAAGGGAATGTCCATATTTCGTCAACACTATCCCGCCTTTGAATTGTTCGCCCAGACAATCCACCGCCGCTTTCGTCATTCGCCAAGCCGCTTTTCCGATTGCGATGATATGGCTGTTGCCATCTATATCCATCTTCCTTAAGGCATTTGTGACGGCCTTATCCGGTAATACCGCCTGAATCGATTGATTTATGATATATGTTGCATCATCTCTCAGTTTCATGTCTGTTCTCCTTTTCAATCATTGCAAATTCAATTCATCAAGAAACGCTATTGACTGGCTTCCCTTCCAAAAATGCTTCGGTATTATCGATTGCGATATCCAATAAGCGCTGTCTGGCTTCAATCGGCGCCCATGCAATATGCGGTGTGATCAAGCAATTTTTCGCAGTGAACAATGGGTTTTCTTCCGTCACGGGTTCTGTCGAAACGACATCCACTGCCGCTCCATGCAGCTTGCCGGCATTCAGAGCCGCTGCCAAGTCTTCCTCTACGATCAACGGTCCGCGAGACGTGTTAATCAATATGGCGCTGGATTTCATTTTCGCCAATGCCGCAGCATTGATGATTCCTTCGGTTTCTGGGAACAATGGACAGTGAAGGGATATGACATCCGCATTCTCAAGTAGTTCATCCAAATCAACGATTTTCGTGTGCTCGTTTTCCAATCCCTTATCGGCAAAATGATCATATGCCAACACGTCCATGCCGAATGCGATGGCGATTTTCGCCACGGCCTGCCCGATCCGGCCGAAGCCGATGATGCCCATTTTCTTGCCTGCCAATTCGATCAGCGGATAATCCCAGAAGCAGAAATCCCCTGATTCCTGCCAACGTCCCTGCTTGACTGCTTTGTCATGCTCACCTACATGGTGGCAAACTTCCAGCAGCAAAGCGAAAGTGAATTGGGCCACCGATGCGGTCCCGTAAGTCGGAATATTCGTTACAGTGATGCCGTGCTCTTTAGCAGCGGCTGTGTCCACAACATTATACCCTGTTGCCAGAACACCGACATAGCGGATATTCGGGCAAGCCGCAAATATTTCAGCCGTCAAAGGGGTTTTATTTGTGAATACGATCGAAGCATCCCCGATCCGCGAGATGACTTCATCTTTAGGCGTGCGATCATAAATGGCGCATTCCCCTAACTTTTCCAGGCGTTCCCAGGAAAGATCTCCTGGATTCAACGTATAGCCATCCAATACAACTATCTTCATTTCGTTTCCTCCTTGTGTCATAATAGGCTCCACGCCCGATTCAATGTCCGTTTGGCGTTTGCGATGACGATATCCGGATCTTCATCTTGCCACGGCTTCACTTCGAAGGATAGCACTGGAGGATTCGAACTGTCAAAGAATCCCTCTGTTTGCAGGACCCTCAAGAAGTCCAATAACTCCGGAACGTCATTTACGCTGTTCGGGAACCCGAAGCGTGGATGCGTATCCCCGAATGCTTCCGCGCCTTCTTTCACGACGCCATTGCCCATATGCAGATGGGTGATATAAGGCTTAGTGACCTGGATGGCATATTTTGAGGTTTCATGCGTTTGCGGAATATGGGACAGGTCCATCATCAATCCGAAATTCTCCACCAAACTGCGCATCTCAGCGGCAAATGTTGCAGCGTACGGCGCCGGACCAATCAACGATTTCTTATCAAGATCGTAATCAAAGACTTCCAGCGTGATGGTCATGTCTTTCTTGGCTGCGTATTCGCAGATCGTCTTGGTCGTCTTGACCAATTGACGGAAAGCTTCTGCCTTCGTAGCCTCCTCATATTTTCCGGAAAGGAAAGCGATCCCTTTTGCCCCAAGGTATTCTGCTTCATCGATTGAATCGATCAGGATGGCTTCCGCCTTCAGCCGTTCCGTCTCATCGATGGCATTCGGGTTCAATCCTGCCGTCAATAACCGCGGCTGTGCTCCGTAACAGACTTTCATGTGGCTGGAGTCCAGCATTTTTTTGATTGCTGCCCGGTCTTCATCCTTCTCGATATGCGAAACTTCGATGGCATCAAAGTAATCGTCCACCACTATTTTTTTGACGGTCTCTACAATATTGCCTTGGTCCTTCCAGTTCATCGCCTGTGGATAGGCCATAAAATGGATCAGTCCGATCTGCAGATATTTATTCATTGGTTCTATCATGGTTTTCCCCTTCCTTTACTTTCTTTATGGCTTGCTAATTTGCCGATAAAGATGGCAGCATTCCCGATTGCGGCGTTTCGCAAACAAGCGTGCTGCCTCCTTTCTTTAATCGATTTATACGAATTCTCTTACGGCTGTGATGCTTGGTCCCATTGAGCAATCGGTCGCTTCTTCACATACGATATCGATGACGTAAGGTTTGTTCGATGCATAAGCACGTTCCAAAGCTGGTTTAATGTCCTCCGGATTGAAGACGCGTTCTGCTTCGCAGCCGAATCCTTCCGCTACCTTAACGTAATCCATCAAGCCTTGGTTCTCTGCCATATGGACAGCATATTCGAAGTCATAGCCATAATTTTGGTTTTGGCGGATCAGTCCCAAGTAAGCATTGTTGACGATGACTACAACCAAGGGAATGTCATTGACTGCCGCAACAGCGATTTCCTCAACCATGAAAGTGAACCCGAAGTCACCCAAGACGGAAACAGTTTTGATTCCCGGTGCCCCAACAGAAGCACCTATTGCACCTGGAATATCGAACCCTAAAGTTCCTGCTCCACCTGATGGCAAGTATTTTCTTGGACGATTGATGTCCTGCAATTGCCCTGACCAGATTTGCGTCAATCCGCAACCGGTCGTGTACATTACTTCATCACCGAACACTTCATTCATCTCTTTGAATACACGATGTGGTTTGATTGGTCTGCTGTCATAGTCGGTTTTTCGTTTCAGATCGATGCTCAACTGCGGCAATTCCGACACAAGTCCTTTCGCTCCGAATGCTTCCATTTGTTTCGCCTCAGCCAGCAATGCTTCGATCGCCATTTTTGCATCCGCTACGATACCGATTTCAGCCGGAATGATTTTACCGATTTGGCTCGGTTCGATATCGATATGAATGAACTTACGCCCTTCTGAATACACTTTGACATCCCCAGTATGGCGGTCCGTGAAGCGGCACCCGATTCCCAAAACGACATCCGCTTCACTCAAAACTTTGTTCCCAAGAGGTCCGCCGACTTGAATACCGGCATGGCCTGCGTTCAATGGATGATTTACTGGAATGCCGCCTTTCGCCATATAGGTTGTGATGACTGGCAACTGCAGCATTTCAGCAAGCTCAACGCATTCGCTTGTTGCTTCGGAAAGGATGACGCCCCCGCCCATGATCATGACCGGCGCTTTCGCTTCTGAAATCAATTGCAGAGCCTCTTTGATTTTGTCTGTTTCTGGAGCAGGTCTTTCGATTTCATAAGGGATGTAGCTATCGATGTCAAAATCGATTTCAGCCATCTGTATATCCAGCGGCAAATCGATCAGGATCGGACCTGGTTTGCCTTCACGTGCAATCCGGAAGCCTTCGCGAAAAATCTCGACGGTATCGTTAGGATCCATGACGCACCAAGCGCCTTTTGCGATCGGTTTAGCGATCGACACGATGTCGACAGACTGGAAAGCGTCCTTGTTCAACTGCGATCTTACGGATTGCCCCGTTAATGCCAAGAATGGAATCGAGTCGATATTCGCAGTATAAATTCCGGTTATAAAATTCGTCGCGCCAGGACCGGCTGTGCAAGTAGCCATTGCCATTTTTCCGCTGGAACGGTAATAGCCATCTGCTGCGTGGGTGCAAGCTTCTTCGTGTCTCATGACCATGTGTTTGATCGAATCGGATTTCTCCAAATATTTGTATACTGGGTTGATACCTGCACCTGGGATTCCGAAAACGTCTTCAATTCCTTCTTTTTCCAAAATTTGTACAATCGCTTCTGCTACTAACATATCTTTCCCTCCATGTAATTTCACTCTGTGAAATCGGTTTTTGTTTTTGTGTATCCACAGTTTAGCAGAGGGTTTTCCCACTGTCAACAACTTTTGAAATGTATTTTCTCTTAGTGAAATTAAAATTGAGAAATTCATCTGTCTATGGTAAACTGCAATCAAGAGAAATCCTTTCATGAGGGGGAAAACAAAGTGATTGAAAAAAAAGTTAAAAAAAATCAATCGGTCGAAAAAGTATTACAGATCATCGAATTACTGGTATCTCAAGGTGGTGAAATGCGGCTGCAGGACATTGCTGATCAAGTGAATTCTCCAAGCAGCACAGTATTGCGTTATTTAAGCACGTTGAGTTCCTTCGGATATGTTTACCAAAACGCCGACTCATCCAAATATGCACTTACCTTGAAATTGGCCCAACTGGGCAGTCTAGTGAGCGGGCAATATGATATCCGTAACTTGGTCCATGACGATCTGGTCGCGTTATCGAAGAAATTCCAGGAATCCTCATGCTTGGCTATCGAAGAAGATCATGAAGTGGTTTACATCGATGTCATCAACGGGCCGGACAACATGCTGAAGACGATGCAACGGATCGGGAAAAGAGCCCCGTTACATGCGACCAGCGTCGGAAAAAATATTCTTCAGAACTACACGGAGAAGGAAATCGAGGACATCCTGAAAGAAAAAGGAATGCCGGCATTGACCGCCAAAACCCTCACAACACCCGAAGCTCTTTTCAAAGAGTTGGAAACTGTCCAAGAAACAGGTGTGGCGATGGATAACGAGGAATGCGAGATCGGAGCCAAATGTATTTCGGTCCCGCTTATCGACTACACCGGAAAAGTCGTGGCTGCCATCAGCATCAGCGGTCCTGTGTTCCGTATGACTGATGAAAAAGTGGAGAGAATAAAAGAGTACATGCTGCGCATGTCGAAAGAAATCTCAAAAAAACTCGCCTATACAAAATAAAAAGCGTGATGATTCGCGGCCCCGCTCTAGAAATTAATTGCTAAGGAAGCCGGTCTTTTAAAAAAAATAACCCATGAGATTCTCCTTTTGAAAAGGAAAACCTCATGGGTTTCTTTGGCTTCAGTTTTTCATTTTACGTACAATTCCTGCAACTGCTCACGGATTTTTTCATAAGGCGTATCCGCCTGCAGCAAAGCTGCTGTCAGATAGGCGCCCTCCACGAACGCCGCATCGCAAATAACCAGATTTTTTTCGGTCATTTCACTTACCAACTCAAGATTCATCTTGGCGCTACCCAAATCATAAAAGGCCAATATATTAGGCTCTGACATTTCATTGAGAGCCGCCGTGACTTTATCAAAACTAGTGCCGATGCCGCCTTCTTCCACTCCTCCGACTGCTTTCACGGTAACGTCCTTCGCTACCTGTTTCAGCAAACGGGTGAGCCCGTCAGCGAGCTCCGCAACATGTGAAACCAATAAGATACCGTACTGTTCACTCATCGTACACACCCGCTTCCAGCATAGCCTCAAAGAAATAACCGCAGGAGGCTGCACCTGGATCGATGTGGCCATTCAGTTGTTCCGACACATAGGCCGCGCGTCCCTTTTTCGCCTGGAAATCCTTCGTGCTTATGACATGTTCATTGATTTTGTCCAACGTCAGGCGCTTATTCCGGATGTCTTCCATGACCGGAATCCAAACATCCACTAAGGTCTTCTCTTTCAGTTCCGTAGGGCCGAACGTTTGAATTCCTTCAAGCCCGCTTGCCAGACTGTCCAGCAGATCGTTCCCCTCTTGCAAGTACTCCGACATATGCAGGAGGGCTTGTCCATAAAGGAGTCCTGCTGCCCCACCCGTTTTCTGGACGAAGGACATCCCTGCCATTTTGAACAGTTCTGATGCCCCTGCCTGAAGCCCTTCCGCTAATTTTACCTTCAGGTCCTGGGCGCCCCGAAGCATGTTGGCCCCGTGGTCACCGTCACCGATGGATTCATCCAGCGTATTCAGATACTTCTCGTTTTTTTCCAGCTTTTCGATGAACAAGCTCAGCCATGATCTGGCCGTCTCAACAGTCAACATTTCCATCACCGCCTTGGATTCCTGAATCACATGATCTACATGCTATCTCTGCTTCCATTGTAAACGTTTTAACCCAAAACGACAATCAGGAGACTTTCGGGAATAGACTGCAGATTGCCGACTCACTATTTTTTGCTGAGCATTTGTGCCGCTGCTTCATCCAGTATCACGGTCACATGCTTGTGAGTCTGCAGAACGCTCGCCGGCAAGTCTTCCGTGATCGGACCTTCCAGCGCGGCTTTGACGGCAGCGGCTTTTTCTTTTCCGAAAGCCATCAGGATGATCTGTCTTGACGAGAGGATCGATTGGATCCCCATCGAATAGGCAAAACGCGGGACATCCTTTTCATCCGCAAAGTAACGTTTGTTGGAATCGATGGTGGATTGCCATAGTGCCACTTTCTGGGTCCGGGAATCAAAGGATGTGCCCGGCTCATTGAAACCGATGTGCCCGTTTGTGCCGATGCCGAGGATCTGCACATCGATCGGATTCGCGGCGATGATTTCTTCGAATTGCGCGCACTCTTCAACTTCATCCGCCATTCCGTCCAGCAGATAGTTTTTCTTGAATGGTTTTGCATCGAATAATTGTTCATGCATAAAATGATGGTAGCTGTGCGGACTGTCCTCGGACAATCCCATGTATTCATCCAGATTGATCGATATCATCCCCGAGAAATCAAGATCGCTTTCCCGCATAATTTTGTACAGTCTGACCGGCGTGCTGCCGGTTGCCAACCCGAGCACTTTCGCACCTCTTTCCATTTCCTCGCGGATTTTTTCGAATGCGTAACGGCTTGCCTCTTCAGGAGTCGCTTTAATGATTATTTCCATGATCTGTAACCTACTTTCTGTTATTTTTGTATACTGTCTGTCCATAACTGATTGTCCGCTCGACCGCAAATGACTCCGAAAGCAGGACCATATCGGCATCTTTTCCAGGAGCGATGCCCCCTTTTCGCACCAAATCGAATTCACGGGCCTGATTGACTGAGCTCATCTTTACCGCATCCAAGATGCTGCAGCCGGTAAAGGCGATGATGTTCCTGAAGGCTGCCTGGAATCCCAGCACGCTTCCTGCCAGATTTCCGCTTTCCAGACGGGCTTGTCCATCTTTGACGATGACTTTCTGTCCGCCCAACTCACTGATGCCATCGCCCATCCCTTTGGCACGCATGGCATCAGTAATCAATTCGATGCGGTCTGCGCCTTTTTGTTTGAAAGCGATCTTCACCATTTCTGGATTGATATGCAGGCCATCGACAATCATTTCCGCATAGATACCATCCTCCAGGAAGGCATGTCCGGTCACACCGGGCTCACGATGATGGAGTCCCCTTTGCGCATTGAAGAGATGGGTGATGTGCGTTGCTTTGGATTGTTGCAATTGGCTGCGAAGTGCATTTGAATGGCCGACCGAAAGCACGATGCGGTTATCCAGGCAATACTTTTCAAAGGCTGTCGCATCACTCGTCTCCGGCGCATAGGTGACCAAACGGATCAAGCCGCCGCTCAATTCTTGCCATCTACGCATTAAGTCGGCATCCGGCAGTTTGATGTGTTCTTCCGGTTGCGCTCCCTTAAATACTGCGGAAATGAACGGCCCTTCGAGGTGGATGCCTTGGATGACCGGATTTTTTGCTGCGGCCTTGCGGATGCCGATCAACGCCTTTTCTATATTTTCAGAAGATTGCGTCATCGTCGTCGGAAAATAGCTGGTGATCCCTTCTTGGTGCATCGCCGCAATCATCCGGGTGATTCCCTCAGCATCACCGTCCATGTTGTCCACACCGTAGCCGCCATGACTGTGGACATCAATGAAGCCGGGAACCAACCTGCTTCCGGCTGCGTCGATCACTTCCTCGCCTGATTCAGGAACGTATTCCGACATCTTCCCGACTGCGCTGATTTCTTTTTCAAACCGGACAAATCCATCGAAAATGACTGTTTCCCCGGTATACACTTCTGCATGTATGATCACTTTTTTCATTTGTGTTTCCCCTCTTTGATCCTGAGCTTTATTTTCACTGTGCACCTGCATGATTTGGCCGCCACATCTCGCTATTCTGATTTTTTCGAATAACCTTGCACATTTTTTCTCGTCATATCCATGTTGTGTTTGAAATTCTCGTCCTGCACCAGGAAGGTCGAAATCACATCGATCAGGTACATCATCCCGAACTGCGTGTTGACGAACACCGTGTTGTTGACGAAACGCGAGTGGTAGCCGAAGCACGTGACGTCCGCCAGTTTCGTCAGGGAACTGTTTTTGAAGCTCGTCAGGGCGATGATCTTCGCTTTTTTCTTCTTCGCGATTTCCAGGGACGCGATCAACTCCGGTGTCTCTCCCGAATTTGAAATGGCGATCACCAACTCGTCCTCCTTGATGATCGAGCTATTGATGATCATCAGGTGGGAATCCGTAACCCCTGTGGCATTCAGCCCCATCCGGATCAAGCGTTGCGCCAATTCCGCGGCCGTAAACCCGGAACTGCCAATGCCGTAGATGACTGTTTTGTTTGCGTTTTTGATCCAATCGACAACCGTTTCGATTGCCTGATCCTCGATCATCTGATTGGTTTCATCGATGACTTGCGTATAATAGCCATAAATATCGTCATAGACGGTCGGCATTTCTTTCGAAGGATGATTGCCCGCCAATGAACGCAATGCAATCTTCATGTCCACAAACCCATCGATGTTGATGCGCTTACAGAACCGGGTGATGCTGGAAGTCGAGGTATCCGCCTTCGCTGCCAAATCCTTGATGTTCATATTTTTGATGGATGCTTTGTTCTGCAGAATGTAATCCGCAATCTTTTTCTCGTTCGCGGAAAAAGCAGAATACTGATTCTGTATTTCTTCGATGATTGTCATTTACTTGTTGCCTCCTCCTGCTTTGCGCAACCGTCAAAAGCGCACTCCGCATTTCTTAACTTCGCCTTTTCCCCTTCGCTGATAGAATAACACATGAAAATAGTTTTTTCAATTATTATTTTATGAAAATTATTTTCCTTATTGTTTCTATTGGAGACACTTTTAGACAGCAGAAAGCCGCCCTCTTCCGAGAGCGGCTTCCTTCATATGCAGTTGCTTTAGATTCTGTTCCGGTCCAATACGCTTCTTTTTTCCATTTCCAGGATGATAAAATATGCCATCCCGGCTCCGATTGCGGAACTGATTGCGAAACTCGGCAGGAAAAGCATCAATGCGGCTTCCATGCCCATGAAAAACTGCGCCAGCAAAGTGCTCACCAACGAGCCCAGGATTCCGGTGCCTATCCATTCACCCAGTGCCGCATAACCAAGCTTTTGCGTTCTCGCATAGAGCAAACCTGCGCATATAGCTCCGATCATGCTTCCCGGGAAAGCAAATATGGTCCCTGTACCCAACAGGTTGCGCAGCACGGAAACGCCGAATGCCTGCAGGACGGCATACCCCGGTCCAAGCCAGACAGCGGTCAACACGTTCAGCAGATGCTGCACCGGCGCTACTTTGGCCAAGCCGATCGGGATGACGAAGATGCTGTTGCTGACTACCCCCATGGCGATGATCAAGGCAGTGGTGACTAATTTTTTTGTGTTCATATTTTTTCCCCTTTTCAGTTTGATTTGTTATTTTTGCAGCCTGATATTTCCGAACCACTTCCCTCCTCCCTGAATTGAATGAAAACAAAAAGACACCTCCCCTGAGATGTCTTGGATATACGTACGGACTCCAGACCAAGCTCAGTTCCCTCCGCCAGTACGAACTGGATCAGGTTTGAAGGGTTCCGACAGTGTCGGTCTCAGCGCAGTTGCGCACCCCTACTGAAATTAAAAAACGCTATATAATCTGATGCGAAAATCAGAAAATATAACGTTTTGATGTCTATTTATGCGAATAGTCAAACGCCACATTCCCTACGCTAGTATGAACTAGATCAGGTACAAAGAGTTCCGGCAATGCCGGTCTCAGCGCAGTTGCGCACCCCCAGTGTTTCTCACTCAATTCTAACCAATAAGCTGCGGAAACGCAACACTATTCTTAAGCTCTTTCTCCCGCAGCGCTCGGATCCAGCACGATGACTTTTCCGAAACTGTCCTGGCTCTGCAAAAAGGCATGGGCTTGGGCAACCTGTTCGAGCGTGAAAACCCTCTCTGGCTCCACTGCAACGTCGTTTTCTTCAATGTACTCCAGCAGTTCATTCAACTTTTCGCCGGAGACGTCACTCGAATGAAAAGTAGTCAAGTAGCTGTTGTGCTTCAATTCCATGATGGGATCGAAATCCTCCAGGAACCATTTCCCGCCCAGTTGGCCGGTACTGCAGACAATGCCGGCTTCCCGGATATGGGAAAGGCTGTCCTTGATCGTCGCAGGGCCGATCAATTCCAGAATCTTGTCGAAAGTCTCTTCCGTTTCCAACACGCCGTTGCGGTCTTCGACGTAGTCGGTGAAGCCGGCTTCCTTCAATCTCTCGCCCTTTTCGGCTTTCCGCGTGCTCCCATAAATCCTGATATCCGGGAATTGGGCTTTGACCAACTTTGCAAAGGCAACCCCTACTCCGCTCGTTGCACCCCGAACCAAAATTTGATCGGATGCTTGAATCCTCAGATTCTTCATGGAACCGAAAGCCGTATAGTAGGTTTCCGGAATGGCCGCCAGTTGGGCCCAGGGCAAATCGGTGTGGATGGGGTAGATTTGGTCATTCGGCAACAGGACATATTCCGCATAACTCCCGTCGAAGGCCCTCCCCATCTCTCCCATGATCGACACCACTTTTTGACCAAGCGGCAATTTCTCCTCATCGCTTGTCCGTTCCACTACCCCTACACATTCAATCCCTAAAATGCGGGGAAACTTGACCGAAGGGGATTTCCCCTCCCGCGTAAAGATTTCCGAATGGTTGATGCCGAAGCCCATGACCTTTACAAGCGACCAGCCTTCCCGGATTTCCGGAAGAGGAACTTCCTGATGCACCAGTTTTTCCGGTCCACCCGCTTCATGCACTACAACTGCCTTCATTCTTCCACCCTCTGTCTTAATTTTTCATAATGATAACATGCAGCTGGGTCTGCCGGATTGCGTACCGCAAAATTTTTTGTAGGCACAGGAATCGCACAAAGTCACGGCGTCGGTTCGAAAAAGCGGCACCGATTCGCCCTGGGCAACTTCCATCAGATGAACCGAAACCGCACGCGCTTCATAAAACAATCCGGATTTCTTTGCCTGCTCCTGCTGCTTTCTTTTGTCCAAAATTTCATACTTCCGTCCGTTCTTCACAAAATGATTCCCGGTTTCGATGAACTCGAAGTTCACATTATTTATCACGCAGTCTTGATGCATCCTGTGCACCCATTCATAATGGCATTCCCTTGCCCCATCATAGTTTTCCCCGCCGACGATGACGCGTTCGATTTTTCCGGACGACAAATGCTTCGTCAAGTCGATTTCGCCGATCAATGGTGCGGCCATGATGCCTCGGTGTTTGAGAGGCAGATCCAGGAGTACCGGGATCCGCCTATCGGCCATCTTTTGGTTTTCGGCAGAGACATTCATCCACACGTTTTCCCAACCGTCTCCCCAATTTTCAGGCAGACAATCTTTCACGCGTTCGATTCTTTTCGTCAACAAGTAGAACAGCACATCCGACCGCTTTTCGATCATCTTCCAGACTTCACCGCGCCACTCGTCCGCTTCCTCAAGAAAGAAGTCCGAAGTCATGCAGACGCGTATCGTGGAACCGGGCGGTATGACGTAGTCGCCGCGCCGGTTCCTTTTCAGAGGGCGATCGAAGCTGCTTTGGACTTTATAAATATGCGCGCCATCTTTCCCTCGTTGACTGTCCAAATGAAACATATAACAATTTTGGCATCCCGGGCTGACCTTTTTGCAGCCGTGCCACGGGTTCCAGATATCACTCAAGCGATCACTCCTTTGAAAAGATCAGGCAAATCTCCGTCGCAACGCGTTCTCAAGTAAGTACAAGATGACATTGACAAGCAGACACAACAACATTGACAGCACAGTGCCCCACAACAGTTTTACGACGCTGAATGTCCGCAAGCCATCGAAAAGGACGGTTCCCAATCCGTCCGCATTGATCGTTGCGGCGATGGTTGCGATGCCGATTGTCGAGGTCGCGGCGATCCGTATCCCTGCGATCATGGATGACATTGCCAACGGAAGTTGGATTTTCCTGAACATTTGATTCCTCGTCATGCCCATCCCGACAGCGGCTTCGATGATTGTCGGATCGATTTCCTTGATTCCTGCAGAAAAACTGCGCAACAGGACATATTGGCAATAAATCACCAATACGATGAGGGCCGTGTTCCTTCCCAGTCCCGTCAACGGAATCAAGATGGCAAATAGAGCCAAGCTTGGGATCGAATAAAGCAAAGAAAAGAGATAGATCAAACCATTCATGACACGTTCATTGTGCATGCACATCAGAATTACTCCGCCTGCGATGAGGATGGCGATTGTCAGGGTCGTCCCCACTAATTCGATATGCTGCATCGTGGCGGTCAGCAGTTTTTCATGATAAGTATTCCAGTATGCAATCATTTCAACTCACTCCAAAATGCCTCTTGTTCCTTTACGGTGGCAATCAAATTTGCGACAAACTCCGTTTTCGGATTGCGCATGATTTCCCTCGGTGTATCAAATTGACAAATCTTGCCTTTGTCCATTATCAGCACTCTCGTCCCTAGCTTGAACGCCTCATTGATGTCGTGGGTGACCAGCACAAAGGTTTTGTCGCCCAATTCTTTGTGGATCTTTTGCAGTTCATTCTGCAGTTGCAGGCGCGTGATCGCATCGACCGCTCCAAACGGTTCATCCAACAGCATCACTTTCGGATTGGCGGCAAGCGCCCTCGCGACGCCCACGCGCTGTTGTTGTCCGCCGGATAATTGTTTCGGCTTTCTGTCGGCAAACAGATTCGGATCCAATTGAACAAGCTTCAGCAATTCTTTGATGCGGGCTTGGATCTCCTTCTTGTCCCACTTCAGCAGTTCCGGAACTGTCGCGATGTTTTGGGCAACGGTCATATGCGGAAACAGACCGATTTGTTGGACTACATACCCGATTTTCCGCCTAAGATCCACTTCGTTCATTCCACTGATGTCTTCTCCGAAGAAAGTGATGTTTCCTGCATCTTCCCGGATCAGGCGATTGATCATTTTTAAAGTCGTCGTTTTGCCGGAGCCGGAAGAGCCTAGGACAGTGATGAACTCGCCCTCCTTAATTTCAAAGGAGATATCATCGACCGCCTTCGTGCCCCCTTCCCCGTAGAGTTTCGTCACATTTTTGAATTCTATCGCGGTTTGCTCCATGCAGCCTCAACGCCTCCTTATTTTATCGAATCGAAGTACTCTTTCGCTACCGCTTCATATTCTTCTCCATTGACATCCACTTTCGCGTTCAATCCGGTCACCGTTTCTGTGTCCAGCGTGCTGCTGATGTTGTTCAGGATTTCTGCAATATCAGGATTTTCTTCCAATACTTCATTCCGGATTACGGGAGCCAAGTTGTACGGCGGCCAGAATTTCTTGTCATCCACCAAAACAGTGAATTCCTCTTTATTGGTCAGTTGTCCTTCTGTCGTATAGGCCGGAGCGACATCCGCTTCATCGTTTTTCAAAACTTCATATTTCAAACTGTTGTCGTAGACTGTCGAGCTCTTCCAGTTGAATTCACCGTAAGCTTTTGTCAAACCAGGAAGGCCATCTTCCCGCTGATCGAATTCACCTTGGGAAGCAAAACGAAGCTCAGTTGCATGTTCCTGCAGATCGGAAACGGTTTCGATACCGTATTTTTCGGCCACGCTCGTTTTGATGACCAGCCCCGCGCTGTCATTGGCTTCCGCATAATCCAACCAAGTCAGATCGAACTGCTCATCATATTCTGCTTTGATAGTGTCATAGACTTTCTGAGGGTCGGTTTCCATCTCCATTTCCAATACTACCAATAGACCTGTACCTGTATACTCCGGATAAAGATCGATTTCATCATTGGTGAGCGATGTATGAACGACCGAGCTGGCGATACTCGGGATCCTTTCAACCTCATACCCGGCATCTTCCAAAGCCAACGCATAAATTTCCGAAACAACCAAGTTTTCGGTGAAATCCTTGGAGCCCACGCGGATGGCTGTACCTTCCGTGCTGCCGCCACCCAAACTTGAACAACCTGAGACTATAAGTGTTACGGCCAACATTGCAATGGTACTGATGATATTTTTTCTTTTCATTTAATTTATGCTCCTTTTAATTATGTAATCAAGAAAGATGCTTGTCGTGAAGGCAATCATCGCTACCGATACCCCTCCAATGAGAAGCAGATCCATCCTGTTCAAACCCAATCCTGTAAAAATCAGTGTCCCCAAACCACCAGCACCAATGTATGTAGCCAACGTCGCACTCGAGATGATTTCCACCAACGCCAGCTTCACGCCGGTCATCACAAAAGGAAAAGCCATCGGAATCTTCACCCTTTTCAGGAGCTCCCGATCGGTCATCCCCAACCCCTTCCCCGTTTCAATCATCACAGCGGGGACTTCCAAGAATCCGACCGTTGTGTTGACCAATATCGGCGGAATACCCAACAACACCAATGCGATCAACGCTGGAGCCCTTCCGACCCCAATGAAGGAGATCAATAAAAAGAGGACCGCCAAACTGGGGATGATCCGCAAGGCTTGGGAACTGAAGGTGATCATCTGGCTGAGTTTCCGGTGCTTGTGGCTGATGTATCCCAGCGGAATGCCGATCAGACAAGCAATTCCGATTGCCTGGATACTCAATCCAAGGTGCTGGTAAACGTAAATCAAATATTGATTCAAATTCTCTTGAAAGTATTGCAATATGTCGTCAACTAGCATTTTGGACCTCCTTTCACTTCAAACATTGATCCGAAACGTTTGCCGCCTCCCTAAATATCTTCAAACTGGCGGTCCCGCTGTTCGTCAAGGAATAATAGCACTGTTTGTCCCCTTCCATCTGATTGACCACAATCGTGTCCACCTGCAGGCGCCACAGACTGGTGATGACACTTTCTTTTTCCTCGCCAGTTAATCGGACGATATCATTGCAGCTCATGGTCGGGTAGTAAAGGAACAGGTACATAATGGCAATCTTAATATCAGTATCAAAGATTGTTGCAAATACCAATAAAGGATCTATCATTACTCGCATTCCCCCCTTCAACACATGCGCACCGAAAATTACCGCCGAACCCGTTTCTTCGCACAAGCAATATCATCATGATGGGCATTCGTGCTTGTCTGGCTTGCTTAACGCCTCACTGATATTGCTCCCTTCCCATACTTATGGATAGATTTCCATACTCTTACTATATCTTTAAAGATGCCCTTACAATAGTACGCACTTTTTTATCAGGTACTTACCTTTTTGTAAGCTACAGCTACAATGATACTTAAACCAAACGATTGTAAAAAAAATCCCTTTTGAAGCATTATAACGCTTCAAAAGGAAGTATGAAAATGATACAACTTTTGGTACCCTCATCGGATTACAGAAAAGGTCGGATTCGCAATCAGCTTTGCTTCTTCCTCTCCCAGATTAATTCTGTTCCAAGAGATTATTTTTGATATAATCCGTTCCCCAATCACTCATGCTGTTGATGATCGGTCTCAGGGAGTCACCAAGATCGGTTAATGAATATTCCACTCTGGGTGGCACTTCAGGAAATACTTCCCGTTTAACAATCCCATCAGACTCCATCTTCCGAAGATTTTCAGTCAATACTTTTTGGCTGATGCCATCAACCAATCGGTGCATCTCGTTAAACCGCTTGGTTCCAGTCAACAATTCGCGCATTATCAACAGTTTCCATTTATTTCCGATCAAATCAACGGTTGTCGCAACCGGACAAAATGGCAATTCTTCTTTGGTCAGCATCTTGTTCACCTCTTAGATATTAAGTTTCTTTTTGTAAGTTACAACGAATTATATACTTAAAATGAAAAAAATTCAAATATTCCTTTTAGTTTTGTGTATAACTATGCAAAAAAAACAGGATCCCAACGATGCTGTCATCGTCAGGATCCTGTTTTGTGTAATACCGGCGGCCGGGGTCGAACCGGCACGCCCTTGCGGGCACTGGATTTTGAGTCCAGCGCGTCTGCCAATTCCGCCACGCCGGCATGATATGAAGAATGCAATTTTCCATCTTACTCATGGAAAGGCGGTAACCGGATTTGAACCGGTGATAGAGGTTTTGCAGACCTGTGCCTTACCACTTGGCTATACCGCCGAGGTGTTACTATTTAAAAAAAACTGGGCTAGCTGGATTCGAACCAACGAATGACAGAGTCAAAGTCTGTTGCCTTACCGCTTGGCGATAGCCCAATAAAGAGGGCGACCGATGGGAATTGAACCCACGAATGCCGGATCCACAAACCGGTGCGTTAACCACTTCGCCACGATCGCCATCATAAGAATGGAGGGAGGCAGATTCGAACTGCCGAACCCGAAAGAGCGGATTTACAGTCCGCCGCGTTTAGCCACTTCGCTATCCCTCCATCATATAAAAAATGGTCCGAGACGGATTCGAACCGCCGACACCTTGAGCTTCAATCAAGTGCTCTACCAACTGAGCTATCAGACCAAAATAAAAATTTAAAAAACGGCTCCGACGGGATTTGAACCCGCGATCTCCTGCGTGACAGGCAGGCATGTTGACCCCTACACCACGGAACCAATGGAGGTTGACGGGATCGAACCGCCGACATTCTGCTTGTAAGGCAGACGCTCTCCCAGCTGAGCTAAACCTCCATAATGCTGGTAAATATATGATCCGTACGGGAATCGAACCCGTGTTACCGCCGTGAAAGGGCGGTGTCTTAACCGCTTGACCAACGGACCAATCTTTTATTTTTTTGATAAAGCTACGGAGAAGGAGGGATTTGAACCCTCGCGCCGCGTTAACGACCTACACCCTTAGCAGGGGCGCCTCTTCAGCCACTTGAGTACTTCCCCATAACAAGAAATTTTCTGTTACTGTTTGTGCTTTATCAATGGGCCTAAATGGACTCGAACCATCGACCTCACGCTTATCAGGCGTGCGCTCTAACCAGCTGAGCTATAGGCCCTTCTTAAAAAAAGCGGGTGAGGAGAATCGAACTCCCGACATCAGCTTGGAAGGCTGGGGTTTTACCACTAAACTACACCCGCATGGCGGCTCCGACGGGATTTGAACCCGCGATCTCCTGCGTGACAGGCAGGCATGTTGACCCCTACACCACGGAACCATGCGCAAAAAATTGGTTACACTGTGGGCTTGCGCCCAAGTGTATCATGCTTGTAAGCTGCTGAAGCAGCGACAATCATGATAATTGCGGGGACAGGACTTGAACCTGTGACCTCCGGGTTATGAGCCCGGCGAGCTGCCAACTGCTCCACCCCGCGATAATAATAAGGAAACACTGTGAGCTTTCGCTCAAGTGTATCATGTCTGTAATGTCGCTAAAGCGCCAACAGCCATGACAAAGGAGGATAAGGGATTCGAACCCTTGCGCGCTTTTACACGCCTGACGGTTTTCAAGACCGTTCCCTTCAGCCGGACTTGGGTAATCCTCCATAAGCTGATAAGTTTTTCATGGACCTTGCAGGACTCGAACCTGCGACCGGACGGTTATGAGCCGTCTGCTCTAACCAACTGAGCTAAAGGTCCAAAGCAAGGTATAATAGCGGCGAAGGGGGTCGAACCCATGACCTTCCGGGTATGAACCGGATGCTCTAGCCATCTGAGCTACACCGCCAAAATGAAAATGGAGCCTAGCGGGATCGAACCGCTGACCTCCTGCGTGCAAGGCAGGCGCTCTCCCAGCTGAGCTAAGGCCCCGTGAAGATTGTTGAATCGGGAAGACAGGATTCGAACCTGCGACCCCTTGGTCCCAAACCAAGTGCTCTACCAAGCTGAGCTACTTCCCGGTGATAATTATGTGAAAAATGCACCCAACAGGAGTCGAACCTGTAACCGCTTGATTCGTAGTCAAGTACTCTATCCAATTGAGCTATGGGTGCAAAAGACAGTACAAAGCACTATCTACATTTGAAGCGGAAGACGGGGTTCGAACCCGCGACCCCCACCTTGGCAAGGTGATGTTCTACCACTGAACTACTTCCGCGAATGGTGCCGGCTAAAGGATTCGAACCCTCGACCCTCTGATTACAAATCAGATGCTCTACCAACTGAGCTAAGCCGGCGTATTAAATTATGCGGGTGAAGGGACTTGAACCCCCACGCCTTGCGGCGCTAGATCCTAAATCTAGTGCGTCTGCCAATTCCGCCACACCCGCAAATGAGTTATGCAGGGCTCGAACCTGCGACCCTCTGATTAAAAGTCAGATGCTCTACCAACTGAGCTAATAACTCATCTTAAGAAAAAACTCCGCAAGTAGGACTCGAACCTACGACATCATGATTAACAGTCATGCGCTACTACCAACTGAGCTATTGCGGAATAATTCTGTATACAAAAAAAAGCGCGGCAACGTCCTACTCTCACAAAGGGAAACCCTTCACTACAATCGGCGCTAAGAAGCTTAACTTCTGTGTTCGAGATGGGAACAGGTGTGACCTTCTTGCCATCGTCACCGCACAT
>NZ_JAQMHR010000012.1 GCF_028309625.1 Trichococcus sp. K1Tr | reverse complement strand
AAGTTGGGGTCTCAAAGACCTTAATCAACTTTACCAGCACAGATACTTAAGTTATTGAACCGCCGTGTACGGAACCGTACGCACGGTGGTGTGAGAGGTCGGAGCCTGTTGGCTCCTCCTACTCGATCGGTTTGGAATAATGGTTGGCTTTAGTTGATGGGAAAGGGAACATTGACAGGTTTTGTTCAACATGATAATCTTTAGTGTGTTTACAGGTGTCAAGACAATTAAGCTGTTAAGCCGTGGAGGTTATGGTATTGATAAATAAGATGAATAAACAGTTGGGTGATGCAGAATTAGTCGCGGGTATACAGAGGCTGAAGCAGGAGAAGGATATCGTTGTTCTGGCCCATTTCTACGTTCAGGACGAGATTCAGGACGTGGCAGACTACATTGGCGACAGCTACCAGTTGGCGAAATTGGCGAAGACTACGCCGCAGCAGACAATTTGTTTCTGCGGGGTAAATTTCATGGGGGAGAGTGCGAAGATTTTGAGTCCGGGCAAGAGGGTCATCATGCCGGATATAAAAGCGGGTTGTCCGATGGCTGATATGATATCAACCGATGAAATCGAGCGTGTCAGGGCACTGTATGATGATTTGGCGGTTGTCGCGTATGTGAATACGACGGCTGAAACCAAGGCATACAGCGATGTTTGTGTGACGTCGTCCAATTGCCTGGAGATCGTGCGCAGTCTGCCGCAGCAAAACATCTATTTTATTCCCGATATCAATCTTGGATCGTACATCAAGAGCGAAGTTCCGGAGAAAAACGTCATTCTGCACGACGGATTTTGCTGCGTGCACCACAAGATTCGCGTCGCGGCTGTCCAAGAGATGATTGAGGCCCATCCGGATTACAAAGTACTGGTGCATCCGGAGGCGCAAGCGGAAGTTGTTGCGCGCGGTGATGTAGTCGGCAGTACGAAGGTGCTGTTGGATGAAGTGAAGAAGAATGATGCGCCTGGATATATCGTCTGTACTGAAGTGGGCATTTTGCACCAGATGAAGAAGGCGGCTCCGGGTAAGGAGTTCCTCGTGCCGACGCGTACCCAGACATGCCGCAGCATGAAACGTAACACATTACAGAAATTGTATGATGCGATGGACACTATGACACCGGAAATTAAGATGGATGAAGAATTGATGAAGCAAGCTCTCCGTCCGTTGGAAAAGATGATGGAACTTTCGGTGAACTTGGTTAGATGATTAGCAGATAGCCACGCAAGTTGTCGCTAACCTACACGTCTATTGTCGAAGTAGACGTAAAAAAAGCCACTCCCTTTCGTCGCAGTCAGGGAGTGGTTTTTGTGCTGTTTGCACTGATTTAATTTCATATCGCAAAGCCATTACAACATGGAATATTATAGTTATCAATTCTCCAACGTAATCGCTACGCTTTTTCCCCGCTGGCATTCTCCTGCATGATATCCGAACTGGTCTTCCTTTTGTCGGCTATTCTGCCCAAGCGGATGATATGGGCCAGATTTTCCTCGTAATTTTCGGCAAAGACTACTGAATACAGCACATCCAGCAAGTAGATGATGGAAAGGTTGACCGTGAAGTTGCCGATCTTGGAGTAAAGTTTCTCGCGCGTCGTGATCGGCAGGTAGCAGTCCACCACCCGTGAAAGGTAGTTGTCGCCGATGCTCGTGATTCCGATTGTGGGGATGCCTTCAGCTTTCAATATATTCGCGATCTGCTTCATCGCATTGCTTTCGCCGGTATAGGAAATCAAGATGGCGCAGGTGCCTTCGGGACAGGTATAGGCTGTGTAGACGTCTTCGCCTTTGATGGTGGAGACGGCGGTGTGATGCTTGATCCGGTTCATCTTCAAGGCAAAATCCTGCGGGATGAGCATATTGGCGTTGGTGGCGAAGATTTGGATGTGCTTTGCCTTCAGCAGCATTTGTTTCGCCTGCTGGAGCGTGTCGTGGTGGATGAGCGAGAGTGTATCTTCGATTGTCGACTGTCCGAGCGAAGCCATCTTATTACTGATCGTCATGATCGAGTCGTTCGCCTCGAACGGTAGATTGGCATCGATATTGACAAAGTTGCGGGTCAGATAGTCGTGCTCTTCTTGGTAGGCTTTTTTGCAGTCCACCCATCCGTCGAAGCCCAATTTCTTGGCGATGCGGATCAGTGTGGAAGGCTGGGTGTAGGTTTCGGCTGCGATTTCCTGCATCGTCTTTTCATCCAGCAATTCCGGATAACGCAACAGGTATTCCACGACCTCCTTTTCAGCCGGAGAAAACTTGATGGTTTCCATTTTTTCGCGTATCAGCATAGTTGGCGCTTCTCCTTTTCTCAAGTCCAGCGATCCATATTAGGCTTGAATCACTTTTCCTTATTTACAAAAATTATAAATTAATGTAAATGTTATGTAAACGATATTTTGCTCAAAAAAGGCCAAAAAGCGAAAAGAATTTGAATTATTGGGCGGATTTTGCACAAATTTTGTAAAAAGGTTTTGAAGTGTACCCAGAACCCTTGTTATCGATATTTACATGATGGATAATAACCTTGTAAACGAAACGAGGAGGAATATACAAATGACAAAAGGCGTTAAAATTGTAACAATCGGCGGAGGAAGCAGCTACACACCTGAATTAATGGAAGGGTTCATCAAACGTTATGATGAATTGCCTATCCGCGAAATCTGGTTAGTGGACATCGAAGCAGGGAAAGAAAAATTAGAAATCGTTGGCACAATGGCGCAACGTATGTGGGATGCATCCCCTTACGACGTGAAAATCCATATGACTTTGGACCGCAGAGAAGCTTTGAAAGATGCTGACTTCGTAACGACGCAATTCCGTGTCGGTTTACTGAATGCTCGCGTCAAAGATGAGCGCATTCCTTTCTCATACGGCATGCTGGGTCAAGAAACAAACGGTGCCGGCGGTATGTTCAAAGCATTCCGTACAATTCCTATCATTTTGCAGATCGTTGAAGACATGAAAGAACTTTGCCCGAATGCTTGGTTGGTCAACTTCACAAATCCAAGCGGCATGGTAACAGAAGCAGTCGTCCGCTACGGCAAATGGGACAGAGTAATGGGCTTGTGTAACGTTCCGGTTATGGCTACCATGACTGAGCCGAAAGCATTAGGCGTTGAAAAAGAGGACCTTATCTACAAATTTGCTGGCTTGAACCACTTCCACTGGCATAAAGTCGCTGACGACAAAGGCAATGACGTCACTTACAAAGTAATCGATGCCATGTTCGACAAAGATGCAGGCCTTCCGAAAAACATCCATGACATTCCGTTCTACAGAGAACAATTGGAACAAATGGGCATGATCCCTTGCGGCTACCACCGTTACTACTACCGCGAAGAAGAAATGCTGGAACACGGTCTGGAAGAGTTCAATGGCGTAGGCACGCGTGCGCAACAAGTAAAAGAGACAGAAGCTGAATTGTTCGAATTATACAAAGATCCAAACTTGGATCACAAACCGGAGCAATTGCAAAAACGTGGGGGAGCTTACTACTCCGACGCTGCCTGCGAAACGATCGCTGCCATCTACGGCAACAAAGACACGCAAATCGTTGTATCCACTAAAAATAATGGTGCTGTTCCTGACCTACCAGCTGACTGCGTAGTCGAAGTCACTGCTTACGTTGGTGCACAAGGCGCTCGTAACGTGGCTTTCGGTGAATTGCCGACTGCTGAAAGAGGCTGGTTGCAAGTGATGAAAGCGATGGAATTGTTGACGATCGAAGCTGCTGTAACAGGCGACTACGGTACTGCATTACAAGCCTTCACAATCAACCCACTGATCCGTTCAGGCGAAACTGCAATCAAAATCATGAACGAATTGTTCATCGCACACAAAAAACACTTGCCGCAATTCGCTGAAACAATCGCACGCTTGGAAGCTGAAGGCGTGACTGTTAAAGATGAAATCGCTAGAGACTTGGACTAATTACGACAAGAAAACCCTATCATTCACTTTTTTTCAAAAAACCATTTGACATTTCCTTGGAAAATGAGTATATTCTGAGAAACAACATAAAAAGTGATGATAAGAAGTAGTAAGTTATTGAGCTGACCAGAAAGGTGCCGGTCGATGCGAGGCACACATGCGAGATAGCCGAATTCATCTTTGAACTTCGCACTGAATCAAGTAGGCTGCGACGGGTGATAGCGTTCGTTATTTCGCTAGGGTATTATAATGTACCTATCGAGGTAGACTTGCGCGAGTGGTCTATGAACAAAGGTGGTAACACGAGTCTATACAGGCTTCGTCCTTTCCAATGAAAATTGGAATGGACGAAGCTTTTTTTGTTGAAGAGAAAATGGAGGGATTACTATGAGTTTCAAAGCATTGAGTGAAAAAATCGATTTCGAATTGGTCAAAGAATTATCCAAACTGACACCTGAGCAAGCAGCGATGAAGGCAGCCCGCGACAAAGAGTTGCACGACATCATCGAAGGCAAAGACGATCGCATCTTGTTAGTCATCGGACCTTGTTCCGCACATGATGAAGAAGCGGTAATGGAATATGTGCGTCGCTTGGCGAAATTGCAGGAAAAAGTCAAAGACAAAGTGTTCATGGTTCCCCGTATCTACACAAACAAACCGCGTACGACCGGCGACGGCTACAAAGGCTTGTTGCATAAGCAAGATCCAACCGGCAAGAGCAACCTGATCCAAGGAATCGCTGCTGTGCGTAGCCTGCACAATCGCGTCATCACGGAAACAGGCTTGACGACGGCTGACGAAATGCTGTACCCGGAAAACCTGGATTTTGTTGATGATCTTGTCAGCTACCATGCAATCGGCGCGCGTTCCGTTGAAGACCAACAGCACCGTTTCGTTGCCAGCGGAATCGATCACCCAGCCGGGATGAAAAATCCGACAAGCGGCAACCTGAAAGTGTTGTTCAATTCCGTGTACGCTGCCCAACAAGTACAAAAATTCATCCATAATGGCGTAGAAGTGCAGTCCAGCTCCAACCCGTTGGCCCACGTTGTCTTGCGCGGCGGAACGAACGATTACGGCGATAACATCCCGAACTACCACTACGAAGACCTTGTCAAAGTCGTGAAAGCCTACGGAGAAGGGGATTACAAAAACCCGTTCATCATGATCGACACAAACCATGACAACTCAGGCAAAAAACACATGGAACAGATCCGTATCGTCAAAGAAACGATGTTCAACCGTTCTTGGAACGATGACATCAAGAAATTGGCGCGCGGCTTCATGATCGAGAGCTTCCTTGAAGGCGGCCGTCAGGAAGACGACGGAACAGTCTTCGGCCAATCCATCACCGACCCATGCCTAGGCTGGGCAGATACAGAAGAATTGGTTAAATACATCGCAGAAAACGCATAAGAGCATAAATGTGGGGCCAGGAGAAATCCTGGCCTTTTTGTGTTGTGGCGTTTTTGAGAGGGGCGGCGGCCGAGAGAAACCGTCAGTTCCGATGAGAAGAGCGCTCGTCGGAGAACAATTTGCGCCCACTAACTACCTCCGACGAGGGAATGTTTGCCGGAGGTGGTTGCATTGCGGGTGGCTGTACTCCGGCGAAGCTGCCGAGGTCGGAGGTAATCATCTTTTTGGGATGTCCTCCTCCGGCAGAAGGACCGCTAACCGGAGGAAACCGTCAGCTCCGATGAGAAGAGCGCTCGTCGGAGAACAGCACTGCGCCCACTAACTACCTCCGACGAGGGAATGTTTGCCGGAGGTGGTTGCATTGCGGGTGGCTGTACTCCGGCGAAGCTGCCGAGGTCGGAGATAATCATCTTTTTGGGATGTCCTCCTCCGGCAGAAGGGTCTTCACAGGAGAGTGCAGTAACCACAGGTGCCATCCAGGACAATGTCGTCTGACTTTCTCTTCTCAACAAAAAATGACATGGTGACAAATATGTCAGTATTCACAAGATTGTCAACGTGTAGTATTCTAATTGAGCACGAGATATCATATTCAAGAAAGAAGGAAATAAAATTATGAAAAGTAGAGCAGCTGTCGCTTTTGGACCAGGCAAACCGTTGGAGATTGTGGAAATAGATGTGGCAGAGCCAAAAGCCAAGGAAGTATTAGTGAGGATTCTTTACACTTCCGTCTGCCATACCGATGCCTTCACTTTGTCGGGTGACGATCCGGAAGGTGTTTTCCCTGCCGTTTTAGGGCATGAAGGCGCCGGCGTTGTCGTTTCCGTGGGTGATGAAGTCACTTCCGTCAAACCCGGTGACCATGTCATTCCTCTTTACACGCCGGAATGCGGGGAATGCGAATTCTGTCTGTCCGGGAAGACAAATCTGTGTTCAGCCGTGCGCGAAACCCAAGGCAAAGGCTTGATGCCGGACGGAACGACCCGTTTCTCTTATAATGGTGAGCCTATTTATCACTATATGGGGACAAGCACTTTCAGCGAATACACGGTTGTCAACGAGATCAACCTGGTGAACATCGACAAGGAAGCGCCCCTGGATAAAGTCGCTTTATTCGGCTGCGGAGTGACTACAGGTCTCGGCGCTGTCGAAAACACGGCAAAAGTCGAAGAAGGCGCAGTGACCGCAGTATTCGGGCTTGGAGCGATCGGCCTGGCCGTTATCCAAGGCTTGAAAAAAGCCAAAGCCAAACGCATCATCGCAGTCGATATGAATCCCGCCAAATGGGAATTGGCCCAAAAAATGGGCGCCACTGACTTCGTCAACCCAAGTGATCATGATCGTCCGATCCAAGAAGTCCTGATCGAAATGACCAACGGCGGCGTGGATTACAGTTTTGAATGCATCGGAAATGTAGAAGTCATGAAAGCCGCTTTGGAAGCCTGCCACAAAGGCTGGGGCGAAAGCATCATCATCGGTGTCGCCGGTGCCGGCAAAGAAATCCATACCCGCCCGTTCCAATTGGTGACAGGACGCGTGTGGAGAGGTTCCGCATTCGGCGGTGTCAAAGGCCGCACGGAACTGCCCGGAATGGTGGAGGATTTCATGAACGGCGAAATCGATCTGGACAGCTTCATCACCCATCATCTGAATTTCACCGACATCAACGAAGCCTTCGATCTGTTGCACAAAGGGGAATCCATCCGCACGATTTTGACTTACGGAGAGTAAAGCTAGGACCGTGCGAGTTCTTCTATTACAGAAGAACAGCTTCAATTTCAGAAAAACTATTCAGTACAATAAGAAAGCAGAGGTAATAATATGACAAAAGTGAAACTTCATCCAAGATTAGACAATGGCTATCAATACGAGGCAGATGCGAATTTTTCTGGAGGTACTTTACATTGTTTATGTGAACACAATCCAGTAGAAGTACACATTGGCGCACAAACGGGGCATAATCATGCTTGTGGATGTTCAAAATGTTGGAAACCAGAGGGAGCTACTTTTTCATTAGTTTCGGTTGTTGGCAGAGACAATGTGAAAGTAATGAAAAATGAAGATAAGTTAGAAATTGTAGATGAAACTGCTGCAATCCAACGCTACGCATGCAAAGATTGTGGCGCACATCTTTATGGGAGAATTGAGAACCCGGACCACGCTTTTTACGGATTGGATTTCGTTCACACAGAACTATCTGATGAAAAAGGTTGGTCAGCTCCTGAATTTGCAGGCTTTGTTTCCTCCGTTATCGAAACAGGGACAGCAGCTTCAAAAATAAATGAAATCCGTTCAGATTTACAAGCACTAGGACTGAACACGTATGATTGTTTATCTCCGGTACTAATGGATTTGATTGCAATAAAGACTGCTCAATTAAAAGGAACCTTTACAGAATAATTATTATTTTTGAAGTGACGCCGGTGCTGCTTTATAGAACCCGTTTATGAACAATGAACCAGAATGTACTGTTGGCTTGGCGTAACACAAAGCGTTATAACGTAAATATATGAATAATTATAAATGCCAAAACCCACGAACGAGACACTCGAAAATGTGCCCCGTTCGCGGGTTTTTGTTTTCTTTTGATATGCAAGAAGAGCGTTCGAGAATATGATCACATATTTTTATAGCTTTAATAAGATTCTGATATTTCGAGTAAGAACGTGATATAAAAAGGCTTCCAAAAAAATTAGAATAAGTTCATCAAGTGAATTTGAATACGATTACAAAAAGGAAGAGGGATGAGAATGAGTAAGATAACTATTAACGCAAGCAACAGAGGAGAAAGAATCAATCCGAATCTTCATGGTCAATTCGTGGAGTTTCTTGGAAGCGGTATCTATGATGGGATTTGGGTTGGCGAGAATTCTGCCATACCAAATTATGAAGGATTAAGAAAAGATATCGTAGACGCTTTAAAAGATATCAACCCACCATTATTACGTTGGCCGGGCGGCTGTTTCGCTGATACGTATCACTGGAGAGATGGAATTGGTCCAAGAGAGCAACGTCCAAAATATTATAATGAGAACTTTGGCACGCAACAGTTGGAGAACAATCATTTTGGCACGCACGAATTCATGCATCTATGCGAATTGGTAGGAGCAAAGCCGTGGTTCAACATCAATATGTTGTCCGGAACTGTTCGGGAAACGAGAGAATGGGTGGAATATGTAAATCGTGAGACAGCTACTACTCTAGCTGAAGAAAGAGCCAATAATGGCCATCCCAAACCATTCAATATTGAATACTGGGGAATCGGCAATGAGAGCTGGGCAGGTGGCGGAAATTTCACTGCTGAAGGATATGCAAATGAATACCGCAAACATACGAGTGCCATGCCTCTTTTTGGAGCAGGACTGCCATGGACAACGCCAACTCAAGAGCTGAAAATGATTGCAGTCGGTCCCGATGGAAACAAACCGAAAGAACGAGTTGAGTGGACAAAAGACTTCTTCAAAGAACTTGCGAAGTATCGCAAACCTAGAATCGATGGTTATGATCTGCATTTCTATAACTGGAATCTGTCGGATGAAACCGACAAAGTGACAGAATTCAGTAAAGATGCTTGGTATCGTGTAATCAAGGGCGCCTTTGAATTGGAGGATGTCATCGAAGAGCAATATGGTCTCATTCAGCAAGGATTGAAAGCGATGCCGGTTGAAGAGGGGGCATTTGCTACTCCGATTAATGTTGATTTGATTGTCGGAGAATGGGGCAATTGGCATAACATTGATTTGACTACACCATCCATCCTTTGGCAGCAATGCACGATGAGGGATGCTATCACTACAGCATTGACGCTGGATATTTTCCATAGAAATTGTGATAAAGTGCAGATGGCCTGTGTAGCACAATCAGTGAATGTCCTAAATTCACTGTTCTTAACAAATGGAAATGAGACCGTTCTAACGCCGAATTATTATGTATTCAAGATGTATGAAGCGCATAAAGGCGGACATAAAATCGACCTAGCTTTAGAGACAAATACTTTAGGCAATGTTTGTAAAGAAGATTTGAAAAAAATATACAGTTTTGCATCTGTCAAAGATGATGTTGTGACAGTGAATATTGTGAATGTTTCCGCTGATGATTCCGAGAAAATGACGATCAACTTTGATCAAAAGGTCGAATATATTTCCGGTAGCGTCTTATGCTCCGACAACATGAATGATTATAACGAGTTCGGCGTTGAAGAACTAGTTAATATTAAGGCTGCTGTCGCACCGGAAATTGACGGCACAAATATCGACTTCGAAGTGGCAAAATCTTCGGTTACTGTTCTTCAATTTAAACTGGATGAAAATTGGGAGGAAAAGCAAAATGACTAAAAGTAGAGATAAAGCTGGCATTTTGAAGTTAACCATTCTGTCCATTTCTTTAATGCTCAGTGCGGCAAGCGCAATTTCAGTAACCTTGCCGATGATAAAAAATCAATTCCCCGATATCGCTCCCGCGACAGTGGAATCTTTGGTCACAATACCTTCTTTCACAATGTTGATATTTATCTTGCTCAGCAGTTTTATTGTCAAAGGAATTGGTAAGAAGAAAACGGTCATGCTTGGATTGACATTGGCTTTTGTTGGCGGCGTTATTCCGGTTTTTGCAACAAATTTTTCTGTCATTTATATTTCCAGATTTATACTTGGGGCAGGAACAGGTATCTACAATTCCCTCGCAGTCAGTTTGATAGGCGATTATTTTGATGGGGAAACACAACAAAAAATGTTGGGTTATCAGACAGCTTTTGCAACATTAGGCTCCAGCCTTGCCACTTTCTTAGCAGGTATTCTGGTTAACGTTGCTTGGCAATACTCGTATCTCATTTATTTCCTTACTTTGCCGATCGTAATTTTAGTTGCTTTATTCTTGCCTGCTGATAAAAAAGAAGTCAGCAATCAGGATTCGGACACAAGCAGGCAAAAGCAAAGCGTCAATTTTTTGGTCATATTCTCATGCATCATGATGTTTGTATTCTTCATCCTAATAATGACTATCTTCACCAAAACAAGTACATTGATTGTAGAAATGAACTATACGAATCAAGGGTTTTTGGGAACTGCCTTCACGATCAGCAGTCTGATTGGGGCAATCGGAGGCTTTGCTTATGGCCATGTCCGAAGTGTTCTTAAACAATTCACTCCCGTGATTGCTCTGATCCTTATCGGTATCGTGTACTTCTTGATTCCTTCAGTCAACAGTATGCTGATGCTTACGATTATTCTGTCTGGTGGAATGCTGGTTGTTTCCATCTTTATCCCTTACATGTACGATATTCTGTTGCCGGGAGCTCCGGAAAATTCCACTAACTTAGCTATCTCTTTAGCGATGGTTTCCTGCAATCTCGGCTCATTCTTCTCACCTTTTGTGGTACAATGGCTGGGCAATTTAGTCGGAAATACAAGCACAGCATTTTCCTTTACCATTGGTGGAATCGTATTCGTGATAATGGCATTTGTTTTTCTTCTTCGTGGATTTAAGAAAAATACTTCAGTTGTTTTGGAGAATCAAAAATAGGCTACACTTTTAAAAAGGGGCGGGATTCGTGGATTATCAAAGCATGTGCGAACATTTGGCAAAAATAATTAAAGTACCGATTCGAGAGTACGATAGTAATCACAGGCTGAGACATGTGTTTGGCGATTTTAACGCGGTCCCCAGTTCCTTGGAAGAAGACAGTCATGCTCTGGAAATGTACGATGAGCTGAATAAAATGACTTTGCCTGTAGCTTTTTCTGACAAAAACTTATTATTTACGGCAGTCCTCTATGTTGAGAAGCTATCCTGCTATTTTATTTTTGGGAGAGTGAAGGTTCCTCATGCCGATCAGATGATCCAAAGGCATTCATACGCTGATCTGGAAACGATTTGTGAAGCCGTATCCCTTTTTTATGACTATCTTTATGACCAAAAAATTTCTATATTTGATATTCTTTATTCATCCATGGATGAATCTTCCGTTCAAGCAGAAATTTCCAAGAAACTTGGCGAAACGGCTTTTCAATATCAAGAAATGGGTGAACTGCATAATCCCTACGATCAGGAACAACGCGAACAAGCCAGCATCCGGGAAGGCAATCATGACAAGTTGATGCTTAGTTTCCAAGAGAGCTATGCGGGCAGATTAGCAACTTTATCGAAAGATGAACTGCGCTCAATAAAAAATTTAGGCATCGTCGTATTGGCGATTTCCACAAGGTCGGCAATTGAAGGTGGCGTCCATTCAGAGCAGGCCTTTCTCTTGAGCGACAGCTATATTTTGAAAGTAGATGAAGCGAAAACACAAAATGAAGTATATAATATTGTACGTGGAGCCGAAATTTACTTTACGAAGTTGGTATCAGAGATAAAAGAAATAAAAGTAGAAAATCCTCTCGTTTTTCGGGCAAAAAATCTCATTCTGAAAAAAATGCATGAGAAAATTGTAGCTGAAGAAATAGCCAGAGAATTGAATACAACCCCAACGTATCTTTCGACAATTTTCAAAAAGGAAACAGAGATGACAATCCATGAATTTGTTGTCGAAGAAAAATTGAAGATGGCTGAGAATTTATTGCTTTACTCGACTTACACAATTGATGAAATCGCTAACTTTTTGGCTTTCTCCAGCCAAAGCCATTTCGGAAATGTATTCAAAAGGAAATATCAAATAACTCCCAATAGATTTCGCCAGAAACATGGCATAAAGAAGGGACAGAATGAGCATTGAAATCAAACTACTTAAGCATCGACATCGGCGGCACGAACATCAAAATGGCCTTGATTGACCACTCCGGGCAGATTCAGTCCAAGAAGCAAGTGCGGACACCTCATGAATATGGCGAATTCATCGTCACATTGGAAAATGAAATTGAACTGGTTCGGGATGGAATTCGCGGTATCGCCTTCTGTTGCCCAGGGAAAGTTGATTCGGATACGGGCATGATTTCCTTCGGCGGAGCATTGCCATTCTTGGACGGCATTTCTTTTATCGAGGAATTCCAGCCTAAATTTGATGTGCCGGTTTCCGTCATCAATGACGGCAAGGCTGCAGCTTTGTCGGAGCTTTGGCTCGGTAACCTAAATGGCATCGAAAACGGTCTTGCACTTGTGCTCGGAACCGGCATCGGAGGTGGCCTGATTCTGGATGGCAAGTTGTACCAAGGCAAGAATTTCCAAGCCGGTGAATTGAGTTTCATGATGAAGCAATCCTTCAAGCCATCTTTTGATGATATGTACGGCAAGACCGGTTCGGCTGTTGGACTCGTCAAAAAAGTGAACATCGAGTTGGGGACAAATGACACGAAGGACGGCACTGCTGCCTTCGAAGCAATCAACCAAAATGACCCGAGCGTCTATCCGATTTTCGAAGCCTTCGCCAGAGAGATCGCCTTCATGATCTGCAACGTCCAAGCCATCCTTGACCTCGAAAAAATCGTCATCGGCGGCGGAATCAGCGCTCAACCGATCGTTATCGAAGAAATCCGGAAACAATACCGCGCCATCCGCACCGGGCTGCCTTTCTTGGACAGCACCTTGACGGAAGTTGAAATCGACAGCTGCCGCTTCCTGAATGATGCCAATCTTTTAGGAGCGTTGTATCAGCTGTTGTTGAATGCGGATGAAGAGATGGTAGTGAATAGGTTAGGGTGATTATAAAGCGGGGCGTCTAAGGAAACTTTGGACAAAATGTAATGCATCTGTTAATTCAACCTGAACAGCCGTTCCAGGAGAGGATTACTAGAGATGATACGATCCATTTTGGAACAGACAACGCGGAAAAATGAATGTCAGAAAACAAAAAAACAGAAATCCGAATCAGTGGATTTCTGTTTTTCAATTGCAGTATTCTATTTGCTTAAACTTAATTCAATTGCCGCAACTTTTTCTTCGACGTAAGCTTTCACGTCGTTTTTTGGCATTTCCAACACAACAGCGAATTCGCCGTAAAGCATTTCTTCGGCTTTTTTCATGTAGCGTCTGTCGGTTTCAGAAACCTTTTTATTTTTTGTGGCAGCGATTTGGTTCTTGAGGTATACCGTTTTGATCACTTGGATCAGGTATTTGCAATCATGACGTTCCATGGCTTTATCATAATGTTCGGAAAGCAGATTCGCGCTGCTGTATAGGATATCCGTTTCGATTGACGGAATCTGTTCGATTATTTCTTGTGCGTCATCAGCCGAAATGACGGGACGCATAAATACTGTCGTATCAACGGGTGTGTATACTGTTCCGTTACGATACAGGGGCTTTAGAACATAATATAGACGATCATTTGCGACAGCAGTAACATTCATAACTTCGATCGCTTCGACTCGGCAGACCCCTTCGTTTCCATACACTATCAAATCATTAACTTTGTACATGTAATCCTCCATATCTTTTCCAAAAGCAACAAAAAAGCGCGCAGATATATGACAACAGGACTTACGTTTGTCATAACTACACGTTGTATAGATATTATACCAAATTTTGACTGTTTTTGTAAGGGGTGATTTCAAGAAAAGTATTTAGTATATGGGATGCACTGTAAATGGAGAGGATATGGTGTTTTTATTGCTTGGTGCTGCGGGAAGTGGAGAGGCGGCTGGGATGAGAGTGCGCGGAATGATACCGTTGAAGCAAGGAAGGCGGGTGGATGGTTAATTTCTCTTCAGAAGGGTTGAGTTTCCCCGCCAAATACAGTTTGGCGGTTTATTTTGCGAGACGACCACACCGAATAACCCTTCAAAGTCATTTTGGCGGTTTATTTTTCGATATCAGACTTCTTTTAGCCCGCCAAAACCGGTTTCGGCGGGGTATTTCCGTGGACGGGGAAAAAACGCAAATATCAAAAACCACAAAGAATCCCCGACCGAGCCGAAACTGAGCCTGGTCGGGGATTCTTTGTGCAGTCATGCTTTCTTCATTAAGCTTCATTAAGCTTAATCGAACAACGCTTTTCCGTCGCTGGCGATGACATCCTTGTACCAGAAATAGCTGTCTTTTTTGTAGCGCTTCAGGGAAGGTTCGACGGCTTCTTCGTACTGGTCGACGTAGACGAAGCCGTAGCGTTTTTGGTAGCCATTCAGCCAGCTGAGCAGATCGGTGAACGACCAAGTGCAGTAGGCGAGCACTTCCGAGCCTTCTTCGATCGCCAGTTTGATTTCCTTAAGGTGTTCCGCCAGATAGGCGATCCGATAAGGGTCATGGATGCTGCCGTCCTCTTCAAGCGTATCGAAAGCGCCGAGCCCGTTTTCGGAAATGATGATTGGCAGGTCGTAGCGGCTGGTGATGTCGCGGCAACCGACGCGGATGCCGACCGGATCGATGGTCCAATCCCAATCGGTTGTCGGCAGATTAGGATTCAGCGGATTTTTGTACAAGCCGGGAACGCCCGGAACAGTCATCGAACCTTTTTCGCCGGTCGTGTTGAACACGCCGCTGCTGTCGACGCCGTCCAACGGGTTGAATTCGACCGTATCGCTCCGGTAATAGTTGACGCCCATGAAGTCGACGTGCTTGGCTGCTTCCGCCAGCAATTCCGCATCGCCGGGATCAAATTCTGGCGCCACGCCTTTTGTCTGGAGATACTTCATGGCCGCTTTCGGATAGCGCCCATAAGCGTAAACATCCATCCACCAATAGTTCTTCAGATCGTCGTAATCCATCTTGGCTACGACATTTTCCGGCTTGCAGTCGATGGCATAACTTGGATGCAGAGCAAAGCTTGCACCAATCATGCCGTCCGGAACCAGATCCTGGAAGGCAAGCACGGCTTCGGCATGCGCCAGGAACACGTTATGATTGACTTGGTAATAGAGTTTTTCTTCGCCAGTCATTTTCGGCGGGTGCTGCGCCGTCATCCAGCCCATCCGCGTAAAGATATTCTGTTCATTGATTGTGATCCAGTATTTCACTTTACTGCCGTACGCTTCGAACAAAGTCACTGCGTATTTCTTGAAGTCGGCAATGATTTCCCGGCTTTCCCAACCTCGGTATTTTTCCTGTAGGAACAGCGGCAGATCCCAGTGATAGATCGTCACCATCGGCTCGACGTTGTTTTCCAAGCACAGGTCGATCAGCTTATGGTAGAAATCCAAGCCCTTTTGGTTCACTTCATCCATGGAGGTAGGGAAAATCCGCGACCAAGCGATCGAGAAGCGATAGGTTTTCAGGCCCATTTCCGCCATCAAGCGGACATCTTCCTCGAGATGATGGTAATGGTCGACCGCAACGTCACCGTTTGTGTTTTTGTAGGTGGTGCCGGGCACTTTCACGAATTCATCCCAAATCGAAGGGCCTTTGCCGTCCTCGTCCCACGCGCCTTCCACCTGATACGCTGCCGAAGCGCTGCCCCACAGGAAATCCTTCGGAAAAGCATTTTTGTTTCCTTGCATCATAATCAAAACACTCCTTTTATATAAATTTGTATTTTAAATACCTAAGGAATAAGAAAACTATTTGACGCTAAACATCCTCCATCAGAGGCTGAATTTTGGATCGAAAACCGGTGGTGTTAGACTTCACCTGAAGCAAACGTTCCTTATTCTTATCATAGTTTCGCGCGAACAGGGCAGCATACAGAATATCCAATACCAGCAGGATCGAAATGCTGGAGGAGAAGGTGCTGATTTTTGAGAACATTTTTTCCCAGGTGGCGATGTTCAAAACGATGTCGCACAAATCGCTGATGCTGTTGTTTCCGACGCTGGAGATGCAGATCATCGCTGTTTCTGTATCTTTCAGCAGTTGGCAGATTTCCAGGATGTCTTTGGTTTCGCCGGTGTAGGAAATGATCAAAGCAACCCGGTCTTTGTTCGAAGTGGCGGCTTTGATGAGTTGCTCCTGATGGCTCGCTGAGGTCGTGACCTCTTTGTTGATGCGCCGCATGTCGAGCGAGAAATTATAAGCCAGGTGCTGATTCGAGCCGACGCCATAAATATCGATGAACGTCGATTGGTCTAGCAGATCCACAACTTTATCGTATTTATCTTCATCGACGAGGAAATTGGTTTCCTTGATCGCATCCACGAAAAGCTGGGATAGATTTGAAGATATTTCGCTGATGCCGTCTGCTTTTTGGAACGGGAAATTCGCATCTATCGAAACCAACGGGCTGTTGAGCTGTTGGACAGCGGCGAGGAACTCGATTCTGAAATCATTGTAGCCTTGAAAGCCCAATTTTTGGGCCAGACGCACGATCGTTGATGGGCTCGTGAAGGTTTTCGCGGCAAGATCCTTGGTTGTGGCGTTTTTGATGTCATCCGGGTTTTCAAGCAGAAAACGGATGATGCTGTTCTCCGAATTTGAGAAAAAGTGACTTTGGTTCATCCTGCTGATAATATTCAGATTTATCACCCTCGTTTTGCCCCAATTATACCATTTGTCGATTTAAATGATGGGTTCTGTTTAAAAATAATGTTGATGATATATGATAAATTTAAAAGACCAGTGAAATTTTCACTGGTCTTTAATTCGTAATATATTAAAACTGTTCACAATAATCTAATTATCAAATTGAAATTTATCCTTATACATTTCCATCTGAGGCTTGCCCGTCATGAGCTAGCCATTTACAATCTGTTATCTCCATATTTGTAAATATTGCTTTAAACGATGAATTTTCTGGACTACAAGCATAAATACCAAATTGAATAGTACCATTACCTTTCCATATATGAAATATACGCATCTGACTATAATTAATTCCATCAATCGATGATTCTATACAATAATCATCCTCTCTTCGACTAAATCTATACCACATAGATTTAATAGATGCATCAATAACTGTAGTAGCCCAATCAGAATAGCCATTATTCGTAACAACACTTCCTAAATGTTGAATATCTTCATTTTCATATTCAATAGAACATTTAAACCAATTTTCACTATCTAAATACATAACTACTCCACATTGGTCAAAACGATGATTGCTTTCAAATTCAGTTTTTACTATAAAAGAAAAGTATTTTTCATCAGTATTAATTTGTAAAACAGGAGCATTATCATTCTTAAAATTATAATATGTTCTTTGCCATAAATCAGTATGAGGTTCTGTAATAATTTCTATTTTATTTTCAGTAATACTATAGTTTTTAGGTTCTCTTATCCATTTTAAATCGTTAATATTAAATTCCATATTTTTCCTCACTTATTAAACCTCCGCAACTGTTTATACTTAAATTATACCCTAAATCAAAAGTTAAATAAAACAGAGCCAAATGATGAAATTATGTTTCAACAAATGAGCGTCCAAAAAGAAAACCTGCAACGGCATGCCAATAGTCGCTGAAAGCATTTACTTTTTTTGCTCAAAGAAGAATAATGAAAACAGACAATCATTAAGAATACAGTAACGCCGTATCGGCACAAATAAAAATAAAAGGTGGTAATTGTTTTGAACAAAGCATTTCCAGAAACATTTTTATGGGGTGGCGCAACCGCCGCAAACCAATACGAAGGCGGTTATGCTGAAGGTGGCCGTGGATTGGCCGCTTCGGACCTGATCACAGCCGGAAGTCATACCTCTTCCAGAAAAATATACTTTACCGATGCCAATGGTAAAATGGATCACATCACTTTGGGCGAATCTTTGCCGCTTGGCGCGGAGCCGATCCTGAAAGAGGGCGAGTATTACCCAAGCCACAACGCCACCGATTTCTACCACCATTACAAAGAGGATATCGGGCTGATGGCGGAAATGGGGTTCAACAGTTACCGATTGGCGATCTCCTGGACGCGAATTTTTCCGAACGGGGACGAGGAGGAGCCGAACGAAGAAGGGCTGCAATTCTATGATGATGTGTTCGACGAATGCCTGAAACATGGCATCGAACCTATTGTGACGATCCTTCACTTCGATATGCCGGTGGGGTTGGCAAAGAAATACGGCGGCTGGGCAAACCGGAAAATGATCGATTTCTATCTTCGCTACAGTGAAGTGTTGTTCAACCGATACAAATCCAAGGTGAAATATTGGATTACAGTCAACGAAATCAATGTTCTGGGCGGTTTCTGGACCTTGGGAACCTATAAAAAAGATGACGCTAAAACGGAGAACAAGGGTCCGATCCTTCCGACCAAATATTTGCCGGAAGAAGCAGCGGGCAAATACCAGGCGTTGCATCATCTGATGGTAGCCTGCAGCTATGCAAACAAGATGGCCCATGAAATGATTCCAAATGTCAAAATCGGCACCATGTTGGCCCTGTCCGGCATTTACCCGAATACGTGCCACCCGGACGATGTTTTCGGGGCCTATCTGTTCAGACGGAGAGCGTTGTTGTTTTCGGATGTGATGATGCGCGGCTATTATCCGGCCTATGCGAAGAGCATTTTTGATGAATACGATTTTGAACTGAAAATGGAGGATGGAGACGAAGAAATATTGAGAAATCACCCGTCCGACTACCTTGCGTTCAGTTACTACCGCACAACGGTATACGACAGAAACTCCGACATCACCACGACAACCGGCGGCCAGCAAGGACAAGCGAACTCGTACCTGGAAAAAACGCCGTGGGGCTGGCCGATCGATGCCAAAGGTTTCCGCTTTGTCCTGAACGAATTGTATGACCGCTACCAGAAACCATTGATGTGCGTCGAAAACGGGATGGGCAACATCGACACGATCGAAGACGGGGAAATCCACGACGACTACCGAATCGCGTATCTGCGCGACCACATTTCAGCGATGCGTGACGCAGTGACGATCGATGGCGTCGATCTGATCGGATACATGCCGTGGGGCTGCATCGATCTCGTTTCGGCAGGCACAGGCGAAATGAAGAAGCGTTACGGGTTTGTCTACGTCGATCTTGACGATGCCGGCAAAGGGACATTCAACCGGATCAAGAAAGATTCGTTCTACTGGTACAAATCAGTGATCGCTTCAAACGGCAGCGAGCTATAATTACTGAACATAAAGAAGCTCTTCCATCAATTCAATTGGTGGGAGAGCTTTTTCGCGGCGGGGATATAGGCGGGATGGATTTGGGGGCAAAATTGCCGAATGTACGTGATGCATTCGACAATCTCGAACTGCAAAGGAGTCAAATTGTCGAATGCAATACAGCATTCGACAATTTCGCCCAAAACTGGAATAAAATTATCGAATGTTAGTCCGATATTCGGCAATTTCGCCTCGAATCGGACCGATCAGAATGCCGGATTTCTTTGCCAAACATTAAAATGCCTATACGCAAAGTGGACACTTTCGAATTTTGTTATACAATAAGGAAAACGATTATAGAAACACGGAGTCCGTAACTAGGATTGTTGGTACATGCGATTCCAGTAACATTTATTAATAATGGAGAGTGTCACTGATGAAAGTAGAAAATTTGGACCTGTTTTTTGAGAATCGCCAAAAAATGATATCTTGGAAAGACATCAAGCATGTCGCTTTGGATGATATGGAAGTCATCGATGGGGTAGAGATTTATCGCTTCCGCTTCAATATGGATCACAAGCTTGACCAGGTGAATGATAGCCTCAATGTTTCACAACAAGCTTATGGATCGTTCGTGCCTTGGCATTTCCATGATTATATGGAAATCATGTATGCCTACAAAGGTTCCTGTGAAGTATTGCTGGTGGATGAAAGGATTTCTTTGAACGAAGGAAACCTCTTGATTATTGATAAGAGGACCTGTCATCGCGTGAAAGAGGTCAAAAAGGGCAATATCATTTTGAATTTGGTCATCAAAAAAGATTATCTGACAAAACATCTATTAAATCGTCTTTCGAAGAACAGCCTGATTACACATTTTATGTTGCAATCGATCAAGAACAAGAAGTTTGAGAAGAGCTATCTGATGTTTCTGACCAAAAAACAGGACGAACCGGTTAATTTGTTGGATCGAATTTTGTTGGAATACTATAATCTGCGGGAGTTTTCTGAAGAAATCATTGATTCCTACATGGCACTGTTCTTCATCGAATTGATTCGAGGGAAATTCATCGAAAAAGCCACGAAACCTGAGAGCAAAACAGCCGATAATTATACGACCATCGATTTCCTTCAGTACATCGAACGAAATTACCAGCAAGATAGCCTGAACAACATGGCGGCTCATTTCAATTACCATCCGAATTACCTGTCCAATCGGCTGAAAAGTGAGACGGGCAAAAGTTATATGAAATTGCTTCAGCTCCAAAAGATGACGATTGCCACCGTGCTGCTTTCGAGCACCAACTTGTCGGTGGAAGAGATTGTTGCGGAAATCGGCTATTCTTCCGTCTCGTTCTTTTACAAGAAGTTCAAGGATTTTCATGGCGAGACGCCGCAGAAATTCCGAGCGAATCTTTGAAAAGAGGAATTTCCTCTTTTTTTTTGTGATTATCTATGATGGAAGCGCTTGTTATCATTAGACTATCAAAAGACAGGAGGAATTATAACATGAAGCACTTTATCAATTTTATGGAAAATAGATTTATTCCAGTCGCTACAAAAATCTCCAATAATAAGGTCGTCCGAGCAGTCAGTGGCGGAAGCATGACCTTGATGTCGATCATCATCGTAGGTGCGATTTTTTCTTTATTGAACACCATCAATATTCCCGCTTATCAGGAATTTCTGGCTGCTACAGGACTGTCGACTCTCTTCGCCTTTGTACCAGCGGTGACGATCAACGCTATCGGACTTTACATGGTATTCTTTGTTGCATACCAAGGTTCTATTATCTATGGCAAAAAGGACGGCGCGGTGAATGCAGCTATCTTAGCGCTTGTCAGTTTTTTGATGCTGATTCCATTAACAGAAGTGATGGAAGAGGGTGCATTCCAGCCAATCATTTATTTGAACACAGCCTACCTTGGATCGAGAGGCGCTTTCACCGCAATAATCACGGGTCTGTTGGTAGCGAAAATCTATCAAATTTTGATAGATAAAAATTGGACGATCAAGATGGGGGAAGATGTGCCGCCGCAAGTTGCCAAAGCGTTTTTGGATATCATCCCTGCCTTTGTTATCTTGACTTCATTCGCTTTGGTGCGCTGGGGCTTCTCTTTGACCAGCTTTGGCTCTGCCACTGATTTCGTCTATGCGAGCCTGCAGACCCCGTTGCAGAATTTGACCAGTTCTCTTCCGGCTTTCATCATTCTGGTTTTGGCCGCACAATTGCTGTGGTTCTTCGGGATTCACGGTTCTTACACGATATTGCCTATCCTGATGCCGATTTGGATGGGATATATCCAAGACAACGTCGCAGCTTACCAAGCAGGCATGCCGATTCCACATATCTTCAACATCGCTCTTTATGATCTGACGGTGATTGGTGGAGCTGGTTCCACCCTGGGTTTTGTGATTGTCATTGCTCTTTTTGCGAAAAGTCAGCAGTACAAGAAGTTTTCAAAGCTGGTGCTTTTGCCGGGCGTATTCAATATCAATGAACCGCTGATCTTCGGTATGCCAATCATTTTGAACCCATTGGTATTCGTCCCTTTCATTTTCACTCCAATCATCATGCTTGTTTTAGGATATGCTGCGATTGTTACCGGTCTAATGCCTGCGCCGATGGGTATTTTTATTCCGGCAAGCACGCCAATCGTTTTCTCTGGTTTGATGCAGGGCGGCTGGAAAATCGCAGTATTCCAAGTATTTGCCGTTGCGTTATCAGGAGTAATCTACTATCCGTTCTTCAAACTGATGGATAAGCAAGCCTTGGCAAATGAGCGTTCCGCAAGCACGGACAGTACAGAAAATCAGGAAATTTTCAGTATGAGTAATATCGAAAGCAATGAGGGTTGATGATGAAAAATACAGACTTGAAGGATTTTATGTTCGGCGTATCCAGCTCGGCTTTCCAAATCGAAGGCGCGGTCCAAACAGATGGGAAAGGATTATCGACCGTAGATACTCGGTTTGTCAGACCGGGCATAGCCGACACCAGTGTCGCGAGTGATTTCTACAATCAATGGGAAGATGACATCGAACTGCTGCGCGAACTGGGGGTAAACTCTTACCGTTTCTCGATTTCCTGGACGCGGATCTTCCCGGATGGCGAAGGTGAATTGAATCAGGAAGGCCTGGATTTTTACACGAAAGTCATCGATCGTTTGCTTGCCTACAAAATCGAACCGATCGTCACCATCTATCATTTCGACCTGCCGCAAAAATTGGTGGACAACTATGGTGGTTGGCTGGGAAGGGAGACGATTTACGCCTACGAGAAGTATGCCAAAACCTTATTCGAAGCATTCGGCGACAAAGTCAAGTATTGGGTTAGTATTAATGAGCCTTTGATGGTGATGTATTCGAAGGATTTCAATGGTATCCGCGACATTGAGGGAAAAGCTTATGAACGGGCCAACTATCAGATTATGTACCATATGGCACTTGCCGAAAAATTTGCCTTCAAATGGTGCCATGAATTGGTGCCTGGTGGGATGATTGGGCCTGCTTCACCATTCCAAAATATTTATCCGGCTTCTGCAGCTCCGGCAAATGTCGAAGCCGCGATGACGGCGGAGGAACTGTTGAGCTTCACGCAATTGGATCTCTCGGTCCGCGGCAGTATCCCGGCACGCATCGCGCATAGGCTAAAAAAACAAGGGCTTTATCCGGATACTCGTGAGGAAGACGAGCAGTTGCTGCTGTCGGAGCGCGCGGACTGGATTTGTATCAACTATTACTTTAGTCTTTGTGCCGAGGCTTACTCGGGTAAGGATGACAGTAACATGCCGCCGTTTTTCCGATCCGAACATTACCGGATTGTAGCAAATCCGGAAAGCGCCAAATCGGAGTGGATGATCTTCGGCACGGATCCGACCGGCTTGAGGCTCTCCATCTACAAATTGTGGCAACGCTACAACCTGCCGCTGATGATTACAGAGAACGGTTATGCAAGCAGCGACACACTGGAGGACGATGGCCACATCCATGACGAAACCCGGATCGGCTACCTGAAAGAACATTTGGACCAATGCTTCCAGGCAGTGGAAGAAGGCATCCCACTATTGGGTTACTCGCCTTGGTCGTTCCTCGATTCCCTGAGCGGAAGGGAAGGGTTCGCGAAACGGTACGGATTGGTCTACGTCGACCGCACGGACGATGACCTCAAGGAGCTGAAACGCTACAAGAAAGACAGTTATTTCTGGTATCAGCAATTGATCAGTGATTGGAATAAAAAATAAATGAAAAAAAGATCGAGAAGATTTCCGTGTGGAATCGTCTCGGTCTTTTTGGTGTAAGAAAGTTATAATATTCCATCAAAGAGTGTTATTATTTTTACAGGGAGTGTGATGGAGCATGGGTGAGGATCTTGAGTTGATTATGATTCTGGGGAGCATCGGAGTCATCAGTGTATTTGGGTATCTGATCATAAATATGGTCTTGAATCTGACTGCCGTAGAGGTTAACGAAAAAGCCAAATTGATCGGGAAAGATACGGAGAACGCGAGTCACATTAATGGCGATTCTTTGATGACGACAACAACCTATGTGTTGACCTTCGAAGCGGACGGCGGCGAACGCATCACTTTCCGTGTCGGTAGAGGGGTATACCGGAAATATTTCATCGGAGATTATGGTAGGCTGACCTACAAAAGAAAATGGTTCAGACAATTTGAACGGATTTGAGCTGACTTCGCCTGCTTTTGTTCCTGACGAAGCTTGACTATCCATTTTTCCTGTAGTAGTCTGTATGGGTATCAAAAAACAGAATAAGACAGTTCGAAACCATCCTGTCTCAAATCAAAACTAGGACCTGACTGCTGCTTATTTGAAGTGGTCGATTGTTGATGGGCATAGTGTGCCCTTTTTTTGTGCCAAAAAATATAAGTGATATGCATATTTCGAAGCCATCAAAGACAAGGGAAGTTCTGGGAAGACGGATCGGCAGAACGGCAGCAACGCTTGAAAAGTGGCGGTGCTGCGGACAACTTTAGGGGGAGAAATACAAAGATGTATATTTTAAAAACAGAACACAGCTTCGACAGCGCTCACTTTCTAGCTGGCTATGCAGGCAAATGCGCAAACATCCATGGCCACAGATGGCGGGTTGAAATCGAGGTGCAAGCGGAAGAATTGGTCGCATCCGGCCAACTGGACGGAATGGTAGTGGATTTCGGGGATTTGAAAAAGGATCTCAAGGCCGCCGTGGATCACTTAGACCACGCGCTGATCATCGAGCAGGGGACCATGCGGGAACAAACGCTTCAGTGCATCAAGGAAGACGGCTTTGCCGTCATCGAATTCCCATTTCGTCCGACAGCCGAGAATTTCGCCGCATATTTCTACAAAACGTTGGCTGGCTTCGGCTATGATGTGAAGCGTGCGACCGTTTATGAAACACCGACAAACAGCGCCGCTTATGAAGAAAGCGGGGTAAGATAAATGGTATTGCAGGTAGTTGAAAAATTCGTCAGCATCAACGGTGAAGGCCGCAGGTGCGGGCAATTGGCGACCTTCATCCGTTTCGCGGGATGCAATCTGAACTGCGGCTATTGCGATACCGCTTGGGCCAACGACAGGAAAGTCGCGTTTGATCCGATGACTGCCGAGGAGGTCTATGCGTATATCAAGGACACTCAGGTCACCAATGTCACCCTGACCGGGGGCGAACCGTTGCTGCAGCAAGACATGGGAGCACTTCTGGAGTTGCTGTCGCAGGATCCGGAACTCTATGTCGAAATCGAGACGAACGGCAGCGTGTTGTTGAGCAAATTTTCGGATCTGGAAAACCCGCCGAGCTTCACGATGGACTACAAGCTTCCTTCCAGCGGGATGGAGCGGATGATGGCGTTGGAAAATTTCGATCAGCTGACTGAGAAGGACACGGTCAAATTTGTATCGGGAAGCATGGCGGACTTGGAGAAAGCCCGTGAATTGATCAACAAATACAAACTTACCGAAAAAACCAGCATCTTCATCAGTCCGGTGTTCGGTGATATCGAGCTGGAAAGCATCGTCGATTTCATGAAGGACAACCAGATGAATGGGGTCAATATGCAGGTGCAGCTCCACAAAATCATTTGGGATCCGAACGAGAGAGGGGTTTAAGATATGGCAATTGACGTACAAGCGATCGAAGGGTATATAAAGGGTATCCTGATTGCCTTGGGCGACGATCCCGAAAGAGAAGGCCTCAAGGATACTCCAAAACGGGTGGCCAAAATGTACGAAGACATCTACAAAGGGATGTGCTACACGAACGACGAAATCGCCGAAATGCTGAACACCACTTTCGAGGATGACTTGGCCTTGGGCAATGCAGAAAATGACTTGGTCTTCATGAAGGACATCGAGATATTCAGCCACTGCGAACACCATCTGGCGTTGATGTACAATATGAAGGTTGCGGTGGCGTATATCCCCAAACAAAAAGTCATCGGCTTGAGCAAAATAGCCCGGATCGCCGATATGGCGGGTCGCAGGCTGCAATTGCAGGAAAGAATCGGCAGCGACATCGCGGAAATCCTGCAGAAGATCACCGAATCGGAGGATGTGGCCGTCATCATCCAGGGCGAACACGGCTGCATGACCACGCGTGGCATCCAGAAACCGGGCGCGAAAACCATCACGACCACGTTGCGTGGACGTTTCAATACCGATCCGATGCTGAACAATAAGCTGATGATGCTCTATACGAAAGATAGCACGAATCAGTTTGGCTGATGTTAGTTGGTGACGGGTGGTTGAACGGAGGATAGCGGGGCGAACAGGGTCCGGATCTCCGGCGAGGGTTTCTGTCACCGGAGGACATTTGGAATACGCGGCCTCAACTCCTGTGAAGAACGCTTAACCGGAGAAGAACTGATGATCAAGAGTGCACCTCCGTCCAAGGCTGCTCTCGCCGGAGGACAGAAAAACTAAGCCAATCATGAACAAAAAACACAAGCATCCCGGCTCATATATGTAGCCGGAATACTTGTGTTTTTTGTTTTACCGTCTATGAAAAGAATGCTAATCCCATTCTGCCGATCAGCAGTACCGTTTCGATGATGACTACCAGACTGCCGATTTTGAACAACCAAGCGTTTACGATGCCATTTGCGCTGCACAAACCGAGGCGGATGCCGCCGGGCAACGGATAAAATAGCTTCACGCGCTTGTGGTTCAGCATATCAATCGCAATATGGGATGCCATCGCGACCGCGAAATAAGTGACCAACAGCGGAGACAGAATATAGACCGCCATGCTCAGCAAGGCCAGTCCGAGTATGGAATGAAGAAACGACCGATGCGGTTGTTCCTTTCCGAAGATGCAGATACCAAAAAAAATGACGGTTCCGAAAAAGATCCGGGAGTAGGAGCTGTCGTTCAGGATGGCAGAAAAGATCCCGAGCGACCATCTGGACTCCGCGAATGCCAACAGAACCGATACCGCCAGGATCAAACCAAGAATCCAGTCCAGTGTCTGATGGGATTCCGAGGTGCTGACATCGATATCGCTGATGACAGACCCGACGATCGCTACACCCAGACAGATAAATAGTTCTTTCAGCGTGGAGGGTTGCGTAACCAGCAAACTGGCAGCAGTCCCTATCGCTACGTGTGTTTTTCCAGTCATGTTGAATCCTTTCAAAAATAAAATAAGTAAGAACGTTTGTTCCTACCGTTGTTATCATATCCGATTTAGGACCAAAATGAAACAAAAACCTTGCGCGATCTGATGATTCACGACCCGACAACGGATGTTCTGTTTTAGCTATCAAGCTTGTTCGATTTTGTGTGTTATCCAAACCCCGCGGAAGATGATACTCTTTCCTTATCAAATTTTAATAAACAGGGGGAACAGATATGCCAAATCAATTATTCAAAGTGACATCGACAAGTTTGCACGAAAATTACCAGGTGATCAACAAAGCCAGAGGCAAGTCCATCGTGTTGGATGAACCGGAAGCATTCGGAGGTACGGACATCGGCTTGAGTCCGGTGGAGGCATTGCTTGCCGGATTGGGCAGCTGCAAAGCCATCGCCGGTAGAATGTTTGCGGAAAAGCTCGGCATCAAACTCCATGAACTCGAGGTTGAAGTGAGTGGGAACCTGAACACGGACGGATTTTTGGGCGACGAGAATGTCAAAATCGGCTTCACTGACATTCATGCTACCTACCGCATCAAAGCCGATAATACCGAAGCGGAGATCAGCCATTTCGTGGAATTTGTGGAATCGCATTGCCCAGTCGGAGACACCTTGATCAATCCTGCCAGCATCAGCTTTGATACCACAATCATTTGAAAATCCAAACGGAAAAGTGCCTCAAACGATGTAAGTACATCGTTCGGGGCGCTTATTTCACGTCATAAAATAAGCGCGACGCGGCAGATCAACATGCAAAATATTTTAAGCTAGAACAAATATTCTTATGGTGTTTTCGTCAGGGGTTACTGTGAAACTATTGACGTATTCCAACAAAACACTATTTTTATGCAAAATTAGTAATAAGTGGTAAAATGACCATAGGCTATAAAAAAGACGTAATAAAAAAAGTTTGGGGATAATTCCTTTGGAAGTAAATGAAACCGCTTACTTTTGATGCGGTCAGGAATTGCTATAGGGGACAGCTTCTCAGCTCGCTGGAGCTTAAGCATATGAAGGGCGTGGCAGAGAATGAACAGAACCAAACAAATGAATAGAGGGAGTGAGACAAATGTTGTGGACAATTGCGGTTGTAATATTGGTTTTATGGTTGCTCGGTTTCACCTTGCTACCAGCGGCTGGTTCGCTAATACACATTCTTTTGGTGATTGCGGTCATTCTGGTAGTGATGCAATTGGTTAGTGGCAAAAAATTGTAAGATTCCGCAGTTTATTCGTGAAAGGCTGTGCGCTCTGCTTTTTGGGATATGGCGTGTGTTTATGGATAAAGTAAACTCCGATGCATTAAATCGACTTTATCTTGACAGCTGAGCGCATTTTCAACAGTCGAACCAAAAAAATGGATCAATGTAAAATTCAGAAAAAGTGATGACCGGACAAGACAATAGGTTTGTTTTTCTGGTCATTGTGCTTTTTTTTATTTTATATTTTTGGGGGAGGTGCCAATCAATGGAAATACATCTAAATGCTTACACTGCAGTTATAATTGTTGCTGTCTTCATACTTGCGATAATTACAATTATTGTATTCCGAATTGAGCTGAAAAAATTAAGGAATATTTACAGCTTTCGCATGAAAAAAGTACCTCTCAATGAGCAAGAAATTGAGATGCATGTAAAGGATTTGGCGGATGAACATTCGAATTTCATGACGAACAATATTCCCAATTGGCCTGTGCCAAGATTGGCTGAAAACTATCATTTTATTCTCTCTGTCTATAACGATTTGAGTTCAGACATACAGCTAAATGAACAGTTTTCTCCAGTTTCGGAATGGCTGCTTGACAATTTTTATTTTGTTGAAGAACTGGTGGAAGAATTACGGAGAAGTTTATCAAAAAAATCATTTTCAAAACTGCCGGATTTGAGGGGCGGGGATTTCAAAAATTATCCACGAATCTTTGCGTTGATCATGGAACTGGTGACCCATACGGACGGTAAAATAAATGAAGAAAATTTATTGAAATATATGAAGGTATATCAGCAAGAGAATATTCTTTTTGATAGAGAGATATGGGCGATACCTGTGGTGATGAAAATTGCACTGATTGAGAATATAAGGCATATCTGCGAGGATATCCAAGAAACGCAGAACCAGCGACACCGAGCCGAAGAGATATTTGAGAGATGGAACAATGGCGAGGACATGGTTGGAATATGTGATTCAGTCAGAACAAGCATCATAGAATTTGATGAAACCAATTTTTTGTTCATAGAACATTTGCTATATCATCTGCTATATCATCTCAGAAAATCGGGGAAAAATTATACCGATTGTTTAAATGTCATTGAAAAGACCCTTGAAAAGCAGGGAACAACCATTGAGAAATCCATCCGCAAGGAAAATGAGTTCCAATCATCAAATGCAGTCTCAATGGGGAATTATATAACCAGTCTTAAATATTTTTCAACCTTGGAATGGGCAACTGTTTTTGAGGAAATCAGCTTTGTCGGCAAAATACTGAAAGAGGATCCCGCAGAAATTTATCCATTGATGGATATAGCCACAAGAAATTATTATAAAGGAAAAGTGGAGGAACTTGCATCCATTTATGGTGTTTCAGAAACATATCTAGCGAAAGAAGCGATTGAACTAACTAAAAAGGCCTATCCAGAATTGAAAGATTCAGATGCTGAAAGCAGCGAATTTCAGAGAACCAATCATGTGGGCTACTATCTGATCGGCAAAGGAACTGAAATTTTAGGCGAAAAACTGGGTGGAAGCAGCAAAATAATTCCCAAACTAAAGAAAATGGTCAAGAAAAATCTAGGACTGCTATACTTCGCCACAACGAGTCTACTGTTGGTGACAATTATTTGGGCAACGGTTCGGTATGCAGCTTCAAATGCATCACAAAATACAGTTCTGATTGCAGTCTTTGCTGGTTTAGCGGTTTTGATACCTTCTTCAGAAATAGCCTTATCTGCAGCAAATCATATCTTTGGCAGCCGGCTAGGGCCTGCGTTTTTCCCAAAACTGGAACTGAAAGATGGAATACCTGAAGATATGGGGACGATTATTGTTGTGCCGGCAATTCTTCCGGATGAGAAAAGGGTTGAGGAACTCTTGGGAAATCTGGAAAGACATTATTTGCTAAACAAGGAAAATCATTTATATTTTGCGTTATTGGGGTGTTTTAGAGATGGGGACTCTCCAGTTGAAACAGATGATTCAAAAATAATCGAAAAGGCAATAAAGGGCATAAAAGAGCTGAACCTGAAATACAGTGATCCCATAACTGAACGGTTTTATTTTTTCCATAGAAACAGACACTTCAATAAGGAGAATAATAAATGGATTGGTTGGGAAAGAAAAAGGGGCGCATTGCTTGAGTTTAATGATATGATCCTGGGTTCAAATGAAACGTCGATTGTTTATGCTTCGCCAGCTTTTCCAGCCTCTAAAAACATTAAATATGTGATAACGCTGGATAGTGATACCATACTGCCCATGGATGCTGCCAAAAAAATGATAGGCATAATGGCACATCCTTTGAACAGACCTGCAATTGATAAAAAGAAAGGGATTGTAACAGAAGGATACGGCATTCTGCAGCCTAAAATTGATGTTGAAATGGAAAGCACCAATGCCACCTTCTTCTCGAGAATATTTACTGGGCAAAAATATGCAGATCCCTATGCTGAAGCTGAATTTGACATCTACCAAGATATTTTTGGTGAAGGTATATTTACAGGAAAAGGCATATATGATTTGGAGGTGTTCCAAACCCTTTTGAAAGGCACTTTCCCTGAAAATGCCATCTTGAGCCACGACCTTCTGGAAGGATCTTATTTGAGGGCGGCACTTGTTTCTGACGTGAGGTTAGTGGATTCATTTCCCGCAACGTACAATTCCTTTGTTAAGAGGGAGTACCGTTGGGTCAGAGGCGACTGGCAGTTGCTTCCTTTTATCTTCGGTAAAAACCACCTTTCGGCATTATCAAGATGGAAAATGTTGGACAACTTGAGAAGAAGCGTCGTAGCACCAAGCCTGATTGCTTTGCTTATCTTGGCATTGACCATACTGCCAGGTAGCAAAATGTACTGGATAGGTTTGTATGTGCTGACCCTGGCGGTGTACCTTATTTCCAATGTAGTGGGAAGTTCAACCAGATATTTGAAGTCGAACCGACATAGCCAGCGCATAAGGACAAAAAAGTACTTGCCGACAATGGGGGGAATCAAAGCAACCTTTTACCAGGCGGCCCTGAAACTCATTTTTTTGCCGTACCAAGCCTATTTGATCATACGTGCAGTGCTGGTTACACTTTGGCGCGTTTTCATAACCAAAAAAGACTTGCTTGAATGGATAACTTCAGCAGCTGAGGAAAGGAAAAACAACAATTCATTAAAAAGCTATATACGGGAAATGCAGTCTTCAATCTGGATAGGACTGGCCGTTTTTCTTTTGGCGTTATCCTTTCAATCGGAAGCAGTTGGTTTAAGCTTCCTGTTTTTTGTTCTGTCGTTGAGTGCGCCTTATATCGCCTATGCAATCAGTCAGAAAAAGCCAGAAAAGCCATGCACCCTCACCAAAGACCAGCTTTTCGAAATCAGCAGGATCGCAAGGAAAACCTGGCGCTATTTTGAGGAATTTGCAAATGCTGAGAACAACTATCTTGCACCGGACAACTATCAAGAAGATTCCCCTAACGGCATCGCTCACCGAACCTCACCAACCAACATCAGCCTAGGATTGATGGCTATCCTTACAGCCCGGGATTTTGGATACATCGGAACAAAAGAAATGATAGAGAGGGTCTCAAATACGATCACATCGATCGAAAAAATGGAAAAATGGAACGGGCATCTGTATAACTGGTACGATACGAAATCACTGCGGCCCTTGCTGCCTATTTATATTTCCACTGCCGACAGCGGTAATTTAGTAGGCTACCTGATAACCTTGTCTGAAGGTTTAAAGGGGTATCTTAAAATGCCGCTAACTGACCCGCAATTTCTAAAGGGAATCAGGGATACCCTGTACAATGGTGGGGAAGATGGAGTGGCTATTTATCAATCGCTGGGATTTGAACAAATTCAATCCATCGACATGTTCTCATGGAACAGGATTGTGAGGGATTTTTCAATAAGCGATAAATTTGATGGCATCACAAATGAGTCTTGGAGAAATAAAATCAAAGAAATGTTAATAACGTTCAACGATGAGCGTCTAGAGTTTATGCCGGCCGTGGAATTGATTGAAAAACTTCCGGAGAGTCTGTCTGCTGGTTGCTTCTCACATTACAAAGATGACTTTGAAGAGATTACTGTTCTTTTGAAAAACAATCCGATTTTAGCGGATTTGCCGGATGTTTATGCTCATGCGGAAGCTATCATCGGGAAAATTATGTTTAGCAATGCGCAGCTTGAAAAAGAATTCCCTGAAGACCTGGGTTTCCTTTCTGAACTGCAGCAGCGCTTGGCTGTATCCTCTAATGCTGTAAGCAGCTTTTTATCGGATTATGAAGAGTTGATTCGCAGAGTGGATTCACTCTCAGATAACACAAAATTTTTACCATTGTATGACGAGAAAAAACACTTGTTCTCTATTGGCTTTGATCTGGAGGTTGGGGAACTGACCGATTCTTACTATGACCTACTTGCTTCGGAGGCACGTCAGGCAAGCTATATAAGCATAGCCAGAAATGAAATACCTCCTGAGCATTGGCTCAAATTGAGCCGGTCTTTAACAGTGGATAGCGGATATAAGGGGCTAGCATCCTGGTCTGGGACAATGTTTGAATATCTTATGCCGGTTTTGATCATGAAGAGCTACAAAAATACGATGCTTGACGAAACGTATCATTTTGTCATTCGGAGTCAGAAAAAATACGGCAAACAGAATGAAATACCTTGGGGAATATCCGAATCCGGCTTTAATGACACGGATGTGAATTTAAGCTATCAGTATAAGGCTTTCGGTGTGCCTTGGCTCGGTTTAAAAAGAGGTTTGGTGGAAGATACGGTGGTATCTCCCTATTCAACATTGTTGGCACTCCAGATAGATCCCGAAAGTGCAGCCCAAAACATCGCATACCTCAAGGAGGAAGGGCTGGAAGGAGCTTACGGTTTTTATGAAGCAGCCGACTACACACCCGACAGGCTGATGATTGACGATAAGAGAAGTATCATCCGGGAATTCATGGCGCATCATCAAGGTATGGGTTTCATGGCCATCAACAATTTTTTGCATGATTTTATCATGCAAAAACGTTTTTTCGAAGATCCTGCCATGTATGCTTCTCGATTTTTACTTCAAGAGCCGATTCCATCTGTTGTTTATAACTTTAATTTGAAAGCAAAAAAAGTGAAAATGCAAATTGACAAAAGTAAAGTGTACAAAGACAGCAGGCTTACAAGGACATTCAAGGCTGCTGATTCCGTTTTACCGAAAGTTCATCTTCTATCGAACGGTAATTATTCCGTTATGATCACGGATAGAGGGACCGGATACAGCAGATGCAACGACAAAGCGATCACGAGATGGAGAGAGGACAATGCAGCGGACAAGTACGGAATGTTTTTCTATATCAAAAATGTAGCCACAAATAAAGTGTGGTCCTCAGCTTATGCACCGCTGTACAAAATTCCTGAAAAATATGAAGTTGTTTATACAAACGACAAAGCCGTTTTCAAAAGAACAGATGGAGATATCCACACGAAAACAGAAGTTATCGTTGTTCCAAAGGAAAATGTTGAAATCAGGAAAATGACTTTAGGAAATGCCGGAGACAGCTCATGTGATATCGAAGTGACAAGCTACTTTGAAGCCGTGATGACTACACAAAATGAAGATATAGCTCACCCTGCATTTCATAAACTTTTCAAGGAAACTGAGGTTCTTAAGGAAATCAATGGCATCATTGCCACCAATCGGCCAAGGTCTTCCTCAGATAAAAAACTATGGACTGCTAATTTTGCCGTGACTGAAGGGGATACCATAGGGAACATGCAATTCGAAACTGACAGGATGCAGTTTATCGGGCGAAACCGTGATTTAGGGGCACCTACAGCTATGGATGATGACCATGTTCTTTCGGGTACGGACGGAACTGTGCTCGATCCGGTCATGAGTCTGAGGCTGAAAGGAAGAATATTACCCGGAAAGGCTTTGCAGATAGCTTACATCACTGCAGTCAGCGAAAGCAGGGAAGATTTGTTGATGTTAATTGAGAAATATTCCCAGTATGAATTCATTGACCGGGCGTTCACTCTAGCGCACACAAGTGGGCAACTCGAAGCCGCTTACCTGGACATAGCGCCTTCCCAACTGGAACTCTATCAGAATATGACTTCAAGCCTCCTGTTCAACAGTCCTTCCAAAAGGAAATTCCGTGAATTGATCGAAAGGAACACGTTGGGGCAATCTTCACTTTGGCGCTTCGGTATTTCCGGTGACGATCCGGTTGTCTTGCTGGTCATAAAGAATATCGATGGCATCAGGGTACTCAATCAAATGTTAAAAGCCCACGAATATTGGATGTACAAAAAGTTAAAGGTAGATTTGATCATATTATGCGAGGAAGTCAACAGTTATCACCTCCCGCTGCATGCCTCCATCATGGAGAGCTTAAATTCAAGCCATATTCATCAAATGATAGGGAAATCAGGGGGAGCATATATAGTCGACAAAAGCAAAACGAGTCTTGAGGAGATCTACCTGATGTTTGCCGTGGCGAGAATGATAGTAAGAGACGATGGAGGAACCCTGAACGAGCAGATGGAAGAACCAATTGAAAGAGAATCGGAACAGCAAAAAGACAGTGTATATTCCAAAGCAATCAGCGAATATGCCAGACCTGCTGCTGAAGAACCTGATCTGCTGTATGCAAATGGATTAGGTGGATTCACTGAAGATGGCAAGGAGTATGTCATTCAACTCGAAAAAGAAGAAAACACCCCTGCTCCATGGATTAATGTGATCTCAAATCCCAAGTTTGGTTTTACCGTCTCTGAATCAGGAGCAGGGTATACTTGGTACGGAAACAGCCGCGAAAACAAGCTGTCCACATGGTCCAATGATCCAGTCAGTGACAATCCGGGTGAAGTTTTGTATCTCAGGGATGATGATACTGGAGAATCATGGACAGCAACAGCGTCACCTATCAGGGGAAAAGAAGCCTATGAAATAAGACATGGGTTTGGATATACAGAATTTAGGCATGCAAGCCACGGGATTGAGCAGAAATTGGTCCAATTTGTTCCTGTAGATGAAAGCATTAAAATCAGCATTTTAACACTTTCGAATTCATCCAACGAACAGAGAAACCTGTCTCTGATCTACTATGTGAGACCGGTAATGGGTGTAACAGACCAAGTTAACGCGATGCACATAAAAACAAGCTCAAACGCATCCGGAGTCCTGTTGATGGAAAATCCTTATAATGAAGAATATAAAGCAAAAATTGGTTTCATGGACATTTCGTTGGAAAACAGAAGTGTTACAGGAAACCGGGTAGAGTTTATTGGCTCAGGGAGTCTGGCCAATCCTGAATGCCTGAGAAAAGAAAAGCTTACGGGAACGGTTGGAATTGGTTTTGATCCGTGCGCGGCTATGCAAGTCACCGTTTCACTGAATCCAATGGAGGAAAAGGATATCGTACTTACTTTTGGTGCAGCTGAAACAACTAATGATTTGGATCAACTTACGAATAAATACAGGAATGTTCAGGAATCGTATCGGGCGCTGACAGTTGTAAAAGAATCCTGGAAAGATAAACTTGAAGCGATTCAGGTTACGACCCCTGATATGTCAATGGATCTTATGCTGAATGGGTGGCTTCAATACCAAACCCTTTCCTGCCGACTTTGGGCGCGTTCGGCATTTTATCAGTCCAGCGGTGCGTATGGGTTCAGAGATCAGCTTCAAGATTCTTTGGCTGTCGTTCACATAAGCCCTGAAATTGCGAGAAAACAGATCCTCCTTCATGCAGCGCATCAGTTTGTGGAAGGGGATGTACAACACTGGTGGCATGAGCCCAGCGGGAAAGGTATTCGTACCCGATTCAGTGATGATCTTCTTTGGCTTCCTTATGTGACCATGGAATATGTTAGCATAACGGGGGATAAAGGCATATTGAAATCCGAATTGCTGTATCTGGAAAGCGACTTGCTTGAAAATGGGGAACAGGAAAAATATGGAATTCCTTCTATTTCGAATAGGTCTGCTTCATTATTTGGACATTGTATCGCAGCCATAGAGAAAAGCTTGAAATTTGGAAATCACGGACTGCCATTGATGGGTGGAGGTGATTGGAATGACGGTATGAATATGGTTGGGAACAAAGGGACAGGGGAAAGTGTATGGCTGGGCTGGTTTTTGGTGACTGTGCTTAAAAAAATCATTCCAGTATGCATTGAGATGGGAGAATCAGAACTTTCAGAAAAATACTTCAATATAATGAATCAGATTACTGAATCTATCGAGAGGTCCGCTTGGGATGGCAAGTGGTATATCAGAGCCTATTTTGACAATGGGTTGCCTCTTGGTTCGATAGAAAACAGCGAATGTAAGATTGATTCAATTGCTCAAACTTGGGCGATTCTTTCTGAAGCAGGTAATCCCGAAAGAGTCAGACAGGCGATGAAGTCGGTGGAAGATTATCTCATCACCAGAGAAGACGGGGTGATTAAACTTCTTGCTCCGCCCTTTGACACCAGCGAAATGGAGCCCGGGTATATTAAGGGGTACAGCCCAGGTGTCCGGGAAAATGGCGGGCAATACACGCACGCAGCCGCATGGGTCATCATCGCATTCGCCAAACTTGGCGACGGAGACAAGGCTCATGAGCTGTATGAGCTCATTAATCCCATCAATAATTCAAGGAACCAGAGGGAATGTTCTACATATAAAGTTGAGCCCTATGTGATGGCTGCTGACGTTTATGCTGTTCCCCCTCATTCTGGGCGAGGCGGGTGGACGTGGTATACCGGATCGGGAGGATGGATGTATAAAGCTGGTTTAGAATCTATATTGGGGTTCCAAAAACTCGGGAATAAGCTGTTGATCGATCCATGCATTCCCCAAAAATGGCCAGAATACACGATAAGGTACAAATATTTTGAGTCCATCTATAACATAACAGTCAAAAATCCGGAAGGCGTCAATAAGGGAGTGAAGACGATAGCCGAAGGAAGCGAAACGCGTGAAGGAAACATTTTGGAATTGGTCAATGATGGAAAAGTGCACAATATTGAAGTGTTGATGGGGAAATAGGTAAAACGGGGTTTAGTTCCAGATTGCCGGATTCAGCAAAGTAGAATGAATGTTTAGAAACCAAAGAAGCATAATACCCAAGCGAGTGAGAGGGCATTATGCTTCTTTTGTGCAGCGTATATTTTTTTCATTTCCTGCTTTGGGGTTTGGCCTCGGCCTGCACCAATCCCAGGAAATAGTCCGAGGCTTTTGAAAACACCTGGTATTTCTTCCATACAAAATGAAGCCCGACCTCAAGCCGTGGTTCCAATGGCCGGAAGCACAAGTCGCTGCCCTCACCGGTATGGATGATGCCATCCAAACACAGCGCATAATGACTATTTTCTTCCACGAGCAAGGAGGCATTGTAGAGAAGATTATAAGTCGTGATGATGTTCAGGCTGCGCTCATTGCCACCTAGCCAACCTGCGAGTTCATTTTTGACAAGCAGCTGGTTCGAGCAAATGACCGGTTTACCAATCAAATCCTTCGGTGTGATGCTTTCCAAATCAGCCAGCGGACTGTCTTTCCTCATCAGGACACCCCAGACATCCTTGGTCGGCAACTTGATGAAATCATATTTGGTCATGTTCGTCGGCTCTACAAGAACTCCGAAATCGAGCAAGCCTTTGTCCAATCGGTCTGTGACATCCTCGGCATTACCGCTGAACAGATGGAATTTGAGCAGTGGATGTTCTGCTTGGGCTTTGCTGATTGCGCGAGCTATGATCCGCATGCCTTTGGATTCGCCACCGCCGATATAGATGTCTCCACTAAATTCAGCTGTGTCCGCGTTCATTTCCGACTCGGTCTTCTCCACGAGCTGGATGATTTCCTCAGCCCTTTTTCTTAGCAGCATGCCGTCATCCGTCAAAATGATCTTCCGGTTACCCCTGATAAAAAGTTGCTTGCCGAGTTCTTCCTCCAGTTCCTTCATTTGTCTGGAAAGGGTCGGTTGCGTGATATGCAAAAATTCCGCCGCTCCCGAAATACTCTGTTCCCTTGCGATTGTCAAAAAATACTGCAGCACTCTGAGTTCCATGTCCTCAACTCCTTCAGCACCATTTTAACGCTTTCTGGTATGCCTTACAAGTATATCAGGCTATCTGATATAGGTATTTGATGTTCCTACAGATTCGATGTATTCTATTGTTAAGAGGAGTGATACGAGTGGATATAACTGAAGAAATGCTGATCACAAATCTGAAGGATGCCGGTTGCGATGACACAACAATCGCTACTTTTCTGCAATACCGCCAAATGAACGATCAGGCAAAACAGATGGATTTGCTCAAGAAACACAGGAACAGCTTGTTGGATAAAATCCATGAGGACCAGAAGGCAATCGACTGTCTGGACTACTTGTTTTATAGAATAAAGTAAAAACATAATAGGGGGAAAAAACATGATTGGAACGATCGCAGGAATATTGACAACATTGGCATTTTTACCGCAGGTGATCAAAGTATTGCAGACAAAGGACACAAAGGCCATTTCGTTGGGGATGTACCTCATGTCAGTGACAGGTATCTTCTTGTGGATGCTGCATGGCTACAGAATCGGAGATATGGCGCTGTTCATCGCAAATGTCGTCACATTCTGCTTAGCCTTGGTCATTTTGATTGCCAAATTGAAATATAAATAAACAGTTGGATCAGTTCACGCTGATCCTTTTTTGTTTTTCAGTAAAGTCGATTATAATGGATGAGAAAGGTGGTGCCATCATGTTGGAAGAATTGGCGTTTGAAATTGCGAAAGAGGCGCATGCCGGACAGACGGATAAAGCCGGGCTTGATTATATTCTGCATCCGCAACAAGTGGCTGCGATGGTGACGACGGATGAGGAGAAGGCAGTTGCGCTGCTGCATGACATCATCGAGGATACGGACGTGACAGCCAGCGACTTGTTGGCCAAAGGCTTGCCGGAAAATGTTGTCGAAGCTGTTAAGGCATTGACCAAAAAGCATAACCAAAACTATGCCGCATATCTGGCTGGCGTTAAAAAAAAACCGGTTGGCCACTGCCGTAAAACTGGCGGATCTGAAGCACAATTCGGATTTGAGCCGCTTGGAGAAGATCACCCAAAAGGACAGGGAGCGGGCAGAAAAATACCGCAAGGCGATCGAATATTTATCGGAGTGAAAGAAAAATAAAAAATGGACCAGAATTCCCCGGAAGGCGGATTTGCTGGTCCATTTTGCTCTATCTGGGGGCTTAATCGCTAGGATTTGCTTGATTCAGCGACAATCAACTTCAGACACTCTTCGATGCTTCGCAGCATTGGATTGTCCATCCGGTAGATCACCCTCGTCTTGATCTTCAACGATTCGACCGGCGTCGACAAGATGGTGACGCGCCCAGCCAGGATATCTTCTTTGATGACGTCTTCCGACAGGATGGCGACACCCGCGTCCTTCAACAAGGCTTGGCGGATCATCTCAAGACTGTTGAATGTCATCCGATTCTGGTCGGAAAGGCCGTTTCTGTGCATGAATTCCTGCAGAAAACTGCTGTAGGAGGATTCCGATTTGTAGAACAGTAAGGGCGGCTGCAGATCGGGTTCTCGTTTCATGCGGCTGGCCAACGCGGTCGAAGCGACCAAGCAAATGTTGTCTTCCCGGAGCAGCCTGTCGCGCACGCCGATTGTTGTGTAATTTGCGCTGAGGATGCCGATGTCGTATTGCTTATCGCGCACGCCTGAAAATATCAATTTGGCGTTCTCAGCGGTATCGATCTCGATTTCGATGTCAGGAAACCGCTCGTAGGCTATCGCGAAAAATTCCGACAGGTTCATCTTCATATAATTCAGATCCCCTACGATCCGCAACCGCCGCTTTTTCTCGGAAAGATTCCGCATCGAATCCATTGCTTCTTCATAAAGGCTGAATATTTGGGAAGAATACTCGAACAAGGCTTCCCCGGCTGCTGTCAGAAACAGTTTCCTTCCTGCCCGTACGAACAACTCCTGCTCCAGCTCCGATTCCAACTTTTTGATTTGTTTGGTGATCGCCGGTTGGCTCATTTCGAAATGTTGGGCGGTTTTGGAGAAACTTAAATAAGTAGCGCAATAATGGAACGTCCGTAGGTGTAATAAACCCATCGCAATCCCTCCGTGTCAGGTTATTTACCATTCAGTATAACCCTTAGTTATGAAAAAAGGGTATGTATGTAAGAAAGCCGTGAATCCTGTCAGGAAATGTCACACAGTCGGGAAAAGACGCAACTATTCAAAAGTCATTTCCAATGCTTACAGGAATGGGAAGACATCGTTTTCAGCACTTTACACCAAGTGGTCGGCCATGAAAATGTTCCTTATACTTTGAATCAGATAAGGAAAAAGCAAAGGCCGCTCTGAATGGCAGCAATAGTTAGCTATTCATCCGGATCCGCAAATGCATCAAGTGAACGGAGGGAGCTTATGTACGTCGCAAACGGAACAGGCAGGCTTAAGAAGGTTTTGCTTTCAAAACCCAATCATGTCCATCAAGCCGAACAAATCAATGAAATTTCAAAACATTGGAACCTGCAGCATATAGATGAAGGGCGCGTCCAAAAGGAATTCCAAGATCTCCATGCGTTATATGAAAGCTTGGGCATTTCCGTCGAACTGATGGAAAAGGATGAAATCCTTCCGCATGCCGTGTTCGCCCGGGACTTTGGGGGCTGCGTGAACGAAGGCTACATACTCGGAAAATTCAAAAATGGGATCCGCTTGCCGGAAACAGCAGCCTACGAAGAGAAGATGGCCGAGTTGGGCGTTCCGTTATTGGGGGAAGTGTCAGGGACGGGCGTCTTTGAGGGCGGGGACTTTGCTTTCTTGGATGAACGCACCGTCGCCATCGGAATGTTGGATCGGACGAATGCTGAGGGATTCGGACAGATTACGGATATCCTGAAGCCTTTGGGTTATGAAGTGCATCCCGTTGAGATGGATCCGCGCTACCTCCATTTGGATATGTGCTTTAACCTGGTTGCTCCCAAGGTGGCGATCGGCTATGCAGACTTGCCTGAAGCTTTCGTCGCGTTGTTGAAGAAAATGGAAATCGAATTGATCACCGATGACGAACCCGCTATTTTCCGGCATGGCTACAATGTCCAAGCAATTGGACGTGACGAAGTGATTTCCTTGGCTCAGAATTGGGGCATCAATGAAAAAATGCGCAAGAAAGGATTAACTGTCCATGAAGTCGAGTTGACGGAGTTGCTGAAATTAGGAGGAGGCATCCATTGCATGACCTTTCCACTGAAAAGAGTGAACGCATAGGGGGAAACATTATGTACGAGAAAATAAAAAATATGTCGCAACCGCAACAAATTGAAGCATTGGCAAAAGAACTCGTCCAAATCCCGAGTGTGAACAGTTCTGCTCATGGCGAGGCGGACATCAGCAGACGGGTGTTTGAAATCCTGTCGAGTTTCCCTTATTTTCAGGATCACCCCGATTTGGTCTGGGAGGCACCAATGGAAAATGATCCATTGCAGCGGAGAAATGTGTTCGCTTTTCTCCCCAAAGCTGATTCGAAGAAAATCGTCCTGCTGCATGCCCATGTCGATACGGTCGGCGTCGAGGACTTCGGAAAGCAGAAAGCAGATGCTTTTTCGCCGGATCGTCTGCTGCGTTTTTTTGAGAATTACGAAGCGGATGCCGAGCTTCAAAGGGATGCATTGTCCGGGGAGTGGGCATTCGGGCGCGGCATGCTGGACATGAAGAGCGGGATGGCTGTGCATCTGGCGAACCTGCTGCATTATTCGTTACATCCGGAAGAACTCACATTCAACCTGCTGTTGATGGGGAACCCCGTGGAGGAGAACGATCATACCGGCGTCATCGCTTCTTTGCCGGAACTGCTGGCGTTCAAGCGGAAGGGCTATGAATTCGTCATTGCAGTCAACACAGATTTTGTCTCACCGTTGTACGAGGGTGACAACACGCGCTATCTGTATACGGGTGCTGCCGGGAAAATCCTCCCATGTTTTTACATCAAAGGCCGGGAAACGCATGTGGGCAGCACCTTGCAGGGCATCGACCCGACGCTGCTGTCCAGCGCCATCAACTTGGCGATCAACACGAACCCCAATTTGTGCGAGCTGATCGACGACGAAGAGGTCCTGCCGTCATCCGCTCTCCAGCAGCGGGATTGCAAAGACTTCTACAATGTCCAAACGGCAAAAGTGGCGCATCTGTATTTCAACACTTTCCTGTACGAACGCTCCGTTACGGAGGTGCTGACGGTATTGCGCGGTGCGGCCGAGGAAGCCGTCCGGGAAGTGTCGGATAAATTGGACGCCCGACTTGCCGAATACCGTGCCAGAGTTGGCGTTCCGATCGGTACGGTCGAGCATGAAGTGAAAGTCCTGCTTTTCGAAGATTATTTGCGGGAGTGTTCGCAAAAAGGTGTTGATACGACTGCAATTATCGCGGAAACGTTAAACAAATACGGCAGCGAGGACAAACGCGCATTCGGATTCCGGCTGATCGACGCTTTGGAGCATGCGACAGGGGACGACAGCGCCAAAGTGATCTTGTTCCTGGCACCGCCGTTTTGCCCACATAATGGCATCGAACCGGATTCTTCAGTCGACCACGCCATTTCAGATGCAATGGGAAAAATCGGTGAAGAGCACGGCCAAACATTCAAAAAACGGCACTTCTTTCCGTTCCTTTCCGACAGCAGCTACCTGTCCATGAGCGAAACAAAAGAGGAAATCCTGACATTGATCCAAAATTTTCCGGGCATGGAAAGCATTTATCCCTTGCCTACCGATGCTATCCAGGAGCTTTCAATTCCGGCGGTCAATCTGGGGGTGTTCGGGAAAGGGGCGCACACTTGGAAAGAAAGAATCCACAAGCCCTATTCCTATGAAGTCCTGCCGCGGCTGATCCGTGAAGTCATTTCGAATCTATCACGCGAGGAGACGGACCCTTCGGAAAGTGGCAAGCAATTATCCGGAACTATTGGCAAGCCCTGATCTGATGGAAGAGAATGACGCAATCAATGTTATTTTCTGAACCGCAAATGCCAAGTTAATCCGATCAGGTGGGCCAAGTATACGATTATCAGTACGATGCGCAACAATGCGCTGTCGGTCAGCGCAAAAGGGATCGCAAAGACAAAGAGCATCATCACGAACATCCGGATCATTCCTGGGTTCGTGATGTTTTTCTTTACTAACGGATTTTCGATATATTGCTTGTATTTTTCCGATTCGATGAATTGCTGATGTAAACGGTCCGAACTGCGGACCCAGAAGAAGCCAGTCAGCAGATAGAAGACAGTTGTAGGCAGGAACGGCAAGAATATCCCCACAGTCCCGAGACCGAACGTCAAGAAACCCATGCCGATGTATAGGTATTTTTTCAAATGGATAGTCTCCTTCAAGTCTGGCAAAAACCAGATGATTTTTGTTGCTTATAGTTAACAATATCCTCGTAATGAAGATTGTTTGTGATATACTATTCAGATAGTATATTACATTTGGCGGAGCGTGTGTATTAGGGAAGTCCTGATTCATCACCTAGAAGGAGCTATTATGAAAAATACATCTCTTGTAATTTTGGGTTTACTGTTTGCCGTTTTTGGAATCAGTCTGTTTATGCCTTGGATCCTGCTCCCAAATTATGAAACATTCGCGTTGGACCCGACATCCGGCTATCGGTTTTATTCACAAAATTATTTCGTGCTATCACTATGTGTCCTGAGTTTGTTTACGTATTTTTTGCTATTCAGGTTCAGACAAACCAATGTATTGCTCTTATTGGCAGCGGAACTGATTTTTTTGGCAGGAATCATCCTGTCGCCGTTGATATCCAACGGTTTGATATTCCTCGACGTCGTGCTCTACGGGTATTATGTTGCCGTAGCCATGTTGTTGACGTTGATTCTTTACCTGACTGTTTTGTATTTCGGGTGGAGTGAGCAGCTTTCGTAGCAATTTACAAAACCGTACGGGACGACTTTGGATGTCCATCCGTGCGGTTTTTTGTTTTGGAGCGATTGCTATTATTCCCATCATGCAAGCGTTTGTATATTTTGACAAACTTTTTCTTTCGTGCTATTATTACTTCGAAATCGAAATAAAAAAGGGAGGCTTTTATAGTCCGTAACAGTCTCTTCAGACGTATTCAGATCTTTTATTTTTGATTCCATTTACTCTATACTTTGCGTGTAGAAAGGGATGATCCGACATGATGCTGACGAAGAAGGTCCGCTTGATTCTGATTGACGAAACTTTCAAACTCTACCAAGCGGCTGGCGTTGCTCGCTGGGCCTACAATTACACGATCCGGATGCAAGAAATGAATCGTCGCTTCGGTGGGACATTCATCAGCGACAAGGATCTGCGCAAGCACATCACCAAGATGAAGAAACGCAAGAAATACGCCTGGCTGAACGACGTGTCCAACAATGTCGTCAAACAGGCAGTAAAGGATGCCTGCAAAGCCTACAAAGCCTTCTTCAATGGGCAAACCCAGCATCCCCGATTCAAGACCAAACGCCGCTCCACACCGAGTTTCTACAATGACTGCGTCAAGCTGAAAGTGAAAGGCAACCGCGTCCTGTTGGAAAAAATCGGTTGGGTGAAAACCAACGAACCATTGCCCGTGGACTGCAAGTACTACAATCCGCGTATCAAGTTCGACGGCAAGTATTGGTACCTGACGGTCGGCGTCGAGGTGATTCCGAAAATCGTCGAATTGGACGAGCGGATTGTCGGGGTAGATGTCGGCATTAAGGAGTTAGCTGTCACCTCCGATGACGTTTTTTACGAAAACATCAACAAAACAGCCTCCGTGAGGAAAGCGGAGAAACGCCTCAAGAGATTGCAACGGCGTGCAAGTAAAAAATACAAGAAAGGAACGCCTAAATCTAAACATCTCCTAAAACTAGAAGGTGAAATCCGAAAGCAACACAGACGCTTAGCCAACATCCGAACCAATCATGTCCATCAAGCAACGGCGGAGATCGTGAAATCCAAACCCTCCCGCATTGTGATGGAAACGCTGAACATCCGCGGCATGATGAAAAACAAGCATTTGGCTAAGGCAATCGCAAATCAGAAACTCTATTTCTTCAAACAATGCTTGCAATACAAATGCGAACTGAATGGCATTGTCTTTGTGGAGGCGGACCAGTGGTTCCCAAGTTCCAAGTTGTGCAACAACTGCGGAACGCTCAAAAAGGACCTGAAACGTAGTGACAGGGTCTACCACTGCACCTGCGGTCACCATTGCGATAGAGATCTGAACGCAAGCTACAATCTGAGGGATTACCAAGCAGCCTAACGGTAACTCAGATATGTACGATTCGTTGTATCGGAATTTACGCCCTTGGAGTGCTACAGCAAACGAAAGTAGTCCGTTAGGACCAAATCGGGCACGAAGAACAGGGAAGCAAACATAAACTAGATTTAGTTAGATTTATGGCAACGGTGTTACGATGTCTGCAACAGATCGCGATACTTTGAAGGCCCTTACTGTGTTATTTAAATCATCCCAACATGTACAGGACAAACTGAAGAAAGATATGATGAAGCAAGGTTTGAATTTTTCCGAATTCGCCGTGATGGAATTGTTGTATCATAAAGGGGAGCAACCGATCCAAAACATCGGAAAGAAAGTCTTGCTTGCCAGCAGCAGTCTGACGTACGTTGTCGATAAATTAGAGAGCAAAGGGCTAGTGCAACGCATCCCATGTGCAACTGACCGCCGCGTTATTTTTACAGCCATTACCGAAGAAGGACGCAAATTGATGGACCGCATTTTCCCATTGCATGCTGCGTATATCGCAGATATATTTTCTGTCCTTTCAGATAAAGAAGTAGAAACGTTCATCGACTTGGCCAAACGAGTAGGGCTCCATGCCGAAAACTTGGAGCATTAATCAGAATCCAGCGTCAAAATATCAGGGACTGCCGCAGCATTGAGCTGGGAAGTCCCTTTTTTTGCGCTTTTTTGTGCAGGAACCGTCACTTTTTACGGATGCAATCCCTATACATATGGTAAAATAGGCAGTATCAGACAAAAAGGAAAGATGACAGTGAAAAATAAGAAAATAACCAAAACAAATGCGATGCGCATGTTGGATAAACAGAAGTGCTCCTATACAGTCCACGAATACGCTTGGTCGGAGGACCACCTCGATGCGCTGTCCGTCCTTGAAAAAATGAGTCAGGATGCAGGCGCGGTTTATAAAACCATTGTAGCGGTCGGCGATAAGACCGGCGTTGTCGTTGGGGTCATCCCGGCGCAGAACGAACTGGACCTGAAGGCTTTTGCGAAAGTCAGCGGTAATAAACGGATCGAAATGTTGCCTTTGAAGGATCTGGAAGCAACCACCGGGTATATCCGGGGAGGCTGTTCGCCGATCGGGATGAAAAAAGCCTTCCCTACCTATTTGTCGCATCATATCCTTGATGAAAAGAGCGTGCTCGTATCAGGAGGCAAACGCGGAACGCAGATTGAGCTCAGTCCGGCCGATCTGATTGCTGTTGCGCACGCTAAAATTGAAAAGATTACACAAGAGAAAGATGAATGAAGCACGTTCCTCTTTGTCAACGGAAAAGGAGAACGTATCATGAAGAAATTGCACATCTACCATATCAATGATCTGCATTCGCATTTTGACAATTGGCCGAAAATTCGGCGTTTTTTGTTGGAAAAGAAGGCTTTTCATGAGAAGAACGGAGAAGAGGTTCTGCTCTTCGACATCGGCGATGCCTGCGACAGGGTGCATCCTTTGACGGAAGCCACCAATGGCAAGGCAAACATCGAATTGTTGAACCAAGTTCCCTTCGACGCAGTGACGATCGGCAACAATGAAGGGATCGGCAACGACAAACGCCAGTTGGACGAACTCTATGATGATGCCGAATTTCCCGTCGTGTTGGCGAACCTCTATGATCCGGAAACGGATGCTCTGCCGACTTGGGCGCAGCCATATTTGATCAAGACTTTGTCCAGCGGCCTGAAGGTTGGGATCATCGGATTGACGGCACCACTCTATCTGAGCTATGTCCCGAACGGTTGGGACCCGAAGGAATCGGATGAAGTCCTGCCGAAAATTTTGTTGAAAGTAGCGCCATCCGTCGATTTGATCATCCTTTTGTCGCACGTCGGCATCATCGAGGATATCCATATCGGCGAAATGTACCGTTCCATTCCGATCATCATCGGAGCGCATACCCATCATGTGCTGCCGGAAGGCAAACATGTGGATGAGTCCCTGTTGCTGGGAGCGGGTAAGTTCGGGAAGTATATCGGTCATGTGACGGTCAGCTATGATTCCGACAGGATTTTGGATCGCAAAGCGGAATTGATCGAAGCAGGAGATCTGCCGGAAAAACCTGGCGATCGAGCGGAAGTCGAGGGACTGCAGCAACGCGGTGAAGAACTGTTGTCTGCCATCCCAATCGCGGACAACCCGGCTCGCCTCAAAGCGGATGAAGGCCACATCAATGATTTGTTGCTGTTGGGATTGGACGCTGTGACCGAATATGCCGATACGCCATTCGGCATTCTGAACTCCGGGCTGTTCTTGGAGGATCTGCCGAAAGGAATCATCACCAAAAACCATCTGCATCAAATCCTGCCGCATCCGATGCGTTTGCTGGAATGCACGCTGACGGGGCGGGATTTCAAAGTCATGATCGATGAAATGGAATCGCAGCGCGAAGAACTGATGACGAAGGAAATAACCGGCATGGGTTTCCGGGGAAGGATATTCGGGGAGCTCTGTTACCGGGGCTTCGAAGTCGATCCGCACACGAAACGAGTGACGGTGGAAGGCAGGGAGCTTTCCGATGAGGAGGACATCACCTTTGTGACGGTGGACCATTTCCGCTACATCACTTATTTCCCGACAATCGAAAACGAAGGCCGCAGCCGTCTGTTGTTCCCATATTTCCTTAGGGACGTGTTCGGTCTGCATTTAGAAGATAAATTTCCCATAATGAGAGAAAAGTGAGGTGCTATCGTGGATAAAAAGGAATTATTGGATGAATCATTGAAAACGCAAGTGGACTCGTTACTGGAAACCATTGCGGATGATAGTGAAACGGAAAAAAGCGACCGTAACGAAGAGGAAGAAATTGTAAAGTTATTGGACGACAAGCGTCTTTTGGTAGGTACCCAAGAATACGAATTGAGCATCGATCACCGTGAAGGCTTTGATGCTGAAGCGCTGGCTGGAAGATATACGTCGATTCTGAGCAAGTACGATTATATCGTCGGGGATTGGGGCTATGAGCAATTGCGCCTGAAAGGTTTTTACAGGAACAACAACAGCAAAGTGTCCCAAGACAAGAAAATCAGTTTCCTGGAGGATTATCTCTACGAATACTGCAATTTTGGCTGTGCCTATTTCGTTATCGAAAAAACGCGCGCCGAGAAAGAAAAAATCACAAAAACAAAGCGCAACCGCAAACGCAAAAACCGGGAAGCGAACAGAGAGGAATTGCCTGCTGATGCAACTGTCCAAACAGCTGCCCAGCCGACTCCGATTCCCGCACCGGCTCAACCCAACAAAAATAAAGTAACGAAAAATGTCGAAAGGCCGAAAAGCCAAGGGAAGAAAAAAGGATTCGTGATCAAAGATGTGAACGAAAAGGATTCCCAGCCAAAGGACCAACCAAAAACGACAACAACCAGATCTGCTAAGGGCGAGAAGAAAAGTTTCCAAATCAAAAAGATAGAGCAGTGATCAGGAGGAGAACATCATCAAAAAGTATAAAGGTTATTTAATCGATCTGGACGGGACCGTGTACAAAGGTGCCGAGCGCATCCCGACTGCGGAAATATTCGTCAAAGAACTTCAGGATAAAAACATTCCGTTCCTGTTCGTCACGAACAATGCAACCAAGACCGCTACAGAAGTCAAAGAGAATCTGCTGCACAACTTCCAGATCGATGTGACGGAAGACCACATCTACACCAGCGCGATGGCGGCATTGGATCACCTGAAAGAATTGAACATCGGCCAAAAGGTTTTGGTCGTCGGTGAAGCCTCTTTGAAACAGGAAGTGCAAGCTGCCGGTTTCGAAATGGTCGGTAAAGATCCTGATTTTGTCCTGCAGGCGTTGGATCGCGGGGTTACGTATCAGCAATTGGAGGCTGCTTGTTTGGCCATCCAAAAAGGCGCCAAATTTGTTGCTACGAACCCTGATACCAATTTGCCGACCGAACGAGGCTTTATTCCGGGAGCTGGTGCTTTGACGGCCTTTCTGAAGGCTTGCACGCAGAAAGAACCGTTGATCATCGGCAAACCGTATCCCACAATCATGGCCGGCGCCATCAAAAGGATGCAACTGGCGAAGGAAGATGTCGTCATGGTCGGGGACAACTATAATACGGATATCCTGGCGGGCATCCATTATGGTGTGGACACGTTGATGGTCTTGACCGGATTCTCCCAACTGGTGGACATCGAAGGCAAGGATGAGCAACCGACCTATATCGTCAATGATCTGTCCGAGTGGGAAGTGTAGTGATGGCGCAGAAACTGAAATATTTCTTCGGATACACCGCAATCTTTTTGCTGGTGTTGAGTGCAAGCATCGCCTTCACGATAAACTTCACACCGCTCTACAGTTTTGATATCGATTACCTGAACATTGAACAAATGACTGGGTTTTCGAAAGACGTCATTCTGGATAATTACCGAGTCCTGATGCAGTATCTGAATTTGCCATGGATCGCGGAATTGAAGATGCCTGATTTTCCGGCATCCGAAAGCGGACTGTTCCATTTTCATGAGGTGAAAAGACTGTTCCTGCTGGATTACGCTATTTTGGGCGTATCGGCCGCCGCAACCGTATTGTTTTTGCGGATGGTGAAAAAAGAGCAGGGCTATTGGCGCATGCTGAATCCGTTGCGCCTGATGATCGCTGCACCATTAGTGGCTTTGACTGTCATATTCATGAACTTTGACCGCTTGTTTGTCGCGTTCCACGGAGTCTTCTTCAATAATGATGCTTGGATATTTGATGCCCGGACAGATCCGATCATACTGGCGTTGCCGCAGGACTTTTTCATGCACTGTTTTGTGCTGGTCTTCGTGCTTCTTGAACTAGTGCTTGTGCTGCTGTACTTCTGGGTGCGCAGGAAAGTCAAAACAACATAAAATAAACCAGCCTGAGCTGCCATCTTGTTTGATGGCAATTCAGGCTGGTTTTTGTTTTGACTGGGTGCTCGATTTTGTCATGGCTCTTGCGATTTTAATCGCTTAGAGACATGATACACTTGGGCGCTTGCGACCACAGTGCAACCCACACACTCTATTTCATTATATCGCTTTTGTTTGGGTTGTCGTGGGCGATGCGACTGGCGGCTGCGGCGGCGATGGCGCCAACGATGTCATCAAGGAAAGTATGGCATTCTGAATCGGATTTGTCGTTCAGTCTCTGCAGGATGCCCGGCTTTACTTTATCGATGTATCCGTAGTTCGTGAAGCCGATCGAGCCGTACACGTTGACGATGGAAAGGGCAAGGATCTCATCGATCCCGTAGAGCCCTTCATCGTTCAGGATAATATCCGCCAGCGGTTGGGAGAGTTGCCCCGATTCGGCGAGCTTATCTATTTCGATGCCGGTAATGATTGCATTTTGAACTTCCCGTTTCAGGAACACAGCCGTAACGTTCTCGATGCATTCCTCCATAGTCAGATTTTCTACATAGGATTTTTGGAGATGCAGAACGAGGTCGGCGATATCTTCGACGCTCACGCCGCGTTCCTTCATCAAAGCTACCGCTCGTGCATGCAACTCGCTGTCTGATTTGACCATATTAATGCCTCCTGGATTCGTATTTGATACTTTTATTATAGAGGAACAGGTTTGGAAAACAAAAGAAGAGGCATTCTTGATTCATTATTTGCGTCAGTGATTGGATTTGAGGGAGGTCCAACCCAAAAATTTAGGGATAAACGAAAAAAGGACCATCTCTGAAAGAGACAGTCCTCCATAAAATCTAAAATAAGCTGGTACTGTGCATCGGTTGCACGCGGGTGTCGGGATTGATGTACGCCATCGCATTGTTGACGGCTACTGGCGCTTCACCGAATCCGGTGGCGATGAGTTTTACTTTGCCGGAATAGGTACCGATGTCTCCAATGGCGTAGACCCCAGGGATGGTGGTCTCCATCTTCGAGTTCACGACGATGGCATTTCCTAGGACCTCGAATCCCCATTTCTTCATGCCGCCGATGGAAGACGAAAAGCCGTAATTGATCAAAAAGTCATCAATGTCCAATTCCAACGTATTATCCTTGCGGGCTTCCTGAAGGGTTACGCTCGTCAAGAACTCCTCGTTTCCGTTGACACTGACAGGAACGAAAGGCGTCATGATCTCAACGGACGACTCTTGCAACAAGTGGACGCTGTGCTCTTGGGCGCGGAATTGCGGGCGACGATGGATCAGATAGACCTTTTTAGCGATCGGTTCCAATGCCAGCGCCCAATCCACTGCTGAGTCGCCGCCGCCGCAGATGGCGACCGTTTTATCGCGGAAACTCTCGATGTTGTTCACGAAATAGTGGAGATTGGTATTTTCATACTTATCTGCGTGTTCGATTTCCAGTTTCCTTGGCCGGAAAGCTCCGTTTCCTGCAGAGATGATCACTGCTTTCGAATAGTGGCGATTTTTGGTCGTTTGGATTTCGAAGATGCCGTCCGCATTTTTTTCGAGTTCAAACGCTTCCTCTCCGAATACCAACTTCGTGTCGAAGCGGTCCATCTGCTCTTTCAGGTTGGTCACTAGATCGCCACCGGAAATCGCAGGATAGCCTGCGATGTCATATATATTTTTCTCAGCATAAAGCATGCCGGGTTGGCCGCCGAGCTGGGGTAAGGCTTCTATGATTTTGACTTTGGCTTGCCGCAGGCCGGCATAGAACGCCGTGAACATGCCGACAGGACCGCCGCCGATGATGGTGATGTCGTATATTTCTTTATCTTTCAATTGTCTTCCTCCGTTGTTTCTGTTCCGGGCGAATGCATCGCCCGGAGAGGTATCAGATTTGCTCATAGAACATTCTGACGATGAATGTCACAAAGATGCCCGTCAACAGTCCGACAAAAACTTCCGAAGGTTTGTGCCCAAGGTATTTTTTGACGGCCATTTCTTCAGGGTAAATCTTCTCGTCCTCTTCTTCGGCAATCAGTTCCTGAGCGTTCTTCGGGAACTTGAGTGACAAGCGGGTCAGTTCTTTGATGGCGTCGACGAGGACGATGCCTTGCTCACCGCTTTGACGACGGACGCCCATCGAGTCGAACATGACGATGACGCCAAAAGTCGTAGCGATGGCTACATAACCGGATCCGATGCCGTATTGCAGAATGAGTGCCGTTATCAACGAACTGACGGCCGCCGAGTGGGAACTGGGCATTCCGCCAGTAGTCGTAACAATCGACAAGGAAGTTTTCTTGTCCTTTGAAAAAATTGCAATCGGATATTTTAAAGCTTGGGTGAACATGATAGCTGCCAGGGAACAAATTAAGGGGAAATTCTCGAAGATCATCATTATTTTTCATCCTTCACTTAAATATCTGCTTTTCATTTATGATAACATGAATCGATACTTACATCCTAATGAAAAAGAAAAAACGGGCTGAATTTTCATTTTTGGATAATCGGGGGATTAATCTTTTGCATATTGTGGTAAAATGTAAAAAAAAGGAGGATGAATAATGAGTTTATTTCCACAATTACAAGCAACAGATAACGATAAGAAAGTCATTATGAAAACAAATAAAGGGGATATCACAATCCGTTTGTTCCCTGATTTGGCGCCAAAAACAGTCGAAAACTTCTTGGGTCTAGCTGAAAGCGGCTATTATGACGGCATCATTTTCCACCGCGTCATCAATGACTTCATGATCCAAGGCGGCGATCCTACAGGAACTGGTATGGGCGGTTCAAGTGTTTGGGGCGAATCTTTTGAAGATGAATTCTCGACGAGTCTTTTCAACCTGAATGGTGCGTTGTCGATGGCGAATGCTGGCCCGAACACAAACGGAAGCCAATTTTTCATCGTTACCGCTAAAGAAGTGCCCATGACAATGCTAGCTCAATTGGAAGCTGGCGGATGGCCTAAAGAAATCATCGATGCTTACGCTGCAAACGGCGGAACACCTTGGTTGGATCAAAAACATACCGTATTCGGACAAGTGGAAGCCGGCATGGACACAGTCTACGCTATCGAAGGCGTGAAAAAAGGCGCTCAAGACAAACCTGTCGAAGACGTTGTCATCGAGAGCATCACGATTTTATAATAGTATAGAAGGGGCACAAAAAATGCCCCTTTTTCTTCATGGATAAGATTATCTTGTTTCTGCCACTCCTAACACTACTGGAGTGTTTTCAAGGTAGTAATCGCTATGACGCCGCCTAAGAGTTGCTTCTGATCAAAGTTGCATCAGAAATTCTATCCTTTCATCTAGGCACGTGGTATAATTATATGGTACTGTGAGGGGAATTATGAATGAAAATGGAATATAAAATCGGAGACATAATTGCAGGCAATGTAACAGGTATCCAATCATATGGCGTGTTCATTTCATTAGACAAGAATACGCAAGGCCTGATCCATATATCCGAATGCAGGCATGGGTATGTGACCAACCTTGACGAATTCATTCAAATTGATGATGAAGTGGAAGCCAAAATCATAGATATCGATGAGTACACAGGGAAAATAAGCCTGTCTCTCAGAGCTATGGAAAAGTTGGCGACACCGTGTTACCCGGCAAAAAGAAAGAAAAGAAAAAGAAGATACTTACCGCAAATTGGTTTTGAGACCTTGAAAGAAATGATGCCTACCTGGATCGAAGAGGCCAAAGAAGACGAGAAAGTCAGGAAATCGACAGGGAATAATCCTGTCTATACGACTTCCGGTGAAAGGGGACATTCATGATGATAAAAGAAAACATAGTGGCAGGGACTATTATGGTCACTAATGAGGCGGGGGCGACTTACTTTCTGGTAAATACAGAAAACGAATCCTACAGCCTACCTAGTGTAAACTTATCCGAAAGCGGAAAATCCCCTTTAGGATCTATAATGGAAGTCTTGCTGGCCCATGTTGACATTGAATCTGAGTCATTGCGATTGCTTGACTTGACGAATATGAGAGGGAATGGCAAAAACATGCCTCTATTTGTTTTCGATTCATTAGAAAAACCTTCCGATTTGGACAGCTTACTGAACGAACCAGGCAAGTTCGCATGGAAAAAATCTTCGGAAATCTCGGAAATACTTACTGACTTGGAATTGGACAGCGTACCTATCTACCATTAAGGTGCCGTATTTCATATCAGTAATCATTTTATATAAACAAATTAGGAGGATATTAAATGTCACACATTCAATTTGATTACTCTAAAGCTTTGGAATTTTTTGCGCAACACGAATTGGACTACATCCAGTACCAAGTAACAGCTGCTGACAAAGCGCTTCGTGAAGGTACAGGCCCAGGGAGCGACTTCACAGGCTGGATCGATCTTCCTAAAGATTATGACAAAGAAGAATTCGCGCGCATCAAAGCGGCAGCGAAAAAAATCCAATCCGATTCAGAAGTTTTGGTTGTTATCGGTATCGGAGGTTCTTATTTAGGAGCTCGTGCTGCAATTGATTTCCTGAACAACACTTTCTACAATGTTCAGACAACTGCAGACCGCAAAACACCACAAATTTTCTTTGCAGGAAACAGCATCAGCTCAACTTATTTAGCTGACTTGATCGAAGTGATCGGGGATCGTGATTTCTCAGTGAACATGATTTCAAAATCAGGTACAACAACTGAACCGGCGATTGCTTTCCGCGTCTTCAAAGAATTGTTGATCAAAAAATATGGTAAAGAAGAAGCAGTAAAACGCATTTACTCTACCACAGACAAAGCAAGAGGCGCAGCGAAGCATGAAGCGGACATGGAAGGATACGAAACTTTCGTAATTCCTGATGATGTTGGTGGACGTTTCACTGTATTGACACCAGTTGGCCTTCTTCCGATCGCTGTCAGCGGAGCTGATATCGATGCGTTGATGCAAGGTGCTGCTGATGCCCGTGAAGCATACATGAATCCTGATTTGACAACTAACGTAGCCTACCAATACGCAGCTATCCGGAACATCCTTTACCGTAAAGGCAAAGTGACTGAGATTTTGGCTAACTATGAGCCAGGCATGCAATATCTGTCAGAATGGTGGAAACAACTGTTCGGCGAATCCGAAGGTAAAGACCAAAAAGGTATTTATCCAACCAGCGCGAACTTCTCGACTGATTTGCACTCAATCGGCCAATCCATCCAAGATGGACAAAGAAATATCTTTGAGACAGTCGTTAAAGTTTCGAATCCACGCAAAACGATCCAAATTCCTTTAAGCGCAGAAGACTTGGACGGTTTAGGCTACCTTGAAGGCAAAGATGTTGATTTCGTTAATACAAAAGCTTACCAAGGAACATTGTTGGCTCATACAGACGGCGGCGTACCAAACTTGTTGGTTACTATGCCTGCGATGGATGCTTATTCATTAGGCTATCTTGTATACTTCTTCGAAATCGCAGTAGGTATCTCTGGTTACCTGAATGGCGTGAATCCATTCGACCAACCAGGTGTTGAAGCTTACAAGAAAAACATGTTTGCTCTACTTGGCAAACCAGGATTCGAAGAATTGGCTAAGGAATTAAACGACAGATTATAAGATACAAATTGCTTGGAGCGGACGATTCGTTGTCCGCTTTTTTTGTGCCGAAAAAGTTTAAATTGCACTAAAGAGTGGCGGCTTTCCGGAGGAGTGTGAGTGGATTGTATTGGAATTCCCGACGAGGATAGCTTTACCGGAGTTAAGTAGTCCGCTGGATTTTGTTTTTCAAATAACAAATGGAAAATCCATAATAATACTGATGCACTGCTGTTGACAAGGCTTACATTTTTGTGGTAAAGTTTAGTTCCTCGGTAATCCGATGCGTTTTGTTCTGAAATCTGTTTGACACAGGTTTGAAATGATGATAGTATTATGAAGTTGTCTTTTGTAAGGCAGCGGCAAGATAAGAATCATTGTTGACAGCAAGATAAAACGATGTTATCATATGAAAGTTGC
>NZ_JAQMHR010000011.1 GCF_028309625.1 Trichococcus sp. K1Tr | reverse complement strand
TAGGCACGCCGCCAGCGTTCGTCCTGAGCCAGGATCAAACTCTCATGTAAATGTGGACTCTTGTACAGAAATCCTACATGTTAAGCTGATAGCTCTTAATTTCTTGCTGACTTTATGTTTGCGATACAAAGTATCGTCTTCGTTTGCTTCGACCGAAGTCTAAGCTCCTTGCACATTTGGTTCGTTCATTCTTTATTCAGTTTTCAAAGGTCAATCGTGTATCACGCGTTACGTGATTGCTTACCTATATTAGCACGGCTTCGTTTATCCGTCAAGCGATTTTTGAAATATTTTTCAAAAACATTTACTGACGACTGCTCGAAGCAGCAACTTTTATATCTTATCACCCACACGATTGCATGTCAACAATTTTTTTCAATTGTTTTCTTTGCTCCCGTGGACAACTTCTAAATACTACCACCGGCCCCTACTGTTGTCAACACTTAGTAGCAGAGAAAAGTCCGGACGGCCGAATAAATGATTTCATTTATGCATTCCTTCATTAGAGTGCGAAGCAAATAAACACGAATAAAAAAAAGGATATCCGGTTTCCGCCGAATATCCGTTTGCATTTGATTTGTTATTTACTGATTTTCTCGTAGATTTCGACGATTTCTTTCGCCAAGTCTTTGAATGCGATCGAAGTCATCAAATGATCTTGTCCGTGCACCATCAATAACGACAGTTCCACTGCATCGCCTGATGCTTCTTGTGTCAACAGACCGGTCTGTGCATGGTGGGCTTCCACCAATGCTTTTTCCGATTCGCCGATTTTTTCGTTCGCTAATGCAAAGTCTCCTGCTTTTGCCGCTTCGATCGCTTCAATCGCATTTCCTTTTGCATCGCCCCCATGCATGATCAATTGCATGATGACATCCAGGTTTTTTGGTTCTGCCATGTTATAAACTCCTTAGTCTTCTTATTATTCGCCCATCAAAGTTAGAGCTGTTTTCAATACTTTTTCGCCGTTCATCATGCCGTAGTCCTGCATGTTGATGACATCCATTTTTGTATCCGTGCCGGCTACTTTATCTTCGAATTGTTTTTTCATGTATTTAACTTGAGGTCCCAACATCAGAACGTCGATTTTTTTCTTAGCCAAGTGTGCATCTGCTTCTGAAGCGGATACTGCGAAAATATCAGCGTCCAATCCTTGTGCCACCGCCGCTTTTTGCATTTTTGATACAAGTAAGCTGGTGCTCATTCCAGCTGCACATACTAACATGATTGTTTTATCTGCCATATTCATTCTCTCCATCCATAAATATAATTTAATATGCAATTATTATAACACACATGATAGCGTTTGTCGCAAGCACTTACATAAATTTACAAACGTTTTCAGCAAATCGCTTTCTTTTTGCTTCCGCGAAGGAAAGATCCTACTTCAGGTTCTTGCCGTTTTGTTCTATGACCTCTTTATACCAGTAATAACTGGCTTTTTTGTAGCGTTTCAATTGTTTCGGACTGTCTTCATCGCGGTCCACATATACAAATCCATAGCGCTTTTGATACCCGTTCAACCAACTCAAAAGATCGGTATAGCTCCAAGTGCAGTAGCCAAGCACTGTGACCCCGTCGGTAATGGCTTCCTGGACCGCTTTGGCATGGTCGTTCAGATAGTCAATCCGGTACTGGTCATGGATTTCTCCGTCTTCAAGCTTATCGTATTCGCCCAATCCGTTTTCGGTTATCAATATCGGCAATCCGTAGCGGCTGTTTATCCGACGCAAGGCAATCCTAAGTCCAACTGGATCGATATCCCAATCCCAATTGGTTTTTTCGACGAATGGATTCAACACTTCTTTGAAGACGCCTGGAGTCCCGCCTCTTTCGGTACTTCCCTTTTCGCCGGAATAGTTCGGAGTCCCGATGCCGACGCCATCCAATGGATTCGCGGCAACTGTGGATGTCTGATAATAATTCACGCCCATGAAATCCGGCTTGCCAGCTTTCAATACCTCAAAATCTTCCGCTAGCGTTTCAGGCATCAAATCATTCTCTTCCAACCAATTCCAGATGACCGAAGGGTACTCCCCCTTGGCATAGACATCCATCCAAAAATAAGCATTCAGTTCATCGAAGTTCTCCGCCGCCAAAATATTCTCAGGTCGGGCATCAATAGGATAGCCTGGCGAATAAGCGAAACTCGGACCGATTTTCCCTTCCAATCCAAGCGAACGGTATTTTTTGATGGCTGACGCATTCGCTACATTCGCATGATGATTGGCTTGGTACATCCGTTTCGGATCTTTCACTGCCGGCGGGTGGGTCGCCATCAAGTAGCCATGGGAAATGAAGACATTTTGTTCATTCAAGGTTACCCAATGGTTGACCCGGTCGCCGTATCTCCGGAACACGGTTTCTGCGTAAGTGGTGAAGTCTTCAATTATCTGGCGGGATTCCCATCCCAGATAATCATCCTGCAGATATTGCGGGATATCCCAATGATACAACGTGACAACCGGTTCAATATGGTTCGCCAACAATTCATCAATCAGATCCTCATAAAATTGCAGGCCTTTTTCATTCACTTCCCGCATGTTGTGCGGGAAAATGCGGCTCCAGGCAATCGAGAAACGGTAAGCCTTCAACCCTTGTTCAGCCATCAGCGCGACATCCTCTTTGAACCGGTGGTAGTGGTCAACCGCTACATCCCCGTTCGTGCCTTTAAAAGTCTTGCCGGGAATCCTGACAAAGGTATCCCATACAGATGCGCCTTTCCCATCTTCATCCCAAGCCCCTTCGACTTGATAGGCGGCCGAGGCAGAGCCCCATAAGAAGTCTTCAGGAAAATCCTTCAGTTTTTTGTGTTGCATATCATGACCCGCTTTCTCTTTAGTTTGTTTCTGCTTCTCAAAACACAAAATGGACCATAAATCATATGAGCGATTTATGGTCCATCTATGTTTGGTGATCAGTGACTATTTTGCGATTTTCTCATAGATTTCGACGATTTCTTTCGCCAAGTCTTTGAATGCGATGGACGTCATCAAGTGATCTTGTCCGTGGACCATCAATAAGGACAATTCCACTGCATCTCCTGATGCTTCTTGTGTCAACAGACCGGTTTGCGCATGGTGAGCTTCCACCAATGCTTTTTCCGATTCGCCGATTTTTTCGCTTGCTAATGCAAAGTCTCCTGCTTTTGCCGCTTCGATCGCTTCAATCGCATTTCCTTTTGCATCGCCCCCATGCATGATCAATTGCATGATGACATCCAGATTTTTTGGTTCTGCCATGTTGGTAACTCCTTCAGTGTTATTTGTTTATTCGCCCATTAATGTAAGAGCTGTTTTCAATACTTTTTCGCCGTTCATCATGCCATAGTCCTGCATGTTGATGACATCCATTTTTGTGTCTGTGCCGGCTACTTTATCTTCGAATTGTTTTTTCATGTATTTGACTTGAGGTCCCAACATCAGAACGTCGATTTTCTTCTTGGCCAAATGTGCGTCTGCTTCTGAAGCGGATACTGCGAAAATATCAGCGTCCAATCCTTGTGCCACCGCCGCTTTTTGCATTTTTGATACAAGTAAGCTGGTGCTCATTCCAGCTGCACATACTAACATGATTGTTTTATCTGCCATAATATTTTCTCCACCCTTATATATATTTGAGCCCCTATAAAAGGGGCTCATTGTGAGGCTATATGATTATGCTACTACGTTGCCTGAAGCATCAGCTTCAAGTTCACCGATTTCAACATTGTATGCTTTGTTGTCTTCGATTTTGAAGAATGGGTAGAAGATTACAGCACTGATGACTGTTTCGACGATTTGCCATACAGCACCTCTCCATCCGCTGATCAAGAAACCAGAGAATACTGGAGGAGTTGTCCAAGGAATGTTTACCCCGTTTGCAAGAGGAACCAAACCGATGCTCATCACGACATAAGTAAGGATAGCCAAGATTACTGGAGTCAAGATGAATGGAATCATCAAGATTGGGTTCAATACGATTGGCATACCGAAGATCAATGGCTCGTTGATGTTGAACAATCCAGGTCCGATCGCTAATTTTCCGAGTGTTTTGAATTGAGTCGATCTAGCTACGAATAAGCAAAGCAATGCTAAACCTAATGTTGAACCTGCACCACCGATTTTAACGAAGTTTGCATAGAATTGGTAGTTGACGATGTTCGGCAATTCCAAACCTGCAGCGTAAGCATCTGCATTTTCTGCAGTCAGAGTCAACCAGATTGGTTGCATTACAGCACCCAAGATGTTTGGACCGTGAAGACCGAATGAGAACAAAAGTGTTTCCAAAATTAGTACCAAGACAGTTGCAGGCAATGTTGCGCCTAAGCTAGTCAGTGGTGCTTGGATGATTTCGAAGATGAATGATTGAGCTGTTTCGTAAGGTGTCAAAGCGAATACCATACGCAAGATGTTGAAGATCAGGATAACGAACAATCCAGGGATCAAAGCGTCAAATGATTTTGCAACGTTTGATGGTACGGAATCAGGCATGCTTAATTTCCAGCCGCGAGCCAATACCCAACGGATGATTTCGACTGCGAATACAGCACTCATCATACCAAGGAACAATCCGCTTGCGCTCAAGTTACCCATTGGGATTCCTGATGCATTTTCAGCACTCAATAATGTTGGAGTCAAGATTAGGAATCCTACGATACCGTAGATGATTCCTGCCAGATCATCCAAGCCGTAGTGTTTAGACAAGTCTTGGGAAATCCCGATCATAACGAACAACGTCATGATGTTCATTGTCATGTTGTAAGGTACCATGAAGAATTCTGTCCAGTTAGCGCCGAAGACGCCTGCCATCATGTCTGCGTAACCAGGAATTGGTAAGTTAGCGAATAATAGGAAAATCGATCCGATGATCAGTAGGGACATTGCTCCGAAGAACCCACTCTTGATTGCTGAAAGGTAACGGTTTTCGTTTAATTTATAAGCAATTGGTCCTAATTTTTCTTGTAATGTATCTAAGAATTTATCCATAATAAAATCCTCCTCTGTTAGAACACTTGTGAAGACAGCGTACCGTCTTCAAAAACAGTAAAATAAATTGATATGATTGCTTGTCCGGATTCTGCCAGTCAGTCTCAGAACAATGGCCCTTCGTCTTCCGCATTCATTTGCCGCTGTTCTTTATCAACAACGGATGGTGCGAAAAACTCTTCTTGCTTTCTACCTCTAACCTTCCAGTTTTTCCCCGTTCGACGCGATCACTCCTTTGTACCAATAGAAACTATCTTTCCGGTATCTCTTCAGATCTTTCAGATCGAAGTCTTCCCGGTTGACGTAAACAAAGCCATAACGCTTGCGGAACCCTTGGTGGGTGCTGATGAGGTCGATCGCACTCCAGGTGCAATAGCCGAACACATCTGCTCCATCCGTAACAGCCAGGTTCATCTGTTCGATATGGTTGCGGAGATAGTCGATCCGATAGTGATCATGGACCTTCCCATCTTCCAGCTTATCAATACCGCCTAAACCGTTTTCAGTAACGATCAGGGGTTTACGATAACGAGAGTAAATTTGGTTAATCGTCGTGCGGAATCCAGTGGGATCGATCTGCCAACCGAATTCAGTATAAGGAAGATGCTCATTGTCGGATCCTGCGAAGAATCCTTCTTGGCTATCTGATAATTGCTGATCTTTTTTGCCTGTTGCGCGTTCCGTTCCGGCCGGATAGGCTTGAACAGTCGAGCTGTTGTAGTAGTTGAAGGCGATGAAATCGCATTCCGCAGATTTCAGTATCTCCAAATCACCCGGTTCCATATCAGGCAGGGCTTCATTTTCTTCCAGGTAAGCCCACACTTGGTGATTGTATACACCATACACGGCGATATCAAGATATAGCCAGTTACGGATTGCGGTATACAGATCGGCTGCTTGGACATCCGCTGGGTTGTTCGATTTCGGATAGACGGCCGAAATGTTCGGTGCCGGTCCGATTTTCACATGCGGTAATTTTTCGTGGCAGTTGTTCATCACCATCGCTTGCGCAACAAGCATGTGGTGGTTTTGTTGGTACAAGGATTTCAAGGTGCTTTCTCCTGTACCGACTGCAGCGCCGTGAAGAATCATCATGTTCTGTTCGTTGATCGTCAGCCATAATTTGACGCGGTCTCCTAAGTTATCGAAGAGGACATCGCAGTAGCGGACAAAAGCATCGATTGTGGCACGGTTTTCCCAACCACCTTTTTCAGCAAGTCCCTGCGGTAAGTCAAAGTGGTAGACCGTCACTAACGGTTCTATGCCGTATTTCAGACATTCATCAATCAAATCGCTGTAGAACTGAAGACCTTTCGGATTGACTTCTCCGTCACCGTCCGGAATGACCCGTGACCATGAAATCGAGAAGCGATAGGTTTTGAAACCCATCTCAGCCAACAATGCGATATCTTCCTGCATATGGTGGTAATGGTCAGTGGCTACTTTAAAATCAGAAGTATCGGGAACGATTTCCTTCGCGTCCTGAACAGATGGTCCTTTTCCGTCTTCATTCCAAGCGCCTTCGACTTGATATGCGCTGGTTGCGGATCCCCATAAAAAATCTTCTTTAAACGGTTTCAATTTCTTATGATACATACTCTCATTCCTTCCCTATCGATTTCCACTCAGGAATCCGACTATCTTTAAGCGGTTACATGATTTTCAAAAGCGAACTCTCTTCTTTTCAAAAAGAGTCGTTTTCAGATCGCGAATGCGCTTTCTGTTTTTCAATATAAGCTTATTATAGAGTTTGTGAACGGAATGTAAACAGTTACATGCATTAAAGGAACAATAATCAGCTTTTGGAATGATGTTTCAGAAAAGAAACGTTTTGTTTCAGCTTAACCCTCTGCTAAAGCTTATTGTTAAGCATTTGTTGCATGTAGTTATAATTGCGTCTTGCCAGTGTTTCAATCAAAAATACGACCGGCAGTTGGGAAGTCACGTTCACCTCATCGTCGACGTATTCAGGAGTCAGGTGATAGGCAAAGTTTATGTCCGACTGTCTGGCCAATGAATTGGTGGAGGAATTCGTGATGCTGATGACTTTGCTCCCCAGACTCTTCAGGTCGCCCACCTTCCTTAAGGTGATGTCCGTTTCTCCTGACACGGAACAAACAATCGCCACTGTGTTCGTATATTGCTTGCTGATCAAATGGAAGGGATAGTAAGCATCCTGGATATGGAAGGTGCTTTGGCCCAAATTTGAAAACTGGCGGGCTGCATAAGCGGCAATCAGGCCTGATGTGCCGATCCCGAAAAAAAGTGCGACTTCTGAATTGGCTATCAGTTCGACTGCGGATTGTATTTTTTCTTCGTATTCCGACTGCATGGAACGGCTGAAAAACTCTTCGACGATTTCGGAAGTTTCAAACACCTTCTTATTGTGTTTGCGGTTGTCCATTTCCTTCAAGTGCAGCTTGCACTCCCAGATGTTTTCGAACCCCAGCTTGCTGATGGTCCGCGTAACCGTTGCCGGCGATACATGGGTCTCGGAAGCTATCTCGCGAACGCTCATACGGATGACTTTTTGGGTATGCTGTACGATGTACTCGTATACCTTTAACTCTGTATTCGTCAGTAACTTCACATTCTCTTGATTGAACACGTAAAAACCCCTTTATCCGGAACAAAATAAGCTCTGAGGCGTGCATTAGTTCGTTGTCTTTTCTTCTTAACCATTTTACCATTTATTTTGAAAAAAACAAAAAACAAAACAATTTTACGGAACGCAAAATTGTTTTGTTTTTTTGTGATGCTTATTTCAGAAAAACAGGCTATTTCTTAGAAGATATCATCCGCAAGGCTTTTGCGGAATGCCTCTATTTTGCGTAATTTGCTCTTTTCACTGTGTGCGATGTCCAGCTCATCCAGCAAGGGAACCAACATTTCGTAGGTTTCCAACACGCTGTCGCCGCGCATTTCGATTTTTGCAGGGAAGACTTTCGCTTCAAACAGGTATTTGTACAGTTCGAATTGGATATCGCGTGATTTGTCGGAAGTCAGCACAGTCGCCAGCAGCACTTCCCCTGATTTTTTATCTGCGACGGCCATCATCTTCACAAAACGCGGCCGTTCCCCTTCTTTGAAGGTGATTGGTTGCGGTAAATAGAACAAGTCTACTTCGAAGGTGTTTCTTAGGAAGTTTTTCTTTTCCATCATCAGACGACGGATTTCGAACTGGGAAAGCATCAGATCGTATGGACCTTTCGTCAATTCGCCGCCAGTCAGGAACGCAAGGATATGTTCTTCTTTCAATTTCCAAACACTGTCCTTTGTACCGGCTTGGTAATAGTAACGCGTCGGAACGTCATCCGCAGCAAAAGACTTGTCAAAATCCAGTTTGCTGTAGATGGGGAACATTTCCAAAAAGCTCTCCAGCACCCGTTCGAAAAGAGTGATGTCCTCTTCGGTCGCCGACCAAGGAACAAAGCCTGGCGTAAAATCCAGCAGTTCCGGCCAAGCTTTCTTGCCGCGGAATTTGACATCCGTTGTGCGGATGCGGTTATAGTCGATTTCTTCCAGTTTGCTTCGGTCGACGAATTCAAGTCTGATGTTTTTCAGTTTTTCTGTGTATTCCCCGATGCCATCCGCTTCCGTGAACTCAGACTCCAACAGATCCAAGTAGAGGATGTATTCCGAAACATCCCTGAATACGCTCAATCCGATGCTGTCCTCATCCAGCCCATCCAAAGCAAAGAATACCGGTTCCTTGCGATCGGAATATTTGATTCCGACGACGTCCGTGTCTTTCATTTTATCCCAAGGTTTCAATTTATGAAAAGCCTTTATGTTCTCGTACAATTTTTGATAATCTCTCATTTATATCTCCTATCTACTAAAAAACATAAGCGCAAACACTTGATAATGGCCGAACGCGGAGCACACGCCGCTACTTTTAGCATGTGTTTCCAGCAATTCCGCCGCTTATCCTGTTTCGGCTTATTGTAACAAATTCCTTTCCTATGCTATCATATCTTGAAGCGTGCATCAATTTTTCTTTTTAAGGAGTCCAAAAATGACCTTTTCTTTCAAGGATATCGAACATAGCAAGTCTATCGTCAAAGAAACCTCTCTGTACACGCACCATCTCAATGAAGACGCTCTTTTTATGCACGTCGAGAATTATGTGGTTTTCCATCGCGTCCCCACCTTCGCTGAATTCGTGGAGACGGAAGCCTATTTGAAATCGGAGCACCAAAAATATGGCCAGGATTTCATAAAATTCATTTGGCCCGAAGATTGCGAAATTCCGCAGCCGATCATTTCCTATCTGGGATCGAACGACTTCAGCCTGGATGTCCTTGAGCTCTACGCGGCCCCTCCCGGAACTTTTGTGCCGACGCGGATTGATGAAACGCCTTCCGACGTCAGAGTGGAATGGGTGAACGCCGATAACCGCAGTGCCTATCTGGATTTGTCCGCACGGGCAGACAAGGAAGTCGGCGAGGAATTCGCGAAACAGAAGCAACCCTACACCCAAGCTAAATTCGACAATCCGGCCTTCCGCCCCATCGTGGCCATGTGCTCCGATGAAGCGGTCGGTTCCATCGACCTTTATCTGAAAGAGGACAGCATTGAAATCGATAATTTTCACGTTGCCGCAGATTCCCGGGGGAAAGGGATCGGAACGGCGCTGCAACAGTTCGTCATGGAGCATGCCGACGGGAAGACCGTCCTTTTGGTGGCTGATGCATCCGATACGGCGCGCGAGATGTACAACCGCCAAAATTACACGTATATTTCTTTCCGCTACGAGCTCCTGAAAGTCTTCAAATAATAGATCAACGCACCTTCACCCACTCGGCTAATTGCCGGATGGCTGGAAGTGCGTTGGTTTTTTTATTCGATTTCGTTGATTTGGTAGATTTCCACCGGATAGTTCGATTCAATTTCCTCAATGATTTTATCCACGATTTGTTGGCATAGGACCCGGGAGCTGTTGACAACCGCCAATCCGATGACGGCCTGGTTCAACATATCCTGTGCCGATACTTCCGCAATGCTGACATTGTACCGTTGATGCATCTTGGCAAGGATGCTTTTCACAACGCTGCGCTTGTCCTTCAGAGAATTGGAATCAAAAAGCCGCATAGACAGTTCCACAGCCAACACGTTCATCGTCATCGCCCCATTTTTGTTTAATATGGAAACATTCTCTCTTCAAGACAAAAAATAACCGAAACTGCCCCTTCTGTCAAGGGATAGCTCCGGTTACCGGATAAATCAAGGACGGGATTCATCGTATCCTAGAACGGTTCTGAATCCTAGAGTTCTCCGCCTAACGCTGTTCACGCCCACTCAGCCAAAAACGGGCTGTTTGGTCCTGAACCTCGTTAGTGCTCAAACTCTGAGCTTAGGATTCATCACACACTTTAGTAGTTGAACTCTGAATCCCAGAACTCTCCGCCTAAGTTGACAACCACACGCGGACAAAAAACGTCCGCTTTGCGTTTGTCCTCTTAGTGCTCGATTTCTAAACGGGATTCATCGTATCCTAGTATTCTTCTACATCTTTTCGTTCGCCTTTGAAGTTGTTTTTCTTTTGGTGGCGTTCGATGAGGACTTTGGTCACATCGGCTACGTCGACGCCTTGGTCGTACAGGAGTACGCCGAGGTGATAAAGCAGGTCTGCCGTTTCGTTGGCGACTTCTTCTTTGTCGTGATTTTTTGCGCCGATGACGACTTCAAAAGCCTCTTCGCCGAATTTCTTGGCAATTTTATCTGTTCCCTTGTCCAGCAAGTAGTTCGTGTAGGACTTTTCATCATGTCCGACAGCGCGCTGGCGGATCGTCTCTTCCAAGTCATCCAAACCAAAGGCAACCGGCACATCGAAACAGCTTTCCGTGTTACGGTGGCAAGTCGGGCCAGCCGGATCAATCATGATGAGCAACGCATCCTGATCGCAGTCCAGATACATGTCCTTCACGAACTGGTAATGCTCGCTGGACTCGCCTTTTTTCCAGAGCCGGTTCTTGCTTCTGGAAAAGAACCAGACAACCTCGTCCCGTTTCGTCAATTCGAAGGCCTCTTCATTCATGAAGCCGACCATCAAAACATTTTTGTTCGTAAAGTGCTGAAGAACGACAGTCAATAACCCTTTCGAAAAATCAGGCACTAGTGCATCGTATTTAGACATTGCGCATATCCACTCCATTCTCCGTGCAGCATTCTTTCACTTCGGCGATTGACACTTCTTCATCATGGAAGATTGAAGCTGCCAATCCTGCCGATACATCTGTTTCCTTGAACAAGGCGGCGAAATGCTGGGCATTGCCGCCGCCTCCGGAAGCGATGACAGGGATCGATACCAAGGCTTGGATTTTGTTCAGCAAACGGTGATCGAAGCCTTGCTTCATGCCATCATAATCCATGCTGGTGACCAGCAATTCGCCGGCCCCCAGCGCTTCCACTTGCTGCACCCAGTCCAACGTCTTGATGTCGGTCCGTTTTTTGCCGCCGTGGGTATAGCAATACCATTCCTCTTTATCGGCTTCCCATTTCGCATCGACAGCGATGCAGATGCATTGGCTGCCGAACTTGTCGCTTGCTTCCTTGATCAGCTGCGGATTCGCCAATGCTGATGAATTCAGGCTGACTTTATCCGCTCCGGCATTGAGCAGACGGGAAATGTCATCCGTCGACTTGATGCCGCCGCCGATCGTCATCGGGATGAACAGCTGTTGCGCCGTTTTGCGGATGACATCGATCATCAGATTGTGCCCGGTTTCGGTTGCCGAAATGTCCAGAAAGACAAGTTCATCCGCACCCAAAGCATTGTAGCGCTTCGCCAGTTCGACCGGATCGCCGATTTCACGCAATCCCTTGAATTGGATCCCTTTTACAACGGTGCCGTCCTTCACATCCAGGCAGGGTATGATCCGTTTCTTTATCATGCCAAGCCCTCCCAGAAGGCATCCGTATTGGCCGCTTTGCCGACGATCGCTGCCGCCACACCCAAAGCTGCCAATTTTTTGATGTCTTCGATGTTGCGGACGCCGCCAGATGCAGTTATGGGATGGGTCGAGAGTTCGACAAGCTTGCCCGTCAACTCAAAGTTCGGTCCGGCCATCTTGCCGTCTTTCGAGATATCCGTATAGATGATGCCGCCCAAAGCCATCGGATTCGTCGCTTCCACGACATCATAGATGGTCTGGCGGCCCGTTTCGGTCCAGCCGTTCACAGCAACCAGTTCACCTTTTGCATCCAGACCCAAGTAGATCTTGCCGGGATATTTCGCCGTCATCTCAGCCAACCATGGCAGATCCTGCAGCCCTTTCGTCCCGACGATCACATAGCTGGCGCCTTTTTCGAAATAGTGCTTGATGGTTTCTTCGGAACGGATGCCCCCGCCGATTTCGACAGGCAATGCGCTCTGTTGCAAAAGTTGCTCGATGAACGGTGTCTCTTCCGGTTTTTGGTTCAAGGCGCCCATCAAATCCACGATGTGGATGCGTTTCACTTGCTCATATTGCGCATAAAAAGCGATGGCTTCCTGAGGTGTGCGCTGCATTTCTTCTTTCGTGCCGTAGTCCCCTTCGGTCAGACGGACACTCTTGTTGTCGATCAAGTCGATCGCCGGCCAAATCTCTATCATTTATTTCCATCCCCCTTGCAAAGCTTGGTTCAAAATTTCCAGACCGTAATCCCCGCTTTTTTCCGGGTGGAACTGGATTCCGATGACATTGTCCTTCTGGACGATCGCCACGATTTCCTGACCATAGTCCGCCGTTGCCACAACATTTTCGTCGGTCACTACCTTATAGGAATGGATGAAATAGACATCCCGATCCAAACCTGGTTGGCTTGAATGCAGATTGTTCCAGCCCAAATGTGGAACCGGCAGGTCGCTGACGATGTATTTCACTTCGCCCGGCAAAAAGCCCAATCCATCCACATCGCCTTCTTCGCTGTGTTGGAACAGGAGTTGCATCCCGAGACAGATACCGATGAACGGCTTCGTCTGCTCCAACTCAGTCAGGAGTTCCCGCAAACCGATCGCATCGATCCGCTCGATGGCATCCTTGAAATGTCCCACTCCCGGCAAAACGATGACATCCGCCTTGCGCAATTCTGTTTCATCATGCGTCAGGACCGTTTCATAGCCCAGATAACGGATGGCGTTCGTCAGGTTCGCGATGTTTCCCAAACCATAATCAACGATTGCTATCATTCAATCACTCCTTTTGAGGAAGGCAAGCGCTGCACATCTGAATCGGCCATCGCGATGCGCAGGCTTTGCGCAAAAGCTTTGAAGACGGCTTCGATTTCATGGTGCGTGTTGCCGCCGCGAATCAAATCGATATGCGCCGTATAACGGGCATTGATGACCAATCCATGGAAAAATTCTTCAACCAGTTCCACATCGAAACTGCCCACTTTTTCTTTCGAAAACGCGGCATTGAAGCTCAGATAAGGGCGGCCGCTGATGTCGATGACGGAACGGGCCAAGGTTTCATCCATAGGCACATAGGCACTCCCGTAGCGGTTGATGGCGCCTTTGTCCTGACCCAGTTCAGCCAAAAGCTGCCCCAAGACGATACCGACATCCTCGCTTGTATGGTGATCGTCCACATCCGTGTCGCCGTCCACCTGCACATCCAAAACGAAGTGGCCATGGAAAGCGAACAGATCCAACATATGATTCAAGAAGCCCACACCTGTGTTGATGACGGAAGGTTCCAACCCTCGTTTCAAGGTGATGGCGATTTTCGTTTCTTTGGTAATGCGCTCTTTTGATACGCTCACAGCTGTTCTCTCCATTCTCTGATGATTTCGGCTAAGGCATCCAACTGTTCATCCGTGGCGATCGAGTAACGGACAGCCGTTTCGATGCACGCGATGCCTGATTTTTCATAGGTGCGCGGCTGATAGCCGTGGTCGATGATCCATTGGCCCAACGCGGGCGCCAATTCACCGTAAGTGAAGACGAAATTTGTTTCGCTCGGCAGCACGGAAAGAATATCCCCTACGCCTTCATTGAAAATTTTCTTCAATTTGGCGGAAAGCCGGCGCTGATCAGCCATGAAGGCCCTCAGCCTTTCCGGATGCTCCAGCAGGAAAGCCGCTATGCTCAAAGATAAGGTATTGAGCGGATAAGGATGCGCGATGGAGTTCAACAACTGCATCGTCTTCTCCGTCGAACTGGCGATGCCGATGCGCAGACCAGCCAATCCGTAGATTTTTGACAAGGTACGCAAAAGGATGACATGATCCCCGACCGGCCGTGCCGGCGGATTGTCCACGAAATCCATATAAGCCTCGTCCAAAATCAGATAGCCGCCATATGCAGCCAGCAGATCCGCTGTCTTTTCGATGAAAGCGGCAGGGTGCAGCCCGCCCAGCGGGTTGTTCGGTTGCGAAACGATGAAATAGGAAGGTTTTTCCTTCTCGATGACGGCATACACCTCGTCATAGTCAAACGAATAATCCGCTCTGCATGGCACTTTGATGATTTCGCGTTGGAATTGCGCGGCGTACTCTTCGTACATCACAAAATCCGGTTCCAGCATCAGTATCGGACCATCCCCCAAAAGGATCGTACACTTCTGGATCCATTCATCCGATCCGTTGGCAAAAGCGATCAGGGCGGGATCCTCGCCGTGGAAAGCGGCGTACGCTTCCGTCAGGCGGTCGATGGCATCGTCCGTATACTCCTGGAAGCGCGTCGCTACAGCTATTTCGGCAATTTCTTCATTTGTCAGTGCACGGATGGGACTTTCATTTTTGTTGATGCGGATCATTTGTCGTCCCCCATTCTGACAGCCAAGGAATCGTGGTGGGCCTGCAGCGACTCTTCGGTCGCAATCAGCATCCCGGCCGGGGCCATTTTGCGGAACGTTTCTTTCTTCAGGTTCAGGACAGAGTTCGGGCGCAGGAAGTCGTTTACGGACAAACCGTTCGCAAAGCGGGCATTGCCTCCGGTCGGCAGCACATGGCTTGGTCCGGCAACATAATCTCCGATCGCTTCAGGCGAATATTCGCCGATGAAGATCGCTCCGGCTGTTTCGATGGCATCTATGTAGTCTTCTGCGTCTTTTGTCTGGATCGAGACGTGCTCTCCCGCAATCAGGTTCACGACTTCGATGTTCTCTTCTTTACCGCTCGTCAAGATCGGGAAGTGGTTGTGCTTCAAACTCTCCTCGATGACCTCGATGCGGCTTTGTTTCGCTTTCTGGACAAGCAGCTCGGCTTCGATGGCGGCCAATTTCTCTTCGTTGTCGCAGACAAGGAAAGTGCGGGCCAATTCATCATGCTCGGCTTGCGCCAACAGGTCGATGGCAACCCATTCGTTGTTCGCCGTTTCGTCAACGACTACGACGATTTCGGATGGTCCGGCGATCGAATCGATGCCGACATCTCCGTACACCAATTTTTTGGCCAAGGCGACGTATTGGTTCCCGGGTCCGACGATTTTGTCGACGCGCGGAATGGTTTCCGTCCCGTAAGCCAGGGCAGCAACTGCTTGGGCTCCGCCCACTTGATAAACGTGGGTCACGCCGCAGATATAGCAAGCGGCCAAAGTTGCTTGGTTGATGGCGGTCTTTTGCGGAGGGGTCACGACGATCGTTTCCTTTACGCCCGCTACATTAGCCAATACGGCAGTCATGAGCACTGTGGAAGGATAACTTGCTTTGCCGCCCGGCACATAGATGCCGACTTTGTTCAATGGATGGATTTTCTGGTACAGTTCCCCTGCCGGAGACTGTTGCCATTTGATGCTTTCTTGGTAGACCGTGATGTTGTCGCGGGCTTCCTCCAAGGCAGCGCGCAAGTCCGCATCCAAGCTGTCATAGGCTTCCTTGATGACGCTCTGCGGCACTTCCAATTCCGTGATGTCCGCCCCATCGAAGCGTTTTGCGTATTCGAACAGCGCAGCGTCGCCTTTTTCCTGGACCGTCTGAATGATTTCCATCACGGCTTGCGTCTTCGAAAAGTCGATTGTGTTTTTGGTTTTGTAAGCTTCCTTGAACGTTTTAGTTGTGTACATTATTCGTCACCTTCAATTGATTGATTATAGTCTGGATTTCATCATATTTGGAGAAATAAGCGTGCTTGTTCGAAATCAGGCGTGCATTGATTTCATCAAGGCGGACTTGCTCGCTTAAACCATTATCATGCAGCGTTTTGCCTGATTGGACGATATCCATGATGGCATCCGCCATATCGATGGTAGCGGCCAATTCTACGGACCCATTCAGCTTGATGATCTTCACGGGTTGCTTGATGGAATCAAAATATTGTCTGGTGAAGTTCACGTACTTCGTCGCAACCACTGGATAAACGTCCTTCTTCTCTTTGCTGGCGATGGCGAAATGGCAATAGCCGAAAGGCAGATCCATCAGATTGTTGATGTTGCAGTTCTGCTCGATCAGAATATCGCTTCCGGTGATGCCCAGATCCGCGATCCCTTCCTCCACATATACGGGCACATCTTCCCCTTTAACCAAAATGAAGCGGGTGTCCTTTGTCTGAATGACCAATTCCCGAGAAACGGACTTCAATGCTGTCGACCATTCCGTCAGGTTGATTTCGTCCAAGTATTGGATAAAATCCTTAAGCTGTCTGCCTTTTGATAGCGCGATAGTAATCATTTTTTCCCTCCGTTAATTGTTGATGGCCATTCCGAATGCTTTGGAAGAGCTTGTGTATTGACCGCCCGATGCTACGGGTTCCGTTTGGTTTTCTCCGTACAGTTGGATAAAAATCCCTTTGTAATAAGATTGGTTCGGCAACGCCAGCATATCCGCGTAGACGTAATCCACGTTCTTGCTTTTCAGAGTCGATTCCCATTCCGCCAGTTCATTCAAATGTCCTGTCAGTTCAGGATAGTGTTCTTTCAGATAGCCGGCCTGTTCGGTAGGTGCTTGGTCCATCAAACCGATCAGCGGATGGTCCGCACCCAAACGATGCTTCAAGGCATCCTGGTTTCTTTCGCAGATGAACTTGCGGACGGAAGGATCTTCCAACTCCCTAGGGCTCAGAATTTTTTTCAGTAATTTGTTATGGCTGACTACCGCAACCGATAAGGAAAGGTCCAATTCCTTCTCCATGAATGTGATCATATCGCCCAGAACCTCGATTTGTTTCGGAATCGAGTCGGTAAATGTTTCCACACCCAATTGGTGACGCTCTTTAAGCAGCGAATAGACCGGGCCGGAATAGGCTATTTTATCGGCGCGTAAATGGTACTGCTTGCGGTATCTCACGATGGCATTCGTCCAGTCACTGCGCAGGGCGAAAAGTTTATCGCCGCTTTGCCATTTATGCCGGTTCAGCATCAGGTGCAAGTCATCATGAGACAGTTGTGTCCACTCAAATTTCTCTACGACTCCCAGGTCGATCAGATCGTACCCTAAGTGGTGGAAATGATGGAGAAACCCCATCTCTCTTTGTTTCTTCGCTAGCAACGATTCATTCGTCATCATTTCGTCCAAACTGTCTCACTCCCATTTCTTTTTGATAGCCCATCTGTTATCCTTAGAATATCGTTAGAATACCATTAGACGTTGGTGTTATCATACCATAGAAAGGTGCTACATTGTATCCTAAAATGATGACACTTTACGAAGGAAGGAAGATAGAAGATGCTAAGCGACAGACACGTCCATACCCCCTATTGCCTGCACGGTTCATCCGATGCTATGGAAAATTATGTGAAGGTTGCCATCGAGGCCGGCCTCGAGTCCCTCACATTCACGGAACACGCCCCTTTACCGATGGAAGATCCGCTTCCGGACAAGGATAGTTCGATGCGTCCTGAAGATGTCGATGCCTACCTTTCCGAAGTCCGCTTACTTGCCAAGAAGTATCAAGGCAGTATCGAAATCCACGCCGGTTTTGAATTTGATTATCTGGAAGGAAAAGAAAAAGAAACGCGTGCCTTCCTGGAAAAATACCCAGAGACCGTCCCCCACTCGATTCTGAGCGTGCATTTCGTGCAGCTCGCGCCGGAAGAATACTTCTGCATCGACTTGGATCGCGAATCCTTCACGCAAAAAGGCACGGAAATCGGCTACGAAACCCTCTACAGCCTTTACGAAGCGGCAGTCAAAAAAGCTTTGGCGCTTCCGTATGGAGAACTGACCCCGAAAAAAATCGGCCACATCAATCTGATCCATAAGTTCCAAAAGGCCTACAGCGTCAGCGACCCGATCGACTGGAAGCTACTGTTGGATAAGGTGAAGGAGAGCGGGTACACCCTTGATTACAATTTTGCCGGAATCGACAAACCGGACTACGGCAAAACTTACCCGGATCCGGAAATGATGGCTTACGCCATAAAAATCGGCCTCACCTACGAGAAGGGTTCCGATGCCCACGCCTCCCATGAAGTCGCCCGTTATTTCGGCACGGCAACAGAAACGGAATATGATGACTGGAAAGAAGCCTGAAAATGGCTTCTTTTTTTAATAGTCTTATCCTGTCAGCGCCGAGCCTTCGGAATTGAATTTCCTGTCGAATACTGGTACATTTATCTAGTAACCAAAAGTATTACATCTAGTATCGAAAACTAGATTAAATTTTTTTTAGTTCAGAAAGCAGGTTTTCCCGTGAAGCTTAAACCAGAATTGGAAGAATACCAGCAACAGCTGCTCGACTTGACGTTCATCCGATTTGACGAGCTGCCTGATTTTGGCCTCTACAGCGATCAAGTGATCGCCATCATCGAAAAGCAATTGAGTTTCCTGAACGCCACCCAAGAAGAGCGCATCATCACACCGACTATGATCAATAATTACGTAAAACTGCAGCTGATCGATAAACCAGAGAAAAAGAAATATTTCAAAACCCACATCGCCCAACTGATCGTCATCACCTTGCTCAAACAGGTATTGCCGTTGTCAGAGGTGAAAAAAGGCCTGGAACTGCAAGTATCCATCCGCGGATTCCAGATTGCGTACGACACCTTCTGCCAAGAATTGGAGTATGCTTTCCGGATGCTCTTCCGTGATCTCGACAAGAAAGAGCATTTCACTTATACCTTGGAGGACATCCACAGCGAAAACATCGCTTTGAAAATGATCACGCTGTCGCTTGCTTCGAAATTGTTGACACAAAAAATCATATTGGTCGATGGCGTCAGTCACGCATCCAATAAAGGGGAGAATACTAATGATGAAACCTAATTCCATCGCCGTCTTGGCCGATTCCTGCAATGATATTCCGCAGGAGCTGCTCGAAAAATACCACATCTACATCTTGCCGTTGATGATCAATTATAAAGACGCGAGCTATCGCGACCGGGTCGACATCACGCCGGAGCAAGTCTACGAAAGATTCCAGGAAGAGATACCGAAGACAAGCCTGCCGTTGCCGGAAACGATTGTCGAAACTTTCGCCAAAATCAAAGCGGACGGCTTTGATCAAGTGATCGTATCCGCCATTTCCAGCGGGTTGAGCGGCACCTGCCAAGCCATCAAATTGTTGGCGGACGATATCGAGGATATGCAGATCGTTGTCATCGATACGCTGAATATCGCCATCGCATCCGGATTTGTGGCACTTTTCGCTGCCGAGCAGATCGAAGCGGGACTTCCCTTTGATGAAGTCGTTTCGAAAACACAAGCAGCCGTGAAAAAGTCCACCATCCTTTTCGGGGTCGGCACCTTGGAGTATCTGATGAAAGGCGGCCGCATCGGTAAAGTCTCCGGGATCCTCGGAAGCGCCTTGAACATCAAACCGATCATCTCCTGCAACGAAGAAGGCATCTACGACACGGTCGCAAAAGTGCGTGGCCGCAAACAGAGCATCCAGAAATTGATCGATATGACCCGCGAAAAACTGGGTCAGCACAAAAATTATTACTTGTCCATCTGCCATGGTGATGCCTACGATGAGATGCTCGTTATGAAAGAACAACTGAAAGATCTGGTAGCCGGAGCTAAAATATACGCCGAAGGCCAAATCTCGCCGGTATTGGGTGTCCACACCGGACCTGGTCTGCTGGGCATCGGTATCATGGTACTTGAGGACTAAAACAGAGTGTGATGATTCGCGGGAGGGGATGAGCACTAAGAGGACTAACACTAAGCGGACGTTTTTTGTCCGTGTGTGTTAGTCAACTTAGGCGGAATCCCCTGCGAATCAGAACACGTTTAATAAGAGTGTGATGATCCCGCTGGCCGGAGAACAGCGTCGAAATTCCGGTGTACCTCAGGCCGGGCCGCTGTCCCCGGAGGACACCGGCAATGATCCGCCTCAGCTCCGGTGAAGCCTTCCTTGTCGGAGAACGCAACCAGAATGTCGGGCGAACTCCGGCGAAGCCTCCGTTCTCCGGAGGTCGCAAACACAAAAAGAGTGGCTGCCCGAAAGGGCAATATCATTAACTTAAGCAACTTGACAACTTTAAAAAAAACGAGAATGCAAAATGCATCCTCGCTTTTTTTTGATGAGAGGTGGAATCTTTTCCTACCCTTCGGGTTTCCCGTTATACTTAATGTAGGATGGTCAACACATTAAAAGGAGGGTTCAAAAATGACGGTCCAACTGATGTCATTTCAGGAATATATTGAGGAGGCCCAAATTATCTATCTGGAAGATATCCGCGAAGGGAACCCACATGCTTTTACCCGAAAAAGGAAAACTACCCCTATCGCATTGATGCTTCAAATGTTTGCGCAAAAGGGGAACTCCCAATTTTGCGAACTCTTAAATTTCTACGAGGATCAGGGGAAGCCTCTCGACATTTCAACCGTCGCTTTTTATAAGGCCCGAATGAACTATAATCCCAAAGCCATCCGGTTGATGATGACTGACTACATGTCCATGATTTATGAAGAGAACGATGACCAATTGGTCAAGCTGAACGGATACATTGTGACTGCGATAGACGGTTCTGACATCATCCTGCCCTCCACGGAGGAAAACGCCAAGAAATACGGTGTGGTTCCTAATCCCAAGGCATCTGCCACTCCGGTGATGGCCTCCGTCTCCCTCCTTTATGATTGTATCAACAAATTGGTGATTGACACGTTTGTCGGTCCGTACAAGAGCAGCGAACGCGACTCGGCTTCGCAACATCTTCACGTATTGAAAGAAACGCTTCGGCAACCGACGATTACCGTGTTTGATCGCGGCTATTTCTCGATGCGTCTGGTTCACCAACTAATCCAGGACGGGCAAAAATTCGTGATGCGGATGGATCACCAGAACTTAAAGCGTTATTCCAGCCAACTGTCTGTCGGGCAAGATCAAACTTTTGATGTCACCTTTGACAGATATCAGACAAATGACTACAGGAATGATCGGATTTTCCGAGCAACCTTGATGAGTACAGTTTATCCCTTGAGGTTTATAAAAATTCCACTTCACAAGAAGGACAGCGATAAGATAGAGGACGAAGTCCTTTTGACGAATCTAACACCTGCAGAATTTTCATCCGACGACTTGAATGAAGTGTACCGATTGAGATGGGAAATCGAAACTGCCTACAACGTCCTGAAAAACCGGATGAAGTTAGAAGAGTTCAGTGGCATTCGGGAACGGTTGATTCTTCAGGACATTTATTGTAGTGTCTGGTTGTACAACCTGACGATGCTTCATCTAATCGAAGTGAGCGAAACAAGAGCCATCCCCCAAGAGCGTTATAAATATGAAATGAAGCAAAATCTCAGCATCGCTATCGGAATCGTGAAAACCTATTTCATACGATCGTTCATGAGTGAAACACGCGAACAACGGAGAGAAAGTTTCGAACAAATGAGTGCGTTGCTTACCAATCACCTTGTCCCCGTCCGCCCAAATCGGGCGGCCAAAAGGAAGACTCCGGTGAACAAATCTAGACGATCTTATCGTTACACATATTAACTTGGATTCCCTATAAAATTGTAAAGGGGATCATTTAAAGCTTGATAAATAGATGTTTACCTGTTGAACCACGTTATAGTAATTCGGGAATGAAGGTGTTAGGGCAACTTTTTTCATGGAGTTGCCTCGCTTCGTCGTGCTTTCGATTGTTAGAAAAAAAAGAGACAGTGGAAACGTGAGAATTTCTCTCCCATTTCCACTGTCTTTTTTTGTCAATACCCTTAAGTTAATGACATTGCCCGAAAGGGCAGCCACTCTTTTTGTGCTATCTGTTCTTAGTTTGATTTCATCAATTCATCGACGTAAGCAACTGTTTCCGGTTGGTTTGCTTCGATTTCAGCGATTTTCTCTGCGAATTGTGGCAAGTGCTCTTTGTGTGCATACAATAATTCATCCAACAAAGTCTTAGCCGTTGTACCGCCTGGTACTAGCGGGTTGATTGTGAATGCTTGCAATGCCGCGCCGTAGCTGCCTGTGATGGCTGCGCGGATGACCGTTTCTTCCATCGCTTTCATGCCTTGCAATAAGCCACGGGCCGCGGAAGGCATTTCACCCCAGTTGTATGGTTCTGCGCCATGAGCTGTGATCAAAGCGGAAACTTCTACGACGCAATCATAAGGCATATCTTGGATCGTACCGTTGTTCGCTGTTGATACGACCATGTCCGTGCGTTTGTCGTTTTGGATCGACGCGATCACTTCGCAGGCTGCATCGCTGTAGTGCGTACCGCCGCGTTGCGATAATTCTTCCGGTTTGTAGTTCAAAGCAGGATCTTTGTAAAGTTCGAACAAGCGCGTTTCTGTTGCCTTGACGACTTGTGCACGCGTTTCGCCTTTTTCGAACTCTTCGATGGAATGCTTCAACATTTCATCTTCGATATAGTAATAACGGTGGTATCCGCATGGAAGCAATCCTAAGTCCTTCAATTGCTCGTAGTGGAATTGCGCACTGTGGATATTTTTCAGATGGTTTTCATCTTCTGTTTTTTGTGGTCCGTAAACCATATCGATCACTTCATCTGTGCGTTCAGCGCCCTTGTCATCCCAGACACGGTGCCAGTGGAAATGGTTGATTCCAGCAAATTTGAATAATAATTCCTCTTCAGGAATCGCTAATTTTTCTGCTGCGACTTTGCGGTGTCCGATCGGAACATTGCATAGGCCGATTGTTTTCTTCCAACCGAAATGTTTGATGGCTGCTTCAGTCACCATACCTGCAGGGTTCGTAAAGTTGATCAACCATGCATCCGGACATTGCACTCTCATATCCGCAATGATTTGACCGATGATCGGAATCGTACGGAAAGCTTTGAACATTCCGCCTGCACCATTGGTTTCTTGACCCAAAACACCATGGGACAATGGAATGCGCTCATCTTTGATACGAGCATTCAGTAAACCTACACGGAATTGCGTCGTTACGAAATCCGCATCTTTCAAAGCATTGAAACGATCCAATGTTAAGTGGACTTCCCAGTCCAATCCAGCCGCCTCGACTTGGCGTTTCGCCATTGCGCCGACGATTTCCAGTTTTTCTTTACCTGCTTCGATATCCACCAACCAAATTTCTTTGATAGGCAATTCATCTTTTCTTAAGATGTATCCTTCAATCAATTCCGGTGTATAACTGGAACCTCCACCAATCGTTACAATCTTCAAAGCTTCTTTCGACATGCATGCTTCCTCCTATTTTTGGTTACTTTTTTGCTTTCCGGCTCGGCCGGCTCAAAAATTCTGTCGTGACAATGCATTCCCTAGCAAAAACGGCTAATGTCCCCCAACACCCGGTCAGGAAAGGCTTTCATTCCAGCCGTCCGTGAAAGGGCTTTTCGCTTTCATGATTTCATTTTAGCACAACCCCGGTGCATCCGGAGAATCCCCTTACATTTTGATTGCAGGTTCCCCCTAATGATTTTCGTTTCAGAAATGAAACAGTTTGTTTCATCCTCAAAGGATATCCAGCGCCGTTTTGCGGGCGGGTGCCGGGAACCTTTTGTCCAGCAGTTTCAGATCTTCATCATCCAGACGGATTTTGGAAGCCTGGGCATTGAGATACGTGTGGTCGGGATTTGATGAGCGCGGTATCGCTGCAATGTCCGGATGGATGATGCACCACGCCAGAATGATTTGGATCGCTTCGACACCGTGTTTTTTGGCGATGCTCTGCACTTCCTCGCTCTCCAGCAGTTGCTCGCGCAACCTGCCTCCCTGGGCTAATGGCGAGTAGGCCATGATCGGAATGTTGTGCTCCCGTTGCCATTTCAGCAAATCGTACTCTATTCCGCGGGAGCCCAAATGATACAAAACCTGATTGACTTGGCATTGGTTCCCGTGCTCCATCGACAAGAGGTTCTGCATATCATGGATATCGAAATTGGAAACGCCCCATCTGCCGATTTTCCCTTCCGCCTTCAGCTGTTCCATTCCGGCTATCGTTTGCGACAAAGGTACACTTCCGCGCCAATGCAGCAAATAAAGATCCAAGTGGTCCGTATCCAATCTGCGCAAACTTTCGGCACAGGCTGCCAAAATTTCATTCCGGCTCGCCCGATGGGGATACACTTTGGAAACAAGGTAAACCTGGTCGCGGATGCCTTTGATCGCTTCACCCACCAAGTGCTCCGACTTCCCGTCCCCATACATTTCAGCTGTATCGATAAGGGTCATGCCCAGTTGCACGCCTAAACGCAAAGCCTCGATTTCCTCTTGCCTTTTTTCAGGATCTTCCCCCAAGTACCATGTTCCTTGCCCCACTTGCGGCATCATGCTGCCATCCGGCAACGCCACCATCCGATTGGCATTTTCCCTCTGCAGAGACGCCATTGTATGTTCGTCTATGTTCGTCATTTACAGACACCATCCTTTCTGTTTTCGACAATATTCCTTACATCAAGTATACCTTTTTTTGTCGTTAATACAAAAATAATCATAGCGCTTCCATATTTTTCGATTCGGTGGCCTTTTCCTTTGGCGATTTCGATTTTGTGGCTTATGATAAGGATATAAAACTATTTTGGCTATCATCAAAGTCTGATTAAGTGAATCAAGGAGGACGAGTGGATGAAATACAGGAATCTAGGGAAAAGTGGTTTGCGCGTCAGCGAAATCGCACTGGGCAGTTGGTTGACCTATGGAAAATCAGTAGCGGATCAGACAGCGGAGGAATGCATCCGGACCGCGTATGATGCAGGCATCAACTTTTTCGACACAGCCAACGTTTATGAAAAGGGTGCTGCTGAGACCGTGCTCGGAAAAGTGTTGAAGGACTATCGGCGCTCCAGTTTGGTCGTCGCCAGCAAAGTCTATTTCCCGATGGGCGATGGGCCGAACGACAGGGGCTTGTCGCGCAAACACATCATCGAATCCTGCGACGCCAGCCTGAAACGCCTGGATATGGATTATATGGACCTTTACCAATGCCACCGTTACGATCCGAGCGTACCGATGGAGGAAACGCTCTGGGCGCTCGATGATCTGCAGCGTCAGGGCAAGATCCTTTATGCCGGCGTCAGCGAATGGCCAGCCGACAAAATCCAGGAAGCCCACCAGATCGCAAAACAGCATAATTTCCGGCCGCTCATTTCCAACCAACCGATCTACAATATGATCGAGCGCTACATCGAGGTCGATGTGCTGCCCGTCTCCGTCGCCAACGGAATGGGCCAAGTCGTCTTTTCCCCATTGGGACAAGGCATCCTGACCGGCAAGTACAAATCCGGACAACAAGTTCCGGAAGGCAGCCGTGCCGCCAACAGCAAGCTGAACAGCACGATGCAAAAGTATCTGGAAAACGAGTCCCTGTTGGAAGCCGTCGGAGAAATCGAAGCCATCGCGCATGAATTGGAAATAACCATGCCGCAAATGGCTTTGGCCTGGATTCTGCGCCAACCCGGCGTCAGCTCGGCCATCATCGGCGCCAGCCGTCCGGAGCAGATTGAGGATAACATCAAGTCGGTGGATATCGAATTGACGGATGAACTGTTGCTTGGCATCAACCAAATTTTATTGAAAGTGAGCAGCTTCAAACCGCGAAGCTGATTGTGGGATGAATCAATCCGGGAAACCGGACGCCGAAAAGGCCACCTTGATCGATAAGGGTGGCCTTTTTGGTGTTCTCCATTCATTTGTTCTCCTGATCCAATAAAAATATGGGACCTCCGGTGAACGGAGGCTTCGCAGGAGTTCGCCCAACATTTCTGCTTGCGTTCTCCGATGAGGAAGCTCTCGCCGGAGTTGCGGTTGAAGACGGCCGGCGTGCTCCGGCAAGCGAAGCTTCACCGGAGCTGAGCGGAAATCCGAAAGTTCCGAACCGCTCTGCTCAGCCCGTCGGCTCTTAATCCAACGCTAAAATTTCCAGGATGGAACGGACATCGCGGACCGACACCTGACCGGGCGCGGAAACCTCTTTGGCCGCCGCAAAAGTCAGGCACGAACCGAACAGTTCTCCTGCCAACCGCGAAATGACGCCGTATTTGCCCATCGACATCGTGATGCACGGGCGGTCAGCTTTCGCTTTTTTCATTTCCAACGTCGCCGCCAGCAGCGTCAGGACATCCTCCTCGCTCTGCGGCATGACCGCAATCTTCGTGATATCCGCCCCGAGTTCCTGCATCTTCACCAATCTTGCGACGATTTCCTCTTTAGGCGGCGTACGGAAAAAATCGTGGCTCGACAGAACGACTTTCACGTTTTTTTCGTTCGCTTCGGCAATCAACTTGATCACGTCTTCTTCTGAACTGAATAGCTCGAGATCGATCATGTCCACCAATCCGCTCCGGATTGCGAAACGGTTCAGTTCGAAATAATTATCCAAATTCAGTTCGCGCTCTCCGCCCTCTTTTTTGGTGCGGAAGGTGAACAGCAACGGCTTTTTGTAAAGGCTGTTGATTTCGGTCAATAATGCTTCGACCTGCTCCGGGTGCTCTACCCCTTCGAAAAAATCGATGCGCAACTCCGCCAGATCGAAAGCGACGTTCTCCAGCATTTTTACCTCGGCAATGATTTCCTGTTTTGTTTTCCCTACCAACGGCACGCAGATTTTCGGCCTGCCTTCGTTGAAGACGACATCTTTCACTTGAACGGTTTTCACTGGTGTATCCCCTCCATGGCGCATTCCTGTCCCTCTCCCTTGAATATTTCCGGTCAAAGGAAGCTGAACTTACGAGTATATGTTACTTCCCATTTTATCGTTTATTGCGCCAAAAGCATAGGAGCACTTTGCGGAAGTTTTTCCATAAGCTAACATTTCCGTCCTGTCTCTACTTGGAAACATACAGAACGACGCCGTGCGGAGCGATAAAAGCCGTTTCCGCATCCGCCACCGATACTGCCCTGTTTGCCCAAACCTCATGCAGTTCCCCACCGAGGGACTGCAGCCATTCCCCGGCTGCAGCAGGCAAACCTGCCGGACGATCCGCAAGATTGAAGCACGCGACATATTTCCTGGCATCGCTTGCCGAAACCCAGATCACCAAATCATCCTTCCGGTACACTTCCCTTGCATCGCGCCCGTTCTGATGTGCATCGATCAGATAAGGATCGGTCAGCAGCGACCGCGTCCAATCATCCAACTTCCGCAGATCGCCGCCGAACAGCAGCGGCGAACGGAAAATCGACCACAGTGTCATCAGGGAGCGCTGTTCATCCTTCGTGAACCGCGTCATGCGCGCTTCCGATCCGTCAGCAGCGGTCCGGGTGCCGATATGGCCCAGCGGCAGCATGTCGCAATCCGGCCAAGTGCCGGAGCCTACAAAAGTCGACCACTTTCCGCAGCGTCCGAACATGTCATAAAGCTGATTCCAGTTGTCCCACAGGTCATCCGTCAGCCGCCACATGTTGGCATGCCGCTGGAAAAATGTGCCAGACTCGATCGGGGCGGGTCCCGGCGAGAGGCTCAACACCATTGGCCTGCCGCAGCCGTCGATGGCTTTCCGGATCAGCTCGATTTCACCTGTGTGCGTTCCGTATAATTTCGAATCGGCGATGTCATCCACCTTCAGGAAGTCGACTCCCCAGGAAGCGTATAAAGCCAGCAGTGAATCATAGTACGCTTGTGCGCCTTCCTTCGATGCATCCACGCCGTACATATCCGTGTTCCACGGGCAAATGGAATTCGCATCCGCAATATCTCGGGCCGTTTTTTGCGCACCCAAAATTTTTGTATTGTCGTGCACCGCCTGCCTCGGGATGCCGCGCATGATATGGATGCCGAATTTCAGCCCCATTGCGTGCACCGCATCCGCCAGTGGTTTGAACCCTTGTCCCCCGGCACTCGAAGGAAACCGGTTTTCGGCAGGGATCAGTCGGCTGTATTCATCCTGATGAAGTTCAGTGAACGGATGATAGGCGCAGGAGTCCGCGCGTGGTTCGTACCACTGGATATCAACGACAACGTATTCCCAACCATAATCTTTCAAATTTTTCGCCATCACTTCGGCGTTGCCCAACACTTCCGCTTCCGTGACGCTTGCTCCGAAAGAATCCCAACTGTTCCAACCTTTTGGTGGTGTCTGCGCGTAAATCCTAAACATATGCGTCCTCCTTGTCGACCCATACCTGCATTTCTCCCAAAGAGCGATTGCCCCAGCTGTAGTACGGGATAAACGTCAGCTTTTTGGGAGTGGTTTGCGGTTTCTGATGGACGCGGTATAACGTGTCCTGCCAACCATCCTCCATCACGTGCATCTTCCCTTCGGCTTCCAGGCAGACGATATCGCCGAGAATCATATTCGATCGGAAACGCGGTCGGATCGCTCCGGTCAATGCCATCAGATGCAGCTGTTTCCCGTTGTCCTGTTCTTCCAGGCAATAAATGAACGGCCCCCGTTGCAGGGCGACTTTGCCCTTATCCGCTTTGACGAGCGGGTGCGCCTCGAGTTCATTGATTGCGATCGTGTAGGTCAATTCGATAGCCGTCGACTCGGCCCTTGCGGTCACATAGGTGTAGCCATTGCGTATGTCAGCAATCGCTTCTTCGCCGTCCACAATCAGCACGGGATGCTCCGCCCAATAAGGGATGCGGATGCCCAAACGCAGCATTTCGGAAAATGCTTTTTCAACCGTGATGACGGACCGCCCCTGCTCGGAAAACGTATGGCTTTGTCGAATCGTGTATGGTTTGCCGGCTTGCTCCCCGGTCAACTCGCTGTCGATGAACAGATTCAGCAGCACTTCATCTGCCTTTTGCGTGAAGGCGTATCTCCCGACAGCGGGCAGCGTGCGCGCCAAGTTTGGCGGGCAGCAGGCACAACCGAACCAGGAAGGCCGCTTCGCTTTCACGTGGCTCTTGTCCGGATTCAGGGCGCTCGCTTGGGGATCCACCTCCAACGGATTGACGTAAAAGAAGTGCTTGCCGTCCAAGGCCATGCCGCTGATGATGCCGTTATAGAGCACTCTTTCCATGATGTCCACATACCGGCTGTCGGTTTCGGTCTTCAGCAATTCATGCGAAAAATTCAACAGCCCGATCGCCGCGCATGTTTCGCAGTACATCAGATCGTTCGGCAGGTCATAATCATAGGTGAAGGCTTCCCCGCGGACGGTCGAGCCGATGCCGCCTGTGACGTACATGCGTTTTTGGACGATGTTATCCCAAATTTTTTTCGCCGCAGCAACCAATTTCCCATTTTCTTGGTAATGTCCGGCACCCGCCATCGCCTGCGCCATATAGACCAGCCGGACAGCGTGCCCTCTGGCCGTATCCTGTTCGATTACCGGTATATCCGCTTGATGATAGACGGCATTGATGATGGGCTTGGGCCCTTGCTGCAATCCCAAGCGGTCATTTTCTTCCAGTTGCTCCGCAAAGAAATGCGGATTCTGGCCGCGAACCTCCAGGAAGTAGGCACTCAAATCCAAGTATTTCCGGTTGCCCGTCAACTCGTAGAGGCGCACAAGCGCGAGTTCGATTTCCTGGTGGCCATCGCTACCGTCGATTTTACCTTCCTCTTTGCCGAAGTGCGTTTCGATGCAGGCGATCGCTTTGTCGGAAATATGAAGCAGCCGATCGGAACCAGTCGCTTCATGATAGGCGATGGCAGCTTCGATCAGATGACCGATGCAGTACAGCTCATGGCTTTCGAACAACCTTCTGAACTTCAGTTGCGGGGCATCGATCTGATAATAGGTGCTCAAATACCCGTCATCAGCTTGCGCCGCTTCCAAGAGGTCTATCGCTTCCTCCACTTGGGCGACCAAAGCTTCATCCTTTTCCAACGCGAGCGTGTTGGCTGCCGCTTCGATCCATTTGTACAGATCGCTGTCCTGGAACAGCCAGCCGTAATGGTGGCCTGCCTTCAGCCCAGCCGCTATCTTGAAATTTTCGATCACATGGCTTTTTTCCGTCGGGATGGTCGCATCGTCCCTTTCGCTTTCAATGATGATGTTCCCTCTGTCGTTGAGGACATCCCATTGGAATGGGATCATTTTCTCCTTCACCAGTTGCATATACTTCAGCCAAAAACTATCTGCCACTGTCACTTTCGGGTGTTGCTGCAGCGATGGTTTGTTCATTTTTTGTCCTCATTTCATCCAATTTTTATGCCAAGATACAAGAAAAGCCACCAGCAAGCCGGCAGCTATTCCTGTTGATATGCGCGTTAATGCAAACGCGGTGCCTGAGACGGATGGATTCACCACTTACCCAAAGGGCAGCGTTTGTCCTGCAGACTGGCACGGAAGCGCACGAAGCAGCCGCAATGCCGGCACGTATGTTCCGAAAGCGCCGGACACACACTGCAGGCAGCCAGCCGTTGATCCCGCAGCTCTTCGGAAGCGTGGTTCAGCTCCATCGACAGTTGCTCATCAATGGCGCTTTCGATATCCATCTCCATCATCTGGTTGTGGCGTTCGCAGCCTTTGCAGGCCATGTCAGTTTTCCTTTGCGTATAAAGAAATGACACTCATCGGAGGCAAAGTGATCGTCAACTCGTTGCCTTCCACGCTGAAATCGGTGAATGCTTGTTTCGCAACGGCTTCAGGATTTTCGAACGAATTGTGGGCATCCGTCTTGTTTCCGAAGATGCCCTCTGCTGTCACTTCGCCGAATGCGCCATCGACACGGCTCAACGTGATGGTTTCTGCGTCAGTCAGACTGTAGTTGCAGAAGGATGCCGTCATGACGCCGTCTTTTTTGGATACCGTGTAGCTGGTCGTGCCGGAAACAGCGCCATCCGCATCTACGAGGGTGGCGTCTTGGTGATTTTTGTAGAGATCGAACACATGGTAGGTTGGGGTCTTGATCATCTCTGCGCCTTCGGTCAGGATCATGGCCTGCAGCACATTGACCATTTGGGCAATGTTCGCCATCTGAACGCGCTCTGCATGTTTATGGAAAATGTTCAGAGTCAGACTTGCGATCATCGCATCCCTGATCGTGTTCTGTTGGTAAAGGAAACCCGGGTTTGTGCCCGGCTCCACAGCCAGCCAAGAACCCCATTCATCCACGATCAGACCGACGCGTTTGTCAGGGTCGTATTTGTCCATGATCGTGCTGTGCCGCGTGATCAATTCATCCATCTTCAAAGCGCTGTCGATCAGCGAAAACCATTCTTTTTCAGGGAATCCCAATGCCGGGCGCTTGTCTTCCCATACAGAAGCCAGCGCATAATGGTGCAGGCTGATGCCGTCCATGAACGGTGCCGCATGCTTCATCAGCACATCCATCCAATTGTAATCGTCGATGTTCGGACCGCAGGCGATTTTGTAAAGCGGTTCTTTTGTGTACTGTCTGACGTAGGTTTGGTAACGGCGGTACAGATCAGCGTAGTATTCCGGACGCATGTTGCCTCCGCAGCCCCAGCTCTCATTGCCGACGCCAAAGAATTTGACTTTCCAAGGCTCGTCCTGGCCGTTTTCGCGCCGCAACTTCGACATCGGCGAAATGCCGTCCATCGTCATGTATTCGACCCATTCCTGCATCTCCTGGACCGTGCCGCTGCCGACGTTGCCGTTGATGTAGGCTTCAGCCCCGACCTGTCTGCATAATTCAAAGAACTCATGCGTACCGAAATGATTGTTCTCCGTCACGCCGCCCCAGTGCGTATTCACAATTGTGGCGCGCTCTTCGGTAGGACCGATGCCGTCTTTCCAGTGGTACTCGTCCGCAAAGCAGCCGCCCGGCCATCTGATGACCGGAACCTGGATGGCTTTCAAAGCCTCCACAACATCTTGTCTGATGCCATTGACATTCGGGATTTCCGAATCGGTTCCCACCCAGACACCTTCATAAATGCATCTGCCCAGATGCTCCGCAAATTGACCATATATATAGCGACTGATCGTCCCTGTTTCTCTGTTCAAGGTTACTTGTATCTTATTCAAATCGATATCCATCCCTTCTAGTCATTGTCTGTCCCGGGTTCTCCGAAAATCGGAAACCCGTTATCGCTCCAAGAAAACACTTGCGCATGCGCATGGCGGTCCGGCACATCCAGTGGATCGCCTTCCGTCACGATTTTCGGCCGCGCGTGGTAGATCAACACGTCGTTCTCCCCGTCTTCGCTGCGGGTGAAGCTGTTGTGCCCCGGCCCGAACAGTTGGTTTTTTGAAGAACTCTGGAAGACCGGTTCCGCCAGTTTGTGCCAGTTGTAGCCGTCCAACAGATTGGTTTCCGTGTCCGCCCACAACAGACCCATGCAATAATTTTCATCGGTCGCGCTGCCGGAATAGGTGATGAAGACTTTGCCGTTGCGGATGATGACCGCCGGCCCTTCGTTCACCAGGAAGCCCGTTTTTTCCCAAGCGTATTCCGGAATGCTCAGGAGCGTCTGCTTGCCGCACAGCGTCCAAGGGTTCTGCATTTCGGAAATATAGAGATTGGAATTGCCCGGGATGGCCGGATCTTTCTGGGCCCAGACATAATAGAGCTTGTTGCCCAATTCGAACACAGTCGCATCCAGGCTGAAGCTTTCGAATGCCGTTTTGACCTGGCCTTTTTCGATCCAATTGCCGGTCAACGGGTTTTCGCCGTCGCATTCCAGCACATACATACGGTGCTGGAACGTGCCTTTGGCGACTTGATCCGTTCCGGCCGCGGCGAAATAGATGTACCAACGGCCTTGGATCAGATGGATTTCCGGCGCCCAGATCAGGCTGCTCAGAGGACCTGTTGCATGCGCCTGCCAAACGCTGGCGCGTTCGCCGTCTTCAAGCTCGTTGAGGCTTTTCGCGCGGCGCACTTCGATCTCCTGATAGCCCGGAACCGAGCCAGTGAAATAATAATAGCCGTCCGTATGTTTGTAGACCCATGGATCCGCTCTTTCGATCACAATCGGGTTTTTGTAAGTTGTCATAGCCTTAACCAAAGCATCCACCTCTTTATTCTTTACTCTAATCTTCTGTTTTTTTGATGCCGAACAGGGCTTCCCCTTCAGCGGACATGCCTGAAAAAGTCGTCGTTTCGACGCCGTTCACTTCATCCCATTGTCTGATGAAGTAGCCTTTGTATTCGGTGAAATTCACGACCAAGCTGGATTCGTTCGGCAATTCCGACCCTTTCCAGTAGCCTCCGCCTTGACCGTAGACAAGATGCGTAGCCGTCAACGTCAGCGCGAGTTCCTCTTCATAGTCGGCATCGATCGCATTGTCCATTTTGTAGATGCGGTAATCCCCTGCTATATCCGCTGTTTCCAAAGCGGCGATTGACTCCCCGGCATATCTCATCGGCGCAATCACCGGCCAGCCATCCGAATTAAAGAACAATTGATGGACCCGCACTTCATTATGCTCGCCCTTGTTCGGAAAGCGTGCGTGGAAAATGATGTAGTACTTGTCCTCAACTTCATCGTAATAGGCTGAATTATGCCCAGGCGACACATAGCCGCCGACCGGGATATCCTGTTCATTCGTGATCTCAAAATTACCGATAAGTTTGGTTCCGTAGTCTTCTATCGCCTTATCATCGAAGAAGCTGCCTTCTTCACCTTTGGCTTCCATCATCGCATTGCCGCTTGCGTCCTCATACGGCCCATCGGGATTCTTCGATCGCGCGACCCTTATGTTGTAGCCGCCGCTTGCGTCCAAGCCGCCAAAGGACAGGAACAGGTAATAATACGCTGTGTCTTTGTTGTATAAAATATAGGGGGCTTCAATCCTGCTGTGGTTGCCGCCCAACAACTTTTTGCCATAGCCTTGTTCTTCTTTCGGAAAACCGGTTGCGGAGTCCATCTCAAGTATAAAAATGCCTCCCGAGTAGGATCCATAAACCATCCACAGCCTTTCCTCCTCATCGTAAAAAACGTGGGGATCAATGACATTCGGCTCTTCCGTCGCATCGAACGCCGCACCGGTCACACTCTCGGTGCCGGAAGTCAAAAAGATGCCTTTGTCCTCGTAGGGTCCTTCGATCGAATCCGCCACTGCCACTCCAAGCGTCGACTGCGGGCTGCTGCCTTCACAGAAACAATAGTAAAGATAGTATTTTCCGTCCTTCAGTTGGGTTATGTCGCTTGCCCAGAGCGTATCCGTTCTGGCATAATCGAAACTTTCCGCCAACGAAACGGTGACGTCCTCGAACAACTCGCTTGTCGAAACACTCGTCGCCAATTGATCCCAATTCATCAAGTCCGGACTCTTCGCAAATGCCAGATGGGACCCGATTACATAGTATTGCTCCTCCGCAAAAATGATCGACGGGTCATGGACGGAGGCTTCCTTGAAATTTTGATTCAGGCTGACCTCCTGGTTCGGTACCGCTGTCGCATTTTTTGCTTCTTCCCCGCAGCTGGCCAATAATGCTACAGCCGACAGACTAAACAGTATTTTTTTCCGCACAATCACAACCTCGACTTTTCTCTTCATTTCTCTTTTTTTTTTTAAAATCAAAGGGACATTTGGTTTGCCAATCGGATCGCTTTATTGCGCGATTGATAGATGACGAACAGCACCGAGTAGATGATGATGCCGATGATATCCATGGTGCTGATGGAGAAGAGGAGCAATCCCCCCAGCCAAACAACTACCCTTTTCTGTATTTGATTATTCCGGAGACGGCGCACAATAATGATGTTGAACACACCGATGATCAATTGCAGAATGCCGTATCCGACTGCAATGGTGTAGACGGAGTCGATCAAAGAACCGTCGAAATTGATATCGGATGACATCCCGGAGGACAGCGCACCGATTCCGGATGTTTTGATCCAGGTTGCATATCCCAGTATCGTGACCACCCCATTGATGAGATTCCAGATGGCACCGCCTCTTAATAGGTTTCTTTCCAAAGTTCTTTTCATCTTTTAACACCCCGTTACTTAATGCCTACATTTAGGTTCAATGAATCAATGAAATACTTCTGTGCAAATACGAACAGCAGCACTGTCGGGATCATGGCGATGACTGCAGCCGACATCAGTTGCCCGATCATCACATAGTTGCCGTACAAGTCCTGCAGCAATTGCAGACCGGCTGTAATCGTCATTTTTTTGACGTCGCTCAAAACGATTGTTGGCCACAGGAAGTCATTCCATGAGCCGACGAACGAGAACATACCCGCAACAATCAGGACAGGCTTCACTAAAGGAAGGATGATGTTTTTGTAGATCACGAAATCCGATGCACCATCCATTCTTGCGGACTCGTCGTATTCTTTCGGAATGTTCTGCATGAATTGGCGGACCAGAAACACATTTCCGACGCCGCCCAACCCTGGGATGATGACCGCCAAGTACGTGTTCACCCAACCAAGGGAATCCACTATCTTATAGGAAGGGATGATGTTCACGGCTGATGGGAACATCGAGATGGCAAGCACGCCATAGAACAAAGCATCGCGGCCTTTGAAATTGACCCTTGTGTAGCCGAATGCAGCCAAGGAGACGACTACCACAACCAACAAGGCATGCGTGGTCGAAACGAACAGTGAATTGAAGAACCACGTGATGATTGGTGCGCTCGATGTGTTCTGCAGCAATTTCAGGTAATTGGTGACGATCCAGTTGGCCGGGAACATCCGGAAGCCCACTTCCATGATGTCGCCTTGGGATTTGAAGGATGTGAACAGCCCGAAAAGAGCCGGGAACAACCAGACAAGCGCCAACAGAATCAGGAAGGCATAAGCCAAATATTTTGAAACATTGTTTTTTCTCATCTTTTTCACCCCTTCGATCTTTTCGTCATGACATAGAATTGCAAGGCTGAGACTGCCAGAATGACCAGACCCAACAGGACTGCCATTGCGGAAGCCATACCCGCAACCGACTCGCCCGAGCCGAATGCCAGGTTGCGGATGTACATCATCAGGACGGTGGTGGACTGATTAGGTCCCCCGTTGGTTGCCATCAGCGGTTGAACGTACACATTGAAGGCACCTGCAGTGGACATGACGAATGTATAGAACAGCGGGAACCGGATGGAAGGCAACGTGATGCTGATGAATTTCCGGAACGAGCCCGCACCGTCAATTTCCGCGGCTTCGTAAAGGTCCTCCGATACGCCCGCCATAGCGGAACGATAAATGATCAGGTTGCCGCCGATCGCACCCCACATCGACATCACGAAGATGACGATCCAGGCATACGGTTGCTGGGCTGTCCAAACGACATCCGAATTGACCAAGTTGTTCATGGGCCCCAATCTCGGATTAAAGATCAATAGCCAAATCAAGGCACCTGCCGAGGCGGAAACGAGTCCTGGAACATAAAAGATGGCTTGGAACAAGCCTTTGAATTTCAGTCCTTTATGCTGCATGACGGTTGCGATGATCAGCGGGAACAAAATTTGGAAAGGGATCGTGTAGAGCACAAAGAGCAAAGTGTTTTTCAGACCATTCCGGAATTGAAAATAGAACGTCGACTCCTGGTCCAACAAAATCGTTTTGTAGTTGTTCAAGCCTACCCAAGTCTGGTCGGAAATAAGGTTCCACTGTGTGAATGAAGAATAAATACCGTATATGATCGGCAACAGCACGAATACAAAGAACAGAATCAAGTGGGGACCTATGAAGTACAGAAATTTAAAGTTTTTTTTCTTGTTGTCTTTAGCGTTGACTTTGGTGGATACAGCTTCAGATGTTTGCATATTATCTTCCTTTCAAAAAAATCCATACAGCAATTCCGGTTAAGAATGCCGTATGAATTTTTGAATTACTTCCTTGTCACTCCATTGCGTTTGGATGATCAGCTTGCATTTTCGGCAATCAAATCTTCGACTGTTTTTTGCGCTTGATCCAGACCTTCGTCGATTGTGATGTTGCCATAGATCATGTCAGATAAAACGGTACCCAAAGCCGATTCGACATAGCTGTAATATTTGTAATCAAAGATATAGGAAGCTTCTTTTTCAGCATCTGAACTTGTGAAGAAGGATTGTGGATATTTTTGATATTCTTCGCTCTCGAATACTTCTTTACTTGCAACGATTTGGCCGGCACCTGCCCAGTCGATCGAATTTTCACGCATCCAGCTCAAGAAATCTGCAACCCCTTGTTCTTTTTCATCGGTTCTGTCTTCATTGCTTAGCAATGAGAACAAGTGGGCAGACGATCTGTTTGTGAATTTGTCAGGCGTCACGGAATAAACGTTGGTCACTCCGAAGTTCAATCCTTCAACAGAGCCGTGAGCTGTGGATGTCCAAGTTCCGTCAGTGGAGAATAACACATCTCCCGATTGGAACATCGCATAGCCATCTTCTCCGTAAGGTGACATCAAGCCTGCATCCGCTACCGATTTCAACTGTTCGACTACCGTTTTCATTGCATCCGTATTGATGGTAGGATTGCCGGCTTCGTCGGAAATATCCCCACCTATATTGACGACGTTCGCTAATGCCACCCATTCGATCAAGGCGTTATTGATGGCATACTGTCCTTCATCCAGTTTCCCATCCAATGATAGGATTTCTTCGATCGTCACCACATCATCATCCAGGAAAGTGTTTGCGTCATATTTATCCAGCAGATCTGTATTGTAATACATCGCATTCCCGTGGATATCCAACGGAACCGTGTATTGCGTTCCCTCATAATTGCCTGCATTCCAGGCTACTTCAAGGTAGTTGTCCGCTGTCAGATCGGTATTCGTCGCCATCAGACCTTCGACAGGCTCCAACATATCCAAATCAGCGAATTGGGGTACGCGGTCTGCGTGAATCAAGGCCAAATCCGGAATGTCTTTGCCGGAGTTCATGACTGTGTAGATTTTGGTGTACATATCCGCTGTGATGACGCTCTCGACGGGAAATTCAGGGTCTGTCTCATTGTACTCGGCAACCAACGCATCCATATAGGCACCATCGTCCCCGGTCAACGGGTTCCAGAAGGTGATCGTGTTTGCGTTCCCGCAACCTGCCAATAAGGTGATGCCTGCCAAAGTCGCTGCTGATAAAAACTTTCTGTGTGCATTTTTCATTTTTTATGCCTCCATTTTATTTTGTTTTTATTCTGATGACATTCCAAGATAACGGTTTCAAAACAGTGGACAATCTACCCTCCTTCAGTTCCACATCCGACTTTTCTTTCAGTTTGACCAAATCATGATTCGTTGCATTTGTATCGTTTTTATCATATCCAGCTAGCTCCGTCGCGTCGGCGATGCTTTCCAACCCGAACCCTTCTTCTTCGAAGGTAAAGGCGATGTCCGTATCTTCTGATCGGTTCACCGCAAAAATCACCAGTTCATCCGTTTCATCGTTGTGGACTGCAATCGTTTCGATATACGGCACTTCGGCAAAATCCTTCGAAGCGTATGTTTCCGACTCGACATGCGGAGTCAGCACCACGCCTCTCCCATAATTGGAAACTTGCATAAAAGGATAGAAAATGGTTTGTTTCCATGTATCTCCATTCTTTTCCGTCATGATCGGTGCGATGACATTAACCAATTGGGCTAGGCAAGCAATCTTGACGCGGTCAGCATTTTTCAACAGCGTGATCAGCAAGCACCCAACCATCAAGGCATCTTCGAAATTATAGATGTCCTCCAATAAAGGCGGCGCGACTTGCCATGGTTCCAATTCCTTATCCTGATCATTGGAGTGATACCATACGTTCCACTCGTCAAACGACAGATTGATCTGTTTGTCGCTGCCTTTTTTGACCTTCACGAAATCGCAGATGGAAACAACAGTCTTGATGAAGCGGTCCATATCCAAAGATTGTGCCAGATAATTGCCAATGTCATTTTCCTTATTTCCATAATAGCAATGCAATGAAAGATAGTCGACATAATCATAGGTATGTTCCAAAACGATCCGTTCCCAGTCACCGAAAGTCGGCATTTTGCTGGTCGAACTTCCACAAACGACCAATTCGATGCTGTCATCGACCAACTTCATCGCCTTAGCGGTCTCTGCCGCCAAGCGTCCGTATTCTTCCGCGGTCTTATGGCCGATCTGCCACGGCCCATCCATTTCATTGCCGAGCGACCAAGTCTTGATTCCGAAAGGTTCCGCCGATCCGTTCTGCTTGCGTAGGTCGCTCCAATGGGTTCCGCCTTCAAAGTTGCAGTATTCCAAGCATTCCACAGCTTCCTGGATGCCGCGCGTGCCTAAATTGACTGCCATGTTGACTTCAGCATTGACTTCTTTTGCCCATTTGGCGAATTCGTGGATGCCTACCTGGTTCGTCTCCAGCGAGCGCCACGCCAAATCCAATTTTTTGGGACGCGTCTCTTTTGGCCCGATCCCATCCTCCCACTTATACCCTGATACAAAATTCCCTCCAGGATAACGGATAAGCGGTACATTCAGTTCCGCCACCACCTCTTTTACATCTGTCCGAAAGCCCTCTGCATCGGCATTTTTGTGTTCCGGTTCGTAAATGCCGTCATATACAGCCCTTCCCAAGTGTTCTATGAACGAACCATACAAACGCTTATCTATCTTGCTGATGGTATTCTGCCTGTTGATCGATAATTTCGCTTCCATTTGTCCTCCTTACCAACTTAGTTAACATTTTAGTTTACTAAGATTAATAAAATTAACTTATGAGGTAATAATATCGAACTATGCAAACGTTGTCAACACTATTTGCGTTGTTTTGGCAAATATATTTTAAATTTAATTAACACATTTGTTAACCATGTTCATAATCGCTACCGTCACGCTCTTTTCAATCAGCATTTTCATAAACCTATGGGAAATATATCTTTTTTAGTTAACTAATAGAGTAATCTAACCTAACCTATTGACAGACAAGTGATAAACTTTTATATTTATCACATACAGTGATAAACAATATCATTAACAGAAATGAAAAATGAGGTGAGCTTATGCAATTGGACATATCCGAATCATCTTTGGCTGTATATGAGGCATTGGCCAGCGATATACGCTTAAAGATCATCCAATTATTATCCAAACAAAAAATGAATGTGAAAGATCTCGCGCTTGAACTGAATCTAAGCAGCGCCATCATTTCAAAGCACATCAAAAAACTTGAAGCCGTAGGTATCATCAAAACGGAAAGGATCCCCGGCATATCCGGTCTCCAAAAAGTATCCATCCTGAAAGTCGATCATATCGATATCCATTTTCCGAAGAAAATCTACCACTCCTTCGAAACCTTCGATACCGCCATTCCGATCGGGCACTACACGGATTATCACGTCACTCCGACTTGCGGCTTGGCCGATTCCAAAGATTTCATCGGAAATGTCGATGAACCGAAATACTTCATGGACTCTGGGCGAATGGACGCCAGCATCCTTTGGTTCACTGCAGGTTATGTGGAATACAAAACCCCCAACTTCCTGACGCCTGATGACACGCTGGAGCAGATTGACATCAGCATGGAAATCAGTTCGGAATTCCCTTTTTCGAATGATGTTTGGCCATCCGACATCACATTCACCTTGAACGGAACAGAGTTGGGCACGTGGACGAGTCCAGGCGACTTCGCGGACACGCGCGGGAAGCTGAATCCATCTTGGTGGCCTTCTAATTTGAATCAATACGGTTTGTTGAAGACACTAAGGGTAACCCATCACGGCACTTACATGGACGGAGACCCCCTTTCCCAAGTCAGCATCTCTGACCTGAATAAGACAGCTGAAACATGGGAAATCCGCATCGAAGTGAAACCGGATGCTGAAAATGTCGGAGGCGTAACCCTATTCGGCAAAAAATTCGGGAATCATGACCAGGACATCAACTTCAAAGCCTATTACTCCTGAAAAATGAAAAAAGCTGCGACCCACTCCTCTCGGAGCGGATCGCAGCTTTTTGATTCCTTAAATTGAAGTCTATTTTGCGAATTTTGCTTGATAAGCTGCAACCACTTTTTCAGTAGTGAAGCCATATTCCGCCATTACCACGTTGCCGTTGCCGCTTGCACCGTAAGTATCGATGCCGTAAGCTAGGCCATCCAGACCAACATAACGTTCCCAACCGAAGGTCGCGCCCATTTCGATGGACATGCGGTTGCGGACTGCGCCAGGTAGGACTGTTTCTTTGTAGGCTGCATCCTGCGCTTCGAACAGATCGAAACTCGGCATGGAGACAACAGATACGTCCACTCCAGCTTCACGCAATTGTTTTTGAGCTTCCACAGCCAAGTTCACTTCCGAACCGGTTGCAATCAGGATGCCGGCAGGCGTTTCGCCTTGTTGTGGAGAAAGTACGTAAGCACCCTTCTTCACGCCTTCGCGGGCCATTTCTTTTGTGCCTTCCAAAACAGGTAAGTTTTGGCGCGTCAGTACCAACATCGTTGGTTTGTCCGCTGAAGACACTGCGATTTCCCATGCAGCACTGACTTCGTTGCCGTCGGCCGGACGCAGAACCGTCAAGTTCGGCATGCCACGGTAGCTGGACAAGTGTTCCACAGGCTCATGCGTCGGGCCGTCTTCGCCGACCGCGATTGAGTCATGCGTCATCACGTAAGTGCCAGGCAAGTGCGAAATGGCAGCCAAACGCATCGCTGGGCGCAAGTAGTCAGTGAAGACGAAGAATGTCCCTACATACGTTCTCGTTCCGCCATGCAGAACGATGCCGTTCATGATAGCGGCCATCGCGAATTCGCGCACACCGTACCAGATATTGCGGCCGGCATAGTTGCCCGGCTCAAAATCGCTTGCCGATTTGATCATTGTGTTGTTTGAAGACGATAAGTCCGCAGAACCGCCCCAGAAATAAGGTACAACTTCACCCAATGCTTGAATCGCTTCAGCACTGGTCACACGGCTTGCTTTGGCTGCGCTGCCCACTTCATAAGTCGGCAGTTTGTCTTGCCAACCTTCAGGCAATTTACCGTCGATGGCAGCTTCGAATTGTTGCGCCAATTCCGGATAAGCGGCTTTGTAGTCGTTGAACATCGCTGTCCAAGCTGCTTCAGCCTGTTGGCCTTCTTCAACCATTTTTTCATTGAAACGGGTTGTCACTTCAGCCGGTACGCAGAAAGCTTCGTCCGCACAGCCGTAAGCCGCTTTAGCAAAAGCAACGCCTTCCGCTCCAAGGGGAGCACCATGCACTTTATGCGTTCCTGCGTCAGGAGCACCAAAGCCGATGATGGTTTTGATTTCGATCAAAGTCGGTTTTTCGGTTTCAGCTTTCGCTTCTTCGATGGCTTTGGAGATGGCTTCCAGATCATTGCCGTCCTTCACCAGGATATGCTGCCAACCGTAAGCTTTAAAACGAGCAGCCACGTCTTCCGTAAAGGATTTCGATGTTGGGCCGTCAAGGGAAATGTCGTTGGAGTCATACAAACCAATCAGTTTGCCCAATTTCAAGTGGCCAGCCAAGCTGGCTGCTTCATGGGAGATGCCTTCCATCAGATCGCCGTCGCCGTTCAGGAAGTAAGTATAGTGATCCACAACCGGGAAGTTTTCTTTGTTGTAGGTAGCAGCCAAGTGCGCTTCAGCCATCGCAAAACCGACCGCATTCGCGATCCCTTGTCCCAAAGGACCAGTCGTCGCTTCCACGCCGTCTGTGTCATGCACTTCCGGGTGTCCAGGTGTTTTGCTGCCGAATTGACGGAAGTTCTTCACGTCGTCCAGGCTTACAGCGAAGCCGGATAAGTGCAACAAGCTGTACAACATGGATGACCCATGTCCAGCCGATAATACGAAACGGTCACGGTCTGCCCACAAGCTGTTCTTAGGGTTGACTTTCAAATGTTTTGTCCAAAGCGCGTAGGCCATCGGAGCGGCTCCCATCGGCAAACCAGGATGTCCTGAATTGGCCTTCTGTACGGCGTCTATGCTAAGTGTACGTACTGCATTAACTGCTAACTCATCAATTTGATCAAACATTTTTTTCCTCCTCAAGATAGTGAATCTAGTATTGAACTCCTCAACAAACTTTTTTAATCATGATTTAATCTTATTATAACATATTCCGAATCGGTTTATATCAGTTTATTAACTTAGATATGCATCAATAATGGATTATCAATCCGACAATTCAACCAATCGCTCACCCTCGGCTTCCTTGCGTCTGTTCTCCTCCAAAGAGGTCAATTTTCTTTTCAACTGACGATAAGCGTACATCATCGGAACGGCAGCTCCCACCCATGCAATCGGGTTGGCAAAAGCAACAGCTTGGTAGCCTAGCAGACCGGAAAATCCCAACGGAACAAGGACGCGCGCGACCATCTCCATCACACCCCCAAAGGTAGGCGCGGCATTGTCCCCCACACCTTGCAGCGTATACCGCAAAATGATCAACGTCGTCAATACAAGATAGAAGCTGGCCGTCGCAATAAAATACGTATGCGCATATGCCAATACTGCCGGATCATTCTGATTGAACAACAGCCGGATGATATCCGTCCCGAAGAACAAAAGCGCTCCTCCTAAAACAATGCTGTAGACAAAGGACAGCAGCAAACTGATGCGCGCGCCTGCCCAAATACGCGAATACAATCCGGCCCCGTAGTTTTGGGCTGCGAAAGTCGCCATCGCGATACCGATGGAGGCTATCGGCAAAGTTGCCATGATGTCCAATTTTTGGGCGATGGCGTATCCACCGACCGCTTCCGGTCCAAAGCCATTCAGACTTTTCTGCAATACAATCAAACCGATCGAAATGATGGAGGCTTGCAGACCGATCGGGAGCGAAATTTTCAACGGCAACGAGAAGTCCGCGGGCTGCATGCGCCAATCTTCTTTGGAAAAGCGCAGAATCGCCATTTTTTTCCGGATATATACGAAACAGAGAAAACTGGCGAATAATTGCGCCGCAACTGTCGCCAGCGCTGCTCCTGCAACCCCCATAGAAAACCAGACAATGAAAACATAATCCAATACCACATTCAATATGGAAGAAATCACCAGGATGACCAATGGAAGTTTGCTGTCACCCAGTGAACGCAGGATGTTGCTCAACAAATTGAATACCATGATCGCCACCGAACCCCACATCAAAGTCAAAAAGTAAGCTTCGGCTTCCTTGCGTATTTCTGCCGGCGTATCCATGAACAACAGGATATCTTCAGCTAGCCAAACGCTCAGGATGGTTATAAGAACAGTCATGAAAAGAGTGATCCAGACGCTTATCGTGATGCTTTTCCGGATCCGCTCCTCATTTTTCGTGCCAAAACGCTGCGCGATGACGATTCCCAAACCCGAAGTGACCCCGATCCCGAATCCATGGATAAAAAAGAGCACCCCGCCGACCGATCCGATGGCCGCCAGTCCGTCCACTCCCAATGTCCTGCCGATGATGATCGTGTCCGCTAAGCTGTAAAGTTGTTGGAATATATTCCCTATCAGCATCGGAACCGCGAACAGCACGAGCAGCTTCGCGGGACTGCCGGCAGTCATATCTTTTGTCATCCTTCACCTCCATTTGATGATCCTTGGCCTTGCTGATTTATATTATACCAGAGATGTACGAACAAATTAACAAAAATATGTAAATTGTACCTACAAAAATTCCGGCCTATTCGTTTGGCTTGCTTCCGAATCCGTTGTCGGCGAGAATTTTCTCGCACAAAGAGTGGCTCAGATAGCTCGATTCTGTGGAGACGGGGTTAGTATGTTCCTTTATGCCTGCGACAAACGAACCGATCAACGGTGCGAATCCTCGCTTGCGGAGCGTCCCTTCCCAATCGCCAAAAGCAATTTGCTGCTTGCCATTTTTTTGTCCAATGGTCATGTCGGTCAGATTCAGGACGCGCGCAATCCCCTCAGGACTTTGGACCTCCATGACTTCCTGATTGGCTCCCGCTTCATAGTTCATTGAAACGAAACAAGTGGTGCTCTTCGTTTCGAGCATCAGCCATAGCCGTTTCAGTTCCCCTTCGGTTTCGACCAGATGCGATTGCACCGAAACCACCTCATCATCCAATAAATACAAAGCCGTATCCGCGATATGGATGAACAGATCATAGACAGCAAAACGGACCGGTTCCACGTTCTTCACGCGATCCTTCTGAATCAGGATCATCTTTTTATCAGGGATCCCTTTCAGCCGTTCCACCATCGGAGCAAACCGGCGATTGAAGCCAGCGGTAAGGAGCAATCCCTTGGCATCCGCCAACTCGATCAGTTGCTTTGTTTCTTCCAAATCATCACTGATGGGCTTGTCCACATAGACCGAAATGCCGCGCTCCAATAGCTTGCGGATGATTTCCGCATGGGCAACGGTAGCTACGTGCACAAAAGCAGCCTCGATTCCGCTGTCCAACCATTCCTCAATCGAAGTGTACAAATGCCGGAAGCCGAATTTTTTCCCTACAGTTTCCAGCGTCTCCCGATTCCGCGAGCACAGATGCCATTCCACCTCATCCTGCATCTCGACCATGACCGGAAGATACGCCTTTTGCGCAATGTTACCTAACCCGATGACTCCAATTTTCATCACCTATCGCCTCCAAACCTGTTTGTTCTCTTTATACCATAATCAACTCCCCAATTCTCGTCAGAACGCAAAAATAATTGAGAAATAATAAAAATATATATTTTTCGTTGAAATCGATTGCATTTTCTTTTTCTGTTTTGTATAATTCTATTTGAAGTTATGTATAGACATAGAAAAGGAGTTGTTTAGATGAAATACGAATTTCCTGCAGGTTTCTGGTGGGGATCGGCAGCAAGCGGACCGCAGACAGAGGGCACGGTTGCCGGAGACGGCAAGGGGGACAGCATCTGGGATCATTGGTACAAGCAGAACCCGGAACTGTTCTTCAATCAGGTCGGCCCTGAAGACACATCCTACGTATACAATCGCTACAAAGAAGATATAGCACTCATGAAAAAAACGGGACACACTACGTACCGAACCTCCATCCAATGGAGCCGTCTGATTCCGGACGGGATCGGCACAGTGAATCCAGAAGCGGTGGCGTTTTACAACAGCTACATCGACGAGCTGTTGGCCAACGGCATCGAACCTTTCATGAACCTTTATCACTTTGATATGCCGTTGTCATTACAACAGAAAGGAGGCTGGGAAAGCAAAGAAGTCGTGGATGCCTATGCGGATTACGCACGCATCTGCTTCGAGCTGTTCGGCGACCGCGTAAAAAAATGGTTCACCCACAATGAACCGATCGTTCCGGTCGAAGGCGGCTATCTCTACCAATTCCACTACCCAAGTGTCGTGGATATGAAAAAAGCCGTTCAAGTCGCTTATCACGAAACTTTGGCAAGCGCAAAAGCCATCAAAATTTATCATGAAATGAACCTTGACGGGCAAATCGGTATCATCCTCAATCTGACGCCTAGTTACCCGCGCAATGAGAATGATCCTGAAGACGTCAAGGCAGCCCGTCTCGCGGATGCCTTCTTCAACCGTTCCTTCTTGGATCCTGCCATCAAAGGTACCTTCCCCGAAGATTTGGTTTCGCTGTTGAAGGAATTGGATTACCTACCGGAATATACGCAATCGGAATTAGAACTCATCCAACATAATACCATCGACATTCTGGGGATCAATTACTATCAGCCAAGACGCATCATGAAAAAAGAAAGCACGGAACGCTTGTCCGACAAGCCGATGCCGGATGATTACTTCGACAACTACATCTGGCCGGAACGCAAAATGAATCCGTACCGCGGCTGGGAAATCTACGAGAAAGGCATTTATGATTGCCTGATCAATGTCCGCGACAACTACGGCAACCTGCCCTGCTACATTTCCGAAAACGGGATGGGTGTGGAAGGCGAAGAGCGCTACATCAACGCGGATGGCAGGATTGATGATGATTACCGTATCGAATTTGTCCAAGATCATCTGAAATATGTCCATCAAGCGTTGCAGGAGGGTTGCAACGTGAAAGGCTACCACATGTGGACGTGCATGGATAACTGGTCCTGGACCAATGCCTACAAAAACCGCTACGGATTCATAGCGGTCGATCTGGCGGAAAAAGGAAAACGCACAATCAAGAAAAGTGGCTACTGGTTCAAAGAGGTTTCTGACAATAATGGTTTTGACGCATAAGTTTTCTAAGAGAGGAAAATGACTAATGAATAATTTTATTGATAATTTAGCCGAAAAATTGACTCCGCTTGCCGGCAAGCTCGGCTCAAACAGATACTTGGCAGTATTGCGTGACGCTTTTATGCTTTCTTTCCCACTGACAATGTTCGGTTCCATCGTAGTGGTGCTGAACAACCTGCCCTTCTGGAGCGATGACTTGAAAGGAACGTTGGGCGGTCTCTTCGGAAACGGCCAAAATGCGACCATGTCCATCATGACGATCTTCATCACATTCGGTATCGGGTATTACCTGACCCGTTCCTATGATGAGGACGGCATCTTCGGTGGAGCTGTTTCGCTGGCTTCTTATCTGATTTTGACACCTTTCAGCTTCACGACTGCAGACGGCGCTGAAGTAAGCGGCGCGCTGTCCTTGGATCGCTTGGGCGCAAAAGGGATGTTCATCGGGATGCTGGCTGCTTTCCTTGCGGCTGAAATCTATGTCCGCATCACGAAAAAAGGCATCGTCATCAAAATGCCTGAAGGTGTTCCTGATGCCGTTGCCCGTTCTTTCGCTTCCCTGATCCCTGCCATTTCGACTCTGACCATCTTCTTGTTTGTGAATGCCTTTGTTTCCGGCGTGTTCACGACAAACTTGCATGATGTGGTCTACACCGTCATCCAAAAACCGTTGGTAGGTTTAGGCAGCGGCTTGCCCGCAACCCTGCTTTCCTTGTTCTTTGTCCAAATCCTGTGGTTCTTCGGTCTTCACGGCCAAATCATCGTCAACTCCGTTATGGACCCGATCTGGAACACCTTGGCTCTGGAAAACCTGGATGCTTTTAAAGCCGGCGAAGCACTGCCGCACATCATCACGAAACCTTTCATGGAGACATTCACTGTCGGCCTGGGCGGTTCCGGTATGACATTGATGGTAGTCATCTTGATGGCTTTCGTCATGAAGAGCAGACAAATGAAAGACATCGGTCGGCTGGCGATCGGACCTGGAATATTCAACGTAAACGAGCCTGTCATCTTCGGCTTGCCGATCGTATTGAATGCCTCCATCCTGATCCCTTGGGTATTGACACCGCTGATCGTAACGACCGTCAATTACTTGTCGATGGCATCCGGTTTGTTCCCTACTCCAACAGGCGTAACGGTTCCTTGGACTGTTCCGTTGTTCTTCAGCGGTATGATGGCCACCAACTCGGTTATGGGCGGCGTGCTTCAGCTGATCGACTTCGCAATCGTCGGAGTGATGTGGTATCCATTCCTGAAGGTTGTCGATAAAGCGAATTTGGCACTCACTGTCGAGGATGATGAGCAAGCACCTGAGCGCACTTCCTTGCAAGGCGCGCAATCAAAAAACTAAGCTGATTCATTCCGGAAACTGCATTCTCTGATTTTTTGAGCAAATGGCCCGAGGCAACCTGCTTCGGGCCATTTGCCTTTCCTTAATCAGCCAAATGTAAAGGTTAACTTGTTTCAAGTCTAGCCATTACGGTATAATGGGGAATGAAATCGTGTAATTCCCGGGAGGATCGACTCTAATGAAAAAATATGAAGAAATAGCGGATGAATTGCGGCGCCGCATCGCTGACGGCGAATATGCGGAAGATGAAATGCTCCCGGACCAGATCGCCTTGGCGGAAGAATTCGGCGTCAGCCGGATGACCTTAAAGAAAGCCATCGACATGATCGCAATGGAAGGACTGATTTTCCGCAAACGGGGTGTCGGCACCTTCGTCATCAAGAGCGCCCTCTGGAACAGCGGAGATTCCAAAGCAGATGAATACGCCGGCTTGTCCAAACAGTTCCCGAACAAGACTGTAAAGAGCAAAATCATCCTATTCGATATCATGTTTCCCCCAAAAACGATCCAAGCCTTGTTGATGCTGGAAGATAATCAGCCTGTCTATCATCTGCAGCGGCTACGGATCATCGACGACAAACCGTATATACTTGAAAACACCTACTTTGTGGCCGGATTGGTGAAGAACCTGACGGAGGACATCATCCACCATTCCATCTACGACCATATCCGCGATACCTTAGGGCTGAAAATCGGCGGCGCCTACCGAAAAATCCACGCCGACCGATCCAATGAACTGGATTGGCAAGAACTGGAATGCGATGCGAATACTCCGATCCTTGAAGTGGAACAGGTCGTTTATCTCACGAACGGGACTCCTTTCGAATACTCGACTTCCCGCAGCCGCTTCGATACACGTTCCTACACCATCACCGATATCATCAAACAATAGGAAAAGCGGTCCAAGCCAGCTCTGCCTCGAAAGAAATTTAGGAAATCTGGCCTCGCAACGTTCCCTACGGTCACCTTGTACTGGGGCTCTAAGGGATGAATCCCTAAGAGCCCCATGCAAATGAGCATCGCAGAGCGCAATGGGTCAGATTTATCTAATTTCCGAGAGGCAGGCTTGGACCGCTAGACATCTTTTTAGATGCATAATGCATTTTGTTAATCTGCGCTTTGTTCAATTCATCAAGAAAATTTACTACTCAAACCTAGGAGGAAAAATATGCAAGAGCCATTGTTCATCCAACCTGTCCTGCAGGAAAAAATCTGGGGCGGCACAAAGCTGCGCGACATCTACGGTTACGACATTCCCAGCGACCATACCGGGGAATGTTGGGCGATCAGCGCCCATCCGGATGGCACCGGAGCCGTGGAAAACGGCCAATATGCCGGCACCAAACTGGATGTCCTCTATGCGGAGCATCCTGAACTGTTCGAAAACCCGACTTCGCCCGTCTTCCCATTGCTGACCAAAATCATCGATGCTGCAGAAGCCTTATCCGTCCAAGTGCATCCCGATGACGCTTATGGACTGAAGCATGAAGGCGAGTTGGGGAAAACGGAATGCTGGTACATCATTGATGCCGATGACGATTCCGAAATCATCTACGGACACAATGCCCAAACAAAAGAACAGTTTTCCGAAATGATTGCGGAAGGCAATTGGGATACCTTGCTGCGCCACGTCAAAGTAAAAAAAGGCGACTTCTTCTTCGTACCAAGCGGCACCATCCATGCCATCGGCGGCGGTATCACGATTCTGGAGACGCAACAGAGCAGCAACACAACTTACCGCGTCTACGACTTTGACCGCAAGGACGATCAAGGCAAAACCCGTGACCTGCACATCCAACAATCCATCGATGTGTCGATGATCCCGCACACGGATCCTGCGAACCATTTCGAAACAACCACAGTGGATGGCAATACCGTGACGACTTTCATCGAAAGCGACTATTTCACTGTCTATAAATGGGACATCCTTTCGGAAATGGCCTTCAAAAAGACGGCTCCCTACACCTTGGGAAGCGTCATCGAAGGTAGCGGCACCCTGACTGTCGACGGAAAAGCCTATCCGTTGCAAAAAGGCTACCACTTCATCTTGCCTGCGACCGTTTCGACTTGGTCCCTATCCGGCAAAATGGAACTGGTAGCATCCAATCCCGGACCGAAAAACAGCTGAGAATAATAAAGCGGCCCCTTCCTGACGATAGCTTCGTCAGGAAGGGCCGCTTTTTCTGTTGCTGATTCGATCGTTTATTATGCTTTTACTTCATTCGCCAGAATAATCGCACCGGTAATACCAGCATCGTCGCCCAAGCCCGGCAGCACCAGGTAATCATCGACAGCAGGGACCGGCACATAATCGGCAAGCAGCTTCGTAAATTTCGCTTTGATATTATCAAGCATACCAGGAACCTTCATGACACCGCCGCCCAATACAATACGCTCCGGACGCAGAATGACCGTGTAGGCTTCCAAAGCTTGCGCGATATAGTAAGCAATGTAATCCCAAACCGCATCGGTAGGCTCAACATCTTTACCGGCTTTACCCAACCGTCCGTCTATTGAAGGACCGGCAGCCATGCCTTCAAGGCAATTGCCGTGATAAGGACAGAAACCTTCATAGTGGTCATCTTCATGCGGACGCACCAACATATGCCCCATTTCCGGATGCCCGATGCCTTGCAGGATTTTCCCGTCGACGATCGCACCGGCTCCAACACCTGTGCCGATTGTGATGTACATGATGTTCTTCATCCCTTTTGCGGCGCCCAGAGCGGATTCGCCCAAGGCAGCACCGTTCACATCAGTCGTCCACCCCATCGGAACGGCATATCTTGCTTTCATGGCACCAAGGAAATCAAAATCTTTCCAGGCCAACTTTGGCGTGGAGAGAATATGGCCATATGTTTCCGAGTCTGCGTTGACGTCGATCGGCCCGAAGGAACCGATTCCGATTGCAGCTAAATCAAAACGATCAAAGAAAGCAAACACCTGCTCCAATGTTTCTTCCGGCGTAGTCGTCGGGAAAGCGACCCGTTCCAACAACTCATTCTTTTCATTTCCGATGGCGCACACAAATTTTGTTCCGCCTGCTTCAATTCCACCTACTAGCATAAATTTATCACTCCAATTGGTTAGTTTTCGCGTGCGTTGCCACCCTCGGAACCAAGATGAAAAGACGTCCGATTTGTCATGATCCAGCATGCCCGCACTTCTTCCCATTATACCGCTTTCAGTTACCGGAAACATGTTTTTCAGGCATTTTCTGCTGAAATGCAGCACTTTTTTTGATGAAGTCACAACCATCAGTAAATATTTACTTAAATTATAAAATATTTTACTATTTTTGTTGCTTTACAAAATTCAAACGCTTACAATAGAGTGGAAACTTATCTACAATTTCAGTGAAAAATACAGCGGATGTGTGCATTCGCTCAAATCTAAGCAACCACGAGAGGGGAAACAAAATGAAAGTTTCTGAAGCAATAATCGGGCAAGCCAACGGAAAGGATGTTGTGGCTTATACCTTGACGAATCCGAACGGCATCTCCCTGACAGCGATGACCTACGGCGCCACCATCACGGAACTTTTGATGCCTGACAAAAACGGAAAGACGGAGAACGTTATTTTGGCAATGGATTCGTTGGATGATTACGTGACGCATCGCCCGTATTACGGAGCCACTATCGGCCGGATCGCCGGACGCATCACCAAAGGGGCTTTTGATCTGGACGGAACGGCGCATCAATTGGTCGTGAATGAGGGGGGCAATCAGCTCCATGGAGGGCCGGCTGGATTGGATACGCATGTCTGGGATGCGGAGATCCAGGCATCCGCTGATGAAGCCAGCATCCATTTCACAACGACCGACGCGGACGGCGCCAACGGCTATCCCGGAACACTTTCGGTAACGGTCAGCTATACGCTCACTGCCGAGAACGAATGGAAAGTCACTTATCGGGCAACGACGGATCAGGCGACTTTGTTCAACCCGACCAATCATGTCTACTTCAACCTGAGCGGCGACATCAGCAAACCAATCCTGCAGCACGATCTGCAACTGAACAGCGCCGTTTTTGCCGAATTGGGCGACGGCAACCTTCCCACCGGAGCCTTGTTGCCTGCAGAAGGGACCGCTTTTGACTTCCGCAATGGAGGAAAACTTACAGTTGCCGCTGAACAGAACCACCCGCAGACCCAAAAAGTCGCCGGCTTCGACCATCCTTTCCTGCTGCAGCACGATGATGGAAACCCTGATGCGATCCTCAGCGATGTGGAATCCGGCCGAACCGTCAAAATGTATACGGATCAGGATTGCGTCGTGATTTATATGCATAACGCCGCCATCGATAAGTACACGATCTCCGGCAGCCCGGTCATCCAATACGCGGGCATCACCTTGGAGACGCAGGCATTGCCTGACGCCATCAACCAAGAAGGCTTCGGCGACATCACGCTCCGACCGGATGAAGTCTATTCGGCTGAAACAATCTACAAATTCGAAATCCAAGACTGATAGCTAATAAAAGAAGGTGGACCGTAAATCCGGATGATTTACGGTCCACCTTCTTTTATTGCATGTTGATAGCGTAAAAACTGCCATTACCTTCAGTCCTGGACATCCTTAATGGACTGTCGTTCTGTCAAGGTTGTCTTCGGCTTCAGTTCCACCACAAGCACGCCGGCCAGAATCAGCGCTGCTCCGATAAGCATCCGCAACGTAATCTCTTCCTTCAGAAAAAGCGCCGAAGCGACCATTCCGAACACGGCCTCCAACGACAGGATGATGGCTGTTTCCGTTTCTTTGGTGAACTGCTGCGAGGCCGTTTGGATCAGAAAGCCCAGCATCGTGCTGACCGTTCCCAAATAAATGATGGAAAAGTAGCCTTCCGCGGCTGCCGGAAACAAAAATTCTCCCCTTGCGAGCGATACGAGCACCCCTAAGAGAGTGGCAGTGCCCATCTGGATGGTGGTCAATGCATAAATGTTTTCACCTAGCACGAACCGGTTCGTGAAGATGATCTGCAAGGCGAACAACAGAGCGCAAACCAGCGTCAACATATCCCCGAAGTTTACACTGTGGAAGTCGGTAAGGGAAATGACGGCGATGCCGCCGATCGACAACAGCGCGCCCACGATGGCCGGGGCCGTCACTTTCCTCTTGAAGAACAGTGCGCCTATGAACGGCACCAACACGACATTGAAGGCGGTAAGGAACGCGTTCTTCGAAGGGGTCGTGTAGACCAGCCCCACCGTCTGAAACAAGAAAGCCAGGTAAAGGATGGTTCCGAGACCTATGCCTTTTAGATAAGTCTTTTTGGTCGCATGCTTCAGCTGGCCGAAAAAAATTGCACCCATCAGTATAAATGCCAACAAAAAACGCATGGTCAATATTTGGTAGGGGGAAAAATACTCCAAAGATATGGCGCTCACGACGAATCCCGAACCCCATATCATCGTCACAAAAATAAGTCCGATCTGTCCCTTTCTTCTGTCTGTCATATCACTGCCCCTTTCTATGAATAAAGATGCTTGCCTGATTGGATTGTTGCTGATGAACAATCCGGGCGTACTTATCCACTTTACCCAACATTCTGATTGTCTGCAAGCAGATTTCTGCAAAATAGTAATACTATTTTCTGTTCATGATGCCTGCGCACTGAGGTAATTACGGTCTTCGAACAGCAAAAAAAGCTCCCCGAACGATGCATAACATCGCTTCGGGAAGCCGTTCCTACTTTATTATTTTGCCAATACCGCTTCGATTTCATCCAATTCTTCATTGCTGAAATCAAGGTTCTCCAACGCTTTTACGTTGTCATCGATTTGGCTCACTCTGCTGGCGCCGATCAGTACGCTCGTGACTTTCCCGTCGCGGAGAATCCAAGCCACGGCCATCTCAGCCAATGTTTGTCCGCGTCTTTGCGCGATTTCGTTCAGAGCGCGTGATTTCTCGATGGTTACCTGCACCCCTTCCGCATTCAGGAACGGTGAAGAAGATCTGCCCGCACGTGAATCTTCCGGAATACCATGCAAATAACGGTCGGTCAGCATGCCTTGCGCCAACGGGCTGAAGGCGATGGAGCCCAACTTGTTGGCCGTCAAAACATCCTGCAGGCCATCCTCGATCCAACGGTTGTACATGTTGTAAACCGGTTGATGGATGATGAACGGCGTCTTCAAGTCTTTGAAGATGGCTGTAATTTCAGTGGTCTGCTCCGCAGAATAGCTGGAAATACCGATATATAGTGCTTTCCCTTGACGGACCATCAGATCCAATGCTTGCGCAGTTTCTTCGAATGGTGTTTCCGGATCCGGACGATGCGAATAAAAAATATCCACATAATCAAGCCCCATCCGTTTCAGACTTTGATCAAGGCTCGCCGTCAAATACTTTTTGGAGCCCCATTCCCCATAAGGTCCGGGCCACATATCATAGCCGGCCTTGCTGGAAATGATCATTTCATCCCGGTAAGGCAGGAAGTCCTTTTTCAAAATCTTGCCGAATGTTTCTTCCGCGCTGCCTGGAGGCGGACCGTAGTTGTTCGCCAAATCGAAATGGGTGATCCCCAGATCGAAGGCGCGTTGGACCATTTTGCGCGAGTTTTCGAACAGATCCACCTCGCCGAAGTTATGCCAAAGCCCTAGGGAAATGGCAGGCAGTTTCAGACCGCTGTTGCCTACGCGGTTATAAATCATTTTGTCATATCTGTTTTGTGCCGGTTGATACATGTCATCACCTCAACAAGTTAATATACCTAGTATAGCGTTTTCATTATTGTAACGCAAAGCTTTTACGGAAAACGGACAACGAAAGTTGCCGCGCAACCTCATTGTCCGTAAAAGCTATCCCAACAGTCCGTCCCGGCTGACGTTGATGAAGGACATCTCCACCATGTCATAGCGATGATGCACGATTGAATATTCCAAGGGCGTCCCTCTTTCCAGGAACATGACTTTGCTGACTTCAAGTACCGGATCTTCATTGGAACACTGCAGATATTTTTTGTCGTTCTCATCCGGTTTGACCGCTCGGACGGTCTGCCGGTTGTCGCCAAAGACGATACCCAAATCCCCTTGGAGATAGTCATACAAGGAGCGGTTCAGGATGTCCTTCGTGATGTTCGGCGCCAGCACAATCGGGATGATCGTATGCTCCAAAGAATACGGTTTTTCATCCAGTATCCGCAACCGTTTGATGTCATAGACGGGTTCTTCCTGCGTGATGCTCAGTTGATTGCATTCTTCCTCATCCGGGAAGCGGACGTTGAAGTCCAGCACTTCCGTCTTCAGTTCCAGTCGTTCTCCGGCTGCAGCGGTCAAGCCGACGTTCTGGCCGATTTGGATGCTCTGCTCGGCCAGATTGACCGCATTTTTCTTCACATAGGTCCCTGAACCTTGGATCGTGTACACCAACCCGGCGACGCTCAGCATATCGAGCGCTTTTTTTACCGTCACGCGGCTAGTGCCGAACTCCTTCGCCAATGATTCCTGGTCGGGAATTTTTTCTTCGGAATGATAGATTCCGCTTTTGATTCTTTTTCTGATTTCATTTGCAACTTCTTTGTATTTTGCCATGTCCTTCACCACTTATCTACGTGATACGAAAATTTGTATTTACAAATCTCTCCATGTTGATTATAACATAGACAACTGGTCAACAGACATGAGGAAATACAGATGTCACTTATATGTGTGCTCCGCCACTTCAAGTCGTTTGCTTTTGATAAGATCCCGGTACCAATAGCCCGACTGCTTCAGGGAACGCTTCTTATCGTCCTCCAGATCGATCCGCACAAGTCCGTAGCGGTTCTTGAAGGCATTCATCGGCGAGACACAATCGGTGAAGGCCCACAGCATGTAGCCCTTGCAGTTCGCCCCGTCCTGGACAGCATCCAACAAGGAACTCAAGTGTTCAGTGATATAAGCGATGCGGTAATCATCCTGGATGGTGCCCTTGCTGTCTGCAAAGCGCTCCTCCTGCTCGATGCCCATCCCGCTTTCCGCAACAAACCATGGAATATTTCCGTATTCGGATTTCAGGCGCATGGCCATATCATACATGATTTGTGGGTAGATTTCCCAGCCGCGCGAGGTGTTCATCCTTCTGCCAGGCAGAGAGAACTCTTCGTAATAGTATTCCGGATGGAACGGCGTCTCCTTGTTCCACTCGTAACGCGGCGACCGGACCCGTTTCGGGAAATACAGATTGATCCCTAGATAGTCCACCGTATTTTCTTTGATGATAAGCAGTTCCTCTTCGGAATATTCAAACGGGATCGCGTGCTTCGCGAGCACATCGAACAACTCTTCAGGATACTCCCCCTTCACCAATGGATCCAGAAAAATACGGTTATGCAAAAGATCATACATCCGAGCGGCTTTTTGATCCGCCGGCGATGAGGACCGCGCGTAGGTCACCTCCGGATTCAGGATGGCTCCAATCTTACCGCTGTAGCCTTTTTCATGGAAAATTTGGACTGCCCGTGCCGTGGCGATCACCTTGTTGAAATTCCATTGCATCCATTTCGCCGTGTCTTGCTCATGCGGATAGCGGATGGCATCAAGGTACACACGCGTCTGGACCACGATCGGCTCGTTGAAAGTGAACCAATGCTTGACGCGGTCCGCATAGCGATCGAACGCTATTTCGGCATACTTCGCATAGAGATCGACAACATGCTTCGAGCTCCAGCCCTCGTATTTCTCCATCAGATAAGCAGGGACTTCGTAATGTTCAAGGCAAAGCATCGGTTCGACTCCGGCCTCGAGCAGTGCATCCACGACATCGCTGATGTGCTGGGCATAGTCTTCATCGACTACCGAATTTTCATAGTCCGTAAAGAAGCGCGCCCAGTTGATCGACGTTCGGTAATGCGTCAGACCGATTTTTTTCATCAAAACTACATCTTCGTGGTAGCGGTCATAGAATGAGGTCGCTCCAGCCGGTCCATAGCCTTCATGCCATACGAAAGGCTCCTCTTTGTACCACATATCCAAGTAGGAATCCTGTCCTTCTTTTTTTCCCTTCCAGCCTTCTGTCTGCCATGCAGAAGAAGATGCTCCCAAGATGAATCCTTCAGGTATATTTTTAATCATACTCATGCCCCTTTCTGTTCAAATCTTTCATTATTCGATGGCTGCCGCCACTTCTGCTTCTTTTTCGATTTCTGGTTCCACTGCAAGCGCACGATTGCTGGCCTTCACGAACGGCAGATAGATCAACACGGAAACAGCGATGCAGATCAGTTGTGTAGCGACCGCACCCAGGCTGCCTGCTGTCGCAAGATAGCCGCTGATCAATGGTGGCGTTGTCCAAGGAACCATCACAACCGCCTTGCCGGCAAATCCGATTACCGTCGCGAAGTAACCAATTGTACCTGTAACCAGCGGCGTCAAGATGAACGGGATCGCCATGATCGGATTCAGCATGATCGGCATCCCGAAAATAAGCGGTTCATTGATGTTGAATAGTCCGGGGCCTACAGACAGTTTGCCGATTTCCTTGAAGTCGGCGCGCTTCGAAACCAAGAAGACGGCGATCAAGAGACCAATCGTAACGCCGGATCCACCCATGCTCATGTACATATCCCAGAATGGCATGTTGATGATGTTCGGAATTTCCTTGCCGGCTTCAAAAGCGGCTGTATTTTCAGCGATGGCAGCCAACAAAATCGGCTCGCGGATCGGTTTGATCATTTGGTTACCGTGGATCCCGATCACCCAGAAAATCTGTGAGACGAACATCAGCAACAGGATACCCGGTAAGCCTTGAACGACTTTCGCAAGCGGCGCTTGGATGGTCGTATAAATGATGTCATACAAAGTCAAACCCGTGATCATGAAAATCAGATGGGCACCTGCCGCAATCAGTGACACCGTCAAAATAGTCGGAATCAAAGCAGAAAAACCGCGGGAAACATTCGTAGGGACCGTATCCGGCATTGTGATCTTCAATCGTTCCTGTTTGCTCAACCAGGTGTACAGTTCAACGGATAAGATGGCGATGAACATACCCAGGAATAAACCGCGGGACCCTGTATAATTGCTGGAAAGGACATTTGTCACCGGAACCGGCGTCTCTTCAAACAGAACCTCAATCGTCGTCGGGATGGTCGCGACATAACTGATGACCGCCAACAGCCCGGCGAAATGATCGGATACTTTGTTCAGTTTGGCGACTTCGATCCCGATCAGAAAAACCGCACCGATCGTCATCAGGTTCATGGTGGCATAGTTGATCGCCTGCGTAATCGGTTTCATTTGTTCCAAGAACCGTAAAGCCTCAAATTGGGCCAATCCATTCGTTGAATCGAACACCATGTTCGAAAACAAGGTGGCAAAAGCACCCGTGATGATGACCGGCAACAACATTGAAAAGGCATTTTTGATTGCGATGATATATTTCAAATCATTGATCTTATAGGCGATCATATTCAAACGTTCAATCCACTTCGCATTTTCCATTCTTTTTCCTCCTAGACTGTTTGTTCTGATTATTCTGATTGATGATTGAGTTGCCTCCTCCAACTCTCTTTTTCATATTGTAACCCCTTTCCCACACGTTGTAAATACCTATTTAATATTTGTGTTTACAAATTATAGTTTTGAAAAGATGAATGCGTCACCTCGATCGGAGGCGGCTGCTCTGAACTCCGGTGAACAAAGGCTTCGCCGAAGTTCGGACCGTAATTTTCCATGCGTTCTCCGATGAGATCGGCCTTGCCGGAGTTGATAACGATTAGCAACACTGTACTCCGGCGAAGGGGCCCTCACCGGAGCTGATGGGGTTCCCAGAGCTAGAGGGGGAAAAAATGAAATCCCCAGCCAGTAAGATTGGTTGGGACGGCCGAAAAAAACGGGGAGCGCCTCAAATGAGACGCTCCCCGTTTCGACTAATCTTTATTCATGCAATTCCAGCGGCAAGCCGTCCGGATCCTTGAAAAAAGTGAATTTTTTGTTCGTGTAGTCATCCATCCGGATCGGCTCAGTTTCCACGCCCTTGCGGTTCAATTCAGCCACAGTCGCCTCGACATCCTCCACATAGAAGCAAAGATGACGGAGCCCGACTGATTCCGGACCGCTCGGACGCTCAGGCGGATTCGGAAAAGAGAACAGCTCGATTTCGCTCTCCCCCAGCTTGAGATCGAGCTTGTAGGAATCCCTTTCCGCCCGGTAGTTTTCGCGGATGATCGGCAATTCCAACACCTCAGTGTAGAAGGCTTTGGATGCCTCATAATCGGAGGCGATGATCGCCACATGGTGAATTTTTTCAAATTTCATAGTAACAGCCCTTTCTGTTTCGAGTCTTCCGTAATTTTACCATTAACGAACAATCTGTACACTCTTGCCTGTAACATTTTTCTGCCCAACGGCCACCAAGATGACAGGTTTCTGTATCTTTTCAAGCCTGACTTTTGATATAATGAAGGCATCACCAGAAAGTTATAATCGATTTGTTGCACTGATTGTTTCACCGTTAGGAGAAAGGATGGTAAGTCACATGATTATTACAACAACAGCCCATATCGAGGGCAAAAAAATCGCTGCCTATCAAGGCATCGTTTTCGGAGAGGTCATCACAGGCATCAACGTATTCAAGGATTTCGGAGCCGGCATCCGCAATATCGTAGGCGGACGTTCAAAGAGCTACGAGGATGAATTGACTGTGGCACGCGAAAATGCCTTGGCGGAAATGCAAGATCGCGCATCTGCAAAAGGCGCAAACGCCATCGTCGGCATGAAGATGGACTATGAAGTGCTGGGAGCCGATAACGGCATGCTGATGGTCACTTGCAGCGGCACCGCCGTGAAATTAATGGACGAATCAGACTATTTAGGCTAAAAAATCAAAAAAGGTATCCGGGAAGCAATTTCCCGGATACCTTTTTTCTGTTCATTGTGTCTTTTTGCGCACCGGCTTTTTCTTGCTCGGAGCGAACGGTTTGAAGGAAACGGCATAATTGCCTGCTTCGTCTTTCCCCAACAGCAAAGCCGTTGAAAAACTCTTGCCGTCTTTTTTCTTGAAACCGGAAAGGCGCTTCGTTTCTTTTCGGGCCAGGAGTTCTTTCGCTTCCTCCGGAGACAGATAGCGGCGGGCGATATAGCGGGAAATCCGGAATGCGCATGCCTCACCGTAGTCCTGGCATTGGAGGTAACTCCCCTTGATGATCGCTTCTGTCCCGCAGACCGGGCAAACACCGACGACCGCACCATCGCCTGCAGCATCGATGCGCTCCGCGATCCCTTCGGACTGCAGCATCGCGTTCTTGGTGCCGAGGATTTCCATAACGAAGTGTTTGATGTTATCCAGGAAATAGTCCTGATCGCCCTCGCCTTTATGGATTTTTGCCAGATATTTTTCCCATTCGGCCGTGAAGGCGACATCGCTCATCTTGTTGCCGGCCACCGCCTCACAAAGCAGGGTTCCCTTTTCGGTAATCGCCAGCTGATTCTTCGAAGCGGTTATGTAACCCCTGTCCTTCAGATTTTCGATGACACCAGCACGGGTCGCTTCCGTTCCGATACCATGCGTTTCCTTCAGGATTGCCTTGTCTTCGGCATCATCTACTTCTTTGCCGGCGTTCTTCATGGCTGCAATCAGCGTGCCTTCCGTGTAAGGCTTCGGAGGCGTGGTCTTCTTCTCCTTCGTGGCCAAAACGGCTGTTCCGGTTTCCCCTACCGTAACCATCGGCAGGATTTTGTCCTCAGGTTCCCCTTTTTTCCTTGTGTTGCCTTCCAGCTTCTTCCATCCGAGATTCTTGATGATCTTTCCGGAAGCCACGAAATCCAGTCCGCCTATATCGGTAATGATGGTCGGTTCATCGTAAATGAAGTCCTCTTCGAACATCGCCATCGTCCGGCGCAGGACGAGATCATAGATTTTCTGCTGGTTCGCATTCAATTTCGCGATTCGGGCCTGATCCGGCACTTTTTTCGTCGGGATGATGGCATAATGCTCCTGCACTTTGGCATCATCGACATATTTTTTGCGCGGAGTCAGATTCGGCTTGTCGATGGTGTGGCCCAATATGCCCAAATAACCGGAAAGATTGGCCTTCAGGTAGGCGAATTCATTTTTGGTGATGACCGTCGCGTCCGTCCGCGGATAGGAAAGCAGCTTTGCTTCATACAAAGACTGGACGGTTGCCAATGTGTCTTTCGCGCCCATCTTGAATTTGGCATTGGCTGCCCGCTGCAGATCGCTGAGCGAATACAGACGCGGCGCTAACTCGCGTTTGTTCTCGTTGGCTTCGAAACGCTTGATGACGGCGGGCATCTCAGCCGCCAATCCGTGCGCCGCAATGAAGGTTTTCATTTCCTGCTTGGACTCAAATTCATGCTGATACTTCGCTTCGAATGTCCCATTGGTGACCGTGATCCGGGCCAAACACTCGTAATGTGTCTCTTCCCTGAAGGCAGCGATTTCCTTCATGCGTTTATAGATCATGAAGAGCGTCGGTGTCTGCACGCGTCCGACCGAAAAGGCACCTTCTTTGATCCCGGCCTTCTGGAGCGCAATGGTGTATAGCCGGCTCAGATTCATCCCCACCAACCAATCGGCGATTTCCCGGCTTTGGGCCTCGATGTAGGACGGATACGTGTCTTTCCCATCCAGTAATTCGCTGAACCCGCGGCGGATTTCATTGGATTCCAGACTGTTGATCCAGAGGCGTTTCATCTCTTTTTTTTCTGCACCGGCGTGGCGGATGATCGAGCGGGCGATATTTTCCCCTTCGCGGTCCGAGTCGGTGGCGATGATGATGCGGTCCGCTTCCTTGAGCTGCTGCTTGATGTTCGCCATCTGCTTGCCTTTTCCATATTGGATTTTGTATTTGTAGTTTTCCGGGAAAATCGGCAAGTGATCCAGGCTCCATTTTTTCCATTTCGGATCATATTCTTCCGGCTGCAACAACCCCAACAGATGACCGGATGCATGCACGATTACCGTTTCGCCATCGAACAGGCTGTCCTGGATCACGTAGTTCCCGGCAACCGTCGCCTTCTTTTGGAAAGAGCTCGCATAGGCAGCCGCCTGCGATGATTTTTCGGCTAAAATGACTGTTTTCATTCTGAAATTCCCTCCCTGACAGGATTGCCGTCTGAGACTTTTAAGGCAATCGATACCCTACAATTATAACATACGCGCATTCCCGAAACCCGATCGAAAAAGGACTGCGACAGGCACAAAAAGCGCCGTTACAGTCCTTTTCGGTAAATTGTTTTTAATCGTCCAGCTTGAGTTTCTTCAGCGCTTCGAATAAGGCGGAATTTACCGGCTCTTCCTCTTGATTCTGTTTCTTCAAATATTTTTGGACGTCCTGCTTCGCGGCTTTTCCGCCGGAGCCTTTTTTGCGTCGTTCGTTGAAGGCCGAAAGCTTTTCGCGGTAACCGCACTTGCAGGTGAAGATTTGGCCATCGCCTTCGCCGTGCAGCTCCATTTTCTTCATGCACTGCGGACAGCGGGCGTTGGTGACACGCGCCACATTCTTGCGGTAGCCGCAATCACGGTCCTGGCACACAAGCATCTTGCCTTTTTTTCCGTTCACTTCCAGCATCGGTTTGCCGCAATCCGGGCAGGTCTTGGTGGAGATGTTTTCGTGTTTGAACTTGCCTTCGCTCATCTTGATTTCCGAAACGATCTCTTTCGTGTAGGCCTTCATTTCGTTGATGAATACGTCCTTCTTCAGCTTGCCGGCAGCGATCTGCTCGAGCTTCCGCTCCCACTCGCCAGTCAGAGCCGGAGATTTCAGTTCTTCCGGAACCAACTCCAGCAGTTGCTTGCCTTTGGAAGTGATATGGATTTCCTGTCCGCGTCTTTCGATCAGGAAGGAATTGAACAGCTTCTCGATGATGTCGGCACGCGTAGCCACGGTTCCCAATCCGCCCGTTTCCTTCAGCGTCTGAGCCAAAGCTTTGTCGGTCGTCTCCATATATTTCGCCGGATTTTCCATCGCCGTCAATAGCGTTGCTTCATTGAAGTAGGCAGGCGGTTTCGTCTGGCCGGATGTCTCGCTTATGTAACGGACAGCCAGCACATCGCCTGCCTCGATTTTCGGCAACAGTTGCTCCTGGAGACCGTCTTCCGACTCCTCATCTTCCGTGCGATTGCTGTAGACTTCTTTCCAGCCGGCAGCGATGACCGTCTTGCCGCGGGCCACGAAGCGCTCGCCACCGATGTCTGCGCGCAAAGTCAGCTGCTCGTATTCGTAAGCCGGGAAAAGCACAGCCAAGAAGCGTTTCACGACCAAGTCATAAATCTTGAGTTCCTGCGCCGATAGTTTCCCTATTTGGACGACTTGTTCCGTCGGGATGATGGCATGGTGATCGGAGACTTTGCTGTCGTCGACGAACGACTTATTCGCCTTGATTGGTTTCGCCAACACCTTGTTCACGAGCGGACGGTATTCCTTGATGGCACAGGCCTTCAGCCTGTCCGGCAGCGTGGCGACGATATCGTTCGACAGGTAGCGGGAATCCGTACGCGGATAAGTCAACAATTTATGCTGCTCATAGAGTTTCTGCATGATGTTCAGCGTCTCTTTGGCGGAATAGCCGAAAAGCTTGTTGGCGTCGCGTTGCAGTTCGGTCAGGTCATACAGGCCGGGCGCATAGGCTTTTTTCGGTTTGCGGTCGACTGCCGCAACCGTCGCTTGTTGCTTATCCAACTTTTTGACGATGGCAGTAACTTTCTCGCGCTCGAAACTCTTGGTGTCGTTTGTTTTCTCGTCCTGCCAAATCAGCTTCAGCTTCGTATCTGTCTGGGCCTCGATGCCGTAATAGGTCTTCGGCTGGAATTTTTTGATTTCCTCTTCGCGTCTGGCGATGATGGCGACAACCGGCGTCTGGACGCGGCCGCAGTTCAATTGGGCGTTGAATTTCGTCGTCAACGCTCGGGTTGCATTCAGGCCGATGTACCAATCTGCTTCCGAACGGGCCACGGCCGACTGGTACAGGTTTTCATAGTCCTTGCCCGGCTTCAGGTTCTGGAAGCCGTCTTTGATGGCCTTGTCCGTCACGGATGAAATCCACAGGCGTTTGACGGGTTTGGTGACTTTCGCTTTTTCGATTATCCAGCGGGCAACCAGTTCGCCCTCGCGGCCGGCATCCGTCGCGATGATGATGTCGGAAACGTCATTCCGCACCAGTTGGGACTTGACGGCATTGAACTGCTTGCCGGACTGCTTGATGACAGTCAGCTTCAGGTCTTGCGGAAGCATCGGCAGATCCGCCAAGTTCCAATTTTTGTATTTCACATCATAGGCTTCCGGATCGGCAAGCGTCACAAGATGACCCAAGGCCCAAGTGACGATATAGTCTTTCCCTTCCAGGTACCCTTGACCCTGTTTCTCGCACTGCAGCACGCGGGCGATATCGCGCGCCACCGATGGTTTTTCAGCTAATACTAGACTCTTTCCCATACTCTATTTCCTACTTCCTAATTTTTTGATTCGTCAGTCTTACTATATCACAGAAGTTTTATGCGGACTGGACTGTCAACACTTTTTCGGACAAAAATAATAAGGTGTCAAAAATGATTTGAGGGTATACACGGCTGCCATTGACACGGAGCCTCTGGCGGTAGGATAAACTGGCCTGTCTCCAAATTTTCAAGAATCGAAATATGGGCCAGCCCCAAAGCCTATCCTGCCGCCCCTCCATGTCAATGGTACGCAAGCCAGCCTCGTCTTGTTTTATTCGCAGTTTGCTTCCGCCAATTGGCGGCGATACTCCACAGGGGCCATGTAGTCCAATGTGCTGTGCAGACGGATATGATTGTACCAATGCACATAGTCAAACCACTTAATCTGAAGTTCTGCTATTGTTTCGAATGTTTCTTGGTATACGAATTCTGTCTTGATTGATTTGAAGGTCGCTTCGGCAACAGCGTTGTCGTAAGGGCAACCTTTGGCGCTGAGGGAGCGGACGATGTCGAAAGTATCCAATAGTTTGGAAATCAGTTGATTATCGAACTCGCTGCCCCTGTCCGTATGAAAGAGCTGAATGGACGACAAAGGCGCCTTGACTGTATGGAAAGCTTGCAGGACCAATTCTGCCGTTTTGTGCTCACCACACGAATAACCGATGATTTCTCGGTTGTACAGATCAAGCAGGACGCACAAATAGTTCCACTTCTTCCCAACTCTAACGTAAGTCAGGTCACTAACGATTGCGCCATGTTGATTGGCTGTTTTGAATTCACGGTTCAGCGTATTCCCCAGGTCCGATTCATTGCTCTTCGGTTGATGGACCCTATAGTGGGCTACCGTGTAACAGGATTGTAGGCCCAACTTCTTCATGATGCGTCTGATTTTCCTGCGAGAAATGACTTTACCTTTTTTGGACAGCTCTTTCTTGATCCGCCGCGTGCCATAGGTACGCCGATTGGCTCGGAAGATTTCCTGGATTTCTTCCGTTAGCGATTCATCATCGGATGGGCTACTCTTGGATTCGTAGTAATAGGTACTTCTGGCGATATCTAGGCTTTCGCACATCGCTGATACTGGATATCTATCGGCATTTGCCTGAATGACTTTTATTTTTGTCCGAGTATCAGCGCCGCTTGCTTTAAAATATCATTTTCCATCTTTAGGCGCTCATTTTCTTTGCGTAGGCGAATCATTTCTTCCTGTTCGGGAGTACGGTTGTCTTTTTCCTTAAATGAGCCCGACGATTGGGATTGGCGTACCCATTTGTCGAAAGCTGATGCGGTCAACTCATACTCGGTCAATATGTCTTTTCGCGGCTTGCCGTTTTGGTAGAGGAGTATCATCTGTTTTTTGAAGTCATCGGTATAGGTTCTTCTTGGACGTGGTGTCATGAGGATTATATTCTCCTTTTGATTATATTAAGTTCTATTGTATAGACCTCAATGAATTATTCCAGTTAAGTGTAACCTATCCAGACCTTACTTTTCGTTTCTCAGCTCAGAGGGAGGGGCCCACATCAATTCCAGTTTGATGCTTCAGAAATTATGAAGAAAAAAGAAGGGACAGATCCGTTTATGGATTCTGCCCTTCTTTTTTTTGAAGCTGTTCCCTGATGGTCCCCGGATACAGCATCCTCTTCATTCAAACGCCTTCCGGTACCCATTTCCCCATTAAGCTGCGGTAATCGATTGTTTCCCCGTCAACTACAAATGTGCCGTCGCCATTGGCATGGAAGGTTCGGCGTTCTTTTCGGTCGTTGTCGCACCAAATGCGTTCGGCCTGCAAAACGACTATTCCATGTGGCTCGACATAATCGATGACTTTGCACTCCAAGCATGCAAGGCATTCACCGATCAGAGGGGCCTCAACACCTGTTGCCGGCAAGGGAGTCAAGCCAAATTCCTTGAATTTATCCACTGTTGTTCCAGAACAGGTGCCGATCCTGATCACTTTTTCGGCAAGGTCAACTGTTGGAATGGCTAGGACACATTCTTTCGTTCTCGTCAACTACCCATGACTGAAGTCACGGGCTTGCCTCTCGCCACTTCGTGACGAGTGCATTAGCTTCGCTAATACTTTTTAGGTTTACGCCTAACGCTACGCAGTTCAAACGTCCTGCGGACTCCTGAGTAGTTTGAGATCGGTTGGTCCCTCAAAATGTTGGCGTTACTCACTGCCCCTTTCTTCTTCAACCAGAATGGGGCAGTCCGACAGTTGACTTTGCCGGCAACCCAGCACATTTATGCACTAGGAATTTGCTTGTTGTTTCTCAAATTTGGGATGCGCTACACCGCTTACGTATTGTGTCCCTAGTTGTTGAATATTCATTGCGCCAACACGGTCATCGTTTGAGCGATACCCGCAGGGGCAGTGATATTCGTGATGGTGCTTATCCCGATTGGATTTTTTGATTGTGCCACACTTGGGACAACGCTGACTTGTGTACGCGGCACTTACTTCAACCACCATTGAGCCAACTTTTTTGGCTTTGTAAGTGAGCATCTGCCCAAATTGAAAGAACGCCCATGATACTTGCTCATAGCGTTGTGCTTTCGCAACTTGTTCCGTGGCGAAACGCACGCCAATCAAATCTTCCAACACAAATACCGTATCGGAACCATATAGGGAGACGAGTGTCTTAGACAGGCAGTGGTTCACATCTGCCATCCAGCGGTTCTCTCGACTTTCCATTTTCCGGATGCGACGTTTGGAGTTCCTGGTATTGCGTGCCTGCAAACTGCGGCGCAGTTCTTTGTAGTGCCCGCGCTTTTTCAAAACTGCGTTTCCGTTGTAGAAAGCGGTTTGGTCTTTTTCGTCATAGGTTGTCACTAATTGACGCAACCCTCTGTCGATTCCGACAACGTGTTTGATGTCTGTCAATTCCATTTCGGCGATTTCTTTTTTTACCGAAATATGCAAGAACCAATGCTTGCCTGACTTGACCAATTTCGCCAAACCAAACGCCCAGGTACCGTCAAGATACTCTTCAAAACCTTTGAGGAAAAAACCGCACTTCACGCGCCCTTTTAGCGTATTGATTGAGAACGTTTTGCCGTTATCGACAATGCTCCAATCGCGATTGCGCACCAAATCGGCTTGTGGTTGAGAAAACTGGATAGGGTGCCAGAGCCAATTCAGGTCCTTTTGAACTGTAATGTACACTGGCTTTCCGTCCCCATCCTTTTTGCCGCTGTCATATTTATTGGAATTGCGACAGAGTTGCGTTTGAACGGTTTTGTATCGAGCCGTAACGGTCCGAAAGGTTGATTGGGTCAATTGGGATTTCAAATGGAACCGCTGGCGAACATCATGGTACAAAACTTCGTTTAATTTAACGGAATTTAACTCGAAATCGTGGTTAAAAACATAATCAGATACGTAATTGCAAGCCTGTCTATACTGTTCGCAGACTTCTTGAAACGCCAATGCGTCTTTAGGGTCCGAGAACTTCAATCTTGCTTTGATCGTCAGATTTAGTTCCACGGCATTCACCACCTTTTAATAACCCTATTATACTAAAATCGCCAGTGAAAGTACACCAAAAAGAGAACGTAAGTTCGCATAAAGCAAAAGAGGAAGGAGCTCGGAAATCAAGGAGAGTTTTTGGCTCGATTGGCCAATCGTTTTCTCCTCCCACGAATGAAGTCGCGGGAGGAGAAAATCAAAAAACCATGAAGGTTGTGAACGAGTGGTTCCACGGACCCGTTGACAGTGCGATTCGCGGCGTGAAATCCATCACCATGTGCCACGAAAGGGTCATGATATTATTCTTGCCGTCATCGTTTGTGGTGAGCAATAAAACCGGCCCGGGCTCAATGAACATAAACGCCTTCTCGATAGACAATTCCACCATTGTCATAATCGTTCCCCCTCTTTTCTGTCAATTATATCAAGGCCGATCCGTTGTAACTAATGCGACGATCGATTTGGAAAGCCAGCCTATATTCTGCGGTAGCGTTTCAATCCTAGAATGTTCAAAATGGTAAAAATGCCGATGAACAACACAATGACCAGCAGATCATTACGAATATCCCCTAGCGTGCCCGCTTTTATCATGACACTTTGCAAAGCATTCCCGATGTAATACAGCGGCATGAATCTGGCCAAAAATTGCAGCCAATCCGCCAAGGTGCCTATCTCGATGATTCCTGAAAAGAAAATTTGCGGAATGATCACAACCGGAATGAATTGCACCATTTGAAATTCCGAGGCAGCGAAAGTCGATAATAACACGCCGAAAGATAAAGCCAGCAGCGCCGATAAGAAGGTGATCACCATCACCAACGCGAGGCTTCCGGCTACGGGAACATGCAAAACATGAACAACAAACTCCACCAGCAACAAGGTTTGAATTAATGCAAAAAAACCATACCCCAAAAGGTAGCCAGCAATGATTTCCCACCGCCGGACCGGCGCCGCTAACAGCTTATCCAGCGTCCCGGTTGTCCGTTCCCGCAAAAGTGCCATTCCCGAAATCAAGAATACTAAGAAAAAGACAAAAAAACCGAGTAATACTGGGCTGATGGTCGTGAAATAATCCGAATCGGCTTCACCGTAAAGATACTGCTCATTGATTGCCAGCTGTTGTGGAACAGCTTGAGCAAGGTTCGGATTTGCCGCCACTGCTTCCTTTCCAAGTGCTGTAAGTGCGCCTATTTGCAGTTTGATCAAGGCTCCTTGAAGCTTTGCGCTGACGACCGCACGCTTGGCAGGCGCACTGTTCTCATAAGTAATCTCAATATGGCCGGCATCTTTTTCGGCAATAAAAGCCACCAATTGATTATTTTTGATGCTTTCCTCCACGTGCTCTCCACTCGAAAAAACGGTGGCGTTGATGTGATTTTCTTCCAGATTTTTGACTATTTCCGGATTTAGGTTGTAGACTCCCACTTTGTAGGTTGTATCCGTTCCCGAGGAAGTGAATAAAAAATACATCAACGTAAACAGCAATAAGGGTGCGACCCACATTAAGGCCAACGTCCGCTTATCCCGGAACATTTGGATGAAAATCCGTTTGGCGATGGCAAATACGCTCATTCTTCCTCACCTCCTGCCGCCAAAAAGACTTCCTCAATGGTGCGCACGTTGAACTTTCCAGTCATTTCTTCAGCGGTTCCCAAAGCGATCACTCTGCCATGATTCAGCAGAACCAACTTGTCGCAGCGTAGTGCTTCATCCATGGCGTGGGTTGTGACCACAATCGTTTTCCCTTGGTCCCGGATGTCATTCAGTTCATGCCAGATCCCTTGCCGCAAAATTGGATCGACTCCAACAGTCGGTTCATCCAAAATAAGTATATCCGGATTGTGCAGCAACGCTATCGCCAAAGACAAACGCCGCTTCATCCCTCCGGAATAGCTTGACACGCGTTTGGATAAATCTTTCGTCAAATTCGTCACTTGAGCAACATAATCCAGTCTTTGCCGAAGAGCCTCTTTCTTCAAACCATACAATTTACCGAAAAAAGTCAAGTTCTCTTCACCCGTCAATTCTTCGTATAAGGCATCCGATTGAGCCATATATCCTACTTTTCCCAATACAGAAAAATTGGGCATCGGATAGTCGTAAATTTTCGTTTGCCCCGCATCCAGGCTCTCCATCCCCAGCATCAGCTTGATCAAAGTGGTCTTTCCTGTACCGGAAGGCCCGATGATTCCGACGATTTCACCTGTCTCGATCGTAAAATGAATATCTTTCAGAACACTCTGTTGCTGGAATTTTTTTGAAACGTGTTGAACCTCGATTGCATGCATAGGCCTACCCCCCGTTGTCCTTATAGATCGAAAAGGATCCTGTATTTTCCCATTATAGTCCTCGGCAGTTCTGAAAACTAGTAGCGAGGCCCGACCGAATGCAAGAACCCCCTTCAGATTCGCGAGTTGAATCTGAAGGGGGTTCTTGCGGAGTTAAGCCAAATAGCGCAAACATTTTTTTAAATCTTCTCTGCTTTGAGATATTTCTTTGGCTAATTTTTTCTCGACTTCATCTTTATCGATTATCAACCTGTAACGTTTGACAAATGCATATAGTTCTTTGCTGAATGCCTCATCCAAGCTTTCGAAGTCCAGAGGCAATTGGGTTCTGTCCCCTGTAGTCAAATAATTTTGATACTGTTCTTTCGCCCAACTTTCGGCACATGCGTCAAGGCCAACAGCTATTTCTCGATTTTCCTTAGATACTGTTTTCCAAGCAAACATATTCGGTTGCAAATATCTTGACCCCAGAGCATTCTTTTGCAAAAGAATGAATGCATTCCGATATTTTTCCAAGTAATACCGCAAGAGTGTTTCTTGGATATAATCTTTATGCACTGCATAGCAACGCTCTATTTCGCTTTTCTCGCCTTCGTTTGCTTCAGGTTCAAACTTATAGCTGAATCCTCGTATGGCGCCGTCCACATGAACGATCGAAGTACCGTAGTTGGTAAGCAGCCTTTCCTCTTTTTGAACAGCATTCGATCCGGGATCGAAGTATTTACGGAAAGCTGCAAATAAGCTATAATCCACCCGGATAAAATCATTTATCGGTACAGCAGGCATCGCTTCGCTGAGCTCTGCGCGCTGAATGGCTCCCCACGAATACTCCAAAAACGAACGCATCCTATCAAAGCTAAAATAATCATCTTCAAAACCTGACATCTTTGAGGACATAAGAAACGCCAAATAGGAACCTATTACAAACAACAATACCAGTATCGTTACAATAAGCCCTTGGAAACCGCCCACAAAAAAACCAAACACGGGAAGTACCAGAAAAAGAATGAGGAATATATTTTTTATGTTTTTCATAGCCACAGCCCCACATACATTTTAGATAGAACCATCCTTTAACCCTATTCCCAGGGAGTTCAACAATCAGTACGCATAACGAATCGTATCTATGCAACACCATTATACTGGAGTGCACAAGCTATTTCCATTAACAGCCCAGCGTTCCGGGATCTGAAAAAAAATAAACCAGATGGAATGCGCTCTTCCATAAGAGCATTCCATCTGGCTTTTCTTTACCCTTTTTTCTGCTGCGCCAGCAACAAAGGCGCCAAAATCGGCTCCAGGATCAGATAGAACCCGGCATTCCCCAAGCCGTGCAGGAAATCGAAAGGGATCCCGGCAATATAATAGGCCCAAAAACTGTTGATGCCCATCAATTTCACGGAAATGACGGAGATGACGAATCCGTAAAGCAGTCCCCCGAAAAAAGCGAACAGCGCGAAAAGGATTCTGCGATGTTTCTTTTGGCCTGTGCTGTAGAACGGCTTCATGAACAGGCCCGTTACCACGATCAGAACGCCGAAACTGGCGATCTGCGCGATCGTCCATGGCCCCATCCCCAGCAGGAAGTTGGTCAGGATGATGGACAGGATGGCCACAATAAAGCCGTCCGTCATGCCCAGCGTCAGGGTCAGGATGATTAGCACGGCCGTCACCGGTTGGACATTCGGGATGAACTGGAACACCATCCTCCCGACATAGCACAGAGCCGTCAAAATCGACAGCAGCGCCAGTCGCCTCACCCCGAAGCCCACAGTCTTTCTTACATTTCTGTCAGGTTCCACACGATTACGTCTCCTTCTTGGAGCACCACATCAGCGGCTCCGACCATCGAAGGCTCGCCGTTTACATCAAACAGCCAATATTTGGCTTTCGTTTCGGCTGACTCTTCCACTTGTGCCAACCCGTCGATGGCTGTGATGAAGCCGCCATCTTCTTCGATAGTATAGTTTTCTTTCATGACATCAAATAAGCTCGTGCTCGCTTCAACCTCCACCGTTTTTTCAGAGCCTGCGACGACTGTGCCGCCATCCGTCAAAGAAATCGTTACGCTGACTGTCTCTGCTGCTTCGGAGCTGACTGCAACAGTCGACTCCTGCAGGACGGAACTTGTTTCCGCTTCTTCCGTCGGGGCGCACCCGAATAATACCAAACTCAACGATAAGGCCAACAACAATTTTTTCATTTTACCACTCCTAATCTTTATTCGACAGGGGTTGCATCGCCAACGGCCGGGATCATGCAAAAAAAGCCCATGCGCCATCGCATAGACAAGTAACGGGACCGTTTTACCTCGAAACGGCACGCTTGCAAAAAATAGCAGCTTGGAATGAAGACCTGACTTAGACGTTCCGGGACGTCATCACAGTGGCGGGACCGCGTTGGATTTTCACCAAACTTCCAAATTCCAAGTGTCTTTGAATGGTTTTCCTATCCCTACCATTTTACCCAAAGGAGAAAAAAATACAAGACCAGTTGTGCTTTTCAGTGCACTCCGGTCTTGCAATTGATGATAAGTGTGTCAAGTCAATCTTTGATTCCCGTTACGCCTTCAAGCTTTCGCCGTTGGTTGCGATAACTTCTTTGTACCAGTTGAATGATTTTTTCTTGTAACGGTTCAGTGTGCCGGATCCGTCGTCGTGGCGGTCGACATAGATGAAGCCATAGCGTTTCTTCAACTCTGCCGTAGAAGCGCTGACCAGATCGATGCATCCCCAAGTCGTATAACCCATCACATCCACGCCGTCCGCGATTGCTTCGGCAACCTGCACAAGGTGGTCGTTCAGGTACTTGATGCGGTAATCATCGTTGACAGTCATTTGGCCATTTTCGCCTTCAACCAGCTGGTCGACAGCTCCCAAGCCGTTTTCGACGATGAATAATGGTTTTTGGTAACGATCCCAGAAGTCGTTCAAGACGATGCGAAGGCCCTTCGGATCGATCTGCCAGCCCCACTCGGAAGCTTCTAGATAAGGGTTCATTACCCCACCGAGGATATTCCCTGCCCCCTTCACTTTTTTGGACTCGTCTGCTGTTTCGGTCGAACTCATATAGTAGCTGAAGGAAACGAAATCAACCGTGTTTTTCAGTATTTCTTCGTCTTCCGGTGTGATGTTCAGTTCGATGCCATGCTCACGGAAATAGCGCTTCATGTAACCAGGATACATGCCGCGTACATGCACATCCGAGAAGAAGAAGTTTTGACGGTCCGCTTCCATCACGGCGATGACATCATCCGGATGGGAAGTCAACGGATAGGTAGGCATAGCGATGACCATGCAACCGATCTGAAAGTCCGGATTGATTTCGTGGCCGATTTTAGTCGCCAAGGCACTTGCTACCAATTCATGGTGACAGGCTTGGTACAGGTCCTGCTTCGACAGTTGCTCTGGTGGCGTTGAGATGCCGCCGCTCATGAAAGGCGCATGGACGATCGAGTTGATTTCATTGAACGTCAGCCAGTACTTCACCTTGTCTTTGTAGCGCGTGAAGACCGTGCGCACATAGTTCTCATAGAAGCCGATCATTTTGCGGTTGATCCAGCCATCGTATTCCCTTGAAAGGTGCAGTGGCGTTTCGTAATGCGACAGCGTGATCAGCGGCTCGATGCCGTATTTCGCCAATTCATCGAACACGTCGTCGTAGAACTGCAGGCCAGCTTCGTTCGGCTCGGTTTCGTCGCCGTTCGGGAAAATGCGTGTCCAAGCGATGGACGTACGGTAGGTTTTGAAGCCCATTTCAGCAAACAACGCGATATCTTCCTTATAACGGTGGTAGAAGTCGATCCCTACCAATTTCATGTTGTCAGGTGTCGGTCCGTCAGTGATCAGCCCCCCAAAACCGCCTTTCGGTGTGACATCCTGAACAGACAAGCCTTTACCATCCGCGTCATAAGCTCCTTCGTATTGGTTGGCAGCAGTAGCGCCACCCCATAGGAAGTTTTCTGGAAATCTCAATTCTGTCAAAGTCCTTCATCCCTTTCATGATAACGTTTTACAACCTCTATTTTACCTGAACGTCTGCACAAATGAAACTGTTACCATCCAAGCCCTTAATTCTGCTATGATAAGCATGAGAAACTGCAGTCATTTTTATAGACCTTATTGTTTGGGCGTTTTGAAACAAAGGAGGAATGGCAAGATGGATGAACACAAACACACAGAGCACACGCACACAGACCGCACTACGGAGATCCCAAAGACAAGCGATCCGCATGCCGGACATGAGCATTCAGGTCATCATATGCCCCCGTCCCAGCCAGTTGCCGCCGAACCCCAGTCCGAAAAGCACACAAATCATGTTCATACAGAGACACAATCACCCAAACCGAAGCAGACTGCATCCCATGATCACGAACAACATGATAAGCACATGGCGCACGGTCCGGCCGGGCATGGCGCCACAAGCCACGCCGGCCACCACGAACAGATGGTGGCCGAATACCGGAAACGTTTTTGGATCGTCTTGCTGCTGACCATTCCCGTCACCGTGCTGTCGCCCATGATCATGATGCTTTTCGGTTACCATTTCGAATTTCCGGGAGCAAATTTTGTCGTCTTTGGCTTATCCACCGTCATCTTCTTCTATGGTGGAAAACCGTTTCTGGAGGGAGCTTGGGAGGAATGGAAGAACCGGTCGCTCGGCATGATGATGCTGATTTCCTTGGCGATCGTTTCCGCCTATATCTACAGCACCTTCACGGCCTTCTTCATAGAGGGCTCGGACTTTTATTTCGAACTGGCTACCTTGATTCTGATTATGCTGCTCGGGCATTGGATTGAGATGAAATCCCAGATGGGGGCCTCCAAAGCACTGGAAGAACTCATCAAACTGATGCCGAAGGAAGCCCACCGGTTGGATGCGGACGGCATTGTCGAAGAAGTATCGATCGAAGCGCTCGTTCCGGGTGAGCGCATCCTCGTCAAGCCCGGCGAAAAAATCCCTTTGGACGGCAAAATCTACGAAGGCCTCTCAACGGTTGACGAATCGATGCTGACGGGCGAATCTGTACCCGTCGAAAAACAACCGGGCATGCAGGCCATCGGCGGCTCCATCAACGGGTCAGGCGTCCTGAAGCTGACCGTCGAAAAGGTCGGGAATGAAACCTACTTGGCCCAAGTGATCAATATGGTCCAGGCCGCCCAGAAACAAAAATCCAAGTCGCAGGGCTTGGCAGACAAAGCGGCCGGTTGGCTATTCTATATAGCTGTCATCGCCGGCGCCCTGACTTTCCTTTATTGGATCTTCGCAGCCGACTTGGCCTTCGCTTTGGAGCGGATGGTGACGGTACTCGTCATCGCTTGCCCCCATGCACTCGGGCTGGCTGTCCCTTTGGTGAATGCGGTGTCCACTTCAATCGCAGCCCGAAACGGCTTACTGATCCGCAACCGGACGCAATTCGAGGAGGCGCGCAACGTGGATCGGATCGTCTTCGACAAGACCGGGACCTTGACGGAAGGCAACTTCGGCGTAACCGACATCCTTCCCGCAGCTGGGGTCTCCGAGAAGGAATTACTGACGTTGGCCTATTCTGCCGAAAGCCAATCTGAACACCCGATCGCAAAAGGGATCGTCCGCAAAGGAGAAGCAGCAGCCCTCACCCTTTTGCCGGTAACTGATTATCAAAACCTTACCGGCCAAGGTCTGCAGGTCACTGTGGACGGCATGGAGGTCGCTGTTGTCAGCCCCGGCACCATAGACGAGCGCGGCATCGCATACGACAAGGATACATTCGCCAGCTTAGCCCAGCAAGGCAAAACCGTTGTCTTCGTCCTGAAGGAAGGCATCCTGCAGGGGATGATCGCCAACGCTGATATCATCCGTTCGTCATCGCACGAAGTCGTGACTGCCCTGAAGGAGCAAGGTATTGAAGCCATCATGCTGACAGGCGACAATAGCCGCGCAGCGCAATACGTGGGCGATCAATTAGGGCTGGCTCAAGTATTTGCGGAAGTTCTGCCTGCCGAGAAATCGAAACACATCGCAGCACTGAAAGCCGGGAACAAAAAAGTCGCAATGGTCGGGGATGGCGTCAATGATGCGCCCGCTCTGGCGGAAGCTGATCTTGGCATTGCCATCGGCGCCGGAACGGATGTCGCTATCGAAACAGCCGACGTCATTCTGGTGGACAGCAATCCGAAAGACGTATTGACCATCATCACCCTTTCGAAAGCCACTTACCGGAAGATGGTCGAGAATCTGATTTGGGCTGTCGGCTATAACGTGATCGCCATCCCGTTGGCTGCAGGCGTGTTGACCAATCAGGGTTTCCTTATCACACCGGCAATCGGGGCGGCCGTCATGTCGATCAGCACAATCATCTGCGCGGTCAACGCACGGCTTTTGAAGATAAACTGAGCATGCATTTCAAATAATCACCGCAACAGCCAGCGAAACCACATCCAATCTACACAATATGACTGTATACTTCATTTATAGAGAAAAAAGGGGGCCTTTGCATGTTTGGCAGATGCTTACAATATTTTGGAGGTTTTGGTATGGGCGGCATGATGTTTATGGGAATTTTCTGGATTGCTTTGATCATACTCGTCATTTACTTGGCAACCAGGCTTTTGAACGATAGATCAGGAAAAGTTTCAACGGATGAATCCGCTTTGGATATCCTGAAGAAGGAATTGGCTAAAGGGAACATCACCGAAGAAGAGTTCGACCGCAAGAAGAAACTTCTGTAATCCAGCATGAATACAAAACGAGGGACAGTCACATTTGTGGCTGTCCCTCGTTTTGCTTGTCATTCTTCTGACAGTTAAAGTTCGAATCTCTTTCGTTCATGATCTGTGCTGATCCAACGGAATCGAAACCGTGAACGTGGCTCCCTTTCCGACATCGCTGGCAACCCGCACAGTCCCGTTGTGCTTCTTGATGATGCTTTTGACGATGGCCAGACCCAGCCCTTGCCCTCCGGATCGGCTGTTGCGCGAAGGTTCCGTCATATAGAAGCGTTCAAAAATCTTTTTCTGGTCTTCCGGATCGATGCCGATGCCGTCATCGGATACTTTCAGCACCGCTTGGTTACCCTCCTGATGGATTTCGATATGGATACTCCCTTGCTTCGGAGTGAATTTGATCGCATTCGCCAAAAGGTTCGTCAGCACTTGACTGATTTTGTCCTGATCCGCCGTTATCATCAGCGGCTCCCCAGTAACCACCAAAATGATATTCTGTTTGGCGGCTGCAGCCGTGAAGTTCGTCGCGACTTTCTTGCTCAAAGCCTGCAGGTCAAAACGGCTGAATTCCAATTTCTCGTGATTGCTTTCCATTTCGTTGATTTTGTCGATATTCCCGATCAGGCGGGAGATCCGGTTCACTTCATCATAACAGATCTTCAAACGCTCGTTGCTCGGCTCCCAGATGCCGTCCAACATCGCTTCCAGATTGCCCTTCAATGTCGTAAGTGGGGTCCGGATTTCATGGGCGATGTCGGAAGAAAGGCGGTTCCGGATTTCCTGTTGGTTGTCCAGTTGACGGGAAAGGCTGTCCACCGAACGGATGAGCGCATCTATCTCGACGATGTTCGTTTCCTTCGGTGCCTGCTCCGTATAGTTGCCTTTGGCGATTTCTCCTGTGAAACGGCTCACCGCAAAGACCGGTACGCTTAACTTTCTGGCGATCCAAACAGCGAAAAACAGTGATAAGGCGAAAGCAAACAACGCCACAATCATCAGGTTATTCCGGATGTCGCTCACGAATGATACATCGTGTTCTGTATAGAAATATGTCCCCATCGTACCGATTTCCAGACTGCCGATTGTGCGGGAGCCCTCATCAAGTTCCACAGTGGTAACCGAATATTCGCTTTCTGTTCCGCCCATCATCTCGCTCATCTGCGACATATGGCTGGACATCATCTGGCGGTTTTCTTCTTCCTCCATTACGCTGGGGCTCCAAATCAGCTGTCCTTGACTATCGTAGACTTTCAGGATGATGTCGTCCTGCAACGCCTGCCTACCGATGACCGCTATCGCATCCTCGTCCCAGCTCCCTGTTTGAGCAAAAACTGCCTCAATTTCATCTGTGTAGCCGGTTATTTCTTCCGTACGCCGTTCGCTGACATATTCTGAGAAGTGACTGTTCACCAACTGCATGCTGAACCAGCCGAACAAACCGATGATGACGATTGAAAAAAGCAAGAAGGAAAGGATCAGATGCCAACTGATTGTCCGCCTCATCGTTTCCCTCCAAACCGATAGCCGCTTCCCCGGACAGTCAGAATATAGATGGGCTGTTTCGGTTCCGGCTCTATCTTTTGCCTGATGTTCTTGATATGCGTATCGATGACCCTATCCAAACCTTCAAAATCCATCCCTTTTACGGTCTCCAGCAATTCTTCCCTCGTGAAGAGTCGGCTCGGATTCTTGGCCAATAGCGTCAACAGTTCATATTCGGTAGCCGTCAATGCGACTTCCTGCTGCCTCGCGAAAACTTGCTTCGTTTTGGGATGAATGACCAATTCGCCGCCATCGAAGCTCCATTTTTCTTCAGCATCGGCTGGGGCAGCGCGCCTCAGCACCGTCTCGACCCGTGCCACCAGCTCCTTAGGGCTGAATGGCTTGACCATGTAATCATCCGCTCCGATCTGCAAGCCGCTCAAGATATCCTTTTCGGATGACCTTGCCGTCAGCATGATGATGGGAACGTTGGATTCTTCGCGGATTTTGGCGCAGATATCTCCGCCTGCCATATCCGGCAGCATCAGATCCAACACAATCAGATCCGGATGGAAGGCATGAAATTTCTCTAATGCCTCCGCCCCGGTCTCAGCACGGTACACTTGATATTTTTTGGCGGCCAGATAGGCCTCCACGATATCCAAAATATTTGGTTCATCATCGACGATCAAAATCTTCATGGGCATCCACCTCCATCTTGTTTTCCTGATTTTTATTGTACACTGACCTGACCCATCATACCATTGTCCTCATGCTCCAAAATATGACAATGATACATGAAAACTCCCTTCTCAGAAAAAGTCACCGCCAGACGGACCGTCTCGCCGGGATAAACGGCGATGGTGTCCTTCCAGCCTTGCTCGTTCTGCGGCGGCTCCGCTCCGTCACGCGAGAGTACCTGGAATTGGACGCCATGGATGTGGAAAGGATGAACCATGCTGCCCATCATATCCTGCGCATTGCGGACTTCCCAGATGACTGTTTCATTCAAGCTCTGTTCGACGTCGATCCGATCCATATCGAACTGGTTGCCGTTGATGTTTACCATGAAGGACATACCGCTCAACGTGAACCGTTGGACAGCCGCACCATCCGTCGTCAATTCAGTAATCTCATTCAAAGTTTGCGGGAGGGCCGTCTGTGCGTTCGTCTCCTCCATGACATTCAAGGAAAGGACGGTTACGTTCCCGTCCATCAATTTCAAGGTATCCCCTTCAGCGTATTCACTCAGGTCCACGATGATTTCCGCCCGTTCTCCGGGTGTCAATGTCACAGATGTCAACGCAACGGGCTGTTCAAGAAAGCCGCCATCGCTGGCGATCTGATGGAACTCCGCGCCATTTTCCAATCCGAATGTGTAATTGCGGGCATTTGAACCATTCACCAAACGCAGGCGGATTTGTTCATTTTTTACCTCAACGTAGGGATTGATGGTCCCGTTGATCAGCAAGGTATCGCCATAAGTACCGTCGGGATTGTAAGTCCCTGCGTAATCGAATTGATTATCCGCATCGAAGGTCCGATCCTGGATAATCAAAGGGAAGTCATTCACCCCATAGTCCTTCGGCAAATCAAGCTGATCGGAGTTGTCGTCCTCGACAAAGATCAATCCGGCCAGACCGGCATACACTTGTTCAGCAGTCGTCCCCAAGGCATGCGGGTGGAACCACAACGTAGCCGCCTCCTGTTTGACAGTGAAATCCACTTGCATCGTTTCATTCGGTCCGACCGGGTGATGCGGCCCACCATCCATATCCGAAGGGAGCTTCACTCCATGCCAATGGAAAGAGGTTGCTTCGGCCAACTGGTTCTCGGTCTTGATATGCACCTCTTGGCCTTCATGCACGACCAGAACCGGGCCAAGATAGGAACCGTTGTAGCCGATTGTCTGCGTCGTTTCCCCCTCCAAGAAGGCGGTTTCCCCCGCTTGCGCTGTGACCGTATAGGTGATTTCAGTAGCGGATTCGGAATCCGGCTCCAATAGTTCCGGCAACCGCAGCGCGGTCATTTCCTGCCCGCTCTCGTCCAAGACTGTAGCCCGATCCGTACCCATCATATTCCCCATCCCGCTGAAATTCCCTGTGTTTCTCGAATCTGTATTAATAGTTGTCACAGATGTCCGGCTTTCCCCGCTGTTGAAAAACGTCGAAAAAAGATTGACTGATACAAACAGCAATAAAGTTAGTGAAACGACCAAAGCGACAATCAATGATGTTCTTTTACTCATTTTAATTCGCCCTCCATTTCTGACTCTTTTGTTGCCTTCATTATACATCCTCCATGTGTAGAACAGATGGATTTAGCAATCGTGTGGCCTTGAAACAATAAAAAATCCCCTTCTGACATAAAAAATCAGAAGGAGATGGTTAATAGTCCGCACTCAGCCGAAGAACGCCAACAGGACACCGGCCGCGACGGCCGAGCCGATGACGCCTGCCACATTCGGGCCCATCGCATGCATCAGCAAATAGTTGGAAGGGTTGTATTTGATGCCTTCCTTCTGCACGACCCGCGCAGCCATCGGCACAGCCGATACACCGGCGGCACCGATCAACGGGTTCACTTTACCGTTCGTCAGTTTGTACATCAGTTTTCCCATCAGTACGCCGGCTGCGGTCCCGATGGAGAAAGCAAAAAGGCCAAGAACGATGATTTTTATGGTTGTCAGCGATAAGAACAACTCGCCGTTCGCCTTGGCTCCGACTGTTACGCCCAAAAGTATGGTGACGATGTACATCATCGCATTCTGAAGCGTCTCCGTCAATTTCGGAACTTGGCCGCTTTCCCGGATCAGATTGCCCAGCATCAGCATCCCCACAAGCGCAGTGGCTGATGGAACGACCAAGCTGACGAAAATAGTGGTGACGATCGGAAACAGGATGCGCTCGTTTTTGGATACGACGCGCATTTGCTTCATGACCGTCTCCCGCTCCTTTTGGGTCGTCAACAGGCGCATGATCGGCGGCTGGATGAGGGGAACCAAGGCCATATAGGAATAGGCGGCCAGGGCGATGACCGATAAGAGATGATTGGCCAATTTTGTCGTCAAATAGATGGCAGTCGGTCCGTCTGCTCCACCGATGATGCCGACGGATGCCGCTTCCTGGGGCGTCATTCCCAAGGCCAGTGCCCCGAAGAATGCCGCAAAGATACCGAACTGTGCAGCCCCGCCCAACAACAACGTCTTCGGATTGGCGATGAGCGGACCGAAATCGGTCGCTGCCCCGAGACAGAGGAAGATCAAGGGCGGATAGATGCCCAAATCAGTCCCTTGATAGAGGTAATAAAGCAATCCTCCAGGCCCCCCCTCAGATGGATGCGCCATTAACCCCGCAAGCGGCAGATTCACCAAGAGGATACCGAATGCGATTGGAATCAGCAAGTACGGTTCATAGCCCTTTTTGATGGCTAAATAAAGGAAAATGCATGCAATGATGATCATAATGATTTCTTTATACGTAATATTAACCAATCCGGATGTCCGGATCAGATCCGTCAAAGCTTGTACCATAGGAATCCCTCCCCTTCTAGAGAATCAGCAACGGTTGGTCGGATTCGACACTATCATTTGCTTTCACCAAAATACTTCTGATGATGCCATCCTCATCCGCAACGATTTCATTCTCCATCTTCATGGCTTCGAGGACAATGAGATTTTCCCCTTTTTTGACTTTCTGTCCCTCTTTGACGAGGATGCGCAAGATGGTGCCGGCCATCGGCGCCAACATTGTTTTCCCTTCTGTTTGGGTCGCAGGATCAGCAACGTGTCTGCCGCTGTCGGCCTTAGGTTGCTCTGTCATGACTGCATCATCCGGCAACTCCCTCACCTTGACATGATAAACTTGCCCGTCAATTTCGATTTCATACTTTTTCATAAAAAATCCTCCCTTTATAGTAAGCAGATGGAATTTATTTAATACGCGTTACATCAACGATCTCGAACTTTTTGGCCGGATGTGCCTCATATGCGGCGACCAGTGCCATAATCGCCGCGGCTTTGGCCCGTTGCTCATCCACACCTGTATTCTGCTGAACAGGCTGCAAATTTTCTTCACGGTGCTCCGGTACTGAAGCTGCCTGTGCAGGTTCCCCGACCAGCTTATGGACCAGTTCAACCAAGAACCAAAGACTTGCCAGTACAGCAAAAACAACGATCATCGCAACAACTGTGACAACCAGACCATCTCCTAAATTGAATGTTTCCATTTCTTTCACCTCTTCCTCTTAATTGCGATAGCGGGCTTGGATTCGAACCACTGTTTCCGTCTTCTCGCCTGGAGAGGGCGCTTTTATTTCTGCTTGTTCTTCTGGAATAGTTGGATAATAGACTTCCTGCAGATACGCTTTGCCGACTTGAGGGAACAGTGCATAAGTCAACACGTCCTCGTCCGTTCGCGCCAGGTCACCCAACTCCGCCTTCAATCTTGCGAACTCAGGCTCAAGATGATCCGCCGGGCGATCCGTGATGACGGCATCATCCCCGATGATGCTGCGCCGGAAATTGTCGTTTACCGGGACCGGTGTCTTTCCGTATTTTCCGTGCAGGTAATCCTTCACTTCATTCGGTACCATCTTGTAACGTTCTCCCGTCAGGACATTGAAAACGGCCTGCGTCCCGACCATTTGGCTCATTGGGGTGACTAGCGGTGGAAAGCCTAAGTCCGCTCTGACGCGGGGCACTTCCCGCAGCACGGCCTCGTACTTATCACTGGCCTTTGCCTGCTTGAGTTGCGAATTCAAGTTCGACAGCATCCCACCCGGCACTTGATAGATGAGCGCTTTGGGATCGACCGACAGCATTTTCGGATCGAGCACACCCGAAGCGATGTACTTGTCGCGGATCGGTTTGAAATAATCGGCAATCTCTTCCAATTTGGCAATGTCCAAGCCCGTACTGTACCCGAGTTCCTCCAGCACCAGCGCCATCGATTCGGTCGGCGGTTGGCTTGTCCCTTCCGCAAAAGGGGAAATGGCGCAGTCGATGATGTCCGCACCGGCTTCGATGGCAGCCATGTAGGTCATCTGCGAAACGCCGCTGGTGGCATGCGTGTGGATATTCAGCGGCACATCGATAACGGCTTTGATGGCCGGAATCAGCTCTTTGGCTACTTTCGGCGTCAATATGCCAGCCATATCCTTGATACAGATTGAGTCCGCACCCATTTCAGTCAGTTCCTTGGCCAAATCGGTGTAAAATGGGATTGTGTGGACATCGCTGATGGTATAACAGATCGTCAGTTGTGCGTGGGCGCCATATTTTTTGACTGCTTCTAGCGATGCTCTCAAGTTTCTCGTGTCATTCAAGGCATCAAAAATCCTAAAAATGTCGATACCGTTTTCGACAGCTTTGCCGACGAATCGATCCACGATATCATCTGCATAGTGGCGGTACCCGATCAGATTCTGTCCTCTGAGCAGCATCTGCAGCTTCGCATGCGGAGCACGCTTGCGGATTTGCCGCAGTCTTTCCCACGGATCTTCGTGCAGAAAACGGATAGCCGCATCATAAGTGGCCCCGCCCCAGCACTCGAGCGCGTAATACCCGGCTTCATCCATTTTCTCCACAATAGGGAGCATGTCGTCCGTAGACATGCGTGTCGCCATCAAACTTTGATGCGCATCGCGCAGAACGGTCTCAGTAAAAAGCACTTTCTTTCCTTTTTCCAATCCGATCACATCCATTCTTTTCATTGGTGCCAACGTTTCAAAATCAATTTTTTGTGATTTTTTTATCTAACAGTATTTTTAATCCCTCCGCATTCATCAGGAAGTCCACGACAGAAAACCCCTCCTTGTAAGCGTTTTCCATAATACTAGCTTACACTAAATTGACCGATAATTCAATCTGTAGATACAAATTATTAGAAATAACAATGAGTCAATCCAGCTTGAGCAACGGAAAAAATCAGATAATTGTCCACAGTTGCTGAATCTGGATGCCTCTTATGAACAACTGACAAACCCGTAAATATTCTCTTGTGCATAATGGCTAAGTTTTTTTATTTTTTATGAGAACACAGTATTGTTAGCGCTTTACCCCCTTGTTATACTAAGGTCATATTTCGTTTGTGATTATCTGAACACAATGGAATTGAATCGGTTATCCCAATATACATTACAGACAAGGAGCGGTTAATATGGAAACAAGAGGAAGCATTTCTGAAATGGAAGCGATTGAGGTAACACAATCGAACCAATCAAAGATCAAGGAACGGTTATTCAAACTGGAAGAGGTCATTCAATTCGATCCCGAAGCCGGCAAAAAGACCATCTTTTATGAAACAGCTTTTATGGCTGGTGCTGTCTGGTGCTTGGAACCCGGTCAAAAAGTAGTGAACCATTCGCACTCCACTTCTGATGACATCTGGATTTGTGTGCAAGGAACAGGCACTTTTTATCCAGGATTTGGAGAAGAAGTTGAAATCACGAAAGGTGACATCATTTTCTCCGAGCGTGGACAACAACACGGAATGGTCAACACAGGCAATGAACATTTTGTATTTGTAGGGGTTGCAGGACCTATGCCGATGGATTTCATTTCCCACGAAGAATAATGCTTGATCGGGGGCTGACTCATTGAGTCAGCCCCTGTAACTTTTGCCAACTATCCTGGACTTCCATTCACTGAAATTCTCTCCATCAAATTCAAGCATATAAAAGAAAGGTCTGTAGTATTGAGCACGCTCGCTCATAACACAGACCTTTCTTTTATCATTTTAGGCTTTCTTTGTTCTTCCGTTCACCAAGTAGAAGATTGTCGTCCCTACGAGGATGATGATGACGGACAAGTAAAAAGCATACACTTTTGATCCGGTCGCATCGGAGATGGCACCAGTAAGGGACGGAACGATTACGGAGGAACTCATCCCAAAGAAATTAAAGAACCCCAGCGTTGTAGCGATACCCCGTTTTGGTGCGTGCTCGCCCAACCACGAAATGATAATCGGCTCAACCGCAAGCTTACCGAAAAATCCATAGGAAATCAGTCCGACCATCAACAACACTTGGTTAGGAGCCTGTACTGCCAGGAAAAGCATAATCGCTGCGACTATCTCCAAAAAGATGATCAAACTGATTTTTTTATGACTGAATTTATCAGCGATCCGACTGAAGAACAAGGCACCCGGGATAGCCGCAAAAAATACCATCGATGAAGCCAGTCCGATAGTTGCTCCTTCAAAGCCTCTTTCAGTCGACAAGAAGTTTGGCAACCAAGTATCCGTAAGGTAATAAGCGTAGCAGGTAGCAAAGTAAAGACAGTATGCTCCCAACATCTGAGGACGCATCAAAGCTTTCAACGACGTTTTTTCTTGCGGAGTTTCCGTGATCATTTTTGTTTGCGAAATGATTGCTTCACTTTCTTTATTGCCTTTGATGAATTTCCAGAAGATGAAAACCATCGTGATAATCAGAAATAACGTGAAGAATAGCATATATTGCCAAGGCAACCCCAATTGTGCGACGAAGTAACTGGAGGAGATCATGCCGATTCCGCTGCCGACTGCCGTACCACTGTTTACGATGGCCGTTGCCAAGCTTTTTCTGGAACTAGGTACATGTTCTGCAGTCAAAGAATACGCCACACCATAGTAGGTGCCGCACCCGATTCCCGCCAACACACTTCCGATGTACACGACCAACAAGGTGTCCGCCATGCCCACAACCATGGTCCCTAATCCGAACAGCAGGAAACCGGGAATCAGGATGGTCTTCTTACCAAATCGATCCACCAATAGACCTGAAGGGATTTGCATCAAAACGTAGCCCAGGAAATAAAAACTGGAGATGGATCCGAGTTGGGAATCCGTTGCACCTCCAAAATAAGCGCTGATTTCAGGATAAATAGGCGCTAATGCTGTGCGATAAACCCAGATTGCTATCCAACCGGCCGTCATAACATAAATAATTTGTTTCCAGTATTCCACTTTTTTTTCTGGTACTACTTCCACTACTTTTGTTGCTTCCGTCTCACTCATATGATTCTCCTCCATCACTTATTATTGTATCTCTTGATTATGGGCACGGCTTCTAAGATGCTCTCCAAGACAAGTCAGTAAGCCCTTCCATTCCATATCTGACTGTTTCCATTATAAGCATTTACAGCCGCACTATCCCTGTACATTCCACACAAGAATATGCACTGTTTTGTATAGAGTGACCAAGCAAAACGCACATCCGGCAATCATCGGCAACAATCGAGTAGGAGGAGCCAACAGGCTCCGACCTCTCACACCACCGTGCGTACGGTTCCGTACACGGCGGTTCAATAACTTAAGTATCTGTGCTGGTAAAGTTGATTAAGGTCTTTGAGACCCCAACTT
>NZ_JAQMHR010000010.1 GCF_028309625.1 Trichococcus sp. K1Tr | reverse complement strand
TTGAAAAATGTGCGGTGACGATGGCAAGAAGGTCACACCTGTTCCCATCTCGAACACAGAAGTTAAGCTTCTTAGCGCCGATTGTAGTGAAGGGTTTCCCTTTGTGAGAGTAGGACGTTGCCGCGCATTTATATTATGGAGGTTTAGCTCAGCTGGGAGAGCGTCTGCCTTACAAGCAGAATGTCGGCGGTTCGATCCCGTCAACCTCCATTCACGAGTTATTAGCTCAGTTGGTAGAGCATCTGACTTTTAATCAGAGGGTCGCAGGTTCGAGCCCTGCATAACTCATTCATCATTCTTGCGATAATGATGGAACAATTGAATATAACGAGACGCCGGCTTAGCTCAGTTGGTAGAGCATCTGATTTGTAATCAGAGGGTCGAGGGTTCAAATCCTTTAGCCGGCATCCAAACATGCGGAAGTAGTTCAGTGGTAGAACATCACCTTGCCAAGGTGGGGGTCGCGGGTTCGAACCCCGTCTTCCGCTTTTTTTTATTTTAACGACTATCGTTTAGCCGGGGTGGCGGAACTGGCAGACGCACAGGACTTAAAATCCTGCGGTGAGTGATCACCGTATCGGTTCGATTCCGATTCTCGGCACTTACGCACCCATAGCTCAATTGGATAGAGTACTTGACTACGAATCAAGCGGTTACAGGTTCGACTCCTGTTGGGTGCATTTTTCACATAATTATGACCGGGAAGTAGCTCAGCTTGGTAGAGCACTTGGTTTGGGACCAAGGGGTCGCAGGTTCGAATCCTGTCTTCCCGATAAATAAAAATAGACGCAGAAATCATTCCGATGGTTTCTGCGTCTATTTTGTTTCTCTGGATATATTGCCGTTTTTTCCCTTTAAGTATATAATGAGGGACATTCCAAATAATCCTGTTGGAAATGTTTGGGGAATACGCTGTTGTAGAGGGAGTAGCGGGCAGTTTGGATAGGTTTCAGCTTTCTTGACTAGTTTGCCGCAAACGTCCTCGGATAGCCCTTTCTGTTTGACAGTTATGTAGGAATAGCATAATATAAACATATAATAGTCAAAATTAGTCAGGGGAAGGGAGGCGTCCATTCCATGCATGGTCAGAACATGTCAGATATCATCGAAGCGTATATCAAAAAGATTCTGAATGCAGAAGAGCAGATTGAAATCAGAAGGAATGAAATGGCAGATCGTTTTCATTGTGTACCTTCACAAATCAACTATGTCATCAATACCCGTTTTACGGAACAGCAAGGCTACTCGGTCGAAAGCAAACGCGGCGGAGGCGGTTATATACGCATCATGAAGGTGAAAATCCTGGATCAAGCGGAATTGTTGGATAAGCTGATCGCTATAGTAGGCGAAAGCATCAACCAGAAAGATGCGTTTGCGGTAACCCAAAATCTATACAGTCGCGGTATCATCACGAAACGCGAAGGAAACCTGATGTTGTCGGTATTGGATAAGTCACTTGCCCCATACACAGGCGAACACGAAGAAAGAATACGAGCCTTGCTGTTGAGGAATTTTTTGAACAGCTTGCGCTTTGAATAGATGAGCCCGTAGAGGAGGCGTTAAAAATGGATGAATTATTTACAGATAAAGCCAGCCAAGTATTGTTGTTGGCAACAGAAGAAGCGCACAAATTTAAGCATCAATCCATCGGAACGGAGCATATGCTTCTCGGACTAGTCCGGGAGCAAGAAGGCATTGCCGGAAAAGTGTTGCGTGGCTACGATATTGATGAGGAAGGAGTCCGCGAAGAGATTGTCCATCTGACCGGTTTCGGCCAAATGAACACGGAGGACTTCAATGCGCCGTTGCCATTTTCTCCTCGGGCTAAAAAAGTCATTATGTATGCGACAAATGAAGCGCACAAATTGGGGGTTCCTTTGGTAGGAACCGAACACCTTTTGTTGGGTTTATTGAAAGAAGAAATTCTGGCAGTCAAAATAATCAAAAATCTGCAGATCGATCCGAATCTGCTGCGTAAGTCTCTCTACGAGAAACTGGGCATCAAACAACCGACTAAACCGGATATGCGTTCAGCAAAAAAGACGGAGAAAGTGGAAGAAGGAACGCCGACTTTGGATTCCTTGGCCCGCAATCTGACGGAATTGGCACGGGAAAACCGGATGGATCCGATCGTTGGCCGCGACAAGGAAGTCCGCCGCATCATGCAGATCGTTTCCCGCAGAACGAAGAACAATCCTGTTTTGGTAGGGGAACCGGGTGTCGGCAAGACCGCCATCGTGGAAGGTTTGGCACAGAAGATTGTAGCCGGCGATGTTCCGGATACATTGGCGAACAAACGCATCATGATGTTGGATATGGGTTCACTGGTGGCAGGTACGAAATACCGCGGTGAATTCGAGGAAAGAATGAAAAAGATCATCGACGAAATCTACAATGACGGCAACGTCATCCTCTTCATCGATGAGTTGCACACCTTGATTGGTGCAGGCGGAGCAGAAGGGGCGATCGATGCCTCCAATATCCTGAAACCGGCATTGGCAAGGGGCGAACTGCAGACAATCGGTGCCACCACCCTTGATGAGTACCAAAAATATATCGAAAAAGATGCGGCTTTGGAAAGACGTTTCGCGCCTATCCATATCGATGAGCCTACACCTGAGGAATCGGTTGAGATCATGCGTGGCTTGCGTTCCCGTTATGAGGAGCACCATGGCGTGGAAATCACGGATGAGGCGCTGAAAGCAGCTGTCCAGTTATCCGTGCGCTACATTACTTCCAGAAGATTGCCCGACAAAGCGATCGATCTGATCGATGAATCGGCGGCAAAAGTCCGTTTGGATGTCACACACGGGGATACGCCAATCGGGAAAATCGAGTTGGAAATTGCGAAGTTGTCGAAAGACAAAGAGGAAGCTATCCTGAATCAGGACTTCGATAAAGCTGCCCGCATCCGCAAACGCGAAATGGCGAAGAAGCAGAAATTCCAAAAAATGGTGGAACAACAAGCCCAAACAATCACGCACTACGATCTGAAAGTGACCGAAAACGACGTAGCCGAAGTGGTGGCTTTGTGGACCGGGATTCCGGTCAACCAGATGGAGCAGAAGGAAAGCGACCGTTTGATGAGGCTGGAAAAAGTGCTACATGAACGCGTCATCGGCCAATCCGAGGCGGTCAATGCAGTGTCCCGCGCAATCAGGCGTGCACGTTCCGGGTTGAAGGACCCGAACCGTCCGATCGGTTCATTCCTTTTCTTGGGTCCTACCGGTGTCGGTAAGACAGAGTTGGTGAAAACACTGGCTGAAGCGATGTTCGGGACAGAGGATGCCTTGGTTCGTTTGGATATGTCCGAATACATGGAAAAATACAGCACGAGTCGTTTGATCGGCTCCCCTCCCGGCTATGTCGGCTATGATGAAGGCGGCCAGTTGACGGAAAAAATCAGACAAAAACCCTACTCGGTCATTCTTCTCGACGAGATTGAAAAAGCCCATCCGGATGTATTTAATATCCTTCTGCAAGTGCTCGATGACGGTCATCTGACCGATTCCAAAGGACGGAAGGTCGATTTCCGCAACACGATCTTGATCATGACTTCCAACTTGGGTGCAACGGCTTTGCGTGATGAAAAATCGGTCGGATTCGCGGCGAAAGACCTCAAGCATGACTATAAAGCGATGGAGAAACGCATCCGCGAAGAGCTGAAGAACAGTTTCCGTCCGGAGTTCCTGAACCGTATCGACGAAACAATCGTCTTCCACTCCTTGGAGAAAGACGAGTTGCATGAAATCGTCAAATTGATGGCAAACGGCATCGTGAAACGCTTGAAGGATCTTGATATCCATGTGCGCATCACGCCTGCAGCCATCGATGTCATCGCAAAAGCCGGTTTCGATCCGGAGTACGGTGCACGTCCGATCAGACGCGCAATCCAAAAAGAGATCGAAGACAAATTGAGTGAAGAAATGTTGAGCGGCTTGATCAAATTCGGTGATACCGTCACGATCGGTGCCCAAAAAGGCAGTATCCGGATCTCGGTGAAGCCCGCCAAGGCAGAAAATAAAGACAAAAAAGTGCCGGTAAATTCTTAAGAGCAGCAGGTCCTCATTTGGCAGACAGGGTTATTGTTCGGTTATCGCTTCCGTTTATGTTAAAATATAGTTACGGAAGTTAGAGGAGGGAACTAATATAATGAAGAATTCTAAAAAGGCATTGTTGATCGGTTTGGGTGCTACAGCAGCGATTGCGGCAATTGCGGCAGCCTTGGCATACGAGGAAGAAGCAGTGGACAAAATCGGCTCCTATTTGAACCGTCAACGCATGAAGAGCTTCGTGAAGGACCATCTGAAAGGCAGCCAAAAGTTTTTGAAGGCAATCGAGGATTTGACTGATGATGAAATCGACGGATTCTTGCGTGTTGTGGATAGAGCAGGCGATTGGAAAGAATCAGCAATGGACCTATTCTCTGATTTAAAGGACAAAGCTGGCGATGTAAAAGACAACGTAGGCGACAAGTTTCATAGATAAGAATTGAAAAAGACTGCCGGAATCGGGGGAATCCCTGGTTCTGGCAGTCTTTTTTAGTTGGTATGAGGACCCGTTACTGCAGCGATGGCTAGATAAGCCAAGGCCAGGTCGTCCATGCTCTTCAAGGCCAAGCCGGTCGCATCAAAAAAGCGGTCGATCCGGTACTGGAGGGTGTTGCGATGCAGATAAAGGTCGGCTGCCGCTTTCGACAGGTTTCCTTGGTTCTGCCACATGGCCGTGATCAGTTCGTGCGTGCCATCGATGGAATTGATCGTGGTCTGCAAGGACTGCAGCACTAGATTCTGGTTCCCTGATTCCGAGATGAAATAAGGAAGCGCGATGGCGGCCAGGGTTATGATTTTGCTGCCTTTGGCGATCGTTCGGCTGGCCGCGAATATTTTCCTTTCCTCCTCGAAAAGGAGCGGCAAGCGGGCGTCAACAGGCCAGCGTTGGCCCAGATACAAGTCGGTCCGCAAGCTGAAGTCGTCATCCAGAATATCGAGCACCGCCGCCAATTCCTCATCGATGCAGTAGGGTTCCGGGCTGTCGAGAATGAAGACACCGCTTTTGCCGTTCAAAAAGAAGCATTCGCGGACGAGCGGCAATGTCTGGCTGAAGGCATCGAGCCACAGAGTCTGATCGAAAGATCCGGCGTCCTCTTCCCGGTAGGAGAGGCTGAATTGGAGCAGTTGGGTCTGCGCCAGTCCGGTCGGAATTTCGGTCGTCTGCCCCAACAGAAACTGGGCCCAAGGATTCTTCGGGATTTCGGATGTCGTCTTGGCCTCGGTAAGCAGCAACTGCTTCAAAAGGGCTTTTTCGCGTCCGCTCAGCGTATGTTCAGGGATATGCAGCCATTGGTTCTGGAAAGGCAGCGTGAAGTAAGCTGGCCCGAGATTGGCCGCGGTCGTTATCTTGGCTTCAGGGAATAGTTGTTGGAGTTCGTTTTGATTCAAACTTTCACCTCATTTGTAGGCTGGTTGTTTTAGCTTTGAAAGGCTTTTCATCCATTTTAGCATTATTATCATTAATTTGCTAAAAAAATATGAAATATGCTATGATAAGTGAAGCAAAAGGGACGAGGTTGTGGAAGATGGATGAGTTGAAGGAAGAGTATATGCGGGAAGCCATCAAGGAGGCGGAAAAGGCTGCGGCCATGGGGGAAGTGCCGATTGGAGCGGTGATCGTCTGGAAGGGTGAAATCATCGGGCGCGGGCACAATGAACGCGAAGTGACGAATGATGCGACGACGCATGCGGAAATGACTGCGATCAAGCAGGCCAATGCGTTCAAGAAGAACTGGCGGCTCGAGGAAGCGGAGCTTTATGTGACGCTTGAGCCTTGTCCGATGTGCTGCGGGGCCATCCTGTTGTCGCGGATCAAGAAAGTCTATTATGGTGCATCCGACCTGAAAGGCGGGACGGCGGGCACTTTGATGAACCTGCTCCAGGATGAACGCTTCAACCATCAGAGCGAGGTGGAACGGGGTGTCCTGGAGGAAGAGTGCCGGACGCTGCTGCAGGATTTTTTCCGGGCGTTGCGCAAAGAACGCAAGGAAAACAGCCGGAAGCATCTCCGCGAGCACATGCAGGATGAAAACAAAGGCTAGCTTTTTCTTTTTGGCTATGGTATGATAAGAAATGCCGAAAGGCCTTATGGCAATGGCGATCTTATGAATTGAGTCAGATCCGGAAGGAAGCAGCTATAAGTAGGTATCGCCATGTGCTGTAAGTTATTATAACTTATACAAAGAAGCAGGAAAAACCGTTCAACGGTTCTCCTGCTTCTTTTTTGCTTCGATTTTGTTTTCGTCCGCTAAACTGGATGCTGCTGTTCCGCACCGTCAACGATGATCAAAATATTCCCTTCCTCCAATTCGGAGAAGTATCCCTGCATCTTGCGTTCCTGCTCTTCTTCCTGTTCCGGTGACAACTGCGGATAAGGATGCTGAGGGGATGGTTCATAGATAGCTTCCTCATCGAAGGACGGATAGAGTGGGGCGAGTTCCTTCCAGTCGAAGTTGTCATCATGTCCTGTTTCGCTGATGACTTCAATATCGATCTCTTTTGCTAGCCGCTCTTTTTTGTCCGGTGAGTTGGTCACCAACAGGAGATCCGTTTCCTTATGCCCTTTTTCAATAAGTGCTTTTACGGCTGTTTCCACAGCTTCGACGGTTGCGTATGAACCTGCCACAAATTTTGACATATCACATCAGTCCTTTCATTTTTCATGGTTTATAGAGCTGCTTGATGAGTCGAGCAGAAAACTGTTATTCGTCTGCTTCCTTCGTAATGATGACGATGCTGCCGCTTTCGATGGCAGCGATGCGGTCCGCAAGAAAGTCCATGCCGTTGGGGAAAGTCCCGGTCTTTTTTTGGAAATATTCGTATTGCTTCAGGTTGAACAGATTGTTGACCTTTTCCAGCAACGAGTGGCTCGAAAAAATCGCACCGTCCGCACCGCGAAGGTCCCAATTCTCCAAGATGGCTTCTTGGCATGCATTGTTCGTCACCAAGGTGATCTGTTCCTTCGTATAGCCTTTTCTATGCAGTTCCTCAACCGCCCGTTTGCACTCCTCAATGGAATGGACGCTGGTATGGATGGTATAAGTCATGATGATATCCCCCTTCTCAAGAAAAAGAAAGCGTTCTCTTTTGATTTGAGTATAAGCCTTTGCATCAAAAAAAACAACAATCGCACTGTCAATGCCGTTTGCGTGCCGCTTTCCTTTTGCATCAGTATGGATTTTGTTTGAATACCGCCACTTTTGACCATTTATCCTGGTTCAGAATATGCACATTGCGGATGAGTTCGAGCGGAATCCACGCTTCGCCGATCAGGATCTCATCCTCGCCGCAATAGCCTTTAAAAAAGCCTTCAATGGACTCAGTTTGGCGCCCGAAGCAATCCTTTTGGTTCAGTTGGATAGATACACGGCGATTTTTTTTCATGGCTACGGCCAAGGTTTCATCGATTTCGGCAGGGCTCCGTTGAGGGAGGATCGGGATGTCCTTCATTGCTTCCGCTTTTCCTGCAGAGATGGACTTCACAAGTTCATCCATCGCATAGGCCGTTACCCATTTGATCATGCCGCGGTCATGGTAGTCGTTGTAGTCCTCAAAAACCTTATCCGTCCGTTTTCTTGGTTCTTTCAGCATTTTCTTCCCCCTCCTCCAATCCGGCCATGCCGCCCGCGTGTCCACCCACCAACGAGCTGCGCGCGATTGCGCGGCCGCCTTCCAATAGGCTGACTGCCCGCACGAGTGAGCGGAACCCGTATTTTTTTCGGATCGAATCCACAATCAGATCCTTCTTTTGCTCGTTTACTTGTTCATCAGGATCCTGAAACAGGTCCAGCTGCAGAAAATCTGTGTAGAATAGATTTCCGGCACCCACGCCGACGTTCCGGATTGACTGGTCTTTGTAATGCTGGTCAAAAATCATCAGGATATGGGCCACGAGCTCACTGGATGCGTTGGTGGGCGGGATTTTCAGCTGCTGATGGAAGCCGGTCCGGCCCAGCTGATCGATGTAGTTGATACTGTAACCGATGCTCAGGCTCACAAGTTGGGCTTTGGCTCCGGATTTACGCAGGCGCGTCGCAACCTGGTCGGCCATTTCAATCAGGACGATTTCGATTTCCGAGCGCACCACATAATCCTTGTTGAGTACCTGTGAGTTGCCGATGGATTTGGAGCTGACTTTGACTTTTTCCCCCAGAAAGCTGCGGTCGATGCCCCAACTGTGGGCGTACAGCTGCGCGCCCATGACGCCGAGCTTGCTCTTCAAGTCATAGTAATTGGTGTGTGCCAAGTCGTAGATCGAGGAGATGCCCAACTGGTTGAGCCGCAACTGGGTCCGTTTGCCGATGCCCCAAAAATCGGTCATGTCCGGGATCTTCCAAATGGTTTCGGGAATATCCGGGTAACGCCATTCAGCGATCATATCCGGCTGATGCTTGGCCGCGTTATCGAGCGCCAACTTAGCCAGCAGCGGGTTATCGCCGATGCCGATTGTGGTGTAGATGCCGGTCGTCTGCAATACGTCGGCCTGGATGAGTTTGGCCATTTCGTAAGCCGAGTTTTTCCCGAAAAGTTTCTGGGCGCCGGTGATGTCGACGAAACTCTCGTCAACCGAATAGACGTGGTGGTTGGCTTCATCTGCGTACTTCTTGTAAATGTTGTTGATTTCGGTATTTTTCTGCATATACAACCGCATCTGCGGCGCCGCAATCACCAGTCCCGGCGGATAGGGGAAGGGCAAGTCCCTGGCCCGGCTGATGTTCGATATCCCGTAAGCCTTTTTGGCGGCCGGGGAGGAAGCCAAGATCAATCCGCTGCCGCGCTCTTTCGGGTCGGCTGAGGGATAGCTCATGACAACCAACTTTGTTTCGAGCGGATGCAGCCCGCGCCGCACGCATTCCACGCTCGCATAGAAGGATTTGCAGTCGATGCAAAGGATATCGCGACTGGGTTCCTTCGCATAATCAAAAACCAATTCCGTTTCATACATAAAAATCGTCTCCAATCTCTATGTCCTTATTATACGAACGTGTGTTTGGTTTTGTAAAGCGAACAGGGAAAAATATTTTTGGGAAATGATAAAAGAAATATGAAAAAAACAGGGAAGCTCCCCAAAAAGGAAGTTTCCCTGTTATATATGTTAAAAATGCTGAACCATGATCTGCACAATCCAACTCATGCATATAAGTGCAAAAACGCTTATACCACAAAACATACTGATTCGGTTATTTTGTTTGATTGCCCCCAATGTCATAGCTGCGCTACTGAATATCAGAAGTAGATGGACTCCATTTGAGAAAGGCAGTGCTTGGCGAGGTATTATCACGAAATACAGAAGGAAGAGAAGGAATACTGCCGTATACATAAACAAGTAGATTTTTTTCATGGTCTCTCCTTTATCCACTGAATCAGAGCGTTTGAATATACAGCATAAACAAATTCAACACATACGAAACATAAGCAAGACTGAAGAGCGACATAAAAACAGTATCAATTATCTTTGCTGAAAGTGTCTTGCTGGAGACCACCCTGTGATCATCAAGATTACTATTTAAAACTAGAGCGGGGATGAGCAGGTACAGGATACTATCAAAGTTAAATTCTTTGGGCAGGAAGGAAAAATCATCCGAAAAAAAACTGAGGATGATAGAACTAAGAAAAAGAATGATAAAGAAAACCTTTAATGAGAAATTTATATTTTTTATTTGTACCCTCCGTCAGTCTTGTAAGTGTTATGAAGAAATCATCTAAAATATTCCGATAATTAAATAAAGCGCAAGAAGCAGGATTACCGCATAATCGAGTGTTTTTTGTAAATAATTTCCTGAGTTGTTTTTTAATGTCCGTATCAAAAAGAATAAAATTATTGTAGCAACCCAAATGTATCCCCCTCTGGATGTATAAGAAGGATATGATTGGGATGAAAGAAAATATTGCACGAAGCCTAACGTCATGAAGAGAATAAACATCAGCTTTGAGAAATTTACGAATTTAATTTGCATTTATTGGTCACCTCTCTATGCTAAAAATATACGTCCGGCCTTCGAACGCCATAAAATCCAATTGTACCAGGGATAGTCTTTATAATCTTTATCTTCTTCATTCTGTTTCTCCCATCTAAACGGAAGCCTCACTTCACCTCTGTCAGACAATCAATTTACCATTTTCAACTTGATAAACCTTATCCGCTATATTCAGAATACGTTCATCATGTGTTGCAATGATGATCATTTTTCCTTTATTTGCCGCTTCTTTGAAAGTTTCCATGACAAAATCAAAATTTTTCGCATCTAAGTTCGTAGTGGGTTCGTCCGCTAAAATAATTGGTGGATCTAAAATCAGACTTCGGACTATCGCAACCCGTTGCTTTTGACCGCCAGAAATATTCTTTACTTTGCTATGGAGAATTTCTGTTAAATCAAATTTATCCGACAAATATCTGGCTCTTTCTTTTGCCGCTTCCGTATCTATAGCTGCATTATAAAATGAAGGCAAAATGATGTTTTCCAGAACACTGTAGTCGTCTATCAAAGCGAAGTCCTGCAATATATAGCCTATCGTTTGATTTCTGAATGCACTCATTTGGTCGTCATTTTTGGGAAAAATTTCTTGGTTTTGATAATAATATCTTCCCGAATCAAAGCTTTTTATGCCAGCGATAATATCAAGAAAAGTGGACTTGCCAATTCCCGATTGGCCCATAAGCAATACTATTTCGCCTGGTGTAGCTTCAAAATCAGCGTTTTGAAAGATTACTTTATCTTTGTATTTTTTTGTAATGTCCTTTAGGCTAAGCATCCAACATCCTCCCCATCTTCTTTTTGATGATCAGATTTGAAAAAATGAGTAAGCTACTATTTAACAAAAGAAGATAAAGATAATCGACTGGCAAAACGTGGAAACCTGTGGAATAAGCGAACACTAGGAATACCATAAAAGAGACAATAACCGGAAGCATCAGTAAACGCTTGAAATTATTCGTTATCTTTCTATTTGTCAGCCCCATCACGCGATGTAACCTAATATCCTGTTGGAATATTTTAAGGCTGGAAGAGATGATCCAATATACAATCAAAAGTCCAAAAGACATAAAGACCAATGATAAGACAAGACCAAAAATGAAGTTGCCGAAATAATAATTGAATTCTTCACGGAACTTTTCACTTAAAGAATTTAATCCGATTCGTAAACCTAACGTTTCGGCAGCTTCTTCAATGTCATTCATGACGGACTGTTCTATATCTAGAATGAGAATATCATTCATGAATGTTGCATCAATAAAGTCTTTTCGTATTTCTCTATCTAACATTTCCTTCGTGACAGGTGTTAAGTTCTCTTTGTCCATTTTTGCACTTGAATCAGATAGATAACTTTGTTTACCACTATAAAGATTGGATTGTTCATCAGAATCAAAAAAACTATTTTCCAGAAACTGTAAAATACGATCCTGTTCACTTTGTGAATACGGTTGAATCACATTATTCTCATCTGCTGAAGGCTGATAATGAAGCTCATAAACATCGTCTGTGCTTTTTTCCTTTAAAGCAGTCAATAAAGGTATTTGTCTAATCATCTGAGTAGTTTCGTTCCAAAGGAAGAGATTCATTAAAAAGGTCGTTAAAAACAGTAATACAAACAGAAAAAACCTTTTCCTCATAATCAAGCTGTTTATTTTTTTCATATTATTTTCCTCAACAATACGGATAAAGTGGTTATTTTTAGAGCAAGTAAAACAACAGCGATCATACATAAATGTATGGTTTGAGCAATATCACGATTTTTTAACACAATCCAGGAAAAAATTTCAAATAGAATCACAGCGAGAAATTGAGTCGATCCATTTAAAATAAAGCTGTCTACTATTTCCTTTTTCCGGGATTTGCCTACGATAAAATTAATTTTAATTTCCTTTTTATTAGATAGTACCATAACTGTAAATACGGCAATATTGATAAACATCAAAAACAAAATAAACAAGACTGCTCTGCTTTGATCTTGAAAAAGTAAAAACAGGCCTATTAGAATAATCGTGTATAGATTCAATACTGCAATGGATAAGTTTGTTTTTGGGGGCATAGTTATCCTCACTTTTTAGGAACAATCTACATATACTACAATTAACGGGGAAGAGTGTGTTTGCTCAAAGTATGAACGCGTATTCTTGTATCGTTCATTGCTCATTATAATTTACTCATCGCTATCGAATGAATGCAACAATGTCACAAGGCCTTCGCTTATTCCCCAAACTGCGATCAAAGAAAAAATGCACTTCATGATGTAAATGGACAGATAGAAACTCTCAGAATAGTTCTCTTCGCCCATTGTATGAATCATTAGGATCGGCAACAAACCAATCACAATATTTTTTAGTGTATTAATGACAAAAACAGCAATTCTCACGGGATGTCCTCCTATTACCAAATAAGGAACATGCGAAATTTTCTATTGTTTCTGCTTTCCTTACTAATCTATTTTATGTTTTTCATCTTCTACAACGTAGTCAGATTTTTCTTTTGGTTTAAGATTATTTCGTTCACGTCTAACTCTTAACAAGGCAAGCAACGTTAAAAATGATGCTGTATAGAATCCAGAACCAATGAAATCTCCATTAATAATATATTCTGCAGCAATTCCTATTAGACTTGCTATAGACAAACTTATTAGGACATTGAGATACGGATGGTTCTGACAAAATTGCTTATAAGAATTCATGATGTTTAAACCTCTATCTCTCTATTTTTAAGAAGTTATTAGCACAACGTCTATAAAATTAATCTTCACTAGAACTTTCTTCCTCTTTGTATATCCTCCAAAATATATTAGTATATAAGTAGCGTGCACTTATATACTCTTCTTATCTCAGAAAGTGTACGCTGAGTAAAGCAAGCGTTGCTTTACACGTTGGGATATCAATGTTTTAACAGTATTTCTTGACTGCCGGTCGACTCCATAGTCGTGTACGAGAAAAAGAATATTGCTAAGCCCACATAGAGGATTAAGCAAATTTGAAATGCGATTGCCAGCAGAGCCAGTACCTTTGCCCATTTCGGATAGCTAGGATCCTTTGATTTTTTCAAAACATACACTGCAACCACTAACCCAAATACAGGAAGAACAAAAGACAAAATTATCATGAGCACGATCCCAGTCAAATCCGAGGCATTGATTGAATCCAGTTCCTTTTTCATACTCTTTATCACTTCCTTCTCTCCTTTCAATAAAGTATCGAGGGACACATCATAAAATTTACTGAGTAAAATGATGGTGCTGAGATCAGGGATATTTTTTCCGTTTTCCCAATTGGAAACAGCTTGTCTGCTGATGAATAAATGATCGGCTATTTGTTGGGTGAATTTACCATCCACCCGCAGCTGCTTCAATTTTTCATTCAAATTATTCATATCACAATGTGCTCCTCATATTCAGTGTAGTGGAAAAAAGAAATAGTATAGCAAGCGGTCCTTGCATACATGCAAAAACAAGATATTTGTTACAAAATCATCAGAAAAAATATTTAAAGCTGTACAGAAGAGGGTCTCTTATGTTTAATTACGCGACTAAATAACTCTTATTCATAATTTTTGTTCAAATACTCTAGAATGTTATTACGTATTTCATCATGCTTTATAGGGTTATAGGAGGTTTCTTTATTGTGCCAGTTGGAACTATCATATAGCCAAACAGGCATTTTTTTTCGTTCTTCACTTTCCCATTCATAACGTGGAAAAACATGAGCATGCAGAAAATTATCAGTATTTCCTAAAATGTCATAATTAACTCTAATAGGTGTGCAACTCTGAATAATAGCATCTCCTAGAATACTCATGTCGGAAAGAAACTGTTCGCGTTCCTCTAATGAAAGGACATTCAAAGAGTTGACTTCTTTTTTTGGTAATAGTACACAGTAGCCAGGTAAAAATTGAACATCTCCAAAAACAGCATAGCCACCTTTTAATTCTTTTATCAGCATTGGATTAGTCCCATTTATTGCAGATAAAATTCGATTTTCATACCATTCCATGTAAATCTCCTCTTTTCTTCTTTAAGTTATCAAAAAAACACTAGTTTTCAGTATTTTTGTATCATGACACTCCTGTTCTTAATAGGCACTATGGTTCTCTGGATAGTTATCCGAAAGTGACATAGATTTATTCAATATTGAAAAAGTAGAGAAAGCTAAATACAAAATAACACAATATGCCTAATAACAATAATACTAGGTATTTTTTTGCCATGCTCCATCGATCCTTCCTCCAGTAGAATGCCCTGTAGCATAATCACAATTCCATCTAGGATATATCCTACAAGGACTCTCGCTACGGACACAGCTGCTCTAGCACCAACGGATCTATTTTTCATTATATCTGATTCTTCTTTATTCGTATTGGCAGCGTAAACCACATTTTTTTGCGCTGCTTTTGCTAAGCAACCGCTGTTTGCATCACCATACTTTAGCGTTGCACATCTATTATTTAGTTTTTTCTTCAAAAAACAAGCGTAGTGTTCAAAATAATAATTTTATAGATTCATTTATTTAAGCTTTCAATTTTTTCTTCCAAGTCACTTATTTTTTTCTCTAATTTTTTGATGTCATTCCTTACAACTGATAATGCACCTAGATAAATAGCTACGAATGGTAGAAAGGCTAAAAGAAAATTTTTTATCGCGTCCATTTGTTACCACCTTATAAATTTTTATTATTTCTTCCACAATTTATATAGTTTATCCCTTACATAGCCAGCGATACCCGGTATGCCACTTACAATACCTAAAACAGGATGATGTATCTTGAGAATAGCTGTGGCTGTTTCGGTACTTATTACACTTGGGACTTCAATTAATACTTTAGTAGCTCTTGAAGGAGACAGGTTAACCAGATAATTTCACTTTATTTTTTTAACAATCGTAATAAGTAAATAGACCAAGTATAGTAGTGCTACTAAGTTTAAAAAGCTCCAAAATGCCACCATGAAATCATCTCCTCCCATGCTGTTCCGGGTAAAGGCCTATTTAAATCAAGCCGCAACCAATCGTTGCTGGCGATGAAACCAATGAATGCTTATCAAAAGTGATGCTATCTTCATTCCCTATTGATTTCCTATGTACTCCACGCTGGAGGGTCCGCCCCAGTGGAATAGATTGCCTAAGTGCGCATACAAACCGAATGAGTTGACCAAGAGACTGATCACTCCCGCAACAAACACCAGCTTATAGAAGGTGTTTGTTGCTTTGTTTCTTTTCAGGATAATTGGAGTGATAAACAAACCTAATGGCGCAATCAAACAACTGAGAAGATTAAGCATCAGCAGTACCAATCCTTCATCCCGCTCACCATTCGCCCGGATATAGGCCAATTTCTTTTGGGAGTCTTTAATCTTTTCGTTGTTTTCCTCTATTTTTTTTTTTAGTCCTTTATTTTCTTTCAAAAGATCATCAACAGTGACTTCGTAATATTCACTCAATCGCACGAGATTGTCCAGGTCCGGATAACTGCTGTTGTTTTCCCATTTGGAAATGGACTGACGGCTGATATTCAGATGTTCAGCAACTGTACTTTGCGATACGCCTTTCTTTTGGCGGGTTTCTTTCAATCGTTCTCCTAATAACATTATTTTGCACCCCTTTCGATTGCTTTTCTTCATGATAGCGTAGATAGCCTTCTTTTTCTAGAAACGAATGCTTGCACATCCGCACTTACTGGTTGCGGATGGTGTAGAACCTTATAAAGTGCGGCCATGTAAACCACTGGTTGCTAGTCTATTCATCAGTTTTGGCGTAAGTTGAATGTATCCACATCAAAACTTGAAAGGAGGCGAGGAGGCGAAATGATGATCTATATTCTGTGTGCTGTTTTTGTTCTTGCGTTCTTTCTGGCTGCTATGTTTCTTCAAAGAAAATCCAAAATGACCAAAATAGCAGGGCGATTCAAAGTAGCAACGCTCGGAAAAACGAACAACATTCAAAGTGAGTTCTTCTACTATGAATCCATCAGATCACAAGAGTTGATAAACGATTCGCTGTTTCAGAGCACCTTAAAAGATGCCGCTGCGTTATTCATCTATCCCTCTCAGTTCCGAATTGTGGCTCAAAAGGAGTACCGGGAGCCTTTGAAAAAAATCGCCCGAAAAATACCGGTAGTCGTGATTGGAGCGGAGCGGCTTCATTCCGACCCCTTCTGTCAAGAAATCCTGCCCGGATCGGAACTGCATGAGACCATCCAAGCTTTTTTCTGCTTTTCTAATGGCGACGATTGTTTCTTCAGAACAACTGAGTCCACTTATCAGGACCAAAAAGAACTCTATCAAGCGATTAGCCTTATGCATACGATGGATTGCTATGCTGATTGGGAAAAAAGTTTCTATGAATACTGAATGTGCTTGTCGATTATGTAGTGGAGGAGTCAAAGGGTCACTAAATTGTTTTATCGTATTTGTTCTTCTGTTTATAGATTGCTGATATATTATTCAGTTATTTACGCTTTACTAAAAGTATACGTTCGGCCTTCAAAAGAGATGTAATTTAAATTTTCCTTTGCAATAGAACGGTCACCTATCTTAAATGGTTCATTTGACTCATCTTCTAATCGTTGTTCGATTGAATACATAGCTTCTATTATGTCCGATTTTGGAAGGTGAAATTCAATTGTTGATTGGTTATAATACTTTACTTCAACTGGCCACAGATAATCTTTGGTAAGGTCGTTATACTCGGGGAAGTCGTAGAACGGTTGCATTAATTGTTTTTTATAATCCATATTGTTATGTCAGCTCCTATTTTTTATTTGGTATGTGAATAGCTTAGCATAATACCTAATATCTAGCTTAAAAAGCACTCTGTATTTCCAGGACGCCTAACTACGATTTAATAAAGATCAACAAATTACTTATATTTTGAGGGCTGACATATTATGAAATTCTCGCAAAAAAAATGGATTAGCGGTATCATAGATATGTTGAAGATAATCGGTAGTGCTTCTATAGTCAATTATTGCGTTATAACTGATTTATTTTCTTCCCGATGCTTGGATAACATCATCTGAAAATAAACGACGGATACTATTCGTGTTGGCAGAGTTGCATTGGGAGGTTCATTATGGACATTGAATATTATGTGTTTGACAAAATGAGCGTACAGTCTGAAAAAGTGGAAGTAGCTATTGAAATAATGCGTTCGCTAAGCATGTACAAAGACTTATTTAAAGATCCCAATAATTATTTTCTGTATTCTTTAAAACATTCGCAAAAAGAATTTAAAGACAATAAAGATGTTTGGAATTTAATAGAGACGCATGGAATGGATATCTTACCTATCGTTTGTATAGACAAGAAAATATACAAAACAAAAGATGTTTTAAGTGTGGAGGAAATGGGAGCGCTAACGAATAGTGCCATTTCTTATCAAATAGATGATAAAAGTTCTTGAAAAGAATCCCATATCCATCACGACCAAACGCAAAAACGTTCTATTATAAAAGGCAAAGAATCATGTAAGCATTCAGAATTCCGGGAGGCAACTAATGAAGAAATTATTGTTAACTTTCATAAGCATGGCGTTGCTGGCCGCGTGCTCAAGTAATGAGAAACTGGAAGTTTTTTCATTTGATGCTCGTTCCAAAGATGTTGCGCTGGAAAATTTTGTTTTGGTTTCAAACGGGACCGAGGCTTATGTGCAACCCACTTTTCAACTTTACGGAATTGAAACATTGGATAACGAAGCGGAAGTGGTCAGTGGTGCAGGCATAAGAATCTATGACAGCAAGAAGAATCTGATTTACTCCCTTAATGTTGGAGAAAATCAGTATGGCGTCCTCGACACTAGGACGTCACCGTTTGAGGGGGAATTAATTGGTCCCGTGCTGAAAATTGAGCAGATTGGGGTGGGAGAAACAATTTACGTTGAATTTATATACGAAAAAGATTCTCTCGAAGTCAGGGAGCAAGTAGAAGTAGTTCTAGATAAAAATTAAGTTCTGCAATTTTCAGGGAATGATTAGGCAGCTTTTGATGGATTCCTGGAATTTGGCCGACTTCCATAGTTGAAGTAATCCTTTTTTTGACCTTTATATTTCTTTTGGTTGTTGTCCGAAACGTTTATATCGAGAAGAAGGCAGAGCAGCAATAAAACATTTTATGGAGTCCTGTGCGCTGGAAGCGTACCCGACTCATAGAGGAGAACCGAATGCAAAACACAAAAATTATGAAGACCACTTTTGGCGCAGTGGTGCTTATCCTGACTGTGTATAGCCTGTGGACAAAAGATTTTACTTACCAGAACATCACGTTATTCTTTTTGGGATTGTTCATGAGTGTATTCGGTGTTGAGGAATCGAAAAAGAACAAGGGCCGGCGCTGGAATCTCTATGTTTTTACAGCAATCTTCCTATTCGCAACGTTATTGCTCCAATATGTATGATGGTTTTTAGGTTGATGCGAATGGATACTGAATGCATCAGAGCAGCAACACCTATGCAAAGGAGAGGATTGACATCAAAAAGCTAAAAACTGGATGGATTGCACTCGGATTCCTGATTTTATTGATAACGGGATTCTATGTTTATGAATTTCCTTTGAAAAGCTATATCGCGCAACAAAATCTCTATGAGTTGCTGGAGGGAAAAGAAGGGATTGCGGAAGAAGATATTCAGATACAGAAAATTCGGAAAAATTACAAGAGTGCCCGAAGCGGCTATGTAATTTATTTTACCGTTAGGGAGAGTCCCTTAGATTATTGTTATGACTATTCTTTTAAAGTTGATGATTGGATAATGGGATACGTTTCTGAGGGGACGATTTATTCGAGTGACAAAATTATTTTCAGAGAGGAGTAAGGGCCATGATTGAAGTTTTCGATGCTGGGTGGACGTTAGTAAGCGCACTAGCTATTATCGCAATTCTAGGTTGGATCGTCCGCTATTTCTTCAAAAAGTGATAGCAGTCTACAAGTCAGAGTGCACTTTTACTGAAAGTATAACTGTAAGAATAATAAATTATTTGTTGCAATCATATGATGGATAAAACTTATTAGAAAATATTTTAATATTCACGAGAAAGAAGGTACGCCATGATTACTAATAAATCCAACCTTTTCGCTTACGTATTAGCTTGCACCTCGCTAATTGGAGCAGTCCAATACCCAAGCGTTCCTTTGTTCTGGTGGTTTGTTATCGGGCTTGGCAGTGCTTTATTGTTTTTCTATAGCAGCAAAGCGACTGAGAAAAAATTGGTTTCTCTGGGTATAGATGTTTTCAACTTGGTCGCGCTGGCCATACTCGTTAATACCCTGCCTTATTATATAGGGTTGCTTCTGAATGTAATAGTTCTGCTGGTTTTGGTGTTGTTGCTTTTTGCCAAAAGCAAGCTTGAAAGCAGCATAGAAACACGGAATACTCAAAATCAAAAATGATACAAGAGGAGATGAACTATTATGTCAGCTACTAACCAACCAGCCGGCTTTTTGATTTATGGTGGCTTTTTATTAGCCATAGTCGGACTGCTCTTTTTTCTTTATAAAAAAGTCAAAGCAACACAAAATATACAGCAAACACGTCTGGTTTTGGTTGCTTTGATCGGAGCCATCATCATAACGACACTATTCTGGATCCCGATATTTTTCATAGTAGTGAATTGATTCAAAGGGTACTTGCGAAAGGGGATAAAAATGAAGCTTTTCTTGAAAGGATTGGTCAGGGGAACTCTTCCCTTTGCTGTTATGTTGTCGATGTATGCATGGAATGATTTTCAGGGAAGAGCAGCTGACGCGAAGGTTTTTCTTTTTTATGGACTCATGGCCTTGTTTTTGGGGTTGGCAAGCATCATATACGAGCTAAAGCAGTGGAGTTTCCGCAAGCAAGTTATTGTTCATTACTTAACGATGCTGGTTACGGTTTTTCCATTGCTGTTGCTGAGTGGGTATCATAAGACCAACTCTTTTGGAGCTATTTTCCATGTATTTCTACTGTTCAACAAGGTTGGTGTTATGCTCTTTGTAACGACAGCCATCATTTCCAAAGTGCGCAATAGCCTTATGAATTTGAAGCAAACGGATCTCTAAAACGGAAGCTTTGTATTTAAAAGAAAGCAGGTGGATGGATGAGCACGCGAGACAATCAGAAAAAGTACGACGACAAAAGTAATGTGGACAGTTCTATTTATTCCAGGGTCAATATTGGACAGGGGGCAAACAACAAGTTCGATGGCCCGAATCTCACGCATTCGGGAGGGGGCATGAACAATCCCGATGAGCACGTGCATCATAGGAGCAGCTCCTTGACTACGGTCCTTTATTACGTGGTTGGCAGTGTCATTTCCGCCGCGATAATATTCGCAGGCATGCAGATTTTTCACGATTACTTCTATGGCGAGGGACTCAACAAGTTACTCCCTTCGCTACTGCTATTACTCGGCTCGTTGGCGATAGGATTTTCCAGCGCAAAATGGATTGTTAGGAAACTTGTGCTGTACAAGGTGAAATGATGTATCCACATTTTATTAACTATAAGGAAGTGATGCGGATGAATGAACAACATTTTTCGTCTATACCTGTCTATGAGGAAGGACACGAGAAAGGAGATCTGATTTGGTTCCTTCATGGTTTAGGGGATACTCATTACACGTGGGAGGAGATCTTCAACGATTTGAAAAGTGATTTCCGTTTGTTGTCCATGGATTTGCCAGGTCATGGTAGCTCACTGGAGTATTTTAATGAACAATCTGAATATATGGACGCTGCAGTTAGTTGCTTAAAAAAAATCACAGAGCAAGCTTCTAAAGACCGTCCGTTCTTCCTTCTGGGACATTCTTTGGGAGCGGAGATCGCATTGCAATTCGCAGCATCCTTTCCTGGTCTTGTTAAAGGAGTGGTATTGCTGGATGGCGGATATATTCAAAATGAGGATGTCGCTGCTGATTTAGCAACCGATTTGAAGCAGGTTCAGGAATTTTATAAAAGCTATCAGTTTTCAAGTTGGGAAAGCTATCTGGAGCACGAAAAAGCTTACTACCAAAGATGGTCTGATGTTGTCCAGCGAGCAGCCTTAGCCAAAATGACAGAGGACGAAGACAAGCGAATTATCTCAAAAACAAAGCTGTCCACATACGAAGCAGCAATAAAATCGTTGCATATATACCCGTCCAAGGTAATATATTCAGAAGTTGAGTGTCCAATCCTATTGCTAAGAAGCTCACTGCCGGAAGCTTCAAATGCTATGAAAGAAGTTGCTGCCAAACGATTGATTCGTGCTGCTTCAGATGCGACAGATCAGATAATTCCGAATGCGGGGCACAATATTCACATTGATGCCCCACACGAAGTTGCAAATCGGATCAGAAAGTGGATCGAGGCCAATAAAGAAGGACGATAGTAAAAAAACTTAGAAGATAAAATGTCCGGGAATAGATAAAGTATAGGTAACGATAATGGTTAGAGCGCTTTATAATAAACAGCAGTTGTATGATGGTAGAAAGAGGAGGAACCAAATTGGATAAGATTTTAATATTGGTGTTCGTCGTAGGGATATTGGGCTATTCATGGCAACAATCAAAGAAGTATTTATCTCCAACGTCCAGTTTCAATGCCATTATCACGTTTGACGCGGAACATTATACAGACATACGGTGGTTTGAAGTCTTTCGAAAGCTTACACACTGGGAAAAATTTGGAGCTCATTCATTTAAAGGAAATGTAGCTGTGAATGCTGAAGACATCATTCATTTAATTCATAAGGAGCTTGAGGTTCCTTTGGAAAATTTCAAAGTCAAAGTATTTCCGATAGAGAAAACAAGCTTCGATTATATCGTGACTTTTAAAAAAATCCCTCGGCCTGAAATTGAGGATTACCCTCATTTAGCGGAACTGGCTATCTGGAACACATACGGGAAAAACAGTTATCGATTGTGGCTGGGAATGTCAGTAGAGCAATTCAGGGAAGTTATAGTTCAAGAATTGCATATTCCTGAAGAAAGTTTCACTGTTTATTGTCCTGCAAACCTTGTGTGGACAAGATTCTTGTAAATAACCCCATGAATACTGGTAGGAATAATGCTGTGTTCTAAACGGATAGGATGGTGTTGGAAAATAATGAAAAAGCCAATCGTAACAACCCTATTTTTCCTTTCAAGCATGATGGTATTGAGTGGATGCGGCGGTTCCATTTCCACCACGAGTGTCGTGGAGTCGATTGAGAATGCGGCTCAGAAGAACGCGGAACTCGACAATGCCCGGTTTGAGACGCGCTACTCCATGGATAGTGACGCGGAACCATTCGACCAAAGCTCAGAAGGGGTCTTTGTGAAAACAGCGGAGTCTGATTATGACTGGTATCAGAAGACTTCCTTCGATGGAACAAACGCCACGGAAGCGGCTCAAATCGACGGAAAGCAGTATCAGAAAATCAGTGTACCCGGGCAAGCGGAAACGCAATGGGTGGGGGTTTATTCAACTGGATTTGCTTTGCAAGACCTCTTGCGTTCGCTCTTTGAGAATGAGATAGTGGAAGCGGATATTGCGGAGAGCCAAGTTGAGGATGAAGGAATCAGCGAGGAATATACCCTCACCATGAGCGATGCCTACGCCGAGAGGATAAAAGAGGAAAATGTGGAAGCAATCCAGCAGAACAGCGACGAATTGAAACAGAACGACGAAGAAGCGCTAGTCATCGAGGAAATAGAAACCCGTCTCCAGGAAATTAAGGAGACCAACTACCAAGATGTCATCATTACCTATGAAATCAACGAAGAAGGTTTCCTGACGGCTGCCCACTATGAATCTACGGTGGTGCCTCCGACTGGGGAGCCATATACCGTGGTCACTAGTTTCTCCCTTACGGAATATAATCTGGATGATACAGGAGACCTGCTGCCTCAGATCGCAGAGTAAGGGAATCCGGAGAAATAATCGGTATTCCGCAAATAGACTATGTTTTTGAAGAAAAATCTGTTCCGTTTGTGATAGAATCTAACGGGAACGATAAACATAGAATGATTTAAAAGTGAGGATATAAGATGATTGCAACGACGGAAGAGGATTTTAACGGATTAAAAGAAATTGGCGGCATTTGCGGAGCGATACGCGATGAAATGGTGAAAGCCACGAAACCTGGCATCACCACTAAAGAGCTTGATGATATCGCGAAGGAGCTTTTTGAAAAAGCAGGGGCACAATCGGCACCAAAAGGGGAATACGATTTCCCTGGATATACGTGCATCAGCGTGAATGAAGAAGTGGCGCACGGGATTCCGAGCGATCGGATCATTGAAGAAGGGGACCTAGTGAATATTGACGTTTCGGGTTCCAAAAATGGGTATTTTGCGGATACAGGTATTTCTTTTGTAGTCGGGGAAGGCCATGTCGCGCTGAAAAAAATCTGTGACGTCGCCAAGGAAGCATTCGATGCGGGTCTTGCGAAGGTAAAGCCGGGCGCGAAAACAAGCAACTTAGGAAAAGCGGTGCACAACGTGGCAAAACGCCATGGCTTGACGGTCATCAAAAACCTGACCGGACACGGTGTCGGACGCGCAATCCACGAAGCGCCAGATCATATCTTCAATTACTACTCACGCTGGGATGACGAAATTCTGAAAGAGGGCATGGTCATCGCCTTCGAGCCTTTCATTTCCACATTCGAAGAGGAAGTTTTCCAAGTTGAAGATGACGACTGGACCTTCTTTACAGAAGAAAGCATGGTAGCCCAATACGAACATACGATTATTGTGACGAAGGAAGGCCCAATCATTACCACGTTGTAAAATCGAAAGATGCATATGAATGAAAAGCGCCTCCTATACGGTAAAGTATCAGGAGGCGCTTTTTATTTATTCTTAGTTATGTGATTCGTTAATTCAAATTATATAGATTGTCGATAAACTATTTTAGTTTCTAAATCAACAGGTTTCGGCGGAGATTTTTCTTCAATATTTGCAAGTAGCAGTTCTGCAGCAAGGTTTCCCATTTCTTCAATTGGCTGATGTATCGTTGTAATCTCAGGATTAGTGAGTGAAGCAATTGGGTTATCATCAAATCCTAGTACGGCAAGATCTTTAGGTACCTCAATATCGAATTTTCTGGCCTCGCTTAATATTCCAGCTGCAACTTCGTCCCCATTGGAAAAAACTGCATCAGGTCTATCTGAAACTTCTATTGTAGCAATAGAGCGAATAAATTCTCTACCACCTTCTACCCCTAGTGTTTTTTCAAAAAATAAGCGCTCATCAAAGGTAATATTATGTTCTTCAAGTGCCTTTAAAAACCCTTTAAAGCGATAATCATGAGGATTCATAACATTGCCCGTACAAAAAGCAAGCTTTGAATAGCCTTTGCTTATCAGTAATTTGGTCCCTTCATAACTAGCCTTTTCCTCATCTATACGTATTATCGGGAGGGCTTCATCTCCGATATAGCGATTGCACAACACAATTTTCCCTTCGTGGACTAATTGAATAATATTAGGGGTAGCAGTTTCCAGATTGGTTATGATGATCCCGTCTAATTGCTTCTTCTGTATTAATTCTACATAAAATTGTTCTAGGTTTGGCCTGCCTTGTGTTTGGAGGACCACTAAATGATAGCCGCTTTCCAAGGTCTTTTTTTCAATGGCATCAACCAGATATGCGAAAAACGGATTTGTGATATATGAAATAATTACGCCAACCATTTTTGTTTTTTTTCCTCGCAACTGCTGCGCCACATTGTTGGGGTAATAATTTAATTCTTCCATGGCTTTATAAATTTTTTTCTTTGTTTTTTCCGAGACATACGGATGATCATTTAAAGCACGCGAGACTGTAGTCACAGACACTTTCGCTTTCTTTGCCACATCTTCCATACTAGTCATGTTTTATCTCCTTGGTATATATCATTTTTAAATCATACACTAATTATAGTCTAAATCATTATTATATCAACAAATATTTTTTATGAAATCGATTGACATATGAAATCGATTGACATATACTCTAAACATCAAGTAAGCGCATACTTTGAGTTGTTTTTACCCGTTTCATATTTTTAATATGCTAATCAAAGGAGAATAACTATGAAAAAAAAAGTAATTAGTTTTGGTGCAGTTGCACTATTAGCAAGTACATTGTTAGTTGGGTGCGGCAATAGTAGCTCAAACTCGACAGAAAATAGTCGTACTGAGGTCAGTATGTTGATAGGTAAAGAAGAAATTGCCAAGCAATTAGATGAGACAATTGATAAATATAATACTTCCCAAGAAGAATATGAAGTGAAAATTATTCCTCTTGCAGGTCAAAATGCAACGGAGAAGCTTACTTCTCTGTATGCTTCAAAAAATGCGCCTGTGTTAATGAATACTGGGGTTTACACCGAATTAGCTCAGTGGAAAGACAAATTTTTGGATTTATCAGATATGGATTTAGTACAGCATATTGATCAGAAATACTTAGATGCCGGCACTGTGGACGGTAAAGTAATTGGAATTCCTGCAACTATTGAAGCTTTTGGATTTCTTTATAATAAGGATGTTTTGGATGAAGCAGTTGGTGGTAATTTTGATCCGGATAGTGTGAAAAGCAGAGAAGATCTGGAAATTTTGATGGGAAAAATTGACCAACTAGATGAAAAAAGTGCGATTGAAGTCTCTCCTTTAGATTGGTCTTTAGGTGCTCATTACACAAATCTCTTTTTTACTAACCAATCCGAGGAACAAGGCGAACGTGCTAAATTTATGGCAGATATGCAAAGCGGTGTTGTTGGCCTTTCAGAAAATCAAGTGTTTCAAAATTGGGTTGATACATTTGATATGATGAAAACCTATAATTCTGCTGAAAAATCTCCACTTTCCGCAGATTATGATTCTGCTACGCTCGCATTAGCAAATGGCGATGTCGGATTATGGTTTATGGGAAATTGGGCCTATCCGCAATTAAAAGAAGCTAATCCAGATGCTAACATTGGAATTTTACCGGTTCCATTATCAAATGAGTTGAATGCATATGGCAATACTCAAATATCAATTGGGGTCCCGCAAACATGGGGAATTGACGCAACCCAAGCAACTGAGGAACAACAAGCAGGTGCAAAAGATTTTCTAACCTGGTTATATGAGGATGAAGTTGGTCAAGATCACTATGTGAATAAAATGGGATTCATTCCAATTAATGACAACGCAAAAGTTGAGCCTACAAACGATCTATCGAAACAAATTTTGCAATACTTGAAAGAAGATCGTTCATTGGAATGGATGAACGCACACTATCCACCAACTGCATTTCCTTCAATGGGAGCATCCTTACAAAAATATTTAGCTGATGACATTGATCGTACCGAGTTAGCAAAAGAAATAGAAGACTATTGGAAGACAAGCGCTGAATAAGCGCTTGTCTCTCAACATAATTAGGGGGGTTATGAATGTATACTCAAAAAAAAATGAGTGAAAAATTGAGAATTTTTGGAATTTTCGCTGCAGTACCTGTTTTTGTATTTCTTTCAGTAGTTATAATCCCATTTTTATTAGGATTATATATGACTGTTACTGAGTCTACAGGGACAAATATTTCTACAGAATTTGTAGGGTTAAAAAATTATGTTGATGCTTTTAAAGATCCAGGATTTTGGGATTCAATCATTCTTACCTTTAAGTACACATTTTGGTCACTAATTTTAACTAATCTGATTGCGTTTATTCTAGCGTTAATGGTTACAAGCGGATTTAAAGGTCAAAATTTTTTCAGAATGGGGTTTTTTACACCAAACTTAATTGGTGGAGTTATTTTAGGCTTTATCTGGCAGTTTGTCTTCTCGAGAATTTTAGTTTTTGCAGGCGAAAGTTTTGGAATTCCAATTTTTGAGGGTTCGTGGTTATCTGATCCTAAAATGGCGCTTTGGGCACTGGTTATCGTAGGGGTTTGGCAAAATTCGGGCTATATGATGCTACTGTATATAGCTGGATTAACTGGTATACCAAAGTCGTTAATTGAAGCTGCTTCTTTAGATGGTGCAAACAATTGGCAAATCCTTTCAAAAATAAAACTGCCTATGATGGTACCGTCTTTCACAATAAGCATTTTTTTAACTTTACAAAGAGGATTCATGGTGTACGATACTAACTTATCTTTAACAAAGGGTGGGCCATATAGATCGACAGAATTGATTTCAATGCATGTTTACAATGATGCATTCTTATATCAAAACTATGGTACCGGACAAGCCAAAGCAATCATTTTATTTGTTATTGTGGCAGCAATCGCATTAACGCAGGTTGCTATTATGAAGAGAAAAGAGGTTGAAGCTTAATGGGGATGAAATTAGAAAAAAATCTTAATAAAATTATTATATTTACATTATGTATTTTAATGTTTATCCTCTATATTTTTCCATTTATATTAATTTTAATTAACTCTTTTAAGGGCCGATTAGAGGTAGTTGCCAATCCTCTCTCCTTACCAGAAAAGTTTGATTTTGGTAACTTCATAGAAGCGTTCAATACAATGAACTACGGGAGTGCGGTTATCAACTCGCTTATTGTAACAGTATTATCCGTCAGTGTGATTATCTTATTTTCATCAATGTTAGCATATTATCTGGTACGGTATGATTCAAAAATAGGTAAGCTGATTTTTATGACACTTGTCGCATCAATGATTATCCCTTTTCAATCAGTGATGATCCCTTTTGTTACAGTATTCGGAAACCTTGGGCTTTTAAATAGCCGTGGAATGCTGATTTATTTTTATTTAGGGTTCGGTATAAGCATGGCAACTTTCATGTTTCATGGATTCATAAAAAGTATTCCTGTTGAATTGGAAGAGGCCGCTATAGTTGACGGTGCAAATCATTTTCAAGTGTTTTTTAAGGTTGTTTTACCAATGTTGAAGCCTACAACAGCTACGATAGCAATTCTTGATGTTCTGTGGATATGGAATGATTTTTTATTACCATCTTTAGTATTAGTAAATGATAATGTACGGACATTACCCTTATCGACTTTTTACTTCTTTGGTAAATACACTGCTAATTATAGTGTTGCAATGGCTGCTTTAGTGTTGGTATTGATTCCAGTACTTGTTTTTTACTTCATTATGCAAAAAAAGATTATTGCTGGTGTGGTTGATGGTGCAATTAAATAAATAAAGATTGGGGATTTTATGAAAAAAGAATGGTGGAAAGAATCCGTAGTTTACCAGATCTATCCCAAGAGTTTTATGGATAGCGATAATGATGGTATGGGTGATATTCGCGGGATCATCAATAAGTTGGATTATTTAAAAGAGCTAGGAATTAATATTATTTGGATTTGTCCAATCTATAAATCTCCGATGGATGACGGCGGATATGATATTTCTGATTACTATACGATTGATGAGATGTTTGGTGATAATGCTGATTTTGAAGAATTATTAGAAAAAGCACAAGCATTAGGCATTAAAGTTTTAATGGATTTGGTTGTGAATCATACTTCAGATGAACACGATTGGTTCGAAAAGGCTCTTAAGGACCCTTCAAGTAAATATAGAGATTACTATATATTCAGGGAGGGTGTTGAAGGTCAAGCACCAAACAATTGGCGTTCATATTTCGGAGATTCAGCTTGGGAACCGGTACCTGGAGAAGAAAACATGTATTACCTTCATGCCTTTACAAAAAAACAACCGGATTTGAACTGGGAGAATCAAGAAGTTCGTGAAGAAATCTATAACATGATAAATTACTGGTTGGAAAAAGGGCTAGGCGGCTTCCGGATCGATGCCATTTTGAATATCAAAAAGAGAATTGAGATGGACCAGTTTACCCCTGATGGTGAAGATGGATTAACTTTTATAGGGCATTGGATTTTAAACCAACCTGGCATTGAGACATGGCTGAAAGAGCTGAATGAAAGAACTTTCAAACTACATAATAGTGTAACGGTCGCTGAAGCAGCTGTTCCAAATGAACGACTCAAGGAATATATTGGACCTGAGGGATTCTTTTCCATGGTTTTTGACTTCAGCTATACAGACATCGATGTTCCAGAGACCGGTGAATGGTTCAAATCCAGTAATTGGACCTGGGACCAAATGAGAGAAAATATTTTTATCAATCAACTTGTTACACAGGATAATGGGTGGGGCGCCCTATATTTAGAGAATCATGATCAACCGCGATCAATTAATAAATATATACCGGAAAAAGACATCAATGATACAAGCAAAAAAATGTTGGCGACCTTATTCATGATGTTGCGAGGAACACCCTTTATCTACCAAGGTCAAGAATTAGGAATGACCAATATTAAAATGGAAACTCTTGAAGATTATGATGACATCGCTACACATGATCAATATCACCGAGCCATATTAGCCGGTTTCACACATGAAGAAGCTTTTTCTGCAGTAAATCGCCGCAGCAGAGATAACTCGAGAACACCTATGCAGTGGGATGATTCAAAGAATGCCGGTTTTTCACTTGCTGAAAAAACTTGGCTAAAAGTAAATCCAAATTACACAGAAATTAACGCTGATAAGGAAAAAAACAATCCTCTATCACTTTTGAATTACTATAAACAATTAATTGAGTTGAGAAAAGACAGTATTTACAAAGATGTGATTGTTTATGGGCGCTTTGTTCCTGTGAAAGAAGCGAACACAAACGTAATCATTTATGAGCGGATTTTAGACCATAAACGGATATTAGTCGCAATAAATTTTACCGACGAAAAGCAAGGAGTATCAATTGACCCCGACTATAATAAATTTGTAATCGGAAACTATACTCAACCGAATATAATAACGGAAGAAATTCATTACCTTAGACCATATGAGAGTATCGTTTTAGCGAATTATGAAGGAGGATTAAAATGAAGATAAAAAACGAAGCAATGTTAATCACCTATTCAGATAGTCTAGGAAATAATCTTGAAGAGTTAGCTATTGTTCTAGATAAATATCTTAAAGGTGTCATTGGCGGGATCCATCTACTTCCTTTTTTTCCATCTACTGGAGATCGTGGGTTTGCTCCAAGTGATTACACAGTAGTTGATCCTTCTTTTGGAGGATGGGACGAGATTGAAAAGCTAGGCGAAAACTATTATTTGATGTTTGATTTTATGATTAATCATATTTCCAGGGAGTCAATTTTTTTCCAAGATTTCAAGAAGCATCATAACCAATCAAAATATAAGGATATGTTTATTCGCATTCATGAATTTTTCCCGGAAGGAAGACCCACTCAAGCAGATATTGATTTGATATATAAACGGAAAGACAAAGCCCCATTTCAGACGGTTGAGTTTTCGGATGGATCATCTGAACAAGTATGGAATACGTTTGGTGAAGAGCAGATTGACTTGGATGTTACGAAAGAAGTGGTTAAACAATTTATTCGCGACACCATTAAGGATATGGCTAGCCATGGCTGCTCACTGATTCGTTTAGATGCCTTTGCTTATGCAATCAAAAAACTGGACACCAATGACTTCTTCATAGAACCAGAAATTTGGGAGCTACTAGATGAAGTCCGGGCTGAAGCTGCGAAATACGAAATCGAGTTACTTCCTGAGATTCATGAACATTATGCCATTCAAATGAAGATAGCAGCTCATGACTATTATGTGTATGATTTTGCTCTGCCAATGGTGACGTTATATTCCTTATACAGCGGAAAATCAGAACGCCTTGCAAACTGGCTAAAAATAAGTCCTATGAAGCAATTCACAACACTAGATACCCACGACGGAATTGGAGTTGTGGATGCACGTGATTTACTGACTGATGAAGAGCTAAACTACACATCTGAGGAGTTATATAAAGTTGGAGCTAACGTAAAAAAAGTCTACTCTAGTGCGAACTACAACAACTTAGACATCTATCAAATCAATAGTACCTATTATAGTGCTCTAGGAGATAATGACCAAAGTTATTTGATGGCCAGAGCAATCCAATGTTTTGCTCCAGGAATCCCGCAAATTTATTACGTAGGATTATTGGCAGGGAAAAATGATATTGAGTTATTGGAACAAACCAAAGAAGGCCGGAATATCAATAGGCATTATTACACATTGAATGAAATAGACGAACAGGTTCAACGCCCTGTCGTTAACAATCTATTCCGTTTGCTGGCTTTTAGAAACACCTCTGAGGCATTTGATTTAGAAGGAAGTATTGAAATCCAGACTCCTTCAGAATCGGAAATTATTATTCATAGAAAGAATCAAGATACAACCGTTGCAGCAGTTTTGACAGCTAATTTAAAAACAAAAGAGTTCTCTATTTACGAGAATGGTAACCAAGTACTTTCTCAATGATATATGCCAAGCTGAATTACCACTTCAAATATCACAACCGACAATAACCACTGCAAGGTAAACTAAGAGCCACTCCATATGATTCAGGAGTGGCTCTTAGTTTATTTCTGGAAGACAATTGTCCGCCATACTTGAAGAGGTGAACTGTGAACAGAAGATAGTAGAGGAGGCTTGACACTGCTCTCTAAACTCTCGTGGATAGCACGCAATCACGTATTGGATTTTTTGAACAACAACAATCCTGCAAATATCATCAGGCCACCTACCCATGTCGATAATGCAGGGATCTCTCCCATTATGAGGAAGCCCATCAAAGCAGCCAACAACGGGGTAACAAACATATAATTCGTTACATCGCTTTTTTTTTGAGCAATCATCAGCGCTTTTGCCCACAACATGTACGCAAGCGCACTTGGGAATACGCCCAGAAAACTCATGACCAACAACTGCTGAAGAGGGGCTTTGCCAAATTGTACTGCCGCATCCGGTAAATACCCCAGCAGAAATACGGTTCCAGCCAAAACGCTATAAGCTGTTGACTGCAAAGGAGAATATTTTTTTAATAAAGAACGTTGAAGAAGATTATAGCCGCTGATGCAGACGGCTGCGCCAAACATCCAGAAAATGCCTGCGTTCACCGAAAGGATGCCGTTCCATAATGTCAAAATCAGAATCCCGAAAAATTCGATGATGATAGCGATCCACCCCAAGAGCTTGATCTTTTCCTTGAAAATGATCCGGGCAAACAGAGCCGTCAGGATGGGCGCTGAGGCGATGACAACACTGCCCGTTGCTGCCGTCAGCGATTTGGATGCTTGGTTGAAGGTGATCATGTACAGCGCAAAACCTAAAGCGCCGGCCAGCAGGAATTTAGGGATATCCTTTTTTTCCGGAAATCCAATTTTGTAAAAAATTCCGATTGCAAGAAATAATAGAGAAGCAATCACATAACGAAGTGCGCCTATCGCTTCTGCCGTATAGTAAGTCAGCGCGATTTTTGTGAGAACAAATGCCGATGCCCATAGAAGCACTGTAACAAAAGCATATATTTGAGCCTGATTTTTTGTATTTTGCATTATTCCCTCGCTATCCTGAATCATCAATGCACTCCCGGTGAAAACGCATCGATTCTCATAATCCCCATATTTTGTTATATTGATAGGATAATTCAATTATAGGAAAAGTCAATGATTTTCAGAATGGGCATGCTGACGTGTTCGGAAAAAGCGATCATTATTGATCGTTTTTGTTTCACTATCTAAAAGTAACTTCCTGTTATATAATGAAAAAATGTTATGAATTGGCGAGGCGCCATTTTGGGGGAGAATAAGACTATGTCCAAAGAAATTGCAACACTTGCCGGAGGTTGTTTCTGGTGTATGCTTGAACCGTTTGATGAAAGACCTGGAATCGAATCCGTTGTTTCAGGCTATACCGGTGGTTTCAAAGAAAATCCGACGTATGAGGAAGTGAAGGTAGGAGAAACCGGACACACGGAAGCGATCCAGATCACTTTTGATAACAGTATAATTTCCTATGGGGAGTTATTGGATATTTATTGGCAACAAACGGATCCGACAGATGCCATGGGACAGTTCATGGACCGCGGATCATCGTACCGTCCGGAAATCTTTTATCATTCAGAAACACAGAAAGAAATTGCGGAACGTTCCAAAGAGGATCTGAAAGGCAAGCTGTCAATTGCTGCACCGATCGTCACGCAAATTTCGCCTGCAGGCATCTTTTATCCTGCAGAAGAGTATCATCAGGATTTTTATAAAAAAGAGGGAAACCATGAGCGAATGATACCCTTGGAGGAAGACAGACAGAATCGCTTAAACGAAGTATGGGGAGATGTGGAAAAACATGAAAAAAATAGTTAAGAGTTTGTTTACTATGGGAGCTGCTATATTGTTTCTCGCGGCTTGCGGACAAGAAGCGGCTCAAGAAGATATCCGGACTGTAAAAATTGGTGTTGTCGGGGAACGTAATGAGGTGTGGGAACATGTTCAAGAACAACTCGAAGAAAATAACGAGCCTGTAAGAATCGAACTGGTAAAATTCACGGAGTATGTTAAACCGATTCAAGCTTTGGAAGAGGGCGAAATTGATCTGCACGCGGCTTTGACTGAAATTTATATGGAGCAAGTGAATGAAGATGCTGGATACAGTAATACGACTATCGCGTATACGACACTGAATCCGATGGGTCTTTTTTCCGAAAAATATGAATCTGTAGACGAAATACCGGATGGAGGGGAAATCGCGATACCGGATGATGTTTCGAACGAATCCAGAGCATTGCTGTTGTTGCAGGCTGCCGGCCTGATTGAATTGGATGCAGAGAAGGGCTTATTGCCTACTGTAAACGACATCACTTCAAATCCGAAAAACCTTAAATTTACTGTCCTGGCTGCCAATCAAACTGCTCGCGCTATGACGGATGTTGACGCATCCGTAGTCAATAATGACATGGCTGCCGATGCAGGCTTGGTGCCTACTGAGGATGCTATTTTCCTTGAACCCGTGGCTGACTCATCCAAACCTTATTACAATGTGATCGCTTCTCGAGAAGATGAAACGGAAGACCCTGATTTCCAAATCATCGTCGATTATTATCAAACTCCTGAAGTCGAAAAAATCATAGATGAAGTTACCAATAAATCGTCCATACCCGTTTGGGAATAAACACAACACAGCTCCAAATCTAGCTGGTCACGGCAAAAGCAAGGGTGCAAACCTGGGCTGACATTTTACCTTGATTAAGTAGTGGTTTAGAAAATTACGCAACAAAAGGCATGTATTATGCAGCCCAAAGAAGATGATCTCGATAAGCAATCGGGGTCATCTTCTTTGATTTTTTCTGACAACGACTCGGATAGAACGATATCTTTTAAAATTAGAATTTTCTCATTGACAAGTTGAACAGATGCATCCATAATGATGTAAGTGAGAATCATTCTCAATTGCATCGAGAAATAATACGGTCTGGACTAATACATTTAAAGGAGAATTAATATGGATACATTTCTACCCGCGTTTATCATGGGTTTTAGGGAAGGCCTGGAAGCATTCCTGATCGTCAGCATCATTCTTCAATACCTGAGGAAAAGCAAAAATGAATCTTTGCGGAAATATGTTTACTACGGGACAATCAGTGGTATTGTTGCTTCTCTGGGCATCGGAGGCATTCTTTACATCCTGTCCAAAGCAATCGACAGAATGGATGAAGTAGCAAAATTATGGGAGAGCGGAGCAAGTTTCGTTGCGTTGGCATTAGTGACTACGTTCATTTACTGGATGATCAAGCACGGCCGAAACATGGTCTCGACTGTGGAAAGTAGTGTCAGCCAAAATCTGTCTGCCTTCGGGATTGCTAGCGTTGCTTTCATCATGGTGGCGCGTGAGGGCGTAGAGGTAGCAATCTTCACTTTTGCCGGACAGTATGGCATCGCAGCCCTGTTTGCGGGGATTGCAGCTGCTTTAGTGTTGGCAGTCCTGATCAATCATTCGCTGGTGAAAGTCAATTTAAGGATTCTATTCAACATCACCTTGGCCTATCTTATCCTGCAAGCCGGCTTTTTGCTTGGCTACGGTATCCATGAAGGCCTATCCGCGCTTGGCTCAATGAACCTATTAGCCAGTGAGAGTCCACTGTTCATAAAAGCTTTTGATCTATCTGAGACTATTTTCTACCATAAAGAAGGATTGCTTGGGTTGCCTATGTATGTCGTGTTCGGATGGTATTCCAAACCAGAAATACTTCAATTCATTATGCAATACCTCTACACGGGTTCGCTCTTCTACATTTGGCATAGGGAAATAAACAAAGAAGCGAGCAAATTAAATTCGTTCGTGCAATAACATAAATTCGATTGTAACTTATAAAGATATGATCAATTAAAATAGGCCAAGACTGAAATCGCACAATGATTGCAGTCTTGGTCTATTTTTTGATGATTGAAGGTAAAAAGAATTGACAAATATCGTCTACAAGTGTAAATTGTAAATATAGAAACGTTTACGTTTGTAGACGAACGATAGGGAAGAAGGGGTAAAAATGAAGAAAGGAACGTTAACTCCCCATATAACTGATGCCGAATGGGAAGTCATGCGTGTTGTTTGGGCAAACCATCATGTCACGAGTAAGGAAGTTATTTCGATCCTGGAAGATAAGATGGACTGGAAGGCAACCACCATCAAAACTCTGTTGGGTCGTTTGGTTGAAAAGGGCGCGTTATCCACTGAGCAAGATGGGAAAAAGTTTATCTACACGGCACGTGTTGCAGAGGAAGTTACTGTCCGAAACTATACAGGCGACATTTTCAGCCGTATTTGCAATAAAGATATAGGACATGTGATTGGGGAAATGATCAAGGACAACGTATTGAGCTTTAATGATATCCGCTACTTGGAAGAGATTTTGGAAAAGAAAAAAACTTCCGCTGTGGAAGAGGTTAGCTGCCGATGTCTACCCAAGCAATGTCAGTGCAACCTACACCAACATGGAAAATAGGGAGGATAAGTAAAAATGGAGAATAAAGTATTCAGTATAGATGGCATGACCTGTGCATCCTGTGCACAAACTGTAGAGAAGGCTGCTCAGAAATTATCAGGAGTAAAGACTGCGAACGTCAATCTCGCAACCGAAAAAATGAATATCCAGTTTGACAGTTCAGCATTGACAGAAGCGGACATTCAAAAAGCAGTGGCAGACGCAGGGTATACAGCCATTTCAAATACGGTTAAAAAAACATTCAATATTGAGGGTATGACATGTGCTTCATGCGCCCAGACGATTGAAAAGGCAACCCAGAAACTACGAGGAGTAAATCTTTCCTCCGTAAATCTGGCCACGGAGAAACTGGTAGTGGAGTATGATCCGGGTATGGTGAACCTTACCGATATCATAAAGGCGGTTATGGATTCAGGTTATGAGGCACATGAAGAAGTAGCAACTGCTGATACGGTAGACCAGGATAAAGAAAAGAAACAGAAAGAAATCAAGAGTCTCTGGAACAGGTTTCTAATTTCCGCGCTATTTACAGCTCCGTTGTTCTATATCGCAATGGGGCATTTGGTGAATGCGCCCCTTCCTGATTTCATTAACCCAATGATGAATCCGGAAGCCTTTGCTATTGTTCAACTCGTTCTGACACTCCCTGTGGTTGCGGTCAACAGTAAAATATATCGCAATGGGTTCAAGGCATTGTCTAAAGGGCACCCTAATATGGATTCGCTGATTTCTCTAGGGACTAGTGCAGCTTTCCTTTATGGCGTGTTTGCAACAGGGATGATTTTCCTTGGAGATGTAGCTTATGCCAATGAACTGTACTATGAAACGGCAGCCGTTATCTTAGCTTTAATCGTCCTAGGGAAATATCTCGAGACCTTAACAAAAGGCAAAACATCTGAAGCCATTAAAAAACTTATGGGATTGGCACCTAAAACCGCCCTCGTGGTACGAAACGGAAAAGAGACAGAGCTTTCCATTGATGAAGTGGTGGTTGGCGACATTATCGTTGTGAGGCCAGGGGGGAAAATGCCTGTTGATGGCGTGGTTACCGAAGGATTGACGTCGGTAGATGAATCCATGCTCACAGGTGAAAGTATCCCCGTGGAAAAATCTGTGGGAGACGCCATTATCGGTGCGAGTATCAACAAAAATGGGACGATTCGGTACCAGGCGACAAAAGTGGGGAAAGACACTGCGCTGTCCCAAATTATCAAGTTGGTGGAAGATGCCCAAGGGTCCAAAGCCCCTATTGCCAAGATGGCTGATATCATTTCCGGGTATTTTGTTCCGATTGTCATTGCGATTGCAATTCTTTCCGCGATAGCGTGGTACTTAGCTGGTCAAACAGGTGTATTCGCCTTGACTATAGCCATTTCGGTACTGGTGATTGCCTGCCCATGCGCACTTGGTCTGGCTACTCCTACAGCGATTATGATCGGTACAGGAAAAGGTGCCGAGCATGGTGTGTTATTCAAGAGCGGGACCGCGTTGGAGACGACCCATAAGCTGAACACCATTGTGTTCGACAAAACGGGTACGATAACAGAAGGGAAGCCAAAAGTAACGGATATTATCACCGCTGAAGGGATTTCCGAAACGGAATTACTGACTCTTTCTGCTTCCGCCGAAAAAGGCTCGGAACACCCACTTGGTGAGGCAATCGTGAATAGCGCAGAAGAGAAGGGTCTAGCATTCTTGAAAACAGAAATGTTTAATGCTATTCCAGGACATGGGATTGAAGTGACAATCAATGGGCAACACCTCTTGCTTGGAAACAAGAAGCTGATGGACGAAAGGCACATTGTCCTGGGAAACTTGGCCTCTGCCTCCGATGCGTTAGCAAGCCAAGGGAAGACTCCTATGTACATTGCAAAGGATGGTAAAATCGCTGGAATCATTGCGGTAGCGGATACTGTAAAAGAGAGCAGCTTACGTGCCATCAAGAAGCTGCATAAGATGGGAATCGAAGTAGCCATGATCACCGGAGACAACAAACGGACCGCTGAGGCCATCGCCAAGCAAGTGGGCATCGATCGGGTGTTGAGCGAAGTCTTACCAGAAGATAAAGCTAATGAAGTGAAGAAGTTGCAGGATGAAGGCAAAAAGGTAGGGATGGTTGGCGACGGAATCAATGACGCTCCAGCTCTTGCCCAGGCAGATGTAGGGATTGCAATCGGTTCGGGTACGGATGTAGCCATAGAATCAGCAGATGTCGTCTTAATGCGGAGTGATCTCATGGACGTACCTACTGCTGTTGAATTGAGTAAATCCACCATCCGAAACATTAAAGAAAACTTGTTTTGGGCATTCGCGTACAACATATTTGGTATCCCCTTTGCGATGGGTGTTGTTTATGCATTTGGAGGTCCTCTGCTCAGCCCGGTTATTGCAGCAGCAGCAATGAGTTTCAGTTCCATTTCTGTTTTGTTGAATGCATTACGTTTAAAGGGATTTCAACCTTCTGTTATGAAATAAAAACTGAGGATGGTAGAATGAGGATGGAGTTAACTATAAGTTTATCTTGTTTCAAATGCTTAAACATAATAGCGGAAAAGACAAAAAAATTCCCTGCAGTGGAGAGCGTGTCTATTGATGAAAGCAAGAAAATTGCACTCGTTCAAGGTAATAAAACGAAGCAAGATGAGTTTCTGGGAGCATTATCCGATATTCCCTATCTTTTAAGGGAGATCAATGAAGCGGAGAATTGCGACTGTTGCACACAACCCCATTTTAGTTTTCATTAATAGTTGACTGACGGTTGAAACATTTCTTTCAAAAAAGGATAAAGAGAAATTTAATAATAAAAAAAAGAAATGAGGAAAAATTTATGAAACAAGAAGTATTCGTAGAAGGCATGAAATGTGAAGGTTGCGCCAAGGGAGTAAAAGAAAAATTCGAATCCATAAAGGGAGTAGAATCAGTGTCTGTTGATTTGAAAGGCAAAAAAGCTACTATAAATACACGATCTGTTATTGATAAAGCAACATTTGTCGCAGTTTTAGAGGACACAAAGTATTCAGTAGTGGAGTAAGGTAGTTTAAAAATTTTGTAAGTTAGGTAATTTTTTGTATTCAGATTCTATTCGGGGAGCCTCAGTTTTTATCCTTCATGAAGAAACAGGGAGAACAGCTGAGGCTCATTCTTTAATCGAGGTAAGAGGAGGATAAGTTTATGAACAACAAGCAACAGAACGGTTCGAATAAACCAACGGACCACAGCAAGATGGACCATAGTCAGATGGATCACAGCAAGATGGATCACAGCAAGATGGATCATAGTCAGATGGATCACAGCAAGATGGATCATAGTGCGATGGATCACAGTGAAATGGATCATGGCGCAATGGGAGGGCATGCCCACCACCATCACGGTAGCTTTAAGGAGATTTTCTTGAAGTCACTCCCATTAGGAATTGCAATCTTACTCATTACTCCTTTGATGGATATTCAGTTGCCTTTCCAAATTATCTTTCCTTATGCAGACGTTGTAGCAGCTGTATTGGCAACAATTCTATACATTTATGGCGGAAAACCATTCTACATGGGTGCGAAAGATGAGTTTAATTCAAAAGTTCCAGGCATGATGTCCTTGATTACTTTGGGAATAACGGTTTCTTATGCCTATAGTGTTTACGCAGTGGCCGCTCGATATGTGACCGGAGAACATGTTATGGACTTCTTCTTTGAGTTTGCAACGTTACTTTTAATCATGTTATTAGGACACTGGATTGAAATGAAGGCATTGGGTGAAGCAGGGGACGCGCAAAAAGCTCTAGCAGAATTAGTGCCAAAAGACGCCCATGTTGTTTTAGAAGACGATTCGATTGAGACTCGTCCTGTGTCTGAACTTCAGGTTGGAGATGTTATCCGTGTTCAAGCAGGAGAAAATGTTCCAGCTGATGGTATCATTATTCGCGGAGAATCCCGTGTAAACGAGGCCCTCTTAACAGGTGAATCTAAGCCAATCGAAAAGAATGTTAAAGATCAAGTCATTGGTGGATCAACAAATGGTAGTGGTGTCCTATATGTAGAAGTAACAGAAACAGGGGATAAGTCCTTTATCTCACAAGTACAATCATTAATTAGCCAAGCACAAAGCCAACCTTCTCGAGCAGAGAATGTGGCTCACAAAGTAGCTGGCTGGTTGTTCTACATTGCGGTTGTAGTAGCTTTAATCGCCCTACTAATCTGGACGATCATTGCGGATCTGCCTACAGCCGTTATCTTTACTGTGACTACGTTAGTTATTGCCTGCCCACACGCTTTGGGTCTTGCTATTCCCTTGGTAGTATCACGTAGTACTAGTTTGGGTGCAAGCCGAGGATTACTGGTTAAAAATAGAGAAGCTTTGGAATTAACTACTAAAGCGGATGTTATGGTATTGGATAAAACAGGTACTTTAACAACTGGTGAATTTAAAGTGTTGGACGTCACTGTTTTGAGTGATAAATATTCTGAAGAAGAAATTACAGGCTTGTTGGCGGGTATAGAGGCGGGCTCCAGTCACCCGATTGCCCAATCGATTGTGAACCACGCTGAAGCGAAAGGCATTAAGTCAGTTTCCTTTGACTCCATTGAAATCGTTTCGGGAGCAGGAATAGAAGGGGAGGCGAACGGCCACCACTATCAATTAATCAGCCAAAAGGCATACGGAAAAGCATTGCGTATGGATATTCCGAAAGGCGCTACTTTAAGTATCCTTGTAGAAAATAATGAAGCAATCGGCGCTGTCGCATTGGGAGATGAACTGAAAGAAACCAGCAGAAACTTGATCGAGGTGCTGAAAAAATACGGAATTGAACCACTCATGGCTACTGGTGATAACGAGGAAGCTGCACAAGGAGTTGCAGAAGTTCTAGGTATTCAATACCAAGCCAATCAATCTCCGGAAGATAAGTACAAGCTGGTCGAGTCCATGAAAAACCAAAACAAGACGGTTATCATGGTGGGAGACGGGGTCAATGACGCACCTTCCCTTGCCTTGGCAGACGTAGGTATTGCAATCGGAGCTGGAACGCAAGTAGCTTTGGATTCTGCGGATATTATCCTTACTCAGTCTGATCCAGGGGATATTGAATCCTTTATCGAGTTAGCAAACAAGACGACACGTAAAATGAAACAAAACTTGGTATGGGGAGCAGGCTACAATTTTATCGCGATTCCAATTGCTGCTGGCCTCCTTGCTCCTATCGGCATTACCTTGGGTCCGGCCTTCGGCGCCGTCCTCATGTCCTTATCGACCGTTATTGTTGCGATCAATGCCATGCTTTTGAAATTAGACCCTAAATAAAATGAAGCAGGAACGAAAAAAGCACTGGCTGGTTTGACCCCCTTCCAGAATCGGGTCAGACCAGCCAGTATGCTGTATAAGGAAAATCATAGATCGATAAATTTTCGATAAAAACAGGACTCCCATGCTTTCGATGGAGAGCCCTGTTTTTCTTATGAACCATAACCTTTTTAATCAACGGCTTGGGGCAGAGATTCGATATTTAGTAGTGAAGTACCCCAGGATTAGGAAGACTTCGATTAATCCAAAGGCCAAGAGGAAACTGTGCATAAAGAACTCCGCCGGCAGCGCTAAGATGATGGGATCAGTTGCGGGATTAAATAGCCAAGCATCATTGTTAAAGAATACCTGATGGAATAGCACAAACAGCACATCAAAGTTGATCAATAGAGCCAAAACAACACCCAGCGGAAGCAAGATTCCCCACTGGAAGTATCGAAGAAGTCGCCAGTATTGCCCTTCTCTGTTTAGATACTGCATAAACCAGAAGGAGCCTATCCCTGAAGTAATCAGAATCAGGTAGTCCAGCATAAACAACTTCTTCACTTCAGTGAAGTGGAATAACCCGCTAACTGAGCTAGGGAAATCCGGCATATCCAGTTTCGCTATCCATGGGGTATTCAGGTAATCTAGCAGAATACGATAGTTCATTAAGATTTGCTCTTTCGGCATGCCTACATATTCCGATATATTCAAGTAACCAATATCAAACGAGTAGAGGAAGGTAAAGTTGATGGTTGCTGCCACCGAAAGGGATAAGATGAAAAAGGTAATGAAAATAAACCCTGAAATTTGAATGATTTTCTGCTTCAATGTGGAATTGCCCTCACAATTCATTTTGATTTATTTTTGATTTTACTACGTTCAATTCCTCTTTTAACCGTTTGTTTTCAATTTCCAACTTTTTCTTGTCTTCCGATTCGGGATCCGCGTGACCATGTCCTTTATGGTTATGACCGCCATGCATACCAGGCATGAGAAACATCATGAGCATGTGTCCAACCACCATCAGTACCACAAATATAATCGATTCCATGTTCAACTCTCCTTTTATTTTTTCGTCAATGCTACAACTAACACGTTAGTAAAGAAATGGACGATAGATTAAAAAATTACGAAGAACCCAATTCCATTAGTGAAGCAAATAAGATTCAGAATAACTTTCTAAGACAAGAATAGAGTAAAACTATGTAGGTTTTATGGAGATTAACAACTCCATAAAACCTACATAATTCCTTGGTACAGTAAAATAAGCAAAAGAAAGGGGCAAATTTTGCCGACATTTAAGGAGGATACATGAATAGAAAGCAGATGTTCAGGATTTTAGGAATTCCCACGCTTTTAAGTTTACTGGTGGTACCTTTGGATGTGAAAGCTGATACGCTGGAAGAGCTCAATCAACAAAAAACGGAATTGGAAAGCAGAATCCAAGAATTGGATGAGAATTCTTCAGGGCAACAAGAGCTATTGGACACATTGGAGGCAAAGAAAGAGCAACTTGGGGTTGGAACAATCACCCTGCAAAAGGAAATCGACAAGCTCACCCTACAATTAGTTGAACAGCAGGGGAAATTGCAGATTTCTGAGGAAAAAATAAAGGAATTGGGTAAAGAAGCAGAAACGCTGGAAGAACGGATTGAACTAAGAGGGGAAAAACTTAAAGTGCAAGCCAGAGCCGTCCAAACAGATACAAATCCACGTACTCTCCTGGAAGCAGTTATCAACTCGGAGAACCTTGCGGAAATGATAGGGAACATAGGCTTAGTAACTTACATTATGAACATCAACAAGGAAATACTCGTCCAGCAGAAAAATGACAAAATGGATCTGGTGGAGAAAAAGCAGGCAGCTGAGGACGAGCAGGAAAACCTAGAAATACTGAGTGCGGAAATCCAAGTAGCCAAAACCAATTTGGTGACACAGAAAGCAGGGCTGGAGAATCAAATCGAGCAGCTAGCCCAAGAGTATGATCTTACGGTGGAACAAAAAGAAGCGATTGATCAGGAGCAACAGAATCTTGCCGGAACGGTGAGCACCCTCTCCGATCAACTGAAGGAGGAGCAACGCCGGATCGCTGATGAAGAAGTAGTACGACAACAGGCTGCACAAGAGGTCGCGGTTGCAATGGCGGGTGAGATTGTTCCTGAAAGCTTCTTCGAAGAAAGCAAGGTAGTGGAGTATGCCTCTGCGGGGGAAACCCTGCCTGAAGCGAAGAGCGTTACCGCGTCTGGTTTCATTCGTCCGAGTAATGGGATTGTAACAGATCCTTTTGGATACAGAATCCATCCTCTTACAGGGGAGTGGAAATTGCATGCGGGCATGGATTTTGCCGGATCGGGACCGATTGTCGCAGCCCAGGGGGGAACCGTTCTAGTAGCCGGGTACCATAATTCATGGGGCTACTACGTGAAAATCGACCATGGAAACGGACTCCAAACTTTATACGCTCACATGGAAGCGGGCAGCCTTCGGGTTGCTCCCGGACAAAAAGTATCCCAAGGACAACAATTAGGGATAATGGGAACAACGGGGGATTCAACAGGTGTCCACCTGCATTTCGAGGTTTATGAGAATGGGGTTCAGGTTGACCCAGAACCTTACTTGGGATTGTAAAAGCACTATAAAATAAACGTTTTTTTCTTATAAGGAGGAAAGTATGGAAACAATAGTAGGAACAATTGATCGCGTAGCTTTCTCATTTGGCCCATTCACCGTCTACTGGTATGGGATTATCATTGGGGCTGCTATGCTATTGGCAATCTCCTTGGCGTCCAAGGAGGGCACGAAAAGAGGCTTAGGAGAAGATACCGTTACAGATATGACAATGTGGGCGATTCCCATTGGGCTGATTGGAGCCAGAATCTACTACATTCTCTTCGAATGGCAGTACTATCTGCAAAATCCGGGCGAAATCGTCCAAATCTGGAATGGTGGAATTGCCATTTATGGGGGGTTGATTGCAGGGGGATTCACTGTCTATTGGTACACCAAGAAAAAGAGGATTCCCGTTGCCTTGATGTTGGATGTGCTGGCTCCCTATGTCCTTTTGGCCCAATCCATCGGTCGATGGGGCAACTTCACTAACCAGGAAGCACATGGTGGAGAAGTGACTCGAACATTTCTGGAGAACTTGTACCTTCCGAAGTTTATCATTGATCAGATGCAAATTAACGGTGTGTACTACCAGCCCACCTTCCTCTACGAGTCATTATGGAGTCTCCTCGGATTTGGCGTAATCATTGCCTTGCGAAACCGCAAGGGGTTGTTGCGGCAAGGCGAAGTGGCCCTCAGCTATACTATCTGGTATTCAGCGGGCAGATTCTTCATAGAGGGCCTGCGCACGGATAGTTTGTGGATTGGTGATTTCTTGCGGGTGTCACAGGGATTGTCCTTGCTCTTGTTTGTGGGTGCGATTGGTATTTGGATTTACCGGAGAAGGGATTATCCGCCCAAAACCTACTATCTAGAAGGATGGAACCTCAAAGGAGAAAGAGATTGAAGTAAAGACGGATAACAGGAAAGAGTGTGAGTGGCATGTCGAGTTATTGGAATCTACTGAATCATGACGGATTGGGACCTTTGAGATTGATTGGGTTGCTTTGGATTGTAGTGCTGTTTATGGTGGCGTACCTCCTTATCAAGATTCTTTCCGATCGAACAGATAGTCGAATTGCGAATGAGACCTCTTTGGAACAGATTCAAAAAGAATTTGCCAGAGATAATATTACGGAAGCAGAGTACTTGAAGAGAAAAAAACAGTTAGAGTAAACGAGAGAAAAAGGGGGAGAATCATGATTAAAAAGTATCGCAGAATGGTGAAACCTTTTGATATTATTATTGTCTCTTTTCTGTTTGTTCTATCTTTTTTACCGACAATGATCTTCGCCGTTGAAACTGCGCACATAGAAAAGAGCAAGCTGTATGCAGTTATCTCGTTCAACGGCGAGGAAGTGGACCGCTTCCTCCTGACCGGAAATGAGAAACAGCGGCTTATCACCTACTATCCTGCTCCCGGGAAGTATAATATTATCGAAATTGATGGGGAGCGGATTCGTGACAAATCGGATAACAGCCCCCAGCAAATCGCCGTGAGGACAGGGTGGATCCAATCACTTGGACAAACCAGTCTAAACTTACCCCACCGCATGCTAATTGAGATTGTATCCGATAATCCGACAGAGGCGGAGATTGATGTCCTTGCACGATAAGAGAATAGACCACTGAAAAAAGTACTCCAACCCTATTTAATTAGTTGGAGTACTTTTTTATAAACCCTATTTTATTTTGCCTTGGGAAGATTGATTGTAAATGTTGTGCCTTTCCCATAAATACTATCTACGGAAATAGTCCCTTGATGCGCATTCACAATGCCCTTTACAATGGAAAGGCCTATTCCTTGCCCCCCTAGTTTACTGTTTCGGGAGGGCTCCGCCATATAGAACCGTTCAAATATTTGGCCCACCTCTTCCGGAGGGATACCTTGTCCGTTGTCGATTATCCGAAAGGAAGTGGTGCCTTTACTTTGCGAAACGTAAAGGTCGATTCTTCCTCCCGAAGGGGTAAACTTAATGGCATTTGCCAACAGATTAGTTAAGACCTGATGGATTTTGTCCCGATCCGCAGAAATAAATACGCGATCACCACTAACGGAGCAGTTGAGTTTATTTTCAACCAGCATGGGTTGGAAATTATCCACGATTTGTTGGGCTAATTCCGTAAGATCAAAGGTGGTTTTCTGTAGCTGAGACTCCTGACTTTCGAGTTCGTTGATCCGATCGATTTCTCCAATCAGACGCGTAATTCGGCTTACCTCTTCGTAACAACGATAGAGCCGCTCTTCAGATATTTCCCAAACACCATCTATCATGGCTTCAATATTCCCTTTCAAGGTCGTCAAAGGCGTTCTGATTTCATGAGCAATATCGGAGGACAAACGGTTTCGGATCTTCTGTTGGTGTTGAAGTTGCAAGGAAAGATCATTCACTGATACCAGCAGGTCATCAATCTCCCGGATTCCTGTTTCTTCCAGAGAAAGACTGCTGTAATGCCCTTTGGCAATTTCCTTGGTGAAATCATTGATTGTGACGATAGGAGAACTAAGCTTTTTGGCCACCAGTAGCGCAAAGAAGAGGGGAATGAGGAGCGAGAAGAAGGCCACCAAAACCAATTTACTTTCCATATCGGAAATAAAGAGGGCGTCATGTTCTGTGTAAGCATAGGGACCCACGGATTGAATCTCCATCATGCCAATTTCTTCGGTACCATCATAAAGGGGACTACGACTTTGCACGTAATCACTCTCCATACCTCCCACCATTTGCTCCATATGCAGGAGATGATCCTGAACCTTGTTCTTCGCATCTTCTTCCTCAGAAGCGGATGGGCTCCATAACAGTTGCCCGTCCTCGTCGAAAATCCTCACAATCACTGACTGTTGGAGAGCATTCCGCCCAACACGCTGAATTGCTTGCGAATTTTCTTCCCAGGTACCGTTTTGTTGATAGAGATTCTCTAAATCAGTGCTGTATTCTTCCAACTCTGACTCCTGTCTCTCCCTGACATAGTCAGCAAAGTGGCTCTCTAGTAAGTTCAGTGTTATCCAGCTGAAGGCTCCTACCAGAATAAAAGAAAGCGAAACGAAGGAAAGGAGAAGTTGCCACTTTATTGTTCGCTTCATTTTTGACCACCAAATCGGTATCCCTCTCCATAGATTGTCAGGATATAGTAGGGGGTTCGCGTATCATCATCTTCTATCTTTTGTCGCAGGTTCTTAATATGGACATCAATGACTCGATCTGTTCCGTCAAAATCTAATCCTTTTACGACCTGCAAGAGCTGTTGCCTAGGGAAAATCTGCTGAGGATGTGACGCCAGAAGAGTCAGCAAACTGTACTCAGTTGGCGTTAGTCCCACTTCTACGCCCTTTTTGAATACTTGCTTGTTATCGGGATAGATTTCCAATAAACCACCTTCGAAGGACCATTTCACCTCTTGGGGTTCCGGATGTGAGCGTCGCAGTACAGTCTGTACTCGGGCCACCAGTTCTTTGGGGCTGAAGGGTTTCGTCATATAATGGTCCGCGCCGATTTGCAGTCCGCTCAGGATATCCTGTTCCGTTGTTCTCGCCGTCAGCATAATCACAGGCACGCTGGAGGATTTTCTTATTCTTCGGCAGACCTCAAGACCGGAGATATCCGGCAGCATGAGGTCCAGGACGATGAGATCCGGCCGGATGGTTTCGGCTTTCCGCAAGGCTTCTTCTCCGTCCATGGCTCTGAATACTTGGTAGTTTTTAGCAACCAAGTACGCCTCTACAATCTTCAAAATGTTTTCCTCGTCATCTACAATCAAAATTTTCATATGTTTTCCCTCCATCATTCACATGATTGATTATGTACTACTAAAAATTGTCCCACCGCACCATCTTTCCTGAGCAATGAACGATGGTAGTTTTCAAATATTGCTGAATTGAGTTTACCTTTTCATTGTGTGGGTTTTATGGAGGAGAAGATGCCTTATTGTTTTTAAAGAAGCAGTAGGAAAAGTTCTGTCGGCCTATTAAGTCCTTTAGAACTACTGCAAATTTTTGTTTTTTTTTCTCCATACTCCCTACACAATCATGTGCTATCTTAGTAGTGAATGGTTGTGTACGATCCGATAGAGGCATAATGCAGATAAGGAGTGTTAGAAAATGAATATCGTTATAATGGGAATGCCCGGCGCTGGAATAGGAACCCAAGCGAGGGAAATCGCAGTTACCTATCAGATTCCGTATATCTCTACCGGTGAAATCTTCCGATCTTTCGCTGAGATGGGTAGTCCGATCGGTCTAGAAGTCAAAACGTTCATGGATATGGGAAAACTAGTCCCCGATAGATTGGTCAATAAACTCCTCTGGGATCGCATGGGAGAGGATGACATGAAAGAGGGTTTCATTTTGGATGGATATCCGCGAACGCGTCAGCAAGCGGAAGCGTTAGAAGCATATCTGGAAAGCAAAAGACTGTCGCTGGATGTTGTCCTCTATCTGGCTGTTGGGAAAGAGGTCTTACGGAAAAGATTAGAAAAGAGGATTGATTCGCCCTGGTCAGAGGATAAATCAGAAGTCATAGAAAGACGGCTACAAGTAAGTGAGCTCGAAATGGAAGCACTGACGGGTTTCTATCAGGAAGCGGGAATCGTTTCTATGGTCAATGGCGAACAAAAGCCCGACATTGTATTCGAAAAGATACAAGAAGTTCTTCAGTTTCATTCTTAATGAGGATTCGTTCTAATCCAGAAGATAATCTTTCTATTAGGCTCTCCAAGATTACGAGCTATTGGGTGAATGCCCTGATGAAAAGGTAGAAATCACGAAAAAAAAAGCATGGAGACTTTTGTCTGCATGCTTTTCCTTAAGGTTTATTTTTTTTACCACTGTTAAACATATTCGATGATGCCGCGTTTAAGAAGCTCTTTCCTCAAAGCCTCATTTTCTACCCGTAATCTTTTTACATCTGCGCTTAAAACAGAATTATGTTTACGAACTGCACTTAGGATTACCATCGTCAAAACAGGAACCAGTAGTACTAAAATGATAAATAGAGTTGTTTGCATAGTCTATGTCCTTCTTTCTGGATTGTTTTTTTTAGATTTCATAGTCATAGCATACTAGGTGATTATGTAGACTGTATGAAGAAGCAAAACTCCATTAAATCTACACATTGCTCCGGTATATTAGGGTTAACAAATCCTCAAAGTATGGATAAGTAGTAAGAATTGGCGTTTAGTAAGTGAGGGTACTAATTAAAAATGTAGAGGCATACTTGATGCCATGGATTTCAGTAAGCACAATTTATCCAATTTTCTAAAGACGAGGTGCCGATTCAAAATCGCTTTAAGGCTTACCGAAGAAAGAAGGCAGGGATATGAAAAACAAGCATCAATTAGTGTGGGGTGTGATCCTGTTTGGTGCGCTTGCTGTATTGATTGTTTACAGCAGCGGGTTGTTTTTGCTGGCAAAAAATGCGGGAACAGACGTTTATACGCAAGGGTTTTACAACAGCGGCATGATGGGTGGCAGAGTCAACAGCAACCAGAACAGCAGTGGCGAGAAATTGACGCCGGATCAGATTTTGTCGGATGTCGAAAATTATTTGAAGGGCTATGGAAATAATCTTCAAGTGGCAGATATTTTTGTCTTCACCGATGCGGATTACTACGTTTCGGTGGAAGAGAAAGATACCGGCAGAGGGGCCATGGAACTCTTGGTCAATCCTTATACGGGACAGATCTACCCCGAGCCGGGTCCCAACATGATGTGGAATGAGAAATACAGCATGATGATGGGAGGATCCTTCCGCTACAATGCGAGTGCAACAGACACGGCAACTGTGAACCGAACAGAAGCAGTCAAAATTGCGGATGATTTTGTGAAGAGTCAGTTGGGCGAAGCTTTTTCGGTTCCGGGTGAGGGGCACGCATTTTATGGTTATTACACTTTTCATATCAAGGAAGACGACAAAGTAATCGGGATGCTCAGTGTCAATGACCTTACCGGAGAAGTCTGGTACCATGATTGGCATGGCGATTTGGAACAAGTGATTTCTGAACATTAACAGAAAGAGGAGTGGGAAAAATGATGAATTATTATGGTTATGACATGATGGGCGGTTGGGGAATTTTCATGATGATTATCCTGGTAATCTTAATCGTTATTATCGTATACGCGGTGATGAAGCTAGTCCAAGGAGGCAATAATGCTGGCACAACTTCAAATGGCCGGGATGAGGCACTTGAAATCCTTGATCAGCGTTATGCAAAAGGAGAATTATCAGACGAAGAATACCAACAAAAGAAGAAAATATTGAAAAGTTAGTTGGGTAAGTCTGAAGTTTCATGCTCGAACTGAGTTTTCTCAAAAATATATTCCGGAAATGAACTATTCATATCAAAAAGCCAAGATCATATACAAATCTTGGCTTTTTGATATGATTTTTTTCTACATAAAATCAACACATTCATATATTATTATAAAAACAGAAACATAAAATAAATCAAAGCAAGGGGATAAATTATGCACCACCATGAAAGTAAAGAAGAGAAATCAGGAACGCATAAACACAGTCCATTACATCATATGATCCATATGATTATTTGTTGTGGCCTACCAATACTGATTATAGTATCAATACCATTTATTGCTAAATATAATCTCGGACTTGCTACTATATTAGGAGTTATTGCGCCATTTATATGCCCCATTATGATGGGAGGAATGATGCTATCAATGCTAGGTGGTAAGAAAAAGGAAAACTGTTGTTCGAAAAAAGAAAGTGATACTGTATCGGAAGAGTGAGCGATTTTTTTGTAGGAAGCCATTAAAGCATCTAAAAATTGAAGGAATAGTTTTTAAATAAAAAAGTGGGGCCCAAATAATGGCTACGAATTAATGCGACATTTTTTTGGATACCGATTGTATGCATCTGATTGTGCTGTACTTGACTACTAAAAATGAACCTATAGCCCTGACTAGGTAAATTGATTATAAGACTAATTATTTGACTATTGAAAAAAGGAAGGACAGAATGTGTAATGTAGAGTACTTTCGATAATAGTCAATAAAGGAGGGTAATGAAACATGTATAAGAACCGATTGATAAAAAGTATCCTAGGTCTTTCTACATTAGTATTATTGGCCGCATGTTCTATTGATCAAGATGGAGACGTAGATTCTGAGTCCGTGGGAAATATTTCATCAGATATAGAAAGTATTGCTTCTACTTCGAATATGGGTGAAATGATGCATGATGATTCTGGAGAAATACCAGAAGGATTACTAGCAGCAGAAAACCCAACATATCGGATAGGGGACATTGTTACCATCAATTCAGATCATATGACAGGAATGAAGGGTACAGAGGCTACTATTGTAGGGGCATTCGACACTACAGTTTACGAAGTATCCTTCAATCCAACTAATGGTGATCCGCGAGTAACAAACCATCAATGGGTTATCAAGGAAGAAATAGCTGAAACAAAAGATGTCGAAGAACCACTGGAACCTGGTACGGAGGTTACGCTGGAAGCGAGTCATATGGAAGGCATGCAAGGTGCAACTGCCACGATAGAATCAGCAGAATACACTACCGTATATATGGTTGACTTTGAGCCGACCACAGGGGAAGAGATGGTCAGGAACCATAAATGGGTAACAGAGGCTGAACTATCGCCTAATTAAATGGCACCTTTGATGCCATCATTCAGAATAAGACCACCCACTATCTAGAATTTAAAGACTTAGCTGATAATGGTATGAGTGATGTCCTTAATCATCACTTTGATGTTTTTCACTCCCAAGCATTTGTTAAATGAGAGGAGAAAATCATGGCAAAAACTAATATCCGCACACCATTCTTTGTTTTTAACCCCAAATCCTATTTGTTTGGAGAAAACTTATTGGAACTGGTTAGGGAAGCAGATGCACTAGCAGAAGAATTTCCGATTTCAATTTTTGTAACCGCGCCCTTCGCCGATATTGCAGCCGTTTCATCAAATTCCAAAAATATTATTGTGACAGCCCAGCATTTAGATGGCATTCATCCGGATAAAGGAATGGGTCATGTGTTACCCGAATCACTTTATGAAGCAGGTGCACGTGCAGTATTTCTAAATCACGCTGAACGTCCCTTGACGTTGAATGGATTAGCTAAAGCAATTACGCGCGCAGCTGAATTTGAAATAATAACAATTGTATGTGCAGATTCAATTGCGGAGGCAAAGGCAATCACAATGCTAAGTCCCGATATTATTCTGTGCGAACCTTCAGAGTTAATTGGTACCGGTAAAACAAGTGATGAGAGCTATGTTAAAGAAACAATCGAAGCTGTTAAGAGTCTTAATCCGAATGTATTAGTTATGCAAGCAGCTGGAATCAGCACGGCAGATGATGTCTATAGAACGATTTTGCTGCAAGCTGATGGAGTTGGCTGTACCAGTGGTATAGTGAAGGCAAAAGACCCCCAAAAAATGCTGAGAGATATGGTTGAAGCGACTGTAAAAGCATCAAATGAGAATAATAAATAAGGAAAGAAAACCCCTATTAATGGTATCGGTAAAGCTAGCTTCACACTGGTTTTATTTTAAAGAGCAAAACAATTTCCGACGGGCTTACAGAGTAGTGCCGTTGGTGTGGCAATTCTCCATACGGATGCTATAGATGTGAAAATTAAAAATAGGCCAAGACTGAAATCACACAAAGATTTCAATCTTGGTCTATTTTTTGTTGCAGGCAATGAATGAAGGTTACTTTTTACAGATGCCTATTTAAGGTGTATCCAAAATCGACATGCCTAGCATGGTGATTTTCCAACGTTCTTCATGCAGTTTTAGAGCATCGAATAAGTCGTTTGGAAAGAGTACGAATAAGATGAGGGTAGGCTATGCGCGCGTCTCCACTACCGGTAATTAATGGCCTGCGCTTTCTCCTAAATCTTCAATTTCCCTAACATGGGTCAGGACTTGCTCCAAGATACTAAAAACGTGGATATCGTCGAGACTGTAAAATATCGTCTTTCCTTCTCGCCTTGCTTTCACCAAACGCGCCTCTTTCAAAGTTCTTAACTGGTGGGAGATAGCGGATTGCTCCATTTCCAAGGATATGGTAATTGCTCCCACACTCAATTCTTGCTGCTGAAGAAGAAAGAGGATCGAGATCCTAGTAGGGTCACTGATAATCTTAAAAAGCTTGCTTACGGCATGGATGGAATTTTTGTCCAGTATAGATGATGTTGGTGTATCCATTGGTACTCCCTCCCTTTCGCATGAGTGGTTGTTCATGTTTAGAATATCATATGCCTGATGAAATGCAAATGTTTTTACCTAGAGAGAGGGAAGGAAATCCATCCGTTTCTCTCAAAAGTAAGCGGAAAATGAGTCAGAAAAAGGGAGCGATTTATCTTGACATGGTGCAGGAACCCGTTTAAAATGAATATATAAACATATGAATGAACATTCACTTGTAAGGCGGAACGGTTCCGGTTTATGGAAAGGGAACAAGAAGCTTTTAGAAGCTTTTAGGCTGTGCTAGGGTTGTGCGTGTTGTCAATCGAATTAGTACAAAAAAATAATTATATGAATAGAAGGGTGATTGAAATGAAAGCTGTTCAAGAGAAAGACGCATACAAGAAACACGACCATGATGAGCATGACCATAGTAACGAGCACGAGCATGGCAAAGCGCCAATCATTTTCTATTTCATAGGTTTAGCACTGTTCCTAATTGCGACCTTCTTAGGGAATGAAAATGAAGTATTGATCAACATCCTCTTCTCACTCGCAAGCATTACAGCGGGCTACTATGTAGTGGTTCTGGAAGGAATTGGCGAAACGATTGAGAATACCAAAATACAAAAGCGATTCACGCCTAACTCCCACGTCCTGATGGGGCTAGCAACACTCGGAGCGTCTTTCCTAGGTAACTTTGGGGAAGGGGCGCTACTGATTCTCATTTTTTCTGGCGCCCATTTTCTTGAAGAATACGCGGAAGGAAGAAGCAGACGAGAAATCACGAAGCTGCTCGAAATGACTCCCACGACTGCTAGACGAATCATGCCGGATGGAAATACGGAAATTGTTGCCGTCAGTATTTTGAAGGTTGGTGATCGACTCCAAGTGTTAAATGGAGACCAAGTACCGACTGATGGAATGATCTTGTCCGGTATGACCGCCATTGATGAGTCTTCTATTAATGGTGAGAGTATCCCCAAGGAGAAGTCGAAAGGGGACGAAGTTTTTGGGAGTACGATTAATGGAACAGGTACGTTTACCATGCAGGTCACGAAAGAAAATAAAGATACTGTTTTCTCCAAAATTCTACAACTCGTCAGCCAAAACCAATCTAACCAGACAAGAGCTGCTAGTATTATCCAAAGACTTGAGCCTCGCTATGTGAATTTTGTTTTGATGGTAATCCCCCTAGTGATGTTGCTAGCTCCTTTTCTATTTGGTTGGACATGGTCCCAAAGTATCTACAGAGGGCTCGTCCTTTTAGTGGCCGCTTCCCCGTGTGCTTTAGCGGCAGCTACTGTATCGGTAACCTTATCCGCCACTTCTAACTTGGCCAAAAGAGGCGTTCTTTCAAAAGGAAGTTCCTATTTATCTCAACTAGCCAACATTGATGCCATTGCCTTCGATAAAACCGGAACCCTGACTCGTGGAAAACCTGAAGTAACCAATTACTACTTTTCTGATTCTGTGAATGAGGAAGAGATTCTTGATGTGATTGTGGCTCTGGAAAAGGAGTCGAATCATCCTCTGGCAAGTGCAATCTTAGAGAAGTTTGAGGCAAAAAATACAATTGCTATCGAGGTAACCAATCAGCTTGGAAAGGGATTGACGGGTGACTATCAGGGGAAAAGCTACCGCATAGGAAAACCCACCTCCTTTAGTGGTGTGGAAGATATATATGAGCAACGAAATGTAGCATGGGCTTCCAACGGACAAACCGTGGTATATGTTGCCGAAAATGAAAAAGTTATTGGGCTGATAGCCCTCATGGACGTTCCAAGTGAACACGCACGAACAACCATTGACTACTTCAGAAAATTGGGTATCCACACGACGCTAATTACCGGTGATTCAGAAATGACGGGGAAAGCTGTTGGTGAACAGCTAGGCGTGGACGAGGTTATCGCGAATGTCATGCCGGAAGATAAATCGCGGATTATCGACGAACAAAAGGCAAAACACGGTGTGGTCGCCATGGTGGGCGATGGTGTGAACGATGCCCCAGCCCTCGTGAATGCTGATATTGGAATCGCGATGGGAGAGGGTACTGATGTTGCGATTGATGTCTCGGATCTCGTTTTGATGCAAAACAATCTAGACAGACTAGTCCAATCCCACAGAGTATCTAAAAAGATGAACAAAGTGATTTGGCAAAATATCTACTTCTCCATGGCAGTCGTGATTCTCCTAGTTACCGTTAGCCTTTTAGGTTTGACGGATATCGCGATCAGCGTCATTGTCCATGAAGGAAGTACAATCGTTGTAATCCTAAATGGACTCCGCTTGCTAAGGTCTCTATAATCCAACTGTAAACATTATCAAGGAATCTAATTGCTTATATCGAAAAAGAGCTGTGAATCTGTCTTATGGCAAAATTACGGCTCTTTTTTGATGTGAAAAACCGAGACATTATGGAGAGAACGGCTCCTCACATGATGAAGTAACTACGACATAGCAAGGCTTGATCCTCTGAAGAGAGACCAGGCCTCCCGCATTTCTCGGCAGGAATTACAATATTTATGGAAAATTGGAGCAAATGCTGATATACTTTATTCAAACGAACGTTTGAATGACAAGGGGGGAGCAGGTTGAATAAAATCGATAAGATGGATATAGATGTTTGTAGTGTCACGGTTGTCCATGAGGAAAAAGTGAATCATGTTATAGCTGAACTCCAAGGGAAGGATTTTGCGAGCCTCTCAGTACTCAGCAAATGTCTGGGAGAGACCTCCAGAGTCCAGATTCTTTATGCCCTGTCCACCTATAAGGAAATGTGCGTGTGTGATCTAGCGGCTATTATTGATGCGAGTATGGCCACCACTTCCCATCATTTGCGTTTTTTGAAAAAAAATGGCGTAACCACCTCTTATAGAGAAGGGAAGATGGTCTACTATTCGCTCGCGAGTCAAGAGGTTTCCGATGCCATCGCCTCATTACTGAAAGTATCGGAATATCTACATCTCATTTCTTAGAAGGGGGAGAGTAATCCTGGTTCAAACGATTTTATCCGCCCTCGTGGTTTATATTTCTACAAATATTGATGATTTCCTAATTCTAATGGTTATTTTTTCCCAAAGCGATTCCCGAAAGAGAATGAAAGGAATCGTCGCGGGACAATACCTAGGAATGGGGATTATAGTCGCTTTTAGTATATTTGCCGCTTATGTCATTAACCTCATTCCGCAAGCCTGGGTTATCGGCTTGCTCGGATTAATCCCATTGTTCTTGGGGATTCGGGTGGCCCTCAAACGGGAGGAGCGGGAAGATGAGGATGTGTTGGGAAAAATGGAAGCGCGTGGAACCAACCAACTATTCTGGGCGGTAGCGTTGATTACCATTGCTTCGGGGGGAGATAACCTGGGCATCTATATCCCCTACTTCACGTCCCTTACCTGGCCCGAGACTATGGTAACCCTAATCATTTTTGTCGTTTCGATAGCGATTCTTTGCTATATCAGTTACAGATTGTCAAAGATTACTTTGATATCAGAAATAATCGAGAAGTATCAGCGGATGATTGTCTCGCTAGTTTTCGTTGGATTAGGGATTTACATTATGGTGGAAAATGGAACCATTCAGACTTTAGTCGGATGGTAAAGAAATTCGTTCAATTCATTTAAAAGGAGATACTTATGGAAAAAAATAAAAAGCAACACGAATGGATCCTCGATGGGATTGACTGCGCAAACTGTGCCAGCAAGGTCGAACGAGGCGTCGCCAAGGTGGCGGGTGTGGCCAACAGCAACGTGAACTACATGACCCAAACCTTGAGTTTCGAGGTGACGGGGGAACAGGAAGATCAAATCCTCTCCCAAGTGAAACAGAAAGTGAATAAATTGGAGCCCGCTGTGGTCTTGAAGAACAAGGCCGACGGTCGCTTGCTCAATTTTGACACCCTCAAGAGTAAGAATATCCAACCAGAAGAAAGAAAAAAATACTACGAATGGATCCTTGATGGGATCGACTGCGCCAATTGTGCCAACAAGGTCGAGCGAGGCGTCGCCAAGGTGGCGGGTGTGTCCAACAGCAACGTGAACTACATGACCCAAACCTTGAGTTTCGAGGTGACGGGGGAACTGGAAGATCAAATCCTCTCCCAAGTGAAACAGACAGTGAATAAATTGGAGCCCGCTGTAATCCTGAAGAATAAGGCCGACGGTCGTTTGCTCACAGTCGGAAACCATCCAACGGCGATGAATCTGGCTGCAGAAACACTAGAACAAGGGGAACTGGAAGAAGAAGGTGGGGAAGAAAATGAATCACGAACGACCATCATTCGATTGGTACTTGGATTCTCCCTCATGCTATCCGGTATCTTCCTGCCACTTCCAGGAGGCATTTCTGTTGCCCTGTTTGTAATTGCCTACCTGATTGCCGGCTATGATATCGTCTGGCGGGCCGTCCGCAACATGCTCCGCGGGCAGGTTTTTGATGAAAACTTTCTGATGACGATTGCAACGCTGGCTGCTTTCTATGTTCAAGAATATCCAGAGGCCGTTGCGGTCATGTTGTTCTATCAGGTAGGGGAACTGTTCCAAGATATCGCCCTTTCGAAGTCCCGTCGCTCAATCGCTGAGTTGATGGATATCCGCCCTGATTATGCAAATTTGGTAACCGAAAATGGTACCCAAAAGGTTGCTCCGGAAGCCATTAAAGTGGGTGATCTCATACTTGTCCGGCCTGGCGAAAAAGTGCCATTGGACGGGAAGGTAGTGGAAGGGACTTCCGCTATGGATACATCTGCCTTGACTGGGGAATCCGTACCGCGTAGCGTAGGCCCTACGGATTCGGTGCTGAGCGGTTTTATCAATCGGAACGGGGTGCTTAAAGTAGCGGTGGAGAAGCCTTTTTCGGAATCAACCGTGAAAAAAATCTTGGATCTGGTTGAGAATGCAAGTGGGAGAAAGGCACCGACCGAGCAGTTTATCACCAAATTTGCTCGCTACTATACGCCGGTTGTCGTAGTATCCGCGTTCCTATTGGCCATTGTGCCGCCGTTGGTGTTCCCGGGAGCTACTTTCGATGAATGGATTTACCGGGCAGCTATTTTCTTAGTTATTTCTTGTCCGTGTGCATTGGTTGTCTCCATTCCTATTGGCTTTTTCGGCGGAATCGGAGCCTCTTCACGGAAGGGCATATTAGTGAAAGGAAGTAATTACCTGGAAGCTCTAAATGACCTAAAGTACGTAGTGATGGATAAGACCGGCACTTTGACGAAAGGAAAGTTCGAGATAACAGCGATTGAACCCGAGAAAGAAATCAGTACGGAAGCCTTACTGGAAATGGCAGCGTATGCTGAAGCCCATTCCACCCACCCAATCGCGGATTCCATTAAAGAAAAATATGAAAAAGAGATCCAGGAAGAAAGAATTACTACTTACAACGAAATTCCCGGACACGGTATCGAGGCCACCATCGATGGGAAAATCATACTGGCTGGAAATGCTCGTCTAATGGAAAAATTCTCTGTGAATTTCGAAGAAGTAACCGAAATCGGGACAATTGTTTACCTTGCGATAGAAGGGAAATATGCTGGGTATCTCTTGATTGCGGATGCCATTAAGGAGGACGCCGCAGCCGCTATCGCAACTATGAAGGAGCTTGGAATCAAGCATATCATTATGCTGACTGGCGACTCGAAAGCAGTAGGGGACGCAATCGCCCAGAAGCTGGGGATTACAGAGGTCTACAGCGAGTTGTTGCCGCAAGATAAGGTGACAAAGTTCGAAGAAATCCTCTCACGTAAAAAGAAAAATGAGAAAGTCGCCTTCGTGGGGGATGGAATCAATGACACCCCCGTTCTAGCCCGTTCGGATATTGGGATTGCCATGGGGGGATTGGGGTCAGATGCAGCCATTGAGGCGGCTGACGTGGTAATTATGGACGATAAGCCTTCCAAGATTGGGGTCGCCATGCTGGTGGCCAAGGATACCCGTCGCATTGTATGGCAGAATATCTTCTTTGCCCTCGGAGTGAAGGGACTGTTCCTCCTTCTGGGAGCTTTCGGGGTTGCCACCATGTGGGAAGCGGTTTTTGCAGATGTCGGCGTGACGGTAATAGCCGTTCTCAATGCTATGCGGATTTTAAAGAAATAGATTTCCACGATTCGATCAGGAAACAATAAAATTAGCCAATAACGTCAAAATGCATTTGATCTTTCAGATGCGTTTTGACGTTTTTGGTTTATGAAGGTTTTCAAAATTATTTTAGTACACTATCACCAAAACTCAAGAGTATTGACTATACTTCCCTTGTCCAGTAAAACCAGGGGTATGAGGGTGTCATAACTTGTGTTCAAAAGTGAGGGTAAAAAAAGATGAAATATGGCTATGCACGGGTGAGTATCCGTCAACAGGATCTGGACGGCCAGCAGCGTCAACTCGAAGAGGAATGCTGCGATTGGGTCTACTTCTAGAAAATTACCGGAACGAAAAGTGATGGTCCCGAATTTCAAAAATTTCTTCAGGAAATCCAGACAGGAGATACTTTAGTTATCACAAAACTGGACCGCTTGTCTCGGAGCACCCAAGACGCGTTGAACACGATTCAGCTTTTATTCGAGAAGGGCGTGAGGACATAATCAAAAATAACGTAATAGCCTAAATTCCATCCGTTTCCCCCTATGCTTTTTAGGTATAGTTAAGCATCCAATATAGGTAATTGATATTTAACTCCCAGCGCCGTATGATTAACTCGAATAGACAAAGCAGATAGTCTCCGTTTTATTGTGAGGGTACTTTAATCTAAAAAACATATAAAAAATAATATTTAAGGAGAATTTAAATGGCAAAAAAATTGTATTTAATGAGACATGGACAAACACTCTTTAACATCCGAAGAATGATTCAAGGTGCAAGCGACTCTCCATTAACAGAAGTTGGAATTAAGCAAGCACAAATTGCGAGACAATATTTTAAAAATAACGGTATTGTGTTTGACTATGCCTATTCATCAACGCAAGAAAGAGCAGTGGATACCTTAGAGTTAGTCACGGACATGCCGTATGAACGTTTGAAAGGATTGAAAGAATGGAATTTTGGCACATTTGAAGGTGAAAGTGAGGATTTGAATCCTAAGGTTCTGTCAGATCAGGGTACCTACGGTGACTTCTTTGCACATTATAATGGGGAATCTGATTTAGAAGTGCAAAATCGTATGGTTCAGACATTAACTGAATTGATGGAGAAAGAAGATCATCAAAATATATTAGCTGTAAGTCATGGTGGTGCATGCACTATGTTTAGAAAAAGATGGACAGGTACATTAGGTAAAACCCGAAATTGTAGTATTTTAGTTTTTGATTATGACGAAGGAGCATTTACTTTTCAGGAAGTAATCGACCATGATTTTAGCATACGGTCTTAATTAACCTTAAATTGATTGTATGAGGTTGATGAAGTTGAGCTGATAGCGGTTAATCGGGTATTGCCATCTGATGTCGTGACAGGAAAGTCATTGCCTCAAGAAGGGGAATTTCTGCATTGTGGTTTATCTGAGGGAGTGCAGAAACAATTTGTCGTGCACATCACGTCGAACCTTTAGCAGCTGTTCAAAGCTAATCAAGTAGTTCTGGACTTATTACAAAAAATTGCCAATGAAAAAGAAGCAACGATTGCACAAGTATCGCTTGCGTGGCTATTGGCACAAAGAGATTGGATTGTACCCATTCCAGGAACAACAAAATTGAGTCGAATAGACGAAAATGTCGGTGCAACGTCCATTCATTTTAGCAAACAAGAGCTGAACGACATTAACCATGCAGTGGATCAATTAGAAATTGTAGGAGATCGTTATAATCAAGAACAAAAGAAAAAAACGGGTAAGTAAGGTCTGCTGAATATATTTAACAATTATTCAGTAGATAATAAATGTAATGAAAATAAAAAACTGATTAATCCAACTAATCAGTTTTTTTACTTTGTCTTGGTGCATTAGTTAGACGGTCATAGCTATAACATGAGAGTGCTGGCTATGATTCTTCGATCTCCTGTCATTGTTGGACTGAAATGATGAAAAGCTTACTGTTTAAATAACAAATCACTCCCAACTTATTGTTTTTAATACGGGCACGTTAGGGATATACTAAAATCAGCAGAGAGAACAGTTTATTTTGTTGGCTTCATGTATTCATTTGCAATATTACTGCTACTGAAATTTATTGAGAGGATGATTTTAGTGAGTAAATCCAACCGTAGACTCGTTCGAACTCTCTTTCAAGTGGAAGTGATCAGCCTATTAACGATTAATATTTTAGCGGGAACACGGTTTTTTAGGACAAAAATTAGCCCTGAAGAACAAGAGGCGACAGCTTCTATCCTTAAAACAGAGAAGAATAGGATCGAATTAGCCATCAATGCTCATGACGGTATGCAACTCTCAACAGCTATGTTCACAATGGATAATCCAACAGCTATTGTTCAAATTTTGCATGGGGCTACAGAACACAAGGAATTATATTATAACTTTGCGCATTTTTTAAATGAGAATGGGTATGCCGTAATCATTTCTGACCTCCGGGGACATGGGGAAACAGTTAACCGCAGTTATCCCTATGGGCACATGAACAGTGTGGATGAGATGATTGATGATGTGTACAGAGTGACCCAATATGCGAAGGAAATATATCCTGATAAACCACTCTATATAGTAGGGCATTCTCTGGGATCGATCCTTGCAAGATGCTATCTTCAGAAACATGACAACGAAGTAGACAAGCTTGTCATGACAGGAACTACAAGATCAATTGATAAGACAAAGCTTGGATTATTCATCGGTAATTGGGCAACATTTTATTCTGGCGCATACAATCATAGTAAGATCCTCCATCTCATTGGAGGATCCACTATATATAAAGCATCATCATTTGAGGCAAACATGGTGACCACAGATAGGGATTTGTATGAAATAATGAGTGCGGATCCTCTCATGCATTTTTCATGGACAAACAACGGCGCATTAACTATGTTTGAAGCAGCCAGTGATCTCAAGCAATATAAAAAATATAACGTGCAAAACCCCAAGCTTGAGATTCTAAGTCTATCTGGTACAAAAGACCCTGTCACGGGTGGCGACATGGGGCTGAAGGATACCGAGCAAACACTCAGAAAAATTGGTTACTCGCGCATTTCGATCAAGCAATATGAAGAAAAACTGCATTCTGTCTTATTTGAAACAAACAGAGACACCGTTTACCAGGATGTGCTGGATTTCCTCAAAAAGTAACTTATCATGATCTGGAACCGATGCGGATCCATTTCCAGAAAGGCTAGCCGTCGTTTATTGTTGCCCACTGTCTCTAAATATATGCCTCCTTAAGTGTATAGGAATATTTGTGAAATTATTAATAAGAACATTGTCATTTACCGCTATATCTCTCTACTTTCCTTGTTTCCCATAAGTGTTAATCTTTGCTAGTGAAGCTGATTTTCTATACAATGAGTTTGTAACCGCGTAACGAAGAAGAAAGTGGAGGTAATGAATATGGCTAAGTTTGTAAAAGGCTCCTACCGTACCATTTCAGAAGTTCATACTGTTTTAGAGGGTTTGCGACAAGAAGGATATACCGAATCGAATATTACACTTATAACAAATGAAGCTAAGAAGTATGATGAACTGATCAATTCCACAGAGGCTACAATAAAGTTAGATGACACTGTCGACGAGCATCTTACCCTCTGGGAAAAAATCATGCATGCTTTCCCTATCTTCACCAGCAGTGATTATGCGAGCAACAAAGAGGATGCTGATTTGGAACCAGAAGAAGATACGCTACTGGAAGGGTATCAGAGGCAATTAGATGACGGTGAAATCGTTGTGATCGTGGACGATATCTTAAATAAAGAAGCCTCATTAAATTTGGACAATATGGATGCAACAGATACGGTGAATGCAGTTGAGTCCAACCAAATTCTTCAAGAGACGCCGGAGACAGATTCTCATCCTGATGTTGAGTCAATGGAAGATGTTCTGGAGCAGGAAACAACGATTGTTCCAGGTAACACTGATACAGAAGAAGATTCACGTATTGAAAGCTAAATAAGGCAAACACCAAAACCTCCCGAATCCACTCTTCGGGAGGTTTTTCAATTGCTGTAGGAGTTTTATCTGACAAGTTCAAGTCTCCCTTTCGGAAACCAACTCGCTTCGAGTGCAAATACTTTATAATATGGGTCATTCCTTATATAATTGCAGTGTAACGAGCAATGTATAGACACATGGTTACTGCAGGCTTCTTAATTAAGAAGGAGGAGTAAAAAATGGACTTTCTTTGGTCTCTAATTGTCGGTGGCGTTTTAGGTGCACTCGCTGGAGCTTTTTTGGGTAAAGATGTTCCTGGTGGCATTATCGGAAATATCATTGCGGGTTTTGTTGGTTCATGGTTAGGAGTAACTTTATTCGGAGCTTGGGGACCTGCAATCGGAGGATTCTATATCGCACCTGCATTAATAGGAGCTATCATCCTCATCCTCATCGTCTCCCTTGTTATGAAATCGATGAGAAAATAAGCTTGTTCTGCACATCAACCAGACGTGAGGTGTCAGAACATATTCAAAAACACATAATATTGGTGCTACAGACCCAAGTAGGGTTGTACTGCCAGTATTATGTGTTTTTTTAACTGTTTATAAACGGATGCCTGTCCAGAAGATATCCCAGGCTATTTCTTGTAATTTTTCATACCTTTGGCTGTCTTCATAGACTAATTGAACGTCCAAGCCATCCAACAATGTGACAAAAGCTAGCGCACACTCTTTCGCTCCGATACGCAATGTTTGTTTTGCAAAGCAAGATTCTAATGCAGCAGTCAATACATCTATATATCTATATGGCTTTTGGATAACATCTTCATGCATCTCATCCGGCACAAGAAAAGAAATGGTCAGCATCAGTTTCGTATTTGGATTCGTTAGAAAGCGTTCCTTATGTTCCGTTAAAAACTGATACAGCTGCTGCTCAATCAATTCCTCTCCATGTTGTTGAAAATACTGCTGAATGAATTGTATCTCGTCGTCTACCGCTTCTTTATAAACTTCTTGAAATAACACGCGTTTATTGGGGAAATGGTAGGCAAGTGATTGTTTGCGGATGCCTACTTCTTCTGCAATTTGGGAAAGTTTTGTGCCTTCATAACCAAATTCATTAAAATGAGAAGTAGCAATTGTTTTGATTTTTTCTTTACTCAAAATTAAAAGCTCCTTTCCTTAACATAAGCCAGAGGTTTTTTAGCGTAAAAAATACAGAGCAATAGGAATAGTGCATAGGCACCAATGGAAACATAAAAGACTGCCGCATAGGTATCAAACACTTGCGCCAGTGCACCAAGCGCCATCGCGCCAACGCCAATGCCGATATCGAAAAAGTTAAAAAAAGAGGCAACGGCATTCTCATGTTCATGTTCCTCTACCAGGCTGATGCACCAAGATTGAAGGGCAGGGAAAATCGCACCAAAACCAAGCCCATAAAGGAATGCTGCAATCAAAAACTGCATACCATTTTGCACAAACACAAGTAGAACAAGTCCAGCCAAAGCAACCAAACCAAACGGAATTAACACATAAATGGGTCCTAAATGGTCATAGATTCTGCCAGAGAAAATACGGACAACAAGTCCTGCTAATGCTACTACGGTAAAGAACATAGCCGTTTGATCGAGACCTTTTTCAACAGCAAATAATGCGATAAAGGACATGATTCCACCTGCAGAAATTCCGGTCAAGGCACTAAGCATCGACTGAAACAGCACACGTTTTTCAATTAATTTGAACTGAATAGACGGTATTGGTTTCTTCGCTGAGCCTTTTGAATCATTTGGTTTACGCGATATAAATAAGGTAACGAGCAACGCCAACAGCATAAACGCCATTCCGCTCAAGAAAAGCCCCTTGAAATCCCATATTTCCAGAATCATGACCCCAATTAGCGGTCCAACGGAAACCATGGTCGTTTCTCCTACACCAAAATATCCGATCCCTTCTCCCAGTCGTTCTCCGGGAGTGTTTTCAGCGGCAATGGTTGTGAAATAGGTCGTCGTAATGCCAAAACCGAATCCATGGAGAATACGAACCAATACTAATGCCCAGACTTCTGTCGCTAAATAGTAGCTGCCTGTTGCAAGTGCCCCAATCGCTACGCCTATCACTAATAAATATTTCTTGTCCATTTTCATAGCCATGACGCCTGTAAAGGGCCGGATCAAAATGGCCGAAATCACAAAAATCCCTGTCACAAGGCCAATCTGTGTTGCCTCGCCTCCGATACTGGAGACATAGAGTGGCAATGTGGGCGCCATCATTTCAAATCCTAAAAATACTAATGCATTTGCTAACAAAGCAGAAATAAAGGAACGGCTCCATAATTTTTGTTTTGGTTGTCGATTCGCGATCGTAGTCAATCATATCCCCCACTTTCAAAATGATAAAAAATTCCCCTAACAAGCACGCTACCTGACTCGCGTCAGTTTATTCTATCTGACTGCCGTCAGTTTGTAAAGCGTTGGAAATAATTATGACAGTTTCTTTTGATTTTCCAATAAGTTTTTTTCGATTATATCGAAAAAAACGTAACCGGCAGGAATTTCCGCCGGTTACGCTTTAAGAGGTTACTGTCAGTACTACCCTTGATGAATGACAGCGTGGATCTCGATGCCGCTGTTGTCTTTGAAGATAAGGGTATTGTCCGTTTCTTCAAACGAAACCTCTGCCTGAACCAATCTGCCTTTCAAAGCTTCATAGGCAGTGCTGTCAGCAACTACCCAAGTGAAGTACGCCAAACCTGGTTGATTTTCTTCAGCAGCAGGCAGATGTTTTCCAGCCCACATGTTCGATCCGATGTGATGATGGTAATTTCCGGCGGCAAAGAATTTTGCTTGTCCAAAAAAGTCTGACTTCAATGAGATGCCAAGCACATTTTCGTAAAACTGCTGGGTTTCGACCAAATCGTGAACGGTCAGATGGACGTGTCCCATTATTGAACCGGCAGGGATGCCGTCATAAATTTTGACCATCGCTCCGATTACGCCATCCGCATCCATCGCTTCGGTAACGCCTTCGATTTTGCCATCCGGACGGATATCCCAAACCGACAGCTCTTTGTCGCGGTAGACCTCTATGCCGTTGCCTTCCGGATCGTGGAAGTAGATGGCTTCGCTGTAGCCGTGGTCGCTCGCGCCCTCCAGGTCATATTTCTTCGTCAGTAAATGATAAAGGAACGATCCCAAGTCCGCACGGGTCGGCAAAAGGATCGCCAAGTGGAAAAGTCCGGTCGTTCTTTTGCGGGCAGCCGGAGAATGGAGCTTGATCAGTTCCACCAGAGGCGTGTTGTCCGCAGCAACCCCCAACACAACCGAATTTTCCTTTTCTTCCATTAAATCCAAGCCTAGCGCTTCCTGGTAGAATTGCGTCATTTTCTTCAGATCATTGACTTTCAAGGCAACCTTGCCCAAATCCCAAAATGCTGTCATGTTCATTTTCCCCTTTATTGTCTATTGTCGTTTTTATTTGAAGTTCGTTCTTGCCGGAATAGTATCACAAATTTAATTAATACGAATTCGAACTATTTGATAGATTCACTATAATACCTAGCTTACTTTTTGTCAACTGTTATTATTTAATCATTTTATTTGAGTTAAATTCCCCGAAAACGAAGCAGAATACAAGCTTATATTAAGCAGGAAAGCCACAGAGTGATGCCTTTCTATTTTACTGTTTTTCCCTTATAATAGATGGACGAAGCAAAAGTGAAAGAGGGAAAAGGATGAGCTATCAAGCACTATATCGGGTTTGGCGCCCGCAGCGGTTCGGAGACATCGCAGGTCAGGAAGCGGTCACGCAGACGCTGAAGAATGCCTTAATACAGGGGAAAACGAGCCATGCTTACCTTTTTACCGGACCGCGCGGAACGGGTAAGACGAGTGCAGCCAAGATTTTTGCGAAAGCCATCAACTGTCATCATCGCGTCGACGGGGAGCCGTGCAACGAATGTGAAACGTGCAAGGCAATCACTGAAGGACGCTTGAACGACGTCATCGAAATCGATGCCGCCAGCAACAACGGTGTGGAGGAAATCCGGGACATCCGCGACAAAGCGCGTTATGCGCCGACCCAAGCCGACTACAAAGTCTACATCATCGATGAGGTGCACATGCTCTCGACCGGGGCCTTCAATGCGCTCTTGAAGACGCTGGAGGAGCCGCCGGAAAATGTCATCTTCATTTTGGCGACGACGGAGCCGCACAAGATTCCGTTGACGATCATTTCCAGGACGCAACGATTCGACTTCAAACGGATTTCCTATCAGGACATCATCAACCGGATGGCCTATATCCTGCAGGAGGAGAAGATCAGTTATGATGATCAGGCGCTGCATGTCATCGCGCGCTCCGCGAACGGCGGGATGCGGGATGCGCTCAGCTTGCTCGATCAGATCATTTCCTACGGTTCGGAATCGGTCACTTTCGAAAATGCGGTGAAGGTGTCCGGCAGTCTGACGGAAGAAATGATGATTTCCTTCTCAAGCGCGTTGCTGCACGAAGAGACGGAATCGGCGCTGCAACTGCTGCAGGAAATTCTGAGTGCCGGCAAAGAGGCCGGTCGTTTCCTTGAGGAGATGATCCTGTTTGCGCGGGATGTGCTGGTCTACCAGCAAACAAAAGGCAAGGCCTTTGCGGACAATACGCAACAATACAGTGAAGCTTTCCAGACTTTCTCGCAAGAGGCACCGGCAACGTTCCTCTACGAGATGATCGAAGCCTTCAACGAGACCCAAGGGGAGATGCGCTTCTCGACGCAACCGGACATCTATCTGGAAGTGTTGGCGGTGAAGCTGTCCCAATCCAAGGCGCATGCACCGGCAACGGCGGCAACTCCGAGTGCACCAGCGGCACCGAACGGAGAAATCCAGAAGCTGGCGCACGAATTGGAGCTCGTCAAAAAAGAACTTGCGAAGCTGCAGGAACTGATTGCTTCGGGGAATCTTACGGTTTCCCAGGAAGGTGCTAAAGCGGCACCGGCCAAAAAAGAAACGGTCCGTTCATCGAGCACGTCAGTCGGATTCAAACCAAATATGGGGCGGACTTACCAGATTTTGGGCGAGGCGACGAAGCAGGATCTTGCCCGCGTCCGGGATTTCTGGACGGATATCCTGGATGTGCTCTCGGTCACCCAGCGTGCCGTGCTCAAGCAGGCCAATCCGGTGGCGGCGAGTCCGACTAGCTTTATCCTGTCGTTCCAGTATGATATCCTTTGCCAAAAAGCGACGGAAGATGCTGAGCTGCAGGCGGCTGTGGATGCGGCAACGCAGCGGATGCTGCAGCGCCCTGGCGAATTGGTGTGCTTGACGGAAGAACAATGGACATCGGTGCGACGCAACTACATTCAGAACCGCAACGACAGCCCGGCTGCCGAATCCGTTGGTGAACCGAAAAAAGCCGCGCCAAAGCAAGCGGTGGCACCATCGGCTGCGTCTAAACAGCCGGCTCCGGCAACTGTCGATAAGGATAAACCTGTCGATCTGGATCTGCCGCCGGAACCACCGATGCCAGAAATGGAAGACGGCTATCGCGGCGACTATCACCCCGGGAATTTCGCCGATGATTTTTCGGTCGAGACCGATCCAATCGTGATAGAGGAACAAAAGGAACAGGAAGTCGTCGATCAGGCACTGAGCCTTTTCGGGGACGAAGTCGTAACCGTCGTCGAGGACTGACGGAAACAAATAAGCAATGAAAAAATAAATACAATAAAATGCACAAACAGAGAGGGAGTCATACAATGCGAGGCGGAATGGGAAATATGCAAGGCATGATGAAACAAATGCAAAAAATGCAGAAAGAAATGGAGCAGACACAAGCAGAACTCAATATAACGGAGTTTGTCGGTGCGGCTTCAAATGATTTGGTCAAAATCACGATGACCGGCAACAAGAAGGTGACAGATGTTGTCATCGCACCTGAAGCGGTTGATCCGGAAGATGTGGAAATGCTGCAAGATCTGATCCTGATGGCGACTAATGATGCACTAAGCAAGATCGATGAAGCAACGAAAGCCAAATTGGGCAAGTTTGCCAGTGCGATTCCGGGCTTCTAAGCCAGGTTGCAGGCAATAACCGAAATGAATGAGGGAGCGAGGGTGAGACAAGTCGGGCAGTGTTGACTTTAGTCCCAGCCTCCTTTCTTTTGAGAGAAGAAAAGAGGATTTTATAGAGATGCAATACCCAGAACCCATAGCGAAATTAATCGAGAGTTTCATGAAACTGCCGGGCATCGGGCAAAAAACGGCAGCCCGGTTGGCCTTTTTCTGTCTGGATATGGATGAGGAGGCTGTGTTGGCGTTCGCGGACGCGCTGATCCGTTCAAAAAGGGATTTACACCAGTGCGCCATCTGCGGTAATATTACCGAATCAGATCCATGCAACATCTGTGCGGACAATACCCGGGACAAGTCCATTATCCTGGTGGTCGAAAATCCCCGCGACATCATGTCGATGGAGAAAATCCGCGAATACCACGGCTTGTACCATGTATTGAATGGCGTCCTTTCGCCGATGGAAGGGACCGGACCGGAAGATCTTAACATCGCCAGCCTGATCAAACGGCTGCAGGATGAGACCGTCAAAGAAATCATCATCGCGACGAATGCGACAGCCGAAGGGGAAGCGACGGCGATGTACCTTTCGCGCCTGATCAAGCCGGCGGGCATCAAAGTGACGCGTCTGGCTTACGGCCTAGCGGTCGGCAGCGACATCGAATACGCGGATGAGATGACCCTCTTCCGTGCCATCGATGGACGCCGAGAACTGTAACAAGGGCAGTAACAACGGGGGGAACGGAAAAATGGCATTCCATTTGAACAGCGCAAGCAAGAAGCAGGGACACTTAAAGCAGAAATACGATGAAAAACTGATCGATTTGATCAGCGATGTCCATCAACAGTACACTACCTTGGCTCAACTGCAGCAGAATGCCTATGATTTGCCGGAAGAATTGCGTATCTTTGAGAAGATAGCGGAAGCGAAATATCTGTTCCTGCTGCGTGAAGCCAAAGAAAGGCAAATCCAAGCGGACATTTCTGCGCCGAAAAAAGCCAAGCAATTCCGTTGGCGCAAGCGCACGAACCGCGCCGAAGACATTTTCCATTCGGAATGACAAAAAGCCAGACCGCTGCGGTCTGGCTTTTTTGTCGTGCTGTGAAAAAGTAAGAACGGCATAAATCGGGCCAAGGGTAATTATCAGCGCAAGTTAACTTTATATTCGCTAGTGCACTCACAATCAAGAAAATCCTGAACAAAAGGCTTAAGGTCAATGGTATATTACAGAAATTTGAACATTTAATAAAACATGCAAAAATAATGAAAGCGTTATATTGTTTTGGGAGCGCTTTTAATATATTATGTTGTATATCGGGTCCGAGTTTTACAATATGATACTTTATATCGAGTAAGGGCAATTATGTTTTGTTTCGTAAAACTTGGATACTCTCGGTTTGTGGGAAGGTTGTGGGTGGAGGCCAATGTGACCGGTTATGGTTATCATGTCGCGATATGTAAACGCTGTTATTTGGAGGATTTGCAATTACAAGAAATACAAAATTGGAGGTATTCATTTGGAAACGACAGTAAAAGAAGTTAGAATAGCAAAAGAATCTCGTTACAGACGCGCAAAAACATGGCAGATCGGTGCTTTTGCATTGAATAACAGTGCAACAAACATATTTATGTTTTTAATGATGTACGTATCCTACTACGCTACCGGAGTGGTAGGCTTGGGGACCGTCATCGTATCCACGCTGATTACGATGAGCCGTATATGGGACGGAATCACGGACCCGATTATCGGGCTCTGGATCGATAAGACGGACGGGAAAATGGGCAAATTCAGACCGTTCATGATTATGGGCTGGGGGGTAATGACGATCATTACCTTATTGATATTCTTCACGACGCACTTGGTTCCTGAAAATCTGCGTCTGATCTACTTCATTCTCCTTTATCTTGTATTTATCATCGGCTATACGTTCCAGACGGCATGTACAAAAGCAGGTCAGACGGTTTTGACGAATGACCCTCAGCAACGTCCTTTGTTTTCGACATTTGACATGTCCTATACTTCACTATTGTTTGCGGGTGCTGCGATGTATGTATCGAATTATATGGTACCGAAACATGGCGGCTTCACAGAATCTTTCTTCCATGAATTTGTCATTACCGTGGTCATCATTGCCGGAATTATGACGGCGCTTGCTGTAGTTGGGTTATGGGAACATGACAGGACCGAAAACTTTGGTACGGGTGGCGAACAAGAACCCATCAAGTTGAAAGATATGTTCAACATCATCAAAGGCAACCGTCCTTTACAGATGCTGATCGTAGCGGCTTCAACCGATAAGTTGGCAGCGACCGTTTCCGGGAACTCCATCGTAATGGTCATGCTGTTCGGTATCCTTATCGGTGACTTTGGTGTCTATGGTTCCATTTCCGCCATCACGATGATCCCGGTTCTGATCCTGATCCAAGTCGGGACGCGTTACGCCCGTAAATTTGGCTCCAAAAAGGCACTCGTTGTTTCCACTTGGATGTGTATCGCCCTCTATGCCGCAATGTTCCTGTTGCTTTGGTTGGGTGATCCTACCCAAATCCGCATGACGGATATGAACGCTATGTCCATCGCGTTCGTCACTCTGTATATTTTGGCGACAGGTGTGAGGAATGTGTCAGGAGGAATCGTTATCCCGATGATTCCGGATATCACAGACTATGAGGTATACAAAAACGATCGTTATGCTCCGGGTGTGATGGGGACAATCTTCTCCTTCGTTGATAAAATGATTTCTTCTCTTGGACAAACAGTCATCGGCATACTATTGGCATACATCGGCTTCAAAGAAGTATTCCCTTCTGTGGACACGCCACCGAGCGAAGAGATTTTCTGGGTAACGATGTTCTTGTTCGTCGGCATGATGATCTTGGGCTGGGTAGCCTCCCTGATCGCTATGAGATTCTACGAATTGGATGACAAGCGCATGGCGGAAATCCAAACGGAATTGGCAGATCGCAGAGACGCAAAAAAAGCAGCAATTGAGCAGTGATTAAATCGAATGAATGCAATGCAAAAGAATGTGGTCGTGGACAAATTGTCCAGGCTGCATTCTTTTCTTTTGCATTTTAGTTAGGTACCTACTATAATAGAAATGTATCGATAGGTACCTAACTATCTGGAGGAGGAAATTATTATGGAAGAACAAAATAAAGATGTCATCGGCAGTGCGATGAAGCTGATGCGCACGCTGCGACGCAAGGAGAATCCCGCTAAGCACGAATCGCGCGGAGCAGGAAGGCTTTTGCGGATATTGCAGGAAAACGACGGGATGAGTTCGCGGGAATTGGCGGACCGAATGGGGATCCGGCCGGCTTCCTTGACGGAGATGCTGAACCGGCTCGAGGCTGACGGGATCTTGACGCGCCAGCCTGATCCGGCCGATCAGCGCAGAAACAGGATTTTTATCCAGGAAAAGGGGTCTGTTTTATTGAAGAAAATGAAGGCAGTACGCCAAACGGAAAGGGAGCACATCAATAAAAGTTTGACGCTGGCTGAGCAGGAACAGTTTGTTGTGCTCTGCGAAAAACTGACAAAATCCTTGGAGGACTTCAGAAACAAAGCGGGTGAGCAATGATGGGCAGCAACGGGTTCAAGGGCGGCCGCGGGGGTTTCCTGACGGACGAAGAAAAACAGAACAGCCCTAAAATCACATCACAATTATTGAAACGGATGTTCAATTATCTCGTTCCTTATTGGAAGCAACTCATCGTTTCCGTGTTGGCGATCATCACCTCATCGGTATTCGGCGTGTTTCCGACAATACTGACGGGCCGCATCATCGACGAAGGCCTGTTGCAGCAGGACCTACCTGTGCTGATCCGTCTGATCGGCCTCTCGTTCGGGGTGTTGATCATCGCCAATCTGATCAGCGTCGTGGAGAGCTATGTCAATGTCTGGATGGCGGAAAACATCACCTATGATATGCGCAATAAGATGTACAGCCACCTGCAGCGGATGTCGCACCGGTTCTTCACGACCAGCAAGCAGGGCGACATCATCACCCGCATGACCAGCGATATCGGCGGCGTGCAGAGTGTGCTGACCGGCACGTGGACGAGCATTCTGCAGAATTTTGCGACGTTGACGGTTGCGCTCGTCACGATGTACACGAAAAGCCCTTTGCTGGCGACAATCGGCATCGTGGTGGTGCCTTTGTTCATATTGCCGACGAAGCGCGTGGGCAAAAGGCGTTGGGAAATCACCCTGGCTTCGCGGAAGCACAATGACGACATCAACCAGATTTTGAACGAAACCCTCAGCGTCAGCGGCCAATTGCTTTCGAAGCTTTTCGTCACGGAAAACTACGAGTTCGACCGCTATCAGGAAGCCAACAAACAGATGATCCGCTTGAACATCAAGGAAAGCATGGCGGGCAAATGGTTCCGGGTCGTGATCAACGTCTTCACGAATATCGGCCCGATGCTGATCTATCTGGTCGGCGGGATCCTTATCATTGAATACGGCAACACGGATCTGACGATCGGGGACATCACCGTCATGGTGGCGCTCTTGGGCAGGATGTACGGGCCGGTCAATTCCTTGCTGAACATCCAGGTAGATATGATCCGTTCGATGGCGCTTTTCGACCGCATCTTCGAGTATTTCGATCTGCCAGTGGAAATCGACAATGATCCGCAGGCGCTCAAGCCTGAGTCGTTTACAGGCGAGTTGGCTTTTGAAGAGGTTTCCTTCCACTATGATCCGGAACAGCCGATCTTGAATAACGTCAGCTTCGAACTGAAGCCGGGATCATCCGTCGCCATCGTCGGGCCTTCGGGAGCGGGCAAGTCCACCATCATCAACCTGATTCCGCGTCTCTACGATGTGACAGGCGGAAAGATCCTGTTGGACGGCGTCGACATCCGCAAACTCGATTTGGCCTATCTGCGCCAGCACATCGGGGTGGTGACGCAGGACACGTACTTGTTCAACGGCACAATCAGAGAGAATCTGCTTTATGCCAAGACCGATGCCACGCAGGCCGAAATCGAGAAAGCTTGCAGCGAGGCCAATATCCACGCGTTCATCAGCGGTTTGCCGAAAGGCTATGACACCGTAGTGGGCAACCGCGGCATGAAGCTTTCCGGCGGTGAAAAGCAGCGGCTTTCGATTGCGCGGATCATCCTCCGGAAACCGGGGTTGATCATCTTCGATGAAGCCACGTCCTCATTGGATTCCATCTCCGAGCATGCCATCCAGGAAGCGATAGAACCGATTCTTGCCAAAAGCACGAGCCTGATCATTGCGCATCGTCTTTCGACGATCCTGTCGGCTGATGAAATCTTGGTGCTGGAAAAAGGCAAAATCGTTGAACGAGGGGATCACGAGACACTCGTCAAAAAGGGCGGCATCTACACAACGCTGTACGAAACGCAGATGAGAGTATGATGCAAGATAAAAAAAGTTCTATAAATAATGGACCATGTGGACAGACTCTAAAAAAGTGTCTGTCCACATGGTCCATTTTAGTATGAGAGCATTAATTGGTCGACTGGAAGTATACCATCAGATGAGTGCATTTTGTTGCCATTGATTATATTTTATCAATAAAAATTCAGCCACAAAAAAGAGAATGGAGGTTGATTCGAAAAGATTATTAGGATCAGCGGTCAAGGGCACTTTCGAATTGTAAATGTAAATATTCTCTGTACTCAATTTTGTCATGGATGAGTTTTTTAACTTTGTGATCGCAATTGTTTTTACATTTCTGTTTTTCAGTTTTTTAGCTATTTTTTCGATTGATTCTGAGTCCCCACTCAAAGTGATTAAGATGACGACATCATCTTCGGTTATCAAATTGTAGAATTCTTCATTGATATAGATGGCATCAAAATTATAAACGAGGACACCGCTATGCAAAAAAAGCATTTTGATATAATTGCAAACAAGTTTTTGGATGTCTCCTGAACCATAAATAAAGATACGGCCCGCTGTTGAGATGAGTTCACATATAGCAGAAAAATCTTTCTGCTTTAAATTGTTGATTGTAAATGTATGATTTTCTAAAATGATATCTTCAGACTGAGAAAAAATTGAAGAGACGGAATCTGTTTCCTGTTTGAGTGCATACTTGAATTCGGAAAAACCAGAAAATCCCAATTTTTGACTGAATCTCATGATGGTGGTTCTCGAAACGCTGCAGGCATTGGCTACATCATTAATGGTCATGGTACGTACTGCGTTTTTATTCTTCAAAACATAAGCCCAAATCGAGTGATCTGTTTCGGACAATTCGTCAAAAACTTCATTGATTTTTTCTTCTAGCAATGGAGCCCCTCCTTCTATTACAGAACCAAGTATAACGATTGAGTAAGCGTTTTACAAGCTGGACGTTGTGAATAGTCACACTGTTTTGTGATAAAAATTTATATACTGTGAAGTCCTCCTATTTCATTGGAACCCCTTACTATATCTGGGGTGAACTGTTAAACTACTTGTAAATAAAGCGCTTTATTTAAAAATAAAAAGATGGTGGTGAACTTCATTTTATGATGAAGAAAGTTCAGCGATTTGGGGGAGCTATGCTAGCTCCAGTTATGCTTTTCTCTTTTTCGGGTGTCATTGTTGGTTTGGCGATTTTGTTCCAAAATGAACAAATCATGGGTCAAATCGCCCACGAGGGAACATTTTGGTGGAAATTCTGGAATCTTATCGCGGCGGGCGGATGGACAGTCTTTTTCCAATTACCGCTTTTATTTGTAGTAGGCTTGCCTATCGGACTCGCGAAAAAGCATTCCGGAAGAGCCGCAATGGAAGCTTTGGTTGCCTATTTGACATTTAACTATTTTATCAACGCGTTACTGACGTATTGGCCAACCACATTCATGGCGGACATTATGCAGGATGTGGGCGGATCAAGTGGTCTGGCTATGATTGCCGGTATCAAAAGTCTGGATACAGGTATGGTAGGAGCCTTGTTAGTATCCGGAATCACTGTGTATTTACATAATAAATATTTTGAACAGCCTTTGCCAGAAGTCCTATCCATATTCAGCGGTTCTGTTTTTGTAACGATGCTTGCCTTTTTTGCCATGATTCCGGTAGCCGTCCTGATGGCTTTTGTTTGGCCAGTCATACAGGAAGGCGTGAGATCCTTACAAGGATTTTTCATTAATTCAGGCAACCTCGGAGTTTGGGTATACTCATTCCTTGAAAAAATATTGATACCAACGGGAATGCATCATTTTATCTATTCCCCGTTTGCCTATGATAACGCAGTAGTTCAAGGGGGAATGGCTGCATACTGGGCATCACATATTGGAGAGTTTCAAACATCCGCTCAAAGCCTAAAAGAAATGTACCCAATGGGCGGATTTGCACTATCCGGGATGTCGAAAATATTCGGATCAATCGGGTTAAGCGCAGCTATCATTAAAGCGGCTAAGCCTGAAAAAAGGAAGACAGTAATCGCGCTTATGGTTCCGGCGGCATTAACGGCTATATTGACCGGTATCACCGAACCGATTGAGTTTACGTTCCTATTCTTGGCTCCTTCATTATTTTTGATCCATGCTTTATTATCAGCAACTTTAGCAACTTCCGCATATGCTTTAGGTGTTGTAGGGGATTTTGGTGGCGGAATCATCAACTTCACAACGCTTAATTGGCTGCCCCTGTGGAAATTTCACGGAAATACCTATGTCGCTCAGATTTTAATTGGCTTGCTCTTTTCAGTCATTTGGTATTTAACATTCACCTTTATGATCAAAAAATTCGATCTGAAGACACCAGGGCGTGAAGAGACAGAAGAGGTCGGTCAACTATATACCAAAAAAGATTATTTGCAGAAAAAGGGCGAAAAAGGCAGCAGACATTCGCACCAAGCAGCCTCTTATTTAGAATTGTTGGGCGGAAAAGACAACGTGGTGGAAGTAACGAATTGTGCTACTCGCTTAAGATTGACAGTCAAAGACCCTAAAAAAGTGGGGACAGTACAAGAATTCCAGCAAACCGGTGCACATGGTTTAGTGAATGACGGAAAAGGTGCAATTCAAGTAATTGTCGGGCTGACAGTTCCGATGGTTCGAGAGTCATTTGAAAATTTATTATACAACGAGGAGTAACGGAATATGTCGAAAAAAGAAAGTTCAATTTTGATCGCAGGTGGAGGGAGTACGTACACTCCCGCTCTAGTAGTAATGTTGTTGGAAAGCTTGGATAAATTACCGCTAAGGAAACTGAAGCTTTACGATAATGATGAAGAAAGACAAAAAACAGTAGCGGAAGCATGTAAAATTATCATAGATGAAAGAGCTCCGGGAGTTGAGTTTTCCTATACCACAGATCCAGAAGAAGCTTTCACGGACGTCGATATCGTAATGGCGCAACTGAGAGTAGGAAAATATGCCTTAAGGGAACAAGATGAAAAAATACCATTCAAGCACGGCGTTGTTGGGCAGGAAACGTGTGGTCCTGGTGGAATTGCGTATGGCTTAAGATCCCTTGGGCCGATAATTGAGCTTGTTGATTATATGGAAAAATATTCTCCTGCTGCTTGGATGTTAAACTATTCAAATCCCGCTGCAATCGTAGCTGAAGGCACGAGACGATTTAGACCAAATTCACGGATCATCAATATTTGTGATATGCCAGTCTGTTTGGAAGACATCATGGCTAGAGTGATCGGCTTGAAGGATCGAAAAGACTTTGAAACTTCCTACTTTGGCCTAAACCACTTCGGATGGTGGACCAAAATCGTGGACCATGAGGGTATGGATCTAATGCCAAAAATAAGTGACCACGTAAAAAGGCAAGGCTATACCGAAAATACTCAAAAAGGGCAGCATAAGGAAGAAAGCTGGTTAGAAACCATGCGGGCCGCGAAGGAACTGCATGAAATCGAGCCGGAATTCCTGCCAAACACTTATTTGAAATACTATTTGATGGCTGATTCAACCGTTGAACATGCGAATAAGGAGTATACACGTGCCAATGAAATTATCGACGGCCGTGAAAAGGATGTATTCAGTGAATGCAGACGTATAACTGAAAATGGTACTGCCAAGGATACTTCCTTCAAATCAAATGAACATGCTTCGTTCATTACAGATTTAGCTTGCGCCTTAACCTTTAACACAAAAGAACGCATGATTCTGATTACCGAAAATCGGGGAGCGATTGCAAACTTTGCCTATGATGCTATGGTCGAACTGCCTTGCATCGTCGGTAAAGACGGATACGAACCAATTTCAATGGGGGATATCCCAACATTTGAAAAAGGGCTGATGGAACAGCAGATCGCTTCAGAGAAACTCGCAGTGGATGCATGGGAACAAGGTTCTTACTTGAAGCTTTGGCAATCGTTGGCAATGAATAAAACGGTCCCAAGCATAGATGTTGCAAAAGACATTTTGGATGATTTGATCATAGCGAATAAAGAGTTCTGGCCGGAATTGAAATAGGCTGATTATTTTTTGGCCCTACTCATCCAGCGCGTATATAAAATAAGAGGGCCTGAGCAATTATGCTCAGGCCTGTTTTGAGAAGTGGAGTAAAATGAAATTAATCAACTATTTCAGAGGTATCTATCTGTCCCAATATATATTAATGGCAGGATTGATGACCCAGATTGTGCCTTATTTGACGCATCTTGGATATGATTCCATTCAAAGAGGCTGGTTATTAGCCTCGTACAGTTTTACAACAATCTTTTTTCAAGTTTATGTGGGCTATTTGTGCGATAAAAAAAAGCGCGTCAAAATGTTTTATGTAGCGGTCATCGTTGGCCTGGCAATATTTTCGTCCCTATTTTTCCTTATCACAAAACGTATTTTCTTTTTACACCTCATTTTGCTCGCCTTAGCAGGTGGCTTATGCAATACATCGGCAGCAGTCGTTGATAACTGGGTCATCAGCAACAAAAATGCACGAAGCCATTTCTCTGGCATTAAAGCAGTGGGTTCTCTAGGTTGGGGAATAAGCAGCATACTCTTGCCTCTGCTTGTATCAGGAACACACTTTGCGATGCTGGCGTACATCATCAGCGGAATTGCTTTGTTGCTTCTTTTTCTATCATCCAGGATTAAAGAAGACGATGCGAGGAACGAAATCCATTCGGCGGAAATCAGCAAAGAAGATGTCATAAAACTTGTCCGGAACAATCAGTACGTTGCTTTTACATTTGTTTTCTTTCTGATTTATCTGACGATAGTGGCTAACAACACATTGATCATCGATAAAATACTGTCGTTTCCGACAGGTTACCGTTTTGTGGGAATGAAATGGGCGATTCAGTCGTTTTGTGAAGTGCCAGCCTATTTTTTGTTAAATCGCTTCAGTAGGAAAGTAAAAAATGAAATGCTCATCTATCTGGCCTGCCTTGCTTTATTTGTCCAGTTTGGGATCTATTATTTCGCAGCTACCGTGGAGATAATCGTGGTGGCCAGTTTTCTGCAAATTTTTACGGTACCCTTATTTAGTCTCGGCAGCCGGATGATGATTCATAAAGTTACACCGGAGAAGTTGTTATCTACGGGTCAATTGTTGTCAATAAGCTTTTATATGGGTGTGGCTTCCTTCATTTCGCCGCTGCTGTCAGGATGTATCAGTAATCTGATACATATAAATGCAGCAATTGTAACGTTTACCATTTTTCCTGTATGTGCAGTACTTGTATTGAAAACGGCGTCCTTAAAGCAATCGGTAATAAAGCAGGGACATGGCGCATAAAGGGGTAGTTGGATCTGCGGATGCAGGTTCTCAGCTACTCTTTTTTATTTTGCATTTTTATCGGGGTAAGGGTTTCGTTATAGTAAGCAAAACGTGGTTTCGTGGTGATAGGGTTTTTCCTGGTTCTGTTTTCGGAAAAAGCCGACAACGGCAATTAATTGTTGCAAAATTGACAAAGCTATATCGGTTTCATCTGTATAAAAAAACTTTCATTTAGCGTATAATGGAAGTATTAGAATCGTAGGAGTGTGCAAAGTGAGAGGGATTTTCATCACAATCGAAGGGCCGGATGGCTCAGGGAAGACAACCGCGTTGCAGCAAGTAGTGCCGCGTCTGCAACAAGAGATGAACCGCAAAGTAGTAGCGACGAGAGAACCGGGTGGAAGCCCGATCGCGGAAAAGATCCGCTCGTTGATACTGGATCCTTCGCATACGGACATGGATTCTAGGACAGAAGCTTTATTGTATGCGGCAAGCCGCCGCCAGCATCTGATCGAAAAGGTGTTGCCCGTTTTGGAAAGTGGAGACGTCATTTTTTGTGATCGTTTTGTCGATAGTTCAATCGCTTATCAAGGCTACGCAAGAGGCATCGGTGAAGAGGGTATCCGCGAAATCAACCAATTCGCAACAGAAGGCCTCGAACCGGATGTGACGTTGTACATCGATGTCCCGGCAGAAGTAGGCATTCAAAGAATCCATGCGAATCTGGACGAACGGGAATATAACCGTTTGGACCAGGAAAAGCTCGATTTCCATGAAAAAGTCCGAGCTGGCTATCTGCAATTGGCGAAGGCTAATCCGGAACGGATAGTGGTCGTCGATGGGACGATGAGCCGTGAAGCTGTAGCGGAAGCTTGCTATCACATCATCAAAAACAGATATCCAAGCTATTTTTAGGGCAAGATCCTTTGCCAAGCATCACTGATCAGCCTTTTCAACATACAGAAAGTGGGGATTTGTTATGAAATTAATTATGGCTATAATTCAAGATAAAGACAGTGCTATCCTGTCCGATGAGTTGGTGGAAGCGAACGTCCGTGCTACGAAATTGCCTTCTACAGGCGGTTTTCTGCGCGCCGGCAATACCACCTTCATGATCGGTGTGGAAGACGAACGGGTTGATGAAGTATTGCAGATCATCAAAACTAACTGCGAAGCGCGCGAGCAGTTCGTAGCGACACCAGTAAGCATGGATGTGCCGTTGGACAACGCAATCGCCTATCCGATGGAAGTGCATGTAGGCGGAGCGACCGTGTTTGTTTTACCAGTAGATAGTTTTCACAGATTCTGATGACAAAGGAAAGGATGGATGGTGTGACACAGCTTTTGATGAGGCAACAACCGGAACTGCTCGAAAGGTTCCAACGGACAATTCAGGAAAAACGGCTGGTCCATGCCTACTTGTTTGAAGGGGCACGTGGAACCGGCAAAGAAGAATTGGCGCGTTGGATAGCCCAGACACTCTTTTGCGAGGAGTTGCAGGATGGTCAGCCTTGCGGACACTGCAATCATTGCCTGCGGATTGCGGCGGGCGAATTTCCCGATATGGCGGAAATCAGGCCGGATGGCAACACCATCAAAGTCAACCAAGTACGCGAACTGAAGGCCGAGCTTTCCAAAAGCGGGATGGAGGGCAGCCGCAAGGTCTATCTGATTTATGACGCCGAAAAAATGACGGTCAGCGCTTCGAACAGTCTGCTTACGTTCTTGGAGGAGCCGCAGAACGATACGTACCTGATTCTGATGACCACGGCCAAGGAAAATATCCTGCCGACCATCCGCTCACGTTGCCAAATCGTCCATTTCCAGGTCATCAACAAGCAGATTTTAGGGGAAACCTTGGAGGCACAGGGGATAAAGCATGAAAATGCGGCTTTGTTGGCGGCCATCACCAATAACCAAGAAGCAGCTTTGTTGCTGAACCAAGAGGAAAGCTTCCACGAATCCAAGAAGCGGACGTGGGCTTGGTTCCAACTGATGACCGATAAAAATCCCCAAGCATTTGTGTTTGTGCAGACCGACTTGATGGACGGGCTGAAGGACAAAAATGATGGGCACTTCTTTTTGGACTTGCTATTATTCTATTACCGTGATTTACTGTATACCAAGTACAGCAATAAGCAAGCTATCGTCAACAAAAATCACGGAAAAGAGTACGAGCGTATTGCAGAAAAACTGCATCCTCAGGAAATCACCCGGCATATGGAAAATATCCTCAATGGAAAGAAACATCTGGAAGCAAATGTTCAGCTCCAAGGGGTACTGGAAGAAATCGCGCTCGGGAATAGCCTATAGATAAAGCTTCTGGAGGAGAAAGAAAATGAAAAACGTAATTGGTGTTCGTTTTATGCCTGTCGGGCCCATCTCTTATTATGAAGCAGGCCAGACAAAGTACAGAATGGACGAAAAATTGATCATAAATAATGGGAATGCTGTCGATATTGGCCAAGTCGTCATTGTCGATAAAAAAAGCAATGAAGAAGGCGGCATCCTTTCGCATAAAAACATCATCCGCGTTGCGACCGAAAAGGACCTCGAGCAGGATGAAAAAAATCGCGCGGAGGCGAAAGAAGCCTTTGCCGTGTGCAAGACGAAAATGAAACAGCTGAAATTGGAGATGAAACTGATCAAAGCGGAATACACTTTTGATCGCAGTCGTTTGACTTTCCATTTCAGTTCGGAAGGCCGAATCGATTTTCGGGAATTGGTCCGCGAGTTGGCGGCTGTTTTCCGCACGCGGATCGAATTGCATCAGATCGGTGTCCGTGATGAGGCCAAGATTCTTGGAGGAATCGGACCTTGCGGAAGAACGCTCTGCTGCTCGACTTTCTTGGGCGACTTTGTGCCGGTTTCGATCAAGATGGCGAAGGATCAAGGTTTGTCCTTGAATCCTACCAAAATATCCGGTTTGTGCGGCCGTTTGATGTGCTGCCTGAATTATGAGAACGATACGTATGTCTCCCTCAGAAAAGCGATGCCTGATTACGGGCAAGAAGTGATGACACCCGAGGGTAAGGGGAAAGTTGTGGAATTGAATGTGCTCAGTCAAGTCGTCAAAGTGCGTCTGTTCGAGCACAACAAAACGGTTGAGTTTGCCAGTTCAGAGTTATAGGATTTAAGGATCTGCACGATAAGATTGAAAAATAAGTATGGAAAATGCGAGTGGATAAAATGGATAAACGTGCCTTGTATGACCAATTCCATCGGGTGGAAAGCCGTATTTCATCGATGGGAGCAGATGTTAAAGAGATTCAAGAGAAGATGGATGACCTGATAGAAGAGAACGCAAATCTTCAAATCGAGAACCAGCATCTGCGTGATCGGATCGATTTCCTTACGAAGGAAAAAGAAGATGCGCAGAAGCAAGAGCCAGAAATGTCGAAGTCCCGTCTGAATTTACAGAAGCTGTACGAGGATGGTTTTCATGTCTGCAATGTTTATTATGGTTCCCGCCGTCTTAATGATGAGCCCTGTGTTTTCTGTATCGATGTCATCTACGGCGAAAGAGATCGGAAAAACTGAAAGTATGCCGCAACTGCGGATACTGTCAACAATTGATGGATGTATGACTGGCAGAGGCGGGGACAGAAGTCCTGGCCTCTGTTTTGAGGATAAATGTAATGGCTATGCGGGCTGAGGCTTATTTCAGTTGCTGCATGTTTGATGATATATATACAAAGGGGAATAGGAATGGAAAATGTATTGAAGGAAGGCGAACGGTTGGATGTGCTGAAACGGGAAAACATCCAGATCATCCAAAGTTCAGCCGTGTTCTCTTTTTCGCTGGATGCGGTGCTGTTGGCTGATTTCGCGGAATTGCCGCGCGTGAAGCCGGCAAAGATAGTCGATCTCTGCGCCGGGAACGGGGCAGTCTCGTTTCTGTTGACAGGAAAAACCAAGAATCCGATCGTCGGGGTGGAACTGCAGGATCGGTTGGTGGATATGGCCCGCAGGACAGTCCAACTGAACAGGTTGGAGGAGAAGGTTTCCTTCCTGCACGCGGATGTGAACGAGGTGACCCGCTTCATCAAACCGGATTCCGTCGACGTCATCACCTGCAACCCGCCCTACTTCAAGCTGACCGAATCGAGTTTCACGAATGAATTGGATGCTTTTGCGATCGCGCGGCACGAAATCCATCTGACGCTGGGCCAATTGATGAAACAGACGAGCCATCTGCTGAAGATGAAAGGCAAGGCTTATTTCGTCCATCGCCCGGATCGTTTGATGGAGATCCTGGAAACGATGCGCAACAACCGGATTGCGCCCAAAAAGCTGCAGTTCATCTACCCGAAACAGAACAAGGAAGCGAACATGATCCTGATCGAAGGCATCAAGGACGGCAAAGAGGACGGTTTCCGTGTGCTGCCGCCGCTCGTTGTGTACAATGAAGAAGGGGAATACAGCCAGAAGGTAAAGGATGTCCTCTATGGCGAGCAGTGAGCACTACTTTTATGTGCTGCTTTGCGGAGATGATTCTTTTTATGCCGGCTATACGACGGACACGCTTCGGCGCGAACAGGAGCACAATAAAGGCATAGGCAGCAAATATACCAAGGCGCGCCGCCCTGTCCAAATGATCTATAAGGAAGTCTTCGGTTCCAGAACGGAAGCGACCAAAGCGGAGGCGGCATTCAAGAAGCTGAGCCGCAAGCAGAAAGAGAATTTTTTGAAGGTGCGCGGGGTCAGCGTATCCAGCTCTGAACCGGGCGGGATTTAGCGGGTTATCAGAGCCACCAAAATGAATCGAAATCAGAGGAGAACAAAGATGCAACTGCAAAAAAGTTATGAACAGCACGAGAGCGGAACGCTTTATTTAGTGCCGACACCGATCGGCAATCTGGAAGATATGACCTTCCGTGCCATAAAGATACTGCGCGAAGTGGATCTGATCGCGGCTGAGGACACGCGCAATACGCGGAAACTGTTGACGCATTTCGAAGTGGACACTCCCCAGATCAGCTTTCACGAACACAATACCCAGGAGCGCATTCCGCAATTGGTGGAAAGACTACTCGGCGGGCAATCCATCGCCCAAGTGAGCGATGCGGGGATGCCTTCGATCAGCGATCCGGGCCATGATTTGGTGCGCGCCTGCATCAACGCAAACGTGCCGGTTGTGCCGTTGCCTGGAGCCAATGCCGGTGTGACCGCATTGATCGCTTCCGGATTGGCACCGCAGCCGTTTTACTTTTTCGGCTTCCTTGAGCGCAAGAAGAAAGACCAAGTGGCCCAGTTGGAGTCGTTGAAGAACAGGGAAGAAACGATGATTTTCTATGAATCGCCTTATCGGCTGAAGGAGCTGCTCAAAAATATCGCAACCGTGATGGGTGAAGGGCGCCAAGTCGTCATCTGCCGCGAATTGACGAAACGCTTTGAGGAGTTCATCCGGGGTTCGGCGGAAGAATTGGCTGCTTGGGCCGAAGAAACGGAAATCCGAGGGGAAATCTGCCTGATGATAGCCGGCAATGACAACCCGGAAATGCCGGTTGAACAGACATTTGATGATCTCAGCGTCGCCGAATTGGTTGAGAAGCTGATGACGGAACAGGGGCTATCCTCCAAAGATGCGATCAAAGAGACCGCAAAAATCAGGAATCTGAAGAAACAGGAAGTGTATCAAGCTTTCCACGGCTTTTAAACAGGAGGGATGACCGTTGCTATTCTATTTATTGAGCGCATTCTCGTTTGGCGGGGGTCTGAAGCTCCGATCGATGGGGAGAAGCAGGCAATTCCAAAGCTACTTGCTGGTTGCAGCGCTGTTTTTCCTTTTTGTGGGAATGCTGCAGGGAAACGACTCGCCCCAAGTGGCGTGGATCCGTTACGCGGTGATGCTTTTCCGTGTTTTGTTCGGCTTGATTTCACCGTTCGCTTTCCTTTTTTTTGGCCTTGCGCTTGTCTTCAATGGGGTGCTGTTGCTCAAAAAAGAGGGCTGGGCCAAACGGTACGGCCTGCTGGTCGCGGTGGGCGCCTTCATTTTGTTGATGGATCTGCTGTTCCTGCTGAATTATTTTGTGTTCCATCATTACCTGATCTGGCGCTTCATGCGCTTGATGGGCTACTTCATCATCTATTTCGGTGTGGTGCTGATTTTGTTTTTCATCGCGACAGCCTTTTACGGCCTCATTCCGGTTGCCCTCGATAAAGATTTCGTCATTGTCCTGGGAGCGGGTTTGCTTCCGGGCGGGGGCATCAGTCCGCTGTTGCAGAGACGGTTGGACAGAGCGATCCGGTTTTTCCGGCATCAGACAGAGCGCACGCAAAAGCGACCCTGCCGTCTGATTGTGAGTGGAGGGCAAGGGGTGGACGAACCTTTTTCTGAAGCCTATGCTATGAAACGGTATCTTATGGAGAACGGCATACCGGAGGAAGTGATCCTTGAGGAAGACCAGTCCGTCAATACGTACCAGAATTTTCTTTACTCCAAGGGCATCATGGACGCGTACAAAAAAAGCTACAAATGCCTCTTCATCACTAACAACTTCCATGTTGTCCGCAGCAGTCTCTACGCCCACCGTGTGGGATTGGAAACGGACGGCTTGGGTGCCTGGACGCCGCTCTATTTTCTGCCATATGCGTTTCTGCGCGAATTCATCGCACTCATCTTTCTGCAGATCAAAGGGCAAACGCTGTTGCTGGCGCTCGTGCTCGTGTTTGGATTGTGGAGAATCTATTTGTGATATGAATGCATCGATCCACCGGTTTTGACGCAAACTAGATTTGACGCGCAAAAAAAGGGCTGTAACAAACCAGAATAGGGTTTTCTGGTTTATTACAGCCCTTTTTTGTATGGGAATTTAATTTATGCTCAGAGAAAACCCGCCAAAACCGATTTGGCGGGGAAAAACGCCCTCGGACAACACGAGATTCCCCGTCAAAACCACCTTGGCGGGGAAAAACGTCCTCGAACAACATGAGATTCCCCGTCAAAACCATTTTGGCGGGGAAATCCGCCACGAATTCGAACACCCAACCGCAAAGAAGAGGCTGCCTCGTTTTTTCGAGACAGCCTCTTTCTCTCGTTTAAAGCAATCCTTCTGATATCAATTGCTTCAAGCCATGATAGACACCTTCGTCATCATTGGAAGGCGTTGTGTAGTTTGCCACGCCCTTGGCTTTGGGCAACGCGTTAGCCATTGCGAAGGAGTAGGGTCTGTTGGAAAGCATCGAGATATCATTTTCGCTATCGCCAAAAACCGCCACTTCTTCGTTGGAAATGCCAAGTTTTTCCAGTAAGGTATCCAAGGCTTTGCCTTTGTTGATGCCTTTTTTGGTGATTTCAAGTTTCCTTTCATCAGAAAAGACCAGTTCGTACTCGCCGTGCAGACCCAAATGGGGCAATGACTGTGTCACGGCCTCCATGAAATGCGGGTCTTGGCTGATTGAAATTTTGTTGCAGGAAGCTGGTGCTTCGTTCAGATCAAGAATCAGTTTTTGTTCAGGATAGCCGTCGCGCATATCGCATAACCAACTATACATGCCGCTGGCCCATGGATAATCGTCCGGCAGTCTCATTTCGCCGCGGATTTTCTTCTTTAAGGCATACAGTGAATCCGGCAAATAGGTGTACAGGCCGGCATCTTGGGAGAATTGGATCTCAACATTGAATGTGCGGAATACGGATGTGACTCTTTGGATGTCTTCTGAATCCATTATCCCCAATCTTTCCCTGGTTTGAGAATGGAAATCATAAATGGAGCTGCCGTTCACATCGATCAAATAACCTTGATGGGAATCCATCTTCAGTTTTAGGGCATCCGGCATCAGACGCAAGTAACTTCTCCCGCTTGCCAATACCAGCGTGATGCCTTTTTGCTGGAGTGACAGGAGGAGTTCCTGGGTTTTGGGACTGATGGCATGGTCAGCAGTCAGTAGTGTGCCGTCCATGTCGCAGACGATTGCTTTAATGGGCATTATCTATCCACCTCTATTTTTGTTGTCGAAAGAATTTCGCGTATGGTGTCGATTGATTCTATATTTGTATGCTCATCATGGTAGAGATACGATAAATAGATGATATCCACTACTGTGAGATAAAGCAATCTGGCTGAAAGCGCCTCGGACTGAAAAATGGATTCTTCTGTTTCGACTACGATGCTGACGTCACTCAAGCGATTCAAGACACCTGGCGGATTCCCTGTCAGACAAATGATCTTGGCTTTATTATGAGCCGCTACTTCCGCTAATTTGATTGTTTCCGCCGTTTTTCCTGAGTGCGAGAAAAGGAAGACGCAATCATTTTCCGTTAATTTGGAAGTGTGCATCAGCTGCATATGATAATCCGAAACATAGTTCACGGGGATGGCGGTTCTTAAGAACTTGTGGTAGGCATCGAGCGCGATGACTGCGGAGGCGCCCAAGCCAAAGAAATGAAGCGCTTTCGAATTCACGATAATATCCAGAGCTTCTTGCAGTGCTTCCCCTGATAATTTACTCATTAAGCTTTGCAGCATAATTTGTGAGGACTGAATGACCTTTTTAGAAATATCGCTCGGAGTATCCGAAGCGGTAATATCGGTAAATACGGCTAACTGGTGCGTGCGTTCTTCAGACATACGATAGTTTGATGCGACACTGATTTTGAAATCCTGGAAGCCTTTGAAGCCTATTCTTTTCACGAATTTAAAAATCGTCGACTCTGAAAAATCCGTTTCTTCGGCAAGATTGGACAATGTTTTGTTCACTAAGTCCATACCCAAGCTCACGAAATAATCGGCAATCTTTAATTCAGTAGCTGAAAAAGTTTCGTAGTGCGGCTTCAGAATCATTTGGATATAATTTTTTGACATATATGAACACCTCCTTGGGGATAGTATAGCATAATCGCGATTAGTAATAAATATTTTTTATTTTGGCTTTACAAAGTAAAAAATATTTATTATAATCAGGATAGAAATTACGAAAACGATTACAAGTATTGGTTGAGTGGGCATAATGTTTTACAAGTGGAGGGGTAAAGAAAAATGACTCAAGAAAATAAGATAGCCATCGTCAATTCAAGCAGTTTTGGAAAGATGTTCGACACGCATGTGGCCAGACTGGAAAAAATCGGACAGGTCGATCGTTTCGATTTTGATAGTTCTATTGAAGGAAAACAACTAGCTGAATCATTAATAGGGTATAATATTATTATCGCGAGTGTAACACCATTTTTCACTAGCGAGTTTTTTGAGCATAAGGATGAACTTAAGCTGATCACACGTCATGGAATCGGGTACAACAATATAGACCTGGAAGCTGCCAAAGCGCATGGTACGATTGTCGCGATTGTCCCACCTCTGATTGAGCGCGACGCAGTTGCAGAAAATAATGTTACAAATTTACTTGCATTGATGCGGCGCACAACTGAGTCGGCCCAGGAAGTCAAAAATGATGGCTGGGAAAATCGAGCGCGGTTTATTGGAAACGGTTTATGCGGGAAAACGGTAGGCGTTATCGGTGTCGGCAATATCGGCAGTCGAGCCGTCGAAATCCTGCACTATGGGTTCAGATGTGAAGTGTTGGGGGTCGACCCGAACAAGACCGCCTTGGAAATCGAGATTTTCGGCGGCAAGAAAGTCGAATTGGACGAACTTCTGGAGCGGGCCGAGGTCATTTGCCTCTGCGCAAGCCTGAATGAAACGAACTACCATCTGATTTCCAAAGAAGCCATTGCGAAAATGAAGGACGGTGTCTACATATCCAACACGGCTCGTGGGGCACTGGTGGATGAAGCGGCAATCATCGAAGCGATCCAAACCGGGAAACTGCGCGGATATGCAACAGATGTACTGGAAGTTGAACCGGGACACAGCGACCATCCTTTCCTGGAGTATCCGAATATCATTTTGACCCCGCACACGTCTGCGTACACAATGGAGTGCTTGGAAGGTATGGGAGACAAATGTGTTTCTGACTGTGAAGCGATAGTGGAAGGGAGGATGCCACAACGTGTAGTGCAACCAGTAAGCCCCTATATTACAGAATGAGAGAGGTGTATAAAGTTGGATACAGCTGTAAATGTAAAAGTTGGCCCGCAATTTTATAAGTATGGGCAAGGTGCCATGGAAGTGATCCCTGACATATTGAACGAATACGGTTCGAAACGCGTGCTGCTTGTTCATGGCACGATTTCATGGGAGAAAGCAAGACCATATCTGGAATTTCTGGATGAGGAATTCACAATCCAATACGAAAAATACAACGGTGAGTGCAGCTACAATGAAGCAAACCGATTGGCCAAACTAGTCGATGATGGTGATTTTGACTTCATCATCGGCGTCGGCGGAGGAAAACTGTGTGATCTGGTGTACTACGTCGGCTCATTGACGAAAAAACCGTTTGGTGTCGTTCCGACGTTGGCCAGCAATTGTGCACCCTGGGCTCCCTTATCCGTAATGTACAAAGATAACGGACTCGCTGAAGGCAAAACAGAACATTACAAAAGACAGGCAGCATTTCTGATCACTGATCCAACGTTGGTCATCGATGCGCCGATTAAATTCTTTATTGCAGGAATCGCGGATACTTTAGCCAAGTGGTATGAATCCGATATGATATTGGAGCAGCCGCAGTTTCAAGCGAATAATTTCTTGATGCTTGCGCGGCATTCGGCAAGAATCTGCAAGAATGTCCTCGCTGAAGATGGTCTGAAGGCTATCGAAGATATGCGCAATGGGGATGCATCCACGGAATTTATCAAGGTATCGGAAGTCATATTCGGTGTTGCTGGATTGGTTGGGGGATTCGGAGATAAATACGCCCGTAATACTGCCGCCCATGCCATTCATGATGCAATATCAGCGTATCTGCCGGGAGTCCACAAATACCTGCATGGTGAAAAAGTGGCCTATGGCATTTTCTACCAATTGGCTCTGGAAGGCAAATGGCAAGTGATTGACGAGTTGATTCCGATGTATGAAGCTCTAAGTTTACCGAAATCATTAACTGAAATGGGCGAGTATCCTTTGCAGGAAGAGGAACTCAACAAAATCGTCGAACTGGTCAACAAAAAGCAAAAAGTGCATTTGTTGCCGATGACGATCAATGAAGCAGTCTTGAAAAAAGCAATAATAGATTTAGAAAAATACATAAATACGGAGGTATAGACAATGGAAAATATTACCGCAATGCAAAGTTTGATAATTGCACTTTGGGTAGGGGCAGTCATGTCACGTGCATTTTTAGGTGGAGCGACATTAACGTTACGTTTTTCTCCTTTGATGACAGGTTTGGTAGCAGGTATTGTGATGGGAGACGTTCAACAAGCAATGATCATCACAGCAGCGATTCAGCTGATTTATATGGGGGTTTTCTCTCCAGGGGGAACAATGCCTTCTGAGAACCATCAATTGCGGCAGCGATCGCGGTGCCGGTTGCTTTGATGGGTAACATGCAGCCTGAAGCAGCGATAGCTGTAGCTGTGCCGGTAGGTTTATTGGGTGCTTATCTGTACCAATTCAGATTTTTCATCAATACGTTTTTGGGTAAATACACCGATAAAGCCGTAGAAGACTTGAATGACGGCGGAATCGTAAGATCGATCATCCTTTATCCGACAATCGCTTCTTTCTTGTTATTTGTACCGTTAGTGTTCATTGCCTTGTTCTACGGAGCGCCCGTTATTGCGGATGTCATCACTGCGCTTGAAGGTACGGTTGTGTTCCATATTCTTACAGTTGTCGGTGGCGGTCTAGCAGCTATCGGTATTGCAACAACGATTTATGTTATCGGCCGTAAAGACTACATGGTTTTCTTCCTGTTAGCATACTTGATGAGTGTCGTGTTGGCGTCCTTGTCAATCACAATGGTGACGTATGCGATCATCGGTGCTCTAATTGCAGCCATTTTCGTACTGGCTAAAGGACAGGGTGCAAAAGCAGCTCCTGCTTCCGCTGGCAGTGCAGCGTTTGATGATGACGATGATGACGATTTCTAAAAAGCAGGCAAATTGAAAGGAAGATGAAAAAATGATAAACGCTAATCTAGATGCTAAAGAAAAAAATATGTTAGCACCAGAAGAAATAACCGCTAAAGATGTTACGAAAACCTATTTACGCTGGCACTTTGCAAACGAAATCCCTCACTCATTCGAACGTTACTTAGCTCCTTCGCTCCTCTATGCGATGATGCCGATTCTGCGCAAGCTGTACAAAGATGAAGATCAATTAAGAGCTGCCTACAAACGCCAATTGCTGTTCTTCAATACGCAACTGTCATGGGGCGGCGGCGTCATCACAGGGCTGATGTCCTCGATGGAACAAGAACGTGCCAAAGAAGTTGTGAACGGCGAAGAAGTTACTATGACTGACGACCTGATGTACAATACTAAAGCAGGTTTGATGGGCGCTTTGGCAGGGATCGGTGATTCGATCGACTCGGGAACGGTACAATACATTTTCATCGCTATCGCTGTTCCTTGGGCGCAAATGGGTAGCCCAATCGGCGCCTTGTTCCCATTCATCGCTTTTGCTCTTTACCAAGTATTGTTGGGTGTATTCTTTGCACGAAGCGCATTCAAGACAGGTAAAAATGCAACAGGTGTTATGCATAGTGCTGGAATTCAGACGGTTATCGAAATGTTGTCTATCCTAGGGATGTTCATGATGGGGATTTTGGCCGGAAATTATGTTAAAGTGTCATCAAGCTTAGAATTTGCAATCTCCGGACGACCATTTGTCCTTCAGGAAATGTTGGATAAGATCATGCCAGGTATGTTGCCGCTGGCTGTTGTTCTGGGCGTATACTTCTACTACATCAAAAAAGGTCTGAAAGTAACGCGTGCGTTGGTAGGGTTGACGCTGATTCTGATTGTTCTGGCTGGCATAGGTCTTCTGTAAAAAGGTGATTAAGAAAGGGAAGTGTGAAAAATGGGAGTAGTAAATTTAGCGCGTGTAGATGAGAGACTGATCCATGGTCAAGTTATGTTGACATTGTCTCAAAGGGATGGCGTCAATTCAATCTTTGTAGTTGATGATGTTGTTGCCAAAGATAAATTCATGAAAGACTTGTACAAAAGTGCGGGCAGCCGTACCGGGCAAAAAACAATTGTCATGACGGAAGAAAAGTGCAAATTCTATTGGGACGAGTTCAAATTCAAAGAGTATAGCGCTATTTTGATCACGAAAACAGTTACTGGAATTTATAATCTGGCCAAACATGGTGTTCCGATCAAGGATCTGAACATCGGCGGAATCGCCAAAAAAGGTGATGATGATATTTTGGTCACTAAATCAGTATATCTGAACAAAGCGGATGCGTTGAAATTAAAAGAGTTAAATGAAGAATACGGCGTTGAAAACATCTATTTCCAAGCAACGCCATCTTCTGCAAGTTCCAGCTTAGCGGATGTGTTAAAGCAATTCGGTTTATAAAATAATTCCTGGCGGGAAAGCAGTTATTGCGAAATAGCTGCTTTTCTCAATCGGGAAAATAGTGACCAAAATGACAGGTGGCAGATACTATGCAGCAAAATGAAAAATTTAAAGATTGGCTATTTCGATATCAGTCTTTTTATCGTGTACGTCGTACTGATAAAAGCAAGCGGCGGTTCCTCTCGGCATTGGTGGCGGACATTTCGGACATGCGAGAAGATGTGCAGGTGATCGAGTATAATCGCCACAAAAAATATGCATCAAGGAACGTCTACGTTGGCGATATCGAAAAAGCGGATCGGATCATTTGCACGTATTATGACACGCCAATCCAACATTTTGGTCCTTATGTTTTATTTGATCGGGAAGCACAGGAAAAACGGACAACCAGTTTCATTGTAGTCAGTTCGGTCCTATTAATTCTGTTAGGTATTGCCGGAACGTTCTTTTATATGCAAAACGCATCCGGTGCGGTTGACTTGCTTTCTGTTCGCACCTTGTTTATCGCTCTTGCTTATGGTGTCTTCTTCTACTTGCTGGGCAAGATTGCGAAGGGATCAGCAAACCGAAAGACGTTGATCCGAAATACTTCGTCTGTCCTTGCTATGTTGGCAATGATAAGTGAAGCAAAGGGAGAGAAAACAGCTTTCGCTTTTGTGGATGAAGGCAGTTTTGGAGAAAGTGGTCTAGAAGCAATGCTTACCCCTGGAAATAAGAAAGCAAAGATTTTCTTTTTGGATTGCGTAGGCGCAGATGCGCCGCTGCATGTTATCGGGAATGATGTTTCTAAGACGAAATTGTCGGAATTTAGTATTAATCATCGGTCGTCAGACGAAAAGATCACTTATATCTTCAGTGCAAAAACCTCAGAAAATGAGCAAAAAACGCAATTTTATCTGGATAAAGCGGATTTGGATCAAAAGAATTTAAATATGGAAAATATTACAAAAGTTGTGGAATTGTGCAGATAGGCACTGGGCCTTTCCGTAACCAAGGAGGATTATCAATGTTAGGGATCGTTATTGCAACACATGGTACGTTAAGTGATGGGCTTAAAAATTCAGCAGAAGTGATCTTTGGGCCGACTAATAATATCACAACGGCGAACTTGAACCTGGGAGACGACGTACAGGCATTAGGCGCAACAATTAAAGAAGCTATCCATGAAGTAAACCAAGGTGAAGGGGTCATCGTATTTGTTGACCTAGTAAGCGCCAGCCCGTACAATCAATCGGTTCTTGTGACAAATAGTTTAGAGAAAGAACTGCAAGATTCTGTTTACATCATTGGCGGGGTAAACCTTCCGATGCTGTTGGAAGGGATCAACCATCAATTGATCGGGACGCCGGTAAAAGAAGCTGCCGAAGCTGTGATTGCTCAAGGGAAGAACAGCATCAGTGATTGGCATGTATCCATGATTGCAGACGAAGATGATGATGAGGACGATGACGCTTTTTAAGAAAAAGAAAATGAACCCTATAGAATGGACACTAAAAAAGTGTCCTCTATAGGGTTCGTTTTTGTTTACTTTTCAGCAGAATCTAAAAACCTGCCCCCTGTATATTACAGGGAGCAGGTTTTGTTGAGCACTATTCGGCTTTTTTGTTCTGATTCACCATCAAATCACGGATTTCTTTCAGGTAAAGTTCAACAACAGGTACTTCGGCTTCCACTTCCACTGGTTCTTCCTCAGGCATTTTGCGTTTGAGTTTGTTGATTACTTTGATCATCAGGAAGAGGACAAGTGCGATCAACAAGAAGTTCAGTAAGGCTTGCAGGAAATTACCGTACGTGAAGTCTGCTTGTCCGATTTTGAATGAAAGGCCGGTCAAGTCTGCATTGCCGGTTATGGCTACGATTATCGGTGTGATGATATCTTTTACTAATGAATTGACGATTGCTGTAAATGCACCCCCGATGACAACCCCGACGGCAAGATCAAGCACGTTCCCACGCATGATGAATGTTTTAAATTCTTTCCACATATTTTTCACCTCCGTTTAAGATAATTATATTTCAACTTCAGTGAGATAGCAAAAAATAGTGCACCAGCGGATAATGTTTTATGTTTTTCTAGCGACCGACCAGTTTGACGTAGGCGGTGATCGGATAATCCTCGGTCGGTAGGGTGCTTTCTTTCCCTTGCGCCAATTCGGCTAACAGATAGCCGATGAGCGGGCCGGAAGTCAATCCGGATGAACCGAGCCCGCTTGCCGCGAAGCAGTTTTGCAGTCCCGGGACACTGCCGAAGAAGGGGCTGAAGTCTGAAGTGTAGGCCCTTGTGCCGACACGGATATCCATTGTTGCCGCTTCTTTCAGATTGGGAAGCCAAGTGAGGGCTTGTTCCAACATCGGATCCGTAACGGAAGCGTCAGGCTGCAGGTCATAACCTTTGTCGTTTTCATGGCTTGCGCCGATGACTGTTTTCCCGTGGCCGAACGGAAGCAGGTCGATTTCGCCTTGGGGCATGATGACCGGGTAGTCTTGCGGATTGTTGTCTTCATTTTTTTGGAGGACGACAAGTTGACCTTTTTGCCCGCGGACATCGACCGTGTACCCGAGCGGCTGGAGGAGTTGGGGCAGCCAAGCACCGGCCGCCAGGATGACCGCGTCGAATTTTTGCGGTCCTCCGTCCGGCGTCAGGACGGACAAGGTGCCGTCGTTACCCTTGGCGAGGGAGACGGTCCCTTTGTGGATGCTGCCTCCGAATCGGGTTGTCGCCTGCAGCAACGTCTTCGTCAATTCCCGGCCGTCCACGCGGGCACCACCGCCCACGTAAAGGGCTTGTTCGACATTAGTGAGAGGCGGAAAGGCCTTTTGGAGTTCGGCTCCCTTCAGGATAGTGACGCTGCCGATCAGAGGCGCCTGCTCGCGTCGTTCCAGTGCACGGTCGTGGACCTCCTGGATATACTTGGCGGATCGTCCCAGGATCAGGGCGCCGCAACGTGCGTAGGCATCCGTCTTCAAGCCGTCGGAAGCCAAGTCTGCCAACAGCTTGTCATAAAAAGCCGCTCCTTCTGAGACGAGGCGGTACCATTTTTTGTTGCGGCGTCTGGACAGCCAAGGGCAAATGATCCCTGCCGCCGCGGCTGTTGCTTGGCCGGTGCCGCTGTCGAACACGCTGACGCTGTGGCCGGCTTTTGCCAAGTAGTAACTGGCGGTGGCGCCGACGATGCCGCCACCGATTACTGCAATCTTCTTTTGCATGGTTGGAACCCTTCTTTCTCCGGTAGCCGGTTGTTGCATTCTGGACAGAAAAAGCCGGGAACGGTGTCCCGGCTCTAAATATTTTTGATGAGGATCCCTTTTAGGATCTGATTTGGCCTTCGCCGTAGATGATGTATTTGTAGGAAGTCAATTCCTTCAATCCCATCGGTCCGCGGGCATGGAGTTTTTGCGTGCTGATGCCGATTTCTCCGCCGAAGCCGAAACAACCGCCGTCCGTGAAGCGAGAAGAGGCGTTGATGTAGACTGCCGCTGCATCGATATCGTTCAGGAAGTTCTGTGCTGTTTGGTAATGATCGGTGACGATCACTTCGGAATGGCCTGTGCTGTATTTCTGGATATGCGCGATGGCATCGTCATAAGAAGAGACCACCTTCACAGCCAAAATGAAATCCGAGAATTCGGCAGCGAAATCTTCCTCTGTTGCTGGAATAGCTTCAGGCAAGATGCTGCAGGTCTTCGCATCGCCGCGCAATTCCACTTTATAAGGCGCCAAAGCTTCCGCAAAAACGGGCAGGAAAGCATCCGCAACTGCTTCGTGGACAACCAACGTCTCGATGGAATTGCAGACGGAAGGGCGGGAACATTTCGCGTTGACCAGAATGCGCGTAGCCATTTCCAATTCGGCATTCTTATCGATGTACAGGTGGCAATTACCGACCCCGGTTTCGATGACAGGCACTGTCGCGTTTTTCAGTACGTTCTGGATCAGTCCGGCTCCTCCGCGAGGGATTAGGCAATCCAGATAGTCATTCAGTTTCATGAATTCGCTGGCCAGTTCGCGGGACGGATCAGGGATCAGTTGCAACGTTTCCTTGGCGAAACCGGCGTCCACGAGTCCGGCTTGTAATGCGGTCATGATGGCTTTGTTGGATTCCAATGCTTCTTTTCCACCGCGCAGGATGACGGCATTGCCCGATTTGAAGCAAAGGGCGCTCGCGTCCGCCGTGACGTTTGGACGCGATTCATAAATGATTCCGATGACGCCAAGCGGAACACGCTGCTTGCCGATCATCAAACCATCGGCAGATTTCGTCATTTCCTCAACGTAGCCGATCGGATCAGGCAGTTGAGCGATTTCCTTGAAACTGTCCGCCATCCCTTTGATCCGTTGCGGATTCAAAGTCAAACGTTCGATCATCGGCGTCGGCAAGCCATTAACCTCGGCTGCTGCGATGTCATTCGCATTGGCTGCCAGGATGGCATCTTGATGCGTGTAAAGGGCAGCTTCCATGGCCAAAAGTCCCTCATTTTTTTGTTTGGTTGATGCTTTCCTCAGGCTGTTGGCTGCGGCTTTCGCGGCAATGCCCATTTCTTGCAATAAACTGTTCATCGAATATCCTCCTCTATTTGTCTTCCCTCACAAAATAGGTTCCAATTTCTTTACCGGCCAGTATATCGAACAATACGGTCGGGTCTGTGGCTTGCGTCAATACCATTTGTTGCTTGTTCTTCAGGATGCGTTTGGCAGCTTTCAATTTTGTTGCCATGCCGCCGGTCCCGAATTTCGAACCGTTCCCGCCAGCCAAAGCCATTTCCTTGGCCGTGACGGCATGAATGGTGTGGAAGAGGACGGCATCCGGATGTGCCATCGGATTTTTATCATAAAAACCTGGGACATCGGAAAGCATGACCAGCAGGTCGGCGGAGATGATCTCCGCAACAGTTGCAGAAAGGCGATCGTTATCCCCGAATTTTGTCAGGTGATCCAGTTCTTCAACGGAGACAGCGTCATTCTCATTCACGATCGGGATGATGCCCATTTTCAACAACTGTTCGAAGGCGTTTACGGCATTCCTGCGGCTCTCCGGGAACTGCACGATATCCAAGGTCATGAGTATTTGCCCCACAATCTGGTTATAGTGCGAGAAAAAGCGGGTGTAGAGGTTCATCAGCTCGGATTGCCCCACAGAAGCGACGGCTTGTTGTTCCGGGATGGTTTTCGGACGATGCGGCAGGTTAAGGCGGTTGAGCCCGACTCCGATTGCGCCGGATGACACCAAGACAATTTCTTTGCCTTGATTGCGCAAAACAGTCAAGACATAAGCAAGCCGGTCGAAAGTTTGGTAGTTGACGGATCCATCGGCCAGCATCAAAGAACTTGTGCCGATTTTGATGACGATCCTTTTGCAGTCCAATATTTTGTTGCGAATAGGTTCCATGTGCACATCCCCGTTTACGATTTGATTTTTTTCATCTATAGAGAGAATAGTTTTTTTATGTGTTGCAGAGCTCGCATCCAGCGAGGTATTACTTCATATAGTATCATGGAATGGCGAAAAAATTAAGGTATAGCAAAAAAAAGCTGCCTGAAGTTATCAGGCAGCCCTAAAGGAGTTGCTCTTTACTTTGGAGGAGTAAAGAAATTAAAAAAAGATTGTTTGTGATTGGCCTACAGTCATAGTAAATCTCAAGTATGAAGAAACTATGAAGATTATTTTATGAAATGGATAAGATTTTTTGCTGCGGCCGTCAGATGAGTCCGAATGTACGGAAAGCCTGATGCAGGCCATCTTCATCCACCGAACCCGTGACATGGTCCGCGACAGCCTTCAATTCTTCTTTGGCATTCCCCATGGCGATCCCGACCGCACAATAGTCGAACATCTCCAAATCGTTCAAGCCATCTCCGATTGCGATCGTCCTCTCTTTGGGTAGACCTAGGTGTGTCAACAACGCTTCGATGGCAGTCGCTTTGTGTATACCCGGAACCATCAGTTCGCCGCTTTCATCCCCAAACTGAGGCACGGTGCACTGTATCGTGTCAAAGACGTTTTCGAATTCCTCCTTGATCTGTGCGAAAGAAAGTTTGTCGCTCTGAAGGAAACAGGCTTTATTGACATCAGTCTTATACAGATCCTCTTCACCGTAGATCAATCCCTCGATAAAGGGATGAGGATTCTCTTCCTTGCGTCTGCGGGCATCCGGATCGTTGTCGATATCCCCGTAAATGCAGCGTTCCACATGCGGCAGGAAATTCTTGCTGGCGAACAGACCGCCATTTGACTCCAAGTAAAAGTCAATGCTGTGCTGATCAAAGAAATCCACCATCCGCCTGACTTCGCTGGCGGGTACTGTCTTGTGGTACAACATTCCGTCACGCAACTCAACGAAGCCGCCGCCAGCACCGATGATGCCGTCAAAGCCGATTTCCATTATGAAATCATAGATTTCGGGTTTTGACCGGCCGGTGCACAAATAAATTTCGTGCCCATTCAAGCGGGCTTGTCTGCATGCGTCCGCAGCGGATGCGGGAACCCAGCCATCATCCGTCACCAAAGTACCATCAATATCCAAAAAAATAATTTTTTTATCCAATCACTACACTCGCTTTCTGCCCTTAAATGTGGCTGTCCAATATTAAAGTCTACTATATAATGGAATGAGAATTAATGCCAGCAGAAGAGACTGCTCAGAGCCTTTATTTTTGAATAATTAGTAATCAGTCATAAATAAGCTGAAAAAATCGTTGACAGCATTCGGCTGCGATGATAGTATATAGAAGTTGTCCGCCAGAATCGGCTTTGAAATGATTTGAAAAAATTGTTGACATGCGATTTAGAGCGTGATATTATATAAAAGTTGCTGATCCACGCATCTGCAAGCCGATATTGCTTCTGAAAAACTTTCAGAAAAGGCTTGACGGAGAGTCGGAGCCGTGATATTATAAATAAGCAATCACGTAACACGTGATACACGATTGGCCTTTGAAAACTGAATAAAGAATGAACGAACCAAATGTGCAAGGAGCTTAGACTTCGGTCGAAGCAAACGAAGACGATACTTAGTATCGCAAACATAAAGTCAGCAAGAAATTAAGAGCTATCAGCTTAACATGTAGGATTTCTGTACAAGAGTCCACATTTACATGAGAGTTTGATCCTGGCTCAGGACGAACGCTGGCGGCGTGCCTAATACATGCAAGTCGAACGGTCTTTTCTATGGAAGCTTGCTTCCACTGAG